>CAWEUJ010000004.1:0-1583261 GCA_963812205.1 uncultured Actinomycetes bacterium
ACTCGGTTTCCGCAGGTCAGCGCCGGTACGGCGACTGACTGCCGAGGCCCACACCGATTCCGTCCATCCCCGGATATCTGCGAGCCGCCGACGAGGCGCCGCGAGCGGCACCGGAGCCGGTGTTATCTGCCGTGGGTAACCGTGTACTCGTCGTAGCGAATGCCGATTGCTCCGGCAACGAGCCCAAGGCCGAGCGCTGATCGGGCGATGCCGATCATCCCGTGTGCCTTGTCTCGCGACATGACGAGTAGTGCCATTCCGATGCCGATATCAACGGCTCCCCGCAGCGCCCGTTTGGATCGTCGAGCCCGACCGGCGCCTTCGAGCGACAAGGTGAGGCTTCGTGAGTTCCCCGTTCGGAAGGATCGAAGGATCACCCAGCGTGCGTTCGATCGCGTGGCCGGAACGAACTCGTTGACGATCGCGTCATCGACCCACACGATCAGGGCGCCGCGCCGTTGCGCCTTCTCGAAGAAATGCAGGTCCTCGCCGCCGGCGAGTGCGAAACGCTCGTCGAAGGGCTCTTCTCCGAGAGCCTCGAAGCACGTACGCCGTATCAGTACCCCGCTGGTTCGTGCGAGCCAGAACGGAATCGGTGTGCCAGTCGGCAGGCGTGTGCGTTCGAAGAACTTGCCGTCGCGAATCCATACCGGGGGATCCAGTTCGAACGTTGGCACGGACGGACCGATGACGACATCTGCGCCGGTCTCGGCCTGCACGTCGACCAAGCGTCGCAACCATCTCGTATCGGGCCACTCGTCGTCGTCGAGGAACGCGACCCATGACGCGCCGCGCGTTTCGCGGATCGCCCGGTTCCGGGCTTGGGAGATGCCTCGGACGGGTTCGACGACGTGACGCACCTCGAGATTCGCGATCGGCTCGATCGCAGCGCGCGCGGTCCCTGCCGCGTCGTTGTCGACGACCACCACCTCGAGCTCCCAGCCCTCGGGAACTTCGAGATCTCTGATGGCTTCGAGCACGCGAGTGAGCCCGAGAGGTCTGCGAAACGTCGTGATACAGATCGTCGCCAGATGCGCCGGCCGCAGGCTCCCCGAGCGCCGGGCCCGCGATCTCCGCTCGTCGATATCTTGATATCCGAGGATGTCCACCTCGTCGAAGTCGGCCGATGCCACGCTCTCGGAGGTCACGGCATGCCGTCCGAGCAACGCGCGAGATCGTTCGGCGGCGCGTCAGTGTGCCTCGACATCTTCTACGACCTCGCCTCCGCTGCGAACCTCTCGTCCGACGAGATCCGCGTCCCATCGCCCGCCGCGGCGCAGGGTAGCGCGCAACACCCCTTGCCGCAAGGGGTGTTGCGGCAGGTGAGGTTGCGTTAGGTTGGTCCGGTGCCAGCAGACCCGCGCCCGTCCGGGGGCCCCGTCGGTGAGCGCGATCTCGACACCCGTGCAGTGACGTTGTCGGGCGATGACCCAGTTCTCGACGGCATCGATGGCCTGCTCGACGTCATGGAAACGATCGGCCGGGAGCGGGAGCGGATCTTGCAGCGGGCCGAGTCGATCCGCGAGTTGCGAGACCAAGGCGTTCCGTATTCGGAGATCGTCCCCGCCGAGATTCCGCCGCTGATCGTCGAGCGAGCCCGCGAGAGCCTGAGCGATTTGGTGGAGGCCGCCGGTCGCCTCCAGCGCGCCGAAGCGCGTGCGCTCTACGCGGAGGGACTGTCGATGGAGCGCATTGGGTCGTTGTTCGGCATTTCGCGCCAACGTGTCGCCGAATTCGTCAGGGACTCGCCCGATCAGCAGCGTCCGTCCCCGTCGACGGATAGGGCCGGGCGCCGGGAACCGGGCGCCGATCCCGATCCCGGTTCCGGTCGAAATCGGGATGATCTCACTTGACAGTGAGTCCAGAGCGGGTACCGTCGATAGCGACACGGCGACAGCCCCCTTCCGTGCGGGTACCTGGCGAGTGGCAGGTTCCGGGAGCGTTGCTCCAGACCCCGGTAGCGCATTGCATTCGCATCCAGTGCTTGGGAGTCTCGTATGGCGGCAACGGTTTCCCACAGATATGACGTGATCCACCAGCCTCACGTCGTCGTTTCCCGACACGTCGAGTCGAGCGACAGCGGTCACACGATCGTCGCGCTGCAAGGGGAGTTCGACGCAGCCGCGCTCAACTCGCTGATCGCCACGTTCGACGACGCGATCGCCCGAGACGACTCCGACGTCGTCGTCGACCTGGCCGGTGTCGAGTTCATGGGCGCCGGATGGATCGGCACGTTGGTGCGCAGACGCGCGTCGCTCGAAGCCCAGCACCGCGAGTTCACGTTGCGATCGCCGCCGCGGGTGCTCTACCGCTTGCTCGAACTCTGCGGGCTCTCGTACCTCATCGAGTCGGGCGGCACTCGGTCAGCCGCCGTGTGAGGTAGCGACGTTCCGCGTCGTTCGCGGTCAGCACCAATGCCTCACGGTACGCGTCGGCCGCGTCGTCGCGGCGGTCGAGCCGTCGTAGCAAATCGGCGCGCGTGGCCGACAGCAAGTGATAGCCCGACAGTGCGCCCGAAGCTGCGAGCGCGTCGACGAGCCTGAGCCCTGCCTCGGGACCGTCGGCCATACCGATCGCTACCGCGCGGTTCAGCTCGACGACGGGCGTCGGCACCATCCGCGCCAGCTCGTCGTAGAGCGCGGCGATCTCGACCCAATCGGTCAGTTTCGAGTCGCGCGCCTGCGCGTGACACGCCGCGATCGCGGCTTGCACCTGATAGGGACCGGGCCGTCGGCGGCGTAGCGCGGCGTCGACGAGCTCGAGCCCTTCCGCGATCATTTCAGCGTCCCAACGCGACCGGTCCTGCTCCTCGAGCGAGACGAGGTCGCCGGCCGCGTCGAGCCGGGCCGCGCGGCGGGCATCGGTGAGGAGGAGGAACGCGAGGAGGCCGACGGCCTCGGGCTCGTCCGGCATCAGCGACACGAGCGTGCGCGCGAGCCGTATGGCCTCGGTGCACAGCCCGATGCGGACGAGCTCGGCGCCAGCTGTTGCCGAATAGCCCTCGTTGAACAACAGGTACAGGACCGCCAGAACGGAACCCGTGCGTTCCGGGAGCATGTAGGCGGGCGGCACGCGGTACGGGATGACGGCATTACGGATCTTGCGCTTCGCCCGCACCAGGCGCTGCGCCATCGTCGGCTCGGGGACGAGAAAGGCTCGGGCGATCTCCGTGGTGGTGAGACCGGCGAGCGTGCGCAGCGTCAACGCGACCTGGGCCTCCCGCGAGAGCGCGGGATGGCAACAGGTGAAGATCAACCGCAGGCGATCATCTTCGATGCCGGTGTCGCCGAGGTCGTCCTCGGCGTCGGCGTCGCCGGCGCCGGAGTCGTCGGGCGGGGACAGCACCGCAACCTCCTCGAGCTTGGCGACTCCGCGCACGGCACGCCGCATACGGTCGACGGCGCCGTTGCGCGCGGTGGTGGTGAGCCACGCGCCGGGATTGCGCGGGATGCCGTCGCGCGGCCACCGCTCGAGGGCTCGCGCGAAAGCATCCTGGGCACATTCCTCGGCCAGGTCCCAGTCGCCTGTCACTCGGATGAGGGTCGCGACGACGCGGCCCCACTCCGAGCGGAACGCCGCGGCGACCGCGGCTTGCGCCCCGGATTGGCCGTCGGACCGTCCGCTTACATCTCCCAGACCGGCCTCACCTCGATCGTGCCGACACGCGAGCCCGGGATCTTGGCCGCGATCTCGATGGCTTCGTCGAGGTCCTCGCAGTCGACCACGTAGAAGCCGCCGATCTGCTCCTTGGTCTCGGCGAAGGGGCCGTCGGAGGTGATCACCTCGCCGTCACGCACCTGCACGGTCGTGGCGTCGGTGGTGGGGCGGAGCCGCTCGCCGGTCTGCAAGACCCCCCGCTTGGTCATCTCCTCGCCGAACTTCATGTACTCGCCGAGCATCGTCTCGCCCTCGGCCGGGCTCAACGCCTGCACGCCCGACTCGTCCGCACAGATCAGCATGATGTAGCGCATGGTTCCTCCTCGTAGACATCCGATCACACCTACGACGAACGCGAACCGCGAGATCGACACCTGCTCGCAAACGTGTCTTGGGGAATCCCCCGAGGATTCCTCGACACAGTGATCCGACCGACCACCTCCCGCGGACCAGCGCGGGCGGAGCGTCGAGGCGCGGAATCAGGCGGTGGTGTTGACGGTCGACCCCGTGGGGTCGGTCCACCACGATGCTTCGTCGAACGGGTTGAACGAGAACATCGGCGTCGGGGTGGGATTCGCCGGCGCGGCCGGGACGGCCGCCGTCGAGCCCGCGACCGGAGCCGCCGTCCGCTGCGAGCCCGGGGTCATGCTCCCGTCCCACTGCGTCAGCCCCGTGAGCAGACCCGGCTGCTGATACAGCGAGCTCGCGACGAGGGTCGGCGTGAGCGAGGTGAGGTCGCTCGGCTCCCCCGACGCACCACCGAGCAGCGTCGAGAGCGCCGTGTTCTGGAACTGGGCGAGCTGCACCGCCGGCGAGCTGAGATAGCTCGCCGCGGAACTGCTGCTCGAGACGCCGCCGATACTCATCGCCGCGGTTGTCGGCCGGACGGCGGGCGGGGTTGACCCATCGTGACGGGCGTCACAGCCGCCACCGGCCCACTCAGAGATCGAGCAGGAGCTCCGCCATCTGCACGCCGTTCAGGGCCGCACCCTTGCGCAGATTGTCGCCGGCAACCCAGAGGTCGATCGATCCGGGCTCCGACGGATCTTCGCGAACGCGCCCGACGAGCACGGGATCGATCCCGGCGCTCTCTTGCGGCGTCGGATAGCCGTCACCGTCGTCGACCAGCTGCACGCCCGGCGCGTCGCGCAACAATTCCACGACCTCGGCTTTCGTCATCGGGCGGTGGAAACGGAGGTTCATGCTCGCCGAGTGCCCCACGTACACCGGCACGCGCACACACGTAACGCTGCAGCGGATCTCGTCGTCGTGAAGGATCTTGCGCGACTCGCGCACCATCTTCCACTCCTCCGACGTATAGCCCTGCTCCTTCACCGAGCCGGCGAGCGGGATGACGTTGCCGGCGATCGGCTTGTCCCACACCTCGCCCTGCACGAGGAAGCCGGACTGGCTCCCGGCGCGCCGCAATTGCTCGGCGTGACCGTCGAGCTTCGTCCACTGCGCGTCGAGCTCGTCGAGCCCGACCTGCCCCGCCCCCGACACCGACTGGTACGTCGAGACGACCATGCGGTCGATCCGCGCCGCACGGTGCAGCGGCGCGATCGCGGTGACCGGGATCAACGTCATGCAGTTCGGGCACGAAGCGATGCCCTTCGCCATGTTGCGCATGTCCTCGGGATTGACCTCGGACACGACGAGCGGCACGTCGGGGTCCATACGAAACGCGGACGACTTGTCAATGACCTTGGCGCCGGCCGCGACGGCCTGCGGCGACCACTCGACCGAGAGCGGCTCGTCGACGTCGACGATGACGAGATCGAGTCCGTCGAAACAGCCCGGTCGGAGCACTTCGCACTCGACCTCTCCACCGTTGAACGCCAGCTTGCGACCGGCCGACCGGGGCGAGGCGTAGGCGCGCAGCTCACTCAGGGGGAACGCACGTGATTCGAGCTGCCGCAGCATCTCGGTGCCGACCATGCCGGTCGCACCCATCAAACCGACTCGCACGACTACTCCTTGTCCAGACCGAACGCCGAGTGCAGTGAACGCACGGCTCGCTCGACATCGTCCTCGGCCACCACGCACGAGATCCGGATCGTGGAGGTGCTGATCATCTCGATGTTCACGCCCTCGTGGGCGAGCGTCTCGAACATCTTCGCGGCGATACCCGGATGGGTCTTCATACCGGCGCCGATCAACGACACGCGGCCGATGAGCTCGTCGGTACGAAAACCGCTCGACTCGGTGTCGACGACGATCTTCTCCATGCACTGGGCGGTGCGCTCGACATCGGCGCGCGGCACGGTGAACGAGATGTCGGTGTGACCCGCGCTCGAGACGTTCTGCACGATCATGTCGACGTTGATGCCCGCTTCGGCGAGATCGCGAAAGATCGTGGCCGCGATGCCCGGCCGGTCGGGCACCCTCTCGATGGTGACCTTGGCTTCACCCGTGTCATGGGTGACACCGGAGATGATCGCTTGCTCCATCGCTTCGACCGCGTCCATCGCCGCGTCCTCCTCGGTGATCCAGGTTCCCGGTGCCCACGTGAAGCTCGAACGAACGTGCACCTTCACCTCGTGATTGCGCGCGAACTCGACGGACCGGAGCGCGAGCACGCGTCCCCCCGTCGCTGCCATCTCGAGCATCTCGTCGAACGAGACGCGCGCCAACTTCCGCGCCGTGGGCACGATGCGCGGATCAGCGGTATAGACGCCTTCGACGTCGGTGTAGATCTCGCACGCGTCGGCGCCGAGCGCGGCCGCCAGCGCGACCGCCGTGGTGTCCGACCCGCCGCGACCGAGCGTGGTGATGTCGCGCGCGGTCGACACGCCCTGAAAGCCCGCGACGATCGCAACCTTGCCCTCGGCCAGCGCGTCTCGGATGCGGTCGCCCCGGACCTCGATGATCTTGGCCTTCCCGTGCTCGGTATCGGTGACGATGCCCGCTTGGCTGCCGGTGAAGCTCACCGCGGGCTGCCCCAGATCCTCGACCGCCATCGAGAGCAGGGCCATCGAGATGCGCTCACCCGAGGTGAGCAGCATGTCCATCTCCCGACCCCCGGGATGACGGGTGACGTCGTTCGCCAGGCGCACGAGGTCGTCGGTGGTCTTGCCCATGGCCGACACCACGACCACCACGTCGGTGCCCGCCCGGCGCGTGCGCACGACGTGATCGGCCACGGCCCGGATGCGATCCGGGTCGGCAACCGACGTCCCACCGAACTTCTGAACCAGGAGAGCCACGGCCGTCAAGGCTACCGGCGGCCTCCGCGAACCACGGAAGCCTTTCGCCGCCCTGTACATTCAGCGGCCGTGCCGACCGCAGACAAACGCCAGCGCAAGAAGGAAAACGCCCGCCTCGCGCGCGAGGCCCGCGAGGCCCAAGCCAAGAAGCAGCGCCGGAATCGCACCCTGCGCAACGCCGGCATTGCGGTGGTGGTATTCGCGGTGGCGCTCACGATCCTCACCCTGACCACCCACAAGAAGAAGAAAGCCGCAAGTACGACCGCCACGACGACGACAACGATCGCGTACCCGGCCGGTTGCGTTTCGACCGTGCCCAAGACCACGCCGAAGCCGACATACAAGACCACGCCGAAGATGACGATCGACGTCAACAAGACGTACGTCGCGCACTTCACTTCCACGTGCGGAGCGTTCGACATCACCCTTGATCCGAAGGTGGCGCCCCAGACCGTCAACAGCTTCGTGTTCCTCGCGAAGAACGGCTTCTACGACGGCTTGACCTTCCATCGCGTCGTCAAGGACTTCGTGGTGCAAGGTGGCGACCCGAAGGGTGACGGCACCGGTGGCCCCGGATACAAGCTGCCGACGGAGCCGCCCAAGAACGGGTACAAAGCTGGATCGGTCGCGATGGCCAACTCGGGCGCTGACACGACCGGGTCGCAGTTCTTCTTGGTCCTGAGCGCCACCGGCGCCAAATCGCTCGGGGGCCCGCCGTATCTCTACTCGGAGCTCGGGACGGTGACGAAGGGCTTCGACGCGGTAACGAGGATGGGCTCGCTGGCCGACCCGAATGCGAGCAGCAGTGACCCGGCGGCGCAAAAGCCCACCCGCCCGCTCTACATCTTCAAGGTGACGATCACCGAGTCGTAGGCGTCAGCGCAGCTCGCGACGGAGCGCGGCGCCGGCGGCGTGCCAGCCGCACATCCCGTGCACACCGGCGCCGGGCGGCGTCGAGGCCGAACAGAGGTACACGCCGCGCGCGGGAGTGGCCCACGGGTGCAGGGAGAGCGCGGGCCGGGCGACCAACTGCCGCAGATCGGCGGAGCCGCCACCGATGTCGCCGCCGACGTAGTTGGCGTTGTGTCGTTGCATCGCGACCGTGTTCATCACGTGCCGCTCGAGCACGCGGTCGCGGAACCCCGGCGCGAACCTCTCGACTTGGGATTCGATCGCGTCGCTCATGTCGAGATCGGACCCGTTCGGAACGTGGCAGTAGGCCCACGCCGTACGCATACCGGTCGGAGCTCGGGACGGATCGAACGCCGACGGCTGCACGAGGATCACGAACGGGCGATCGGGATGCTGCCCGCGGCCGATTGCGGCCTCCGACGCCGCGACCTCGTCGAGCGTGCCCCCGATGTGCACCGTGGCCGAGCGGTGCACATCGGGAGCGCGCCACGGGATCGGCCCGTCGAGGGCCCAGTCCACCTTGTAGACGCCGGGCCCGAGGCGAAACCGGCGGAGCGTGCGGGCGTAGCGGCTCGGGAGCCGGTCGCCCGCGATCCGCAGCAGCTGGCGCGGAGCGAGGTCGAAGAGCACCACCCGGCTCGTCGGGACCTGCGCGAGCGCGGTGACCTCGTGACCCGTGCGCACCTCGCCACCGGCCGCGACGACGCTCGCGACGAGCGCGTCGGCGACGCGCTGCGACCCACCTCGCGCGAGGGGCCACCCGACGAGGTGCCCGAGCATGGCCAAAAAGAGCGCGTAGCCCGCGGTCCCGGCCGATTCGAGCGGCAGGACCGCGTGGGCGCCCACACCTGCCAGCAGGGCGCGCGCGGGCTCGCCGGAAAAGCGGTGCCGTGCGAGCGACCGGGCCGAGCGGATCCCCGAGATCCCGAACCGGGCGAGTGTGACCGGCGCCTTCGGGACATCGAGCGGCGCGAGCAGCCCGTCGACGAGACCGCGGCCGTGCGCGACCAACGGCTCCAGCAACCGGCTGTACGCGTCGGCATCGGGGCCGAGCCCGGCCGCGGTCGCCGCGACCGAGCGTTCGAGGAGCGCGGCGCGGCCGTCGTCGAGAGGATGCGCGAGCGGGGCATCAGGCTGGACCCACTGCAGTCCGTGCTCTTCGAGTCGCGCCTCGGCGAACGCGGGTGACGCCAAGGCCAACGGATGGATCGCGGCGCAGACGTCGTGGACGAAGCCGGGACGCGTGAGTGAGGCTGAACGCAGCCCACCGCCCACGGTGTCGGCCGCCTCGAGCACCACGACACTGCGCCCTGCGCGCGCCAGGCGGAACGCGGCCATGAGACCGTTGGGGCCGGAGCCCACCACGACCGCGTCGAATGACTCGCCACTCATCTCTCGGTCATCCGGTACCCACCCGCGGGCGCGGGCTACCGCGGTGTCGGGATCGCGTCGAGATCGGCGATGGCGCCCTTCTTGACCGTCTTGGGCTTCGCGCCCTTGCGGTAGACCGTCGCGCTTCCGGCGCCCATGACTTCCCACGGGCCGTCGCCGGTCCGAACGATCGCCGTCTGCTCGTCGACACCGACGAGCACGGCGTCGCGCGCGAGCAGGTCGACCGAACGTTCCCGCAGGTGGTCCGCGGCGCGACCGTGGTAGGGAAAGATGGCAAGACCCGGAACGAGACCGAGACCCACCGTGTACGCGCCGCCGCGTGGATCGACCATCGGATCGCCCAACACCGTCGCACCCGCGCCCGAAGCCGCGATAACCGCGCCGCGGCCGTAGGCGTACACCATCGCGTCGTAGAACGCACTGCCCTTCAGCACCGACCGCAGGTGCAGCGGCGAACCGTCGGCGATGTAGACGAAGCGCGCGACCCGCACGGCCGAGACGTTGGCGTCGGCCTCGGCATCGCGCCGGTTCACCACCGCCAAGCCGGTCACGCGCGCGCCGAGACCCTCGAAGTATCTCGTCGCCCGCTCGACCGCGCGGTCGGGATGCTCGAACGCGGCCGCCGCGGGCAGCACCAAGACTTCGTCGGTCCCCGCGAGCTCCAAGAGGCGAGTGTCGAACGTCGAGCACGGCTCGGTCCACTCGTCACCGCCGACCAGGGCGACGGTCCCCGCCGCCTTAGCCACGGGTCGCGCTCCCGCTCGCGGCGGCTGATGGGGTCGATCGACCGATCACGCGTTTCCTCACACGCCGGATCCTACGAGCGGCGCCGCACTCGCCGACGTGTCCTACCCGCCGGTAGCCTTTCGGCCTTCACTCAGGAGGGACAGAGCATGCCGGTCAAGCGGGTCGGGATCGTGGGTTCGGGGATCATGGGCTCGGGCGTGGCCGAGGTCGCGGCCAAGGCCGGATTCGAAGTCGTGTTGCGCAGCCGGGCCCAGGGCACGGCCGACGCGATGGTCGCGGGCCTGGAGAAGTCGCTCGCCAAGCAGGTCGACCGGGGCAAGCTCGAAGCCGACGAGCGCGACTCCGTGCTCGGCCGCGTCCGCGCCGTCGCCGACCTCGGCGAGCTGTCCGAGTGCGATCTCATCCTCGAGTCGATCGTCGAAGATCTCGACGCGAAGAAGCACCTCTTCACCGAACTCGATCGCATCTGCCCCGACCACACGATCCTCGCGACCAACACGTCGACGCTTCCCGTCGTCGAGATGGCCATGAACACCGGCCGGCCCGACAAGGTGTGCGGCATCCACTTCTTCAACCCCGCGCCGATGATGGCGCTGGTCGAGGTCGTGCGCGCGATCACGTCGAGCGACGACACCATCGCAACCGCCACCTCCTTCGCGACGGAGTGCGGCAAGAACGCGGTGCAGGTCAAGGACCAGGCCGGCTTCATCGTGAACGCGCTGCTGTTCCCGTACCTGAACAACGCGGCAAAGCTCTTCGACGCCGGGGTCGCGACCCGCGACGACATCGACGCCGCGATGAAGGGCGGCTGCAACTTCCCGATGGGCCCGCTGGAACTGCTCGACCTCGTCGGGCTCGACACCAGCCTCGCCATCCTCGAGGCGCTCTACGCGGAGTTCAAGGACCCGAACTACGCCGCGGCGCCGATCCTGCGCCGGATGGTGAGCGCCGAACGGCTCGGTCGCAAGACGAGCCTCGGTTTCTACGAATACAAGCGCTAGCAGCTAGCCACTCGGCCCGGTGATCCGGGAGAATGGTCCCCATGGCTGAGCGCGACCGTCCCTGGTTGATCCGGACCTACTCCGGCCACTCGTCGGCGCGCGCCTCGAACGAGCTGTACCGGACCAACCTGGCCAAGGGTCAGACCGGGCTGTCGGTGGCCTTCGACCTCCCGACCCAGACGGGTTACGACCCCGACTCACCGCTGGCGCGGGGCGAGGTCGGCAAGGTCGGGGTTCCGGTGCCGCACATCGGCGAGATGCGGACGCTCTTCGACGGCATCCCTCTCGCAGAGATGAACACGTCGATGACGATCAATGCCACCGCGATGTGGTTGCTCGGCATGT
The DNA here is from genome assembly GCA_963812205.1 of uncultured Actinomycetes bacterium. GTDB lineage: Bacteria > Actinomycetota > Acidimicrobiia > IMCC26256 > PALSA-610 > PALSA-610. The sequence goes on from CAWEUJ010000004.1 coordinate 11,261, forward strand.
ACCTCGCGCTGGCCGACGAGCAGGGCGTGCCGCACGCGCGGTTGTCGGGTACCACGCAAAACGACATCTTGAAGGAGTACCTGTCGCGCGGGACGTACATCTTCCCGCCCGACGCGTCGAAGCGGCTCACCGTCGATCTCGTCACGTACACGGTGAAGAACGCACCGATGTGGAACCCGATCAACGTGTGTCCGTACCACCTGCAAGAAGCCGGCGCGACTCCGGTGCAGGAGCTCGCGTACGGTCTGGCGAACGCGATCGCCGTGCTCGACGCGGTGCGAGAATCGGGCCAGGTTCCCGAAGCCGAGTTCCCGCAGGTGGTCGGGCGCATCTCGTTCTTCATAGACGCCGGTGTGCGCTTCGTCGAAGAGATGTGCAAGATGCGCGCGTTCACGCGCATGTGGGAACGGATCTGCCGGGAGCGGTACGGAGTCGATGACGAGAAGCTGTCGCGGTTCCGTTACGGCATGCAGGTCAACTCGCTCGGGCTCACCGAGGAACAGCCCGAGAACAACGTGCAGCGCATCGTGTTGGAGATGCTCGGGGTCACGCTGTCGAAGGATGCGCGGGCCCGCGCGGTGCAGCTGCCGTGTTGGAACGAAGCGCTCGGCCTCCCGACTCCGTGGGACCAGCAGTGGTCGCTGCGGATCCAGCAGGTGCTCGCGTACGAGTCGGATCTGCTCGAGTACGGCGACATCTTCGAAGGCTCGGTCGTGATCGAGCAAAAGGTGTCGGAGCTGTGCGCGGCCGCCGAGGTCGAACTGCAGTGGGTGCTCGACGGTGGCGGGTCGTTCGCGATGATCGACCAGATGAAGGGGCGCATCGTGCAGTCGCACGCCGAGCGCGTCCGCCACATCGAGTCGGGTGAGTTGAAGGTGGTCGGCGTCAACACGTTCACGGAGACGGAGCCGTCGCCGCTCGCGGCGATCGCGCAGCACGGCGGCATCGTGACCATCGATCCCGCGATCGAGTCGGACCACGTGCGGGCGATCGAAGCCTGGCGCGGGGCACGCGACCAACCGGCAGTCGACGCGGCTCTGTCGCACCTCCGGGCGGTCGCGCAGAGCACCGAGAACCTCGTACCTGCGACCATCGCACTCGCGAAAGCAGGCGGGACCGTGGGCGAGTGGGCCGGCGCCCTGCGGGAGGTGTTCGGCGAGTACCGGGCGCCGACCGGGGTGGGCGCGGTCGCCGTCCAGCCCGGCGCAGAGATGGAATCGGTACGCGCGCTCGTCCAGACCATCACCGAGGAGACGGGCCGGCCCATCCGCCTGCTCGTGGGCAAACCCGGACTCGACGGCCACTCGAACGGGGCCGAGCAGATCGCGGTCGCGGCCCGCGACGCCGGCTTCGAGGTGATCTACCAGGGAATTCGCCTCACCCCGGCCGAGATCGCGGCCGCCGCCCGGGACGAGGACGTCGACGTCGTGGGACTCTCGATCCTGTCCGGCTCCCATCTGGGCCTGGTCCCGGAGACGCTGCGGCTCCTCGAGGGCGCCGGCGTGGACGCCCCGGTCGTGGTCGGCGGGATCATTCCGGACGCTGACCGCGCTCGCCTGGAGGAGATGGGCGTGGCCCGCGTCTACACGCCGAAGGACTACCGCCTCGCCGTGATGATGCGTGACCTCGCCGAACTGGCCCGGCTCCACCGATCGAAGCCTCAGGCCGGGGCGGCGGTAGGCCGATGAGGAGACGCATGCACGACCCGCGAGTAATCGTGGCCGCCACCGGCGGTGTCGCCGCGCTCGCGGCCGGAGCGGTCGGGGTCGCGATCAATTCGCCCACTTTCGCCGTAGTTGCGGGGTCCGCCGGAGTCGTCGCTGCGATCGCCGGGGTCGCGCTCGGGGCCCGCGCTCGTCAGAGCGAGTATCGCCTGGAGCAGGCCGAAGACGAGATCCGTGCGGTCCGACGCGAGTTGGCGTCGATCAACGCGGTGCTCCAAGAGGAAGCGAGTCGGAGAGTGGCCGAAGAAGAGCTCGGTTCGAGCCTCGAAGAAACCCGGGCCAAGGGCGAGCAGGCGTTCGACGCGGCAACCGGTCTCTACGACGAGAAATACTTCGCAGTGCTGGCGCAGCAGCAGGTTGCCGCAGCTCGGCGATCGCTCCGGCCGATCTCGGTGATCATCTTCGAGATCGATGCTATGGGCGACGCGGATCGCGACACCCGCCTGCAGGCGCTCGGCGTCGTCGGCGACGTCGTACGGCGCACGCTGCGCGAGAGCGACGCAGCGTGCCGCCTGGGCGACCTGATGGTCGGCGCGATCCTCGAGGACACACCGGAGGCCGGCGCGGTTTGGGCGGCTGAGCGTGTACGGGGCACGTTGCTCGCCTCTCCGGTCGGAGACGCGCTCACGTTGTCGGCGGGTGTCGCCTGCTACCCGACCCACGCGTTGGGCGCGGCGGAGCTGGTGCACCAGGCGAGCCGCGCGCTCGACGAAGCGCGGTCGCGCGGACGCGACCGCGTGGAGCTCGCACCCGAACCATCGAACTAGAGCGATCTACTGTTCGACCGCAACGGCGATCCGCGCGATCCGGCGCCGTTCGCCCGGATTCAGCACGCCGAGGGTGTAGAGACCGCGCTCGACGCGTCGCGGCGCGTCCTTTGCCGGCCTCGTAGCCGAGCGCGTTGGCGAGTCGTTGCACGGGTTGACGCGACGCGATCGCGTATCCGCTGAGGTGGAGCTCGCGATGGATCTCCACGAGGGTCATGGGTCTGCCGGAGCGGGCGAGCAGGGCGAGCGCGGTCGAGCGCAGATGCTTGCCCGACAAGGGCCGGGCGTTCGGAACTACGGGTGGAATGGGCGCCGGACCACCGCGGAGCGTGACGCGAAACCCGTGCACGATCGCTCTCCGGTCGATGCGCGGCCACATTACGAGCCTGTGCTCCGCGAGCTGGGTTCGGACGTGAGCGAGCTCTCCGGCCAATGCTTGTTGCGCGGTGTCGAGCTCCGTAGCCCGGTCGAGCAGGGCGACACACTCCGTGTATAGGCGGGCAAGTGCATGCGGACCATGGGGCAGAGGTCGGTAGCGGATCGGATAGCGGACGACAGGCATGTGTTCCCCCGGCGGAGAGATCGGACGTGGAGGAAGCACATGTGGCGCCGCAGCACGCGCGCAGCGTGGAGAAGGTAGCGAGCCGGTGTGCCACCTACGCCGCGAACTCCGTGTCGAGGAATCCTTGGAGGATTCCTCGACACGGAGTTACCGGTCGTCGAGCTCGGCCAACACCGCTTCGGTATCGGCGCCGAGCGGCCGGCCGGCCCAACGCATCTCCGCCGGAGTGCGCGACAGACGCGCCACCGGTCCTTGCATGACGATGCCGCCCACCTCGACGAACACGGCGCGGGCCCGTACGTGCGGATCGGCCAGCACCTCCGTCATCGTGTACACCGGCGCGATCGCCGCCTCGGCCACCTCGAAGGCCGCCAAGACCTCGGCCGACGGTCGCGCACCCACCCACTCCGACACCGCGGCGTCGAGCTCGTCGCGATGCACCCCCCGGCTCTCGAACGTCGCGAACCGGGCGTCGTCCTCGATGCCGAGCAACGTGAGCACGCGGTAGCGCCACCGATTCCGCCGAAGACGAGATCGCGACCCAACGACCGTCGGAACACCGATACGTGCCCCGCGGCACCGAGTACGGGATGCCCGACCCGAGACGCGGCTGGTCGTAGCCGAGATGGGCCGCGGCCGACGGCAGCGCCGACATCATCTGCAGCATCGACTCCAACAAGTTGCAGTCGATCACCTGACCGAGACCCGTGCGCTCCCGATCGTGCAGCGCGACCATCACCGCGAAGGCTCCCGCGATCGCCGTGACCTCGTCGGTCAGCGCGATCGGCGGGAGCAACGGCGGACCGTCGGGCTCTCCGTTGATCGCGGCGAACCCGGACATCGCCTCCGCCATGGTGGCGAAGCCCGGACGCGACGAATACGGACCGTCCTGACCGAACCCGGTGACGCGGAGAACCACGAGCCGCGGATTGCGCGCGCCCAAACCGTCCGGCCCGAGACCGAGCCGTTCGAGCGTGCCCGGGCGAAAGTTCTCGACCAGTACGTCGGCGGTGTCGATCAGCGCGAGAACGCGTCGCGACCCGCCGCCGTCTTCAGGTCGACGACAACCGCGCGCTTGTTGCGACCGAGCAGCTTCCACATGTACGAGTCGCCGCCCCCGGGCGGGAACCAGCCCATGCGACGCACCCCGTCGCCGGCGGGCGCTTCGACCTTGATCACATCGGCGCCGAAGTCGCCGAGATGGCGCGCCGCGCCCGGCCCGGCGAACACCGTTGCCATGTCGATGACCCGTAGCCCCTCGAGCGCCGTCATCCCCGCAGGCTAAGAGGCGAACCTCCGGCGGCGGGGACGCAGCCCGAGCGCCTCTACGAGATCGTGATCTCCTTGATCATCCCCTCGAGCGCGTGCGGCAGGTTCTTCTTCGTCGGGTCGGGGAAGAGGCACAACATCACGTACTTGCCCGGCTTCAGGTTCATCGTCTCGTACATCGTCTGGTTCGGGCCGAGGCCCACGATGCCCCCCGCCGCCGTGAACGGCGGCGGCCCGGCGGGCGGCGGCGACCCGGGAGGGGTCAGGAAGAAGCCCTTCACGTCGTCGACGGTCTTCCCCACGGCTTCTTTGACGAGGATCATCTCGTGCACCTGGGTTCCGACGTTCCTGATCTCGACCATGCCCTTGCCGGTGAACGACGCATCGGGCAAGAACGTGAACTCACTGAGGGAGATGGTCCCGGCGTCGATCCTCGGCGCGTCCTCCACCGAGTCGGATGACTGCACGACCGTGACCTGACCGATCATTCCGTGCGCACCGTGCGTCCTGCCGTCGGAGTCGGCGGGGATGTAACACGCGACGCCGTAGACGCCGGGCTCGAGATGAATGGTCGCGGTAACCGATCCACCCGGACCGACGTTGTTGGGTCCGCCCACGAATTGGACGTCGGCGAGCTGTGTCACGTCGGTGGCGATCGCGGCAGCCTTGAACGCGCCGAACGGCACCGACCCGAGCTTCGTGAACGCGATCTGGTGGCCGGTCTTGCCCGAGTTGTGCAAGGTCACGTCGACCCAGCCCGCAGGGATCTGCGCCGGCAACGTGTAGCCGAAGTCCCTCGCTTCGATCGTGATGTGCGGACGGGATTTCGCCGCGACCGTGGCGGTGGTATCGCTCCCCGACGAGCTCGCCGTGCTGCTACTTCCGCACGCGGTCAGCGCGAGCAGCGCGACGACCGTTACGGCGACTGTGAACTTGCCCCGATTCACCAGTTCCTCCTCGATCTCTGAATCGACCAGGCGAACGTATTTCGTCGGTCCGAACTCGGATGCGTCAAAGACGAATCAAGGAACGCGAAAAGAAGCCTAAAAGGCTTGTGCGAAGCAGCGATCGGAAAGCGTGCCGAGCGCGTAGTCGCGGTACAGGCCCGCGAACATGCCGCGCGTCTTCTCCGTCCACGCGAGTGCGGCGGGCCCGTCGATACGCCGCGTGAGCTGCACGTAGCCGCCTTCGTACACTCGGTACTCGGCCCACGCGCCCGGATAGTCCTTCACGCACGCGATCTCGACGATGGGAACGTCGCGCGCCGAGGCGAACCGGCGCGTCCGCGTTCGGTGCGTATGACCGGCGAAGTAACCCGCGATCGACTCGTGGCGCGCGATGACCGCGCACAATGCTTCGCTGTCGTCGGGATTCACTCCGAAGTAGGTGTCGTCGCGATCCGTCGAAGCCGGGTCCCATGGGTGGTGGTGACCGAACACCAGGACGGGCTTCGTCGTCGTGCCTGCGAGCTCGTCGAGCCAGTCGAGCTGCGCTCTGGGAACACGACCGCGGTCGGTACCCGGCCGCACGGTGTCGAGGACGGCCAGCGTCACGCCCTCGACCTCGACCGCGAACGACCCCGTTGCGGCGATCGACTCGGTGATCATCGCGTCGTGGTTGCCGCGGACGTGGTGCATCCGCGCCCCGAGCCGCGAGTACGCGCGCAGGAACGCCTCGTACTCCTCTTCGGTCCCGCGGTCGGTGAGATCGCCCTTCACGAGAACGGCATCGGGATCCAGGCGCTCGATGGCGTCGATTGCGCCCCGGTTCATGACCTCGGGATACGGATCGGCGCCGGGCTCGGTCGTGAAGACCGGGCCGAGCTCCTCGGGCGTGCCGAGCAGACCGCACTCGGTCTCGCCGAAATGCACGTCGTTCACCGTCGCGATCGTCGCGAGCAGCCGGCCCGGCGGCTGCGCCAGCGTCGTGACCTGCCCGGGCAGCAGCGTCGACGGCTCGGCCCCGTCGACCGCGATCGCGTACGTCGTCGCCGGCGCCAACCCGGCGACGCGCGCGGAGTGGAAGGGCCCCGTCGTCACCACCGATCGATCGCCGACACGCGTGGAGACCTCGCGCTCGTCGTCGGTGCGGAACGTCACGACGACCTCGTCCGGCCCGACGGTGAACAGTTCGGCGTCGTGGATCACGAGGCTCAGGTTCTCGAGCGGCGGGCGATGCGACTCGAGAGCCGCCACGGGCCGCGTTGCATCAGCGCACCCTGCGCCGATCGGCGGGACGCGTCGACCCAGGCACTGGTGCGCCCGCTGTCTCCCGGCCCCGCCGCTGCCGCCGCCACCTCGGCGTCCCGCTGCTGCAACGCGACCGTGACCGCGGCCACCGCGGCAACTTCTTCCGGCGTCACAGCGGCGTGTTCCCGTGCTTGCGCGACGGCAAGCTGCTCGCGCTTGGTGCGCAGCATCTCCAGCGAGCGGACCAGCATCCGCCGGGTGTCGCGCGGGTCGATCACGTCGTCGACGTAGCCGCGCTCGGCCGCCTGGTACGGGTTGAGGAAGCGATCCTCGTACTCCGCCACGAGCTCGGTCCGGCGCGACTCCGCGTCGGGCGCCGACTCGATGTCCTTGCGGAAGATGATGTTGACCGCACCGTCGGCGCCCATGACCGCGATCTCGGCCGACGGCCACGCGAACGCGATGTCGGCGCCGATCGACTTGGAGTTCATGACGACGTACGCGCCGCCGTAGCCCTTGCGCGTGATGATCTGCACGCGCGGGGTCGTCGCCTCGCAGTAGGCGTAGAGCAGCTTCGCGCCGTGGCGGATGATGCCGCCGTACTCCTGGTCGGTTCCGGGCAGGAAGCCGGGCACGTCGACGAACGTCACCAACGGGATGTTGAACGCGTCGCACGTGCGCACGAACCGCGCCGCCTTCTCCGACGCGTCGATGTCGAGACAACCGGCCAGCACCTGCGGCTGGTTGCCGACGATGCCGATGACATGACCGTCGATCCGCGCGAAGCCGCACACGATGTTCATCGCCCAGAGCGGGAAGACCTCGAAGAACTCGCCGTCGTCGACGATGTCGGCGATGACCTTCTTCATGTCGTACGCGCGGTTCGCGGTCTCGGGGATGAGCTCCATCAGCGCGTCGCAGGATCGCTCGGGATCGTCGATCGCCTCGAAGTGCGGCGGGTCTTCGAGGTTGTTCGACGGCAGGAACGACAGCAGGTAGCGAACCTGCTCGATGCAGTGCTGCTCGTCGTCGGCGACGAACGTGGCGACACCCGACTTCGTCGCGTGCGTCAACGCACCACCGAACTCCTCGTGCGTGACCTCCTCACCGGTGACGGTCTTCACGACGTCGGGACCGGTGATGTACATGTTCGACACGCCCTTCACCATGAAGATGAAGTCGGTCATCGCCGGCGAGTAGACCGCGCCGCCCGCGCACGGTCCGAGCACCACCGATGATCTGCGGGATCACGCCCGACGCCCGCACGTTGCGATGGAAGATGCCGCCGTAACTCGCGAGCGAGACGACACCCTCTTGGATGCGCGCGCCGCCGCCGTCGTTGAGCCCGACGAGCGGAGCCCCGGTGGACTCGGCGAGGTCCATCACCTTGTGGATCTTCTCGGCGTACACCTCGCCGAGCGCGCCGCCGAAGATCGTGAAGTCCTGGCTGAACACGAAGATCTTGCGGCCGTCGACAGTGCCCCAGCCGGTGACGACGCCGTCGGTGAGCGGACGGTTGTTCTCGATCCCGAAGCCGTGGGCGCGGTGGCGGGCGAGCATGTCGAGCTCGACGAACGAGCCCGGGTCGAGCAGCAGTTCGAGCCGCTCGCGGGCGGTGAGCTTGCCCCGCTCGTGCTGGCGGCGGACCGACGCCTCGTTGCCGGGCGTCCGCGCCTCTTCCTTCAGCTTGGCCAGCTGCTCGAGCCGCTCGTTGATCGGGTGGGGAGTGTCGGACATGGCGCTCAGGCTAGTTCGCGGCCCCGACTGCTCGGCCGGCCGGCGCCCTCGGCGGCCCGCCAGTTACTCCTGGACGAGCTCGATCAACGTCCCGAATGCCGTCTTCGGATGCACGAACGCGACGGTGGTGCCGCGGCTGCCGGGGCGGGGCGCTTCGTCGATCACCCGGTGACCGTGCGCCTTCACGGAATCGAGCGCCTGCGGCGCAGTCGGCGACGCGGTAGCCGACGTGGTGCAGCCCCTCGCCCTTGTTCGCGAGGTACTTCGCAACCGGCGAGTCGTCGCGAGTGGGCGTGAGCAGCTGCACGTAGGAGTCGGCCACCTTGAGCAACGCCTCCTCGACGCCGTCACTCTCGACGACCTCGCGGTGCTCGACCTCGCAGCCGAACGTCTCGCGGTAGTAGTCGATCGCGGCGTCGAGATCGTTGACGGCGATCGCGACGTGATCGATCTCGGTCAGCAACATGTCCACGATTGTAAGACCGCCTTCAGTCCGCGAACCTGCGGAACAACGTGATCTGGTCGAGGTGACGCTCGCGGGTCGCCTCGTCGGTGACGCCGAGGCCTTCTGCCGGGGCGAGGCACAGCACCGACGACCTTGCCCTCGACGAGGTTGTGGTGCACCTGCCAGCGCGGCCTCGCCCGTCTCGTCGAGCGGGTACACCTTCGACATCGTCGGATGGATCCGGCGCGTCGCACACGAGGCGATTCGCCTCCCACGCCTCGCGGTAGTTCGCGAAGTGACAACCCTTCAGCGTCTTCAGGTTCATCCAGAGGTACCGGTTGTCGTACTCGATCTTGAATCCCGAGGTGGCCGCGCACGTGATGATCATCCCGCCCCGCTTGGCGACGAACACCGACGCGCCCATCGTCGAGCGGCCCGGGTGCTCGAACACGATGTCGACGTCGCGCCCGACCAGGCTGCGGATCTTCTTGCCGAACCGCAACCACTCGGCCGGGTCCTGTTCGGTGTCGTCCGCGTTCCAGAACTTGTAGTCCTCGGCCCGGCGGTCGATGACGGCGTCGCAGCCCATCGCGCGCAGCAGCTCGGCGCGCTTCTCGCGACGACACCACACCGACCGGCGTGCCACCGCCGTTGAGCGACGTACTGGCGTGGCGTACGCGCCGATGCCGCCGGTCGCGCCCCAGACCAGCACGGCTTGACCCTGCGTCATCTGCGCACCGTTCGTGCTCACGATCATGCGGTAGCTCGTCGAGTTGCACAGCGCGTTGCACGCGGCCTCTTCCCACGTGAGGTGCGCGGGCTTCGGCATCAGCTGGTTCGCCTTCACGACCGCGAGCTCGGCCAGGCCGCCGAAGTTGGTCTCGAACCCCCAGATCCGCTGGTTCGTCGCCATCATCGAGTCGTCGTGCGCGGACGGGTCCTGATCGTCGACGTGAGGCAGTGCACGGTGACGACGTCGCCCGGCTTCCAGTTCCGCACCGCGGAGCCCACCCGCAACACGACACCACGCGCGTCGGAACCGATCACGTGGAACGGCTGGTCGTGACGTGCGCCCCACACGCTCTCGCGCCCGAGCCGCTTCAGGAACCCGAACGTCGGGAGCGGCTCGAAGATCGAGGTCCACACCGTGTTGAAGTTGATGGCCGAGGCCATGACGCCGACGAACGCCTCGTCCGGCGCCAGCTCGGGCAGCGGGAACTCCTCGACGTGGATCGACTTGCGCGGGTCCTTTTCGGCCGACTCGAGCCCGGCGAACATCTCCTGCTCGTCGGCCTTCACGAGCGCGCCCCGCACGGTGGACGGCAGCGGCAGGGCGCCGAGCTCCTCGCCGGGCGCACCGCGCGAGGATGGCGTCCCGAATGGCAGCGATCTCTGTCGTCATGAATCTGAACCTACCGGTCAGTAGCGGAACCGAACCAGCCGTCCCTACACTGATCCGCACTTCACCAGCAATTGCCCAGCCAGTGGCACGTCACAGGAGGCAACCATGCCCGGTTCGGTGATCGTCGGATCGGCCCGCACGCCCATCGGCAAGCTCTCGGGCGCGTTCGCCGGACTCAGCGCGATGGACCTCGGCGGCATCGCCATCAAGGCGCGCGCTCGAGCGCGCCGGCATCGACGCCGAGCAGGTCGACTACGTGTTGATGGGCCAGGTGCTGCAGGCGGGCTCGGGCCAGATCACCGCCCGCCAGGCCGCGGCCAACGGCGGCATCCCGATGATCGGTGCCCGCGATGACGATCAACAAGGTCTGCCTGTCGGGCATCAACGCGATCTACCTCGCCGACCAGATGATCCAGACCGGCGACGCCGAGGTCGTCGTCGCCGGCGGCATGGAGTCGATGACGAACGCGCCCTACCTCCTGCCCGGTGCGCGCGCCGGGTTACCGCATGGGCAACAACGAGGTCGTCGACTCGATGATCAACGACGGCCTGTGGTGCGCGTTCGACGCGGTGCACATGGGGTCCGGCACCGAGCAGCTACGTCGGCCAGGTCGGCAACATCAGCCGCGAGGCGCCAGGACGAGCTCGCGGCGAAGTCGCACGAGCGCGCGGCCGCCGCGCCAGAAGGAAGGCCGCTTCGCCGACGAGATCGCGCCGGTGTCGATCCCGCAGCGCAAGGGCGACCCGGTGATCGTCGACACCGACGAGGGCGTTCGTCCCGGCACCACCACCGAGTCGCTCGGCCGCCTGCGGCCCGCGTTCTCGAAGGACGGCAGCATCACCGCCGGCAACGCGTCGCAGATCTCCGACGGCGGCGCCGCGGTCATCATGACGAGCAGAGCCAAGGCCGAGGAGCTCGGCGTCACGCCGCTCGCGCGAGCTGATCGGCTACGGCATGGTCGCCGGACCCGACACATCGCTGCTCACGCAGCCGTCACGGGCGATCAAGCGTGCGCTCGAGGCGAACGACATGACCGCGAGCGACGTCGACCTCTTCGAGCTCAACGAGGCGTTCGCCGCGGTCGGCGTCGCGTCGATGCGCGACCTCGGCATCAACGACGACATCGTCAACGTCAACGGCGGCGCGATCGCGCTCGGCCACCCGGTCGGCATGTCGGGCGCGCGCGTCGTGCTCACGATCATCAACGAGCTGCGCCGGCGCGGCGGTGGCGTCGGCGCGGCCGCGCTCTGCGGTGGTGGCGGCCAGGGCGACGCCGCAATCGTCCGCACGTTGTAGTCACGGTCGCCTCACTCCGTAACCCGGAGAGCCGCGGCAAACCGCCCTCGGCTGCCTAGCGTGGGTGCATGGTGTCGGAGCTACGGCCGCGCGGGATCGGGGAGATACTCGATGCCGCGGTCGGTCTGTACCGGGCTCGTTTCACCCGGCTCGTACGCGTCGCCGCGTTCGTGGTCGTTCCGGTACAGGTCCTCAGCGCGCTGGTCCTGCTCTCGGCCCAGCCGGACCATTTCACGCTGACCGCCGCCGGTACGGTAAGCCCGCAGTACACGTCGGGCTCGGCCGCGGTGGAGCTCGCCGCGTTCGTGGTCGTGACGGTCGTCGGCGTGCTGTCGACTGCGCTGATCATCGCGGTGTGTACCCGGGTCATCGCCGAGGCCTACATCGGCAACACCTTGGAGGCGCGCGACGCGTTCCGTGCGGTGCGGCCGCGGGTGTTCGCGATCATCGGCACGAGCATCCTCGTCCTCGTGAGCGAGGCCATCGGCTTCGTCGCCTGCTTCGTCGGCGCACTGTTCCCGCTCACCCTCTTCGCAGTGGCGATACCCGTGCTGGTCCTCGAAGGCGTCGGCGTCTCGGCCGCAATCGGGCGATCGGTCACCCTCACGAAGACGCACGCGCTGCACGTGCTCGGATTGGTCGTCACGGCCCAGCTTCTCGGCGCGGTGCTGAACGCGGCACTGGCCGAAGCCGTGAGCCTGCTCCTGCGTACGGGCGGGAGCACTGTGGCCATCGTGATCGGCCAGAGCATCGCCGGCACGATCGCCGGTGTCCTCACGACCCCGTTCATCGCCACGGCCACGGTCGTGTTGTATTTCGACCTTCGCATCCGTGACGAGGCGTACGACATCCAGCTGCTCATGCAACGCAACGACGCGCGAATCGTGGCGTGAGCGCGGTGCGCGCGGATCCCGTGGTCGATCCCGACGCGGCCCGGCGCGAGGCGCAGCACATCCTTTCCGATCGCCGGTTTCGATCCGGATCGACCCCACGACCCTTGCGGGGGCCGTTGCAATGGCTCGGCGACCGGCTCGACCGCGTGTTCAATCCGATCGGCCGGGCCATTGCCGCTGTGCCACTGCCGGTGTGGATCGCGCTGATCATCGCTTTGGTCGCGTTCTTGGCGTGGGTCATCGTTCGCCGCCGCCGGGTTCGGATGACGCGCACCGCGCGCGGCCCAACTCAGCCGGCTGCACCGGGCGAGCACGAGGACGCGGGCGAGTTGGAACGCGCCGCCGACGCGGCCGAGCGCGACGGCGATCTCGCGCGCGCGGTGCGACTGCGTTTCCGGGCCGGCCTGTTGCGCCTCGGTGACCGAGGCGCCATCCGCTACCGGCCGTCGGTGACCACCGGCGAGGTCCGGCGCGCGCTCGACTCGCACCGTTTCGACGATCTGGCCGGGACGTTCGAGGCCGTGACCTACGGCGGGCGCGCCGCGGACCCGCCCGACGTCGACGCGGCGCGCCGGGAATGGCCGCACGTGCTCGAAGAGATCGGGCGCCGGTGAGCGCGCCCGACGCGGCCGAGACCATCGCGCCGCGCCCGGCGTCGACCCGGCGGCGGGTCTGGATCGCGGTCGGTGTCATCGTCGCCGGCGTCGTCGTGGTCAACCTCGCCGCCCAGGGACTCGACCGGGCAGTGGGCGGCAACCAACCCGGGGGCGTCACGGGTTCCTCGTACGCGACCGCGTCCGACGGGGTCGCGGCGTTCGCCTCGTTGCTCTCGCACTACGGCCACGACGTCAGCCGCCAGCGCGGCTCGATCGCCGATCACGCCCCGCCCGGTGACGCCACGGTCTTCGTGCTCGAACCGAGTGTGCTCACCGCCGACGACGCGGCCACGCTGGTCGATTTCGCGTACCTCGGCGGGAGACTGGTCGTTGGGGGCGAGTCGCCGTTCTACCTGCACAACCTGCGCGACCAGCCGCCGAAGTGGCAGGGAGCCGGGGCCACGACCTGGACGCAGGTCGACCCGGCGGTGCCGCACGTCCGCGACATCGAGGCCGCGGGTGTGGGGTCGTGGTCGGCGCCGGGAACCGGGCGCGTGCTCGTCGGCCCGACCGACGCCGCGTTGTTGACACTCGACCGGGTCGGGCGGGGCGAGATCCTCTTCCTGGCCGACGCGTCGCCGCTCGAGAACGGGTACCTCGGGACCGGCGACAACGCCGCGTTCGCGCTCGCGCTCTCGGGCGACGCGCGCCGCCCGGTCGTGTTCGCCGAAGGAGTGCACGGCTTCGGATCGAGCCGCGGGTTGAGCGCGATCCCGGATCGCTGGAAAGTCGCGTTGATCCTGCTGGCATTCGCCGCGCTCGCGTTCGTCTGGTCGCGCGCCCGCCGCTTCGGCCCGCCCGACCGGATCGCGCGCGACCTACCGCCCGCACGGGTCGAGTACGTGCAAGCGCTCTCGATCAGTCTCGAGCGCAGCCGCGATCCACGCGGGCGCGCTCGCGCCCGCGCAACACTGGGCCCGCGCGCGTCTTGCGACCCGCGCCGCGTTGGGCCCGAATGCCGGCGACGAAGCCCTTACACGCGCGGCACGTTCGTTCGGATGCACCGACGAGGAGATCGCCGCGCTGTTCGCACCGGTGTCCGACGGTTCGAGCATCCTGGCATTGGGCCGAGCACTCGCCCGCGTAGGCGGCGAAGACAGGGGAACACAGTGAAGGAGCTTCGCGATCGCGTCGTGCGCGAGGTCCGCAAGGTGGTCGTCGGCCAAGACCATGTGGTCGAGGTGCTCCTCGCGGGTACCGCCGTGGGGGGCCACGTGTTGCTCGAAGGTGTGCCCGGCGTGGCCAAGACGTTGCTCGCCAACGCGTTCGCGCGCGCCCTCGGCATCGACTTCCGGCGGGTGCAGTTCACCCCGGACATGCTGCCGTCCGATCTCACCGGGACGATGACGTTGCGCGCCGGAGAGCTCACGTTCCGGCCCGGCCCCATCTTCACCAACCTCGTCCTCGCCGACGAGATCAATCGCACGCCGCCGAAGACCCAGGCCGCGTTGCTCGAGGCGATGCAAGAGAGCCAGGTGAGCGTCGACGGCGTCGGTCACTCGCTCCCACAACCGTTCCTCGTCGTCGCGACCCAGAACCCGATCGAGTACGAGGGCACCTACCCGCTGCCGGAGGCCCAGCTCGACCGATTCCTCGTGAAGCTCGACGTCGGCTACCCGGCCGTGGCCGACGAGGAGGCAATGCTCCGTCTGACCCATCACGGCGTGGCGCCCGCGACGCTCGCCGACGTGCAGACCGTCGCGACTCCGGCCGAGTTGCTCGCGCTGCGCGATCTCGTCGACGCCACGAACGTCGCCGAGCCGATCGTCGGATATGTCGTGGCCCTCGTACGGCGCACGCGTGACCTGCCGAGCGTCGCGCTCGGCGCGAGCCCCCGCGCCGCGGTGCACCTGCTCGCCGCGGCGAAGGCCGCGGCACGGCTCACCGGGCGGGACTTCGTAATCCCCGACGACGTCGTCGCGGTCGCGCCGGCGGTCCTGCGCCACCGGATCACGCTCCGGCCCGAGGCCGAGCTCGAGCACTACCGCGCCGACGACGCCGTCTCGGCCGCGATCTCGTCGGTGCCCGTACCGCGATGACGCCGACACCGCGCGCGGCCTACGCGCTGGTGGCAGTGGCGCTCGTCGCGTTGCTCGTTCCGGCGTTCGTCGCGCTCGCGCTGGTGGCAGTCATCGTCGTCGCGACGATCGGCGACCTCGCCGTCGCACGCCACCGGCTGCGGGTCCGCCGGACGGTTCCCCGCTCGCTTTCGCGCGGGGTCCCGGCCCGGCTGCGCGTCGAGACCGACGCCGAGATCCCCGGCCGCGTCGAGATCCGCCAAGCCCAACCCGCCGACGTCGTGATCGAGCCGTCGATCGCCCGCGGCGCGCTCGACGCGCGGGTCGTCGCGCACCGGCGCGGCGAGGCGGTGCTCCCCCCGGTGACGGCCCGGTGCCGGGGCCCGCTCGGGTTCGGGCGCTGCACGTTCTCGGGCGAGGGCGAAGTGCCGGTTCTGGTGTATCCCGACGTCGTCGCGGCGCAGCGGATCGTGATCGCACTCCGTCGCGGCCAGTTCCGCGATCCGGGCTTGCGCGCCCGGGGCCCGCTCGGCCTCGGCACCGAGTTCGAGTCGATCCGCGATTACCTTCCCGACGACGACGTCCGCCAGATCAACTGGACCGCGACCGACCGCGTCGGCCGGCCGATGAGCAACGTGTACCGCGTCGAACAGGACCGCGACATCGTGTGCCTGCTCGACGCCGGGCGTTTGATGACGGCACCGCTCGACGCGCGCACGACGCGGCTCGACGCTGCGGTCGACGCGGTGACAGCGGTCGCGCTGGTTGCCGACGAGCTCGGCGACCGCTGTGGCGTGACCGTCTTCGACGCGGCGTTGCGATCGCAGCTGCGCCCGCGTCGCCGGGGTGGGCGCGCGGTTGTCGCGCGCGATCCTCGACGCAGAACCCACTTCGGTCGACAGCGACTACGACCTGGCGTTCCGCAGCGTGAGCGGCGGGAAGCGATCACTGATCCTCGTGTTCACCGATCTCGTCGACACCGCCGCCGCCCGCTCCCTCGTTGCGTCGGTGCCGGTGCTGACGCGGCGGCACGCGGTGATCGTGGCGTCGGTTCGCGACCCCGATCTCGACGCCGCACTTTGTCACCAACCCGCGACGACCCACGACGTGTACGCGTCGGCGGTCGCCATCAACGTCCTCGACGAACGGCAACGCGTCGCGTCGCTCCTCGAACACGCGGGCGCACGGGTGGTCGACGCGCCGGCCGCGATGTTGGGCGAAGCCTGCGTGCGCGCCTACCTGCAACTCAAGGCGCGAGCGCGTCTGTGACCGGGTTCCGCTCGGGGGCACCGCGCCAGAGCACCAGACCCCAGTAGAGCGCGCCCAACCCGAGACCGACGACCAACACCACAGTGAGCCCCTTGCCCGCGGGCGTGAGGAACCCCTCGACCAGCCCCGCGACGACGAGCCATACCGCGGTGCCGAGCACCATCTCGACCGCGGCGCGAGCCTCGACGCGCAGCGCTTCCATGCGCGTGCGCGTGCCCGGATCGACGATCGCCGACGCGAGCCGCAGACCGGCCGCGCCCGACACCGCGATACAACTCAACTCGAGCACACCGTGCGCGACGACGAGCTCGAAGAACGGGCGACCGTTCCCCGCGCCGATCGCCAGGCCCGCGACGGCGCCGAGCAGGATGCCGTTCTCGATCAGCACGTACAGCGTCCCGAGGCCGAGCAGCATCCCGCCCGCGAATGCGAGGAACGTCACCTGGATGTTGTTGGTGAAGATTCGTGCGGCGATGTCGGATTCCTGGTCGATCGATTCACCGAGATCCTGACCGGCCGGTCGCGGCTGGGTGACCGACTGATAGGCGGTCGGTACGAGACCACTGGCAGGTCCGGGATCGCGCCAGGCCCAAAAGCCGGCGAGCAGCGTGGGGAACGCGAGACACACGATTGCGATTGCGAGCAGCACGGGCCGTTCGCGCACGCGGCGCCAATAGCCCTGCGACGACGAACGAACGCAGCGTTTGACGCGAGCGCGTCGAGTCGTACACCGCGTGACGGCCGCGCTGCGTGAGCTGTTCGAGACGGGCCACGACCGGGTCGGCCGGAAAGCGCCGCCGCGCGAACGCGAGGTCGGCCGCGACGGAGCGGTAGCACGCGCCCAGCCGCAGCACCCCGTTGGGACCGAGGCGCGCCGGCGAGCGCCCACCGCCCTCGACGAGCGCTTCGAGCTCGGCCCATGTCGCGGATCGGTCGCGTACGAACTCGTCTAGATTGGTCACGTGCTCCTCGACGACCGCGTGACGATCGCGACGCCGGAGGGCGTCTCGCTCGAGCTCGTGCTCGCCGGTGTCGGTTCCCGGTTCGTCGCCCGCCTCCTCGACACGCTGATCCAGATTGCGATCATCATCGCACTCGCGCTGCTCATCGCCTTCACATCCGCGCCCGGCATCGTGCGCGCAGTCGATCGGGTCGCGCTGTTCCTGGTCATCTTCGCCTACGACGTTCCGTTCGAGGTGTTCAACCGCGGCCGCACGATCGGAAAGACCGCAGCCGGTATCCGCGTGGTCGGCGAGCTCGGCGACCCGGTCACCTTCTTTGCCAGTGCGATCCGCAACATCTTGCGCGTCGTCGACTTCCTGCCCGGCGCTCTACGTCGGTGGTGTCATCGCGATCGTCGCGACGAAGCGCGACCAACGACTCGGCGACCTCGCGGCCGGGACCCTCGTGGTGCGCGACCGGTTCCCCGGTCTCACGACGAGCGTGAGCGCGCCGGCGACGGTGCCGGTCGAGGCCGTGGCGACCTGGGACGTCTCCGCGCTCGACCAGATGGATCTCACGACGATCCATCAGTTCCTCGACCGCCGGCTCGCGCTGCCGATGCCGGTGCGCGCGCACTTCGCGCTCGAGCTCGCGGCGCGCGTCGGGCCGAAGGTCGCGGGCGCACCGGTCGGCACACACCCCGAGTACCTGCTCGAAGGCGTCGTCGTGGCGAAACAGGCGCGGGTGTGACGGCTTCCGCTCGGACCGCGCCGAACGGCCTGCGCGGCCGCGAGCTGCGCGTGGTGAGCGGCGGGATGGTCGCGACCGCGGCCGCGTGGCCGGTCCTTCCGTTCCATCCGCCCCTCGCCTGCCCGTTGCGAGCGGCCACCGGGATCCCGTGCCCCTTCTGCGGCATGACGCGCGCCGTCGTGGCCGCGGTACACGGACACGTGTTGGCGTCGCTCGCCTTCAACCCCGGCGGGATCGTCGTGCTCCTGGTCGCGCTGACGGCGGTCTTCCGACCCGACGTCCTGACGCGCCTGCGTACGCCGGGCTGGTCGTTGCTCGCGATCGTCGGCGCGCTGTGGGTGTGGAACATCGGCTTCAACCCGACGTTCCATCAACTCCTGTTGCGTTAGCCGACCTCGCGCCGGCCTTCGAACGCGCGCCCGAGGGTGACCTCGTCGGCATACTCGAGATCGCCCCCGACCGGCAGACCGCTCGCGATGCGGGTCACCTTGAGCCCGGCCGGTTTCAGCAACCGCGCGAGGTACATCGCGGTCGCTTCGCCCTCGATGTTCGGGTTCGTCGCGAGGATGACCTCGCTGATCTCTTCATCGGGAATGCGGGCGAGGAGCTCCTTCACCCGGAGTTGCTCCGGACCGACGCCCTCGATCGGCGAGATCGCGCCCTGCAACACGTGATACCGCCCGCGGTATTCACCGGTGCGCTCGACCGCGACGATGTCGCGCGGCTCTTCGACGACGCACACCACGCGCGTGTCGCGCCGTTCGTCGAGACAGAACGCGCAGAACTCACCTTCGGAGATGTTGAAGCACCGGCGGCACCAGGTCACCCGATCCTTGGCGTCCTCGATGGCGCGCGCCAGCCGCTTCGCGTCGATCGCGTCGACCTTCAGGAGATAGAACGCGATGCGTTGTGCCGACTTCGGTCCGACGCCGGGTAGCCGACCCAGTTCGTCGATGAGCGTCTGCATGACGCCTTCGTAAGGGTTCACGGGGTGAGCGATCCCCCGAGACCACCGAGCATCGAACCGAGATCGATGCCGCCCGTGACCGCGCCGAGCTTCTGCGTCTGGAGTTCCTTGGCCTGACGCGTCGCTTCGATCACTGCCGCGACGACGAGATCCTCGAGCGTCTCGATGTCGTCGGGGTCGACCACGCTCGGATCGATCTTTATCTCCAGCAGCGCGCCGTCGCCCGTCACCGTCGCCTTGACCACCCCACCGCCGACCGTCGCCGAAAGCGTGGTGTTCGCGAGCGCGTCCTGTGCCGCCACCATGTCGGCCTGCATCTGCTGCACTTGCTTCAGCATGTCCATCGGGTTCGGGGTCGTCATGGTCGTCTCCGTCAGCCGCGCTTGCGTTCGTCTATGACCTCGGCCCCGAGGTCGGCGACGAGACGGGTGAGGGAATCGGGGATCGCCGCGTCGGGCGCATCGGCGAGATCGTTCAGGTCGACCGCTTCTTCTTCGAACTCGGGCTCCGGCTCGGGCTCGGGTGCTTCCGGAGCGTTCTTGGCGGCCGAACCGCCCGCGGCAACCGCATCGGGGCGGAACGCGCCGGCCTTGTCGAAATCGTGGGGCCGCAGCATGAAGCGCGGTGCCGCGCCCAGGCGGGAGGCGAACGCGTCCTTGATCGCGGCGGCCTCCTTGCGGAACCGCTCGTTGATCGCGTCGAAGCGGCGCTTCGGGACGCCGAACACGATGATCCCGTTCTCGAGCGCGATCGGCTGCGCGTCCTGGATCCCTGCGCGCACCGGTGCCTTCAGGAGCCCGAGCGTCGCCGGCCATGCTTCGATGACGTCGTCGAGCGCGAACGTCGGCGGGTCGTCGGCGTCGGTCACGGGCGCAGCCGCCAAAGCTTCGCCCTCGAGCGCGCTCTCGCCCGGAGCGCCAGCAACTTTGGGGGAACGCTGCCGGCGCGCGAGTACCGGACCACCGGGAACCGGCGCCGGCCGGGTGGGCGCCACGGGCGCGGCTGCCGGGGCCACGGTCGCGGTCGCCGTCACAGGCACACCGTCGGCCAGTCGTTGTTCGAGCCGCTCGACCCGATCCAGCAGCGTCTCCTCGCGCGTCCACGCTTCGCGGCGCGCGATCCGGACGACTGCAACCTCGAGCACGAGCCGCGGGTCGGCGACGGCCTGACCGCGGATGTCGACGATCGCCTCGCCCATGATCTCGATCGCCCGCACGACCGCGGGGTTGCCCATCTCCTTCGCGAGCGCGGTGAGGCGGACGCAGTCCTCGGGCGCGCCGTCGTAGGGAACGCGCCCCGATGCGTTCGACTGCAAGAACGCGTCGCGCAGGGTGCGGAGCAGGTCGTCGGCCACACGCCGCACGTCGTGCCCCGAGGCGACGAGATCGTGCACACCCACGAGCGCGCCGGCGACGTCCTCGGCGGCGGCGGCCTCGAGCACCGCGAGCCGTTGCTCGAACGGGGCACCACCGAGAGCGGACTGCACCTGCAGCCCGTCGAGGCTGCCCTCGCCGACCGCGAGCGACTGGTCGAGCAACGACAACGCGTCGCGCGCCGACCCGCTCGCCCGCCGGGCGATGAGATCGAGGGCTTCGGCGTCGGTGTCGATCCCCTCCCGGCCGAGGATGTCGGTGAGGTGGGCGACGAGCTGGCCGTGCGAGAGCAAGGTGAACTCGAAGTGCTGCGTGCGGGAACGCAGCGTGGGCAGGACCTTCTGCGGATCGGTCGTGGCCAGCACGAACACCACGTGGGCCGGCGGCTCCTCGAGCGTCTTCAGCAGCGTGTTCGACGCCGCGGGCGAGAGCATGTGCACCTCGTCGATGATGTAGACCTTGCGCTTGCTCGACGCGCCGACGCCGAGGTGCACGCTCTGGATCAGCTCGCGCATCGCGTCGACGCCGTTGTTCGACGCCGCGTCCAGTTCGACCAGGTCGAAGAAGGTCCCCGCCGCCACGGCTTCGCAGTTCTCGCAGAGGCCGCACGGTTCGCCGTCGTCGGCGAGGTTCATGCAGTTGAGGGCCCGGGCCAAGAGCCGCGCCGTGGTGGTCTTGCCGGTGCCGCGCGGGCCCGAGAAGAGGTACGCATGGCCGACGCGATCTTCACGGACCGCGTGCCGGAGCGCGCTCGTGACGTGGTCCTGGCCCACCAGCTCGCCAAATTTCTGCGGCCGGTACTTGCGGTACAGGCTGTGCGACGCCACGACGGCAACCTTACCGAGGCCAAGTAGGCTGGAACCGGCCCGCTCGCGCGGTATCGGGTCCGGCGCGACGGGCGCCCGTGAACCGAGTCAGGTCCGGAAGGAAGCAGCTCTCAGCGGAAGCGCTCGAGTGCCGCCGGGTCGCCTGATACATGCTGCGAGCGGGCCACTGACCTACCCCATGTTCCTCAGGAAGCAGGGGTAGCGAAAATGGCAACGACAGCCGGGACTGCACGACGCACGACGACCGCACGAGACCGGAGACGGGCCGAGCGGGAACGGCGACAGCGAGCGGCGGACGTTGACCGGCCGTTGCGTGCGTGGTGGGAGCACTACACGCTGGAACTGGGGGCACGGGACGTGCGGCCGGGAACGGTCACGACGTACCGGGTCGTGTTCGACAAGCTGGTGACGTTCGTGGAGGCGACGCACGGACCGCAGGCAACGGCGGACGATGTGACGCCCGATTGCGTCGAGCTGTGGCGTGAACATATGCACCGGGTGGAGGGGCTGAAACCGCAGACGGTCAATCAGAAGCTGCGGCATGCCGGGACGTTCTTCAACTGGCTTGCAGCCGAGGGTGTCATCCCCGAATCGCCCACGTTGTCGGTTGCGTACGTGCCGCTGCGCCGGGAGGACGCACTCACGGAACCCAAGGTGCTCTCGGCCCGGGACGTGCGTGCGCTGATTGCAGCCGCACAACGAGGCGGCGACCACGGCGGCCGTATCTCGGTTTGAGCGGTTGCGTGACGAGACGTTGCTGACGTTCATGGCGGACACCGGCTGTCGCTCTACCGAGTGCGCCGGGCTCCTGCTGGACAACGTGAACCTTCCGGCACGGCAGGTGCTCATTCATGCGGAGGTCACGAAGGGTCGCTACTCCCGGGTGGTGACGTTCGGGTTCCAAACTGCACGTCTGCTCGGCCGGTACTTGCGTGTGCGCGATGCGCACCAGCACGCCTACTTGCCGCAGTTGTGGCTTGGCCGAAACGGTGCGCTGCGCTACCCCGGCGTCTACGAGCTGGTGAAGGCTGCGGCGGAAGCTGCCGGGCTGGAGGGCGTGCACCCGCATCTGCTCCGTCACACGTGGGCGCACGATATGAAGCTGGCGGGCGTTGACGTGGAAGTGCTGATGTCACTCGGAGGGTGGACGAATCCGTCGATGGTCACCCGTTACGGCCGTGCCGAACGCCGGGCACGCGCCGTAAGCATCTACCAGCGCGTCGGTTCTCCAGTGGACCGAGCGCAGCAATCCCGTCGAGCGCCGGACACGCTCTCGGGCCCGTAGACCGCGACCTCTGGACCCTAAGAGGAACAACCCGGTTTCGTCGTGTCGGACTGCGACCCCTAGTGGTGCCAAGGCTGCGGAAAACATAAACGGTGTACGGAAGCTGGGACTGCACCAAACAGCGCGAGACAACGACATTCTTGGACAGATTCCTGTTGGCGTCCCGGCTGTAGCCTCCGGCTGTGGTGGCTTCACCTGATTCGCAGCCAGGCCTGGACGAAGAGCTGACCATCGAACGGCTTGCGGCCATCAACAGGAAGGTTGAGGCACTCATACGTCGACTCAACACGACGATTCTCGAGAACGAAACGCTGAAGACTGCACTTGGAGACCGAGACGCAACGATTGACAAGCTCAAAGGTCAAGTGCTCACACTGGAGGCCGAGCTACGAAACGGCAGGCCCGCAAGGCAGACCCTGATTGCGTCACTCACGGTTATCGGCATTGCCCTCGCATCCGCGATCGGTCTCGCCGAAGTTCACGCGACCGACAACACGGGGCGCGGCGAGCGCCCAGTCGGTGGAAGCACTTTCGGGAGCGCTTGAAACGTGCAACGACACGCTCCAAGCGGTTGAAGGGCGAGCAGTCACGGGCCGAGCCTCGATTCAGGGCGGAGCCGTACCGGCAACTGAAGACCAGGCTTTTTTGACGCTCGTACGGGAGCTTCGTCGACAGCTCAAATCCCGCGTATCAGGAAAGCGATATCCCTGCATTTGGCTTCGCACTACGTAGATTGCGTGACGAATTGCGCCTCACGCAAAGGGAACTCGCGACTCAGGTATTGGTTTCCTCGTCCACCATAAGCCGTTGGGAACTCGGTTACGTGTTGCCGGACGACATCGCCTGGCTGCGCCTCCTAGAGGTTTTGACTCCCAGAGAAGCGACAACCACATGACGCGCTGACCGAGCCTCGCACAACGCCGAACTGCTTGACTAACGCCATGCGATACCTCGCAGGCGTTTGACCGCGAACTTTTTCTCCAAGTGGAGGTCATCCCGCCCTGCGTTTCGGATATTGCCGTACCACCAGCCGAGGAAGAACGCGAGCGCAGCGGTAACAGCGACATGTCGCCAGTGTTCTTGCCACCACTGCTTCCACTTGTGCCGACGTTGCTTCGCCTGCTCGTTCATCGAACGCGCACATTGCCCGGTGTGGGTCCGTTATGCGAGACGCAAAGCGTGCCGTCGTAGGTCAGGGGCTCGTCGGCCTGGGCCCGGCACAGAGTTCGATGTCTCGAACGTCACGTCTTGACCAAGCGACGCATTCGACACGGCCCTCCGGCTCGGCGTGAATCCAGCGGGGCCAGCGTCCCGTCTTATATTTCGGTGGCCAGTCGGTCCCGATCGGCGCAGCATGTTCCACGGGCAGCGGTACGAGACTCGGTAGCCACCGCCGACCGTTGGTATTCAGGCGAGCACAAGACGCATCCAGCAGGACCCGCACGCGCTCTGGTAGTTGCGTCGCCGTGTCGCTGATTCGGACCTCGTAAACCCTTATCGCTGCATTGCCTCCAGCAATGGTGTCAGCGCGAGCCATGAAGGTGATGCGATGGTCCGGCGCGATTCCCACCGTGTTGTTCTCGGACGGCTCGGGCTTGTCAGTGGGCTTGCGCGCATTTGAGAGGTCCAACACTTCCGGGACAAGAAAGTTCGTCAGTACCGACTCGGCGATGGCGTCGCCGATATTGGAGACTCCCACCCGAATAAGCATCGTTTCGCCAGCATGGAGCACTGGCAATTCGTCTTCTGGCCAGCGGCGGAGGTGGCTGTCGTCGCCACATTGGATATCCCAGCCGAGACGAAGCTCCGGACGGCGACGACGGTCCAAGGCCCAAGCCACGAAAAGGAGTAGCGCCGTGATCGCCGCTACACCCCCGACGAGAGTCAGAGAAAGAGTTACCCGGTCCCAAAAGTCCCGAGGGGCTTCGGCGGCAATAGCTAGAACGCGCACCACCGGTCAAGCAACTAAGACGTGATGATGGTGGCGTCGAATGCACTCCCGAAGCCTCGGGCAACCTGGGTCCCACCGGCTCCGGCCGCTGCCACCGGCATCCAGTCGCCACGCACCGCACCCTGTCCCGCTCCCGTTGAGGTAGAGACCGTTCCGCCCGTGATCACAACAGCGACGCTGTGAACGTTCCGGCTTAGGTCCGTTATGATCTGTTGACACCGCTGGGTCCGGCACATCTCACCCCCAACCGCTCCGCATACAGAGCAGGTAACGAGTGTCGCGCACGCCACTCGTCGAACCATCTTGGGCGGGGTTTGTTTCATGCGCTGAGAGTACGTCGGGGGTGCGCCACCATCCCGGCTATGGCCTGGCCTAAAAGGGCTCTTCGCGATGAACGCTGGGGTCGTGTCGTGATCGGGCCGGGTTTGTAGGTCCACGAACGAGGCCAGGGGCCTCGCCACTCTTGCGGCTGTCTAAGGCTGCTCGAGAGGGAGACCCCTGGTGATTGATCACGGTAGCGAAGGCGCGACCGCGGTTGTTCGACATGGCCGGCTTCGTGGTCGGCGCGCACGTGGTCGAGACTGACGAGTGGTGGCTGCAGGTCGAGACGACCGCCGATCGGGTGGGCTGTCGGTCGTGCGGGGTGCGGGCGGTCGGGCATGGCCGCCGCCGCGTGGAGGTGCGGGATCTGCCGATCGCGGGCCGGCCGGTGCGGCTCGTGTGGGCGAAGCGGATCTGGCGTTGCGTCGAGCCGCTGTGCGCGACGGCGACGTGGACCGAACACGACACCGGGATCGGGTCGCGGGCGTCGCTGACACGCCGAGCTCGGGTCGAGATCTGCCGCCGGGTCGGTCAAGACGCGGACAGCGTCGCTCAGGTCGCGCGCGAGTTCGGGGTCGGTTGGCACACCGCGATGGCCGCGGTGCGCGAGCACGGCGAACGCCTTGTCGATGATCCTGATCGTCTGGGTGCGCCGAGCGCGCTCGGCTTCGACGAGACGAGCTTCTTGCGGGCCGGCCCGAAACATCCGACGGTGATGATCACCGGGTTCGTCGACCTGGACCGCCACCAGCTGCTCGACGTCGCCGAGGGCCGTTCTGGCCAGGTCGTTCGCGACTGGCTCGACGACCGACCGGCCGAATGGGTTCAAGCGATCGACGTGGCGGTCATCGACCCGTTCCGCGGGTATGCGACCGGGCTCACCGACCGGCTCGACGCGACGATCGTGGTTGATCACTTCCACGCGATCCGGTTGGCGAACAAGGCGATCGACGACGCCCGCCGTCGTGTGCAACAAGAGTCGCTCGGTCATCGTGGCCGACGCGACGATCCGTTGTATCGGATCCGCCGTCGGCTCCTCGTCGGTCACGAACGTCTCAGCGACCAACAACACGAACGGATCCTCGCGATGTTGGGTCACGGCGACCGCCACGGTGACGTCACCAACACCTACCTCGCGAAGGAACTTCTGCGCGACGTCTACGACGCGGCAACGGTCCGCGCTGCGCGTCGTCGGCTGCGAACCTTCTACGAACACTGCGACCAGACCGGCGTGCGCGAGTGCCGACGCCTCGCTCGCACGATCCGGGCCTGGGAAGCCGAGGTCCTCGCGTTCCACACGACCGGCCGTTCGAACGGGCCGACCGAAGGGATCAACTTGTTGATCAAGAAGGTCAAGCGTGTCGGTCACGGCTTCCGCAACTTCAACAACTACCGGCTACGGCTCCTGTTGCACTGCGGCGTCACCTGGCACACTGTCCCGACCGCGAGAGTGCGAGGCCGTCAACCACGCTTCATCGCGTAGAGCCCCTAAAAGGGGGCCGGGCGTGTGTCACCGCTTCGCTACGGTGCGATGCATGGCCAAGAAGGACGCAATCCGCTTTGCTGTCGGCGAAGAAGGCGACCAATACACGCCCGTCTGGCGAGCGTGGAACAACCGTTCGGACGTCTACCTCGCCGCAAGGTCCACGGCGGGCCTGTTGAAGCTCAGCCTCCACGAATCCGGGCAGTGGATGTCAGCGTTCACGACGCAAAGCGGCGTGACGCTGGAACAGGGCGGCCGTCGACAGGCGACATGGCATCGCCCGAATGAGTTCGCTCCGGGCTGGACGATGGGACCCGAGATTGTGGTCCCGTGGGTCGAGTGGGCAGGCGAGCTTCCGTTCACCGAGCAAATCAAATATGACACGTTCTGGTTCCCCGCCCCGGAGCCCGGGCAAGTACTCACTCTCAAGCTTCTGTTCTCGAGCTCGAATAGCCCGGACGAGGTTCGTCGCATCGTAGACGGAGAAATCCGGCTCTGCGACGAGGCCATTAGCCTCAGGAACCGCGAGTACGTCTGGATTTACGGACAATCCTCTGTGCTGGACAATCCCGGTCGGACTCACGTCGAGGAGCTAGAAAAGCAATTCCAGACCTGGACCTTTGATGGTCCGCGGTCAGAGTTCTACGGGGGCAACGGCATGGAGATATTCAACGGCGAACCGAGAATCATTCTGTTTCCATTGGGCCACCGTCATGTTGCGTTCCCGAACGACCCGGAGCAAGTCGGAACCCCGGCTTAACCGAACGCCGAAAGAATCACGCCAGGCCGGTCGGCCTAGACCTGGCGGTCCCGGAGGAGGGCTAGGAGTCAGCGGTGCGGTCGCGCCTTTCGATGGCTTGACGTGCACCCTCGGGAAGCGTTCCGAACATCTGACTTATGTGGGCAGGCCTAGTAATCATGTCGTCGGCGATGAGGTTCACAAGCACGAACAGCTCCTGGGCAGTAGCGGCGTCGTCCTGAAGGTCGAGTTGGCCCGGGTGCACGGCGTTGTTGCCGATGACTCGCACTATGTCCAGGGCCTGCTGGATGCGTGGGTCCAAGTTTCGCTCCACCACTAGGCGACCGATGGCGCTGTCCAGATTGTTTGCTGGGGCTCCTAGTAAGTCGCCGCAGAGCTTCTGGAGGGACAGACGCAGCAACGCCGCTGCGCCTCGTGGAGACAAGGACAAGATTGTCCCCGCTTCTATGAAGTCGTTGCGGACATCCTCCGGCAGGTCGGGGTTCGGCAACGGTGCTCCGGATGACAACGGCCAGACCATTTGGTGATGCACCCAGTGAGTATTCGACGCGCAATGATCTGCTGGGTTTACGTTCTATCCATCGCTCGACGGGTTCTACCTTTACGCCTGGGGTCTGGGATACGGAAGCAATCTCGGCGCTTTCACCGACGAAGGGTGGCCGACTGTCGAGGGAGTCACTCCGCCACGCGTCCTATTGACGGCGGCTCTGGTGGATGACGATTCGCGTGTGTGAAGCGCGTACGCCTACACTATGTCCGGACTCAACGACCAGACCGGACCGTAGCCTTGTCCGTTTTTCTGTCCGTACTGTAAATACCCCGTCAATAGCTGTTTCTTCTCCCTCCTAAAGGGCCATTAACTCCGACCCTCGGCTCTTAGTCATTCCGACATACATCTAACGAGCCGAGGTCTACCCTTTAATCGGTTGAACCGGACCGCTCTGCCGCTCGGCGAACGGCATTCTCTCGGCGGGCCTGTCGTTCACTCGGTTGGTCCCCGGCATAGGAACCCTTCGGCCTGCCGTTGGGCTTCGCGATTCCAGCCAGCTTCCGCCATCGGCGCAGCGTGCTCGGGGGTGCAGCCTTCAGGTTCGCCGCTATCTCGATGGAGTCAGCGAGCAACGCACGATCCAGCGTGCCCGCCCTGAACATTGGAAACAGCTTGCGCCGAATGAAGGCGCTCATGGCGTCGGCGTCGTCTTCCAGGGCCTCGGTCCCGCCCCGGTCAAAGTCCCGGCGGAGCCGTTCTAAAAGCCGCTGTTGCTCTCGTTCCAGCGCGTCCACCGTGGCCACGCTAGTGGCCAAAACCGCTCACGCACTCAGGGTCGGGGCACGCTCCATCTATGCAACCTCACACCCACCGGCTCCGGTTGTTCCGACTCGCGTTCGGCAGCGGCCTGGACGACGAAACCTCACTTTCTGCAGGTCAGTCTCCGAAGTATGCGTAACACCGACTACGGAAGGTCGAACGATGCACGATGAACTTGCCGGGCCTGGGCAGGCCCGCCACGACGCACCCGAAACAAGCAAGACCGCAGCGAAGCTAGAGCAAGGCCCACTGCGGTACAGGGTCCTCGCCCGATTCGCAGAGGCGGGCAACAACGGCCTCATAACGATTGAGGCGGCCGACCTGTTCCCGGAATTCGCCAGTGGGGTCCATCAGCACTCGCATAAGCGAGCTGCTGCGGGACGGACTGCTGGAGGAAACGGGGGAATCTCGTGTGAGTCGGTATGGCACGGCGGGCCTGATTCGACGCATCACCCCGGCTGGCTTGGCCCTGCTTAACAGTCGAACCGCACCGTAGGTGGGGAACCGACCGAACCGGATCGTCTACCGGGTCCGTTGGAAGCGCCAGAAATGGACGTGCCACCGCACCGAACTGTTCCCGTCCCGCAAGCGTGCCGAGAAGTGGCGTGACAAGGTGCGAGCAGCGTGGCCCAACGGTTCAAACCCGATTGAGTGGGTCGACATCGACCGCGGTCCTGTCCTTTGGGAGCACTGGCAGCGTGAGTCCCCGGCGTCGAATCTCGCGCTCCTGGAATTGTCGTACCGCCGTTGGGAAACGACCGGCGGGCCAATCCCGAACCTCACCGGGCTCACCGAATATGAGGCCGGGTACGCCATCTTCCGAGAGATGGATCGTGCCGATGGCCCCGACTGTTACGAGATGCGGGACGGCTGGATCAGCTTCCGGAGCGGAGGACTGCCAGCCGCCGAGATTCCAGTGGAGCGTTCTCGCCTCGATGCGGTCCTAGACACTTGGATCGGCGGGCAGTCGCGCCCTTAATACCGGCTATAAGAAGAACACCTATAAGAACCTGGTTTCTCTAGTAACAGGGAAGTATTGACCGGAAGGTCGCTCAAAGCTCCCCGTCCTACCGTCTCGACCTGGAGCGTGCGTAGCAAAGGCTGTGAGGGTGAGTATGCCTACGCCCGGAAGCCCAAGCGATAATCGACAAGTTCGGCACGTCCGGCCCGACTAGGCGGACCCCTGGCATGTTGCGATGGCGAACTCACCCGAGGATGTGTTCTCGCTGACCGTCACGCCGTCAACGTCGATACGACACGTGACATCGCCATCGCCTTTGTTTTGCGCCGAGAGGTAGACAAACGAACCCGAGGTCATCGTGTAATGGATGCCCGACCCACCGGGTGGTTCGGCACCCGCTTGTGACTTCAGATTCAGCGGCACGTCCACCCCGGACTGTTGCCCGGTGCCGGTCGGCGTGTTGTACGTGATGTCGGCCGAGGTTGCCGAGCCGGTGACGAAGTACCCGACCTGAACGGTCCCTTTGCCACTCGACACACTTGCTGTTGAACCGTTCCCGCCGTCCTGGATCTGTGCGAAAGCGACTGCCACAACCACGGCTATCACGACGAAGCCAATAACGACCAGTAGCGGTCGGTATCCCGGCCCATCGGATTTGGCTGGCCCCGGCGAAGAGTCGTCACCGCCCTCTTCCATTTCCTGCTCGTCGCTCATCGTCCCCCGCTTCTTCGACTCGGTGAGCTGCATCAATGGCTACCTGGTGATTGTGCGATGCGCCAGTGACGCACGCCCGGCCGCATGCAATCCCCATCAACGCGTTCCGGCCGACGATGACTGGTCGACACCCGGACTTCGATGGCAGCGGATTCGTCAGGAAGCGAGAGTTGCGTAGCGCTCCAGCCACGTTGCACACTCGTCGGCACTAGCCGAAACGGGGCAGGTCAGGAAGCCGTAGCGACGGATGCGCCCAACGGGTGAGCGCAGCGAAGCTGAGTGCGTGAACCGAGTCAGGTCCGGAAGGAAGCAGCTCTCAGCGGAAGCGCTCGAGTGCCGCCGGGTCGCCTGATACATGCTGCGAGCGGGCCACTAGCATCTCCTTCTTCCGGGAGGGATGCGAGAGCGGCCGAATCGGCACGCTTGGAAAGCGTGTGAGGGGCAACCCTCCGTGGGTTCGAATCCCACTCCCTCCGCTCCGCTCCGGTTCGAGGCTCTACCGCTGGTAGAGCCCACGTTCCGCGCCGGATGGCTCGGACACTGAACGAGCCTCTTTCGAACCCAGAGCAGGTCGCAGCCAAGCCGGGCGCACGTTCCGATATTTCCCAACGGCGGAAGTTCTCGGCGATGAACGAGAGGGATGCAGCATGACCGACGCACCGGTCGCACTCGTCACCGGCGCGAGCCGCGGGATCGGCAAGGCATCCGCGATCGCGCTCGCCTCCGGCGGATTCGACGTAGCGATCACCGCCCGGACCGTCCACGAGGGCGACGCGCGCAGCGAGCCGAACTCGGTCCGCGGCGACGATCCGGTCGTCTCGCTTCCCGGGAGTCTCGAATCGACAGCCGCCGAGATCGCGGCGCACGGGCGACGCGCGTTGATCGTGCCCATGGACCTCCTCGACGTGACGAGCGTCGAACGTGCACCGGTGACCGTGCTGGGAGAGTGGGGACGCATCGACGTCCTGTTCAACAACGCGATCTACCAGGGACGCGGCACCATGGACCGCATTCTCGACATGAGGTTGGACGACATCGACAACGTCATGCGCGGCAAACTTTGCTCGCCAGCTCCGCCTCATCCAGCTCGTCGTGCCCCACATGATCGAGCGAGGCCACGGCCGCATCATCAACATGGTGTCGGGGTCGGCCCGCCATGATCCGCCCGGCCCCGCGGGAGCGGGCGGATGGGGGATCGGCTACGCGGCATCGAAAGCAGCGTTCGGTCGGGTCGCGGGCGGGATCGAGGCCGAGTTCACCGACCGAGGCGTCCGCGCGTTCAACGTCGATCCCGGAAACGTCATCACCGAAAAGCGGCGACTGCAGCACCCGAACGACGACTACGAGCGCGGCTTCGGCTCCGCGCCGGCCGAAGCCACCGGCGCGGTGGTCAGCTGGCTCGCCGGTAACGACGAGGCGCTCCGCTTCGCGGGCAAGTGGATCTACGCCCCGAAGCTCTGCGCAGACCTCGGCCTCCTGCCGGGCTGGCCACCCGAGGGCGTGACCCCATGACGACCCGGCATGGTCCTCGAGTCGCGGGTGTTTTCATGGGGCACGAGTTGCGCGGGGTCGGAGGCGATCCCTTCTGCTGCGTGCTGTCCGGCGCCGCCTCGACGTCCTCGTAGGCTCGCCGGCATGACTGGTGTCGTCGAAGAGTTGGCCGCGCTTGCACCGAGGTTGGGCGAGCGTGGTGATGACATCGCGGCCGCGCGGCGACTGCCGATCGATGTGGTCCGAGCGTTGCGTGACGCGGGTGCGTTTCGCATCGCCGCGCCGCGGGCGCTCGACGGCCCGGAACTGACTCCTCGCGAACAGACCGAGGTGATCGAGAACCTGTCGATGCACGAGGCGTCGGTCGGCTGGTGCGTGATGATCGGTTCCGACGCTCCCTACTACGGGTCGTTCCTTGCTCCGGACGCTGCCGCGGAGTTGTGGCCGTCGATCGACGACGTCACTGCCGGCCAGATCCCGCCGAACGGCCGGGCCCGACGCGTCGACGGTGGTTATGTCATCAACGGGCGCTGGGCGTTCGGGAGCGGTTGCACCCATGCCGACGTGATCGTCGGTGGCTGCCTGGTGATGGACGGTGACGCGCCGGTGTTGGTCGACGGCCAGCCGGACTTTCTCGTCGCGTGCGCGGCGGCCTCGTCGTGGACCGTCCTCGACACCTGGGACACGACCGGTCTGGCCGGGAGCGGCTCCAACGATTACACGGCGAGCGATTTGTTCGTGCCCGATCGGCACGTCTTTCGGTTCACCGACCCGGTGCAGCGTCCCGAACCTCTCTACGGCTGGCCCGGGATGTTCTTCATCAACATGGCCGGCGTCTCGCTCGGCCTGGCGCGACGCGCGATCGACGAGGCCGTCGCGATCGCGTCCGAGAAAGTGCTCGTGCCCGAGTTGGTCCTCCTGCGCGACACGTCACGCGCCCGACTCGCGATCGCGCGCGCCGAAGCCGAGCTCGGTGCCGCGCGCGCCTATGTGTACGACTCGCTCGACCGGTTCTGGGATGGGCGCGTGGTCGGCGACGAACCGAGCATCGCCATCCGGGTCGCGTTGGGCTTGTCGCGTGCGCACTCGTTCCGCGTCGCCCGCGAAGTGGCCGAAGCGATGAGCGCGCTGATCGGTGCGTCGTCGATCTACCGGAGTCACCCGCTCGAGCGACTGCTCCGCGACGCGATCACCATGAGCCGCCACATCGCCGCGCAGGAACGCATGTACGAGTTCATCGGCCAACTGCGCCTGACCGGCACCTCGACCACGCCGCTCCTCTAGCCCCGGTCCCCGGTCCGGTCGGCACGAAGAGTCCCACCGGCGAGGAGGTCGAGTGGGTGCGTCAGGGCTTCCGGAGGGCTCGGACACCCGCCGGATGGGACATGGCCCCGGCGACCTAGGGTGGCGATCATGCGCCGACCGTGGCTTACCGACCGTCGCGAACACGAGTGCGAGTGGTCGCACCACGGCCGCCGGCCGTTCGCGCCGGAGCTCTGAGCGTCGTGGATCCGACGGTCGCGGCCACGCCCTTCTACTTCGCGACCATGGGGGCCGAACAGCGATTCCTGAAGGCGCGCGCCGCGCGGCAGGGTCCGAGCGCGGCCGACTACGAGCGTCGCGACACGATCACAAGCCTTTCGATGGGGGTCGGGAGCTTGCTCGCCCCGAGCATCTTCCCGAGACTCCTCGCGCCGTTCACTCCGGGCAAGGGCCGACACGCGAAGAAATTGATCGCAACCGCGGCGGCAGCCGCCGCGATCACCACGGTCGCCGACCGGATCGCTCGGCGGCGGGCCGGGGGTGAGGCGCCGCCCGACGACGACGTCACGAGCGTCGCCGACGTCGCCCGAATCGTCGCGAGCGCGAGCAGCGTCGTCGCGGTCGTGGCCGGCGGTGTGGCGGCGACGACCGCGTGGGCGACTCTGACGAGCCGGCAACGCATGTGGAACCGCCGGTTCGTGCGCGACCTCGGGTCCGGCCCGATGGCACTCGCCGGCGCCGTCTTCGGGTGGGACCTCATCTACTACTTCAACCACCGGTTCATGCACGAGAGCCGGTACATGTGGGCGATTCACGAGGTGCACCACTCGAGTGAGCGCTACAACCTCTCCACCGCGTTGCGACAGCCCGTTGCCGACGCGTTCGGCACGTTCCTTCCGTACAGCTCACTGTCGCTGCTCGGCATCCGCCCCGAGCTCGTATCGACCGCACGCGCGATCAATCTCCTGTACCAATACTGGATCCACACCGACACGATCCGCGGTCTCGGCCCGTTCGAGAAGGTGCTGAACACGCCCTCGCACCATCGCGTGCATCACGGCAGCAACCGCCAGTACATCGACCGCAACCACGGCAGCATCCTCATCTTGTGGGATCGCCTGTTCGGCACCTTCGAACCCGAGCGCGAAGCCGTCGTGTACGGCCTCACGAAGAACATCAACACGTTCAACCCGGCGCGCGTCGCCACCCACGAGCATGCGGAGATGCTCGGCGACGTGGCGCGGTCGAACACCTGGCGAGAGCGGCTCTCCTACGTGCTGCGCGGACCCGGCTGGGCCTACCGGCAACACACGTTGCGCGCGGCGGTCGCCTGACCCGGCGCAGAGTCGAAGCTCTGCACGCCTTCCGCGATCGCGAACGTCACGGTCGCCGGACGGCATCGTTCTACTCGGCGGTACGCACGCGATCGGGGCGGAGGCCACGTCGCGGTGACGGGCGGTGTGTCGTTTTGACCTCGAGCATCGCGCGGTCCGCGGCGCCGATGAGTGCGGCCGCGTCCGGAGCGGTGCTTCGGGTGTCGGCGATGCCGACGCTCGCGGGACAGCGCACGGAGGCGCCGCCCTCGATGTCGATCGGATCGCGGAGCGCGTCCTCGATCCGTTCGGCCAGGCCTTTGCGACCATCGCCTTCGGTGCCTTCGTAGACGACGACGAATTCGTCGCCTCCGTAGCGTGCAACGACGTCCGCGTCGCGTACGGCTGCCTGTAACCGGGCTGCCGTGGCGCGAAGGACGGTGTCGCCGGCGTCGTGTCCGTGGGTGTCGTTGACCGATTTGAAGTCGTCGAGGTCGAGGAAGGCAACCGTGACCGGCGTGCCGGACCGGTCGGCGCGGCGGAGCGCCCGGCCGAGGAGTTCGTCGAGAAGTCGCCGGTTGGCGAGCCCGGTGAGCGGGTCGCGCGTGGCCTGTTCGGCGAGTTGCAGTTGCAAGGCTCGGAGCTCGGTGACGTCGCGTCCCACTCCTTGCGTGCCGTCCGGCGTCCTGACGACGCGCAGATCGAACACGCCGATGGTGCCGTCTTTTCGCCGGAACGAGAGATCGACATGAGATTGGAAGTTCCGGTCGGCAACCACGTCGGCTACGAGGGCCCGGCCCCCGTCGTCGAGCACGGCCGCGAATGCCCGGAAATCGGCGGCGACGGTCACGACTGGAATGCCGGTGATCCTCTCGAACGACGGGCTCAGGTATTCGAAATGCGGGTCCGGCTCGCGCGAGAACCGGAAGATGATGTCGGGAGACCCGTCGGCGAGCTCTCGAAAACGCGCCTCGTTGCGCTCCAGGTTCAGACGCAACTCCTCGTTGTCTCGGATCGATTGCTGCAGCATCTCGGCCGAGTGGCGAAGCGAGTCCCCGATCCGGCCGGGCACAGACGTCGACAGCACAGGGCTGTCGAGATCGGCAGCCGCGAGGGCCAGCGTCGTCGCATCGAGTGCCACGAGATTGGCAACGATCTCGTTGAACGTGCGGGCCACCGATGCGACCTCGTAAGGTCCGCGCGCGTCGAGTGGAGCGCCACCAATGGACCCGCCGCTCACGTCCGCGGCGCGGACCGCAAGCCGCCGCAACGGTCGGACGATCTTGCGGGTAGTCACGATCGTGATCGCCGCACTGCACGCTCCTATGACGCCCAACGCGAGCAGGTAGCGCTCGAGATCGTGTCGGGCTCCACTTTGGAGTCCGCGTACGAGGGGAAGGATGCCGGCCGCGGCGGCGTCGACCATCTGGCGAAGGTGGTCCTGGAAGATCAGACCGGGTCGGAACGTCCGGGCGATTTCCGCGATGTTGGCGCCGGCGGCCGAACCCGAGGGCCGTTGGAGGAGTGACGCGAGAAATCCCTGGAAGGTCTTCACGTCGGGGTCGTTGATGATCAGGCGCCGCCACGAGGCGAGCCCCTGCCCGTCGAGCTCGGCCCCCAATCCCGAGGCCGCACGCGTGTAGAGGGCGTTCGACGCCGCGAGGTCCGTCGCGCCCGTCGCCGCGCCCGGCACGCCGGGCACGGTGAGAGCGCCCGCGGCAGTCGTTTCCTTCGCTCCGGAGATGAACGCGTCCGCGGCGTCAGCCAACACCGCGATGGCCCGGCGGATCTCGGCTGAGCCAACCGTCGAAAGCGACGTCCGCGTCAGCTCCCTCATCTGGGCCAGCCACGCCGACTCCGCGATGTCGACGCTGCCGATGAAGAACGACCGAACTGAAGCCTCGCTCGCTGCCCCGGAGTCGATGCGCGCCCGAAGCGGAATCAGCTCGGGCAACTTCTTGCCCAATATCGTTCCGGCACCGCTCGCGACCGCGGCGTCGACCGACGTTCGCGCCGATCCCAACTGCGCCTCGATGTCAAAGCCGGCGAGACGGCCGGCCTGAGCGGGCGAGATGTGCAATGCGGCGGCCACGACGATCGACTCGGACGCGGTCTTCTCGGCCACGAGTCCGGCGTAGAGGTGCAAGGTCCGTTCGATGTGCTCCACCTCCGTGACGACACGCGACACAGCATTTGCGTCTCGGTAGCGCTGCACCACACCGACCACGCCCAATGCGCTCAACGTGACCACGGGAACCATGACCGCGACCAGCAGGCGCGGTCCGATCCGCGACCACGGGCGGGTCGAACCGAGCACCGCGCGACGTGGCCCAGGCCTGCCGGCGTGATGCGGCGACCGAGGGATCGTTTCGGACGGAATGCCCATGGCAGCTCCTCGGCGTCATCTCATGGGCCTGCGCCGACGGCTCGCGGGCGGCGGGTCCCACGGTTCGGTTGATCGCGGCTGGTCGTTCGAGATCTGATCGACGAACAACGCCCAGTACCCGAGGAAGTTCACCCGCCGATCACGAAGAGCCTGCGTTGCCGAAGGCCTCGAACAAGCTCACCAGGGCCTCGGGAGGGTTCGAACGAGGCCCGACGCAACCCAAAGCGGCCACGCGGTTCCGGGGAGCGACTCAGGCTCTCGTTCGTCGACGAGCCTTCCCGGTTACGGTGCGCACTGATGCCGGTCTGCCGCCGCCAGGGTCTCCTTGCGATCAGTCTTGTGGTCGCGGTCGGGCTCGCCGCGTGCACGAGCAGCTCGAGCACGACGCACAGCGCCGCCACGGCGACGACTGCAGGAGTTCCGGCTACTGCCGCGCCGGCGACCACGACGACGTCCGCGCCGACGAACCTCGCGGTGACCCGCATGACCGCGACCTTCGTTGATCACAGTCGCCCGACCGACGACCCCGCGCACACCCGTAGCGCGCCGACGCGCACGCTCGTGACCGATATCTATGTCCCCTCGGGCAAGGGCCCCTATCCACTCATCCTGCACGCGGACGGGGCAGGGGGCGACGCCCGAAAGTTCACAGTGCTCGCGGGCGCGTGGGCGCGACACGGCTACGTCGTCGCGGTCCCCACGTTCCCGCTCACGAACGATACGAGCGGCGGCTCGGTCGTGATCGGCGACTACGTGAACCAGCCGGCCGACCTGCATTTCGTTCTCGACCAGGTGCTGCGCCTGGCGGTGACGCCGAACACCGCACTCACGGGCAAGATCGACCCACACCACATCGGTCTGAGCGGACTCTCGCTCGGCGGCGCGACCGCCTACGGCTTCGGGTTCAACACCTGCTGTCACGATCCGCGCATCACGGCAGTCATCATCATGTCGGGCATCAAGTTGCCCTTCGGCGACCATCCCTACGTCTTCGACAAGCCAATCCTCATCTTCCACGGAACGGCGGACCCGGTGATCCCGTACTCGACCGCGGGCGCTGCGTACGCGTCGGCGGCACCACCCAAGTACTTCGTGACCTTGATCGGCGCCGGGCACGCGCCCCAATACGAGGACACGCCCGACCCACACGACGCAGTCGTCATCGCGGCCACGCTCGACTTCTGGAACACCTACCTGAAAGCCCAAGCCGCGGCCAGAGCGGACCTACTGACCGACGCCGGCCGGCCGCCGCTCAGCGCGATCCGATCCGCGCCCTAGGTCGATCTGTGCCGGCGCGGTGCGCGCGAGCGTCGCACCGTCGTCGATTCGTCGCGAACGGTCGCGGTCAACGAGACGATCAGGAGCCGGTGGTGCGTATTGCCTTCCAGGTCGAGCCGGTTCGATGGAGCCTGATCGTCAACGTAGCGGTGCGGTCGGTTCCTTCGTAACGTTGCGCGGTGATCGCGACGTCATCGCGGCCGGCTGGGATGTCGCCGAGCGTGA
Source organism: uncultured Actinomycetes bacterium (assembly GCA_963812205.1). Classification (GTDB taxonomy): domain Bacteria; phylum Actinomycetota; class Acidimicrobiia; order IMCC26256; family PALSA-610; genus PALSA-610. The sequence continues at coordinate 49,088 of CAWEUJ010000004.1, forward strand.
TGAGCATGCCGTTCCCGTGGACCGTCTTGTTGGGCGCCGTGTTGTCGATGGCCTCGGAACTGGCGTCGACGAACCGGATCGTCGCGAGACTCTCCAGCGTCTCTGCGATACCCGCTTGTACCGACAGGGCGATCGAGGTGTGCGCGCCGACGACGAATATCTCTCCGGGTCTGGTCGTTGTCGGCGGATTGCCGATCGGCTGGCTCGCCGTCGCGCGGATGGCAGCGGAGTAGATCGCGATCGCGCGGATGTCAGTCGCTGATCGGGCGTCGGCGCTGCACGCGGCCGCGACTGTGAGCAAGGTCGCGAGCAGCACGACGGACGACCGCCGTCGTCGGAGACTCCTGTCGTGGCGAATCGGTATCGCGGACGTCGTTGACTCCTTGAGGGGGCAATCGGGCGAGCGTTGCGATGCGTCGACCAACGTAGCCCTCGACTCGGCGAGTCGACCACGCCGAACGGTTCGGTCACGCGGGCGCACGCGTCGGTACGATGCCGTTCGACGGCGATCCGCCGAGGAGTGCCGGTGACTTTCGAGTGGGTCGGAGACGCCATTGCTCGTCCTGCGTCGCATATTCACCCGCATCTTCGGTCCCATGCCGTTGGCGCGCCTCTCGACGACACACGCGCTCGGCACGGGTGCCGATGCGTTCTTCACGGTCTCGCTCGCCGGTTCGGTGTTCTTCAACGTCTCGGTCGGGGCGGCACGGCCGCGCACCATCGGGTACCTCGTGCTCACGTTGGCACCGTTCGTGCTGCTCGCCCCTCTCGTCGGGCCGCTCGTCGATCGCTTCGGCCACGCGCGCCCGCGGTTGCCGCATCGACCTGCCTGGGACGGGGCATCTTGTGCCTCTTTGCCGCGGGGAACCTCCACACGCTCCTCTTGTACCCCGAGGCGTTCGGAATCCTCATCCTCGACAAGGCCTACGCGATCACCAAGAGCGCGCTCGTTCCGAGCCTCGTCGACGACGACGCCGATCTCGTCGCCGCGAACGCACGACTGACCCGGATCTCGACCCTCAGCGGGCTCCTCGGCGGGGCAATCTCGGCCGGGATCCTGACCGTGACCGACGCGGTTCCGGTTCTGCAGATTGCCGCACTCGTGTACTTCGCCGGCGCGATCACCGCGCTGCGTATCCCACCCGAAACCCGCCATCGACTGGCGACGAGCGCGCTCGAGCGCGACGAGCTTCGGTCGCCGACGATCCGGTTCGCGGCCGCGGCGATGATGGTCCTGCGTGCCGGGATCGGCTTCGTGGTGTTCCTCGTTGCCTTCCAGCTCAAGCGCGCCGGCGACCCGACATGGTTCTTCGGCCTCGTCGCGGTCTGCAGCATCGCGGGCGGCCTCGCCGGCACCATTGCGAGCCCGATATTGCGGCACCGACTGCATCGCGACGAACCATTGCTCACCATCGCACTGATCGTCACCGCCGTGGTGTCGTTCCTTGCCGCGGCCCACGTCGACCATCCGACCATCGCCGCGGCCGTCTTCGCCGTTGCGTTCGGCGCGAGTGTCGGCCGGCAAGGCTTCGACAGCCTTCTCCAACGCGAGGCGCCGGACGCCGCGCGGGGCCGATCGTTCGCCCGCTTCGAAACGCTGTTCCAGCTGCTATGGGTCGTCGGCGCACTCGGCGCGGTCGTGCTGAAACCGGGCACCGACCAAGGCCTCGCTGTCTACGCCACGGTTTCGGTTCTCGCGCTCGCCGCGTACATCGCCGGCACCAATGCGCGCCGCGGCGCGGGCGCCAACGGGGCGTCTTGAGGATCCCGAGCGCCCGCCACCCGTGCCGAGCGCCCATGAAACACCGTCCCGGTCAACGTGTGTAGAGATGGAGGCGACCACTCGCGACCATGTTGGTCGCAGCGCCTGGATCGACGGTGTGCGCGATGACGAAGGCCGCAATGATCGTGTCTACGCGGGTGCGATCGGGATCGGTCGTGAACGTGCCGAGGTGACTACCACCCTGAACGGTGAGAAGCCAGGCCGGCCGAGGCACGTGTAGCCACAGCGACTCGGTATGCGCGACCGGATTGATCTCGTCGTGGGTGCCGGTCGCGGCGAGCAACGCCGGCGATGATCCGAGAGCGCCGCCATCGAGAGCGATGTCATCCGGCGAGAGCGCAACGATGGCCACCGGCTTCGGGCCGGTGCAGCTCTTCGTCGAGTAGCCGGCCGACGCGGCGGCCGTAGCCCCGTCGGAGTGCCCGGCGAAGACGAGCGGCGCGTGCGCGAGCGTGCCGGCGAGGCCGACAGGCGGCGCCTGTTCCAGCGAGCCCGCGACGAATTCCAGGTCGCACGGCTCGTTGACCAGATCGTTCTCGTTGGGCGCTCCGCTCAGCGCGGTGCTTTCTCCCGGCAGTTCCGGTGCGGCGACGATGATGCCGGCGGCGGCGAGGTCGTCGAGGAGACCCGAGTAGGTACTGGTTTGGACCGCGTAGCCGTGCGCGAAGACCACGAGGGGGTGACGACCCGGCGCGAGCACGCCGCCTCGGGTGACCGGCCAACGAACGACCGTCACAAGGACGCGACCGGCGTGCGCGGGCTCGGTACCCCGCGCCGGCGTAGACCGAGCCGAATCGGTGTAGATGCGGGTCGTTCGTGCGACGCTCCACGGCGGGCCACTCGGCGAGAACGGAGGCGTCGAGGGTCGAACTCGTGCAGTCGACGTCGTCGTCTCCTGCCGCGTCGACGCGGTGGCTGCGACCGCAGGACGAGTGGTCGACATCGCAGAGGACGCGCGCGTCGTACTCACACGACCGCCTGCTCGCGCTGCGCTCGTGATCGAGCGGGCGGAGAGTGTGCTCGCGAAGACGAGGAGTGCGGCTCCGAGGAGCGCGACGGCGCCGATACACATCATCACGCGCCTCGTGCGCCGCCCTCTGCGGAGAGCGCTCGCCCTCACCCGCCGGCTCCTGATCGTCTCTGCGGTGAGGAGCGGAGCTCTGCCATGGCGTGAACTTTCGCGCGTTCCTCGGTGGAGATGTCCTCGCCCGGCGAGCCGAAGATCGCCGGTTGGCACTAATGCGTGGTCACGACGGTGAAGAAGTCACGGGTCCAGCCGACGATGTACTGGTTCGCGGGCCGGTGTTGACCCGGGACACCCGGAAACAGTGGCCCGCCGGGACGCGGGCTGAGCGCGAGCTGCACCCATTCGGGATTGATGTCCAGCTCCATCGCACTGGTGGCCCCGGCGCCGACGAGCGCATTGGCGAGGTCGATCGGCAAGACGCTCATGCCGGCTGCATAGAGGATGTCCCCGCCGGCATCTTCGCCGAGCGCGCTGACGCGCGACCATGCTCTCGCCTTTGAACGTCGCCCCCCAAGCCCCGATCTGTGAGATGTTCTGGTCGAGCTGCCCGCCGCGTAGGAGCGGTGCCAAATTCTGGCGGACACTCGCGACCTGTTCGCCCCGACGGGGAAGGTCTTGACCCCACACTCCGACGTGTCCCGAACCGTCGGTATCGATGACGAAACTCGCCTTTCCGAGCATCAACGTTCGCAGGACCCGGCCGTCCAGCTCGAAGCCGCCGCTTCCCGAAGACATCTTGAACCCGCCGTTGAACGCCGCCAACAGCTTCGGCATCTCGGCTCGACCGACGGCGGGTCCGGCGTTCGGTCCAAGCGCCCCTCCGGTTGTCGGCGGATCGTGGCTCCCGACGTGCAGCGCGAAGCGGGTGAGCCCGAACCGAAAACGCGCGACCGTCACGCGACCACCGTCGGCGAAGGCGAAGGTGCGCTCGTCGATGGACACGCCGGATGATCCCGCACTCACCAACGTCCATCCGGCTTGCTCGACCGGGCCAGTCGTCGTGGTCGGCCGGACCGACGCGATCCGCCGCCGAAGAGACGCCGATGTCGATGTCGACGTCGACGTCGGCGGAGCCGTCGTGGGCGCTCGCGACGCTGACCCGTTCGGAGTGTTGACCGATGCGCACCCGACGGCCACCAGCCCGATCAGCGCGCCGATACTCCAACCCGAACGTGACGCTCGTGAGTTGGTGCGCCCGCCTTCCATGTCGCCATGATCCGCGACGCATGGACAGACAAACTGAGAGCGGAGTTAGGAACAGGCCAAGATCGTCCGCCGCGAACCAGGACCCGGCCCATCGGCGACGTCCTGGACGTTCAACTCCGCGGTCGGCACCGCGCAAGCAACCGAACGCCGGCCCGGAGCCCGGCAACTATACGATCCCGATACGGGGTCGAATCGATGGCGGCCGCATCGATTCACTCTCGGGTGAGCACTCGGCGTCGCCGGATGAAGGGAAGCGCGCATGGATCAGGACAAGCTCCGGATGTTCTCCTTCCTCGTCTTCACGAAGCTCGAGGGCGCCGTGACGTCGGGGATGATCCATCTCGGCGACAAGCTCGGCCTCTACCGCGCGATGAGCGAAGCCGCGACGCCGCTGCGGTCGGGCGAGCTCGCCGAACGGACCGGGTTACACGAGCGCTGGGTACGCGAGTGGGCGTACAACCAGGCGGCGGCGCGCATCATCGACTGCGACGAGGACGAACGCTTCAGCTTGTCCGAAGAGGCCGCCGCGGTGCTCGCCACACCTGCGCACCCCGCCTACGGGATGGGCATGTTCCACCGGTTCCCCAACACGATGGACAGCCTGCGCGACATGCCGGAGAGCTTTCGCACCGGGCTCGGTCACGACTACGACAGCCATGGGCCCGAAGCGGCCGTGGGTATCGAGCGCGCGTTCGAGCCATGGAACCGCGCCAATCTGTTGCCGACCGTGTTGCCCGCGCTCGACGGCGTCACGGAGCGCCTGTCAGCCGGTATCACCGTCGCCGACGTCGGCTGCGGCGCGGGCGGGGCGCTGTTGCTGATGGCCGGCGCCTACCCGAACTGCCGGTTCATCGGCTACGACATCAGTCAGCATGCGCTCCGCCGAGCGCAGGAAAAGCAACGAGAAGCGGGCGCGTCCAACGTGTCGTTCCACGATCCGCGCGCCGAACCGATACCCGACGACGAGTCGATCGGGTTCATCACGACCTTCGACTGCATCCACGACATGACACACCCCCTCGAGATGATGCACACGCTGCGACGCGCGATCGCGCCCGACGGCACCTGGCTGCTCGTCGACATCAAGGCCCACGACGCCTTCGCGGCGAACGCCGAGAAGAACCCGATGGCGTCGCTGATGTACGGGATCAGTGTGCTGTCGTGCATGTCGTCGGCAATGTCCGCCTCCGACGGCGCCGGCCTCGGCACCCTGGGCCTGCCCGCGGCCAAGGCCGAAGACATGGCCCGCGCCGCCGGGTTCAGCCGATTCCGCCGGCTGGACATCGACCATCCGATCAACGCGTTCTACGAGATCCGGCCCTGAGCCCACCACCGACAGCTTCCGTCTCGGGGAATCTCCGAAGGATTCCTCGACCGCGGTGAACGGTGGAGGTCACCAGCGCTGGCGAGCTTCCTCCGCGAAGCCCTGCAACCCGGTCAGCTCGAGCGCGAGACCGTCATCGGTTCGGAGTCGTCCCGACCAGGTGCCGAACACCTGGTGCGTCTCGCTCTTCAAGTCGGGGCCGGCATCCACCTTGGAGTGCTTGTCGAAACGGGGCGCCAGGACGACATCGAGCTGACCGCCGGGATCCACGACGCGCCACGGCCGCATCGGCTCGTCCCAGTCGTAGTCCCAGATCAGCTCCGCACCCAACTTGGAGAGTCGACCGTCGACGATCAGGCCGTTCTCGGTGAAGCCCGTCCCCTCGGTCCACTTGGCGCCCACCTGGAGGCCCACGACATGATCGCCGCACCGGCCCGCTCCGCCGCCCCAGTTCCAGGCGATCTGCGCGGGCCATCTCCCGCGGCCGACGTCGAGCACACCCCACGACTCGGCACCGTCGGCTCCGCCGATCGACCAGCGCCGATCACCCACCACCAGCTCACCGACGGCCGGGCGGGCTTGTTGCTTCGAAGTGAAGTTGAACAACTCGTCGCTCCACGGGATGACGACGTTGAGCGACTCGTGACGAGGCAGGGAGCGCGACCGTCACGTCGAGCCGACCGGCACGACCGTCTCGCTCGGACCACACCGCGCGGAGGTGCGTGCCCGCCGCGTCGTCGGTGATGCGCAACTCGAGACCGTCGCGATCCACGAGCAACGGCGCGGTGCCCGGGAGCTCGGGAAGCTCGATCCCGCCACCGGCCGGAACCACGATCGCGTGTCCCCCCGATTCACCCGTCGTCAGATCGGCCCAGTACACGTCGGCCAGCCCGAAACGGTCGATGTCGGAGTACACCGACGAGACCACGAGATCGCCCGCGAGGATCGCCCAGTAGTCCCACCGCTTGTTCGCACCGACCCGACCATGCAGGTTCGCTCGATGCAACGGGCGGCGCGACCAACCGCGCGCGGCCGGGTTCAGCAACGCACCGTCAGCAGTACACAGGTCGACAGGCTCGGTCAGCTCCCGCTCGGATGTCGTCATCCGGCCTGTCTACCCGACTGCCGCGCGGCCGGTCACACGAGCGTCCCTCTCGGAGCCGAGGCGAAGGCGCCACCGCCGGCAAGGACGCCGGTCTGGCGGAATTCGGTCGGCGGTACCCGGTATCGCCAACATGGTGGCCTCCATGTTCCTCGCCTTCCATGAGATTCGCCGCGCGCCTTGGCGCTTCGCGTTGCTCACCGGCGCCGTCGGCCTGCTCGTCTTCCTCATCTTGTTCGTGCAGGCCCTGACCGGAGCCCTCATCGGACAGTTCATCGGCGCGCTCGACCACCAATCGGCCGACGTCCTCGTCTACTCGTCACAGGCGCGCAAGAACCTCGAAGGCTCGGTGGTGCCGCTCGCAACGGTTGCCGCCGTCGCGCGCGTGCCGGGCGTCGCGCGCGCCGGGCCGCTCGGCGAGGGCACGTTCAGCGTTCGGGCAGGAGGCAAGCTCCGCGACGCCGTGCTCGTCGGATACGAGCTCAACGGACCGGGCGCGCCGACGACGCTGACCAAGGGACGGTTACCCAGGGCACCGTTCGAGGTCGCGGCAAGCTCCCGCAACTCCGCCGGCGGATTCGACATCGGCGACAAGGTGCGACTCGAACGCGGTGGTCGGGCACTGACGGTGGTCGGAGTCGCCCGCGACATCAACTACTCGGTGCTGCCGACGATGTTCACGACATTCGACACGTATGCCGCGGCTCGCCGCGACGCGAACCCGCGAGCGACGAGCGTGTTCCCGTCGGCTGTCGCGGTGCAGACCGTGCCGGGGACCAACGCGGGCACGGTACGCGATGCGATCGACACCGCGGTGTCCGGCGTCGAGGCGTTGACGCGAACGCAAGCCGTGAAGGAGTCGCCCGGTGTCGCGAGCGTCGGTCAGTCGTTGGGCACGGTCGTGTTCCTGTGCTTCTTCGTGGTGGTCGTCGTCGCCGGATTGTTCTTCCTGATCCTCACGGTGCAGAAGGCTGCTGCCCTGACGCTGTTGCGGGCCCTCGGAATCGCGGGCGCGGTACTGGCGCGGTCACTGCTCGTCCAGGTGGTGCTCGTTGTGCTCGGTGGCGTGATGATCGGAGCGGTGCTCACGACCGGAGCGCTCGCGGCGAGCACGTCGAGTCTCGGCGCCCGGCTCTCGGCGGGCGAGGTGGTGCAGACCGGTGTGATCGTGCTCGTTCTCGCGTCCATCGCGTCACTCGGTGCGATTCGACGCGTGCTCTCGATCGAGCCGGTGCGCGCGACGATTCCCGGCGGCGTCGCGTGATCTTGGCCCTCCGGGAGCTCCGGCGTACGCCGCGCCGCTTCGTCACCGCGACGATCGTGCTGACCTTGCTCGTCGTGCTGTTGTTGTTCCTCGGTGGCCTGCTCGACGGCCTCTACCTCGGTTCGACCGGCACGCTGCGCGCCCAGCGCGCCGACGCGATCGTCTACTCCGCCGATGCCAACGACTCGATCATCCGGTCCGGCATCGATCCCGCGACCCGCGCGCAGGTCACGCACGCGCCGGGCGTGATCGCAGTCGGCGGGCTGGGCATCACGCTGGTGGGGTCGACGGTGCCGGGCAAGTCGGATCTCGCCGACACCGCGGTGATCGGGTACGAGACGGCGCCGAAGGGCGTACCCGCGCCGCCCCCCGACGGCGAGGCGTGGGCCGACCGTCGCCTCGCCGCGTTCGGCGTGCACATCGGCCAACGTCTCGGAGCCGGCCCGCAGCAGGTGCCGTTGCGGGTACGCGGCTGGGTCAACGATACGAACTACCTGCTCCAGGGCGCCTTATGGGTCGCGCCCGCCACGTGGCGGCGCGTCCAGAACGAGAGCCGGCCGGACACGCCCGTCGCGAACGACGGCTTCCAGGTACTGGTCGTGCAGGGCAACGCACCCGCCCTCGAGCTGACCCACAACATCGACGCGGCCACCCGCGGCGCGACGAGGACCTTGACCAAGACCGACGCCGTGCTGTCGTCGCCCGGCACCCGTGAGCAGAAAGCGACGTTCGCCGGGATCATCGACGTCACCTTCGTCGTCGTCGGACTCGTCGTCGCGCTCTTCTTCGTGCTGCTCACCATCGAACGAACCTCGCTCTACGGTGTGCTGAAGGCGTTGGGCACGCCCACCCGACGGCTGTTCGCGGGGTTGCTCGTCCAGGCACTGGCCGTCGGCATCATCGCCTTCGTCGTCGGCGAGATCCTGGCGCTCGCGCTCGGTGCGATCACGCCCGCGGCCATACCGCTGCAGCTCCAACCGTCACGCGCGGTGTCGACGTTCGTGGGCGTCGTCGTGGCCGCCGTGTTCGGCAGCTTCGTCTCGTTGCGTCGCATCGTGCGCGCCGATCCGATCACGGCCATCGGCGCCTCGAACTAGAAGATCCGGGAGAATCGATGACCGCGCTCGAACTGCGAGATGTGCGCAAGGTGTACCGCTCCGGCGACGAGGACGTCGTCGCGTTGGAGCATGCCCGACTGACGATCGGCGACGACGAGATGGTCGCGCTCGTCGGGCCGTCGGGGTCGGGCAAGACGACGTTGCTTTCGATCGCCGGAGGCTTGCTCACACCCACCGAAGGGGCCGTCGTCGTCGGCGACGAGGACATCACGGGCTATGGCGCGAAGCAGCTGACCCGGTTCCGCAGCGAACGCGTCGGCTTCGTGTTCCAGACCGTCAACCTCGTTCCGTTCCTCACCGCACGCGAGAACCTCCTGGTCGTCGCCGAGCTCACCGGGCGCAGGACCAACCGCAAGCAGGCGCGCGCCCGCGCCGATCAGCTCCTCGACGAACTCGGCGTCGGCACGCGGCGCGGACATCTCCCGGCCGAACTGTCGGGCGGCGAACGTCAACGGGTCGCGATCGGTCGTGCGTTGATGAACGAGCCGCGCCTCGTCCTGTTCGACGAACCGACTTCCTCGCTCGACACCCATCTCGGCGAGCGGGTGATGCAGCTCATCCACGACGAAGTGAAGGGCCGCGGTGTCGCCGCCGTCATCGTCACGCACGACACGCGCATGACGCACTACTGCGACCGCGTCGTTTCGATCACCGACGGCCGGCTTGCCGCGTAGCAACCCTCCAAGGGAACGCGTCCACGAGCGCGAACCGACCGAGCTTCGGGTTCGGCCGGCTCAGGGAAGTGGTTCTTCGCGCCAGTTCGATGCGGTGTATCGACCGGTGCCGATTCGACCGAGGGAATCGTCGAAATGGAGCGTGAGCTGCGCGTTGGCGTTGAATCCGTTGGTGACGGTCGCTCCCCAGACCTCGGCGTGAGGTGTTCCCGTGAGTCCGCATTGGGAGCAGCCGCTCGGCGCGTCGATCACACCCCAGAACTGCAGGTGGTTGCGCAGCATGATGTTCGCGGCATTGCCGGACACGCCGGAGAGTTGGAAGATGCGCAGGTTGGCGGACCATCCGGGGCAGTAGTCGGTGGAGGGATTCCCGTTCGCATCCTTCGCCGACGTGTAGGTGGTGGCAGAACACTGCGCGGACGTGAGGAGCGGACTGTTGACCGCGGCGCTGTTGCCATTGGCGTCGCCGATATCGATGGTGCCCGCGCTGTAGATGACGACGGGACCGTTGCTGGGGTCGACCTGGCAGGGTGGCCGCAGCGTGACCGAGGTCCAGAAGTAGGGCTGCCCGTTCGCTTGGGCCTTCAGTGTCGCGTGATTGTTGTTGCCGTCACACACGGCGGGTTGCGCGACTGCGCTGCCGCCCCCCGGCGCGACGACCTGCGGGGGCGTGAATGCGGGGGAGAGGACGTTGGTCGCGCCGGGCGGGCACTGGCCCGAACCTGTCGTCGGCGCCGCCGGGAGGGGCGTCGCCGACGAGTACTCGTTGCAACCGTCGACCGAGTACGGCCAACTCGTTCCGTACGTGTAACTCTCGCAGTTGTTATTGCCCCCGCCGTTGGTGCCGAACCAGGTTCCACCGCTGTTGGAACCCAACGTGCCGTGCAGGGTGCACATGCGTTGGATCGTTGAACCGTCGGTGAAACTGTCGATCGTTCCCTGCTTGAGTGCAGCACCGCTGTAGATGAAGAAGGCGTTGCCGAAGAGGCTCTCCGCCTTGGCGTCGGCGCGAACCTTGCGCATCTGGCCGTGGGCGTCAGTTCCCCACGACGTGATGTGCCAGACCGTTCCGGACGAGTCGGCAGTCGCGGTGTACTTGTAACTTCCGGCGCTGCCGAGCGACACCGAGCACGGCGACGCGCAGCCTCCCGAGTTGTAGGTCGGTCCGACCTGGTTCGGCAGCACTTGGATCGCGTCGTTGATACCGGCGTCGGCGAGTTGCAGCGCGTTGGCCGAGTCCCCGGTACGACGCGAGAACGCCATGCTTTGGGTTACGGAATCGACGAGCGAGACGGACAGGACCGCGACAACCATCGCCACCAGCATGACTACGACGATGCTGCCTCGTTCATCGCGTTCGCAACGGTTCACCGGAACCTCCTATCGGTTGTTGCGAAGCGCGGCCATCGTCATGAGCGAGATGTCGGGCGCGCCCGTTTGATAGTTGACCTGGACCTGCACCGCGAGGCTCCCGGCGCTCGAGTAGTCGGCCGCCGTGCTCGTGGGGCTGAGCAGATTCCCGAAGGTGTCGTAGTACGTGAACAACGGCTGTGACGACGTGTTGTCGACCCCAGTGAGCACGATCCTTCCGGTGAACACGGCCATCGGGGCGCAGGACGCGCTGTAGTCGGTGCGGTCCTCGCGGACCGCACCCGCGCGCAGACCGTACGTGATCTTCGAGAAGGGGCATGCAATCGGGGTGGCGCCGGGTGCAATCGTCGTGGTCGTCGCGCCGGCCGAGGTTTCGTGGGGCACGAGGAACGTGATGCAGTTCGCGAAACCCGCCGGGAACACTGTGCCGCTCGGACACGCGGTTGCCGACGACAGAGGTTGGATCTGTTCGGCGGATCGCAGGTCCTCCGACACCGTGCGCAGCGCGAGTCGCCCGTTGTTCTCCGCCTGCGTGCTGTTGCTGGCGCGCGCGGCAACCTGCGTACTCTCGATCAAGAAGTCGTAGACCATCAGGCTGATGATCGACATCAGCGCGAGAACCACGATGAGCTCGACCAGCGTGACTCCGCTTTCGTCGCGCCGCGCGCGAGTCATTGGAAGTCGACCTGCTGTGCGGACTGCGCGGACGCCGTCGAGCCGTTCGAGCTCGCGATCTGATCGGCCACGATGTAGACGTATTGGTAGCCGGCGGCGAAGCGCAGCGACATGGTGCTGTCGATCGTTACGGCCCACGTGTTGCACTGGCTCAACGAGCTGCTGAGTGAGCACGTCGGCTTGAGCGCGACTTGTGACGCGCCGTCTTGGGTCTCGACGATGGCGGTCACCGAGTCCGACGCTCCTGTCGACGCGTAGAGGTTGCCGGTCTGAGCGGTGATCGTCAACGTCGCGTTGGCCAACAGGGACCCGTCGGGGTTGAGTGGCACCGTGGTCGGATTCAGCATGATGGAGTCCACTGAAGGTGCGTCTGCGCTGATGGCGCAGTCTGCGCTCGTGTTCGAAGGCGACGGGTTGTTGCAGAACGTGATCGCGGGCGTGCTCAGGATCGAGTTCGCTTTGCCATCAGACTTCCTGATCGCGGTAAAGCCGATGTACTGCGTGCCACCAGTAGTCGGGAACGTCGGCGCGCCGCTCGTACCTGCCCCCGGGATCGAACCCAGCCACGTCGAACCGTCCGCGGATGTGAGCGGGATGGTCGTCGTCGCCTGTGCGCCCGTGACCGGATCTGCGGTTATGAAATACGCGTTGACCTGGTCGGTGGCGGTGAGCCCGGTCGCCGTCGCGGTGAGGTTGATGTTCTGCGAAGCTCCTGTCGCGCCGACCAACAACCCCGACGAATTGACCCAGACCTTCGACGGGAACGTCGTCGCGGATGTCAATGTCGGTGGCGTCGAGCCGATGATCGCGGCCTGATCAGGCGCGCGGACAGAGCTCTGTTGCGCGACCTCGTGATGGCCGACCTGATCGGACCAGTCGACGACGACCGCCAACCGCTTGATCGTCTGGCTGGAGTCGGCCCACGAGATGTAACGACTGACCTGGTAGCCGATGCCGAACCGCGCGCAGGTGTAGTTGACCTGAGGAACCGGGAAGCTCGTCAGTCCGGTCGTCGTCGGTGCAGGGCACGGCGACTCGAGAGCCGCGTTCGCGCAACTCGCGGCAAGCACCGTCGTCAGACTCTCGAACCCGCTCGGAACGCTTCCGCCGGGGGGCACGGTGGGCGCGGAGCACGACACCAGTCCGCTGAAGTTGAACCGTTGAAGATCCTCGATCCCCTGCGTGGCGATCTCGTTCGCCTGCCCACGACCGCGCGTCACTGCGAGCGTCCGCAGCGAGCTCCCCATCAGGGCCGCCAGCCCGACGAACAGAATCGTCGCGAGCGATATCGCGACCACCAACTCGATGAGCGTGAACCCGGCCTCGGAGTCGGACCCGGCAGCCGCACGACCTCGCATCACGGGTCTCTTACGCACCGGCCACCGCGATCACGTCGGTGCTGCGCGCTTCCAGCGCCTCGAGGTAGCGCCGGATCATGCGCACGTCGGCGGTCCAGCGGATGTGGGTGCGCGGCACGCACGCGGTGTCCGGGCGCTCCGATGCGCACGCGCGCAAGTAGCTCGGGGGAGCCTCCGAGAGCCGCAGGCCTGCATAACGCCCCCGGGAAAGGACGTAGTCACCAGGATCGACCGGTCGCGGCGCCTCCGGGCCCGAGGTGGTCGTCGGCGCGACCTGACCGGTCGGCGCCAACGGGCCGACACTCGCCGGTCGCCGGGCCGCGCGGCATTCGCGGCACACCGCCGGTGCCCCGGCCACGAACATCGAGCGGGGCCGAAAGTCGGCGCAACGCTCACACCGGTCCTCCACGGTGCCGTTGTCCAGAATGCGAGAAGTGCGCGGATTCGCGGGCCGCGGCGCAGACGTCACGTACGTATATACGACGAGGGCGCCGGACCCGGTACGGGCTTCTTCGTGCTCTACCGTCGGCCGCCGCCAAACCCGTGATGACGACCCTGTTGTCCGTCGCCGAAGCCCGGCGTCGCGACGCCGGGAACGGCCGGGGGCGCCAACTCGTCGTCACCCGCCGTGCCGTCCGGCCCATTGCACTCGGTGTGCGCGGCGTTGGACACGGCCCGGCCGTGGGCGCCGGGACCGGCATCGTGGCCCCGGGGCGCGCTGTGGGCCACGCTCGAGACGGCTTGGCCGTGATTGCACGGCACGGTGGTGGTCGTCGTTCCACCCATCGTCGACGTCGTCTCCGGCAGGCTCGTGCTCGTGCTCGCGCTCGTGCTCGTGCTCGCCGTCGTCGTCGGCTCGTCCGTCGCGCTCGTGGTCGCGCCGTTGCCGAGCGTCGTCGACGATGTGGCCCCGACCGAGGTCGTGGTGTCTTCGGGCGCGGCGTCGCGGGCTGCGACCCTTCCCGGAGGCATCACCGCGGCCGCGGCCCACGCGGCGCCGCCGCAGACGAACGCAGCCGCGGCTGTCGCGACAAGCTTCCTGGTGAGCGCAGCGCCGAGCATGGTGGTCCCCCTGGGCCGAAATGTGCCGTCGCGAGATGAAACGTTCGCACCGCCGAGAACGGGTACGGGCCGCGGGAAATCTCGCCACGATCGGCTCGCCGGGACGCGAGTTGAAGAGATGCGCGTTGAGGCCGATAAGACCATGTGAACGAGCCGGCCCGGCGCCTCGACATCGCGCTCGAGCGGGCTCGCTCGGGCGATCCCCGAGCCTTCGAGGAACTGTTCCGAGCGCACGCGACGGCCGTCGTCGGCTATCTGCGGGCCCGACACGTCGGTGACCCCGACGACCTTGCCAACGAGGTGTTCGTTCGGGCGTTTCGCAATATCCACACCGTTCGGGGCGATTCCGACCGCTTTCGTTCCTGGCTGTTCGGTATCGCCCACAACGCCGCCGTCGACGAAGCCCGCCACCGCGGCCGGCAGGTCCGCGAGACGCCGCTCGACTCGCGCTTCAACGTGACCGGCGGCGACGTCGAGGCCGAGGCGATCAGCGAGATCGAACGAGCGCGGGTCGAGATGCTCCTCGACGCGCTTGCCCCCGACCAGCGCGACGTTCTTCTGCTCCGCATCATCGGAGAGCTCTCGGTCGCGCAGACCGCAGCGGTCCTCGACAAGAGCTACGAGGCCGTCAAAGCGCTCCAGCGTCGTGGCATCGCAGCGCTACGCCGCAAGCTCGACACCCAGACCAGGGGTACCGCATTGGCACCCCGCGACGTATAGGTGCAGTAGATGGATTCCGAGTACGACGACGCGGCGATCGAGGCCCTGCTCGGACGCGACGGCGGGGACGCCGATCCGGCTGTCGCGCGGCTGGTCGACGGCATCGTTCGGTCGTACTGCACCGCGCCCCTGATCGTCGGTTCCGAGCTCGCCGAGCTCATGAGCGACCGGACGCCGGCCCCGAACACCGAGCCCAGACGCGGCGGCCGCTTCCGCGCGTCGTGGCTCGCAAAAGCTGCAGCGGCGCTCTCGGGCGCGATCGCACTGACCGGCGGGCTCGCAGTCGCCCACGCGCTCCCCGCTCCGGTGCAAGACGCCGTCTCCCGTCTGGGAATCGGCCGGCCCGCGTCGCGACACGCGGCACAACGTCGCGCATCGGACGCCGGCCCCGCGGTGCAGACGCCCGCCCGCGCGGGGTGCGAACGGTCTCGCGACATCGGGTTCGACGGACGCGCCGGGAGCGGCGGCCGCGCCGACGGCGAACGGTGCCGAGACCGCCACAAAGCTGACCGCGGGAACGCACGGTGAGCGCGTGCCGGCCGACGCGCCCGGACGTCAGGCGGTCGGCCGTACGGCTGGAGACACCTCCACAACCGTTTCCGGGATCTCGCCCACGACGACGGTCAGCACGACCACGACGACCGTCGCCACCACCACTACCAGCCCGGGCAAGAGCAATGGCAACGCCAACGCCAACGGCAACGCCAACGGCAACGCCAACGGCAACGCCAACGGCAACGGCAACGGCAACGGCAACGGAAACGGGAAAGCGAAGGGTCGCTGACCAGGACGTCGGCATCCGCAGCGCAAACCTCGAACAAGGAGCCACGGTCGTGCACCCGACCACATCACACACGAACGGCCGGGTGACCCCGGGCGTCGGAACGGACGAACTCACGGGCGTCTGGAACGCCGCCGGCTTCGTTGCCGCGGCGAAACCGATATTCGCGTCGTGTCGACGCCGCGGCGCCGC
Organism: uncultured Actinomycetes bacterium; assembly: GCA_963812205.1. Classification (GTDB taxonomy): domain Bacteria; phylum Actinomycetota; class Acidimicrobiia; order IMCC26256; family PALSA-610; genus PALSA-610. The sequence continues at coordinate 64,745 of CAWEUJ010000004.1, forward strand.
GCTCGCACTCGCGTACTTCGACTTCGACGGCGCGGCCACGCACGAGCCCGCGCACAACACCGCCGTCGACGGCGCGCTCGTAGCGATGGCCGACGCGCTGCGGACCGCATTTCGCTCGTGCGACGTCATCGGTCGCGTCGACACGCTGCGGTTCGCCGTGCTGCTCCCCGACTGCACCGACGAGGCGTTGACTGCCGTCGAAGGTATGCACGCCGTCACCGACCACGCGTCGTATCCGCCCGGGCTCACCCTGACGGCCGGCATGGCGCGCAGCGCGCCCGGTCAGACGCTCGAAGAGCTCATGCGCGCGGCCGACCTTCGAACCAAGGCGGTCGCACCACCCGGCCGCGGCCGGGTCTTCGCCGAGAAGATGCGGGCTCGCCATCGGTAGCTCGGCTTCGCGCGTGCCGCCGCCGCGACTCGCACCCGGCCAAGCTGGCTACCCCCCGAACGACGTGCAGGTGGCCACGGCCTGGAACCCGGGTGCGGTGGCACCGCCGCACGCCCAGAGCACGCCGCGGAAGATCGCGAACGCGGTGCCGTGGCGCGGTACGAGCATCGGCGCCGTGGTCCACGTCCCGCCCCGCAGTACCTGCACCGTCGAGACGAGGTGGGTCTCCCCCGCGGGCTCGCCGCCGGCGACGACCGTGACGCCGCCGAGAACTGCGGCCGCCGCGCCGGAGGTCCCGAGCGGGAGTGTGGCGCGCGACTGCCAGGCCGCGACGGAAGGGTCGAAGCAGTCGATTGCCGCGCTCGTGTCCGGGGTCCGGCCGCCCGCGACGCATACCAACGCGCCATCGATGTAGCCGGCGACATGATTCCGAGGCGCGGGCATCGACGCCACGTCGGACCACGCTCCGGCTCGGGGGTCGAAGACCTCGGGTACCGCGATCTGCGCGCCACCGTCGCGCCCGCCGATCGCGTACAACCGGCCGCCGAGGGCGACGAGCGCGAGCGCGCCCCGGGCGCGATGCATCGACGGGAGCTCCCGCCAACTCGCGGCGCCGGCCGTCAGCACGAACGCACGGTTCGTCGCGCCGGCGGGGGTGAAGCCGCCGGCGACGTACACGTCTCCGGCGATCGCGGCCGCGCCGGGATGGTTCACCGCGATCGGCAGTGTCGGACCCCGCGCCCACGCCGATCCGTTCAGCACGAACACGGCCGAGCTGCTGTTGCGCGTGGTGTCGTACCCACCGACGACATACAGCTGCGAGCCCGCGCTCGCCGCCGCCGCTTCCTGTATCGCCATCGGCAACGCCGGCTCGTACCGCTGCGCCGCGGCCGAGGCCGACGAGACCGGTGCCGCGGTTGTCGCGGGTGCCAGGCTCGCGGTCGTCGTCGGGCTCGCGGTCGTCGTCGGGCCCACCCTCACCGCCTGTTTCGTCCCGAGGGTCGACGCCTCGCCCCCCTGCCCGCGACCGGCACCGCTCGAGCATCCGGTGACCACCAACGCGACGGCGAACGCGGCGAACGCGGTCGCGCGCGACCGGCTCGGCACCGCGGACCGAAGATCACCCGGCATGAATGCTCAGCGGTAGACGCCCGTGTGACCGAGCGAATAGCGGCCGGGCTGGGGATAGACCGCCAGGCCGTGAGGGCCCGAACCGACCCGGATCTTGTGCAACAGCGCACCCGACGCGATGTCGATCGCGTAGACGACGCCGTTGTAGCGGCCGGAGACCCACAGCACGTTGCCGTCGGCAGAAACACCACCCATGTCGGGGGATCCGCCGCCGGGGATGGCGATCGTCCGAGCCACCGTGTTGGTCGCGAAGTCGAGCAGCGAGATCGTGCCCGCGTCGCGGTTCGTCACGATCAGGTACTTCGAGTCGCGCGTCACGTACAGGCCGTGCGCGCCGGCGCCGGTCGGGATGAAGCCGGTGACGGTGAACGAATCGCCGTCGACGGTGTACACACCGCCGCGGATCATGTCGGCGACGTAGAAGACGCGTCCGGTCGGGTCGAGCTTGACGTCTTGCGGCTTCGAGTTGCCGCCGTGCAACGGGATCGTCCCGACGACCTTCTGCGTGGCGAGGTCGAGCTTCACCAGCTGTCCGGAGAACTCACAGCTCGCGATCAAGTAGCGCCCATCGGCCGAGAAATCGAGGTGATCGATACCGACGCAGTCGACGTGAACGGAATTGACGAGCTGGAACGTGTGCGGGTCGCGGAAGTCGAGCCGGGCGAGACGTTCGGCGACGACGATGGCGTACTTCCCGTCGGGCGTGAAGTACATGTTGTAGGGGTCCTCGACCGGGATGGTCGGGCCGGGCCGGCCGGTCATCGGATCGATCGGCGTGAGCGTGTTGCTGCGGTCGTTCGTGACGTACAACGTCTTGAGATCCCAGGCCGGCACGACGTGTTGGGGCAGCACGCCGACCGCGAAGTGGTCGATGACCTGCCCGGTCGCGGGATCGATGACGTCGACGGTATTGCTGAGCGAGTTCGGCACGTACACGCGAGCCGGGTCGTTCTTGACCGTCGGCGACAAGGCGTTCGGGCGGTCCGCCGCGTAGATGTCGACCGGGCCCGCGGGCGAGGCGGTCGACGTCGACGACGACGGTGCGGAGGTCGAAGACACCACCGACGTCGACGTCGTGACCCCTCCGACAACGGTGTTCGAGGTCTTCGCGTGGCCGGCGCCGCCGCAGGCCGACAGCGTGAACACTGCGGCACCGAGCGCGCTCGCGACCGCCCGGTAGCGCTGCATGCCGAAGATGGTAGGTCGCGCGACGACCGCGACAGGTCGCGGCAGGTTAGGGCTGGGCAAGAATCCGAGCCGCGACCCGTCCTCGCCAATATGTGCTTGTGCAATGCTGGGTCGATGGCGGGGGCATCTGTCGACGGCAACGCCCGCATCACCGCCACCATGGGTGCGGCGATCTTCGTGCTGTTGGCAGTCGAGGGCGTGACGATCCTGAGCGTCACGAAACTCATCTCGCCGCACGTCTTCGTCGGCGTGCTCCTGATCCCGTTCGTCGCGGCAAAGATCGCCAGCACCACATACCGGTTCGTCCGCTACTACCGCGGTCAGCGCGACTACGTGGCGAAGGGGCCGCCGCCGATCGTCTTACGCCTGCTCGGCCCCGTCGTCACCATCACGACGATCGCGGTGCTGGCGACGGGCATCGCCGCGGTGCTCAACCACCAGTCGCACTGGCTCCTCGACGCACACAAGGCCTGCTTCATCATCTGGTTCGGTGCGATGACGATCCACGTGCTCGGGCACGTCCTGGAGACGCCGGCCCTCGCAATGGCCGACGCTCAACGCGCGCGACGCCGCGAGACACCCGGCGCCGGAGCACGATTTGCGATCGTCGTCACCGTGGTCGCCGTGGGTGTCCCGCTCGCGATTGCCTCGCTCGCGTGGGCTCACCACTGGCAGCACCTCACGGGCCGCTAGACCCGGTCCGAGCCCGGTCGGCGGGTCGGCGGCTCAGCGGGTATCGGCGAAGCGGTTGAGCGAGCGCCCGACGACGATCGCGGCGATCGCATCCGTCGAGCTCACACCGAAGCACGCTTGGAGCTCGGTGATGACGCTCTGCACGGGTCGATTGGCGGTGAGCAGCTCTTGTGCCCGGCGGACCGGGGCCATTTGACGTCCCATACCGACTCATCGACCCCTCTGCCCGGCTCGCCAGCAATTCGGACGATTTCGTGGTGATTCGGCGGGCGGTTTCGTCGCCTTGCTCTTCCGACAGCGATCAGTTACGATATATCGTGACAACTCAACACATGTCGGCAGTTCGCCACCATTCGGAGTCGAAGGAGCACCACGTGAGGGACTTTCGTGAACAAGGCCGGGGCCACCGGGGCCACCGCCACGACATCGAGAGCTGGGAAGGCCGCCGCCGGGGCGGACGGATGCGGCGCGGCGACATCCGCACCGCCGTCCTGGCGATCCTCGCCGAAGAGCCCGGCCACGGCTACGACGTGATCCAGCGCCTCGAGGAGAAGACCGCGGGCGCGTGGCGCCCGAGTCCGGGCTCCGTGTACCCCACCTTGCAACTCCTCGAGGACGAAGGCCTTTTGCGTTCGGTCGAACGCGAGGGCAAGCGGGTCTACGAGATCACCGAGCCGGGTCGTGAAGAGGCGGCCCGGCGCATCGAGGAAGCCGGCGGAACTCCCTGGGAGATCGCGGGCCGCAACGACACCGGAATCGGCGACTTCCGCAACACGATCCGCCAGCTCCTCGTCGCCGCGAAGCAGGTCAGCGCGTCGGGCAACCAGCAACAGGTCGAGCGCATGCTCGAGATCCTGAAGCAGGCGCGCAAGGAGATCTACACGATGCTCGCCGAGGACTGACCGCTCCCCGTGCCCGCAGCGATCGACGCCGGGTCCGCGCTCGACGCGTCCGACCCGGCGCGGATCTTCACGAACAGCTTCCTCGATACGTTCATGCCGTGACCGCCCCCTAGATTGCGCGGCGGATGGGATCCGCCGAAGACGCAGCCTGGATGGGCGAAGCACTGCGCGAGGCCACGCTCGCGCTCGAACACGACGACGTTCCGGTCGGCGCGGTCGTCGTGCACATCCCGACCGGTGAGATCGTCGCGCGTGCCCACAACGCCCACGAACGCGATCACGACCCGACCGCCCACGCCGAGATGCTGGCGCTGCAGGCCGGCGCCCGCCACGCCGGAATCTGGCGTCTCACCGACTACGCCCTGGTGGTCACGCTCGAGCCGTGCCCGATGTGCGCGGGTGCAGCATGGGCGGCGCGCATCGGGCGCATCGTCTTCGGCGCGGCCGACCCGAAGGCCGGCGCGAGCGGCACCCTCTACAACTTCGCCGCCGATCCCCGCCTGAACCACGAGACCGAAGTGGCCGCCCGGGTGCGAGCCGAAGAGTGCGCAAACCTGCTCACCGAGTTCTTCCGATCGAGACGCAGTTCCTGATCCCGTACTATCTCGCCTCGGAGGGATGCGAGAGCGGCCGAATCGGATGGTCTCGAAAACCATTGTGGCGCAAGTCACCGTGGGTTCAAATCCCACTCCCTCCGCCAAATCGTCTCGCTTCGACCCGGGCCCGAGCATTCGGGCTCGGGTTGCGGCGCTAGAGCCGGCTCAACGGCTGCAGGTCAACCCCGGGGTTTCCCCGGGCCGGCCTCGCCGGAGTTCGCCTCGGCGGCGGCCCGCGCGAGCGGGTTGGGGGTCGGCTCGCCGATACGCGTGAGGGTGTTGGCGTCGATGTGGCGGAACGGTTCGGCGCGGTCGGGCATGACGAGCTGAGCCTCCTCCTCGTACGACCAGGTGCCGTCGGCGTTGACCGTCACGACCATGCGAAAGCCGAGCGTGCGGAACGACCGGTCGAGGAAAGGGTTCGACAAGATCCCGTAGGTCTGCGACCCGACGGCCGCGGTCACCTCGAACGTCGTCGCGTCGGCCTCGGCCGTCCCGCCCGCGAGCAAGACCTGACCGCGGGGGATCGCGAGCGTGAACGTGACGGTGTTGGTCGCCGGCTCCCAGAGCCAGTAACCGATCTGGTCGTGGAAGGTCTCGACCTCTCCCGGCTTCACGATGTGCGTGTGGTAGCGCAGCCCGTAGAAGAGCTGCGGCCCGTTCGTCTGCGGGTCGATCGGCTGTAGCTCGTAGCGCTCGACGAAGACGTTGCGCTCCTCACCTTCGACGACCGGATGCACGTCGGTGCCCTTGGTGCCTTCCCAGATGCCGGCGAGCGGTGCGAGCGGCCCGAGATTCGCGAGCGTGTCGGGATCGCCCTCGGGCTCGGTGAAGATGTCGGTTCCGTAGAAGCTCGCGGCATCGCGCGTCATGGCCCGATTCTCCGACTCGCTCGCCTAGGAGGCGAACCCGAGGTTGGCGTAGATCTCGCGCGTCGCCGACGATCGGTTCAGCGTGTAGAAGTGGAACGAGTCGACACCGCCCGCCATGAGCTCACGGCAGAGATCGGTCGTCGCCTCGATGCCCACGGCGCGCATCGCCTCCTCGTCGTCCTCGACTGCTCGCAGGCGGCGCTCGAGCCACGCCGGGAAGTCGGCGCCCGACATCTCGGCCATGCGCTTCACCGACTTCACGTTGAGTACCGGCATGATCCCCGGGATCACACGGGTCGCGACGCCCTGCGCGCGCAGGTCGTCGAGGAACTCGAACCACACGCCGGCTTCGAAGAAGAACTGCGACACCCCGAAGTCGGCGAGCGCGAGCTTCTCGGCCTGGCGACGGCGGTCAGTCGTGCGATCGGTCGACGCGGGATGGCCCTCGGGATGCACCGCCACGCCCACGGAGAAGTCGCCGATACCGCGCACCAGCGCGACGAGATCGCTCGCGTGCTCCAGGTCGCCCGGAGGCAGATCGAGATCCTTGGGCGGGTCGCCGCGCAACGCGAGGATGTTCTGGATCCCCGCGTCGTCGTAGCGCGTGACGATCTCGGTCAGTTGTTCGCGGGTGTGCGCGGCGCACGTGAGGTGCGCCATGGCCGTGAGCGAGGTCTCGCGATTGATCCGCGTCACGATCTCGTGGGTCATCTCGCGCGTCGTGCCGCCGGCGCCGTAGGTGACGGAGACGAAGCTGGGATGCAGCGGCTCGAGATCGCGGATCGTCTCCTCGAGCTGGCGTTCGGCCGCGGGCGTCTTCGGTGGGAAGAACTCGAACGAGTGGCTCGGCCCGGCCGCGAGGATGTCGACGATCTTGGTCATCGATCTACAAGGCTACCGACCGGGTGAGGCGCCGATGCCGTGGGATTCCTCGAAGCGGGTGCGACACCCGTCGCTGCAGAACCAGAACGGCGTGCCCTCGTGCACGAGCCGTGCCGGCGCGTTCGCCTTCTCGACCTGCATTCCGCACGTCGGGTCGGTCGCGAAACGCCCCGCGTCGGTATCGCGGCGCGAGCGGCGGGCGAGCCGGAACAACACGATCAGCACGACGAGGAACGCGATATTCAAGAAGGTCGTGTAGTTCCATTGGAATCGGTCCGGGACGACCGCCTCCGGCCGACTCGTCGGAACCACTCCGAACAGCTCGAAGATGCCCTCGACCGCCAGGCCGGCCAGCGACATCAACGCCCAGAACGTCGCGAGCAGTCGCAGCGTGAGTCCGGTGCCGTAGTACTTCCGGTAGATGAGCAACAACGGAATCGTGATGAGGTCGGCGAAGATGAAGCTCACAACGCCACCGAAACCGATGCCGCCGTGCCAGAGCGCGGCCGCCATGGGCACGTTGCCGATCGAGCACACGAAGCTGATCACCGCGATGAACGGTCCGAGCACGACGTTCTCGAGGGTCGTCCAGATGCCGTGGCCGTGGAGGAACAGGGCGTTCCACCAGTGCATCGGCACGAGCACGGTGAGGAAGCCCGCGATGAGGTAGCCGATGATCAGCTCGCGTCGCAGCATCGAGATGTCGGACATCGTGAAGGCAGCCGCGTCACTCCAGCCGGCCTTGGTCGTCATCGACTCGGGGTGCTCGTGGTCGTGGCCCTCGTCGTGACCGTGCTCGGCGGACGCATTCGCGTCGAGGCGGGCGCGCGCCGCGCGCACGAGGCGCGGTGAGAATACGAAGCCGCCCACGAGCGCGAGGCCGATGATCATGATCGGGCCGCCAATGAACTCCGCGAGCGCGAACTGCCAGCCCATCAGTACCAGCAGGACGATGCCGAGCTCCAGCACGAGGTTCGTCGAGGCAAACATGAAGATCATCGCGGTCGTGAAGTCGGCGCCCTTTTGGAACAGTGACTTCGCCATGGCCGTCGCCGCGTAGGAGCAGCTCGACGACACCATCCCGAAGCCCGATGCGCGAGCGACGGCGGCCGGCTCGTGGTCGCCCAGCACGCGCTGCATCTGTTCCTTCGACACGAACGCCTGCACGGCGCCCGACAGCGTGAAGCCGAGCGCGAGTGCCCACAGCGTCTCCCAGAACATGAAGAACGCCTCGCGAAATGCGTCCGCGATGTCGCCGAGCGACAAGAACGCGCTCACGACGGCCTCACGACCGCACCAGACGCGCGATCGCGGCCGAGGCCTCGGCGATCTTCGCGTCGGCCGCCGCGCCGCCCTCGACCATCGCGTCGGCCACGCAGTGGGCGAGATGCTCGTCGAGGAGCGCCAGTGCGACCGCCTGCAGCGCCTTCGTCGCCGCGGAGATCTGGGTCAGCACGTCGACGCAGTAGGCGTCGTCGTCGACCATGCGTTGCACGCCGCGCACCTGGCCCTCGATCCTGCGGAGGCGCTGTTGCACGGTGCTCTTCTTGTCGGTGTAGCCGGCCACGCCCGGACCATACCCCCGTAGGGTATTACGTGCCAAGGTTTCCGGCCCTGGTTACGCTCCGCGGCCCTATGGGCGGAGTGCACAGGTTCGGCCCGGCCGCGCTGGCCGGCGTGGTCGTCGCATTGGCGATGGTTCCCGCAACCGGTTCGGCGCACGCGACGACCGCGGCATCGTTCTCGGCGCACGGGAGCGTTGGCCAGGTGTACGTGACCCACGCGACCCCCGGCGACACGCTGACCCTCGACAACGCCGCCGCCGTGGCGGTCGCCACGGGGACGGTCGACGACCTCGGCAGCAACTTGTTCCGCAACGTGGCGCCCGGCGACGGCTACACGGTGGTCGACGGCGACCAGGTCTCACTCCCGCTGCACGTCGCCACCGCCGAGGAGACACCTCCGCAGTCGTTCTACGACAACCAGCACCTCGTCGACGGGTTCCAATACGTCACGACCCGCGACGGAACGAAGCTGAGCGCGGAGGTGACGCTGCCCGGCCCCGCTGACAAAGGCCCATACCCGACGGTGATCGAGTACTCGGGCTACGACCCGTCGCATCCGGGCTCGCCGCAGCCGAGCACCGAGATCGCGCAATTCCTCGGCTACGCGACGGTCGGAGTGAACATCCGCGGCACTGGATGCTCGGGTGGCGCATTCGATTTCTTCGAACCGCTGCAGGGCCTCGACGGCTACGACGTCGTCGAGACCGTCGCCGCGCAGCCCTGGGTCCTGAACGGCAAGCCGGGCATGGTGGGCATCTCGTACCCCGGCATCGCGCAGACGTTCGTCGCGCCCACCCGCCCTCCGCACCTCGCCGCGATCGCGGCGCTCTCGGTCGTGGCCGATACCTACCGCAGCCTCGCGGATCCCGGCGGCATCCCGAACATCGGCTTTCCGCGCGAGTGGGCCCAGCAGCGCGATGACGCCGCGAAGCCGTACGGGCAGGGATGGGAACAGGGTGTCGTCGACGCCGGCGGCGCGGCCGGACAGCAGTGCGCCGAGGACCAGCTCCTGCGGCATCAGAACGCGAGCCTCGTGGCCGAGTTCGATGCGCACACCTATCGCGAGCCGGTCGCCGCGGCCGACATGCTCTCGCCCGAGTTCCTCGCCCCGAAGATCGACGTGCCCGTGTTCATGGGCGGTGCCTGGCAGGACGAGCAAACCGGAGGCCAGTCGTCGTTGATCTGGCCACACCTGACCGGCGTGCCGACCGGTGAGCTGCACCTCTTCGGTACCAACGGCACGCACGTCGACAGCCTCGTCGCGGAGCTCGATCGGTGGTACGAGTTCCTCGAGTTCTATGTCGCTCATCGCGTCCCGCACGTGTCGCCGACCGTGCGTCTGCTCGCGCCGGTGATCTTCCAGACCGCGATCGGCATCTCCGGTGTGCAACTTCCACCCGATCGCTTCGACAACACGAAGAGCTACGCATCGCAACTCGCGAAGTACGAAGCCGAACCACCGGTGCGCGTCCTGTTCGACAACGGCGCCGGCGATCCGAAGAACCTGGGCGCGCCGATCGGCGACTACTCGGTGAGCTTCCCGTCGTGGCCGCCGCCGGAGGCGGTACCCACGTCGTGGTACTTCCAGCCCGACCAGACGCTCGCCGCGACGGCGCCGGGCATCGCCGACTCCGACGGCAAGGCGTACACGTCGTACGTGTACGACCCCACTGCCAAACCCGCGACCGACTTCCACGGCAGCACCTCCGACATCTGGGGCGCGCACCCGGCCTTCGACTGGCGCGCGCTCCCGCTCGGCAAAGCCCTCGCGTTCGACAGCCCACCGCTGGTGCACACGACCGTGACTGCCGGACCGGGCAGCGTCGACCTCTGGTTGCGCTCGACCGCGCCCGACACCGACGTCGAGGTGACGCTCTCCGAGCTCCGCCCGGACGGCCAGGAGATATACGTGCAGAACGGCTGGCTGCGCGCGTCACACCGGGCGCTCGACCCGTCGTCGACCGCGCTCCAACCGGTCCATCCCGATACGTCGGCGAGCGCGCAGCCCTTGCCCGGCGGCCAGTTCGCCGCCGCGCGCGTCGCGCTGTTTCCCTTCGCGCACATCTTCCGTGCGGGGTCGCGCGTCCGCATCACGGTGGAGGCGCCCGGTGGGAACCGGCCGTTCTGGTCCTTCGGGGATCTGCCCGCGTCGGGCACGGTCGTCAACGACATCGGGCACTCGCTCGGAATGCCGTCACAACTCGTGTTGCCCGTGATCCCGAACCCGCCGGCGGGCATCCCCGCCACGTACCCCCCCTGCGGATCGGTCCGCGGCGAACCGTGCCGCGCGATCGTGTCCGACGGCGCGCCGACGGCCGTGCGCGCGACTGGCAACGGGACGGACGCGACCGTGTCGTGGGTACCCGCGGTGCCGCGCGTGGGCGACTCGATCGCCGCCTATCACCTCGTCGACGAACCCGGCGGCGGAACCGTCGACGCACCGCCCGGGGCGACGTCGACCGACTTCACCCACCTGGCTCCGGGGGAACACCACTTCTCGATCTCGGTGGAGTACGCGCGGTCACACGCAACGGTCGCGGCCACGGCCTCGAACAACGTGACGATCATCGACGTCCCGCCGTCGACCACAACGACGACGAGCACCGTGACGACCAGCACCACCGCGACGACCAGCACCACCGTCGAGGTCACGGGTACGACCGCCGCCAGGTCGTCGACCACCGCCACCGCCGCGCCGGTCGGCGGACGGAGCGCGCCGACGACGATCTTCGGGTCGCGCGCGTCGGGTCGGGGCCTGCCCTTCACCGGCGGCTCGTCGGGTCGGCTCGTCGCGATCGGCGCGGTCATGACGATCGCGGGCGCGCTCCTCGCGGCCCGGAGACGGCGCCGGGCCCTCCCCTAGACTCCGCGCGATGGTCGAGACCGAACCGCAGGCCGAGAAGAAGGAACGCTGGACCTTCTCCTGGAAACACCTCTACTCCGAGGTGGTCACCTCGGGTTTGTGCACCGGCTGCGCGGGCTGCGTCATCGCATGCCCCCACGACGTGCTGTCGTACGACGACACCAACGGCGTCTACAAGCCGCTCCAGATCGAGGACTTCGGCGGCCCGGGCGACTGCAGCCACGGCGACAAGGCGTGCACGTCGTGTACCCGCGCCTGCCCGCGCTTTCGCGCGTGGGAGCCCGAGATCGACACCTTCATGTTCGGCCGGCCCCGTGAGCCCGAAGAGTTGAGCGGCGTCTTCAAGGACATCTGCCTGGCGCGCGCCGCCGACCCGGAGCTGCACGAGGTCGGCCAGGACGGCGGCCTCGTCTCGGCGATGCTCGTGTACGCGCTGGAGCACGACATCATCGACGCCGCGCTCGTCTCGTACCTCGAGGGCGACGGCTCGACGTGGAAGGCGATCCCGGGCATCGCCCGGACGCGCGACGACATCGTCGCGTCGGCCGGCAGCCGGTACACGTACTCTGCGAACACGCTCGCCTATATGGATCTCGACAAGGAAGACGAGCGCATCGCGCTCGTCGGCATGTCGTGCCAGTCGTCGATCCCGCCGGTGATGAAGCAACGCAAGGCGGGCAAGGTGGCGCGCCGCCTCGCGTTGAGCATCGGCCTGCTGTGTTCGAAGACGTTCGACGACGCCATCTTCGAAGAGCTGTTCGAGGCCAAGTACGGCCTGAAGAAGGCCGACATCAAGAAGATGAACATCAAAGGCGTCTTCCAGATCTGGATGCACAACGGCGACTACCACGAAGTGCCGCTGAAGGAGTGCCACCAGTGGACGCGTGAAGGCTGCAAGCTCTGCCCCGACTTCGCCGCGGAGCACGCCGACATCTCGACGGGTGGGATCGGCAAGTACAACGACTGGACGCTCACCATCGTGCGCACCGACGCCGGGCGCGATCTCATGCAGCGGATGCTCGCCGACGGTGTGATCCAGACCCGCCCCGGCGACGACGACCCCGACGCGATCGCGCTGATGCACAAGCTCTCGAAGCGGTCACGCAAACGGTGGCCCGAGTTCGCGGTGCCCGAGCCCCGGCTCGGCGTCTAGGTGCCGGCGCGGTGATCGTCGCCGCGACGACAACCGACCTCATGGACCGCTCGCGCATCAGCGCCTCGATCCCCGATGTGCAGTTCCGCGCGGTGGGACCCGCCGACGTCGTCATCGTCGATCTCGCGCGAGGCGCTTCGAGCGTCGCCCAGGTCCGGGCCGCGCTGCCGGGTGCGCGCATCGTGTGTTACGGACCGCACGTCGACGACGACGCGGCCGCGGTGGCCCGGGCCGCGGGTGCCGACGTCGTGCTGTCCAGGTCGCGCTTCTTCCACGACCCCGCAGCCGCGATCGCCGTCGCCGGCCCGTAGATCAGAGGACGGGGAGCACCGGGTCGAGTCGTGACCGGAACAGGGCGCGCAGAACGGCGGTCCCTCCCGTTCGCGCCCGGGCGACGTCGATGCCGACGTGGATCACGAGGTCCTGCGCCTCCTCCGGCACCGGCCACGGATCCCGGTCGAGGGATCGGGCGAGGTCGTCGAGATGCACGACCTGCTCCACGAGCCGCGTCTTCAGGTACTCGTCGAACAGGATCGTGACCGCGCCACCCGCGACCGGAACGACGCGCTCGCTCGGCTCTTCGGCCAATCGGGGGACGAGCGCGTCGAGCCGCGCCGTCAACGTGTCGACGACCGCGCGCGGTCCCGGCGCGGCGACCTGCGCACCCCGTTCGCGGATCGCGCGGTGGGCGGCGAGCGTGAGCGAACTGCCGACGTGCGCGTAGTACTCGACCGCGGAGGCCACTCGCGGCGCGTCGCTCGGTGGCGCGTCGAGGTAGTCGCCGACGACCCAGACGCCACCCCGGGCGAGGTGACCCACGAGCCCGCCGACGGTCTGTTCCTCGAGCACCGACGGCTCGTCCCACGCCATCGCGACCCGGTCGTCGGCGAGGGCTTCCCGGACCACACCGGCCGTCTCGACGAACAGCGCGCGTACGTCCATCACCGTCAGCCCTCCTCTCGCCGCCGACCACGAAGGTAGCGGCGAGGGACGCTACTGATCGGCGTGCAATGCGGGGTTGAGCTCGCCCCAGCCTTGCTCGCGCGGCAGAGCCTCTACCGCACCGGTGACGCTGTTGCGCAGGAAGAGCAGCCGGGATCGGCCACTCAACACGCGTGCTTTCACCTGCGCGCCGCTCGCCATCGTGACGATGGTCCCGGCCGTGAGATACAGACCGGCCTCGACCACACAATCGTCACCCAACGCGATGCCCAGCCCCGCATTCGCGCCGAGGAGACACCGCTCACCGATCGAGACGCGCTCCTTGCCTCCGCCCGACAACGTGCCCATAATCGACGCGCCCCCACCGACATCGCTCGCCGCGCCGACCACCACTCCTTGGCTGATGCGACCTTCGACCATGCACGCGCCGAGCGTCCCGGCATTGAAGTTCACGAAACCCTCGTGCATCACGGTGGTGCCCTCCGCGAGGTGAGCGCCGAGGCGTACCCGACGCCCATCGGCGATGCGAACCCCGGAGGGGACGACGTAGTCGGTCATACACGGGAACTTGTCGACCGCGTGCACCTGGAGCGCGACGCCCGCCGCGCTCGCACGTTGGCGGACTGCCGGCAGTTCGGTTGGCTCAATCGGACCCAGCGAGGTCCACGCGACGTTCGGCAATACCGCGAACACGTCATCGAGGTTGAGCTCGTTCGGGCGAACGAGGCGGTGCGACAACAGGTGCAAGCGGAGGTAAGCGTCGACCGTATCCGCCGGGCGGCGATCGAGATCCGGGATGCGGACTCGCACGGGAACACCCTTCCGCACGCCTCGAATCACGTCGATGACGCCGTCATTCGAGGTCGCGGACGACCCGGCCTCCTCGCGGGAAGCCCGAGCGCAGGTGTCGGGAAATACACCTCCAACACGGAGCCCGCGACGGTGACCGTCGCGACACCATCGCCCCACGCCGCGGCCCCTGCCATACGACAATCGATGCTACGCCACGGGTGGAAGGACAGCCTCGAGCCGCTGACACCGGCCACCGCAATCGATACGGCGAGCGCGGACCGGCGTTTATCGACGGGTCGATTCGATGGCCTCGGAGCTCGCAAGGCGTCGCCCGACGGGCGTTGTGAGTATGCGCTGAACGACGGGCGCGAGAACGTGATCGGCGAGTGGCATTCCGACGCACGCAATGAGCGCGCCGAACGCCAGCCCCGCGACCACGTCCCCCGGGTAGTGCGCGCCGACGTACACACGAGCGAACGCCATGAACACGGCGGCGACGATGGCGACGATGCCGAGTCGCCGACTGACGAAGCACAAGCCCGCAGCGACCGCGCCGGCGACGAGGGAGTGGTCACTCATGAACGACGGATCGGTTCCCTTCGCGATCAGGACATGAACGCTCGGGTGCGTGGCGTAGGGCCGGGCCCGGTCGACGGCGTGCGCGATCGGCTGATTCACGCCCAGCGCAATCAGTGCCGCGACGGCGGTCCAGAGCGTGCGGGCCAGCAGCTTGGCTCCTCGACGCAGACTCAGGATTCCGGCGAGCACGAGCAGGATCGCGAAGATCACGACTCCGTATTTCGCGTAGCTGCGCATGACGCCGTGCGCCCACGCGGTCTTGTCCGCGAACGTATTGATGCTGTGAAAGAGTGACCAGTCCATTCAGGGTCGACGCTACCTGCATTCCCGCCCCGCGGTCCTTCTCGAGGGCAGGCGCGGGGGCGCGTGGGGCCGACGCGCCGGACGTGCTGCGGTCGACCAATGCTCGAGAATCGGCCTAGATCATCGGCCAGGGGTAGCAGTGGTAGTCGTCGTCGGATTGGGGGAGCTCGCCGGTCGCGAGGAGGTGCTCGGTACGCGCCCGCAGCGCGTCGACCTCGAAGCGGTCGAGGCTGTTGACGACGTCGCCGACTCCGCCGGCCTCCAGTTGCTCGGCGAATCGGTGGAGATCGCGGCACACGTCGGGCGCGATCGGTTCGCCGCCGAACTCCCAGATCACCGTGCGCAACTTCCACTGGGCGTGGAACGAGACGCCGTGGTCGATCCCGAAGATCCGACCGGTCGCCTGCGCCCGCAGGCAGTGACCGCCCTTGCGATCGGTGTTGTTGATCACGACGTCGAACACGGCCATCCGCCGGAACGCGTCGACGTGCTCCTCGAGCAGGGTGAAGTACTGCTCCTCGGGGTCGTGTTCGACGAACCGTTGCATCATCCCGATGCCCGCCGGTCCGTCGCGCAACACGGTGTCGGGAACGATGTCCCAACCGAGCGCGTTCGACACCTCGAACGCCGCCACCTCGCGATGACACAGCGTGCCGCGCGGAAAGTCCCACAAGGGTCGCTCGCCGCGCCGCGGTTTGTAGATCGCGAGCATCTCGTCGTCGCCGTCGGAGAGGTTCACGAGGAACGTCGCGTTCGACGACCACGGCATGCGGCCCAATACGTCGACGTCGCCGCCGCGCAGGAGCTCCCGCGCCCGGTCGTCCGTGACCACCATCACAGCAGTCGTCAGTTCCAGCGCGGGCAGATGTGCCCGTCGGGATTCATCGGGAAGTCACACAGGGGGCACGGCGGGCGCCCACCCTCGACCGCCGCGACTCCGTTACGCATCATCGTGCGGATCTGCGCACGCGTCGCGTACAGCCGCGCGATCCGGCCCTCGGCCTCGTCGGGCGGCGGGGGCGCGTCCTCGTCGTCCTCTTCCGCCGCGTCCTCGCGCAATTCGATCAGCACCAACCCGCGCTCGGAGTCGTAACCGATGCCGATGAGGCGTGCCCGGAAGAGCGGCTCGTCCTCGTGTACCGCCCCGCCACCGATCTCCATCGCGCTCGGGAGCTCTTCGGGCTCCTCGCGCGCGATGCGGTCGAGGAACTGTGCAGCCTCGACCGCGAGCAGGCGTACCTGCTCCTTCTCGACGAGCACCGACAACACCGCCTCGCCCTTGCGAGCTTGGATCACGAACGTACGCGCACCTGGGCGACCGAACGCGCCCGCGCCGATGTCATCGACGGGATCGAACTCGATGAGATCGGTCACGGCGCAGCCTGCTCGGACGCGGGAGCAGGTTCCGGCTCCGACAACAGGTCGTCGAGACCACCGGTGTCGTTGCACTTCACCATCATCACGCCGAACGGGTGGAACTCGAAAACCGTCACCGAGGCGGGCGAGACGTGTACCCGTTGGAACAGGTCGAGGTGCATACCGCTGTAGTGCGCGATCGCGGACTTGATCGGATCCGCGTGGCTCACCACGACGATCGTCTCGTTCGGGTGCCGCGCGACCACCTCGTCGAGCGCGGCAACGGTACGCGCCTGCATCTCGGTGATCGACTCGCCGTTCGGGAAACGCGCCCGCGACGGCGCGACCTGGACGACCTTCCACTCGTCGGTCTTGGCCAGCTCCGCGATCTTCCCGCCGGTCCAGTCGCCGTAGTCGGCCTCGATCACACCGCCGAGCGCGCGCACGTCGAGCGCGTGATGCGCCGCGATCTGCTGCGCGGTCTGCGTCGTGCGTTCGATCGGGCTGGCGTAGACCTGCGAGATCGGCAACTTCGCCAACCGCTGCGCGGTCGCCTCGGCCTGCCCGACGCCCTTGTCGGAAAGGTCGATCCCCGGCATCCGGCCCGAGAGCATGGGACCGGTTTGCGCCGTAACGGCGTGGCGCACGAGAACGAGACGCGTCGGCCGCTTCGGCTTCTCCGCGCCTGCGGTCTCGGCGGGTGACTCGGTCTCGGGCATGGCTGCCAAGATACCGGTCGCAATCCCATACGATCCCTCGCGATGACCGACGTGCAGCTCTCACCGAGCGGACCGCCCGAGACCATTCTCGACCCCGAGCCCGACGACGCGCGCGACGCCCTGCGCGCCGCACTCGCCCAGGTCGACGGCCGCCGCGACGCGGTCGCCGACGTGTGCGCGCGCTGGCCCCGGTACCTCGACGCGTGGGCGCAGCTGGGTCGGCTCGGCCGCGACGACGTCGAGGCCTACGCCTACTTCCGCGTCGGCTACCACCGCGGCCTCGACCGGCTCCGCCAGTCCGGCTGGCGAGGATCCGGCTACGTGCGCTGGCGGTATGAGACGAACCGCGGCTTTCTCCGTGCACTCGACGGCCTGCGCAGTGCCGCCGACGCCATCGGCGAACCCGACGAGGCGCAGCGGTGCGCCGAGTTCCTCCGCCAGCTGGACCCGGAGTACACGCCCGGCCGCGAGTAGCGTTATCGCCGTGAATACGCACTCGACAAGGGCCCGCGGACACGCCGCGGCGAGGGAGTTACACACGTGAAACGCGCGCTCATCACCGGAATTACCGGCCAGGATGGCCGCCACCTCTCGCAATTCCTCGCCACCAAGGGCTACCAGGTCTTCGGACTCGTCCACGGGCAGGCGAACCCCAAGATCGAGACCGTCCAGAGCGAGAACCCGGCGCTCGAGCTGCTCGAAGGCGACCTGCGCGACCTCTCGTCGCTCATCGCGGTCGTCGAGCAGGTCCAGCCCGACGAGGTCTACAACCTCGGCGCGATCAGCTTCGTCCAGCTCTCGTTCAAGCAGGCCGAGCTCACCGCGGAGATCACCGGCCTCGGCGTCTTGCGCATGCTCGAAGCGGTGCGCATCGTCGGCGGGACCGACAACAACCCGATCCGTTTCTACCAGGCGTCGTCGTCGGAGATGTTCGGCAAGGTGCACGAGACGCCCCAGACCGAAACCACGCCGTTTCACCCCCGCTCGCCCTACGGCGTGGCCAAGGTGTTCGGCCACTACACCACGCTCAACTACCGCGAGGCGTACAAGATCCACGCGAGCAGCGGCATCCTGTTCAACCACGAGGGCCCCCGGCGGGGACTCGAGTTCGTGACCCGCAAGGTGACCAACTCGGTCGCGCGCATCAAGCTCGGTCTTCAGGAAGCGATCACGATGGGCAACATCGACGCGTCGCGCGACTGGGGTTACGCGGGCGACTACGTCGAGGCCATGTGGATGATGCTCCAGCAGGACGAGCCCGACGACTACGTCATCGCCACCGGTGAGACACACACGATCCGCGAGCTCCTCGACGTCGCGTTCAAGCACGCCGGCATCGACGACTGGTCGTCCTACGTCAAACAGGACCCGCGCTTCTACCGGCCGGCCGAAGTCGATCTGCTGATCGGCGACGCGTCGAAGGCACACAAGAAGCTCGGCTGGAAGCCGCGTGTCAGCTTCACCGAGCTGGTCCGCATGATGTACGAACACGACCTCGCCGAAGAAAGCGCCAAAGCCGGGCTGTAGCCCGGCACTCCCGCACCGGGTGCGCAAGCCGCCCGGTCAGCGCACCACCGTGCGGGCGGCACGGGCGAGCGCGTGCTCGGCTTCGTCGACGATCCGGCGGACGAGATCACCCGCCGGAACCAGCTCGTCGATCGCGCCCACGCCCTGCCCGGACGGGTAGCACTCCTTGGCCGGGTCGACGGGGGTGTTCTCGTCGCCACCCAGGTGCAGCGCGTTCGCGGCGGCGGCCTTGCCCATCTGCTCGGGGAACTTGCTGAGCTCCTCCGGGTGCTCCTCGATGTGGCGGGTCCACTCGTTGCGCAGCGCGCGGCAGGGTCTTGCCGGTGAACCCGCGGCTGATCACGGTGTCGTCCTCGCGCGCGCGTAGCAGCGCGTCCTTGTAACCCGTCACCGTGCGCGCTTCGGGCGTGGCGATGAAGCGCGTCCCGAGCCATACGCCGTCGGCACCGAGGGCGATCGCGGCCGCGAGCCCGCGTCCGTCGAAGATGCCGCCCGCGGCCACGACGGGAACGCGAGCGCCGACCGCGTCGACGATCTGCGGTACGAGCGGCATCGTCGCGACGGTCCCGGTGTGACCGCCGGCCTCGGTGCCCTGCGCGATCACGAAGTCGCAGCCGGCCGCGACCGCGTCGACGGCGTGCCGCACCTTGCCGCACATGCTCGCCACGAGCACGTTGCCGTCGTGCAGCACCTTGATGACGTCGCGGGGGACGCCGAGACCGGCGACGAACAACGATGCGCCGCCCTCGACCACCTTGTGCGCGTCGCCGACCATGCGTTCCGGGAGCGCGGCGAGCAAGTCGACACCGAACGGCTTCTCGGTGAGCGCGCGCACACCACGCATCTCCTCGTCGAGCTCCTCCGACGACATCGTCGCCGCGCCGAGCGTGCCGAAGCCGCCGGCATCGGATACCGCGGCGACCACACGCCGATAGGAGACCCCGCCCATCCCGGCCAGCATGACGGGGTGTTCGATACCGAGCATCTCGGTGAGTCGTGTGCGCATGCGGCAAGTGTCCATTAGGGTCGAAGCCGTGGGCAACCCGCGCGTTGGGGTGATCATGGGCAGCGACTCCGACCTGCCCACCATGCAGGGCGCGATCGACGTGCTCGTCGAGTTCGGCGTCGCCTACGAGGCCCGGGTGATCTCGGCGCACCGCACCCCCGAGGCCATGGTCGAATACGCCCGCACGGCCGCCGACCGGGGGCTCGAGGTCGTGATCGCGGGCGCGGGCGGCGCCGCGCATCTGCCCGGCATGACCGCCTCGATGACACCGCTACCGGTGATCGGCGTGCCCGTCGCGTTGCAGAAGCTCGACGGCCTCGACTCGCTGTTGTCGATCGTGCAGATGCCTGCGGGCATCCCGGTCGCCACGGTGGCGATCGGCAACGCGCGCAACGCCGGCCTGCTCGCCGTCCGGATCCTGGCGAACAGCGACGAGAAGCTGCGCGCCGCGATGGTCCGCTTCCAGTCCGACCTCACCCAGCAGGTGCTCGACAAGGACGCCAAGCTGCGCGACCGGTCGTAGTCGCCGCCTACTCCTGTTCGACCGCGCGCAGGACGTCGAGCCGGGCCGCCCGCCGGGCGGGAAGACTCGCCCACACGAGCGTCGCCAGTGCGGTGATCACGACGATGAACACGAGTGACAGCGGTGCCGCCGAGAACTTCGTGAAGCCCTGGTCGTGGAGTGACCGGACGACGGCCCAACCGAAGAACAGGGCCAACGCGATCCCGAGCAACGTTCCGAACAGGGCGATGATCGCGGCCTCCCACCGCACCATCGAGCGCACCTGTGACCGGCTGCCTCCGACGGCGCGCAACAGCCCGATCTCGCGCGTGCGTTCATAGATCGAGAGCGTCATCGTGTTGACGATTCCGATGAACGCGATGATGACGGCCAAGAACAGCAACACGTACACCAGGATCAAGACCTGGTTCACCTGCTTCTTCTGATCGGCTTTGTACTGCGCATTGTCCTTCAGCTCGGCATTCGGATAGGGCTTGACGAGCGGCTCGATGGCCGCACGCCCCTGCGCCGCCGACACTCCGGGCTTGAGCTTGGCGAAGATCTGCGCGTCGAGCTGGAACTGTGCGGCGAAGTTCTTCTCGAACGTCGCCAACGAGACGACGTAGTCGCCGGCGAAGAGGTTGTTCTTGTAGATGAACGCGACGCGCAACGGCACGACGCCGGTCTGCACGAATCGCAGCGAAAGCAGGTCACCGACCTTCAGATGCAAGCTGTCGGCCTTGCGGGTCGAGATGGCGATCCCATTGGTCTGGAGGTCGGTCACCGAACCCGACGTGATGCCGAAGTCGTAGAGCTGCGCGACCTCGCCGGCGTCGGCCGCCGCGAGGAACGTCTGGTTCCCGTTGATCTCGGCCACACCGAGCCGGATCGGCGTGGACGCCTCGATCTGTGGAAGCGCCTTGATCTCCTCCGCGAGCAGCGGGCTGATCCCCCCGCCGCCGGGCCCACCGCCTCCCTTCAGCGTGACGATGTAGTCGGTCTTCAGCTGTTGATCGATCGCGGAACCGATCGAGGCGTTGGCGGATGCCGCGAAGATCGTGATGAAGCCGACGAGCGATACCGCGATCATCACCGCGGCTCCCGTGGTGGCGGTGCGGCGGGGATTGCGCGCCGCGTTCTCGCGCGCGAGGTTGCCGACGATGCCGCGCAGCTTCGCGAGCGGTCCGCCGATGACCCGCGCCAGTTGCCGGGCGAACAACGGAGACACGACGAACACGCCGATGAGCATCATCAGCGCGCCGGCCCCGACGAGTGAGATGCCGCTCGAACCGAACAGGCCGAGGAAGAGCAATCCGATTCCGAGGGCGAGGATCAGGCCGCCGATCCCGAGCCGGCGGAACCGGTTGATCGGCCGCTCGAGCGCCACCGCGCGCATGGCCGCGATCGGCGGGACGCGCGCGGCCTGGCGGGCCGGCACGATGGCGGAGACGATCGTCACGACCGTCCCCACGAACAGGCCGATGACGACCGCGTTCGCGCGGAGCTCGACCCCGCTTCCGGGGATCTGGAACCCGACCGCGTTCATGGCGGCTTTCAGGCCGATCGACAGCCCGACCCCGGCGACGACACCGACCGCGCTCGCGAGTATCCCGACCACGACCGATTCGCCGATCACCGACCCGAGGACCTGCCGCTTCGACGCGCCGATCGCGCGGAGCAGCGCCATCTCCCGCATCCGCTGGGCGACGACGATCGAGAACGTGTTGTAGATGATGAACATGCCGACGATGAGCGCGACGAACGCGAACACCAACAGCGCCGTGCTGATGAATCCCAGCGCCTTGTGGACCGCGTCCTGGTTCTCCTTGGTAAGCGCCTTGCCGGTGATCACCTGGTAGCTGGTCTGAGCGTTCTCTACCTTCGCCGCCAACGTGCGCTGTATGTCCTGCGCGACCTGGGTCTGTGACACCCCGGGCCTGGCCACGACCGATATCTGCGAGAACTGACCCTTGACGTTGGCGACCCGCTCGACCTGCGCGGGCGTGAACAGGACGATCGACGCGCCGGCCAGACTGTCGACGGTGCCGAACTTGGCGATGCCGGAAAGCTGATAGTTCCCGGGCGCCTTGGAAGTCAGGACGGTGACGCGGTCGCCCACGTGGAGACCGCCCTTGTCCGCCGTCTGTTTGTCGACGACGATCTGATCGTCGGCTTCGGGCGGATGACCGGCGACGATATGGAACTGGTTCAGCTTCGGGTTCGGGTCCCAGCCGATACCGAACGTCGGCGGTCCGTTGCCCCCAATCGCCTTCCCGTGCTTGTCGACGACCTGGGCGTACGGCTGGATGTTGCCCTCCGCGGCTTCGACCGTCGGCACGCCGCGCACGACGTCGACGAGAGACGCCGGGACGTTGGCCCTCACGTCGTTGCCGAAGTTGCCCTTGATCACGTTCGCCGAGCGCACCGCGGCGTCGGTGCCGCGGTTGATGTTCGCGAACAGATCGTCGAACGTCTTTTGGATCGTCGCGGTGAGCACCAGCGTGCCGGAGATGAACGAGACGCCGAGCACGACCGCGAGCGCGGTCAGCAAGAACCGCAGCTTGTGGCCGGCAAGCCCTTTCCGCGTGACCTTCCACACGGGCTACTCGCCCCCGAGTCTGCGCATCTTCCCGAGCACCGCGTCGGCGGTGGGATCGTTCAGTTCATCGACGATGTGACCGTCGGCGAGGAAGACCACGCGATTCGAGTACGAGGCCGATATCGGGTCGTGGGTGACCATGACGATTGTCTGGCCGAACTCCTGCACGGCCCGTTGCATGAAGCCGAGGATCTCCGCGCTGGCCCGTGAGTCGAGATTGCCGGTGGGCTCGTCGGCGAAGATGATCTCGGGTCGGGTCACCAGCGCGCGCGCGACCGCGACCCGCTGTTGCTGGCCGCCCGACAGTTCCGACGGGCGGTGCGACAGCCGGTCGCGCAGACTCACCGTGTCGACGACCCGGTCGAGCCACTCCTGGTCGGGTTTCTTGCCCGCGAGCGAGACCGGCAGGGTGATGTTCTCGAGCGCGGTGAGCGTGGGGATGAGGTTGAACGTCTGGAACACGAAGCCGACCCGGTCGCGCCGAACGCGGGTGACCTCTTTGTCGGAGAGTGTGCTGAGGTCGATGTCGCCCAGATATACGTGGCCGCTCGTCAGGAAGTCGAGGCCGGCGAGACAGTGCAGCAGCGTCGACTTACCCGATCCTGACGGCCCCATGATCGCGGTGTACTGGGCCCGGGGGAACTCGACATTGATCTCGTCGAGCGCGCGCACCTGCATGTCACCGGCGCCGTAGATCTTCGACGCCGTGACCGCGCGCGCGGCAATCGTTGTTGTGGGGGGAATCGTCGCTGTCACAGGCGTCACCTTAGGGGGACGTTGCGGCAACCTCTATCGGGGATTTCCCGGAGGCGATCTCAGAGGTCGGCGTCGTCCGACACCGAAACCGCCGCATCGACCACAGGCTGCGGATCAGGCACCGCGGCCTGCGGTCGGCGTCCGAGCCAGACGAACCAGCACGCACCGAAGATGCACAGGGCAATCGAGAGCATGAAGTTGAAGCGGATTCCGAAGATCCGCGACGCGGGGTCGGAGCGCATCGCCTCGAAGAAGATGCGGCCGAACGTATACATCGCGACGTAGAGGGCAAAGACCTGGCCGCGCTTCAATGCGACCCGCCGTTCAACGAACACAATCGTGCCGAACACCAAGAGGCACCACAAGGATTCGTAGAGGAACGTCGGATGGAAGGTCGCGTACTGGATGTACCGGGCAGGTCGATGGGCGACGTCGATCTCCAACCCCCACGGCAAGGTGGTCGGCCGTCCGAACAGCTCTTGATTGAAGTAGTTGCCCCAACGCCCGATCGCCTGTGCGAGCACGACTCCGGGTGCGATCGCGTCCATGAGCACGAACAGGTCGAGGTGGCGGCGGCGGGCGAGGAAGGCCGCGACGATCAGTCCCCCGGCGACGGCTCCCCAGATCGAAAGGCCACCCTTCCAGATCTCGAACGCACCGACGACGCCGCCCTCGCTCCACTTGTAGCCCGTGAACAGGTGATAGATGCGCGCGCCGATGACCCCCGCGATGACGACGGGAACGACGATCGCGCTCGAAATCCTTCGCGTCGCTGTCCCGAGCGGATCCAGCGGGTCTCGGCCACCTTGGTCGCGACGAGCACTCCGATCGCGAGCATCAGCCCGTACGCGTGCAACGGGATCGGCCCGATGTGCAAGATGCCGTTCTTCGGACTCGGGATGAACGCGAGGGTCACGGGGTCGATGTTATGACGGTTCAAGTCGCAAGCGGCGGGCGGCCGATGCAGTGTCGATGAGGGGACGGATTCCCGTGCTGGTGACAG
This sequence comes from uncultured Actinomycetes bacterium, assembly GCA_963812205.1. GTDB lineage: Bacteria > Actinomycetota > Acidimicrobiia > IMCC26256 > PALSA-610 > PALSA-610. The sequence goes on from CAWEUJ010000004.1 coordinate 89,065, forward strand.
CCGTTGCCGCGGTGCTGGGCGTGTGCAGGGCGCCGGCGCCGCTGCCGACGCCGCCGGGAATTCCCGGCGGTCGGACACCCACCGCGGGCCCGAGCCTCGCCGGCTGCCCGATGTTCCCCACGAACAACGCATGGAATCAGAAGGTGACGTCGTTGCCCGTGCGGTCGGATTCGAACACGCTGGTCGCGAACATCAGTTCGCCGGGCCAGACCACACTCCACCCCGATTTCGGGGGCAACGGCGCCTACGGAATCCCGTTCGCGGTGGTGCCGGCGAGCCAAGCGAAGGTGGCGATCAACTACACCGCGTACGGCGACGAGAGCGATCCGGGTCCGTTCCCGATCCCCTCCGGCGCGCCGGTCGAAGGAGGCTCCGCGAGCAACGGCGACCGTCACGTGCTCGTGCTGCAACAGGGGACGTGTCATCTCTACGAGCTCGGGCGCGCGTTCTGGGCCGGCGACCACTGGAACGCCGACGTGGGAGTGAACTGGAACCTCGGCTCCAACGCCTTGCGCCCGTCGGGTTGGACCTCGGCCGACGCGGCGGGGCTCCCGATCCTCCCCGGCCTGGTGCGCTACGACGAGGTCGCGGCGGGTCACATCGACCACGCGGTGCGCTTCACGGTTCCGCACTCGCAGAAGGGATACATCTTCCCTGCGACGCACGACGCGTCCTCGTCGACGAGTGCGGCGCTGCCGCCGATGGGACTGCGGTTGCGGCTGAAGGCGAGCTACTCGCTGGCGGGTTTCCACCGCGAGTCGCTCGTGATCCTGCAGGCATTGAAGACGTACGGGATGATCGTCGCCGACAACGGTTCGTCGTGGTACATCAGCGGCGCGACCGACAAGCGCTGGAACGACGCCGACCTGAACCAGCTGAAGGCGGTCCCCGGTACCGCGTTCGAGGCGGTCGACACGGGCCCGATCCGTCACTGAACGGTGTCCCTCGGGTCGAGAACGGACCGGTCGCTGCGGGGCGGGCGGATTTGTCACGCGAATCGTGGGTTTACGCTGGCGGCATGGCCAGGAGCGATGCGAACCCGCCGATGCCGGCGTCCTCGACCTCGTACGTCGTGCACGAAGGAAACCCCCGATCGCTCACCAGCGCCGTCAACGCCGACGACCCCGACGACCGAACCGACCGAACCGACCACGCCAACGGCGTCCGCTTCTGAGAGGGGCCGGACCATGATCGACATCCGGCGCGCCAACGATCGCTTCCACACCGAGATCGACTGGCTCGATTCGTGGCACAGCTTCAGCTTCTCCAATCACTACGACCCGAAGAATGTCCACCACGGTCTCCTGCTCGTCCTCAACGACGACCTCATTGCCGCAGCCGGCGGCTTCGGTACGCACCCGCACCGCGACATGGAGATCGTGACGTGGGTCCTCGACGGCGCGCTCGAACACCGCGACAGCGAAGGGAACCAAGGCGTGATCACGCCGGGCGTCGCGCAACGCATGAGCGCCGGCCGCGGGATCCGGCACTCGGAGAAGAATGCGAGCGACACGGAATCGGTGCGGCTCCTGCAGATGTGGGTTCCGCCCGACACCGCGGGCATCGCGCCGGGCTACGAACAACACGACATCACCGAGCTCAAGCGCGACGACGAGCTGTTCCCGCTCGCGTCAGGCCGCGAGATCGGCGCCGCGATCACACTCCATCAACGCGACGCCACGCTGTGGGTCGCGACGCTCCAGACCGGCGCCCACGTAACCGTCCCCGACGCGCCGTTCGTACACGTCATGGTCTCGACGGGCAGCGCGAACCTCGACCGCACGAACGCGCTCGACGCGGGGGACGCTGCCCGGCTCACCGAAGCCGGTCCGCTCGACCTCGTCGCCATCGCGGACGACACCCAGATCACGATCTGGGAAATGTGGGCCGACCTCGCCGTCTCGTAATCGTCGTCGTCACTTGACGAGACGCGAGAGGCGGCGGTCGGCGAGCACCTTGCCACCCGTCTGACACGTCGGGCAGTACACAACCTCGTGCGACTCGTAGGAGACGCGCTTGAGATCGCTTCCGCACACCGGACACGGCAGACCGGCCTTACCGTGCACCGTGAAGTGCTCGCCCAACTTGTTCGCCGAGAGTCCACCGGTGCGCAGCCGCTCCCGCTCCAGCCCTTCCGCCAATACTTCCCGCACCGCGGTGAGCAGACGCTCGCGTTCGTCGGGCATCAACGACTTCACCAACGCGTACGGCGAGAGCTTGGCGCGGTGCAAGATGTCGTCGGCATACCCGCGGCCGACACCCGCGACCGTTCGCTGATCGCGCAGGATCGTGTGGATGCGACGACCGTCGTCGGTCGCGCGTACCCAGTCGGCGAACTCGTCGCTGGTCGCTTCCGGCCCGAGCTTCTCGACCGGTCCCGCGTCGTCGGGCGCGAGCACCCACCAACCGGCTTTGCGTTCGGTGCCGAACTCGCGGAGCAAGACGGCACGGTCGCCCGAGAAGCGCCAACGCACGACCGCGCCCTTCGGCCGGGTCTTCTTCGGCGGTTGCTCGAGGTCGAGCCGGCCCGCTTGAGACAGGTGGAACATGACGCGCAGGTCGTTGTCGAAATGCAGCGTCACGTACTTGGCCCGCCGGTCGACCCGGACGAGCACCGCGCCCACGAGGGCTTCCGGCGGCGGCTCGACCGTCTTCAAGCCGGTGAACCCGAGTGGGTCGTAGCCCTCGAACATGGCTCCCACCAGCCACTCGCCCACACGCTCCGCGAGCGCCTGCATCTGCGGGGCCTCAGGCATCGACGCACACTCCGCCGTCGGGCAGACGCACGCCCGGGCCTCAGGCCGGCTTCCGGGCGCCCGGCGATTCGGCGTACGTCGTCGCGCCCTGCGTCCACGAGGGGCCGTTGCCCCAGTTGCGCCGGGTGCGCTTGTGACGGAAGTCGGGATCGAACTTCTTGCACGCGTCGACGTACTGCTTGAACGTGGCCGAGCCCTCCGGCAGTGACCAGAAGTCTTCCTCCAACGAGAACTGCCCGTTACCCGCGTACTGCAACACCGTCATCCCGGGGAAGTCGATGGGCGGCGCACCCGGTTCGGGACTGTCGCGACGGTTCTGCATGTACACGACGACGCGGCCGCCGTCACCGACCATGTGCCACTCGTACGCGGTGTAGATCTCGCCGTATTCGGCCATCGTCGGCTTGATCCACGCCCGCACCGTCTCGCGACCCCGCTTGTCGCCGAGAATGTGCTCGATGTACGTCACGTCCTCGGTGAAGCACGTGTCGCACCACGCATCCCAGTCCTCGTCGACCGCCCCCAGCTGCCAATATGTGCGGAACGCGGCTTCGACTTCGTCAGGAGAGAACGTCATAGCGACAACGCTAGGTCACCTCGTGACCAGGCGCCCGGGGCACGGCGTCACCCGGCGTAGGGGCTACAAGGTCGACAGGCCACCGTCGACGGCGAGAATCTGGCCCGTGATGTAACTGGCATCTTCACTCAGGAGGAAGACCACCGGTGCCGCGACCTCCCACGCGGTCGCCTGGCGGCCAAGCGGTACCGGGGTGCGTCCCCGGCTCGGCCGACCCTGCGTCGCCCGCCGCCCGAGCGGTGTGTCGATCAATCCCGGTGCAACCACGTTGGCGCGGATCGCGCGCCGTGCGCCCTCCGACGCCACGTGCCGGCTCAGCCCGGCCAGCGCGGCCTTGGTCGTGTCGTACGCGGGGATGCGGGTGCCGGGCTTCAGGCCCGCGACCGACGAGATGAACACGATGGCGCCGCCGTCGTCGAGCACGGGGAGCGCGGCGCGACAGATGAGGAAGTGTGCCCGCACATTCACGGCGTGCACGGTGTCCCAGTCTTCGATCGTGGTCCCGGTAAGTCCGCGACCGAGGCCGATGCCGACATTGCAGACCACGCCGTCGAGGCCGCCGAGGGCCTGCGCGGCTTCGTCGACCATCCGCGCGCACGTGTCCTCGTCGGTGACGTCGCCCACGATCACCTCCGCGCGCCCGCCGGCGGCCGCGACGAGGCGCGCCGTCTCGGCCGCGGCGTCGCGATCGATATCGGCGCACGCCACCGCCGCTCCTTCGCGCGCCGCGAGCACCGCGATCGCGCGCCCGTTGCCGACCGGCGCGTCGGGATCGTCCGACTTCTGGGTTCCCGCGCCGACGACCAGGATCCGCCGACCGTCGAGTCGCCCGACGAGACGCTCGGTCATCGGGTCCGGGGCCGCGACGCGCGCACGCTCGGAGTGTACGTTTTCACGCCATGTCCGCACTCGAGGAGGTCGCGCCGGCGTTCGTCGAGATGGCCCACCGGATCGTGTGGTGCTCGGTCGCCACGGTCGACCACCAGGGCCGGCCGCGTTCGCGCATCCTGCACCCCTTGTGGGAGTGGGACGGGGAATCACTCGTCGGTTGGATCGCGACGGGACCGACGCCGACCAAGCGCTCGCATCTCCAACACAGCCCGTACATATCGTGCAGCTACTGGACCGACAGCCACGACACGTGCACGGCCGAGTGCCGCGCGGTGTGGCACTTCGACGACGAGACGCGCACCACCGTGTGGGACAAGTTCGTGAACGCGCCGCCGCCGGTGGGTTACGACCCATCGATCGTCCCGGCTTGGGACAAGCCCACGTCGGAGAGCTTCGCCGTGTTGCGCCTCGAGCCGTGGCTCCTGCGCGTGTTCCCCGGTACCGCGCTCCTCACCGGCGCCGGCGACATCCTCGTGTGGCAGTCCTGACCGACCGGCCGCCGGTGGCTGCTAGGCGCGTTTGCGCTTCTCTTCGAGACGCTTGCGAACGACGTCGCGGCGTTCCTGCACCTCTCGGTACGTCAGCGTCTCGACGCCGGGCACGCCCATCGCGGCTCTGATCGCGTCCATGTCGAACTGATTCGCGACCTCCGGGTCGAGCCCGAGCTCGGCCGCGAGGCGCGCGCCGTGCCGGAGCGCGATCTCGGTGTGGACCTGTTGGATCTCACCGAGGATGTCGAGGTCGGGCGCGAGGCGCGCGATGGCGCCGTCGAGGAACATCATGTTCTTCACGAACAACATGAGCTCCTTGGGTGCCCGGGCACCGTACGCGAGCAGCTTCTTGGTCAGGTCCTGCAGCTCGTGCACCAACTCGTCGGCCGACAGCGTGGTGGGGTCGATCGTGCGGTCGAGACCGAGGTCGCGAAAGACCAGGTTCATGTCGGTGTCGGGCGGGAACGCGCCGAGGTCGCGCAAGGCTCCGAGCTGGGCCATGGTGTCACCGCTCGTCGCGCCGACCAGCAACATCAAGAACGCCATGCGCTTGGTCTCGTCGAGGCGGCCGGTGATCCCGAAGTCCATCAGCACCGTGCGCCCGTCCGGACGGACCATGAGGTTGCCACCGTGGAGATCGCCGTGGAAGACGCCGTACAACATCGCGCCCTCCATGAACGAGACCAGTCCGGCGTGCAACACCGCTTCGGTGTCGACCCCGGCCGCGTGCATCGCCTGCACGTCGTCCCACGGGATCCCGTCGAGGCGCTCCATGACGAGTACCCGCCGGGTGACGAGCGCGGGGTGCGGACGGGGCACGACGGTCGCGCGCTGTTCCGTCTCCGCGAGCACGGCTGCGATGTCGAGCATGTTCTGTGCTTCGAGCCGGAAGTCGAGCTCTTCGACGATCGTCTCGGCGAACAGTTCGATGAGGGCCGGCGGATTCGCGAGCGCGGCGACGGGAATGCGACCGACCAGATGCGGCGCGAGCCACGACATCGCCTCGATGTCCTCGCGCACCGAACCGCGCGATCTGCGGGCGCTGCACCTTGACGACGACGTCCTCGCCGGTGCGCAGCCGGGCCGCGTGGACCTGCGCGATCGAAGCGGCGGCGATCGGGATGCGCTCGAACGAGGAGAACACGTCGTCGAGCGATCGACCGAGCTCCAGCTCCACGACGCGGCGAACCTGGTCGAACGGCTCGGGCGGTACGCGGTCGCGCAGCAGCTTGAACTCGGCGACCAGCTCTTCGGGGAACAGGCCCTCGCCCCCGGAGACGATCTGGCCGAGCTTGATGTACGTCGGGCCGAGGTGCCCGAACGCGATGCGCAGCCGCCGGGAGAGGTCGCGGCGCGAGTAGGGCGGACCCTTGCGGCGGGCGCCGACGGCCCAGATCCCGAGCGCGGCGCCGACCCGGCCCACCACCAGGGCGAGGCGGCGCAGCGGAGGGAGGCGACCGGTCTCCATCCACCGCGGGTATTCGGCGCGGGCCTGCTCCCGCAGGCGGTCGACGTCGCGCCGCCACGTCATCTCGTCGGGATCGACGACCCAGGGTCCGTGGTCGGTGAACGACCCGATCGCGAGATCAGGGGAGAGCGGGCCGTCGACCATGGCGTCAACGTTAGGGGCGCCGGGAGGAAGATCCCTCTCCGGCGCCCCAACGACGGCTCCGTATCTCGTTCAGGACCGTTCGGCGAGCTGCACCTAGCTCAGCCCGCTGCACCGGCCTCCCCAGGGGCCCGGGCCCGCGTGCTGGAACAAGAACAGTGCGAGCTGGTCCTGGTCCGCCGGTGCGGCCGCCGCCGGGTCGACCCCGACGAGGTCGGGACGGCCCGCGGCACGCGCCACGTTGTTCCACGTCGAGCGCAGGAATTGGTACGCCCCGCGGTACACACCGTCGGGACTCACCGCCGCGTATCCCCCCGCGGTGTCCGACTCGTGCGCACGCGTGCACTTCAAGAACGGGTCCTGCGACGCCGACTGCGCGACGACCACCGGTTGCGGCGGCACGAAGGTCGTGGCCAGCCAGGCGCCACCGCCAGGTGCCGCGGCGATCGCGACGACCGGGTGCTGGCCCGCGAGCAGATCGGCCGGAGCCGGAACCGACGGCGCACCGCCGATCCCGACGATGCTCCCGTCCCGACGGGCCACCTCGTAGCCCCGGGCGTTGCGCGGGATCGTGATCGCGCTCGCAAGATGCTGACCGTCGACGGCCGAGCCGTCGAAGTGCGCGTCGCCGAAGGCGAACACACCGCCGTCGGCGCCGAGGAGGACGTAGCCGTAGCCCGAAGGCGTGGGCGCCATCCCGACGATCGGGGCGCCGTGGTGGAACGAGGTTGCGGCGCCCTCGAAGGCGGCGTCGCCGAAGGCGAACACACCGCCGTCGGAGCCGACCAGCCAGTAACCCTGCCCGGACGGCGTAGACGCGATCGCGACGACCGACGCCATGTTGGCCGCGACGTTCCCGATGGAGCCGTGGAAGGCCGCGTCGCCGAAGGCGAACACACCGCCGTCGGAGCCGACCAACCAGTAACCGCGGCCGGAGGGTGTTGCCGGCAATGCCGACGATCGGCGCCGCGATCGGGCGGTCGGCGACGGAGCCCTCGAAGCGCGCGTCGCCGAAGGCGAAGACTCCACCGTCGGATGCGACGGCCCAGTAGCCGTGACCGCTCGGTGTGGCCGCGATGTCGACGAGGTTCGCGTTGAGGTTCATGCCGGTCGCCGGTCCGAACGAAGGTGCTCCGCCGACCGCGCGCACCGCGTTCGCCTGCGGGTCGTAGATCGTGATGGGCGAACCACTTGCGCCCGAAAACATCGCGCCGCCGGCGAAGAGCACTGCGAGCGCGGCGCCGATGAGGCCGACCGACGAGAGCGCGGCGCGGCGCGACTCACGCGCCCGGCGCGGCGCGTCGAGCGCGGCGCCGTGACGCGGCGGTGACGGCATCGGTATGGAGATGGTCGAGCTCGAGAGCTGCGCTCTCGGGCTGGTTCGGCCTTCCGGCCATGGCTCCTCCTCAGGACGCGCACCGTCCAGGTGCAGGTCATACGGGGTCTTGCCGGGCGGGATTGCCTCGGCGGACAGGGTCGGACCGTAGGAGGCGGCAGCGACGCCAACGGAACCCAACCGGCCGTAGGACTGCCTCGAGTAGTCCTTCTGGACTATGTGGAAAACGGACGAGATCCTGCCCCCGCCCCGGCCGTCGGCGGACTTCCCGTCTACTGCTAGTGCGGCCGCGTCATTTTCGGGCGGACCACGAGTCGGTTCGGACAATTACGTACGTAAGGCGCGACCCGCCTCCCCAGGATTTCCGGGTCCGCGCGCGGAGCGCGACGGTGGTCGACAATGCGATCGATGCCTGGACTGCAGCGCGCGGAGACGACCGTCGGCCCGCTCGCATTCGACGGCCGCACGATCACTCTCGTGACGCGCACGACGGCAGTTCACCTCGGTGACGACGCCCGGGGCGCGCTGCACCTTCGGTCGCGACCGCTCCACGTGGAGATCCTCAACGCCGATGGGCGGCGTCATGTCGTACGCATCCGCGACGTCGAGCGCACACTCATCGTCGCGATCGCGCTCGGCACATTCGCCGGCACCTACGCGCTGCGGTTCGCCCGCAAGACCACGACGCACGGCACCCGCACGAGGAAGTAGCCACCGGAAGGAAAACGACATGAGGAGCGCAGACGAGTGAACGAGAACGTCTCGGTCGGAGCCACCAGCGACGAAGAGCACATCCGCGCCACGATGACGAGCGGCCTCGACCGGCTGATGAACGTCTCCGCCGACCGGGTCTACGCCGAGCCCGTACGCGTCGGCGAACGGGTCGTGATCCCGGCCGCGAGCGTCGAGTTCTCCGGCGGCTTCGGTTTCGGCGGGGACACCCGGTCGAACGGTGGGGGCGGGGGCGGCGGCTACCAGGCCGGCCGGCCGGTGGCGATCATCGAAGCCGGGCCCGACGGCATCCGGGTGAAGCCCGTCATCGATTTCACCCGGGTCGGCCTGACGCTCGTCGCGGCCGCGATCACCGTCTGGCGCGCATCGCGCCGCTAACGGCTCAGGCGAGCGAGCTCGTCGATCAAGAACACCTCGGACCGGATCAGGCTGCGCCAGTCGGCGAGGTGCAGGCTCTCGTCCTCACCGTGGATGTTCGAGTGCGGGTCGTCGGGGCCCATCAGCAGTGCGGGAATCCCGCCGAACGCGTCGGCGAACGGCCCGACGAACGGGATCGACCCGCCCACGCCCATCAGGACCGGCTCCACGCCGAATCCGGCGTGCAACGCGCGCCGCGCCGCGTCGAACGCCGGGCCCGTCGGATCGGTCTGCCACGCGGGCACGCCCTCGAGCGCGGTGAAGGTGCACTCGAGTCCCCAGGGCACGTTGGCCTCGACGTGCGCGCGCAGGCGGTCGAGCACCTGTTCGGGTTCTTGGCCCGGACCGAGCCGCACGCTCACCCGCGCCGTCGCCCGGGCGACGATCTGATTCGACGACCCCTTGATGGGGTGCCCGTCGATCCCGATGACCGTGAGGCACGGCCGGAGCCACAACCGCTCGTGCAGCGAGACGTGGGGGTCGCCGACAAGTTGCACGCCGGGCCGTACACCGAGCGCGCGGGCGAAACGGTCGGGCGCGTCGTCGAAACCCGCGATGGGCGCCCGCTCCTTCGCCAGCGGCTCGAGCAGGCCGTCGAAGGCGCCTTCGAACGCGACGTCGCCGTGCTCGTCGACCAGTGACGCGAGGAGCCGCGACATCGCCATCACCGGATCGGGGATCGCGCCGCCCGACATTCCCGAGTGCTGGGGTCCGTCGAGCGCCCGCAGCTCGATGTCGGCCGCGGTCAGACCGCGCAATGAATACGTGAGCCCGGGGACGCCGACCTGCCAGTTGCCGGCGTCGGCCAGGACCAGCACGTCCGACCGGAGCTCGTCGAGGTGGGAGGTGAGAAACGAGTGCAGCGTCGGCGAACCGATCTCCTCCTCGCCCTCGACGAGGATGCGCACGTTGCAGGGGAGCGCGCCCGTGCTCGTGAGCCACGCGCCGACGGCATGGGCGTGGGCGACGGCGCCGGCCTTGTCGTCGGCCGAGCCGCGCCCGTACAGACGTCCGTCGCGCTCCACGGGCTCGAACGGGTCACTCGCCCAGTTCTCGACGATCCCGGGGGGCTGGACGTCATGGTGCGCGTACAACAACACGGTCGGCGCGTCGGGTCCGGCGTGCAGCCACTCACCGATGACGAACGGCTGCGATCCTTCGACGCCCGCGGTCCGCACGTTCTCCAGACCGTGCGCCCGGAGGAGCTCGACGGTCGCGTCGGCGCTTGCCCGAACGTCGGCGAAGTGCTGCGGGTCGGCGCTGATGCTCGGGATGCGTACGAGCGCCTCCAACTCCGCGCGCGCCTCGTCGATCACGTCGTCGACGGCGGCGACCGCGGCCGAGACGACGCGGCACGACCGGTTCGTCATGGGCCATCAGTTCGCCTCCGGTTCGGGCCGCGCCCCGGTGTTCGCGCGACCGTCGCCGCCAGCACCAGGGGGTCGGTCATGGTGAGAAGCTAAAACGAATCGCCGAAGCGTGCCTGCAGCCGCTGCATGCCCGTGATCCAGCGGTCGTAGTCGGACGCCTTGCGCCGGAAGTACTCCATCACCTGCGGATGCGGAAGGATGAGGAACGTCTCGCTGCCGAGCCCGCGCACGACCGCGTCGGCAACGGTGTCGGGCTCGAGCATGCCGTCGACACCGGCGACGCCCCCATCGGGGATCCCCATCGTCATCGCGGTGCGTACCGCTTGCGGCGCGAGCACCGACACCTTGATGCCCTGTTCGCCGTAGGTGATCGCGAGCCATTCGGCGAGCGCGAGGGCCGCATGTTTCGTGACCGAATACGGCGCGCTCCCGATCTGGGTCAGCAATCCCGCGGCGGACGCCGTCTGCAACAGGTAGCCACCGCCGCGCTCGATCATGCGCGGCACCATGACGCGCGCCGCGTAGACATGCGCCATCACGTTCACCCCGATGCTGCGCGCCCAGATCTCGTCGCTGGCGTCGGCGCCGCCGGGAACCACGATGCCCGCGTTGGAACAGAACAGGTCGATCGGACCGAAGCGATCCTCGGCCCGGTCGACGAGGGCGCGGATCTGCTGTTCCTGTGTCACGTCACACTGCACGGCCAACCCGCCGCGACAGTCGCGGGCCACCGCCTCGAGCGGCTCTTGTTGCACATCGGCCACGACGACGCCCCGGGCGCCCTCCGCCGCGAACCGCCGCGCGAGCGCAGCGCCGATGCCGCTCGCAGCGCCCGTCACCACGACGCACTTCCCCTCGAGCCTCATGGTTCCCCGATCGTCGTGATGCTCACGGCTTCATGTTCCCAGTCCGGCCACGTTCTCACGAGGGGGCCTCGTCGTCACCGTCGCACCGGTGTCGGCGATGCTCAGCACCCGCGTCCGGCCCCCTCCCGGCATGGCAGCCGCGAGCACGTCGGCGCCCGCCGGATCCACCAGTGCCGCGGCCGAGGGTCCCGACCCCGACAACCACGCCGCGAACGCACCGGCCGCGAGCGCGGCCTCGATGGCGCACTTGGTGTCGTGCGCCCGGGCCAGCCGCCGGTCCTGGTGCAGCCGGTCCTCGGTGGCGATCCGCAACGCCCCGACGTCGCCGGCCGCGAGCGCCGCGACCAGGAGCGCGGCCCGGCCGACGTTGAAGGCGGCGTCGGCGAACGGCACCTGGTCGGGCAGGAGGCGGCGCGCGGAGGGGGTCGCCGTCTCCCGTTCGGGGATCCAGACCACGACGGCCAAGTCGCGGGGAAGCGGGATCCGCACCGCACGACCGCCCGCCACCGCGATCACGCCGCCGAAGAGCGAGGCCGCCACGTTGTCGAAGTGACCTTCGAGCTCGCCCGCGGCACGCAGGATCGCCGGACGCGCCTCGCGCAACGAGCCCTGCTGCTGCACCAAGGCGGCAACCAGGCCACCGACGCGCGCAGCACCCGAGAAACCGAGGCCGCGACCCCCCGGGAAGCGGGCCCGGATCGCGATCGGCCCAACCCCTCCCGCTTGGCGAAAAGCCCTTACGCCGGGGTGCGTTTCGGGCGCGGGCGCCTCGGCATCGACGCTCAGCTCGAGGTGCACATCGAGTGCGAGCGCGACCGCGTCGAACGCCGATCCCAGGTTCGCCGACGACGCGGGAACCCGAACGACCCAGTCATCGCGCGAGCGTGGCGGCATCGCGTCAGCCTGGCACGAAAGCGTGTCGTGCGCGCACTACCGTCGTGTCGTGCGACGTCATTGTGCAAGACCGGGATGCAGCGCGCCGGCGACGGCGACCTTCACGTTCGACACGCGCGACCTCACCGTGTGGCTCGACACGCCCGCCGAGGGCGCGGCGCGCGCGGGCGAGTTGTGCGAACGCCACGTGCGTGCGCTCACGCCGCCGCAGGGTTGGCACCTGGAAGACCGGCGCGGGGCTCGTGATCGCGCCGCCGAACAGCTCGAAGCGACGCTGGACGCGCACAGCCCCATGCTCGCCCGTGCATTCCAGAATGCCGGCGCGGTCTGATCTCTCCACACGGTTGGAGTCGGCCGGTGCCTCGCGCGCCATACTCGGGTACCCCTGGGGACACCAACACCGATCGGCGGACATGCAAGCGGGCGGGATGACGAACGGATTCGTGCCCGGGCGATCGGACGCCCCCGTGCCGGAGCACCGGCGCGGGCCGAGGCGGGAAAACGGACCCCGGACATGACCACCGGCTCGAACTGGGCCCAGCGCTACGGACCGCACACCCGGCGGCTCTGTGCCCGCCCCGGTTGTGGGACTCCGGCCGCCGCGACCCTGCGCTTTCAACCCACCCAGCGCGAAGCCTGGCTGGTCGACCTCGACGACGACGCCGTGCGCACCGAGGGCGACCTCTGCGCGCGCCACGCCGCCGGGCTCGTCTTGCCGCGCGGCTGGCAACTCCACAACGACCTCACCGTCGTTCGCGATGCCACGGCGGAGCCGGCCCCGCCCGCCCGCCGGACCCGCGGCGCATCGGTGGCACGTGCCCGCCGCCGCCGCACCGCCGCGAGCGCGGTCGCGTTGCCGGGCCTCAGCGCAGTCGCGGATCGTGAACCGGCGAGCCCCGAACCGGTCGCCGAGGTCGTCGGGCTCCCCACCGAGGGCGAGCCCGGGCCCGAGGGCGCGGATCAGACGGCACAACCGGCTCCGCTCGTCGCCGACGCGTCGCCCGAACAGAGCGAGGCGTTGGCCGAGACGCTCGACGCGCAGACGCCGTTGCTGCGCCGCGCGTTCAGCAATGTCTGGCTGCCGGACAACAACTCCTAGTCATCGCGAGGAGTTGTTGCGTCCGTTGCGCCGCGGGCGGACGAGCGCACGTGCGCGGGGACGAGCGCGACCATCAGCGCGATCCCGGCGAGCACGAGGAGCCCGGTCCGCAGGCCGAAGAGGCCCGACAACGTGCCCACGAGCGGTGGGCCCGCGACCATTCCGAGATAGCCGCACGCCGTGACCCCACCGATCGCAAGCGCGGGATGGCGGGCCTCGTTGTTGACGTCGGCGAGCAGCAACGGCCACACCACCGAAATGCCGACGGCCGCGGCGGCCAGCCCGGCGGCGGCGATTCCGGCCGTACCGCACAAGGCCTCGGTCGAGATGCCGGCCGCGGCCAGCGCCGCGCCGACGAGCACGGCCCGGCGCGTGCCGAAGGCGCCGATCATCGGGCCACCGCCGAGGCGCGCCAACGTCGCCAGGCTCTCGCCGACCACGTACGCGCTGACGCCCGCCAACACTCCGAGGCCGAGGTGGCCGCGTAGGTACAGGATTCCCCATGTCGCGATCCCGCCTTCGACCATCGCCGACGCCGCGAACACCGACGCGAGCACGAGCAGTCCTTCGTGACGGAGGCCGGCGAGCGCGCGCCACATCGAGGGATGGCCGAACCGCTCGGGCTCGGGGAGCCGCGTCCGGCGCGTCACGATGCCGGTCGCGACGCCGACGATCGCGATCCCGATCCACACGACGCGCCACGAGGCCCCGAGCCGGAGCGCGACTCCGGTGACAGCCGCACCCGCCACGCACCCGCCGTTGAACAGACCGTGGAAGCGCACGAGCCGGCCTGCATCGTGGGAGAGCGCGTCGGCCGCCACGATATTCATGACCACGTCGACGAGGCCGCCGGCGGCCATCGCCACGACCAGCGCGGGCACGAACAACACGAGCCTCGGCGCCGCGGATTCGAGGCCGAGCAGCGCACCCCACAGGACGAGCGCGAGCGTCAGCGAACGGCCCGCGCCGAAGCGGTCGGTCACCGCGCCCCCGATCGCCGCGACCGCGGTCGCGGCGACGATCCCGGCCGCGAGCAGCGCGCCGAGGCCGGCGTCGGTGAGATGGAAGGTGCGCTCGATATCGACCGTCGCGACCGCCCACCCGCCCGCGAAGGTGCCGAATACGAAGAACGCGACGGCGACGGGCCGGAGCGAGACCGACGGGTGTGCAGCCGGGCGCAGCGAGGTCGACACGTTGCAGTCTGGCACGGGGTACGCGCCGCGCCCGGTGGGATTCGCGTCAGCGCGCCGACCCACGATCGTCACGGGCACGTGACCGGAGCGCGCGCCGCGATGTCTATGGTCGATACCGGCAGTTTCGATCTCTAGGGTTCCGCCGCACACGATCAGCGTCGACCGCGTGCGGGTCAGGACCGAGAGAGATCGGGCAGCGTGCCCATGCACGCTGTTGCACGGCGGGAGAAAAGCCCGGGAGGTCTGCCGACCTCGGGGCGACGCGCGTGCCGGGGTCCGTTCCGGAGGAGGAACGACATGACCCCACCGCCGACCGGTCTCGAGCCGCTCTACGAGGCGACGATCGCCGCGGGCGGGTACTGGACGCGCACACTCGACCGCTGGCAACGCCTGCGGATCGTCGACGCCAACGGCCGCCAGTCGTGCTCGCTGCTCGCATTCAACGCGGACCAGACCAGCGAACGCTTCAACGCACCCGACACGGTCAAGATCCAGAACCAGATCTTCCTCACGACCGGGCACGTCCTGTTCTCCGATCTGGGTCGCGTCCTGTTCTCGATCGTCGACGACACGAGCGGTCATCACGATGCGCTCTCGGGCTTCGGCGACGCCGCGGCCGACGAGCGCCGCCACGGATCGGGCACCTACCGCGATCTCCACAACGAGTTCCATCGCAACGCGCGCGACAACTTCGTGATGGCCCTCGGCCGGCACGGCCTCGGGCGCCGCGACCTCGTCATGAGCTTCAACCCCTTCGCACGTGTGCGCGTCGCACCCGAGGGCGCGTTGGAATGGGAACCAGGCGTGGGGGTCGCGGGCGCGGCGATCGAGCTGCGGGCCGAGATGCGCGTCCTGGTCGCGATCTCCGCCACACCACACGTGCTCGACCCGCATCCGACCTACGAGCCGGGTCCCCTGTCGGTGCAGATCCTCCCCGCCCGCGCGCCCGAGCCCGACGACGCGTGCCGGACCTTCTCCGACGAGGCCCGGCGCGGATTCGAGAACACCGACGACTACTGGGCCCAGGTGGCACGATGACGCTGCTCGAATCTCCGCTCGATCCGGCCACTGCGATTCACGACGACGTGCAGCTCCCCGGAGAGGCGTGGACGCGCGTCGTCAGAGCCGGCCAACGCCTACGCATCGTCGACGTCGAAGGCACGCAGGCCGTCGACACGCTCTGTTACGACGCGCACGACTACGAGAACCGCTACAGCGCGGCCAACACCATCCGCGCCCAGCAGAACCTGTTCCTGTCGACGGGATCGACGCTCCTGAGCGTCGACGGCGACGCGTTGGCGACGATCGTCGCCGATACCTGCGGACGCCACGACACCGTCGGCGGCGCGTGCAGCGCCGAGTCGAACACGTGCCGGTTCGGTCACCACACGCGCTCCATGCACAACTGCCGCGACAACTTCCTGATCGGTCTCGCCCGCCACGGGCTCACCAAGCGCGATCTCGCGCCGAACATCAACTTCTTCATGAACGTGCCGGTGACCGCCGAGGGCCTCCTCGACATCGTCGACGGCATCTCCGCGCCCGGGAACTACGTGGAACTGCAGGCCGAGCGGGATGTGTTGTTCGTGGTATCGAACTGCCCACAGCTCAACAACCCCTGCAACGGTTGGAACCCGACACCGGTGCGAATCCTCGTCTGGGCCGCCGGAGCCGGGAGCACGTGACGGTGCGAAAGGTGCTCGTCGCGAACCGGGGCGAGATCGCGGTGCGGATACTGCGCACACTGCGCCGGCTCGGCATCGCGTCGGTGGCGGTGTACTCCGACGCGGATCGCCATGCGCCCCACGTCGCGCTGGCCGACGACGCCGTGCACCTCGGCCCCGCGCCGGCCCAGCACAGCTACCTCGATCCCGACCGCCTGCTCGCGGCCGCCGCGCGCGCCGGCGCCGACGCGGTACACCCGGGCTACGGCTTCTTGTCGGAGGACGCAGCGTTTGCCCGCGCCTGTGAAGCCGCCGGCGCGCAGTGGATCGGGCCCACGCCGGAGAACCTCGAAGCCTTCGCCCGGAAGGACGCGGCGCGCGCACTGGCACGCGCCGCCGGAGTCCCGTTGCTCGCCGGCAGCGATGCGCTGCGCGATCGCGACGACGCGCTCGCGGCGGCGGGCGGCATCGGATATCCGGTGATGTTGAAGAGCCGGTCCGGTGGCGGAGGCATCGGGATGCGCCGCTGCGACGGTCCCGACGATCTCGCCGACGCGTACGAGACGGTCACACGACTCGCGCGCGGCCACTTCGGCGACGACGTGTGCTTCCTCGAACGCTTCGTCGCCGCGGCCCGTCACGTAGAGGTTCAGATATTCGGTGACGGTCGCGGCGAGGTGATCAGCCTCGGTGAGCGTGACTGCTCGTTGCAGCGCCGCAACCAGAAGGTGATCGAGGAGACACCCGCGCCGAACCTTCCGGCGGCCACGCGCGACGCGCTGGTGCGTTCCGCGATCGCCCTGACCGCTGCGGTCGGGTACCGCTCGGCCGGAACGGTGGAGTTCGTCGTCGACGCCGTGAGCGGGGAGCACGCGTTCCTCGAGGTGAACACCCGGCTCCAGGTGGAGCATCCCGTCACCGAGATGGTGACGGGCGTCGACCTGGTCGAGTGGATGGTCCGCCTCGCGCGCGGTGACCTGCCACCGCTCGCCGACCTCGCCGCGGCCACGACGGCGCGCGGCGCCGCCATCGAGGCGCGCGTGTACGCCGAAGATCCCGCACACGATTACCGGCCGAGCGCGGGAACCGTGACCGAGTGGACCGCTCCCGCCGGCGCGCGGGTCGACACGTGGCTGACCCTCGGCACCGAGGTCACGTCGTACTACGACCCGCTGCTCGCCAAGATCGTCGTGCACGCCGACGACCGCGCCGGCGCCCTCGACCGGCTCGCGGCGGCGCTGGACGAGACGCGCGTCGGCGGCATCGCCACCAACCTCGCGCTCCTGCGCGCCGCGGCGACCGACGACCGGTTCCGGTCGGGCGCGGTGACGACGGGGCTGCTCGACGCGGTCGAGCGCGAAGCGCACGGCGAGGTCGTCGAGGTGATCGTGCCCGGCGCGCAGACGACCGTCCAGGACTGGCCCGGTCGACTGGGCTACTGGGACGTCGGTGTGCCACCCTCGGGACCGATGGACGACCTCGCGTTCCGGTACGCGAACCGGCTCGTCGGGAACCGCTCCGACGCCGCCGCCCTCGAGTGCACGATGACCGGACCGACACTGCGCTTCTCGGCCGACGCGACCATCGCGCTCACCGGCGCCGACATGGAGGCCGATGTCGACGGCGCGCCCGTACGGTGGTGGACGGCCTTCGACGTCGGCGCGGGCCAGGTGCTGCGCCTCGGTCCGGTGCGCGGCGCCGGCGCGCGTACGTACTTGGCCGTGCGGGGCGGGTTCGACGTTCCGGCGTATCTCGGCTCCCGTTCGACCTTCATCCTCGGCCGCTTCGGCGGTCATGCCGGCCGGGCCCTCGTCGCCGGCGACATGCTCCACGTCGGCGCGACCGTCGACGAGACCACCACACTCGGGCCCGTCGAGAGCGGAGGCGTCATCGGCCGCCGGGTGTCGACCGCGTCGATCCCCGCCTACGCCCCCGCCTGGGAGATCTGTGTGCTGGCGGGGCCGCACGCCGCGCCCGACTTCTTCACGCCCGACGACATCACGATGCTGCACGCGACCGACTGGGAGGTGCACCACCACTCCGACCGCACCGGTGTGCGCCTCGTCGGCCCCGCGCCCGAATGGGCGCGCCCCGACGGCGGCGAGGCCGGGCTGCATCCCTCGAACATCCACGACAACGAGTACGCGATCGGGACGATCGACTTCACCGGCGACATGCCGATCGTGCTCGGACCCGACGGTCCGAGCCTGGGCGGCTTCGTGTGCCCCGCGACGGTCGCTACGGCCGACCGCTGGAAGCTCGGGCAGTTGCGCGCCGGCGACCGCGTACGGCTGCGCGCCATCGACCACGAGGATGCGCTCGCGCGTATCGAGCGTCACGACCGCGAGATCGAATCGCTCGGCGGAGCCGCTCGCGGGCGGGCGCGCGTTCCGCGCCGACGCCGACCGCGCCCGGCGGCGCGGTGCTGCACTTCGATCCGGCCGACGCGACCCGCCCCGCGCTCGACAATCCGCCGCGCCGGCGACGCGCACGTCCTGGTGGAGTTCGGGCCGAACGTGCTCGACCTCGACCTGCGCGTCCGCGTCCACGCGCTGCACGAAGCGCTCGCCCAGGGTGCTATCGACGGCGTCGCCGAGCTCGCGCCCGGCATCCGTTCGCTGCAACTGCGGTACGACCCGAACATCATCGGGCTCGACGCGCTGCTGGAGAACGTCATCGACGCGGAGACGCGAATCCCGCCCCTCGACCAGATCGAGATCCCGTCGCGTGTCGTACATCTGCCTCTCGCATGGAACGACAGCCAGACCCGGCTCGCGATCGATCGGTACCAGCGCACCGTGCGCGCGGACGCGCCCTGGTGCCCGAGCAACCTCGAGTTCATCCGCCGCATCAACGGGCTCGACTCGATCGACGAGGTGCAGCGCATCGTGTTCGACGCGAGCTATCTCGTGCTCGGCCTGGGCGACGTGTACCTCGGCGCGCCCGTCGCCACGCCCGTCGACCCGCGCCATCGACTCGTCACGACCAAATACAACCCCGCGCGCACGTGGACACCCGAGAACGCGGTGGGGATCGGCGGCGCGTACCTCTGCGTCTACGGCATGGAAGGACCGGGCGGGTACCAGTTCGTCGGTCGCACGGTGCAGGTATGGAACCGCTGGCATTCACCGCCCGGCTTCGAACCCGGACGACCGTGGTTGCTCCACTTCTTCGACCAGTTGCGTTTCCACCCCGTCACCGAGGAGGAACTCCTCGAACAACGCGACGCGATCGCTCACGGCGCGGGTGGAATCGAGATCGAGCCGACCGTGTTCCGGCTCGCCGACTACCACGCGTTCCTCGCCGAGAACGCGGCCGAGATCGAGACCTTCCGCGCGTGGCGCGACGACGCCTTCGCGGAGGAGCGCGCGCGGTGGAAGCGCCTCGGTGTCGCGGAGTACGTCAGCACTGTCGCCGACCCGGAGCCCGTCGGTGACGAACCGCCGCTGGTGGCGGGCGAGGTCGCGATCGCGGCGCCGGTGCAGGGAACGTTGTGGCGGATACTGGTCGCACCGGGCGACGAGGTCGGGTCGGGCGCCGTCATCGCGATCGTCGAAGCGATGAAGACGGAGGTCTCGGTCAGCGCCGCGAGCGCGGGGCGGGTCCGAGCCGTCCGGTGCGCCGAAGGCGACCTCGTGCGCGCCGGTCAGACTCTGGTGGTGCTCGGATGACCCTCGAACAGCACGACAACGAGAGAAGTGCCCGTCCCGACCGCGTGCACGCGGCGCTCGAACGGCTGCGCGCCATCGACGGCGACGCGATCCTCGTTTCCGTCGTCGACGACCGGGCGAGCGGGTCACGCGCGGCGCGCCTCGCCGCCGAAGGCCCGCGCGACCGGTCGCTTTGGGGCATGCCGACGCTCGTGAAGGACAACATCGCGCTCGCGGGCGTACCGACGAGTGCCGCGTGCCCGAAATACGCTACGACCGCGGCGACGGAATCGGCCGCGGTCGTCGAACGGCTCGAGGACGCGGGCGCGGTGGTGCTCGGGACGACCAACATGGATCAGTTCGCGACGGGCCTCGTCGGCACCCGTTCCCCGCACGGGATCCCCCGCAATCCGGTGGCGCCGGGCCGGATTCCCGGTGGATCGAGCTCGGGTTCGGCCGTTGCGGTCGCGCGCGGCCTCGTGCCGTTCGCGCTCGGCACCGACACCGCCGGATCGGGACGCGTGCCGGCCGCGTGCACGAACACCGTCGGGCTCAAACCGACACGCGGCCTGGTGAGCACGCGCGGCGTCGTGCCGGCCGTTCCGGGAATCGACTGCGTCTCGGTCCACGCGCTCACCGTCGCCGACGCGTTCCGCGTGCTCACCGTGATCAGCGGATTCGATCCGCTCGATCCGTGGTCGAGGCGGATGCCGCCGTGGCGGGGGCCCGACCGCAACCTGCCCCTCGTGGGCTGGATACCCGACGCGACGATCAACGCCGAGTGCGAGGGCGCGGTGGCGCACGCGTACTGCGATACGCGCACGATCGTCGCCGGGCTCGCGGGCTCCCGGGGCATCGACGTCGATCCCGCGCCGTTCTTCGCGGCCGGCGCCCTGCTCTACGGACCGTGGGTGGCGGCCCGCTACGCCGGGTTCGGCGCGTTCGTCGAAGCCCATCCCGACGCGGTCGAACCGGTCGTCGCGCAGGTGGTCCGCGCGGGCCGAACCGTTACCGGCGCCGAGGTGTTCGCGGCCCGGAACACCTTGGCCGCGCTGCAACGCCGCGTCGACGAGGTGTTCGCGGCCGTCGACGTGATCGTGGTGCCGACCATCGCGTTCTTGCCGACCCTCGACGACGTCGCGGCCGATCCGATCGGTGTGAACGCGCGCCTCTCCCGCTTCACCGATTTCGTCAACCTGCTCGACCTCTGTGCGGTCGCGGTCCCGGGCGCGACGCGTGCCGACGGGCTGCCCTTCGGCGTCACCGTCATCGGACCGGCCGCGACCGATCCCCTCGTGGCCGACGTCGCGGCGCGGCTCCACGCCCAGGTGGGAGGGACGCTCGGCGCGACGGCCATCCCGGTTCCCGCCGACCCATGGCCGGTCGCGCCGCCCGGCCTCGGCGGCAACGCGCGCGTCGCGGTCGTCGGCGCGCACCTGCGCGGCCTGCCCCTCCATCACGAGCTCACGGCGCTCGGCGCGCGCCTCGAGTCCGTGACCCGAACGGCGTCGAGCTACCGCCTCTACGCGCTGTCGGGAACGGTGCCGCCCAAGCCCGGGCTCGTGCGAGTCGAGCGCCGCGGCGCCGCGATCGAGGTCGAGGTCTACACGCTCGGCGAAGCCGAGCTCGGCCGCTTCCTCGCCGGGGTCGCGGCACCCCTCGCGATCGGGCGGGTCGAGCTCGACGACGGATCGACCGTCCCGGGCTTCCTCGCCGCGGCCGGCGCCCTCGACTCTGCCATCGACATCACCCACCACGGGGGGTGGCGCACCTACATGGACAGCCGGAGGACCGGATGAGGGTTGCAGACGGTGACTGGTTCGCGCGCGAGCGGGTGAACGAGGTGATCTGGCGGCTCTGGGAACCGTTCGCAGATCCGTTCGCGCGCTGCAACATCTGGTTCGTACGCGGACGCGACCAGGCATTGCTGGTCGACACCGGACTCGGCGTCGCGAGCCTTCACGACGCTGCACGCGATCTCTTCGAGCAGCCGACACTCGCACTCGCGACCCACTACCACTTCGATCACACCGGATCGTTGCACGAGTTCGGCGAGCGGCTCGCGCACAAGGCCGGGGTGCCATACCTCGCGACACCCGGTGCGATCGGCGGCGCGCTACGGCGCGACGCGTTCCCGCCGAGGATCCTCGACATGTACCTCGCCGCCGGTTACGAGATCCCCGACGATCTGCTCGACGCCTTGCCCGAGCCCGACTTCGATCCGGCCGCGTACGTCGTGCAGAGCTGCACGCCGACGCGCGTGCTGGAAGACGGCGACACGATCGATCTCGGTGACCGCGCGTTCGAGGTCATGCACCTTCCCGGCCACTCGCCCGACTCGATCGGTCTGTGGGACGCCGCCTCGGGGACCTTGTTCTCGGGCGACGCGGTGTACGACGGCCCGCTCCTCGACGGCAACCCCGACTCCGATGTCGACACCTACGTTGCCACCATGGAACGCCTCCGCGCCCTGCCCGTCGAGGTCGTCCACGGCGGTCACGAGCCCAGCTTCGACCGGCGCCGGCTGGTCGAGTTGTGCGATGCCTACATCGCGGGCGTCAGGTCTCGATAGGACAGCCGACACACGTGCGAAATCTCACCGCCCCCGCGGCGAAACCTGACACCTCTACGGTCGGACGATGGACACCAGCTTCTTGCTCCCACCGCCGGCGTACTTCGACGCCGACTGGTTCGCCCGCGAGCAGGAGCTCTTGTTCGCGCGCTCGTGGCACCTCGCCGCGGCGAGCAACGAGCTCGCCGAGCCGGGCGATTTCGTCACGATCGACGCCGGCTTCGACCCACTCGTGGTGGTGCGCGGCCTCGACGGCGCGCTCCGCGCGTTCCACGACTTCTGCCCGCACCGCGGGATCAAGCTGCTCGAGGACAGCGGGAACACGCGCACCGGCATCGTGTGCCCGTACCACTCGTGGAACTTCGCGCTCGACGGCACACTGCGCAACGTCCCGCAACCGGAAGAATTCGACCCCGCCGTACTCGAAGGGTGCGGGCTGATCCTCGCTTCGGTCGGCGAATGGGGCGGCATGGTCTTCGTCAACGCGCAGGGCGGCGCCGACTTCGCCTCGTGGTTACAGGGGTTCCCGGATCACATCGGGAGCTACCGGCCGGAGCGGCTGAGCGAAGTCGTACGCGTGCAGTTCGACGCACGCTGCAACTGGAAGCTCTTCGTCGAGAACCACGTCGACGTCTACCACCTCTGGTACCTGCACGCGCGCTCGCTCAGCGCGTACGACCACCAGCAGTTCGAGTGGGAAGCGATCGGCCCGCACTGGGTCAGCTACGAACCCGCGAAGACCGGCGTCGAGCGTCGGCGTCCGCATGTGGGCAGTACACCGATCGCCGGCCTCGAACCGCGCGACCGGATCGGCATCGGTGCCCACATGTTGTTCCCCAACACGTTGTTCGCGACGGAGTCGGAATTCTTCATGAGCTATGTCGCCAAGCCGCTCGCGCCCGATCGGAGCGTGATCGACGTTCGCATCCGCGCCGAACCGAGCGCCGACACCGAGATGCTCGTCGCCGCGGCCAAGGAATTCATGCTCGAAGACGTCAGCGCGTGCGAAGGAATCCAGGCCGCGATCCGCTCGAGCCGATTCCGGGTGGGACCGCTGGCCCAGAACCACGAGCGTCCGATCACGTTGTTCCATCAACATCTCTTGACCGCGATCGACGCGTGATGACGCTCGCGCCCCAGTTCGTCGGCGCGTGGCAGCGCCGGTCGATCGCGATCGACGGCGGCGCGCACCACGAGCCTGCGCGCGTGCTCTGGTTGCAGGCCGGCGACGCGTTCGCCGACCTGCGGATCCCCCGGACGCCGGCGGATCAGCCCGACGCCTTCGCCGGGATCACGACCTACCAGGAGCCCGCGCTCACCTGGCACCACACACTCGATTGGAACGGCGGCTTCGCGGGATACGACTGCGGCGTCGTCGAATGCCACGACGAGGAGATGATCGAACGCGGCGAGTTCCAGCGCGAGGACGGGTGCCACGCGTACGAGGAGATCTGGCAGCGCATCGACCCCGGTGCGATCGGCGCCGTGCTCACCGCGACCCACGCGATGATCGTCCGCGTCGGCCGGCACTGCCTCGCGATGCGCGACCGGCGCCGCGCCGGCGGCCAGTTCGACGTGCGGCACGCGCAGCTGTCCGGCGTCGAATGGGACGATGTGGCCGTGCTGGGTGACGGCGTGGAGCTTCCGCGCCCGCCGGTCGTGGTGCCGAACGCGTGGGCGGTCGGCAGCGATGTCGTTCTCGACGGCTCACCGTGGCGCGTCGCCGAGCGTTGGGGCCAGTTGTAGTGCCGTGAAAGGCGACGTTCGCCCGGTTCCGATGCCGCACGCAAAGAACGACGCGGTCGGAGTGCGCCCGCGTCGTTCTGTGCGGTCTGGTCTGGTGGCGTAACGCGCCCGGAGCGGGCAATCGGTGCGCGCTCGCGATGCGCTGATGAAGGCGGTCTGCGAACAGGCGATCGGGTGCACGCCCGATCGCTAGGTCATCGGCAATGTCGACCGGATGGCCCATCTCGCCGTGCGGAGGCAATGTGTTGGGACGCTCTCCGATCCCGCCAAACAGATCCGCCGAGTGCCTCGACTAGCTGGACAGTCGACTCTTCACAGCTGAATGGGCGCGCGCAACTGCAGCCAGATCATCGTGAAGAACGCTGGCG
This sequence comes from uncultured Actinomycetes bacterium, assembly GCA_963812205.1. Classification (GTDB taxonomy): domain Bacteria; phylum Actinomycetota; class Acidimicrobiia; order IMCC26256; family PALSA-610; genus PALSA-610. The sequence goes on from CAWEUJ010000004.1 coordinate 113,296, forward strand.
ATGTTTGTTCCGGCAAGAATGACACCGAGTTCGAAGGCGATCTGTTCGGGGTCGGTGCCGCGGGGGAGTTCATCGTTCTCAACGGCAACGCTGGCTTCGTGCAAAAGCAGGTCGCGCCACTGCTGTTGAATACGGGCCACTTCGTCATGGACACGGCCGGGGCGTGCCCCAACCTCGGCTGAGGCGGCCACGAAGAAGCAGCCGCCGGGGAAGATACGCCGCTCCACGTAGGAGAGGAAGCCTTCACACAGGGCAAGCAGGCGCTCGCGCCCCGGCTCGGTTGCGTGCAGCGCGGGTGTGACGACTTCGATGATGAAGCTGTCGCGGGCCGCGTTGATCGTCGCCAGCTGGAGTTCCTCTTTGGAGCCGAACAGCGCGTAGATGCTGCTCTTCGCGATTCCGGTGGCGTCGGCGAGTCGGCCGATCGAAAGTCCTTCGATTCCCTCAATCGTTGCGAGTTGTGCTGCCTGCTGCGCGATGTGGGCACGGGAACGGTCTCCGGGGGCTCGGGTTTGCTTCGTTGCTGTGGTCTCCTCTGGCATCGGCTTGTCGTCTCTCGTCGTCCACCTGACCCCTTGCAGCTTAGACGAACGATCGTCTATCGTAGCTGTACGATCGTTCGTCTAAGGGGCTGGGACCATTGACCACCGCGAACTGGGAAGAAGCAGGGCGAGGCTGGGGGGCGCGTGCTGTGGAGTGGGCCTACCTGCTCGAGCCGTACGCGCGACCGGCAAACGAGTTGTTGTTCGACCGGTTGGGAATCGGAGACGGAGCGCGCCTTCTCGACATCGCATGTGGGTCCGGATTCGCTGCTCACCTTGCGGCTGAGAGGAAGGCCCAGGTCTCGGGATTGGATGCAGCGGAGGCCCTGGTGACGATCGCACGAACGAGAACCCCGCGCGGAGACTTCCACGTCGGGGACATGTTCGAACTGCCGTTTACGGACGACAGCTTTGACTTCGCCACAAGCTTCAATGGCATCTGGAAAGGATGTGAAGGCGCGTTGACTGAAGCTCGCCGCGTCCTCGTGCCCAACGGTCGGCTGGGCCTCACGTTCTGGGGGAGATACGACCGTCTTGGCCTCATGCCCTACTTCCACAAAGTCATCGAGTTGTCCCCACCTGAACACGCCGCAGCCAACATGGAGCAGGGTGACACCGGGCGCCAAGGAGTCGTGGAAGACATGCTGGCAGCTACAGGCTTCACGCTTACGGAGCGTGGAGCCGTCGATGTCGTCAACGAGTGGCCTGACGCACAAACGGCCGTCCGTGCCTTGGCAGCGGCAGGACCGTCCGTCCCCGCGATCGAAGTGGTCGGCTACGAAGCGTTCTGTGATGCGTTGAGTGAGGCCATATCGCCATTGTGCGATCGGGATGTCGGCGTCCGGGTCACATCCGAGTTCGGGTGGATCACCGCTACCGCCGACTGATCCGGTGCCAATCGGGCGAAAGACGGCCTCTCCCCTCCCGTGCTCCAGGGTGGAGTTGACCCACTGGAGCGCGTGGCATCTGTGCCGATCGGGGACGCTCGCGAGCGCGAGCAAATGCCGGTCCGCTTCGGCGACTCGCGCGCACCGAAACTGCCGATCTCGCGCCCGTCACCGAGGCGTAGACACGAACAGAACGTGCCGCACATAACGCACACCGGAGACGCCGGCATCTCCGGTTCTGAGCCCGTTCCGGAAGCACCGCAAACGTTGCCTGAGCAGCACGAGCTACCCGGTTGGCTCGGACGAAGCCAGCCTGGACGATGCCAGCGCGGTCGCCACGGCGGTCAGATCGTGCTCGGCGCCGGCATGACCGACGAGCTGCACCCCGACCGGGAAACCCTCGGCGTCGAGACCCGCGGGAACGGCGAGCGCGGGCAGGCCGAGCAGGCTGATCGCGCGCGAGGGCGCCAGGATCTCCAGCGCGTCGACCGACTCGACCCGGCCGCCGATCTCGATGTACGACGCGTCGAGGGCGAGCACCCCGACTCGGGCCGCCGCCAACACGAGGATCGGCGTCGCCTCGAGCACGGCTGCGACTGCACGCGTGACGGCGGCGAACGCGGCATCGACCTGGGCCGGAATCGGAGGTGTCGACAACAGGCGGGCGATGTGCGAACTGAGCTGGTTCTCCCGCCCGGCGACGAGGCCGCGCAGATCGGCATAGTCGTCGGTGGCGCGCCATGTGCCGAACAGGGCGGCCGCGTCGACGAACGGCGCCGCGTCGACGTCGACAACATCGAATCCGGCGTCGGCGAAGGCGCTCGCCGTCGCGTCGACGGCGACGTCGACCGTGGCCGCGCAACTCCATCCGCCGCGCACCACGCCTACACGCCGACTCGCGCCGCGCGCGGCGTTCGGCACCGGTGCCCGGGCGATCACGTCGAGCACCAGGTCGACGTCGCGCGGGGTCCGCGCCAACGGGCCCAGCATCTGGAAGCGCTGCCGCGGCGTACCGGGCCCGGGCTCGGGGACATGGCCCGCGGTAGGAACCGTCAGATAGGTCGGCCGCAGGCCGTAGATGCCGGTGCACGCGGCCGGATACCGGACCGAGCCGCCATAGTCGCCCCCGATGGAGAACGGAACGAGTCCATCCGCCACGGCCGCGGCGCACCCACCGCTCGAACCGCCCGGCGAACGCCGCGGATCGAGCGGATGCACCGTGGGACCGAAGATCCGATTCTCGGTGCGCGGCTGGAGCGCGAACTCGGGGCAGTTCGTCTTGCCCACCAGCACGGCTCCCGCGCGGCGGAGCCGGGCGACGACCTCGGCATCGGCGGTCGCGACGTGATCGGCCAGGATCAGGCTGCCCGCGGTAGCCCGGACGCCCGCGGCCGCGACCGTGTCCTTGACGGTAAAGGGCACGCCCGCGAGCGGACCGGGGTCGCGGCCCTGCGCGACTGCGGCGTCGATCGTCGCGGCGGCCGCACGCGCCGCGGCCACGCACGTGGTCACGACCGCGTTCGTGCGGTGCGCGGCGATGCGTTCGAGCGCGGCGTCTACGGCCGCGCGCGCCGAACGGCGGCCCGCGCGCACCCCCGCCGCGATCGCCGACGCATCGTCGACGTCATCGTCGCGCGCATTTCGATCGCCACCGCCCGCATCGCGCGCCATATGCGCACCCAACCACAGACGACGCCATCACGCCAACATCGGAAAACCTGAAAGGAACGGAACAGACGGCTGCCATACACGGCGAAGGCGACGCTCAGATGACCAACATGAATGAGTAACGCGGTCGCGGCGATGCGGACACGGCGGAGCAATATCGACTTCATAGCTTCGGTTCATGGCGACGCGCAGATGGTCAAACCTGGCGTGGCCCGAACTGGCCGAGCAGCGCGACCTGGGCGACGGTGAGGTCGGGCTCGTCCCGGTCGGCGCGACAGAGCAACACGGTCCGCACCTGCCGATAGGAACCGACACGATCATCGCCGAGGCGTTGTGCGACGCGGTGTCGGAACGCACCGGCGCACCCGTGCTCCCGGCGATTCCGGTCGCGTGCAGCTACGGGCACGGCACCGTGCTGCCGGGCACGCTCTCGCTCACGCCGGAGCTGCTCGCCGCGGTCTGCCGGCAATACGCGGAGTGGGCCGCGACCTCCGGTTTGACCCGATTGCTGTTCGTCAATTCGCACTTCGGCAACAGCGCCTCACTCGGGATCGCGACCGATCACCTTCGCCTCTACCGACCCGACCTCCGCGTCGGCGTCGTCGACTGGTGGAGCGCCGACGCCGAAGTCGCGCGCGAGACCGTGCTCGAGGGCGACGACGTGCACGCGCACCGCGCGGAGACGTCACTCATGCTCGTGATCGCGCCGGACCTCGTTCACCTCGACCGGTTGTCGTCGGCGGACGATCCCGACCGCACGGCCGATCTCGTCTTCCGCTATACCGCGCCCGCGCTGTCGACGAACGGCGTCACAGGCCGGCCCTCGCAGGCATCCGTCGAGCTCGGTCACCACCTCTTCGACCTCACGATCTCCGCCCTATCCGATCGGGTCGAGCGCGGCCGCGTCGAGAAACCCCCACTCGGCGCGGCACCGATTCCCGCGCTCGGCCCGCATCCCGTTCACCCGCACTGACACCACCAGCACTGCTCACGCCAGTACCCGCCCCACTCACACAGACGGAACCAGGAGCAACGGTTCATGGACACGGTCAAGACGATCGACCCCGCACACATCCAGCTGGCTTCGGAGCTCGCCGCCGACGGCGTGCGGTTCGCGGTAGGCAGCTTCATCGACATCACGGGGCGGGCGAAATCGAAGGTCGTGCCCATCGACCATCTCCCCAACCTCCTCGCCGGTTCGGAGCGCTACACGCCACGCGGCATGGGTGATCTCGGGCAGATGACGCCGAACGAGGACGAGTGCGTAGCCGTACCCGACATCGCCACGTTGCGCGTCATGCCGTGGGACAAGCGCTTCGTGTGGATGGCGGCCGATCTCAGCTTCGGCGGCCGCGAACCGTTCGCGCACTGCACTCGTTCGATCCTGAAGCGCCAACTCGACGAAGCGGCCGAGCTCGGGCTCATGCTCAACCTCGGCGTCGAGCCCGAGCTCTACGTGTTCGCGCCGGAGTCACTCGAGCGCACCGACGGCTACCTCGAGCCCATGACGCGTAGCGCCAAGCTCAAGCCGACCCAGGCGTACGACGTCGAGGCCGAGCTCGACGCCATGCCGTTCCTCGAGCCGATGTCGCGGTACCTGACCGAGTCCGGCTTCGGCCTGTTCAGCTTCGACAGCGAAGGCGGTGACGGGCAGTACGAGTTCGACTTCAACTACGCCCCCGCGCTCGAGATGGCCGACAAGCTCGCCTTCTTCCGGCTGATGGTCAAGCAGGCCGCGAAGGAAGCCGGCCTCATCGCCACGTTCATGCCCAAGCCGTACACCTCCGGGTGGGGCTCCGGTCACCACTTCAACATGAGCCTGGCCGAGCTCGAAACGGAAACGAACCTGTTCCGCGACGCCGACGACGAGCGGGGCAAGGGTTGGAGCAAGCTCGCGTACTCGTTCGTCGCGGGCATCATGCGCCACGCGGCCGCGATCGCGGCGATCGCGACGCCCACGGTCAACTCCTACAAGCGCCTGCAGCCGCGCCTTGCCGACGGGACGGTGTCGTGGGCGCCGGTCTTCGCGGCCTACGGCGACAACAACCGCTCGTGCATGTTGCGCCTGCCACACAACCGGCCCGCGATCGAGAACCGCGGGGTCGACTCCGCGGCCAACACCTACCTCGCGGCCGCGTTCATGCTCGCGGCCGGCCTCGAAGGCATCCGCGAGGGCCTGGATCCGGGAGAGCCGGTCGACGAGATCACCTACGACTGGAACAGCACCCCGGCGGGCGCGCAACGGCTGCCCCGGAACCTGCTCGAGGCCATCGACGCGTTCGATGCCGACGAGCTCACGCACACCGTGTTCCCGGCGCCGTTCGTCACCGCGTACAGCTCCATGAAACGCGCGGAGTGGGACGAGTACCACGCCCAAGTGACCGACTGGGAGCGCGAGCGCTACCTGCTCGCATTCTGATGCCCGTCCGTTCTACTGCTCCGACCATCGCGGTGATCATCGGCCGCGATCCCGTGCACCGGTACTCCGTGCACCGGGGTTACGTCGACGCGGTCGCGAGCGCGGGCGGCCTCCCGATCGTCCTTCCCGCTCTGGACGTTGCCGGCGCGCACGATCGCACGCTCGACGTGGTCGTCCAGTCGGAAGGGCTCCTCCTCACCGGCGGTGGCGACGTCGACCCGGGCTGCTACGGCCGAGCGGCCGCGCCCGAGGTCTACGACGTCGATCCCGTTCGCGACGCGCTCGAGCTCGACGCGTTCCGCGCCGCGCGCGCCCTCGGACTCCGCGTGCTCGGCATCTGCCGCGGCATCCAACTCATGGCGGTCGCGTCGGGCGGAACACTGCATCAGCACCTGCCGAGCGCGGGCTTCGACCACCACTGGGAGGAGAGCCGCCAATACGAACCGGTGCACGAGGTCGTTGCCGACCCCGGATCGGTGGCCGAGCTCGCGCTCGCGGGGACGGTGAAGATCAACTCGATCCACCACCAGGCCGTGCACGAACCCGGCGATGGTCTGCGCGCCAGCGCGTGGAGCGACGACGGCGTGATCGAAGCCATCGAGGGCGACGGCGCGCTCGGCCTGCAGTGGCATCCCGAACGCCTGCTCGACAGTGACGCGCGTCACCTGGCGCCATTTCGTTGGCTGGTGGAGGTTTCGTGAGCGATCGCAGTGCAGTCGTCACCGGCGCCGGCAAGGGGATCGGCCGAGCCATCGCCATCGCGCTCGCACGCGACGGCTGGAACGTGGTGATCAACTACTCGACCAACGAGGGCGCCGCGAAGGAGACCGCCGACGCCGTCGCCGACGCCGGGGCCCGCGCCGTGGTCGTCGGTGGTGACGTCACCGACCCGAGCACCTCGGAGCGCCTCGCGCTCGCGGCGGGGGAGATCGGAACGCTCGAAGCATGGGTCAACAACGCGGGCGTGTCCGTGCTCGCGCCCATCGTCGACACGAGCGTCGCCGACATGGAGCGGATGCTCGCCGTCAACTACATGGGCACGTTCCACGGTGTGCAGGCCGCGGCGCGCGTCATGGTCGCGGCCGGAACCGCCGGCCGCATCGTCAACGTGGCATCCGAAGCCGCGGTGTTGACGTTCCGTTATCTGGGCGCGTACGCGGCGAGCAAGTTCGCGGTGGTCGGTCTCACGCAGGCCGCCGCGCTCGAGCTCGGGCCGCACGGCATCAGCGTGAACGCGGTCGGCCCCGGCACGACCGAGACCGACATGGTGATGGCCGAGCGGCGCAGCGAGATGTCGATCACCGGCGACGCGTCCGATGACATACGCGCGTCGTATCTCGCCAACATCCCCCTCGGACGGTTCTGTGCCCCCGAGGACACCGGCGCGCTCGTGGCATTCCTCGTGAGCCCGGCCGCCGCGTACGTGACCGGCCAGATCATCTGCAACAACGGCGGCTCGGTTCTGCATTGACCAACCCGTGATCCGACGACTCATGAACGACATACACACACAGGAGACCCCTTGAATCCCTTCCGTTCTCGACGATTCATCGCCGGAATCGCGGTCGGCGCAATCGCGCTCGCGGCTTGTGGAAGTTCGAGCTCGAACAGCTCGTCGTCCGGTGGGGGTGGCACCCCGTCGACCTTGCCCGTCGGCTCCCGGATCCTGAAACTCGCGTTCAACGCGAACATGCAGGTGCCCGACCCCGACATCTTCTACGAAGTCGAGGGCAACGAGGTCGTGACGTCGGTGTACGAGGGGCTCGTCGCGTACAAGCCCGACTCGCCCGACTTCGAACCGGCGCTCGCCGACAGCTGGACCATCTCGCCCGACGGCAAGACGTACACGTTCAAGCTGCACCCGGGTGTGAAGTTCCACGACGGAACCGCCGAGAACGCGGCTTCGTGGCAGGTCGACTTCAAGCGGCGCACAGAGGTCAACAGCGCGCCCGCGTACATGCTCGCCGACGTTGCGTCGACCGCGGCCCCCGACCCGCTCACGTTCGTCGTGCATCTGAAGAACCCGGTGAGCCCGTTCCTCGACTACCTCGCGGCGCCATACGGGCCGAAGGCCGTGAGTCCGGCGATCCTGAGCGCGCACGCGGGCACGGACTTCGCCCAGAACTGGCTCAAGGACCACGACGCGGGTACCGGTCCGTACACGATCAGCAGCTTCAAGACCGACGTGGGCTACGAGCTGACGCGCTTCGACGGCTACTGGGGCACGCCGAAGCCGTACTTCGAGAAGGTCGAGATCTCGATCATCCCGAGCGTCACGCAACAGGAGTTGAAGCTCGAGAGCGGTGACCTCGACATGATGACCCACGGCCTGCCCGTGGCCGAAGCCGAATCGTTCCGCAACAAGCCGGGCTTCCAGGTGCAGCAGTTCCCGGTGCTGTTGAAGACGGTGCTCGCCACCAACCCGCACAAGGGTCCGTTCAAGAACCGCGAGCTTGCCAAGGCGTTGCGAACCTTCTTCGACAAGGCGGCGATCACCAAGGAGATCTACCAAACGCAGGCGGCCGTCTCGACGCAGATGTACCCGGTCGACAACCTGCCGGCGAACCTCGCCAAGGACACCGCCGTCTACGACACCGCGCCGCTGATGAACCTGGCCAAGACGCTCCCGGCCTCCGACAAGAACATCGACTTCGCCTACTCGCAAGACGAAGGCGGCACGTTGCCGAGACTCGCGGAAGTGCTCGCGGCGAAACTCCAGGCGGCCGGGTTCAACGTGAAGGTGCGAGGTATGCCGATCGCCGAGGTGTTCGACCTCCCGAACCACCCCGACACCGCGCCCGACCTCCTGCTCTGGACGTTCAATCCCGACGCGGCCCACCCCGACACGTGGGTCCGGATCTTCATGAACTCCGCGGGGTCGATCAACTACCTGAAGTGCTCGGATCCGCAAGCCGATGCCGACATGGACAAGGGCTTGCGCGCCGTCACCAAGGCCGACGTCGACAAGTACTACGGCGAGGCCGGCGACCTCTTGTCGGCATCGGGCTGCTTCATCACGATCGCCGACAACAACGAGATCGTCGTCGCCCGCAAGGGACTCACCGGTTTCGTGCACCAGTTGCCGACGGCGTACACGATCCGGCTCAAGGATCTGAAGGAGGGATGACCGTGGTTGCCGCCGGCGCGGACGGATCCGCCGAGCTCGAGATCGCACGTGGCCGCGAGGCCCCCGGCGCCGAGGCGCCGAGCCCCGAGGCTGTCGTCTCGGTGCGCGACCTCGACGTGATGTTCCGGCGGGGAGGGCGCGACCTCCACGCCGTGCGCGGCGTGTCGTTCGACGTCATGGCGGGCGAGATCGTCGGCGTCGTCGGCGAGTCCGGCAGCGGCAAGAGCGTGTTGGGACTGAGCCTGCTCGGATTGTTGCCCCGCGACCCTGCCCCCACGGTCGGCGGGAGTGCGCTCGTCTGCGGCGTCGACATGGTGTCGGCGTCCGCAGAGGAGCGCCGGCTGGTGCGCAAACACCACCTCGGCGCGGTGTTCCAGGACCCGATGACCTCGCTCAACCCGACCATGCGCGTCGGCAGGCAGGTGATGGAAGCGGCAGGGTCGAAGGCCGAGGCCATACGCCTCCTCGACGCCGTGGGCATTCCCGAACCGGCGCGCCGGTTCACGCAATATCCGCACGAGCTGTCGGGCGGGCTGCGCCAGCGCGTGATGATCGCGCTCGCAATCGCGGGCGAACCAAAGCTCGTCATCGCCGACGAGCCCACGACCGCGCTCGACGTCACCGTGCAGGCGCAGATCCTCGCGCTGCTCCGCGAACTCGCCGACGAGCTGCGCTGCGCGTTCGTGTTCGTCACCCACGACCTCGGCGTGGCGTCACAACTCGCAGACCACATCGCGGTGATGTACGGCGGCCGGATCGCGGAGTTCGGCGCGTCCGACTCGGTACTGCTCCGTCCCGCGCATCCGTACACCGTCGGGCTCCTCGAGTCGCGCCTCACGATGCGGACCGACCGCGAGCGTCAGCTCCCCACACTTCCCGGCGAGCCGCCGGATCCGCGGGCCCATCCGCCGGGCTGCGCGTTCGCGCCCCGATGCGCGTTGCGCGAGGACCGCTGTGTCGAGGCCACGCCCGCGTTGCGACCCGCGGGCACACACGACGGCGTCGCTGCATGCGTCCAGCTCGGCGAGCAACGCCGGATCGCCATGACCACCGCGGCACCCGATTGGCCGCGCCAGGAGACGACACTCGCCGACTTCGGCAGCCCGGCCGGCAGCGCGCTCGTGATCAAGGACGTCACCAAGTCGTTCACGCTGCGCGGTGGCCGGCGCCGGCGCCGGCTCCACGCGCTGCGGGGCATCGACCTCGAAGTCGTGAGAGGCGGGTCGGTCGCGCTCGTCGGAGAGTCGGGCTGCGGCAAGTCGACCCTGCTGCGCGTCGTCGCCGGACTGCTGAAGCACGACGGCGGCGACATGATCGTCGGCGAGGGGACGCGACCCCAGATCGTCTTCCAGGACGCGGGCGCGTCACTCACACCGTGGATGACCATCGGCGAGCTCATCGGCGAACGACTGCACGACCAGAACCTGGGCCGTAACAAGCGGCGCGAGCGGGTCGCGGAGGCGCTCACGCTCGTCGGCCTGCCGACCGAGGTCGCCAAGGCCAAACCCGCGCAGTTGTCGGGCGGTCAACGCCAACGCGCCGCGATCGCGCGCGCCATCATCGTCCCGCCCTCGTTGCTCCTGTGCGACGAGCCGACGAGCGCCCTCGACGTGTCGCTCGCCGCTACCGCGCTCAACCTGATCGGACGGCTCCGGCGTGAGCTCGGGATGTCGGTGCTCTTCGTGACGCACGATCTCTCCGCGGCACGCGTGGTGGCCGACCGCATCGCGGTGATGTACCTGGGGCGCATCGTCGAGTTCGGCCCCGCCGAGGAGGTGTGCGCGGCACCGGTGCACCCGTACACGCGCAGCCTGCTCGCGTCGGTGCCGGGACCGGACACGATGCACGTTCCCCTCGAGGGCGATCCCGCGAGCCCGATCGATCCCCCGGCGGGTTGTTCGTTCCATACGCGGTGCCCGGTTGCGTTCGACGACTGCTCCACCGTGATGCCCATGGCGGTCCGCCTCGGCGGCGACGGGCGGGCGATCTCGTGCCTGCGGGTGCACGACGGCGACTCGAACGAGATCGCCATCGACCTCACCGCGCTCCCGCGAACCGAGAGCCGAAGGGCGGTCGGCTGATGGCGGTCGCGGAACCGTTCACCGTGCAGCTCCCGAAGCTGCGCGGCCGCAATCGCCCGCAGTTCGAGATGCTCCGGCGCGTCGGATGGCTCGACCGCGTCGCGATCGGGCTGTTCGTCGTGGTGACGCTCGTCGCGATCTTCGCCAAAGTGCTGGCCCCGCACTCCGCGTCGGCCACTCCGGGCGACCCGTTCCTCGCGCCCGGGCACGGTGGCTTCCTCCTCGGGACCGACGACGTCGGCCGCGACATCTTCTCCCGGGTCCTGCTCGGCATTCAGTCGACCTGGCTGGCCGCGTTGCTCGTCATCGGCTCGGGCGTGCTCATCGGCGGCTTCATCGGGCTCGTCGCCGGTGCGACCGGTGGTTGGGTCGACGCGATCCTCATGCGTCTCACCGACACCTTCCTCGCACTGCCCGGACCGGTGCTCGCCATCACGATCGTCGCCGCGCTGGGTCCGTCGCTCTGGCACACCTTGATCGCCGTGATGATCGTGTGGTGGCCCCTCTACTCGCGCATCGTGCGCGGCGAGGTGCGCGCGCTCGCCAGCCGGCCGCACATGGAAGCCGCGCGCCTCGCAGGCGCCGGCCGCCTCCGGCTGATGTTCCGTCACCTCCTTCCCGGCGCGATCCCGTCGACACTCGTCGCAGCCAGCCTCGACGTCAGCGCGCTCGTGATCACGCTCTCGAGCCTCTCGTTCCTCGGCCTCGGCGCACCGGCACCGGCCCCGGAGCTCGGAGCCATGAGCGCGCGCGGGATCACGTATCTCCTCCAGTACTGGTGGATATCGGTTATCCCCGCGCTCGCCGTCTTCACCGTCGCCGTGATCGCGAACATCGCCGGTGACGGCGCCCGCGACCTCATGGGCGATCGCTAAGGAGCTCGCATGGACACCTTCCGCTTCTTCGCCACACGGCTGCTCGGCATGATCGGCGTGCTGTTGGTTCTCGCGTTCATGGTGTTCGTCCTGCAGCGCTATACGCCCGCCGACCCGGTGCGCGTGAAGTTGGGGGCGAATGCCCAGCCCGCGCTGGTCAAGGCGGAACGGCATCGTCTGGGCTACGACAAACCGTTGCCGGTGCAGTACTTCGACTACGTGAAGGGACTGGTGCAGGGGAACCTGCAGGACTCGCTGCGTACCCGCCACCCGGTCACGACCGACCTGGCGAACGACATCCCCGCGACCCTCGAGCTGACACTCTTCGCGATGGGAATCGCGCTGGTGCTCGCACTGATACTCGGCATCGCGTCGGCGGCGCGCGTGCGCGGGTCGGGCCTACTCAAGCTGGTGCTCGTCGCGGGCTCGTCCGCGCCCGTGTTCCTCCTGGCCCTGCTGGGCCTGTTGCTCTTCTACCATCGGCTCCACTGGCTGCCGTCGACGGGACAGACCAAGTTCCGCAACGCCCCGACCGGCCCGACGAAGTTCCTGCTCGTCGACAGCCTGATACACGGGCGCTTCGACGTGTTCAAGGATGCGATCCAGCACCTCGTCCTGCCGGGCTTGTGCATCGCCATCGGCCCGGCCGTCTCTATCGGACGCGTGTTGCGGAGCAGCATCGTCAGCAACCTGCGCTCCGACTACGTGCGCACGGCGCGCGCCAAGGGCATGCGCGAGTGGGCGGTGCTGTGGAAGCACACGGTACGCAACTCGCTCGGTGCCGCGCTCTCGATGACGGGCCTCCAGGTGGGCCTGATGTTCGCAGGCGTGGTGGTGATCGAGTCGATCTTCGCGTGGCCGGGCATCGGCTTCTATACCGTGCAGGCCATCCCCGACCTCGACTTCCCGGCGATCGCGGGTGTCACGTTGTTCCTGGGCGCGGCGTACGTGATCATCAACACCGGCGTCGAGGTACTGCAGGGCGTCGCCGACCCGCGTCTACGCGTATGACTAGTGAAAGCCCTGGCTCTCGATGTGCGTGCGGTAGGTCATCGGGAGCAGCTCGAGGAGCTGACCGTCGGGATCGCGTACGAACACGGCGGCGCCGATGTTCGACGACTCCACGACCTCGCCGCCGTACTCGGCCACGCGCGCGCACGTCTCGGCGATGTCCTCCACCGATAGCGAGAGGTGCGTGAGTCCGGGTTCGTTCATGGTGCGGGCCCGGAACGGCTGTGTCTGCCCGGCGGCGCCGTAGTGCAACAGCTCGAGCACCACGCCGTCGAGCACGAGATACGCGGCCGTCATCGAGAGCGGCGGCGTGAGCGACATGAGCCGGGCCGAGTTCTCGTCCGGCGGGTTGATCTCTCGTTCGAGAGTGAAGCCGAACAGCTCGCAGTAGAACCGCTTCGATCGGTCGAGGTCGGTGACACACTGGCCCACATGGTTGAACGCGCTCACTGTCGCGAGTCTCCCACACGCTCGCAACGGAGCCGGCGGTCGTCGCTCGTGAGGCACCGTCCGGTCGCGAGATCGAACTGCCAGTGATGCAGGCTGCACGTGAGCACGCCGGCTTCGATCTCGCCGAAGCGGGTCAGGTCGGCTTGGCGGTGCGGGCAGAACCGCTCGATGCGCCATCCGTCGCGATCGAAGAACTCGTTCGCCTGCTCGCGTCGCTCGCGGTAGCTGCGCTCCACGTAGGCGATGCGTTCCGGCGCCAGCGCCTTGAAGAAGGTCATGACGAACTCGTTGAAATTCGACGGATCGGGTCGGTGCCCGACGAAGCGACACGAGAGGAACAGCGAATTGACCCAGTCCTCGGAATGGCGTTCGAGGAGGGCTTCGACGAGGCGCCGGTCGACGTCGGCCTTGTAGACGTACGGCTCGGCGCCCGCGCCCTTCCACGGCCGCACCTCGCACTCGATGAAGTCGATACAGACGTCGGCGCCCGGTTCGCCCACGTCGATGACGACATTCCCGGCGACACCGGCCGAAGTGATCGGCGCGCGCCGTAGCAGCGGCTCGAACCACTCCTTGAGCTCGGCTACGAGGTCGCGGCGAGCGTGCGACCACGAGGCGCGCTCGCGCTCGAGCCACGGCTGCCAGTCGCGGCGGTACTCGTCGAGATATGCGGCTTTGTGGGTAAACGGGCGCGCGGTGTCGGACTCGCTCCCGGGGTGTGTCACCTTGCACTCGCCCGCCTCGAGCTCGACCGTCGAGCCGGGGACGACGAGCTCGCCCCGATCGATGCCGGCGTCGCGCAGCAGCTCGAGGAACACCGACTGGTCGGGAAAGATGTTCGCGGGATCACGATCGATGTCGTTGAACGCGAAGAGCCCGTCGTCGAGGAAGGCGGGCGGACCGGCACACGGGAACACGTGTGCCGCGTCGACCCACTCGATGTACTGGCGGGCGCGCGCCATCTGGTTCACGCGCTTGTCCCGGGCGAGGCGCGTCTTGAGGTCGGCCGGGAAGTCGTACGCGATCGGGTACCAGATCGCTCCGGAGAACTGCACGATCTGCGCGTCGAACGGGCCGAGGGTGCGCAGGGCGTCGGGATCACCCGGGCGGGCGTCGTTCTGGTTCAGCACGCGCGCGCTGCCGTCGTCGAGAACGATGAGCGAATCACCGAGCGGGCCGTCGGCCGGACTCGTGAATGCGAGGATCGTCGCAGTGAGACCGTCGAGGTCGACGGGCTCGGCGGAGCGGGTCGGCACGAAGTGCTCGAAGCCGATGGCGCGCAGCTCGCGTTCGAGGAAGGGCACGCCGAACTCGGGCAACAGCACCCGGGCGCGCTTGTCGACGTGGCGGGCCAGCCATTGCGCGTCGAAGTGGTCGAGGTGCAGGTGCGAGATGTAGAGGAAGTCGGGAGACGCGAACCGCGCCGGATCGAGACCGTCGTTACGCGGGAAGGGGAACCACGAGCCGAAATACGCCGGCGTGAACCACGGATCGCACAAGACCGAGCCGCCGCGGGTCTCGATGAAGAACCCGACGTGGCCGAGGAAGGTCATCCGCATCACGGGCATTCTTGCCAATTCCGCGGACAGGACCCGATCCCGGCAACGAATTCCGAACCGGCGCGGCACGAATTTCGAAGGGCGCGGCGCGAGTTTCGGAGCAGCACGACGCGCCGTGGATCGATAGTGTCCGCTCCCAGATCGTCGAGGTCCGACCCCCACTCGGCCCTCGACCCGGGTCCCGTCGGCTCGCCCGACGGGACCCTCTTTCGTTCGGCGCGGCCGCCGGAGAACTCTGCGGACGCGTACGTGTAAGCATTCGGGAACCTTTCCGCCCGGCCGGGCGACTGGTGCACGACAAGACAACACCCGGCACGACAACATCCGAGAGTTCGAGGGGAGAACCGGTGCGACGTCTCGCAATCGTCCTTGGTGCGGCCGCGACGACGCTGGTCGCCGCGGCCGCGCCGGCCTGGGCTCACGTCAACGTCGAACCCGGGTCGGCCCCGAAGGGCAGTGACGCCGTGCTCGCGTTCGTCGTCCCGAACGAGAAGGACCCGCAAACCACAACGCAGGTGGTCGTGCAGTTCCCGACGGACCACCCGATCGCCGAGGCACTCGTCGAACCCATCCCCGGTTGGACGGCGAAGGCCACGCAGTTCACGGTGAAGACGCCCATCCAGACCGACAGCGGCCCGGTGACGAGCGCGGTCAAGGACGTCACCTGGACGGCGACCGACGGCAAGGGCATTCCGGTCGATCACTTCCAGGAATTCCGGGTGTCGGTCGGCCTCCCCGGCGGCGCCGACTCGTTGGCGTTCCCGACGACGCAGACCTACAGCGACGGTTCGACCGTCGACTGGGTGCAGGTGTCGCCCCCCGGCGGTCCGGAGCCCGACTTTCCCGAACCGGTCCTGACCCTGACCGCGGCCGCCGGCGTCAACACGGCGCCCACGGGCAGCGCGTCGGGAACGACCGGCACGGTCAGCAAGAGTGACGTCGACAGCGCCAAGACGATCGCGATCGTCGGCGTGGTCGTCGGCGCGCTCGGTCTGCTGTTCGGGGCCGCCGGGCTCGCGTTGGGGCGGCGCAAGCGCGCGTGATCCCCGAGCCGTTGCCGGCGAGCGGCTACCGCCGAGGGAGCGAGGAGCGGAACGTCGCCCCGTACACGATCGCGCCCACGGCGGTCCCCGCCCTTGCACGTACCGCGACGCGGTAGGTGTGCCCGGAGCGGGCCACGAGCGTGAACGACGTCGACGTCGCCGACGCCAGCCGCACGGCGACGAACCCGCCCCGGTCGACCCGGTACCAGGCGTCGTACCGCGTGATCCTTCCGCTCGTGCCGGCGGTTCCCTTCCACGTCACCTTGTAGGAGATCTTCGCGGGGGTCGCTGCCCCCGGCTCGCGGCCGACCGCCGGCACCGTCACCCTCGGAGGGGTGCGGGGCGGCGGGGCCACGAAACCGTCGATCGTGTCGCCCTCCCACACGTCGTGCAGCACGACCCGCCACGAGATCCGGCCGAAGCCACCGTTCGCCCAGCCGGTGCCCCACGAGTTCTCGATGATCAGCCCGGCCGCGTCGTACCCGAGCGCGAGTACCTCGTGATAGCCGCGGATGGTCGACGTGATGTCGTCGTCGACGGCCGCCGCGCTCGCACCGAGGTTGTCGAAGCCGCTCCGCACCGCCATCTCGATCGCGACCGGATGCTTCGCGGCGAGGGCCTGCTTGATGAGCGTCGCGCTCCCCGCCTGGTCGGAACCGGAGAAGAGCGTCGTGTACTTCGTGATCTTGTACTGGGCCGCGTTGGCCTTCTCCGCCGCCGTGGGCTGGTCGCGCCAGTCGTAGTCGCCCTGCGTGTAGTGCGCGCGCGTGTCGCTGCCCTGGCTCACCGCAACCTGCAGCGCACTCGTCGGCGCGCTCCCGCCGTCGACACCGCCGTTGATCTGTGAGTACGTGTACATCGGCGCGAACGGCTGTCCGGCGCGCCCGCTGTAGCGCGAGTACCAACCGAGCATGCCGTAGTCGATCGCCCAGGTGACGCACGAGCCGACCTGACCCTGGTCGCCCGGCGTCACGGCCCAATGGCGCAGGTCGACGCTCGCCGGCGGTACGGCGAGTGCGCTGACACGCGGCGCGATCCGAACGGTGGGACGGCGAGCGCCGAGGCCGTGCGCGGCGACCGCCGAGGCCGGCACCGACGATGCGTAGGCCGGACCGGACACCAGCATCGTTCCCGCGACGAGCGACGCCACGACACAACTGATGATGCGGACCGGTTGGCGCACGGGAGGTTCCTCGGCGCGCACCGGGCCTCGCTGGCGTTCGGCGACCATCTGATGACACCTGTCACGCGGGCGCGCGTGACACCCGTCACACCCGGCGCGCCGCGGGCCCCAAGTAGCCTCCGGGCGTGCGGTGGAAGGTGCACGGCGAACGAGAGTTGTACGACAGCGAGTGGGTCCGCCTCACGCTCGTCGACGTGGAGATCCCGGGCGGCGAACGCTTCGAGCACCACGTGGTGCGCATGCCGAAGAAGGCGGCGGGCGCGGTCGTATACGACCGCGCCCGAGGAGTCCTGCTGTTGTGGCGCCATCGCTTCATCACCGACACGTGGGGTTGGGAGATCCCGGCCGGTGGGATGGATCCCGGCGAGACGCCCGAGAACGCTGCTGCCCGGGAGACGCTCGAGGAGACCGGCTGGCGACCGGGGCCGCTTCGCCCGCTCGTGCACTTCCATCCCTTGAACGGCGCGTGCGACCAGATCTTCCACACGTTCGTCGCCGATGGCGCGACCCACGTCGGCGACCCGACCGACTTCGGTGAGTCCGATCGCATCGAATGGGTGCCACTCGACGAAGTGCGCCGCATCGTCTCGGCCGGCGAGATGGTCGACGGTCTTTCGCTCACCGCGGTCACGTACGCACTCGCCTTCGGCGAGCTCGACTGACGCCGAACACCCGAGCCGGCTGCGTCACGGCGCGCGGGTCGCATGTACGATCGCGCATGCTGTTCGTGAGCTTGCGCGACTTGCAGTGGCGCCGGCGACGATTCCTCATCGGCGTGCTCGCAACCGGGCTCGTCTTCGCCCTGACGGTCGTGATGAGTGGCGTGAACGCGAGCTTCCACAACGAGATCGCGCGTGTCGTCGGGGCATTCCACGTCGACGAATGGATCGTCCCCAGCGACGTGTCCGGTCCCTTCACCAGCACGCGCGTCTTCCCGTCCGACGAGGCGAAGCAGGTGGGCGCGCAACCCGGGGTCGCACACGCCGAGCCCGTCGTGTTCTTCCGCGCGACCGTGAAGACGAGCGCCGTCACCGACGTCAACCTGATCGGGATCACACCGGGCGGGATCGTGCACCCCAAGCTCGTCGACGGGCACGGCGTCGAGAAGCCGGGCGATCTCGTCGTCGACCGATCTCTCGGTCTGAAGCTGGGTCGGCACGTCACGTTGGTCGGGCGGTCCTACACGGTCGTCGGTCGCACCCACGGACTCACGTACTTCGCCGGTACACCTGCCGCGTTCGTGTCGATCAGCGATCTCCAAAAGGGCGGCTTCGCGGGTGTTCCGCTCGCGACCGCGATCGTGGTGCAGGGCTCGGCGAAGTCACTGCCCGCCGGCTACCGGGCGTTGTCGAACCAAGCCGTGGAATCCGATCTGGCCCGGCCGATGAAGCGCGCGACGTCGACGATCGGGGTCATGACCATCTTGTTGTGGGTCATCGCCGCCGGAATCATCGGTTCGGTGCTCTACCTGCAGGCGATCGAGCGCACGCGCGACTTCGCCGTGTTCAAGGCGACCGGCGTCACGAGCCGCACGCTCTTGTGGGGTTTGGCGATCCAGGCGACCGCGCTCGCGCTCTGCGCCGCGCTCACGGCCCTCGTCGTCTCGGTCGCGCTCGGTCCGACGTTCTCGGTCCCGGTCCAGGTCCCGACCTCCACGTACGTCGCGCTGCCGATCGTCGCGATCGCGATCGGTCTCGTCGCGTCGCTCGTCGCGTTACGACGCGCCGTCACCGTCGACCCCGCGCTGGCCTTCGGATGAGCGACAACCCCGTGAACGCAGAGCTCAAGGTGCGCGACCTCGTCATCGAGTACTCGTCGGGCGGTTATCCGGTGCGACCGATCGACGGCCTGTCGCTCGACGCGTCCAGCGGACAGCTCGTGCTCCTGCTGGGCGCGTCCGGTTGCGGGAAGACGACCCTGCTCTCGGTGTTGGCCGCGATCCTCACCCCGGCCGCGGGCTCGGTCGAAGTCGCAGGCATCGAGGTGACGCAACTGCGCGGGAACGCGCTCACGCAATACCGGCGCAAGACGGTCGGTGTCGTCTTCCAGGCCTTCAACCTCGTTCCGTCGCTGTCGGCGCTCGAGAACGTCATGGTTCCGTTGCGCGCCGCGGGTGTTCGCCGGCGAGAGGCGCGCGAGCGCGCACTCGCACTGTTGCAACAGGTCGATCTGGAACACCGCGTACACCACCGGCCCGCAGACCTCTCGGGCGGCCAACAACAACGGGTCGCCATCGCGCGCGCACTCGCCCACGAGCCGCCGGTGCTCCTCGCCGACGAGCCGACCGCGCACCTCGACTACATCCAGGTCGACGGGGTGTTGAAGCTCATTCGCGGGCTGGCCGACGACGGTCACCTGATCATCGTCGCCACGCATGACGAGCGGCTCATTCCGCTCGCCGACCAGGTGGTGAACCTCACGCCGCGCGCCGACACCTCGCCGCGGGAGCCGCAGGCCGTGCACCTCCAGGCCGCGGAGATCGCGTTCCGACAGGGCGACCGCGGCGACCTCGTGTATGTCGTGGAATCCGGCGGCATCGAGCTGTTCCGCACCCGCGACGACGGTTCCGAGGAACGGCTCGGAACGGTGGATCCCGGTCAATACTTCGGCGAGCTTGCCCCGATGTTCGGCTTGCAACGCAGCGCGACCGCACGCGCCATCGGTCCCACGACCCTGACCGCCTACGGGTTGCGCGACTTCCGGGAGAAGTTCCAGGTGACGACCGGCGCGCATCTCCTCGCCGACGCGGCCGACTGACGCGACGGTATCGGCGCCGCCGTTGTCCGTCCGTCGCGCCGGTGCGGCAGACTGACGCGGTGCTGGGCGTTCGCGACCCCGGTGGGGAAAGTTCCGGGCAAGCGGACTCCGAGCCCGTCCTGCGCGTCCGCGGTGTGCACAAGC
The DNA here is from genome assembly GCA_963812205.1 of uncultured Actinomycetes bacterium. GTDB lineage: Bacteria > Actinomycetota > Acidimicrobiia > IMCC26256 > PALSA-610 > PALSA-610. The sequence goes on from CAWEUJ010000004.1 coordinate 133,042, forward strand.
GGTTCGGGCGCCTCGAGGTGCTGCGCGGCGTCGACTTCGACCTGCTGCCGGGAGAGATCCTCGCGCTCGTCGGGGCGAACGGAGCGGGCAAGTCCACCGTCGTTCAGTGCATCGCCGGCATCACACCCTGCGACTCCGGGACGGTCGAGCTCGCGGTCGGCCCGTCGACCTCCGAGACCCCCGGCGCGCCCGACCTCGGAGTCGCGGTGGTGTGGCAGGACCTCGCGCTCTGCAGCAACCTGAGCGTCGTCGAGAACCTCTTCTTGGGCGACGAACACGTCGACAGACTCCTCCTCGACGAGGCCGCGATGATCGTCGAGTCGAAACACCTGTTCACGCGGCTCCAACTCTCGCTGTCCGACCTGCAGCGTCCGGTCGGGGAACTCTCGGGTGGCCAGCGTCAGCTCGTAGCGATCGCGCGGGCGGCCCGGCGCAATCCCACGGTGTTGATCCTCGATGAGCCGACCGCGTCGCTCGGCATCGGCGAGACCTTCGTCGTCGAGCGTCTGCTCGGCGAGCTCCGGCGCGCCGGCACCGCCATCCTGCTCGTCTCCCATCGTCTCGAACAGGTCTTCGGCCTGGCCGACCGGATTGCCGTGCTCCGCGACGGCCGCATCCGCGCGCACGTGTCGCCGCTCGAGGTCCATCCCGACGACATCGCCGCGTTGATCTCCGGGATCGAGACGGAATCGACGGCGCGCCGCCAGCTCCGTCGGCTGCGCAGCCTCGTGGAACAACTCGCCGATGTCGAGCCCGCGGCGAGCCTGCCCCTCATCGTGTCGGCCATGGCCGAAGCGCTGGGCATCGATCAACTGTGCGTGCACCTCCTGGAAGAAGGCGACGATCCGGGCGCCCCGCGACTGCGTCGTTCCGCGGCGGTCGGACTTCCGCAGTCGTTCCTCGACGCGGTCGAATTGCTTCCGGTCGACACGGGCGGCGTCGCGGCCGCGGTGGCCGCGGCGACGGGCCGCTCGGTGGTGGTCGAAGACCTACGCCGGGACGTTCCGTGGAGCCGCCTGAAGATCTCCGAGCGCGGCGACCCCCGCAGCTCGTGGTCGGTTCCGATCGTCGGTTCCGGCGGTGTGCTCGGCACGATCTCGGGCTACGCCGACACGGTCGGCCGCCCGCAGAACGATCAACTCGAACTGGTGTGGCTGTACGCGAGCCACGCGGCCGGCGCGATCGAACGCGAACGCCTGCTGGCCGAGGCGACGCGGCGCAACCGGGTCCTCGAGACGCTGCGCGGCGTGCTCGACACACTCGCCGGTCCGCAAGCGGCCCAAGGCGATCTCGCGGTCGCGCTGGTCGCACTGTGCCGCGGCCTCGGCGCCGACGCGATCTCCCTCCACCACGCCGACGGGAGCTGCCTCGAGTTCGCCATGACCGAGCTCGGTGGCCGGCCGTCCACTCCGGAGTCGGCCGCGCGCCAACTCGCGGCGGCGGAGTCGGTGCTCCGGTCGGCCGCTCGTGTGGAACGGGCGCGCCCGGTCGGCGACGACGTGCTCGCGGTCCCGCTGAACACGCCCGACGGTCGCGCCGTGCTCACCGCATGGTGGAGTGACGTCGCCCGGTTGTCCGACGACGCGCTCGACCTCCTCGACGACGCGGCCCGATCCTTTCGCCTCGCCCTGGAGCGCGAGGCGCTCGATCGCGTCAACGCCGAAGCCGCGTCGCTGCGCCGTTCGCAGATGATGCAGCGCGACTTCTTGTCGCGACTCAACCACGAGCTGCGGACGCCGCTCACCGCGATCCAGGGGTACGCATCCACGCTGCGCCAGCCGGACGTCACCTGGGACCTGCCGTCGCAACACCGATTCCTCGACTCGATCGCCGCGGAGTCCGCCCGCGTCGGGCGCCTCGTCGGTGACCTCCTCGACTTCGGCGCGATCGACTCGGGAACGCTGCGCCTAGCCCTCGACTGGTGCGACCTCGGCCTGGTACTCGAAGCGGCCCGCCGCTGCGTGAGCGAAGCGCCCGCCTCGCTGATTTCGCTGGTCGGCTGCTCGACCCTGCCCGCGATCTGGGGCGACCACGATCGGCTCGAACAGGTCTTCGTGAACCTGCTCGACAACGCCGTGCGCCACGCCCGCGGCGTCACCCGCGTGATGGTCACCACCGAGCTCGACCCGCACGCGGCCACCGTGACGGTGCGAGTCGCCGACGACGGCGCGGGCATCGAGACCAGCCGGAGCCGATCGGTCGTCGCGCCCGGAGAGCGCGCGTCGTCGGACGGCCGCGGCGCCGGGCTCGGGCTCGCGATCGCGCGCGGGATCGTCGACGCCCACGGCGGCAGCATCTTCTTGGAACCGGTATCGCGCGGCGTCACCGTCGCCGTCACCATTCCGATCGAGCCCGCGCATCAACGTCGCGCCGGTTCCGAGCCCACCCTTGCGTCGTCGCCGACCCGGGCCTGAGGCGGGGGCGTGGCCGGCGACACCACCTGCGTCCTGGTCGTCGAGGACGATCGCAACATCGTCGACCTCCTCCGGGCGAACCTGCTCGTCCGCGGATTCTCGGTGTTGGTCTCCCAGACCGGCACCGACGCGACCGACCTCGTGCGCGACCACCGACCCGATCTGGTGCTGCTCGACCTGATGCTCGATGGCGCCGACGGCTTCGATCTCTGTCGCGACATCCGCGCCGAGTCGTCGGTCGGCATCATCGTGGTGTCGGCGCGCCGCGGTGAGCACGACAAGGTTCGCGCCCTGAACCTCGGCGCCGACGACTACCTCACCAAGCCGTTCGGCATCGACGAGCTCCTGGCGCGGATCACCGCGCTCCTCCGCCGCAGCCGCGTCACGACCTCACCACTCACCGCGGCCGAGCCGTTGCGCTTCGGCGCCGTGACGATCGACCTCGATGCGCAGCTCGTGACCAAGGACGGAGAGGTCGTCCACCTCACACCGACCGAGTTCGCGCTCCTCCGGGAGCTGGCGCAACAACCGGGGAAACTACTGAGTCACGCCGCCCTCCTGCGCGCGGTGTGGGGCCCCGGGTACGAGACGGCGACCGAGTACACGCGCGTGTATGTGCGGCGCCTACGCGCGAAACTCGAAGCGCCCGAAGGTCCGCCACTCATCGCGACCGAGCCCCGGGCCGGCTACCGCATGGCGGCCGAAGGCTGACCAATGTGCGTAACCTTTCGGGGCCGGGCCGTCTTCACGTTTCGTTCATGGCCTGACGGAAACATCTATGCCTTGTTAATGAGAGATTTCCTACCGTGACTTGTGGGTAACACCTGATCGAGCGTCGGCTTCGGCGCGTTCCAACCATGTCGCGTCCGTCGTCATGGCACCAAGGGGGAACACGAATGAATCTCCTGCTCAAACGAGCAACGCAGTCGGCAGTCGCCGTCGGCACCGTCGTCGCGCTCGCGGCGTGCGGATCGTCATCCAAGCCATCGACCAGCACGACGAGCACGACCGGTGGATCGACCCAGATCTCGATCAGTGCCAGCTCGTTCAAGAGTGACTTCTCCGCGATGGCCCAGCTGAAGTCGCTGGCCGCGTCGGGCAAGGGACTTGTGGGCGTCTTGTTGCCGGACACGACGACCTCGGCTCGTTACGAGTCGTTCGACCGCCCCTACCTGCAGAAGGCGTTCCAGGAAGCGGGGCTCACCAACGCCCAGTTCAAGATCGACAACGCGCAGGGCAGCGCGAGCACGATGCAGACCCAGGCCGAAGCCGACATCACGCAGGGCGCGAGCGTCCTGTTGGTCGACGCGCTCGACTCGGGCAGCGGCGCGGCGATCGAGGCCAACGCCACGTCCAAGGGCGTGAAGGTCATCGACTACGACCGCCTCGTGAAGGGTGGCGCCGCCGGGCGCAACTACGTCAGCTTCGACAACGTCAAGGTCGGCCAGCTGATCGGCCAGGGTGAGATCGACTGCATCACTGCGTGGAACGTCAAGAAGCCGAACATCTTGATCATGGACGGCGACCCGACGGACAACAACGCGACCCTCTTCGCGCAGGGCTACAACGGCGTGTTGAAGCCCAAGTTCGACGACGGCTCCTACGTCAAGGTCGGCGAGCCCGCAGGCACCTGGACACCTTCGGTTGCGGCCACCACCTTCGACCAGCAGTACACGGCGCACCCGAACATCAACGCGGTCGTCACCCCGAACGACGACAACGCCAACGCCGTCATCGCCAGCCTGCACAAGCTCAACATCCCGCCGAAGACGTTCCCGACCACGGGTCAGGACGCGTCGCTCTCCGGTCTGCAGAACATCCTCAAGGGCTACCAGTGCGGGACCGTGTACAAGGCGATCTACCAAGAGGCCCAGGCGGCCGCGGCACTCGCCATCTATCTGCGGGCCGGCCAGGCCCCGCCCGCCGATCTGTTGAACGGCACCACGCAGGACTCGACTGCGAACACGGCCGTCAAGTCGGTGCTGCTGACCCCGGTGTGGGTCACGACCGACAACATGGCCGCGACGGTGGTCAAGGACGGCGCGGTGAAGAAGTCCGACCTGTGCATCGCAGCGGTCGCCGCTGCCTGCACCGCCGCCGGCATCTGATCCCCACCCCCGGACGCGCCTCGGACCGCACCAACCCCCTCGGGTTGGTGCGGTCCGGTCGCGAATCGAGGACAATGAAGCAGCCTCGAGGGAAGGGAAGGCCGTGACCACGGAGGTCGAACCCGCCGAACCGATACTGCGCCTGCGCGGGATCGACAAGAACTTCGGTCCGGTCCAAGCGATCGCCGACGTCGACCTGGACGTACCGCTCGGCCAGGTCACCGCTCTCGTCGGCGACAACGGTGCCGGCAAGTCGGTGCTCATCAAGTGCGTCGCGGGCATTTACCACGCCGACGCAGGCCAGATCTTCTGGGAAGGGCACCCGGTCCATATCCGCACGCCGCGCGACGCGGCCGACCTCGGTATCGAGACCGTCCACCAAGATCTCGCGCTGTGCGACAACCTCGACATCGTCCAGAACATGTTCCTCGGACGCGAGCGCGTACGGCACTTCGGCCTGGCCGAGGAGGATATGGAGAAGGCGGCCGGCGAGACGATGAGCAGTCTGGCCGTCACGACGGTTCGATCGATTCGTCAACCCGTGGCCTCGTTGTCGGGAGGACAACGCCAGTCGGTCGCGATCGCCAAAGCCGTGCTGTGGAATTCCAAGCTCGTCATCATGGACGAACCGACCGCGGCTCTCGGCGTCGCGCAGACGACGATGGTGCTGGAGCTCGTCCGGCGCCTCGCCGACCGGGGCATCGCGGTGATCCTCATCTCGCACAACATGAACGACGTCTTCGAAGTCGCCGACCGGATCGCCGTGCTGCATCTCGGGCGGATGGTCGCGGTACGGCCGGTCGCGGAGATGGACCGCCAGATCGTCGTCGACATCATGACCACCGGGACCACGAGCCGCGTCGTAACCCCGAACGGGACGCAGAACGCCGGGGGCCCAACGTGAGCGACACGACGAAACCGCGATCCGATTCGCCCAGCCCCGAGCACGAGCGAGTGAGCGCGGCCGCAGCCGCTCAGGCGGAGCTCGCGATGCCGACCGAGCTCGTCGCCGACTCGCTCGGTCAATACATGCGCGCCGCGCTGAACCGGGTGCGCGCCGGCGATAGTGGGGTGTTGCCCGTCGTCGCGGGCCTGCTGCTCATCTCCGCGCTGTTCCAGTCGCTCAACTCGCACTTCCTCACCGCGGGAAACCTCGTCAACCTGCTCATCCAGGGCGCCGTCTACATGCTGCTCGCCATGGGCGAGGTCTTTGCCTTGCTGCTCGGCGAGATCGACCTGTCGATCGGCTTCGTCAGCGGCATCGGCGGCATCGTCACCGCCGAGTTGGTCAAGCAGTCGCTCGACTGGCCGTGGTGGGCCGCGATCCTCGTCGCCCTCCTTGTGTGCGCCGCGATCGGCGCGCTGCAGGGCACGATCATCACGCGCGTCGGCCTTCCTTCGTTCGTCGTCACGCTCGCCGGCTTGCTCGGTTGGCAGGGCGTCATGCTGCTCATGCTCGGCAAGGGCGGAGCGCTGCCCATCAACAACAAGGTCGTCAACGATCTGGCCAGCGGAAACCTCACGCCGATCGCGAGCTGGGTCGTGATGCTCACGATCGTCGGCCTCTTCGGCGCGCGATTATGGCTGCGCGACACGCGCCGCCGGACGAGCGGACTCGTCGCGCCGCCGGCGAGCCTGACCCTGCTCAAGATCCTGGCCGCGGGCGGCGCCGGCATCGTCGTGGTGCTGATCTGCAACACGAATCGCGGCACACTGGTGTCGATCCGGGGATTGCCGTGGGTCGTGCTCATCGTCCTCGGCGTGCTCACGATGTGGACGTTGCTGCTCAGTCGGACCAAGTTCGGCCGCTACATGTACGCGATCGGCGGGAACCCGGAAGCAGCGCGCCGCGCGGGCGTGAACCTGGCCATGATCCGTACCGTCGGCTTCACCCTCGCGTCGTTGACCGCGGGTATCGCGGGCATCGTCTACGCGTCGCGCCTGCAATCGGTGTCGACGTCACTCGACGGCGGAACCCTCGTGCTCTACTCGGTGGCCGCCGCGGTTATCGGCGGGACCAGCCTCTTCGGCGGTCGCGGCAAGGCGGTGCACGCGGTTCTCGGCGGCCTGGTGATCGCGGCGATCGACAACGGTATGGGCTTGCAGGGATACAGCGGCGCCGCGCAACACGTCGTCACCGCGCTCGTGCTCCTGGCCGCGGTCACGCTCGACGCCGTCGCCCAGCGCGGCCGCACCTCCCGCTGACGCCGGTCAGGCTCCCGCACGCCGCGCGAACACGGTGACGAGCGCGCTCCGGCCGCTGACCGCGATGCGCTCGTACCCGGGCGCGAGCCGGCGCGCGAGCGCGGCGTCGGGCGGACCGAGCACGACGACGTAGTCGACCCGGCCTCCGGTCCGGCGGCTGTACCCGGCCAGATCGAGCGGCGGGTGCAGGTCGAACCGGCGCGGATCGGTGACGAGGAACAGGTTGCGCACCGGATCGCGAGCGGCGACGTACTGGTACGGGAAGTACTTGTAGCGGCCCTCGTAATCGTCGAGCGCAACGAGCTTTCGCTCGGAGGCGAAGTAGCCGGTGACACTGCGGAACGGATCGGTACGCATGCCGCGTGTCAAACGATCGACCTCGGCCGTGTCCGTGCTGCGCACCACCACGTACGTGCGCCCGGGCACCATCGAGCTCTCGACCGACGTGATCTCGCGCAAGTCGCCGTCGAGCGATCGGTACGTGGGGAACCGGACCGCGACCAGCGCGATCGCCAACACCGCGCCGGCGACCGCGGCGCCCGTGCGCAGGCGGGCTGCGCCCGGTTGCGCGGCGAGCCAGAGCGTGAACAACACGACCGCGAACAGCGCCAGGCGCTCGTTGAGGATCTCGGCGCCGTCAGCGGCGTTCGGGGCCAAGAGCGAGCCCAACCCGCAACCGACCGCGACCAGGAGCAGCACGTCACCGACGCACACGCCGCGCACGCGCACCCGGGCGCGCACGCCCCCGGCGAACAGCGTCGCGAGCGTGAGAATGAACACGACCGTCATCACCAGCTCCGCGTGGCTGTGCATCACGCGCACGACATAGGTCAATCCGAACAAGCCGTCGACCGACCGCGAGAGCGGTGGCCGGGGCGTGCTGCCGCTCGCATTGTCGGAGACCAACTTGGCCGGGACGAGGGCAGGCATGCATGCGAGCGCCACGAGGCCCAGCCGGGCTGCTGCACGCGGGAGGTCCTGTGCGCGGGCGTCGGAGATCGCGATCAACCCCACGACCGGTAACCCCACGATGAGCCCCGAAGGGTGGAACAGCGACGTCACCAGGAGCAGTGCCGCCACGACGACGTACTTCCACGCGCCGTCGTCGTCGTGGTGTCGGAGCCAGTAACCGATCACGAACAGCGCGCCGACGACGCTCAGGAGGAAGTCCCAGAAACCGAGCAGGAAGAAGTATCCCGACGCGACGGGCAAGAGCAGCGTCGCCATCACGCCGCCGCTGCGCCGCACCGCCGACATCGCGTACCAACCCGCGATCGCGAACGCAACGAAATATGCCGTCAGGAACAGACGCGGGCCGGTCAGCGCGCCCGTCTCGCGCACGGCGGCCGCCAACAGCAGGTGACCCAACGGGTTGCGACCCAGGTCGAGCCGGATCCTGACGTAGGCGTCGAGCACGCTCGCCGCCGCACCCTTGTACGCGCCGGAGATCGCGACCGACGACGCAAGGTGCGCCGGACCGTCCTGATCGGGGAAGCGCGTGAGGAACCAGAGCGGCAGGATCTGGACCGCGACGGCTACCAGCGCGAGCAGGCCCGCGACGCGCGAGAGCCGCGCGGATACCGGGTGCGGCTCGTCATCGTCGGATGCGCGGCCGCGGGTCGCGGCCTCGTCCAGCTGCGTCACCAACCCTCCTGTCGCGCGCAGGCGCGCGTCGACGACCAACCCTGCCAGGCCAATCGGGCCCTGTCACCCTGTCCCGGCTCCCGGTCGCCTCACCCGGAGGGTCGATCCCCTGGAGTCGGGGTAACGCTTCGGGGCGCGCCAAGATATCGGCGGATCAGCGGTCGCGTGGACGCGAACGCGGTGCGACCGAGGCGGATACCGAGGGGGACGTATGAGCTGTCAACGGAACACGACTGCACGTATGGCGGGCATCGTCGTCGTGCTGGTCGCCATCGTCTCCGCGTGTGGTTCCGGCTCGGGGAACACTGCGAACGTCACCGCCGGTACGACGACCTCGACCCAGCCAGGGAGTTCCGCGGCCGCATCCACGGCCACGGGCTCGGGATCGGGATCGGGATCGGCGGCGGGGAAACCCTGCGTCGCTCGCCAGGGGACTCTGCCGCCCGGTGCGCCCGATGTGCCGGTGACGATCGGTCCGGCCCCGACCAAGCTGATCATCAAGGACTTGAAGGTGGGTACCGGTGCGGTGATTCCCGCGGGCGCGACGATCACGGCGAACTACATCGGGGTCGCGTGCAGTACGGGCAAGATCTTCGACTCGTCCTACGCGCACGGCGGGGCAATCCAGTTCCCGCTCTCCGGTGTGATCCAAGGCTGGACGGACGGCATCCCCGGCATGAAGGTCGGTGGGATCAGACTCCTCGGCATTCCCGCCGATCAAGCGTACGGAGCGAGTCCGCCCTCGCCTGACATCGCGCCGAACGAAGCGCTCTGGTTCGTCGTGCAACCAGTGAAGATCGGCTGACGTCGTCGCAAACCCACGACGTGAGCTGCTCCCGTGGTCGGCGCAACCTCAGGCGAGCGCGATGGTCGGATGCGCACACTGCGTGTTCGGCGGCGGCGTGAACGCGGGCAGGTCGACCGCGTTGCGTCGCGTCGCGAAGTCGAGCGCCTCCGCGAGATTCTTGGCGTTCGCATCACGTGCCGACATGGGCTCGAGTCCCCAACGCCACTCGATCATGCGCAGGATCGAACAGTGCTCGTACGGGCCGCCCGTCTCGATCTTCTTCGGTGCGAACGGCCCCATCGCGATGCACGGCACGCGGAACCCGAGTCGCTTGTAGTCGGGATGCGGTCCCGGGTTCGGATTGACGTTGTCGTCCTTCACCGTCGGCGGGACGACATGGTCGTAGAAACCGCCGTTCTCGTCGAAGTTGACGACGAACACCATCCGCTCCCACTGCGGGCTCTTGCGGAGAGCCTCGTAGATCTGCGCGACGTAGCCCTCGCCGACTTGGATGTTGCCGTGCGGGTGGTAGTCGTTCGAGGTGCCGAGGAACTCTGCAACCGTCGTGTAGTCGGGCTCGACGAAGGTGACGTTGGGCAGTGTCCCGGCCTTGGCGTCGTCGTAGAACTTCGCGATCGGGTGCGTGATGTCGTCGTAGCGACCCGATTGGAACAGGCCCGTCATCGGCTCGCCCCAGTGGTAGTAACCGCTCCTCAGACCAGCGCCGTGCACGCGGTCGAAGATGGCGAGATCGAGCTTCGACGGTCGCGCGGAGCCCGGCGCCGGGAAGCCGCCCGTCTCGTCGAGGTCGGTCGCGGCGCAGAGTTGGTAGAGCCGGTTCGGCCACGTGGCCGCCATCAGCGAGCAGTGGTAGTTCTCGAACAGCGTGTAGCTGGTCGCGAGCGTGCCGAGGATCGGAACCTGCGCCTGCTCGTAGTAGCCGATGGGAAAGTGATCGCCGGTGGTCTGGGTCGTCAGGAACCCGTCGCACTTCCCGCCGTTGAAGTGCTTGACCATCGACTCCCAGTCGTGCGCGGGATCCTTGTCGCCGCACGCCTGGAACTCGTGCCCCATCGAGAAGGTCGACGCGGGCCGGCCGTGGAGGTCGGGATAGGACAGTCCGGCCTGCTTGCCATTCGCGCCGGGAACCCATCCGAGCAGATGGTCGAACGACCGGTTCTCGAGCATGAGGACGACAACGGTGTCGAACGGCGCGGTCTTCGGGTCAGGGAGCAGCGTCGTCGTCGTGCTCGGGGGCGTCCCGGTCGTCGGTGTCGCGCGGCCTTTCGAGCCGTCCGACGAGGAACTGCAGCCGCCGAGTGCGAGCCAGGCCGCGCCCGCGGCTGATGCCGCCAGGAACGACCGGCGCGTGAGATCCGTCACCCGACCACCTCGCCTTCCATCGCGCCGCGGGCCCCGTCTGTTCACCCGTTCGACAGCCGGCGTTCATTCTGCACGACTGGACAGGCCGGCGCACCGAACACGGCGCGCCCCGCATGCCGCGCGACCGCATCGCCTGTTTTCGCGAGCTCGATTGCGAACGCAAGGAGCGTGGCCGAAGCGCGAACACTCTGCACACCAGAGGGAGTCGGTGAGATGACAACCTCGCGACCGCAGAGCCGCGCCCAGATCGAAGATCTGTTGCGTCGCTCGGTCAGCCCTCGAGCGCCGTCACGAGTCGAATCGCAGACCGCTCGCGGCGCGCTGCTCTCGAGCGCACGCGACTTCTGTCTGCGTTATGGTCCACCGAATTGAGTCGGGCTCCGTGCCCGAAAACCCGGGGGGGGAACAAGCATGATCAGAACCGTCTTGTGGAAACGGATCGCCACCGCGGGGATAGCCGCAGCGTTGGTGATCGGAACAGCGTCGGCATCCGGCGCCGTCCCACCGCCTCTACCTCCTGGAACAGTCGTGACCTGCACGCAGATTTCGGGCGTAATCACGATGCGGCCTGGCGTCGGTCTTACCGGCACGTCGACCGGCGTGAAATGGATTCTGAAAGCGGTCGCCAACAACTGCACCGTTCCGGCGAATTCCGCCGGCCTGGCACCCACCAACATCGTGGCCGCGATCGTGACCGGGACAGGCTTCATCGTCGGCGGCAATACGTGTGCGGCCGCCCAAGTCGCCACGAATTATGGGGCGAGCAAACTCAAGATCCAGTGGATTGCGAGCCCGTCGGTGGCGAACACGGTCTACAGCTCTGTGGCGGTCGGCTCGTTCCTGCCCGGCACGACGATCGATGCCACGGGAATCACGCAGAACCGCAACAACGTCGGGCCGACGCCGGTGAACCTGCAGTTCGGTGGTGACTGGACCGCGGCTTCCGCGGCGCAGCTCGCGACCGACTGCTCGGGCCCCGCGCCGATCCTGCGATCGCTGTTCTTCCAGACGCCGGCGACATCGTCGCCGCACAACCCGGCGTTCATCGCGTCGATCTGAACCATCAGCGCGCCGTCACGGCCTCGCGTCTTTACGATTCGTACCGACGCGAGGCCGTGACGGACGACGTCTCATCTCCGATCCGCCTCGCGGAACCGGCCTCTCTGTGTCGATCTTGGAAGGGGACCGCGTGGACCAGGAGTGCATCGTGATCCAAGGTGTGTGGGACGCATTCAGGAGCAGTTCTTGCGCACGACCGACAGGTTGCCGACCGCGTGGTCGCACGCGTCGCGGCAGGGACGTGTGGCGCGATGCTGGTGCCATGGCGACAGACGAGTCGGGCGACGCAGCGGGCGGTGCTGGACGTCTGATGCGTCAGCAACAGGAGCTGTGGGCGGATGCGGCCGTCGTGGAGCACTACGCATCCGCGCTCGACGTCGACGATTTCGGCGGAGTGTGGTGGGACAACGACCGCGATCCGGTCGCGTTCGTACTCGCCGTCACGAACCGCTCCGACGACCACATCGATGCTCTACGGCAACTGGTCGAGCATCCGGAACGAGTAGACGTGGTGGAGGTCAGGTACAGCCAGGAGGCGCTCCGCGCGCTCCAAGATGAACTCGACGGGCTCCGAGGCGTGTACCCGATTTCGACGACCCACGCAGACGCAGCAGCCGGTGTCGTTGTCGTCGGGTTGAGCCGCGATGACGCAGACATCCGAACCGAGCTCGAAGTCCGATTTGGCGACACCATCACAGTCGAGCGCGGCACCTCGTTCGGCTGGGCGCCGATTTGATCGGTCGCACCCAGAGCGCTTCCTATCGTCGCCGCGTTGACTACAGCTTCGGGGCGCTACCTGCTGCGCTCGCTGTTTGCGGGAGCGTTCACCCGGGTTGATCAGGCAAGACGTACAGCGCGCTCGGAGGGAGTCGAACCCCCAACCTTCTGATCCGTAGTCGCGGGCATGGGGTCCGTGGAGAGTTGCACCGTTGTCGTTCCGCAGGTCACAGACGAGGCGCACTCCAACGCGCGACCGCGGACTCGACGGCGTTGCTACATCGGTTGCTACACGAGCGCGCGCCAGCGACCGAGATGTTGAGCGTTCGCGCCGACCTTCGGTAGCACGGAGGTCTCAAGCTCGAGCGTCACGGTGATCGCTACGGGCTCGTCGTCGCGGCGCACGCGGAACTCGAATGTCACCTCGAGGTTCTCAAGTTTGGATATGTCGAGTTCGCCGCCCAGCTGGATCGCCCCGTACGTCTGCCGGTTGTACGCGTTGCCCGACGCTGCGCCGAGCGGGCCCGGGACCGCGTACCGGAACACGGTCGACGACTCGACCGCGCTGACGAGGAACTGGTTGCCGTTGTAGCCGGCCACGTTCATGTTGATCGCGACGGTGTCACCGACCCGGAGCCGATGCTGGATGCTCGTCGTGACGCGCGCTTCGCCCGACGCCCACGTCGCGGTTGCGGTCAGCTGGTAGAAGTACTGGGTTGTCGCCGGCGGGCTGACACCCACCCCGTAGGCGGGGTTCGCGCCCGAGTACTCGACGTACGTCGCGGACCACAGCGTCGGGTCGTACGCCGCGCCGACAAGTTGGATCTTCGCGAACGTGACGCCGGCGGGGATCGGGTCGGTCGCGACCCGGCCGTTCTGGTCCTTGCCGAGAATCCCGACGTTCACGCCCGCCGCGGCGAGCCACTGGAAGATGCTTCCCGTGAACGCCTGGGCGTCGTCGTCGACGTCGCGGAGGACCCCGACCGCGGCCTGGTCGCTGATCCCGACGCGTTGCTGGCCGAGCCCGGCCGCGAGCGCATGATCCTTGTACCAGGGGCCCATCCACTGCGCGACGCTCCGCCCGAGGGTGTACGTCGTCGACTTCACGCCGTTGATGTACCGCTCTTCGAAGTTCCCGATCACGGTGCTCGCATCGGGCGCGTTGATGCCGTGATTGCCGCAGAACAGGCCGGTGTGCCATTCCGCGCGCGGGCCAGCACGGCCCGTTCGTGACCCGGTTCCAAGCGAACGACGTGCCCTTTGCCACCAACTCGTCGGTGTACGACTGCATGACGAGCTCGCCCGGTCGACCCGCGGTGAGCACGGCGTGCACATCGTCCCAACGAGCATCGTCGATACCGACGAAGACCACACGGGCCGGTGGCGGGCTACTCAAAAAGTGTCGCCAGGGTCCCCTTGCTGGAACGTGATCTGGTGCGTCCCATCGAACTGCGGGGCCGGGTCACCGTTGTTCACGGTCGTCGGCGTCGTGAGCGGCGCCACGTACCGCAACGTCGACCCTTCGTATACGCCGGCCGCGGTGATCGTGCCCCAGTTCGCGGTCGGAGCGCCGAACGCCCACACCTTCCCCGACGACGGACCCTTCTTCGTCGACGGCGCGCCCGCGACCGCGGCATCGAGATCACTCGACGACGCGCTGATCGAGATGCCGCGCGTAACCGGTGCTCGAGGTCGACACCTCGACACCGCCGGTGCCGTCATCGGCCGGAGTCGTCGTGAACAGCGCCAGCGTGTACACGCCAGTGCGGTCGAGACGACTGTCGAGGATCGCTTGCTCTTCGATATTCGTAGCGCCGGACATTGGCTATTTCCTCTCGTCGAGAACGGTGACGGCCATCGCGGCCGCCGTCGGTGGACCCAGGCAAGGCACCGAACGGCGGCCGCGACGGCACAGCTTGAGTTGGGCGTGGGAGCGCCATCGCGGCCTCGTGGGAGGCCAAGACACCCGAGGCCGCGATGGCACAGCCGTGGCGGGGTGCCGAACCCTCTCGCGGGTGGAAACCCGTACACGCTGCGAGCCGCAGTACCTAACGGCAGCGCACGCAGCCGCGAAGGGGGTATCCCCCACCCTCGATATTCCGCCGGAATATCCGATCATTCGATCAGCCCCGGGTGCCGCTCCGGCGGGCGGAACCGGCCGGGTTTGCGGCGCCGTGCCTCTTGCGCGTCTGCGCTGGTCTTGCGCGTGTGGCACGGCCGGGCGTGGATCGCTGCAAGGTTGGCGTCGTCGTGCGTGCCGCCGAGTGCGAGCGCCACGACGTGATCGACCGTGTCGGCACCCTGGGTGCCACACACGTAGCAGCGGCCACCATCACGAGCGAGGATGCGCTTACGCGTCTTCGCCCAACCCGGCGGGTTCTGCTTGTTGCGGGTCGATCCTTCCCACGCCATCAGGCGATGCGTCCACCAACGACGGCGACCATCATGTCGAGCCGCATGAGGATCGCTTGCTGCATCGCGACGACTGCTCCGAGCATGCCCGTGGGACCGTCGATGATCGCCAGGAGGTCGCTCGCGAGACGACGGGTCGAGCTGTCGCCGACGATGCCCGCGAGGACATCGGGGAGCCGCAGCTTGAATCCCATGTCGTCATCGAGACCGCGGGAGCGCAGGTAGAGCTCCGGGAAGTCCGACGCGCCCAGCAACCAGATACCGAGCTCGTTGCCGGCGGACTGATAGCGCTTGAGCTGAGCGAGGAGCTCGTCGGGAACCGCGGCGGTGGGGGTGGCGTCGAGGACCATGCGCAGGTCACCCTTGAGGCCGGCAATCGCGGCCTCTTCGCGGTGTCGGTTGGCGTCGGTCTGGGCGGGAGCGCCGCCGAACGCAGACGAACGGCGAGGTCCTGGAGCGTTGAGGTCAGGGTCGCCATGCCGGTGTCGCATTGCGAACGCGTCTCTTCGATCAGCCGCGGGCTTCTGTGTCCTTCGCTACCGACGTGACCCGTGCGTCGGCCATGATCATCGCGACCTTGCCCGCGGCGTTGTCGAGCGCGTCGTCGACCGCTTCCCAGGTCGAGGAGATCACCGCGAACGCCTTGCGGGCGTCGCCGGCGATTGCGGGATTGCCGGCCGCGGCGTTGGGGATCGCGAGGCGCAGCGCGACTAGGCCGCGCTCGATCACGTCGTCCAGCATCTGCACCGGATCGAGGTCGGGCATGGTCATGCTCCTTTCGCAAGTGCGGTCAGGCGCACTTGCCAATCGCCTCTGTTGTTGGTCTTCGCGTCGAGCCGTCCTTCGGTCGCCCACCGCCGCACGGTTCGATCGGTCACGCCGAGGACCCGGGCAGCGATTGACGTCGAGACGTACTCTGCGCCATCACGCTCCACCGCCCGAAGTTCTTGTCCGCCAGCGGACAATCGAGTGAGTCGGGCGGTGCTCTTCGTCACCTCGACGAGCTCTTCGAAGTCCGGATCGATCTCTGGCGCGCGCGCCCGGTGGAGCTGCGCGAGGTACACGCGCTCGACCGACGCCGCGACGAGCAACAGTCGCGCGACCGCTGACGAGCACGGCCGGCCGGCCATCATCCGAAACAGCACGCACGGTCATCGCGGCCCGCGTCGTCGTGGTGGCCCGGGCGGCGTCAGCGTGCGTCTCAACTGTTGGATCGCTTCGAGGTCGATCCCTTGGCCGCCCGGGAGCACGAACCGGTCGATGTCGAGATCGTCGATCAGGGCGTCGACGAACGCGGCAGAGACGACGCCCGTGAGCTCGCGCTGGATCGCGTCGACCGCCATGTCACCGCGACGACCCGGTACCCCCGCGCCTGCCCTTCAGTGAGCTCACTCACACGACCAGCGTCCGGACGCGTCGAGTCAGAGCTCGCCGGCGTGGTTCAGGATGGCCCGTGGCGGACACCGTGCTCGCCTCGACCGTTGCGGTCGCGGTACGAACGACGTGCTCGCCTTCGTGCGGGCGTTCAACGAGATCCTGGCGGATCAGCGGAGCGGCCGTGTCGGCCATCAACGCACGCACCTCAGCGAACAGCGCGCACAGTACACGCCGCCGGCGACACCGGCGTGCCGAGCGCGACGTGGATATTCCGCCGGAATACGAGCGCGGACGTCGGGGTCATCCGGTGAGTGCGCCATCGGGCACGCGGTAGAACTTGAGGTTCTCGGCGGGTTCGCCCAGCGCGACGCCGGCGAACATCTCGAGCGGGGCACCCGGGTGGAGCTCGATGATGCGTCGGAGTCGGGGGACGTCGAGCTCGGTGGCGAGCTGTTTGCGAATTTCGGCGCGGTACACGTGGGGGTTGCGCACCTGGCGGCCGCGAACCTTGGTGTCGACGATTCGGTCGATCACTTGCTCGACGAGATCGCTTTCGTCGCCCTGCTCGGAAGTCTTCTCGGAGATCTTCTCGGAGTGGCCCACCCGTCGCGCTGCATTGAGCTCACGATCGCGCTGCATTGGGCCGTCATCCGCGCTGCATTGAATCTCGCTATCCGGCACGCTCGCGCTGTGTTGGACAGGGGCAGAATGCAGCGCGGCCGCGCCGGATTGGATCGGGAACGAGATGACCGTGCGACTGTGTCGACCGCGGGTTGTCTCGAGGTCGATCACGCCCTCGACGCGCAACCGGCGGAGCGACGCGCCGACAGCGATCGCGCTGATACCCGGTCGGTTCGTCGACCCCATAGACGACGGCCGCGAGCTGGCGGGCGCCGACGTCGTCTCTCGTGCGGGAGTACAGCGCGATGAGCTCGATGCAAGCGTCGAGAACGTCACGGTCGAACGGCCGCAGCTTGCCGGCTCGTTGAGCCGTTCGGGCGCGCCCGAGAGCTTCTCGAGCAGCTCGCGCCACGTGGGCGTACGGGTCGCGCTCCATGCACCCGGGTTAGAACGGCTCGTCGCCGTAGCCGTCGAGCTCGTCGTCGTGCACGCTCGGGATACGGGGCGGCTCGGGGTCGGCGCGGTCGTCGGGCACGTGCACGACCCGGTACGCGAAGTACTTGGTTCCACCGCGGGTCTGTTGCTCGCCGAGGTACTCGACGCCCAGGGCGTCGCCGAGGCGCACGTCGCGGCCGCGGATCTCACGCTGCAGCACGGAGCGGTGGCAGGCGATCGAGACGAGCTCGTCGCCGGCGTCGACGGTCACGATCGGGTACTCGCCGAACGAGCCGTCACCGGTCGCGAGTTCGACCACCAGGCCGACCACCTGCGTGCCTGGCGTCGAGTGATCGAACCGGGCGACCGGCTTCGCGAGCAGCTCCCGCCGCGAGCAAGGTGAGCATCACCGGTGCCGCTCACGCAGCGCCCTGCGTCCGCGAGAGGTTGGCGATGAACTCGTCGAGCGCGGCGGCCGGGATTCGGCGCGCTCGACCGACCTTCACGGATTTGAGCTCCCCCGATTTCAGGAGTGCGTAGATCGTCGACCGGCCGAGATTCGTTCGCTCGGCGACGTCTTCGGCGGTCAGGAGCATTGGCGTCGATTGCATGGTCCTCCTCGATGGCGGCGACCGGGTTCGCGACCCTGGTCGGCCATAGAATGACATACGAACTACACCGGTGCAACTATGCTCGCTAACGTGGTCGATGATGCCAGCGAACCTTGGCGCACGAACGCACACAGCGGTACCGTTGGCGGCGTGGCCGACAATCCGATCAAGAGCACGGACGGTTGGGTGAGCGTTCGCACCCGCGAGGGTGTCGCGGTGCACTTGCACGTCGACCGAGATCAATACGGCGATGAGGTCGTCACCGACGTGCTGGTGACCGCTGCCGACGTGACGACGAACGTGCTGCGCCGGATCCAGCCCGCGCGCATCCTCGCCGCTCTCGGAGACCCATCCGCCGACGTTCCGCTCGTCGTCACCAGCGACACCGACAACGCGGACGACCTGCTTGCACAGGCGCGCACTCGCGAACGCCGCGCCGCGCTCCAGCCGCTCGACGACTCCAGCCTCACGTTGGGCGAGCTCCGCGCGCGGGCGACTGCGCGCGTGAAGGGCCAACGGCGCCGCGCGCTCGGTCGGCCGGACGGAAGCAACCCCGAGGTCTTCTATCGACGCGTCGCCGCGCGCCTACCAGTCGGCGGCGATCGAGTCGAGCCACGCCGCGAAGATCCTCGCGGAAGAGAACGGCGTCCCGGTCGAAACGATGCGGCGGTGGGTCAAGGAGGCGCGGCGTCGGGGATACCTGGCGCCCGGACGGAGAGGACGAGCCGGATGACCAAGCGAGGCAACGGCGAGGGGTCGCTCTATCAGCGCGAGAGCGACAGCAAGTGGGTCGGTGCGGTCACGGTCGACGGCCGCCGGCGGACCGTCTACGGGGTGACGCAGAAGGAGGCTCGCGAGAAGCTCCGCCGAGCTCAGCGTGCCGTCGAGGACGGTCTGCCGCTCGAATCGGGCCGGGGTGTGACGGTGGGTGCCTATCTGGCGCAGTGGTGCGCGGTGACGTTGCCCGCCGCGTGCGGGCCGGACGGTTGAAGCCCTCGACGTTCGATAGTTACCGCGACGTCGTCGAGCGACACATCGTCCCGACGCTCGGCAAGGAGCCGCTCGCGAAGCTCACCCCGGCGAAGGTGCGGGCGTGGCTCTCGGCGAAGCAGGTCGAGCCGTCCGCTCGTCAACCGAAGCCACGCGCGGGCGTCGAGCTCGCCCCGCCGGTGCTCTTGTCGTCGAGGACCGTCGCGTACTTCCACGCCGTGTTGCGCAAGGCGCTCGCGGACACGGTGCGCGACGAGCTCGTCGGCCGGAACGTCGCGGCGCTGGTCGAGCCTCCGATCGTGCGGCGCGACCCGGTGCAGCCGCTGAGCACCGACGAGGCGCGCAGCGTGCTCGAGGCCGCCGCCGACGACCGCCTGCGGGTTCTCTGGCTCGTGATGCTGTCGGTCGGCCTGCGGCGCGGTGAGGCGCTCGCGCTGCGTTGGGACGATCTTGACCTCGAGGCGGGCACCGTGACGATCCGGCGCAGCCTCCAGCGGCTACGGGGCGAGAAGGACCCGACCACGGGGCGCCGGCGTGGTGAGCTCGTCGAGATCGACCCCAAGACGACCGCGAGCGCCGCGACGATCGCCCTGCCCGCGTCCCTCGTGACCGCGCTCGAGGCGCATGCCGAGGTTCAGCGGCTCGAGCGGATGGTCGCGGTCGCGTGGGTCGACCCGGGCCTCGTGTTCACGACGAACGTCGGCACCGCGCTCGAACCCCGGAACGTCAACCGGTCATGGGCAACGCTCTGCAGCAAGGCAGGCGTCCGGAAGATGCGTCTGCACGATCTCCGGCACTCCGCCGCGTCGTTCATGTTCGCCGCCGGCGTCGACCTCAAGCTCGTGCAGACCACGCTCCGACACTCCCGGCTCGCGACCACCGCCGACGTCTACGCACACGTCCTCGACGACGTGCAGCACCAGGCTGCCGACCGGATGGACATCGTGCTCCGCTCGCTCGAGGCCTCGTGAGCGCGGTCACGGCGCTTCCTCGCGCACGGTTGCTACATGCGTTGCTACATGGGGTCGGTCGGCGGGCGGTTTCGCACCGCTGTCGCTCCCGAACCCGCTGGTCAGGTGTGGCGCGCTCGGAGGGAGTCGAACCCCCAACCTTCTGATCCGTAGTCAGATGCTCTATCCATTGAGCTACGAGCGCTTCGTGAGGAGAGGAGTCTACCGCCCGAGCGTGCTTCCGGGCCGTTCGAATCGCTCTCCCGCCGGCAACGCGCCTGGCCCAAACCCTCGGGCATTCTCGGGCCTACGACCGGATCGCGTGGCTCGAGACGAGCTCACCGACGCGCGCAATTGTGGACCACGAGACTGGTGAGGGCGGCGCCGATCGACGACACGTCTCGGACCATCCGGCGTCGCAACCTCGCCCGCGGGACCTCCGAGATCTCCCTGCTCGTGTTCTCGGATACCGAGCCGCAACCTGACCGGAGCATTGCCGCCGCGTCGCGGCGTCCCGGGCTGCGGGGCTCACCTAGTCATCATCGTCCTCGTCGTCGTCTTCGTCGTCGTCCTCCTCGATCAGGTAGTTGTAGGCCTTCGCGAGCGCCAGGACCTCGTCCGCGCTCGCGCTGACCACGTGATAGGCGATGCGTTCCAACAACGCGTCGCGCACCTCTTCGGCAGTTGCCATGCTGTCCTCCTCGCCGGGGTCGGGCCGACCGACGTTATGTGCCCCAGCGGTGTGAATTGCGGCTCTCCGCTGCGCCCAATTCCTCCAGGATCGTCCGCAGCGGCCGATTGCCAGGTGTGGTCTCGGACGAGGGCTTTGACGTAGTGACACAAACGGGGCAAAACATCGATCTCGATGGCTCCAACCCGCAAGACATCGAGTCGCGACTCCAGCAGATCCTGGAGTCGATGCGGATGGACCCCGCGAACGACACCGACCCGCCCGACCCGCGCGACCCGGACGCCACCGGCAACGACGCCGGTGGCGCGGTCGTCTATACCCCCGTCTCGTCTTCTCCCTCGCCCGACGACGGCGCCCCGCCGGTCGGCTTCCCGCCGTTCATGCGCCTCCCGACGCAGACCCCTTCGGTGACCCGTCTCGGTCAGGCGATGGTCGACCGCGGCCTGATCACCCAGGATGATCTCGACCGCGCCCTCGAACACCAGCGCCAAACCCGCAAACGTCTCGGCGAATCGTTGATCGAGATCGGCGCGGTCACGAGCTTTCAGCTCTCACAGGCCCTCGCCGACCACCTCGGCGTCCCGTTCGTCGACCTCGAGACCCACCCGCCCGACGTTCTCCTCGCGGGCATGATCCCCGAGGAGGTCGCGCGGCGTTACTGCGCCCTTCCGGTCGAACGTTGGAGCGGTCAGGTGGTCGTCGCGATGGCGAACCCGAACGACGTCTTCGCGCTCGACGACATCCGCGTGCTCACGGGCCAGTCCATACTCGCCGCGCTCGCCGACACCGGGCACCTGCTCGCCGCGATCGAACACGCCTACTCGCGCTCCGACCTGATCGAGAGCAGCCTCGACGACGCGGCCGACGACTACGACGTCGAAGCCGAGATCGGCATGGGCGCGCTCATCGACGACGCTCCGGTCGTGAAGCTCGTCAACGCGCTGCTCGAAAAGGCCGTGGCCGACCGCGCGTCCGACCTCCACATCGAGCCGGCTTCGCGCAGCGTCAGTATCCGCATGCGGATCGACGGCATCCTGCACGACACCTCCGAAGCGCCGCTCAACGTCTTGCGACCCATGGTGAGCCGGCTCAAGGTCATGGGCAGCCTCGACATCTCCCAGAACCGCCTGCCCCAAGACGGCCGGTTCTCCCTCACCGTGCAGGGACGCCCGATCGACGTCCGAATCGCGACCGTGCCCACCGCCGCCGGCGAGTCGGTCGTCCTGCGACTGCTCGACCCCGTACGCGGCGCCTTGGATCTCTCGAGCCTCGGCCTCTCCGAGTACGAGAGCGCACGATTCGTCACGGCGTTCCATGCACCGCAGGGCGCGATCTTCGTCACCGGTCCGACGGGCTCCGGAAAGTCGTCGACGTTGTATGCGTTGCTGTCGTCGGTGAACACGCGCGACAAGAGCATCGTGTCGGTCGAAGACCCCGTCGAGTACCGACTCGACGGCGTCAAGCAGATCCAGATCAACACCCGCGCGGGCATGACCTTCCCGAGCGCCCTGCGTTCCACGCTGCGCGCCGACCCCGACGTCATCCTCGTCGGAGAGGTCCGCGACGCGGAGACGGCTCGCATCGCGGCCGACGCGTCGATCACCGGTCACCTCGTGCTCTCGACGTTGCATGCGACCCGTTCCGCGGCGGCGCCGATCCGTCTCATCGACATGGGCGTCGAGCCCTACCTGGTCGCCTCGGCGGTCTCGTGCATCGCCGCCCAACGACTCGCCCGCAAGCTCTGCGACACGTGCGCGACACCCATCGAGAACCCCGACGTGGCGCAGTTGCGACGGATCGGGGCAACCGACGAGATCCTCGCCGACGGTATCCACTTGCGCGCCGCGGTGGGTTGTGCGAACTGCCGCAAGACCGGCTATCGCGGCCGCAGCCCGATCTTCGAGATCATGCCCGTCACCGAGGACATCACCCGCCTCATCGTCGAACGCGCCCCGAGCGGCGACATCGAACGCATCGCGGTCGAACAGGGCATGGACACGTTGCGCACGGCTGCGCTCCGCCGCGTCCTGCGCGGCGAGCTCAGCATCGAAGAGATGGCCCGCGTCGTTTCGTAACGTCGTTTCGTAGGGATCAGAACGCGAAGCGCACGATGCAGAACGCGCCGGCCGCAAGGCAGTAGATGCCGAACGGCGTCAGGCTCTGTGTCTCGAAGAACCGCACGAGGAATTTCGTCGACAGGTACGCCGCAATCGCGGCAACGACCGCACCCGCCAGCGCCTGGCCGCGGATGCCGTCACCGAGATGCCCCATGAGGCTGGGGATCTTGTAGACGCCGGCGGCGAGGATGATCGGCGTCGCCATCAGGAAGGCGAAGTGGGCCGCGTCCTCGTGATCGAGACCGCGCATCAACCCGCCGACCATCGTGATACCCGACCGGCTGATCCCAGCGAAGAGCGAGCCGACCTGTGTGATGCCGATGAAGAGGGCCTCGGTGTAGCTCAGCGACTCGATCTTGCGCCCGCCCGAGAATCCGTCGCCGCGGTAGCCGGCGCCGGCCGCGACGCGACGGCGGAGGACCTCACCCAACAACAAGACCGCACCGTTGATCGTGAGGAAGATCGCGGCGGCGGTGGGTTTGGCGAACAACGTCCGCAGCGAATGCTCGAACGCGAGTCCGACGATGCCGGTCGGGACCGTGGCGACGATGAGCAGCATGCCGAGCCGCGCGTCGGGCGAGGTGACGCGACGCTCGCGTGCACTGCTCAGCACGCCCCCGATGATCTTGACCCAATCGCTGCGGAAGTAGACGAGCAGCGCCAGTGCCGTGCCCACATGCAGCGCGACGAGGAACGCCAGGTAGAACGACTCGCTCTGCGCCTGCGCCTTCACGAGGTCGTCCCAGCCGACCAGGGCGGGAATCAGGACCGAGTGCCCCAGGCTCGATACTGGGAACAGCTCGGTCACACCTTGGAACAGACCGATGACGATCGCCCGGTAAAAGGAAAGCATGACTCAAGAGCCTCCCACGCGCCGGCGCCGGTCAGGCACTTCGGCGCACGCCTTCCAGGTGAACAAACAGTGGATGAGAGCGGCCATGGCCCAACCGGCGGGCCCAGGTGGTCGCCAATGCCTTGGCTTCGGCCGCGGTGAGATAGCGCGGCGGGCCCGATATCGACGCCCGCACGCCGGAACTCCGGCGCAATCGACTCGGCGACGTAGTCGGGCGTCGGCACCGGGAGTTCTTCGTAACGCGTCGGGGTGGAATCGAGCCAGATCTCCCCGTTGAGCGTCACACTCACGTTCGCGTGCGGCCGGGCCAGCGCCGCGATCCCTTCGACGACCTCGGCACGGGCCCGCACGATGCCTTCGAGCAACGCCCCCCACGGCAACAACACGTACACCTCGTCGGCGATGCCTCGGAGCTCGGCCGGCAACGTTTCGATGGCGCCGCGCAGCAGCACGAGGTTGCGCCGGCCCCCGCGCGCCGGCTTGCGCGCCGCGCGATACGCGATCTCACCCATCGGCTCGTCGAGCGCGTCGAGACCCACGACCAACCAATCGGGTCGCTCCGAAGCAAGGTGATACGCGAAGCGCGCGTCGCCGGTACCGACGTCGACCGCGCACCTCTCGTACCCGTCCCGCAACGCGTCCAGCTCGGCCACGGTCATCGGCGCGGTACGACCCTTGCCGACGACACGCGTCAGCGTCACCGGCGCTCGCCGATCGCGAGGACGCGCGCGTACGCCTGCTTGCGGCTCACTCCCGGCAGCTCGGCCAACGCCTGCACGATCGTCTTCGCGGTCACGCCCTGGTCGAGCAGCGCGCGCACGAGTCGATCGATCTGGTCGTCGGCCGCCGCGACGGGTGGGGCCGACGCATCCCGCGCGCCCGCGGGCGGTGCGACCACGATCGTGAACTCGCCGCGGGCGTCGTCGGCGTCGCCGAGCTCCTGCGCCAGCACCGCCGCGTTCCCGCGCCGGAACTCCTCGAACACCTTCGTCACCTCGCGACCGATGCAGAGCTCCCACTCCGGCCGCACGGCGGCGAGATCGGCGAGCAGGGCGCCGATGCGCCGCGGTGCCTCGTGGACCACGAACGCGTCGCCGCGACCCGTGAGCCGGCGGATCTCGGCTTGGCGCGCGGCCGATCGGCGCGGCAGGAACCCGACGTACGTGAAGCGATCGACGGCCAGGCCCGATGCGCTCAGCACCGCCAGCACCGAGGCCGGACCGGGGACCGGGCTCACCGCGAACCCCGCCTCGACCGCCCGACTCACCACGACGTAGCCGGGGTCGCTGAACAACGGCGTTCCCGCGTCGCTCACCAGGGCGACGCGCGCGCCCTGCTCGAGATGGTCGAGCGCGTCGCCCGCACGCTCCGCTTCGTTGTGATCGTGGTAGCTGAGCACGCGCGCCTCGATGTGCAGCCCTGTGCGCTGGGCGAGCTCACGGAAGCGACGGGTGTCTTCCGCCAGGACCACGTCGGCCGCCTCGAGCACCTGGCGCGCCCGCGGCGACAGGTCGTCGTCGTTGCCGATCGGCACCGAAACCACGAAGAGTGCGCCGTGCCGATCACCGCGTCCCGACTCCCGGATGGTCACCTGCACCGTCGCCGCCGGATCGGCAATCACGCGTACGAGATCGCGGTCGATCTCGGCCGCACTCTTCGTCGCGTCGTACGCGAACGTCCGGCCCCGCAGCCCCGGACCGCGGCGGAACACGAGCGCGTCCGCGCCGAGGAAGAAGGCGCTCACCGTCGCGGTGAACGTGTCGCTCAGGCCCGCGCACGCGAGCGTGACCTCGACGTCGCCGCGCAGGCTCCGAAGCGCCCGGTCGTCGTGCTCGCTGCGCACGCCGAGCACGCAGGTGGCCCGACCGGTCACGTCGCCGTCGCGCGTGAACTCGACGGTCTTGGTGTGGCTCGCGGAGATCTGCGGATGCCCGTGACAGCGGAACGTCACCGAGGCTGTCGCGCGCGGTCTCTTCGGCGCAGCCATCACCGGCGAAGCTACCGGACGGCGCCGGATCCTCGAACCGGACTAGTAACCGCCCCCGCTCGTCGGGGCGGCCGTGGTGGTCGAGACACCCGTTCCCGGTCCCGCCGGCGTCCCCTTCGCCGACGACCCGCAGGCCGCCCCCACCACCAGCGCTCCCCCGACGAGCATGCTCACCATCAGACGTCGCCGAGCAACACGTCGCATGTCATGAAGTACGAAGCGACGCGCCGCGTGGTTCACTTGGGGTCTTGGCGACCTCCAGTACCCGCTCGACCCCGCCCGTGACCGACCTCACCGCCTCCGCGATCCTGGCGCGCGCGGGGAGCGGAACCCAGACCTTCGCCCGTCACGACCTCCACGGGAGCCCCGTGCTCGAGCGCTTCGTCGGCGGCATCACCGCCGCGATGAACGCGGCCGGGTACCGCCAACTCGACGCGCCGGGCCCGACCACGAACGTCGTGCTCCACGCGGTCGACGCCGAGGCGCCGCGCCCGTACCGGCGCAAGGCCGCACCCACCTTCGTCATCGCGATCGCGGAGCTCGCGGAGATCCCCGACGATCGCGTCGAGCTCCTCCGCGTCGGTTACCCGCTGCTCGTGCGCGCGCTGGCGAATCTCTGCGTGATGGTCAGCGACACCCCGGACGGTCTGGTCGTGCGCTTCGTCACCCTCGAACAGGGTGTGTACGGCGTCGGCCCCGGTCTCGCCGACGACGAGCTGACGCGACGCGCGTTCGGACGCATCGAGCCCCTCGCGGTCTCGCAGCTCGTGATCGCGAACGATTTCGTCACCGACCTGCCCGAACGGCTGTGGGACGGTGACGAGCAGACCGCGCAGATGTTGCGGGCGGGTCGCGCCCTCGAAGCGCTCGACCTCCTTCCCGCGCCGTTCCCGATCGAGGACATCCTCGACAAGCGCGACCTCCGCCACGTCGAGCTCTTGTACGGCATCGGGGGCCTGTCGTACGGCAACGTGAGCGCGCGCTACCTCGGCGACGGGCTGCCCGGCGTCCCCGATCCCGACGGACCCGTCTACTGGATGAGCGCGAGCGGGGTCGACAAGGCCGACCTACGCCTCGTGGGCGAGCACATCTTGTTGGTACGCGGCTTCGATCCCCAACGCGAGACGATGGTGCTGAGCGTCCCGCCCGCGGTCAAAGCGCGACGCGTGTCCGTCGACGCGATCGAGCACTGGATGATCTACCGCGAACACCCCGGAGTCGGCGCGATCCTCCACGTGCACGGTTGGATCGACGGAACGGTGTCGACCGAGGTCAACTTCCCGTGCGGCACGTTGCAGCTCGCGGCGTCGGTCGCCGATCTCGTGCGCGCCGCGCCCGACCCGACCCGCGCGGTCGTGGGGCTACGCAATCACGGTCTGACGATCACCGGGCACAGCCTCGACGACATCTTCGACCGCTTCGGCGCGGCCATCGTTCCGCGCGTTCCCATGGAATAGCGGACGCACCTGCGCCTCGTGCGCGAGCAGCCAACGCTTGTAGTCGAGGCCGAACGCGTACCCGCCGAGCGCGCCGCCGGTGCGGATGACGCGATGGCACGGGACGATCAACGCGATCGGGTTGGACGCGTTCGCCATCCCGACCGCCCGCTGCGCCTTCGGCCGCCCGACGCGCCGCGCGAGCTCGCCGTAGGAGATCGTCGTACCCACGGGGATCTCCCGGAGCCCGCGCCACACCGATTGTTGGAACGGCGTGCCTCGCGCGGCGACGACCAGCGCGTCGAGCGCGCCGACGTCGCCGCCGAAGTACGCGGTCAGCGCGTCGTAGACGCCGAAGCAGTCGCGCCGTCCGGGCTGCGGGCTCGGGTCGAAGGTCGCGCGCCGCACAACGCCCTCGTCGATCGTGGCCCGGAACGAACCGAGCGGGAACTGCACCACTGCCACGTCCGTCGTCATGCATACGTTCTACGCCCGGCCCTGTCGCCGGATCCGGACACGTCGCACCCGTGTCCGGATCTGTCGACTGCGATCCCCTAGAACGGGGGCATGGACGCATTCACCGGGGTCGTGACCACCGGCATCTACTGCCGGCCCGGCTGCAGCGGCGCTCCACTCGCGCGCAACACCCGGCCGTACACGTCGGCTGCGGCGGCCGAAGCCGCGGGCTTCCGTGCGTGCCTGCGCTGCCGACCCGACCGGGAACCGGCACCCGGCTGGGTCGACGCGCCCGAACTCGTCTGCCGGGCCATGCGCGCCGTCGCCGACGGCGCGCTCGACGGCGCCACCGAAGACGCCCTCGCCGCGCGCCTCGGGGTGAGCGCGCGCCACCTCCGCCGGCTGTTCGACGTGCACATCGGCGCCACCCCCGCCGAGGTCGCCCGCAGCCGCCGAGCGCACTTCGCGCGCCGGTTGATCGACGACACCGACCTCCCGCTCGCGCAGGTGGCGACGGCGGCCGGCTTCAACAGCGTCCGCCAGTTCAACCGGGTGATACGGGACACCTTCCGGTTCACGCCCCAGGAGCTGCGATCCCGGCGCCGCGCACCCGACCGCCTGGTGACCGACGGCGGCCTGGACGTCCGGATGCCCTACCGGCCGCCGCTCGCCTGGCCCGAGATGCTCGCGTTCCTCGCTCCGCGCGCCGTCCCGGGAGTCGAGACGATCGACCGCGAGGCCGGGGTGTACCGCCGCGTGGTGGAGCTCGGCGACGCGCCGGGCGTGATCGAGGTTTGGAACGAGCCCGAGCGTGCCGCGCTGCGCGTCCGTGTGCACCTCCCTGCGTTCGACGGGCTCGTGCACCTCCTCGCCAGCGTGCGGCGGCTCTTCGACCTCGACGCCGACCCGGTCGTCGTCGACACGGCCCTCGCCCGCGACCGGACCCTGCGGCCGCTCGTTCGGGCCCGCCGCGGAGTGCGCGTTCCCGGCGCGATCGACCCGTTCGAGGTCGGCGTGCGAGCCGTCCTCGGCCAGCAGGTCTCGGTGGCGGGCGCGACCACACTGGCCGGACGCCTCGTCGAGCGGTACGGAACTCCGGTGCCGGGGATCGGGGCGCTCGGGCTGACCCACCTGTTCCCCGGCCCCGCAACCCTGGCCCGCGCCGATCTGACGACGGTCGGGCTCACCCGAGCCCGGGCCCGAGCCGTGAACGCTTGGGCCGGATCCGTCGCGACCGGCCGGCTCGAGCTGCACCGCGCCCGCGACCTCGGCCACACCCTGGCCGAACTGCAGGCGCTTCCCGGATTCGGGCCGTGGACCGCGCACTACGTCGCCATGCGGGCGTGCGGCGAGCGCGACGCGTTCCCGGCTTCCGATCTCGGCCTCCGCCGAGCCCTGGGCGACGACCCCGCCGCTCGGGCCGAAGCGTGGCGTCCGTGGCGGGCCTATGGAGCTGTCCAGGTGTGGCTCGGGCCGGTGGAAGCCGATTGACAGGGGATGCACGACCCGTTTGACCACGTCGGTCCCGGGTAGGAGAGGATCGGCCGTCGAACCGCGTTTTCCCTGGTCAGACCTCATATTCCAGCTTGAGATCCCCTCCCTGTTCGGATATGATTGAGGACCGGCTTTGGCCGGCGGCAGCCCGAACTTCCCCCCAGTCGTATCCCAGCTTCGAGGAACAACCTCCCGGTTGGCGTGTGTTGCACCAAGTGCCCACCCGCCGCCCTCGGTGCTCGCCCGAGGCATCAGATCCTCGCCCGCAAAGGGCGTGCAGCCGATACTGAAATACCGACCCCGATTCGAAGCCCGCCCCTTCGACTCCGAAAGTGAACAGATGGCCAAGCCAATGAAGGCCCGCCGCGAAGACCGCGATTACGAAGACCTCGTACGTCTGTACCTCGAAGACGTCGGTCGCCACAACCTCCTCACCAAGGACGACGAGATCCGGCTCGCACAAGCGATCGAGACCGGAACCGCGGCTGTCGAAAAGCTGGAGACCGCGAAGAAGCTCACGCCCACCCAAAAGCGCGCGCTCAAGCGTGAGATCCGCCAGGGCGAAGAGGCGCACCGCCAGTTCGTGAACTCGAACCTCCGCCTCGTCGTATCGATTGCGAAGAAATACCAGAGCTCGGGTCTCCCGCTGCTCGACATCGTGCAGGAGGGCAACCTCGGCCTCATCCACGCGGTCGACAAGTTCGACTGGCGCAAGGGCTTCAAGTTCTCGACGTACGCGACGTGGTGGATCCGCCAGGCAATCCAGCGTGGCATCGCCAACTCGGCTCGTGTCATCCGTCTTCCCGTACACGCGGGCGACATGCTCACCGCGCTGCTCAAGTTGCGCGCCTCGCTCGAGGGCTCCCTCGGTCGGACGCCCACGCTGGCCGAGCTCGCCGGTGAAGCCGAGCTGCCGCTCGAGAAGGTCGTCGAAGTCCTGCGCTACGCGGTCGACACCGTCTCGCTCGACGAGCCCGTTCGCGACGACGGCGACGCCGAGCTCGGCGACTTCGTCGAAGACCGCAACGCCGTCGCTCCCTTCGAGCACGCGGCCACGAGCCTCCTGCCGAACGAGGTGGCAAAGGTGTTGTCGGTGCTCGACGAGCGGGAGCGCACGATCCTCACGCTGCGTTTCGGGCTCGACGGTGGCGGTGAGCGCACGCTCGAAGAAGTGGCCGAGCACTTCGGCCTCACCCGGGAGCGCATCCGCCAGATCGAGGCCCGGGCGATGTCGAAGTTGCGGCACCCGTCCGCCGACGTCGGCGCCCGCGAGCTGCTCGAAGCCGTCTAAGACCGAAGACCGTTCGAACGAACCTGCGTCACGCTCCCGCCCGTGCGGGGGACGGGCGCAGGTTCTTTCGCGTCCGGAGCACGAGCGCGGCTCCGCCGACGATCGCGCCGAGCGAGGCGAGGCCGATCCCCGAGAGGACGAGCCGGTGGCGGCTCTCACGGATGCAGGCACCGGGCCCGTTGATCCACTCGGTGCGGGCGTACGCGCCGACCACCGCGGGATTCGACTGCGCGGCTTGCCATTCGACGCGCCAGCGGGCCATGAACTCGGGATCCGCTGCCTGCGCCGGCGTCGGCACCGGTGGCAGCGCGGCGATCACCGCCGCAGCATCAGCTTCGCTCGGCGGGCCCTTGTCGGCGTGCCAGCCGTTCATGATCGCCAGACAGTTCCGGCCGTTGTTGTCGCGGACTTGGAACGCGGTGACCGAGGGGGCGAGGGCTGCGCAACCGAGCACCGAGATGACAGCGACGACCAGGAGCCGTCGGTAGAAGGGCCACGCTCCGGGATCGTCGTCGCGCTCGGGATCGAACACTCCGTCTCGATCGGCACGTTCCCGCCGCCCGCTGAGGTCCTGCGACGCCCGTTCCGAAACGGCAGTCCCAGCCACGAGGGCGTACACAAACACCGTGTCAGGCGATCAGCCCGCCGCGCACGACCCGGTCGAGACCGCTTCGCTCTGCGCACGTGACCGGTCGAGGTCCGGGCGGACCTCGGCTGCGGTCAGCGCGTAGCCGACATTCGTGTCGGTGACCGAGCGGGCGAACACGACCCCGGCGACCGTGCCGTCGGGGAGTGAGAACGGGCCGCCGGAATTCCCGGGCCGGATCGCGGCCTGCAGTGCATATATCTGGCGGGTGACGAGGCTCTGCCCGTAGATGTCGCGCCCGCGCGCGGAATACTCGGCGAGCACCGCGCCCGGCGCAACGGTGAGCGGACCGCCTTCCGGGTATCCGAGCACCGCGCCGACGGTGCCGCGTCCGACGCTCGTATCCGCGAGCGCAAGTGGTGGACCGGCGAGATTGCCCGCGCGGAGCACCGCGATATCGGTCGAAGGATCGAACACCAACGGTGTCGCGCGGTGCCTTCCGTTCGCGTCCTCCACCACCGGCGACGTGATGCCGGCGACGACGTGCGCGTTGGTCACGACGAGATCCGGCCCGGCGACGAAACCGGACCCTTCCACGATGCCACCGCAACCCTGCCCGGTGATCTTCACCGTCGACCGGCCGGCCGCGTCCGCCGCGGCCTTCACGTCGGCGGCGGTCGGGCCGGTCACCGGGTTCGAGGGTGCGGGCTCGAGGTCGGCGAACACCTGCGGGAAACCGAGTGGATCGAGGAGGCGTCCGAGTCGCGCGGTGATCTCCGGTGCGGGCGGAAGCACTGCGTCGAGGCGGCGGACGATCGTCGAGTCCTGGATCAACCGGCCCGTGCCTGCGTTCGGCAACGTCGCGAGCGTTCCCGCGAGTAGCCACACGACCGCGAGTACGCCGAGGCCGGACACGATCCCACCGAGCGTCGTGTCGACGAGACCGAGATGGACGCGACGCAGGAGCCACGCCGCGCGCATCCCGAGCCATCCTCCGAGCGCGCTGAACAGCGCGGCGAACACACCGAGCGTGATCAACGTGAGCGTCAGCTTCTCCGGCTCCCCGGTGACCCAACCGGCGACCTTCGTCGCGACCAACGCGCCGAGGAGGAGGCCCCCCAACATGCCGACATACGTCCCTACCTGCGTCACGACGCCGGTCTTCGCGCCCCAGATCGCAGCACCGATGACGGTGACGATGATGAGCGCGTCGACGAGATTCACTGCCGACGCGCCGCATGGGCAATCGGCAACGAACTCGTTCCCCGCATCACTTTCCTCCGGCTGCTGGAGAGATAGGCGGATGCTACGCGGCCTGACACACCGCGCTGAGGGCGAACGGCGTCTGCATCGCTCGGCAGCCGCCGGGCGCGCTCAGGCGCCGCTGAACCGTTCGAAGAGCTCTGCCAGCGCGAGATCGGTGCCGGCCTGGGGGAGCGAGATGCCGCCGTCGACGACGAGCGTCTGGCCCGTGATGTAGCTCGACCGCCGCGACGCGAGGAACAGCACGACCTCGGCGACCTCGTCGGCGTGACCGATCCGACCGAGCGGGATCTGCTTCGCCACCGGATCGAACACGTCCGGGAACTGCTCCCAGACCGCGGTGAGCGGCGTGCGCACGTGGCCCGGCGCGACACAGTTGACCCGGATCTTCGGCCCGTACTCGAGTGCCCCGCTCTTGGTGAGCGCGACCACACCTGCCTTCGCGGCGGAATAGGCGGCCTCGTTGCGCGTGGGCGTCAGCGCCGACACCGACGCGTTGTTGACGATCGCACCACCACCGCTTTCGAGCATCAGCGGCACGACCGCCCGCATGCCGTTGAACGTACCCGTGAGGTTCACGTCGATCAGCCGGTGCCACAACTTGTCGTCGACGGTGTGCAGCGGACGCAGGTCGCCCGAGCCCGCATTGTTGAACAGCACGTCGACGCGGCCGGCTTCGTCGGCGATCGCCCGGACCGCGGACGTGAACGCGTCGCCGTCGCGCACGTCGACCGCGAAGGCGCGCCCTCCGACCTCCTGCGCGACCCGCGCGGCCGCGTCACCATCACGGTCGAGCACCGCAACGGCCGCGCCTTCGGCCGCGAAGCGCACAGCCGTGGCGCGCCCGATTCCGGACGCGCCCCCCGTGATCACCGTGACCTGCCCGTCGAGCTCGCCCACGGGCCGGACGCTACCGGTCGCTAGCCGTGCGGGGCGAGCGCTGCGACCGCGCCCCGCGCGTAGGCGTCCGCCTGCGTGACGTCAGCCGGGCGGTACCTGTCGCCGCGCGGCGCGACGGCTTCCAACAGCGCAAGCACCTCGTCACCGCGCCGCAATGCGACGACCAGCACACCTCGGTCATCGAAGGTCACCTGGCGAACGGGCTTATGGCTGCGCAACACCTCGTGGGCCGCGGTCGGATCGTCGCCGACGGCTCGGCGACCACTCATCTCGCGTTCGGCCGCGACCGGCACTTCACCCGACGGCCCCAACAGTCGCAGCCGCGTGCAGTCGGCGGCCACGACGTCGGCCAGACCTGCCGCGAGCCGCCCGGCCGCGCGCCCGATGCCGTCGCGCAGGTCGAGCAGCTCGCGATCACCGGCCAGCGCGCCCGAGAACATCAGCTCGCCGGCAACGGCGAGCGTGATGCGCATCGAGTCCCCTCGCAGCAACGCGAGCCGGCGAAGATGACGATCCTTTTCGATCGCGTACGCGCCGAACACGGCGGCCAGCACGATCGCACCCACTTGGACGGCGCCTCCCGCGAAGGGGACTGCGAACAGCGCCACGAACCCACTCGCTCCGAGCACGACGGCGATCTGGAGCCGGCGGTGCGCGATGGCTCCGTCGGTCAGCGGCTTGTCGGTCGGAATCCCGACCCGGCGTTCCTCGAGCGCGATCTCCTGTTCGAGCCTCGTCACTGTTGCCGGCATGGCTCCCCCTCTCAGAGCGCCCGCCCGGTCCGTTGTCCCCTCCCTCTCTTCATCGAGCGCGCGGAGGCTCAGACTTGAGCGGGGACCTCGTAGATGACCCCATGATCGCGGGCCAACCACGCGACCTCGTTGTCGTCGGCGTAGCCACGGCCCTGCACGTTGAAGATGCGAACGGACGGAGCGTCCAAGGGATAGGGGCCCCAATGCCAGGTACCGCGGTGCAGATGTACACAGCTGTGGCGCGCCATCACGAACGCCCGGACCGCGTCGAAGTCGGCCGGCTCGGAGAAATCGATGTCGCCGGGAGCAACGACCACGATCGCGTCGCCACTCATGGGCATCAGGGTCTGCGTGTGCGTGTCGTGGCGATTGAGCAACTCGCACCGCAACCACCCGTCGACCACCGAGAGTTCGTCGAGGGTGTGTCCGATGAAGTTCACCGAGCCGTCGTTCCAGAGGAACTCGAGGTCGGCCGTGGGGTTGCCGTCGCTCTCGTCGGGCGGAATCGTTCCGAACGGGGCGAACGACTCCCGTGTCGGAGCGTGGGCATCGAGCCTGACCATCCGCATCTTCTCGCGCTCCTTTGCGGGTCGCTCGCGCTGCGCCTTCGCTACGGTCGGCCTCGCGGCCGCTCATCTAGGCTGACGTGGGCGTCAGTCTTATCCATCGTGGTCGCGGAGGTCACGCAATGGACGTGCGGTCGATCGAGGATGTCGAGCCGGTCATCGAGCACAACGGCACCGTTCCGGTGTGGTGGTTGGTGAGCCCTCGGGAGATGTTCGACATCACCAAGGGCGGGCACCTCGAGCTGGTGAGCGAGTTCGAAGTCGCCGGCGGCGGGTTCGTCGATCCGCACCACCACCCGACGCACGAGTTCTATTACGTCACTGCGGGGCGCGGGATCATGACGATCTCGGGCGAGGACCGCGAGATCCGCCAGGGCGACCTCGTGCACATCCCGCCGAACGCGGTGCACTCGCTGCGACCGGTGAGCGACCATGCGCCGATCCACTGCTTCGCGTTCGCGGTCGGCGTCGAAGGCGCCGGTCCGGTCGACTACACGAGCTGACTGCATGGCTCGCGTGCTCGTCACCCGTCGCCTTCCGGAGGGCGGGTTGGATCCGCTCGCGGGCACCGGCCACGAGCTCGTCGGCCCGAAGGCCGACGACACGCCCTACACGCCCGCGGAACTGCGCGCCCACGCACACGGGTGCGACGCGATCGTCTCGCTGCTCACCGACAAGATCGATGCCGAGGTTCTCGACGCGGGCGCGGCCGGCGGCCGGCTACGGATCGTGGCGAACGTCGCCGTCGGCTACGACAACATCGACGTGACCACGGCCACAGCGCACGGGATCACCGTCTGCAACACGCCGGGCGTGCTCGACGACACCACGGCCGACACCGCGTTCCTCTTGATCCTCGCGGCGTCGCGGCTCGCGTCAACAGCGGAAGCGGACCTGCGCACGGGGAGGTGGAAGGGCTGGGGGGTCACGCAGTACCTCGGTCTCGACGTGCACGGCGCGACCCTCGGCATCGTCGGCTTCGGCCGGATCGGGCGCGCGGTGGCGCGACGCGGCCGACGGCTTCGGGATGCAGGTGCTGCATCACGCGCGGACCCCGACGAACGAAGCCGGCTACGTCGCCGACCTCGACGAGCTGCTCGCGGCA
Source organism: uncultured Actinomycetes bacterium (assembly GCA_963812205.1). Classification (GTDB taxonomy): domain Bacteria; phylum Actinomycetota; class Acidimicrobiia; order IMCC26256; family PALSA-610; genus PALSA-610. Next base: position 168,252 of record CAWEUJ010000004.1, read on the forward strand.
TCCGACATCGTGTCGCTGCACACGCCCGGCGGTGCCGAGACCCATCACCTGATCGACGCGCGTCGCCTCGCGCTCATGAAGCCGACCGCGGTCTTGGTGAACACCGCGCGCGGCACCGTGGTCGACGAGCTCGCCCTCGCCGAGGCGCTACACGCGGGGCGATTGTTCGCAGCCGGGATCGACGTGTACGAGCGCGAGCCAATGGTCGAGCCGCGATTGCTGAGCGCGCCCCGCACCGTGTTGTTGCCGCACATCGGCTCGGGTTCGAAGGCCACCCGCACGCGCATGGCCACGATGGCAACCAGTGCGGTCGCGACCGTGCTCGGCGGCGGCAGGCCGCCGAACGTCGTGACGCCGGCCTGACCGCCGCGTAGATTCGCCGCATGAGCGAACAGGTACGCGGGGTCGTGGCGACCGCGACGAAGGCTCCGGTTTCCGTCGAAACGATCGTCGTACCCGATCCCGGTCCGGGCGAGGCGAAGGTGCGCGTGCAGGCGTGCGGGGTGTGCCACACCGACCTGCACTATCGCGATGGCGGCATCGGCGACGAGTATCCGTACCTGCTCGGACACGAGGCCGCGGGGATCGTGGAATCGGTCGGCGCCGATGTCACGAGCGTCGAGCCAGGCGACTTCGTCGTGCTCAACTGGCGGGCCGTATGCGGCGAATGCCGGGCCTGCCGCCGCGGTCGACCCTGGTACTGCTTCGACACGCACAACGCGATCCAGAAGATGACCCTCGCCGACGGCACGCCGCTCTCGCCCGCCCTCGGCATCGGCGCCTTCGCCGAGAAGACCCTCGTCGCCGCGGGCCAGGCGACCAAGGTCGACGGCCGCGCCGATCCCGACCGCCGCGGGCCTCCTCGGCTGCGGAGTGATGGCCGGCTTCGGCGCGGCGACCTACACGGGTGGCATCCAGCGCGACGACACGATCGCGGTGTTCGGTTGCGGTGGCGTGGGCAACGCGGCGATCGCGGCCGCGCGGCTCGCGGGCGCGCGCACGATCATCGCCATCGACCTCGACGCGCGGAAGCTCGAATGGGCGCTCGGTTTCGGCGCGACCCACATCGTCGATGCGTCGAAGGAGGACGCTGTCGACGCGGTGCGTGCCCTCACCGACGGCAACGGCGCCGACGTGTGCGTGGAAGCCGTCGGTCGGCCGGAGGTGTTGAAGCAGGCGTTCTACGCCCGCGACCTCGCCGGCACCGTCGTGCAGGTCGGCGTGCCGACTCCCGACATGGCCCTGCCCGACATCCCCATGATCGACTTCTTCGGTCGAGGGGGCGCGCTGAAACCGAGCTGGTACGGCGACTGCCTCCCCGCACGCGACTTTCCGACGCTCATCGACCTGTACCTGCAGGGCCGATTCCCGCTCGACAAGTTCGTCTCGGAGAAGATCACCCTGGACGAGGTCGAACAGGCCTTCCACAAGATGGAACGCGGCGACGTCCTCCGCTCCGTGGTGGTCCTCGGAGGCGACTAAGGGCGCCCTAACATGCGCCCCATGAGCGACAACGCCGAATGGGGACCGCTGGCCGCACTGATCGGTGAATGGGAGGGCGATCAGGGCCTCGACTTCGCCTACGCGAACGCGGAGGGCAAGGTCAAGGACACGCCGTACCGCGAGAAGACCTCGATGAAGCCGTTCGGGCCCGTCGAGAACGGCAGCCAGGTGCTGTACGGGCTCGACTACCGCATGGCCGCGTGGCGTGGGAACGAGGAGAACCCGTTCCATACCGAGGTCGGGTACTGGCTCTGGGACGCGGCCGACGGTCAGGTGTTCCGTTGCTTCGTGGTCCCCCGCGGCAGCCTCGTTCTCGCCGGCGGCGACGCGGCGCCCGACGCGAAGAACTTCACGATGCACGCCGAATGCGGATCCGAGACCTACGGCGTGTTGTCGAACCGCTTCCTCGCAACCGCGGCCCGCACGTCGAACTACAAGTGCACCGTCACGGTCAACGACGACGGCTCATGGGCTTACGACGAGCTGACCACAGTGGAACACGCGCGGTTCGGTGCCGTGGTCGAACACTCCGACCGAAACCTGTTGCACCGCGTCGACTGATCGACGTCACCGATCCCCGGACGTCAGGCGCGATCGATCGGCGCGTCGTCGAGCGAGAGCAGCTGGAGCGTTGTGCGTCCCGCGCGCAGCTCCGCGAAGTAATGCTCTTCCTTCTCCGCGCCGTGCCCGGCCTGCCGAGAGCACGTCGTCGAGATGCGCGTGCGGCACGACGACGACACCGTCGACGTCGCCGACGATCCAGTCGCCGGCCGCCACCTCGACGTCACCGACCATCGCGGTGCCACCGATGTTCCCCGGCTCCTGCTTGGTCGCGCCGCGCAGCGCGATCATCGTGGAAAAGACCGGGAACCGGTGCGCCTCGAGCGCGTCGACGTCGCGTACCCCGCCGTCGATCACGAGGCCCGAGAGGCCACGCGCCTGCGCTCCGGTCGTCAGCACCTCGCCCCAGTAACCGCGCGCCGGCTCGTGGCCGACGTTGACGACGAGCACGGCTCCCGCCGGCGCCTCCGCGAGCGCGACGTGAATCGCCAGGTTGTCGGTGGTCGAGCAGTTCACGGGGAACGCCGGCGCGCTCACGCGCGCGCCGCGCCAGACCGGGCGCACGCGCGGCGCCATCGGTCGAGCGCCGCTCTCGCCGAGCGTTGCGGCACCCAGCGCGGAGAATGCGGCCGAGTAGTCGTTCGTCATCGCCAGAAGCTACCGGCGTTCCGCTCGCACCCAGATCGGACGCGGGCGAGTTGGGCGGTTCGAAATGGCGGAGGGCGAGGGATTTGAACCCTCGAGGGGGTTTATCACCCCCTACTCGCTTAGCAGGCGAGCACCTTCGGCCACTCGGTCAGCCCTCCGGAACCAGGAAGTATACGGGCGCCGGTTCCGGTCCGCGATGGGCACTCAGGGGTTCCGGGCCTGCCCGACGTACATGTAGCCCCACGCCTTCGGGCCGTTCAGATAGAAGGTGCGCACGGTCTCGATCGTGAAGCCGGCGCCGGAGATCAGCCCGGCCATGTCGCGGTTCAGGTTGCAGCCACCGGCGACGCGGTTCTGGAGGCCGTTGCACCGGTCCTGGCGGCGCGCCACGCGCTCGTCCGGTGCGCGCCCGTGCTCGGCGAAGTGGAACCGCGCCCCGGCTTCAGGACGCGCCGCAGCTCACGCAACGCCGTGGTCACGTCGGGGATGGTGCATAGCGTCATGACCGAAAGCGCGGCGTCGAATCGTGCATCCGGCGCCTCGATGTGCGCACCGTCGAGGCCCGCTTCGTGCACCGGGACGCGCGACGCCGCGACGCGCTTCGCCGCGAGCCGGTGTGCGAGCGCCGACGGTTCGACCGCCCACAACCCCGTCACCGCGTCCGCCAGGAACGGCACGCTCAGTCCCGAGCCGAATCCGATCTCGATGACGTCGCCGCCGAGGTCGGCACACACCTCCCGCCGGATCTTCGCGAACTCGCGAACGCCGAGCAGCTTGTCGGTCAACCGCGGTAACACCTGCTCGCCGTAGAAACCCATGACGAAAGGGTACGGTCGGTGCATGACGCCGGTCGAGGCCCTCGAACGGATCGCGGACCTCCTCCTGCGGGGTCGGGCACCGGCACACCGACAGCAGGCCTTCCGGCGAGCGGCGCGGCGAGGTCTCCCGCGTCGGCGAGTCGGAGCTGCGCTTCCTCGCCGACAACGGGCGCCTCAAAGATCTTCCGGGCATCGGCGACACGACCGCCAAGGTCATCACGCAGGCACTGGCGGGCGAGACACCCGAGTATCTGCAGCAAGTGCTCGACCGCGCCGAAACGCCGGGAACCTCCGCGGGGGAGGCGTTGCGTGCGCAGATCAAGGGCGATCTGCACGTGCACTCCGATTGGTCCGACGGCGGCGACACGATTCGCACGATGGCCGAGAAGGCGCGGGCACTGGGTCACGAGTACGTCGCGCTCACCGACCACTCACCCCGCCTGACGATCGCCCACGGGTTGACGCCCGACCGGCTGCGCGAGCAGCTCGACGTCGTTGCCGAGTTGAACGACGAGATGGCGCCGTTCCGCATTCTGACCGGCGTGGAGGTCGACATCCTCGACGACGGCGCGCTCGACGGATCCGCAGAACTCCTCGCACGGGTCGACGTCGTGGTCGCCAGCGTGCACTCGAAGTTGCGGATGGAGGCCGCGCCGATGACGCGCCGCATGGTCGGAGCGATCGCCAACCCGCTCGTCGACGTGCTCGGCCATTGCACTGGCCGGTTGCTGGTCGGGCGCGGCCGCCCGCAGTCGGAGTTCGACGTCGACGTGGTGATCGAGGCGTGCCGGGTGTTCGACACCGCGCTCGAGGTGAACTGCCGGCCCGAACGGCTCGATCCGCCCAAGACCATGCTGCGCCAGGCTGCGGACGCGGGCGTCAAGATCGCGATCAGCACCGACGCGCACGCGGCGCCGCAACTCGAGTGGCACCCGTTCGGAACCGACCGCGCCGCGGAGTGTGGGGTGACCGCCGACCAGGTCGTCAACACGTGGAGCGCCGACGACCTCCTCGCGTGGTGCGGGTCGCACCCGGCCTGAGCTCGAGTCCCGGGCCGGCGCTCAGCCGTCGAGGCGACGGCCGATCTCCCAGTGGTGGCCGAAGGGATCGGCGATGCGCCCGATCCGCCACCCGTGAGATTCGCCGACCGAGGCGATCTCGGTCGCACCCGCGGCGACGGCCCGCGCGAACACACCGTCGGGATCGTCGACGGTGAGGATCATCCGGACCGAAAGACCTTCGAGCACGTCGGGACTCGACGACGCGTCGGACTGGATCCAAAAGTCGGCGCCGCCGATCCAGAGCTGCGCGACGAGCACGGATCCGTCATCGTCGGTGAGCCGTTCCATGTCGACCGCGCCGAACGCGGCCCGGTAGAACGCGAGTGCCTCCGTCGCGTCGCGGACCGAGAGCCAGGGCGCGATGCCCGTCATGCGTCGCGCCACACGATCGCGGCCTCCCACGCTCCGAGCCGCAGCGGGCCGTCGACGCGCTCGTCGGCACGCGAGCGCGTCGTGGAGAGACGGATCGCACCCGGGCCGACGCCCGCGACCTCGACCTCCGTGTCGGAGAGGTTGCACGCGACGACGGTGCGTTCGCCGCGCAGCCACACCCAGGTGTCGTCGCTCGGCCCGGCCAGCGTTCGGTACGAGCCTTCCCTCAGCTCGGGCATTGCGTCGCGCAGTCCGATGAGGTCGCGCGTCAATGAGAGAGCCGAGGCGGGATCACGCCGCTGATCGGCGACGTTGTACGCGCCGTAGTCGCCGTACGGCAGCCACGGCTCCACCCCCGGCTCGGAGAAGCCCGCGCCCGGTGCCGGCGTCCACTGCATCGGCGTGCGCTCGTTGTCGCGACCGAGACGCGCGCCGTGGAAGACCCCGACGGGGTCGAGGATGCGATCGGCAGGGACGTCGGTGTCGATCATGCCGATCTCGTCGCCGTAGTAGAGGAACGGCGTACCACGGAGCCCCATCAGCATCACGAGCGCGGCGCGTGCGCGCGCCGGATCGTTGTTGCACCAGCGGGTCGGGAACCGGTGATTGTCGTGGTTCCCGCCGGTCCACACCGGCCACGCGTGCGCGGGCAGGAGCCGCTCGGCGTGCTCGACCGCCTCGCGTAGCTGGGCGGCACGGAACTCCGAATGCAACAGCATGAAGTTGAACGCGAGGTTCAACTCGTCGCCGGCGCCGTAGAACGCGGTGAATGCCTCGGGATCGAGCACGTAGGTCTCACCGATCAGCACACGCGGCGGGTCGTAGCTCTCGCGCGATCTTGCGCCAGCGGCGGAGCACGTCGTGCACCTCCGGCCGGCACGCGTTGTACACCGACCGCTGCCCCATCATCTGGACGTACCAGTGATCGTCCTTGGTCGCGGGCGGGTTGTCGCGCAGCTCACGGTCCTTGATGACGGAGTGCGCCACGTCGATGCGGAATCCGGCCACGCCCCGGTCGAACCAGAAGCGCAGGATCGCGTCGAAGGCGTCGCGCACCTCCTCGTTCCACCAGTTGAGGTCGGGCTGCGACGACAGGAACTGGTTCAGGTAGTACTGCCCGCTTGCTTCGTCGAAGGTCCACGCGGGCCGGCGGGGATCGAAGGTCATGGTCCAGTTGTTCGGCGGCGAGCCGTCGGGCTTCGGGTCGGCCCACACGTACCAGTCTCGGTACCGCGAGTCGCGACCCGACCGGGCGTCGACGAACCATGGATGGCGGTCGCTCGTGTGGTTCGGCACGAGGTCGAGGATCACGCGGATGCCCCGCTTCGACGCTTCTTCGACCAACGTGTCGGCGTCGGCCAGCGTGCCCAGCGCCGGATCGACGTCGACGTAGTCGGCAACGTCGTAACCCCAGTCGTCGTTCGGCGACACCATGATCGGGTCGAGCCAGATGCCCTCGACGCCGAGCCACTGGAGGTGCTCGAGACGCCGCGTGATACCGCGCAGGTCGCCGACGCCGTCGCCGTTGGTGTCCATGAAGGAACGCGGGTAGATCTGGTAGAGCACTCCGTCGCGCCACCACGTGCGACCCGGGCGATCGGCAGGCATCTCCGGCATGGTCGGTGAACCTACCCGGGCCCGGTCAGTTCGCGGCGGCGGAGGGCTCGCCTTCGGCTGCGGCCCACATGCGGGCGTACGCGCCGCGCCGGCGCAGAAGATCGTCGTGCGCGCCGTCTTCGACGACACGGCCCCGGTCGATCACCACGATGCGGTCCGCGAGGCGAGCCGTCTGCAGGCGGTGCGCGATGAGGATCGTCGTGCGGCCGTGCGCGGCCACTCCCATCGCGGCCTGCACCTTGGCTTCGGTCTGGAGATCGAGATTCGACGTGGCTTCGTCGAGGAGCAAGATCGCGGGATCGACGAGATGCGCGCGCGCCAGCGCGATGAGTTGACGCTGGCCGGACGACAACGACCGGCCCCGCTCACTCACCCATTGCAGATATCCCCCGGGCAGGCCCGCGATGAAGTCGTGCGCACCTACTGCTCGCGCCGCCGTCTCGATCTCGGCGTCGGTCGCGTCGGTGCGCCCGTACGCGATGTTGTCGCGAATCGTTCCGGAGAACAGGAACGCCTCCTGCGGGACGACTCCGAGCTGTTGATGGAACGGCACCTGCTCGTAGGCGCTGACGGGAACGCCATCGGCCTTCACCGAGCCGCCGGTGGGGTCGTAGAAGCGCGCGACCAGCTTGATCACGGTCGACTTCCCGGCACCCGTCTCCCCGACGAGCGCGACCGTCTCGCCGGGATGTATGTGGAGATCGACTCCCCGGAGCGCGTCATCGGTCGCGTTGCGGTAGCGGAAACGCACGTCGTCGAACACGACGTCGCCGGTCAAGCGCGGCACCGGCACGGGGTGCGCGGGAGGCGACACCGAGGTGGGCGTCTCCAAGAGCTCCGTGATGCGCCCGATCGCGACGCTCGCCTGCTGGTAGGAGTCGAAGACCTGCGACAGCTGTTGGATCGGTGCGAAGAAGAGGTTGAGGTAGAGCAAGAAGGCGATCAGGGCGCCGGAGGTGAGCGAGTGGTGCGCGACGAACACGCTGCCGGCACCGAGCACGAGGCAGACCGCGATGTCGGACAAAAAATCGACGAACGGGAAGTAGATCGCGACGAGGCGCTGCGCGCGTACCCGCGCGTCGCGATAGCCCCCCGCGATCTCTTCGAAGTTGTCCTGGTTCCGCGCCTCCCGAACGAAGGCCTGCGACACGCGGACGCCGGAAAGTCCCTCTTGGAGATTGGCATTCACCGCTCCCATGCGCTCGCGCGCGATCTCGTAGGCCTTGCTCGACTGCGACCGGAACCACGCCGTCGCGACGAAGAGCGGTGGCAGGATCGCCGCGCTCACGAGCGCGAGTCGCGGATTCATGAACGCGAGCGCGATCCCCACGCCGAGAAACGTGACGAGGTTCACCAGCGCGTTGACGAGTCCGTTCTGGAGGAGTTGCGAAAGCGCGTCGATGTCGGTCGTCATGCGCGTCATGATCCGGCCGGCCATCTCGTTCTCGTAGTAGTCGACGCCGAGGCGCTGCAGGTGCGCGAAGACCTTGATCCGCAACGCGTGCAGAAGCCGCTCCGAGATGCGCCCCATCACCCGCGCCTCGGCCCACATCACCCACCAGTCGAAGAGGGTGATCGCGAGGAACACGAACGTCGCGATCCACAGTTCGCGCGGCGCGTTCCTCGCTACGCCGTTGTCGAGGCCGAACTTCACGAGCGCCGGACCGGCGAGCGTGCACACCGCGTCGAGGGCGACGAGGGACATCCCGACGAACAACCAGGCGCGATAGCGGTGCAGGAACCCGAAGAACGTGAAGTCGGGCGCGGGTCGCGACTCGAACGCGACGTCGACGTGCGGGTCGGCGTCGGCCGGCTCGAGCGCATCGACCTGAGCGAGAAGCTCCGGGGTGGGCGCGAGCGCACCGCCCCACGCCGCGCCACCGGCGGCGCCGCCACCGCCACCACCACCGCCCGGCCCGCCGAAACGCATCGTGGCCGGGCTCGTGGTCCGCGTGCGGTCGGCGATCAGCGCGCTCCGCAGCTCGTCGGCTTCGAGGCCACGCCAGGCCGACGTCGTGATCCCGTCGACGCGGACATCGTCGATCACGACCTCTTCGATCGCGTCGATCCCTTCCGCGTCGCCGCCCGGGCCCGAGAGGAGCATCCGGTACAGGGGGCACCGCGCCGTCAGCTCTTCGTTCGTCCCCGCGTCGACGACCTGACCCTTGTCGACGACCACGATGCGATCCGCCAACGACAACGTCGACCGCCGGTGCGCGATGAGCAACGTCGTGCGATTCGCCGAGATCCGGCGCAAGGTGGCATGGATCTCCTCTTCGATGCGCGCGTCGACCGACGACGTGGCGTCGTCGAGCAGGAGGATCTCGGGATCCGACAGCAAGGCCCGCGCCAGCGCGACACGTTGCCGTTGGCCGCCCGACAGGGTCAGGCCCTGCTCGCCGACCACGGTGTCGTAGCCGTTCGGCAGCGCGAGGATGAACTCGTGCGCTTCCGCGGCACGCGCCGCGGCCTCGACCTCGGCTGCGGTCGCGTCGGGTCGCCCGAACGCGATGTTCTCCGTGATCGAGTCGGAGAAGAGGAACGAGTCCTCGAACACCACGCCGATGCTGCCCCGCAGCGACTGCAGTGTCGCGTCGCGCACGTCGACACCGTCGATCGAGATCGAGCCCGAGTGCACGTCGTAGAACCGGGGAAGCAACAGCCCGACCGTCGACTTGCCCGAACCCGATCCCCCGACGAGCGCGACCGTTTCACCGGGCGCGACGTTGAGCGTGAAGTCGCGCAGCACGGGCTCGGTCGACGTGTAGCCGAACGTCACGTGGTCGAAATCGCATCGCCCCGCGCTCGACGCGCAACTCGACCGCGCCGGGACGGTCCTGCACGTGCGGCGTGGAGTCGAGCAGGTCGTAGATGCGTTCGGCGCCCGCCCGAGCCAGCTGGCCGACCGTCAGGATCGCCGCGAGCTGGCGCACCGGCGGTGCGATCAGGAGCATGTACGACGCGAACGCGAAGAACGTACCGAGCGTGATGTGGTGGTGCAGCGCGAGCCAACCGCCGAGCGCGAGCACCGCGACCTGACCGAAGGCGGGGATCGTCTGCATCGCCGGCTGCAGCCGCGCCTGGATGTTCACGAGCCGTACGCGCGACGCGAACATCTGCTCGGACCGGTCGGCAAGGCGATCGAGCTCCCGCGCTTCTTGGCCGAAGCCCTTCACCACGCGGACACCGGTGACGTCTTCCTCGACGACGTTGGCGACGTCGCCGGCCTTTTGCTGCGCGTCCCAACTCGCCGGGAACACCGACGTGCGCAGCTTCATCGCGGTGAAGAACAGCAACGGGGCGACCGCGAGCATCACGAGCGCGAGCGGGATCGACAGCACGAACATCACGGTCAGCGAGACGACGAAGAGGAGGATGTTCGCCACGCCGATCGGGAGGAACTGCAAGAATCCCTGGACGAGCGCGACGTCGGACGACGCGCGGCTCACCAGCTGCCCCGTCGACATCTCGTCGTGGCGGGCGAAGTCGAGTCGCTGTAGTTGGCGGAAGATCGCGGTGCGCAGATCGTGCTGCACGTCGAGCGCGATCCGCCCGCCACGGAACCGGCGCAGATACGCGAACACGAACGTGAACACGCCCATCACGACCATGAGCGTCAGCCAGGGCGCCAGCGGCCGCTTGTGATGGGTGATGACGTCGTCGATGACGACCTTCTGCACTGCGGGCAACAGCGACTGGATGAGCTGACCACCGATCGCGACCCCGAACGCGACGTAAGCGTTCTTCTTGTGCGGCGCCATGTATCCGACGAGCCGTCGGATCCAACCCTGCGCCTTCACGTTGTTCGGCTCGGGTTGGCTCACCCGGTTCACGCCGGGCGGCTCCGTCACGTCGCCACCCCCCGCTCGCCCCGCAACCGCGCCTCCATGCGCTTCGCGAGCGCGTCGTCGAGGTCGAGGAGCGCGCCGAGGATCGCGTCGCGGTCGCGCGCGTGCTCGAGGATCCGCGCCAGGGTCTCGCCCATTTCCTCCTCGGCCGAGCGCAGCGCGTCGATCCCGGCGGGCGTCAGCGCGACCCGGATCGAGCGGCGGTCGCCGGCCACCGCTTCCCGGGCGACGAACCCGCGCTCGACGAGGCCGTCGACGACGGCAGTGATCGTGGGCTTGGCCACCGCGAGCCGATCGGCGAGCAACGTCGACCGTTCGTCGCCCGCGTCGACCAGGGCCAAGACCCGGAACTGGGCCAAGGTGAGGTCGCGCGCGGCGGCGGCGCGCTCGAGCGCGCGGGCGGCGAGGGTCAGCGCCCGGGCGGCGCGGGGACGTCGGAGTCGGGAACCGGCACGGTCGCCAGGATACCGAACCGTTAGATAGCCGAACTATCTGCGCCACTCGCGGCGCGTCGGAGCCCGGCATGATTCGGGGGATGGGCAACGCACTGGGAATCGACGTCGGCACGACGAACGTGAAGGTCGCCCTCGTCCGCGACGACGGGACGACCATCGCCGGCGCGCAGCGGCCACTCCCCATGGACCGGTCGGGCGAGATCGCCGAGCAGGACGCGGGGGCGCTCTGGGACGCGCTCGCCGACGCGGTGCGCGAGCTCACCGCGGCCGATCCCGGCGCCGCGCGCGCCGTGGAGAGCATCGGGGTGTGCAGCCAGTACTCGTCGATCGTCCCGATCGACGCCGAGGGCCGCCCGCTGATCCCGATGCTGATGTGGCAGGACCAGCGGGGGACCGACCGCTCCTGGGAGATCATGGCGCGCCACGCCGACGCGTTCACGATCTTCGTGGAGCGTCACGGGATCCCGCCCGTCGGCGGCGGCCTTTCACTGGCGCACATCCTCTACGTACAACACGATCGGCCGGAGGTGCACGAACGCACGTCCGCCTACGTCGAGGCGATGGACTTCGTTACCGCCCGGCTCACCGGGCGCATCACCGCGACCCAGCACAGCACGTTCATGTACCAGCTCTGCGACAACCGTTCGCTCGACCCGCCCGCGTACGACGACGAGCTGATCCGGCTCGCCGGCGTCGACGCCGCGCGTCTCCCACCGCTCGTGCCCGTCGACGACCCGGTCGGCGCGCTACGCCCCGACGTCGCGAGCGCGCTCGGGCTCCCCGCGTCGGCCACCGTCCATGCAGGAACGAACGACACGGCAACCGCGGCCGTCGCCACGGGCGCGTTCGCGCCGGGACGGGCCGGCATCTCGATCGGTACGACGAGCGTGCTGGTCGACGAGGTCGACGCGTTCCGGGTCGACCTCGACCATCAGATCTTCTCGATGCCCGCGCCCTACCCGCAGAGCTACGTCGTGTGCGCCGAGAACGGCCTCGGCGGCAAGGTGTTGGAGCACGTGCTGCGCAATGTCGTCTACGCGGCCGACGAGCTCGGCAATCACGGAGCGGTCGACCCGTTCGCAGCCCTCGACGGCACGCTCCGGGCCACCGCGGCCGGGGCGGGCGGGGTCATGTTCCTTCCCTGGCTCGCCGGTGCGAGCGCGCCCCAGAGTGGCAGTTCCATGCGCGGCGGCTTCGTCAACATGTCGCTCGAGACGACGCGCCGCGACCTCGTCCGGGCCGTGGTCGAAGGGGTTGCCCACAATCTGCGCGCGCTGATACCGCCGGTCGAGGCCTTCACCGGTCAGGCGATAGACGAGATCGCGCTCGTCGGCGGCGCGGCGCGATCGGCCGGGTGGTGCCAGATCCTCGCGGACGTCCTCGACCGTCCCGTCATCGCCCCGGAGGCGCCGGACGTTGCGATCGCCCGTGCGACCGCGCTGCTCGCGCGGGAGCGGTCGGGCGCGTGTACGCGCGCCGACCTCGACCGCGAGCCGAGCGCGGACACGCGGCGCTACGAACCAGACCCGGCCCATCGCGACCTCTTCGCCGATCGACACGGTCAGTTCGAGGCTGCCTACTCTGCCCTTCTCCCGATCAGTGAGGCACTGTCATGAGCTCGTCGTACCCCTACGCCACGACCCACGAGGTCCTGCGCGGCATGCCCCCGGAAGGGCGTTCGCGCGAATCGATCATTGCCGAGCTCCAAGGCTTCGCCCACGACGAAGACAAGATGTGGGAGACGGGAAAGTGCTCCGGCACGATGTACTGCGGCGATCACACCCACTACGAGTTCCTCGGGCGACGCGTTCGAGCTCTTCGCGCACGTGAACGCACTACAGCGCGACATGTGCCCGAGCATGACCAAGTTCGAGGGTGAGATCATCGCGATGACCCTCGACATGCTCCATGCCGAAGCCGTCACCGGCACCGAACCGGCGGGGCTCGTCACGTCGGGAGGCAGCGGCAGCATCCTCCACGCGGTGCTCGCGTACCGCGAGTGGGCGCAGAAGGTTCGCGGCATCGACCACCCGAACTTCGTGAAGCCCGAGACCGCGCACCCCGCGTTCGACAAGGCCTGTCACCTGCTCGCGATCGAATGCCGGCGCGCGCCCGTCGATCCGACCACCATGACCGCCGACGTCGCCGAGTTGGCGAAGCTCGTCGACGAGAACACGATTGCGATGGTCGGCTCGGCGTGCAACTACGGCTACGGCACGATCGATCCGATCGCGGCGCTGTCGGATCTCGCACTGGAACGGGGGATCGGCCTGCACGTCGACGGTTGCCTCGGCGGGTTCATCCTGCCGTGGGGCCAAGAGCTCGGATATCCCAACATCCCGGTGTTCGACTTCCGTCTCCCGGGCGTTACCAGCATCTCGGCGGACACCCACAAGTACGGCTACGGCTTGAAGGGCGCGTCGGTGCTCGGTTTCCGCGACAAGGCATTGCGCAACGGTCAGTACTTCCTGCTGACGGGTTGGAGCGGCGGGAAGTACGCGTCGCCGGGCATCGAGGGTTCCCGCTCGGGCGGCATCCTCGCGTCGACCTGGGCGTCGCTCGTGAGCATGGGCCGCGACGGCTACCTCCGGTACGCACGTGCGATCTTCGAGACCGCCTTCGCAATGCAGGATGCCGTGCGATCGCACCCGGAATTGCGCATCCTCGGATCGCCGACGTTCTGCTTCAGCTTCACGAGCGACGACTTCGACATCTACCACGTGAACGACTTCATGCGAACGAGGGGTTGGCGCTTCAATGGGCAGCAGTACCCGAACGCGATCCACATGGCCGTCACGCGGCCGCAGACGCAACCGGGTCTGACCGACGAGTTCGCGGCCGATCTCGCCGACGCGATCTCGTACGCGCACGAGCACAAGGACGACAAGCCGATGAGCGCCGCGATCTACGGCGGCATCGAGGGCGGCTTGACCTCCGAGGCCGACGAGTTCATCCGCGCGGTGATGGAAGACATGCTCGACAAGCACCAAGGCCTGCCGAGGCCGTAGATCGCGACGCCCGAAACGATCGATCGTGACCGTATACATCGCGCTCCTGCGCGCCATCAACGTGAGCGGGAAGCGCAAGGTCCCGATGAGCGATCTCCGGGAGCTCGTGGAAGCGCTCGGTCACACCGACGTCCGGACCTACATCCAGAGCGGCAACGTCGTGTTCAACGCCACCGCGGGGTCGCCGGCGCGCATACGTTCGGCGATGGAGCAGCAGATCGAGACGGCATTCGGTTTCGGCGTCACGGTCCTGCTGCGCTCCCCGGCCGAGCTCGAAGCCGCGATGAGGCGCAACCCGTTCGGTGACAGCGCCTACGTCACGTTCCTCGACGAACCGCCGACCGCCGGGAGCATCGCGGCCATCGATCCGGCGGCGTTCGCGCCCGACGAGTTCGCGGTTCACGGCCGCGAGGTGTTCGTCCACTGCCCGAACGGCTACGGGCGAACCAAGATCAACAACACCTTCTTCGAGCGCGCGTTCGCGACGAAGGCGACGACGCGCAACTGGCGCACCCTCTCGACGTTGTACGAGTGGGCGACTGCGTAGGAGCTCAGGCCCGGGATGCCGCGGTCGTGGGATCGCCGACCTCAACGGTCAAGTAATTCCTTGACTATCCGGCCTGGACCACCAATACTCAAGCACATGCTTAACCAAGCCGCGACGCTCGACCGGGTGTTCCAGGCGCTGGCCGATCCCAGCCGGCGAGGCATGGTCGAGCGGCTGAGCCGGGGCCCGGCCTCGGTCAGCGAGCTCGCGCGACCGCTCGACATGACCCTGGCCGCGGTGGTCCAACACCTGCAGGTGCTGGAAGCGAGCGGCCTGGTCCGCACGGAGAAGGTCGGGCGGGTGCGCACGTGTCGCATCGAACCGGCCGCGCTCACCCCCGTCGAGCAATGGATCTCCGAGCGGCGCACCACCTGGGAGCACCGCCTCGACCGTCTCGGCGAGTACCTCGCCGGGCAATCCGACCAACCCGACCAACCAGCACAAGGGGAAGTTGCACCGTGACCGAACGATCCACCGTCCACTCCAGCTTCGTCATCGAGCGCACGTACGCGGCTTCGCCCGAGCGCGTGTTCGCCGCCTTCTCCGAGCCCGAAGCGAAGAACCGTTGGTTCGCCGGCGGTGACGGCTGGGGGACCGACGCGTACCGCCTCGACTTCCGCGTCGGCGGCGAAGAGATCTACCGGGGAAAGCACGGCGACACCGTCGTCACCTTCGACGCCCGCTACTACGACATCGTCGCGAACGAACGCCTGGTCTGGGCCTACGACATGCACATGGACGGCAACCGGATCTCGGTGTCGCTGGCCACGATCGAGCTCGTTGCCGAGGGCAGCGGTACCCGGCTGGTATTCACCGAGCACGACACCTTCCTCGACGGGTTCGAGGCAGTCGGGCCTCGCGAAGCGGGCACCCGCGAGCTGCTCGAAGCGCTCGCCAAGGAGCTCGAGCGCCAACCGGCACGACACTGACGGGCCGCGACCGCGGGCCGAACGATGAATTCCGGCGCGCGCAGCGGTCCTACTCCCGACACCACGAAGCCTCTCGAAGGAGCGAGCGATGCCGCGACGTGAGACCGCCCCCACCGGCGCGCCCAACTGGGTCGAGCTGTTCACATCCGACGCCGACAAGAGCCGGGCGTTCTACGGCGAGCTGTTCGGCTGGAAGTCGGAGGATCCGAACCCCGAGCTCGGCAACTACTTCACCTTCTTCAGCGACGGGATCCGCGTCGCCGGCGGCATGATCAACGACGGTTCGTCCGGCACACCCGACGGTTGGTCGGTGTACCTCCAGACCCCGAATGCGCAGGCCACGCTCGACGCGGCCGTCGCGCACGGCGGCCAGGTGATCGTCGCCGCGATGCCGGTCATGGACCTCGGCACCATGGCCGTCGTGACCGACCCGGGCGGCGCCTCGATCGGCGCGTGGCAGCCGGGGCTGCACCACGGTTTCGGCATCTACGACGAAGAAAACGCACCGGCGTGGTTCGAGCTGCACACCCGTGACTACGACGCCTCGGTCGCCTTCTATCGCGACGTGTTCGGCTGGGACACGCATGTGGCCGGCGCCTCGCCCGAGTTCCGCTACACGACCCTCGGTGAAGGCGACGGGCGGCTCGCCGGGATCATGGATGCCTGCGCGTTCCTGCCGCCGGAAGTGCCCGCGGCCTGGTCGGTCTACTTCCGCGTCGCCGATGCCGACGCCGCGCTGGCGAAGGTCGTCGAGCTCGGCGGTGCGATCGTGCAGCCCGTGGACGACACACCGTACGGTCGTCTGGCCGGCGCGACCGACATCACCGGCGCCTCCTTCAAGCTCATCTCCGGAACCTGACCGCATTCGGTACCGTGGTCGACCCGGCTGCACCATCACTCGTGCCGTCGGCCGAGCGAGGGAGCAGCCGCGCATGACGAGCGGAACCAGGCTCGACCCGTCGGTGGCCGACCTCGGCTTCGAGCAGTATCGAGCCGAGCTCATCGCGTACTGCTACCGGATGCTCGGTTCGCCCTTCGAGGCCGACGACGCGGTCCAAGAGACGCTGGTGCGCGCCTGGCGCAGCTTCGACCGGTTCGAGGGTCGGGCCGCGGTTCGCTCGTGGCTCTATCGCATTGCGAGCAACGTGTGCTTCGACATGCTGAAGGGCCGCCGCCGGCGCGCGCTGCCGATGGACATCCTCGACGTGGGTCACGCCGACGGACCGGTTCCGCAGCGGTCGGCCGAGGACATGTGGGTCGGGCCGATTCCCGACCGGCGCGTCCTCCCCGCCGGCATCGATCCCGCCGAGGAAGCCGAGGTGCGCGAGTCGGTGCGGATGGCCTTCGTCGCGGCGCTGCAGCACCTGCCGGCGCGCCAACGCGCGGTGCTCATCCTGCGCGAGGTGTTGAAGTGGAAGGCCGCCGAGGTCGCGGAGCTGCTCGATACGACGGTCGTCTCGGTGAACAGCGCGCTCCAGCGGGCCCGGTCGACGCTCGCCGAACGCAACGTCACCGCGGGCAGCGTTCCCCAACCGGTCGACGAAACCCAGGGACAATTGCTCGCGCGTTACGTCGAAGCCTTCGAACGCTTCGACATCGAGGCGCTGGTGGCGCTCCTGCACGAGGACGCCACGATGCAGATGCCGCCGTACCCGCTCTGGATGCAGGGCGCGCACGAATACCGGATCTGGCTCAACGGATCCGGCGCCGGGTGCGAGGGATCCCGGCTGGCCCCCACCAGCGCGAACGGCGTCCCCGCGTTCGCGCAATGGCGCGCCGATCCGAACGGCGGCTTCACCGCGTGGGCGATCCACGTCCTCACGGTGTCAGACGGCGTCATCACCGCGCAGGACTTCTTCGTCGACCCCAACCTGTTCCCGCTGTTCGATCTGCCCCTCCATCTCGACGCCTGAAGCCGCGACCTCAGGCGCCACGACGGTCAGCACCTCGGACAATCCGGCCCAGGTGATCAGGTCGACGAGCCCGGGACCGGCGTTCACCAACCGGACCGTGACGCCGAGCCTGCGCGCCAGGAGTTGCAGGCGGGCGATGACGTCGAGCGCGCGCTCGTCGGGAAGGGTGAACTCGCTCACGTCGCACGTGATGACCTCCGGGCGAGCGGGCGGGCGCTCCATGAACGAACCGACCGCGCCGAGGCCGGAAACTCACCGATGCATTCCCGGTCGCACCGGAGTCGCAATTACCCGAACGCCGACGCAACCGCGCTCGGGTCAGCCGGTGCTCGGGTGCGTCGGGGTGGAGCCGTCGGGCAGCAGGAGGTCGAAACCGTCCGGTGTGTTGAGCTGATCGGGCCCGGTACCGGGCTGATCGGTCTGGCCGTACTGCCAGACGATCGCCCGGGTCGCGGGATCGATGAACGCCACCCGGTGGCGGTAGTCGTCGTTGACCGCGATGAGCCCGTTCGGTAGGCGCTCGGCGAGGCTCGGGTGATCGAGCATCCCGGGACCGCTCGTCGGCCGGTAACTCCAGACGATCTGGCCCTCGCGCGTGAACTCGAGGATTCCCCCGGGCTTGGTGTAGTCGGCGACGAGATACAGGTCCGGTCCGAGCTGCTGCGGATCGGAGGGATAGGTGACCGGAAGATGCAGCGTCCACACGAGTACACCGCTTCGCGTGTACTCGGAAATCCAAGAGCCGTTGATCTCCGAGATCAGGAAATTCCCGTCGGGCAGTGGAGTGTCGCCGTTGGGATAGCCGAGGCTGCGTGGCGGATCGTGCACGCAGTTGCCGGTCGTCCCGATCTGGGAGATCGGCTTTCCGTCCGCGCCGATGAACAGGACTCGACAGTTCTTCGCGTCGGCGACGGAGAACGACCCGTCGCGCAGCAAGAAGGCGTCGTCGGGCTGGTTCAGGAACCCGGGGGCCGACCCGGCGACCTTGGGTGTTCCGTAGCTCCACTGGAGCGCGCCCGACGGAAATGCGATCTTGACGATCGTGTGGTTCTCTTCTTGGTTCGTGACGATCGACTGGGCGTGGTCGGCAAAGAACCCGTCGTCGGGGAAGTAGAAGCCTCCGGGGGGCGCCGGCCTCGATGCCGACGGGTACGACCACGACATCTGCTTGTTCGCGTCGATGACGATGAGGCGGTCGTTGCCACGGTCCGCGATGAGCAGACGCCCGGCGAAGGGCCGCACGAGCGCCGGTGACAGCGGCGCACTCGCCGCGGTCACGACCTGCCGCAACACCGCCACACCCGCCGAGATCGCCGCGGCCTCGCCGCCGATCAGGTACACGGTGCCGCCGACCTGTGCCACCGCGCTGTTCGCGACCGGGGCCGGGAGTTGCCCCTCGAGCGAGAACTGACCGCGGCTCGCGTCAAAGCGCAGTATGTCGCTCGAGGCCGAGCCGCCTGCGCGCCCTCCGACGACGTAGACGGAACCGCCCAGCGTCACCGCGGCCGCATCCGTGCGCGGACTCGGCAGCTGGCCGACGAGACGCGCGGTACCCGTTGCGACGTCGATCGACTGCACCGCGCCTGACTCGGTCCCACCCCACTCGCCGCCGAATGCGTAGATGACGTTGCCGACGGCAGTGACGGCCGGGTACCGGACACCGACCGGTAGCTGCGCGACCGTTCGGAACTGCGTGCCGTTCGTCGTCGCGAGCACGTCGCGCGTCGCGTTGTTCCCGTCGTAACCTCCGACGAGGTAGACGGTTGCCCCGATGGTGACGGCCGCGAGGTCGGCGCGGGGCTGGGGGAGGCGTCCGACGATCGCGCCCGGCCCGCCTGCATGTAACACCTGCACGGCGTCGGTAACGGTCTGGTTCCCGCCACCGAAGACGAACTGCTGATTGGCGAGCACGCCTCCCGCGGCATCATGCGTCGCCTGGGCGAGCGTGCCCGCGTTCGTTGCCGAACCCGTCGCCGGATCGAGACGCACGACCGACGAAGTCGTCGACTGGTCGGCCGCGAGACCGCCGGCGACGAGCACGTCGGCGCCGGCGGTGAAGGCCACCGAACGCGACAGCGGCGCACCGAGTTGCCACGTAGCCGCGACCGACTGGAGTTGTGTCGTCGTGGGCGGGGCCGTCGAGGCCTTCTGCGCGTTCGTCGCGCGCGGCTTCGCGCCGGCGCTCTTGTGCGACGAGGTCGAGGTCCGCGCGACCACGAGCGCAATCACGGCCACCAGCACGAACACCGCGACCAGTCGCCGGCGACGCACCGCGGGCGACGCTCGTCTTCGCCTGGCGTGGGCTCCGGTCGCGTTTCGTGTCGAGCCCGCGTCGAGAACCATCCGCTTCACCATACGAGACCGGATCGAAGAGATCGGGGCAGCCGTCGCTCGGAATCCAGCGGGAGGTGGCTCGCGCGCTACACGGCGACCGAAAACCTTTGCCTTCGCCTTACCCAAACCACTGCCGAGTTCGACGGCACGACCCGCAAGATGGAGGACGCATTTCGAGGCCCGAACTCGGGCCAGACGGCCACCCCAGACGGACACTGATGCTCACCGACAGCGCAACCGAGTCACCGACGCCGACCGCCGCACCGCGAAGTCGTCGACGCGGAAGTCGTCGACGCGCGCGCCGCCGCATCTGGCTCGGGTGCTCCGGACTTCTTCTGCTCGCGCTCGCAATTCCCGCGTGGTCGTTCCTTCACGCGGTGACTCGCGCGAACGGTGACCCCTTCTCGGTCAAGGCAACGGAATGGGCTCGCGATCATCAGCTCAGTTGGCTCGTCGACCGCACCGAGCACTTCTGGTACTCGCATAACCAGCCCCCGGCCGGTGGTGTGCCCAAAGGCGGTATCCCGAAGCTGGCGTCGCCATCGACGAGTCGGTCGTCGGCATCACCGCATCACGCTTCGACCGCGGCCGTCAGCGACTCGTGCCCCGCGCCGCTCGAACCGATCGCCGCATCACCGCTTCCCGGAGAGGGAACGTGGCAGGTCGCGGGACGACCGGCCGGCGGCGTCTGCTTCGCGTACCTACGACCCGACACCGTGCACACCAGCGTGGTGGTCGGGCTCGCATGGATGGACATGCGGCGCTTGACCGCGACATTGCACAACGGCACGGAACAGCCCGGAGGCAGCGGCTGGCGAGCCGGGCCGCAGATCTCGGCCGCGAACTACCCGGAGGTCGCGGCCGCGTTCAACGGCGGCTTCCGTCTCGACGCGTCCAACGGCGGCTATTTCACCGAAGGCCGGACCGTGCGACCACTCGTTGCCGGGCGAGCGTCGCTCGTGATCTTTGCGAACGGTCGTATCGGCATCGGCATGTGGGGACGGGACTATCAAGCCGGGCCGACCATCGTGTCGGTGCGCCAGAACCTCGACCTCATCGTCGACAACGGTCAACTCGTCGGCGGCATCGCCGACGCGAACTCCGGCAAATGGGGAGCAACGCTCGGGAACAAGATCTACACGTGGCGTTCGGGCGCCGGCATCGACGCGAAGGGGAACGTGGTGTACGTCGGCGGCCCCGGTCTGAACGTCCAGACGCTGGCCGGTCTCCTACAACGCGCCGGTTGTGTGCGGGCCATGGAGCTCGACATCAACCCGAGCTGGGTGACCCTCATGGCCTACTCCGGAACCTCACCGTCGACGATCACCGCGACGAAGCTGCTGAACGACATGCAGCGGCCCGCCAACCGGTACCTCCAGTCGGGAACACGCGACTTCGTCGAGTTCGACCTTCGTCACTGATCGCGCGCTCGTTGGCGGAGGGACAGGGATTCGAACCCTGGGTGCTTGCGCACAGCGGTTTTCAAGACCGCCCCGTTCGGCCGCTCCGGCATCCCTCCGGGATCGGAGGCTACCGGCGTCAGGAAGGCGCGGCGACGGTGGTGAAGCCGGTGTACGGCCGCAGCACGTCGGGGACTTCGAAGCTGCCGTCGGCCTGCTGGTAGTGCTCGAACAGGAACACCAGCATCCGGCTCACCGCCACCGCGGTTCCGTTCAGCGTGTGCACGAGCCGGCTCCCGCGCTCGCCCTTCACCCGGGTGCCGAGCCGGCGCGCCGAGTAGTCGGTGTAGTTCGAGCACGACGTGATCTCGCGGTAGGCACCTTCGGACGCCAGCCAGGCCTCGATGTCGAACTTCTTCGCGGCCGCGGGCCCGAGGTCGCCGGCCGCGATGTTCGAGACGCGATACGGGAGGCCGAGCCCGCCGACGATCTCCTCTTCGATCGCCAGGATCCGCTCGTGCTCCTCGACGCTGTGCTCGGGCTCGCAGTACGAGAACATCTCGACCTTGTCGAACTGGTGCACGCGGAAGATGCCGCGTGTGTCCTTGCCGTAGGTGCCCGCCTCCCGGCGAAAGCACGTGGAGTAGCCGCCGTAGCGCGCGGGCAGCTGCTCGGGCGTCAACGTCTCCGCCCGGTGGAGGGCCGACAGCGCGACCTCACTGGTGCCGAGCAGGAAGAGCTCGCCCTCGTCGACGTCGTACACCTGGGCGCGGTCGGTGGGGAAGAAGCCGGCTTCCTCCATCGTTCGCTCGCGCACGAGCGCGGGCGTGATCACGGGGACGAAGCCGTGACGGACGAGCGCGCTCATCGCGTAGTTGACGAGCGCGAGCTCGAGCAGCGCGCCCTCGCGCATGATGTAAGCGAACCGGGAACCACTCGCCTCCGCGGCACGCGGTGTGTCGACGAAACCCATGGCCTCCGAGAACGCGGCGTGATCGAGCGGCGGGGGCGGCGGGGTGTCGCCCACCACACGTACGACCTCGCCCTCGTCCTCCCCGCCGTCGGGAACCGAGCTGTCGGCCGGGTTGGGCACCTGGAGCGCGAGCTCGCGCAGCCGCGAGTCGGCGGGCTGCAGCTCCTTCTCCCGCGCCGTGAGCTCTTCTTTCAGTCGCGCGGCGGCTTCGCGCAACGCGTCGCGCCGGTCGGGTGCGGCCTTGCCGATCTCCTTGCTCGCCGCGTTCTGGCGGGCCCGGAGCGCCTCGACCTCCTGCACCAACACGCGGTGCGCGGCGTCGGCCGCGAGCACCTCTTCGATCAGGCCGGCGCGCACGCGCTTGCGTTCGATGCCGCGGCGATACTCGGGCTCGTCGCGCAGCCGCTTGAGATCGATCACTCGGCTCCACTCTCCCGGATCTGGGCTCGCAGCGTCTCCACCCACGCGGCCGCGCTCTTCCACGCGCGCCCCGCCGCCTTGCGCCGCGCGACCCCGGCTTCCGCGGGACCGCCGACCGGGTACGAACCGAGGAACTTCACCTGCGCCTGCTTCGCGACCAAGTTGCGCAACGCATCGGCCACGACCTCGTCGGAGATATGGCCGTCGCAGTCGATGAAGAAGCAGTAGTCGCCGAGACCGCGCTTCGTCGGGCGCGACTCCACCTTGGTGAGGTTGATCGCTCGCGCGGCGAACTCCTGCAGGATCTGCAGCAACGAACCCGGCTGGTCCTCGCGCTGGAAGCAGACGATCGACGTCTTGTCGTGCCCGGTCGGCGCGGGCACACCGTGCCCGACGAGCACGAAGCGTGTCTGGTTCTCCGGGTGGTCCTCGATCTCGCGGGCCAGCACCTTCAGCCCGTAGATCTCGGCCGCGAGCGCGTTGCAGATCGCGGCCATGTCGGTGCGCTTCGACTTCGACACCTCGCGCGCCGCGTCAGAGGTGGAATGCGACGCGCGCGTCTGCGCCTCGGGCAGCTTCTTCGCCAACCAGCCGCGGCACTGCGCGATCGCGTGCGGGAACGAGACGACGGTATGAATGTCGGAGAGGCCGACACCCGGCCGGACACACAGGTCGAGCGACACCGGGAGGTCGATCTCCCGCTGGATCAGCAGGTCGCTGTCGAAGGCCAACGTGTCGAGGGTGACCGAGACCGAGCCCTCGATCATGTTCTCGATCGGAACGACCCCGGTCGTCGCGTCACCCCGCTCGACCGCGGCGATCACCTCGGGAACAGCGGGAAAGGGGGTCCGGCCCGCCGCCGCGAGATCGGGCTGCGTCAGGAGCGCCTCTTCGGTGAAGGTCCCGGCCGGACCGAAATACGCAACCTGCACCGCCGAATGCTAAACGACGGCCCATTCGCGGCCCCGACCTTTGCGCACCGCGTCGTCGCGGCGTCGCGGCGACGGGCGCTCCGCCGACGCGAGGCGCTACCTTGGCCCCGTTATCCCAGGTCACATCGTGCACCGTCGAGCGCACGTACGCAGGTCAATAGGAGGAAGCCCATGCGGGCTGCAGTGTTCACCGAAACCGGAGGGCCGCTCTCGATCGAGAACATCGAGCCCGCGCCGCCCGGACCGCGCGACGTCGTGGTGCAGCTCGGCGCCAGCGGCGTCTGCCACTCCGACCTGTCGCTCAAGAACGGCTACGTCGGCATCATGCCCGGCACGATCCTCGGTCACGAGGGTGCGGGCACCATCGTCGAGGTCGGCAAGGACGTCGTCGGCCTCGCCAAGGGCGACCGGGTCGTCGCGTCATTCATCCCGGCCTGCGGCATCTGCTGGTTCTGCCTGCACGACCAGTCACACCTGTGCGACACCGAGTTCGAGATCATGATGAAGACCCGGGGCAAGCGCTCCGACGGCAGCGAGTACACGACGATGACGGGTCTCGGGACCTTCGCCGAGACGATGACGTGCGACCAGTCGTCGATCGTCAAGATCAACACCAGCGTCCCCGACGACCAGCTCGCGCTGATCGGCTGCGGCGTCACCACCGGCGTCGGCGCGGCCCTCAACACCGCCCAGGTGCACCCCGGTGCGACCGTCGCCGTCATCGGTTGCGGCGGCGTGGGCCAGGCGGTCATCCAGGGCGCCCGTATCGCCGGCGCGTCGCGGATCATCGCGGTCGACCCGGTCGAGATGAAGCGCAAGACCGCCGAGCAGGCCGGCGCCACCGACTTCGTCGACCCCAACGCGGGCGACCCGGTCGCGCAGGTCCAGCAGCTGACGAGCGGTCGCGGCGTCGACTACGCGTTCGAGGTCATCGGCCTGCCCGAGACCACGCTGCAGGCGTTCAACATGATCCGCAAGGGCGGCACCGCGGTGATGGTCGGCATGACCCGCGCCGAGGCGACCGTCACGCTGTCGACCTTCGACCTCTTCTTCAACGAGAAGACGCTCAAGGGATGCAAGTACGGGTCGGGCCAGGTGCGGCGCGACTTCCAGCGCTTCGCCGACCTCATCGAGACGGGTCGCCTCGACACCGGTTCCATGGTGTCGCGCACGATCAAGCTCGACGAGGTGAACGAGGCCTTCCGGGCGATGGAAGCGGGCGAGGTCATCCGCTCGGTCATCACCGCCTTCTAGGTGCGGCGGTGGGGAGCGAGGCACGCACTGCGGATCGGGTTCCAACTCACCGCGGTGTGCACCTCGCTCCCCACCTCTTTCTCTGACGCGCATGTGGCCCGGTAAGCACGCCTTGGAGCGGCCCGCTCATCCTGCGTACGTGATGGCAGGAGGCGGAGAAGTTGTCACCTACGCGGAGCTGAACGATCGTTCCAATCAGCTCGCGCAGTTGTTCTGGGACGCGGGGCTGCGCTTCGGCGATCACATCGCGGTGCTGATGGAGAACCGGGTCGAGTACTTCGAGCCGTGCTGGGCCGCGCAGCGATCCGGGTTGTATTTCACCTGCATCAACTCGCACTTCAACGCGGACGAGGTCGCGTACATCCTCGACGATTGCGACGCGCAGGTGCTCGTCATCAGCGACACGCTTCACGATGTCGCCGCGGAGCTCGTCGACAAGATGCCGGGGGTGAAGGTTCGCCTGATGGTCGGCGAGGATCCCGTTCCCGGTTACGAGTCGTACCACGAGGCGCGCGACCGGTATCCGGCTCTTCCACTCGACGAGGAGCTCGAGGGGACGCGGATGCTGTATTCGTCGGGGACCACGGGGCGACCGAAAGGCGTGAGGTACGAGAGCACCCGCACCCCGGTCGGGGAGCAGCCGGTCGAGATGGGGATGATGACGACCGTCTGGGGGATGGACGCGAACGCCGTCTACCTCTCGCCCGCGCCGCTCTACCACTCCGCGCCGCTGTTCTATTCGATGAGCACCATGCGGCTCGGCGGCACGGTGATCACGATGGAGCACTTCGATCCCGAGCAGACACTGGCGTTGATCGAGAAGTACCACGTGACGCACGCGCAGTTCGTCCCGACGATGTTCGTGCGGATGCTCAAGCTGCCCGAGGAGGTGCGCAACGGGTACGACCTGTCGTCACTCGAGGTGGTGTTGCACGCGGCTGCGCCGTGCTCGGTCGACACCAAGCGCAAGATGATCGAGTGGTGGGGCCCGATCATCGACGAGTACTACGCCGCGACCGAAGGTGCCGGCGCCACCTACATCAGCTCACCCGACTGGCTCGCACATCCGGGCTCCGTCGGCCGGTCGATGCTCGGCCCGATCCACGTCCTCGACGAGGACGGCAACCAAGCTGCCCGCGGGCGAGGTCGGCACCGTGTGGTTCGAGCCCGTGGCGAACCGGCCCGGCTTCGAGTACCACAAGGACCCGCAGAAGACCCGCGACTCGTTCAACGAGCGGGGTTGGTCGACCGTCGGCGACATGGGCTATCTCGACGCCGACGGCTACCTGTTCCTCACCGACCGGCGCACGTTCATGATCGTGTCGGGCGGCGTGAACATCTATCCGCAAGAAGCCGAGAACCTGCTCATCGACCACCCGAAGGTCTACGACGTCGCGGTGTTCGGTATCCCCGACGCCGACATGGGCGAGCGCGTGCACGCGGTCGTGCAGCCGACCACGTGGACCGACGCCGGGCCCGAGCTCGAACAGGAGCTTCTCGCGTACTGCCGCGAACGCCTCGCCAAGTACAAGTGTCCGCAAGCCGTCGACTTCGACCCCGAACTGCCCCGCGAACAGACCGGCAAGCTCTACAAGCGCTTGCTGCGGGATCGCTACTGGGGCGACAAGACGAGCCGCATCGTCTGATGAAGCTGCTCGCGAGCGGGCGAGACGGCGACATCTTCGAATTCGCACCCGGACTGGTGCTGCGCAAGACAC
This sequence comes from uncultured Actinomycetes bacterium, assembly GCA_963812205.1. Taxonomy (GTDB): domain Bacteria; phylum Actinomycetota; class Acidimicrobiia; order IMCC26256; family PALSA-610; genus PALSA-610. Next base: position 194,563 of record CAWEUJ010000004.1, read on the forward strand.
GCGACGGCCGCTCGATCGCGCACGAAGCGCGCATCATGGGATACGCGGCCGACAACGGGTACCCGGTTCCGCGTATCGAGGAGGTCCGCGCCGACGGCACCGAGATCGTGATGGAGCGCATCGACGGCCCGATCATGATGGACGCGATGATGCGACCGCCGTCGAGGCTCGCCGGCCACCTCCGGCTCCTGGCCGACCTGCACGACCGGCTCCACCAGATCCCCGGACCCGCGTGGCTCCCCGGGATGCCCGACGGCGGCGACCGCCTCCTGCACCTCGACCTGCATCCGCTGAACGTGATCATGTCGCCGAGCGGTCCGGTCGTCATCGACTGGCCGAACGCGCGCCGGGGCGACCCGATGGTCGATGTCGCGCTCACCTACGCGCTCATCTCGTGCGGACGGGTCCCGCTGCCGCGGCCGTTCGCCACGATCGTGGGCGCCGTGCGCGCGCCGATCCTGAAGCGCACCTTCGCGCGGCGCTACATCGGGCCCGCGTTCTACCGTCGCGTGACGGAGATGGCCGAGCTCAAGTGCTTCGACCGGAACATGGCGCCCGAAGAGATCCGGGCGTTACGGCGCCTGGCCCGGCGAAGTGCAGCGAAGGCTCCGGGATGACGGTTCCCCCCGGCCCCGTCATCCCAGTGCCTCTGCTTCCGAGCCGGCGCCTCGATGCAGAGCATCTGACGCAGGCCGGCGCGGTGTCTGCCCCTTCCGCCCGAGGAACGCTAGGTGGCGGAGGGCCGAGCGGTCAACGGGACGAAATGCCGCGTTCGGTCGATGTACCTTCGACACGTGGACCGCACTGATCTCGCCCGCCGGATCTACGCCGCCGCGCACCTCACGGGGACCTTCACCCTGCGCTCGGGCGTGGTCAGTCACGAGTACTTCGACAAGTACCGATTCGAGTCCGATCCCCGGCTCCTCGCCGACATCGCCGAGGCGTGCGCACCCCTCGTACCCCAGGGCATCGACGTGCTCGCGGGCCTCGAGCTCGGCGGTGTGCCGCTGGCCACGATGATCTCCCAGGTCACGGGGCTTCCGGCGGCGTTCGTGCGCAAGGAGGCCAAGACCTACGGCACGTGCCGGCTGGCCGAGGGCGCCGAGCTCGACGGCCGGCGCCTGTGCATCGTCGAGGACGTCGTCACCTCGGGAGGGGCGATCCTCGACGCCGCGTCGGAGCTTCGGGCCCGAGGGGCCGTCCTCGGCCCGGTGATCTGCGTCATCGACCGCGAGTCGGGTGGCCGGGAGAAGCTGGCGGCCGAGGACCTCGAGCTGCTTGCGCTGTTCACCATGACCGAGCTCAACGCTGCTGCAGCGGGAGCGTGACCCCGCACTGCTTCAAGATGTCGCGGGTCAGCTTGTACTCGTCGACGTTCTTGTCGGAGTGGGGTTCGGAGTGCGAGCCGAGCTGGTTCTCGTCGAACGTGTTCGAGAGCTTGGTGGTCACACACTGCGCCTGCGCGGGGGTCGTGCCCGCGTGCACCAGCTCCGACTGGATCCGAGTCGGGCTGTAGCCCGGCGTCGCGCAACCGGCGAGCACGGCGCCGGCGGCCACGCACAACAGGGGTCTGAGAAAGCAACGCCGGCGCACGGCGGTCGAGCGTACGTGGTGCCGTGCGGCGGTGACCGAACGCGCCCATCGCGTTCGGGCGTCGGCGTTGCCGCCCGGCTCTAGTCTTCACCCGATGGTGTGTCCCAACTGCGGCTACGGCAATCAGGCGACCAACCGGTTCTGTGTGCGCTGCGGTGTCGACCTCTCGGCGCCGGTGACACCCGACACGCCGTCGTTCGACGCCGCCCCGCCGCCCGCCGGCCCGCCGCCCACCCCGCCGCCGCCCACCCAGTGGGGCGCACCTCCCCGCGCCACCGCTCCCGCCGTACGCGCCGCCGACCGCGCCGACCGCGCCGACCGCGCCGCGCCGCCGAATCCCTTCGCGCCACCGAACCCGTACGCGCGGCGCGGGCCCCTACGGGCAGTACCCGCCGCCCTACCCGCCGTCCGCCTTCCAGCCGCCCTCCACCAACGGACTGGCGATCGCTTCGCTCGTCCTCGGGCTGGTGGGCTGGATCACCTGCGTCGGCTCGATCGTCGCCGTCGTCCTCGGCTTCGTCGCCCGCACCCAGATCCGCGCCGCCCAGGGCCGCCAGGGCGGCGACGGCCTGGCCGTGGCCGGCATCGTCCTCGGCTTCGTGGCGCTCGGACTCTGGGTCTTGTTCGTGGTGATCGGCGCCATCCACGGCAACGGGAACCAGTCCTGATTGGCGCCACCACGACTACCCCACAGCGCATCGCCAGGTTCGGACTCCCGACTCAGGAACCCCGCCGATTCCGCCGATAAGGCTGGCGAGGGGGTTCGTAATGCAGTCCACGCAGAGCGCGCAGTCGTGGCGTTGGCCCGGCGTCGTGCCGGCCGAACCGGATACGTCGCCGGACGAGCCCGGCCTCGACGCGCCCGTACGCGAGCGCGACGCCCGGGTCGAGGTCGCCCGCCTCCAGCACGAGATCGAGGCCCTCGTCCGGGCCCGCGGTGACAGCCCGCGCGACCAGGTCGACTCCGCGCTCGAATCGGTGACCCGCATGCAGATCGTCACCGCCAACGTCGAGGCCTGCGGGCCGCCGCCGGCGACGTTCGTCGGCGCCGCGATGGTCGCCCTCGCCGACGCTCGCCTACGCGGGCATTCCGACGCCATCGAGCGCGGCATGACCTATACCGCCGACAACCAACTCCAGTTGCTCCGCGGCGACAGGTAATCGCGTCCCCTCGGTCGCCGGCCGACGACGCAGCCTTGGGAATGCTCCGGGCGCCGCATCACGTTTCGCGCGCCCACTAGCTTGCGAGCCCGTGACCACCCAACGACCCGCTCCGCTCGCGGGCCTGCGCATCGTCGAAGTGTCGATGCTCGGCCCGGGCAACCTCACGACCCACCTCGCCGACCTGGGCGCCGACGTCATCAAGGTCGAGCCGCCCCAAGGCGACTACGGGCGCCGCATGACCTGGCCGATCGTCGAGGGCGTCTCGCTGCTGTTCCTGCACATCAGCCGGGGCAAGAAGAGCATCGTGCTCGACCTGCGGACCGAAAGCGGTCGCGCAACGTTCCTCGACCTCGTGCGCGACGCCGACGCGGTCGTCGAGGCGATGCGACCGGGCGGTCTCGAACGGCGCGGTCTGGGCTTCGAGCAACTGCGCGAGGTGAACCCGCGCATCGTGTTCTGCACCATCTCCGGCTACGGCGCGACGGGCCCCTACCGCGACATGCCGAGCCACGGCATCGCGTACGACGTCTGGGCAGGGATCGTGCAACCGGAGATCGACGACGACGGCTTCGCGTTCATGCCCGAGCACGTGTCGATCGGCATCAACGTCGGGCCGGTGTTCGGCGCGCTGGGTCTGCTCGCCGGCGTGTTGCGGGCGCGCGACATCGGGTGAGGGTTGCCAGATCGAGATCGCACAGTCGGATGCGGCCGCGGCCACCGACTGGTTGCGCAGCGAGACGTGGCGGGCCTACGAGCGGCCCGAGTCGGAGGTCACGGGGAACGAGGCCGACAACTTCGAGCGGCGCGCACCCGGAACTGGTGGCATGGAGTCGGGTGTCCGGTACCAGTTCTACGGAACGCGCGACGGCCACATCTTGTTCATGGCGTCGGAGCGCGAGTTCTGGAAGAACTTCTGCGAGGGGATCGGCCAGCCCGAGCTGTTCGAGCGCTGGCCCGGCTCGCAATACGGCGACCACGCTCGCGGCAACACCGAGTTGCGCGCGATCCTGCGCGACGTCTTCGCGACGCGCACCACGCAGGAGTGGCTCGCGTTCGGACTCGAGCACAACACGCCCATCGCGCCGGCCAACTCGCCCAAGACCCTCTACGACGATCCGCAGTTCAAGGACCGCTTCGAGTTGCTGCCCGCTGCGCAGGTCGGCGCCGACATGCTGCCGACGCCCATCAAGTTCGTCGACGAGGTCCTGCCGATGCCGACCAAGGCGCCGACGGTCGGCCAGCACACGGAGGCGGTGCTGCGCGACGTCTTGGGTTGGGACGACGCACAGATCGCCGCGGCCAGGGCCGCCGGGGCTTTCGGCGACGCTTGAATCGGGGCCTCGCGAACCGAGGTACCATCTCGCCAGCGGCGATGGGACTCGCCCTCAACCGCCCCTCGGGGCTGATGGTCCCTACTGATCGACATTGGTCAATCACGTAGGAGACGTCATGCAGCCCAACGAGTCGAGCGATCGGCGGGAGCCCCGCCGGGTCTTTGCGGCGCTGCGTGATGTCGTGCGCTTCGACGTGGGCCAACAAGGCGCGCTCGTCGGATACCTCGTGAAGTGGATCGCGCTCGGCGCGGTGGTCGGCGTGCTGTCGGGCCTCGGCTCCGCCGCATTCTTGGAGGCGCTCGATTGGGCGACTCGCACCCGTGAAGCACACTCGTGGCTGCTCTTCGTACTGCCGCTCGGTGGGTTCGTCGTCGGTCTCGCGTATCACTACGGCGGCGGGCGCTCCGGCGAAGGGAACAACCTCATCCTCGACGAGATTCACGAGCCCAAGGCGTGGATCCCGCGGCGCATGGCGCCATTGGTCTTCGGCGGGACGATCCTCACACACCTCTTCGGAGGATCGGCCGGCCGCGAGGGCACCGCGATCCAGATGGCCGGGAGCCTCACCGACGCCGCCTTCCGGTCGCGACGCATCTCTGCGGCCGACCGGCGCATCCTGCTCATCGCCGCGCTCGCGGGCGGCTTCGGTTCGGTCTTCGGCGTGCCCCTCACCGGATGCGTCTTCGCACTCGAGGTGCAGGCGATCGGGCGGCTGCGCTACGACGCGCTCGTCGCCGCACTGTCCGCCAGCGTCGTGGGCGATCTCGTCGTGCGCGGCCTCGGCGTACATCACACCCCGACGCCACAACTCGCGAAGGCCGACTTCACCGCCGCGCTCTTCCTCAAGGTCGCAATCGCCGGCCTGATCTGCGGCCTCGTCGCCCTGGTGTTCGCGGAGCTCACCCATGGGATCAAGCGGGTCTTCCGGGTCGCGGTGAGCTGGGCGCCGGCCCGTCCGCTGATCGGCGGGTTCGTCGTCATCGGTCTCACGTACGCGGTCGGAACCCGCGACTACTTGGGGCTCTCGATCCCGCTCATCACGAGGTCGCTCGCGGGCGGTGCCGGCGTCGTGTTGCTCGCGTTCGCACTCAAGCTGTTGTTCACGTCGGTCACTCTGGGAACCGGTTTCCAGGGCGGCGAGGTGACCCCGTTGTTCGTCATCGGCGCGACGCTCGGAGCATCCTTGGGCCGCGTGCTCGATGCTCCCGTCACGCTGCTCGCCGCGATCGGCTTCGTGGCCGTCTTCGCGGGTGCCGCGAACACACCGCTTGCGTGCACAGTGATGGCGGTCGAACTGTTCGGCGGCGCGAACGTCGTGCTGTTCGCCATCGTGTGCGTGATCGCCTACTTCACGAGCTCGCACGAAGGCATCTACCGCAGCCAACGCATCGACACACCCAAGGGCCGAGCCGCGGGGAGCCCGCAGCCGGAAGCCTCTTAGCCGGGCGTCATCGCGAGGTCGCGGCGTTGCGCCAGCCTCGTTCGAACGGCAGGCGCCATGCGTCGGGCGCGATCAGCTGATGGATCGCGTTCGGTCCCCACGAGCCCTGCGAGTAGGGCCGGACCGGCGGCGGATTCTCGAGCAGCGGCTTCGAACGCTCCCACAGCCGTTCGATGCCCTCGGCACTCGTGAACAGGGTGTGATCGCCGCTCATCGCGTCGTAGATCAGGCGCTCGTACGCTTCGAGCAGGTCCGTCGTCCGCCCCGTCTCGTGCAGCGCGAACTGGAGGCTCTGCTTGTCGAGCGTCATGCCCGGCCCGGGGCGCTTCCCGTAGAACGACAGTGAAAGACTGCGACGCGTCGGCCAGGTCGAACGTCAGGTGGTCGGGCCCGTGCGCACCGACCCCCGAGCCCGTGGGGAACATGCTCTTGGGCGGTTCCCGGAACGCGATCGAGATGATGCGCGCGCCTTCGGCCATGCGCTTGCCGGTACGCAGGTAGAACGGCACACCGGCCCAGCGCCAGTTGTCGATCTCGCACCGCAGCGCGACGAACGTCTCCGTCTCGGAGTGCGGGCGGACGCCGGGCTCGTCGAGGTAGCCCTCGTACTGCCCGCGCACGACCTGCGAGGGTTCGATCGGGCTCAGCGACCGGAACACCTTGTTCTTTTCTTCACCGATCGACCGCGGCTCGAGCGCGGTCGGCGGTTCCATCGCCATGAACGCCAGCACCTGGAACAGGTGGTTGACCATCATGTCGCGGTACGCGCCGGTCTTTTCGTAGAAGGGAACGCGGTGGCCGATCGAGAGGGTCTCGGGTACGTCGATCTGCACGTGCGCGATGTGTTGGCGATTCCAGATGGGTTCGAAGAGCCCGTTCGCGAATCGGAACGCGAGGATGTTCAGCGCGGCTTCCTTGCCCAAGAAGTGGTCGATGCGGAAGATCTGGCTCTCGTCGAAGGTCGCGTGCAGCGTGTCGTTCAACTGCACCGCGCTCGCGAGGTCGGTACCGAACGGCTTCTCCATGATGATGCGCGCCCGTTCGGCCAGGCCGAGCTTCCCGAGCCGGTTCACGACCTCGGGCGCCGCGGCCGGCGGGACGCTCAGGTAGTGCAAGCGGGCGACGTCGCCGCCCAACTCGTCTTCCATCTCCTCGACGATCTTGGCCAGCGCTTCGTCACCGGCCGACTCGCAGACGTAGAAGAGCCGCGACGCGAACGCGCACCAGTCGTCGTCGGTCACGGCGTGGATCGCGAATTCGTCGAGCGCGTGACGTGCCGCGCACCGGAAGCCTTCGTCGTCGAGGTCGTCGAGCGAGGAGCCGATGATCCTGCACTCGGGCAACAACCCCGCCTGCGAGAGGTGGAACAGACCGGGGATCAGCTTGCGCCGGGCCAGGTCGCCCGTCGCGCCGAACAGCACCATGACGTGCGGCCGCAGCGGCGAGATCAGGCTCGGGCTGATGTCGGTCGGGTCCGTGTGCATACTTCATGTATCGGTCCGCCCGGGGGGATGTGAACCCCCGGCGGTCGAACCGGCCCGGCCTCAGCTCCGGCCCGGGAACCCCGCCACCGCGGCGATCGCTTCGGCGTCTTCGCCGGGGGTGACGGGCACCTCGCCGCCGGTCCCGGCTCGGTCGGCCGCAACCCGGCGGGCCATCGACAGACCCCACGTCCCGGCCCCGAGCGCGGCCACCGCGCCGAGGCCAATCGCGTAGCGGGCGCCGAACTGCTGGGAGATCCAGCCGACGATCGGACCGCCGACCGGAGTGCTGCCGATGAACAGCATCGCCTGGATGGCCAGGACCCGGCCCCGCATCTCGGGATCCGACTCGATCTGCACGATCGACGTCGACGCGGTGAGGAACTCGATGCTCGCGATCCCGAGCACGACGCCGAGCGGAAATGCGAACCAGTCGTTCGGAGCGAAGGTCATCAACGCCATCGCGGCGCCGTAGCCCAGCGACGCGAGCGCGACGACGTGCACGCTGATCGTCTTTCGCCGCGTGGTCCGCAGCGCGCCGACCAACGCGCCGACGCTCACCACCGAGAACAGGATCGTGAACGTGACCCCCGAGCCGTGCAGGTCGCGGGTGGCGAACAACGGGAACACCGTCTGGAAGTTGTACGACAGGGTGCCGACCACGCCCATCATCGCGAGCGGAACCCACAACTCCGGCACACTGCGCACGTACCGCAACCCCTCGCGCACCTGCCGCTTGGCCCGCACGGTCGGCAACGACGGCCGTAGCTCCTCGGTACGCATCATCCACAAGCCCGCGAGCACCGCTGTGTAGGAGATCGCGTCGACGAGGAAGCACCAACCGAAGCCGGCCGTATAGATGAGCGCGCCCGCGACGGCGGGGCCGACGATGCGCGCAGACGTCATGAGGGCGCTGTTCAGGCTGACCGCGTTGTGCATGTCGTCGTGCGGAACCATCTCGACGACGAACGCCCGCCGAGCCGGGTTGTCGAACGCGATCGTGAGGCCGCCGATCAAGGCGATGGAGTAGATCTGCCAGACCTGCGGGTTCCCGCTGAACGCGAGCGCCGCGAGCGCGAACGACTGCAACATCGCGATCATCTGCACGATCAACAGCAACCGGCGCTTGTCGGAACGATCGGCGATCAAGCCGGCCCACGGTCCGAGGACCAGGACCGGTCCGAACTGCGCGACCGCCAGCGCGCCCAGCGCGATCCCGTTGTCGGTGAGCTTCAGCACCAACAGCGTCTGCGCGACCAGGGTGAGCCAGTTGCCGACCTGCGAGATCAGCTGGCCGCCGAAGAACAAGCGGAAGTTGCGAACGTGCAGCGAACGGAACGTCTCGTTCGTCGCCTTGCGCAGCGCGTTCACAGCGGATCGGCGGTCAGCGCATCGAGCGCATCGAGCGCATGCGCGATGCGGCGGCGGGCGTCGTCGTCGAGCTTGGCCAGACGGGTCGCGAGCCACACGTTCTTGCGTTGGCGGATCCGCGCCAGGCGCGCGGTTCCGGCACCGGTGATCGACACCCACGCCACGCGCCGGTCGCGCTCGTCGAGCCGGCGTTCCACCAGGCCGGCTTCCTCCAGCTTGGCCACGGCCTTCGTGACGCTGGGCGGCGCGACCCGTTCCTGGTCGGCCAGCCGGCCGAGGGTGAGCGGCCCGTGCAGCTCGATGCTCGTCAGCGCCGAGAGCTGGCTCGGCGACAGGCCGGCATCCGACTCCTGGCGCAGCTGGCGGGCGAGCCGGGTCGCACTCACCCGCAGTCGGGCCGCCATGGCCGCGGCGTCGGGCGTCGGGGTTGCTCGGGAGCTCGTCAGGGCGGTCATGCAGCTAGTTTACCCGACTAATTAGTCATGCTAAACATCGCCGATCGGGGACGTGTTCCCGGCGGAAGGGCCGACCCGCCTCGCTATGCTCCGCGCGTGGCCAGGGATCGCGCGTTCCTCAAGATGTACCGCGAGCGGATCTCCGACATCCCGCTCTTTTCGGGACTCACCGACCGCGAGCTACGCAGCCTCGCGCACCGCGCCGAGCAGGTCTCGCTGGCGAAGGGAACCAAGGTGGTCACCGAGGGCGCGACGGGCGTCGAGTTCTTCGTACTGCTGTCTGGGCACGCCAAGGTGTCTCGGCGGGGCCGCACGCTGAGCACTCTCGGGCCCGGCGACTCCTTCGGAGAGCTCGCGCTGATCGCGGGCACGCCGAGGCGGGCGACCGTCACGACCACCGAGCCCTGCGAAGTGATGGTGCTCATGCGCGGCGACTTCATGGCCCTACTCGACGAGTTCCCCCGCATGTCGCGCAAGATGCTGACGTCGCTCGCCGCGTGGGTGGCGGAGCGCGAAGACTGATCGTCGCCCGAGCGAGCTACCTCTCGCTCACCCCCGCTTCGCCATGCGCGGCGGCATCGCTCATCGCAAGTCACCAATCCGATCCCTCGTTGCTTCGGGGTCTTCGCACCCGACGAGGATCTCACCGAAGGCGGCGCCGTCGAGTCGCACGCGCAAGCCCCTCGGCGTGTCGTGATGGACGACGACGAACGACTTCTCGGCCTTCGTGTGTTCGAGGGTGCCGACCATGAACTTCCCGGGCCAGCGTGTGCCGGGGAACTTCGATCCGTGAACCTCGTGGATCACGTCTTCGACCACCTCCACACTGCACACCGACGAGACCGGCACCCGAATGTCGCGGCGGAGCGACTCGGCCTTCTCGAAGGCACTGAGCGTCAGGACGAGGTCGTTACCGTCCCGGGCGAGCTCCGCCATTTCCCCTGCCTCTCAGAACATTATCGATTCTGAGAATATTACCACTAATGATAGGACACCAGTACCATCGGCGAGATGCCCAGCGCCGACCTGCTCTTGCACCCGGTCCGCTTGCGAATAGTGCAGGCGTTCCTCGCAGACCGCGCCCTCACGACGAGCGAGCTCCGTACGGAGCTGACGGACGTGCCGGCGGCCAGCCTCTACCGCCATATCGCGCGGCTGGTCGAAGCCGGGGTGCTCGCCGTGGTGTCCGAGCGCCGAGTACGCGGTGCTCTGGAACGGACCTATGTACTCCGATCCGCGGCAGCCTCCGTGAGCCTCGACGAGCTCGCGAAGATGACACCTGATCAACACCGACAGGCCTTCCTCGCGTTCGTCGCCGGACTGATCGGCGACTTCGACCGCTACCTCGAGCGGGGAGACATCGACCTCCTGCGAGACGGCGTGACCTATCGCATGGCCGGGATGTGGCTGGACGACGCGGAGCTCATGGCGTTCTTGCGCGAACTCGCCGCAGTCATCCAACCGCGGTTGGCGAACGCGCCGAAGCCCGGCCGAAAACGGCGGATACTCGGAGGCATCGTCGTGCCCGGCGAGTGAGACGTCTCCCTCGCCGGATCGATTCGACCCCGAGCAAGACGCCGTGTCGAGCAAGACGCCGTGAGCACAGCCCGGCAACGGTTTCGCCACTCCGAGTGCTGCCCGTTGATGACCTTGGTCGGTGCGCGAGGGGGGACTTGAACCCCCACACCCTTGCGGGCACAGGAACCTGAATCCTGCGCGTCTGCCAATTCCGCCACTCGCGCGTGTGAGCAGGTGATGGTACCAGCGCCGCTCCGCGCTCCCGCGGGGCGTGACGGCCGCAATTGGGCCGCGACGCGCCGGTAGCATCGCACGAATGGGACTGCAGCGGTTCGAGCGACGGCTTGAACGGCTGGTCGAAGGCACCTTCTCGAAGGCGTTCCGCAGCGGTGGGCTCCAGCCCGTCGAGATCGGCCGGCGCGTCGGCCGCGAAATGGACGCCGGCCGGACGCTCGGCGTCCGGGGCACCGTCGCACCCAACCGCTTCACCATCTGGCTGTCGGCGGAGGATCTCGAGCGCTTCGCCGGATTCCACGACGCGCTCGCCCGGGAGCTCGCCGACGCCGCGCGCGAGCACGGCCGCGACGAGGGATACCACTTCGAAGGCCTGATCGAGGTGCTGCTCGTGCTCGACGAGGGCGCGCGCCGCGGCGACCTCCGCGTCGACGCCGAGATCGTCGGCGGCGGACAGGGAACGACCAGCACGCTGGTCCTGCCCGACGGCGGCCGCGTCGCGCTCGGCGACGAGCCGGCCGTCATCGGCCGTATGCCCGAATGCGCGGTGCCGCTCTCCGACCCGCAGGTCTCCCGCCGCCACGCCGAGGTGCGCCGCGACGACTTCGGGTTCCGAGTCGTCGACCTCGGTTCCACCAACGGCACGCAGGTCAACGGCGTCTTGGTGAAGGAGCAATCACTCAAGGACGGCGACGTGATCGTCGTCGGTGCAACGTCGCTGCTGTACCAGGAGTCGTAACCGGCACATGTCCGATTCGATCCTCACGGTCCTGAAGTTCTGCCTGCTCGCGCTGCTCTACCTCTTCTTGCTGCGGGTCGTGCTCGTCGTCGCCCGCGAGCTGCGGGGCAGTGCGTCGATGACCGAGCCGGTGCCGGCGCCCGTCGCCGCTCCGGCGAGCCCCGGGCGCGGGTCGAAGCGGCGGGAGTGGCGACTGGTGGTCGTCGCGCCCGAGACCGAACTCGGCCGGTCGTACCCGATCGAGGGCGACGCGACCATCGGCCGCGGCGGCGGATGCGCGGTACCCCTCACCTTCGATACGTTCGTGTCCCAGGTGCACGCGCGCGCGTTCGACCGCGACGGCACATTGTGGATCGAGGACGCGGGCTCGACCAACGGCACACTCGTCAACGGCAAACTCATCACTGAGCCCATCAAGCTGCGTAAAGGTGACCGCGTGCAGGTCGGCGACACAGTGCTCCAGGCGCAACGGTGAAGCTCGCCGCCGCGTCGGCAACCGATCAAGGCCTCGTACGCTCCAACAACGAGGACGCCTTCCTCATCGACGACCAGCGCGCCCTGTTCGCGGTCGCCGACGGCATGGGCGGCCACCGCGGCGGCGAGGTCGCGAGCCACACCGCGATCGAAGCGCTCCGCGCGGCCGTGGCGAACGGCACGCCTCTGCACGACGCGATCACCCGGGCCAACGCCGCGGTGCTGAGCCGCGCCGCGAACAACGACGAGCTCACGGGCATGGGCACGACGCTGACAGCAGTGGTGGCCGTCGGTGGTCGCCAGCTCCTCATCGGCCATGTCGGCGACTCGCGCGCGTACCTGCTCCACGACGGCGACCTGCGGCGCGCGACCGACGACCACAGCCTGGTCGAAGAGCTCGTACGTGAGGGGCGCCTGACGCCCGAGCAGGCCGAATCCCACCCCCAGCGAGCGATCGTCACCCGCGCCCTCGGCGTCGACGATCTGGTCGAGGTCGACCTCTACACACTCGACGTCGAGGCGGGCGACCGGGTCATACTCTGCTCCGACGGCCTGACGACGATGGTGCGCGAGCGCGACATCGAGCGCACGGCGCGCACGGAGGCCGACCCGGGACGACTCGCCGAAGCCCTCGTCGCCGCGGCCAACGCCGCGGGCGGCGAGGACAACGTCACGGTCGTCGTCGTCGACGTCCTCGAGGTCGACGCCGCCACGGCGCCCGATCCAACCGCGTTGCTCGCACAACAGGAGCCGGCGCTATCGAGGTCGGCGGTGATCGCGCCGCCCGACCCGCCCGACCCGGCACCGGCCAAGACACCGCGCCCGAAGGGTTCGCGCCGGCGCACCGTACGCGGCCTGATCCTCGTGCTGCTCCCGTTGCTCGTCGTGCTCGGCGCCGCGACCGCGGCCCTCGGCTGGTACGCGCGCGGGTCGTACTTCGTGGGCGCGTCCGGCAACGAGGTCGTGATCTACAAAGGCGTGCCCGGCGGCGTACTCGGGTGGAACCCCACCGTCGATCAGCACACCGGCCTCCTCGTGGCCGACCTGCCCCCGCTCGACCGCGACCGCGTCCAGACCAACAGCTCGCGCGGGTCGCGCTCCACGGCCGAGGGATACGTCTCGCGCCTCGAATTCGCGGCGACGAGCACCACGATGACGACGACGACCACCACCACGACCACCACGCCGAAGCGCACCACGACGACGGTCAAGAAGAAGACCACGACCACAACGAAACCGGCGGTCAAATGACCGCGGCCGTCGCGGGCTTCGCCCGTAGCCGCCGGCGCTCCGAGTTGTCGCTCGGCCTGCTCGTCGTCGCGGTGACGGTCGGCGGCTACATCCTGGTCGCGCTGGCGAACGGACCGAAGCTCCCGTCCGACGTCACGATCCTGCTCGTCTGGGTGTTCGGCCTGTACCTCGTCGCTCACCTTGCCGTGCGGCGCCTCGCGCCCGCGGCCGACGGCACGCTCCTGCCGCTCGCGGCGATGCTGAACGGCATCGGCTTCGTGATGATCGCCCGCCTCGCGGGCGCGGGCAGCCACGGCGACTACGCCGCGCAGGCGCGAGTCCAGTCGGTGTGGGTCACGATCGGGATCGCAGTGTTCGTGCTCACGTTGGTCGTCGTGCGCGACCCCCGGGTCTTCGCGCGGTACCGATACATCGCGCTCCTGCTCGGCATCGGGTTCATGCTGTTACCTCTCGCCCCCGCGATCGGTCAGTCGCGCGGTGGCGGCCGGCTGTGGGTCGGGCTCGGGCCGCTGAGCTTCGAGCCGAACGAGGTGGCGAAGGTGCTCCTGGTCGCGTTCTTCGCGGCCTACCTCGCCGACAAGCGCGAGCTCCTCACCCAGGGCCGCATCCGGATCGGGCGCTGGTTCGTACCGTCTCCGCGCGATCTCGGGCCGCTCGTCCTCGCGTGGGGCATGGCACTCCTCGTCCTCGCGTACGAGCAGGACATCGGTACGTCGCTGCTCTTCTTCGGGGTCTTCGCGGCGATGCTGTACATGACGACGCGGCGGACCGCCTATCTGATCGGCACGGTGATACTCCTCGTGGTCGGCGCGATCGTTGCCTACAAGGCCTTCGGTCACGTGCGCGTGCGCATCGAGAACTGGACCAACCCGTGGCCGAACGCGCACGGCACCGGCATCCAACCGGTGCAGGGGTGGTACGCGCTGGGCTCGGGCGGGATCGCGGGTACCGGCCTCGGTCTCGGGCAACCGTGGCGTGTGCCGCTCGCGTCGACCGACTACATGTTCAGCTCGATCGGCGAGGAGCTCGGGCTCGTCGGTTCGATCGGCGTCATCGCCGCCTTCATGTTGTTCGTCGGTAGCGCCTACCGCGTCGCTGTCGACGCGGCGCGGCCGTTCACGAAGCTCTTCGCGGCGGGCATCGCGACGATCATCGGGCTCCAGACCTTCTTGATCATCGGCGGAGTGACGCGGCTCATCCCGCTCACTGGCATCTCGTTGCCGTTCGTCTCGTACGGTGGATCGTCACTCGTCGCGAACTTCGCGCTGCTCGCCATCCTCTTGCGCATCTCCGACGACACGGTGCGCGTCGACGTCGCTACGGGTGTGCCGTGAACTCCGGTATCCGCCGCGTCGGCATCGCCATGATCGTGCTCCTCATCGCGCTGGTCGCGCAGCTGACCTACCTGCAGGTCGCGCGCAGCAACCAGCTCGCGAACGCGTCCGGGAACCCGCGCAAGACCTTCGCGAACATCCGGCGCGACCGCGGTCCGATCGAGACCGCCGACGGCGCGGTCGTGGCCCTCTCAACGACGAGCAACGACGAGTTCAAGCACCAACGCGTGTACCCGAAGGACACAGCCAGCATGTTCGCCGACGTGGTCGGCTACGAGTCCATCCAGAACGGCTCGGTCGGCGTCGAGAACACGTACGCGGCCGACCTCGAGGGCCGCACGTTCAGTCTCCAGTTGCACAACCTCGCCGACGCGTTCGCGAACAAGCAGCCCGTCGGTACCGTCGTGCTGACGATGTCGAAAGCCGCGCAGGGCGCGGCCGCGTTCGCACTGGCGGGCCGGCGGGGAAGCGTCGTCGTGCTCGACGTGAACACGGGCGGCGTCCTGGCCGCGTACTCGAACCCGACGTTCGATCCGAACCAACTCGCGACCCACGACACCAAGAAGGCACTGGCGACGTTCTCGTTCCTTACGAACGCGCCCGACAACCCGCTGCTCGCCCGGCCGTGGCGCGAGCTCTACCCGCCCGGCTCGACGTTCAAGACCGTGACCGCGTCGATCGCCCTACAGAACAAGATCGACGTCGACACGAAGTTCCCCGTCGTCGATCACATTCTCCTGCCCGAGACGAACGGCACGCCGCTCTTCAACTTCGGCAAGGAGAAGTGTGGCGGGACGCTCCTCGAGGGATTCACCGTCTCGTGCAACACCACCTACGCGCAGGTCGGCTTCGATCTCGGGGAGACGTTCGCCACCGGCATCCAGGGATTCGGGGTACAGACCGCACCGCCGAGCGAGGAAGGTTCCGGCATCGACCCCGCCATCATCGCGAGCACCGGCCCGGACCCCGGGACCTTCCAGCGCAACCAGCCCAAGTTCATGCAGGACGCGATCGGACAGAACCAGGTGCTCGTCACCCCAATGGAGATGGCGCTCGTCTCCGAGGCGATCGCCAACCAGGGCGTGATCCTGCAGCCGCACGTCGTCGACTGCGTGCTCGACCCCAACGACAAGGTCGTGTCGAGGCTCGGCGTACAGCAATACAAGCGAGCGATCGACCCGGCGACCGCCGCCACCATGACGAGCTTCATGCTCTCGGTGGTGAACAACCCGCAGGGCACCGGTACCGCGGCGCAGATCCCCAACGTCGCGGTCGCGGGCAAGACGGGCACGGCCGAGACCGCGCCCGGGCAGAAGCCGCACGCGTGGTTCATCGCGTTTGCACCCGCCGATCACCCGAAATACGCGATCGCGGTGCTCGTCGAACACGGTGGGTCCGACACGGCGGAGGTCACCGGCGGGCGAGTCGCCGCACCGATCGCCAAACAGGTACTCCAGACGTTGCTCGACACGCCGACACCCGCGTCGCCGTGCGATGGGCAACCCTCCAGCCCGTCGAACGGCAGATAGGGTCTTCGCCACCATGACGCTGGCCGGCAGGGTCTTTTCGAACCGCTACGAGATCCAGCGCGAGCTCGCGCAGGGCGGGATGGCCGAGGTCTACCTCGCGCACGACCAGCTCCTGAACCGGCCGGTCGCGCTGAAGGCGCTTTTCCCGGAGTACGCGCGCGAGCCCTCGTTCGTCGAGCGATTCCGGCGCGAGGCGCAGGCCGCCGCGAACCTGAATCACCCGAACATCGTCGCGATCTACGACTGGGGTCAAGAGGACGGCACGTACTTCATCGTCATGGAGTACGTCGAAGGGCGATCGCTGCGCGATCTCATCCGGTCCGAGGCGCCGATCGAAGCCTCGCAAGCGGCCGAGATCACAGCCGAGATCGCGTCCGCGCTCGCGTTCGCGCACCGCAGCGGTGTCGTGCACCGCGACGTGAAGCCCGGCAACGTGCTCCTGACGCGCACCGGCACGGTCAAGGTCACCGACTTCGGCATCGCTCGATCGGGCGCGAGCGACGGGCTCACGCAGACCGGTTCGGTGATGGGCACCGCCACCTACTTCTCGCCCGAGCAGGCGCAGGGCCTGCCGGTCGACGGTCGCAGCGACGTGTACACGCTCGGCGTCGTGCTCTACGAGATGATCACGGGGGTGGCTCCGTTCATCGCCGACTCCCCCGTCTCCGTCGCGTACAAGCACGTGCGCGAAGCGCCGGTTCCGCCGTCGGAGCGCAATCCCGATGTGCCGCCCGATCTCGAGCTCGTCATCATGACCGCGCTCTCGAAAGAGCCCGAGAACCGGTACCAGACCGCCGACGACATGCGCGCCGACATCCTGCGCTTCAGGCGCGGTCGCCCGGTGGTCGGTGCACCGGTAGCGGCGATGATGGTCGACCACCTCACTCCCGACGCCACCGCGGCCGTGCGTGCCACCTCCGCGGCCGAGGCCTATGCCGCGTCCACGGTCGTGACGCCGAGGGTCGACGAGCGCGGTCGGATCGCCGGCCGCCCTCCGGTGCCGCGCAAGCGCAAGAACACCGCGCTCGTGTGGATCCTCACCCTTCTCGGGCTCGCCGCGGTCGTCGGCGCGATCCTCTTCGCGGCGATCAAGCTCGGTGGCTCGCAAGCAACGATCACGGTCCCCGACGAGGTGACGAAGACCGTCCAGGTCGCGCAACAAGACCTGCTGAACAACCACCTGCGCGTCAACATCCAAAAGGTGACCGACGCGACCCACCCCGTCGACATCGTGGTGCGCCAAGATCCCGTCGCGGGCAAGAACGTGTCGCGCGGCGACATGGTCACGCTGTTCGTCAGCAACGGGCCGTCGCAGAAGACGATCCCCTTCGACATCACCTCGGGCCGGACCGCGGCTGACGTGACCGCCGAGCTGACCGCCGACGGCTTCCTCGTGAAACAGCAGGAGGAGCCGAACGCCGCGATCAAAGGAAACGTCTTCGACAGCCTTCCCAAGCCCGGGACGAACGCCGATGTCGGTTCGACCGTCGTCATCCTCGTGTCTTCGGGACCGGCGCCCGTGGCCGTGCCGCCGACCAAGGGCTTGACGCTCGACCAGGCGACCCGGCAGTTGGAGCTGGCCGGGTTCACGAACCTGAACACGCCCATTCAAGAGGCGAACGACACCATCGCCGCGGGC
Organism: uncultured Actinomycetes bacterium; assembly: GCA_963812205.1. Taxonomy (GTDB): domain Bacteria; phylum Actinomycetota; class Acidimicrobiia; order IMCC26256; family PALSA-610; genus PALSA-610. The sequence continues at coordinate 212,120 of CAWEUJ010000004.1, forward strand.
TCGGTGATCCGCACCGATCCGGCCGCGGGCAAGACGGTGGCGGTCGACACCCGCATCAACATCTACGTGTCGAGCGGCGCGCAGACCGTCACGCTGCCCGGCAAGATCGGCGAGACCAAGGCCGCGGCCAAGGCCGAGCTCGAAGCGCTCGGATTCACGGTCACGACGTTGAACCGAGTCGACGACGCCAACGTCGGCAAGGTGGTCGACCAGAGTCCGCCGGGCGGGACCCAGGTGCTGCCGAAGAGCCCGGTCGTGCTCACGATCGGCATCGCGTCGTCGACCGCGTCGACCACCACGACCAGCACGGCGCCGGGGACGACGTCGACGACCGGACCGTGACGAGCGCGCTCGCGCGCTGGTACCGCGACAATGGTCGACACGACCTGGCGTGGCGCACGTCACGCGATCGCTGGACCGTGCTCGTGTCGGAGGTGATGCTGCACCAGACGCAGGTTCCGCGCGTCGCGGCGGTCTTCGACACGTTCATGGCCGAGTTCCCCACACCGGCGGCGATGGCCGCGGCCGGTCCGGCCGCCGTGATCACCTCGTGGGGACGTCTGGGTTACCCGCGCCGCGCCCGTTGGCTGTGGGAAGCCGCCGTTCGCATCGCGGGCTCCGGTTGGCCGGGCGACTTGTCGGAACTGCCGGGTGTGGGTCGCTATACCGCGGCCGCGGTGGCCGCGCAGGTGGACGGCGCCGATCACGTGGGCATCGAAGTCAACATCCGCCGCGTGTGCGAACGAGTACGCGGTTCCCAACTGTCCGACTCGGCTGCCGAAGCGTGCGCGCGCGAGATCGGCGCGACGATGTCGCCACGCGATCGCTTCCTCGCGCTCATGGACCTCGGCGCGACCGTGTGCACCGCACGCACCCCCGAGTGCGAGCGCTGCCCGATCGTGTCGCAGTGCGCGACGCGCGGCACGCACAGCCGAGAGACCAAGCATCGCCAAGCGCCGCTTCGAAGGCTCGTTCCGTCAGCGTCGCGGGATCGTGATGGCCAAGCTACGGGTCGGACCCGTCGCCGCGGCCGAGCTCGACGGAGAAGTGCTCGCGTCGCTGCTCGACGACGGTCTGGCCGAGGTCACGCGCGGGCGCGCGCACCTTCCGCGCCCGCCGCAGCGAGAAAGTTCGCCAGGAGCCGGTGCCCGCCGTTCGTGAGGATCGACTCCGGATGGAACTGCACGCCCTCGATCGGGAACTCGCGGTGGCGCAGGCCCATGACGAGCCCGTCCTCCGACTCCGCGGTGATCTCGAGCACGTCCGGAACGGTGTCGCGTGCGACGACCAGTGAGTGGTAGCGGGTCGCGGTGAACGGGTCGGGAAGACCGGCGAACACGCCCACGCCGGAATGGCGAATCTCCGACGTCTTGCCGTGCATTACCTGCGGTGCGCGCACCACCGACCCGCCGTAGAGCTCGCCGATGCATTGGAGACCCAGGCACACGCCGAGCACCGGGGTGCCCGATTCGCCGAACACCCGGATCGCGTCGTTGGAGAGGCCCGCGTCGGTGGGGCGACCGGGGCCGGGTGAGATCAGGACCGCATCGGGCTCGACCGCACGCATCTCGTCGAGCGAGACGGCGTCGTGGCGATAGACCACCGGCGCCGCGCCCAGCTCACCCAGGTACTGGACGAGGTTGTAGACGAACGAGTCGTAGTTGTCGATCACCAGCACGCGCGGCACGATCGCATTGTCGCGTACTCTTTGCGCCATGCCCGAGAGCAAGAGCAAGCGGTCGCGCTACACGCCGCCGCCGCCGAAGAAGGCGCCGCCCTCGAAACTCTGGGTCCCCGTCGGGCTCACGACTCTCCTCGCGGTCGGGTTGGCCGTCGTGGTGACCAACTACCTGAACCTGCTGCCGGGACCGGACACGGAGAACCGCTACCTGCTGCTCGGCATCGCGCTGATCAGCGGTGGGTTCTTGATGGCGACGAATTACCGCTGACCAGCTGGTTACCACCAGATGACCGAATCGCAAACGTGTGATTCCCCACAGAGTTATCCGCACGCGAGCCATTACCTGAAGGTCATGCTGGATGGCATCTTCGGTGCAGCGACGTTCCGAAACGAGATCATCTGGAAGCGGACCAGCTCGCACAGCAGCGCGAAGAAGTACGGGCCGATCCACGACGTTCTTCTCTACTACGGAGCCGGACCGAAGGTCACCTGGAATGAACCGCGCGTCGAGTACGAAGACGACTACCTCGACAAGTACTACAAGTACGACGATGGCGACGGGCGTCTGTACTGGCGTAACAGCCTCACGGCCGCGGGGACGCGGCAGGGATCGTCGGGGCAGCCGTGGCGGGGAATTGACATAGCTGCAACCGGCCAGCATTGGAAATTCACGACAGCGCGCCGTAGACGAACTCGACGCGATCGGCCAGGTCTACTGGCCTCCGGGCGGGCGTGGATTCCCTCAAATCAAGCGGTACCGCGATGAACTCAAGGGTCTGGCTCTCGGCGACATCTGGACAGACATCGACCGCATCAATCCGAGAGCTGCGGAGCGACTTGGCTACCCCACGCAAAAGCCAGAGGCACTGCTAGAACGGATCATCGCTACAAGCTCGAACGAGGACGATGTGGTGCTCGACCCGTTCTGCGGCTGTGGCACGACCCTCGCCGTTGCGGAGCGGATGGGACGTCGTTGGGTTGGCATCGATATATCGCCGACCGCAATGGACATTATGAGACGACGGTTGTGGAATCAGTCTCGGTGTATTCCATTGATCATCGATATGCCGAGCGATGAAGAGACGCTGCGGAAGTTAAAACCCTTCGAATTCCAAAACTGGATCATCAACACCATGAATGGGACGCATTCGCCGACGCGGTCGCGTGACGGCGGCATCGACGGCTATTCGTTCTTCAGCAAGGATCCGATCCAGGTGAAGCAATCGGACCACGTTGGGCGGGTGACCGTCGACAACTTCGAGACCGCGATGCGTCGCGGCAAGTACGACGTGGGCTACATCGTCGGGTTCAGCTTTACTCGCGACGCGGTCGAAGAGGCCACGCGAGTCAAGAAGGACGGCCTCACAATCAAGCTTGTGAAGGTCAAGGAAGTCCTCCTGCTCGCCAAGCGTCCGGATAGCCCGCCAAAGATCATCGGTCCTCAGCCCGAGGGTGAGGTATTGCCGCTTCCCGCGATGCGCAAGGCCAACGAGCTGCCGTCGGCGGAGGAGCTGGTAGCCAGCAGCAAGGCCGGATGACAACCCATAGGGCAGACTGGTAACGATGGCTACACCGAAGCGGAAGAAGGCGCCCGTGAAGCAGCACGATCCGACGCCCGAGGAACGCGACGAACGCGTGAGCCTCCATCCTCGTAAGGGTGAGGATGTGTTGCGGAAGCTGTTGAAGACTCCGCCGAAGAAGAAGGGCTAGCGACCGGTCAGGTCGTCGTAGGTCAGCCGCCGGCCAACGCGGCCCATGAGCCGGTCGACACGCTGTGAGTCCGACATCTTTCGGGTCGTGAAGCGGTAGTCAAACTCCGCGAGGTATCGCGGCAGGTGCTCGACGCTTACGTGGTGGAAGGTTCCGTCGAGTGAACGCTTCAGCTGCGAGAAGAAGCCTTCCGCGTGGTTCGTGGTGACGTTTCCGCGGACGTACTCGCCGAGGGCGTGATTGACGCTGTGGTGTTCGGCTGCCTTCCATCCGACCTTGGTGTACGTCGGTGCCTGGTCAGTGTGAAGAATGGTCGCGGGAAGGTCTACCTCCTGAAGTAGCGCCGCCTTCAACGTCTCGGCCCGCACATTCGGGATGACCCGTGAGCGCACTTCTCCCGTGTCGCGCTGGATCATGCTGATTACGGCGGTCTTGTTGCGGTACTTGCGATCCTCCGCGTGACGCTGCTTGCTGTGCAGGTTCTTCGGGTTCGGACCAATGAACGTCTCGTCCGCAGTCACGATGCCAGAGAGCAACGTGTCGGGGTCGTCATCCTTCATGGCCTCGCGGATGCGCTGCAACAAGAACCACGCGCTGCGTGGAGTAAGTCCGTACTTGCGCTCGATCTCGCGTGACGCGACACCGTTCTTCGAGGCACACATCTCGAAGATGACGAGCACCCAAGTCCGGAGGCTTATCTTCGAGCCGTGCATGATCGTGCCGGTCGTCACCGAGAATTGCTTTCGACAGTCGCGGCATTTCCACACCCGACGAACCGTGATCTTGCCCGTGCGGGTCTTGCGGCCGTCTTCGGCCTTGGGGGTCAGGAAGTAGTGCTGGCCGATGCTGCCGCAGTGCGGGCAGACGGGCCGGTCGCCCCAACGGAGTTCTTCCAGGAAGAGGTAAGCGGCCTCGTCGTCGGAGACTCGCTTGGTGATCTCGCTGAGGTTCATCTTCACGTCCTCATCCTATGACACACCCATGGGTTTGTCAAATGGGGATCAGGCCAAACGCTCTACGAATTCGAGTTCGCGCGCTTCGTGAATATCGACCTACGCGCCGTGAGGCGCTGCTACCATGCAAGTGCTGACGGCCCAGGGGTGGTTCCGATATTTCGCCTGTACGAGAGGCGCAATCTCGGCCTTCCCCTGGGACAGACTGTGGAAACGGGGTGATGGGTTCGGTGACACACCCACGTCGGGTTGCGGGTTTGGCGTAATATCCGTGGCCATGGCAATGGATGGCCGGGACTACGAACTCGCAGACCTTGCAGAACGCGTAGAACGGATCGGCCAGGCGGTAACCATCGTCGCCGCACAAGCCGGTTGCAGTAGCGACGAGGCCCTGTCACGAATGAGCAGGATCGCAGTCGACACCGACGAAACCGTCGCCTACATCGCATCCTGCGTACTCGACGGCATCATCCGCTTCGACCCATAGGGTCTGGGTGCGTCTTCGTAGGCATCACCGGGAACGGGGTGATGTGTCGTTCGGTGACCAATGTCTCCTTTGGCGGCCGCGCGAAGCATTGCGCGGACCCCCTTTGGAGACTACGATTGTCACTCTCCGGGGCGGAGCAGTAGATCCGGACACTGCGCGTGACGCCGGGGCTGAAGGAGGAACCGGACTGTGAAGGACCACAAGTACGAAGCGCCCGCGATCGAGCGCCGCGAAGACGTCAAGGGCCTGCTCCACACGCAGCAGGGCAGCTGGTGCCCGCCGAAGACCTTCTGAGCGCGACCTAGCGAAGTCCGAGACCCCCGGCAGACGGCCCAACGGCCTCTGCCGGGGGTTTCTCGCGTCATCCCCGCGCCGCGGGCGCGGAAATGCCCGATTCGATCCCGCGGGTGGGCCGTTGTGCGAACCGCGGATAGTGGCTAGGATCGCCACTCTCCGGGGCGGAGCAGTTGATCCGGACACTGCGCGTGACGCCGGGGCTGGAGGAGGAACCGTGAAGGATCACAAGTACGAAGCGCCCGCCATCGAGCGGCGCGAAGACGTCAAGGGCCTGCTCGACACTCAGCGCGGCAGCTGGTGCCCGCCGAAGATCAGCGGCTAGTCCCGACCACGCACTCCGAGACCCCCGGCAGTCCGCTCCGCGGCCTCCTGCCGGGGGTTTCTCGCGTCACCCCGCGCGGCCGGGAGGCACCGCGTCGCGTCCCCCGATGAAGGCCGGCTATTCGACGGGCGCGACGAGCACCATCGGTTCCCGGCAGTGCCGGGGCGCGTCGGGCATGTCGCCTTCGGGCGCTGCGAACAACACCAGCTGGGCGCCGCACACGATGCAGCGGTACCGGTAGTCGACGTCCTCCAGCGGGACCTCGGACGGGTCCGGCGGCGGATCGGACTTCGAGAAGTTGGCGATGCTGCGCGCACCGATGAGGTAGATCAGGACCGCGGCGATCGCCGCGACGATCACCTTCGCACCGAACCAGACAACGTCAAACATCGCGACGCCGATGGTAGGGCCGGTCCCGGGTCTGCGCAGGAGCGGCGCAGGCGATCGGGGCTTCGCTCAGTCGAGGCGTTCGATGATCGTGGCGTTCGCCATGCCGCCGCCCTCGCACATGGTCTGGAGGCCGTAGCGGCCGCCGGTGCGCTCGAGCTCGTTCAAGCAGGGTGACCATGAGCCGGGCGCCCGACGCGCCGAGCGGGTGCCCGAGGGCGATCGCGCCGCCGTTCACGTTCACCTTCGACATGTCGGGGTGGTGTTCCTTCTCCCACGAGAGCACGACCGGAGCGAACGCCTCGTTGATCTCGATCAGGTCGATCTGGTCGAGCGTCATCTTCGCCCGCTCGAGCACCTTGGTGGTCGCCGGGATCGGACCGGTCAGCATCAACACGGGGTCGACACCGGCCAGCGCGAACGTGTGGAAGCGGGCCCGGGGCTTGAGCCCGAGCGCGCCGGCCTTCTCCTCGCTCATGATCAGCAGCGGCGGCCGCTCCGTCGGTGATCTGCGACGAGTTCGCCGCGGTCACGACACCGTCGGGCTTGAACGCGGGCTTCAGCTTGGCGAGCGTTTCCATCGACGAGTCGGGCCGGATGCCCTCGTCCTGGCTCACGACCGCGTCGCCGGCCTCGGTCGGAACCGTGACCGGCAGGATCTCCCGGTCGAAGCGGCCCTCCTCGCGGGCGCGGGCCGCGCGCTGATGCGACTCCGACGGAGAACGCGTCGTTGTCCTCACGCGAGATGCCCCACTTCTCGGCGATGAGCTCGGCCGAGATGCCCTGCGGCACGAGGTTCGGGTAGCGGCCCGTCATCATCGGGCCGAACGGGTAGCCGTACTTGCCGTCGGCGACGGACGCGCCCATCGGCACACGGGTCATGCTCTCGATGCCGGCCGCGATCACGATGTCGTACGCGCCGGCGATCACGCCCTGGGCCGCGAAGTGGGCGGCCTGTTGCGACGAACCGCATTGGCGGTCGATCGTGGTCCCGACCGTGGTCTCGGGGAAACCGGCCGCGAGCGCGGCGTTGCGGCCGACGTTGATGCCCTGCTCGCCGACCTGCATGACGCAGCCCATGATCACGTCTTCCACGAGCGCGGGATCGACGCCGTTGCGCTCGACGACCGCCCGCAACACGTTGGCGACGAGGTCGACGGGGTGGACGTCCTTGAGCGCGCCGTTGCGCCGTCCGAGCGGGGTGCGAATGGCGTCGACGATGACAGCCGTCGGCATGGGAGCCTCCAAGAACGTCGTGCGGCCGACAACTTGACCGATGGGTCAAGTTTCGCGGCCGTGAACGTCCGGGTCAAGCCGACTCTGGTTCACTGTCATTTCGATGCAACGGTCGATGCAACGGCTCCTCATCCTCCGCCACGGCGAGTCGACGTGGAACGTCGAGCACCGCTGGCAGGGCTGGCTGGACGCCCCGTTGACGCCCGAGGGAGAGGCCCAGGCCGCCGCCCGCGCCCGCACCCTGGCCCACGACAGCTTCGCGCCCCGGGTGATCTACAGCTCCGACCTCGAACGTGCGACCCGCACGGCCGAGATCCTCGCCGCGCACCTGGAATCTCCCGTCATCGCCGACGCGGGGCTCCGCGAGCGCTTCGGCGGCGAGTGGCAGGGATACACCGGAGAAGAGATCGACGAACACTGGCCCGGGATGCGCGCGGCCTGGCGCCGGGGTGAGCTCACCGCGCCACCCGGCGGCGAGGAGGACATCGACGTTCTCCGACGGTTCGACGCCGCCCTCGCGCGCGTGCTCGACCATGCCGGCCACGGCATCGCGTGCATCGTGACGCACCACGGAATGCTGCGCCTCGTCGCGACGCGCGCCGGGGTCGACGTGCACGCGCTGATCCCCAACCTCGGCGGATACTGGTTCGACGTCGTGAACGGCAGCCTGCAGAACGCCGAACCCGTCGCATGACGCCGGGTCGACTGATGTCCCTCGTCGCGGTCGCAGCCCTCGTCGCTGCCGGCACGTCCGCATGCGGCGGGAGCACGGCGAAGGACATGCGCGCGCTCGACAGTGCGCCGATCCCGTCGACGCTCACCGTCACGAGTCCCGCGTTCGGAGACGGCGGTCCGATCCCGCGCGCGAACACCTGTGACGGCACGGGTATGGCGCCGATGATCTCGTGGGGCGCGGTTCCTGCTCACACCAAGACGGTGGCGGTCGCGGTCGACGACCCGGGCGGCGCCAAGGGTGACTTCCTCCACTGGCTCGTCATCGGGCTCGCGCCCACGGCCGGTCACGTGCCGAGCCAGGCCGCGGGTGTGAGCGAGCTCGACAACACGGGGGGGACGACGGGTTGGACGCCCCCGTGCCCACCGGTCGGGTCCACCCATCGCTACCAGTTCACGGTGTACGCGCTGAGCGACTACGTGTGCGCCGACAATGGCGACTCGTCGAACGGACCCGGCTGCTCGCCGCCGAGCTCCTCCCATGCGATCCCGCAGATCCTCGGCGACGCGCTCGCGCGAGGAGTCCTGGTGGGGACGTACAAGCGCTGAGTGTCAGGGGCCGGGCAAACGTCGGGTGGCGCAGGCACCGCGTAGGCTGGCCCCGATGGCGACGCCGAAGAAGCGCGAGCCGAAGCGGGTCGGGCCGAAAGGCGGCACGTCAACCTCGAATTTCGGTGTCGGCAAACGAGAGAGCCACGACGCGTCGGCGTTCTACGAACGCTTCGAGGCGCCCACGGTCTCCGACGACGACGAGGTTCCCGCGCCCTATGTGATCGCCGATCCCTTCATCGAGGGCGACGCTCGGTACATGGACGGGGTGCTCGACAACTCGGTGGCGCTCGTGGTCACGTCGCCGCCGTACTTCGCCGGCAAGCAGTACGAGGAGGAGCTCGAACGAGAAGGCGTCCCCTCGTCATACCTCGAGTACCTCGACATGTTGCGCAGTGTGTTCGCGCGAATGCGCGCGCAAGCTGGAACCCGGCGGGCGCATCGCGGTCAACGTCGCGAACCTCGGTCGCAAGCCGTATCGCAGCCTCTCCGCCGACGTCATCCACATCCTTCAAGACGACCTGAACCTGCTGCTGCGGGGAGAGGTCATCTGGCGCAAGGGCGAGGGCGCGGCCGGCAACTGCGCGTGGGGATCGTTCCGCAACGCCGCGAACCCGGTGGTGCGCGACATCACCGAGCGCGTCATCGTCGCGAGCAAGGGCCGCTTCGATCGGGCCAAGGCGCGACCCGAGCGCGAACGCGTCGGGCTCCCGTCCGAGAGCACGATCGACGCCGACGAGTTCATGGCCGCGACGCTCGACGTGTGGGACATCCCGCCCGAGAGCGCGCGGCGCGTCTCGCACCCGGCGCCGTTCCCGGTCGAACTGCCCGAGCGCCTGATCCGGCTCTACACCTACGCCAACGACCTCGTGCTCGACCCGTTCATGGGTTCCGGCTCCACGCTCGTCGCCGCGGCGCGGCTCGATCGCCGGTTCGTCGGCTACGACCTCGACCCCACCTACGTCGACATCGCGCGGTTGCGCGTCCGCGACGAGGGCGCGACCTCCGGACCCGCTCCGATCGAGCGCGCGACCTCCGAGGCCGAAACCGAGCCGGCCGACGACGACGGAGCCGACTTCCAGGCGCGCGCGTCGCGCGAGGGCAAGGCCGCGCAGGCACTCGCCGAGGAGCTGTTCCGCGAGACCGGTTTCACGATCGTCGCCAAGAACCAACGCGTGCGCGGTACCGGCGTGACGATCAACTTCATCGCGACCGACAAGGCCGGTGTCGAGTGGTACTTCGACGTCTCGGGCGCGTTCACGAGCACGCGAGGCGGATTGCTCCGTACCGACACCGTGTGGAAATCGCTCGGCCGCGCGCACGTGCTCGCCCAGAACGTCGAAGGGCGGATCGTCTTGTTGACGTCGCATCTCCCGCGCAAGGGCAGCGAGGGTGACGTCGCGCTGCGCAAGTCCGAAGACATCGTCTTCGACGTGATCGAGATGCGTTCGTCGACCGGCTACGAGAAGTTGCGGAAGTACGCGGCGGGCGGCAACACCTAGGTGGCCGATCTCCGGACGACGGTCACCGAGGTCGTCACGGGACTGGGAATGCTCGGCTTCGACGACGTCGAGGCCGCGCTCACGGCCCAACCCACGGCCATGGTCAACGTCGACGCCGCGGTATACGACGATCTTCTCGGTGCGTGGAAGGAGCGGCGCGACCCTGACCTCTTCACCGCCGCGCTCATGAACGGTCGCGCCTTCCTCACCGCGCGCGACGGTCTGCGCGGCCGCGCGCCCTTGCTCGTCGAGTGGAAGGGCGCGCATCGCGCGCCCGGCGACGAAGTCGTCCCCGCCGACCTGCGCATCGACCACGTCTACCTCGTGAGTTGCAAGTACCTCTCCCGCATCGTCGTGAACGCGTCGCCGCACCACTTGTTCGATCGACTGCTCGCCGGTGGACACGGTCGGCGGGGCGCCGATTGGTTCGGCGATGTCGCCCCGTCCGAGCACGACGCCTTGTACGCGCGCGTCCGCGTCGCACTGCAGTCGGAGATCGACCTGCCGGCGGAGGTCGACGCGCTCGACACACGAACCCGGCGGGTGCTCGGTCATCGATTGCGCGACGGCTGGCCCGCCGACACCGTGCAGCAATACGAAGCCCTCGTCGCCCGCGTCGCCGACGCCTCGGCCCACCGGTGGCGCACTGCGATCGGCGCCGACGCGGAATCCATGCTGTGGCGTCTGCTCCGGATCGGCAGCGCTCCGTACTTCGTCCTCGGCGCGGCGGCGAGCGGTTTCCTGCGCCTGCGCATCGCCACGCCGTGGGACTGGCGGAACGCTTTCGAGCTGCGCGCCCTTCAGGTGGAACCGCGCGCGGGCGGCCAACCGATGGTGACGTGGCGCGCGGTCGTGCGGGAACGCGCCACGCGCACCGAGCGCGTGGTCGAGGGACACGTCGAGGTGCGCTGGAGCCACGGCCGCTTCGCGGGCCGGCCCGAGGCGAAGGTGTACCTCGACACCGCGCACAACGAGGTGCCGGGCTATTTCCCGTTGGTCTGAACCGAGTACAGGTCGCTGTCGATTCCGATGAGGGCGCGCGCCGCCTGGCCGAGCGACTCGCGGTCGCGCGGGGCATCGGCGCGGAGGTCGACACCGGGGCGTACGTGGCCGCCGATGCGTTGCGCGAGCACGATCAGCAGGGCGAAGCCGACCACTGCGACGACTGCGGCCGGGCCGAAACCGTAGGCCGGGCTCGCGTCGAGCGCGCGGTGCCCGACCAGGAACACCGACCCGGCGACCAGGGCGATCCCGCGGCCGATCTCACGCCCGCCGGCGGCGGTGCGGCCGAGCCGGCCGAAGCACGCGCACGGCACGCTGCGCCGGACCACGCGCGCGAGGGCAAGGAGGAAGCCCACGCACGCGACCGTCATAGCGCAGGCGAAAGCGAAGCCGACGCTCCCGCGGAACGCGACCACGCCCGTGCCCGCCATGAGCTCGAAGCCTGCGATCGCCAACGCCAACCGGATCGTGAGTTTCCGCCGCGCGGTGAGCGCGGGATCGAGCCGTTCGAGCGTGAGCGCGAGCACGCGCGGGTGCTGCAACTTCCGGATGGCAGCCGTATCCAAGATCGCGCCGAGCGTGAGCGCCACGCCCACGTCCACCTGCGACCAAAGCGGAGCACTCATGACAGCCCCGAGTCTGGTCGCGGCGGCGGGCCGGGCCCGTACGGACCGCCCGATTCACACATCGAAGCGCTGCAATGACACGGTCCCGGCTCGCTCAAAGCTCGGACGGTACGTCGTACCGAGCCTGATACTCGGCGAACCGGGCGCGGGTTTCGGCGACGTCGAGACCGGTGTCGGTGAACGCGTAGTCGTGGCGGCCGTGCCGCTCCCGCGGGCGGGCCTCGAGGTAGGAGCGCATCCGCTGCTCGGTCTCGACCGTCAGCTCCTCGCCGATGCGGGTGTACAGCGCGCGCAGGGTGCGCCACGGGTCGCCGACGAGGTCGTCGAATCGCACGTCGATGATCCGGTCGTCGGGAAGCGTGCCGTCGGCGCGCCAGCGCATGACGAGATCCATCACGATCGCGGTTCCGGTCACGGCGCTCTTGACGACCGCGTCGACGTCGACCGAGTCGCTGTGCATCCACTGCAACGTCGCCATGATGCTCACGAGCGATGGCAACACCTTCAACGGATCGCGATGCGTCAACACCACGTACGCGTCGGGGTATTGCGTGAAGAACGCGGGCAGCTTCGCAAGGTACGACGGCGACTTGAGCACCCAGCGTCGGCTGCCGCAACGCCACTGCAGCAATTGCAGAACCCGCCGGTGCGCGCGGAAGACGGGCTCGAGATCGGCACGCGCCAACCACCGGCCGTAACTCGCCACGGGATACGAGCCCATGAAGTGATCGGAAGCGAACTCCAACATGTCGATGAGCGGATCCTCGTTGGGAACGTCGCCACCGTTCTCGTGCATCGTCTGGTACTCCGGAGCCACCAGATGCCAGAAGGTGTACTCCTGGTCGGCCGCCGCGATACGCGCGTCGGTCTCGTAGGTCGCGCGCTCCGGAGGTGGGCAGGGATGCAGGAGCTCCCACGTGCGCGCCACCCGGTGAGCCGGATCCTGCGCGAGCAGCTCGTGGAGGATGGACGTTCCCGAGCGACCTGTTCCCACGACGAGGACCGGCGCGTCGATGCGTTCGTCAAGGATCTCCGGATGCAACGTGAGCGTCGACTGCACCTCGAGCCGATTGACGAGCGCCCGCACGATCTCGTTGCGCGCCATGATCCGGCCGAGGAGATTGAGGTCGGCTTCCTCTTCCAACGCGCGGACGAAGACGCCGAACGGCGTCCGCCAACCGTCGTCGCCGAAGTCGTCGAGACCGGTGGCCGTGCGCGCGGCGTCGAGCAGCGACGCCTCGTCGAGCGGTACCAGCGCGGCCGGTGAGCCCAGATGACGCCCGAACGCGTTGAGCTCTGTGACCCAATCCGGACGCGGCTTGGGCGACCACACCATGTTCAGAGGTAGCGAGCGAGCACGGCCGCGCGGCGGCGCGCCAACTGCTCGCGTCGCTCGGGCTCGGCGACGGTCGGATGCGCGCTCGGGAGGTGCTCGCGCACGGATGCAACCGGCACCAACCGGGCTTCGGGAACAGGACGCGAGCGCGTCCCGATCGAGCGGTACACGAGCATTCCCTCGGGGCGGTACTCGGTGTCGAGCCAGTTGGGAACCCCGGGATCTCGGTGCGCGACGACGAGCCGGAGCCTCCCGTCGCCGTCGACGAATGCCTGGGTCATGTTGAGGCTCGTCTGGCGATGCGCGAAGTCGCCCGAGTCGAGCCGGAACCGATGGTGCACGGTCCAGCCCCAGTAGTCGGCGTCGGGGGCCTCCGCAGTGATGAGCAAGGCCTCGTCGTGAGCGAGCGCCCACCAACCGGCGCCGTACGCGATCGTCGGCGCGCCTCCGCGCGGTGTCGACGGCGGCGCCACGGCATTGCGGGGCAGGGTCTCGCGTGCGCGCTCCACGTACGTGCACCAGAACGCGATGGACGAGTCGATCCACGTCGCGGCGCGGTCGAGCGCGGCCGAGACCACCGGCGCCGACACGGGATCCGGCGCCACGCCACGGGTGTCGACTCGTTCGATGGTGAACGTCGCGGCGCGGTCGCGTTCCCAGTCGCAGAGGTACTGGCGCACGAGGAACAGGCACGCGTCGGGATGGGACTCGATCCAGTTCGTCTCGTGGCGATCGGGCGAGATCCAGATCTCCACCGAGCCGTCGTCGGCGACGTCCAGATCCGCCAGCGTGCGCTCACCGAACACGCCGAAACGGCCGAGGTGCATGTCACCGTCGACGAGCGAGAAGATCGCCGCGCGCACGACACCGACGTTGCCGACGACGCGGTAGGTAGCACCGGGATCGATGGCGGCGCGCGTGTACACGTTGTCGGGGTTCGGCCCGCCCCACTGCACCCACGGTTCCTCGTAGCGGTGGAACGTCGGGTGGGCCGGATCGCCGTGCTCGAGCTCGCCCTGGACGGCCATCACGAGTTGCCGGGCGAGATGGCGCACGCACGCGGCGCGATCCGTCGCCGCGGCCGGGAACGGTTCCGCGGCGAGCCGGTCGCCGACGTCCGCGATCCGATCGCAGAATCTCCGCCAGGCCGAAACGGCGTCGCCCTCGTCGAACATCCGGTCATCCTGGCAGGCAAGGATCTCCCTCGGCACGCGCGCGGAACGACGCGCACTCCCGGCGACACCCCGGCGCGCGCCCGCCGAGGGCTACGCCAGGATCGGCAGGATCGGGTAGTCCCTCCCGAGCACGGCCCCGATGTCGCTCTTGGGGTCGAGCCACGAGAGCAACGACGCGTCGTACGAGCGGTAGTCGACCCCGCCGACGAGGTTGCCGTTGGCATCGAGATCGGTCAGCGACGGCGCCTCGCCGTGACGACCGCCCTTCGCAGTCGCGCTCCACACGAAGTGCGCGGCGGCGGTGCCGTGGTCGGTGCCCGACCCGTTCTCGTGCGCACGGCGTCCGAACTCCGACATCGTCGCGAGGGCGACACCGTCACGAACGTGCAGATCGTCGAGCGTCGAGATGAAGGCCGCGAGACCCGCGTCGAGATCGGCCATCAGCACCGGGTGCCGATCCGCCTCGCCCTCGTGGGTGTCGAAGTCGCCTTCGACGTGGACGTGGATCACGCGCGGACGGTCGGGCGAACCGATGAGCCGAGCGGCCAGCACGAGCGCACCGACCAGCGCCGGGTCGCCACCGTCGCCGGTCGCCGGAACGCCCGCGGTCCCGTTCGCGGGAGTCCCGGAACCCGCGAGGTCGCGCGCCAGCCGAGCGCGGGCGTCGAGAGTCGCGCCGATCGCGCGCTGCACGTCGGCGACGAGGTCGAGGCCCGGCTTCGACGGGACGAGCGTTGCCCACGCGCGGAGCAGCGCGTCGCGCACGTCGGCGTCCATGTGCGCCGGTTGGAGACCGTCGACACTGGTGATCGACGTCGAGAACGACGCCGTTCCCGCGAGCACCGGTGACGGCCCCGGTCCGATCGCGACGCCGGCGACCGGATCTTCGCGGCCGACCGCGCGGTCGAGGTAGCGGCCGACCCAGCCGGTGCTCGCCACGCCGTCGGGGTCGGCGGTCCACCACCGCTGCAGCGACGCGAAGTGCGAGAGGTTGGGGTCCGGGACGCCGACGCCCTCGACGATCGCGACGTGCCCGGCCCGGTACTCGGCGGCGAGCGTCGTCAGTTTCGGCGACAGACCGACGTGGCCGTCGAGATCGATCGCGTTCGTGATCCCGAGCGTCGGGCGGAGCGTGCGGTAGGCCGGGTCGCCGTGCGGAACGACCATGTTCAACGCGTCGTTGCCGCCCGCGAGCTCGAGGAGCACGAGCGTCCGTCCGGGTGTGCTCGTGGGCTCGATCGCCCGGCCGGCACCCGCGGAGGTCGCCGGGCCGTGACCGCCGTCGCGCGTCCATGTCGTGATGCCGTACGCACCCGCCGCAGACAGCGCACCCGCCGCGCCGAGCCCGGCGAGGAACTCGCGACGCGAGATGCTGCGCCGGGTCATCGGACCGCTACCTCCGGTGAACCCGAGCGCGAGCAACGTGCGGACCTTCGGATTCGGCGCGGCCGCGATCGCGGCGCGCGTCTGCGCGCTCGCGTCGAACACGCCGAAACGCGCCAACACGTCGGAAGCGGTTACTGATGACCCCACCGCCGCGCTCAGGTCGAACGTGTGGACGAGCTGCTGCGGGCCGAGCAGCGCGCCCTGCTTGGGATACCCGGCCGGGTTGGGCGCGAAGAACGGCACGTACGCGAGCTGGCGCAGCGCGGCGAGCGCGGGATTGACCTTCACCTCGTGCGCGCCGGTGGCCTGCGACACCGCGACGAGCTTCTCGACCGGTGATCGGAACATCGTCCGCACGGAGAGATCCGCCGTGAAGGCCGGGTGCTCGACGATCGCGTGAACCAGCGCCATGATCGACCAGTCGCGACGGAACGTCGCGGCGAGCTGCGTGATCGTCTCGTCGGTCGGGGGCGCGCCGACGAGCGCGCCGTAGAGCTTCGCGCCGATGAACCGCGCCGTCGCGGGCTGCGTGAGTACGACGTCGAGCGCGCCGTCGAGATCGAGGGCACCCGTCGTGCCGAGCAGTCTCTTGACGCCCGGGTCGTGCCGGCGGCGGATGAAGTACGACCCGAAGGCGGGTGTCCCGGGTGGCGCGAACCGCTGCGTCGCGGGCCGGCCGGGCACGTTCACGACCCATCCCGTGCACGCACGGGCCATCTCGACCACGTCGCCCTGGGTGTACTGGTCGCGGCCCATCGTGTGGAGCTCCATCACCTCGCGCGCGAAGTTCTCGTTGCGCTCGCGCGAGCTGTTGCGGATGCCGTCGAGGTACACGAGCATCGCGCCGTCCTTGGCGATCGCGTGAAGCAGTGTCGCGAACGACCCGGTCGCGTGCTCGCGGATCGTGGCGAGGTACCGCGCCGCGAGGTCGGCCGAGCGGACCTTCGCGAGGCTCGTCGCGAAGTGGTCGAACCAGAACCAGGTCAGCCGCTCCTCGATCAGGCGATCGGGGGCCGCCATGCGCCCGAACCACCATTCGTAGGTGCCGGCGAGACGCGTGAGCTCGGTTCGCAGGGTCGGCTTGCCGCCGGGCGCCGCCGGGAGTGCGGGCGCGACCGGCGCCGCGGCGGAAAGGTCGAGAGCCATGCCGATCGCATCGGTCGCGGTCCGCAGCGAGGTCGCACGATCGGGGTGGGTCCCCATCGAGAGGCGCCGCAGCACATGGGCGATCCGCTCGCGCTCCGACACCTTCACGAGAGCATCCTCGCCCATGATCATGAAGGACGTGTTAGGGCCAGACCACCGCCCGATGATGTCCGAGACGCGCGGCGTCGCCGAAGCTCCCGGTCACGTTCGGCCCGTAGGAGCGCTCCGGCACCCGGCGGGGGTGTACGAGCGGTCAGCCCTCGAGCTGATGGCCGAGCAGATGCACGGCATCGATGTACTCGTCGATCATGTCGAACACCACCTGCGCGGCGGTCTTCGTCGTGTTCATGGTGCCCACGATCTGGCCCACGAAGTAGTTGGTCAGCTGTTCCGCACCCGAGCCCGGCCGGTACGCCGCATGGTCGATACGCGCCAGAGCCTCCGCGACCAGGATCGGCTGCAGCGGCATCCCCAACGGCGACGGCGTCTCCGGGTTGTCCCATTCGTCGGTCCACGCGGTGCGCAGCTGGCGCGCGGGCTTGCCGGTGCGCGATCGAGAGCGCACCGTGTCGGACGACGTGGCCTCGAGAAACTTCCGCTTCACCGTCGGGTGCGTCTCGGCTTCCTCGGTGGTGAGCCACACGGACCCGCACCACACTCCCTGCGCGCCGAGTGCCATCGCCGCTGCCATCTGCCGGCCGCGCCCGATACCGCCGGCTCCCAGCACGGGTACGGGCGCGACGGCATCGACGATCTCGGGGATGAGCACCATCGAACCAATCTCGCCGGTGTGGCCGCCGGCCTCGGAACCCTGGGCGATGATGACGTCGACACCGACGTTGACATGGCGCTCGGCGTGCTGCGCCTTCCCCGCCAATGCGCCGATCAAACGACCTTCTTGTTTCGCGCGTTCGATCATGTGCGCGGGCGGCGGCCCCAGAGCGTTGACGACGAGCGACGGCCGGTGCGCCAGCGCGATCTCAAGCAGCGGGTCGGCCTGGTTGGCCGAGAACGGAACGGCCGCGTCGCCCTGAGCCGTACCACGCAGGACCGAGCCGCGCCCGCCGTCGTCGGCGAGTGCCGGCACGTCGTAACGGCGCAAGATGTCGTCGACGAACGCGACGTGTTCGGCCGGGATGAGCTTGCGGATGTCGTCGAGGGTGTAGCCCCCCTCATCGGAACCCGCGTACTTGGCCGGCACGATGAGATCGATGCCGAACGGCCGACTTCCGACCTCGTTCTCGATCCAGGCGAGATCGATCTCGAGTTGCTCGGGCGTATGGGCCACGGCGCCGAGCACACCCATCCCGCCCGCTTTGGTCACCGCGGCGACGACATCGCGACAGTGCGTGAAGGCGAGGATCGGAACGTCGATGCCGAACATCTCGGTAATGGCGGTCTTCATGGGAATGTTGGCCTCCTGCGCGTGCCTCGAGCGTACGGAGAGAGCACGCCGTGCTGCCATTCCGCCGGCTCCCAAATCGCCGGAACGGAGCGGGGTGTGGCGGTGGCGACCGTGACGGAGCGATCAGACGACGCCGGCTGTCGCAGCCGTGATGCGCCGCAACCGACAGGAACGTCGTGCTCGACCCAATGGCTTCGGACATGTTCTCTGACGTCGAGACATGATGCCCGCGTCATCATGTGGTGAGCGCGCCGCCGTTGATCTCGATGGTTTGGCCCGTGACCCACGCCGCTTCCTCGGACGCGAGCCACACGCACGCCGCGGCGATGTCGCCGGGCACGCCGGTGCGGCCGACGGGGATCGACCGCGCGATCGCGGCGGTGATCTGGGGATCGGGCATGCCCATCAGGCCGATCGCCAGCGAGTTCGCGGTGACGCCCGACTTCGCGACCTCCAGTGCGAGGGTGCGCGTGAACGCGATGCCGGCCCCCTTGCCGGCACTGTACGGCGCGACGCCGATGTTCACCCCCCGAGTGCCTGCACCCGACGAGATCGTGATGACGCGGCCCCAACCGCGATCGCACATGCCACCTACGACCGCGTGGCTGCAGTTCATCACGCCGTAGACGTTGACTCTCAGCGGGCCCTCCCACTCTGCCGGCTCCGTGTCGCGGAACGGCCTGGGAACCATCGAGTGCACGCCGGCGTTCCCGGCGTTGTTGACCAAGATGTCCACGGCGCCGAGCGCGCGCACGGCTTGGGAGACTGCCGCGTAGTCGGTCACGTCGAACGGTGCCGCGACCGCGGCACCACCGCTCGCCACGATCTCGGCGACGACGCCTCGGGCCCGGTGCGCATCGATGTCGTTGACCACGACGCGCGCACCTTGGGCCGCGAGCAACTTCGCGATGCCGGCGCCGACGTTCTGGCCCGCTCCGGTGACCAGGGCGCTCCGGCCGGTGAGGTCGAACAACATGCGCGTTCCCTTCCGCCGATCACCGCAACTGCTTGACTAAATCATACAAGTATCTTAGGTTCCGCTCGATGTCCAAAGGGCCGATGTCCAAGGGTCGGGACCACGTCGAGGACGCGGAGCATGCGCTCGAGCGGCTCTTCCGGCTCACGATGAACCGTAAGGTCCACACCAAGCAGTCGGCCGCGGTCGGCGCCGACGTGACGCGCGCCGGCTACGCAGTGCTGCGATACATCAACGAGGCCGGAGAACCGAGTCTCGGGGAAATCGCACGCGAATGCTCCATGGACCCCGCGGCCGCCGGCCGTCAAGTGCGAGCGCTCGAGGACGACGGTTTCGTCGAGCGATACGCGACGACCGACGACGGTCGCGTGACCGTCGTGCGCCTGACCCGCGCGGGGCGCGACGTGTACCGCCGCATCGTCGAGATCCGCAACGCGTACATGGGTGACGTGCTCGCCGATTGGTCGGCCGCGGATCGAGCGACGCTGGCGCGACTCGTGGACCGCCTGGTCGACGACCTGAAGGCCGTGCGCTTCCGGCCGACCGTATCCCGAGGGGTCCGGCGTTGAGCAGCGAGGAACGGCGCCGGATCGAATACGCCGGCAGCGTGCACGACGACCGTGAGATAGACGCCGTGGTCGCGGTACTACGCGGCGGCCCGCAGGCGTTGCGCATCGGCAAGAACGTTCGGACCTTCGAGCAGGGCATCGCCGAGTTGTTCGGGAAGCGTCGGGGCGTGATGTGCAACTCGGGGTCCTCGGCGCTGTACCTCGCGGTCGAGCTTCTCGGGCTGACGCCGGGCGACGAGATCGTCACCTCGGCAGTCACGTTCTCCACCGACATCGCGCCGATCGTTCGGGCCGGGCTCGTTCCGGTCTTCGTCGACGTCGAAGCCGACACGTACAACATCGACGTCGACGCAATCGAGGCGATGATCGGTCCGCGAACGCGCGCGATCCTCGTCCCCAACCTCATCGGGAACGTGCCGGACTGGGATCGCATACGGGCGCTCGCCGACATGTATCGCCTGCAGGTCGTCGAAGACTCGTGCGACGCCCTCGGTTCGACGCTACGCGGGACCCCGACCGGCACCCGGTCGGACATTTCCGTCACCTCGTTCGCCCTCTCGCACATCATCACGGCGGGCGGAACGGGCGGAATGGTGTGCCTCGACAACGACGATCTCGTCGACCGCTGCCTTCTGCTCCGCCGATGGGGCCGCCGTTCGGAGGTCCAGATCTACGGATCGCGCAAGGGCAGCGACCGGCGCTTCTTCTCGTCGATCGCCGGCGACATCGAGTACGACAACCTGTTCATATTCGACGAGCTCGGCTGGAACTTCGAACCGTCGGAGATGTCCGCGGCGTTCGGACTCGTACAGCTGGAGAAGTTGGCGGCCAACCTCGCGAACCGCAAGCGGAACTACGCGCGGCTGATGGAGCTGTTCGGGCAGCGCCCGGACGTGTTCGTGTTGCCGCGTACAACCGCCGAGGTCGACACGGCCTGGCACATGTTCCCGATCCTGATCCGGCCCGAGTCCGGGTTGCACAGAGGAGCGTTCCAAGAACACATGGAGCGCAACGGCATCGACACGCGCATGGTGTGGACCGGCAACGCCTTGCGGCAGCCCGCGTTCAAGGGGATCACGCACCGAGCGCCGGCGCACGGCCTCCCGAACGCCGACCGGGTGATGGAACAGGGCCTGATCCTGCCGTCGAACCACGGCCTCACCGATGACGACGTCACCTACATCTGGGCAACTGCGGAGACGATGCTCCCGTGAAACGACTTGCCGAGCGACGCGTGCTCGTCGCGGGGGCGAGACGCGCCGAGTCGAGCTCCTGCGGACGCACGTGAACCCGCTCCGCCGCAAGCTCGGCGAGGGCCCGTCATCGAAGGTGCGCATCGTCACCGATCCCGGCGTCGGGTTTGTGCGAGGGCTCCGGTGAGGGTCGTCGACCACTCGACCGCTTGGATGAACGTGTTCGCGATGGTCGCAGGGGCGCCGAGCTCGGCGAGCCGGCGCTGGTTCTCGGCTTCGTAGGTGAGGACCCACGCGAGGACGTGTCCTTCGGGACCGTGGTGGTCGAGGAGAGCGGAG
Organism: uncultured Actinomycetes bacterium; assembly: GCA_963812205.1. Lineage (GTDB taxonomy): Bacteria > Actinomycetota > Acidimicrobiia > IMCC26256 > PALSA-610 > PALSA-610. Next base: position 233,129 of record CAWEUJ010000004.1, read on the forward strand.
CGAAGCCCGGGTGCGAGCGCGAGTTGTTCGACGATTTCCGGGAGCGGCCGATCGAGGGTCCGGGGGAGCGCGGAGAGCAGACCCGCAGTGAACGCGACCGTCGGGCTGGCACCGTTCTCCGGGGCGCACAGTTCGCACATCTTGGCGCGGACGAGCGCGTCGGAGAGCGCTTCGTGCGAGTCGGGGGCGAGCCGGCTCATGACCATCATGGTCGTCCAATTGCGGAGCCCGTCGATGCCCAGGAGCACGAGCGCCTGATGCAACGAGGTGACCGCGCTGGGCAGCGAGAGGTGGGCGCTGTTCAAGATCCGCAGCAGCGCGTATGCGATCGAGGGGTCGCGGCTCACCGTGTCGACGAGGTCGGCGGCGGTGACCTCGGGTTCGTGAACCGCGGCGAGAATCTGCAACAGGACCGACTTGTCGACACTCGTCGCGCTGGCGCGCACGGTGGTCGGCTTCTGCAGCGCGAATCCTTGGAAGAGCTCGAAGCCCATCGCGCGCAGGCCGTCGATCTGCTCCCCGGCCTCGACCTTCTCCGCCAACAGCGTGACGCCGTACGGGCCGAGCAGCTCGACGTGCCGGGCCAGTTCACCCGGGCTCAACGCCAAGACGTCGAGCTTCACGATGTCGGCAAGTTCGATCAGAGGTTCGATGCCGTCACGGAAGACGAAGTCGTCGAGCGCCAACGTGTGCCCGTCCGCGACCAGGCCCCGCGCGACGTCGATGACGTGCCGGTCGACCTGGACGTCCTCGAGGATTTCCAGGACCACCCGGTCGGTCGGCAAGGTGCGGCAGTAGCCGCTGGTGAGGAACGCGTAGGGCACGTTCACGAAGGCGCGATGACCGCCGACGAGCGCATCGAGGCCGACGTCGCTGAACGAGGTCACGAGAACCTGCGCGGTCGCGGCATCCGGATCGCTCAGCTGCACGCCGGCATCGGACGCCGGCCTGAACAACAGCTCGTACGCAACGAGCCGCAGCGACGCGTCGTAGATCCCCTGGCGGGCCACGACCGCCGGCGCCGGAGCCATCCGATCGTTCGGTGCCGGGGCCGTCACCCCCGCTCGGACGCTCGCGCGAGCCATATCCATGTATCGCCGCCTGATCGGGCCTCCCTGAGGCCGATCCGCGCGCGACATCGGTTCGGAACGACCGAGTGGTCCCCGATCGATCCGTGGCGCGCCAACTCCTCACATCGGTCGAAACACCAACCGTGGTTCGCTAGGCCGTGACCGCCACCGGCAGGTGCTTGAGGCCGTTGATCCAGCTCGATCGCAAGCGGGCGGGCTCGCCGGCGCGCTCGACGGAACGGGTGCTCGCCAGCAGTTCGTCGAGCAGCACCGTGATCTCGAGTCGCGCGAGGTGCGCACCGAGGCAGTAGTGCGGGCCGCCGCCACCGAACGACACGTGCGGGTTGGGGGACCGCGTGATGTCGAGGCGGTACGGGTCGGCGAACACCGCGTCGTCGTAGTTCGCGGACAGGTAGTAGAGGGCGACCGGGTCGTTCTCGCGGATCGTGACGCCGTGCAGCTCGATGTCGCAGGCCGCCGTGCGCCGAAAGTAGACGATCGGTGACGACCAGCGGATGATCTCGTCCGCCGCGCTGCCGGCGAGCTGGCGGTTCGAACGGAGCAGCTGCATCTGCTCGGGGCGGTCGAGGAGCGCGAGCATCCCTTGCGACATCGCGGTGCGGGTCGTCTCGTTGCCCGCGACCGCGAGCGCGAGTACGAAGACCTCGAACTCGTGCGCCCCGAGTGCGTCGTCGTCGACCTCGGTGATGAGCTTGGTCACGATGTCCTCGCGCGGCTCGGTACGGCGTTGCTCGGCCAACTGCGTGGCGTACGTGTAGAGCGCGGTGGCGGCGACGAGCGGCGCGTCGGCACTCTCGGCGAACTCGGGGTCGTTGCCGCCCGAGATCGTGTTCGTCCACGCCGTCACCTGCGGCCGATCCTCGACGGGAACGCCGAGCAGCTCGGAGATCGCGTACGCCGGCAGGGTGGTCGCGACCTCGGTCACCCAGTCGAACGTGCCGCGCTCGATCGCGCGGGCGAGCACGTCGCGCACTGCTTGGCGATAGCTGGCCTCGAAGTGGGAGATGGAGCGGGGCGTGAACCCGCGGTTGACGAGGCGTCGGAGTCGGGTGTGCTCGGGCTCGTCCGTCTCGATGATCGAGCGGAACAACTCGCGCTCCTCGGCCGACTGGTTGTTGAGGAACACACCACCGCGCTGCGACGAGAATTGGTTGGCGTCGCGATTGGCCGCCTGCACGTCGGCGTGACGAGTGAGTGCCCAGAAGGCCGGCACGTCGGGGTCGTCGGAAGCGTGCCAGAACACGGGCGCCTCCCGCCGCAACCACTCGAATTGCTCGTGCGGGATCCCCGTAATCCACCGGTCGGGGCTGACGAGATCGATCTCCACCCGTGCTACCTCTCGACGTCCAGGCTCGGCGCCCGTCCCGACCGGCTCCGCCGCGTCACGCTTTCGTGCCCTGCTCGAGCCGTTCGACGGTCTCGATGTACTCCTCGACCAACCGGTACATCACGTCACGCACGGGTCGCACCTCGTTCATGCGCCCCACGATCTGGCCGACCGGCGCGAATGCGAGATCTTTGCGGCCCGACCGCGCGATGCGCGCGTTCGCGTCCGACGTGAGGATGTTCTGCAACGGCATGCCGAGGGGACCCGGACCGTCGGGATCGGCCCACGCCTCGGTCCACGCGTTGCGCAACATGCGCGCCGGCTTGCCCGTGTAACAGCGCGACCGCACCGTGTCGGCCGACGTTGCCTCGAGGTAGGCCTGCGACACCGCGGGGCTGGAGTCGCTTTCCGCCGTGGTGAGCCACAGTGAACCAAGCCACACGCCCTGGGCCCCGAGCGCGAGCGCGGCCGCGATCTGCCGGCCGGTACCGATGCCACCCGCCGCAAGCACGGGCGCGGGCGCGACCGCATCGACCACCTCCGGAACGAGGACCATCGTCGAGATCTCTCCCGTGTGACCGCCCGCCTCGTAGCCCTGAGCGACGACGATGTCGACGCCGTTGTTGATGTGCCGCTGCGCGTGCACCGCCTTGCCCGCGAGCGCGGCAACCTTCACGCCATGTGCGTGCGCCTGGTCGATGACGTCCTTGGGCGGCGACCCCAGCGCATTTGCGATCAGCTTGATCGGGTGAGCGAGCGCGATCTCGACGTGCTGGTGCGCGACGTCGTCGGTCCAGCCGAGCACGCCTCCGGGTTGGTCACCCTCGGGCAACGGCGGCAGCTCGAAGCGCTCCATCAGCTCGTCGACGTAGCGCCAGTGGTTCGCGTCGATCATCGACCGGATCTGCGCCAACATGTCCTGCGCATCGGCACCGTGCACGTCGACGGCCTTCTGCGGCATCACGGTGTCGACGCCGTACGGCATGCCGTTCACGTGCTCATCGATCCAGTCGAGCTCGATCTCGAGCTGTTCGGGACTGAAGCCCACCGCGCCGAGCACACCCAGACCTCCGGCCTTGCTCACCGCGGCGACGACGTCGCGGCAGTGCGTGAAGGCGAAGATCGGGTACTCGATCCCGAACATGTCGCACAGCGGGGTATGCATCTCGCCCTCCGGAGAAGTAGACAACTAGAACACGTTCTACCAAGACTACGTCCGCAGCGAATCGACGTCACGCTCGCTCGCGTGCTCCGCAGGAAGGACCCCACCACGATGGCCACGACGAAGCGATCGTTCCCGCAGGGATTCGACTGGGGGACGGCGACTGCGGCGCACCAGATCGAAGGCGCGAACGTGAACAACGACTGGTGGGCGTGGGAACACGCACCCGGTTCGCCGTGCGGGGAGTCGAGCGGTGACGCGTGCGACTCGTGGAACCGCTGGAGCGACGACGTCGCGATCATCGCGGAGCTCGGGCTGACTTCCTACCGGTTCTCCGTCGAATGGAGCCGCATCGAGCCGGCCGAAGGCGAATGGTCGCGGGCGGCGCTCGACCACTACCGCCGCGTCGGCGAAGCGTTGCTGGAGCGTCAGATCACACCGGTCGTCACCTTCCACCACTTCACCACGCCCCTCTGGCTCACGTCCCGAGGAGGCTGGCTGGAACCATCGACGGCTGACGCCTTCGCCCGCTTCTGCGACCGGACGGCGCGCGACCTCGCGCCGGTGCTCGGCCGCGTGTGCACCATCAACGAGCCGAACATGGTCGCCTTCATGGGCTACGAGTTCGGGATGTTCCCGCCCGGGCGCACGAATGCCGACGAAGCGCGCCGCGCCGACGACGTGTTCGCGACCGCACACCGAAAGGCCGTCGACGCGATCAAGCAGCACGTCACGGACGTACCCGTCGGCCTCACGGTCTCGATGGCCGACTACCAGCCTGCCGACGGGGGCGAGGCCGCGTGCGCGGCCGCGCGCGCGACCGAGGATCACTATCTCGACCTCGCCGGGGACGACGACTTCGTGGGTGTGCAGACGTACAGCCGCATGCTGATGGGACCGCACGGGTGGCTCGGACCGCAGCCGGGCGTCCCGGTCGTGCCGACGATGGGCTACGAGTTCTGGCCGCAAGCCTTGGAAGCAACGCTGCGCCGAGCGTGGGAACGCACCGGCGGGCGGCCGTCGCTGTACGTCACGGAGAACGGGCTGGCGACCGAAGACGACGCCGACCGCATCCGCTATGTGCAGCTCGCGCTGGAAGGCGTGCTGCAGTGTCTCGACGACGGCATCGACGTCGCGGGCTACACGTACTGGAGCTTGCTCGACAACTTCGAGTGGGCCTTCGGGTACACGCCCCGTTTCGGTCTGGTCGAAGTGGACCGCACGACGTTCGCCCGCCACCCGAAGCCCTCCGCCCGCTGGTTCGGCTCGGTCGCAACGGCGAACGCGCTCGAGGCGGCGGATCGCTGAGTCCCGCCGGAGCGCGGGTCGGGCGCCCCTCGGCCGGTCCCCCCGGCCGAGCAGGCTGATCTGCTGCCGCTACAGGGACCCCGACCACCGACCGATCTAGGGAGGTGGATGAGAGTTCGCTCAGCGTCGAGGTGCGCCAGGCGAGCGCGGACCAGGTGCACCGAGCACTCCGTCGCAGCGCGCTCGTAGGGATCCCGGCTTCCTCACTCCTCGCGCTGATCCTGGGATCGTCAGTCTCCCTCGAGCGTCGATTGACGTTCGTGGTGTTCGTCTGGATCGCCGACATCGTGATGTTCTCGACCAGCGGTTGGTATCTCCGTCGGCGCCGACGGGGTGAACTGATCGAGCGATTCTGGCCGGGGCCGTTCAGCGCCTTTCTTCTCGGCTTGGCCTGGGGCTCCCTCGCGGTGATCGCCCTGCCGAACGCGAGTCATGCCGACCTGCGGTCGGTGTGCCTCCTGTTCGCGTGTGCCACGTCGGCGAGCTACACGGTCGGCACCGCGGCGCGTCGCCTCTACTTCTACTCGTGCCAGCTGCCGCTCCTGGTCTTGACCACGGTCGCGTTCGCGGCATCGAGCGACCGGGCCAGCCGGCTGTTCGGCCTCGCGATCCCCATCTACTTCGTCTTGATGGCAACCATGCACAACGAAGTGCATGCACTCGTCGTGAGCGAACTGGAGTTGCGCGAGCGCAATGACGAGACGAACGCCCGACTGCGCGAGCTGGCCATGCGCGACAGCCTGACCGGTCTCGCCAATCGGGGCACCTTCGTCGAGCAGCTCGAACGGGCGATCGCAGCTGCTCGGCGCGACCAGACGCTCATCGGCGTCTTGTACTTCGACCTCGACCACTTCAAGTTCGTGAACGACTCGCTCGGGCACGGCGCGGGTGACGAGCTGCTCATCGAGGTGGCGGCCCGCGTTCGATCGGTGATGCGCAACCAGGATCTGCTTGCACGCCTGGGCGGCGACGAGTTCACGATGCTCCTCGACCGTCTGCGCGACAGCTCGGAGGCAGTCCTGATCGCCGGGCGGGTGCTCGCGTCCTTTGCACAGCCGTTCGACTTCGCCGGCCGCCACCACCGTGTGTCGGCCAGCATCGGGATCGCGACGAACATCGACGCGGCCGACAGCGCCGAAACGCTCCTCTCGAACGCGGATGCCGCACTGTACCGAGCCAAGCAGGGCGGCCGGGGCCGCGTCGAGACCTACGACGTCGAGTTGGGCGCGGCGGTTCAGCACCGTCTCGACGACGAACAGGATCTCCGCGAAGCGCTCGCCGACGACCAGATCCAGGCCTGGTTCCAACCGGAGGTCGATCTCGAAACCGGCCGGATCGTCGGTGCCGAAGCCCTCGCGCGGTGGATCCATCCGACCCGGGGCGTCATCAACGCGGCGCAGTTCATGCCGCTGGCCGAGGATGTCGGACTCGTGTTCGCGATCGACGACCGGGTCGTCACGAGTGCCGTCGAGCTGCGCGCCGGCCTCATGCGATCGGGCGTCGACGACACGTTCCGCATCTGGTGCAACGTGTCCGCAGGTCAGCTCGCTCGCGTCAAGCCAACAGAGCGCCTCGTCACGCTCTTGGAACGTACCGGTTGCGACCCGACGCTGATCGGTATCGAGATCACCGAGACCGCGATCCTTGCCGACGTCGCGGGCGCCGCGCAGGAGCTCGCCGCCGCGCGGCGGCTGGGGATCAAAATTGCGCTCGACGACTTCGGCACCGGACACTCCTCGTTGACCCTGCTCCACTCGTTGCCCCTCGACATGGTGAAGATCGACCAAAGCTTCGTACGCGATCTCTCGGGCGGTGGCGCGGCCGCTGCCATCGTTCGCAGCGTGCTCACACTCGGCAACGACCTGGGGCTCGACGTCGTCGCAGAAGGAGTCGAGACCGCCGATCAGGTGAAGCTGCTCCGCGAGCTCGGTTGCCGTCATGCCCAGGGCTATCTCTTCGCGCGGGCACTGCCGATCGACGAATTGACCCGCCGGCTGCACCTCCAACAAACCGAAGGCACCCAGGCTGCGCTTCTCGACGCGGCCGGCCACCACCTCGCGGCGCCCTGAGCTCGGAGGACGGCTGCGCCGCATCGAAGCGTCGGCAACGAGGGCGCGGCTACCGTCTTCGTCGTGCGTGACGGCGAGTGGGTGCGGTTCGTGATCCGCTTCGAGATCCTCGACGTGGATCGCTTTCGCGAGATGGCCCGCGCGATGGTTGCGGTCGGTCGCGACGAACCGGGGACCGTCGTGTACGACTGGTACGTCGACGAGGCGGCCGGTACCGGCACGCTGTACGAGGCCTACGCGTCGGCCGAAGCGCTCCGCGCGCACGGCCGCGGTGCGGTGTTCACCGAGCTCGCACCGCGCTACGCCGACGCGGTGCGGGTCGCCGGGGTGGACGCGTTCGGAGCGGCCGAGGGTCTGCCTCGTCGCGACATCCTGGGCGCGCCGACCACGTGGTGGGGTGCACCGATCGCCGCGGTCACGGACGCGGGATGACGATCGATCACAGCGCGCTACGGGTCAAGTACCGCGAGGAGCGCGACAAGCGGCTGCGGTCCGACGGCAACGACCAGTACCTCGAGCCCACGGGTCGGTTCGCCTCGATGCTCGACGATCCCTACGCCCGGAGGATCGAGCGCGAGCCGCGGTTCGACGACGTGACCGTCGCGCTGATCGGTGGCGGCTTCTCGGGGTTGTGCGTGGGCGCGCGGCTGAAGCAGGCGGGCATCGACGACGTGCGGATCATCGAGGTCGGCGGCGATTTCGGCGGCACGTGGTACTGGAACCGCTACCCCGGCGCGATGTGCGATACCGCGGCCATGATCTACCTGCCGCTGCTGGAAGAGACCGGCCACATGCCGTCCGCGAAGTACGTCATGGCACCCGAGATCTTCGAGCACTGCCGGCGTATCGCCAAGACGTTCGACCTCTACGGCGACGCGTTGTTCTCCACCGTGGTCACGGAGCTCGAGTGGGACGCGACCGCGGCGCGCTGGATCATCCGCACCGACCGCGGCGACGCGATCCGCGCCCGGTTCGTGGCCATGGGCACAGGTCCGCTCAACCGGCCCAAGCTGCCCGGCATCCCCGGAATCGAGACCTTCGCCGGCCACTCCTTCCACACGAGCCGCTGGGACTACGCGTACACCGGCGGTGACTGGGCCGGCGCGCGGATGGCGAACCTCGCCGACAAGCGCGTCGGCATCATCGGCACCGGCGCGACCGCCGTGCAGTGCATCCCACCGCTCGCGCGCGACGCGCGCGAGCTGTACGTGTTCCAACGCACGCCGTCTTCGGTCGACGTCCGCAACAACCATCCGATCGACCCCGAGTGGTTCGCGACGCTCGAGCACGGCTGGCAGAAGAAGTGGCTGATGAACTTCGCGACCCTCCAGACCGGAGGCTTCGCCGACGAGGACCTCGTGAAGGACGGCTGGACGGACATCTCGCAACGGATCCGAGACCGGATCGTCGAGAAGGTCGCCGCGGGCAACGAGCTCACACCCGAGCTCGCCGACCTCGCGTTCTTGGAGAGCGACGACGAGAAGATGGAGGAGATCCGTGCCCGCTGCGACGCCGTCGTCGCGGACCACGAGACCGCGCGAGAATCTGAAGCCCTGGTACCGCCAACTCTGCAAGCGGCCGTGCTTCCACGACGAGTACCTGCAGGCGTACAACCGGCCGAACTGTCACCTCGTCAGACACCGACGGCAAGGGCGTCCAACGCATCGACGAGACCGGGGTGTTCGCCGCGGACGTGCACTACGAGCTCGACTGCCTGATCTTCGCCTCGGGCTTCGAGGTGGGCACCAGCTACGACCGCCGCTCGGGCTACGACACCATCGGGCGCGACGGCTCTCGGCTCTCCGAATACTGGGAAGCCGGCATGCGCTCGATGCACGGCATCCACGTGCACGGCTTCCCGAACCTCTTCATCGTCGGCTTCGCACAAGGTGCCAACCTGATCTCGAACATCACGTCGAACCTCGCCGACTCGGGCATCACCATCGCTGCCGTCGTGCGGCATGCCCTCGAGGCCGGCGCTGACGAGGTGGAGGTCACGGCCGAGGCCGAGCAGTCGTGGATGGACCTGCTCGACAGCAGCCCGGCATCATTCCTCGGCAACGCCGACTGCACCCCCGGCTACTACAACAACGAGGGCCAGCCGCTGAACCCCCGGGCCCGCTTCGGCATGGCCGGCTACCCGCTCGGCCCGGTCGCGTACTTCGAGTACATCGACAACTGGCGCAACTCGAGCGACTTCGAAGGCCTCGAGTTCCGCACCCGCTGACCGCGTTGCGGTCGGTCGCGCCGGCCTTGCCCGTGTGTTGCTACTAGTTGTCGTACTCGTCGTGGCGGCGCCACCAGAAACCGGTCTCGTTGCGACCGAGTGGCGCGCGGTCGAGCCACTGGTACATGCCCCAGAGGCCGTCCAGTCCGCGCGCGTACGTGGAGTAGGTGTGGTAGACGACGCCGTCCTCGAGCACGAACGCGCTCACGCCGGGCCCCTCGCGCCGGTATGTCTGCCCAGTCCGTTCCGCACGATGCTCGATGCGAACTGCGTCGCGCTCGGAACTCTCCTCACCGGCCGACGGCCGAAGGTCCGTCGCGCGGAAGTTGTACTCGACGGCTCCCGACTGCCACTCCTCCTCGGTGTGCGCCGCCTGGAAGTCGTAGTTGAAGTCGCTGTCGAACGAAGACGCCCAGGGAAAGCGTCCAACCCATCCGCCGCTTGTACGCCTGCAGCTTCGCGAGCGGCGCCCGCGACACCGCCGCAGAGCGTGACGTCGTGATTGCGCGAGGTGGACGACGAAGCCGTCGAAGCCGTCCGCGATCGCCGAGCAGGACGGGCAGCCGGCCGTGTAGTCGGGCCCGAACATGAAGTGGTAGATGAGCAGCTGCGAGCGTCCGCGGAAGAGATCCGCGAGCGACGCGGCGCCCTCGTCGGTCTCGAAGCGGTACTCCTTGTCGATGCGAACCCACGGCAGCTCCTGGCGTTGCCGCGCCAGTTCGTCGCTGCGCCGCGTCAGCTCCTTCTCGGCCTCGAGCAGCTCCAGCCGGGCGGCAAGCCACTCCTCACGGGTTCCGATCTTGTGATCGGTCATGGTTTCCTCCTTCGTGTCGTTACAAGAGATCGGGCGTAGCCCGCGCCACCGACGACGCGGTCACATCGACGGCATCAGTCCGGGAACGAACGAGGGCGCGATGACGATCACGATTCCGAGTCCGACGATCGATAGCGCCAGCGGCACGTCGAGGGCGGCTTTCGCGGGCAACAGCTTCTGGGCGAGCATCGGCACGCTGACCACCGACATCCACGCGACGCTCATCACGCTCAGCGCCACCAGCATCAGCATCAGCATCAGTCCGATGCTCGAGCCGACGCAGCACAACCCGAAGTCGAATCCCGAGGCGACGCTCTCGCGGCAGCGCCGGCGAGCGTCCTGCTTGAACGGCGTGAACTCGTAGACACCCGCCGCGATCACGACCACGCCGGCGGCGAGGCCGAGCGTCGCCGTCAGCGCGGCTGTCGTCGCCGCCGTCCCGGCGCTCGTCGGGCGCGCGGAGCGAAACGTCGCGCGCCCAACCATCAGGCTTTGGCCCCGGATGCACGGTCGGGTCCCGGGTCACCGCCCGCGACGCGCACCGCGAGCCGTTCGAGGTAGTGCGCCCAACCGTTGCCGTGGTCGCCAACCGCGTCGTCGGGCAGCCCTGAGTGCACGAGGCGCACGCGGGTCTTGTCGCCCTCGGGATGCAGCGTGATCTCGATATTGGTCGACCCCGGTGGGATCGGGTGACCGTCCTCTTCCCAGCCGAAGGTGAAGGCGACCTTCTCCAGGGGAACGACCTCGACGTACTCCCCCGCCGACTGGAACTGGCCGGCGACGAACACCCGGTAGATGCCGCCGGGCCGCGGGTCGATCTCGGCGACCGAGCCGTGCCATTCGACGAGACGCTCCGGATCGGTGAGGAACGGCCAGATCGTCTCCGGTGTCGCCTCGATCATGATCTCGCGCACGAGCTCGGCCATCAGTGCTTCTCCTTGTCTCGTTGGGCGGCTTCGGCGACGTCACGGAGTCGCTCGAGGCCGGACGTCCAGTACTCGTCGAGGAACTTGCGCAGCTTCTTCATCTCGTTCCGATCCGCGCGGTACAAACGGCGCGTCCCGTCGCGGCGCTCGGTCACCAAGCCCGCCGTCTTGAGGACCGCGAGGTGCTGCGAGATGGCAGACCGCGTGACCTCGGTGAAGTGGTCGGCGATATCCGTGGCCGGCAGCTCGCGCACCCAGACCAATCGGAGGATCTCCCTCCGCCGGGGCTCGGCCAACGCCTTGAGTGCAGCATCCACCGCACAAGGATAAGCCCTGACTTACGTAAGCGTCAACTAATATTACCGAAGGTAAGAGTCCTACCCCGAGATCTGATCTTCGGAGCCGGCGGTGCCGACCGGACCGGCCGCGACGTAAGCCTCACCGATGACGCGGGGTCCACCGCCGTTCGGGCAGGCGCGGGAAACGGACTCTCGAGACGGTTATGGAAGGCGCGTTGAGGTGCGCGGTCGCGCGTTCGGGCACTAAGGCCCTGGCCGGGTTCTCTTGGCGTCGTCACGATGGGGTTGTGGTCGCGGCCTGCAAGTCGCGCTGAGGTGTGTCGTATGCGAAAGGTGGTGCCTCATGGGAGCACAGTCCGATCAGGTCAAGGGTCAGGTGAAAGAGGCTGCCGGCGCGTTGACGGGCGACAAAGATCTGGAATCCGAAGGCAAGGCTGACCGCCGCGCCGGTGAAGCAAAGGAGAAGGTCGCCGATGCCAAGGCCAAGGTCGACGAGGCTGCGGACACGGTGGTCAAGAAGGCCGGGACGGTGATCGACAAGGTGAAGCACGCGTTGCACCGCAAGTAGCTGACTCGCTGGTCAACATTCGCTGACCGAAGCCGGGGAGGTTTCATGTACATCGGTGTAGGAACGCTCGTGGTCGTGCTCGTCATCGTCGCCATCATCTACTTCATTCGTCGCGCCTGACAGAACGGCCGGTCCGACTGGGTGGTCGTTGTTTGCCGTTCTCGACCGAGTTCGGTTGGGCATCGTGATCGACGGTGAGCACGGTCGGATCTGAACTGTCGAAGTAAGTGCTCGCGGACCGAGGCGGGCGCGACCGCAAGCGGAGCTCCGCGCGATGGACGCGCAATGGACACTCCGACCCGCCGACAGGAACGCGTCCGGTGCCGGTCGGCAATACCTGAAACCAGGCCGTACGTGGTGGAGACGATGGGACTCGAACCCACGACCCCCTGCTTGCAAAGCAGGTGCTCTAGCCAGCTGAGCTACGTCCCCGTCGGACCGGCATCGTAGACCGGGCGGCGGCGTGTCCCGAGGTTCGGGCGGAGGCTCGCCGGACCCGCCCGGGGCCGCGGCTCGATTCCCCGAGCCCCCTCGTCGAACAGACCGCGATGCAACCTCCCGTCGTGATCGCGCTCGTGAACGGCACCGAGCTCGTCCGCCACGGCCTCACGACCATGCTGTCGCCCTTTCACCAGCGCATCCACGTCGTCGACCTCGACCCGCAACGATCGCGCCCGCAACTGCGAGTCGACCTCGCGCTCTTCGACCCCTACGGCCACGACCACCTCGGCCTCGACCGCGTCACCGCGTTGACCCGCACCCCGAGCGTCGCCGCGATCGCCGTCTTCACCAGCTGGGCCACCGTGCAGCAGTGCGACGCCGCCCTCGCCGCCGGTGCGAGCGGCGTGCTCTCCAAGAACGCCCGAGCGATCGAGCTCGCCCAGGCCGTACTGATGGTCACGAGCGGCCAACCGGTGGTGAGCGAGGAGTTCCGCGCCGCCGCCGACGCGCACGCGGCCGCCGACGCGCACGCGGCCGCCGACGCGTTCGGCCTCACCCCACGCGAGCAGGACGTCGCCGCGCTCCTCGTCCGCGGCTTGAGCAACAAGGAGCTCGCGGCCGCACTCTGGATCAGCGAGCACACGGTGAAGACCCACCTGAAGGCGATCTTCCACAAGACCGCCTCGACCTCACGCGCGCAGGCGACGGTCCACCTCGCCGGCGATCACGGCCTCGCGCAGCGCTGGATCGCGTAGACCCTCCCGCGCTCAACGGCAACGTCCGTGGCCGCCCCGGACGCGCCTCCCGGAAAGGGGGTGAGGGGTTTTCCTGAAAGACGCGCCCGGCGCATGCGCCAAGGCGAACCATGACACCGACCGCTTTCGCGGCGGTTTCACACCACTGCTTCGCGCGCCGGCCGTTACCGCTCGTCAGTGAAGGGCGGCGAATCCGCCGAGGTGCGCGAGCACCCGGGTGGCGGCGCTGAATGCCGAGTCGTTCGAGATCCCGGCACGTCGAGCGCCAAGGCGGCGACCGTCGCGACCCCTCGGACGACACGCGACCGCTTCATGAGCAGACTCCCGCTGAAGATGGCGTGACCAATCGATCTCGCGCCCACCCCGCCGTGCCCGCCGAGCGTCGGCACACCTCGGGAGGTCGGGCATGGATCCAAGGCCGTGAGTACCCCACCGGATGGCTCTTGACGCGCTTGGCAGACTGCCCGTGTGCCCAGCTCCTGCACCCACCTCGAGCCACATCGCGGCCGTCGCACCCAGCGGAACGGGCTGTGTCGAATGCCTCGCGGCCGACATGCACTGGGTCCACCTCCGCCGGTGCGCCGAATGCGGCCACATCGGCTGCTGCGACCAGTCGCCAGGCAAGCACGCCACCGCGCATTTCCATGCGAACGGGCACCCGGTCATCCAGTCGTTCGAGCCCGGGGAGGACTGGTACTTCTGCTACCTCGACGAGATCGCGTTCGAGATCGCGGGCGAAGGACCGAGCCCCTCACACCCCTGACTGCGCCGGCGGCCGAGGCTTGGCCGCGGGCTTGCGCGACGGTGCCGGCTCGACCGGCAGCTGGCGCGGGCGTTCACGCGGTTCGTCGGCCGACGGCCGGAAGAAACGCCCGATGATCGGGATCTCGAAGAACGACTCGGCACGCGCGACCGCGATCGACGCGCTGAGGATGTGTTCGGGCGAGTCGTAGGCCGCGTAGCGCGGATGCCATTCCGGCTGGAACTTCTCGTTGAACGTCCACAGTGACTCGATCTGCATCGAGTCACCCACGCGCTCGAGGATCCACTTCTGCGCACGCTGCGCGAGGCGGTCGCCTGCCTCACTCGCGAGCACCGCCCGGAAGGTGGCGAAGTTGAGCGCGAGGCCGACGGAGCCCTGCCGGCGTACGTGCTCGATCGTCTTGGCGACGATGAACTCGGTGATGCCGTTCGGGATGTCGGTCGCCTCGCTCCGGCGCATCAGGTCGAGCGACCACCCGTTGATCGCGCGCGGGCACGAACTGGCAGAATCCGGCGGGTTGATCGTCGCCGTCGAGCGCGACCGCGAGCAGCAAGCCGCGGTCTTCGGGTTCGAAGACGCGACCGAGCGTCATCGAGAACCCGCGCTCGACGTCGCCGCGCCGGCTCTCCGTCATCAATTCCCGAAGCCTGGTCTCCATCCCGAGCGGCAGCTGGGACGGATCGAAGAACTCGACGCGATAACCCGCCTTCTCGACCCGGCCGACCGATTGGCGCAGGCTCTTGTTCTGCTTCCCGTCGAGGCTGAACCGGCGAACGTCGACGACGGCTTCGTCGCCGATGTACAGGTCGTGCATCCCGCTCGCGCGATAGACGGGCAACCAGTCGGCCCCCGCGCCCATGATCGCGACCGGCCAACCGTGTTCGTCGGCGAACTCCCGGAACGCGCCCCAGGCTTCGGCTCGTTGGCCCACGGGACCGATCGGATCGGGCGACACGAGCGCGATGCCGTTGTGCACGCGGTACGCCACCAACGTGTCGCGAAAGCCGAACCACTCCTTGTCGTCGCGCAACGCGAAGTACGACAACGAATCGGTGCCGTACTTCTCGACGATGAACCGCGCGCGCTCGCGCGAGAGCGGGCGGTACGACGACAGACGCGGTGAGACCGCGGGCCGGAAGAGCAGCCAACACAGCGAAAGTATGGTGACGACGCCGACGGCGAGTAGTGCGGGTGACACGAGCCGGTCGACGCTGTAGGGAAGCGCCACGGTCTTCAACCCGACGAGCCGCTCCGCGACCGCCTCGACGATCTTCGCCAGGGACAGCTCCGGATGCCTGATGGCGACGCCGACCGTGCCGCCGGCAACCCCGACAACGATCGCCACCAGCGCGACGCCCAGCCCGCGCCGCCACGACGACGGGTTCGCGGGGGCGGTGAAATCGGCACGGTGAACGAGCAAGAAGACGGCGACGGCTAAAGCGACGATCGCTTCTTCCACGTCGAGGCCCTTGGTCACGTCACCGACGACGGCGACCAACAACAGCGCGTTCGCCAACAGCCACGCGTGGCGCTGCCCGCGCCGCACGCCGCGGGCGAGGAGGAGGAGACCGATGCCGGAGATCGCGACCAGCGCGGCAGCGAACTCCGGGATCTCGATCGGCGCGAAGCGCCCCAACGCATCGAGCCGGGAGGCGATCGGCAGCGTCACCGCCGACGCCAGGCTGAGCACGCCCGCGAACGCGATCGCGGCGGCACCGATCCGGCGAATGTGCCGCCGGCGCGCCGTCGCGTCACCCGCCGACGGCCAGGTCACCGTGCCCGGATGTTCCGCCACCTCCGAGGGTGGCCAGCACGAACGCATGCGCTCCCGCGACCCCATCCGCTCCAAGAACGTGCGCTCGGGCAAGTCTCGGGCGCCATGCCAGAGCCGGGCCCGCAACTCCGAGCCCGCCTCGAGCTCGATCCACGAGCACCGCAGCCGCGCCGCGTAGACCGCGGGCAAACCGGCCCGGGGTTCGACGCGGTCAACCGTGCGGCCCGCGGTCCCGCAGTTCGCGTAGAACGCGCCGCCGCCGAGATCGGTCAGCTCGGCCCGGCCCGAATGCCCGGTGATCAATCCCGCGCCGCCCCCGGCCGCGAGACCGACCGCGACGCCGCGAGGTGCGTCGTTGTCGCGCAACGAGCGCGACAACCACGAGATGGCACCGAGAGAATCGTGCAACTGCACCACCACGAAGGCCAACGCCACCGCGACGAGGACGAGCTCGACCGCGAAGCCCGCCGCGAGCAAGCGGAAGATGTGCAGGAGCGTGTCGTGCTGGCGGGCCGAGAAGACGGCCACGGGGAAGAAGACCGCGAGCAGCGCCAGGACCGGGAGCGTCAGCCAGGCCGCGCGCCGGAACAGCCGGCGATAGGTGAACCGCGACGCCACCAACGCGCCCATGTCGGCGGGATCGGCGTCTTCGATGCCTTCCAGCCACTTGTGTGAGCTCTCGCCGACGTTCGCGAAACCGGGGAGCACGTCGCGCTCGAGGTGCACCACGAGCGGATGATCGTTGGGGTCGCGCGGGTCCGTGAACGCCGCGGCCGGGTCGAGCTGGTGCCCCGACTCCACGCGTACGACCCGCACACCGGAGCCGGTATCGATCTCCAGCACGCACGCGAGCGCGACCGTCCACCCGATGGCGCCGAGCGCGTCGGCCGTGCGCATGTCGTACGCAAGCGCGTTGTCGCGGATTCCGGGCAGCACGACGATCCGGCGTTCCGGCGCCTCGAGGAATCCCGCGAGCGCGGCCGCGAGCCGCGGGTGCGCGGCCAAGGCGCCCTCGGGATCGGGTCGTCCCTCGCGCAGCATGTCGAACGTGTCGCCCGCGAAGACGATCGCAGCCGGGCCGCGACAGCCCTCGATCGCGTGCGCGATCGTCCGGGTCGCCTCCCGGGAAACATCGGTGGCGCCCGGCGCAAGGCGCAGGCCGCCGAACACGAGCACCTGGCCGCCGCGCGGGACCGCCAGCGGGACCTCGTCGAGCACCATCGGGCGCCGGGAAGCCAGGTCGACCAGCCCGGCACCGCTCGAGCGCCCGGCGACCTCTCGCTTCGGGGTCTCGTCCTCGGTGTCGTCGTTCATCGTCACCGACCGCAGTCCTCGGCGTTCCACCGGCCACATCTGGGCCGACCCCTCGAGGCCGACCGCCACGGTACCCGCAGATCGGCACGATCGCGGGCCGCGTTCAGCCAAACGCGGCCGCGAGAGGGCCCGCAAATCGCCGCCGGCGGGCACCGCTCCTCGCGCCCGGCGCGCCCGGGCGCAGGTTCAGGCGACGGCGACGCCTTCGAATGCCGCCGCCCGGACCCCCCGTTGCGCGAGCTCGGCCAGGAACGGCACCGGATCGAGGAGGGCGCCGAGGCCGTGCACGCCGGGTCGTTCCAGCCGCGGTTGCAGCGCACCGGCCAGGCGGGCGCCGACGACCGCCAGAACCGTGCCCGCCGCCACCGCAGTGCGCTCGACGACGCCGTAGACGGTGCAGTCGAAGCCACCGTCGCGCCGGCCCCAGACCTCGACCCGCGCTGCGCCCCACTCGCCGTCGTCGCCGAAGCGACGGCGCAGCCGTGTCCGCTTGGGCGACTCGCCGAGCGCCACCCCGATCCGCGGCACCCCCGGGAACGCGTCGACCAGCAAGGCCGTGCCCCCGGTGACCGTCCGGCACTCACGCGCCCCGATCGGCTCCGGGAACCACACGAGGCTGTCGCCGTGAGGATGGTCTTCCCGCCAGGTGCCGTCATGCCACGTTCGCACCGGGACCCGTCGCTCGTAACGCACCGTCGCGACGCTGGCCGGCCCGGCCCAGCCGGTGCGCGCCACCTTGATCTCCTCGACCGAGTCGAACATCGATGCCGCGTGGCGCGCGAGCGCGTCGACCAGGCCGGGCGCAAGGCCGCAACCGATGCCGACCGAAACCCCGGCGCCGCGCGCGTTCGGATCGAGGGCCCGCAGTTGGTCGAGGGCATCGTGTTCTTCCTCACTCGACGCGACGGGGACGCCCGCGGCGATAGCCGCGGTGACGACCTGATGGTCGACGCCGGCCGGGAGCGCCGTCACGACGACGTCGACGTTCGCGGGGATCGGGTCACCTGGCTCGAACTCGACCCGTTCCGCCTTCGCTCCGAACGCGACGGCCACCTCGGCGAGCTGGTTCGCATCCCGATCGGCCAGGAGGAGCCGATCGACGCCGGGAGTGTCGATGAGCTGGCGCGCGGCACGGGTTCCGACCGCGCCGAGACCGACGACGAGGGCTGTCGTCACGGCATCATCCCGTCATCGAAATTCAGGACCCTCGAGCTCGCGCCAACCGCCGGTGGTGGGCGGTACCCCACCCTTGCCGCGCACCCGCGCGAGCATCCCCACCGCGCCCGCGGCGCCGAGGACCAAGAGCAGCCGCTTGAAGACCTTCATCACGCGGGAGTGTATCGAGCGGGCCGTGACCCGACTCCGGCCGTCGAGTCGCACCGGTGGACCACTGCTACGCTGCTTCGCCTGCCCGGGGGCTATAGCTCAGTCGGTTAGAGCGCATCCCTGATAAGGATGAGGTCGCAAGTTCGATTCTTGCTAGCCCCACTCGTTTTCGGCCGTCAGGTGGTCAGCTCTTCCTGCTCCACCACCGTGACCTCGATGCCCCCGAGGAGCTCGGAAAACAGGTTGTAGAACGCCGCGGCCAACACCGTGACGACGGTCAGCAAGCAGACCACGACCAGGCCGATGAGCGTCGCCCCGCGCAGGACCTCCCACGACAACAGGCGGAAGTCCTTGTTGTTGACGAGCTGGCCCACGAAGCTCTCGACGCTGGCCACCACCCCTGCGGCCGATGCGATCCACCAGAGCATGATGCCGGCGACGAGGATCACGATCAGCGAGCTGAGGTAGAAGCAGATCGAGACCTTCAGCACCGACCAGAGGTCGACCGAGCGGACCGTCTGCACATAACGGCGTTCGAAGACCTGGCGGGGAGACGCGACCCGCTTGCGGCGCGCCTTCTTCGGCGCGCTGACCGGGGGTTTCTCGGGAACGCTCTCGAGCACGGCCTTGGCGCGCGCCATGGATCAGTTCTCTTCGCTCGTCCCGGCGCCGCCGGCCGGCGCAGGTTCGTCGTTCTGCTCGGCTTCGAGCACCGGTGCCACGGCGACAACCGTATCGCCCTCGTCGAGGCGCGCCACGCGCACGCCGGTCGCATCCCGACCCTGCTCGGAGATCTCGTCGACGCCCATGCGCACGATGTTGCCCGCCGAGGAGAACACCAGGATCTCACTGCCGGAGTCGACCGTGAAGGCCGCGACCACGGTCCCGCGCGATTCGGTGACCCGCATCCCGCGCACCCCCTGGCCGCCACGACCCTGGCGATTGAACGCCGAGACCGGTGTGCGCTTTCCATGACCGCTCGATGACACGAACAGGAGCACCGCGTCGTCACGGGCAAGGTCGGCGCTCACGACCCCGTCGGTGGCCGAGCGCAGTCGCATGCCGCGAACGCCCGCGGTCGCGCGCCCCATCGGGCGGACATCGTCCTCGGAGAACCGGATCGTCATGCCGTTGCGCGACACCATGAACACGTCGTCGGAACCGGTGGTCTGGATCACACGCACCAGCTCGTCGCCTTCGTTCAGGTTGATCGCGATGAGGCCACTGCGCAGCGACGAGTCGTACTCCGACATCCGCGTCTTCTTCACGACGCCGTTCCGGGTCGCGAAGAACAGGTACACCCCGTCTTCGTAGGTACGCGTGTCGATGACGGCTTCGATGTGCTCGTCGCCCTGCAACGCGACGAGGTTGACCAGCGCGGTCCCGCGCGCGGTGCGATCCGTCATCGGGATCTCGTGCGCCCGCAGGCGATAGACGCGACCGCGGTTGGAGAAGAACAACAGGTACGAATGCGCGGTGGTGGTGAGGAGGTGCTCGACGTAGTCCTCCTCTCGGAGGTTGCCGCCCCGCACGCCCTTGCCGCCGCGGGCCTGCGTCCGGAACTGGTCGACCGACACCGTCTTCACGTAGCCGCGGTGTGTGAGCGTGAGGACGAGCTCTTCGTCCTCGATGAGATCGAGGTCGGCGAGGTCGCCGGGGTCGGTGGTGATCAGCGTGCGCCGCTCGTCGCCGTACTTGTCCTTGATCGCCGAGAGCTCTTCCTTGATGACCCCGCGGAGCTTCAGGTCGTCGGCGAGGATCGCCTCGAGCTCGGCGATCGTCTGCGCGAGCTCGTCGTACTCGTCACGCAGCTTCTGGCGCTCGAGCGCGGCCAACCGGCGCAGCGCCATGTCGAGGATGTGGGTGGCCTGCGTCTCGCTGAATTCGTATGGCGCGAGCTGCAGCGCCTGACGAGCCGCGTCGGCGGACTCCGAACCGCGGATCAACGTGATGATCGCGTCGATCATGTCGAGCGCCTTGAGCAGACCCTCGAGGATGTGTGCCCGATCGCGGGCCTTGTTCAACCGGTACTGACTCCGGCGCGTGATGACCTCGACCTGGTGGCCGACGTAGACCTCGAGCGCCTGGCGCAGATTGAGAAGGCGCGGGACCCCGTCGACGAGCGCGACCTGGTTCGCGGCAAAGTTCGTCTGCATCGGCGTGTGCTTGTAGAGCTGGTTGAGCACGACCTGGGCGTTGGCGTCGCGCTTGAGGTCGACCACGAGGCCGACCGTGTCTCCGGCGGAGAGATCGGTGACCGCGCGGACGCCCTCGATGCGGCGGTCGTTGACGAGCTCACCGATCTTGGCGCCTATCGACTCCACCGACGTCTGGAACGGAAGCTCGGACACGAGGATGCGCTGGCCCCCCTTGGCGTCCTCCTCGATCTCCGCGGTCGCACGCATCCGGATCGAGCCCCGGCCGGTGCGGTAGTACTCGGCGATTCCGGCCCGGCCCAGGATCATGGCCCCCGTCGGGAAATCGGGTCCGGTCACGAACTGCATGAGGTCTTCGACCGTCGCGTCGGGGTTGTCGATCAGGTGCAGCGTCGCGTCGATGACCTCGCCCAGGTTGTGCGGCGGGATGTTGGTGGCCATACCGACCGCGATGCCGCCGCCGCCGTTGACCAACAGGTTCGGGAACCGCGCCGGCACGCACGAGCGGTTCGCGGTTGCGGCCGTCGTAGGTGTCGCCGAAGTCGACCGTGTCCTCGTCGATCTCGCCGAGCAACTCCATCGCAAGCGGCGAGAGGCGAGCCTCGGTGTAGCGCGCCGCGGCCGGGCGGTCGTTCGGTGAACCGAAATTGCCATGACCGTCGATCAACGGATAGCGCAGCGAGAAGTCCTGGGCCATGCGGGCGAGCGCGTCGTAGATCGACTGATCGCCGTGCGGGTGGTACTTGCCCATCACCTCGCCGACCGCGTTGGCGCACTTGCGGTGCGGACGGTCGGGCCGCATCCCCTCCGCGTACATGCCGTAGAGGATCCGGCGTTGCACCGGCTTCAAACCGTCGCGCGCGTCGGGCAATGCTCGCGCGGTGATGACCGACATCGCGTAGTCCAAGAAGGAGCGTTCCATCTCCTCTTGGATCTCGATGGGTTCGATGTTGCCGAGCGTCTGCGGTTCGTCAGGCATCTCTCGCGCTACTCCGGATCAAATGTCGAGGAAGCGGACGTCTTTGGCGTTCGTCTGGATGAAGCCGCGCCGCGCCTCGACGTCGTCGCCCA
The DNA here is from genome assembly GCA_963812205.1 of uncultured Actinomycetes bacterium. GTDB lineage: Bacteria > Actinomycetota > Acidimicrobiia > IMCC26256 > PALSA-610 > PALSA-610. The sequence continues at coordinate 254,520 of CAWEUJ010000004.1, forward strand.
TGAGCGTCGAGAAGATCTCGTCGGCGATCGCGTCGATCTCTTCGACCGACACCTGCAACAGCGTGCGGGTCGCGGGGTTCATCGTCGTCTCGCCGAGCTCGTGCCAGTCCATCTCGCCGAGTCCCTTGAATCGACTCACCTCGATCTTGCGGCCGGGATTCGCGGCCTCGAACTCGGCCAGGGCGGCCTCGTCCTTCAGGTACGCGCGATCGTCCTTGCCGAGCTTGGCGCCGTACAACGGCGGCTGCGCGATGTACACGTGACCGCCACTCACGATCTCGGGCAACTGGCGGTAGAAGAACGTGAGCAGCAACGTGCGGATGTGCGAACCGTCGACGTCGGCGTCGGTCATGATGATGATCTTGTGGTACCGGAGCTTCGAGAGATCGAACTCCTCGCCGATACCCGTGCCCGACGCGGAGATGAGCGCCTGGATCTCCTCGTTGCGGAACATCTTGTCGATGCGCGAGCGCTCGACGTTGAGGATCTTGCCGCGGATCGGCAGGATCGCCTGGAAGCGCGGGTCGCGCGCCTTCTTGGCGCTGCCGCCGGCGCTGTCACCCTCGACGATGAACAGCTCGGCCTCTTCCGCGTTGCGCGTCGAGCAGTCGGCGAGCTTGCCCGGCATGAGCGCGGACTCGAGCAGCGACTTGCGGCGCGTGAGGTCGCGGGCCTGGCGTGCCGCCATACGAGCGTGCGCGGCCTGCGTCGACTTGGTGACGATCACCTTGGCTTCGGTCGGGTGCTCCTCGAGCCACTCGGCGAGCTTCTCGTTCGTGGCCCGCTCGACGAACGACCGGATCTCGGTGTTCCCGAGCTTCGTCTTGGTCTGCCCCTCGAACTGCGGGTTGCGCAGCTTCACCGACACGATGGCGGTGAGGCCCTCGCGGATGTCTTCACCGAGGAGGTTCTCGTCCTTCTCCTTGAGGATGCCCCTTGGCGCGGCGCGTACCGGTTCATCACGTTCGTGAGCGACTTCTTGAAGCCCTCTTCGTGCATGCCGCCTTCGGTCGTGGCGATGTTGTTCGCGAACGAGTGCAGGCCTTCGTAGAAGCCTGTGTTCCACTGCAGCGCGATCTCGACCTCACCGCTCTCGTAGGTGTCGCTGATGTCGATGACCGTCGAGAACAGCGGCTCTTTCGACGCGTTCAGGTAGCGACACGAAGTCGACGATGCCGCCGTCGAACTTGAAGATCTGCTCGGTCGGTTCTTCGGCGCGCTCGTCGCGGAAGACGATCTCGAGACCCTTGTTGAGGAAGGCCATCTCTCGCAGCCGCTCGACCAACGTCTGCGCGCGGAACTCGACCTCTTCCATGATCGTGGGGTCGGGCCAGAACGTGATCGAGGTGCCCGTCGCATCGGAGTCGCCGACGCGAGCCAGGGCGCGACGGGCTCACCGCCGTCGACGAACACCATCTGGAAACGCCCGCCGTCGCGCTGGATCTCCATCTCGAGACGACGGGAGAGCGCGTTCACGACGGAGACGCCGACGCCGTGCAGGCCGCCGGAGATCTTGTAGCCCTCGCCGCCGAACTTGCCGCCGGCGTGGAGCATCGTGAGCACGATCTCGGCCGCGGACTTGTCGGGATACTCGGGGTGCGGATCGACGGGAATTCCCCGGCCGTTGTCGACCACCCGGCACCCGCCGTCGGGCAGCAGCGTCACGTCGATGCGCGTCGCATAGCCCGCGAGGGCCTCGTCGACGGAGTTGTCGACGACCTCGTAGACGAGGTGGTGCAGACCCGAAGGACCGGTGGAGCCGATGTACATGCCGGGGCGCTCGCGCACCGGCTGCAGGCCCTTCAGAATGGATGATGTCCTTGGCGCCGTACGCCACGCGTGCGATCCCTTCATGCAGACCGTCATCGGCGTGCCGAAAACACCCCGGCCTGGCACACAAAAGCCCTGGTCACAGGGGGTGTTTTACGTGGCCTCAGTGTACCAGAACCAGACCCTTCATCGGGTCTTCCCGGGGCCGGAAACGACCACCCGGATCGAGGTCACCGACCCCTCCCCGCACTGCTCGTTGACACGGCCCAAGAGGTCGCTCGATCCGTAGCGGAGCTGGGTCGCCCACGCGGGTCCGTCGACCGCGATCGTGCACTCACCGTCATGTACGGATCGCACGTGTGCGTGCTCCGCGATGACGGGCCCGACGATGTCGCGCCACCGCTCGATGATCGTCGAAACGACATCCGGAGCGGGAAGACCCATCTCGCGGCCGACCGCCGCGAGCGCGTCGCGCAGCGGCACGGGTTCGTCGCGCCACTTCACGTTCGGCGCTTCACGGTCGGCATATCACGAGGACGGTTCGATACGGCCGGCCCGTACGATCAGGGTTCGTTGCGCCACCACGTCGGGGGGCAGGTCTCCCGCGGTCGTGAGCAACGTCTGGCCGGGCGGCAGGTTGTGCACGAGTGCCGCGGCCCGCTGCGCGTCGAGCTCGCTGAACACGTCGTCGAGCAACAACACCGGTGCCGCTCCGGCAAGCTCGCGCACGACCATGTGCCCGGCCAGTCGGAGGGCCAAAGCCAGTGTTCGCTGTTCGCCTTGTGACGCCTGGTGCCGCGCGTCGAGACCGTCGATCATCAGGTGCAGCTCGTCGCGGTGCGGTCCGACCAGGGTGAGGCCGCGATCGATCTCCGCGCGGCGGCGCGACACGAGCGCGGCCCGGAGCTGGTCCTCGACAACCTCGGCGTCGGCCGCGGTCAAGGGCCCTGGGGCCGCTTCACTCACGTAGGTCGCCACCACCGGGCGCGCGTCGTGCGGCCAACATCTCGTAGGCGTTCGCGACGGTCGGCACCAACCGCTCGAGTAGCCGTAGGCGCCCGCGCACCAGCTCGGCGCCCGCGTGAACGAGTTGCTCGTCGAACACGTCGAGGGTGAAGCGGGCGTCGTCGTCGCGCACGCCGCCGCGCAACAACGCGTTGCGCTGCTTCAGCACACGCTCGAAGTCGGTACGCGCCGCGTCGTATCGGGCCGCGAGCATCGCGAGGAGCTCGTCCAGGTAGTCGCGACGTTCGGCCGGCCCACCCTTGACGAGGCTGAGGTCGTCGGGCGCGAAGACCGTGACCCGCAAGAGGCCGTGCAGATCCCGGGCGCGGGTCACGGGTTGGCGGTTGCAGAGGATCCGATTGCGCCCGGCGGCCCGGATCTCGGCCTCGAAGAGCTGGTGGCGGCCGGCGGTCGTCACCTCGGCCCGCACGATGGCCTCCGTGGCACCCGAACGCACGAGCATCGCGTCGGAGACTCGCCGGAACGACCGGGCCCGTGCGACCCAACCGATCGCTTCCAACACGCTCGTCTTCCCCTGGCCGTTCGCGCCCTGGAGCACGGTCAGCCCCGAGGCGAGCTCGACGTCCGTCTGGGCCAGGCCGCGGAAGTCGCTCAGCCAGAGCCGCCCGACGCTGGTCGCGGGCCCGGCGTCGGCCGTCACCAGCACAACTGCGGCTCCCTCGGCCTCAGGACGTGCGCACGGGCATGAGCAGGTAGAGGAAGTCGTCGCCACCCGCCGCGCGCAACGTGGCCGGCTTGAGGGGGTCGATGGTGTCGAGCGCGACCTCGTCAGAGTCGATCGCCTCGACACCGTCGCGCATGAACACCGGGTTGAACGCGACGGTCAGCTCGGTTCCTTCGAACTTGGCGTCGAGAGACTCCTGCGCGTTGCCGACATCTTGGGCCGACATCGCCAGCTCGAGACCGTCGGCGCTCATCGAGAGCCTCACCGCCGCGTTGTCCCGGTTCTGGCCGACGATCTGGACCCGGTCGAGCGCGTCCAGCAACGCCTCGCGGCCGACGGTCAGGCGATTCGGGTAACCGCTCGGGATGAGCTGCTCGTAGTTGGGGAAATCGCCTTCGATGAGACGCGCTGTGACCTCGGCCCGCGAAGTGCGGAACACCACGTCGCGCTCACGCAGCACGACTTCGATCTCACCATCGCCGGCGAGACGCTGCACCTCCGAGAGGCCCTTGGCCGCCACCAGTACCCGCTGACCCTCGTCGAGCATGCTGACGCCCTTCAGATCACGTACTGCCAAGCGGTACGAGTCGGTCGCGACCAGGCGCAGCCCACCGGCGTGGGCCGTCATCAGCACTCCCGTCAGGATCGGGCGCAGATCGTCCTTGGACGCAGCCCGAACCACTTGACGCAACGCGGCTGCGAACGCAGTGGAGTCGACCTTGACCCCCGCACCTTCGCTCGACGCGAGCCGCGGGTAGTCCTCGGCCGGCTTGAGCCGCAGCGACGTCGAGAACCGGCCCGCGCTGATGACCGCCTCGTCACCGGTGACGGCAACCGTGACCGGTCCGGGTTCGAGCTTGCGAACGATCTCTCCGAGCAACTTCGGGACGACTGCGACGCCCGGTTCTTCGACCTCCGCCGGAACCTGCACGCGGTTGGTGATCTCGAGGTCGGAACCAATCAGCTCCAACCCGTCGGCGGTCGCCGAGATCCGGAGATCCTGGAGGACAGGCAGGGCGCCGCTTCGACTCGCCACCGTCCGCTGCGCGGTCGCGACGGCATCCGCAAGGGTGTCTCGCTCGCACCGGAACTTCACACGGTCCTCCTTGATGCTTTCGAATCTGAATTCTTGGTCTTAGTAGTAGTAGGGCCTGTGGATTGTGGACAACCACGCGTCGCCGCCGGTGGATGCACGAACGCGTGCCCACCGCGTCGTCCACAGATATGCACAGGCTGAACCCGAAGCAACTCGCTACGTCGGTGTTCTCCCCTGGCTCGTAGCCCTTGTCCGCACCCGCGCGCTGTTTCGTCCACAGAGTTATCCACTCGCGCCGTGCTTGATGCGGTTGATCAGGTCATTCACCTGTTCGAACACCACACGCTTTTCGGCCATCTGGCCGCGGATCTTCTCGCACGCATGCATCACCGTGGTGTGGTCACGCCCGCCGAATTCCTCGGCGATCTTGGGATAGCTGTAGTCGGTGAGCTCCCGGAACACGTACATCCCGATCTGGCGGGCGGTCACGAGTGGCCGGCGGCGGCTCTTGCCGCACAAGTCGTCGATGGTCCAGCCGAACATCTTGGCGGTCGTCTCCAAGATGAGTTGCGGCGTGATCACCCGGGGACTCCGGGCCGGGAGCAGGTCGGAGAGGATCTCCTTGGCGACGTCCTCACTCAGGGGGACCCGGTGCAAGCTGGAGTAGGCGGCGACCCGGATCAGGGAGCCCTCGAGCTCGCGGACGTTGTCGACGACGTTGTCGGCGATGAACGCCAAGACCCCGTCGGGGATGCCGTCCAGGTGCTCGGCCTCGGCCTTCTTGCGCAAGATGGCGAGCCGGGTCTCGAACTCGGGGGGCTGGATGTCGGTGATCAGGCCCCACTCGAAGCGGCTGCGGAGGCGGTCTTCGATCGTGGCGATCGACTTCGGCGGGCGGTCCGAGGAGATCACGATCTGGCTGCCCCGGCCGTGGAGATCGTTGAACGTGTAGAAGAACTCCTCTTGGAGTTGCTCGGTGCGCTCCAGGAACTGGATGTCGTCGACGAGCAACACGTCGACCTCGCGGTATCGCCGTTTGAACGCAGGCATGCCCTTCGAGCGCATTGCGTCGACGAACTCGTTCATCATCGTCTCGGTGGAGACGTAACGGATGCGCTTGCTCGAAAAGAGCTCGCGCACGTGGTGGCCGATCGCGTGCAGAAGGTGGGTCTTGCCCAGCCCGGCAGGCCCGTAGATGAAGAGCGGGTTGTACGACCGGGCCGGGCTTTCGGCGACGCTCAGTGCCGCGGCGTGCGCGAAGCGGTTGGAGGCGCCGATCACGAATTGGTCGAAGGTGTAACGGGGATTCAGCTGGGTGCTGGGCCAGGCGTTGGCGGGTGCCACCTCGGGCTCCGCGGGTCGGGAGCGTTCCACCACGACGTCGACGGGGACGTCGGGCAGGGTCTCGAGGGCATCGTCGGCATCGGCCCGGGGCGCCGTGTCGACCGTCAGCTCGATCGTGTGCGGAACGCCGGTGAAAGCCTGTACGGCGTCGGCGAGCAGTCCGATGTAGCTCGTGCGGATCCGATCGACGGCGACCGAGCTCGGAACGCCGAGCATCAACGTCTCGTCGGTGCAGTCGAAGGCGTGTACGCCCTGGAACCAGGTGTTCCAGGTGGCCTCGGAAAGTTGAGCCCGAACCGCTGCCGCGACCTTTGCCCAAAGGTCGTCTGCCGCTGGAGTGCCCATGTCGACTCCCCGATTGTCCACAGCTATGTCCACACGTGTGGAGAAGCCGCCGGCCGCCTCGCGGTCGGGGCCACTCCTGGGCCAGGTTGGTTGCGTCGCCTTGGTCTAGCGGGCTTGCGACGGCGCGGCCAGGGGAACCAACCCCGACGATCCAGGGCCTAGCGGTCCGCCGGGGGAGCGCACGCTACCGCCCGGAGCCGGAGTGTGCCAACAAGTCGCACAGAGCCCCTTTGTCCGATGCGCGTCGTGCTGTGGTCCGGGAGGCCCCGCACGTGGGGTGGATTGCTGATGTTCGTGATCTGCCCGTACACTCACTCATCCACTTGTGCGCGCGTGCACATGCAACATGCCGCGCGCCCGCCCCGGGGCCCCACCTCGGCCCGGGCGTTCGAGGAGGCCATGGGTGAAACGGACATACCAGCCGAACAACCGGAAGCGGAAGAAGAAGCACGGATTCCGCCTCCGGATGCGCAATCGAGCGGGACGCGCAGTGATCCGTCGCCGGCGCACCAAGGGCCGCTCCAAACTGTCCGCCTGATCTGGCGCGTCCGTGGTCGAGCATCGTTCCAAGCCCTGGCGCGCGGCCGTCGTCGGCGCGCGGGGAATCTCGAAGTGAGGACCGCGGTGATCGGACAGGCACTCGATCCGCCGCGCGTAGCGTTCTCGGTCGGTCGACCGGTGGGAAACGCGGTCACGCGCAACCGGGTTCGTCGCCAGTTACGCTCCGCAATGCGTGAATACGCGGCGAGCCTGCAGCCGGGTTCGGGGTATCTCGTCCGGGCGACTCCAGATGCGGCGCGCACCTCGTACGACGAGCTCTCCGCCACGCTCGGCGCGATTCTTACCCAACTTTCCGGTCAGAAATCGTGAAACCGTCACCGGCCGCGCGATTCCTGCTCGGAGGCGTCAACGTCTACCAACAGTTGAGCGCGCACCGTCCGTCACCGTGTCGCTTCATACCGTCGTGCTCCCAGTACGCGAGTGAGGCTGTCGCCACGCATGGCGCGATACGTGGCGCGTGGATGTCGGTCCGTCGACTGAGTCGCTGCCATCCCCTGGGTGGGCGCGGATTCGACCCGGTCCCGCCGCGCGCCGGAGCCGACGCCGCGTGTACCGATGGAGGCCACCCGTGTTAGCCGGCAGTGTCCTCGACCCGCTCTACCGCATCGTTGGGTGGTTACTCGCAGTCCTGTACTACCCCACGCACAGTTTCGGGCTCGCGATCATCGTCTTGACCCTGATCGTGATGTTCGTGCAGCTGCCGCTGATCGCGAAGCAGACCCGGTCGATGATCCTCATGCAGCGGGTCCAGCCGGAGATCAAGAAGATCCAGCAGAAATACAAGGACGACCGCGCCAAGCAGAACGAAGAGCTCCTGAAGTACTACCAGGAGAACAAGATCAACCCGCTGGCCGGCTGCCTCCCGTTGTTGTTGATCATGCCCATCGGCATCGCGGTACTCGGCACGTTCCGCCACCCGGGAATCCAGTACCACATTCCGCGGTCGGGCACGTTCTCGAAGCTCTACGTCGAGATCTGCGGAAGCGTCAAGACCGATCCGGCGGCCTGCGGCACCGCGATCAAGAACGAGCGCGCCGAGCGCGCTGCATTTCCTGGGCATGCACCTCAACTTGTCGGCGGCCAATGCCCTCCCGGACGGCATCGGGACCGCATTCCCGTACTTCGTGCTCTTGGCGTTGGTGATCCTGACCGGTTGGTACCAGGTGCGCCAGACCCAGGCTCGGCAGGCGAAGTCCGGCGGTGCCGCTCCCAACGCCCAGATGCAGGCCGTCACCAAGATCATGCCGATCTTCTTCGGCGTCATCTCGTACGGCTTCAGCGCTGCCACCACGATCTACTTCGTGGTGTCGAACGCCTGGCGCATCGGCCAGCAGCATTTCGTCCTGAACAAGATGTACGAGGAAGAACACGGTGGGGGCAAGGGCCCGGCGGCGACCAAGCTCGATGCGGGCGAGGCGAGCCCACCCGACAAGGCCGGTTCCGCGAACGGATCGGGTACGCCGTCGCCGAACGCGGCCCGGCGCAAGAAGAAGAAACGGAAGCGCTGATTCCATGGACTGGATCGAGGTCACGGCCCGAACTGTCGACGATGCCAAGGAGCTCGCGCTCGACCGCCTGGGGGTGGTCGAGGACGAGCTCGAGTACGAGGTTGTCGACGAAGCCCGCAAGGGCTTGTTCGGCATTGCACGCAGTGATGCCCGAATCCGCGCCCGGGTCAAGCCGATCTCGCGGGAGAAGCCATCGGATCGCAAGCGGCGGGGCCGCCGCCCGAACGAGCGGTCGTCTCGGAGTGGTCAGGGCGGTGGCGCGTGGCGGTGGCCAGCGCGGCAGTCGTACCGGTGGACGATCGACAGAGCGCACGACAGATCGCGGGCCTCGACCCGAGCCGGCAACTGCCGGATCGGAGGCCGGGGACGAAGAGCCGACGAATACGCAGCCGTCGCCGGCGAGGTCCCCCGGCCAAGGCGGCGCCCGTCGCCGTCGGGGCGGCCGCGGCCGGGGAGGCGGAGGCGGTACCCGCCCCTCGTCCTCCAACGAACGCGCTGTGGACACCGAAGAGCACGCCGATGCGGAGGTCGATGTGGAAACGTTGCCGGTAGCTGAGCAGGCGGAGCATGCGTCCAAATTCACCGACGAGCTCGTTCGGACGATGGGCTTTTCCGCCTCGGTCCGCACGGAGATCGACGGCGATGACGTGACGGTGCACATCGAGGGCGACGGCCTCGGCCCGTTGGTCGGTCCACGCGGGGTCACGATCCAGGCTCTCGAGGAGGTTGTGCGGGCGGTCGTTCAACATCACGCCGGCGGGCACAGTGCGTGGGTCCACGTCGATGTGTCCGGGTACCGGGAGCGCCGGCGCCAGGCGCTGGCCGAGTTCGCCCGCCAGGTTGCGGACGAGGTGAGGGCGACGGGCGAGGAACGAGCGATGGAACCGATGGGCGCAGGCGACCGCAAGGTCGTACACGACGTCATCGCCGAGATCGACGGGGTCGACACGACCTCCGAGGGCGAAGATCCCCGCCGCCGGGTGGTCGTGTTTCCCGCGTGATCCGGGCGGTTGCTGCGCTCGCGAGGGCGCGACCGTCAATATGGCTGCATGCATCCTGCGGCTGAAGGCCTGCACGAGGTCTTGGAGCACGCGCGCGCCGCGGGCTTCCTCGGCCCCGGGCCGGTGGGCCCCCATATACGCCATGCCGAGGGATTTGCCGCGACGGCAGAGGGCGACCTCGGCCGGATCCCGGACGCATTCGCCGATCTCGGCACCGGGGGCGGGATCCCGGGCCTGATCCTCGCCGTCCGGTGGACCGAGTCACGAGGGGTATTCGTCGAGAGTGGCCGGCGGCGGTGCGCTTGGTTGCGCGAAGCTGTGGCGGCGCTCGGCCTGGAGGCGCGGATAGAGGTGCGGGCGGAGCGGGCGGAGATCGCCGGGCGAGCCGCTCACGAGCGCGAGCGCTACGACCTGGTGACGGCCCGGAGTTTCGCGGAACCGGCGGTGACGGCCGAGATCGCGGCCGGGCTGGTGGCAGTAGGCGGGATCCTTGTCGTGAGTGAGCCGCCCGTTCCGGACCCCGGTCGCTGGCCGGCGGAGCAGCTCGGCGTGCTGGGCTTCGAGGCGCCGGAGCAGCGCGAGTTCGCCGGAGCACATTTCGTCGTCGTTCGGAAGGGCTCGCCGACACCGGACCGGTTTCCCCGCGCGGTCGGGCGACCGGCCAAGAGGCCGCTCTGGTGATGTTTCACGTGAAACATCACCAGAGACCTGTTGTATCGCCGCGGGGCGGTAGTACGATGCGCCGCCTCGCACTGTGTACCGCGCGAGCCTCGAACGGCCGCGGACACGGTTGCGGTGGGGCTATGCGACCGATTACGTCCTGGTGGGAGGCGAGGAATGGCATCTGACGACGCGCTCGCCCCGGGTCGCCGGCGCTGGTTCGGAGGACGGGGATCCACAGGTGGAACCCCAACGCAGGAGCACGACAGCGATAGGGCACCCGCCGAGACGGCGAGCGAGGAAGTGGCCGTGCAGACCGATGACGAGACGAGTACCGAGACCGCGAACGTCGAGACGGCGAACGTCGAAACCGGCGACGACATCCGGATCGTGGACTCGGCCGATGCGGCACCGCCCGCCGAAGCCGGAGTTGCGGTTCCCGCCCCACCTGCCGAACCGTTGGCGGCATTGCGGGCTCGGGGCGGCGAGCAGGGCGACGCCGAGGTAGAGCTCCCGCTCGTGATCTCGATCGCGAACCAAAAGGGCGGCGTCGGCAAGACCACCACGGCAGTCAACCTCGGTGCCGCACTGGCCGAGCTCGACTACCGGGTCCTCGTGATCGACCTGGATCCTCAGGGCAATGCCACGACCGGGATGGGGATCAGTCACCGCAATGTGGAGGGCTCGATCTACGACGTCATCATGAATGACGCCCCGATCGACGACTGTACGGAAGCCACCACGGTGAAGAACCTCTTCGTCGTGCCGGCCACGATCGACCTGGCCGGCGCCGAGATCGAGCTCGTACCGGCGTTCTCCCGGGAGTTGAAACTGCGCCGGGCGCTCGCGCAGATCGCCGGTTCCTACGATTTCACCCTCATCGACTGCCCGCCCTCGCTCGGCCTGTTGACCGTCAACGGCCTCGCCGCTTCCGACGACGTCATCGTGCCGATTCAGTGCGAGTACTACGCACTGGAAGGGCTCGGGCAACTCCTGCGCAATGTCGCGCTCGTCAAGTCGAACCTCAATCCGGCACTCGACGTTCGTGGGATCGTGCTCACGATGTACGACGCGCGGACGAAGTTGGCCGAGCAGGTCGAGCGGGAGGTCCGGGCGCACTTCGGCTCCAAGGTCTACCGAACGGTGGTGCCGCGCACCGTGCGCATCTCCGAAGCCCCCTCGTTCGGGCAGCCGGTGACCGTATTCGACTCGACTTCGCGGGGTGCTCTGGCGTATCGCGAGCTGGCCAAGGAGGTGAGCCGTGGCGCGACCCGGCGGGCTGGGTAGAGGCCTCGGTGCACTGATCCCGACCGGAACGGTCGCGGAGCAGGCCGGTGGCCTGGCTGACATTCCGACTGCCGAGATCCGGCCGAACCCGCAACAACCGCGTCAGCATTTCGACGAGGAGGCGCTCGCGACGTTGGCCGACTCGATCCGAGAGGTCGGCATCCTCCAGCCCGTGTTGGTGCGAGCAGGCGAGGGGGGCGGTTACGAGTTGATCGCGGGCGAGCGTCGGTGGCGCGCGGCGCGGCGCGTCGGCTTGCAGACGGTGCCCGCGATGGTTCGCGTCGCCGACGATGCCGCCATGCTCCAGCACGCGATCGTCGAGAACATTCAACGCGAGGAGTTGAACCCGCTCGAGGAAGCAGCCGCGTATCAACAACTCATCGAGGATTTCTCGCTGACACACGACGACGTCGCGACGCGCGTCGGGAAGAGCCGAGCGACCATCACGAACACGTTGCGGCTGCTCCAACTGCCGCCGTCGATCCAGCGGTGCTTGAAGGACGGCACGATCCGGATGGGTCATGCCCGGGCCTTGCTCGGAACCCCCGACCGGGCGTTCCAAGAACAGCTCGCCAAGCGAATCGTTGCCGAGGACCTCTCGGTGCGCCAGGTCGAAGAAGCCATCCGCGCGCGCCAGGAAGCCCCGGTAGCCAAGCCCGAAGTCGCGGCGGCGACGTCGGATCCCGGAGGGCGCTTGCGCCCGCCCGGACTGCTCGAGCTCGAGGAGCTGCTGGGTGACTACCTCGAGACCCGGGTCAAGATCTCGATGGGCGCGCGCCGTGGGCGCGTGCAGATCGAGTTCGCAGATCTCGAGGACCTCGAGCGCATCTACCGGGCCATGAGTCAGGGACCGGCCCGGGTCGAGAGCTAGGACTCCCGGTCGGAGGGTTCCTCGACCCCTCGGCGCAGACCCTCGACCAGCACCCGGGTCATGTGGGGGAGCTGGACGGTGAGCATGGCGCGAGCGGCGTCTTCGTCGCGTCCGACGAGCTCGCAGACCACCGCGGTCATGCGGGTGTCGCGCAGGAAGCGATACGTGCGACCGACCGGCTCGTCGACCTCGGCGACGACCGTTCGCAGCGACTCGGTCAGCCGCTGCGCCAGGCAGAGCCCGCTCTCCGAGCGAAAGTTGCGGTTGGCGAAGTAGGCGCATCGCACGCCCGGGTCGCCGCTGTTGGTCAGTGCGACGAACACATCGGCCCGGAACTGGTTCGCCTGCGCCGTCAACACGCTCGGGTCGGCGCCGGACACGTCGAGCGCGACCGCGCAGCCGAGCGTTCCCATTGCTCGGCGGACCGAGTCGGCCAGCGCGCTCATGCCGGGCTCGGCGACGAGGAAGACGCGCAACCCGTCGAGGCGGCGGCGCGCTCGGTGCAGGGTCTCGCGCTCGCGGACGCTGGCGACCGAACCCGCGGCGAGGCCGCTCACGCGCGCGATTGCCGCCAAGGTCGAGGGTCCGCACACGCCGTCGGACGTCGTGCCGGCGTTGCGCTGGAACTGACGCAGCGCGTGTTCGGTCTCGGGCCCGAGGATGCCGTCTTCGCGACCGGCGTCGAAGCCGAGTGCGTTCATCCGGCGCTGCAGTTCTGCGACGTCGTCGCCGCGCAGCATCGGGGCGCTCAGATAGAGCAGGCGATCACCGAGCCGAAAGCCGCTCTCGATGAGCGCGCCCCACGTCTCGGGCCCGCAGATGCCGTCGACGCGCAGTCCGCGCTCCTTTTGGAAGTCGCGAACCGAGACCTCAACGGTGTCGTCGAAAACATCCACCGCGACGCAGCTCGCGCCCGCGGCCGCCAGCCGGGCACTGAGGTCGCGAACCGCCGGGCCACTGTCGCCGCGCCGGAGCATCACCGCGTCGGTCAATCGATGAACTCGGAGAGCTCCTCGAGCAGCTGGGGCTTGCCCTTGGCGCCCACCAGGCGCTTTTTCACCTCGCCGTCGGCGATGACCAAAAGCGTCGGGATGCTCATGACCTCGAAGCGCCGCGCGATGTTCGGGTTGTCGTCGACGTTGAGCTTCGCGATCTGGATGCGCCCGGCGTGCTCTTTGGCAATATCTTCCAGCACCGGCGAGATCATCTTGCAGGGCCCACACCACTCGGCCCAGAAGTCGACCAGGATGGGAGTCTCCGCCGCGCCGACGCTCTCGTCGAAGGTCGCGTCGGTCAGTGTCACAATTCCGTCAGACACAGGGATACCTTTCTCTACTCGACAGCCGTGGATACGTCTTCGAGGGTCTCGAGGTAGCGCTCGGTCTCGAGCGCCGCCATACATCCGGAACCGGCCGCCGTGATCGCCTGGCGGAAGATGTGGTCTTGCACGTCACCGGCCGCGTAGACGCCGGGAACCGACGTTGCCGTGGAGCCGGGCCGGGTCACGATGTAGCCGCCTTCGTCGAGCTCGATCTGGCCGCGAAAGAGCTTGGTGTTGGGGTCGTGGCCGATCGCGACGAACACACCCGTCACCGGGAGGTCGTCGACAGCGCCGGTCTCGGTGTCGCGCAACGTCAATGCGTCGACCCGGCCGTCACCCTTCACGTCGACGACGACGCTGTTCCAGCGGAAATCGATCTTCGGGTTGGCGAACGCCCGGTCCTGCATGATCTTCGACGCCCGCAACTCCTTGCGCCGGTGTACGAGGGTGACCTTGTCGGCGAAGCGCGTGAGGAAGTTGGCCTCCTCCAACGCGGAGTCGCCGCCGCCGATGACGGCGATGTCGTGACCGCGGAAGAAGAAGCCGTCGCACGTTGCACACGTCGAAACGCCGTGACCCAGCAACGCCTGCTCGTTCGGCAGGCCCAGCATGCGCGCCTGCGCGCCGGTCGAGATGATGACGGTCTTCGCGAACTCGTCCTTGTTGGCGACCCGCACCCGCAGCGGCGTCACCGAGAAGTCGACCTCGTCGACATCGGCAGTGAGGAATTCGGCGCCGAAACGCTCGGCCTGCTCGCGGAACTTGGCCATGAGATCGGGACCGACGATGCCTTCGGGGAAACCTGGGAAGTTTTCGACGTCGGTGGTCAACATCAATTGTCCACCTGCCTGCAGCCCCTCGATGACCAAGGGCTTCAAGTTGGCGCGCGCGGTGTATATCGCGGCGGTGAGACCCGCCGGCCCGGATCCGATGATGATGACGTCCCGCGCGTTCATGGGTGTCGTTTCCGTTCGTGGCGGCAGATGGGATCAGATCTTGCGCTTGGTCCAGCAGAACGCCCCGGCGAGCACGAAGATTCCGCCGAGGGTGACCCAGGCGGCCCAGGTGTAGCCCTGTTCGAGCAGCACCAGACCGCGAAAGGCCCCGATGGTCAACAAGATCACCGCCGGCAGGGTGACGAGCGCCGCCAGCAGGCCGTATACGACGCCCCGCGTGATCGCCCGGGCGGGCTCCACCGTGCGATCCCGCACGAGCCCGACGGTGCGCTCGATCAAGTCGGTCGCTTCGGTGGTCCAGTCGCTCACTCGAGTCCTTGCCTCGTCCCGGCTGCGCAGCGTACATGCCGTGACTGCGGGCGGTCCGGGCCCGGTCAGCGCAGCATCTGCAGGTTCAACAGCTTGCAGTTCATGTCCTCGACCACCACAGTGTGCTCGCCTTGGCCCGCGAAGACGAGTACGACGACGGGCTGGCCCCGAAGCGTCGCGGTCGCCCGCAGCACGGGCTCGCTGCCGCCGGGGATCTCGGGTGGCGCGGTGCACGCCGCCGCTCCTGCGGTGACGACGCCGTCGCTGGATCCGGACGCCTTCGGGACCGACAGTTGGTTCTCCGCCTTGGCGGCGGCACGGAGTTGCGACTGGGGCGCGGTGGCCGGCATCGCCGACGTCGAGGCCGTGGCGTTCGGGGCGAACTTGGTCGCCGGGCCGCTGAGCGTCTTGGGGCCACCGGTCGCGGCGCCGTGGGGGATCGATGCGGTCTCGGCGGCGAGCGCGAGCGCGTGCACGTCGTCGAAGGGGCCGAGCGCGGGGACGGTCGCCGGTGTTGCGTGCAAGCTCGGCCCGAGCGGCGCGCCGGCGGCGGGTTGCGTCGGGCGAGCCGAGGTCGCGGAGGTGGAGTGTTGTGCGTTCAGTGCCGCTGCGGCCGCCACGACCGCGACGGCGGCCGCAGCGATGCCGCTCGCGCTCAGGAGTAGGCGGCGTCGGCGCCGGCGGCGCTCGGCGACGCGCATCGCGTTGGCTTCGTCGACGGCGCGCACGGCTTTGGCCCGCAACCGCCCGGCGAGCAGCTCCTCGATCTCGGGGGCTACGCCGAGAAGGTCGCGCGCGGCACGGAGAGCGGCGCGGCGAGCGTCGGCGTTCGGCGTCGCGCGGAGCCGGGCCGTCGCCTCGTCGACACTGAGTCCGAGGTCGCGCGCGGCCGCGGCGAACTCGCCGTCGAGCTCTGCGGAAAGGAGCTCGTCGAGGGGTTCGGGTTCCAGGGGAGCGGGGTGTTCGTTCATGGTCTCGGGTGTTGCCTCAGGGAGTTTGATGTTCCGACGGGGCTTCCCGGTTCCCGAGAAGGTCGGCGAGCGCAGCGCGACCGCGCGAGATACGGGAGCGGACGGTCCCCGCGGGGATGCCGAGCACCTCCGCGATCTCGGCGTAGTCCATACCGACCAGATCGCGCAGCGCGACCGCGGCTCGATACTCGGGCGTCAGGCCCGAGAGCGCGGCGTCGACGTCGAGACGGTCCGCGACCGCGGATTCGGTTCCGGCGCCGTGGTTGCGTCCGGTCTCGGGCAGGTTCTCGGTGGGTACCGGCCGGCGGCCGCGCCGGCGCGACTCGTCGAGGGCTGCGTTCGTGGCGACGCGGTAGGCCCACGTCGAGAACTTCGCCCGGCCGTCGAACGAACCGATCTTGCGCGCGATGGCCAAGAGCGCCTCTTGGGTGGCATCGAGCGCATCGTCGGGGTTCCCGAGGATCCGGCGGCATACGCCGTGCACGAGCGCGGTGTGGTCGCGGAGCAACGCGTCGAGCGCACTGCTGTCACCGTCGGCTGCGCGCCGAGCCCGAACCTCGTCGTGGTCGTCGTACCGCACCGACGATGTTCACTCCTGCCGATCGATCCAGGCGATTCCCATGACGCGGGGTCCGGTGTGCACGCCGATGACGGGGCCGATCGAACCGACGATGACTTCGGCGCCGGGCACCGCGGGTTCGAGCATCGCAAGGAACTCGTCGATGTCGGGCGCGTCGGCGTGCAGGACGCTCATGATCTCGACCTTCCCGGCGGGGATCTGGTCGACGAGGAAACGCAGGGCCTTGGATCGAGTACGGACTCGCCCCGCCGATTCGACCGCGCCATCGAGCACGCTGATGATGGGTTTGATCGAGAGCATCGAGCCGACCATGGCCTGGGCCCCGCCGATGCGGCCGCCCTTGCGCAGGTATTCCAGCGTGTCGAGCGCCGCGAACACGTGACTGCGCTCGACGCGGGCCTGCACCTCGCTCACGATCTCCGCGAGCGAGGCGCCGTCGCGGGCGCGGCGCGCGGCGTGGAGGACGAGGTTGCCGATGCCCATCGACGCACTGCGCGAATCGATGATCTCGATCGGCGTGGCGCCGTCGAGGGCCTTGGCCGCGACCTGCGCCGACTGCATCGTCGCCGACAGCCGCGCGGACAGGTTGATGCACGCGATGCCGTCGGCGCCGCTGTCGCCCAGCCGGTGGAAGGTCTCCTCGAACGCACCGACCGAAGGCGCCGACGTCTCGGGCAGGACGGACGACGCTGCGAGCTCGCGCCAAAAGGCGTCGACACTGAGCTCCTTGCGGTCGACGTACTCACGTTCGCCGAAGCGGATGGTGAGCGGTACCACCTCGATGCCGAGCTCGGCGCAGATCGGCTCCGGGAGATCGCACGCGCTGTCGGTCACGATGCGAACTGGCATGCGCCCTCCTCGGGTCGTCTGATGCTGTACGGCGGTGGGATATCGCGGGCACTGGGGGCTGTTCGGAAAGGACGGGCCCCGGGTTTCGATTCCCGGGCTCGCCCCATGGTTACACGCCGGGTGGGCTCGCGCCGCGCCGGCGCACGAGACCGGCGAGCGCCGAGAGCTCGTCGGAGCGCAGGAGCACCAGCGCGCCGACGTATACGAGCGTGCCCGCGCCGCCCGCGAGAGCCGTTGCGAGCAACGCCGGGCCCGGTGACGAATGCCCGATGGCGCCGGCGACGGGTGCGGCGACGGCGGCGAGCGCGGCTCCCGCCGCGACGGCGCGCAGCGTCGAGCGGACAGCGGTCGTGTCGGGTACGCCGCGGATGCGACGGCGCAGCACGGCGAGCGCGGCGATTGCCGCGACGACATACGCACCACTCCACGCGAGCGCGAGCCCTTGGACCCCGAAGCGGGGGAAGAGCGCGAGGGCCAGCACCATGTTGAGACCGTTCTCGAAGGCATTGAGCAAGAACGGCGTGCGTGTGTCCTGCAGCGCGTAGAACGCGCGCATGACGTAGAGGTACACGGAGAATGGGACGAGGCTGATAGCGAACGCCTGGAGCGTGTCGGCGGTCACGACCGCGTCGTGCGCGGTGAACTCGTGACGCACGATCACGCCGAGCATCGGCTGAGCGAGGACTGCGAAGAGCAGCGATGCCGGGAGCACCAGCACCACGATGTAGCGCAGGCCGAGCCCGAACTCGCGCTGCATGCCGGCGTCGTCCCGCTCGCGGGCGCGGTGCGCGAGGTTCGGCGTCATCGTCGTCATGATCGACACCGCGAGGAGGCCGTGCGGGACGACGTAGAAGGTGAACGCGTACACGTAGGCCGAGACGTTTCCGGTCGAGCTGTTGGCCAGGATCAGCACGAACAACTGCGCGAGCTGGTTGGTGACGACGTATCCCGCCGTCCATCCGGACAGCCGCAGGATCCGTCGGATGGCAGGGTCGCGCCAGGCGACGACGAAGCGGAGGCGTACGCCGGCCCGGATCACGGCCGGTACGAGAACCGCGGCCATGGCGACGATGCCCGCCGTCGTCCCGAGGCCGAGGAGCAACAGGAGCCCGAGGTCGTTGCGGACGCGCGCGACGTCGGTGATAGCGCTGTGCCGCCCCGACGTTCGGACGACGAAGATCGCGAGCGCGGCGATCACGACGACGTTGTTGAGCACCGGCGCGAACGCGGCGGCGACGAAGCGATGCCGAGCGTTCAAGAGCGCGCTGGCGAGCGTGGTGAACCCGTAGAAGACCATTTGCGGTACGAAACACAGGATCAAGATGGTCAAGACGTGCAACTGCGCGGCGCGGTCGGGTCCGTGCTCACGCAGGACGAAGAGCCGGGCGAGCAGCGGCGACAACACCATGACGAGCGCGGTGAATGCCGTGAGCGTCGTCATCGTCACGGTGAAGACGGCGGACGTGGAACGATCCTCGCGGCGTTCGAGCAGATCTACGAAGACGGGAACCAGTGTCGCGGCGAGCACACCCCCGACGAGCAGCTCGTAGACGATGTTCGGCGTGAGGTTCGCGAGGTTGTACGTGTCGGACAGCGATGCCTTGCCGATTGCTGCTGCGAGCACGACGACGCGCAGCAGCCCGGTCAGGCGCGAGAGCAATGTCCCCGCGGCGACCGCCGCGCTGGAGCGGGCCAATCCTGCCCGCCCATCTCCGTGTTGGCGCCCCGGGTCCGCGCCCTGGTCGTCGACCTCGGCGCTCACGACGTGGGGACGGGAGCGGGAGCGTTGACGCGCCGGCGGTTCTTGCGCGTGCGCCGGAGGTGGTTCGCCCACCAACCGGCGAGGAAGACGAGCGCGGCGACCGTCAACCCGACCGCCCACCCACCGAAGACGGCGGAGCGGACCGTGACCAGTACCGGAGGACCGAACGCGAGGCTGCCGTTCGGCGAGGTGACGCTGATGGTCATCGGGAAGGTCCCCGACGCACGCGCCTCGACGTTGAATCGAATCGTGTTGCTACCGGGCTTGAGTGTCACGTACTGGTCGGCGCCGTTGGGAAACCGCAGCTTCGCGCTGTCGAGATGCACCCGAACCTTCACGTCGCGTTCAGGCTTGAGATTGTTCTCGAAGGTGAGCGGAACGGCGGCCTTGCGCGACGTGAGCGTGATGCGCTTCTCGTCGGCCGTCACGCCCGCGGTGAAGGCGTGCACCGCACCGTCGATCTGCGCGAGCTCGGCGTGCGCGCGCTCGGCCGAGATACTCGTGGAGAGCATGGTGAGGAGCGTGACACTTCCCTTGACGACCACCGGGTCCTGGGATCCGACCACGTCGGCGTAGGCCGACAACTCGGTGGCAGTCGTTACGTACTCCGTCGGGTCGACCGGTGTCGGCGGGGGGACGGCGGAGACGAGGCGGCGTTGCACGTTGGTGCCGAGCGCCTGTTCGTTCGAGATGCTCGCGAACATGTCGTCGAGCGTCGCCGGTTGGACCAGCGGAAGCGATCGCAACGCGCTGACGACGGTGGTGATGGTCGGCAGGTCGGGATTCCAACGCGCCGACGGCGCGATCACGATCCCGCGGGCGATCGACGGAGTCTCGTAGGCCACCTCTGCGAGCGCGGCGACGACGCGCTCCGCGCGCAGGGCGCTCGGCCCCGGCCCGTTGAACAGCGTCTCGACGAACGGCGCGGTCGCGACACCGCGTGACTCGCCGCCGGTGGTGTCGAGCACGAAGGCCTGCGCGGGCGAGAACTGATGGGTCACGGGGATCAGCGCCTGCTCGCGTACCGCGATCCGGTCGATCAGCATGTCGCGCAGGTCGTCCACGACCGCGTCGCTCGTCGGCGCCGGGTCGACGAACGCGGATTGGACGGTCGCGGCCGGGGACACGCCGAGGGCCGATTGCAGCGCCGCGGCACCTTTCGCGTACTCCGCGGGCAGGTAGTGGCCGAGGCCGGCTCCCTCGAGCGCGGCAACGTCGATGGGCACATACGTGGTCGGCAGGACCTCCGTCGTCGGGGCGATCGCCGCCGCGCGCACGTACTTGAACGACGATGCGATCCTGTGATCGCGCCGGCCGAGGCGAGCCCACGCCACGGCGGTCTCGGGGCTGAGCGCGACGGAGTAACGGAACCCCGACGCGGCACCCAAGACGTTGGCGATCTTGTCGAGCCGCCCACCCGGCTCGAGCTGCGCGACGACGTTCGGGTCGTCGGTGCCGTCGGGCAGCACGATCGGATCCGCGGCCACCTGCCAGACGAAAGCGACCGACAGCTTCTTCTCGATCGGTTTCGCAGAGCCGGTGTCGACCGCGACGAGCCAGGTCACGAACGATCCCGACGCGACACCGGTATTCACGAGATCGACCTTCACCGGATAGACGCCGGGCCGGGTGATGCCGATCGTCGGGCGGATGTCCGACCCGGCCAGACCGAACGTGAGGGTGACGTCGCGCTTCGCGTCGGGCCGCAGCGAGGCCACCGCGATCGTGTTGACGTAGAAGGTGCCGCCGAGATTCCGGCCCTGGACGACGTCGTCGAAGCCGCTGCGAGATGTCGTCGACTGGTACACGGTGACGGCGATCGCGGCGTCGGGTCTGGCCGCGAGCGTCGGGTTGTCGAGATGCAGCTTCATCGTGAACGTGTGGCGCAGCGCCACCCATGTGCTCTGGTTCACGAGGCTTACCCCGACGGGGAGCGGCGGCGGCGCGACCGACGTGGTCGTCTCCTGGGCACCGGCGCCGGGAGCGCTCGCACCCATCAGCACGGTGGCGACCAACGCAGTGGCCGCGAGCACCGCGCCGGCGCGCGACTGCAAGCGTTGCCCGACCCTCATCACAGTTCACGACCCAACACGTTGAGTCCGATGGGCAGCTGGCGGAACCCCGCGCGCAGATACAGGGCCAGCGCGCGGTCGTTGTCCTCTTGGGTGTTGACGTACGCGCGCCTCGCGCCGTGCGATCGCAGCCACCGCAGGCCGTCGTTGAGCAACGCGCGGCCGTAGCCCTGGCGTTGGATCTCGGGCGCGACCGCCAGACGCTGCACGTAACCGGCGGTCGCGGCCCGTCCGAACAGGCCGTATCCCTGCGGAGTGTTGCGCGCCGGTGCGACGCGGGTGTGGGCCCGGGGCGTCGCGCGGCCCGCCTCTCGCAAGGCGACCGCGTCGAAGCGCCAGAAATCGTCGAACGCGGCCGCGTCGGCCGCGAGGAGCGCCGCGCGATCGGATCGTGCGCCGCGCCGCGTGCGTCCGGTGGGCGCGGGCAGCTGTGCCAGGTCGTGGGCGAGGAGGTGCAGGCGGCCCCGCACCGTGAAGCCGATGTCGACGAGCGGAAGACTCGTTCCCGGTCCGAGCGCGTTCGTCACGACCTCGCGGTAGCCGGCCTCCTCCAGACGCTCGAGCAGGCGGCGCATCGTGCGAGGGGAGGGCGCGTCGGGCCCGTGCAACGCCAGGGATGCAACGTCGGCCCGGCCGTGCCACGCCGCGACGCGGGCGACGCCACCACGAAATCGAAACGACTGCGCCCGGTGCGCCTTCACCGGCGGCGAGCGTAGCGACGAGAACCCGCGCGGGCCGTCCAGCCGGGAATCGGCCGATCCGACCGCCGCCGTCGTTCGTTAGCCTCGCGCCGTGCTGCTCGTTGCGACCGACGCCCATTTCGAAGAGCACGACGCGGGCCGGGGTCACCCCGAACGGCCGGAGCGGGTTCGGGCGGTGCTCGACGGGCTCGACGCGGGGGCGCCGCCCGACGCCCGGCGCCGGCTGGAGCCTCGGCGGTCGACCCGGGCGGAGCTCGAACGTGTGCACACGCCCGCCTACCTGGATCACCTCGAGCGTTTCTGCGCCGAGGGGGGTGGGCGGCTCGACGCCGACACCGGCGCATCGGCGGCGTCGTGGGACGCGGCGCTCCTCGCGGCCGGAAGCGGGCTGGAGGCCGTCGACGCGCTCGAACGGGGCGACGGCGAGTTCGCGTTCTGCGCGATACGGCCTCCCGGGCACCACGCCGTTGCCGGACGGGCGATGGGATTTTGCCTGCTCAACAACGTTGCGGTCACCGCGGCCGCGCTGCGCGACCGGGGCGAGCGTGTGCTGGTCGTGGACTGGGACGCGCACCACGGAAACGGGACGCAGGACATCTTCTACGCCGACGGCGCGGTCATGTACGTGTCGATGCACGAATGGCCGCTCTACCCGGGGACCGGGCGCCTCGATGACGCCGGGGTCGGTGCCGGCGAAGGCACGACGGTGAACTTCCCCCTTCCCGCGGGCGCCACGGGCGACGTCTACCTCGACGCGATCGACAGCGTGGTCGAGCCCGTCGTCGAGCGCTTCGCGCCCACGTGGGTGCTGGTCTCGGCCGGCTACGACGCGCACCGCGCCGATCCCCTCACGGGCCTCGGCCTCTCGGCGGGCGACTACGTCGACCTGACCGCCCGGGTCATGGCCCTGGCGGCACCCCGCCACCTGGTGGTGTTCCTCGAAGGAGGTTACGACCTCGGCGCGCTCCGGGATTCCACCGCGGCGACGGTCTCGACCCTTCTCGGGAGCCCGGAACGGGTCGAGCCCGCGACCGCCCACGGACCCGGCCGCAGCGTGGTCGACGCCGCGAGAGACCTCCACGGCGCCGGGCCCCTGCTCGGCGGCTGATCGATCCGATTCGCGGACATTTCTCCCGGGCCGCGGCTCCAGCGGGCGGCCCGTCCTGCCGATCGAAAACGGGTAAGGCCGCAAGCCCGAAAGAGGTCGCGCCCGTGTTGGATCTGGATCAGTTGTTGCGCAACGCCGTCGAGCGAGGTGCCTCGGACGTTCACATCAAGGTCGGCTCGCCGCCCTTCGTCCGGATCGACGGCCGGCTCGAACGGACCGATCTCGCCGCGGTCTCGCCCGTCGAGACCGAGCGCATCGCGTTCGCGATCATGCCCAAGCAACGCGCCGAGGAGTTCATCGGCAGTTCCGAGGCCGACTTCGCCTACTCGGTGTCTGGTCTCGGCCGGTTCCGCGTGAACGTCATGCGCCAGCGCGGCTCGGTCGGCCTGGTGCTGCGCCGCGTGCAGAGCGACATCCCCTCCTTCGAGGCGCTCGGGCTGCCCCCCGTCATCCGCAAGCTCACCGACCACCAACGCGGCCTCATCCTCGTGACGGGTCCGACGGGATCGGGCAAGACGACGACGCTCGGTTCGATGATCGACTTCATCAACGACAACTACAACCGTCACATCGTGACGATCGAGGACCCGATCGAGATCCTGCACGCCGACAAGTGCTCGATCGTCAACCAGCGCGAGGTCGGCACGGACACCGCCGACTTCCACTCCGCGCTGAAGCGTGTGCTGCGCCAGGACCCCGACGTGATCCTCGTCGGTGAGGTCCGAGACGTCGAGACCGTGAAGACCGCGCTCACCGCGGCCGAGACCGGCCACCTCGTCTTTTCGACGTTGCACACCATCAGCGCGACCGACTCGATCAACCGGATCATCGACTTCTTCGCGCCGCACGAGCAGCGCCAGGTGCGCATGTCGTTGGCGTCGTCGCTGCGCGGCATCGTCAGCCAGCGCCTCGTCGAGAAGCGCATGGGCGGCCGGGCGCCGGCCGTCGAGGTGCTGGTGTCGACGGGTCGGGTCTTCGACAAGATCGTGAACCCCGACGAGACGCACGAGATCGAGCAGATCATCGCCGAGGGCGAGTACTACGGCATGCAGACCTTCGACCAGAGCCTGCTCGGCCTCTACAAGAACGGGACGATCGACCTGCGAGAAGCGATCGCGGCGTCGACGACTCCGCACGACCTGCGCCTGATGATCGAACAGCACACGATGGAGCTCGCGGCCGAGCAGGCCGCTGCAGGCCAGTAATCCCGGCGCTCTGCGCCACAATGGGCGGCTGTGACCGCCGTTCCCGCCCGCCTCGAGCGTTTCTTCGTGCCGGGCTCGCCGACCCAGGATCTCGCGGCGCGGCTGCGCGCCCGCGGTCATCGCTCCTATCTCGTCGGCGGCAGCGTGCGCGACGCCCTGCTCGACCGAGAGATCGTCGACATCGACATCGCGACCGACGCCCGGCCGGACGCGATCGAGTCGATCGTGCGCCCGTGGGCAGACGCGGTCTGGTTGCAGGGTCAGCGCTTCGGCACGATCGGGTGCGAGAAGGGCGGCGACCGGTTCGAGATCACGACCTTCCGGGCCGACGTCTACCGGCCCGAGAGCCGCAAGCCGGAGGTCACGTTCTCAGACGACATCGAAACGGACCTCTCGAGGCGCGACTTCACCGTGAACGCGATGGCGATCGCTCTCGACGACCCGACCGGCGACGGGAACCTCCTCGTCGATCCGTTCGACGGGCTCGCCGATCTCGCGGCCCGGCGGCTGCGCACGCCACTCGCGCCCGAGATCTCGTTCGAAGACGACCCGTTGCGCATGTTGCGCGCCGCGCGGTTCGTCACGACGCTCGGTTTCGAACCCGACGCCGCGCTCGTCGACGCGATCGAGCAGATGCACGGGCGCCTGAAGATCGTCAGCGCCGAACGCGTACGCGACGAGTTGTCGAAGCTGATCGTGGCCGACGATCCCGCTCCGGCGCTGTGGCTGAGCTCGCGTACGGGTCTGTCGCAGGAGTTCTTGCCGGAGCTCAACGCGATGCAGCTCGAACAGGACCCGATTCACCGGCACAAGGACGTCTTGGCGCACACGATCGCGGTCGTCGGCAAGACCTCGCCCCGCTTGCGGATCCGGCTCGCCGCGCTGTTGCACGACGTCGGAAAGCCCCGGACGCGCGGCTACGGACCGCAGGGTGTCACCTTCCATCATCACGAGGTGGTGGGCGCGCGCATGGCCCGCGAACGGATGCTCGCGCTGCGATTCCCGAACGATCTCGTCGACGACGTGACCAAGCTCGTCGAACTCCACCTGCGGTTTCACACCTACCGCATGGGTTGGACCGACAGTGCCGTGCGGCGCTACGTGCGCGACGCGGGCCCGTTGCTCGACGACCTGAACGAGCTCACGCGGTGCGACTGCACCACGCGCGACGCCCGCAAGGCGGCCGCGCTCAGCCGCCGTATGGACGAGCTCGAAGAGCGCATCGCGGAGCTGCGCGAACGCGAGGAGCTCGCGCGCATCCGGCCCGCGCTCGACGGCAACCGCGTGATGAAGTTCCTCGGCGTCGCGCCGGGACCGGTCGTCGGTGAAGCGCTCGAGTACTTGTTGGAGCTCCGCCTCGAAGAGGGCCCGATGACCGACGACGAGGCCTACGAGCGGTTGGCGGTGTGGGCGGGCGAACGCGGCCTCGAACCGCGGGAACGCGCGCGCCCTAGCGCGGACGCGCGCTACGAGCCTTCCTTGCGGGCCCGCCACACGATGACGCGCGGAATCTCCGGCCCCAGGCTCGCGCTTCCATTCGGCTCCGGCTCGAGCAGCAACTCGACGCGGTACCCCGCGCGGTGCAGCGATGCGAACACCTCCGCGATGGTGCGGGGCCACACCTGGATGCGCTCGTCGTCGTAGGTGACCTCGACCGGCAACGTGTCGAAGTAGGAGCGGCGGACTTCGAGCGCGCCGAGCGGCAGCGCACCCGGCGCGTCGCCCTCGCGCCCAACCGCGAGTGCCATCGGGTGGTCGTAGGAGAACACGAAAGGCGCGCCCGGCCGGAGCACACGGTGCACCTGGCGCAAGAGACGGTCGATGTCTTCGACCTCGCCGAGCACGTTTGCGGCGAGCACCAGATCGATGGAGTCGGCCCGCAGGAACGCGAGGTCGGACGCGTCGCACTCGTGCCACTCGACGCGTACGTCGGTGGTGGCCGCGAACTTGCGGGCGCGGGTCAGTTGCGCGATCGAGCTGTCGACCGCGATCACGTGCGCGCCCTGGCGGGCGAGCGCGATCGCGTTCGCGCCGCTGCCGGTGCCGAGGTCGAGGATGCGTTTGCCGGCGACCTCGCCGCACAGCCGTAGCTCGGCCTCGGTCGGCCCGCCCGGCGCGTACGAGACGGTCTCGGGGGCGTAGTCGAACTCGTCCGGTCGAACCCGCGCCGCGATCCGATCCCACACCTCGGCGTTCATGGAGCTTCGCGAATCGTCATGGCCGCATTCTGGCCCGTGCCGCCGGCCGCGCGCCGGGACTCGGCGCCCGGCGCTACGCGCCGGACGGCGAACTCCTCGACCATGCGGTGTGCGTCGTCGTCGTGGTACTGCACGGGCGGCGACTTCATGAAGTACGCCGACGGGGCGAGCAACGGTCCGCCGATGCCGCGGTCGAGGGCGACCTTCGCGCAGCGGACGGCGTCGATGATCACTCCGGCCGAGTTCGGGGAGTCCCAGACCTCGAGCTTCAGCTCGATGTTCAGGGGCACGTCGCCGAAGTTGCGGCCCTCCATGCGGATGTACGCCCACTTCCGGTCGTTCAGCCACGGCACGTGATCGGACGGGCCGATGTGGACATGCTCGGAGCTGATGCCCTGGTCGATCTGGCTCGTCACCGACTGGGTCTTGCTGATCTTCTTCGAGAGCAGGCGCTCGCGCTCGAGCATGTTCTTGAAGTCCATGTTGCCGCCGAAGTTCAGCTGGTAGGTGTTGTCGATCGCGAGGCCGCGGTCTTCGAACAGGCGGGCGAGCAGGCGGTGCGTGATCGTGGCGCCGACCTGACTCTTGATGTCGTCGCCGATGATCGGCACGCCGGCGTCCTCGAACTTCTTGGCCCACTCGGGGTTGCTCGCGATGAACACCGGGATGGCGTTCACGAACGCGACGCCGGCGTCGAGCGCGGCCTGGGCGTAGAACTTCTGCGCGTCCTCGGAACCGACGGGGAGGTACGACACCAAGACGTCGGCACGCGCGTCGCGGAGTGCCTGGGCGACGTCGACCGGCTCGGCCGGCGATTCCTCGACCAGCTCGCGGTAGAACTGGCCCAGACCGTCGAACGTCGGGCCGCGCTGGACGTGCACGCCGAGATCGGGCACTTCCGCGAACTTGATCGTGTTGTTGATCGACGCGAACACGGCCTTGCCCAGGTCGAGCCCGACTTTGTCGGCGTCGACGTCGAACGCGGCGACGAACTCGATGTCGCCGACGTGGTAACCCGCGAGCTCGACGTGCATGAGCCCCGGGACCCGCTCGTTCGGGTCGGCGTCGCGGTAGAACTGGACGCCCTGGACCAAGCTGCTCGCGCAGTTGCCGACTCCGGCGACGGCGACGCGAACGGTCTTCAGCGAGATATCGCTCATGCGGTTGCTCCTTCGGTTCGGTCGCCGGTCTGTTCCTCGCGCTCTTGCGCGATCAGCTCGGCGATCCAATCGAGATCGTGTTGGGTGGACCGGGCCCGGTGCTCGAGGAGCGATCGGGAGTAGCGGTCGATGGTGTTGGTCGCGGGCTTGCGCTCGGCGACCAGCCGTTGGGTCAGGTGCGCCCGCCGGCGTTCGAGGAAGGCCAGGCGCCCCGCCGGATCGAGATGACGGCAGAACAGCAGCTTGACCGCGAAGGCCCGCTCGTCGTCGTCGCTCTCGTCGGTCAGGAGCTCGGTGAACAGCGCCCGGCCTTGGTCGGTGATGGCGTAGGCCCGCCGGGTACGTCTCGTCGGCCGGGCCCGGAGGCGCAGGCGCGCCGCGGCCAGGTCGCCTTTGAGGGAACCGGTGGGGACGAAGGTGCCGGTCGGCGCCGGGCCGGTCGCGTCCTCGTCGACCTCGACGATCGCTCCGGACCGCTCCAGGCGCCGCAGCGCCGGGTACAGCGATCCGAACGAAATCCCCCAAAGCGGACCCAAGGTCTCCGACAGGCGCTTCTTCAGGTCGTAGCCGTGGCGCGGCTGCTCTGCGAGCAACCCGAGTACCGCCAGCTCCAACATGTGTCAGATGATATATCGAATCGATATATCGATGCAAGCAATGGGGGAAGTGGGCGACGGGCCGGACGCGATACCGGACCCGACGGTCGTGCAGTTCGATCCGGTGCGGCGCGCACCTACACTTTCGGCGATGCCGAGCGTCACCGACTACGCGCTGGCCCGAAGGGCGGTTCTGCGCGACTTCCGGCGGGGGACGCTCACCCGCCTCGACGTGTGCGACGCCCATCCGGAGTTGCTCCGGGCCGCGCAGTTCATCGGTACCGACATCGACGACGAATGTCCGGTGTGCGGCGCGACCAACCTCCGGCTGGTGTCGTACGTCTACGGCGAGAAACTGAAGCAGGCGAACGGCCGGGCGATCGCCAATCCGGCGGAGCTCCGCAAGCTCGGAGCGTCGTGCGACGAGTTCGCCTGCTACGACGTCGAGGTCTGCGTCGAGTGTCGCTGGAACCATCTCCGGCGCCAGTCGCTCCACGGCCGGCTCCACGCGAGCTGATCAGGACTCGGCCCTCGGTCGTCGACCCTCAGTCGTCGACGAGCTCGCAGGGATACTGCGACACGCACGAGATGCACCAGAGCTCGGGCTCGGCGATGACCGTCTGCGATCCCGGCGCGTCCCACGACGGCGGCACCACGTAGACCCTCCGCACGAGTACGAGCTCGTCGTCGGAGGTCCCGCAGTTCTCGCATACGCGATCACTCATCGCAACATTCTCCCCGGTCCGGATCGCCACGCAAAGACCCACACGTGGGCCCATTGGTAGCGGTCGGGTCGCGCCGGTACGATTGGGGCACTGCCGGGAGCCGAACGTGCCCTGGACGGTGGAGGTGGCGGAGATGACCGCAGACGCGACGCGCAACTCCGGGCGGCGGGTGACTGCGCCCGGTGTCGCAGCCCGCAAGGGCGACGGGACCCCGTTGGTCATGGTGACGGCCTACGACGCGCCGTCGGCGCGCACGGTCGACGCCGCCGGGGCCGACATGATCCTGGTCGGCGACTCGTTGGCCATGGTCGTGCTCGGGTACGACGACACCTTGCAGGTCACGACCGAGGACATGGCGCATCACGTCGCCGCGGTCGCGCGCACCAAGCCGCAGGCGCTCGTGGTGGCAGACCTTCCGTGGCTGAGCTACCACGTCAGTACCGCGGAGACAGTGCACAACGCGGCACGCCTGATTCGCGCCGGCGCCGGCGCGGTGAAGCTCGAGGGCGGGCGCAAGCGTCTCGACTCCGTGCACGCGATCTTCGATGCCGAGATCCCGGTGATGGGCCACATCGGCCTGACCCCGCAGTCGATCCACGCGCTCGGCGGGTTCAAGGTGCAGGGCAAGGAGCTCGACGCGGCCAAGGCGCTCGCCGACGACGCGTGCGCGCTCGCCGACGCCGGGTGCTTCGCGATGGTGCTCGAGTGCGTGCCCGACGCCGTCGCGCGCGTGATCACCGAGTCGGTCTCGGTGCCGACGATCGGGATCGGCGCGGGTCGTCACTGCGACGGTCAGGTGCTGGTCTGGCACGATCTCCTCGGCTTCGCGGGCCCCGACCACCGGGCGCCGAAGTTCGTGCGTTCGTACGCCGCCCTCGAGCTCGCGGCCACCGAGTCGATCGCGAGCTTCTGTGCCGACGTGCGCGCCGGCACGTATCCCGCCAGCGCGGAGACGTACCACATGACCGATCGGATGGCCGACGCGCTCGGACTCTACGGCGGCGCGGCCGAGCCCGAGCTCGCGCAATAGTCCGGTGCCGCCGCGGGTCCGTATCGCGGCGGCGGCCGTCGTGGCGCTGGGCGCGCTCGCGGGGATGGTCGCGCTCGTCGTGCGCATCCGCGCCGACGAGAGCGGCGTCGGCCGGCTGAGCTTCGCGTCGACCGGTCCGGCCGCCGCGCCGTTCGCCGAGTTCTCCCAGGCGCGGGTGGCGGTCGGGTCGCGCTGCCTGCGCGTGCTCGTGGCGTTGTCGCCGACGCAGCGGGTGCAGGGCTTGCGCGACGTGGTGTCGCTCTCGCCGTACGACGGGATGTTGTTCGTCAACCCGAGCGACACGGACGCGCGCTTCACGATGGCCGAGACGCCCGTGCCGCTCGACATCACGTTCTTTTCGGCGAAGGGTGTTCCGGTCGATCGGGCCCAGATGAAGCCGTGTCCCGCCGGAAGCGATGCCACGTGTCCCGAGTACGCGTCCGAGCAGCGGTACCGCTTCGCGCTCGAACGCCCGACCGGGTCGGCCGCCGCGTCCGCCTCCGGGTCCCTCGGCTCCTGCAGCGGGTGAGCCGTACGGGCCAGGTCGGTGGCCCGGGTGAAACTGTCTCACCGCTCTTGTAGCGTCGTCTCCGATAGGCCGAGTCGAGGTGGTCTGCTAGCTTCCACCGGTTCAGACAACCGAGATCCTGCCCCCGCGGCGCCGGGTACACCGGCGGGCAACGGGGCCCGCAGCGGCACGACCGTGCGGCCCGAAGGAGGTGCCGGCGCATGACGCGTCCGTACGAAGTAATGATCATCATCGACGCGGACCTGGAAGAGGAGACGATCCGGGCCACCGTCGAGAAGTGGCTACAGCTCATTGAGTCGAACGGCGCCGAACGGGGCCACGTCGACTTCTGGGGCAAGCGCCGTCTCGCCTACGAGATCAAGCACAAGGTCGACGGGTACTACGTCGTACTCCAGGCCCGAGCCGAACCGCAGGCGATGGACGAGTTGCACCGGACTCTTTCCCTGGCAGATGAAGTGATCCGCCACAAGGTGTTGCGTATTCCGGAGAAGGTCTACGGGCCTCCGAAGGCTGCGGGCGCCTCGGCGGGCAGCAGGCATAGGGAGTAACGACATGGCATCCGACTCGAACAGCATCACCATCTCCGGCAACATCACTCGCGATCCGGAGATGCGCTACACCCCGAGTGGCGTCTCCAAGGTCACCTTCGGCGTTGCGGTCAACCGCTCGTGGCGGAACCAGCAGACCCAGGAATGGGACGAGCAGACCAGCTTCTTCAACGTGGTCGCCTGGCGCCAGCTCGCCGAGAACGTCGGCGCGTCCCTCACCAAGGGCTCACGCGTCGTCGTGAGCGGACGGCTCGAACAGCGCAGCTGGGAGACCGAGGCGGGCGAGAAGCGCTCGATCGTGGAGATCGTCGCCGACGACGTCGCGCCGAGCCTGCGCTTCGCCACGGCCGAGGTGCACAAGGTCGAGCGCAGTGGGCCGGGAGACGGGGGTGGCGGCCCGCCCCGCCGCTCGGCGCCTGCGCCTGCCGCGGCTCCGGCCGGCGGCGAGAACTACGACGACTACGGCGAAGAGCCGTTCTAATCCGATCGAGGGACCCCGAATGGCACAACGCAGAGAGAAGAAGGCGCCCCCCGGCAAGGAGCGGCGCCCGATCAAGAAGAAGACGTCGATCCTGATCACCGAGAGCATCGATTGGATCGACTACAAAGACGTCAACCTGCTTCGGCGCTTCATGTCGGAGCGCGCCAAGGTCCGCGCTCGCCGGGTCACCGGCAACACCCAGCAGCAGCAGGTCGCGGTGGCCAGGGCTATCCGGGTCGCTCGTGAGATGGCGTTGTTGCCCTACAGCGTGCGGCAGGTGACGCAGCGGTCGAAGGGCCGACGCGATCGCGGCGAGCGCGGCGACCGTGGCGATCGGGGCGACCGCGAGGGCGAGTTGCGCGATATCCCGGGCCCGATCGTGTCCGAGGAGCGCGCGGCTCCCGACGAGAGCTTCGTCGACGATGTCGCCGCCGAGTTCACCGATGACGGCGCCGACACGACCGAAGGCGGCGAGGAATGAGGATCGTTCTTCGCGACGACGTCGACAACCTGGGCAAGAAGGGCGACCTCGTCGACGTCGCCGACGGGTACGCGCGCAACTACCTGGTGCCGCGCGGCCTGGCGCTCAAGGCGTCGGCGGGAAGCCAAAAGCAGGCCGACGCCATGCGGCGCAACCGAGAGGCTCGGGAGCGTCGCGACCGCGAAGCCGCGGTCGCGCTGGCGGCGCAGTTCGAGGGTCGCACGATCACCATCAAGGCGCGGGCGGGCGGCGAAGGCCGCCTGTTCGGCTCGGTGACCTCGGCCGACATCGCCGAGGCCGTGCACAAGCAGACCGGAGCCGAGATCGACCGGCGCAAGCTCACGCTGGACGAGCCCCTGAAGGAGCTCGGCGGCGTCGATCTGCAGGTTCGCCTGCGCGCCGACGTCGTGGCGACCATCCACGTCGAGGTCGAAGCGGCCGGCTGATAGGCGTTTCGGTTCGGCGCGGAGGCGTTCGGCCCGAGGGCCTCGGGGTCCCAGGGTGGCGCGCGCCCGTCCGCGACAATCACACCAGTGGAATTTCACGGTTGGTCACCGAGCTCGGAGCGCGACGCGTGGCGGTGGGATTCGCCCACGATCCCCGCACGGCCGGGTTGTGGACAGTGGGAGATATCCACAGCGAAACGCCGGTGTGTGTGATTGCGGCGGCGGTCTCGGAGGTGCCCGCGGACCCGCGTGTCAGTTGCTTGTCACCCGCCTGCCAGCGGCGATTCCGGCCGTGAGCGGCGCGGCGCCCCTCGCGGCGTTGCTGTCGCACCCGGGTGTCACTGTCCACATGGTTGTGGATCACGGGATATCCCCCGATTTCCCCGCGCAATTCACAACGTTGTCCCCTTCTCCCCCACAGCCATCGCGTGCGATGGTGCCCTCTTCTTGCGGAGGGAGGTAGCCAACGATGGTCTCGATGGAAGATGCGCGTCGCCGCACCATCAGCGCGCGCGTCCCGCCCCACAACCTCGAGGCCGAGGAGTCGCTGCTCGGGGCGATGATGCTGAGCCGCGAAGCGATTACCGCCTCCATCGAGGCGCGGCTCGAGCCCGGCGACTTCTACAAGCCCGCCCACGGCGTGATCTTCGAGGCCGCGTACGGACTGCACAGCCGGGGCGAGCCCGTCGACCCCGTCACCGTGGCCGAGGAGTTGCGGCGCGCCTCCCAGCTGGAACAGCTCGGCGGCCGCCAGACGCTGCAGCGGATCCAGGCCGCGACCCCGGCGTCGGCCAACGCCCAGCATTACGCCCAGATCGTGGCCCAGCTCGCGATGTTGCGCCGGCTGATCGAGACCGCGGGCGGCATCCAGGAGATGGCGTACACGGCCGAGGACCAGGTCGACGAGACGCTCGACCGGGCCGAAGCCGCGATCTTCGAGGTGGCCGAGCGGCGTGTCGCCGATTCGATCATGCAGTTGCGGCCCGCGCTCGAGGAGACCCTGGACCAGCTGAATGCGCTGTACGACCGCGACGGCGACATCGTCGGCACGGCCACCGGGTACCACGATCTCGACGCGTTGTTGCTCGGGATGCAGCCGTCGACGCTCACGATCATCGCGGCGCGTCCCGGTCAGGGGAAGACCTCGCTCGCACTCGGGATGGCCCAACACGTCGCGCTCCACGGCGCCAAGCCGGTGCTCTTCTTCTCGATGGAGATGGGCTACCTCGAGCTGACCAAGCGCCTGCTCGCGTCGGAGGCGCGCGTCCCGTCACGCAAGCTGCAGACCGGCAAGCTCTCCGAGCACGAGTGGCCGAGGGTCAGCCACGCGATCGGGCGCCTCGCGGAGGCACCGTTCTTCATCGACGACAACCCACACTGCACCGTGATGGAGATGCGGGCCAAGGCCCGGAGGATCAAAGCGCGCTACGGCGACCTCGGGTTGATCGTCGTCGACTACCTGCAGCTGATGACCACGCCCGGCCGTTCCGAGAACCGTCAGGTCGAGGTGTCGGAGCTGTCGCGCGGCCTGAAGATCCTCGCCCGCGAGCTGGAAGCGCCGGTCGTCACCCTGTCGCAGCTGAACCGCCAGCTCGAGTACCGCCAGGACAAGCGGCCGATGCTCGCCGACCTGCGAGAGTCGGGCTGCCTCGTCGCCGGTACCGCGATCACACTCGCGGACGGCAGCACCACCACGATGGGCGAGCTGTACGAACGCGAGGCGCGCGACGTCGAAGTGCTCACGCTCGACGAGCATCTCCGGCTCGGCCCGGGCGTCATGACCCACGTGTTCTGCAGTGGGGTGAAGGCGGTGTTCGAACTGCAGCTCGCGTCGGGACGCTCGGTGACGGCCAGCGCCAACCACCCGTTCCTGACCGTCGACGGCTGGGTCCATCTGTCGGACCTCGCCGTCGGTGGACACGTTGCGTCGTCGCGGCGGAGCGGGCCCGAGGTCGACCCGACCCGCGACGTCGTCCCGTGCGAAGTGTGGGACTACATCGAGCGCAAGGGCCTGGTGGTCAACGGTTCGCTGCGGGCCCACGATCTGATCCAGCGGCTGGGCGAGTCTGCCGGTGGGGCCCACCGCGTCTACGAACAGGGCGTTTCGCGCTCACTGATGGGCCGTATCGCCGAGGCCTTGCCGGACCCGTTCCTCGCCGATCTCGGCGCGAGCGACGTGTTGTGGGACGAGATCGTCGCGATCGAGCCGCGCGGCGAAGAACCGGTGTTCGACGCGACCGTCGTCGGGACACACAACTTCGTCGCCGGCGACGTCGTCGTGCACAACAGCATCGAACAAGACGCCGACGTCGTGCTGTTCATCTATCGCGACGAGTACTACAACCCCGAGTCCGACCAACGCGGGCTCGCCGAGATCATCGTCGCCAAGCACCGCAACGGACCGGTGGGAACGACCAAGCTGGTCTTCCACGGCGACTACACCTCGTTCGAGAACGCGGCGCGCGAGTAGCCGAGGCACCAACCTCGCCGGGCACACCGGCTAGTCGAACACCGCGGTGCGGCGGCCATAGACGATCACGCGGTGCTCGAGATGGAGCCGCAGCGCCTCCGCGAGCACGACGGCTTCGAGATCGCGACCGCGGCGTTCGAGCCGAGCGGGATCGTCGCGGTGAGAGACGGGCATGACCTGTTGCGCGATGATCGGGCCTTCGTCGAGCTCGGCGGTCACGTAGTGCGCGGTCGCGCCGATGACCTTCACCCCGCGCTCGTGGGCCTGTGCGTACGGGCGGGCGCCGGCGAACGAAGGCAGGAACGAGTGATGGATGTTGATCATCCGTTCGCGCCAAGGCTCCACGAACCAGGCCGGGAGCACGAGCATGTAGCGGGCGAGCACGACCACGTCGGGTTGGTGCTCACGGAGTACCGCGTCGAGCGCGTGGGCTTGCGCGTCGCGGTCACCGTCGTGCACGGGTACGGAGCGGTACGCCGGCCCGAACCGCTCGACGAGCTCGCGATTCGTGTCGTGGTTCGAAGCGACGAGCACCACTTCGCCGGGGATCTCGCCGAGGTGGAACCGCACGAGGAGGTCGCCGAGGCAGTGGCCCTGGCGCGACACGAGCAACGCGACGCGCGGCCGGGCGCCGAGGTCGTGGACTTCCCACCGCATCGCGAACCGTTGTGCGATCGGGGTGAACGCGTCGGACAACGCGGCGCGGGTCGAGTCGACGTCGAACTCCACCCGTTGCAGGAACAAGCCCGCGGCCGGGTCGGAGTGTTGGTCGGCCTCGACGATGTTCCCACCGGCCCCGGCGACGAACGCACCGACGGCGGCGACGATGCCGGGTTCGTCGGGGCACTGGAGAAGGAGTACGGCGCGCACGACTTCCTTCATCGGCGTTCGGACGACGTCAAAAGAGCGTGAGATCGGGATCGAGATCGCCCCGGAGGCGCTCGAGGTCGATCTCGACCCAGGCCACGCCCTTGCTCTCGGCGTAGACCTTGGCCTGAGGCTTGATCTGCTGGGCGACGAACATGCCTGCGGTCGGCGCGAACTGCGGATCGCGGTCGAGGCGTTCCTGGTAGCGCAGCAACTGGTCGACCCCGGCGATGTCGCCGATCCGCTTGACCTCGATCACGACCGCGCGGCCGTCGCCGTCGCGGCAGAGGAGGTCGATTGGTCCGATGTCGGTCGGGAACTCGCGCCGTACCAGGGTGAAGTCGTCGCGCAACGCCGCGACCCGCGCCGCGATCAGCTTCTGCAACTCGGCTTCCACGCCATCTTTTTCGAGCCCGGGATCGTCACCCAGCTCGAAGGCGGTGTCGTGCATGACCTCGTGCAGCTCGATGCGCAGCGTCTCCCCCTTGGGTGTGCGCGCCACGATCTCGCCGTCGTTCTCGACGATCGCGCACGGCGGCGTCATCCAGTTCAGCGGCTTGAACGCGCCCGCGTCGGAGTGGATGGAGATGGATCCGTCGGCCTTGCAGAGGATCAGGCGCGTCGCCGGCGCGAGCCGGGCGCCGAGGCGACCTTCGTAGGTGACCGAACAGCGCGCGACGAGCAACCGCATCGTGTGAGTCTGTCACGGCCGCTCCGGCGATTTCCGGGCCGCCCCGGTAGCCTCGCCCCGATGTTTGCGATCCTCGGTTCGTCGGGCGGTTTCTACGACGAGGTCCTGCGGGAGCTGGTCGCGGCGATCGGCGCCGCGCTGTTTCTCGGCAACGCGATCGCGCTCTACCGGCGCCGGGCGGACGCGCAGGCGGTCAGCAAGCGCACGGTGGCGCGCAGCCGGCCCGGTAGCCCCGTACGCGGCTACAAGCGGACCGGCAACCAGGATCTGCCGCAGGCGCCGCTCGTGCGGACCGTTACCTACTTGCTGATCGGCTTCATCGTGATGATCGCCGGGCTGGGCGCACTCATCAACAAGTAGGGCGAACGAGTAGCGCTACGCGTGGATCGGAGGCCGGCGATCGGCCCAGGGTCGCGCCTGTTCGAGCTGCGCGGCGAGCCGCACGAGTACGTCCTCGCGCCCGTAGGCGGCCACGAACTGCACGCCGATCGGCAGGCCACCATCGTTCCAGTGCAGCGGCAATGACAGCGCCGGTTGGCCGGTCACGTCGAACGGCGAACAGAACGTCACCAGCCGGCCCATCCGCGCCCCGACGTCGGGGTCGCGATTGGTCGGCGCGAGCTCGCCGAGGTGCACCGGCGGCTCGGGACTGGTCGGCACGACCAACACGTCGTGGTCGGTCCACCACGTCGCGACGCGGCGCGTCCACGCCTGCATGTCCTCGACCGCGGCGACGTAGTCGACGCCCGAGATCTGCGCGCCCATGTTCGCGAAGAACGTGTTCATCGGTTCGAGCTCGTCGGTGATGTCGCGACCGAGCCGTGCACTCCAGCGCGCGACGTCACGCGCGACGGAGGTCGCCAGCACCGTCGTGAACCCCCGGTTGTAGCTGTTGTCGAGGGCGGGGATGTTCGCGGGACCGACCTCGTGCCCGAGTTGGTCGAGCAGCCGCGCCACCGACTCGACCGCGCGTACGAGGTCGGGATGCGAGGCGTCGCCGTCGGGCGTCTCCGTGCGGAACCCGATGCGCATGCGCTCGACCCGATCGCCGTCGATCTCGGCACGGTAGGGACGCCGCGGGGCCGGCGCAGTGTACGGATCGCCCGGCGCCGCGCCGGCGACGGCATCGAGCACCGCGGCGGTGTCTCGCACCGAACGGGTGAGCACGAACTCGTGCGTGAGCGGGCCCCAGTACTCGCCGAAATCGGGTCCGAGGGTGGTCCGGGCGCGCGTGGGCTTGAGGCCGACGATCCCGCACATGCTCGCGGGGAAGCGGATCGATCCGCCCATGTCGTTGCCGTGCGCGACCGGGACCAGGCCCGCCGCGACCGCCGCGGCCGAGCCGCCGCTGGATCCGCCGGTGCTCCGCGTGTCGTCCCACGGATTGCGCGTGGGACCGTACGCGAGGGGTTCGGTCGTGACGCTGGTCGCGAGCTCCGGCGTGTTGGTCTTTCCCACGAACACGAATCCGGCGGCGCGAAAGCGCGCGGCGAGCCAGGTGTCCTCCGGCTCCATCCATCCGGCGTCCTTCAGGACTTGCATACCGGCGTGATACGGATCGCCCGCGGTGTGGCACACCGCGTCCTTGACGAGGAACGGCACACCGGCGAACGGCCCGCGAGCGTCGGTGGCTTCGGCACGTGCGCGCTCGAACCGACGGTGTATGACGGCGTTCAACCGCCCGTCGATCCGTTCGATCCGATCGATAGCGGCGTCGACGAGCTCACGCGCCGACACTTCGCCGGCCGCGACGAGCTCGGCTTGGGCGGTGGCGTCGAGGAGCGCGAGTTCGTCGTTCACGGATGCGCA
The DNA here is from genome assembly GCA_963812205.1 of uncultured Actinomycetes bacterium. GTDB lineage: Bacteria > Actinomycetota > Acidimicrobiia > IMCC26256 > PALSA-610 > PALSA-610. Next base: position 292,458 of record CAWEUJ010000004.1, read on the forward strand.
GCGTAGGTGGCGGGCACCAGACGCGCACCGGTACCGCCGGTCTGTGGCGCGAGCGGAGATGTCGGGGCGAGACTTGGTTCATGACCTCTCCGCACACGAACGACGCGACCTTCCGCCGCCGGGCCCGCACACTCGCCGCCAACCTCGAACCGGTTGTCGGGCAGGTGTTCTTCTCGCCGGAGTGTCACGCCGCGTACGAGAAGCTCGGCTTCGCTCCGAGTCCGGGATCGTTCGGCAACGGGGTCGCTGCACCCGACGGGCCCGCGTACTTCACGAGTCGCGGCTCGCTCCTCGGCCAGGTCGAGCCGGAAGTGGTCGCGTCCGCGTTCGGGGTGTTCAAGCCCGCGGTTGTCGTCGCCGGCGTGAGCTTCGGCTGGACCTGCACCGACGCGCGGACGATCTTCGCGGCGCGGCGCGCCGGCGCCGTTGCCCAGCTCGAGCGGGTGTGCGGCCCGGCCGGCGCCGACGTGGCGCGCGTGGCCGCGGTCCTCGAGCGCGCCGTGGCGCCGCTGGCGGAGCCCGGCCGGCCCCTGTTCTCGGGGCTGCGCGCGCAGTGGGACGATCCCGGCGACGCGTGGACGCGCCTGTTCCATCTCGGCGACATGTTGCGGGAGTGCCGCGGTGACGCGCACGTGTGCATCTGGTCGACGGCGGGAGTCGACGCGGTCGAGATCGGGCTGCTCACCGAGGCGTACATGGGGCTCCCGCTGCGGACCTATGTCCGGACGCGGGGCTGGGACGACGCCGAGCTCGACGCGGCGGTCGGCCGGTTGCTCGACCGCCGCTGGATCGACGGCGCCGGGGCGCTGACCGAGACGGGCCGCGCGGAGCGAGAGACGATGGAGCGCGCGACGGATGCCGCCCTGAAGCCGGCGATCGAGGCGCTGGGCGACGACGTCGACGAGGTGATCCGGCTCCTCGAACCGTGGGGTGCGGCGATGCGCGCGGCGGGTGGTTACGTAGGCGGGCCGGTCGACCTCTGGCCGAATCGCGAATGAACCGCCGCGGCGCGGGCTCGCGGAACGACGCGGTCGTATCCGCGCCCACCGGCGGGGCGTGGGTCAGACTTTTCGGCGTGACGTCGGCGCTCGTGTTCGTTGCGTTGCTGGTCGTCGTGGATCTCTCGTACCGCCGGTGGATCCGTCGCTCGGTCGCGCGCCGCGCGACGGCTGCCGTCGCCGACCCCGCGCTCGCCGACTCCGCGCTCGCGTTCGGCGGCGTCGACCTGACCGAGTCGGTTGCGGACGTCATCCCGTTGCCGCCGCGCGACGTTTCGCGCTCGAACGCGCGCCGAGGCGGCTGACCGGACCCTGTCGCCCGACCGAGGGCTATCGTCGCCGGTCGGAGCGGACGGAGGTACCGGCGTGGCGCAGATCACCCAATACGAGAACGAGCAGATCGCCCTCGCGAACGCGACGGGCCGGCGACCGGTCGTGTTCGTGCACGGGCTCTGGTTGTTGCCCATGAGCTGGGACCGTTGGCGGAGGCTCTTCGAGGATGCCGGGTTCGCCACCCTCGCGCCGGGCTGGCCCGACGATCCCAACACCGTCGCCGAGGCCAACGCGCACCCCGAGGTCTTCGCGAACAAGACGGTGGGGGAGATCGCGGACCACTTCGAGGACGTGGTCGGCAAGCTCGCGAAGCGGCCGGCGGTCATCGGGCACTCCTTCGGCGGGCTCCTCACACAGATCCTGGCGGGTCGCGGCATCTGCGATGTCTCGGTCGCGATCTCTCCGGCACCGTTCCGGGGCGTCCTGCCGCTTCCGGTCTCGGCGCTGAAGTCGGCGTCACCGGTGCTCGGCAATCCCGCGAATCATCACCGGGCGGTGCCGCTCACCTACGAACAGTTCCGCTACGCGTTTGCGAATGCGGTGGGTGAAGACGAAGCCCAAGAGCTCTACAACACCTACGTCGTGCCGGGTTCGGGTGCGCCGTTGTTCCAGGCCGCGACCGCCAACCTGAACCCGTGGACCGAAGCGAAGGTCAAGTCGAAGAACCCCGATCGCGGTCCACTGCTCATCGTCGGCGGCGAGAAGGACCACACGGTTCCGTGGGCGATCGCGAACGCGGCATACAAGAAGCAGAAGCGCAACAAGGCAGTGACCGAGAGCGTGAAGCTTCCCGGTCGCGGTCATTCGCTGACGATCGATCACGGTTGGCGTGAAGTCGCAGACACGTCGCTCGCGTTCGTGCAGCGTTTCGTCAAGCCCTGACCGCTCAGGAATGCGAGGAGAGGGCGTGCTGCGCAACCGACGGTGAGGCACCGACGCCGGGACAGCTCCGTTGGTCTCGAATCACCTTCTCGGTGAGCAGCCCGTGCCGGACGCGACTGTCGGAGACGAGTGAGTCGCCATTCTGGGCATTGGTGACGGCGGCGATGCCGGGTCGATGTGGCGCGTGTCACGGTTTGCGCCAGTTCCTGTATTTGCCATCGAACCCTCCCGACAAGATCACATGCACCGGGCCCCGCGCTGTTGGTCACGAGGATCACGATGACCCGCGACGAACGCGGGAGCGGCCAGTCGTGGAAGGCCCGGCCGTGGGGTGCGCGGCTTGTCCGTCTGCTGGCCGTCGTCGCGCCGCTGTCGGCCGGGGCCGCGGCTGCAATCGTCGTGAACGGGTGGCTGCCGCGTCCATCCGCCCTTCCCGGTCTCGTGACGCGGGTGCTCGTTGTCGTCGCGGTGTCGACGGTGGTGGTGATGGCGGTCGATCGAGTGGCGCGTCGGCTGCTTCCGCTCGCCGCGCTGTACCGGCTCTCGTTGGTGTTCCCCGACCGCGCTCCTTCGAGGTTCAGGTCCGCGTTGAAGGCGGGGAGCAGCCGGCGTGTCGAGCGCATGCTCGCCCACACACGCGCTCACGGACTCCCCACCGACCCGGGTGATGCCGCTCGCCGCGTCGTCGAGCTCATCAACGCGATCGGTGATCATGATCGCCGTACACGAGGGCACTCCGAGCGGGTCCGGCTGTACGCCGACCTGATCGGCGAGGAGATGCGCCTCTCGAAAGAGGACCGCCAGAAGCTGCAGTGGGCTGCGCTGTTACACGATCTCGGCAAGCTCATGGTGCCGACCGAGATCCTCAACAAGAACGGAAAGCCGACCCCGCAAGAGTGGGAGGTGTTACGGCGCCATCCAGCCGACGGCGAGCGGCTCGTCGAGCCGTTGCGGGTGTTTCTGGGAACGTGGGCCGACGCGGTGGGCGGCCATCACGAGTGGTGGAACGGCGAGGGATACCCGCGGCGCCTACGTGGTGAGGAGATCAGTCGGTCCGCAGCGATCGTCGCGGTCGCGGACGCATACGAGGTGATGACCGCCGTTCGTTCGTACAAGAAGTCGATGCCCGCGAGCGCCGCCCGGGCCGAGCTCACGCGCGCTGCGGGCGTGCAGTTCTCTCCCGTGGTGGTTCGGGCGTTCCTGTGTGTGTCGCTCGGCAAGCTCCGGCTTGCTTCGGGACCGGTTGCCTCGCTCGCCCAGATCCCGTTCCTCGGAACCGCGGCTCGATTCCCGGCCACGGTGGGCGCCGCCGTGCAGTCGGCGAGCACCGCCGCCGCGGCCGCGACCCCGGGCATCGCGGCGAGCATGATCGTCGCGTCCACCGTGATCGCGACCGCGTCGACCGCGACGTCCGCGGCGCGAGGGCGACGCCCCGCCACCGCGGTCGCCCTGGTCGAGCTGCCGAGCCACACGACGACGTCAGTGCCGACGATCCCCGCCAACACGAGTCGCGGTTACAACGCGAGCGCGGCTGTGATCTCGGTGCAGCGTGCGAGCGTCGCGACCGTTCCGGATCACGGTGCGAGCGCGGCTGTGATCTCGGTGCAGCGTGCGAGCGTCGCGACCGTTCCGGATCACGGTGCGAGCGCGGCAGTGACTCCGAACCAGGGTGCGAGCACGGCGGCGAGTTCCGGACTGGGTGCCGGCCCGACGAACCCCGACACGAGTGTTCCGTCGACGACGCCCACCACTGCGGCCAGTCAGACGCAACCGTCGATGCCGCCAACCGCTCACCTCACGCCGACCTCTCACCCGGATCCGTAGCGCAGCGCGCGTTGGAGCGGGCGACGGGAATCGAACCCGCGTCCACAGATTGGGAATCGCGGTCGCGTATTGCACTCGTCACTTGTTCGTCGTCGTGCCGCCGAGGGCGGGCCCGACCGCGAGCGCGGCGGGCAGGTCGCGTCGACTCGCAATGCCGAGCTTCGTGTAGGCCCGCGCCAGGTGGTTCTGGACGGTGCGCACCGAGATCTTCAGCTGAGCGGCGATCGTCGCGTCGGCGTTGCCCGCCGCGGCCAGAATCGCCACCTGGTGTTCGCGGCGCGTCAGCACCTGGACGGTGTCGAAACCCGAGACCCACGGGATGAACGCGTGCTCGCAACGAGCGTGCAACGCCGACGCGCGGCTCGCCGCCGCCGCGCCGGCGCGAGCTTCGAACCCCGACCGGTACGCGCGCGCCGAGGCGTAGGCAGCCTCACAGGCGTGGAGCATCCAGCCGAGTCCTTCGAACCGCTCGCTCACCTCGGCCAGGAGCTCCGCATCGCCGACCGCCCGGGCGCGGGCGTGGTCGGCGACGAGCGGCCCGATCGGCCCGTCGGCCCGGTCGGCGGCCAGCGCGGCGAGGGCGGCAGCTTCCGTCGAGCCCGCGTAACGCGCCGCGTCGTGCGCGGCCATGAGGGAAACTCCCCACTGCCCAATCGAAGCTGCCCCGCGCGCGGCTCGCAACGCATGCTCGCTCGCAGCATCGAGAGCCCCGCCGGCGGCCATGACCGCCGCTTCCGCGATCTCCCAGTCGGCCTGGAAGAACGCGAGTCGCGGCGCGTCCGGCGCCGGGTTCAGCGCCACGCGCGCCTCGTCGACAAACCCGGCCAGCGCGGCCGCCCGGGCCAGAAACGTCAGGTTGTAGCGGAGCCACAGCCCGTCGAACTCGTTGAGTGACGCGATCGTGATCCGAAAGTAACGGGTCGCCGAGCGCGGCAGTCCCCGACCGAGCGCGACGACACCCAACGCGGAGGCGCCGCGCGGGCGCAGCCATTCGTCGTCGTCGCGCAGCGCCCGGTCGTAGATGTCGTGGCCGATCTCCTCGGCCCGATCGAGGCGCCCGGCGTGGGCGATTGCGATCGCGCTCGCCACCATCACCGTGCCCAGCCCGTACGGAAGCGAGTCACTCGCGTGCTCGGCGATCGGGACGGCGGCTTCCAGCACGGCTTCGCTCTCGTCGAATCGACCCGCGAGAGCGCCCCCCGCGGCGACCGCGCACGCGGCGATCGTCCGCGCGACGGGATCGACGGCGGGGTCGGAGAACAGCGGGACTGCGGTCGCGAACGATTCGTCGACGCGACCGTCGAGCATGAGCGCCTGCGCGTACGTCGCCTGCAGCTGCAGGGAGTTCTCCGAACCCGCCGGTTCGGCCCCCAAGATGAGTGCGGTCGCGGCGTTCATCTCACCGACGCGCGTCCGGCCCATGGCGCGGATGTAGACGACTGCCTGCCGATCGGCATCCGGCAGTTGGTCGAGCTCGATCTCGTCGAGCAATCGCTCGGCTTCGGCGACCCGGCCGTGCATGATCATCGTCTCGGCGAGCAACAACCGCGCCTCGACCGCGCCGCTCGCTTCGAGCGCGGCCCGTGCCAGACGCTCGGCTGTCGCGGAGCTGTAGGAGCGGGCGAGTCGCGCCGCGGCAACGACCTCGTGCGCGTCGGCAGCCTCGCCGAGCTCGACGCGCCACAACACGGATCGCAGCGTCTCCCGGGTGCTCGGCGCGACGGCCCGAGAGATCGCCTCGATCAACCCGAGGCGGAGCCGGCGCAGACGCAGCGGCGTGATTCCCGCCCGGAGCACCTCGCCGTACAGCGGGTGACCGAGGGTGAGCACCGGCCCGTCCACCGTCTCTTCCAGCGCGACCACTCGCTTGGTCTCGAGCGCGTCGATCAGCTCGGCGCCGATCTCCGACTGCGCGATCTCCAATTGCAGCGGTTCCGCGACCGCCAACAGCTCGACTGCGCGGAACTCGTCGGCGTCGAGTCCTTCGAGCCCACCCCGGATGAGCTCACCCGCGCCCGCACCCACCGCCAGCGGACCGGCGAGTCTCCAGACCTCATGACTCCGGGTGATCGCGCCCGACGCGATGCCCGATCGAACGAGCTCGCGCAACAGCAGCGTGTTCCCGCCGGCGCGGTGCATGAGGACGCGGGGGAGCCGGTCGTCGACGTCGCCGTCGAGCACCGATTCGAGCAGCGCCCGGACCGCAACTTCGTCGAGCGGCGCGAGGTCGAGACGGTCACAGGCGCCGTCGGCCCAGAGTCGCGCGACGCGTTCGGGCACCTGTTCGCCCGTGCGCACCGTCGCCACGACGAGCACGCGGTCCGTACCGGCGAGGCGCCACAAGACGTCGGCCGACTCATCGTCGAGTGCATGCGCGTCGTCGACGATGAGCACGGTCCCGAGCGCGGGCGCGTCGGATGAGTTCGCCCCCGGCTGGTCAGCGTCTGTCGCCGCACTTTGCAATGGGAGACACGACCAGCGGCTGCACAACACCAGTTCGGTCCGCCAGCCGTCGGCGTCGAGCCGGCGCTTGACCTCTCGCGCCACCATGGTCTTGCCGACCCCGGCCTCACCGACGACCACCGCCCCGACCCGCCGTCGCAGTCCCTCCACGATCGTGGCGAGCTCACGATCGCGACCGATCATCGGCCAGCTCGCGGTCATGGGCTGCGCTCCGAGTCCCGCCGCCATGAGTAGTCGCCGCGCACCAACTGAGTAGTCCTCCTACTCATGTGTCGTCACCCGATTGCACCGTACATTCAACGCGGCGGGCGCCCGCAAGACCGCGCGTTGCCCCCTCCCGGATTCGGCGTCGACGGAACGGAATCGAACGATGAAGACCACGCTCGGTCGGCGACGGCTCGGCGCCGCCCTGTGCCTGTTCGCCGTCGCCTTCGCCGCCTGCGGAGGCGGCTCGTCGAAGGGCGCGTCGAGCTCGACGACCGCGGCCGGCGCCGGCGCGGCGTCGGCTGCGGGGTCGGGGACGACGTCGAACGGGATCACGGGCGGGTCCACGACCGGGGACGCGAAGGCCCACTGCGATCAGATCACCAAGGCCGACGTCCAGCCGATGTTCCCCACCCAGACGATCACGAAGGTCACGGTCAAGGTCGCCGGCACGACGAGCAAAGGTCAATCGTGCCTGTTCGCCTCGGCCGATACGAGCAACCTGCTCTTCGTCAACGTGATGAGCGGGGAGGATGCCAAGAACGCGTACAACACCGACACGATCGGTTTCGGCACGCACGCAGTCGCGGTGAGCGGGATCGGCGACAAGGCGGCCCGCGACGGGAGCCACGGCGACTCGATCGTGACGTCGACGCAGGGCGACCTCTATTGCTCGGTGCTCCCGCAGATCGACGAGTTCGTCGGTGTCCAGCCGCTCATGGTGGCGGCGGGCAATACCGGAAACATCGACGACAAGTACTACGCCGAGGCCGCGGCCGCGGCCGGCACGCTGTGCAACCGGGTCTACGGCACCGGGAACACCACGCCCGACCTGAACGCTCTCACGGCCGCCGGCAGCGCGGCCGCGTCGCAACCGACCACGACGACGGCGCTCACTTTTCCGACCGGCGGCTTCACCGTCCCGACCGACACGGTCGCGCCGTGACCGAACCATTCCCGGCGGAAGGCCCGCAACGATGAGCGCAGGTAGCCGACGACTCCGCGGCGGTCTCGTCGTGCTCGGACTCGTGTCGTTGGACGCGAGCGCGTCGACGGGTCACGTCGACGACACGCTGAGTCATCCCGACCAGTTCCTCGCGTCCGACGTCGAGACGGTCACGCTCGTGAAGGTCGTCGACCCGGTCACGCCGACCGTCGCGAGCAACGTGCCCGCCGCGGGAAAGCGCTGGCGGGTGACGCGCGTCATCGGTCCTCCTGCGCGATCTCGGCGAGCTTCGTCTCGGCGATCCGGAGCATGCTCGGTACGGACTGCGGCTCGATGCCGAAGCCCGCGGCGATCTGGGCATGGGTGACCCCGGCGTCGCGCAGGCGGAGTGCCACCGCGTAGGACTCCGGCAGGCGTGCGATCGCGTCGGTCCGGTCCATGAGCGGACCGTAGAGAGCGGCCGTGCCGGTGGCGTCAGTGGTCGATCACGTATGCGGTCATGACCTCGCCGAGCCCGAACCGGCTGGAGACGTCGAGTTTCGTGTAGACCCGGTGGAGGTGGGTCTCGACGGTCCGGAACGAGACGCCGAGCGCGGCGGCGATCTCCTTGTCGGAGCGCCCGAGTGCGGCCATCGTGGCGACTTCCCGTTCGCGCGCGGTCAGCAGCTCGATCGCCGAAAGGGCCGCGACGTCGAACCCGGCGTCGTCGGTCTTGGTCGCGAGGGCCTGTACGCGCTCGCCGAGCCGCGCGGCCGGGCCCTTGCGACCGTCGCCCGAGTACCACGATGCGGCGAGCGCGGCCGATGCTGCGGCGTAGCCGAAGCAACCGATCCGGTCGAGCGCCTCGGCCACGGTGGCGAGTGCGGCCGGATCGTGCGCGACGCGCGCGACCGCGTCGGCGCGTAGCGCCGCGATGAGCGTTCCCGGGAGTCCGGCGCTCGCGCGTTCGACTCGTTCGAGCGCGTCGGCGCCCGCGCCCCAGCGGACGGCGTCGTGCGCGCACAGCAGGGCCGGCAGGCGCTGACCCTGCTCCAGGGCTCGATCGGCGGCCGCGAGCCCGGCCTGCACTGCTCGCGAGTGCTCGCCCAGCGCGTGCGCGATCGCGGCGCGGGCGCGGGCGCGATCGGGTTCGAGCATCGCGGACGCGGTGGCGGCCTCGGCTTCCGCCAGCCGGGCTTCGGCCGCGGCGACGTCGCCGCTGAATGCGTGCGCCTGTGCCAGCAGCCCGAGGTTCCACGACACGAGATCGGGTGCCTGCTCGATCATCGCGACGGCTTCCTGCAGGTAACGCGCCGCGGCGCGCATCCGGCCGCGGAGCATCTCGACGCGGCCGAGACCCTGACTGAAGAAGAAGCGCAGATGCACGTCGCTGTCGGACGCGGCGCGTTCGCGCCGCAGCTGCGCGAATTCGACCTCGGCGCAATCGATCTCGCCCAGGTAGAGGCGCGCGGCAATCGATCCGAAGTGGAGCAGGTCACGGAGTGGGAACGCGTTGACCGTGCGCCGCGCGACCTCCAGCCCGGTCTCGCAGCGCGCGATCGCGGTCTCGAGCGCGCCGGTGAGCACCCAGGCGGGAACTCCGGCGACGAGCACGCCGGCCTTCACCTCGGCGCTCGCCTGCTCGTCGTCGATGACGAGCCCCGCGAGCCGGGCCACCTCGTCGAAGGCGCCTTCTTGCATCGCCGCCTGTACCTGGGTCGCCATCAGCTCGCGGCGAGTGTCGGGTCGGAAAGGCGCGCCACGGCCTCCTCGATCACGCGCCGCGCGTCGGCGGGGCGGGAGAGGAACCACAGCAGCGTCGTGGCGCGCAGCGACGCCACGCGGATGCGCGCGCGGTCGTCGAGGTCGGCGTCGGCGATCGCCTCGACCACGGCGTAGGCCTCTTCGAGCCGCCGTCCGTTCGCGAGCAGGTCGGCGAGGCGGAGGCTCGCGGCGACACCACCGTCCGCCTCGACGGCCGCCTGCGCGAGCCGGGTCGCGAGCGCGAGGTTGTGGAGCTGCGCGAACCGGCTCGACTGCAGCAGCAGATGGGGATCGGTCGCGACACCTCCGTCGAGCTGCCACACGACGCGCTGGAGTTCGGCGGCGGGATCGGTCAGCTGCTCGGGGTACGCGAGCGCGAGCTCACGACTCAGGCGCGCGCGTGTCGGCGCGGTGATGCGCGCGCGCACGATCTCCCCGAACAGCGGGTGCGCGACCCGAGCGATCGGTGGATCGCCCGCCGTCGTGATCACCTCGTCGCGGGCGAGCCGCTCGGCCGCGTCCGTCCCGCGCAGGCGTACCAGCATGTCGAGCGGCAGCGACTCCGCGACGGTCAGTAGTGCGAGCGCGTCGAGATCGGCGGGACCGTGGCCGGCGAGGTGCGTGGATAGCAGGTCGCCGAGCGCGGCGGTCACGCGCAGGGGGCGCGCCCACACCCACGTGTCGCGCCGCTGTACCAGCGCACCGTCGTGCCGCGCGGCGGTCATGAGCTCGCGGACCCACAACGGGTTGCCCCGCGTGACGTTCCACAGCCGCTGGGGAACGGCCTCGTCGACGACGCCGCCGAGCACCTCCCCGGCGAGCCGCGCGACCTCGTCGGCCGACAGCGGCTGGAGCTCGATGCGGTCGCAGAGCTCGTCTTTCCACAGCGCGACGACGGCATCGGGCGTCGGTTCGCCGCTGCGCACGGTCACGACCGCGATCGCGACGGCCTCCGACACCAGCCGGTGCAGCAGGGTCGCGGACGCGTCGTCCAGCAGGTGCGCGTCGTCGACGAGCACGACGAGGCGCCGATCCGCGGGGTGGGCCCGCACGTCGTCGACGATGGCGTTGACCGTGAACACGTCGACCGACCCGCCGCGGGATAGCAGCGGACCGAACGCGCCGAGCGGGAGCGACGCGGCGCTGCGCGTCGCGACCAGCCGGATCACGTCGTCGCCGTCGCGTTCGAGCGCGTCCGCGAGCGTGGCCGCGAGGCGGGTCTTGCCGACGCCGGAGGCGCCCGCGAGCACGATCCCACCGCCCTCGCGGATCGTCTCGACCGCGACCCGGAGCTCCGCGTCGCGGCCGACGAGGGGCCACTCGCGCGGCCTCTGTTGCATGGTGCAGATGGTAACGAGCTACTTCTGCAGTACGAAGCTGTATCGACCCGGACCACGGTTCGCGAAGTTGACGACGATCTCGTACGTGCCGGTGTCATGGATCAGGTTCTGCGTCCCCTGCGTGCAGTCGAGGATCCCGCCCGAAGGGGTGCCGTCGGCCTTGCGGAAGCCGAGCGTCATCTCGCGATTGTCCTGACCGATGTCGCAGCCGGGGCCGAAGATGTGCACCACGTCGCCCGCCTGCGCGTCGAATGTGTACACGTCGTGGGCCGCGGTCTGCGGGATGTCTCCCGAGAGCGGCTGCCCGTACGCGGCGTGCGCCACGACGTCGCGGCGCTGGAAGCGGATCGGCACCGAATAATTGCCGGCGCGCTGGTGGTCGGCGTTGGCCACCAGCTGGTAGGTGCCGTCGGTGGCGAGGTCGAACCGCCCGGCCTGGCAGACGGGCAGCCCCATGTCGACGTCGTTCTGATCGAGGGTCTTGCCGTTCGGGTCGACGAGCGCGAACTCGAGCCCGCCGTCGTCGCATTGGGGCGCGCCGATCCAGATCACGTCGCCGGCGTGGGCCGGGAACGCGAAGGGCACGGTCTCTTGCGCGTCGTTCACGCGACCAACGTCGATGATCGTGCGCAGCGTCGAACCCGAGGCCGCGACGGTCATGGTCGTGGTTGTCGACGCGCCGCCGGTCGCGGTCCCGGCGGGTGCGGCGGAGAACGCGGGCAACCCGCGAGCGAGGTTGCTCCGGACCGACTGCACGATCTGCGCGTGCGCGTAGTTGTTCAGCACGGCGTGACCATGTATCGCCGACGCGTCGACGATGCAGTCCTGCAATAGGTACGGGTCGGTGACACCCTCGGCGCGGCACTGCTGCTCCACGTTCGCGCGGTCGGGTGCATTGCGCGCGTCGACGTTGGCACGTGGGAACGCGGGGTCGGTGAACGCCGCAGTCGACTGTCCCGGCGGGTACGTGAACAGCGACGTCGCGGGCGTGACCCGCCACGAATTCGTGTAGGTGGTGTTCAGCACCGCGCGCGTAGGCACCGCGCCGATGCTGTGACCGTCGGCGGTCGCCCGGTCGTTGCCCGGCTGTCCGTCGTCGTTGCCGAGCAGGCCGACGAGCTTGCCCTTGCGTTCCTTCGCGGGGGCCACGGTGACGTCGATGCCCACGAGCGTGTACGGACCGACGCGCACGGTCGTGCCGTCGGGCCACGTCACGACGAAGCCCTGCCCCGCGGCGGTGAGGAGACGCTGGAGCGAGCCGGTGCCGATCTTCGTCACCTCGTCGATCACGAGCTTGCCGTCCTCGCGCGCCTGGACCGCGCCGTTCTCCTGGCCGATCTGCAGCTTGTGGCCGCCGAGGCTGGTCGCGATCGTGGTGTTCAGCGCGGCCGAGGTCGAACCCGCGACCGGCGCGGTGCGCACCTGCACCGTGAAGTCGTCGGTCGTCGACTTCACGAGTGTCATCTCCCCGACCGTCTGCAGGTCGTACGGCGTTCCGGCGAACGTCGTGAGGTGCGGGTCGCCCCGGGTGACGCCCTGGGGCTGCGGTTGGTCCGGCTCGCCGCCACCACCACCGCCCCCTCCGGGCTGGCTCGGGGGCGCCCCGCCACCCGACGGCGGAGGCAAGTTCGGCTTCTTGCAGAAGTCGTCGAGCGACGCGCCCGCGGCGTACGCGGCGACCTGTTGGTCGCCGCCGTCCATGCCGACCGAGATCGGCGCGGTCGCCTTGATCGTGTGCTCGGACGCGCCGGCACTTCCGTCGGGGCACCTGCATCCGTTCTGGTTGAGGCACAGCGCGAGCGGGGCCGTCGTGTCGAGCGTCTGGTCGACCGTGTAGTTCTGGTCGTGTGCCTTGCCGTAGCCCGACGCGAGCGTGACGACGAGCACGTCGGCGGTGCTCTGGATGGTCGTCTGCTCGGCTTGGTACGGGCCGACGCTGCCGATGTCCTCGGCGTCCTGCGCGTTCACGGTCACGGACTTCGGTGAGGGGCCCGCGGCCGGTGGCGTGCCCGGGCCGGCCATGTGCCAGTCGATGTGACCCTGGTCTTCGTAGTAGGACGCGCCCCACGAGCTGTAGTAGCGCTCCGTCGTGCTGTTCAGGAGCTTCGAGAACGCGGCCGAGTCCTCGCCGCCGATCCCGGCGTTGCTCACCGGCAACAGCAGCGGCCACAACGTGTCCTGGCTGCCGGCCACGTCGCCGTAGTGGCCATAGATGCCGATGCCGTCGTAGCTGCGGTCGACGTACTTCGTCGTCGGCGTGAACGCGTACTTCGACCAGATGTCGTTGACGACGGCTGCGCCGGGGTGCAGTTGCTCCATCACCCAGGTCGCTTCACCCTCGCCGATCCAGTCGTGGATACCGAGGTAGTTGGGCACGTTGTCCTTGCCCATGCCGGCCGAGCGTTGCTGGTAGCAGTGGAACACCTCGTGCGCCAGGATCGCGGCCGCGCTCTCGGCGTCGGTGCCGGCCCACCGCTTCTCCCACACCGTGATGTGGCAGCCGTCGGAGTAGTCGCCCCAGCCGCCGAAGGTCCTCTGGCCGATCTGGATCGGCGGGTCGAAGTAGTGCGTCTCCGCGTACGTCTTCGTCATGTCCTCGGAGATGTCGATGACGAACGCGCCGATGGCCGGGACGCCGAGCTGCGTCGCCTCCTCGGTGTCGGCCTGCTGCGCGAGCCCCAGATAGTCGATCGTCGGCGCGTCCGCTCGCCGCAGGCTCGTGCGCGCCGCGAGGAGAGTCGCGGCCTGGGGCGCGGCCGTACGCGCCGCGTGCGTCGTCGCGCTCTTCAGCGTGCGCGCGGGCGCGAGTGTCTGCGTCGCCGCGTCCTGCTGAGCCGTGGTGAGATGGCTCCACTCCGCGTAGAGATACGAGACGGCGTCGGTCCCGTCGAAGTTGATGTCGTCGGGCTTGATCCCGGCGACCGAGACGCCGGGCAGCGGAGCGACGTCGAGCGCGAACAGCGCGGTGGCCCGCTCGGGCGTGAGGCCCTCGGTCCGGATCGCCGCACGGAGGTCGGCCTCGGTCGCGGGCGCGCCCGTGGCACTTGCCGGCCGGGCGGTTGTCGGTGTCGGTTTCCCGGCATGCTTCGATCCCGAGCACGCGCCCGCGACCAGCACGACGGTGAGGACGACGACTGCGGCCCGGAACCTGCGCATCGCAGCGAAGTGTGCCGCGGAGGCGCGAACCGGTCGTCAGTGGACGACCACGTAGGGCTGTCGAGAGCGCTTGTCGAGAGCGGGCGACGGGAGCCGAACCCGCGTTCTCAGCGCACCGCACCACGGCCGCCGGACCCACGCTGGGAACGGGTGCCGGATCTGGTCGATCGCCAGCTCGTGGCGGAAGTCCGAACCAGTTGGGGGTCGCGGACTTCGGCTACGTAGCGACGTGGGCGCACGTCCTACGAGATGTGCAGTCTTGCGTCTCTCGTCGACGTCGCGAGCATCAGGGATCGCCGAACCTCACTCGGGACGGACGTTGGTTGCTCAGGAAGCGCCATCTCCAAGATGGGCGCCGCATCACCAGGATCTTCGCCGACAGCTCTTCGTCGGAGAACGCCAACGCCAAACGCGCCTATCGCGGCTACGAATAATGCGAGCTCGATCGGCTGTCCATCCTGGCCGATGTGCTTGGCCGCGGTCGCAAGCAAGTAGGGCCTCTGGACCCACGCCTCACTCAGTGTGCACCGCACGTGGGCGGCGTTGTTGCCCACCGGGGTGCCGATGCAAATCGCGTGATCGAAGAACGCTCCAATGTCTCTGCTGTTGTCGGCTCGCGCCCCGAGGTGAGGGACGAGCAGCAGCGCGCAGATTACGAGGAACGGCACGAGAAGCGTCGGCGGAAGTGTGGGGCGCCACGGCCGCCCTGCGAGGTAATCGATTGCGACGATCGCCAGGGGTGCAAGGAGAGGGAGGAATAGCCTCGGACCCCAGGCGTCCCAGCCGAACGGTGCCCACCAGCTCGCGAGCCCGAGCGTCAGCAGAACGAAGCTGGCGAGCCAGACCGCGGCGACTGCGCGCTCGCGTCGGTTGCCCTTCCACGCGATCCACAACATCGCACCCGGAACGATGAGAACCAGGGGCCAGAACCAGGCCAGACCTCCGTTTGGTGCAGCGAACAGTGCAACGGCGTACTGGATGATCACCTTGGGCGAACGGATTTGAAATTGCGAGACGGTGTACGTGAGGTTGTTCCATGACCCGAACCGGAAGATGTTGAAAAGGCCCGTCACCGCGTACGAGGTAGCCACGCCGAACCCGACGCCCGCGAGTCTGGATCGGGGGATACCGGCCTGCAGGTGGATGAACAGCGCCCCGAGCAGCAGAAATGGCCAGGCAGTTTCTTTCGTCAACCCCGCGGCGAAGAACCAGAACGCGAGCTCGGCTGGATGGCCGCCACGAGAAAGTCGCCACAGGGCCATGGCGACGAGGAAGGCCGCTAGTGGCTCGCCCCAGCCGAGGTTCGCATAGAACAAGAACGGACTCACCACCACGATGGCGAAACAGATCCAACCCCACAACGCGTTGCGCTTCGCGATCGCGTACGCGAAGAGTGCCATGGCGAAGACCGAAAGCGAGTTCAAGACGGAGAGCAGCATGTAAGCGCGGTGGCCGCGCAAGCCCGAGCCCAACACGACGAGATACTGGAAGAGCGGATACGGACCAACCGTCGAACCAGGGATGTGCGGTGCAGCAGGGACGGGATAGCCGCACCTGACGAAGGTTCCTTTGCCGAGGCAGTCGCGTATCGCGCCGGCGCCACTCAGCAGCCGTTGCGTGTCACCCGAAAAGGGGGGATAGCCCGTGAGTTGGCCGCGACTCAGCCAAAGCTGGAAAGCGAAAGCAACAGCCAAGCAAACGTAGGCGAACAGAAAGGGGCGCCGTTTCCAAGCAGGTCCCACTCCCGAACTATGGCACGCGGTAACAGTCGGGTCGCCGGATGGGTCATCGACCGGAGATGGGCCGAGGCATCAGCGGGTCCGTGGTCATGAGGCCGACCCGAGCTCGTGCCGTGCGAGGTCCGAAGTTCGTGCAGAACACACGACCCAGAACGCTCGCCGTTCAACGTGGGGAGCAGCATCGAAGTTCGGGGACACGGGAGGTGACGCGCATGCATCTGCTGCATCTGCTGCGTTCGACCAGTATCGAGTCGACCCGCCCGATTGTCTTCTCAAAGAGGAGCGACAAGCGCGCGGCGCTCGTGATGCCGGTCGACATACTGGCGATTGCCAGAGGTGGTCGGTACTCCATGAAGCTGATCAGGTCGTGAAAAGACAACGCAGCGGCTGAGGGAGTCAATCGGAATGCCGAGGATGTGCGCGAGCTCTTCGCGTCGTACGTGCCTCGTCCAAGCCGGGCCCGCACATGGCGATCCTTCGCCGGGCACAACCGCGAGCGCGGGCCCAGTGCGCGGTTGACTCGGCAAGACTCCGTTGCCACCGCGCAGGTCTTGCGTTCGCGCCGGGCCGCGGCCACGCCGCGAGCGGCCGCGAAACGGTGTGAAATCGGGTGAACCACCATGCAGTCAGATTCTCGCCCCGCACCGGCGTTGACGTGCGTAAACGTGCGCCTGACCTTCAGAGCGGGCGACGGGAATCGAACCCGCGTTCTCAGCTTGGGAATCCCGTCGGGCGAACCTTGGCGGACGTCCTAGGACAGTTGTTGCAGGTCAGCGAGTTGGGCGGACACGGGCGAACGAGCCCGAACGACTGCGTCCGCGCCATGGACGTGCGATGACGCGCGCGTCAGGTTCGTTGGCGATCAACCATTCACGAAGCGGAGACCCGCCGCTTCGCGGTGCGGGCCTTGGCGCGGGTCGCGGTCTTCTTCGCCGCGGCCTTGGGTGTCGCCTTGGATCCCTTTCCCACGAGCTGCGCGGCGCGCTGGTGTGAGACCCCGAGGGCGGCGCCGATGTCTCGAACCGTCAGTCCGCGCTGCGCCAGTCGACGAGCGATGACGCGCGTCCGTTCGGCGGCCTCGGTCTGTAGTCGTTCGGCATCCACTCGGACCGCGCGCACGGCCGCGAGGTCATCACCAAAGCCCGGCACGCGCGGGTCGATCTGCACGGCGTACTTGCCCTTGGGGGCATGACCAACGCTCACTGCAAGGTCGATCGCTTCCCGTGCGAACTTCTCGACTTGGTCGAGCCGGCGGGCCTGCGTGAGAACTCCGGGAAGCTCGAGCACGCGCACTGCCCACCATCCGGCCTCGTCTCGCTCTGCGATCACGGTGTAGGTCTTCACTTGATCCATCCCTTTCCCAAACACGGTTCGAGCGTTTCTCGAATGTTGCGAAGCGTCCCGGGTGCGACTTCCTTGCCGTGGATCACGAGTACCGCCGTGCACTTCCCGCATCGGACGATCAGGTGCGAGCCTTCCTGGCGGACTTCCTCGCAACCGTGCTGCCGCAGGATCTTCAGCAACTCCTTGACCTTGATCGGCTTCACAGGGAGTCTAGTCTAGTGGCTAGACAGATCAAGTCAAGGCATCTAGACACACGCGGGCCTCGGCGCGCAGAAGTGGGTGTCCCGGAGGGCCTTCGGCGATCGCCACGTCTGTGACCCCACAGCGTCGTGGGTCGCAGGTTCTGGTTCGATCGGCGTTTCGCTACCGAGCGGCCCGATCGGCATGCATGAAGGCGACGAAGGTCTGTCGTGCATGTGCTCTAGCGGTCTCGTGCCGCGAACGCGCGGGCGACGATGGTGGCGACGACTTCCGTCTTGGCGTCGGCGTAGTCCTGCACCGTCGACCACCTCCGCTGCGCAAGTGCGCGTTTGGTCGAGGCGTACAGCTCTCGGTCGGCAGGGTTGCTCCGTAGCCAATCGCGGAACACGAGCATGCGCTCCGCCTCGGACGACCCGGCTGAGAACACATGCAGGTTGAGGTCACGCTCGGCGGTGCGCAGAAGTCGGTGCTCGTGCCAGTCGGGTTCGCGCAGGATGAATTCGTATCCGGCGGCGAGCAGGTCCGGGACGTACGCAGGCTCGTCGCGGGAGTCGAAGACGGAAAGGTTCACGTCGATGATCGGTTTTGCTGCCAACCCCGGAACCGAAGTGGAGCCGACGTGGTCGACCGCGATCGCTCGGGAACCGAGTGCATCAGTGAGCCGGACGCGTTCGACCTCGAACTGCACCGCCCACTCCGGGTCGTAATCGACGAGAACAATCTGAACCCCCGGCACGCGACCAGAATGCCCGACCACGCGCCCGCTCGCGAGTGCAGAGCGGCGGTTCGGGCGCGCCGCTAATGGCGCGCCATACGAAAATGATCCCTCGCGCAGATCGCCGAACTGCTGAACTGACCCAGTGAAAGACGTTCGGGTTCGCCCGGCCGCGGCTGAGGACTTCACCTTTCTCGCGACGATGCTGGGCGAGGCCGCCGTCTGGCGCCCCGACAAGCCGACACCGACCGCTGACCAGGTGCTCGGCGATCAGCGCTACGCGCTGTACCTCGCCGGATGGCCGAGGCAAGGCGACTATGGACTGGTTGCCGAACAACAGGGGCCGGTGGGCGCGGCTTGGTATCGGACGTTCACTGAGGCGGGCCATGGCTATGGCTTCGTCGCCGAGGATGTCCCCGAACTGGCGATCGCAGTGATCGCGTCCCGTCGGCACGAGGGGATTGGACGGCGTCTCCTCGTTGACCTCATCGAGGCCAGCATTGTTCAGGGATACCCAGCGATGAGTCTCAGCGTCGCCGTGGACAATCCAGCGCGCGGCCTGTACGAGTCGAGTGGCTTCGTCCCGGTCGAGAAACACGGATCGTCCTGGACGATGATCCGACACGCCGCTCACTCACACTGAGCCGCTACCGGGCGATGCGTTCAGTCGAGCGAACAGAGCACTGGCAGGTATGGCGTCCACCGATGAATCTTGTGCCGCTCGACGGTCGAACCCAGCGAGACGGTGATCGGCGGGCGTGTGGTGCCTGTCGATCACGATTACGTTCGCTTGAACGCGGACTCCGAGAAGCGCCGACTGGAGGGTCGTCATGAGTCGTGTCAGTACCTACCTGAACTTCATGGGCAACACGGAAGAGGCATTCAGCTTCTACGGATCGATCTTCGGTACTGAACCCGGGAGCGAGATCGCGCGCATGGGTGACATGCCCTCCGGCCCGGGTATGCCGGAGCTGTCCGACGCCGAGAAGCGAATGGTGGCGCACATGGAACTCCCGATTCTCGCGGGCCATGTCTTGATGGGCACGGACATGTTGGAGTCGATGGGCCACCAGTTGCGGATCGGCAACAACGTCACGATCAACCTCGAACCCGACACGCGTGCCGAGACCGATCGGCTCTACGCCGCGCTCTCCGAAGGCGGTAGCGAGGCCACGGCGATGCAGGTGATGCCGTGGGCCTATTGGGGCGTTTGCCTCGATCGCTTCGGCATCCGCTGGATGTTCAACTGCTACGGACCCCAGTCATAGCCAAGGCACACGTCCCCATACTCACTGGCAGATCTGGCGCGGCGATTACCGCCGAACGGGCCCGTCGGTCGGGTTCCACGGCGTACGCCCGCTTCGACTCCGCCACCACATGGCGACGTAGATCGACACGAAGAAGAAGGTCGCGAAGACAACGAGCCCGATCGCGGTCGTCTCCAATCCAAGACCCGTGACGAGGAAGATCGCGGCGAACGCGGGCCCGAAGAGGAGGGCGTTGGCGATACTTGCCCGCGTGCGGTGTGTATAGGCCCACTCCGTTCGTGCGCCAACCTCTCTCGGCGCTCCAAACAGACGAACCATGTACCAACTGAGCAGGCTCACGGCCCAACTATCGACGCGCTCCGACGATCGCTGAAGGCGCGGGCAGGAGCGACCATGTTGCTTCGCGCTCGGCGACCTCGTGTAGGACGGCGAAACCGGCGCGCGAAGCGGGCTCCGCGCGATAAACGCGCGATGGAACCGTTTGGAACGGATCCCGCATTCGCACGCCGTGCGTGCGGGTATGCCGTGACCTGCGCATACAGAGGAGAGCGGGCGACGGGAATCGAACCCGCGTTCTCAGCTTGGGAAGCTGATGTTCTGCCGCTGAACTACGCCCGCGAGCCGGCCGAGAATACCAGAGGAGCACTTTTCGGCATCCGCCCGCGTGGGCCTCGCGGTGAGGGAGAATCGAACTCATATGGCTTACGGCATGCCGCCCCAGGGCGATCCGACCGACGTGATGGGTCGGCGGATCGTCGCCTACATCGTCGACGGGATCCTGCTCTTCGGAGTCCTCGTCGCGGCGATGGCTCTGACCAAGCATCAGTTCTACCAAAACGCTCCCGACAACGTGTGCGAGACGTTGCGCCAGACGCGTGGGTTCAGCGGTCAGTGCGTGCAGGTCGGTTCACACCTCTACACGTGGAGCGGAAACGGCCTCACGGGCGCGCGCCTGGTGTCGGTGCTCGCGAGCTTCCTCGATCTCGTGGTGTTGCAGGGCATCACCGGCGCGAGCATCGGCAAGATGATTCTCGGCCTGCGGGTCGTGAACGAGCAGGGCCAACCGTGCGGCTTCGGGCGTGCCTTGGTGCGGTGGCTCTTCTTGCTGGTCGACGGCGCGTGCTTCCTGATTGGCTTGTTGGTTTCCCTGCTCACCCACCCGCATCGGCGCGTCGGTGACATGGTGGCGAAGACGTTCGTGGTCGCGCACGCGAGCGTCGGTCAGCCGATCGGCGGCCAGCCGGTGCCGTACCAGTACGCGTACTCGCAGCCGCAACCCGGCGCACCGGGCTGGGCGCCGCCGGGCGCCGCGCCGCCGCCGGTTTGGGGCACGACCCCGCCGCCCGCGTGGGGCGCGCCGCCGCCCGCGGCGCCGTCGGCGGCTCCGACCTGGGGTGCGCCGCCTCCTGCGGCTCCCCCCACCTGGGGTGCGCCCGCGGGCGCGCCGGCTCCGCCGCCACCGCCTCCTCCTGCGGCTCCTCCGACGACCTGGGGTGCGCCGCCTCCTGCGGCTCCTCCCACCTGGGGTGCGCCCGCGGGCGCACCGGCTCCGCCGCCACCGCCCGCGCCGCCGACGCCACCTGCACCCGAGCCCGCCGCGACGCCCACGCCCACGCCCACGCCCCGAGCCCGCAGCCTGGGGGGCGCCGCCACCCCCGCCGCCACCGGACGCGGCCCCGCCCGCGGCTCCCGCGGCAACGCCCAAGCCTCCGGCCGAGGGCGAGTCGTGGTGGAACAAGGCGCTCACCGAGGACGACGACTCGCAGGAGTAAGCGGCGTCAGGTCGCCCGAGGTGCGCGTTCAGATTCCGGGGGTGAACGTGCCGCCCGCGGGCGCGGGTGCGCCGTTCTCGATCGCTTCCCAGAGCAGCTCGGCGATGTCTTGGACCTTGACGTCTTCGTCCTTGCCCTCGCCCTTCACGCCGTCGTCGAACATCACGTAGCAGAAGGGGCACGCCACCGCGATCCGCGACGCGCCGGTGGCGATCGCCTCCTGGCTGCGTTCGGTGTTCACCTTCTTGCCGGTGTTCTCCTCCATCCACATGCGCGCGCCGCCGGCGCCGCAGCACATGCCCTTCGTTCCGTTGCGCGGCATCTCGACGAGTTCGATGCCGGCCGAGCGAACCGACGACCCTGCGCGGCGCGAGGTACACGTCGTTGTGGCGGCCGAGGTAGCAGGAGTCGTGGTACGTGACGCGCTCCTCGAGCGACGCGCCGGCGAGGTCGAGAGGCGGCCGTCGTCGACGAGCTCGTCGAGCAGCTGGCGAGTGATGGATGACCTCGTAGTTGCCGCCGAGCTGCGGGTAGTCGTTCTTCAGCACGTTGAAGCAGTGCGGGCACTGCGTGATGATCTTCTTCACGCCCATGCCGTCGAACGTCTCGACGTTCTGCATGGCGAGCATCTGGAAGATGTACTCGTTGCCGGAGCGGCGGGCCTGGTCGCCGTTGCACATCTCGCTCGGGCCGAGGATCGCGAAGTCGATGCCGGCCCGCTGCAGCAGCTTGGCCATGGCCGCGGCGACGTCTTCTTGTTCCGGTCGTCGAAGCTCCCGGCGCAGCCGACCCAGTAGAGGTACTCGTGGTCGAACGCGTCGCCGGGCTCGACGATGTCGACGCCTTCGAGCGAGGTCGCCCAGTCGCCGCGCTCGCCCTGGTTCATGCCCGTACGCGTTGCCGGAGTTCTCCATCGAGCGGAAGGTGTTGCCGAGCTCGGTGGGGAAGTCGCTCTCCATGAGCGTCAGGTAGCGGCGCATGTCGAGGATCTTGTCGAGGATCTCGATGTTGACCGGGCAGATCTCGTCGCACGCCTTGCAGCTCGTGCACGCCCACACCTCTTCGGGCGAGATGCGCTCGAACACGCTGTCGGCGCCGATCGCGATGTCGCGGTCGACGCCGACCGGGGGTGACACGACCGGATCGCCGGTGGCCGCCATCACCTCGCCGATCTTCAGCACGATCTCGCGCGGGTCGAGCGGCTTGCCGGTGGCGTGCGCCGGGCACACCGATGGTGCAGCGTCCGCAGATGGTGCACGCGTCGGTGTCCATCAGCTGCTTCCAGGTGAAGTCCTCGATCTTGACCGCGCCGAAGCTCTCGAGCTCCGTCTCCATGAGGTTCGGCATCGGCTTCATCGCGCCCTTGGGCCGGTCGCGATCCTTCAGGTACATGTTCATCGGTGACGTGAACATGTGGCGCAGCTTCGTGGTCGGCAGGATCGCGAGGAACGCGAGGAACGCGACCACGTGCACGACCCCACAACCAGCGGTGCAGGATCAGCAGGGTGTGGACCGACCACGTGTCGATGAGCACGGCGAGCGCCGTATCCGACGAACGACCACTTCTCGAAGTACGGCTTGCCCTCGGCCGCGATGCGGACACGCTTCGACGAAGAAGCCGGTGACCCCGATGACGAAGAACGTGCCGAGGATGACGCGCGTCCTCGGGCTTGGTCTTGATGCGGATCCGGTAGGGGCGCTGCCGTAGCGGCGGGCGATCGCCCACACGATGCCGGCGAGGAACATGAGGCCCGCGACCTCGGCCGACGGCGGAGTAGGCCTCGTAGGTCTGGCCGTGCAGGAACTTGAAGCGGTCGGGCAGCTGGTGGTCGATCTCGCTCAGCACGGTCACGATGAACAGCGACGACGAAACCGAAGTAGAGGAGCGAGTGCATGATCCCGGCGGCCGGGTCGCGCAGCAGGGTCTGCATCCACACGCCGTTGCGGTAGCTCTTCGCCCGCCTCTCGACGTTGTTGCGCGTCGTGCGCCGGTTGTCGGCGAGCCCGCGTTCCCAGTTCCGGACCCGCAGCGATGCGAGCCAGGCGACGATGAGCAACATCGTGGCGACCGCGCCGTAGAACGCGACCTTCATCGCGGTCGGCACGTTGACGAAGACTTCGCGCTGGATGGTCGAGTGGTCGTGCCAGCCGGTGATCGCGGGCATGACCCCGCTCCCGATCACGAACACGAACATCGCGATCCCGATACCGAGAACGACCTGATGAGCCTTGGGCAGTCGCATCGCGCCGAAATCTACAAGGCGAACGAGGACACGCGGCGATCCGGCGCCGCGCGAGATGTGCTCACTGAACGGAGCGCGCGTCCGCTTCTCTCAGGCGCTTGCCCATACCGGCCAGCAACTTGCGCGCGAAGCCGGGGACCTCGTCGATGAGGCCGGCGAACTCGCGCTGGCCGAGCACGACGAGCTCCATGTCGGTCTCGGCGACGATGGTGGAGTTGCGAGGCGCCTTCTCGAGCAGCGCGAGCTCGCCGAACGCGTCGCCCGGGCCGAGCGTCGCGATCTTGCGGCCGTGACGGCTCACCTTGGCGGTCCCCTCCAGGATCACGAAGAACTCGTGCCCGGTCTCGCCCTCGGAGATCAGCGCCTTGCCGGCGGCCACCCGGACGTCCTCCGCCCGGCGGGCCACCAGCTGGAGGTCCTTGCGCGAGCAGGCCGCGAAGAGCGGTACCTGCTGGAGGTGGTCGATGAAGGTGTCCACGGGCCATGGCCGGGAAATCTAACCACCCGTGCCCTGCCCGTCACTTCCTACTTTCGCCCGATTCCTCCGCAGGGCCGTCCGCCCGGATCGGCCGCCATTTCTGACCGAGACGGGAATCTGACAATGGCATTGTCAAGTTATACTCGGCGTTCGCACTCAACTCCCAGATCTCCCCAGGAGGCAACCCATGTCCAAGGCCGTCGGCATCGACCTCGGCACCACCAACTCAGTCGTCTCGGTGCTCGAGGCCGGCGAGCCCGTCGTCATCCCCAACGCCGAGGGAAGCCGTACGACCCCCTCGGTCGTCGCCTTCTCGAAGACCGGCGAGGTCCTCGTCGGCGAGGTCGCCAAGCGTCAGGCCATCACCAACCCCGATCGCACGATCCGCTCGGTCAAGCGCCACATGGGCACCGACTGGAAGATCGACATCGACGGCGAAGGCGTACAACTCGCAGGAGATCAGCGCCCGCATCTTGCAGAAGCTGAAGCGCGACGCGGAGAGCTACCTCGGCACACGGTCACCCAGGCCGTCATCACCGTTCCCGCCTACTTCGACGACGCGCAGCGCCAGGCCACCAAGGAGGCCGGTGAGATCGCGGGCCTCGAGGTGCTGCGCATCATCAACGAGCCCACCGCGGCCGCGCTCGCGTACGGCCTCGACAAGGAAGGCAGCGACCAGACGATCCTCGTCTTCGACCTCGGCGGCGGCACCTTCGACGTGTCGGTGCTCGAGATCGGCGACGGCGTGTTCGAGGTCAAGAGCACCTCCGGCAACACGCACCTCGGCGGCGACGACTGGGACCAGCAGGTCATCGACTGGATGGTCAGCGAGTTCAAGAACGCGCACGGCGTCGACCTCGGCATCGACAAGATGGCCGCGCAGCGCCTGAAGGAAGCGGCCGAGAAGGCCAAGATCGAGCTCTCGACATTGCAGGAGACCACGATCAACCTGCCGTTCGTCACCGCGACGAGCGAGGGTCCGCTGCACCTCGAGCTGACGCTCACCCGGGCGCGGTTCCAGGAGATGACGAGCGACCTGCTCGAGGCGTGCCGCGGTCCGTTCGACCAGGCGATCCGCGACGCCGGGCTTCGACAAGTCGAAGATCGACCACGTGATCCTGGTCGGTGGCTCGACCCGCATGCCCGCGGTGACCGACCTCGTGACCGAGCTCACCGGCAAGGAGCCGCACAAGGGCGTGAACCCCGACGAGGCGGTCGCGGCCGGTGCGTCGATCCAGGCCGGCGTGCTGAAGGGCGACGTCAAGGACATCCTGCTGCTCGACGTCACGCCGCTGTCGCTCGGCATCGAGACCAAGCGGTCAGATCATGAAGAAGATCATCGAGCGCAACAGCACCATTCCGGTGAAGCGCTCGCAGGTCTTCACGACCGCCGAGGACAGCCAGCCGTCGGTCGAGATCAAGGTGCTGCAGGGCGAGAGCGAGATGGCGTACCGCAACAAGCAGCTGGGCACGTTCACGCTCATCGGCCTGCCGCCCGCGCCCCGCGGCGTCCCGCAGATCGAGGTCACGTTCGACATCGACGCGAACGGCATCGTGCACGTGTCGGCCAAGGATCTCGGCACGGGCAAGGAGCAGTCGATGATCATCTCGGGCGGTACCGCGCTCGGCAAGGACGACATCGACCAGATGATCAAGGACGCCGAGGCTCACGCCGAGGAAGACCGGCTCAAGCGCGAGGAGGCCGAGATCCGCAACACGGCCGACACCCTCGTGTGGCAGACCGAGAAGCTCCTGAAGGAGCAGGGCGACAAGGTCCCCGCCGACGATCGGGAGAAGATCGACGTCGCGCTGAAGAACCTCAAGGAGACGCTGGCCGGAACCGACGTCGAGGCGATCAAGCACGCCCACGAGCTGTTGCTCTCGGCGAGCAACGACTTCACGCAGCGGCTGTACGAGAACGTGCAGGCGCAGCAGTCGCGGCCGGCGCCGCCGACGGCGGCTCGCAACCGTCCGACGACGAGGTCGCCGACGCCGAGATCGTCGACGACGACCAGCAGAGCGCCTAGTCCGTCATGACGGACGCGACGGGTGAAACGACGGCCCCGGGTCCCGATCAGGACCCGGGCGCCGCGGAAGCCGAGCAGTTCGAGATCGATCTCGCGTCGTTGCAACGCGAACGCGACGACCTGCTCGACACCACGCGGCGCCTGCAGGCCGACTTCGAGAACTACCGCAAGCGCGTCGTGCGCGGAGCAGACCGCGTTGGTGGAGCGTTCGACCGAAGCTCTGCTCGAGCAGCTGCTGCCGGTGCTCGACAGCTTCGAGCTCGCGGTGCGGAATCTCGAGGGCAGTGATGTCGACGAGAAGGTGTGCAAGGGCATCGAGCTCGTGTACGCCGAGCTCTCGTCGGTGATGGAGCGGTCGGGGCTCGAGCGCATCCAGGCGAAGGGTGCGCCGTTCGACCCGAACGAGCACGAAGCCGTGATGCAAGACGACGGCGACGGCGAGCCGCACGTCGACGACGTGCTGCGCAACCGGGTGGAAGTTGAAGGGTCGCGTGTTGCGTCCCGCGATGGTGAAGGTAACGAGGAAGACTTCGGAGTGACCGCGCAGCGAGAGTGGTTCGAGAAGGACTACTACGCGGTGCTCGGCGTGCCGTCGAGCGCGACCGACAAGGAACTGTCGCGCGCGTTCAAGAAGCTCGCCAAGCAGTACCACCCCGACGCGAACCCGGGGAACGCCGCGGCCGAGGAGAAGCTTCAAGGAGATCTCGGCCGCATACGACGTCCTCGGTGACGCCGCCAAGCGCGACCGAGTACGACGAGGTGCGCCAGATGGTCGCCTCCGGCGTCGGCCCGGACGGATCCAGCGGTTTCGGCCCGGGCGGATTCGGAGCCGGCGGCGGGCACGCGTTCCACTTCGACACCGACGGCGGCGGGCTCGGCGACATCTTCGGGAACCTCTTCGGCGGCGGGGCCGGAGGTCGGCGGCGTTCGCGCGGCGCGACCGGGCCGCAACGCGGCCGCGATCTCGAGACCGAGCTGCACCTGCAGTTCGAGGACGCGATCCGCGGCGTCACGTCGACGGTGCGATTCCGCGCCGACGCGACGTGCTCCACGTGCGCCGGCTCCGGCGCCGCGTCCGGGAACGATGCCGGAGACCTGCCCCGAGTGCCGCGGCGCCGGTACGGTCGCCGACAACCAGGGCCCCTTCTCGTTCTCACAGGTGTGCCCCACGTGCGGTGGCCGCGGTCAGATCATCCCGACCCCGTGCCCGACGTGTGCCGGGCGCGGCGTCGAGGTGCGCGCCCGCGAGGTGAAGGTGCGGATCCCGGCGGGTGTCGCCGACGGCGCAGCGCATCCGGGTGAAGGGGCGCGGCGGTGCGGGTTCGAACGGCGGTCCGCCCGGCGACCTCTACGTGATCGTGCACGTGCGCGGGCACGCGCAGTTCGGTCGCAACGGTCACGACCTCACGCTGCGACTGCCGGTCACGTTCGCGGAGGCCGCGCTCGGCGCCGACATCAAGGTGCCGACCCTCGACGCGCAGGTGACCGTGCGAATCCCGCCGGGGACGCCGAGCGGCAAGACGCTGCGCGTACGGGGCAAAGGCGTCGCCGGCGAAGGGCACGGGAAGGCGGGCGATCTGCTCGTGACCGTCGACGTCCAGGTACCGGTCCACCTGACGGCGGCGCAACGCGACGCCGTCGAGGCTCTCGCCGCGGCCCTCGACGACGACCCGCGCGATGCGCTCGACGCGACGGTGCGGGAGCGCCGTAGGCCAGAGGGAGACGCGTGATGGACGTGACGCGAGAGCGTTGTACGTGATCTCGGTCGCGGCCGAGCTCGCAGGTGTGCACCCGCAGACGCTGCGCATCTACGAGCGCAAAGGGCTGCTCGCGCCGGCGCGCACCAGCGGGCGGAGCCGGCGCTACTCCGATCGCGACATCGCGCTGCTGCGGCGGATCCAGGAGCTCACCAACGAAGGCGTCTCGCTCGCGGGCGTGCAGCGGATCCTCGCGCTCGAGGACGAGCTCGGCGCCGCCCGCCGACGGATAGCCGAGCTGGAGGCGCCGACTCGACGCGCTGCAGCGGGAGGTCGAGCAGAAGGTGGAGGCCGCGCACCGTCAGTACCGGCGCGAGCTCGTCCCGCTGCGAAGCGCGGTCGTCGCGCGCTTCGAGCGCCGCCGGTGACCCGATCCGAACAACGCGTTACGAGTAAACGAGAAAGAGCACTTCGATGGCACTCGATCCGAGCCGGTTCACCCGCAAGACCCAGGAAGGCGTTCGCGGCCGCGCAGGCGCTGGCCCGCGACGCGGGGAACACCGAGATCACGCCCGAGCACCTGTTGCGCGCGCTGCTCGACCAGAGTGAGGGCATCGTCAGCGGCGTACTCGAGCGGATCGGTGTGGACGTCGGTGAGGTGCGCCGCCGCGTCGACGAGGTGCTGGCGAAGCTCCCGCGGGTGAGCGGCGCGACCGTGCGCGACGCGCAGCTCGGGACGAGCGCGTTCCGGGTGCTCGAGAACGCCGACTCCGAGCGCTCCGCGCTCAGCGACGAGTACGTGTCGACCGAGCACATCCTGCTCGCGATGACCGAGGTGCCCGGCGGCGTCGGCGATCTCCTCCGCGGCGCCGGCGTCGACCACGACGGCGTGCTCGACGCGCTGCGCCAGGTGCGCGGGTCGCACCGCGTCACGAGCGAGAACCCCGAGGAGCAGTACCAGGCGCTCGAGAAGTACGGCCGCGACCTCACCGAGGCGGCTCGGCGGGGCAAGATCGATCCGGTCATCGGCCGCGACGAGGAGATCCGCCGCATCATCCAGGTGCTGTCGCGGCGCACGAAGAACAACCCGGTGCTGATCGGCGAGCCCGGCGTCGGCAAGACCGCCATCGTCGAGGGGCTCGCGCGCCGCATCGTCGAGGGCGACGTGCCCGAGGGCCTGCGCAACAAGCGCGTGATCGCGCTCGACATCGGCATCGATGGTCGCCGGGCACGAAGTACCGCGGCGAGTTCGAGGAGCGGTTCAAGGCGGTGCTGAAGGAGATCGCCGACTCCGAGGGCGAGGTCGTCACGTTCATCGACGAGATCCACACGATCGTCGGCGCGGGCGGGGCCGAGGGCGCGGTCGACGCCGGCAACATGATCAAGCCGATGCTGGCGCGCGGCGAGCTGCGCCTGATCGGCGCCACGACGCTCGACGAGTACCGCAAGTACATCGAGAAGGACGCGGCGCTGGAGCGGCGGTTCCAGCAGGTGTACGTGGGCGAGCCGTCGGTCGAGGACACGATCGCGATCCTGCGCGGCTCAAGGAGCGCTACGAGGTGCACCACGGCGTGCGCATCCAGGACGCGGCGCTCGTCGCGGCCGCGGTGCTCTCGGATCGCTACATCACCGGCCGTCAACTTCCCGACAAGGCCATCGACCTGATCGACGAGGCGGCGTCCCGGCTGCGGATCGAGATCGACTCGATGCCCTTCGAGATCGACGTCGTCGAGCGCCGGATCCGCCAGCTCGAGATCGAGCGCGTCGCGCTCGCGAAGGAGACCGACGAAGGCTCGCACGCGCGCCTGGAGACGCTCGACGCCGAGCTGCAGTCGTTGCAGGAGGAGCGCGACGGGATGATCGCGCACTGGCAGTCGGAGAAGGACGCGATCATCGCGATCCAAGCCGGCAAGGAACGCCTCGAGCAGGCGAAGCTCGAAGCCGAGCGCGCCGAGCGCGACGGCGACCTCGAGCGCGCCGCGGAGCTGCGCTACGGGCACATCCCGGTCGTCGAGCGCGAGCTCGACGGGCGTCGGCAGCGGCTCGACGAACTGCAGCGCGACGGACGCATGCTGAAGGAGGAGGTCGACGAGGAGGACGTCGCCGAGATCGTCGCGAAGTGGACCGGCATTCCCGTCTCGCGGCTCGATGGAAGGCGAGATGGCGAAGCTCGTGCACCTCGAGGAGCACCTGCACGAGCGCGTCGTCGGCCAGGACGCAGGCGGTGATCGCGGTCGTCCAACGCGATCCGGCGGTCGCGCGCCGGGCTGTCCGACCCGAACCGGCCGATCGGCTCGTTCCTGTTCCTCGGCCCGACCGGCGTCGGCAAGACCGAGCTCGCCCGCGCGCTCGCCGAGTTCCTCTTCGACGACGAGCGAGCGATGGTTCGCATCGACATGTCGGAGTACATGGAGAAGCACTCGGTCTCGCGCCTCGTCGGTGCGCCGCCCGGCTACGTCGGGTACGAGGAGGGTGGCCAGCTCACCGAGGCGGTCCGGCGCCGGCCGTACGCGGTGATTCTGCTCGACGAGATCGAGAAGGCCCACCCCGACGTGTTCAACGTGCTGTTGCAGCTCATGGACGACGGCCGCCTGACCGACGGCCAGGGCCGCACGGTCGACTTCACCAACACGATCGTCATCATGACGTCGAACCTCGGCGCGGGGGGCTCGCACGATCAGGTGATGGCCGCGGTGCACGGGCACTTCAAGCCCGAGTTCCTCAACCGCATCGACGAGATCGTCGTGTTCGGCCGCCTCTCCGAAGCAGAGATCGAGGAGATCGTCGGATTCCAGGTTGCGATACTCCGGGCGCGCCTCGGCGAGCGCGGACTGACGCTCGAGCTCACTCCGGCGGCGCAGAAGTGGGTTGCGCAGACGGGTTACGACCCCGACTTCGGGGCGCGGCCGTTGAAGCGGGTGCTGCAACGCGAGATCGCCGACCCGATCGCTCTCGAGGTGCTGAAGGGCGCATACCAGTCGGGCGACACGATCGTCGTCGACGCCAATCCCGACGGCGGTCTCTTGTTCGAGCACGCAGCCACCGCCGAGATCGTCGGCTAGCTCGGGTCGCGGAGGGCGAACCTCACGCGATCGGGCCACCGCAATCGAAACGGTGCGGCGGCGACGCTACCGAGCGACGTCCTGACAGAGGCCGACCGGTCGGTCGGGGCCGCCCGACGCGATCGACCTACGCCAATGCGTGGTGCTGGCAGCGCGGGTGCTAGCGCGGGCTAGCGTGCGCAGCGCGGGTGCTGAGCGCGGGTGCTAGCGCGGGTGCTGGAGCGCGGGTGCTAGCGGGGCCTATTTGTGGGCCGGGTTTTCGAGATCGGTTGGTGTCACAGCGTGCGGGCGCGGGCGCGTAGCTCGCCCTTCGCGATCTTGGCGCCCGACGATCGCGGGAGCTCGTCGACGACGACGAGGCGTTCGGGCCAGAGCTCCTTGCCCGTCCCCCGGCGTTCGAGGTGCGAGCGCAGGTCGTCGAGCGAGAGGGCACTTGCATCGGGGCGCAGCTCGACGAACACGCAGACGCGCTCACCGAACGTCGGGTCGGGCATCGCGACCGCTCCACACAACGCGACCGCGGGATGAGACGCGACTTCGTCCTCGACCTGCGCGGCGCTGATGTTCTTGCCGCCGCGGATGATGAGGTCGCTCGTGCGCCCGACCACAGTGAGGTACCCGTCGGCGTCGATGGTTACGAGATCACCCATCCGCATCCAACCGTCGGCGGTGAAGAGCTCGTTGTTGGCGGCGGGATCGTCGTAGTAGCCGAGACAGAGCGTCGGGCCCTTGCCCGCGGGCACTCCGGCCGTGCCCGGGTCGTCGATGTCGGCGCCGGTCTCCGGGTCGAGGAGGCGGACGTGCATCTCGGGGATCACCTTGCCCGCGGTGCGCAGCCGCTTCTCCTGCGGGTCGTCGGGCGTGGTGTTCGACAGCGCGCCGGTCTCGTTCGACCCGTAGAACTGGAGCACGTGGGCGCCGGTGCGGTCCTCGAACTCCCTCGCCCGGTCGTAGGGCACCATCTCGCCGCCGGTGAACATGATGCGCAGCGACGAAAGGTCGTAGTCCTCGATCGCGGCGGAGTTGAGCATCATGACGAACTGGGTCGACACCGCCGCGAGCACCGTGACGCGGTGGCGCTCGATGGCTCGTAGCACCGTGGGAGCGTCGAACCGCGCGCTCACCACGCACGTCGTGCCCGTGATGGCGGGCGAAAAGTGCGCCGTCCACAGCCCGAAGCCGAACGGGGCGGGGAGCACGGAGCAGAACACGTCGTCGGCGGTGAAGTGGGCGACGCGATCGGCGAGCTCGTGGAATGCGAACCATCGCGCTTGGTTGTGCATCACGATCTTCGGCAGTCCGGTGGTTCCCGAGGTGGAGTTGAGCAGCCAGAGATCGTCGGGCCCGATCGGGTGCTCGGTTCCGGGCCGGCCCGCGACCGGCGGTTCCCGAAAGATCTCGCGGGCTCCACTGCGTTCGACGAGATGCGCCACCTCCCGCTCACCCGCACGTGAACCGATCCCGACGGCAACGATCCCCGCCTTCTCGCACGCGAGCATCGCCGAGTGGACGCCCGGACCGTCCGGCAGTTGCAGCGCGACCCGCTCGCCCGGCGCGTACTGACCCAGCGTCGCCGCCATCTCCGCCGAGCGCAGGTGGTACTCGCCCCACGTCATCGCCTCGCCCGACGCGGCCTCGACGAACGCGATCGCATCGGGCCGGGCGCGCGCATTGCGGGCCACGATGCCCGCGACCGTGTTCACGGAAGCCGATGGCGGAACAGTTCGGCCGCGTTGCGCCACGTGATGCGTTCGGCTTCGTCGTCGGGGATGTTCTGGTCGCGCAACTGCCGCACGAGCATCGCCTGCGTGTTCGGCCACGACGAGTCGGCGTGCGGATAGTCGGACTCGACGAGCACGTGACCGAGACCGATGCGATGGCGCAACGCCATGTTGGAGTCATCGTCGAGCGCGCAGAACCAGAAGTTGCGACGCAGCACCTCGCTCGGCGACTCCGCTACGTCGCGCCACGTGGGTAGGTAGCCGAGTTGGTACTTGAAGCAGTGGTCGAGGCGGTCGATGATGCCCGCCACCCAGCCGATGCCGCCTTCCGACAAGCAGATCTTGATCTGGGGGAAGCGGACCGGCACCTTCGAGTAGAGCCAGTCGACCGCGCTGTACATGCCGTACGCGCCGAACAACACCGCGGGAATCTCGGGCGGCGCGTCGGCCGAGGTGGTCGGCGACGTGCCCGACGACCCCACGTGCAGGCACAGCACGGTCTCGGTCTCCTCGCACGCGGCGAAGAGCGGGTCCCAATAGCCGGAGTGGATCGTGGGCAAGCCCAACTTGTCGGGGGCTTCGGAAAAGGTCACGGCCTTGAAGCCGCGCGCCGCGTTGCGCCGGATCTCGTCGGCCGCGACGTGCGGATCGCGCAGGAATGCGATCTGGTTCGGGATGAAGCGCCCGGGATACGCACCGCACCACGCCTCGAGGTGCCAATCGTTGTACGCGCGCATCGCGACGAGCGCGAGCTCCTCGTCGTCGGGCCACAGCGTGAGGCGCTGACCGACGAAGCCGGGCAGGAACGACGGGAAGCAGAGTGATGCGGACACGCCGTCGATGTCCATGTCGTGGACGCGCTCGTGGATGTCCCACGCGCCGCGACGCATCTCGTCGAAGCGGGTCGGCTCGAAGCCGTACTCGGTCGACGGCCGTCCGACCACGGCGTTGAACCCGACGTTCGGCAGTACCTGGTCCTGCCACATCCAAGCTTCGCCACCGTCGTCGGTCGCGATCACGTGCGGTTCCTCGCCGGAGTACTTCTTCGGGAACCGTCCGGTGAACGCGTCGGGCGGCTCGACGACGTGGTCGTCGACGGAGATGACCGTGTACACGCGGTCGCGCGGCTCGGGTTCGGGCAGCCAGGTGATCGTCTCCCGCCGTCCCTTGCCCCCGCCGAAGTACTCGTTGTTCTGCAGAGCCTCGAGCGGAAGGCCGGTCATGTCATCACCTCGGGTTCGTCGCGCAACAACATTCGCACGGCGCCGTCCCAGTACGCCCGGGGTGTGTTCTGTTCGAGCGGTGGCTTCAGCGCGGCGCGCGCGGCGGGCGGTATCTCCTTTGGCACGCGGCCCGCCGCGAGCGTGTCATAGGTGAAGCGGCACATGCGCTCGAAGGTCGTGGCCTTGTAGCAGGCCGCGGCGATCGTCGGCGCGGTCACGATCGCGCCGTGATGCGCGAGCAGGACGCCGCTCGCGTCACCGATCTCACCTGCGAGCCACTTGCCGTCGTTGGCGTCCTCGATGCCGCCGTACTCGTCGACGTAGGCGAGCTCGCCGTCGAAGATGCACGAGTTCTGGTGCACGAGGCGCGGCCGTTCGCCCATCGCCGCGAGCAGCGTCGCGTAGTAGGGATGGTTGTGCACCACCACGGCCGCGTCGGCGCGGGCGCGGTGCAGTTCGGTGTGGAGGAACACCGCGGGGGTGACATCCCAGTCGCCCTCGACGATCTCGCCGTCGGCGTCGAGGCGCAGGATGTCGGAGGCTCGAACCTCTTCCCACCACAGACCCCAGGGGTTGCACCACATGCCGCCGTCGTCGGTGGCCACCGTGATGTGACCCGAGAGGTTCTCCTGCCAACCCTCGCGGGCCAGGATGCGCAGCGCGCACGCGAGCTCCTGGCGAACGGTGAGATCGTGACCGATTCCCGGTCCGGGTCGGGGCAGGCGCACGGCCATGACGGTATCCGCGAGACTCTCGCGTCGTGAAGGTGCTCGTGATCGGTGCGACGGGTGAGCTCGGGCGACAGGTCGCGTCCGCGATTGGTGGGAACGACGCGCCCGCGGGGAACGACGGCGTCCACGTGCGGGCCTTCGTGCGCCGCCCGCTCGAACCGGGAAACGGCGTCGACGAGGTCGTGGTCGGCGACCTCCGCGATCCCGGCTCCCTGCGCGGCGCCTGCGCGGGCGTCACGAGCATGTTCTTGGTGTCGTCGCCGACCCACGATCAGGTCGAGCTCGAGACCAACGCCATCGCCGCTGCGGAAGGCGCGGGCGTCGAGCGGATCGTGAAGGTCTCGAACATCCCGATCGCCGGGCTGGAGACCGGGCTGCACGGAAACCACCGCGCGATCGAGCGCCGCCTCGCGTCGTCGACGTGCGCGGCCGTGGTGCTGCAGCCGTCGTTCTTCACGAGCGTCGTCGGCAAGCAGGCCGATGTGGTCGCGCGGGGGAGCCTCGTGCTGCCGACCGGCCCGGGCAAGATCGCATGGATCGAGCCGTCGGACATCGCGGCGGTCGGTGCCGCCGCGCTCGTGCGCGCCGACCTCGACGGACCGTTGCACATCACCGGTCCCGAAGCCCTCGACGGCGACGAGGTGGCGGCGCGGCTCGGGGTGAAGCGCATCGATCTTCCCCTCGACCGCTGGCGCGAGACGGTGGTCGCGTCCGGGCTCGACCCGTGGCTCGCCGACTCGACCGTGCACCTCTTCGAGGCAATCGCCCGCGGCGCGCTCGCCGAGACGACCGACACCGTCGAGCGGGTGCTGGGCCGCCCGCCCAGACGGGCATTCGTGAGTTAGCGGGGGTCCAGGCGACCGAAGAGCGGGTGCTGCGGCGCGTCGTGCACGGCCCGCCCGAAGACGCGCGCCGCGGGATACCGCGGCCAGCCCGGCTCGCCCGTGCGCGCGAACGCGGCCCACGCGTCGCGCATCGCGGCCGACAGCGCGCGCCCGTCGTCGTCGAGACCGACGAACGCGTCCCAGCCGTCGACGAAGTTGCCGAACGGGAACGGGATGTCGATGCCGTGGCACGCGCCCACCTCGGGGCCGCTCCACGTGAAGCAGTAGGTGAAGGTGGGGCCGTGCGGCGCGTGCGCGTCGAGCACGGCCCGGCACGGGACCTGCATCTCGTTGTCGCCGAACAGCGCGCGCCAGATCTCGTTCGTATCGTCGGTGCCCAGCGCGTCGGCGTAGCGGTCGAGAGCGGCCGCGGCGCCCGACTCGTCGAGCCCGAGGTAGCGCGCCGCGCGCCGCGCGAGCTTGTCGCGCGTGGGAGCAGCTGCGCTCGAGTCGACGAAGAGCCGCATCTCGTCGGCAGTCGTGCCGGCCACGAGCGCGACGCCCGCGGCCTCGCCCTGCGCGAATGCTTGCGCCGGTATCGCGTGCAGGATGTCGTCGTCGACCATCGGATGGAACGGCATCATTCCCACCGTTGCCAGCAGTGACGCCATCGCGGTCGATTGCGCCTGCACGAGCGCACCCGCCGAGAGGCTCCGCAGCGCGCCGGCATCGGTCACACCCGCGGCCGCGACGAGCGCGTCGACGACGGTCGCGGCGCGCTTGTCGTCGAGCGTCGCGAACGTCGCACCGCTCTGCACGATCGCGCCCGCCACCAGACCGCGCGCCGCGGGGACGCGAGCGCGTGCAACACCAGTCCACCACCGGCCGACTCGCCGAACGCGACGACCCGCTCCGCATCGCCCCCGAACGCCGAGATGTGGTCGTGCACCCACTGGAGCGCGCATATCGCGTCGCGAAGACCGCAGTTGGCGACCCCGCCGATCGGGCGCGCGTCGAGGAAGCCGAGCGCGCCCAGCCGGTAGTTCACCGAGACGACCACGACCCGTTGCTCGTCGGCGAGCAGCGCACCGTCGTACACCGGTTGCGACGACGCGCCGATGACGAAAGACCCGCCGTGGAACCACACGAGCACGGGAAGCGGCTCGTCGGCGTCAGGTGCCCAGACGTTCAGGGTCAAGCACGCGTCCTCGCTCGTTTCGCGCACTTTCATACCGGGCACGATGCCGCCGAGCGGCCCGTCGAGCGCTTGGGGCGCGGCCGGACCGAACTGCGACCCGTCGCCGAGGGCGCCCTCGAACGCGAGAGACGTCGGGGCCGCGAATCTCGCCGCCGTCGCGTAAGGGATGCCGAGCGAGGTCCGCACGAGCGCAGCCTACGAACCACTGTCGGGGCCCGCCCGCCGTCGGCTACCATTTCCCCAACGTGACCCCGAACAGGTGGAGCGTTTCGTGCCCGGCGCAGTGATCGTCGGCACGCAGTGGGGCGACGAGGGCAAGGGTCGGGTCACCGACTATCTCGCCAAGGAGTCGTCGATGTGTGTCCGCTACCAAGGTGGGCACAACGCGGGCCACACGCTCGTGGTCGACGGCGAGGTCTTCAAGCTCCAACTCGTGCCGAGCGGCATCTTGTACCCGTGGGTGATGCCGGTCATCGGCAACGGCGTGGTCGTCGATCCCGCCGTGTTGATCGACGAGGTCGACATGCTGGAGGCCAAGGGAGTCGACACCCGGCTCCTGCGCCTGTCGGGCAACGCGCACCTGATCATGCCGTATCACCAAGAGCTCGACCGGATGACCGAGCGTTATCTCGGAAAGAACAAGCTCGGTACCACAAAGCGCGGTATCGGGCCCGCGTACGCCGACAAGGCGCTCCGGGTCGGGATTCGCGTGCAGGACCTGCTCGACCCGAAGATCTTCCGGGAGAAGCTCGACCTCGCGCTGCGCGAGAAGAACGGCGTGCTCGCCAAGGTCTACAACCGGTTGCCCATCGACGCGAAGGAGCTCGCGGAGCGCTACCTCGCGATGGTCCCGCGCCTGGCGCCGATGATCGACGACACGGTCCACCTCGTGCACGAGGCGCTCGACGCGCAGCAGTGGGTGTTGTTCGAGGGCGCGCAGGCGACGTACCTCGACCTCGACCACGGCACCTACCCCTTCGTCACGTCGAGCAACCCGATCGCGGGAGGAGTGTGCACGGGCGCGGGCGTCGGCCCGTTGGCCATCCAGCGCGTGGTCGGACTCGTGAAGGCGTACCAGACACGCGTCGGCAGCGGGCCGTTCCCGACCGAGTTGTTCGAAGGCGACGCGGTCGGCGACATGCTCGTCGAGCGCGGCCGTGAGTTCGGGACCAATACCGGTCGGCGGCGGCGCACCGGTTGGCTCGACCTCGTGATGTTGAAGCACGCAGTGCGGCTCAACACGTGCACCGAGCTCGCGCTCACGAAACTCGACATCCTCTCGCCGCTCGGCGAGTTGAAGGTGTGCGTCGCGTACGAGGGCGAAGACGGCACGCGCTACGACCACGTGCCGTACCACCAGTCCGTGCTGCACAAGGTCAAGCCCATCTACGAGACGCTGCCGGGTTGGGGCATCGAGATCGAGACAGCCGGCCGGCTCGAGGAATTGCCGCCGACGCGCGCGACGTACGTGCAGTTCGTCGAGGAGTTCGTCGGCGTCCACGTGAGCATCGTCGGGGTCGGTCCCGGGCGCGATCAGACGATCGTGCTTCCCCGCGCCGCGTGAGCTCTCGCGTCCTCGTCGTCGGCAGCGGCGGGCGTGAGCACGCGCTCGCCTGGGGCCTGGCGGCCTCGCCGCACGTCGACGACGTCGTGTGCGCGCCGGGGAATCCGGGCATGGCGACGCTCGGCGAGTGTGTACCGGTCACCGCGACCGACGCGGACGCAGTCGTGCACCTCGCGGCCAAGCTCGACGCCGACCTCGTGGTCGTGGGGCCCGAGGATCCGCTCGTCGCCGGAGTCGTCGACGCGCTCGAGGCCGCCGGCCGGCGCGCCTTCGGGCCGACCGCGGCCGCGGCGCGGCTCGAAGGCTCGAAAGCGTGGATGAAGGACGTGCTCGTCGGCGCGGGCGTTCCGACCGCGCGGTACGCCACCTTCGGGGCCGGTCAGCAGACCGATGCGTTCGCATTCCTCGACACGCTGCCCGGGCTCTACGTGGTCAAGACCGACGGGCTCGCGGCCGGCAAGGGCGTGGTGGTCACGGAGTCGATCGCCGAGGCGCGCGACACGGTGCGGGCGTACCTCTCCGGCGCCGCCTTCGGCGACGCCGGCCGCACCTGCGTGATCGAAGAGGGGTTGACCGGCCCGGAGGTGTCACTGTTCGCCCTGTGCGACGGGCGACACGCGCAGGTGCTCGCGACCGCGCAGGACCACAAGCGCGCGTTCGACGGCGACACCGGACCGAACACCGGCGGCATGGGCGCGTACTCGCCGGTGCCGTTCGTCGGCTCCGATGTGGTCGACGAGATGATGGAGCGGGCCATACTGCCCACCCTCGCGGAACTCGACCGGCGCGGTGCGCGGTATCGCGGCGTGCTCTATTGCGGGCTCATGCTTACGCCGACGGGTGCGAAGGTGCTGGAGTACAACGTGCGCTTCGGCGACCCGGAGTGCCAGGTGCTGGTGCCCCGGTTCACGAGCGATCTCTTCGTGCACCTGTCGGAGTCGGCGGCGGGCGATCTCGCGACGCCCGTCACGCTGTCGGACGCGGCGTGCGTCGGCGTGGTACTCGCGTCGGGCGGCTATCCGCCCGCGCCCGACCGCAAGGGCGACGTCATCACCGGGCTCGACCGCGCCGGGGAGCGCGAAGGCGTCGTGGTCTTCCATTCGGGCACGGCGTACGGCGATCAGGGCCGGGTCGTGACGAACGGCGGTCGGGTGCTCACGGTCACGGCCGTCGGCACCGACGTCGTGCAGGCGCGCGACCGGGCCTACGCCGCCGCGGCCGAGATCTCGTGGCCCGGCGTCCACTACCGTCGCGACATCGGCGCTCAGGCTCTCTCGTGATCCCCCGGTACTCGCTCCCCGAGATATCCGCGCTGTTCACCGACGAGGCGCGCTTCGGCGCCTGGCTCGAGGTGGAGGTGCTCGCCGTAGAAGCGTGGGCCCGCCTCGGCGTGGTCCCCGACGCCGACGCCCGCGCCGTGAGGGAACGGGCCGGATTCGACGTCGCCGAGATCCACGAGCGGGAAAAGATCACCGACCACGACGTCGCCGCCTTCGTCGACGTCGTGCAGGAGACGGTCGGGCCGCCCGCGGGTGCGTGGGTGCACTACGGCCTGACGTCGAGTGACGTGGTCGACACCGCACTCGCGCTGCAGATGACGCGCGCCGTCGACGTCTTGGCCGGCGCGGCCGCCGAGCTCGAGAACGCGATCGCGAAGCGGGCCCGCGAGTTCCGCGACACGCCCATGGTCGGGCGCACGCACGGCATCCATGCCGAGCCCACGACCTTCGGCGCCAAGCTCGCCTTGTGGGCGATGCAGGTTCGCCGCGACCGCGAGCGCCTGGCGCGCGCCCGGGCGACGATCGCGGTCGGCAAGCTGTCGGGCGCGGTCGGGACGTATTCGAACGTCGATCCCGCCGTCGAGCGGTACGTGTGCGAGCGGCTCGGGTTGCAGCCCGTCCCCGCGACCCAGGTGCTGCCGCGCGACCGGCACGCCGAGGTCATGTACACCTGCGCGTCGATCGGCGCGGGCATCGAGACGTTCGCGCTCGAGATCCGCCATCTCCAACGCACCGAGGTGCGTGAGGCGGAGGAGGGATTCCGCGAGGGCCGGCAAAAGGGCTCGAGCGCGATGCCGCACAAGCGCAATCCGATCAAGTCGGAACAGATGTGCGGCCTGGCGCGCGTCTTGCGCGGGAACGTGCAAGCGGCGCTCGAAGATGTCGCGCTCTGGCACGAGCGCGACATCTCGCACTCGTCGGTCGAGCGCATCATCGTCCCCGACTCCCTCATGCTCACGCACTACATGCTCGTGAAGTTCCGGCAGGTGATCGAGAACCTGCAGGTGCACCCGGAACGCATGTTGCGCAATCTCGATGCGTCGTTCGGCCTGGTATTCAGCCAGCCCGTCCTGCTCGCGCTCGTCGAAGCGGGACGGACGCGCGACGAGGCCTACCGGATCGTGCAGCGCGACGCGATGCATTCGTGGCAACAGGAGCGTTCGTTCCGGGAGGTGTTGTCCGCCGACCCGGAGGTGACCGAGACGCTCGACGCGGCCCGCCTCGACGCCTGCTTCGACCTGAAGCGCTCGCTCGCGAACATCGGTCTCGTGTTCGACGCGCTCGACAACATGGGCGAGCCGGACACGGGAGAGCTACGGGCGTGAGTGCCGGCGGGTTGCCGCACCTCTACTCCGGGAAGGTGCGCGAGCTGTTCGAGGTGGGCATCGACGCCCTCCTCATGGTTGCGAGCGACCGCGTCTCGGTGTTCGACGTCGTGTTGCCCGATCTGATCCCCGACAAGGGCCGTGTGCTCACCGCGCTGTCGAGCTTCTGGTTCGAACGGACGACCGACATCGTGGCCAATCACGTGATCTCGTGCGATCCCACCGACTTCCCCGAGATCGCGGGCGACGTCGCCGGGCGCGCGACGCTCGTGCACGCGGCCCGCCCGATCCGGCTCGAATGCGTCGTGCGGGGTTACGTCTTCGGGCACGGCTGGAGCGAATACCGAGACCGAGGAACGGTCGGCGGCTTCGCGGTGCCGGCCGGCCTGCAGTTGGCCGACAGGCTGCCGGAGCCGCTCTTCACGCCGACGACCAAAGCCGAGAGCGGCCACGACATGCCGCTCACCGCCGACGAAGCCGTCGCGCTCGTGGGCGCCGACCGGTACGAGCAGGTGAAGGACTATTCGCTGCAGTTGTACGAGCGGGGCGCGCGGCACGCGCAGACGTGCGGCCTCATCCTCGCCGACACCAAGTTCGAGTTCGGCGAACGCGACGGCGAGGTCATCGTGATCGACGAGATGATGACCCCCGACTCGTCGCGCTACTGGCCGCGTGAGGGCTACCGGCCGGGGACGCCGCCACCGTCTTTCGACAAGCAGTACGTGCGCGACTTCATGGACTCGACCGGGTGGACGCACGAGCCG
Organism: uncultured Actinomycetes bacterium; assembly: GCA_963812205.1. Lineage (GTDB taxonomy): Bacteria > Actinomycetota > Acidimicrobiia > IMCC26256 > PALSA-610 > PALSA-610. The sequence continues at coordinate 333,523 of CAWEUJ010000004.1, forward strand.
CCCGCGCCCCACCTGCCCGCCGAGGTGATCTCGAATACGCGGGCGAAGTACATCGAGGCCTACGAGCTCGTCACCGATCGCGCCTTCGCCGATTGGTACGGCGTCGACGACTGAGTGGTCGGTAGCATCGACGCATGCCGGTGTTCAACGCGCACGTCGAGGTCACGCACCTGCCGGGGATCGCCGATCCGGCGGGCGCCACGGTGGAACGAGCGTTGCCGGCGCTCGGGTACACGAACGTCGCGCAGGTGCACATCGGCAAGACGATCAAGCTCGTCGTCGACGCGCCCGACGCGGAGAGCGCGCGCGTCCAGGTGAACGAGATGTGCGAGCGACTCCTCGCGAACCCGGTGATCGAGGCGTACGAGGTCGTGATCTCGTGACCGTGCGCGTCGGGGTCGTCGTCTTCCCGGGCACGAACTGCGAGCTCGACGTGCAGTACGTCGTAGAGCAGCTCGGTGGTCGGGCCGAGTTGCTGTGGCACGGCGACGACACGACCAAGGGTGTCGACGCGGTGGTCGTTCCCGGCGGCTTCGCGCACGGCGACTACCTGCGCACGGGTGCGATCGCGCGTTTCTCCCCGGTCATGCACGCGATCGGGGAGCTCGCCCGGGCCGGTGGGCCGGTCGTCGGCATCTGCAACGGCTTCCAGGTGTTGTGCGAGGCCGGACTGCTCCCGGGAGCTCTGCAGAAGAACGCCGGGCTGAAGTTCTTGTGCCAGGACGCGGCGCTGCGCGTCGAGACGACGTCGACCGCGCTCACCAACAAGGCCCGGGTCGGCGACGTGTTGCACATCCCGATCAATCACTTCGAGGGCAACTACGTGTGCGACGAGCGCACGCTGACCGAGCTGCGGGCCGAGGAGCGGGTCGTCTTGCGCTACGTCGACAATCCCAACGGCAGCCTCGACGACATCGCCGGCATCTGCAACGCCACGGGCAACGTGGTGGGGTTGATGCCGCACCCCGAGCGGGCCTCCGACACGCTGATCGGCTCGGACGACGGCGTCGTGCTCGTGGAAAGCCTTCTCGCGGCCGCAACGGCCCGCGCCTCAACGCTCGTCTGACCCAACCGACCGCGGGGCCGGCTCGCCCGCGCGGCCGTCGCTACGATCACGTGCGATGGCGGAGACACACGAGTCGGCGGATGCACTCGAGCAACCCTTGCATCGCCGGCTCGGCATGACCGACGGCGAGCTGGCCGCGGTGGTCGACGAGCTGGGCCGCGAACCCACGCATCTCGAGCTCGCCATGTACTCGGTGATGTGGTCTGAGCACTGTTCCTACAAGTCGTCGCGCGCCTTCCTCTCTCGCTTTCCGACGGAGGCGCCGTGGGTCCTCGTCGGCCCGGGTGAGGGCGCGGGCGTGGTCGACATCGGCGATGGCCTCGCGATCGCCGTCCGCATCGAGAGCCACAACCACCCGTCGGCCGTCGAGCCGTACCAGGGCGCGGCGACCGGCGTCGGCGGGATCATCCGCGACATCTTCTCGATGGGTGCGCGCCCGATCGCGCTGATGGATCCATTGCGGTTCGGGTCGCTCGACGACGCCCGTACCCGCTACCTGTTCGAAGGCGTCGTGTCGGGGATCTCCGGGTACGGCAACTCGGTGGGCGTGCCGACGGTCGGCGGCGAGGTCGTGTTCGACGACACCTACCGCGGCAACCCGCTCGTGAACGTGTTCTGTCTCGGCGTCCTTCCCAAGGATCGGCTCGTGCTCGCGCGTGCCGAGGGCCCGGGCAACCTCGCGGTCCTGCTCGGGTCGTCGACGGGCCGCGACGGGATCGGCGGCGCGAGCGTGCTCGCCTCGGCCTCGTTCGAGGCGGGCGACGAAGCCAAGCGACCGTCGGTGCAGGTCGGCGACCCGTTCGAGGAGAAGCGGCTCATCGAGGCGTGCCTCGAACTGCTCGACGCCAAGCTCGCGGTCGGCGTGCAGGACCTCGGCGCGGCCGGGCTGTCGTGCGCGGCGTCGGAGACCGCGGCCAAAGCCGGCGCGGGCATGGACGTCGATGTCGCGCGCATCGCCAAGCGGGAACCGGGGATGAACGCGGTGGAGGCGCTCACGTCGGAGAGCCAGGAGCGCATGCTCGCGATCGTCGAGCCCGGCAACCTCGACGCGGTGCTCGCGCTCGCTCGTCGGTGGGAGATCCGCGCCACCGTGGTGGGCCGGGTCACCGACACCGCGCGCTTTCGCATCTACGACGGACTCTTCGACGCCACCGGCGTGCCGGGCAAGAACCCGCAGCCGCCGATCGGCGACGAGCCGACCCCGGTCACGTCGGATGCCCCGGCGATTGCCGACGTTCCGGTCGAGAGCCTCGGCGACGGCCCGCTCTATCACCGCCCGATCGCGCGTCCCGCGGCGCAAGACGCTTTGCAGGCCGCCGATCCCGCGCCGCAGCTGCGCGAGCGGTTCCCGGCCGGCGCCGACCTGTCCGGCGAGTTGCTCGCGCTGCTGGCGACGCCGACCATCGCCGACAAGACCTGGGTGTCCGGCCAGTACGACCACCAGCTGTTCTTGAACACCGTGTGCGGACCCGGGGCCGACGCGGCGGTGTTGCGGGTGAAGGACACGACGAAGGCGCTCGCGCTGTCGACCGACGGCAAGGCGCGCTTTTGCCGCCTCGACCCGCACACCGGTGGGCGCCTCGCCGTGCTCGAGGCGGCCCGCAACGTCGCGTGCTCGGGGGCGCGGCCGATCGCGCTGGTCAACTGCTTGAACTTCGGCAATCCCGAGCATCCCGAGGTGATGTGGCAGTTCTCCGAGGTCGTCGAAGGGATGAGCGAGGCGTGCGAGGCGCTGGGCATCCCGGTGATCGGCGGCAACGTCAGCTTCTACAACGCGTCGGGCGACGATGACATCCACCCCACGCCCGTCGCCGGCGTGCTCGGTCTCATCGACGAGCTCCGCCATCGCCCGCCCGCCGCGTCGCTGCGCGCCGGCGACGACATCGTCGTCCTCGGAGCGATCCGCCCGGAGCTCGGCGGTTCGGAGTGGGCCGCGGTCGTGCACGGTCTCGACGGCGGGATGCCGCCGGACGCCGACCTCGAGCGTGCCCGGAAGGTGCACGAGTGCGTTGCGTCGCTCGTGCGGGAACGTTCGGTCACGGGCGTGCACGACGTGAGCGACGGCGGGCTCGCGGTCGCGCTCGCAGAGATGGCCATCGCCGGGGAGATCGGGATCCGGGTCGAGCTCAACTTCGACGGCTGCACGCCCGCGGAGGCGTGCTTCGCGGAGCCGGCGTCGGTCGTGGTGTGCAGCGTGAGTCCTCAGGAGAGCGCCGCGGTGTGCGGGATCGCCGCGGCGGCGGGCGTGCCCGCCCGCGTGGTGGGAGTCGCGGCCGGCGATCGCCTCGTCGCGAAGGGCGCGTTCGACGTTGCCCTGATCGACGCGACCCACGCCTGGCGCGACGCGCTCCCCGATCTGATGAATGCCGGCCGGTGACCCGCCCGGGCGCGCCGTGACCGACGACGATACGGATCTGCCGGAAGAGGCCGGCGACGAGCTCCGCCGGTTGCTGCGCCGCGTCGCGCAGCTCGCCGACCCGCGCGGCGGTCCAGGCCGCGGGCGATCAGGTCGGCGCGGCGTGGCGCAGCGTCACGCGCGAGGAGCCGCGCGTCCAGGTCACCGTTGCGATCGTCGTGGCGATCGGACTGATGTTCGCGTTGCCGACCCGGGTCGCGAACCGTCCCCGCTGGGTGTTGCCCGGGCTCGCGGTCGTGTTGCTCATCGGCGTGTTCGTCGCCAAGTCGACCCAGTCGCAAGCCCGGTCGCGCTGGCTGCGTATCGTGAGCCTCTCGCTCATCGCGGTGATGAGCCTGTCGAACGCGGCGTCGGCCGGCCGGCTGATCGTCGATCTCGTACGGGGCGAAGGTATCCACGACCCGGCCCAGTTGCTCTTGACCGGTGCCGCGATCTGGGCGGCCAACGTGATCGTGTTCGGGCTCTGGTATTGGGAGTTCGACCGCGGCGGGCCGGTCGCCCGCGCGGCCGGCGACCGCCCCTACCCCGACCTGCTCTTCCCGCAGATGACGAGCCCGGAGCTCGCGCCGGCCGACTGGGAACCGGGCTTCATCGACTACCTCTACGTCTCGTTCACGAACGCGACCGCCTTCAGCCCGACCGACGTCATGCCCATGACGCGCTGGGCGAAGCTGACGATGCTCGCGCAGTCGGCGATCTCGATCGTCACGGTCGCGCTCGTCATCGCGCGCGCGGTCAACATCTTGCGGTAGCAACCCGCTAGCGTTGTGGGTGCCGCGTCAGGTGACTTGCAGGGTCTCGAGGTACGGCTCGACGCGCGTGTGCACCGACGCGTACGTCGCCTCGGGCGCGGTGAGCGTCGCCACGATCGCCCGGCCGTTGCGGAGGGCGATGACCGCGAGGAAGTGCAGTTGCCGACCGCCGGCGCGCGCGGTGTATTCGATCTTCCCGAGCTGTTGACCGTAGGCGCCGGTGACGGTCTCGGTGTGCGCGATCCGGAATCCGTCGATGATGCTCGGCCCGTTCCTGACACTGAGGGCGAGGTATTGGGCGAGATCCACGCCCGGCGCGGACTGGGTCAAGACGTTGACGTTGGATGCAAAGCCGTTCTGGGGGCCGCCGACGAGCCAGACCTCGACCTCGGCGACGAACGTGGCCGAGCGCTGCGTCCAACCGGGATCGACCTGCATCGTGTACGTGCCCTGCGGGTCGACGAACCTCGTGCCGGGCACCGCGACGTCGTGGCCGGCCGGGAGCGTCGACCCGGTCGTCGAGGGCGGCGCGATCCCCGTGCTGGTCGAGAAGTCGGCGCCACCGCATCCGGCGAGCGCGAGCCCGACCACCAGGGCGATGCCGAGCGTTGCCCGGTATCTCACCGGGCGTTCGTACGCGGGGGGAGTCGGAAAGTCAAGAATGCTCAGAGCAGTCCGTGCGCCTCGAGCCAGGCCACGACCTCGGCGGCCGACTCCTCGGGGGAGTGGCCCGCCGTCTCCAGCGTCAGCTCGGGCGACAACGGAGGCTCGTAGGGGTCCGAGATGCCGGTGAACTCGGGGATCTCCCCGGCGCGTGCCTTCGCGTAGAGGCCCTTCACGTCGCGCATCTCGCAGTCCTCGAGCGAGGTGGCCACGTGGATCTCGACGAAGTGGTCGACCCAGCCGCGTACCTCGTCACGCAGCTCGCGGTACGGCGAGATCGCGGCAGTGACCGAGACCACGCCGTTGCGGGCGAGTACCGAGGCGACCCAGCCGATGCGGCGGATGTTGGTGTCGCGGTCGGCCTTCGAGAACCCGAGCTCCTTCGACAGGTGCTCGCGCACCTCGTCGCCGTCGAGCAGCTCGACCTTGCGGCCCCGGACCCGAAGCTCGTCGACCACGATGTTCGCGATCGTGCTCTTGCCCGCCCCCGAGAGGCCGGTGAACCACAAGCAGCAACCGGGCAGCTCCATGGCGGCGCAGATTACGGGAAGGACAAGCGGGTTCGCGGCGTTGGACCCGTTGGCAGACGCACCCCCGTGAAATACTGGTGACCTTGGACGCGGAACTTTCGGGCCCCAAAGACGCGTGTGGAGTGTTCGGTGTGTACGCGCCGGGCCGGCCCGTCGCCCATATGTCGTACCTCGGCCTCTACGCCCTGCAACACCGCGGGCAGGAGTCGGCGGGCATCGCGGTCAGCGACGGCGAGACCATCACCGTGGTCAAGGACATGGGCCTCGTCACCCAGGTGTTCGACGAGCGCCGCCTCGCCCCGCTCGAGGGCCATCTCACCATCGGTCACGTTCGCTACTCCACCACCGGTTCGAGCACCTGGCGCAACGCGCAACCCGTCTACCGCTCGGTGGCCGACGCGGGATTCGCCCTCGGCCACAACGGCAACCTCACCAACACCGAGGCGTTGTCGAAGGATCTCGGCATGCTTCCCGGGGTGCTCACCTCCGACAGTGAGCTCATCGGCGAGCTGCTCGTCACCGAGTACGGCGAATTGTCACGCTCCGACGGCCGCGACCTCGAGTACGCATTGGAACGCGTCCTCCCGCGTCTGGCCGGCGCGTTCTCGCTCGTGTTGATGGACGAAGCGCACCTGTTCGGCGTACGCGACGCCCACGGATTCCGTCCCCTGGTCCTCGGTAAGACCGAAGGCGGTTGGGTGCTCGCGAGCGAGACCGCGGCGCTCGACCTCGTCGATGCGCACTATGTCCGCGACGTCGAGCCCGGCGAGATGGTGGCGATCGACGCCGGCGGTGTGCGGTCGATCCGCTTCGCGGAACCGACCCCGAAGCTCTGCTTGTTCGAGTTCGTGTACATCGCTCGCCCCGACACGCAGCTCTACGGGCACAGCGTGCACGCGGCCCGCCAGCGCATGGGTGAAGCCTTGGCGCGCCAGGCGCCGGCCAACGCCGACATGGTGATGCCGGTTCCCGAGTCCGGCGTCCCGGCCGCGCAGGGCTTCGCGCGCGAGGCCGGTATCCCCTACGGCGACGGGTTCGTGAAGAACCGCTACGTCGGGCGCACGTTCATCCAGCCGAACCAGAAAAAGCGCGGTACCGACGTTCGGCTGAAGCTGAACCCGTTGCGCGACAACATCAAGGGCAAGCGCCTGGTCGTGGTCGACGACTCGATCGTGCGGGGCACCACCACCCGCCAGATCATCGCGTTGTTGCGGGAAGCGGGCGCCACCGAGGTGCACTTCCGGGTGTCGTCGCCGCCCTACCGGTGGCCGTGCTTTTACGGGCTCGACACCGGCAAGCGTTCCGAACTGCTCGCGGCCGACATGGAGATCGGCGAGATCGCGCTGTACCTCGGCGTCGACTCGCTCGCGTACCTCGACCTCGAGCGTCTCGTCGAGGCCACCGATTCGCCGCGGGAGTCATTCTGTACCGCGTGCTTCACCGGCGAGTATCCCGTGCCGGTGCCCGAGTACGACACCAAGCACGTGCTCGAGAACCGCACGCTCCACGTCCCGGGCACGATCTCCGATACCGCCGACCGCGCGTGAGCCCGACCGACGATCGCAAGCTCACGTACTCCGCCGCGGGCGTCGACATCGCGGCGGGGGAGAAGGCGGTCGAGCTCATCAAGGCGCACGTCCGCTCCACGTTCCGCCCGGAGGTGGTAGGCGACGTCGGCGGGTTCGGCGGCCTGTTCGCGGTCGACTGGAAGCGTTTCCGTGACCCGCTGCTCGTGTCGTCGACCGACGGCGTGGGCACCAAGTCGCTGGTGGCGCGGCTCGCGAACCGCCGCAACACGATCGGTATCGACTGCGTCGCGATGTCGGTCGACGACATTGCCGCCCAGGGCGCCGAGCCCCTCTTCTTCCTCGACTACATCTCGATCGGCAAGCTCGTGCCCGAAGAGATCGACGAGATGGTCTCGGGCGTGGCCGAGGGCTGCCGGCGCGCCCGGTGCGCGCTGCTCGGCGGCGAGATGTCGGAGCATCCCGGCGTGATGGATCCGGGCGAGTTCGATCTCGTGGGCTTCGCGGTCGGTGTGGTCGAGCGCTCCGAGGTGCTGCCCCGCGATGTCCGCACCGGCGACCGCATCATCGGGTTCGCGAGCCCCGGCCTGCGCTGCAACGGCTACTCGCTCGCGCGCGCCGCGCTGCTCGAACGGGCCGGGATGGACCTGAACGAGCCCGCGTGGCCCGGGTCGCGTCACTCGCTCGCGGAGGTGCTGCTCGAACCGAGCGTCATCTACGCCCCCGCGATGCTGGAGCTGACCCGCAAGGTGCCCGTGCATGCATTTGCGCACGTCACCGGGGGCGGGATCGCCGGCAATCTCGTCCGGGTGCTGCCCGAGCGCTGCGACGGCGTGGTGTGGCGCGGCACCTGGGACGAGCCCCGCATCTTCGCCGAGATCCAACGGGCGGGCGACGTTCCCGACCTCGAGATGGAGAACGTCTTCAACCTCGGCGTCGGCATGCTGGCCGTCGTTCCGGGCGATGTCGCGGAGCGCGCCCTCGACGCGGTCCGCTCCAGTGGCCACGACGCGTGGCTCGTCGGCGAGATCGTCGACGGCCACGGCCGGGCGCACGTAGAAACCCGCTAACCCGCTGTTCAGGCCGGGTCTGGGCCGTCGGTAACCCGTACGTACGCGTCTTTTTGGACTAAATGTCCGATCCACGTAGGGATGTCCTACAATGGCGATCACGACCTTTGCGACCGGCGACGACACAGATCTGTGGGATTCTTCGCCGGCGCCCGGATCGTGCCGATAGGTGTCGTGGCGACACCTGGGAGCGAAGCGCCCCGGTTCGGAAAGTTCCGAGCTCAGGGTGACGTCGGGAATCGGGCGGAATGCCGGTCGCCAGCGCCGAGTCCGAGTTCCTCACGGGTGGCGGGTCTGTACGGGCCGACGAGATGGATGTTCTCGATGACGAAGGCGGAGACCATGGAAGCTCACGACGACGAAGCGCTGTTGACCCCCTCCGAAGTGGCCGCGATGTTCCGCGTCAACCCCAAGACGGTCACCCGCTGGGCACGCGCCGGCAAGATCTCGGCGATTCGTACGCTCGGTGGGCACCGGCGGTTCCGGGCGAGCGAGATCCGGCACTTCCTCGAGAACGTCGAAGAGACCGACCGCATCTGACGGCCCGGGCGCAGGCTCCGGCGCGTCGATGATCGTCCGTGGCCGGGACCGGCGTCGATCCGGTGACCTCGCGCTTTTCAGGCGCGCGCTCTGCCAACTGAGCTACCCGGCCTTATCTCTGGGTCGCACTCGCTGCTCGGCGGGATGCCCGCCTCGCAGCCGCTCGTCGCTCCCGCCGGTTCGCTCGCGGTTGCTCGCTCACGGCCCCGTGCGGAGATTGCCTTGCGTCTGTGCTTCCCAGCGGTCCTGACGGGATTTGAACCCGCGGCCTCCGCCTTGACAGGGCGGCGTGCACTCCAAACTGCACCACAGGACCTTGACTCCACGTCGGTTTGCGCCGACGTCTTTTGATTCACGCCTGCTTGCGCAGACGCTGGCACCCCCAGGGGAGTTCGAATCCCCGTTACCGCCGTGAAAGGGCGGCGTCCTAGGCCACTAGACGATGGGGGCTCGGTCTTCACCGGAGGGGTACAGGGTAGCAGCCGGTCGCTACGGTTTGCCCGTGCGAAGACCGGTGTCGACGATGCGACGGGTACCGATCGTCGGAGTGTTCATCGTGGCCGTGATCGCGAGCGGGTGCAGCACCGTTTCCGGGTCGCCGTCGTCGAAGCCGAGCCGTGCGCCCGCCTGCGCGTTCATCGCGAAGCTCGACGCCATCGCGGATTCGGTCGCGCACGCCGACGTGCACGACCCCGACGCGTTCAACACGACGTTCAAGTCCGCGGTCCGCGACTATGTCGCGAACGTCCGCCAGCTGCGTGCGGTCGCTCCCGCGGATCTGAGCGCCGGTCTCGAACAGGTCGAAGCCGACGTCCAGCAGTACCGCTTCGATGCCGCGCTCACCGACCGGGCCCAGCTCGACGCGTACGCGGCGCGCACGTGCGGTCGGGTGACGCGCGCGGCCACGACGTCGAGCGCGCCGGCGGCGAGCACGACGGCGCCGGTGTCGTCGACGATCGCACCGACCGGACCGACGACGACGACCACGCCGTCCGACGGCTGACCCGCCCGCGCCCGGCGCGGCTCCACGTGCACCGGCGCGGGCCGGCGTGCGAGCATGCACGCCATGACCGAGCCCGAACCGGAGTCGCGCACTGCACTGCGCGGATTGATCGCGCTGCTGCAGGAGATCGACGAGCGCTATCTCGGCGACGAGTGGAGCGCGAACGCGTTCGGCGACCTGCCCGACGGTTTCCGCCAGATCGCGTCGCTGCTCGAGGGCGGCCTGTACCTGGCGTTCGAGCTGGATCCCGAGCGACCGTTCTTCCGCCGCATCGTCGACCGCCATCGCAAGATGCTGGGCGACAACGCCGACGCGATCTACTACACCGCGCCGATCCGTTCCGACCGCGCGTACCGCGTCACCGGGAACATGGCCGGCTCGGTGTACCTCTCCTTCACGGTCGAAAAAGACGCGGGCGAGGGTGGGTACAGCACCGAGACCGCGGGTGTGCTCAACGACCACGAGTTCGACATCGCGACCGACGGAAGCTTCGAGGTCTTCTTCGGGGGCGAGCCGCGGGATCGGAACTGGCTCGGGCTCGTCGACGGCGCGGGTGAGCTCATCGTCCGCTGCTATTTCGAGGAGCCGACGCCCGTCGCGGCGGACACCAACCGGATCGTGCCCCTGACCATCGAGACCGTCGTGCCGGTCGGCCCGCCCGCGCCGTGGGACGACGTCTCGGTCGCCGCGGGCCTGCGGCGCGTCACGTCGTTCGTGCGGTCGCGCACGCTGGATCAGCCCAAGCCCGGTGAGCGGGTGCAGCCCTCGTGGGTGTCGACGACCCCGAACGTGTTCCCGCCGCCCGAGCTGCCGGGAACATTCGCGTTCGCCGCCGCGGACGCGGCCTATTCGATGGCGCCGTACCTGCTCGCGCCGGACGAGGCCCTCGTCGTCACCGGGCGCTGGCCCGAGTGCCGGTTCGCGAGCGTCGCGCTGTGGACCCGCTATTTGCAGACCTACGACTACGCGCACCGCAACGCGAGCCTGAACCGCGCGTCGACGACGCTCGAACCCGACGGATCGTTTCGTATGGTGCTCGCGCACTCCGATCCCGGCGTACCGAACTGGATCGACACGGAGGGCAAGGGCTTCGGGATGATGTTCTGGCGGTTCTTCATACCCGAGGGCGATGTCGAGACGCCGCAGGCGACCGTCGTGAAGTTCGCGGACGTGCGGCGATGACCGCGGTCGATCTCAGCGCCGAGCGCGCGGTGGAGCAGGCGGCCGAGCAGACCGGGCTCAGCGACCTCGGCGACGATTCGTGGAAGGACGGCCTGGATCGGCTCGTCGACGCGCTGCAGACCGAAGCGGAGTTGAACGAGTTGGGTGCCGCGCTCGTGGGCGGCGAGCTGGTCGGCTACCTCGGCGACCGCATGCGGATCATCGCGCACCGCAAGGCGCATCCGGAGATCGTCGGCGTCGACGTCGTTCCGCCGATCGTGATCGTCGGACAGGGGCGCACCGGGACCACGATCCTGCACGAGTTGTTGGCGATGGACCCGGCGTCGCGCGTCCCGCTGACGTGGGAGGTCGACCACCCCGTCCCGCCGCCCGAGACCGCGACCTACGAGACCGACCCGCGCATCAAGGAGGTCGACGAGACGCTCGCCGGCGTCGATCTCGTGTTGCCGGGCTTCATGCAAATGCACCCGATGGGCGCGCAGCTGCCGCAGGAGTGCGTGCGCATCACGTCGTCCGACTTCCGCAGCATGATCTTCCCGACGCAGTACAGCGTGCCGTCGTACGCGACCTGGTTGTTGCACGAGGCCGACATGGCGCCCGCATACCGGTGGCACCGCATGTTCCTGGAGCACCTGCAGAGCCGCCATCCCGCGCCGCGGTGGGTGCTGAAGTCGCCCGGGCACCTCTGGGCGCTCGACGCGCTGCTGACGGAGTACCCGAACGCGTTGTTGGTGCAGACGCACCGCGACCCCTTGCGGATCCTGGCGTCGTTGTCGTCGCTGGTCGCGCGGTTGCGGTCACTGGCGAGCGACGAATCGACGATCCCGCGCGCGGCGGCCGACTTCGCCGACAACATCCTCGACGGTCTCGACCGTTCGGTCACCGCGCGCGAGGACGGGACGGTTCCCGCCGATCGTGTCGTCGACGTGCAGTTCCGCAGCTTCATGGCCGACCCGTTCGCGACGATCCACACGATCTACGAGAAGCTGGGGCTCGAGCTGGCGCCCGAGGCGGAGCAGCGCATGCGGGCCTTCTTCGCCGCGAACCCGTCGGACAAACACGGCACTCACACGTACACCTTTGCCGATACCGGTCTCGACGAAGGCATGTGGCGCGAACGGGCGCGTCGCTACCAGGAGTACTTCGACGTCCCGAGCGAATCGCTCGGCTGACGCAGAGGTGTTCCCGTAGCCTGAAGCCGAGGGCCGCTGGCGCAATTGGCAGCGCGACGGACTTTTAATCCGCAGGTTCCGGGTTCGAGTCCCGGGCGGCCCACTACTACGAAGCGGCCCCAGTGTGGTGGGGTGCGGTCCGGGCGCGAGTTCGCGGTCGGTTGGCACATATAGGACGCTCGGTTGGCAGTCGTTCCGGCTGCTGCGAGACTCACCGTGACGTCGTCACACTCATTGCGCCACGGTCATCCGCACGGGCGAACGCCCGGCGCGTGGCTCACCGCGTGCGCTATTGGACTGGCTCGCCGGTGCAGTCGGCGCGTGTCGACAACGCGCGTGTGTGACCTTCGATCACGGTGGACGCGACGTCGGAGAGACGTCGCCCGTTCGCATGGGCGCAGTGAGTCATGGTCGCGAATGCATCAAGCAGCGTGCATGCGTCGTAGACGGAAACGATTCCTTGGGCTCGCGCGATGCGCGCTCGCTCGCCGACGTCGTCGGCATGTGCGCATGGAGTCATGCCGCTTGCGAACGGGATCGGCGAGCATTCACCGAATCGAGACTCTCCGTCGAGGACGTCGAGTGCGATGTATTCGAGCTCCTCGCCCTTCGCGTCGGCGACCGCAAGGAGCTGGTCAAGTGCTTCGGGAAGGGTGCATCTAGCCTGGACGGCCACGACGCCGATCGCTTGATGAACGTGGGTGTCGCGCTGCACGACGTGAGATGACCAATCGCCGACCACGGTCGACGACTCTAGCGACCCCGCTCGGACGGCGAGATCGGCTGTTCCGTACATCGGTACGGCGAGGTCAGGGGGCGCGTAAGCCTGAGTGCCAGGAGGGTCGAGGGGTGGGCCTCCCGGTCAGGATTCCTCTTGCGATCCAGTCGGCGACGACCCTGCCCGATCCCTTGTGGGTGAGGGTGCGCACGTCGCGGAGCCCGAGAGTCGTGGCAAGTCGCTGGCGGTTCCGGCGGTCGATGCCCAGGGTGATCGGTGAGGAGTTCCACGACAGCGCCTCTCCGTTTGTTGTGGTTCGCAGCTGAGCTCGGGTCTTCGAGCCGTGAGGGTGCGCGAGATCGGCAGCTGTGGCGGCAACGCGCGTCGACGGTACTTGCTATCTGTTGACGCGTTGCGGTGCGCGCCGGGCTTGTTTGGCTCTATACATAGCCCGATCTGCTTGCGCGACGAGTTCGTCGGGGGAGATGTCGTCGTGTGTCCAGGCGAGGCCGAGGGTTGCTCGTAGTTCAATCGTGTGTCCCGCGACAGCGACGGTTCCTTGGAGGCTTGCGTCGAGTCGGCGTGCGACGTCGAGCGCGTGTAGGTGGCTGGGGACGTGTGGGCATATGACGAGGAATTCATCTCCGCCGAGTCGACCGACGTGGTCATCGGAGCGCAGCCCGGCACGCATTCGCCGGGTCGCGGCGATGAGGATTGCGTCGCCGGTGGCGTGCCCGTATTGGTCGTTGACGCTCTTGAAGTCGTCGAGGTCGACGAAGATGACGGCGAGCCCGGTGCCATTCGTGGGGCCCTCGTGGACGGCGAGGTCGAGGAGTTCGAGGGTGGCGCTTCTGTTGAAGCAGCCTGTCAACGCGTCGATGCTGGCGCGGACCTGGAGCTCTCGGCGGAGTCGAACGCTTTCGGTAACGTCACTCACGCATCCGATCGCGCCGGTGACGACGTCGGTGCTGTCGGTCAGCGAACGCAGGCTCAGCAGACAGACCCTGGTTCCGCGCTCGCTACCGTTGACGGTCGGTAGTTGGAAGCGGAGTTCGAGGTCATCGACGAGTTCGTCGGCGAGGACGGCGGTGAGCGCCGTGTCGAGCCTGTCGCGGTCGTCGGGATGCACTGCGGCGAACTGCGCCTCGGTGGTCGCGGCTGCCGGAGTTTGAATGATGACATGCAGACGATCGTTGGTGAACGTGAGGTGTCGGCGGAGATCGATCTGGAACAGTCCCACGGGGAGGGAGTCGGAGAGTCGGCTGATGAGTTGCTTGCGCGAGCGGAGTTCTTCTTCCATCCCGACTTGCTCCACGGCGACCGGTCGAAGAGAGCTGATCACTCGCGGATCAGTCGGATCGTCGAGGTGATTGGTATTCAGCGACTCGACCCAACGCCACGTGCCCGCCCGAGCGCGGTAGCGGCCCCTCCAGGCGGCGGTCGCGCCAGGGGTGTCGAGCATCTGAAGCCAGGCCGTGACCGCGCTGGTCTGGTCCTCCGGATGGATCAGCGTCGTAGACGAGAGTCCGAGGATTTCCTCGGCGGTCCACCCCAGCACGTCGAAGACCTCGCCGTGCGCGCCAACGATCCCTCCCATCTCGTTACGGATCAGGACGCAACTCGGGTCTCGCGCCTCAGACGATTCGGGCATGCTCCATGAGACGGCGCGCATCGCCGATGTCTAAAGAGCAAAGACTGGCAATACGTCACAAATCACTTCCGTGGTCTTGGCGCACAACCTGCTGGTGCCCGATCGAGTACCGCACAAGGGCGTCTTCTCTCGCTCCCATCGCCGAAGGTTCTTGGCCGGCGCGACTACGGAGCTGTCACCGTCTGTGGGCAACAGGAACCCCGGAACACGCCGGGGTCGGACACTGAACGGCGTAGCTCCCGGCACCGGTGGATACGCGATTTCTTCGTTCCCACCCGCGGAGGGATGCCGCAGAGCGAACTAGAACGGGGCGATACAGAACCCGTTCTGGAAGCTGAACAGGGCGGGGAAGGAGATCGCCACAAGTGTCAGGGCCACCATCGCGACGGTAGCCAGGACTGTCTGGTACCTGGTACGCGTCGGCCGACGCAGCAGTCGAATGCCCAGTAGCGCCATCGGTAGAGCCGCGGCAATCACGATGGTCGCGTCCCGAAGACTCGGTTGAGCTCGTCCACAAAGAGTCGTCGGCGGATAGAAGACGGCGCGAACGCCCAGAGCGCAGACGACGAGACCGAAGACCAGGTCCAGAAGCAACAGAATGTGGGTCGCACGAACCTTGTTGCTTCTGCTCGGATCCTGCCGGTTCATGATGTGGGCTACCGAAGCCGCGAGGCACGACCGTCGCGCGTGCAGAGTTAACGGGAGCCCTCTATGTGCACCTTGAGGAGCGACCGGTTCCATCCCGACCCGTCGTAAGTGAGCTCCACCCGCCATCGATCCTGCCGTCATCGTCGGTGCAGATCCCGCTGCGGCCGCGAATTGGGCATTTGGAACGGTCCGGCGCGCCGGTTGCTCCGCGGCGACGAGCTCTTATGACGCGGATCAGCGCTTGCGCACTGCTTCCCGGTGCGGCAGCCGCGGGAACGGGCCGGATCGCGTCAGGTGTTGCCGAGAATGGTGCCGGTTCCGGCGGGCCGCCAGAGTTGCACGGCGGTGCCGTTTCCGTTGACGGCGCTGAGCGTCAGTGTGAATGACTCGCCGGGTGGTGGGGCGGAGTCGGGGTAGATCGTGATGAAGACGGTCTTCGCTACGGATCCGGCCGCGAAGGTGATCGTGCCGCCCGCAGCCTTGAAGCCGGTCCCGGTCCCGGTTGTGGTGAAGTGCATCGAGATCGGCGTCGCGGCGGGTGACGAAAGGGTTATGGGGATTGCGATCATGCGGGAGTGGACGTCTCCGGCACTGATCGACGCGTCTCCGGCGGCGAGGAGCAGGCCGCTGGTGTTGTCGTCGTTCAAGATGGTGCCCGTCGCTTGTGCGCGGGCGATCGTGTACGGGGGCGTCGCGCTCGAGAGTACGAGGTTGAATGTCTCGTCCGGTTCGGGGTTGGTGTCGCCGTAGACCGGGACCGACACGTACTTCACGACAGGGGTGAGCCCCGTCGTTCCCGTCGAGAAGGTGAGAGTTCCGAGTGCCCCACCGCGGTTGTTGAAATCGACGCCGCTTGCGTATGACTTCGCGCCGGTCGCGGTGACGCCCACGAGCTGGTACTGCACCGTCACGGTCGATGTCGACGGGTCGGAAAGCGTGATCGCGAATTTCATGTTTCGGGCGGTACGGGTATTGCCTTCGGCCATTGTTACGTCACCGGCTGAAATCGTCTGTACTCGCGTCGCGAGACAGGTCCGTTCCGTGTTGCTCCATTCTTGCTGTACCGCGTAGGTGTTGGAGTCGCCGCCGACGACTCGTGCCGGGACACCGTTGCAGATGTCGCCGATCTCGCCGTAGCTGTTGTTGTACCAAGTGAGGGGTGGCGCGAGCGACGTTGCGAGACCGACATCGGGATCGGTGACTGTTTCGATCAATTCGTGCGATGCAGTGACGGTCATGTTGTTCCACGCGACCGGATCAGTGCCGCAGCCCGGGTCGTTCTCGTACGGCATGACCGCGTACAAGATGTTCGTCGGGCTGTTCGCGATCGTATTGTGATACGCGCAGAACCCCGTGACCGAGTTGGAGCCGGACAAGTCGACAACCTGCGACTGCCGGAAATACAAGAAGTAGATCGTGTTCGCATCCGGGGCGGGAAGGTTGTGCGCCGCGATCTGGGCTTGCAGTTCCGGTTCGATATTCGCGGCGTCATCGATCGTGTTGCCGTTGTTCCCGGCGGAGGGAGAGATGACGTAGGTACCCGCGTACGAGCCGCGCCCGATCGTCTGGGTCGAGGTGTTGTACTCGCGCAGCCAATCGAAGTAGGCCGAGTTCGTTATCCCACCGAAGAAGTTCGCAGCACCGCCGTTCGTGACCTCGGGAAAGAATCCTCCCGTAGCGCCCCACTGCACTACATAGACCTTTGCGTGCGCCAGCACGCGCCCGCCGTAGTTCGTCAGCTGCTTCGATGACGTCGCCGTCTGCGTCAGTGCCTGGCTCGCGCCTCGACGCAACATCAGATGCCCGTGACCAGGGTGGCGCGGCAACGGTCCCGGCGTCACCGACGCGGCCGCCGGACCCGCCAGTCCAACCAACGCGACCGCTCCTACTCCTACGGCCGCAACCGCCGCACCGAACCGGCGTCGGACGCCCAGCATCATGCCCCCAAATTGTCCGCCGCCCCGACGACCCAGCTTCTCAAACTTCGGAGAAGCTGACCAACCCAACGAAGGCGTCTGCGTACTGCATCGCAACGCACGACCGGGAACGACGGGCACGGTCGCCGAACACGTCGCCGCCGCGAGTCCCCCTCCCAGGCCCAACCGCGCCACCTCCGGCGCTCGATGCCTCCGGAGCGAACACACAACCGTCGACCGGTCTCGCCGCCATCGCTCGGGAACGAGCAAAATGCGTGCAATGACCGAGGTCCGACGCTTCCACCACCGCCGGCTGCCGGATCACTCTGCGCTGCTCGCAGGCCGGGAACCGAGGGGCCCGGTGGCGTGGCAATCCGATCGGCTTCAGCTGTGGTTCAACAACACCGACACCGAGTGGCACGACGAGGGACTTCACGCCCATCGTGAGAGCGACGAAATCTTCGTGGTGCTGGAAGGGACAGTCGTGGTCGAGGTCAACGACGACCGCGTCACGATCGGGCCCGGTGAGTTCTGCTGCTTTCCGCAAGGGATCCGGCACGCAGTCGTCGAGACCCATCCGCCCCTTCGGACCTTGATGTTTCGGGCGCCGTCCATCGATGACAAAGCGACCGAGGAAGGCGACGGCGAGTACCGATCGGCCGATCGGCGTTCGTAACGCGGTTCGCGCCTACGGCCGGCCGAGGTGCGCCGAGTGCGTGCCGACAACGAGTCGAAGACCCGCGCCGGGCAGGTGCCGCGCTTGTCTGCGGATCCCTCGGCGACGAGCTCCCCGGCGCCATGGATCACGAAGACGACGCGCGCGTCGTGCACAAGCCGGTCGTCGGTATTGCCGCAATACACGACCATTCGAGCCCGCTGCGCGTCACTTACAGCTGCCCGAATTGCGAAGCGCTCCCATTCAACGGTCCGCTCAATCGGCTTCTCAGACGTTGACAAGGGTCTGACGATCCTGGTACGAACCTGGCCTTTGTAGGTAACGGGGCCGGGTCGGGCGCAGCAACGCGCTGACCCCGTTTTGGGGCAGGGGGCTCGGATGCGGGCACGGTACGCGTCTGTTGCGTTGGTTGTCGTCGTGGTGGGGTCGATGCTCGCGGCGGCGGCTACGTCGGCGACCGCAACGGCGGACCCGTCCACGGTCAGTCTCGCGCTGACGTGTGTCGCGCACGCACCGATCATTGGCGACCAGCAGGCCGACCAGATGTTCAGCATCACCACTGACGCGCCCCTTGCCGTGCAGCCGGGTGCGACGTTCTCGGTGACCGCGCAGACGCCCGTCGACCGCATCGCGTCCAACCAGGGCAGCGGCACGGTCAGCTCGATCAAGGACATCGCGATCAAGATCCCGGTGCCCGCGAACTCCACGTTCGTGAGCGCGTCGTTGAGCGGTGGGACGAACATCGGCTCGGGCACACCGACGGCGACGCTCTCGGGGAGTGCCACGACCGGCACGGTCACGGTCAGCGTGCCGGGACCGATTCCCGCCGACCAGGACTACCAACTCCCGGCCGTCACGATCACGCTGACCGCGGGTACGACCACGGGGGCGACCATCCAACCGAGGATGGGCGGCACGAGCACCAGCGACCCTGGCTTCACGACGACGGCCGTCGTCACGTCGCCGATCAGTGCGGACGTGCCGACCGACTGCTACCCGACGCCGCCGAACCCGGCGTGGTCGACCACCACGATCGTTCCCGTCGACACCACGCCGCCGACGATCGTCGTCAGCACGCCGAGCGACGGCGGTCAATACCCGCTCGGCGGGACCGTTGCCGCCAACTACCAGTGCAACGACGGCACGTTCGGTTCGGGTGTCGCGACCTGCGCGGGCGACGTCGCGAACGGTGCGCCGATCGACACGAGCAGCCTGGGATCGCACACGTTCACCGTCACGGCGAGCGACAACAACGGCAATGTCGCGACGCCGGTTACGACCACGTACACGGTCGTGCCGCCCGGGAACGACCACACGCCTCCCGTGATCACGCTCACCTCCCCCGCGGACGGTGCCGTGTACCTGCAGAACGCCGCGGCGAGCGCGAGCTACTCGTGCAGCGACGACGGATCGGGCATCGCGTCGTGCACCGGTGACGTCGCGAACGGCGGCGCCGTCGCCACGTCGGTGCTCGGTGCGCACACCTTTACCGTGTCGGCGACCGACGGCGAGGGCAACGCGCACACCGTGGTCCACTCGTACCGCGTCACACCGCCGCCGGTGCAACAGGACTGGACCACCGGTGACGTGACGGATCGCATGCCCGTCGCGTGCGACACGCTCCTCAACTCGTTCCACGAGAGCATTCCGGTCGCGTCGAACACCGCCCCGACGAGCGTCGGTGCCGGTCAGCAGTTCGCGTGGAGTCTCGCCGTCGGCCAGGACCAGATCCCGACCCTCAACAACGCGACGAATCTCGTCTACCGGTGGAAGAAGCCGACCAACGGGCATTTCGTGTCGGTCGCCTTCACGGGTGCGGGAAGCGAGGTCAACGGGACGGCGATCGGAATCAATCCCGACGGAACGCTCCAGATGACGGTCGCGTCGGTGACCGATCAGAGCATCCTCGGTTTCGGTGCCGACAACTTCACCCCGCCGCCCTTCCGTGCTGTCGTGCAGGCCGACGGCGCGGCCGCCGCCACCGTGCAGAACGAGTTCGACTACTTCCAGATCACGACCACGACCATCGGTTTGGTCACCACGACCCAACACTGCCCCGCGGGTGACACGTACAACGGCCGCACCAACGTGCCGATCACGACGACGACGATTGTCGATGACACCCCACCCGCCATCACCGTGAGCAGTCCTGTGCACGGCGCCACGTACGCGGTCGGCGCCGCCCTTGCCTTCACCTACAGCTGTACCGACGACAGCAGCACTCCTTCGTGCATCGGTGACGTGGCGAGCGGTGGGTCGCTCGACACCACGACCTCGGGTCCGCATCGTGTCCACGTGACGTCGGTCGACGCCGCGGGCAACACCAGTGTCACCTGGATCAGCTACACCGTGGCCGATCCGACCGTGTCGGTTGCCGACGCGAGTGTGCTCGAAGGGCCCGGTGCGACGCTCGACTTCGTCGTGACGATGTCGAACCCGAGCTCGCGCGTCGTAACGGTCGACTACTCGACCGCGGACGGGACCGCGACGCAGCCCACCGACTACACCGCGACGTCCGGGACGCTCACCTTCAATCCGGGCGATCCGCTGACGCAGACCGTCTCCGTGCCCGTCATGAACAACACGATCTACACGGGCAATCGTGCGCTCACGTTCGGGTTGGTCAGCGCGGTCCACGCGACGATTGCCGGTGCCGGCGCGACCGGCTCGATCATCGACGACGACCCGCCGCCCGTCTCGGTCGCCGATGCCGCGGTCACAGAGGGCCCGGGTGCGAACCTCGACTTCGCCGTGTCGCTCGCCGCGCAACCGAACCTTCCGGTGACGGTCGACTACCAGACCGGCGACGGCACCGCGACCGCGCCCGGCCGTTACGCGGCGACCTCCGGAACGCTCGTGTTCAACCCCGGCGACCCGCTCGTACAGCACGTGCTCGTACCGGTCGTCGACGACGCCATCTACAACGAAGGCGCCTCGCCCAACAACACCCAGACCATGACCTTGACGGCAATCGAGCCGGCCAACGGCTACAGCGGGACGGGCACGGGCACGATCACCGATAACGACCCGCAACCGTCACTCATCTCGATCGGGTCGACGACGCTGCGCGAAGGCGACGCCTACAACCGGGTGGTCTCGCTCGGCGTGACGCTCAACAAGCCCTCGACCCAGACGATCACCGTCACGTTCTCGACCGCGCCGGGTAGCGCGACCGCCCTGAGCGACTACAAGACCAAGTCGGGCACGCTCACGTTCAAGCCGGGGGTCATCTCGAAGACGATCGGCGTTACGACGATCGGTGACACCCTCGCCGAGCCCGACGAGACGTTCTCCGTCAAACTCGGTACTGCCACCAACGCGATCGTGGCGAACGGCACGGGAACGGTGACGATCTTGAACGACGACTCACCGACGGCGACCGGTCTCGAAGCGACGGTGAGCGACGCCTCGGTCTACGAGGGCACCGGCGCGGGCAAGGTCGTCGCGTTGCCGTTCCAGGTGAGCCTCAACCGGCGGCCGACCGCGTCGGTGACCGTGCACTACAGCCTCGTGCCCGACACCGCGTCGGTCGGCAGCGACTTCAAGACGAAGTCGGGGACCATCACGTTCTCGACGCTCCAGGTCGCGAAGACGGTGACGGTGTGGGTGATCGCCGACAGTCTCCACGAGAACGACGAGACGTTCCATCTCGTGCTCGACACTCCGAGCGCGGGCCTCACGATCACCAAAGCGAGCGGGACGGGCACCATCCTCAACGACGATTGATCCCGACGACGACCGGCCTCGAACGCTCGCGGTGTCGCGTGCGTTCGAGCATCCTTGAAGTCTGCACGGTTGGGTGTGAAGATGCCGCCACGAAGTGGCTGGCGCGTGGGGAGCCATAACCCGGGGGGGGAAAGAATGAGAAAACGGCTTGGGGTCGTCGCGACCCTGCTCGCAACGGTGAGCGCGTCGCTGGCGATCGGAACGGTGCCGGCCCATGCCGACGGACCCGGGGTTGGCTCCCCCTGGGTCGTGAGTGTCGGCGACTCGGCCATCTCCGGCGAAGCCGGGCGCTGGGCGGGCAACACGAACGGCAGCTCCGACAACGTCGACGCACTGGGGTCGACCGCGTACTACGACAACGCGACCAACACGGCCGAGTTGATTCACGGCTGTCACCGTTCGAAGTCGGCCGAGATCTACCTCGGCGGCGGCGTGAACGGCATGAACCTGGCCTGCTCCGGTGCGCGCACCTACACACAGCCCTACAGCGGTTCGGGCGACTTCAAACCCGGCCTCGACTTCTACACCGACTCCTACGGCAACGAGGGTCAGGCGCTCGCGCTGCAGCAGTTCGCGGCGGCACACAACGTCAAGGCCGTCACCGTGTTGATCGGAGCCAACAACTTCGGCTTCGCGGACATCGTCCAGACGTGCATCGAGGACTTCCTCCTCTCGCCGTCGTGGTGGCCGAACTACTGCTACGACGACTCCAACGTGAAGTCGTACTTCACGTCGTCGTACATCGCGGCGACGGCCACCAACATCAAGGGCGCGATCTTGAACGTGCGCCAGGCGATGCTGAACGACGGCTACGCCGACAGCACGTACAAGATCATCGTGCAGACCTATTCGTCGCCGATCCCGAACGGCGCCGCGTTCCGGTACTCGCAGTCGGGCTACACGCGTCAGACGACCGGTGGCTGCGGCTTCTGGAACAAGGACGCCGACTGGGCGAACAACACCGCGGTGCCGACGATCGACAACACGGTCAAGAACGGCGCCGCGCAGACCGGCCTCTCGAACTATGTCGTGCTCGACGACCAGAACGCGCTCGCCGGTCGCCGGTTGTGCGAGAACACGGTCGGTCTGTTGGAGGAGAAGGGCCTCGCCAACTGGACGAGCCCGGGTGCGGTGGATGAGACGGAGTGGGTGAGCCAGGTCCGCACCCTTACGACCCTGTTCGGCCCGTACCAGCTGCAAGAGGATGCGCACCCGAATTACTGGGGCCAGCTCGCACTCCGCGACTGCCTGCGGCAGGCCTACAACGGCGGTGCCGTGCACGGCGGCACGTGCACGATCGCGTCGACCGGCTTGAACGGGTACGGCGAACCGCAGATGAGTCTGCACTGACGTGAACGGCGGGGCGTGCCCGTCCGCCCTCGGGCGGACGGGCACGTATCCCGATCATCGTTTACGGGACGAACCTGGCGGCTGACGGATCATGCAGAGCCTTGCCGACACTCGGGACCGACCCGATCAGCCGCCCGGCGCGTCGCCCGGCCGGTCGAGCTTCCACCCCGGTTGGACGCACGTACCCGCGCTCGACGGATTGCGCGGTCTGGCCGTCGCAGGGGTGCTGCTGTTCCACGGCGGCCATCTCAGCGGTGGCTTCTTGGGGGTCGACGCGTTCTTCGTCCTCTCGGGCTTCCTGATCACGTCGCTGCTGCTCGTCGAGGCGCGTGATCACGGTCGGATCGCGCTCGGCGCATTCTGGGCGCGCCGCGCACGCCGGTTGTTGCCGGCGTTGACCTGCGTCCTCGCCGCGGTCGCCGTGTACGCGTGGCTGCTCGCGAAGCCCGACGAGCTCGCGACGATCCGCGGTGACGCGCTCGCGACGATCGGCTACTTCGCGAACTGGCGGGCGATCGCTATCAGCCGCGACTACTGGGCCCTCTTCCGGAACCCCTCGCCGCTCGAACACACGTGGAGCCTCGCGATCGAGGAGCAGTTCTACATCGTCTGGCCGCTGCTCGTCGCGCTCCTCGTACGCGGTCGCCCCGGGCCGCTCGCGGCCCGGCGAATTCTCGTGTCGGCATCGGTGCTCGCGCTCGCGTCACTGGCCTGGACCGTCGTGATCTTCGACCCGGCGAACACGACGCGCGTCTACTACGGAACCGACACGCGCGTCGCGTCGATCCTGGTCGGCGCCGCGCTCGCGGCATTGCTCGCGCGGAGGGGACCGACCACCGGGCGAGGCTCGCGCCTCGCGCTCGAGGTGGCAGCGCTCGCGGCGCTCGCGCTGCTCGCGACCGCGTGGACGCGGGTGTCGGGTTCCTCCGACGTGTTGTATCGGGGTGGCCTGTTCGTCGGCGCGGTCGCGACCGCGCTCGTCATCGCGGCGGTGGTGCACCCGCGCCCGGGTCCGGTCGGCCGCCTCCTGTCGTTCCGCCCGCTGTGCGCGCTGGGACTCGTCAGCTACGGCGTCTACCTGTGGCACTGGCCGATCTACGTCGTCCTCGACCAGGAGCGCACGCATCTCGGCGGTTGGCCGCTCCTCGGCGTTCGCATCGCGGTGACTCTCGCCGTCGCGATCGTGTCGTACCGCGCCGTGGAGCACCCGATCCGGCGCGGCACTGCGAGGGTGTTCTCGGCGCGACGACCGGCGCTGGTGTTTACGAGCGTTCTCGTGACGGCGGTCGCGCTCGTCTTCGCCGTGTTCGTGTCGACCGCGGGCGCGCCGCCCGCGCCGCGGGTCGTGGTGGCCGACCAGATTCGCCGGGTCGTCCCGGTGCGGGCCGGGCCACATGCCGTTCGCATCCCGCGGGTGCTCGTCGTCGGCAACTCGATCGCCTTGTACGGGGCCGACGAGGGCTTCAAGCGGTTGCATACGGTGCCGCGCCTCGACGTCCTCAACCTCGGGTCGATCGGCTGTCGTCTCTTGCCCGAGGAGAGCCGCACGAAGTACACGAGCGGCGACACGTACGTCAGCCAGGCGCGGGTGTGCCTCGACAACTGGGCCTACGCCGTTTCGGTCTACCGGCCGGACGTGGTGATGATGCTCGTCTCCGAACCCACCGACTCCATGCACGAGATCGACGGTCGGTGGACCGCGCCGTGCCAGCCGCTATACGACCAGGTCCTCGAACGTGAGCTGCACGCCCAGATTCGCCTGCTCGCGGCGCAGGGCGCGCATGTCGTCGTCGCGACGACCGCGTACGCGGGTCTTCCCTACAAGTCGCCCGCCTGGTTCCAGCACAACGACTGCCAGAACGCGATCTTCCGGCGTGTCGTCGCGTCCGAACCGAGCGCGATCTTGGCCGACGTCTTCCGGTGGATGTGCCCGCACCTCGACACCAACTGCGATGCCCACGTCGGATCCGTCGTGCTCCGGCCCGACGGCGTGCACTTCCGCGACGCGTCGGCGCGGCTCTTCGCGGCGTGGCTGATCGCGCAGGCCCAGCACCACGGTGTCCTCTCGGGCGTTCACGTGGAAGGACCGGAGGAACGCGAGGCCGCCACGCCCCCGTCGCAGTGATCGCGACGGGGATGCGTCAGGACGCGACGGGGAGGACCAGCAACTTCAGGTGTTGCGCGTCCTGACCGTACGCGAAGACGTATGTGCGCGACCCGGCCGCGGCGTCGATCGTCGCCGGACCGATGTTCGGGGTGCCGGTGCACGTGCCGGGGTCGCTCGGGTACAGACCGAGCTGCATCGAACCCGGTGCGACCAGGTATTGGACGAGTTCCGTTCCGCCGATGCTGCTCGTGGTAGTGGCGGTGTCACCGACGGCCCGAAGGCACCCGGATTGCCCGGCGACGCCCGCCGACCACGCGCCGTCCTTGACGACGTACTGCAGCGATGTCGCCGCGATGCCGACGACGGCCTTGCCTGCCACCGTTGTGAATCCCGACAGGTCGCCCTGGCTGCCGTTCTCGAAGAAGACCTGGTCGCCGCCGGAGCCTGCAGGCAGTCCGGACTGCGCCTCGGCGCCCTCGAAGACGATCGTCACCTGCTCGCCGCCCTTCCACGTCTCGCTCTGGGTGATGATCTGGTGGTCCGTCGCGGTGGAGCCCCCCACGTACCCGGCGACCTCCCAGTTGCCGGACGTGTCGCCGGCGGTCACGTCGATGTAGTCACTGGCCCGGCCGAAGGCAACCGTCGCCAGCTTCTTCCCGCACGGGTCGGAGCCGGAGAAGCCCTGCATGACGTCGATGTCGCTGTTGGGGTACGTGGGGTTGGTGAAGAGGTTCACGAAGCGCACGCGCGCTCTCTGTTTCCCCGGCGTGGTGACGCAGTTGCCGTTTCCGTTGTTGGTGGCCGCGGTCGTCGACGTCTCGGCGCCGCCGGCGCTCGTCGTCGGCGCGCCCGCGGGCTTCGAACTGTTTCCGCCGCCGCACGCGGCGAGCAACAGCATTGACGAGACCCCGATGACGATGAACACACGTACGCGACGGTGCCGGCGAACCGAAACCACGTTGCCCCCTCCGACTGAATCGAAGGGAAAACGTAGCCGGTGTGCGGTTGCCGAACCGGGTAACGGCCGATCGAGGTCGATGCACACCGTACGGTTCGACGGGTTACGGTCGCGCGGTGCGCTCGACGTACGGCTGTGTAGTAGCCGCCCTCCTTCTTGCGTTCGCGACGGCGTGCTCGGACGGCTCGAAGTCGCATGCGTCGGCGCCCACGACGACGGTGCACAAGCCCAAACATCCGGTCACGCGCCAACCAGGAGCGAATGCGCCGAAGACGACGGTGCCGCGACCCGACGGTCACGGTCGAACGTTCTCGGTGCCGGCTTCGATCGACGCCCACTGCGGTGCCGACGTCACGCACACCCTGCAGGCATGGCTCGATGGCACACCGGACGACAGTGTCATCTCCTTCCCGTCACGCGCGTGTTACCGCATCGAAGGCACGCTGTCTCTCGGCCGGCGACGCAAGGTGCACATCGAGGGACACGGCACGACGCTCAAGGCGACGACGGTCGGCCAAGGAAGTCGGCTGGCGGTTCGGGGGCGGTCTCAGCTCGCGATCGGCTCGAGCCAGGATGTCGTCGTCCGAGACCTGATCGTTCGCGGCGCGAACCCGAAGGCGGGGACGAGTGACGCGGCCTACGTGCCGCGCTTCGAAGCGCAGCACGGCTTCTCGCTGAGTGGGGACGACGGCGTGACGCTCGATCACGTCCAGGCGTACGACGTCTACGGAGACTTCGTCTACATCGGCGGAGCCAACGGCGTGCCGAGCACGCACATTGTCGTCCGCGATTCGCACTTCGAGCGCAATGGCCGCCAGGGCATCTCGGTGACCGACGGCACCGACATCGACATCGTGAACAACACGATCGGCGCGGTCAGCCGATCGCTCATCGACCTCGAACCGAACGTCCCGAGTCAGGAGGTGAGGCGTATTCGGATCGAGCACAACGTGACGGGTCCGGTGCACAACTTCTGGTTGGCCGACAAGGGTGTCGGGTTCGACATCGGCGATATCACCGTGTCGGACAACGTGATGAACGCGCCGAGCGGCGGCCTCGTGTTCGTCTTCGGGCCCGCGCGCCACAAGCGGGGCCCGTTCGCGTTCACGCACAACAGGTTCCAGGTGAGCGGGCTCGTCTCCGACGAGGGCGCGACGGGGGCCTTCGTGTTCGTGAACGCGTCGGGCGTGCAGATCGCTGCCAATGTGGTGACGGCACCGGCCGCCCGGCGGATGCCTGCCGTCGAGCTGCGCGGCTCGGACCACGTCGTCGTGTCCGGTAATCGCTTTGCCGGGACCTCGAAGCCCGTGCTCGCCGACGGGGCGAGCCGCGACGTCAGCGTCTCTTAGCGGAGCCAGGAGCACCGCCGGCGAATCAACCGCAGGTACCGGGCGCACGCTTGCTCGGCGGCCGGCAACGCGCGACCCCCGCAAGGGGTCTTGCCGCAAGACCCCTTGCGGGGTAGCGTCTTCCCGGAAGAATGGTGCGCGGAGACCTCTGCGAGGGCCGCCGTGTGGGGGAGCGTTGGGTGAGCCGCAGGGCGCGAGTCGGGATCGCCTTCCTGGTCGTTGTCGGCGTCGTAATACCGCGCGCCGAGTCGGCGGCGGCCTCGGCGAAGCCGGCGATCTCGGCCGCCACGGCGCCGGGCGTGGCCGTAGCGCTCGGCTATGCCGACAGCGCCACCGGGCTGACGCCGTGGTCGGGTTCGGCCAACACCACGTTCATTGGTGAACCGCCGCAGTGCTGCGCGACCCACGGCCCGGACAACGGCAGCCCCGGGTACGACTCGGGCGCCATCGAGGTGACCAACAACGGCGCTTCGTCGGTCACGGTGAATGCGGTCACCGTCGACTTCGGCGGCGGCTCGTCCCCGTCGCATTTCGATCTTTGGGGTGGCTCGACGACACCGCACCTGCCCCAAGCCGTCGCGCCCGGCGCGCATCTCGTGTTGACGATGACGTCGAGCTTCAACTTCGACACGTCCGACCTCTTCGGCGAGGCGTGCCACGTCAACACGCAGGTCGCGGGAGTCGTGCACGTCACGGTCAACGGCGTGCAGACCGACTACCAGGACTCGCACCAGATCCTCAACAGCGACGGTGCCGATCTCGGGTCGTGCCCGCTCGACGGGTCCGAGCAGACCCAGTTCTCCGCGGTCAGTCCCGGCGCTCAGCCGCCCGCGCTCCCGGTCGACGACGTTCCTCCCTCGGTGACCGTGGCGGGGCGCGCGAGCGCTCCCGGCATTCCGGTCGTGGGTCGAGTGGTCAGCGGGTTCGCGGGCGGTTGGAACGGGAGCCCTCCGCCCGCCCTCGCATTGCGTTGGACGCGGTGCAACTCGGGCGGCAGCAACTGCACCGTCATCGGTGGCGCCACCGGTCCGACGTACCTCCCGACCGCGGCCGACGTGGGGAACACGCTGCGCCTGCAGGTCGTCGCGTCGAACACGTCGGGATCGGTGGCGGTGTCGTCGTCGGCCACGCCGCTCGTGCAGTCGGGCCCGCCGGTCGCCCAGTTGGGTCATACGACGACCGGCTTCACGTCGGAGTTCGTCTACAACACCACCGAGCTCACGTGGACCGAGACCGCGACCACGAACGGAACGGCCGACGACTTCACGTTCTTCGCGCGCGGAGCGGGAAACGACCAGGTCTTCACGCCGAAGATCTACAGCGTTGCCAACGGTCACGAGGGCAACCTGCTGGCCATGGGCGCGACGGTCACCGTGCCCAAGGCAACCGACGGTCGTTGGTACGTGTCCGGCCTCAGTGGCGTGCAACTCACCGCCGGTACGCAGTATGTCTTCGCCCTCGACCCGGGTGGGGCGTACAACGGCACTTACGTCGGCGCCGATACCGACGGCGAGACCGCGTTCTTCGTCGACTACACGCCGGCGACCACCGTGCCGGGTGCGCCGGGGCAGCCGGTGGTGGTTGCGGGTGATGGGCGGGTGACGGTGTCGTTCGTGGCGCCGTTCGATGGCGGGTTGGCGATCACCGGGTATGGGGTGTCGTGTTCGAGTGGTGATGGTGGTGTGTTGGGTTCGGTGTCGGGTGTGGGTTCGCCGTTGACGGTGACGGGCCTGACGGATGGGCGTTCGTATCAGTGTGTTGTGAGTGCTGTGAACGCGGATGGTTCGGGTGCGCCGTCGCCGGAGTCGGCGTCGTTCGTTCCGAGTGGGGTGCCGGGTGCGCCGGGGCAGCCGGTGGTGGTTGCGGGTGATGGGCGGGTGACGGTGTCGTTCGTGGCGCCGTTCGATGGCGGGTTGGCGATCACCGGGTATGGGGTGTCGTGTTCGAGTGGTGATGGTGGTGTGTTGGGTTCGGTGTCGGGTGTGGGTTCGCCGTTGACGGTGACGGGCCTGACGGATGGGCGTTCGTATCAGTGTGTTGTGAGTGCTGTGAACGCGGATGGTTCGGGTGCGCCGTCGCCGGAGTCGGCGTCGTTCGTTCCGAGCGCGCCGATCACGGTCCCGGCGCGATCCGGCTACTGGATGCTCGGTGCCGACGGGAAGGTGTTCGCGTTCGGCGGCGCGACCTACTACGGCAACGCCGGCGGCCCGGCGGTGGCGTTCGCGGCCAAGAAGGACGGGACCGGTTACTGGGTGGTCGATGCGGCCGGCAACGTGCACCCGTTCGGAACCGCAGTCGGTCACGGCGGCCGCCCGGCGCTGCGCCCGGGCGAGCACGTCCGCACGATCTCGGCCACTCCGTCCGGGAACGGCTACTGGTTGTTCACGAACGAGGGGCGCGTCTTCGCGTACGGCGACGCGCACGCGCACGGCGACATGGGCTCGGTGCCGCTCGACGGTCCGATCGTTGCATCGGTCGCGACCTCGACCGGGCTCGGGTACTACATGGTCGGCTCCGATGGCGGCGTGTTCGCTTTCGGCGATGCCCGCTTCCACGGCTCCGTCGGCGGTGAACGCCTCAACCGGCCGATCGTCGGGATCTCCCCCACCCCCGACGGTCGCGGGTACTGGCTCGTCGCCTCCGACGGCGGTGTGTTCGCGTTCGACGCCCCCTTCCGCGGATCAATGGGTGGCATACCCCTGAACAAGCCGGTCACCGGCCTCGTCGCATTCGGCAACGGGTACCTCATGGTGGCCTCGGACGGCGGAGTCTTCGATCTCTCCGACAGGCCGTTCGTCGGCAGCCTCGGCGACAGTCCGCCCCGCTCACCGATCGTCGCCATCACGGCGTTCACTTCCTGAACCCCGGGTGTCCGATTCGCGAGGTCTATCCGGTCAACTCGGCC
Organism: uncultured Actinomycetes bacterium; assembly: GCA_963812205.1. GTDB lineage: Bacteria > Actinomycetota > Acidimicrobiia > IMCC26256 > PALSA-610 > PALSA-610. Next base: position 363,447 of record CAWEUJ010000004.1, read on the forward strand.
ACAGTCCGTGTCGACAACCCTGGCGTGGGGGGACACCACCGGTTTTCGCATCGCATGCTGTCGCGTCGGTTGGGGCTCGCCGTTGCGCTGGCGATCGCCGCCTCGTCGGCGACGCTCGGGCTCGGCGCGAACCCCGCAGCGGCGACGCCCCAGACCGACCTCGCCGAGCGCGACCCAGCAGGCCACGAAGCTCGAGCAGAAGATCCTCGCCAACGCCAAGCAGGCGGACATCCTCGACGAGCGCTACCTGCAGGCGCGTACGGCCGTGCAGGCCGCGGTGAAAGAGATTGCCGCGACGCAAGCCCAGATCAACACCACCGAGGCTTCCGCCCGGCGGCTACGCAATCAGCTCGGCGGGCGCGCCGCACTCCTCTATATGGGGGCCGGCAATCAGGACCCGGTCGGCATCGACGTTGCATCGGTCCAAGAGCTCGGCGCGATGGCGCAGTACGGCGCGGCCGCGGCCGCGCAGGATCAGCGCATACTCGACATGCTCCAGCGCACCGATGCCCAGCTCGCGGCGCAGCACGACGATCTCGACGGTCAGCTCGCCGCCGCGCAGGATCGCCAACACGCGGTGCAGAGTGCGCAGCGCGCGGTCGAAGCGGCCAACGCGGCCACGCAGCATCTCCTGGATACGACCAATGCCAACATCAAGCTGCTCGCGGCCACGATCGAACAGAAGGCCGCGGCGGCGGCCGCCGACGCGGAACGCGCCTGGCTGAAGCGCGAAGCACAACGGCAGGCGAACCGCACCGCCGCCGGTCCGGGCGCGGGTGTCGGTGCCCCCGACCCCGGCTCCGTCGACGCCCCCCCTCCCGGTGCCCTCCCCGTCCCGACGGCCGGCGCCTGGAAGGCGGTCGCGTACGCCCGCGCCCAACTCGGAAAGCCGTACGTCTACGCGGGCGCCGGCCCGGACGTCTTCGACTGTTCCGGACTGACGATGATGGCGTGGGCGCAAGCGGGCGTCTCGATGGAACACGGATCGCAGTCGCAGTACGACTCGTTCCCGCACGTGCCGATCGACCAACTCCGCCCGGGCGACCTCGTCTTCTTCGGAGACACCGGTCCGACGAACCATCATGTCGGTATCGTCGTCGGACCGGGTGTGATGATCGACGCGCCGCACACCGGTGCGTTCGTCGAGACGGTCAGCTACTTCCAACCCGACCTCGTCCCCTTGGGTGCGCGGCCCTAGCGGTCAGTGGTCAGCGGCCGGCTCCGGTCGTGGCGCGGGATCGTCGCGGCCGAGCACGTGCCCGAAGCCGATCACCGTTGCGCCCACCACGAGTGGTCCGAGGAGGAAGCCGGCGAGCGTGTCTGCCGGGTAATGCTGGTCGAGGCTGATCATCGCCCACGCGACGACGACCGGGACGACGAACGCGAGCGCGGCGAGCGGTGTGCGCCGACCGAACACGAACCACGCGAACATCGCGCACGAGGCCGCCGCCGCGACGTGGCCGGACGGGAACGTCAACGCACCGATGTGTCCGGGCGGGTCGAACCAAGGAAAGCGGTGGAACGTCTGGCGGCGGTCGACGAGCGGCTTGAACACTTTCTCCGCCGCGACCACCGCGAACAGGCAGCCGGCGGTGCCCGAGATCGCGAGGCGCGGCCGGCGATCGAGGAGGGCAAGGAGCCCGATCGTGAGCGTGATCAGCGCGAACGGCACCGGTTCGAAGATCGACCGCCAGGTATTCGGCCCGGGCGGTGGGTGATGCCGCGCCGCGGTGATGAACCGCCACTCCCACTCGGCCGGTCCCGTCGAGTGCCAGAACATCGCGCTGAGGAAGGCGAGGATGGTCGCGGCCGCCACTGCCGCCGCCCAACCGAGCGCGACGGCAGGCGCCGGTCCCGGATTGCTGTCGTGGCTGGCTCGAACGTCTGTCTCGACTCGGATCGGTCAATGCTAGGCAACTCCCACGCCTCGCGGTCGGTCGGCCACACGTGAAAGACGCGATTCCCGCGGTGAGATCTGTACCCTTTGCTCCGCTTGGTCGCAGCCGGGCACACGAGGGCGGGTACGAGTGACAAGACGAGTCGGGGGCATCAGGATCTCGCGGGTCGCGGCGGCGACGGCATTGCTCGTCGCCCTCGCCGCGTGCTCGTCATCCAATGCCGGGGGCGGCAGTGGCGGCACCGCCGCCTTCGGGCCGAGCGCGCCGCTCCACGGCAACCAGTTGGTCTACGGCGTCAGCGCGACGCGCGACAAGGCGATCACCTACCAACCTGACGTCGTCTTCCTCGACGGCGGCGCGGACTCGGTCAAGGCCGTGAGCGCCGACGGGATGAGTTGGACGATCAGCGCGAGCGCGAAGAACGTCGACCAACTCCAGGTCGGCAAGATCATGGTCGCGACCAACTACGGCGTCGGCCGCATCCTCGCCGTCGCGGCGTCGGGAGCCGACAAGCGGGTCGCGCTCGGTCCGGTGAGTCTCACCGACATCATCAAGGACGGGACGCTCGCGTCGGCCCAACCCATCGCGCTCGCCGGTTTCAACGCCTACGACGTCTCCGGCCAGCCCGGGCTCATCACCGACCTGGCCGGCGCGACGACCTCCGGCGCGAGGACCTCGAGCGCGAGCATGGTGTCGCTCCCGCCCGCGCGCTTCATGGCGTACACCGGCGCCGCGCCCGAACGCGCGATGCTCCCGGCGGCGCCCGTGCCGGGCAACCTGCCCGCCGCGACGCCGACCATCCCGGATTCGGTGGTGGGGGACTACCACCTGCAGAGCTCGTGCTGTACGAGCGTCGGCGTCCACGTCTACTACGAGAAGAACGGCGGGAAGGTCTCGGCCAGCGTCCACCTGCGGTTCGACAGGCCGACGGTCGACTTCTCGATCGTGGTTCGCGGTGGCCAGGTGAAGAGCGCGAACGTCTCGCTGCACGGCGCGGCCGGGCTCTCGTTCGACATCACTGCCGCGACCCTGAACGGGCGGGGCAACTTCAAGGGGCCACGCGTCGAGCTTCCGGTCGACATCCAGATTCCGATCGCGGCCGGCCCGATCCCCATGACGATCGGCGTCCAGCAGATCTTCAGCATGGGTCTCGCGCTCAGCGGGCGCGCCGAGATGTCGGCCGACGGCGAGTACACGGTCGGCGGGTCGCTCGGCTTCTCCTACGCCAACGGCGCACCGAAGTTCGAGCAACCCAAGATCGGGGTGCAGAAGAGCATCTTGGAGGGCATGGGCGCGCTGTCGGTCGGCCCTTCCGGTCTCGACCTCGCGTACGCGCTCAAGCTCTCGATCGGGGTGGGGACCGTCGGCTTCACCGTCGGCGCGTGGTATCAGGTCGCCGCCAGTCTCGCTCTCACTGCCAGTGGAGCACCCGGGTTGGAGCTGGTGAACTGCAAGAGCGCGGCGCTGACCCTCACGAGCCGGTACGGGATCGGCTACAGCATGCCGGATCTCGTTGCTTCGGCGGTGAACACGCTCCTGAGCGCGATCTACACGAATCCGAAACCGATAAAGGCCTCGGGCGGCCCCGAGTGGGGGCCGGACGAGCTCTTCAAACGGGCGACACCGCCGTGCTCCAAATGATCGAACCATTGAAGGAGTTTCGATGAGGATTGTGCAACCGTCGTTGGTCGCCGGGTTCGTTGTCGTCGCGCTCGGCGCGTGTGGGGGAAGTTCGAAGCCCGCCGCGACCACCGCGCCGACGTCGACGGCCGCGACCGCGGCGGCGTCGAGCACGTCGAGCACGGCCGCGCCCGCGAGCGCACCGGACCCGTGCACGCTCATGACCCAGGCCGAGGCCACCGCGCTCGCGGAGACGCCGGTCGGAGGCGCCGTGAAGTCGGGCACCGCGGACGACATGCTGTGCCAGTACAACAGCCCGCCCACGGGGCCGACCGCGCAGGTCGAGATCTTCGTCGGCGCGGGCGTCAAGAAGAGCCTCGACATCGACCGAGGTCTGCAGCACACCTTCACGACACTGACGGGCATTGGCGACGAGGCGTACGAAGAGGACAGCAATGTGTTCGTCCGCAAGGGCGACCTCTGGGCCCAGGTGAACACCGTCATCCTCGATGCCGACCCCACGAAAGTGCAGGCGGGCCTCGTGTCGGCCGCCCGCACGATCGCGGCGCGGTTGTGAACCGCTACGCGGTGATCGACGCGGGATCGACTCCGAGGCCGCCGGACGCGCTGCTCGCATAGGTCGCGAGCGCGAACCGCAACACTCGAACGGCCTCCTCGCGCGCTCCACTGCAACGGGCCTTCGCCCGTGTGCAGCCAGCGCAGCCAGTGCCGCCCGGAATCGCGGAAGCTGCTCGCCCAGTCGTCGTCGAGTGCGTGATACGCGCGCATCTCGCCGTCGGCGTAGACCTCGAGACTCGGCTGTTGAATGCCGCGGCCCGTGCAACGGTTGACGCGCGCGTAGCCCCGCGCGCCGGTGATCTCCCAGCGCTCGTCGTTCGTGTAGTAGTCGGAACGCAGGTACATCTCCGGCGCGAGCGTGATGTCCCACACGCCGCGTATCCCGTTGTCGTGCTGCCACAGGATCGTCGTCGGCGCGTCGATCGATACGCCCGGCACGACCTCGGTGCCGCCGATCCATGCCCGCACCTCGGTGATCGGTCCGAACAGCCAGAGCGCGGTCGCGAGCTTGTGCCAGCCGTCGTCGAACACCAGGATGCCACGACCGTTCTGCATCTGCTGGAACTGCCAGTGGTAGCTGCTCATCGGCACATCCCAACCGCCGCGGCCGCTCCCGACCATCTTCATGTGGTATCCGCTGACGGCACCGATCTCGCCCGACTCGACGGTTGCCTTCAGCTTCCGCAACGGTTCGTAGAAGAGGTAGTTCTCCATCACCCGCAACACCCGATCGTTCGCCTGCGCGGCGTCGATCATCCGCTGCGCCTCGGCGAGGTCGTTGCACATGGGCTTTTGCAGGTTGACGTGCCAGCCGTAGCCGAGCAGTTCGATCACGCCGTCGACGTGCAGCGGAATCGGCAGCAGGGCTTCGACCGCGTCGACCTGTACATCGCTCGCCGCGAGCTCCGCGGCCGACGCGAACGTGCGCGCGTCCGGCCAATCGCGTTGCCGTTCGGCGCGGCGTTCCTCGCTCGGGTCGACCAGCGCGACCACCTCCACGTCGGGATTGTCGTGGTACGCGCGCACGTTGAGGTCGTAGATGCGGCCGAGCCCGACGAAGGCCGCGCGCACGGGACGGTCGTAGGGAGCGAAGCTCACGGGGTCCGCGTCTCCTGTTGCAGCTCGATGGTGTTGCCGGCCGGGTCGGCGATCCAGATCTGGACGATGCCTTCGCCCTGGACGCCGCGCGTGTACTCGATGCCGCGCGCGTCGAGCTCGCGGATCGCGCCCACGAGATCGTCCACCGCGACGCAATAGTGGTGCCCGGTGGTGTCGATGCGGTTCCCCGACGGTGGCGCGCCGACGAGGTGCAGTTCCAGGTCGTCGACGGTGTGCCAGTGGCCGGGTACACCGGGAATGTCGGGTCGAGGCGCATCGCCGAGCCCGAGGACGTCGCGGTAGAAGCCGGCGAGCTCCTCGAGCGACGTGCCGTTGGTGTTGACCGACACGTGATGAAAGCGCGTGACCTTCATGCGGGATCCTTTCCGGACGCGATGCCGGCCGGTGGCGCGAGCTGTTCCATGAACTCGAGGCGGATACCACCCGGAGCTTCGACGAACGCGATGCGCCGCGTGCCGAAGGCGCCTTCGACGACGGCGGGCCCCCACACCAGCGTGTGGCCTTCGAGCTCGGCGTCGAGGTCGTCGGTGAACAGCGCGGGGTGGAGGAATCCCTCGCTCGGGAGGTCGACGCGGTCCTCGTAGATCGCGTGCGTGAAGAGGCTGATCATCACCGGTCCGAGGAACACGTCGGCGCGTTCTCCGTTGTTCCAGTGCATGCGATCCCTGACCTCGGCACCGGCGGCCTCGTAGAACGCGCACGCCGCGTCGAGGTCGGCCACCTTCACCGCGAGGTTCGCCATTCCTGTGATCGCCATGCCGGCGAGGCTAGATGAAGAGCTGACGTGGGCGTCAGGTCGGCGCGGCTTCACGAACTCCTGACACCGACCGGTCGGGCGGCTCACATTCGCGCCCGACAATATGGGCATGACCAATGCGGCAAAGACCGAGAACGGCTCGATGACGTCGATGTGGGTGATCCGGGGGGTGCTGATCGCGCTGTCGATCGCGCTCGCGACCGTGTTGATCCTGCACGGCAACGTGGTCATCGGAGCCCTGATCGGCGTGATGGCGGTGACCCGGGTCGTTCTCTACGTGCAGATGCGCCACCGGCGCGAGGAGTTGCGCCAACGCATCGCGCAGGGGCGCGGCCGGCGGTTCTGAGGCGCGCCGATTCGGCGACCGACGCCACGAGCTCGGCGGAGGCGCGAGCCGCGCTAGGGCTGCTCGGCGACGCGCGCGATATTGGCGAGCGTCTTCTCCATGGAGCCGCGCGTGTGCGCCTTCGAGCGCCCGGTGCGCAGCAGCCCTTTGGCCGGGCCCTTCTCCTGCGAGATGTCCCAGCTCTCGCGCACGAGTGTGCCGCCTTCGGCCGGTTCGAGCTCGTATCTCCAGATCCGCCCGCCGAAGAGCTTTCCCTGCCAGCTGCCGGCGGGACGGGTCTGCCAGGCGATGCGCTTGCCGTCTTCGAACTCGATGACCTCGTTCATCATCGAGTAGTTGATGCCCATGTGCATCGCCATGCCGAACCGCGCGCCGAGCGCCAACCGGACAGGTTCGCTCTTCGCGTCGCGGACCGTGCCGGAACCGTCGATGTCGTGGTGGCGGGCCGGGTCGGCGAGCAGGTCGAAGATCACGGCGGCGGGCGCGGCGACGACCCGTTCGACCGATACGACGTCGGATGATTCGCTCATGTGGGGCAGCGTACGTCGTGGGTGGTCGGTACGCTCTCGATGCGCTCCGCCCCCGTTGGCCGGGGATCGGTGGCCCGACCAGGAGATGCCGATGCCGAACAGCCCGCGCTTCGCTCACCTGGACGATCTCTCGTATCAAGAGGTGCGGCGCGTCGGTCAGGGCGATCGCACGATGTCGGTCCGGGAGAAGTGGCTCGACTTCTCGCCCGCATACCTCTCGCTGTACGCGAAGTGGGACCCGGGCATGATCGTGCAACCGCACGGTCACAACAGCAATCACGTGATCTTCGTGCTCGACGGCAACATGACGTGCGGTGACGTCGTGTGTCGCAAGGGCAGTCACATCGCGCTCGATCAGGGCGACACGTTCGGTCCCTTCGTCGCCGGGCCGGAGGGTGTGGAGCTGTTCGAGGTGATGATGGGCGACCCCCGCTCGTTCCCCGCCGACCCCGACGGCTACGAGCGCTTCCTCGCGGCTCGCGGCGCGCGGCAGCTGCCGAACCCGCCGATCGACATGCCCGAATGGATCGAAGACACGCGAAGTTGAACCGCTTACGTTGACGGCGCGCCGGCCGGTGTCGGCAGCGTCAACCGGGCGATCGTGCCGCCGCCCTCGCGTTCGAGCAGCTCGATCGTCGCACCGTGCAGGTCTGCGATCTGGCGCACGATCGCGAGCCCGAGCCCGGACCCGGGCTGCGAACGGGCGTCGGTGGCGCGATAGAAGCGGTCGAACACGAGCGCGCGCTCGGCGGGAGCGATCCCGACGCCGCGATCGCGCACCTCGATGACTGCACCCCGCACGTCGACCTCGATGAGCGTGTCGTCCGCGCTGAACTTGCAGGCGTTGTTCACGAGGTTGTGGACGAGGCGCCCGATCGCGGCGACGCGCACGTCGGCGGTCGCGTCACTTGCGCGCGTGAGCACGATCGAGCGGCCGCTGCGGCGACGTTCGCGCTCGACGACCGGCTCCACGACGTCGCCCAGGTCGACGCGCTGGGCCGGCTCCTCGGCGCGCACGTCGGTGGCGAGGTCGACCAGCTCGGCGACGAGATCGCCGAGCTCTTCGAGCTCCACCTGCGCGGCGTCGACCAGCTCGCCGCGTTGCGTGTCATCCAGCGTTCTCGCCCGTTGGAGCAATTCGATGTTCGTCCGCAACGCGGTGAGCGGCGTCCGCAGCTCGTGGCTGGCATCGATCACGAGCCGGCGCTGCTGGGCGCGCGACGAGCCGAGCGCGGCAAGCATGGTGTTGAAGCTCGCGGCCAGGCGGCCGAGCTCGTCGTGGCGACCGATCTCGATGTTGTGATCGAGGACCTGTGTCCGGGCGATCTGCTCGGCCGCGACGGTGAGTTGCTCGACCGGCCTCACGATTCGCCGGGCGATCAACCACGCGAGTGCGGCCGCAACCGCGGTCCCGGCGAGCGCGATGAGGAGCAGCCGGAGATCCAGCGTCGACAACACGTTGTTGGTCCCGGTCATACTGCGCGCGATCTGCGCGGCTCCACCCGGGTTCAGCGCCGTCGTCAACACGCGGTACTCCGTCCCGGAGATCGTGACGTTGCGAAAGCGCGGCGCGCCGCCGTGTGCGGCCAGGGCCTTGTCGCGGCTGTCGATCGGGATCACCGGCTGATCGGCGATCGAGCGCACGACCTCGCCCTTCGTGTCGAGCAGCTGCACGATCGCGTCGGGTTGGGCGAGCTGGTCGCCGCCCGGTTGGAGGTTCCCGGGCAGCCCGTCGCCGCCCGCTCGGGTGGGGTTGGGCCCGTGGTCGGGAAAGCCGCCGGTGATGCCGGGATCATGGGCGCGCTGCACCAAGAAGCGGTCGGTCTCGGAACGCAGCTCCTGGCGCGTGCTCACGTGCGCGGCGTACACACACCCGACGACGACGACGGCGAAGGTCGTCGCGACGACGAGCAACAAGCGGACGCGCAGGCTCATGTGGCCCGCACGGTGTATCCGACCCCACGAATCGTGTGGATCAGGCGCGGCGCGTCGTCGACCTCGGTCTTGCGCCGCAGGTATCCGATGTAGACGTCGAGCGACTTCGACGACGTCTCGAAGTCGTACCCCCAGATGCGCTCGTAGATCGTGTCGCGTGGCACGACGATCCCGGCGTTGAACATCAAGAGCTCGAGGAGATCGAACTCGGTCTTGGTGAGCTCGAGCTCGCGCTCGCCGCGCCAGGCTTGGCGCCGGGTCGGGTCGAGTGCCAGATCCGCAGCGGTCAGTAGGGAGTCGCCGTCGGTGATGCTGCTCCGCCGCAACAGCGCGCGCACGCGGGCGAACAGCTCGTCGAGTGCGAACGGCTTCACGAGGTAGTCGTCGGCGCCCGCGTCGAGTCCGGCGACGCGATCAGACACCTCGTGGCGCGCGGTCAGCATCAGGATCGGTGTGTGGTTGCCGCGGTCGCGCAGGATCCGGCACACCGCCAACCCGTCCGTGCCCGGCATCAGCACGTCGAGCACGATCGCGTCGGGGCTCAGCTCGTCGACGCGCAGCAACGCGTCGTGGCCGTCGACCGCAGTGTGCACCTCGTATCCTTTGAAGCGCAGTGCGCGCGCTGACGGCTTCGCGCACGTGCTGGTCGTCTTCGACGACCAGCACGCGTCCCTCGTCTGCGCCGGCGGACATCTCTCGAGCCTGGCACGGTGAAGTAAGAGCAGCCCAAGAAGCGGCCGTGTGGGTGACCCAAGGAACTCGCACCGCTGTCACAGCTCCTTCCCAGGTAGGACCTATGACAATGGCACGTATGCGTGACGTGAAGACAGGATTTCTCGCGACCCTCGGCGGCGTTGTCGTCGCCGGCCTCGTGCTCGCTGCGTGCGGTGGTGGCTCCACCCATGCGGCGGCAAGTACCGCGCCCACGACGACAACGGTGGCCGGGAACGGTGGCCGCGGCGCCGCGCTCGCGGCGTTCGTCAGCTGCATGAGCGGTAAGGGTGTGACGCTGACGTTGCCGAACCGTCCCCGCAACCCGAACGGCGGTCCGCCGTCGACGACCCCGGGCGACACCCGTCCTCAGGGTGAGGGCGGTTTCGGCGGCGGCTTCGGGGGTGGCCTCGCCGGCCGCTTCGCCACGGCGCCGCCCGGTGTCGACCCGGTGAAGTACAGGGCCGCGCTCGCGGCGTGCCGGTCGAAGCTGCCGACCGGCGGTGTTCCGAACAGCTCCGCGTTCCAGGCGTATCGCAGCTGCCTCCAGGATCACGGCGTCACGCTGCCCGCGACCGGCGGGACCGGAACCATCAATCGCAACGATCCGAAGGTGCAAACGGCGCTCGCGACCTGCCGGCCGCTGCTGCCCGCGGGTGGGTTCGGTCGTTCGACGACCACGACCACCACCACCCACGCGTGATGGCGACGGCCGTCGTTACCCGTCCGAATCGCGTCCTCGACGTTGGCCTCGCGGTCGCGGTGATCGCGCTCGGTGTCGCCGCGTACGTCGCCACCGGCCCGGCGACGAGCAGCGCGACCACGGTCACCCGCACCACTACCGTTGCCCGCGGCGTGGTGCTCTCGAGCGTGCAGGCCAGCGGAAACGTGCAGGCGGGCCAGGCGTATTCGGTCGGCTTCCAGACCGGTGGCCAGGTGCGCGATATCGACGTCAAGGTCGGCGACACCGTGACGGAGGGTCAGGTGCTCGCGCATCTCGACCCGACGATCGCTGATGCAAACCTCGCGTCGGCTCAGTTGGGGCTGAGCTCGGCGCAGGCCCATCTACAGCAGGTCGAGGGGGTCTTGACGCCCCAGCAGAAGGTGCAGGCGCAGACCTCGTTGGTCTCGGCGCAACAAGGCGTCGACAGCGCGCTCACGGGCCTGGCCGCCGCGCAGAAGACGGCGGCGCTCGACGCGACGCAAGCGCAGCAGGCGGTCGACGCCGCGCAGTCGAAGCTCAACGACGACAAGGCCACGAACGCATCGGCAACGGTGATCTCGCAGGACACGAGCGCGCTCACGCAGGCCCAGAACGCGCAGGCAAACGGAAACAACAAGGATCAGCAATCGATCACCAACTCGCAGAGCCAGCTGACGCAGGCGAACAACCAGTTGAACGCGACCATCGCCGGCAACGCTGCGAGCGCGCAGCTGCTACCGAGTGATCTCGCGTCGGCGAAGGCTTCGGTCGCGCAGGCGCAGGTTCAGGCGCTGAACGCGATGCAGACCGCGGGCTGGACCACGCTGGTGGCCCCCGCCGCCGGCGTCGTCACCGCGCTGAACGGCATTGTCGGCCAGACCGTCTCCGGTAGCGGCGTCACCGCCGCCACGAGCTCGACGACGTCGAGCGCGGGTTCCGGTGGTAGCTCGGGGTCGTCCTCGTCTTCGTCGTCGAGTGGGTCGAGTAGCACGTTCATGACGATCACCGACGTCAACGCGCTGTCGGTCAAGGCGGGATTCGCGGAGACGGACGCCACGAAGTTGAAGACGGGCCAGCCGGCCACGATCTCGTTCAGCGCGTTGCCGAACGTCCAGGCGGCCGCGGTCGTGACGAGCGTCGACGAGAGCTCGACCCTCGTGAGCAACGTCGTCACCTATTTCGCGACCATCACGCTGAACCAAGTGCCGGCCGGGGTGAAGCCGGGCATGACCGCTTCGGCGACCGTCACGGTCGCCAAGCGCGAAGGCGTCCTCGACCTTCCGAGCGCGGCGGTACGCGGCACCGGAACAACCGGCACGGTGACCGTCGTCAACGCCAAGGTGCAGACGACGAAGACCGTAGGTGTCGGATTGCGCGGTGACACCACGACCGAGATCACGAGCGGACTCAACGCCGGTGACACGGTGGTCTTGTCGTCGGGCACGGTGAGCGGCGTCTCGACGCAGCTCGGTACAGGCCTACGCGGCGGGTTCGGCGGCGGGCTGCTGGGCGGCGGCGCCGGAACGCGCGGCGGCGGGGGCGCCGTCCGGGTCGGGGGCTGATCGCGTGCGCCGGCCCCTCCTCTCGCTGGAGAACGTCGAGAAGCGATACGACGCGGGCGAGATCTCCGTCGTCGCGCTGCGAGACGTCAACTTGGCAATCACGCGCGGCGAGTACGTGGCGGTGATGGGTGCGTCGGGCAGCGGGAAGAGCACGCTCATGAACATCCTCGGTTGCCTCGACCTGCCGTCGAACGGCAAGTACGTGCTCGCCGGCACCGACGTGCGCCTTCTCGACGACACCGACCTCGCGGGCGTGCGCAATCGGTTCATCGGGTTCGTGTTCCAGAGCTTCAACCTCATCCCACGCACGAGCGCGCTGCGCAACGTCGAGCTTCCGTTGGTCTACGCCGGGATCAAACCCAAAGAGCGCGAGGAACGGGCCCACGCCGCACTCGAGCTCGTCGGTCTCGCGAATCGCGCCGAGCACAAGCCCTCGGAGCTGTCGGGGGGCCAGCAGCAGCGCGTCGCCGTCGCGCGCGCGATCGTGACCGACCCCGCGATCATCCTCGCCGACGAACCCACGGGCAATCTCGATACCCGGTCGACCGACGAGATGCTCGACCTCCTCGACAATCTGCACGGCGCGGGCCGCACGATCGTCCTGATCACGCACGAACCCGACGTCGCGGTCCGGTCGACGCGCGTCGTGCGTCTCTCCGATGGCCGGATCGTCAGCGACGCGTACCAGGTGCCCGCCCGCGCCGTCCACGCGAACGGTCGGTCATGAACCTGCGCGAGAGCACGCGTATCGCGATCCAGGGGCTCTCGGGCAACCTCTTGCGTTCCGCGCTCACGATGCTCGGCATCCTCATCGGGGTGGGTTCGGTCATCGTGCTCGTCGCCGTCGGGAACGGCTCGTCGGTCGCGGTGCAAAAGCAGATCGAGGGGTTGGGTACCAACACACTCGTCGTGTTCCGGGCGCGCGGTGGGTTCGGCGGTGCGGGAGGTGGTGGCGGTTTCGGTGGTGGCGGCCGGGCGACCAACGGCACGCAGAGCTCGGTGTCGCAGCTCACGACGAAAGACGTCGCCGCGCTCGAAGACAAGAGCCAGGCCCCCGACCTGAAGGCGATCGCCCCGGTCATCACCCAGGGCTCGGTGACCGCGACCTACTCGGGCGCGACGTACTCGCCGGGCCAGTTCGTCGGTACCACCGCCGACTATCTCTCGATCCGCGACTACACGGTCGCCCAGGGTGCGGCGTTCACCAGCCAGGACGTGACCGACCGCAACCGCGTCGCGCTCCTCGGTCAGACCGTGGTGACGAATCTGTTCGGGTCCGCTGATCCACTCGGCGCGACGGTGCAGTTCAACGGGATCGACTATCACGTCATCGGCGTGCTGACGCCCAAGGGCAGCAACGGCGCCCAGGACCAGGACGACGTCGTGATCACCCCCATCACCGCGGTGCAGGACACGCTGGCCGGTGCGAACGCAGCACTCTCGCAGATCACCATCGAAGCGAAGTCGCGCGGCGCGATGTCGGCCGCGGCCGACGAGGTCACCACGGTTCTGCTCGGAACACATCACATCACCAATCCGACCAGCGCCGACTTCCAGGTGCTCAACCAGGCGACGCTGCTGTCGACCGCAAGCTCGACCAACAGCGTCTTCACGGTGCTGCTCGGCATCGTCGCCGGGATCTCGCTGCTCGTCGGTGGCATCGGCGTGATGAACATCATGTTGGTGACCGTGACCGAGCGCACGCGCGAGATCGGCATCCGCAAGGCGATCGGCGCGCGCCGTTCCGACATTCTCGGGCAGTTCCTCGTCGAGGCGATCCTGCTCAGCCTGCTGGGAGGCATCGTGGGCGTGGTCCTCGGCCTCGGCGTGAGCAAGTTCCGGATCGTCGGTGTCACGCCCGTGGTCGCGTGGTACTCGGTCGCGCTCGCGTTCGGGGTCGCCGTGGCCGTCGGTCTGTTCTTCGGCCTGTACCCCGCCAACCGTGCCGCGTCACTGCGGCCCATCGAAGCTCTCCGCCACGAGTGATGCACAACCGTCCGGCCAGGTGTCGAAGGCCAGGTGTCGAATGATCGAGGAGCGACCGCGATGACCGAAGTCCAGGGAATGACCGACGTGCCCGCACCGCCGTACGACGACGGCGACGACGAGCCCGAGTTCCGGCCCCGGCCGCGACGGCGCGCGCATGCGCTGACGTACGTGCTCGCGGGCGCGTTGCTGGTCGCGGCCGGCTTCTACGGCGGCGTCCTCTTGCAAAAGCACGACGACCACGGGAGCACGTCGTCGACCGCGAGCACGCGCTCGGCCGCGGCGGCGCGCTTCGGGGGCGCCGCGACGACGGGCGGAGCCGGCGCGACGGGTGGACGCGCCGGCGGGTTCGGCGGTTTCGGCGGCGGGGCCGTGACCGGGACGGTCAAGCTCGTCGACGGGAAGAACGTCTACGTGACCGACACCGGCGGCAACGTGGTGAAGGTCGCCACCAACGCCGGCTCGCAGCTCTCCAAGACCGATCCGGCCACCATCAAAGACGTCGCCCCCGGTGACGTCGTGATCGTCCGGGGAACCCAGAACAGCGACGGGTCCTACACGGCTACCTCGGTGGTGATCAGCGCCGCCAACGCCCTCGGCGGTTGATTCGCCGCCGGCCCCCCCGACGCCATTTTCGGGGTCGGGGCGGGAATGAGGGGTCGGACAGGCGTGTTGTACGGCCCGTTATGCCTCGTCTTTCCATTGACCTGACCCAAGCCGAAACCGACTTCTTCGACGACGCGGCCTGCCGCGACGTCGACACCGAGGTTTTCTTCCCCGCGTCGGAGTCGCAGGCGGGGCCGGCCCAGGCGATCTGCGCGGTGTGCCCGGTGCGGGAGGAATGCCTCGAGTACGCACTCGAGACCCGACCAGGCGACGGCGTCTGGGGCGGGCTCACGCCGACCGAACGTCACCGGCTGATCCGCCGCCGCCAGAAGGCGGCCCGCAAGGCGCGTACAGCAGCTTGATCCGGCCGCGCTCGTGCGCGGTCGAACTCAGGCGGCGTTGCTGTCGGAGACCTCTTCGGCGGGCTCCGCGACCGGAGCGTCGCCTTGACGGCGCGCGGGGGTGACCGGGCGCGCCGAGGGGTCGGGCGGCTGTGGTGCCAAGGGAGTGCGGGGCTTGTTCGCGTACATCGCGACGAGCGACGAGATCCCGTAGACCCCCGCCCACGCGATCGCGAGAGCGAGGAAGTAGCGGATCCCTGCGTCGGTGATCTCGATGTTGCCGCTCATGGTTCCGCGCAGCGTCGGGAACCACAGCAACAGCGAGATCGCGAGACTGATCCCGAAGGTGAACGCGGGATCGACGCTGGGACGGTTCATGACGTGACCCGCCTTACCGTTCCAGACGTTCCATCAGGAGGTCGGCCCACACCGCCGGCGTCGCCGGGTTCGAGCCGATCCGACCGACGGGGATGTTCAGGCCGAGGATCGCCGCGGGGCTGATCGTGTCGGCGATGCCGGTCATCGCGATCACGTCGACGCCGCCGAGCAGGTTGATGCGGTGGCCGACGTCTTCGGCCTTGATCGACGCGTCGACGACCGCCCAGGTGATCGTCGGCTCGAGCCGGTCGAGGATGCGGTGCGCCCAACCGAGCTGCGCGCGGCCGGAACCGATGCTGCACGCGACGATGGTCGGCTCGGCCCGGCGGCGGCAGCTGCGCCGGAAGGCCTCGGCCTCCTCGGGGTGCGAGACGTCGCTCATCGCTTCGGGGGTCGCGAGCAGCACGTGCTCGGGATCGATGTCGAGCTCGTCGGCGAGGCGGCGGGCGAGCGCGATCGGCGCGGTGCCGATGCCCACGATCGCGATCACGACGCCGGTCGTGCGCGGGAGGACCGGCGGGGGCGGGAGCTGCGCGAGCCGCTGGCAGAGCGCGGTGCGCAGGTCGCCGGTCACCGCGGTCGACGGCGTGAGCTCGGCGGGCAGGCCCAGCGCGAGCAGCCGGGGGTCGGCGGGCGGCGCGGCGATACCGGGCGCGGCCGGCGCCGGAGCCGGTTGGGCGGGAGCCGGTTGGGCCGGTGCCGGTGCGGGAGCGGATGCGAACGTGGGCGCCGCCGCGGTCGGAGGCGCCTGCTCCGCGGTGACGCGCCGGTAGTGCGCGCTGGGGGAGACGGGTCCGTCGTTGACGGTGGTGGTGGGCATGGAAGCCTCCTCCTCGTCGAGCTCTCGGGTGAGGTTGGCGAGCATCGTCCCGAAGTCGGTGCGCTCGGTCGACACGGTGGTGAACGCGGGCTCCGAGAGGTCGATGACCTGCTCGCGCTCGACCTCGTTCACTTCGTCGACGAGGTCGAGCACCGACGCCGAGGCCGCCCCCATGGGCACTGCGGGGGGTGTGGGGCCGGAGGCGGAAAGGGTGGTCCAGGTTTCGGGTGCGGCTGGCGGTTCCGGTGCCCCGCGGCCGCGCCTGCGGCCCCGCGCTGCGCGTCCACCGCCGCTCGCGCCGTCGGCATCGACGACCACCTCGTAGCCCTCGCGCGCGAAGAAGCCCGCGATGCCACCTTGGCGGATCCGGTTGGCCGCGACGATGCGCGCTTCGGGTCCGACTTCGGTGCGGACGCGCTCGAGGAGCTCCTCGAGCTCGCCGCCTTCAAACCGCAGCTGGCTGGCCAAGGTTCACCACTCCGATCGTGTCGAGCTCGAGCTGCGCGCCGAGCTCCGTGTACGCAAGCACTGGAAGGCGGGG
This sequence comes from uncultured Actinomycetes bacterium, assembly GCA_963812205.1. Lineage (GTDB taxonomy): Bacteria > Actinomycetota > Acidimicrobiia > IMCC26256 > PALSA-610 > PALSA-610. Next base: position 379,879 of record CAWEUJ010000004.1, read on the forward strand.
CGCGGCCGCGTGCAGCAGGCGACGGATCGACGGCCGCAGCTGGGTCGCGCATACGAAGACGGGCTCGATCCCCTTCATCTCCGCGGCCTCGGCCTCGCGCGCAACGGCGAGCGCGAGCTGTTCCGCAGTCTGGGGGTCGAGCGCGAGATAGGTCCCGGTGTCGCCGGTGCGCAACGTTTCCGCCAGCGCGTGCTCGACGAGCGGGTCGAGGGTGAGGACGGGGAGCTTGCCGTCCTTCGCGTACGAGGCCGAGATCGCCGGCCCGAGCGCGGTGCGCACGGACTCCACGATCTGCTCGGGGTCCTTCGTCGAACGGGAGCGCTCCGAGATGACTTCGAAGATGCGCACGAGGTCGCGGATGCCCACGCCCTCTTCGAGCAGCATCTGCAACACGCGTTGGATCTCGCCGGTGGTGACACTCGCGCCGTTCAACTCGTCGATCACGACGGGATCGCTCTGCTTCACGACGTCGATGAGCATCTTGACGTCTTGGCGGCTCAGCAACCGGCCGGCGTTGCGGCGCACGACCTCGGCGAGGTGGGTGGTGATGACCGACGCGCGGTCGACGACCGTGGCGCCCGTGATCTCGGCCTGGTGTCGGAACTCGGACGGCACCCACGTGGCGGGGAGTCCGAAGACCGGCTCGCGGGTGGGGATGCCCGGGAACGCGCCGGCGTCGTCGCCGAGGACGAGGACGTGGCCGGCGGGCGCCTCGCCGCGCCCGACGTCGACCCCGTTGACGCGCACGGCGTACGTGCTCGCCGGCAGGTCGAGGTTGTCGCGCGTGCGGACGAGCGGGATGACGACGCCGAGCTCGAGCGCGAGCTTGCGGCGCAGCGCGCGGACGCGGTCGAGCAGGTCGCCGCCCTTCGCGGCATCGACGAGGTCGATGAGGTCGTAGGCGATCTCGAGCTCGAGTGGCTCGACGCGCATCTCGCCCACGATGTGCTCGGGCGCGTCGGGGGAGAGCTCGACCGGCGCGACCGCGATCTCCTTTTCGGCCGCAGCCGTTGCCGCGATCTCTTCGTCGCTCGGCAGCCGGGTCGCGAGGATGAGGAGTGCGCCGCCGACGATGAAGAACGGGATCTTGGGCAGGCCGGGAACGATGGCAACGGCGCAGATGGCGCCGCCGCCGAGCTGCAGGGTTCGCTTGTGCCGCGTGAACTGCTGCAACAAGTCGGTACCGAGGTCCATCTCCGTTGCCGCCCGGGTCACGATCAGACCGGACGAGAGGGAGATCAGCAGCGCCGGGATCTGCGCGACCAGACCGTCGCCGACGGTGAGCAGGCTGTAGGTCTTGATCGCGTCGCCGAACGAAAGGTGCTGTTGCAAAATGCCGACCGCGAACCCGCCGACGAGGTTGATGACGACGATGACGATGGCGGCGATCGCATCGCCCTTCACGAACTTCGAAGCACCGTCCATCGCGCCGTAGAAGTCGGCCTCTTCCGCGACCTCTCGGCGCCGGCGCTTCGCCTCTTCCTCGTTGATCAGGCCGGAGTTGAGGTCGGCGTCGATCGCCATCTGCTTACCGGGCATGGCGTCGAGGGTGAACCTTGCCGCGACTTCGGCGACGCGTCCGGCACCGTTCGTGATCACGATGAACTGGATCACGATGAGGATGAGGAAGATCACGAGGCCGACGATCACCGAACCGCCGACCACGAAGTGACCGAACGACTCGATGACCTTTCCGGCGTAGCCGTGCAGCAGCACGAGTCGGGTGACCGACACGTTCAGCGCGAGCCGGAAGAGAGTCGCGATCAGGAGGTACGACGGGAAGATGGAGAAGTCGAGGACGCGGGTGGTGAACATGCTCGCCAGGAGTGCGAGCAGCGCGACGGCGATGTTCGTGACGAGGAGTAGGTCGAGGAGCGCGGTCGGCAACGGCACGACCATCATCACCACGATGCCGACGATCGCGGCGGGGATTGCGATCTGCCCGATGCGGTTGGTCTTCACGTTGCTCCGGAGCGTCTCTTGCGCGCCGTCCGTGGCCGCTTCGTCCAGGTCCTGATCGGCGGCCGGCTCCGGCAGTTGACACATTTGGACCGATTTCCGGAGCCCGGGTTCGATACGGGCTTACGCGCCGCTCTCCGGGTGAGGCGCCTGGACCGGGTGAGCACCCGGCGACGGGCCGAGGGCCTCGCCGCGGTGCACCGGGGTCAGAGGAGCACGGGCCTCGGGAGTTCGTGGTAACCGTCCGCCGCGGCCCTTGGCCCGGAGGCCGAAGACGAACGCGAGCAGGTGGGCCACCGCCTCGTAGAGGTTCGTCGGAATGAGTTGGCCGACCTCGCACGCCTTGTAGAGCGTCCGGGTCAGGACCGGCTCGTGCACGATCGGGATGCCATGGCGCTCGGCCCGGGCCCGGATCGCCGCCGCGATCGCGCCGGCTCCCTTCGCCATCACCTGCGGGGCACCCTTCTCCGCGTCGTACTTGAGGGCGACGGCGAAGTGGGTCGGGTTCACGACCACGACGTCGGCCATGCTCACCGACCGGATCATCTGGTTGCGGCTGATCGCCAGTGCGCGCGACCGCACCGACCGCTTCATCTCCGGGTTTCCTTCTTGCTGCTTCATCTCCTCGCGCAGCTCCTGGCGCGTCATGCGCAGCTGCTTCATCACCCGGCGCTTCTGGTACGCGTAGTCGGCGGCCGCGACGACCAGTCCCGCGACCGACACGTTGCGCAACACGGTCAGCGCCGTCTGCGCGGTGAATCCGGCGATGCCGAACGCGTTCGAGGTGTTGCCGGCGGTGAGCGTGTGCATTGCACTCGTGAAGGCCGGCCACGCGACCGCCACCAGGAGCGCCGTCTTCGCCAGCGCCTTGAAGAGCTCCCACCACGTCTGCGGGCCCACCATCTTCTTGACGCCCTTGAACGGGTTGAGCCGGCCGAAGTCGGGCTTCATCTTCTTCGATGTCGGCTTGAATCCCACCTGGGCGATGTTCACGAGGAGACCGACGATCATCGTCCCGAGCAGCATCGGTGCGACGACCCCGACCGTCTGCCACATCGCGCCGGCCGCGAACTTGTTGGCCGCGCCCTCGTCGGGGTGCGCGATCACGAGACCCATCTTCGCCAGGATGTCGGGCAACGCGCTCGCGGCCCGTTGGAAGGTCATCTGCAACAAGATGGTGGTCGCAAGCATCGCGACCCATGTCGCGAGGTCGGGCGTCTTGGCGATCTGGCCCTTCTCGCGCGCCTCGCGCAGCCGTTTTGGAGTTGGTTTCTCGGTCTTGTCGCTGCTGTCGCCGGCCGCCATGAAGCGCTCTCTTCGTCAGCCTGCTCAGCCGACACCGAGAGGCGCCATGGCGTCGTGCACCAGGTTCGCAACGGCGGGCGAGATCAGCGGCACGGCGAGGGCCACGACGATGAGCGCCACGATGACGCGCAACGGGAACGCGAGCGAGAACACGTTGAGGCTCGGCGCCGCGCGCGACAGGAGACCGAGTGTGACCTCGGCCAGGAACAGGCAGCCCAACACCGGGCCCGCGACCTCGATCGCGGCGACGAGGAACTGGCCCAGGTTCTTCGTCATCACGTTCGTGACGTCGGAGAACGCGAGCCCGTGCGCGGGCACCACCTTGAACGACCGGAACCAGCCGTTCACGAGGAGGAGATACGCGTTGGAGGTGAACAACAACGTCACCGCGATCAACTCGTAGAACCGGCCGAAGATCGCGACGTTCGACTGGTTGAGCGGGTCGTAGATCGCGGCCAGCGAGAAACCGGCGAAGAGGTCGACGAGCGCGCCGGCCGCCTGCAGCGCGTTCACGAGGATCATCGTGAACAGACCGAGCGTGATACCGACCAGCGCCTGGGTGACCAGCGCCGCGAGGAACGGACCGGTGTCGAGCGGGATGTCGGGGCCGACGAGGTGGGGAGCGGCACAGAGCGCGAGCGAGGCCGCGACCCCGGCTTTCACCGAGGTGGGGATCATGCGGGTGTTGAACGGCGGCGACACGAACAACCACGCCGCGGCGCGCACCAACGCGAGCGCGAACGCGGTGAGGAGTACGGGGTCGAAGTGAAAGGTCACGGGTTCCCGAGGCGCGCGGTCACGAGGCGATCAGGTGCGGGATCATCTCGAACAACCCCTGTGTGAATCCGATGATCTGGGCGAGCATCCAGTGCCCGGTGATCACGATCACGAGCGCGACTCCGGCGAGCTTCGGCACGAAGGTCAGCGTCTGCTCCTGGATCTGGGTCGCCGACTGGATCAGGCCGACGAAGAGCCCGATCGCGAGCGACACACCCAGGACCGGCGCCGCGAGTTTGGTGGCGAGCAGGATCGACTGCACCGCGATGTCAATGACCGATCCTTCGTTCACGGCAGGTTCTCCTTCAATGATGGAAGCTCGTGATGAGCGAGCTGACGACGAGCGCCCAGCCATCGACCATCACGAAGAGCAAGAGCTTGAACGGCAACGACACGAGCACTGGTGGGAGCATGAACATGCCCATCGACATCAAGGTCGAGCTGACCACCAGGTCAATGATCAAGAACGGGATGAAGATCACGAATCCGATGATGAACGCCGTCTTCAGCTCGGAAAGGATGAACGCCGGGATCAACGTCGAAAGCGGCACCTGATCGCGTGACGACGGCGCCTTGTCTCCCGATGCGTTGATGAAGAGATCGAGCTCGCCGCGGCGCGTCTGCCCCAACATGAAGTCGCGTAGCGGGCCTTGCGCATTGTTGTATGCGTGCGAGAAGTCGATCTTCCCGTCGAGCATCGGCTGCAACGCCTGATCGTTGATTTTCGACAACGTCGGTGCCATGACGAAGAGGCTGAGGAACAGCGCGAGCCCGATCACCACCTGGTTGGGCGGGATCGACGGCAGTCCGAGTGCGTTGCGGGTGAGCGACAGCACGATCACGATGCGCGTGAAGCTCGTGAGCATGACGAGGATCGCCGGCGCGACCGCGAGCACCGTGAGCAACAAGATGATGATGATGCTCTGGTCGGGCTTCTTGCCGTCGTTGCCGGCCAGCCCGTTGAGGTTGACGTTGATCGAGTTCCCGGCGGTCGTTGGCGGGCTCACGGTCGGCGGTGTCGGCGTCGACGGCGAAGTCACCGCCGGGGTCGTGACGGCAGGCGCGGGATCGGCGCCGGCCGCGGTGAGTGACGCGCTGAGCCAACCGCACGCGAGCGCGCAGATGGGGAGCCCGATCACGACGAGGATGCGTCGCGACCATGCCCTCGTCCGCGATTCTCTGTGGCGAGGACCCTGCGGATCCTTCGAACGTTTCGGCACGCAAACCCTTCCGGGTTCGTGGGATGCTCAGCGTCGGGCGGTGCGATTCCGCATCTGCTCGAGCATCGTCTTCCATGCCGAAGGGGGGCCGTTCGGCCCCGAAGACACCGTCCAGGTGTTGTCTTCGTCCAAATCGATCTCGGCGCTGTCGACCTCGCCGAGCTTCGTGACCTGATGGTCGGTGACGCCGACGACGAGCGAGTGCTCGCCGATCCGCACGACCGCGATCGAGGCGTTGCGCCCGAGCGGTCGGCGCGCCAGCAACTCGACCTGCGGGCCGCGCGGGCCGCGCCGTGACGTGGTGCCGGCGATGCCGCGCTTGCGCAGCACGTTGGCGGCGATCCACATCAGGCCGATCACGACCGCGAGCGACATGATCAGCCGGGCGAACAACATGAGCGTCGATGCGGATGCCATCAGCTCTCGTCCACCACGATCTCGGAGACCCGGATGCCGAACTCCTCGTCGACCACGACCACTTCGCCGTGCCACACGAGCGCCCCGTTGACGAGGACGTCCACGGGGCTCCCCGCCGCGCGATCGAGCTCGACCACGGAGCCGGGCTGGAGGGCGACGATGTCGCGCACCTTCAGGCGGCGGCGCCCGAGCTCGGCCGTCACCTGCATGTTGACGTCGTTGAGCAACGAGAGCGGCCGGGCGGGCCCGGGCGCGCCCGGTCCGTCGCGCAGAGGCTGGAATTCGTGGATCGCGATTCCCATCTGTGGATCGGAGGCGCCGACCGGCACCGGCGCCGGTGCCGCGGGTGGCGCGGTCGCGAAGGAGTCGGGGCGCTCGGAGTGGAACGTGTCGAGACCGGTCGATTCGATGCCGGTCGATTCGATGCCGGGCGCGTCGATGACCGGCGGCGCCGGAATCGTCGGCGCGGCCGCGGGTACCGGGGTGGCCAGCGCGATCGGCTCGTCGCCCACGATGCGCACGACGACGCACGCGACCAGCGTGTCGTTCTCGAAGACGGGCACCGCGGCGAATTCGCCGACGACGCTCGTCAACAGCGTCTCGGTCGCGATCTCGCCGGAGTCGGCGACGCTGACACCGATGTCGATCGTCAAGGCAACGGCCGACGCGCCCGCCTCGAGCGCGGGGACCGCCGCGGTCGTGAGCGACGCGTCGGCGGTCGCGGCTTCCATGGCGGTGGCGAACGGCTCGGCGATCACGAGCGTGACCTCGCCGACGACACCGTCGGCGAACGGCAGCACGATCGTGCGGGTTCCGCCTTCGGGCAGCACCTGGTCGCTCGGATCACCGAGCTCGGCCGCGCCTGTGCTCAGCACGACGTCGTGGCCGAGCAGCGCTTCGAGCGAGCGGGCGACGACCGCGGCGACCTCGGCTATCGGGATGCGGGAGATCAGTGCCATCCGGCATCCCGGTTCACGTCGACGATCAACGTCGCGAGTCGTTTGCCCCGCCGACCGGAGACACCCTCGTAGCACTCGACCCCGTCGACCGTGACGCGCAGCGGGCGGTCGATCGGGTGGTTGAGCGGGACGATGTCGCCGACCTGCAGCGCGACGATCTCGTCCGAGGTCAGCCCGACCGCATCGAAGCGCACGCACGTCTCGACCGGCACGGTGTAGAGCGCGGACTCGAGCTTCTGTTGCCAAAGGACGGGGTCTTCGCCGCGCTGATCCTGGAAGAGCGTCTGGCTCGCGAGGCTTTCGAGCACGGGCGACAGCGTTGCGAACGGCACGCAAATGGTCGCGGTGCCGCGCTTTTCGCCGATCCGCATCTCGAACGAGACGACGAGCACCATGTCGGAGGGCGCCGCGATCTGGGCGAACTGCGGGTTGAACTCCTGCTGCACGATCTCGGCCTCGACGCGCACGAGTGTCTCGTACGCGTACTCGAGCTCCCGCAGCGCGCGGTCGACGACCGAACGCATGAGGTTCTGTTCGATCTCGGTCAGTGGTCGTTTCGGGCTCGCGGCGTCGCCGGTACCACCGAGCAGACGATCGATCGCGGCGAACGTGATCGGCAGCGGGAATTGCAGCAGCGCCGCGCCGGGGAGCGGGTTGAGCGAGAGGATGACCATGTACGACGGGTTCGGCAGCGAGCGCACGTACTCGTCGTAGGTGAGCTGCTCGACCGTGCCGAACGCGCAGCTCGCACCGGCGCGCAACGTCGTGGCGAGCACGGTGGAGAGTTGTCGCGCGAACGTCTCGTGCACGATCTGGAAGGCGCGCACATGATCACGACTGAATTTGTTCGGTCGGCGGAAGTCGAACGGAACGACGTTCGATTGTCCTCGCCCTCTGCGACTCGCAGTGGTCGTTGCCACGAGCCCTCGATCGGCCCGAAGGCGGCCGAGTTGAGCGCCGAATGGGGCAAATTGCTACTGCATCACGAAGTCGATGAAGTACACCGTGACGACCTTGCCCTCGGTCTTCATGCAGACCTCGTCGCCGATCTGGCGTTCGAGCTGCTCACGGAGTGCGTCGTTGCCGAGCTGGGCGAAGGATCGGCCACTGAACGTGTCCAGCGCGAGCTGGCTCGCGATGCTTCCCCAGTTCTCACTGATCTTCACGGTGTCGGGGACCGAGCCTGCTGGGAGTTGCAAGGAGATCCCGATCTTCAAGAAGTGCGATCCGTCGAGGTTCAGCGTCTTGGAGTCGAGCTCGAGCACCGGGCCCACCAACTCGGCCACCGTGGTCGGCGTGGTTGCGGCACCGGCCGCTGCCGGCTTGGCCGGCGCCTTGGGGGGCGTCAGCTTGTTCGCCAGCGCGCACTTGGTCTCGAGCGCGAGCTTGGCGGCCGCGGCCTTGGCCGTGATCTGCGCCGGTGTCGGCGGCGGCGGCTTCAGTACCGTCATCTTCGCGATGACGAGCGCGATGAGGAGCAGCGGCACGATCTTGATGATCAGCTTCTTGGCGCCGCCCTTCTTCTTGTCCTCGGCGCCTTCGGCTTCGCCTTCGCCCGATCCCTCTGCCATTACTTGTCCTCCGGCTCACCGCTCGGTACGACGCGCAGGTTGGGCGCCCCTTCCGTGCGTTGGTCGATCAGGTGGGACAATGCGATCACCGCCGCGCGCGACTCGCGGACCCGGGCGACGATCTCGTCCACGGTCTCGACGACGACATAGTTGGTGCCGCCCACGAGGTGGATCACGGTGTCGGGCGTTGCCTCGACCCGCTCGATGAGATCTGGATTCAGCGCGAACGCCGGCCCGTTGAGCCGGGTGACGGTGATCATGTGTCCGTCCCTGGACCTCTCACTCGAGTGCTACTCGTGCTTATCGGCACCGCACGCGGGCCGGTGAAGAGGTGTCACTCTTCACCGGCCTCGCCGCACGGAGTCGTCACGCAGGGTGAGCACCGGGAGTCGAGGTCACTACTGCTTGAGGTTCACCAGGTCTTGGAGGATCTGGTCGGAGGTGGTGATGACGCGGGAGTTGGCCTGGAAACCACGCTCGGCGACGATCAGGTTGGTGAACTCGGCCGCGAGGTCGACGTTCGACATCTCGAGCGTGCCGCCCGAGAGCGTTCCCCGGCCACCCTGGCCGGCCACACCGATCTGGGCGGCACCGGAGTTGACGGTCGAGCTGTACAGCGACGAACCGTTCTTCTCCAGACCGTCGGGGTTGGAGAAGGTGGCCAGCGCGATCTGACCGAGCGCCTGGCTCCGGCCGTTCGAGAACGTTCCGGTGATGAGGCCCTGCTCGGAGACGCTGAACCCGATGACCGAGCCCACCCCGGAGCCGTTCTGCGACAGCGCGGCCGCCGTGTTGAGACCGCCCGCGCCGCTCAGCCGGTCGGGGTCGGTGGGCGTCCCGAAGTCGAGGGTGATACCCGAGTTGCTCCAGGTCCCGTTCGTTCCCGCGATCGTGTTCAGTTGCGCCTTGGTGACGGTGACGTTGCCGGTCGTGAGCGCGCCGTTCAGATCGAAGGTGACCGCGGCCGGTCCCGAGATCAGGTTGTTCGCGGAGTCGAAGGTGCTGACGGTCCAGTTCACCGAACCGGCCGCGTCGGCGATCTTCGTGAACTCGGCGCGCAGCGGGATCGATGTGCCGAGGCTGTTGTCGACGTTGATCCCCGCGTCCACGACGGTGCCCACGGCCGCGTCGGCCGGAAGGTTGCCACCGATCTTCATCGTGGTGGTCGTGATCGGGTTGATGATCTGACCCACGGGGATCTTCAGGTGACCGACGTTGGCGTTGGTGCTGACGTTGCCGTTCTGGTCGGCCTGCCAGCCCTCGACGAACGCACCGTCGGCGGTGACGAGGTTGCCGTTGCCGTCGAGGGAGAAGCTGCCGTTGCGCGTGTACGCGGTCTGACCGCCCTGGTCGACGGCGAAGAAGCCGTCACCTTGGATCGCGAAGTCGGTGGAACGACCCGTCAGCTGCGTCGCGCCTTGCGCGAAGTTGATGCTGACACCGGTGAGGCGCACACCGAGGCCGACCTGCGCGGGGTTCGTACCGCCCGCGGCGGTGGTGGGCATGCCCGCACCTGACAGCTGCTGGCTCAACAGGTCCTCGAACAGGACGCTGCTGGTCTTGTAACCGGTCGTGTTGACGTTGGCGATGTTGTTACCGACAACGTCCATGAAGGCTTGGTGGGACCGCAGACCCGTGACTGCGGCGAACATCGAGCGAAGCATGTTGTGCCTTTCTTGATCGTGTGGTGTGGGTCTGTGGTTGGTATCTGAGGTGTCGTCTGCAGTCGCGGTCTACGACTGCACGTCGGTGACGGACGTGTAGGGAATGAGTTGCCCGCCGATGACGAGCTGCGGTCCGTCGGAGGTCATGTGCACGCCCGTGACGATTCCGTTCGCGGTCTGGCCGTCGTTGCCGTTCTGTTCCGCCACGCCGACGGTCGAGGTCCCGCTCGTGAGCTGCAGGCGCGTGGGGTCGCCGGCCGAGCCGAACCCGAGCGTGATGCCGGTCGGGGGCCAGTCGCCCGCGGCGCCGACCACGCCGTCGAGCGCGGCCGCCGGGATCGTGACGTCGTTGCTCGCGTGCCCGCTCGTGTCGAACGAGATTGCGACGGGGTTGCCGAGCTTGGAGCCGTTGCTCGACGCCTGCACGTTCCAACCGCTCGCGGTCTTCGTGTAGTCGAGCTCGAGCGGCACCTTTGCGCCCTGGTTCGTGTAGACGTCGGTTGTCGTGGACTCCGTCGTGCCGACCGCGGCGTCGGACGGAAGCGATCCGCGCACCGAGACGACGCTCGTGGGTGTCGGGGTGCCGGTCGTCGCGAGGGCGTAGGTGACCGGGCGCCCGATCATCGTCGATGCCGCGAGCACCTGGCTGGCGCTCTGTTGCGTCGCCTGCTCCTTTTCCATCTTCTGCAGCGTCTCGACCTCGGTGAACTGCGCGGTCTGGGTGAGGAACTGCGTGCTGTCGGCCGGGTTCATCGGGTCCTGGTACTTCAGCTGCGCGACGAGGAGCGTGAGGAACGTGTTCTCGTTGAGCTGGTTGTTCGCGCTGGTCGCGGTCGTCGGATCGGTCGGCGAGGTCGTCTTCGGCGGCAGCGCGCTGGAGATGGGGTAGACGGTGCTCATCGGTCCTCCTCAGATCCGGACGTCGAGTAGCGAATCGGATGTGGTCGTGGGCGCGACGGTGACGGCGGCCGGCTCACTCGTCGGCAGCGGTGTGTCGTCGAGCCGTTCGGGCGTGGCGGTATGCGCGTCGCGGCCCGAGTTGCCGGCGCCCTGCGCGTCGACGGTGAGCTGACCGGAGCGCAGGCCGTCGGCGTCGAGGCGGGCGCGCAGATCGTCGAGCGCGGAGCGCACGAGATCGGCGGTTTGCGCGTGCTCGGTGTGGATCGACGCGTGCAGCACGCCGTCGCGGATCTCGACGCGCATGTCGACCCGGCCGAGCTCGGGCGGCCGCATCTCGATGTGGACCTGATACGTGCCGTCGCTGCTGCGTTGCAGCGGTCGGATGACGGCCGCGATCTGCTCGACGGGAGGCGGTGGGGGCGCGGGCGCGGGCGCCGCGGCGGCCGGTGCGCCGGTAACGGCTTCCGGGGTGGGTGCGCGGTCGGTCGCGGCACTCGCGGCGGCGATCATCGCGTTGTCGGCGGCCCCGTCGGGCTTGGGCGCGGGGTCGGACCGTGGTGGTGTCACGGTGACGCCCGCGGCCGCGCCCGCGACGATCGCCGTTGTGGCCACGTCGGTCGCGCCCGGCGCAGGAGTGGGTACAGGCGCGGTCGCGGTCGTCGCCGGCGGTTTCGGCACCGGTGCGCCGGTGAGCGCGGGCGGGCCCGACGCGTCGGTCGCGGTCGCGGCGCCGGCGACGCCCGTCTTCGCGGTCGCGTTCGCCGGGTCGCGCCTGTGGTCGCGGCTGCGGTCGCGGCCGGCTGCGGCACCGGGAGGGGCGGGACGGTCGTGGTCGTGGTCGCTGTAGCCGGCGCGCCGGAGACGGTGGAATCGGCCGCCGGGGGGAGGGCCGTCGTAGACGGGGGGAGCCCGGCGGCGGGAGCGGTCGTCACCTTCGCCGCCTTCGGGTCGATCGGCGCGGCGTCGGTCGCGGGATCCTTGGCTGCAGGCGGATGCTGGTCGGGGCGCGGGTCGCGCGGCGTCGTGGCCGCCAGGGCTGCGAGCAAGGCGACCGTCACCGGGTCGGCCCCCGCGTTGGGATCTCCGGCCGCGTCGGCCTTGCCGGCGGGCTTGTTGCCGGCGGGCTTGTTGTCGGCGGGCTTGTTGCCGGAGGGCTTGTTCGCGCCTTTGGCCGGGCTCGATGTCGACGTCGTGGTCGAGGTCGACGGGGGCCCCGAAGGCGTGCCCTTGTCGTTGATCCCGGCGAGCACCGTGGCGAAGCCGTTGTCGGCCGATCCCGCGTCGGCGGTACCGGCTCCGTCGTTGGCCGGCGGTTCGGCCGGCGCGACCGGTGCGGGGATCGAGGTGATGGTCATGCTCCCTCTCCTCGGGCGTAGCGCCCGACGACGAGATCGTCGACGAGTTGGTCCTCGGCGCGCTGGACTTCGACGGCGTGCTCGGCCCGGCGGCGTTCTTCGAGTCGTTCGAGCGCGGCGACGTGCCGCCGCGCGTCGGTCCATTCGGCGCGGCGGGCGTCGACGATCACGAGGCTCTCCTGATGCGCCGTGCGCGCCGTGCCGACCGCGGCCGCTCCGGAGTCGAGCAAGAAGAGCGCACGCTCGAAGCTCGCGTACGACTGCGGGCCCGACGGCATGCTGCGACCGGCGTAGTCGGCCAGCCGTTCTTCGACCCGCATCGCGGCGAGATGGGCGTCGCGATTCGCCGACAGGAGCCCGAAGCGGGCGCGGTCCTCCTGCACGCGGCGCACGTGCAGTACCTGGTCGAGCCGGAAGCGGAATCGCTTCATCCGGGCACTCCTCCGACGAGCCGCTCGAGCCATGCCCACGTATCCATCGCGGGTGTTGCCTCGTGCAAGTCCTGTCGGAGGAAGCCGTCCATTGCTTCTCGGAGTTGTATCGCTCGGTCGACGAGCGGGTTGGTGCCCGCCACGTACGCACCGATCTCGATGAGATCCTTCGCTTCGCGGTACGCGGCGAGGAGCCGGCGCATCTCGGTCGCGGCCGCGCGTTGCTCGGTCGTGGTCACTGCGGGACCGACGCGGGAGATCGACTCGAGCACGTCGATCGAGGGGAAGTGGCCGGAGGTCGCCAGCGCGCGGGAGAGCACGATGTGCCCGTCGAGGATGGCGCGGGTCGCGTCACCGATCGGGTCGAGCATGTCGTCGCCTTCGACGAGCACTGTGTACAGACCGGTGATGCTGCCGACGTCGGACGCGCCCGCGCGTTCGAGCAGGCGCGGGAGCATCGCGAACACCGACGGCGGGTAGCCGCGGGTGGCGGGGGGTTCGCCGGCGGAGAGGCCGACCTCGCGCTGCGCCATGGCGAAACGGGTGAGGCTGTCCATCAGCAACAGCACGTCCTGGCCCGTGTCGCGGAACGACTCGGCGATGCGCGTCGCGGTGAACGCGGCGCGCAAACGCACCAGCGCGGGCTCGTCGGAGGTCGCGACCACCACGACCGAGCGCGCGAGACCTTCGGGACCGAGGTCGTTCTCGATGAACTCCCGGACCTCACGACCGCGCTCGCCCACGAGTGCCAGCACGGTGACCGACGCCTCGGTACCGCGGGTGATCATCGACAAGAGCGTCGACTTACCGACACCGGAACCGGCGAAGATTCCCATGCGTTGGCCGCGACCGCACGGAACGAGCGCATCGAGGGCGCGCACTCCGAGCGGGAGCGACTCCCTGATCATGCGCCGGGTCAACGGGTGCGGCGCCGCGTGGTCGACGCCGACGTGCGGAAGGTGCGCCAGAGAAGGTCCGCCGTCGATCGGCCGTCCGAGACCGTCGAGCACGCGCCCGAGAAGCGCGGGACCGACCGGCACCTCGGTCGCGCCGTCGGCCGCGGCCGCGGTGTCCCCGGCGCGCACTCCGCGAAGCTCGCCGAGCGGCATGCAGACCAGACCGTCGTGGTGCACGGCGACCACTTCGGCGATCACGGCGCCGGCGTCACCGTTCACGCGTACGGATGCGCCGATCGGAAGTTGGAGGCCGTCGATCTCGAGGTTCAGTCCGACGACGCGCGCGACGCGGCCCTGCACGCTCGGCCTCGACACCTCGAGGAGGTGTTCGAGCAACGCGCTCATGCCAGCACCTCGCGGGCGCGCTCGATCGCGGCGCTGACGCGCGCGTCGACGCGGCACGACGCGACGTCGACGACGCAGTCGCCGGGGGAGAGTGACGGATCGGGAACGATCACGAGCACCCGTCCGGGCGCGAGGTCGTCCGGATCGCCCAACACCGCGATATCGGCCGGATGCAAACGGGCGGTCACGTCGCCGTGCACGGGTGCGAGCGCGAGTGCACGGGCGATCGCGTCGCGCCCGCGCCCGTCGGGATCCGCGAGCACGTGGCCCACGATCACTTCCGCGATCTGCATCGCGGCCGCCACCACCTGGTCCTCGATCTCGGCGCGTGCGGTCGTCTCGCGGCGGCCAGGGCGTCGGCCTCGCGTCCGAGTTGTTGTACGAGCTGGCCGAGGAGTTCCACGTGCCGGCGGGCATCGTCGATCCCGTGCGTGTAGCCCGCCCCGTATCCCTCCTCGAATCCGGCCGCGTAGCCCTCTTGGCGGGCCGACTCGACGAGCTCCGGGCTCACGACGATGCCGCGCGCCGAGCGCGCCGAAACCGTGCCGAGGTCGGCCGTCCGTACCGGGCTCACCTCGAGATCGACGTCCCAGTCGCGCAGGACGCGCCCGCGCATGAGGTTCTCAGACGACCAGTTCATCGCCGCCTCGCGCCATGTCGATCTGGCCGGACTCTTCGAGCGTGCGGATGATGCGCACGATGCCGTTCTGCGCCTCCTCCACCGTCTTCAGCTTGATGGGCCCGAGCAGTTGGATCTCCTCGGCCAGGTTCGCGGCCGCGCGTTCGGACATGTTCTTCATGACCTTGCTGCGGACCTTCTGGTCGACACCCTTGAGGGCGACCGCGAGCTCCTTCGCGTCGACCGCGCGCAGCACGAGCTGGATCGAGCGGTCGTCGAGGCCCTGGACGTCTTCGAACACGAACATGCGGTTGCGCACTTCGTCGGCGAGCTCGCCGTCTTCTTGTTCGAGGCCCTCGAGGATCAACCGCTCGGTGCCGCGGTCGGAGGAGTTGAGGATGTCGACGAGCGTCTGCAAGCCGCCGGCCTGCGCGAAGTCCGATTGCTGGATGACCGTCGACAGTTTGCGTTCGAGAATCGCCTCGACCTGCTCGATCACCTCGGGGGAGGTGCGGTCCATCTTCGCGATCCGCAGCGCCACGTCGCGTTGCGACTCTTCGGGAAGGGAGCTCAACACCATCGCACCGGCGTCGGGATGCATGTGTGCGAGGACGAGCGCGATCGTCTGCGGGTGCTCGTCCTGGAGATACGTCAGCACCTGGCGGGTGTCGGCGCGGCGGAGGAATTCGAACGGCGCCGCGACCATCGTGACGCCGAGGTTGTCGAGGATCTCGTCGGCCTTGCTACCGCCGAAGCTGGCCTCGAGCAGCTCCCGCGCGGTCGAGTAGCCGCCCTGGGCGACGTGCGCACGAGCGGTGTGGATCTCGCTGAACTCGTTCAGGACCTCTTCGATCTCGTTGACTTCGAGGTGGTGGAGGCGCGCGACCTCGGCCATGATCTCGGCGACCTCCTGCTCCCGCAGCGACCGCAGAACCATGGCCGCGCGCTCCTTGCCCGCTTGCATCAGCAGGATGGCGGCCTTCTGGGTCCCGGTGAACTTCTGCGCCACGCGCTACGTCCTCCGGTCGGCGAGCCACGAGCGCAGGGTCTGCGCGACTTCGTCGGGCTGACGTTCGATGAGGTCGGTGATCTCCCCCTCGATCGTCGATGCCGGTGGCTCGATCGACGCCCGCACCGGTCCGGCGGCCACGCGTGCCGGCGCGAACGCGGGCTCGAGTTGCGCGGGGGCTTCGAGCTCGAGCAGGTCGAGCGGGACCCGCAGCGGAACCCGGTTGCTCTCGGCCCGCTTGATCGCTCGCCAGGCGAAGAACAACACGACGCAGATCATCAGCAGCGTCAGGAACTGCTTGATGAGATCGAAGAGTGGGTTCGACGTGCTCGCGGCCGCGAGTTGCGACTGCTGGGCCTTTTGCGCGGTCTTGTCGAACGCGACGGTCGTGACCTTCAGGGCGTCCGCGCCGTCCCGCTGCGGCTGGATGCCGGCTGCGGCCAAGATCTGCGGCTGCCAGATCGACGCGACGTCGGAGGGCTTCACGACCGCGCTGTCGAGCAGCACCGAGACCGACAGGTGTTTCAAGGTCCCGGGTCCGATGTCGGAGTTGGTGACGGTCGAGTCGACCGCGTTCTGATCCTGCGTCGAGGTCTTGGCGTAGCTGGTGGGCGTCGTGGAGCCACCGACGGTCGTGCCGGTACCGGCCCCGACCCCGAGCTGGCCGTTCGTTGCCGCCGCGCCCGACGAGTTCAGGGTCTCGCTGGTGTCGTTCTGCGTGATCGGCACCGTCTTGCCCTTGACGACCTCGGAGTACTTGGTCGATACCGAGGTCTGCTTGCTCATGTCGAGGTCGGCCGCGACCGTGACCGCGGCGTGGCCGGGCCCGAGCGTCTGGGTGACCATGTCCTCGATCTTCTTTTCGAGCGCGGCGTCGTACGTCTGCGTTTGTGCGATCTGAGACGTGCCGCCGAGCTGCGTGTCCATGCCCGGCGCGTGCAGCACGGAGCCGTTCGCGTCGGCGACGGTCACGTCGTCGGGGTTCATGTTCGGGATGCTCGACGCGACGAGGTGCACGATCGCGTTCACCGCGTCGCCCGTCAGCTCGCCGCCGGTCGTCTTCACGAGCACCGCGGCAGTCGGCTTGTCCTCCGACGCGCCGACGAAGACCGTCTGCTGCGGGATCGTCAACGTGACGGTCGCGGCCGCGACGGAGTCGATCGACTCGATCGCCTTGCCCAGCTCGCCCTGCAAGGCGCGCTGGTAGTCGATGTTGCGGGTGAACTGGTCGGTGGTGATTCCCTGCTTGTCGAGCAGGACGAAGGAGTCACCGCCCGCCGGGATGTTCTTGGCGCTGAGGTCGATGCGCGTCTTGTCGACGTTTTGGCGCGCGACCATGATCGTCCCGCCGCCGCCGGTGATCGTGTATGCGATGTGCTGCGCGTCGAGCGCGGCAGTGACCGCACCGGCGTCCTGTGAGCTCAAACCCGTGTAGAGCGGAGCCATGTCGGGCTTGGCCGCCCACTTCATGAACGTCATGCCCGCGAGAACGACCGCCACGACCCCGAGGATCGTCATGGCCTTCTGCCCGGGGGTGAAGCCGTCGACGAAGCGCCGACCTTGCTCCTTCAGGCGATCGACGTCTACGACCGGCATCAGACCTGCATCCTCATGATCTCGTTGAACGCCTCAACGGCGCGGTCGCGTACGGCGACGGTGAGCTCGGTCGTCAGCGACGCTTCGGTGGCCGCGATCGTGTAGTTGTGGATGTCGGTGAGGTTGCCGGTGGCGGCGGCTTGCGCGAGCGAGTCGGCCGCGTTCTGCGTCCCCTGCAGCGAGTCGAGGGCCTGGCTGAACGCGTTGCCGACTTGCCCGGTCGAGTTCGTCGCGTTCGCGGCGGCGGTCGTCGACGGCGTCACGGGCGCGATCGAAGCGGCACCGGCCGCGTTCAACAGTCCGCTGATCGGGGTGACAGCCATCACTACCGTCCGTTGATGTCGAGTGCTTGCTGATACGACGTCTTGGCGCGGTCGATGACCGCGAGATTGAGCTGGTAGCCACGCTGGGCGATGATCAGGTTCGTCATCTGGTCGGCGAGGTTCTCCGACGGCCGGCGCACGAGACCGTTCTTGTCCGCCAACGGGTTGGTCGGGTCGTAGGTGACCATTCCGGTGGCGTCGCCGAGTTGCACCGCGACCGGAGCGACACCGCCTCCGACACCGACCGGCTGGTCGGGCGAGCTCGGGATCTCCTGGGCGACGACGAATTTCTCTTGGTACGCCGGCCCGCTCATGGGCTTGACGGTGTTGATGTTCGCGATGTTGTCGGCGAGCGCGTTCATCCAGATCCGATGCGTCGTGAGTGCCGACGACGCGATGTCGAACGTGGGGAACAAGGAGCTCATCAGAGGTCCTGACGCATGGAGTCGTGCAGGATCCGGAACTTGTTGTTCATCTCCTGCGTCGCGAGCTGGTACTTCAAGCCCGTGTCGATCATCCCGATCGTCTCCGTGTCGACCGACACGTTGTTCCCGTTGATGTTCGCGCGGGTCGGACGTCACACCGGTCGTGATCTGCGCCTGGCTCGGGTCACCGGATGCGATCGCGGCGCTCAGGCTGTCCTCGAAGTTCACCGTCTGCGCGGTGTAGCCCGGCGTTTCCGAGTTCGCGAGGTTGGTCGACTCGATGCGTTGGCGCGCGGCGAGACCATCGAGCGACGTTTGGATCGCTTGCATCGTGAGGTCGAGCACGAGGTGACCCTCTGGTGTGCGACCGTCCTGGCGCGATGGTGAGGCATCCCTGCTCCACCCTGAGTGAATCGAGCACAAGATCGGCGGCGGGGTATCGAACTTGAGCCGTCGGCCCGCTTTGTTGACGGTCGTGTGACCATGGGAGACGATTCGCGCCGATACGGACCTTCACTTGTTCGCAACCGCGCCGATCGAGAGCGCGTGCCTCTCACTGACGACGTCACCCCTTCGGGCAACGAAGCCTTCGACCGGGCGCGTGCGTTCCTCGCCCGCCTGCGCGAGGAGGAAGCGCTCGACTGGTTCCAGATCGCGGCCGACAGCGCCGACGACCGGGCGATCCGCGCTTCGGCGGCCGCCTTCGTCGCCGGGCTCCTGCTCGCGCGGGGCCGCCCGTGGGAGGTGAGCATCTGGGCCACCGTGGTGCGTGACAATGCGGGCCGTCCCGATCTGGGCGATCTGCTCGACGCGGCCGCGCATCTGCAACTCGGCGAGGTCGACGCGGCCCGCACCCTGCTCGACCGGGTCACCGACCCGACGGATCGGTGGTTCCCGGCCTCGCTGACCGCCGCTCGCGTCGCTCGCGCCCACGTGATGTATCTCGACGGCGACGTCGAGGCGGCGACGGACGAGGTGCTGGCCGCGTTCGAAGACGACCCGTTCGCCGCCGACGTGTGGGATGCCTTCGCCCGGCTGTGCGCCGAGACGGATTTCGACCCCACCGATTTCGTCGCCCGCATCCCCGACGACCGTGTGCTCGAGGTGCTCGCCTCGTTGCGGAGCTCGGCGCCGCTCGGCGTCGATCGCATCGCAGAGTTGATCTGGGACCGCAAGTACGGCGACACCCGGGTGCTCGCGCTCGTACCGTCGTTCGCGGCCAAGCTCGACAGCATGCGCGCGCTCGAATGGTCGGCCCGTATCCGAGCGACTGGTATGGGCCGGCTCTGCCCGCTGCTCGATCGGGCCGAAGACCGGTCGGTCGACGCGCCCGAGCGGGTGCGCGCGGCGGTGCTCGCCCATGTCTCGTTCGGCGACAAGCGGGCCCGTTCGGCGCTCAAGGAGTCGGTCCCGATGTTGACCGACGACGAGCTGGCCCCGGCATTGGCCGAGACCTGGGCGTTGGCCCCGATGCTCGCCGAGACGGTCGTGGTTGCCGGAGCGACCACCCCGGCCCGCTCGCTGTCGACGGCCGCGGTGCTGTTCCAGGGGGGCGCTCGGGGTGAGGCGTATTCCGTGCTCGTGCACGGGCTCTCACTCGAGAGCGCCGAGGCCCTGACGACCGAGGTCGTGGTCGACCTGTTGCCCCTTCCCGTTTTGGAGGGCCTGGCCGCCGAGGCCGAGGAGCGGGGCGAACAAGATGTCGCCGGCATCCTCGAAGCGGTGGCGGTGGTGGCGGCCAACGCGTGACGCGGCGCCGCATACGGATGTGAGTGCGTCGCGCGGATCAGCCCGCGGCGAGGGGTTTGACCTCGACGTGCCGGTTCAGCGCCACCAGGTCGGGTCGGGACCGCAAGAGGTTCACCACTGCACGCCAGTCGCTCGCTCGCGCCCCGAGCTCGGCGACGATGGCGTCGAGGAGCTCGGCGTCGGCGGCCTCGTCGAGCGTGACGCGCAGGTCGACGCTCGGCGGATCGAGCGCGACGCTCGCGCACCGGAACTCGCGCGGGCGGAACGCGATGTACGACGTGACATGGCTGCGATCGGCGCCGGTCGCGACCGCATCGGCCCGGCGCAGCGCCTCGACCGACACGACCTCGACGTCGAAGCCGTGCGCCACCGTGAAGTCGTGATCGGTGGTGACGTAGTCGACGCCATCCGCGACGAACCGCCGCCCGCACATCGCGATCACGTGCGGATCCAGCAACGGGCAGTCGGCTGTGAGCCGGATGATCGCATCCCCGTTCCGCGCGCCCGTTGCCTCGACCGCGAGGAGGAACCGCGTCAGGACGTCTTCGACCGGTCCGCGCACCACCTGGGTACCGAGTGCCGTCGCGAGCGTCGCCACCGCGTCGTCTTCGGCCTCGGTGGTCGTCGCGACGAAGATCTCGTCGCACACACCGCTTTCGCGCGCCGCGGCCACGACCCAGGCGAGCACCGGGCGCCCGCCGAGCTCGCGCAGCACCTTGCGGGGCAGGCGCGTCGAGCCGGTCCGCGCCTGGATGATCGCGATCAGGCGAGGCATCGGGTCAGGACCTCGACGACACGATCCTGGTCGGCTTCCCTCAGCGCCGGGTACAGCGGCAACGACAACAGCCCGTCGTAGGCCCGTTCGGTCTGGGGGAAGTCGGCTCCGGTGCGGCCCGCGTCGGCATAGAGCGGATGTTTGTAGATCGGCACGTAGTGCACCTGTACCGCGATTCCCGCCGCGTGCATCGCCTCGTAGACGTCACGCCGGCGCGGGACGCGCACCGCGAAGAGGTGGTAGGCGTGCCGCACGCCGGGAGGTGCCGCGGGCGGAAGGTCGAGCGGCAGCGCGGCGAGGAGGTCACGGTAGCGGTCGGCGAGCTCGTTGCGGCGGGCGACGAAGTGCTCGAGTTTGGTGAGCTGGCTCGTGCCGAGCGCCGCCTGCATCTCGGTGACGCGGTAGTTGTACCCGAGCGTCTCGACGTCGTAGTACCACCCGCCGAGGTCGGGGCGGCGCACGGTCCCGTGCGACCGGAAGCGGCGGAGGTCGTCGGCGAGCTCGTCGGAGTTCGTCGTCACCGCACCGCCCTCACCCGTCGTGATCGCCTTCACCGGGTGAAACGAGAAGGTGCACATGTCGGAGCGGGCGCAGTTGCCGACGGGACCGTCCGGAGTCGACGCGCCGAGCGCGTGCGCGGCGTCCTCGACGATCACGCGCGGCCTCGCGGTCAGCGCGCCCAGGTCGACGGGGAGACCCGCGAAGTGCACGGCCACCAGCGCGTCGCACGTACCGACCGCGGCCGGATCGAGGTTCAACGTCTTCGGGTCGATGTCGACGAAGTCGGCCACCGCGCCCACGAAGCGCGCGCAGTTGGCACTGGCGACGAACGACAAGGGTGAGGTCAGGACGCGGTCGCCCGGCCCGATGCCGGCCACGGAGAGTGATGCATGGAGGGCGGCAGTCCCGTTGGCGAAGGCGATCGCGTGCCGGGCGCCGGTCCGGTCGCGCAGCGCGCGCTCGAAATCGTCGATCCGGGGACCGCCGGTCAGCCAGTCACTGCGTAGGACCGCCACGACCGCGGCGATGTCGTCGTCGTCGACGAGATGGCGGCCATACGGGATCACAGGTCTCAATTCGGCGACTTCCCGGCCGATCTGAGTTCGTGACGACTATCACGGTGAGCGGTCGAGAAGTAGGTCCGGGCCAACCCTGTTACGTGATCGCCGAGGCGGGTTCCAACCACAACCGCGACCTCGGCATCGCTCGCAAGTTGATCGACGTCGCCGCGGAGGCGGGCGTCGACGCGGTGAAGTTCCAGACCTACTCCGGCAAGACCCTGTACTCCACGAAGACCCCACGCTTCGACTTCCTCGACGACGAGCTCGCGGCCAAGCCCGCGCACGTACTGCTCGACGAGATCGCACTCCCGCGCGACTGGCAGCCCATCCTGGCCGAGCATTGCCGGGAGCGCGGGGTCGAGTTCATGTCGTCGCCGTTCGATCGCCAGGCGGTCGACGAGCTCGACGCGCTCGACGTCGGCGCGTTCAAGATCGCGTCGTTCGAGCTGGTCGACCTGCCGTTCATCCGCTACGCGGCCGCGCGCCGCCGCCCGCTCATCTTCTCGACGGGCATGGCCAGCCTCGGCGAGATCGAAGAAGCGGTCTTCGCGGCCCGCGACGCGGGTTGCGACGAGATCGCGCTGCTCCAGTGCGCGTCGCTCTACCCCGCGCCGGCGCACGTGATGAACCTGCGCTCGATCCCGGTCATGCAGGCCGCGTTCGGAGTGCCCGTCGGGCTCTCCGACCACACCAACGGCACGCACGCGGCCGTTGCCGCGGTCGCGTTGGGTGCCTGCATCGTCGAGAAGCACTTCACACTCGACCGGACCATGCACGGACCCGATCACCCGTTCGCGGCCGAGCCACAGGAGCTCCAGGACCTCGTCGCGCACATCCGCGACACCGAGGCCGCGCTCGGCGACGGGGTGAAGCGCGGACCGTCGGCGGAGGAGTCCGAGGAGATGTACGCGAAGGCGCGGCGTTCGGTCGTCGCGGCCGCGCGCATCCCCGAAGGTACGGTCATCGCCGAGGAAATGCTGACGGTGAAGCGACCGGGTCACGGCGTGAAGCCGAAGTTCATCGAGCTGCTGGTGGGTCGCGTCGCCCGGACCGACATCGAAGAAGACGACGTGGTCACCTGGGACATGGTGTAGGGGATGGGTGTGAAGATCGTTTGCGCATTCGACGAGGGTCCGGGCATCGGACTCGGGCATCGCCGCCGGGTTGAGGGGCTCGCGCACGAGCTCGAAGAGCACGGTTTCGAGATCGAGATGCACGTGCTCGGTTCGGAGTCCGTCGTGGGCGACATCGTGCTCGTCGACTCGTACCGCCTCCGCGCCGACGACCGTTCGCGCGTCCGTGCCGATCTGCTGATCGCGATCGACGACCTCGAACGCGATCTCGCCGTCGACTTCGTCATCGACCCCGACCCCGGAGCCGATGCCCGCGTGCACTCGAGCGCGGCTGCCGTCGTCGCGGGCGCGCCGTACGCGCTCGTCGACGCCGACCTGCGCGCGCTGCCGGCGTCACCGATCTCCGAGACCGTCGGCCGTGTGCTCGTGACGACCGGTGGCTCCGATGCCGACGGGTACGGCTCGCGTGTCGCAATCGGTCTCGCCGAAGCGCTCCCCGGGGTGCAGATCCGCCAGGTGGTCGGCCCGTGGGGCCTCGGCACCGACGACGGTCGTGTCGAGACCGTCCACGCGCCCGACGGTCTCGGCCCGGAGCTCGCGGCCGCCGACCTCGTCGTCACCGCCGGTGGCGTGACCATGCTCGAGGCGTGCTGCCTCGGCCGGGCCGTCGTCGCGTTCTCCATCGCGCCCGGCCAGGGTCGCGCGCTGGCGGGGGCCGCGCACGTCGGCGCGGTGATGGCGGCCGATATCGCGTCGGCCGCTGAGGTCGCGGCCCGGTTGGCCCACGACGTGAACGCGCGCAGTCGGCTCGCGATGTCGGCCCGGGTACTCGTCGACGGTCAGGGCTCGGCGCGCGTCGCCGCCGTCATTGCCGGCATGGCCCGCCACGGCGTCCACGCCCGCTGACCCGCGAGGACCAGCCGCCGCGTCTCGTCGGGACCCACTTCGAACAGCGCGTCGAGCACCGAAAGGTGCGAGACGAACTCGTCGGTTCGACGCTGCCGGTAGGGCTGGGGCTCGAAATCCTGGAACACGACCTCGATGTCGTCGACGGGGAACACACCGTCTTCGGCCATGTAGTCGAACGCACCTCGGGCCGACAGGTACGTGCGCGCTCCGACTCGACGCAGCAGGTCGAGATTCCGCGTCGATCGCTGACCTGTGGAACCGACTTCGGACGAGCAGCGCCACTCGGGAGCGAATCCGAGGCGATCGGCAACGAGTCGGATGAACGCGATGTTCAACGCCGCGAGCGATGGCCACGATGTGTCGATCCAGGCGTCGACGGCGGGTCGGAGCTCGTCGTGGAATGCGGCCGCGCGGTAGGCGTGGTCGAGTTTCGCCTTGAAGTGCCTGCGCCATTTCGCGTCGATGGCGGGCGAGGCCTGCGCGAGACTCGGTTCGCCGCCGCCGGCCGCCCGGGCGACCGGCACACTGACCGTCGCGGCGCCTTCGTCGGCGAAGAGCAGGCGGTTGCGATGGTGAAACGAACGCCGAACGAGCTGGAAGTCGTCGAGCAGCACGAACACGTCCGCGGCCGCGATCAGCGCGAAATAGCCCTGCCACGGCAGGAACGTGGGCTGCATCATGGCGACCCGCGGGCTGTCCATGACTCTCCATCGGCGGCGGGACCTGTCGATAGAGAAGTATGACTTCCACCAACACCAGGTCCAGCGAAGCCGGCCGGCTCGAGGCGCTGTGGGCGGGCGAGTTCGGGAACGAATACGTCGACCGCAACCTCTCGGCCTACGACCGCCGGGGCGAGTTCTGGCTGCCGTTGCTCGATGAGCTCCAGCCCGAGAGTGTGCTCGAGGTCGGCTGTAACGTCGGTGGCAATCTCCAGTGGATCACCCAGCGGGTCGACCCCTCCCGGGTGACCGGTGTCGACGTGAACGCCAAGGCGCTCCGGCTGCTCGACCGGCGGGTGCCCGGGGTCCGTGCGGTGCACGGGCCTGCACGCGACCTGCCGGTGAGCGACCGTTCGATCGACTTCGTCTTCACCATGGGCGTGCTCATCCACCAACCGGAAGAGACGCTCGACAAGGTGATGAGCGAGATGGTGCGCGCCTCGCGCAAGTATGTGTTCTGTGGCGAGTATTTCGACACCGAGACGGTCGAGGTGCCCTACCGCGGTCACGAGGGTGCATTGTTCCGTCGCGACTACGGCGGCCTGTTCGTCGAACGGTTCGGCCACGAGCTGACGCTGGTGCGCCAGGGCTACCTGAGCGCCGAGGACGGTTGGGACCGCGTCACCTGGTGGCTCTTCGAGCGCTCGTAGCGCTCCCGCGTACTGCTCGCAGTCCCGGCGGCAGATGCGTGCCGGCCCAAAACGGCCGTCGACACGAGACGCCGCGCGAATTCGCACAGCTAGCACCAGCGCAAGCGTCCGCGCTAGCACTCCTGCTAGCACCCGCGCTAGCTGTAGTTCCTAATGACGTTGTTCATGCCGGGCCTCCTTGGAGTCTGAAGGTGCTTGACGCCTGCCAGTCCCAAGGAGACCACGGTGAAACTGCACGGTAACGCGAGGCTCACGCCGGTTCAGCGGCGCTTGTTGTGCGAGCGAATCGACGAAGGTTGGACGGTCAGCGACGCCGCTGAGGCGGCCGGGATCAGCGAACGCCGCGCCTACGTGTGGTTGGCGCGCTGGCGGGCCGGGGATCGCGAACTGGCCGATCGGTCGTCGGCGCCGAAACGGATCCCGAACCGCACCCCGGTCCGGGTCGTGGCCGCGATCGAGCGGCTCCGCCGGGCACGGATGACGAGCACCACGATCGCCGCGAAACTCAACCTGGCGGTATCGACCGTCGGTGTGGTGTTGAAACGGATCGGGCTGCACCGCTTATCGCGGCTCGCGCCGCCCGAACCTCCGAACCGGTATTGCCGACGTCACCCGGGCGAGCTCATCCACATCGACATCAAACGACTCAGCCGCTTCGACCGGCCCGGGCACCGCATGACCGGACGCGATCAGGCCGGCAAACGTGCCTACGTCAGTTTGGGTTTCGAGTACTGCCACGTCGCTGTCGATGACACCAGCCGCGCCGCGTACGTCGAGCTGCTCCCGAACCAGACCGCCAAAACGAGTATCGGGTTCTTGAAACGCGCGATCGCATGGTTCGCCGCGCAGGGCGTGACCGTGCAACGGATCATGACGGACAACGGTCCCGGTTACCGATCAAAACATCACGCGCGCGTGATCACACGGCTTGGGATCAAGCATCTCTTCACCCGTCCCTACCGGCCTCACACGAACGGCAAAGCAGAACGGTTCATCCAGACCCTGCTGCGCGAATGGGCGTACTTCGTCGCCTACCGAACGAGCACCGATCGCGCTCGAGCGCTCGAACCCTGGCTGCACTTCTACAATCGCCAACGACCCCACGGCGCCCTCGGTCACCAAGCCCCGACAAGCCGCGGGTAGGCGGACGGCCTCCGAGCAGGGCCCGACCCGCACCGCGTCTCGGAGCCGTGCCCAGCGGTTCTTCCATCCAGGGACGCTGGTGACGTCCACCGGTACTGACTACCCGGCCGGGAGGAGTTCCCGCAGCTCGTCCACGGTGATCCAGTGCGGATTGTTGTCGCTGGCGTAGCTGAAGCCGTCCTCGACCGGTCGACCGATGATGTTCGAGGCCTTCGCTTCCCACCACGAGTGCTCCGGCAGCACGACGAACACCTCGCCCGCGTCGATCGCGTGCCGGGCCTCGTCGGGTGTGATCAGGATCTCGTGCAGCTTCTCGCCGGGACGGATCCCGATCAGCTCGTGCGGAACGTCCGGGGCGATCGCCCGGGCGAGGTCGACAACATGCATCGACGGGATCTTCGGAACGAACACCTCGCCGCCCTCCATGTTCTCGAGCGCGTAGAGGACGAGATCGACGGCTTGCGGGAGCGTGATCCAAAAGCGGGTCATGCGCTCGTCGGTGATCGTGATCCGGCCGTCGCGCTCCAGCTGCTGTCGGAACACCGGGACGACCGAGCCACGGGACCCCACGACGTTGCCGTAGCGCACGCACGCAAGGCGTGTCTGGCGCTGGGCGGCGTACGCGTTGCCCTGAACGAAGATCTTCTCCGCGCAGAGCTTCGTCGCGCCGTACAGGTTCACGGGGTTGACGGCCTTGTCGGTCGAGAGTGCGACGACGCGGCGGACCCGCGCATCGATCGCGGCGTCGACCACGTGCTGCGCGCCGAGGACGTTGGTACGCACCGCCTCGAAGGGGTTGTACTCGCACGCCGGCACCTGCTTCATCGCGGCCGCGTGGACGATGATGTCGGCGCCTTCGACCGCGCGTGTCATGCGGGCCCGGTCGCGGACGTCGCCGATGAGGTAGCGGAGCTGGTTGTCGCCGAACTTGTCGCGCATCTGCGACTGCTTCAGCTCGTCGCGTGAGTACACGCGTACGGTCGCGTCGGGCCAGCAGTCGATGACGCGCTCGACGAACGCGTTGCCGAACGACCCGGTTCCTCCGGTGAGCAAGATCGTGGATCCGTTCAGGTCGAGCACCTGTTCCTCCTCAAACCCTGGCTTCGTCGACTGGTACCACGGCGCGGGGCGCGATCCGGGTGACCTCGCGCGCGGCGATGTTCAACACTTCGTCCCATTCCTCGTTCGGCATGCCGCGCGGCGACGCGTATGGACGGCTGCCACGGCATGCGGCCGGAACCGAGCTCGCCCCAGCCGTACCGGTTGCCCATCGCGACAGTGCCGACACCCAGCGCACCACTCAGCATCGCGACCGTGTTGAACGGCGCGACCACGAGATCGAGCGCGCTGACGAGCGCCGCGACCTCGTCGAAGTCGTTCATGAGATCGAGCCAGTCCCAACGATGGATCTGCACGCCGAATCGCTTCTCCGCGTCGCGGAGCTCGGCGTTGCAGTCGTCGTACTGGAGATTGACCCATGTGGCTGAGCCGGCGGCGAACACCTCGGACCACTCGTCGAGGCGCGTGTACTCGAGCCTGCGCTCCGCGGTCTGGATCCGCGAACGCCAGCTGATCCCGACGTACGGCCCGGGGCCGGTCTGCGCCAAACGCTCCCGCCACGCGGCAACGCGCTCCGGATCCGGAACCAAAAAGGCGCGGCGGTCGGGGAACGCGTCGACGGTCGGCCGGAACCACTGGATCAAGCTGCCGGCGGGAATCGCGCGGTCGAAGTCGTGCGCGGTCTCCCCGCGGAACTTGTCATGGGTCTGCGCCCGGACCTCCGCGCCCGGAAAGGAGCGCGTGAAGAGCGGCACCAGCCTCGTGTCGCACTCGATCACGACCTCGCGGGCCGCAGCAACGAGATCGGGGTAGAGCGACGCGAGCATGATCTCGTCGCCCACCCCTTGTTCGCGGTAGACGAGCACCCGCGTATCGGCGTCGGCCGGAGTCCAGCGCGGCACGCCCGTATCGCGCTCGCGACCGCGCAGCCCGCCGTCGATGGCTCGGTCCCACGGCTCGAAGGCCTCCCGGAGCCGGCCCGCCGACAACAGCGTGTAGCCGAGGTACCCGTGGTAGACGTTGTTCTCGGGGTCGGCGGCTATCGCGGTCCGGAAGTGTTCCACCGACTCGTCGAAGCGCCCGAGCTGCATGAGCACGACGCCGACGTTGCTGTGCGCAGCCGCGCTCCGACCGGAGAGCACGAGCGCGCGCGACAGCAGCTCGAGCGCTTCGTCGAGGTGGCCGAGCATCCGCTGGTTGTTGCCGAGGACCGTCCAGATCGCATGATCGTTCACGCAACCGAGCTCGATGGCGCGGCGCAGCGACACCTCGGCGCTGTGCAACCGGCCGAGATGATGGAGGACCTCGCCGAGCACACCGTGGTTCGGGCCGAACCCGGGTTCGAGCATGACGGCGCGGCGCATCGCGGCTGCGGCTTCGTCGTAGCGCTCGAGGTCCTTCAGCGTCTGACCGAGGTTGTGCCACGGTTGCCACTCGCGCGGCGCCGCCGCGACGAGTGTCCGGAGGATGTCCTCCGCAGCCCGGAGGCGCTCGGCGCGCCGCAGCACGTTGGCGTAGTTGTTGAAGAAGCCGAACGTGTCGAGCGACGGCGGGCCGACGTTCGGGGCCGCCGCTTCGAAGAGGTCGATCGCCTCATCGAGACGATTGCGGTCGGCGAGGATCGCGCCGAGCAACTGGGTCGCGCGCTCGTCGTCCGCGTGGGTCTCGAGTATCCGCCGGTAGGTCTGCTCGGCGCCCGCGAGGTCGCCCGCACGCTGCAGACGCTCGCCGGTCGCGAGCAGCAGATCGACGGGCACGGACGCGGATCGCGACCCCTGCTGGCCTGTTCGCTTCGCGCTCAACGAGCCCCCGCTTTCCGACCGATCTGTCGTCTCCCAATCGGCGGGGGGCGGCTCCCCGTGAGCCTTTGGACCATTTGGTCAGGCTTGCGCCTCGGGCCAGGTCGTCAGGCTTGCGCCTGGAACCGGGCCTCACTCTGCGCGCGCGGCATGCGGGGTAGCCGCCGCAGCTCCAACCGGATCCGCTCCAGCTCGTGCGAGAGCCGTTGCTCGAGCTCCGCGCCCCGGGCGCAACACTCCCGCGCACGCTCCGCGAGCGCCGCGGGAAGCGGGCCTTCGATCTCGGCTTCCGAGAAGGGGGAGACGGGCAGGGCGGTGCCCCGAGACAGCGCCACCTCGGCGGCGTCGAGCCGGGCCTCGCAGTCGGCCAGGGCCCGTTCCCACGTCAGCGTCACGCGACGCCCCCGGGGCTCTGGACGATCCCGGCCGCCGAGTGCCACGCGTCGTGCAAGGGCGCGACCAGCTCGCGGCACGAGGCCACCCGCGCCCCGTCCTTTTCGACGTTGGCGGCGACGAGCTCGAACAGCAAGAACACGTAGATGTCCTTGAGGCTGCGCGCCGCCGGCCACGAGTCCGCGTCGAGGGTGTCGTGGAGCTCGGTCACGATCGCCTGCGCGTGCAAGAGGCACTCGTGCGCGGTCGACGGATCGTTCGCAGCGATCGCCTGCTCGGCGCGGTCGAGGTCGACGTTCAGACGCTCGTACAGCGCGACGACCATGCGGCCGGGCGACATCGTGTCGATGGAGCTGCTGACGTATGCCGCGCGCAGCATCGTTCGGTTCATCGGGAATCCGTTCCCTTGAGAGGTGGTCATCCGCCGGACGAGTTCGACGAACCGGTCATCGAGCTGATCTGGCTGGTGAGGAAGCTTCCTTGCGACTTCAGTGTCGAGATCGTGCTCTCGAGCGTTGCGTACTGCTGGCGGAGGTTGGTCTCGTATGCCGTGACGTGAAGTTCCATCGACGCGATCTGATCGTTGATGAACTGAATCCGCGACTTGTAGTCGTTCTCCGACGAAGTGATGTAGCCGGAGACGAGGTCGGTGGCATTCGAGATCGCGGTCTGGGCCCGCTGCGCCAGCCCCGGTGAGTACGTGAAGTTGCCGAGATCGCCGGTCGCGCTCGACGTGATCTTCAAGGCGAGCCCGCTGGCGGTGGTGTCGGAGAACGGCACCATGAGCTGTTGGCCCGAACCGGTCGCGGTGACGCCGTTGATCGTCCCCTGCACGTCCTGGCCGGCGTGGGTCACGTACCCACCGCCGTTCCAGTCGACGTCGAAGCTTGCCGTGTGGCCGTACTCGGTCGTCGTGATCTGCACACCGCTGCCGGTGTCGGTCGCCTGCAGTGAGAGCGATGCACTCGCGAACGCCGCGTTCAGCCCGTTGGCCACGTCGGCGCGCGTGTCGGTGTCCTTCATCGCGTACGACACCTGGGTCGTCCCGACCTGCACCTTGATCGTCGGGAGCACCGCGGGCGGGAACGTTCCCGTGAGCCCCACGTCGCTGCCCTGGAGCGCGGCTTGGGTGACCACGACGTCGTAGGTGCCCGCCACGGCCCGATCGCCCGCCGAGACGAACTGCACGTTCGCGTTGTCAGCCGTCCCGCCTTGTGCGAAGAGGCTGGTGACACCTTGTGGGTTGGCGTCGAACGCGGCGAGGAACTTGGTGCGGTCGAAGGTGAACTTGCCGGTCCCGTCGATCGAGACGCCGGCGAGACCGGGGCTGGTCGGTGTCGCACCGGCCACGGTGCTGATGAACGCCGAGGTCAGCGAGCCCATGAGCTGGGTCGCCGTCGGGTCACCGGTGAGCGGGGACGCCGTGTTCGACGACGGGTCGTACTTGGTCAGCCCGTCGACGGTGCTCTGCACCTGGTTCGCTGCGTCGACCAGGGCTTGCACCTTGTCGGCGATCCCGCTGTCGTCGCGGTTGACGGTGACGGTGACGAGCTCCGTGCTCTGCTGTTTGAGGTTGACGGTGACCCCGGGAAGCAGTCCGCTCACCGTGTTGGTGCTCGACGTCACGTCGTACGAGCCCGGACCGGTTCCGACCGTGACCTTCGCGTCGGACGCCGCGGTCAGGGTGAGGAACCCGCCGACATTGCTGTTGAACGCGGACGCGTCGATGTTCTCGCCGTTGTTGGCGCCCGCGGTGTTCGAAGTGAGCTGCAGCCGGTACGAGTTGAGGCCCACCTGCACGGCCGTGGCGGTGACGCCCGCGCCCGCCGCGTTGATGTTCCCGACGACGGTCGCGAGGCTGCCGTCGCCGGTGCTCACGTTGTTGCCGTTGACCGTGCCCGTCGTCAGCCCGCCGGACAGCACTGCGGTGATCGTGCCCACGGCTGCGTTGAGCGTGATGCTCTGGCCCGCGTCGAGGCTGGAGAAGGTCTGGTTGGCGCCGCCGTCGACCTGCAGCACGCCGTCGGTTCCCGTGTGCGCGGCGGCGTCGGTCGAAAGCGACAGCGCGCCGAGCGCGTCGCCGCCCGTGACCTGGAGGGTCGCTTGCGACCCCTGACGCGTCGTCGACAGCGAAAGCGCGCCCGTGCCCGAGAGCGATGCCGTGACGGGCGCGCCGGCCGACGTTGCCGCGTCTTGTACCGCTTGCGCGAGCTGGGTCGCGGTGTACGTGCCGTGCGCGAGCGTGAGCGTCGTCGGGGTGCCGTTGATGCTCAGCTGCAACGTGTCGTTCGTGCCGTCGATGCTGGTCGAGCCGGCGAGCGCCGAGTCGCCGCTCTTCGTCGCCGCGCTCGACGCCTGCGACACCGTGATCGAGTGCGCGCCGTTGGCGAGCGTGCTGTCCGACTTGAAGGTGGCGAAGCCGAGCGCTTGGCCGCCCGCCGCGACGAACACCGAAGGGCTCGCGGCGATCGCGGTCGAGGTGTCGGTGATGATGTTCGTCGAGCGCACGCTGCCCGCGCTGGCCAGCGCGTCGACGGTGAACGACAGCGTGCCACTGAACGTGCCGCTCCCCACGGTGACGGCCGCGACGTTCGCGTCCGACGACGTCGCCGCGAGCGTGTTCCAGGCCGCGGGTCGCGCGAGCGCGAGCGCCGCGGTGCTGAGCGACGAGAGGTCGGTGCGGATGAGGCCGTAGCTCTGCAGCGCGATCTGGTCGAGCTGGCCCTGGTTCTTGATGGGGTCCTCGAGGGCGCGTTCCGCGGCGACGAGCGCACTGATGATCGCGTTGGTGTCGAGACCGGTGGCGAGCCCGCCGATCGATTGCGTGCCCGCGCCGTTCGCGGTCTGGACGAGCGACGACGTGCCCGTCGCCGGCGCGGCCGTCGTCGTCGGGTCCGTCGTGGTGGTCGGGGTCGTCGACGTCGAGCTTCCGATCGATGTCACTGCCAATACCGCCTTTGGTGTGCCCCCTTCACGGCAGCGCCGGTCGTCCCGGCGTTCCCGCGAAGGGTGGGGGAGTTGCCTCCCCCACGCCTCCGGTTGTTCTTTCGGCTGTTCGGCCTAGGAACTGATCGGCTTGAGCCAGACCTACTGAAGGAGCTTCAGGATGGTCTGGGGCGCCGAGTTGGCCTGGGCGAGCATGGCCGTGCCGGCCTGGAGCAGGATCTGGTCCTTGGTGAAGTTGACCATCTCCGACGCCATGTCGGTGTCACGGATGCGGCTCTCCGAGGCGGAGAGGTTCTCCGTGGTGACCTGCAGGTTGGCGATGGTCGACTGGAACCGGTTCTGGTCCGCACCGAGTTGACCCCGCAGCGCCGACACCGACGAGATCGCCGCGTCGACGAGGCTCGCCGACGTGCTGTTGGTCGCCGTGTTGGTGACGTCGATCGCCGAGAGGGCGGTGTAGGTGGTGTTCGAGCCGCCCGTGATCCGGACGTCGTCGATCGACACCTGGATCTGGTTGGCCGCGGTGACGTTGGCGCCGACCTGGAACACACCGCCGGCGGTGTTCGCCACCGTGGCGGCGCCGCTCGCGGTGATGGCCTGGGCGATGTCGGAGCCGACACCGCTGATCGCGATGCCCGTGCCCGACGCCGTGCTGTTGCGGACGAAGTTGACGGTCCACACGCCCGAGCCGAGGTCGGTGACCTTGACCGTGACCCCGGCGGTGAACCCGACATGGCCGGTGGTTGCCGCGTTGACGTCCGTTTGCAGTTCGGTTTGGAACGACGCCGCGGTGGCGTAGGTCCCGGCGTTCACTGCGACCGTCGCGATCAGGCTGCCCGCGGTGTTGCCGGCGTCCAGGTTCAAGCTGAACTGCACGCTGGTGGTCGCACCGGTCAGGGTGAGACCCCCGGCCAGACCCGACGCACCGTTCGTCAACTGCGCCGCC
Organism: uncultured Actinomycetes bacterium; assembly: GCA_963812205.1. Lineage (GTDB taxonomy): Bacteria > Actinomycetota > Acidimicrobiia > IMCC26256 > PALSA-610 > PALSA-610. Next base: position 412,932 of record CAWEUJ010000004.1, read on the forward strand.
TGGGCACCGAAGCTGCCGTCGAGCAGGTTCTGGTTACCGAAGGCGGTCGTGTTGCCGATCCGGTCGATTTCGTCGCGGAGCTGCACGATCTCGTTCTGTGCAGCAGTGCGGGCCGTGCTGTCGGACGACGCGGTGTTGGCCGACTGCACGATCAGGTCGTGGATGCGTTGCAGCATCGAGTTGACCTGGGTCAGTGCACCTTCTGCGGTCTGCACGACCGAGATGCCGTCTTGGGCGTTCTGGGTCGCGACTTTGAGACCCGAAACCTGCTTGTCGAGGTTCTGGCTGATGACCAAGCCCGACGCGTCGTCGGCGGCCCGGTTGATGCGGTACCCGGACGAGAGCTTTTCGAGGCTGCTCGCCAAGGCGTCGTTGGTGGTGTTGAGATTGCGGTATGCATCCAACGCCATGATGTTCGTGTTGATGCGCATGTGCGCTTCTCCTCCGTGAACCGTTGTGGCCCGATCCTTGGGCTCGGTCGTTGCACCTTCGATCACCGCTACCGAGGTGGCAGAGGCGATAGGGATGCTTCGGCGTTCGCGGAGTCCGGCTGTAGTGACATCCGGCGCCGACCAACCGGGCGGGGTCGCGCGAGACGAAGAACGGGGGCGCCCGGAAGGGCGCCCCCGTCTCGGAGGTCACGGAGTCGGTGCGGTCCTACTGAAGGAGCTTCAGCACGGTCTGGGGCGCCGAGTTGGCCTGGGCGAGCATGGCCGTGCCGGCCTGGAGCAGGATCTGGTCCTTGGTGAAGTTGACCATCTCCGACGCCATGTCGGTGTCACGGATGCGGCTCTCCGAAGCGGAGAGGTTCTCCGTGGTGACCTGCAGGTTGGCGATGGTCGACTGGAACCGGTTCTGGTCCGCACCGAGTTGACCCCGCAGCGCCGACACCGAAGCGATCGCCGCGTCGACGAGGCTCGCCGACGTGCTGTTGGTCGCGGGGTTGGTGACGTCGATCGCCGCGAGGGCGGTGTAGGTGGTGTTCGAGCCGCCCGTGATCCGGACGTCGTCGATCGACACCTGGATCTGGTTGGTCGCGGTGACGTTGGCGCCGACCTGGAACACACCGCCGGCGGTGTTCGCCACCGAGGCGGCGCCGCTCGCGGTGATGGCCTGGGCGATGTCGGAGCCGACACCGCTGATCGCGATGCCCGTGCCGGTCGCCGTGCTGTTGCGGACGAAGTTGACGGTCCACACACCCGAGCCGAGGTCGGTGACCTTGACCGTGACCGCACCGGTGAACCCGGTCGCGGCGTTGGTTGCGGTGTTGACGTCCGTCTGCAGTTCGGCTTGGAACGACGCCGCGGTGGCGTACGTGCCCACGTTGACGGAAACGGTCGTGATCAGGCTGCCCGCGGTGTTGCCGGCGTCCAGGTTCAAGCTGAACTGCACGCTGGTGGTCGCACCGGTGAGCGTCAGGCCCCCGCTGAGGCCGGTGGCCGCCGAGGTGAGTTGTGCGGCCTGGGCACCGAAGCTGCCGTCGAGCAGGTTCTGGTTACCGAACGACGTGGTGTTGCCGATCCGGTCGATTTCGTCGCGGAGCTGCACGATCTCGTTCTGGGCAGCAGTGCGGGCGGTGCTGTCGGACGACGCGGTGTTGGCCGACTGCACGATCAGGTCGTGGATGCGTTGCAGCATCGAGTTGACCTGGGTCAGTGCACCTTCTGCGGTCTGCACGACCGAGATGCCGTCTTGGGCGTTCTGGGTCGCGACTTTGAGACCCGAGATCTGCTTGTCGAGGTTCTGGCTGATGACCAAGCCCGACGCGTCGTCGGCGGCCCGGTTGATGCGGTACCCGGACGAGAGCTTTTCGAGGCTGCTCGCCAAGGCGTCGTTGGTGGTGTTGAGATTGCGGTATGCATCCAACGCCATGATGTTCGTGTTGATGCGCATCGGCGCTTCTCCTCCGTGACCTGCTCCGCCCAGCTCCCTGGGCTTCTCAATGCACTCCTACCGATTGCTTCGATAGGGAACCTGTCCTCGTCGGCGACCGGATCCCCGAGATGAGGATTTCGGTCGCCGACTTCGACAAGAAATCGCCCGACTCCGTCAGGAGTTCGAGATCCCGACCATCTGCGTCGCCGCGATCGGTCGTTCCGACACGCGGTCGCGCGGTGTCGAGCCCGCAGCGACGGCGGAGTAGTACGCCGCCTTGCGCCGCGCGACCCGCCCGTTCGGGCGGGTCTCGGGCTGCACCGCTTCGGGCTCGAGCTGCGAGTTGATGCCGTCCTTCAACAACAGGAGCGCTTCTGCGCGCAGCTGGGAGATGCGTGACTCGCTCACTCCGAGCTCGTCGGCCAGATCCTGCATCGAACGCTCTTCGAAGAAGTAGCCGGTGACGACCCGCTGCAGGCGCTCGGGGAGCGCGTGCACGGCGTCGACGAGGTAGGCCTTGCGCTCACGGTCGAGGATCGCGTCTTCCGGACCGGCGTCGTCGCCGGCGATGAACGATTCTGCGTCGCCTTCCATCACGAGCGAGTCGTAGTTGAGGACGGTCGCGCGGTGGACGTCGTCGACGAGCTTGTGCACGGTCTCGGTCGGTACGTCGAGCATCTTCGCGACTTCGTCGGGCGTCGGCGTGCGACCGAGCTTGTTCATGAGCTCCTCGTGTGCGGCTTGCAGGCCGCGGGCCCGGGCCCGGACGGAACGGCTCGCCCAGTCGCGGCCACGCAGCTCGTCGAGCAGCGCACCGCGGATGCGGGTCGAGGCGAAGCGATCGAAGGCGATCCCGCGCTCGGGGTCGTAGCTCCGGGCGGCCTGGGCGAGGCCCAGCATCCCGGCCGACACGAGGTCGCTGCGGCTCACGTGGCTCGGCACCCGGTGGGCGACCTCGGAGACGACGTACTGCACGAGCGGGAGGTGCTGGCGCACGAGGTTGTCCTCGTAGGTTGCCCGCTCGATGTCGATGTCGGCCTTCTGTGCTGGCTTCACTCGGATGCCCCCCGATTCGGTGCTGGTGTCCACGGTTGTTGTGGATGTGGACGCAAACTTCGGCGGCAACCGCCACCGCTCTTGATTGGCCCCGGGGTTGAAAGAAGTGACCGCTTTGCGTGGCTTTCAGACGCGCGGAATGTAGTCTCACCAGATCACGACAGCTGGGAGGCGCGTGGTGGTCCTCGATCCGGGTAGAAGTCGCCGCGAATGCGCGATCGTCGCGGACGAGCTGGCGCTCGTTCGCGCCGGGATCACGGCGGTGTTGGAGGCCCGAGGTGTCGAAGTCGTGGGCCAGACCCGGTCCGGGCGCGAGCTCGTCAGCTTGGCGACGGTCGACCGCCCCGACCTGGCGGTGGTCGGCGTGCCCGCCGATCTCGATGCCGCCGACGTCGTGCGCCGGCTGGTGCGCCTGCGCCCTCACCCCGAGATCGTGGTTCTGCTCCCGCCGGCGCACGAGCACGTGGTGCGCTATCTCCTGGCGTTGGGCGCTTCGGGGATCGCGCTGCGTTCGGTCGACGCCGACGAGCTCGGGGTGGTCGTGGATGCGGCCCGCAAGGGCGTCCGCCACGTCGTGACGGCGTTGCACCATGCACTTTCGGGTGCGGTGGCGCTGCCGGCCCTCGACGACCGGGTCGACGACCTGCTGACGTCGCGCGAGCGCGAGGTGCTGGTGCTGTTGGCCGAAGGTCGCACGAACCGGGAGATCGCCGGGGCCTTGTCGGTGACGCTCGCGACCGTGAAGTCCCACCTCGTTCGCATCTACGCCAAGCTCGAGGCGAGCAACCGCAACGAAGCGCTCGGCCGGGCCGTTGCGCTCGGTCTCATCCGCTGAACGGCGCGCATTCGAGTCCCCACGCCGGCACCTTCCGGCACACGGGTTTCGACACACCGTCCGACTCGCCGGCTCGGGGGCCGCCCCCGCGGAAGTGACACCTGGCACCACCGGTTCCTTCATCTCCACGCCGGTTCCGGCCGATGAGACACCGGTAGCGGGTCGGCAGTTGCGGCCCGCGAGAGGGGCCTCGAGGTCGGATCATGGCGCTCAGCGACGTATCGAACATCTTGTGGCGCGAACGGCAGCTACTCGAACTGCTCGTCTTCAAGCTCGAAGAAGAGCAGCTCGTCCTCGCGGCCGGACGCTCGCGCTGGCTCGCCTTCGCGACGAGAGAGGTCGAGAACGTGCTCGGCGAGATCAAGCGCATCGAGCTCGAGCGCGCCGTGCTCGTCGCCGATGCCGGCCGTGAGCTCGGGCTCTCCGGTTCGCCGACCCTGCGCGAGCTCGGTGGTCTCACCCCCGCGCCGTGGGACGGCATCTTCGCCGAACACCGGCGTGCACTGCTCAACCTCGCCCAGGAGATCGATTCCATCACCAAGTCGAATCGCGATCTGTTGCAGCGCGGTCACCAGGCTGCGCGCGAGGCGATCGCGGCGATGGGTGAGATCGACATCGACGCGTACGACGCGCACGGCACCCTGCCCGATCGTTCGCTGGCATTGCGGATCGTCGACGAGGCGATCTGATGTCCGACTTCTCGGGGCTTCGTCTCGCGCTCACGGCGCTGCAAGCGCAGCAACGCAGCGTCAACGTCGCCGCGCAGAACGTCGCGAACGCGAACACGCCGGGCTATACCCGCCAGGCCGTCAACCTCGTGAACATCGGCGCGCCGGCCGTTCCCGCGGCCTACGCCACGTTCGTCGGCGACGGTCAGGGCGTCAAGGTCGACTCCGTCACCCGCTTCCGTGACCAGTTCATGGAGATCCGCGCCGCCCTCGAACACGGTTCGATGGCGAGCATGGATCAGGCGTCGTCGACGATGAACTCGATCCAGCAGCTCTTCAACGAGCCCTCCGACTCCGGCATTCAAAAGCAGCTCTCCGACCTCTGGGCCGGATTCGACGACGTTGCGAACAACCCGAGCGACGCCGCGTCGCGCACCCAGCTGTTGGAGCGGGCCGACACACTCGCCGCGAGCTTCAACTCGATCAGCCAGAGCCTCACGCAACAGAAGTCCGACACGGTCAGTGAGCTGGGCGCGACCGTCGCGGACATCAACAACAAGGCGGCCTCGATCGCCCAGCTCAACAAGGCGATCAAGACCAACACGATCGCCGGGCTTCCGGTCAACGACCTGGAAGACCAGCGCGACCTTCTCGCGAACCAGCTCTCGGAAGCAAGCGGCGCGAGCCTGCGCGCCGGAACCTTCAACCAGGTCAACGTGATGCTCAACGGCACCGCGCTGGTGCAAGAGGATCAGTCGACCGCGCTCAACGTCGACACGAGTGGTTCGGGCGCCGTCCTGCGCTGGGCGACCGACAACTCGGCCGCCACCGTGACGTCCGGCAAGGCCGGCGGTGAGCTCAACGCGATCAACGCCACCATCCCGAACTACATCGCCAAGCTCGACAACGTCGCCACGACACTGCGCGACGAAGTGAACCAGTTGCACGGCGCGATCGGTGGCTCGCTCGCCGTCGCCAACCAGAACCAGAGCGCGGCCGGCAACTTGCAGTTCGACGTCGGGCTCGACAACGGCGCGTTCTCGAGCGTCACCGTCGCCGGCGCCGACTGGTCGGGCGCCGGCGGCGCCGCGGCCTTGCAGACGGCCTTGCAGACGGCAATGGACACCGCGATCGGGGCCGGCAACGCGACCGCGACCGTCACGGGCGGCAACGGCAGCCCGCTCTCCATCGCCATCGCCCCCACGGGGACGCACCAGTTGCAGGTCCGGGCGACGGGCGCCACGACCGGATTCGCCACCCTGCTGGGCAACACCGCCGTCGGTTCCGACGGCATCGGCGGCCGCCAGTTCTTCACGGGCACCAACGCCGCCTCCCTCGCCGTCTCGGCCGCCGTCGAGGGCAACCCGAGTGCGATCGCCGCCGGGACGGCCGCGGCCGGTCCGCTGGACGGCTCCAACGCCCTCAACCTCGCCGATCTCTCGACGAGCCCGACCGGCGCCGACTCCGTCTACCGCCAGGCGATCGTCCAGCTCGGTGTCGACACCCAGACCGCGACCAACCGCGATCAGATCCAACAGACCGCGACGCAGAGTCTCGACAACGCGCGCTCTCAGCAGTCGGGCGTCAGCATCGACGAAGAGATGACGAACCTCGTCGAGTTCCAACACGGTTACGACGCGGCCGCCCGATTGCTGACCACGATCGACGGCATGCTCGACACGTTGATCAACAAAACCGGACTGGCCTGAGGGTAGGAGGAGGTAACGACTGATGCCGTCATCCGACTTCCGCATCCCGAACCAGATGCTGGTGAACAACTCGCTGATCGCGTTGCAGCAGTCGTTCCAGAAGCTGTCCGACCTGCAAGGCCAGGCGTCGTCCCTCAAGCGTCTGTCGAAACCGTCCGACGCCCCCGCCGATGTGGTGTCGGCGATGCAGCTCCACGCGGGGATCGACCGCAACGACCAGTACTCGCGCAACCTCAGCGACGCGCAGGGTTGGCTCGGCAACGCCGACAACGCGCTCACGAGCACGGTCTCGCAACTCCAGCGAGTCAACGATCTCGTCGTTCAAGCGTCGAACGGGTCGCTCGACGCCAACGCGCGCCAGGGCATCGCGACCGAGATCGATTCGATCCGCCAGACCCTCATCGGCGTCGCGAACACGCAGTACGCGGGCCGGCCGATCTTCGCGGGTACGGCCGCCGGTGAAGTCGCCTACAACTCGAGCGGCCAGTACGTCGGCGTCTCGTCGGCGGTCGAGCGCAACATCGCACCCGGGCAACGGATACAGGTGAACGTCAACGGCGACGCGGTGTTCGGACCGCCCGGAAGCGACCTGTTCACCACCCTGAGTCAGATTTCGCAAGCCGTACAGAGCAATCCGAGCCAGCTCAGCGGTCTCCAGACCACGCTGAGCACCCAGACCGCCCAGGTCCAGAACCAGCTGGCGCAGGTCGGATCGCAATTTCTTCGCGTTCAAAACATGCAGAGCCAAAACACTTCGAATGGGCTGACGATGAAACAGAACCTGTCCAGCATCGAGGATGCCGACATCGCGCAGGTGATGGTGAACCTCCAAGCCCAGCAAGTCGCCTACCAGGCCGCACTCGAGGCCACGGCCAAAGCAATCCAGCCGTCGCTGACCGACTTCTTGAAGTAGGGGAACAATGCTCGAGACGCACACAGCGACTGACGTCGCCGAGATCCTTTTCCCGGCGGGCCTGCCCGGCTTCCCGCACGCGCACCACTTCGACCTGGCGCCCTGGGGTCCTGCGGGCAGTCCTTTCCTCTTGCTGTCGTCGACGGAGGATCCCGACATCGGCTTCGTCGTCGTGCCGCCGTGGGTCTTCTACCCGGAGTACGAGTTCGAGCTCGACACCGGTACGGCCGAACGGCTCGGGCTCGACCAGGCCGAGGACGCGGTCGTGTTCACCGTCGTGACGCTGCGTGAACGTCCGGAGGAGTCGACCGTCAACCTGCTCGGTCCGATCGTCGTGAACCGGTTCACGCACGAAGGCGCGCAGGTCGTGTTGCCCAGCGCGGGTTACAGCGTGCGCGCACCGCTGGCCGTCGCCAGCTGAACGCCGGCACCTGGGCAACGCGAGCGCCGACGAACCTCGCGCTCGTCGAGCCGTTCCGCGGTCGCGAGGCAACCACGGAACGTGTTGGTCGACGGAATCGCGACGAGTACACAGCGCGCGCGTGTGATACGCGCGTATGCTTCGGCTTCGGCGCCTGCGGCGGCCGCCACGGAGGGGGGACATCGTGCTCGTGCTCACGCGACGTGCGAATCAGAGCATCATGATCGGGCACGAGATCGTCGTGACTGTGCTCGAGGTGCGTGGTGACCAGGTGCGCCTCGGCATCAAGGCGCCGAGGTCGATCGACGTCCACCGCGAAGAGATCTTTGCGCAGCTGCAACAGGCGAACCGCGATGCGGCGCAGGTGCCCAAGCCGGCGATCGAGTCGTTGCACGGCTACGCCCAGGCCACCGACGGCGACACCGACGGCGCCTCGTAGCGGGGATCCCCTCAGCGACGAATTTCAGCGAGGAATTGTCGCCGCCGGGACACCGAGCGCGTCGGCGACCGCGGCGTTCGTGACGGTGCCGTTCAGCGTGTTCACTCCGCCTGCAAGCGCGGGATCCGCCGAGATCGCGTCGATGCCCGCGGGTCGCGAGGTCGACCGCGTAGGGCAGGGTCGCGTTCGTGAGCGCGTACGTCGACGTGTTCGGCACCGCACCGGGAACGTTGCCCACCGCGTAGTGCAAGACGTCGTGGCGCACGAACACGGGGTCGGAATGCGTCGTCTCGTAGATGCCCTCGATCGTCCCGCCCTGATCGATCGCGCAGTCGACGATCACCGCGCCGGGTCGCATCGACGCGATCATCTCGTCGGAGACGAGCACGGGCGCCCGCCCGCCCGGCACCAGTACCGCACCGATCACGAGATCCGCGTCCCGTACCGCCCGGGCGACCGCCGCGCGGTTGCTCGCGAGCGTCTGGATGCGACCCTTGTGGATCTGGTCGACCCACCGCAGCCGGTCGATGTTCTTGTCGAGGAGGAGCACCTCGGCTTCCATACCCTGCGCGATCCAGGCCGCGTTCCACCCGACGTTTCCCGCACCCAGGACGACGACGCGCGCGGGGCGGACGCCGGGCGCGCCACCGAGCAGCACGCCGCGCCCGCCCTGGCGACGTTCGAGGAAGTGCGCCCCGATCTGCGGCGCCATGCGCCCGGCGACCTCGCTCATCGGCGCGAGGAGCGGGAGCTGCCCGTTCGCGAGCTGCACGGTCTCGTAGGCGACGCCGGTCGTGTGCGATTCGATGAGGGCACGCGCGAGATCGGGGTAGGCCGCGAGATGGAGGTAGGTGAACAGCACGAGCCCCGGGCGCAGGAAACCGAGCTCGGAGGCCTGCGGTTCCTTCACCTTGATGACGAGTCCGGCCCGGCCCCACACGTCGGCGGCCGCGCCGACGATCTCGGCACCCGCGGCGCGGTAGTCGTCGTCGGTGACGCCGGAATCGGAGCCGGCGTCGCGTTCGACGAGCACGGTGACGCCGTGGTGGCGCATCTCGGCGACGCCGTCCGGAGTGATCGCGACGCGGTGCTCGTCGGTCTTCACCTCACGCGGTACGCCGACGATGAGGGGTGTAGTCACGGATTCACGGTAGTACCGCGGGAACGACGTCGCGCATGAAGCGTTCGACCGTTGCCGGAGTGCCGAAGTCGGAGAACTGGCAGACGAATCCCTCGACGCCGCGGCGACTTCGCTCGCGAGCGCCGCTGCGACCTCGTCGGCAGTTCCCGCGATCACGCCGCCCCACGACCCGAAGCGCCGGTGCGCCGTCGCGATGGTCTCGTCGCGGTCGGCCGGCCCCGTCGCGAGTCCGATCGGATGTTGCACGGACACTCGCGCGCTTCCCGCGAGCGGTCGGAGCTCGTCGAGCCGTTCGAGCGCGTAGCCGGGACAGTTCCACCAATCGGCGAAACGGCTCACGAGAGGCATCGTGAGCTTCGGGCCGCCGCCACCGATGTGCACCGGGACGCGGGCCTGCGCGGGAACCGGCCGGCCGGTCGCGCCGCGCAACGCGAAGTGCTCGCCCGAGTAGTCGAACTCCTCCCCCGCGAACATCAGCTCCACGATCTCGAGGGTCTCTCGCAGCTTCGCGGCCCGGATCGCCGCCGATTCCGATCCGAAGCCGAACGTGCGCAGCTCGTCGGGCACCGATCCCCAGCCGATGCCGAGCTCGAGGCGGCCGTTCGAGATCGCGTCGAACGAGGCCGCGGTCTTGGCGAGCAACGCGGGATGGCGCAACGGGTTACAGAGCGTCAGGTGGCCGATCCGGATCGTGGACGTGCGGGCGGCGAGCGCGGTCGCGATGGTCCATCCCTCGAAGACGTCGATCTCGGGTGCCATCGGCGCGGCGAGGTGGTCCATCAGCCATACCGAGTGGAAGCCCGCGGCCTCCGCGGCGAGGGTGCGTTCGAGCATCCGGTCGAAGCTCATCCGGATCTGGGGGAGATACAAACCGAACCACGGGAGGGCCATACCGGCAGGACGCTAGCGTCGCAGCGATATGGATCTCCACGACGCTCGGGCGATCGTCACCGGAGGCGCGAGCGGCATCGGTGCCGCGTGTGTCGCGCAGTTGCGCGACGCGGGCGCTCGCGTCGTCGTCCTCGATCTCGCCGAAGCGCCCGGTGCCGAAGCGTCGGTACGCGTCGACGTCGCCGACGAGGAGTCGGTCGTCGCCGCGGTGGCCCGCGCGGTCGCGCAGCTGGGCGGTCTCGACATCGCGATCCTCAGCGCGGGAGTCGGGGGCAGCGCGGCGGTGCTCGACCTGAGCACACAAGAGTGGGATCGCGTCCTCGACGTCAACCTGCGCGGCGCGTTCGTCAGTTTGCGCGAATCGGCTCGGGCCATGACCGGCGGCGGAGTGATCGTGGCGGTGACGAGCATCTCGGGGTTCCTGAGCGAGCGACTCATGGTGCACTACGCGGTTTCGAAGGCCGGGCTCGCGCAACTCGTACGCTCGTCGGCGCGGGAGCTCGGGGCGCGGGGTATCCGCGTGAACGCGGTCGCGCCGGGTACTACCGACACACCGATGTTCGGCGCCACGGATCGGCTGCCCGGCTATCGCGATCGAGTCGTCCGCCGCACCGCACTCGGCCGCGTGGGCACCGCCGCGGAGGTCGCGCAGGCCGTTGTCGCGCTCTGCACGCTCGACTGGGTCACCGGTCAGATCCTGGCCGCCGACGGCGGTGTCTCGTTGCACAGTCCGATCGACCCGCAGGAGTCGCTCGAGGGTCTCGGCCGATGACGGCGCGGGTACATCACAGCGCGATCGTCGTGCGTGATGTCGAGGCGTCGCTGCGCTTTTGGCGCGACGGCATCGGCTTCGAGGTGATGATGGACCGCTCCTTCGACGGCGATTGGAGCGCGTTGTTCGTGGCACCCGCGAACCGGCTGCGCTCGATCTTCCTCGGTGATCCGGCGTACGCCGACGCCGGCATCGTCGAGCTGGTGCAGTTCGGTGAAGGCACCGACGACATGACGGCCACGCACGCGCCGGCCGTGCTGCCCGCAACCCGCCCGGGCTTCTTCTTGGTCTCGTGCTACGTCGACGTCGACGCGGTCCTCGCCCGGCTCCGGACCCTCGGGCTCGGAGGTCCGCCCCGGCGGATCGTCGTGCCGGGCCCGGCCGGCCGGGTGGAGATGGCCACGGTCGTCGATCCCGACGGCGTGTTCGTCGAGCTCGTGGGGGCCCCGGTTCTGTGACGAACGGTTCCGCGGCCGGCGACAGCGGGCCCATCGAGGCGGTGATCTTCGACTTCGACGGGTTGATCCTCGACACCGAGGTTCCCGTGTTCGTCGCCTGGCAGGAGGAGTTCGAGGCGCACGGCTGTCCTCCGCTCACCGTCGACGAGTGGGCCGCGGAGATCGGGACGGTGCGCGGTCTCGACCTCGTCGAGTTGATCGGGACGCGTGCGACGCGCCCGTTCGACGAAGCCGCGATGCACGCTCGGCGCCAGGCGCGCCGCGACGAGCTCCTCGCGGGCGAGACGGCGCGTCCCGGAGTGCACGAGTGGCTCGACGAGGCCGACACGCTCGGTCTCACGGTCGCGATCGCGTCGAGCTCACCGTCGGAGTGGGTCGAGCCGCACCTCGAAAGGCTCGGTCTCCGCGACCGCTTCGCATATATCGCGTGCTTCGACGGCGTTCTCGCCGGGAAGCCTGCGCCCGACCTCTATCTCGCCGCGTGCGCCGCTGTCGATGTCGCGCCGCACACCGCGATAGCGATCGAGGACTCGCCCCACGGCGTGTCCGCGGCGAAGGCCGCGGGGCTGTGGTGCATCGCGGTCCCGAACGAGATCACCGCCCGGCTCGATCTTGCGCACGCTGATCTCCGGTTGAGCTCCCTCGCGGACGCAACGCTGCGCGACGTGCTCGACCGCATGTCGACGTGACGGTTCAGCAGCGTCCGCCCCACGGACCTTTGCCCTGCCATTGGTAGAGCGTCCAGGCCATCTCGTCCTGATCGAAGGCAGACGCGCGCGACGGGAGGACGCCGAGAAGATCGAGCCGCCCGGCGTGTACTGCCGTCGTATCCCACGTCGACGGGAGGAATTGGTACGCGCCGTAGTAGCCGGACGGGCTCACGACGTCGTAGTGACCGCCGCTCTCGCGCTCACGGGTGCACACGAGGAACGGGTCGTCGTGATGCGGGTTCACGCGTCCGTCGTCGACGGGTCTGGACACGGCAACGGGTGTGAGCGATCCGCTCGTCGGCGGACCGGTGGGCGCCGACAAAGCGTTCGACGTCGAGACGGCGGCGAGCGCGCGTACGTGCGCGTCGGCGCGCGCGCGTGTGGCGCGGTCGCGCGCGGCCGCGAGGGCTACGGTCGCCTGTTGACGCGCGAGGATCCGGACGCCCGCGAGCTGGGCATCGAGCGCCGTCCGCTCGTTCGCGACCTCGCTCAGCACCTTCTGCTGCTGCGCCTGTTGTGCCTGCAGGCTCCGGTGCTGCGCGTTCAGGTTGTCGACGGCCGCGGTGAGTTGCGCGATCGCCTCGTCGCCGCCGGCGTTCGCATCGTTGACGAGATGGGCGCGGCGGGCCGAGTCGAGCGCGCTGTTGCCGAACATCGAGGTCATGCCGACGTTGGCGTTCTTGTAGAGGACGACGGCTCGGGCCGTCGCGATCCTGCGCACGGATTGCATGCGCGCCTGCTCGATCGCGATCTGGTGTTCGACGGAGGCGATATTGGTGCTGATGCGCGCCGCGTCGGCCTGGGCCGCGAACCAGCGGGCGGCGGCGGCGTTGACGGCCCGGGTGGCGGACGCGACCTGATCACCCGACGTCGTCGCGTGTGCCGGAGCGGCGGGCGTCAACGCGAGCGCGGCGATACCCGCAACCGCGACGAGGCGGGTCACGTTGAATCGCGTCAGCACGGTGCGAAAGTGGTGCTCCGCCACACCGATGCTGCGCCCGACGTTCACCCGAGGGCGACCGGGTCGGCGCACAGCCAGGGAACCTAACAAGACGCGATCGCCCGGCGCCGTATCGCAGATCACGCTTCGTGGTGGTGGTCGTACCCGCTGCAAGAACGACCTGATCAGCGGCAACCAAAATTTCTTCGTGAAAGTTCCGCGCCGGAGCGTGTTTACGCGATTGTTGCACCGCCCTCGACCGGGACCGTCTGTCCGGTCAGGTAGCGCGCGTCGTCACCCAACAAGAAGATCGCGACGTCGCCGATATCACGGGCCTGAGCGTAACGGCCGATCGGCACCCGTTGCTTCGCGCGCGCGATGGCTTCATCGGTCGTGAACGTGCCACCGGTCATCGGCGTGTCGACACCTCCGGGACAGATGCAATTCGCGCGCACGCCGTGCGGGCCGTATTGCACCGCGAGCAGTCGGGTCAGCGCGTCGACGCCGCCCTTGCTCGCGGTGTAACCCGCCCCGAATCCGTGGCCGCGGATCGCGGCCGTCGATGCGATCGTCACGATCGCGCCGCCGCCGTCGATCAACATCGGTAACGCGTGCTTGATCACCGCGAACGTGCCGACGAGATTCACGCGCAACACGTGGACGAAGTCGTCGACGGTCACCTGGTGCGCGGGCTGCAGATCGGGGCCGTGAAATATGCCGGCCGAGGTCACGACTCCGGTGATCCGCCCGAGATCGCTGCCGGCGCGGGCGACGACGTCGGCGACCTGCTCGTCGTCACCGACGTCGCACGTGTACGCGATGGCGCGGCCGCCGGCTTCGCTCACGATCCGAGCGGTCTGCGCCGCGTTCTCGGCGGCCCGGTCGACCACGGCAACCGCGGCGCCTTCTCGGGCGGCCCGTTCGGCCGTCGCGCGCCCGATTCCGCTCCCGCCGCCCGTCACCAGGACTGTTCCGTTCAGCATCGTTCTCCGCCAGTGCTCGTGCGACCCGAACGCGGGACCGCCTTGACTGCCGAAGCTAGGCCGCACGTACTCTGACGTGCATGTCAGTAGACGCGAACCGGATGCACGAGGTCGCCGGCAAGGTGATCATCGTGACGGGATCGGGGCGCGGCGTGGGTCGCGGAATGGCGTTGCACCTGGGGCGGGGCGGCGCCCGCGTCGTGGTGGCCGAGTGGAAGGAGCACCTGCTCGCCGACACGTGCGCCGAGCTGACCGGGCTCGGTGTCGAGAACCTCGGTGTCGTGTGCGACATCCAGCACAAGGATCAGATCGACGCGATGGTCGCGCAGACCGTGGAACGCTTCGGCCGCGTCGACGGACTCATCAACAACGCGCAGACCTTCCGGCCGCTCGCGCCCGTCGCCGACGTGAGCGAAGACGACGTCGACGTGTTCTACCGGTCGGGCGTGAAGGGCACGCTCTGGGCGATGCAGGCCGTGTACCCGCACATGAAGGCACAGGGGTGGGGCCGCGTCGTCAACTTCGCGTCGTCCATGGGTATCACCGGCGGCAGCGGGTTCGCGGCGTACAACGCGTCGAAAGAGGCCATCCGCGCGCTGACGCGCACGGCGGCGCGCGAGTGGGGCGGCGACGGCATCGTCGTGAACGCGATCGCACCGGCTGCCGCGACACACCACGGCGACGCGGCCAAGCTGAGCGAGGGATACCGCATCTTCGTCGAGAACTGCCCGATGGGCCGCCAAGGCGACCCCGAGCTCGACATCGCCCCGATCGCCTGGTTCCTCTGTTCGGATGCGTGCCGCTACCTCACCGGCCACACCTTCATGGCCGACGGCGGCGCGTTCATGTGGGCGTGAGCGCAGACGGAGCCGCGGGTGCGGGTGTCCTCGAGGCCGACGGCTACCGCTTCGTCGGCGCGGTCGAACCGAAAGCGGACGACTTCGACGGGCAAGGGCATCTGAACAACGCCGCCACCGTCCGTCTGTTCAACGACATGCGCGTCGAGTACGTGCACGGACGGATCGGCTCGTGGTGGCCCGAGATGATCCGCGCGAACGGCTTCATGATCGCGGCGCGAGAGGTTCACGTGCTCTACGAGAGTGAGGGCATGCCGGGCGAGCGCTTCGTCGGGGGGATGAAGTACGTCGGGCGGGAAGGGAAGGCGGCAGTGCTGGAGCAGCGCATCGTCGAAATGACGACGGGGCGCGCGATCGCGCGGGCCTGGGTGGTGCAGCTCCTCGTGCAGCACGGAGCGGTCGTGCCTTGGCCCGATCGCTACTTCGAACGGATCGCCGAGATCGAGGGCGTCGAGATCGCGGTCCGGCCCCGTTCTCGTCCCCGGCCCTGGGGGCCACCGCAGTAGCGGGTCGTCAGACCGCCAGCTCGCGCAAGTGCTCCTCCAGCGCGTCGACGGCGCGCGGAACGGCAACGTCGTAGCTCTCGGCAGTGATCGCGTCGCCGATCAGCTCGAGTTCGAACGCGCCGCGGTAGCCCGCGTCGACGAGATCGCCCATGATGCGCGCGATCGGTATGTCGCCGTCGCCGGGCACGAGTCGCTGCGACGACGCGATGGTTCCGACCTTGAAGTCGCTCACCTGCACGAGCCGGATGCGATCGATGCCGTCGCGGATCGTCGCCGCGAGACCGCGCTCGGCCCAGCAGGCGTTCATCTCCATGCACACACCGGTATCGAGGCGGCGGGAGAGGTCGATCGCGTCGCGCAACGTGTGCACGAAACCGACGTCGACCCGCAGCGGATTGGTGTGCTCGATCGCGAAGTCGACGGCGCGGGCGTGCGCCTCGCGCAACACCGGTTCGAGGGCCTGTTCCAGCGCGTCGGCCGCCTCCTCCCACGTGAGCGGCGCGAACGGCCCCGTGGTGAAGACGATCGAGCCCGCCCCGACGGTCGTCGCGGTGTCGATCGAGCGGACCAGACGATCGCGTTGCGCGTCCCAGCGGCTCGGATCGGCGAGATGGAACGGCCCGAGCCCGATCAGGTCGACGACCTTCAGGCCGCGTTCGACCGCATCGACCACGAGGTCGGTGCCGCGTTCCCAGCCGAACGCTTCGAGCTTCGCCACCGACACGCCCACGTTGGTGATGCCGTGTGCCTCCCAGAACGCGAGATCGTCGGGGAGCGAGAGGGTGAACGTGCTGATCGCGCTCACGCACGCACGCGGATGCATCCGGGTCAGCCGAGTGTGCGGCCGCGGGCGATGCTGCTGCCGCCGTCGAGCTGCAGGTTGATGCCGGTCACGAATCCCGATTCGCGACTCGCGAGGTAGATGCACGCGTCGGCTACGTCGGATGCCGCGCCCAGCCTGGTCAGGTGCATCCCTTCGAGCACGGCCCGCCGCTCGGGCGCGAGGTCTGCGTCGCGGCGATCGTTCAACACGTAGCCCGGGCTGATCGTGTTGCACCGGATGCCGTGCTGCGCCTCCTCGACCGCGATGGCGCGGGTCAGCCCGTTGAGTCCCGCCTTGGCCGCGACGTACGCGGCCAGGCCGGGGCTGGCCCGTTCGCCCTGACGGCTCGAGATGTTGACGATGGCGCCGTGCCCGGACGCGCGCATGAGCGGGATCGCGGCGCGAGCACACCACATCGGCGCGGTCAGATCGACGCGCAGGATCGCGTCCCACGCCTCGGTCGTGATCTCCGCGACGGTCGCGTCGCGGGCGTCACCACCGGCGGCGTTGTTGACGAGCACGGTGAGCCCGCCGAGACGAGCCGCGGCCTCGGCGACCAGACGGCCGCACGCGTCCGCGTCGTGGAGGTCGGCGGCGACGAAATACGCGGTACCGCCCCCGGCCGTGATCTCCGAAACGACCGCCGCGCCGCGTTCGCCGTCGCGGCCCGTCACGACGACCCCCGCGCCCTCGCCGGCAAGGGCGATGGCGATCGCCCGGCCGATACCGGCCGTCGATCCGGTGACGAGTGCCCGTTCCCCGTCCATGCGCACGGAGCGGACGCTACTGCGGCTCGCCAAATCACCCGATCGGGTGACGCAATTCGTTCGAGGTCGGGCGAAGCTACCCATCGACATGGCGAAACGCGATCGGGGGATCGAGGTCTCGGTGAGTCCTGGGGACGATGCTCAGGGATGGCGCGCCATGTCCGTCTGCCGCCAACACCCGACACAGTGGTGGTTCGCCGGCGATCAACGCGAGGCGGCGCTGGCCAAGGCGATCTGCTCGGGCTGTGCCGTGCAGAAGCCCTGCCTCGAGTTCGCGCTCGCTCGCCCCGACGTGCTCGGGATCTGGGCCGCGACCACCGCGAACGAACGGGCCTCGGTACGCCGGCGCCGCCGCGAGCCCGGGGCGATGCCGGTGACAGCGCCGATATCCGCGTCGGTGGCGACGTCGGCTCGGACGCCGACGGGGATGCCGGGACCAGCCGAGGTCGCGCCGGCCGTCGAGCCACCGGTCAACGCGGCGGCCGGTGCGCTCCCGCCCGCGGCGCAACCCCATGGCCCGGCGCGCGTCCGGCAGGGCGCGCGGCCCCGGTTCGGACCCGAGAGCGCGCCGGGCGAGATGTCGGCGCTCCTCACGCCGGCGGAGGCGGCCCGCAAACTCGGCGTGACGCCGAACACGGTGACCCGATGGTCACGCGCGGGAAAGCTCTCGTCGCTACAGACCATGGGCGGCCACCGCCGGTTCCGCCTATCCGAGATCGAGCGCGTGTTGCGCGACGGCGGCCTCTCGGCGTCGGCCCCGGTCTAGGGCCCAGGTCCGCGACGCGATCACGGTTGCGGCAAGCACCGTCGCGCCGCCCGCGAACGCGAGGCCGACGCGCGGGCTCCACTGCTGGCAGATCCAGCCGACCGACGGGCCACCCACCACTGTCGTTCCGAGGGTGCTCATCGAATAGATCGCCATCACGCGCCCGCGGAGTTGTGGCGCCGACCAGATCTGCATGTGCCCGTTCGCAGTCGATCCGAAGAACACGGCCAACACCCCGACCGGAACGAGTGCCACCTCGGTCTCGATGCGTGCGGGAGTGATCGCCGCGATCAGCAGCACGATCCCAAGCAAGGCGGCCGCGCCCACGACCGTGCGCGACGTGGGGCGCGCTCGCGCCGCGGCGACGAGGCCGCCGATGACCGTCCCGATCCCGAGCAGGGCCATCAGGTATCCGGCGAGGCCGGCACCGCCGTGGAAGGTGTCGTGGGCCAGCAGCGTCAAGAACGTCGGGAAGTTGTATACGAGCGTGCCGACGACCGCGACGAGGACGATGGTGGGCCGGATCTCGGTGATGCTCCACGCGTAGACGAGTCCTTCGCGCACCTTCGGTCGGTCGGCGTGGCGGTGCGCGCGGTGCAGGTCGGCCGGATGCATCGCCGCGAGTGCGGCCACGACGGCGAAGAACGACACCGCGTTGACGAAGAAGACCCACGAGGTGCCCACCGTCGCGATGAGCAGACCGGCCGCGGCGGGTCCCGTGATGCGGGCCGAGTTCCCGACCGCGCTCGTGAGCGCCACTGCGTTGGGGAGACGGTCGGGGCCGACCATCTCTTCGACGAACGCCAGCCGGGCCGGCTCGTCGACGACGGTCACGAGGCCGAGCGCGACCGCGAGCCCGAACACCATCCACACCTGCACGACACCCGTGGCGACGACGAGCCACAGCGCGACCGCGAGCGCCGCCATGAGCGTCTGGGTGACGAGGAGGACCTTACGGCGGTCGAAGCGGTCGGCCACCGTTCCGCCCCACAGACCGAAGAGCAACACCGGCAGGAACCGGAACGCGAAGGTCGCCCCCACCGCGGCGCCGCTCCCCGTGAGCTTCAGCACGAGCCACGCCTCGGCCATGGTCTGCATCCACGAACCGATGTGGGAGACGAGATCGCCGGTGAAGTAGAGGCGGTAGTTGTGCGTGTCGAGCGACCCGAAGGTTCGCCGCAGCGTGCCCCGCACCGACCGCGGCGGCAGGGTCGGCTCGTCGAGCGGCAGCATGATCGCTCGACGCTAATCGGCGGCCCGGCGTCGGTCCCCCGAATTTTCCCGGGAGATCAGGAGCCGTGGGGCTCGCCCGGGAGGAGCGTCAGCACCTCGACGCCCGTCGCGGTCACGAGCAGGCTGTGCTCGAACTGCGCGGAACGCGAACCGTCACACGTCGGCGCGGTCCATCCGTCGGGCCAGATCCGCCCGAGCTCCCACGAGCCTTCGTTGATCATGGGCTCGATCGTGAAGGTGAGACCGGGCGTCAGCACGAGATCGGCCGACGGGTCGTAGTAGTGCAGTACCGCCGGCGCGGTGTGGAACTCCTCACCCACGCCATGGCCGACGAACGAGCGCACCACGCCGAGTCCCGCCGCTTCCGCGTGGCTCTGGATCGCCCGGCCCACCTCGTAGAGACGCGCACCGGGCCGGACCGCGTCGATGCCCTTCCACAACGATTCCTGCGTGACCGAAACGAGCCGTCGACCGTCGTCGTCGACGTCGCCGACGAGGAACGTCGCGTTGCAGTCGCCGTGCACGCCGTGCAGGTAGATCGTGACGTCGCAATTGACGATGTCGCCGTCGAGGAGCGCGCGATCGTCGGGGATCCCGTGGCAGATCACCTCGTTGACCGAGGTGCACAACGACTTCGGAAAGCCCTTGTAGTGCAGCGGGCTCGGGTATCCGCCGCGAGCGATGCACGCCTCGTGACAGATGCGATCGAGCTCGTCGGTCGTCATCCCCACCTTCACCGCGGCGGCGAGCTCGGCAAGCACCTCGCGCCCGGCCCGACCGGCGGCGCGCATGCGGTCGGCGAACTCGTCGGGCGGTACGGCAGGAACGAGCGGCGGTGCGTCGGGCGCGTACGGCGGCCGCGGGATCGATGCGGGGACGGGGCGATCAGGCGACAGGCGCCCGGGCCGGACCGGTGCGCGGCGATCCGCGTGGACGCGTCGTTCCGACGCAACCCGCCGCCGGGCCCGCTTGTGTTTCTCCTGGCGTCTGCCCATCCCGACAGTCTGCCGCGTCGGCGGAGCCGGCCGGCCCCCGGCCGGGACCGATGCTCAGGCCTCGCGAACGGATCCCTCGGAATTGATCATCGCGGTCGACGCGGTCGTGAAGTACTCGCGCATCATCTCGCGGGCGACGTCGGGCGCGCCGGACTCGTCGAGCGCGGCCAGCATCGCCGACAGCCAGGCGTCGCGCTCGAGCTGCGCGATGTGGAACGGGGCGTGGCGCAGGCGCAGGCGCGGATGACCCTTCTCCTCGCTGTACGTCGCCGGGCCACCCCAGTACTGGCCCAAGAAGAGCGCGAGCGCTCGAATGCCGGGTGCGAGATCGGCGGGATACAGCGGCCGCAGCGTCGGGTCGAGCTCGACCCGCTCGTAGAACCGTTCGACGAGCGCGTCGAAGAACGGCTGGCCGCCGACGACCTCGAACACCGTTGTCTGGGTCACGACCGGTACATTCCTCATTCGTGCGGCAGCAGTGGCTTCATCCGAGCGCCGGTACGCGTCCGACGACCACGAAGGGTACCGGTGTGTTCGCGATCGACGCGATCCCGGCCAATACCACCGTGGCCGGTTTCGGAGGCCGCGTCGTCGACGGTCAAGAGCTCGAAGACCTCGGTGAGGCCGTCCGTATCCACACGCTCCAGATCGACGACGACCTGTTCCTCGCGAGTTCGCCGCCGTTCGATCCGGCTGACTACGTCAACCACTCGTGCGATCCCAACTGTGGCATCGTCGGCTCGGTACTGCTCGTCACGATCCGCGATGTGGAGGCGGGCGAGGAGCTCTGTTTCGACTACGCGATGACCGACTCCGACGACTACGACATGTTCACGTGCTCGTGCGGTACGGAGCGCTGCCGGGGAGTCGTCACCGGTGACGACTGGAAGCAGCCCGAGCTACGCGACCGCTACGCGGGCTGGTTCTCGACGTACCTCGAGCGCCGCCTGTCGTAGGCCGCACGCCGTCGCGCCCGGGTCGTTCGATTACGACGGCGTGCAGTCGGCGCAGAGGCCGACGAGATCGAGACGGTGGTGCTCGGTGCGAAAGCCTGCTCGGCGCGCGGCCTCGTCGATCGCGATCGCGACCGAATGCTCGACCGCCGGAGTCGCGGGGAGATCTTCCACCCGGCCGCAGTTCGAGCACACGAGATGATGATGATGGCCGGTGAGGTCTTCTGCGAGCTCGTAACGCGCGAAGTCGGCGTGCGTCACGAGCCGGTGCACGACCCGGGCCTGTTCCAACACGACGAGGTTCCGGTACGCGGAGCTCTGGGCCAGATTCGGTTGCGCGTCGAGGATCTCGGGGATCGTGAGCGGCCGGTCGGCGGCCTCCAAGACGTCGACGATCAGCCGGCGCGTCGGCGTGAGGCGCTGCTGTTGGCCGTGCAGCAGTACCGAGATGGTCTCGTGCAGCCGCGTTGGGCGCGGAGCGTTCGCCGCCATTGCGTGCGAGTGTACGGGTACGGTCGGTGGTCATGGACGCTACGGAGCGGTTCGCGGCCGCCGTCGCGGCATCGGCCGCCGAGATGCGCCTCGATGTTGCCGCGTTCTGCTTGGCCGCGCACGCGCACCCGGCGCTCGACATCGACGCCGAGTGTGCTCGGCTCGACGAGCTCGCGAACCGGTGCCCGACGCCGACGTTCGACGGCCTGCGCGCGTACCTGTTCCAACATCTCGGGTTCCGCGGCAACACGCGCGACTACGGAGACCCGGAGAACTCGTTTCTCGACTCGGTATTGCGGCGGCGCCTCGGCATCCCGATCACGCTCGCGGTCGTGATGATGGAGGTCGGCCGCCGGATCGGTGCACCGGTCCACGGGGTGGGGATGCCCGGGCATTTCCTCGTGATGGACGCGGCGCGCGACTCGGTGTGGTGCGATCCGTTCCACGGCGGCGCGGTCTACGACGTCGACGGGTGCCGCCGCCTGTTCTCGAGCGTCCACGGCAATGCGCGCGGATTCTCTCGCGCCATGCTCGCGCCGACGGATCCCCACGTGATCATTGCGCGCATGCTGGCCAATCTCGAGAGCGGGCGCCTCGTCTCCGACCCGATCGCGCTCGGGTGGTTGTGCGATCTCCACATGGTCTTGCCGGGGGTGCCGGCCGATCAGCGCGACCGGCTCGAGTCGACGCGGCGCGCGGTTCGCTCGCGCTGGAACTAGCGAACGGCCAAGAGGGCCCGATGGACACGAAGCCCGGTGCGACAATGCCGATGTTCCCCCTCGGAACCGTGTTGTTCCCGTACGCGCTCCTGCCGTTGCACGTGTTCGAGCCGCGCTATCGATTGATGATGCGCCACGTCCTCGACGGTGACCGCGAGTTCGGTGTGGTGCTCATCGAACGGGGGAGCGAGGTCGGCGGCGGTGACAGCCGTTTCGACGTGGGTACGGTCGCACGTGTCGTCCAGGCGGCCGATCTTCCCGACGGGCGCATGGTGCTGGCGACGGTCGGCGTGCGCCGCGTCCGGGTCACGCGGTGGCTGGCCGACGATCCGTATCCACGCGCCGAGATCGTTGCGCTCGACGACCCGCCCTCCGGCCCCGGCGATGCCGATGCACGGGCGCGCATGATCGCCGCGTTCGCGGAGGTGACCGAGGTCGCGCGCCGGATCGACGACCGCGTCGAGAGCCCACCGGAGTTCGACGTCGATCCCGTACGCGGCTCGTTCGAGGCCGCTGCCGTCGCGCCCATCGGGCCTCTCGACGCGCAACGGCTGTTGGCGACAGACGCGGCCGGCGCCCGGCTCGAGATGCTCACCGTCCTGCTCGCGGAGCGCGTCGAGGAGCTGCGCGCGCGGCTCGACCTCGACGGGTGACGAGCCCCGGCCGGGTGGGTACCCTGCTCGCATGAGCGATTCCGCCGACGACGACACCGACGGCCACGGCACCGAGGGCCACGGCACCGACGACGCCGTGCGCGCGCGGCTCGAGCGCGAGCGTGAGCGCGTCGGGGGTCTCATTGCCGAACTGCGCAGCGAGGGGCTCGACGAGGAGCAGTCCCTGCAATCGGGTGATCTGACGCACTACGACCAGCACCCGGCCGACCAGGGTTCGGAACTGTTCGAGCGGGAGAAGGATCTCGCGATCCTCGAATCGCTCGAAGTGGATCTCGCCGAGATCGAGGCCGCGCTGCAGCGCCTCGATGACGGCGACTACGGCGTCGACGAGGAGACGGGCGAACCCATCGATCCCGCCCGTCTCGAAGCGCTCCCGACCGCGCGCACGAACGTTCCCCCCAGCCCTTCGTGATCGTCCGGTTGCTGCTGTTCGCCACCGCCCGCGAGGCGGCGGGCCGCAGCCGCGACGATTTCGAGCTGGCTGCCGGCGCGTCGCTCGAGCAGTTGCTCACCGACGCGACCGCCCGTTACGGCGACTCGTTCGCACGCGTGCTCGGAACCGCGCGGGTCTGGGTCAACGGCGAGGAACCGCCCGCAGGCTCGGTCACCGAGCTTGGCCCCGATGACGAGATTGCAGTGCTCCCTCCGGTCAGCGGGGGGGCGTGCGATCGATCCGTACTCCACATTGGCGACTCGTTGCCGACATCCACAGCTAGGGTGGGCGGTCCGATCGGCGCGTGAGAGAGGTGATTCCGACGGAACGGATCCAGCGACTGACCGATCCCGCGTTCATCGCCTCGCTCGACGCCCGTTCGCTCGACGAACTGCGCGCCATGAAAGCGGAATGCAACGAGATCGAGAACGCGCTGTCGTACCGGCGGCGCCTCGCACAAGCGCGCATCGAGATCCTGGAGGCCGAGCAGGAGCGCCGAGCGCGCGGCGGCTCGGTCGGGGATCTGGTCAAAGATCTTCCGCGGATCTTGAGCGGGGAGTCCGGGCGGTCCTCGATCACCGATACCCGCGTGCCGCCGCCCGACGCGCCGTCCATCGAGATGCACTGGCCCGACGGACGCGAGCAGTTGATCGCCGACGCGACCCTGGCCAACCTCCCGGTGCTCCCGGAGGCCGAGCTCGCCGAGACGCTCGAACGCCTCCGCGCGTTCGAGCGCGAGCTGTCCGACCTTCGCCGCTCGATGCACGGTGTGATCGACACGGTCGAACGCGAGATCGCGGCCCGCCAGGTCGCCGGGACGGCGGGCTGATGCCCGAGTCGTTCGAGTCGCTCGAGACGCGACTGCACGACCTCGGTGGTTTCATCCGCGATCAGCGCCGCAACGCCCGCCTGTCGCTGCGCAAGTTGAGCGAGCTGGCCGGAATCTCGAACCCCTATCTCAGCCAGATCGAGCGCGGGCTGCGCAAGCCCTCGGCCGAGATCCTGCAGTCGATCGCCCGCGGCCTGCGCATTTCTGCCGAGACGCTCTACGTCCGGGCCGGGATCCTCGACGCGACGCCCGATGGCGAGCGCGCGGGCGCCGACCCCGTCGGAGCGATCGTGGCCGACCCCACGATCAACGACCGCCAAAAGCAGGCGCTGATCGAGATCTACCGGTCGTTCCAGGCCGAGAACGTCTCCCGCGACGCCGAAGCCGGCTGACCCGGCCCCGGGCCGGAGACCGGGGGTTCTCCCGCTCTTGGGTACGATCCGCCCGATGTCCGTCCGTCGGATCGCGGTGTTTTCCATGCACACGTCGCCGCTCGCCCAGCCGGGCACCGGCGACGGCGGCGGTATGAACGTGTACGTCCGGGCGCTGGCGACCGCTTTGGCCCGCGCCGGGGTCGAGTGTGACGTCTACACCCGCGCCGAGCATCGTTCGCAGCCTGCCGTGGTCGAGGTCGAGTCGGGCTTTCGGGTCCTGCATGTCGACGCGGGCCCGCGCGCACCGGTCGCGAAGGACGAGCTGGCGGCGCTCGTCGATCCGTTCGTCGACGCGTCGATGCATCGCATGCTCGAGCGTGAGCCGGTCGACGTGCTGCACGGGAACTACTGGCTCTCCGGGGCGGTCGCCCACCGTCTGAAACACGAGCTCGACCTGCCGCTGGTCACGACGTTCCACACGTTGGCGCGCGTGAAGGCCGAGGCCGGCGTCGACGACGATTCCGAACACCGCACCCAGGTCGAACACCAAGTCGTCGCGTGCGCCGACCTCATGCTGGCATCGACGGGCGACGAGCGCATGCAGCTCGCGTCGCTGTACGACGCCGAGCTCGAGCGGATCGAGGTCGTCCCACCCGGTGTCGACCACAACGTCTTCGGCCCCGGTGATCGCGACGCGGCACGCCAACGCCTCGGCATCCCCGCACCGCGGATGCTGTTGTTCGTCGGCCGGATCCAGGAGTTGAAGGGCGTCGACCTCGCGATCCGCGCCCTCGCTGCGCTCGACGACCCCAAGGTCGCGCTCGTGATCGTCGGTGGTCCGAGCGGTCGCGACGGGAGGGCCGAGCACGCGCGGGTGCGCGCGCTCGCCGACGAGTTGGGGGTTTCCGCACAGATCCATTGGGTCAGTCCGCGCCGCCACGAACGCCTCGCCGACTACTACCGCGCCGCCGACGTGTGCATCGTGCCGTCTCGCTCCGAGTCGTTCGGGCTGGTCGCGCTCGAGGCCGCGGCGTGCGGGACGCCGGTCGTCGCGGCCGCGGTCGGCGGGTTGCGGTCGCTCATCGACCACGAACGCACCGGGTTCCTCATCGAAGGTCGCGACCCCGCCGATTTCGCCGCACCGGTCGAGCGGCTGCTCGCCGACGAGGTCCTCGCGAGCGATATGGGCGTGAGCGCCTCGGCGCAGTCGAAGCGCTACTCGTGGAGCATGACCGCCGGTCGACTCCGTCGCCTCTACGGCGATCTCGTCGCGCGCGGTCTCGTGCGCTGCGACTAGCGCGAGGTCGTGTCGCGCCGGTGAGCGACGAACCGCTCGATCCGCAGATCCGGCGGGCTCGTCACGACCTGATCGCCACGCATCTCGAAGGTCCGGTCGCCGCGGAGCCGTGGGTCCAGGCGGTCGAGTACGACCCCGAGATCCCGCGTTGGTACGTGCGATTCGGCTGCGACGGTCGCGACGCGGCGACGATCTACTTCGATCTGCACCAACGGACGTTGCGTTACGAGGTGTACTTCCTGCCGGATCCGCCGACGAATCAGCTCGAGCTGTACCGGTTCTGTCTGACCCGCAACCACCAGACGTACGGCGCGCACTTCTCGATCGGCCCCGACGGCGATCTCTACCTCGTCGGGCGCGTCCTGCTCGAGCACCTCGACGTCGACGAGCTCGATCGCATCATCGGCGTGCTCTACGAGCTCGTCGAACGGTGGTTCCAACCCGCGATCCAGATCGGCTATCCCAAGATCTGAGATCGTCTAAGAATGTCTAAGACAGTCTTGTAGTGCCTGTGTAGCCATGCTACCGTGCGTTTGTCGACGGGCCCGAGGTGCGGGAGGATCGGCTCCGTTCGGGGAAGTGCGGAGTCCGATCCGAAGGTTCCTCGGGCCCGAGCTCGTCTCCGTTTCGAGCGCGATCGCACGTGTCGAATCGTGTGGGACGGTCGACGTTCCCGCCGTGACGATTACCCTCGCGGCAATGTCGCGCGTCGCGTTGCTCGGTGGCGGGAAGATGGGTGCAGCCCTGGTCGGCGGCCTGCTCGACGGAGGTTGGGACGCCGACGCGCTGTCGATCGCCGAGATCGACGCAGAACGCCGCATCGGGCTCGAACAGCAGTTCGCGAAGGTGCGGGTCGTGCCGAGCGCGGCGTGGGCGGTGGCCGACGCCGACGTCGTCGTCCTCGCCGTGAAGCCCGGCGACGTCGCCGCGACGCTCACGACGGCGTTGCCCGCGTTGGGCGCCGACACCTTGGTGCTGTCGATCGCGGCCGGTGTGACGATCGCGACGCTCGAGTCACTGGTGCCCGGGCGCCCAGTCGTGCGGGCGATGCCGAACACACCCGCCCTGGTGCGGATCGGCGCGTCGGCGATCTCGGGCGGTACGCACGCCGGCGCCGAACACCTCGATCTCGCCGAAGGCTTGCTTGGTGCGGTCGGGATCGTCGTGCGCGTCGGCGAACCGATGCTCGACGCCGTCACGGGATTGTCGGGTTCGGGACCTGCCTACGTGTTCCTCCTCGCGGAGGCGATGATCGAAGCGGGAGTGCTCGTCGGGCTCGGCCGTGACATCGCGAGCCAGCTCGTCGTCCAGACGCTGCTCGGTTCGGCGACGTTGCTCGCCCAGGATGCGTCCGGTCCCGAAGGGTTACGGGCCGCGGTGACCTCGCCCGGGGGCACGACCGCCGCAGGGCTGCGCGAGCTGGAGGCGCACGGGTTGCGAAGCGCGATCCTCGACGCGGTGAGCGCGGCGACCCTTCGGTCGCGTGAGCTCGGCGCGCGATGAGCGCGCCGCGAACGTCGTGACATGAGCAGCGCTCGCAACCGACCGCCCCGGCTCGAGCCCCACGTCGACGTACCGACGCCGACGCCGGCGCCGACGCCCGAGGTGTTGCTCGAGCGCTCGAAGGTCGCGGGACCGGGCGCCTCCGGGCCGGGTCCGACCGAGTTCCGGCGCAGCGTCGAACGGCTGATCGTGGGGGACCGGCGCGCGCTCGGCGAGCTCGCGCCGATCGGCGGGATCACGCCGGACGGAGCCTGGAGCGCGATCACCGCGACGTTCGGTGCGACGGGCATCGCGCCGGTGATCGATGCGGAGCGCACGACCGCGGCGATGCGCTCGGCGGTCACGCGCGTGCGCGAAGTCGCGACCGGCGGCGCGCGCATCGCGATCGCGACCGCCCGTCCGGCATCGCTGTTGACGGTGTACCTCGCGCTCGCGCATCTCGCGCGGGTGCATGGTGGCGAGGTGCTCGATCTCGCCGACTTCGGACCGATCCGCGCCGACGGTCGCACGCCGCGCTGGTTGCGTTGGATGGGCGGAGTCGCGGTCGTGAGCGACGGCCGAGCGCTCTGCGCCACGCGCGACGGCGAGGCTGCGCGCGAATGGGTGTTCGCGATACCGCGGCCGGCGCTGGTCGTCGCCGACGGCGCGTTCGCGGAGGTGGCCTTCGAGCGGGGGATCGAGGTGGTTGCCCCGGCCGGTCTCGACCAGCCCGGGCTGGCCGTGGCCCTCGCCCGAGCCGGGCGGGGCATCGTCGTCCCGATGCATCTCGATCGTCCCGCCCGCGCCTACGCCGCGCTCGAGCACCTGATCGCGGCGTCGCCGGGCGTCGATCCGACCGGGCCCTCAGGTGCCGGTCCTCTTGTCCCCGAAGCCGAAATGTGACCTCTCACTCACAACGGGAGTTGACGCTCGACAACTCCGATCCCACCGGCGTACGCTCGTTTTTCAGCGGGTCGGAGTAGGGAGTTCCGCGTGAGCCAGGGTCTGAGCAAGTCGCGCTTTCTCACCGTGCAGGAAGTCGCGGATCTGATGCGGGTGTCGTCGATGACCGTGTACCGGCTGATCAAGGCCGGTGAACTCCCCGCGGTGCGGGTCGGTCGCTCGTTCCGCGTGTCGGAACCCGACGTCGACACCTACCTCTCCTCCCGTTACACCCAAGCGGGATAATCGGTGCCGCCGGGCTAGTTTCCGGTAGGTGCCCGACCGTCCTCCCCCCGACCGTCCTCCTTTCGTCTCGTTCCTCTCCGACTACGGGCGGGTCGACGAATTCGTCGGCGTGTGCCATGCGGTGATGCTCGATGTCACGCCCGATCTGCGGATCGTCGACATCACGCACGACATCGCCCCGTTCGATGTTCGTGCCGGGGCGCTCGCGCTGGTGCGCGCGGTGCAGTACCTGCCCGACGGGGTGGTCCTGGCCGTGGTCGACCCCGGGGTGGGAACGGAGCGGCGCTGCATCGCGGTCGCGGTAGACGGGGGATTCCTCGTGGGTCCCGACAACGGCCTGCTCGCGCCGGCGGTGGCGATGCTCGGGGGACCGGTCCGGATCGTCGAACTCGACAACCCGAAATTTCAGCTGGCGGCGCCGGGCCGCACGTTCGCGGGTCGTGACGTCATGGCGCCCGCGGCTTCGTACCTCGCCGCGGGCGTGCCCATCGACGCGCTCGGCACGCCGATCGATGCCGCGGGTCTCGCACCGGGGCTCGTCCCCCTGCCCCAAGAGGCCGAGGACGGGACGATTTCCGGCGAAGTGCTCTGGGTCGACCACTACGGCAACTGTCAGCTCAACATCGCACCCGAGCAGCTGATCGAACGGGGCTTGGCGCCAGGCGGATTCGTCGGGGTCACCATCGCCGGCCGCGATCGGCGGGCCCGCTGGGTCGGTGCGTTCGCCGAGGCCAAGCCCTCGGAGCTCGCCCTGATCGTCGACTCCTACGGGATGTGCACCCTCGCCCTCGACCAGCGCTCGGCGGCCGCCGAACTCGACGTGGCGGCGGGCAAGACGCTCACGCTGATCGCCCTGACCGAGGGTGGACGCCAATGAGGTGGGGAACGAGCCTCGTGCTCGTCTTGTTGCTCGTGCTCATCCTCCTCGCCGCGCTGTCGCAATTCGTCTTCCACATCGGCTGACCGCCGAGGGCCCTCCAACCACGGAGAGTGGTTGATTTCCTCAAGGTGCGCGCGGTGAGTGTCGTTACCTTACGTACAGCGAGGGCGGACGGGGGTACGACGGGAGGCTGGCTCCACCAGCGGCCCGGACGGCCACCGGCCTCCTCGCAGGAGATCGGGGTTCCGGTCGCGGGTGTGGGCGTGTGAGCGCCTCGGGGTAACCCGGGTGTTCACGCAACGTAGCCTCCCAGCCCGCCCCAGAAACGTCCGCAACCGCGGCCGGGACTCCCAATCTCTGCTCCCCGGGGCGCGGTCTTCCTCACGTAGCCTGCCGCAGCGTGAACCTTGCGGAAGTGCTCCTCGCGACTGCGTCACGCGAGCCTGATCGCCTCGCGCTCGCCGGTCCGGAGCCCGTTACGTACGGCGAACTCGCGATACGGACGGCCGCGGCCGCGGCCGAGGTGGCCGCAAGTGCGAAGCCCGGCGACCGGGTGGCGATCGTCGCCGGCAACGAGTGGGCGTTCGTGGTTGCATATCTCGCAATCCTCGCGGCCGGCGCGGTGGCGGTTCCGTTGAACGTGGGCTCGCCGTCGCACGAGCTGGCCCGAGAGCTCGCGGCGGTGGAGCCGGTGCTCGCGCTGGCGTCGGCCGCGAGCGCGGATCTCGCTCGCCGCGCCGTTGCGCATCCCGCCGCCCGTCTCGGCGATTCTTCCGACGAATCGTCGCAACCCCGTCTCGGGGAATCCTCCGAAGATTCCCCGAGACGGGGAATTCGGGT
The DNA here is from genome assembly GCA_963812205.1 of uncultured Actinomycetes bacterium. Lineage (GTDB taxonomy): Bacteria > Actinomycetota > Acidimicrobiia > IMCC26256 > PALSA-610 > PALSA-610. The sequence continues at coordinate 442,851 of CAWEUJ010000004.1, forward strand.
CGTGGTGCTCGGCGACGACGAGCTCGCTCTAACACCCACCGCCCCGGCGCCACTCGTCTTCGCGCCGAGGAACCCGAGCGATCTCGCCGTCCTGCTGTTCACCGCGGGCACCGCCGGTGCACCCAAGCCCGCCATGCTCACGCACGGGTCGCTCCTCGCCAACATCGAGCAGATGCAGTCACACCCGGGCTTTCGGGTCCTCGCCTCCGACGTCGCGCTCGGCGTCCTCCCGCTCTTCCACGTGTTCGGCTTGAACGTCGTGCTCGGTCTCGCGCTGCAAGCCGGCGCCGCCGTCTGCCTCGTCGACCACTTCCATCCGATCGAGACGCTGGCGCGCGTTCGCAACGACAACGTCACCGTCATCGCCGCCGTCCCCGCCATCTACGACGCCTGGCTCGCGCTCGACGACACCACCGCTCCCGCCGACGCGCTCGCCGGCGTGCGCCTGTGTGCATCCGGGGCGACGACCCTCGCGGCGCGCACCGTCGCGCGGCATGCGCGAACGCTTCGGTGTCGAAGTCCACGACGGCTACGGGCTCACCGAGGCCTCGCCCGTCGTCACCACGACCGCGGTGGAGCCGGTGGCGCGGCCCGGGTCGATCGGCCCGCCGCTTCCCGACGTCGAGGTCCGCCTCCTCGACCGCGACGGCAACGCCGTGCTCGAAGGCGACCCCGGTGAGATCGTCGTGCGGGGACCGAACGTGTTCGCCGGCTATTGGAACGACCCCGCCGCGACGAATGCCGTACTCGTCGACGGCTGGTTGCACACCGGCGACATTGCCGTCGCCGACGCCGACGGCTGGCTGACGTTGGTCGATCGCGCCAAGGACGTCGTGATCGTGTCGGGATTCAACGTGTTCCCCGGCGAGGTCGAGGACGCGCTCCGCACCCATCGGGACGTCGAAGACGTGGCCGTTATCGGCGAACCGCACCCACGCACGGGTGAGACGATCGTCGCCTACGTCGTCGCCCGGCCGGGGACCACTCCCGATCCGGTCGAGCTTCTTCGCCACGCAGGCCGCCAGTTGGCGCGCTACAAGCTGCCGACGCGCGTCGTGGTGGTCGACGCGCTCCCGCGCACGCTCGCCGGCAAGCTCGTGCGCAGAGCGCTGTCGTCGTCTCCCTCGGACGAAGTGGACGAAGCGGACGACGCCGATGCCGGACGCGGCGCCGACGACGCCACGACGAATCCCGCGTAGACCACGACGATTCCCGTGGCGAGGGAGATGGTGAAGGCCTGGTCCTGACCGACCACGCCCTGCAGGAGCCCGCCGCTCGACAACACCAAGGTGCCCAGCGCGATCAGCGCGTTGCCCCCCGCGAGGAACCCCATGCCCGGTGCGCGCCGGCGTGCGAAGCGGACGGCCGAGTATGCCGCGCCGCCGAACACCACCACCGCGCCGAGTCCGCTGCCGACCCCGGCGAGGACACGGGGAAGCACCCCGAAGTGGTCCTTGCCTACGGGGATCCCACCGTCGCGCAGGATCGTTCCGTGCAAGGGCGCGGCGAGCATGACCCCGAACGCGAAGCCGGTGAACAAGATGAGGCCCGTCCGCACGCGATCGCCGACCCGGCGGCCCCAGAGGAGGTAGACGGTTCCGAGCGCGAGCCACGGCACGTTCAAGACCGCGCCGAGCAGGTAAAAGGCGCGGAAGGTGCCCCGGTCCCAGCCGGTCGAAGCGGCCGTGGCGAGCGCGGCCGACGCGAGTGCGAACAGGGCGAGGGCGAAGGTCCAAGCACCCTGGTGGGGCGACTTGGTACGCGAGTAGCGGACCCCGGTGGCCTGCGCGAACAGGGTCGCGACAGCAGTGGCGAGGAAGGCGAGGCCGGCGACCATGGCGGCGCGAGGGTACCTCTGCCCGGGCTTCCGAGCCGCTCCGAGATCCGCTCGGCTCTGGCCGAGAACCGTCCGGCGACCACGCGAGAAAGTGCACCGCACACTTTGAGAACGCGTGCACAAGCTCTGTACCCTGCACCCAGGGGGTCGCTCCGCTGCGGAGCGCCGAAAGGACACCTGGGTGACAGCTTCGCCGCGACGCCGGATCCCGGAGGCGACCGTCGCCCGCCTGCCGCTGTATTACCGCGCCCTGATGGAGACCGGTGAACGCCAGGTCTCGACCATCTCGTCCGAGCGGCTGGCCGAGTTGGCCGGCGTGAACGCCGCCAAGGTCCGCAAAGACCTCTCCTACCTGGGCTCGTACGGCACCCGAGGTGTCGGCTACGACGTCGACTATCTCCTGCACGAGATCTCTCGCGAGCTCGGCCTCACCCGCGACTGGCCTGTTGCGATCGTCGGAATCGGAAACCTGGGCCGTGCGCTCGCGAATTACCGTGGCTTCGGTGCACGGGGGTTCCGCGTGGAAGTACTGATCGACGCCGATCCGGCCCTCGTCGGCCGCAAGATCGGCGACCTCGCGGTGGTGTCGATCGACGACCTCGACCAGGTCGTCCGCGAGCACAACATCGCGATCGGCATCCTTGCCACGCCGGCCGCGGCCGCCCAGGAGGTGGCCGATCGCCTGGTCGCCGCGGGCGTGACGTCGATCCTCAACTTCGCGCCCGCCGTCTGCTCGGTGCCTGACGGGGTGTCGATGCGCAAGGTCGACCTCGCGATCGAACTGCAGATCCTGTCCTTCTACCAACTCCGGCGAGGCGCCCCCGGCGGGGCCCCCGCGCGCGAACGGACGGGGTAAGTGGCCGGTACCTCCGACCGTCCGGAGCGCACGCAACGCCCGGGACTCGCCGGCTACCCGGTGAACCTGTTGGTGCGCGACCGCCGCGTCGTGGTCGTCGGCGCCGGTCGGATCGCAGCACGCAAGATCGAGCCGCTCCTCGATGCCGGGGCGCGCGTCGAGGTGGTGGCGCCCGACGCCTGTGCCGAGGTCCGGGGCTGGGGTGAGACCGGGCGGCTCGTGTTGCACGCGCGCGGCTTCGAGCCCGGTGATCTCGAAGGGGCCTGGCTGGCGCTCACCGCCACCGACGATCCCGCGGTCAACGCGGCCGTGTACGACGCGGGGGAAGCAGCCCGGGTCTGGGTCAACAGTGCAGACGACCCGGCCAACTGCTCGTTTACGCTGATGTCGGTGTTCCGCCGGGGTGACCTCGTGGTGAGTGTCGGAACCGGAGGCCGCAGCCCGGCGTTGGCCGCCCATCTTCGGCGCCGGTTGGAAGAGGAGATCGGACCTGAGTACGAGACCTTGCTCGGAATGCTCTCGGAGGCCCGGGAAGCATTGCGGGCGACGGGACGTTCGTCCGAGGACGCCGACTGGCAATCGGCGTTCGACGGCGGCATCGTGGAACTCGTGCGCACGGGTCGGGTCGACGAGGCAAGGGAGCTGTTGAGGACGTGTCTCTCCTCGTCGTCGGTCTGAACCACCGGACGGTGCCGGTCGAGTTGCTCGAGCGCATGACTGTGCCCGAGGAGCGCCTCGCGAAGGCACTGCACGATCTGGCGGCGCGCGAGCACCTGCTCGAAGTCGTCGTGCTCTCGACGTGCAACCGCACCGAGATCTACGCCCGCTGTACGCACTTCCACGCCGCGGTCGGCGACGTGCGCGAGTTCCTCGCCGCGCATTCGGGCGCCGATCCCGACGAGTTCGGCGACCATCTCTACACGTACTACGACGAAGCCGCGGTCGCGCATCTCTTCTCGGTCGCGGCCGGCCTCGACTCCATGATCGTGGGCGAGAGCGAGATCCTGGGTCAGGTCCGCGACGCCTGGCAGGCCGCGGTGCGGGAGCAGACCGCCCCCCAGCTCCTGTCGCGGATGTTCAAGCACGCGGTCGAGTCGGGCAAGCGCGTGCGCACCGAGACGGGCATCTCCCGGCACCCGGTCTCGATCCCGTCGGCGGCGGTGGCCGTCGCGAGCCGAGTACCTCGGTGACCTCGACGGCGCGCGTGTCCTGGTGATCGGCGCGGGCCAGATGGGTTCGGGCCTCGCTTCGACGTTGCGCGTCGCGAGGTGTCGCCGACGTCGTCGTCGCGAATCGAACGTTCGCGCGCGCGGAGAACCTCGCGGCCGACATCGGCGCCCAGGCCGTCGCCATAACCGATATCGCCGACATGCTCGTCGACACCGACGTGCTGCTGACGTCGACCGCGTCGTCGGAAGTGCTCGTCGAGCGGGCCATGATCGAGATGGTGATGGCGTGCCGCGACGGCAAGCCGTTGCTCGTGGTCGACGTGGCCCTGCCGCGCGACGTCGATCCCGGCGTCGGCGACGTCCCCGACGTCACGCTCCTCGACCTCGACGATCTGAAGGAGTACGCGCAGCGTTCCGCGGAGCGACGCCGGGGCGAGATCGGCAAGGTGCGCGCGATCCTCGCGGCCGAGATCGAGCGCTACCGCGCCGAGCGCGCGGCCCGCGAGGTCGGACCGCTCGTCTCCTCGCTTCGCGAGCTGGCCGAGGACATGCGCCAAGGCGAGTTGGAGCGATTCCGATCCAAGCTGGCCAAGCTCGACCCCGAGACCCGCGAGCTCGTCGACGGCGATCACACGCGGTGTGGTCAACAAGTTGCTGCACGAGCCGACCGTGCGCGTGAAGGAAGCCGCGGGTACACCGCGGGGCGACTACTACGCCGACGCCCTCGCGTCGCTGTTCGACCTCCCGACCGAGCCGACGGTCGAATCCGAGTGATTCGCATTGCGACGCGCGCGAGCGCGCTCGCGCGGTGGCAGGCGGAACGCGTGGGCGCGCGGCTCGGCCACGACGTCGAGTACGTCTTGGTGACGACCACGGGTGATCGCGACCAGACGTCCGAGCTGCACGCGATCGGCGGGCAGGGCGTGTTCACCAAGGAGGTGCAGCAGGTGGTTGCCGACGGCCGGGCCGACGTCGCCGTGCACTCCGCCAAGGATCTGCCGACAGATACGCCGCCGACCCTGGTGCTCGCCGCGATCCCCGAACGCGCCGACCCGCGCGACGCGCTCGTCGGGGAGCACGCTCGAGGAGCTGGCGGTGGGAGCGCGTGTCGGGACCGGCTCCGTGCGCCGTCGCGCCCAGCTCGCGGCCGTGCGACCCGATCTTTCGTTCGAGCCCCTGCGCGGCAACATCGAGACGCGACTGCGCAAGCGCGAGGAGCTCGGCTACGCCGCCGTCGTGATGGCGTATGCCGCGCTCGAGCGGCTCGGACTCACCGAGCACGCCAGTGCGGTGCTCGACCCGGACGTGATGCTGCCCCAGGTCGCGCAAGGTGCGCTCGCGGTCGAGTGCCGCGCCGACGACGCGCGCACGCGCGATCGGTTGCGCGCGATCGACGACCCTGTTGCGCACCGGGCCGTGGCCGCGGAGCGGGCGTTCCTCGCCCAGCTCGGTGGCGGTTGTGACCTTCCGTGCGGCGCGCTCGCGCGAGCCGACGGCCCCACCGGAGCAATCGTGCTCGAAGGGCTGCTCGCCTCGCTCGACGGCCACGTGGTGCTCCGCACGCGTGTCGCCGGCGACGATCCGGTCGACGTCGGCGCCACCGCGGCGCGCGACCTGCTCGACGGCAAGGGCGGTCGCGCGCTCCTCGAGGATGTCGCGTGACGGTCTACCTCGTCGGCTCCGGCCCCGGGGACCCGGGGTTGTTGACGCGCCGGGGCGAGGAACTGCTGCGCGCCGCCGACGTCGTCGTCTACGACCGGCTCGCGCCGATCGCGCTCTTGGAGTTGGCGCGCCCTGACGCGGAGCTCGTCGACGTGGGCAAGGCGCCCGGAAACGCCGCCATGTCCCAAGCCGAGATCAACGCGCTGCTCGTCGCCCGCGGCGCGCAGGGCCGCGAAGTGGTGCGGCTGAAGGGCGGCGACCCGTTCGTGTTCGGGCGGGGCGGGGAAGAAGCGGAGGCGTGTATCGCGGCCGGGGTGCCGTTCGAGGTGGTGCCCGGTATCACCAGTGCGATCGCCGCGGCCGCGTACGCCGGCATCCCGGTGACACACCGCCGCGTCTCGACGAGCTTCACCGTCGTGACCGGGCACGAGGACCCCACCAAGGGCGGGACCGACACCGACTGGGACGCGCTGGCGAAGACGGGTGGCACCCTGGTGGTGCTCATGGGCGCCGGCCGCATTGGCGAGATCGCGAAGGCACTGATCGCGGGTGGGCGCGACGCGCACACGCCGGTTGCCGCGGTCCGCTACGGCACCCGTCCCGACCAGCGCACGGTGCGCGCCACCCTCGGTACGGTCGCCGCCGCCGGGGTCGAGTCGCCGAGCGCGATCATCGTCGGCGACGTCGCCGGGCTCGACTTCGGTTGGTTCGAGCGGCGCCCGTTGTTCGGCCGGACCATCGTTGTCACCCGGGCCCGAGAACAGGCGAGCGAGCTGCGGGCCCGCCTCGTCACGCTCGGTGCGACCGTGCTCGAGTTGCCCGCGATCCGGACCGCCGCGATCGATTTCACGGTGCCCGACCTGACGCGGTTCGGCTGGATCGTGTTCACCTCGGCGAACGGCGTCGACGCGTTCTTCGACCGCGGCCTCGCACCCGCCGGGCTCGACGCGCGCGCGCTCGCGCCGGTGCGGATCGCGGTGATCGGGCCGGGAACTGCGGCGGCGCTCGCCCGGCGCGGACTGCGCGCCGACCTCGTGCCCGAACGGTTCGTCGCGGAGTCGCTCGTCGACGCGTTCACGCCCGGGACCGAACGTGTGCTGCTCGCCCGGGCCGAAGTCGCGCGCGACGCGCTCCCCGAGGGGCTCACGGCGAAGGGCTACGACGTCGAGATCTTGGCGGTCTACCGCACCGAGTCCGCCGCCCCCGACCCTGACGCGCTCGCACGTGTGCGCGCCGGCTCCGTCGACGCGATCACCTTCACGTCGTCGTCGACCGTCGACAACTTCTGCGATGCGGTCGGCGTTCTGCCCGACCCGCAACCACAGGTCGTGTCGATCGGTCCGGTGACGAGCGATACCGCCCGGGCCCGGGGCCTCCGGGTCGATGTCGAGGCCGATCCGCACTCGATCGACGGGCTGGTCGAGGCCCTCGTGCGCGCGCTCGCCCAGTAGCCTTTCCTCGTGTCGTTCCCCGAACGCCGGTTGCGCCGGTTGCGGCGGACCCCGGCTCTGCGCCGGCTGGTCGCCGAGTCCCGAGTCACCGTCGACGACCTCGTCGCACCCCTTTTCGTGAAGGAGGGGATCGATTCGCCCGAGCCGATCCCCTCGATGCCGGGCGTGGCGCAGCACTCCCAGGAGAGCCTCCGCAAGGAGGTGCGGGCGCTGTGCGACCTCGGCATTCCGGCGGTGATGCTCTTCGGCGTCCCCGCGCGCAAGGACGCGCGCGGCTCGCAGGCCGACGCTCCCGACGGCGTGGTGCAGGTCGCGTTGCGCAACCTGCGCGACGCGGTCGGCGACGACCTCGTGCTCATGGTCGACGACTGCCTCGACGAGTACACCGACCACGGGCACTGCGGGATCGTGCATGCCGGGGGAGAGGTCGACAACGACGCGACCATCGAGCGCTACGCGAGCATCGCCGTCGCGCAGGCGGCAGCGGGCGCCGACGTGATCGCGCCGAGCGGGATGATGGACGGCCAGGTCGGTGCGATCCGGGCCGCGCTCGACGAGACCGGCCACGAGACGACACCGATCCTCGCGTACGCGGCGAAGTTCGCCTCCGCGCTCTACGGGCCGTTCCGTGACGCAGCCGAATGCGCGCCGCAGTTCGGCGATCGGCGCGGCTACCAGATGGACCCCGCGAACGCGCGCGAGGCGCTGGTCGAGACCGCGCTCGACATCGCGGAGGGCGCCGACATGGTGATGGTCAAGCCAGCCATGGCGTACCTCGACGTGATCACCGAGGTACGCGCCGCGTTCGACGTTCCCGTCGCGGCCTATCACGTGAGCGGCGAGTACGCGATGGTGAAGGCCGCCGCGCAACTCGGCTGGATCGACGGCGACGCGGTCGCGCTGGAGCACCTCCTCGCGATGAAGCGTGCCGGTGCCGACGTGATCCTCAGTTACTTCGCCCGCGAGTTCGCCGAAGCGCTCCAACGTTGAGCCCGGAGACCAACTGGTTCGCACGGGCCCAGGCGCGAATCCCGGGTGGCGTGAACTCGCCGGTGCGCGCCTTCGGCTCGGTCGGGGGCGAACCGTTCTTCGTGGCGCGTGCGCACGGCAGCCGGATCGTCGACACCGACGGCCGGGAGTATCTCGACTACGTGCAGTCGTGGGGCGCGTCGATCCTCGGTCACGCCCACCCGAAGGTGGTCGAGGCGGTACAGCGGGCCGCGGCCGACGGCACGTCGTACGGAGCGCCGACCCCGGGGGAGGTCGAGCTCGTCGAGGCGATCTGTGCTCGGGTGCCGTCGGTCGACAAGGTGCGGTTGGTGTCGTCGGGCACCGAAGCCGCCATGACGGCAGTACGCCTGGCCCGCGGCGCGACGGGGCGCGACAAGATCGTGAAGTTCGCCGGCTGTTACCACGGGCATCTCGACGCGCTGCTGGTGCAGGCGGGCAGCGGTGTCGCGACGCTCGGCCTGCCCGGTTCGGCCGGGGTCACGGTCGGTACGGTCGCAGACACGGTCGTCGTCGCGTACAACGACATCGCCGCGCTCGACGCGGCCCTCGCCGTGCACGGAGCGCAGACCGCGGCGATCCTGGTCGAGCCGATCGCCGCGAACATGGGACTGGTCCCGCCGGCCGAAGGCTTTCTCGCGGCGCTGCGCGATCGCGCGACGCGCCACGGCGCGCTCTTGGTGTTCGACGAGGTGATCACGGGATTCCGCGTGGGGCTCGGGGGTGCGCAGGGCCGCTACGGCATCACGCCTGATCTCTCGATCTTCGGCAAGGTCATCGGCGGCGGGCTCCCGCTCGCGGCGGTGGGAGGACGTGCCGACGTGATGGACGAGCTCGCCCCGCTCGGGCCCGTGTACCAAGCCGGCACACTGTCCGGGAACCCGCTCGCGACCGCCGCCGGGCTGGCAGTGCTCGCCGAGCTCGACGACGCGGCGTACGTCGCCCTCGAACGCACGGCCGAGCGCTTCGCCGACGGTTTGCGCGAGGCGTGTGCCGATGCCGGCGTCGAGGCCCAAGTGACCCGCGCCCACACACTGGTCGGGCTCTTCTTCACCAACGCGCCGGTCACCGACTTCGAGGCCGCGCGGCGAGCCGACCACGAGCGCTACGCGCAGGTGTTCCACGCACTGCTCGACCGGGGCGTGTACTTCGCGCCGAGCGGCTACGAGACGTTGTTCCCGAGCCTGGCGCATACCGACGCCGACGTCGACGCGACCGTCGCCGCCGCGAACGCGGCCCTCGCGGCCCGCTGACCCCGCGTCAGTTCTTGTCGGAGTCCTCGCGCCGCTGGCGGACATGGTCCATGTAGAACAGCGAGCCGGCGAACAAGAAGACCATGATCGAGAACGCGATGAAGGCCGCGCCGCCGTCCTTGCTCGCGTCGATCAGTTGCTGGGCGATGATCATCGTGGCTCCCCCTATTTGCTCGGAGCCGGCACGGGTGCGAGCGCGGCACGCTTGCGGGCTCGCTCGTCTTGCTCCCACCAGTGGAGGCCGAGGAGCGAGAGCCCGAAGAACAACAACGAGAACAGCCAGTAGAACACGACCGGCTTACGGACGGAGCCGTAGTTGTAGGCGAGGATCGCGAAGTGGGTCGGCTTCAGCGGATCGCACACGGGACCGTTGGGGCCACTCACGGGTGATCCGGTGACATCCAGGCGGGCCAGGCACAGTTCCATCGCCGCGTAGCGGGGACGGTGCCAGAAGAAGTTCTGCGTCTTGTCGATGTACTGGTACGACTTCGCCCCGGGGAAGGTGAGGAGGTAGTCGGTCGACGAGGCGATGTTCAGCGTGGCGAACGGCTGGTCGGGGGGCTGCTGGCCGGCGACCGGGGCCGCGGTGACGAGCGCGGCGTCGATGGCCGGCTTGACCTGGGTGAGGAGGTCGGGGGTACCCGGGCGGCCCTTGGCGGGCAGGTCCCGTACCGCCGCGATCTTCGAGTCGGACGGGCTCGCGACGACGTCGACCACCTTCCAGCTCGCCGAGTTGCCGTGCGGAGGGTCGAGGTCGCTGTTTCCGGTCGCGCTGCCCGGTGTGGTGAGCCACAACGTCGTGAGCAAGACCAAAAAGCCGCTGAGACCCGCCGCGGCAACCAAGAAGCCCAGCCGGGCGCCGAGGTTGGTCCCGAGGAGCAGGTACGTCGAACCACAGAACAGACCGACCGCGCAGAGCACGGTGAGCACGCCGATGATGGTCGGGTTCCAGAGGTTGCCCGGGCCGCCCTCGGCCAAGAGCGCATGTAGAACAGCCACCGTCAGCCCTTCTTCACCGTGGTCGTTGTCGTCGGCGGAACGCGGGGTCCGACGCCGTTGCCGGCACTCGTGTCGCAGACCGGTGTGACTCCGGTGTACGTCGTCGAGTCGAGGCAGTACCGCTCGTAGTACACGATCTGATTGATCTGTTGCGGTGTGAGCATCGCGCCCAGGTGCGGCGCGGCCGCGGTCGAGACCTGACCGAAGCCCGGCATCTTGCCGTCGCCGAGGCCCAGGTTGCCGTAGGGCTTGAACGGCGCGGAACCGTTGGACACGAAGTCGACCTGGGCCGCGAAACCGCCGTCGGCATCGGAGCCGAAGCGCCGGACGACGTCGCCGTTACGCAGGTTGAACCCGATGCCTCCGCCGGTACCTCCACCGCCGCCGGCCAGACCGAGGATGTCGACGCTGTTCACGCCGCCGGACGGGACCGTCGGGTCGAAGACCGACCAGCCCTTGGTGTGGCAGCGCGCGCAGTTCAGCTCGAACAGCAACTGGCCGTCGGTCACGTTGGCTCTTCGCTTCTTCCACTCGGTCGACCACGCGACGTTCGCGATGTCGGATTTCACGGTCGTGGCGGCGTCGAGATAGTTGCCGCACGCGACCGCTTGGTCGAGCTTGCTGCCCGTGAGCGGCGTCGCCGCCGCATCGGCCGTCTTCTGGAGGTCAGTGCACTGGGTGGTGAGGACCGCATCGGTTGCGGTCAACGCGTTGAGCGCCTTTTGCACGGCCGTGCGTTTCGTGTCGAGATCGGCTTGGGCCTTGGCGAGGTCGGCCTGGGCGCTGGCGAGCTCGATCCCCGGGCACGTCATGTACTCGGGGCACGTGTCGCTCGCATTGTTCGACCGGGCGGCGACGAGCGCGGCGGCTTCCGCCTCCTGCGACTGCTTCGGCGTGATCTGGAGCGATTCGATGTACTGCACGAGGTCGGCGATCGACTGGTCGTTCTTCGGCCCGCCGCCCACCACGCCCCACGGCTGCATCGGTGTACCGGGGCGTCCGTAGGTGATGATGTCGCTGAGGTCGCAGATCGTGTTGGGCTGACGGCGCGACTGGCTCAGGCAGTCGCTGTCCTCTTCGAAGCGCAGTGCCTCGCTGTTGAGCGGCGGGACCTTCCAGTTGACCTTCACGCCGTTGATCGTCGTGGGGGCGACTCCACCGACACCGCCCTGACCATGGCAGTTGGCGCACTGCAGCGAGACCGCGGCGTTGTAGGCCGGGCTCGCCGAGTTCGCGAACAACGTGGCGCCACGGGCGACCGCGTTCTTGTCGAAGTAGTGGGCCGACTGGTGCTGACGGGTGGGCTCACGCAGCCAGTAGATGGGCAGTGCGAGCGCGAAGATGACGGCGAAGATCAGCGCCCAACCCTGCACCCGCTCGAGCCGACGGCTCTCGAGGTCTTCGTCCTCGAGGAACGGCGTGAGGTTCGCCGGCGTCTTCTCGTCCTTGTGGGCGCGCTTGGGCGACAGCACCGAGCGCATGACGTAGACGATCAACGCGCCGAACGCGACGAAGTTGATCCAGATCAGCCAGTGGCGAAGATCGTTCTTCCAGATGGCGGCGATCACGGACGGTTGCCTCGATGTGGCTCGATTGCGGTCAGGGAGATTGCGTCGCGAGCGACGACGGCGGGCCCGGCTACACGCACAGCGGGCCCTCCGCGTTCTGGTTGGTCGTGTTGGTGCCGATCGGCGGCCCGAGGAAGATGTTCCCGGTGTCGACGATGATGCTCGTGTCGCTGGTCTGCGTTGCGTAGAAACGGTCGAGTCCGCGCGGCGCGGGCCCGGCCTTCTTCTCGCCGACCCGGCTGTACTTCGATCCGTGACACGGGCACTCGAACCACTGGGAGGTCTGGCAGAACGGTACGCGACAACCCAGGTGCACGCACCGCTGGTACAACGCCACGATCCCGAGCTCCGACATGTCCTTGTAGATCGCGGGCTTGTAGATCTTCTTCGCCGCCGCGAGGTCGGCGGCGTTGCTCTTCGGGTACCGCACGACATACGTCCGGGCCTGCGCCGCGTAGAACGGCTTCTGTTGCGCGTCGATGGCCGCGAGGATGTCGGCGAGCTTGCCGATGTTGACCGTGCCGCCGAACCCGCCGAGGCCCTGGAGCGGCCAGAGGAAACCGAGCATGGCGGCGCCGAATCCCGAGAGGCTGAAGCCGATCGCGATGAGGATCCCCCGGTTCAGGAACTGACGGCGGTTGACGCCGATCTCCTCCTCGTCGACCGGCTCGTACTCGACGACCTCGCCGCCGCGCCGGCGGACGAGGCCTCCGAACGCGGAGGTGCGGGTCTCGTCGGAGCGTTCGCGTCCCGCCGCCTCGAGCTCGGTCGACGACGCCGTCGTCACCTCCGTGGAGGCGGACGCCGACGCGGCGTCGCGCTTGCGGGTCTCGCGCGACAACCCACCCGTCGACGCGGCCCGGGCGCGGCTCGCGAACATCACCACCGAGACGGCGGCGAGCAGCAGGACCAAGATGATGATGATCGGGACGAGCACCAGTGCGCTCCTACAACTCGAAGAAGATGCCCTTGTTCCAGGGGAAGACGAAGTTGAAGCCCTCGCCCCGGAAGAACGAACCGATGATCACGAGCGTCGCCCACATCATCAAGAAGAACGTGAGCATGATGATCGCGAACTTGCGATCGGTGGGTTTGTTCGACGGGTTCTTGTCGACGTACGGCGTGATCGCGAGCACCCCGAGCGCGACGCCGGGGATGGTGACACCCGCGACCATGGGGTGAAACATCTTCAGTAGCTCTTGCAGGCCGAGGAAGTACCACGGGGCCTTCGACGGGTTCGGTGTCTGGTTCACGTCGGCGAGTCCGAGCAGCGGCGCCTTCACCAACGCGGAGAAGATCGTGATGAAGGCCGTGAGCGACAGGATCGACGCCAGCTCGATCGCGAGCAGGTGCGGCCAGACGTGCACCTTGTCCTGTGCTTCGGCGCGGGTCTGCTGGATCGAACCCGACTTGACGACGGTCAGCAGTCGCTGGGTGTGACCACCCGGGCCGCTACTCGTCGGCGCGGGCGCGGCAACCGCGGTAGCCGCCGCGGCACGCCCACCGGCGCCGGCCGCCGCGGGTTCGCCGCCGCCACCACCGGCGAGCGCGGCCTTGCGCTTGCGGGACCGTTCGAGCAGGTGCGCGGGGATGCCGCCCTTGTCCTCGGTGATCTCGCCTCCGCCTCCGCCGCCATCGCTGGTGTCGGAGGCATCGGGCGCGCCCGCCGCGACGACTTCGGTCTCCTCGGCTGCGGGCGTTTCGGGCGCGGCTGCAGCCTCTTCGCCTTCGACGGGAAGACCGAGCGCCTTACGACGCTCCTGGCTTCGCTTGAGGAGATGTTCCGGTACTTCGGCCATGTGAGTGTTCCTCCCCTCGACCTAGAGGGGTCCGGAGATGCCGCCGTCCTTGCGGACGCGCCAGAAGTGGACAGCCATGAAGATGACGATGACGAACGGCAGCATGAGCACGTGCAATACGTACCATCGCAACAGCGTCTCGCTGCCGATCTCCTTGCTCCCGAGCAGCACGTACTTGACCTGCGGACCGAACACCGGCGTGTAGCCCATCATGTTCGTACCGACCGTGACCGCCCAGAGCGACAGCTGGTCCCAGGGGAGCAGGTAGCCGGTGAACGAGAGCAGCAGGGTGAGCGTCAACAAGATGATGCCGATCACCCAGTTGAACTCCCGCGGCGACTTGTACGCGCCGTGGTAGAAGACGCGCGCCATGTGCAAGAAGACCGAGAGCACCATGAGGTGCGCGGCCCAACGATGCATGTTGCGCACAAGCGAACCGAACGTCACCGCCGTCTCCAGCGCCTGCACGTTGGCGTACGCCTCGGTGACGGTCGGCCGGTAGAAGAACATCAAGAAGATGCCGGTGACGGTCAACAGGATGAACAAGAAGAACGACAGACCGCCCAGGCACAGCGTGTACGAGACCTTCACCGCGTGCCGCTTCACCTTCACCGGGTGAAGGTGGTACAGCACGTTGTTCATGATCACGTAGGAGCGGTTGCGAGGGCTGTCGGTGTAGCCCTTGCGGTAGATCGAGCCGGGCCGGAAGATCGAGTTCCAGGCCTGCGAGCCGCGCGTCTTGTCGCCGACTTCGGCGAGCCGCTCCGCCATCTTGGGTCGATGACCGTTGCCGTTGGTTGTGGCCACGAACGCTTCTCCTCTTACCCGCTGTCAGAAGCGGACGCCGTAGGCGTAGCCGTGTCGGTTGGTTCGGTCGTTGGGGTCGCCGTCGCGCCATTGATCGGTGACCTTGCCCAAGACGATGACGCCGGTGGGGCAGCGGTCGACGCATAGTGCGCAGCGGGTGCAGACGTCTTCGTCGACGACGAAGAAGACGTGGTCTTTGGGGTCGTCGCCGGGTTGGTCGGCGTTGACGGCTTCGTCGATGGCCGTGGTGGAGAGCATGTGGATGCATTTCCACGGGCAGATGTCGACGCAGCCTTCGCAGAGGATGCATTCGGCTTGGTCGATGTGGAGGAACTGCTTGGGCTTGACGGCCTGGGTGAGCCATTTGGGGTCGACTTCTTGCAGGACGTACGAAGTCGAGAACTCCGGCATCGGCGGGTTCGCATCGTTCCTGGCCATGTCTATGCGCTCTCTCGCTGCGGGCCGGGGTACCCGGCCCGCGGACGCTCGATCGCCGGCGAACTCGCGTCGGCCGCGCCGGTAGTCACCGCGTCACGCGACCGCGTCGTCGCTTCGGCTGCGCACACCGCGTCATCAAAGCGCGCTCGTGAGTCGATCGCCGAAATCATCACGACTCCGTCGTCGTGACGGGACGGTTGTAGGCGGAGGTGCGCTTGGCGCGGCGGAACCGCGAGAAGGGGCTGCCGCCGGTGATCGGTCCGGCGGCCGCGATGTCGTCGCCCTCCGCGACCGGCTCGGCGACCTTGCGCTTTTGCCACGCGGAGAAGAAGTAGATGTTCAAGCCGAGCACCACGACGTAGATGACCGCGGCGATCGAGTCGGAAGCCTTGTCCCGCGTGATGTCGAAATGGAGGATGCGGTTCTTGTGCATCAAGAACGACGAGCTGTCGAAGTTCAGGTACGAGTTGGCGAACGTCAGCCACTCGTGCGGGATCACGCCGTAGCCGAGGGCGAACATGAACCAGACGAACAGCGCGCCGAGCACGGTCTGCGCCCAGGTCGCCGGCTCGTTCGCCTTCTTCGGCGTGCGGATGACGAGCGCGGCCCCGACCAAACCAATCGTGAACAAGACGATGGCGTAGAGCAGCCGCGCGGCTTTGCGCAGCCACGGCAGGTGCAACCCAAAGACTGTTCGCGGCAGCAGGTTCGGAATGTGCACCGCAAGGAGGTGCCACACGTGGATGTCGCGCATGCTCCCCGGCGCTCCTTTTCACGTCGGCCGTGTCGCTCTTGCTACCACGCTAGAGGCGGGTACGGCACATTGTGCGTCAAGCTCGGGTCTTCGTGCGTCGGCCTCGGTCACGCTTCGTTTCCGGCCCGCTGATCATGTGATCATGTGCTCGTGAACGCGCGCGTGGACAACGACTTCGATGTGCTGGTCGTGGGCGCGGGACCGTCGGGCGCGGCGGCGGCGTATTGGCTCGCGTCGCGTGGTCATCGGGTCCTGGCGCTGGAAAAGAAACGCTTTCCGCGCGAGAAGACCTGCGGCGATGGCCTGACCCCGCGCGCGGTTCGCCAGTTGCACGACATGGGCCTCGCCGAACGGCTGGCCGACTTCCAACGCTTCGACGGTCTCCGGTCGATCGCGCACGGCGTCACCCTCGAGCTCGCTTGGCCCGATCATCCCGACTTCCCCTCCTATGGATACGTCGTGCGCCGCCGCGAGCTCGACGAGATGGTCGCCGAGCAGGCGGTCAAGGCCGGCGCCACGATCCGCCAGGGCACCGAGGCGGTCGAGCCCGTCGTCGACGGCGGTCTCCTCGCGGGCGCCATCGTGCGTGACAAGGAGTCCGGTGAGGTGGCCGAGGTCCGGGCTCGCTATGTCGTCGTCGCCGACGGAGCGAATTCCCGCTTCGGCCGGGCACTCGGAACCGCCCGCAACCGTTCGTTTCCCCTGGGTATGGCGATTCGCGGCTATTTCACCAGCCCGCTGCACGATGAGCCCTGGATCGAGAGCCACCTCGACATCCGCGACCGTGATGGGAACCATTTGCCCGGATATGGGTGGATCTTTCCCGTTGGTGACGGCACGGTCAACGTCGGGGTCGGTCTCCTCTCCACCTTCCAGGGGTGGAAGAACGTCAATACGTCTCACCTGATGGACGCGTTTTGCGAGACCGCTCCCGAGCGTTGGGGCCTCTCACCCGAGACCGCGACCGGTGCACCGACCGGCGGCCGCCTCCCGACCGGTGGATCGGTGACACCCCGGGTCGGCCCGACCTTCGTTGTCGCAGGCGACGCGGCCGGGTTCGTGAACCCGTTCAACGGCGAGGGCATCTCGGTGGCCTACGAGACCGGCCGACTCGCGGCCGACGCCGTCGACCTGGCCCTTACCTCGGGCGACGGGTTGGCGCTGCAGACCTACGACGCTCGCTTGGAACAGGTGTACGGCCTCTACTTCAAAGTGGCGCGGGTGTTCGTCCGGGCCATCGGGAACCCCGCCGTGATGCGGGAAATGACCCGTGTCGGCATGCAGAGCCACACGCTCATGGAATGGGTCCTGCGCATCATGGCCAACCTGTTGCGACCCGAAGAGATCGGCCCGGCGGAGGCCGCGTACCGCGCGGTCGCCGCGTTGGTGCGGGTCGCGCCCGAGCCGTGAGCACGCTCGTCGTCGCCCACCGCACCTGCCAGCGCGACGCCCGGGAGAACTCACTCGACGGCATCTCGACGGGGGCGCGCCTGGGCGCCGACGTCGTGGAGGTCGACGCGCGCCGCAGTCGCGACGGCACCGTCGTCCTCCTCCACGACCCGCTGCTTCTCAGGGTGCAGCACCGGCCACTCCCCGTGAAGTGGTTGCGCGACGCGCAGCTCGTGCGGCTCGGGGTCCCCACGCTGGCGGACGCGCTCGAGGTCGCGGGCGAGGTCGGGGTACGCCTCGCGATCGACACCAAGGACGCAGGCGCAGCCGGTGCCGTGCTCGAGACCGTCCGGTCCGTCGGCGCGACCGACCGGGTGCTGCTGTGGTCGCAGCACATGCCGACCGTGCGCAGCTACGTCCGGGCGCTGCCCGACGCGCAGGTCGCGCTCTTGCGGGACACCTTCGACCCGGCCGCCCACGACCGGTTCCTCGCCGATGCGGCCGCGATCGGCGCCCGAGCCGTGTCGGCGCACCAGGACGCGGTCACGCCGGCCTTCCTCGCCG
This sequence comes from uncultured Actinomycetes bacterium, assembly GCA_963812205.1. Taxonomy (GTDB): domain Bacteria; phylum Actinomycetota; class Acidimicrobiia; order IMCC26256; family PALSA-610; genus PALSA-610. Next base: position 460,405 of record CAWEUJ010000004.1, read on the forward strand.
CCGCGGCCGATCGCGGTCTCGCGGTGTTTTGTTGGTACCAGAACCTCGAGCTCCAGCAGGCCGGCCTGGCCGGCCTGGCCGCCGCCGGCCTCGAAGGGGTCGTCACCGATTGGCCCGGTGATGCACGTGGACGGCTGGCGCCCGAGGGGTAACCTTCGAGCATGTGCGCGCAGTGTGTGAGCAAGGCTGATGTCGTCATCGGAAGCGTCGGGTTCGCGGCGTTCTTGTTCAAGGGCCCGTGTGAAGACGCGCTGGTCGCGATGGGGCTCATCCCCGAGCCGCATCCGCTCGCGGTCGGCATGCGCACGGTGAACTTCCTACGCGACCTCGATCTCGACCCGGCGCCGATTCTCGGTGACGACGTCGTCGAGGCGGTCGACACCGTGCTCGCCTTCCCCCGTCAGGTGGTCTTCCGGCGGACGTTCCGCCAGGCGATCTCCTTGGTGCTGCCGCTGTCCATGCGCTCCCAGAGGGCATTCGCCACGAAGTAGACGGCGCCGAGCAGGATCAGCGCCATCGGAAGCACCACCCACGGCGTGACCTGCGGCAATGTCACGTGCTGCACCCACCAGGGTCCCGTCCACGACAGGTCCCACGGGTAGCCGTTGTGCCGTACTCCGTTGATGACCGGCCGGGCAACGAGGTGCGCCCACGTGGTCCAGGCGATCATCCGGCACACGCCGTAGAAGAACACGCCGCGGTACAGCGCGAGGAGGCCGCGCTCGTCGAGCCACTGGCCCAGCCACGACCACACGTGGGGATCGGCGGGCACGACCTTGGTCCGCCAGAACTCTCGGGTCAGCACCTTCCACGACCCGAGCACGACGAAGAACCAGAACAGATCCATCACGAAGCCGAAGCTGCTGAAGTACGCGGCGGCGTCGAGGTACTTGCCCCCTTTGACCGTCGCGGCGTACGCCCAGGTGTGCAGGCTCCAGTTGAGCGTCGAGAACGGGAACAGCAACATGGTGCCGATGCTGTCGTTCACGTCGGTGAGCACGTGCGCGGCGAAGCCGAGGAGGAAGCCGATCGTCCACGCCCGGTTGTGCTTCCAGGCCCAGATCCCGAAGCACACCAACGCTCCGAAGAAGAGGGTGTGGCTGAATCCCATGCCGACCCAACCGCGGTGCCACTGGTAGGGCTTCGACGCGCCGTAGTGGACGCCGTTGTAGTTGAACCCGTAGACCCAGAACTTTGCGAGGAAGTCGGGCGTGAAGTCGCCGAAGAAGATCGCGAACCAGCTGATCTGGCCGATCATCTTCTTGGGGAGGTGCGCCTCGACGGCGTAGACCTCGAATTGGTGGGCCGCCCAGCTCACCTGCTCACTCCGATGCCTCGAAGGGGCCCCGCCGGGGCTTGACGGGTTGGTGTCGCACCAGGCGCACGAAGGCCGGCAGGCCCCATACCCAGGCGACGAGCCAGAACGGTCCGACGATCCAGTCGAGCAACCATTTGTTGTAGATCGACAACCCGATGTAGGAGATCGCGGCCGACGCGTACAAGAGGAACTCGACGTGCTTCGAGGGCACCCAGGGATTCGAAGGCGTCCCCGACGGCGGCGCGGGACGCGACGACTCGCTCATCGCGGGCGCACGCTAGTGCAGACGCTTCGCTCCTCCGGGTGGGCCGTCGGGTAGCGTCGGAAGTGATGGCCGACTACCTCCCGATCCTCGTGATGGCCGGGCTCGTCGTCGCGTTCGTGCTGTTCTCGTTCATCGCGTCGCAGTTGCTGGCACCGCAACGCCCGAACTCCGCGAAGCAGGCTCCGTACGAATGCGGCATCGTGCCCGAGAACGAGCCTGCGGAGCGCTTTCCGGTCAAGTTCTATCTCGTCGCCATGAGCTTCATCGTGCTCGACGTCGAGATCGTCTTCCTCTATCCGTTCGCGGTCGTCTTCCGTGGCCTGGGCGCGTTCGGCTTGTTCGCGATGGCCGCGTTCGTGCTGACGCTTCTGGTCCCGTTCGCGTACCTCCTTTCCGTCGGTGCGCTCGAGTGGGGCCCGGTGAAAGACGTGTTGCAACGCATGCCCGGTCCGTTGCTGCGTACCGCTGTGGCCACCTACGACCCGAAGGCCGGAGCCGGCGAACACGCCGAGGAGGCGGCCTGATGGGTCTCGATCAGGTACCGCACAACTTCGCGACCGGCGCGCCTCGAAGACGTCGTGCGTTGGGGCCGGCGCAACTCGGTGTTCCCGGCCACGTTCGGTCTCGCGTGTTGCGCGATCGAGATGATGGCCACCGGCGCGGCGCACTACGACCTCGCGCGTTTCGGTATGGAGGTATTTCGCGCCAGCCCGCGCCAGGCCGACCTCATGATCGTCGCCGGGCGCGTGTCGCAGAAGATGGCGCCGGTGCTGCGGCAGGTCTACGACCAGATGGTCGAGCCGAAGTGGGTTATCTCGATGGGGGTGTGTGCGAGCAGCGGGGGCATGTTCAACAACTACGCGATCGTTCAGGGCGTCGATCAGATCGTTCCGGTCGACGTGTACGTGCCGGGGTGCCCACCCGGGCCCGAAACCTTGATGCACGGCATCCTGACGTTGCACGAGCAGATTCGCACCGGCGAGCTGTTGCGCCGGCGCGAGGCCTCGCCGACGGGCGGCGCGGCGATCGATCTCGGTCGCGAGCCTGCCGGGCTCTCGACCTCTTCTTCCTGACACGACTCGAGCAAGGCGACGGGAATGGCGGACGACACGGCTCGTGAAGAAGATCACGAGCCCGGAGCGGAACACGACGGAGCGGGAGCGGTCGCGCCGATCCCCGACGATGTCGCGGCTGCGATCGTCGAGCGCTTCGCGGGTTCGGTGTTCGTCTCGAGTCACGGTCAGCCCGTCGTCTACGTCGACCGGTTCGTGGTCGCCGACGTGGCGCGCATGTTGCGCGACGAGGAGCAGTTCACGATGTTGGTCGACACCGCGGTCGTCGACCACCTGCTCGACGGATCGCGCGTGAGCGTCGCGGGCGTCGCGCCCGAACGGTTCGAGGTCGTCGTCAACTTCTTGTCGCACGCGCGCAACCGCCGGCTCCGCGTCATCTGCGAAGTGCCGCAGGACGATCCGACCATTCCCTCGCTCACGCCCGTGTACCCGGGTGCGAACTTCCCCGAGCGCGAGTCGTACGACCTGTTCGGCATCACCTTCGAAGGACATCCCGACCTGACGCGCATCCTCATGCCCGACGACTGGCACGGTCACCCGCTGCGCAAGGACCAGCCTGCGGCGCGTGTTCCCGTGACCTTCAAGGGAGACCCGAGCCCGCGATGAGCGACACGACCGACGCCTGGGGCGACGCCTGGGAGAGAGAAGAGGCGCGCCTCGAGCGCCAGACCGACGAGGGCGCGCAGCAGCTGCGGCCGAGGACGCGCGAGATGGTGATCGCGGGCGGTGGGATGTGGCCGCAGGACGATCTCGGCGACACGATGATCATCAACATGGGCCCGCAGCACCCGTCGACGCACGGCGTGCTGCGCCTCATGATGGAGCTCGACGGCGAGAACGTGCTGCAGATCAAGCCGGTCATCGGCTACCTCCACACCGGGATGGAGAAGACGGGCGAGGAGCTCACGTACGTGCAGGGCACAACCAACGTGACCCGCATGGACTACGCGTCGAACTTCGCCAACGAGCTCGTGTACTCCATGGCGGTCGAGCGGTTGCTCGACGTCGAGGTCCCGGAGCGCGCGGTGTGGATACGCATGATGATGTGCGAGTTGTCGCGCATCGCGTCGCACCTGCTCTTCCAGGCCACCAACGGCATGGACATGGGCGCGGTCTCGATGCTGCTCTACGGCTGGCGCGAGCGCGAGGAGGTGTTGCGCGTCTTCGAGCTCATCACCGGGCTGCGCATGAACTGCAACTACATCCGCCCCGGCGGAGTCGCGGCCGACCTGCCCGACGGCTGGCAGCAGCGCGTGCTCGACGTGCTCGACCTCGTGGTCGCGGGCGTGGCCGACTACGACGAGATGCTCTCGCAGAACCCGATCTGGTTGGAACGCACCGTCGGTCTCGGCGTGATCACCACGGAGCAGTGCCTGGCCCTCAGCATCACGGGACCGATCCTGCGATCGACCGGTTTCGCGTGGGACCTACGCAAAGCGCAGCCGTACCTCGCCTACGACCAGGTCGACTTCGACACGATCTACACCACCAACGGCGACGTCTACGACCGATTCCGCATCCGGCTCTACGAGATCCTCGAGTCGGCGAAGATCGTGCGCCAATGCGTGGAGCGCATGCCGGCCGGTGATTACCGCGTGCAGGACAAGAAGCTCACGCCGCCGCCCCGGGCGCGCATCGACGAGTCGATGGAAGCACTCATCCACCACTTCAAACTGTTCACCGAGGGCTTCAAGGTGCCAGCGGGCGAGACCTACGTGTCGTTGGAGTCGCCGCGCGGCGAGATCGGTTGCTACATGGTGAGCGACGGCTCGGCCAAGCCTGTGCGCATGCACATCCGCGGGCCGTCGTTCTACAACTTGCAGTCGATCGACCCAATGGGTTCCGACTGCCTGGTCGCCGACGCGGTCGCGATCGTGTCGAGCGTCGATCCGATCCTGGGCGAGGTCGACCGATGAGCTTCTTCGACGAGAGCCACCTCGCCCGGGCGAAGGAGATCCTGGCGCGCTACCCGCAGGCGAAATCGGCGATCCTGCCGCTCGCGCACCTTGCGCAGGACCAGAACGGTTGGCTGTCGCCCGAGGCGATGGAGCAGATCGCGGAGCTGACGGCGACCACCGCGGCCGACGTGCTCGGAACGTGCTCGTTCTACACGATGTTCAAACGGCGGCCCTGCGGGAAACTGCTCGTGTCGGTGTGCACGAATGTCACGTGCCTCGTCACCGGCGGTCCCGAAGTGCTCGATCATCTCGAGGCGCGTTACGCGGGCGAACCCGACATCACGGTCGAAGAGGTCGAGTGCCTCGCGGCGTGCGGCGGCGCTCCCGCGCTGCAGGTGAACTACGAGTTCCACGAGAAGGTCTCGCCGAGCTCGGCGGAAGAGATCGTCGAGGCCTACAAGTCGGGCGCGCGTCCGGGCACGCACGATCTCGGGAGCTCCCGTTGGCTGACGCACCCGTCGTACCCGAAGTGAGCGAAACGCGGATCGTCACCAAGCGGTTGCGTGATCGTCCCGACGACTCGTGGACGTTCGACGGCGCGGTCGCGTCGGGCGCGTACGAGGTATTGCGTGCGGTGCTCGCCAAGGGCGACGCGGCCGACGTCCAGGAACAGGTGAAGCTCTCCGGCCTGCGGGGCCGGGGCGGCGCGGGCTTCCCGACCGCGCAGAAGTGGTCGTTCCTGCCGCCCGACTCCTTCCCGCGCTACCTCGTCGTGAACGCCGACGAGGGCGAACCGTCGACATTCAAGGATCGAATGCTCATCGAGCACGATCCGCACCAGCTCGTCGAGGGCATCACGATCGCCTCCTACTCGGTGCAGTGCAACGTCGCGTACGTCTATCTTCGGGGCGAGTTCGCCCTGGGTTACGAACGCCTGACCAAGGCCATCGAAGACGCGCGGGCCCAGGGATTCCTCGGCAAGAACATCCTGGGCTCCGGATTCGACTGCGACATCGTCGTGCACCGCGGTGCGGGCGCGTACATCTGCGGCGAGGAGACCGCGCTGCTCGAGTCGCTCGAGGGCGAGCGGGGCATGCCGCGCATCCGGCCGCCGTTCCCGGCGATCGCGGGCCTGTACGCGAAGCCGACCGTCGTGAACAACGTCGAGACGCTGTCGACGGTGCCGCACATCATGCGCATGGGCGGCGAGTCCTACGCCAAGCTCGGGGTCAACCGTTCGACCGGTACGCGCATCTTCTCGGTGTCGGGTCACGTGAACAAGCCGGGCAACTACGAAGTCGAGCTCGGCCTGACCTTCCGCGATCTCCTGTACGGCCTCGCGGGCGGTGTGCGCGAGAACCGCAAGATCAAGTTCTTCATCCCGGGCGGCGCGTCGTCGCAGTGGCTGACCGGGAGCGACGAGCATCTCGACGCGCCACTGGATATGGACTTCGTGCAACAGACCTATGGCGTCATGCTCGGCTCCGGCGCGGTCATGGTGTTCGACGAGACGGTCGATCCGCTGCTCGTGGCGTGGCGTCTCGCCAAGTTCTTCGCGCACGAATCGTGCGGGAAGTGCACGCCGTGCCGCGAGGGCACCGGGTGGATCGAGAAGGTGCTCTACCGGATGTCGCACGGTCAGGGTCGGCCGGAGGACCTCGACCTGCTCGTCTCGGTTGGCGGCAGCATCTCGCCGGGTGTGTCGAACGCGCCGTTCGTGCAGACCACGATCTGCCCGCTCGGCCCGTCGTCGGTCAGCTGTATCGCGAGCGTGAACAAGTTCTTCCGTGACGAGGTGCTCGAGCGCCTGCGCAACGATGCCGGAGTGCACGCGTGACGACCACCGAACCGAACGCGCCGGAGACGAAGAAGACGACCGCGACGGTCACCGTCGACGGCGTCACGTTCGAAGCGGAGCCGGGCGAGCTCTTGATCAAGGCCGCGCAGGAGCACGGTGTCTACATCCCGCGGTTCTGTTGGCACGAGCGCATGAAGCCGGTCGGCATGTGTCGGATGTGCCTCGTCGAGATCGAGGGCGGCCGCGGCTATCCACCGGCCTGCACGACGCCCGTCACCGACGGCATGGTGGTGCACTCGCAGAACGAGACGGTGAAGCAGATCCAAGACGGAGTCCTCGAGCTCCTGCTCGTCAACCACCCCCTCGACTGCCCGGTGTGCGACCGGGGCGGCGAGTGCCCGCTGCAGGACCAGACGCTCGCATTCGGGCCCGGTGAGTCGCGGTTCGTCGAGGAGAAGCGCCACTTCCCCAAGCCGATCCCGTTGAGCGAGCTTGTGTTGCTCGACCGCGAGCGCTGTATCCAGTGCGCGCGGTGCATCCGCTTCGCCGACGAGGTCGCCGGCGACACGCTCATCGACTTCATCGACCGCGGCGATCGCATGCAGGTCCTGAACTTCGAAGAGCAGCCGTTCGACTCGTACTTCTCGGGCAACACCGTGCAGATCTGCCCGGTAGGTGCGCTCACCGCGAGCCAGTATCGCTTCCGGGCAAGGCCCTGGGACCTCGCGACCGTCGAGACGTCGTGCACGACGTGCTCGGTGCAGTGCCGCGGCGCGGTGCAGTCGTCGTCGAACCGTCTCGTGCGCCTGCTCGGCGTCGACTCGGAGCCCGTGAACCACGGTTGGCTGTGCGACAAGGGTCGCTACGGCCTCGAGTGGGTGCACTCGGAGCGCCGTTTGCTCGAGCCTCAGGTCCGTGAGGGCACCGCCCGCAAAGTGGTCTCCTGGCCCGACGCGCTCGACCGAGCCGCCGACGCGATCGCGAAGGCGAAGGATCTCCACGGCGCCGGCGCGATCGCGGTGCTCGGCGGCGCGCGGGGAACGAACGAAGACGCGTATGCGTGGTCGCTGCTCGCCAAGGGCGTGATCGGCACCGACAACGTCGACGCGCAGATCGGCGACGGCCTCCCCGCGGAGTTCGTGCTCGGCATGGCGCGTGCCGAGATCGCCGACCTCGATCGCGCCGAGCGCGATCGTCGTGCTCGACCAGGACCTTCGCGATCAGGTGCCGGTGCTGTTCTTGCGGTTGCGCCGGGCCGTGGTGGAGCTCGGCGTGCCGCTCGTCGACCTCGCGGCGGTCGCGCACCCACTCTCGGCGCACGCGGCCGTCGTGGCCCGCACCATTCCGGGCGAATCGATCGCCACGACCGCGAACGACGAGATCACGCGGGTGACCGCGGGCCGCACCGGGCCGGTGGTCGTCATCGTCGGTCGGGGCAACGTCGCCGCGGCGGCCGATTCGGTCGTCGGGATCGCGGCCGAGCTCGCCCAGGTGCACGACGTCCGCTTCTTGTCGGCTCTCCGGCGGGGCAACGTGCACGGCGCCCTCGACGGGGGTCTTACCCCCGGGTTCTTGCCCGGGCGCGTCACGCTCGACGCGGGCCGCGAGTGGTTCACCGAGCGTTGGGGCGCCGTCCCGGCCGAGCGCGGGCTCGACGCGGAGGGCATCCTGCGCGCCGCGGCCGACGGCAAGATCCGTGTCCTCGTTCTGCTCGGCGCCGATCCGGTCAGCGATTTTCCCGACGCGGCCCTCGCGCGCCGCGCCCTCGACGCGGTCGACACGATCATCGTCGTCGACGGCTTCGACTCCGAGTCGACGACCCGGGCCGACGTGTTCTTGCCCGCGACCCTCTGGGGTGAGAAGGCCGGCACCGTCACGAACCTCGAAGGGCGCGTGCAACGGGTCGGGCGCAAGGTCGCGCCCGAGGGCACGGCGATGGACGACTGGCGGATCGCGACGGAGCTGGCGGCGCGCCTCGGCCACGAGCTCGACCTGGAGTCGGTCGACGAGGTGACCGACGAGATCGCACGCGTGGCGCCCGCATTCGCGGGTGTGTCGTCGGAGCTGGTTGCACGCGCCCGGGACGGTGTGGTGGTCCCGATGGCCGCGCACGCCGGCGAGATCGTCCTGCGCGCCCGAGACCTGTCGATCATGGCCGACGACGGCTCGGGAACGTCCTGGGACCCGATCAAGGTGGAAGGTGTCGACCCGGCCGAGGCCGACGTCGCGGCGGCTGAGGCCGGCGCTTCCGACGCCACCGACACGGCCGCCACGACCGCGTCGGTCGACGTCCCCGCGCTGTACACGTGGGATCGTCTCGCCCCGCACCCCGAAGCACCGGCGCGCGACGCGTACGCTCTGCGCCTCGTGGTGGGTCGCTCGCTGTACGACGATGGACGCCTGGTCTCGGAGACGCCGCTCCTACAGCGGCTCGTCCCCGAGCCCGGACTGCGCGTGAGCCCGAGTGACCTGGCGCGCATCGGCGTCGATTCCGGTGGCCAGGTGAAGGTGACGTCGACGCGCGGCTCGCAGGTCGTGGCCGTGCGTTCCGACGCGGGGATCCCGGCCGGGATCGCGTGTATGGACTTCTCGGCCGACGCCCTCGGCGCCGCGCTGCTCGTCGATTCCTCGCTGCCGGTGGTCGACCTGCGCGTGGAGAGCCTGCGATGAAGGAACTGCTCGCACTCGACCCGTTGCTGTCGGGATCCGTCTCGTGGTCGGTCTTCGCGGTCGTCATCATCAAGGTCGTCGTCGCGTTCGTGATCCTGCTCGTCTCGGTGATGCTCTACATCTGGGCGATGCGCAAGGTCATCGCCGACATGCAGAACCGCATCGGACCGAACCGGGCGGGACCGTACGGCGTGCTGCAGACCCTCGCCGACGGCATCAAGCTGTTCTTCAAGGAGCAGTCGATCCCCGACTCGGCCGACCGGCCGGTCTTCCGCCTCGCGCCCTACCTCTCGATCATGCCGGCGTTCTTGATGTTCTGCGTCGTCCCGATCGGCGGGACGGTCTCGATCCTCGGGCACCAGACCTACCTGCAGGTGGTCGACATGCCGATGGGTGCGCTGTTCATCCTCGCCATGTCCGGGCTCGGCGTCTACGGCGTGATGCTCGCGGGTTGGTCGTCGGGCTCCAAGTACCCGCTGCTCGGCTCCGTGCGGGCGTCGGCGCAGTTGCTCTCGTACGAAGCCGCGTTCGGCCTCGCCGTCTTCGGCGTGTTGATCCAGGCGGGCACGCTGTCGACGCACGACATCTTCGTGCAGCAACACTGGACGAACGCGTGGTCGTTCGCGACGCATTGGTTCTGGCTCAAGACCTTCGTGGCGTTCGTGATCTTCCTCATCGCCGCCACGGCCGAGACGAATCACCCGCCGTTCGACCTCGTCGAGGCCGAGCAGGAGCTCGTCGGCGGCTTCAACACCGAGTACACCGGCATCCGGTTCGCGATCTTCTTCCTCGCCGAGTTCATGAACGTCATCACGATGTCGGCGATCGCGGTCACGTTGTTCCTCGGCGGGCCGTCCGGGCCGAGTCTCGGCTTCCTCGGCGACGCGCAACATCGTGAACGTGTGGTTCATGCCGATGTTGTGGTTCCTCGTGAAGGTGCTCGCGCTGCTCTTCGCGACGGTGTGGGTCCGGGCGTCGTTGCCCCGGATGCGCTACGACCGCCTGATGTCGCTCGGCTGGAAGTGGCTCATCGAGATCGCGATCCTCTGGGTGCTGATCACGGCCACGGTGCAAGTCGCGACCGTGGAGCATTGGGATCGGATCACGGCCGCGTTGGTGGCTGTCATCGTCGCGTTGGCGGCGTACGGCGTGCTCTACGCGTCGATGCCCAAGGCGAGCGAGAAGATCGAGGAGTTCCGCTGATGGGGCGTTTCTCCGGATTCCTCGTGACGTTGCGCCAGATGGGCAAGCCGCGCCTCACCACCGAGTACCCGAAGGTGAAGCACGACAAGCCAGAACGCCTGCACGGTCGTCACGTCCTCAACCGCTACGAGGACGGCATGGAGAAGTGCATCGGCTGCGAGCTCTGCGCGGGCGTGTGCCCGGCGCGCTGCATCTACGTGCGCGGCGCCGACAACCCAATCGACGATCCGGTCTCGCCCGGCGAGCGCTACGGCTTCGTCTACGAGATCAACTACCTCCGGTGCATCCACTGCGATCTCTGCGTGGAGGCCTGCCCCACCGAGGCGATCACCGAGACGAAGCTGTTCGAGTTCTCGTTCACGAACCGCAGCGACGCGATCTACACGAAGGAGCAACTCGCTCGTCGACGACGACGGCCGCGCCCGGCGCATGCCGTGGGAGCTGTGGCTCGGCGGCGAGGACGACCACACGAGCGCGTGGATGCGGTCGACGTCGCCCTCGGGTTCGAGCGTGTACGAAGGTCGGGTCAACTGGTCGGGCGAGCTGGGCTTCGGCGTGCGCCCGCCCGAGAACGGTCAGCGCCCCGCGACCGTGCCGGCCGGCGAAGAGGAGCTCGACGTCTAGTGGACGCCGTCGTCTTCTTCGTCTGTGCCGCCGCGGTCATCGTCGGCGCGCTCGGTGTCGTCACGGGCCGTAACCCGGTGCACTCGGCGCTGTTCCTGCTGTTGACGCTGGTCAGCGTCGCGGTGCTCTACCTCCAGCAGAACGCGGCGCTTGGTCGCCGCGATCCAGATCGTCGTCTACGCGAGCGCGATCGTCGTGCTGTTCTTGTTCGTGATCACGCTGCTCGGCGTCGACAGGTACGAACCGCTCGACGACCGCGCACCCGGTGCAGCGGGTCGCGGCGATCGTTCTCGGTTCCCTCGTGCTGGTGGGGATCCTCGTGCTCGTGCACGGCAATCGCTGGGTGACGGGCGCCCACTCCACCCGCGGCCCGCTGGACACCGCGCAGTCGGGGAACGTCGAGACGCTCGCGAGGAGCCTCTTCACCGATTTCGTCTGGGCGTTCGAGATCACGGCAGTGCTGTTGGTGATCGCGGTGGTCGGCAGCGTGGTCCTGGCCCGCCGCAGCGGGCATCGTCCCACCGAGCGCGATCCCGAGCTCCCCGAGTCGCAGAGGACGCCGGTATGAGCGCGCTGGCGTATCCCGATCACATCACGGCTACCTACTACCTCGTCCTGGCCGCGATCCTGTTCACCATCGGCGCCGTCGGGCTCCTGGTGCGCAAGAACACGCTCGTCATGTTCATGTGCATCGAGCTGATGCTCAACGCCGCGAACCTCACGTTCGTGTCGTTCGCCAAGGCGCTGAACGACATCAGCGGCCAGGTGATCGTGTTCTTCACGCTGGTCGTCGCGGCGGCCGAGGTGGCGGTGGGTCTCGCGATCATCGTCGCCATCTTCCGCCGCCGGCAGTCCGTCAACGCCGACGACGTCGATCTGCTGAAGGGCTGACAGACCATGGACGCTCGGAACCTTCTCGATCTCGCGTGGCTGATCCCCGCGTTCCCGGCCGTGCGGCGCGGTGGTCCTGTTGCTGTTCGGGAAGCGGATCGGCGAGCCGAAGGCCGGTTGGCTCGCAACTGCGATGATCGGGCTGTCGTTCGTCGCGTCGGTGATCGCGTTCTTCGCGCTGCGCTCCCTGAGCCCCGACGCCCGTTCGAACGTGTCGCAGGGCTTCACGTGGATCCAGGCGGGCACGTTCCACGTCGACTTCCGCTTCCTCGTCGACCCGCTGTCGTCGACGATGATCGCTGTTCGTCACCGGCGTCGGAACGCTGATCCATCTCTACTCGATCGGCTACATGCACGGCGACGCGCGCTTCTCCCGCTTCTTCGCGTACCTGAACCTGTTCGCGACGTCGATGCTCGTCCTCGTGCTCGGCTCCAGCTTCCTCATGACGTTCATCGGCTGGGAGGGCGTGGGGCTCTGCTCCTACCTGCTCATCTCGTTCTGGTTCGAGCGCAACTCGGCCGCGGTCGCGGGCAAGAAGGCGTTCGTCACGAACCGTGTCGGCGACTTCGGGTTCATGCTCGCGATGTTCCTCATCTTCCAGCGATCGGGAACGCTCAACTACTCGGCCGTCGGCTCGACGGGTCACGTCCCGCCGCGATCGCCGGCCTGCCGCAGTCGTCGATCTCGGCGATCGCACTGCTGCTCTTCGTCGGGGCGATCGGCAAGAGCGCGCAGCTCCCGCTGCACATCTGGCTGCCCGACGCGATGGAAGGCCCCACGCCGGTCTCCGCGCTGATCCACGCCGCGACGATGGTCACCGCCGGCGTGTTCCTGCTCGTGCGCGCGCACGTGTTCTTCGACCTCTCGAACCACGCCGGCACCGTCGTGGCGTGGGTCGGCGCGATCACGGCGCTCTACGCCGCGAGCGTGGCGCTCGTGCAGAACGACATCAAGCGGGTGCTCGCGTACTCCACGATCAGCCAGCTCGGCTACATGTTCCTGGCCATCGGCGTGGGCGCCTACAGCGCCGCGATCTTCCACATGATCACGCACGCCTTCTTCAAGGCGCTGCTGTTCCTCGGCGCCGGCTCGGTGATCCACGGCATGCACGACGAGCAGGACATGCGCCGGATGGGCGGCCTGCGCAAGTACATGCCGATCACCGCGGGCACGTTCATCGTGGGTTGGCTCGCGATCGTCGGGCGTCATCCCGTTCGCGGGGTTCTGGTCGAAGGACGAGATCCTCGCCAAGGCCTGGTTCAGCCACAACTACGCGCTGTGGGCCGTCGGCGCGGCCGCGGCGCTGCTGACCGCGTTCTACATGACCCGCCAGGTCTGGTTGGTCTTCTACGGTCCCGAGCGCTTCCGCGACGACGCTGCTCTCACGCACGCCGAAGGCGAGGCCGCCGGCGCGGAGCACCACGTGCCGGAGCCGCACGAGTCGCCGTGGACGATGTACGTCCCGCTGGTCGCGCTCGCGCTCCTTGCGGTCGCCGGCGGCTTCATCGACCTCCCGTTCACGAACTCGAAGCTGAACGTCCTCGATCGCTGGCTCGACCTGCCCGAGGCCGCCCGCGCGCCGCACTTCTCGGCACGGGCTGTTGCTGTCGACGGTCGCGCTGCTCGTCGGCGTGGTCGGGATCCTCGGCGGCATCTCGGTGTACCGGAGCGGGCTTGCGTGGCGACGGCACCGATCCCGCGGTCGAGCGGCTCGGCGGGTTCGCGGGAGTGTTGCAGAACGCGTGGTACCTCGACCTCGGGGTCGCCCGCCTCGTCAGCGGCCCGGTCACCGCGTTCGCCCGCTTCCTCAGTGACGGTGTCGATCGGGCCGGGATCGACGGCGCGGTCAACGGCATCGCCACCGCGGCACGCGGCGGCGGTGGCGGCCTGCGCAAGCTCCAGACCGGGCTCGTCCGCAACTACGCGCTGGGCATCGCGCTCGGCACTGTGCTGCTCCTGTTGTACGTCGCGACGCGGGTGACCTTCTGATGCCGCCGGTCCTCGGAGAGCTCACCCCGATCGTGTCGACGTCGTCGAAGCTCGGGTATCCGCTGCTCACGTTCCTCGTGTTCCTTCCGGCGATCGGCGCGGTCGTCGCGCTGCTCATGCCGGCGAGGCGCCCGGAGCTCGCGCGCGTCGTGGGTTACGTCACGAGCATGGCGACGTTCGGCATGGCGTTGTTCCTGCTCACGCAGTTCGATACCAGCCCGCTCAAGCCCGGATTCCAACTGCTCGAGGACCACTCGTGGATCGGCGCGCTCGGTGTGCGTTGGACCCTCGGGGTCGACGGCATCAGCCTGTTCATGGTGGCGCTCAGCGCGTTGCTGTTCCCGATCGGGCTCCTCGCGTCGGCGAAGCTGCACAAGGCGAAGCAATTCGTCGTGTGGATGCTGCTCCTCGAGTCCGCGATGATCGGGGTCTTCCTCGCCCTCGACGCGCTCGTGTTCTTCATCTTCTTCGAGTTCGTGCTCGTGCCGATGTACTTCCTCATCGCCGGCTGGGGTCACGACAACCGGCGCTACGCGGCAATGAAGTTCTACTTGTTCACGATGGCCGGCTCGGCCTTCTTGTTCGCCGGGATCGTGTCGGTCGCGTTCATGCACCAACACGCCACTCACGTGTTGACCTTCGACGTGCGCACCCTCACCGACTGGACATCGGCCCATGTCCACGGGGGCACCGCCAAGCTCTTGTTCATCGCGTTCGCGGTCGGCTTCGCGGTCAAGGTCCCGCTGTTCCCGTTCCACACCTGGCTACCCGACGCGCACACCGACGCGCCGACCGCGGGATCGGTGGTGCTGGCCGGCGTCATGCTGAAGATCGGCGCGTACGGCTTCTTGCGCTTCGCGATCCCGTTGTTCCCTCAGGCCGCGGTCGACCTCGCGCCGGTCCTCATCATTTTGGCGGTGATCGGGATCACCTACGGCGCGATCGTCGCCGCGATGCAACCGAACCTGAAGCGCATCGTGGCCTATTCGTCGGTCGCGCACCTGGGCTTCGTGGTGCTCGGCGTCTTCGCGCTCACCAACCAGGGCATCTCCGGCGGGTTGTTCACGATGCTCTCGCACGGCTTGACCACAGGCGCGTTGTTCCTTCTCGTCGGCATGCTCTACGAGCGCCGGCACACGTACGAGCTGAGCAGCTTCCGCGGGCTGTGGAAGGTCGTGCCGGTGTTCGGCGGCCTGTTCGTCGCAGCAACGTTCGCGTCGATCGGCCTCCCCGGGTTCTCCGGATTCGTCGGCGAGTTCTTGTCGCTGCTCGGCGCGTTCCTGACGAGCCGTTGGTACGTGGTCGTCGCGTCGACGGGTGTGATCCTCGCCGCGGTCTACCTCCTCTGGGCCGTGCAACGCGCATTCACGGGCGAGCCCGACGAGGAGAACCGGGCGACGGCCGAGATCGGGTTCCGTGAGATCGTGACGGTGGTTCCGCTGCTCGGGTTGTCGCTGTTCCTCGGCTTCTACCCCAAGCCCGTGCTCGACCGGCTCCAGCCGTCGGTGCAGGCGCTGATCCACCACGTGGAGTTGAACAGCAACTACAAGGCTCCGACGGTCCCGACGGGTCCCGCGGTTGCCGGGCCGGATCAAGGAGCAGGGAAATGATCGGGGTCACGACGGTCCCGATCGCGCACGCGCCCGTCGACTGGTTCGCGATCGCGCCCGACCTCGCACTGTTCGGCGCCGCGATCGCCATCGTGCTGCTGCGGTCGGTCGTGCGCCACGACCCGCGAGTCCATCGGGCCTCGATGCTCATCGCTATCGCGGGAGTCGCGACCTCGGCCGTGTTCACCGGCGTGCAGTGGGGCTTCGTCCACGGCAACGGGCCCGTATGAGGCCATGAGCGGGCTCGTCGCCGTCGACGGCTTCTCGGTGTTCGTGGAGTCGGTGATCCTCGGCGCAACGCTGCTCGCACTCTTGTTGTCGGCGGGCTATCTGCGGCGCGAGAACCTCGAGAGCCCCGAGTACTTCGCGCTGATGTTGTGCTCGGCCACGGGCATGATGTTGATGGCCTCCGCCAACGACCTGATCACGGTCTTCTTGTCGCTCGAGATCCTGTCGATCGCGCTGTACGTGTTGGCCGCGTTCGACCGCCAACGCCTCACCTCGCAGGAGGCGGGCCTCAAGTACTTCCTGCTCGGCTCGTTCTCGTCCGCGGTGTTCCTCTACGGCATCGCGCTCGACCTACGGCGCCACGGGTACGACCAACCTCACGGGCATCGCGCAGTTCCTCGCCCGGACGGTGCTGCTCCACGACGGCGTGCTCTTCATCGGATTCGCGCTGCTGCTCGTCGGGCTCGGATTCAAGGTCGCGGCCGCGCCGTTCCACATGTGGACCCCCGACGTCTACCAAGGCGCCCCGACGCCGGTGACAGCGTTCATGGCTGCCGCGACCAAGGCCGCGGCGTTCGCGGCGCTGTTGCGCATCTTCGTCGGCAGCGTTCCACCTGTATGACGCCGACTGGCGCCCGGCGGTCTTCGCGCTCGCCGTGCTCAGTCTCTTGGTCGGAAGCATCGCCGCGATCGTCCAGACCGACGTGAAGCGCATGCTCGCGTACCAATCGGTGTCGCACGCGGGGTACGTCCTCATCGGGGTCCAGGCCGCGACCGCCAAGGGCACGAGCGCGGCGCTGTTCTACGTCTGCACGTACGCGGTGATGGCCACGGGCGCCTTCGCGATCGTGATGCTCGTCGCGCGGCGCGGCGACGACCGCCACGCGCTCACCGATTATCGCGGCCTCGCGTCGGCCCGACCGGTGTTGGCCGGGCTGCTCACGTTGTTCGTGCTCGCCCAGGCGGGAGTGCCCTTCACCGGCGGCTTCGTCGCCAAGCTCTCGGTGTTCAGCGCCGCGATCGATGTCGGTCAGTACTGGCTCGCACTCGTCGGGATGCTCGCGGCGGTGATCGGCGCGTTCGTCTATCTCCGCATCGTGCTCGCGATGTATGCGCCACCCGACGGCGAGGCCGCGCCGGAGGGCCCCCGGATCGTCGTCGACGCCGGCACCGGGATCGCGCTCACGATCGCCGCGGGCGCGATCGTCTTCCTCGGCGTGGTGCCGGGCATCGTCTTCGACTTCGCCCACGCCGCCACCCAGCTCCTCGCCCACTGACCCAACAGTCGCCCGAGTGTCGGCAGGAAAACGCGCTCCACGCCCGTTTTCCATGCCAACAGTTGGTGGGGAAACGTGCTGCCACGGCCGTTTTCCATGCCGACACCCGAGCGTCGTGGGCTACGGGAGCGCGACGAGCTGTTCGAGGCCCGGGGTCGGCGCCACGATGCTCGTCGCGACGCCGTCGGAGGCGCGGCGGATCTCGACGTCGTCGTTTTGGACGATCAGCAGCGAACGGCTGTCCGGGGTCCACGAGAACGGCAGTGAGGGGCTCGGCGAATCCCGCCCGTGCGTCCGCGCGATCACTGCTCCGGTCCTCGGGTCGAGGATGTACACGTCGCCGAGCGTCGTCGCGAGCGCGAGCCGCGTGCCGTCGGGCGAGAACGCGGCGAAGTCGGGGATGCGAGAGAGCACCGTGGTGACAGTGGTCTTGCGGGTGAGGTCGAGGATCTCGAGCGTGCATCCGCGGTAACCGCAGTCCGACGTGAAGGCGACGGTCCGAGGCCCGGTGTCGAGGAGCCGGCGGTCTCCGGGCGCGATCGGGTGACGCGCGAGCTCGACCACACGACCCAGCCCGACCTGGTGTCGAGGGCGACGAATCCCTCCCGCACCACGCCGACGACCCTGAGCCCGCCGGGCGCGTGGGCGAGGTGACCATTGCGGTCGTCCCGGACGGTGTCGTTGCTGTCGACGAGCCACCACCGCGGCGGCTCCTGGGACCGGATGGCGATCTGGTCGGCCGACAACGTGCGCGTGGCGATCGGCTGCGTCGAGACGAGCGTCTCGGAGAAGGTCGTCGCCAGGAGCGAGGAGCCGCTCCGGTCGTCGATCGTGACGTGCCCTTCCGGCAGCGGTACGAGGGTTGCCTCCGCCTCGGTTGTCGCCCGGTCGAGCACGTACAGCCGGTCGTCGACCACGACTGCGAATCGGCCCGACCCGATGTTGCGCAGACCGGCCCACAGCCGCGGGGCGACGGAAGCGATGCGCTCGACGGGAGGCGGAGTCGTCGACGTCGGGGGCGTCGATGTGGGCGTCGACGTGGGCGTCGAGTCGGGGTGGGAAGGACTCCCACGCGACGTCAGCGCGATCGTGATGACGGCCGCGAGCGCCGCGACCGCGCCGACCCGGATCCACGGCACGCGACGTTCGGCCGTCCGCTCGAACCGCGATTCCTCGTCACCGGCGTCGAGGTCGATCGGCTCGAGGTCGACTGGCTCGGGCTCGTCCGGCATCGGCATCGAACCTAGGGCGAGCGCGCAGTAGGTTGGCGGCGCCCACGAGGAGGTCCGAGATGCGTCGGATGTTCGCCCCGGCCGGGACCGTGTTCGCGCTCGCATTCGTGGCCCTCACCGCGTTGCCGGCGGGGGCCGCCACGATCGTGGTCTCCCCGCCGGCCGTTGCGACCTCGGGGATCGTGACCTTGTCCGGCGACACCTCGGTCGGCTCGACGCACTGCGCGGCGGGCGACACCGTCACGCTGACGTCGGACGCGTTCAGCGGCATCGCGGAGTTCGCGGGCGTTGGCGCGGTGACGACGCCGGTCGATGCCGGCGGGAAGTTCTCCACCACGGTGACCCTCCGATCGGCAGTGCGGCCCGGCACCTACACGATCAGCGGACGCTGTGGCGGCGGGAACCTCGGCGTGACCGCGACCCTTACCGTCACGGGCCTTCCGAGGACCGGCGCCTCGTTCGGGCCACTCTCGGAGCTGCAAGCCCTGGCGACCGGGGTCGCGATCGCCGGTCTCGGCGCGGCGTTGGTCCGGGCCGGTCGCCGGCGCCATCCGGCCACTGTCGAACACTCCTGAAGCCCGGTGACGGGACCGGTGTCGAAGCCTGCGTTCAGGCGCCGCGCCGGAGCCGGAACCGGCGCCGTTGCTCGCGCACGAGGGCCTCGTCCGCGGCCGCGGTGGCCTCGGCGTCCGCGTGGAGCGGGCGAGGTCGCGCTCGTATCGGTCGAGCCTGTCCATCGAGAGGCGGTAGGCGTCGTCGATGAGCTCCCGGGCACCCGAGAAGTCGAAGAGCTCGCGCGGATCACGCGGCCGGGGCAGATCGATGATGTCGACGCGGTCGATGGCCTGACGGCGCTCGAGCTCGTAGCGCTGGTTCCGGGCGTGCATGAAACTCGTCATGACCACGTCGAGCGGTGAACGGACCGCGTGCTCGCCGGCGCCCGACGACACGTTCAGGACGAACACGCGATCGACCGGGCCCGACAGCGCGTGCCACAGCGGCACGTTGTTCACGACGCCGCCGTCGACCAGGCGCCGGCCCCCGTGAACGACGATGGGGAACACGCCCGGCAGCGCCGCGCTCGCCAGGAGTGCGGGCTTCAAGGGCCCGCGCGCCAAGACGACCTCCTCACCCGTGTCGAGGTCGGTGGCCACGACGCGCAGTGGGATTTCCAGGTCGGAGAACGAGCGGGCGGGGGTGGAGTGGTGGATGAGGGCGGCCAGGCCCTCGTTGCCGAAGAGGTGGGTACCGCGCCGCACGATGTTCCACGCCCGGTGAATGCGGCCACCAGGGAAGACGTGATCGGTCTGCAGCTGTTCCCACACCGCTGCGAGTTGGGCAATGCCCGTGAGGTTGGGGGCGTAGGCCACCGCCGCCCCGTTGAGTGCCCCCGCGGAGGTGCCGATCACCACGTCGGGCACGATGTCGTGTTCGAGCAGCGCTCGCAGCATGCCGACCTGGCTCACGCCCTGGTTGCCCCCACCGGACAGAACGAACGCGGTGCGCGGTCGCGCCGGATCGAGCGCGCGGTGTGTCTGGCGGCCGACCGGAAACGGGAGCTTCGTTCCCATGGTCGGTTCATCGGCGGGTTGGGGGGTCGGCTGTTGTCGGATCGCGGTCGGCATGTCTCGTGGACGGTACCCAGACGAGGTGGTCGATAGGTCCCCGCGAGAACCCGTTCCACACGGTTCGTCACCGGAAAACTGACCCCGCATATACTCCGCCCGACCCCGAAACAACCGGCAACGGAAGCGCGCGTGACCGAGTTCTACAGGCAGTATCTCGCCGTCGCGGTCTTCGTTCTGGCCGCGTTCTTGATGGTTGGAGCGATGCTCGGTATGGCGCGTTTGTTGCGCCCGAGCGTGCCGCAGGACGAGAAGTACATCACGTACGAGTCGGGCTCCGACCCGCTGCCCCTGTTCGGGCAGATGAACGTCCGCTACTACGTGTACGCCCTGCTCTTCGTGATCTTCGACGTCGAGGCGGTCTTCATCTTCCCCTGGGCCGTCAACGTCGAGGCGCTGAGCTGGTTCGGGCTGATCGAGATGACCGTGTTCATCGTGGTCCTGCTCCTCGGTCTGGCGTACGTCTGGCGCAAGGGGGTGCTGCGGTGGGCCTAGTCAGTTCGGGCAAAACACCGAAACCGCTCCAGTACCTCCTGAACTACAGCCGCAAGTACTCGCTGTGGATGTTGCAGTGGGGCCTGGCGTGCTGCGCGATCGAGATGGGCGCCGCGCTCGCCGGCCCGCGCTACGACGTGATGCGCCTCGGCGTCATCCCGTTCCCGGCCAGCCCCCGCCAGGCCGACCTCATCGTCATCTCGGGCACGGTGACCGACAAGATGGCGCCCGCGATCAAGCGGCTCTACGAGCAGATGCCCGACCCGAAGTACGTCATCTCGATGGGATCGTGCGCCAACTGCGGCGGTCCGTACTGGGACTCGTACTCGGTCACCAAGGGTGTCGACCAGATCATCCCGGTCGACGTCTACGTGCCCGGCTGCCCGCCCCGTCCCGAGGCGTTCATCCAGGGAATCGTGTTGTTGCAGCAGCGGATCATGAGCGAAGACCCGGCCGAGCGTTGGCGCGGGGTGACGCGGGAGCCGATCGTCGTTGGCTGACGACGTCGCGACCGAGGACAGCTCCCGCCCTACGTGAAGAGGCGGCCGACGCGCTCGGCGCGCCTCGAGGCCGCGCTCGGCGACGCGATCGTCGCGCACGCCGGCGCCCTCGGCGACGTCGTCGTGCGCGTGCGCCGCGACGCCTGGCAGCAGCAGCGCGAAGGTCTGCAAGGAACAGCTCGGCTGCGACTACCTCTCGTTCATCGCCGGCATCGACTGGATGCCCACGCCGGCCGTCGCCGAGGAGGGTTCCGGCGACACGTCGACGCCCGCGCAGCCGAAGGAGCAGACCTACGGGGTCGGCGGGGAGCGACGGTCGCTATCAGGTGTTCGCGGTTGTCATGTCGACGCGCCGCAAGAACTGGCGCGTGATCTTGAAGACCGATCTGCCCGACGACCGATCTGCACGTCGACTCGTGGGTGACGGTCTATCCCGGCGCCGACTGGCACGAGCGCGAGGCGTGGGAGATGTACGGCATCGTGTTCGACGGACATCCGAGCCTGCGCCACCTCTACCTCCCTTCCGAGTTCGAAGGGCACCCGTTGCGCAAGGACTACCCGTTGCTCGCGCGCGAAGTGAAGCCGTGGCCCGGCCTCGTCGACGTCGAGCCCATGCCGGGTGAGCCCGGCGACGGCGACGACGCGGCCGCGACGGGGGAGACGGCGTGACGACCACCGACCTTCCGTCGCCCGGAGAGCTCCCCGAGATCGCGGTCGACCCCGCGGCGTTCCGCCACCTCGCCGACGCGCAGGTGAACGTCGAGCTCGACACCGGCGACATGATGCTCAACATCGGTCCGCAGCACCCGGCCACGCACGGCACGCTGCGCCTGGTCGTACGCCTCGACGGCGAGCGCGTCGTGTCGGCCGATCCGATCATCGGCTACATGCACCGCGGCTACGAGAAGCTGACCGAGTACCGCACCTACCCGCAGATCACGACGCTCATCAACCGCATCGACTGGCTGTCGTCGTTCGCGAACGAGGTGCCGTTCATCGCGGCGGCCGAGAGTCTGATGGGTATCGAGGCACCGCCGCGCGCGCAGTACCTGCGCACGATCCTCACCGAGCTCTCCCGGATCGCGACCTTCGTGCTGTTCCTCGGTGAGATGGGGTTGCAGGTCGGCGCGATCACGCCCGCGTTCTACGGCTTCCGCGACCGCGAGTACGTGCTCAACCTCATCGAGGCGGTCACCGGCGGCCGGTTCCACCCCAACTTCAATCGCATCGGCGGGATCAAGGACGACCTGCCGTGGGGCTGGATCTCCGAGTGCACGAGCGTGATGCAGAAGGTGCTCACGTCGTGCGACGAGTTCGACGACCTCGTGGTCGGCAACCCGATCTTCGAAAAGCGCACACGGTCCATCGGCATCATCCCCCGAGAGCTCGGCGCCGCCTACGGCGTGTCGGGCTCGAACCTGCGGGCCTCGGGCGTCGACTGGGACTTGCGCCGCGACGGCCCGAAGTACCTCGTGTACGACGAGCTCGACTGGAAGGTCTGGACGCACCCCGACGGCGACTCGTTCTCGCGCTACTGGGTCCGCCTCCAAGAGACGCGTGAGTCGGCGCGCATGGTGCTGCAGATGCTCGACCAGATGCCGAGCGGTCCGCTCATGGCAAAGGTCCCGCGCATCATCAAGGTGCCGGAGGGCGAGGTGTTCGTGAACACCGAGAACCCGCTCGGCGAGATGGGTTACTACGTGATCTCCAAGGGTGCGACCGGCCCGTTCCGCACGAAGATCCGCAGCGCGTCGTTCAGCAACGTCTCGATCCTGCCGTGGCTGCTGCGGGGCGTGTACGTGCCCGACATCGTCACGATCCTCGCGAGCTTGTACTTCATCCTCGGAGACATCGACCGGTGACCGCGATCCAGATCGGGTGGGGGACCACCCTTGCGATCAAGACGGTCGTCGTGCTCGGCATCGTGCCGCTCACCGCCCTGATCCTCGGTTACGTCTTCTTGTTGAAGATGATGAGCCACATGCAGAGCCGGCTCGGCCCGATGGATCCGGGTGGTTTCCACGGCTGGTACCAACTGATCGGCGACGGCATCAAGTTCCTCCAGAAGGAGGACATCACCCCGGAGCAGGCCGACAAGCGCGTCTTCGCGCTCGCGCCGGCGATCGTGGTGCTGTCGACGTTCCTCGTGTTCGTCGTCGTGCCCGCGGGCCCGCGGGTCGCGGTGGCGTCGCTCGACTCGAAGCCGCTGTTCAACGGCGTCGGCGTGTTCTACGCGCTCGCGGTCTCCTCGCTCTCGGTCATCGGTGTGTTGATGGCCGGGTGGGCGAGCTCGAACAAGTACGCGCTGCTGGGCGCGTTGCGTGCCGCGGCCCAGCTGATCGCGTACGAGCTGCCGCTGGTGCTCGCGGTCGTCGGTGTGGTGATCCAGGCCGGAACGATGAGCCTGCAGGGGATCGTGTTCTTCCAGCAGAGGGGTTCGCTGTTCGGCTGGAGCGGTATCGGGTTCCCCCTGATCCTGACGCAGTTCGTCGGCTTCGCCCTCTTCATGGTCGCCGCCCAGGCCGAGCTCACCCAGCCGCCGTTCGACATGCCCGTCGCGGAATCGGAGCTCGTCGCGGGCTACATGGTGGAGTACACCGGATTCCGGTTCCTGTTCTTCTTCATCGGCGAGTTCGGGACCGCGTTCGCCTTCGCCGCTCTCGCCGCCACCCTCTTCCTCGGGGGCTGGTCGGTTCCGTGGGTGCACGGCACCGCGGCCGACTTCCTCGGCCCGGTCGTGCTTCTCGCGAAAGTGATGTTCGTGGCCTTCTTGATGTTCTGGGCGCGTTTCACCTACCCGAGATTTCGCGAGGACCAACTGCAGGCGATCGCCTGGAAGTGGCTCATCCCGATCGCGTTGGGCAACATCCTCGTGACGGCCTTGTTGAAGGTGGCGTTCTGATCCGCGAGAGGCGGACCGGCCGCGTGGGAGAACCATGAAGCGCGAGATCAAGGGAATGCTCACGGGCCTCGGTGTCACGTTCCGCACGATGATGAAGCCCACGGTCACGGTGCAGTATCCCCACGAGCGGGAAGACCCGGCGCCGCGCGCCCGGGGCGTCATCGCGCTCAAGGAGGAGAACTGCACGGTCTGCATGCTGTGCGCGCGGTCGTGCCCCGACTGGTGTATCTACATCGAGGGACACAAGGAGCAGCGCCCGGCACGCCGGGAGGGTGGTCGCCCGCGCAGCGTCAGTCTCCTCGACCGGTTCGACATCGACTACGCCCTGTGCATGTACTGCGGCATCTGTGTCGAGGTCTGCCCGTTCGACGCGTTGTTCTGGAGCCCCGAGTTCGAGTACTCGGAGACCCGCATCGCCGAGTTGCTGCACGACAAGCACAAGCTCGGTGAGTGGATGGCGACCGTCCCCGAACCCGAACCGCTCGAACAGGGGGCGGAGGTGAAGGGCAAGAAATGATCGCGGAGAACGTGGCCTTCGGGGTCATCGCGGCAGCGATGGCACTCGGCGCGATCGGCGTGGTGCGCACGAAGAACGTCGTGCACGCCGCGCTCTATCTCGTGGTCGTTCTCGCGGGCGGCGCGGCGCAGTTCATCCTGCTCGGCCAGGAGTTCGTGGCCTGGGTGCAGGTGCTCGTGTACATCGGCGCCGTCATCGTGCTCTTCTTGTTCGGCATCATGCTCACCCGGGCGCCGATGCACCCGAAGGACTCGCTCGACAACAACCTGCGCTGGCCGGCCGCGGTGACCGCACTGTTCCTGGTCGGGATCCTCGTGGGGTTGCTGGTGCACACGTTCCACGCCGACAAGGTCAACGTGACCGCGCCGGTCCGGACGGGTGAGATCACGAGCGCGATCTTCACCACGTACATCATCCCGTTCGAGGTCGTCGGCGTGCTCCTCCTGGGCGCACTCATCGGCGCCGTCGTCTTGGCACGGAAGGACTAGGGATGCTGCTCAACGAGTTCCTGATCCTCGCCGCCTTCTTGTTCTGCACCGGTATCTACGGTGTGCTCGCCCGCAAGCACGCCGTGCTCGTGCTGATGAGCATCGAGCTGATGCTCGCGGGCGTGAACATCAACCTCGTGGCCTTCGGTGCGTTCCACAACAGCAACATCGGCCAGGTCTTCGCGCTGTTCGTGCTGACCATCGCCGCGGCCGAGGTCGGTGTCGGACTCGCCATCGTCCTGCTCATCTATCGCAACTTGCACAGTGCCGACCTCGACGACGTCGACACGATGAAGGGCTGAGGCGCGCCACCATGTTCTTCCTCGACAAGGCGTGGCTCGTCCCGCTGATCCCGGCGCTGTCGTTCGTCGTGATCCTGCTGTTCGGCAAGAAGATGCCGCGGCACGGCTCCGAGGTCGGGATCGTGTCGGTCGGTGCGTCGTTCGTGCTCGCGTGTGGCGCGGTCGTGCGTTGGATCATGCGCGTCCAAGACGCCAAGGGAGGCACCGCGCTCGGCGCCCTCGGCCGCAGCATCGGTCATCTCGGCGCCGAAGGCGCCGACGCACCGGTGCTCCCTGTGCTGCACCACGTCACGTGGTTCCAGAACGGCGGCGTGCGCCTCACCGCCGGCATCCAGATCGATGGCCTCGCGGTGATGATGATGTTCGTCGTCACCCTGATCTCGCTGCTCGTGCACGTCTACTCGCTCGAGTACATGCGCGGCGATCGGCGCTACACGTACTTCTACGCCGCGCTCTCGCTGTTCACGGCGTCCATGCTGTTACTCGTCGTGGCCGACAACACGCTGCAGCTCCTCGTGGGTTGGGAGCTCGTCGGCGTGTGCTCGTTCATGCTGATCGGACACTGGTGGGAGGAGAAGCAGAACAGCGACGCCGCACTCAAGGCCTTTCTCACGACCCGCACCGGCGACATCGGCCTGCTCACCGGCGTGATCATGACGTTCTTCGTCGTGCAGCGGGCCACGGGCGTCGGTTCGTTCAACATCGTGGCGCTGAACTCGGCCGCCTCGAACCCCAAGGTTGGCCACACCCTGATCCTGTGGTGCGCGGCCGCGTTGATGCTCGCGATCGTCGGCAAGTCGGGCCAGTTCCCGCTGCACACCTGGCTCCCCGACGCCATGGCCGGACCCACGCCCGTCTCCGCCCTGATCCACGCGGCCACCATGGTCGTCGCGGGCGTGTACCTCGGCGCGCGCGTCTACCCCGTGTTCTTCCACGGGTTCTCGATCGGCGACGGCGGTATCAACCCGATGGCCGCGATCGGCGGCATCACGGTGCTGATCGGTGCCGCGCTCGCGTTCGTGCAAGACGACATCAAGAAGGTGCTCGCCTACTCCACCATCAGCCAGCTCGGGTACATGGTGATGGCGCTCGGCGTCGGCGCGTGGACAGCGGCGGTGTTCCACCTCTTCACGCACGCCTTCTTCAAGGCCGACCTCTTCCTGGGCGCGGGCTCGGTCAGCCACTCGGGGTCGCACCATTCCTTCGACATGAAAAAGGACATGGGCGGTCTGAAGAAGTACATGCCGCAGACCTACAAGACCTTCGTGATCGGCACCCTCGCGCTGGCCGGGATCTTCCCGCTCGCGGGCTTTTGGTCGAAGGACGAGATCCTCGTCAACGCCGGGCACAACGACTACAAGTTGTTCCTCGTCGTCGGTCTCGTCGGCGCATTGATGACCGCCGCGTACATGTCGCGCTGTGTGTACCTCACCTTCCACGGCGAGTACCGCGGCGCCCACGCCCCGCACGAGGACCTCGACGTCGAAGGGGTCGAGCACGATCCGCGTGACACCGCGGCATCGATGGCGCACGACGCCGAGGTGCACACACCGCACGAGAGCAACCGCCTGCTGACCGGTCCGCTGTGGGTGCTGTCGTTCTTCGCGGTCTTCGCCGGCTTCTTGAACTTCCCGAACTGGAGCAAGTTCGAGAAGTGGTTCCAGCCCCGCTATCCCGCCGGCTTCGCCGAGATCTTGCACCCGGTCGCGTTCAACCCGATCCTCGCGACGATCTCCGTGCTGGCCGCCGGCTTGGGCATCGGGATCGTGTGGGCGTACTACCAGGGTTCGCTGCCGCAGGATCTCAGCGAGCGCAACGCGCTCGCGGGCGCGGGCAAGCGGTTCCTCGTCAACAAGTACTACCTCGACCACCTCTACGAACGGATCATCGTCGGCGGGATCAAGGGACCGATCGCCGCGGGCGCTTACTGGTTCAACCAGAACGTCATCGACAACGTCTTGAACTACACCGGCAAGGGCACGCAGGCGCTCGGGCGGTTCACGTACAACTACGTCGACCAAAAGGGTGTCGACGGTCTGGTCAACGGCCTCGCAACGATCACCGGTGAATCCGGCGGCGAGGTCCGCAAGCTCCAGACCGGTCGCCTGCAGTTCTACGCACTCATGCTCGTCGTCGCCGTCGTCATCTTCGCCGGCGCCCTCTGGATCTTTACCTAGGCAAGGGGAATCGGCTCGATGCATTCCTGGTTCGACTCCTGGGCGTTGACCCTCGTGGTCTTCATTCCGGCCATCGGCGCGGCAATCACGATGCTCATCCCACGCGAGCAAGAAGAAGCCATCAAGTGGACAGCGCTGCTCACGACCCTCGCCACGCTCGGCTTCACGATCGCCACCGTCGCCAAGTTCGACTTCGGTAAGACCAGCACGCTGCAGTTCGGCGTCACCAAGAACTGGATCGACGTCATCAACAGCCACTACCACGTGGCGATCGACGGCATCTCGTTGCCGATGGTCGCGTTGACGTCGTTCATCTCTTTGCTGTGTGTCATCTACTCGTGGAATCACTTCCCCGAGCCGCACAACCCCAAGGCGTTCCTCGCGCTCCTGCTGATCCTCGAGGTCGGCATGAATGGCACATTCGTCGCCCAGGACCTGATCCTCTTCTTCATCTTCTTCGAGATCGTCCTGCTCCCGATGTTCTTCATGATCGGTGTATGGGGCGGACCGAACCGCGAGTACGCGTCGATCAAGTTCTTCTTGTTCACCCTGTTCGGCTCGGCCCTCATGCTGTTGTCGTTCCTGGCGCTCTACTTCAAGGTCGACGTGCCGGGAGTGGGCCACACCTTCGACATGGTGTTGCTCTCCCACGCGGCCGGAGCGGGTCTCGTGCACAGCACCCAGCTGCTGATCTTCGGCGGGTTGTTCATCGGTTTCGCGATCAAGGTGCCGATGTTCCCGTTCCACACGTGGCTGCCGGATGCGCACACCGAGGCGCCCACGGTCGGTTCCGTGCTGCTGGCGGCCATCTTGTTGAAGCTCGGTACCTACGGTTTCATCCGCATCGCCTTGCCGATCCTGCCGGAAGCGGCCAAGAGTTGGGCGCCGTGGATCGGGCTCTTGTCGGTGATCGGCATCATCTACGGCGCGCTCGGCTGCCTCGCCCAAAAGGACATGAAGCGCCTGATCGCGTTTTCGTCGGTCGCCCACATGGGCTTCGTGATGCTCGGCATCTCGACGCTCACCACGTTCGGTATCAACGCCGCGATCTTCGGGATGGTCGCCCACGGCCTCATCACCGGCATGCTGTTCTTCATCGCCGGATCGGTGCAGCACAACTACGGCACCCGTGAGCTCTCCCGGCTGGGCGGCTTGCTGAAGCAGGCCCCGAAGATGGGCTGGATCCTCGGCTTCTGCGCGATGGCGAGTCTCGGACTCCCCGGCCTCGCCGGCTTCTGGGGCGAGTTCCCGGCGGTCCTGTCCACGTTCAACCCCGGCGGCGACCTGTCGCAGCCCTTGTTCCGCACCTACATGGTCATCGCCGCGATGGGCACCGTCCTCGCCGCCGGCTATCTGCTGTGGATGCTGCAGAAGGTCGCGTTCGGTGTGCCGAAGCCCGAGTTCGCCGAGGCGCACATCCACGACGTCTCCTCGTTCGAGTGGACGGCCTGGACCCCGATCCTCCTGCTCATCGTGGCGCTCGGCATCTTCCCGAACCTCATCTTCCGGGTCACCGATGATGCGGTCAGCTGTCAGACCGCGGCGCCGTTCGTGTCGAAGACGACGACGCCCGTCTCGCCGTCGCTCAAGTGCCCGGCGTCACCGCTGCCCGTACAGACGACGGCCAAGGTCTCCGGGGGCTGATGTGCTGTCGGCGGTAACTCAGCACATCGCGACGCCCGCGTTCGACTGGCACGCGTTCGCACCCGATCTCGTCCTCGTCGCGACGATGGTGGTCGTGCTCGTCGCCGATCTGGTGCTGCCCGATCGCGAATCGTGGCGCACGTCGAGCATCACGGCCGTCGGCCTGCTCGGCGCGCTCATCCCGATCGCGACACTCGCGCACTCGGGTCACGAGCGCGTCCTGTTCGGCGGCGCCTACGTGGTCGGCCACTATGCGCTCGCCTTGAAGGCGTTCTTCATCATCGCCTGCTACGTCACGGTGCTGCTGTCGGTCGACTACATCGGTGAGGGCGACTACTACAAGGGCGAGTACTACTTCTTGTTGCTCGTGGCGACCTTCGGCATGAGCATCATGGTCGGCGCTCGCGACCTCATCACGTTGTTCGTCGCGCTCGAGACGATCTCGATCCCCACGTTCGTGCTGGCTGCGTTCCGTAAGCACGACCGGTCGTCGAACGAAGCCGGGGTGAAGTACTACCTGATCGGCGTGTTGTCATCGGCGCTGATGCTGTACGGGTTCTCGATCATCTATGGCGTCACCGGCGCGACGAAGCTCTCCGACATCGCCACGTACATGTCGCAGCACGGCACCGTCCCGCTGGTCGCGGTCGCGATCTTCCTGTCGCTCGTCGGCTTCGCTTTCAAGGTCAGCGCGGTGCCGTTCCACTTCTGGGCGCCGGACACCTACGAGGGCGCACCCACCCCGGTGACGGCGTTCTTGTCGGTCGCGTCGAAGGCGGGCGGCTTCGTCGCACTCATCAACATCGTCTACTTCGGCTTCTTGACCTCGAGCGGCCACGCCGCCAACTCGTGGTGGCCGGTGGTCTGGGCACTGGCCGCGCTCTCGATGACGATCGGCAACCTCACCGCGCTGCGCCAGACGAACATCGTCCGCATGCTGGCGTATTCGTCGATCGCGCAGGGTGGCTTCATGCTGGTCCCGTTCGCGGCCGCCGGCATCGCCGGCGCCGACGGGCACATCAACAAGGCGAATTCCGCGATGAGCGCCGTCGTCATCTATCTGCTGATCTACGGCGCGATGAACCTCGGCGCGTTCGCGGTCGTGATCGCCGTCGCTCGGCGCACCCGCAGCGCCGAGATCTCTTCCTACGACGGGCTGTTCCAGATCTCTCCGACGCTCGCGGTCGTCATGGGCGTGTTCCTCGCATCGCTTGCGGGTGTGCCCTTCTTCGCCGGCTGGTTCGCCAAGTTCGTGATGTTCCGTTCGATCATCGACGCCGGCACCGGCTGGGCGCTGGCGTTGGCGATCATCGCCTCGGTCAACTCGGTGATCGCGTTCTTCTATTACGCGCGCCCGATCAGGGCGATGATCTTCCACGAGCCGGCGACCGACGACCGCACGCCTATTGCCATCCCGCAGCCGCTCGTCGCCGCGATCGCGATGATGGTCACGATCGTCGTCGTCATCGGCATCTACCCGCAGATCTTCGCGAGGGTCGGCGAGCTCGCGTTCTGACGCGAGCCACCCACGCGTGCTGACGTGACCGACGTCGCCGCGCAGCTGGCGCACGAGATCCACCGCGAAGGTCCGATCACTTTCGACCGGTTCATGGAGCTGGCGCTGTACGGCGAGGGCGGGTTCTTCGCAGCCGGTCACGGCGCGGGCCGCGCGGGTCGCGACTTCGTCACGAGTCCCGAGGTCGGACCCCTGTTCGGCGTGTGCATGGCGCGGGCGCTCGATCGGATGTGGCACGAGCTCGACGAGCCCGACCCGTTCCTCGTGATCGAGGCGGGGGCCGGGAACGGTCGTCTCGCCGCGAGGTGTTGCGGGCCGAGCCCCGGTGCCTCCGCGCGATGCGGTACGTGTTGGTCGAACGCTCGGCGAGCCTGCGGGCCGAGCAACGTGAGCGGCTCGCGATCGAGCCGGCCGACGAGGCGCTCGGACCCTTCGTGCGCGGCGCGACCGACGACCAGGCCGTTCCCGCGCTCGCAGCCGGACCGGTGTTCACCGCGCTCGAGGAGCTGCCGGCGCTCTCGGCGCGCGGCGCGGTGGTGATCGCCAACGAGCTGCTCGACAACCTGCCGGTCGGGATCGCGCAGTGGGACGGCGAGCGGTGGTCGGAGGTCCGGGTCGGCCGGCGTGAACCGGAAGGATTCGAGGAGGTACTCGTCCCGGCGGATGTCGACCTCGGCGTGCCCGACGCATCCCTGGCGCCGGGATCACGCGTCCCGATCCCGCGCGCGTTGAACGACTGGTGGCGCGCGTGCGAGGGGATCGTGCAGCACGGGTTCGTGCTGATCGTCGACTACGCGACAACCATGGCCGAGATCGGTTCCCGGCCGTGGCTGCGTACCTATCGTGCCCATGCCGGCGGCGTCGATCCGCTGGAGGCGCCGGGTGAACAGGACATCACGGCCGACGTCGTTCTCGAGCAGCTCGATGCCGCCA
The DNA here is from genome assembly GCA_963812205.1 of uncultured Actinomycetes bacterium. GTDB lineage: Bacteria > Actinomycetota > Acidimicrobiia > IMCC26256 > PALSA-610 > PALSA-610. The sequence goes on from CAWEUJ010000004.1 coordinate 491,581, forward strand.
GCCCCTTCCCGTGCGTGAGTACCCGGCGTCAGCGGGAGTGGCTCGGCGCGCTGGGCATCGACGAGCTGGTGGCCGAGGGGCGTCGAGCCTGGGACGAGGGCGCCGGCCGTGGTGATCTCGAAGCGCTGGCGGGCCGCAGCCGTGTCACCGAGGCCGCCGCGCTGACCGATCCCGGTGGCCTCGGCGCGCACTACGTCGTGCTCTTCGGCGCGGGCGGCGCGGGCCGCGACTTCGTCTGGTAACCCAAAGGCGGCCGAGCCGGCGGCCTCGGCGGCCATCGCGTGTGACTAGCCTCCGCGGCATGGCTGAGACGCTTTCCGCACTCCTACAAGAAGGCCGAACCTTCCCGCCGCCGCCCGAGTTCGCGCAGCGGGCGCTCGTCGCCGACGCGAGCGTCTACAGCGACGCCGAACGCGACTGGCAGGGGTTTTGGGCCACCCAGGCGCTCGCGCTCGACTGGCACCGCGAGTGGGACAGGATCCTCGACTGGGAGCTGCCGTACGCGAAGTGGTTCGTCGGCGGGAGGCTCAACGTCTCCGAGAACTGTCTCGACCGCCACGTGCACGCCGGCCACGGCGACCAGGTCGCGTTGCACTGGGAAGGCGAGCCCGGCGACAGCCGCGCGGTCACCTACCAGGACCTGCTCGACGAGACGTCGAGGGTCGCCAACTTGTTGCGCGAGTTGGGTGTGGTGAAGGGCGACCGGGTCGCCATCTACATGGGTATGGTCCCCGAGACGGTCGCGGCGATGCTCGCGTGCGCGCGCATCGGCGCCGCGCACTCGGTGGTCTTCGGCGGGTTCACCGCGCAGTCGCTGCGCGACCGGATCAACGACGCGCAGGCGCGCGTGCTGATCACCGCCGACGGGGCGTGGCGCCGCGGCTCGGTTGTGCCGTTGAAGGACATCGCCGACGAAGCGCTCGCGGAGACGCCGTCTATCGAGCACGTGCTCGTGTTGCGGCGCACCGAGTCGGACTGCGCCATGCAACCGGGACGAGACCTCTGGTGGCACGACGAGGTGGCCCGTCAGAGCGCGCAGTGCGCGGCCGAGTCGATGGACGCCGAGGACCTCCTCTTCATCCTCTACACGTCGGGCACCACCGGGAAGCCCAAGGGCATCATGCACACGACCGGTGGATACCTGACCCAGGTCGCGTACACGCACAAGTACGTCTTCGACCTGCAGCCCGACACCGACGTCTACTGGTGCACCGCCGACGTCGGCTGGGTGACCGGTCACTCGTACATCGTCTACGGCCCGCTCGCGAACCGCGCCACCTCCGTGCTCTACGAGGGCACGCCCGATCACCCCGGGCGGGACCGGCTCTGGTCGATCGTCGAGAAGTACAAGGTGACGATCTTCTACACCGCTCCCACCGCCATCAGAACGTTCATGAAGTGGGGCGACGACCTTCCGGCCGCGCACGATCTGTCGTCGTTGCGCGTCATCGGAACCGTCGGCGAGCCCATCAATCCCGAAGCCTGGGTCTGGTACTACGGCACGATCGGGCGCGAGCGGTGCCCCGTCGTCGACACGTGGTGGCAGACGGAGACCGGCGCGATCATGATCAGCGCGCTTCCGGGCGCGACCACGCTGAAACCCGGCAGCGCGACGTTCCCGCTGCCGGGGATCGAGGCGGGCATCGTCGACGACGCCGGCGCGCCGGTCGGCGTACCCGGAGGCGGCTACCTCGTGTTGTCGCGGCCGTGGCCGTCGATGCTGCGCGGGATATGGGGCGACCCCGACCGTTACCGCGACACCTACTGGTCCCGATTCGGCGACAAGTACTTCGCCGGCGACGGTGCCAAGCGCGACGAGGAGGGGTACTTCTGGCTGCTCGGGCGCGTCGACGACATCATGCTCGTCGCCGGTCACAACATCTCGACCACCGAGGTGGAGTCGGCCCTCGTCGATCACCCGTCGGTCGCCGAGGCCGCCGTCGTCGGCCGCAACGACGAGACCACCGGCCAGGCGATCGCCGCGTTCGTCACACTGCGCGGCGGTGTCGAGCCGACGCGACGAGCTCGTCGAGGAGCTTCGCAACCACGTGGGCCACCTGATCGGACCGATCGCGAAGCCGAAGACGATCCTGTTCACCGAGGAGTTGCCCAAGACGCGCTCGGGCAAGATCATGCGGCGGCTGTTGCGCAACGTCGCAGAGGACGAGCTGCTGGGCGACACCACCACGCTCGCCGACCCGACCGTCGTCGACGGCATCAAGTCGAAGTACCTCGCAGCGCAGCCGTCCGAGGAGTAGCGGGCCCTGCCGTACCTTCCCGAACACTGGACCTGGAAGGCCGAGGCCCTGCGCCCGGCGCGGGCCGTCGTCGTCGATATCGACGGCGTGCTGTCCGACGCGTCGCTGCGCCAGCACTACATCGAGTCGCCGCGCCAGAACTGGCGCGCCTTCTTCGAGGCCTGCGGCGAGGACCCGGTGATCGAGGAGGTGCACACCCTGCTCGCCCTCCTCGACCCGGAGCTGCAGATCGTGTTGCTGACGGCCCGGCCCCACCGGGTGGCGTACCTCACCGAGGCGTGGCTGCGCCGCTACGCGATCCGTTGGGACCTCCTCATCACCCGCCCATGGGGCGACTACGAGGTCGCGCGGGACTTCAAGCAGTCGACGGTCTGGGAGCTTCGTGCCGCGGGCTTCGAACTCGCGCTCGCGTTCGAAGACGACCGCCGGAACGTCGCGATGTTCCGGTCGGAGGGCATCCCCTGCCTCTACGTCCACTCCGGCTACTACGACTAGCCCGGCGGCGTATTGGCCGCGGCCTGGGTCGCAGCGGATTCGCAGCGTTCTCTCAGGCTGATCTGGTCCCATCGTGTCCGGGAAGACCCGGGCCGTTCCCGGTGTTCTCCGAGCCGAGGTGACACAGATGTTCAAGAACAACGTCAAGACAGTGGTGCTGCTCACGGCGCTCGCCGCGCTCTTCATGGGTGTGGGCGCGGCGTTCGGTCAGGGTGGGCTGCTCATCGGGACCGTTCTCGGCCTCGTCTTCGTGGGCGGGTCGTACTGGTTCTCGGACAAGATCGCGGTACGCGCCGCGGGCGCGGTGCCGGTCTCCGAGGCCGACGCGCCCCAGCTGTACGCGATCGTGCGCGACCTCACGACGCGCTCCAACATGCCGATGCCGGCCATCTACATCAGCCCGGCCGCGCAGCCGAACGCCTTCGCGACGGGCCGCAACGAGCATCACGCCGCGGTCGCGGTGACGCAGGGGCTCATGCAGATCGTCGATCAAGAGGAACTCCGCGGCGTGCTCGCCCACGAGATCTCGCACGTGCGCAACCACGACATCCTCATCGGATCGGTGGCGGCGGCCGTTGCGCTCGGGATCACCTTCCTCGCCCGCATGTTGATGTGGGGCGCGATCTTCGGCGGCATGGGCGGGAACGGGCGCGACCGCAACGGCAACGCGCTCGGCGCGATCGCCATGATGATCTTCGCCCCGATCGCGGCCGCGCTCTTGCAGATGTCGCTTTCGCGCTCGCGTGAGTACGAAGCCGATCGCAGCGGCGCTGATCTGCTCGGTACCGGCGAGCCGCTCGCCCGGGCGCTGGAGAAGATCGATGCCTACGCCCAGCAGATCCCGATGAACGTCGACCCCGCGCATGCAACCGCGTACATCATCAACCCGCTCACGGGGAAGCAAGCGAACTTCGCGAACCTGTTCCGGTCGCACCCGCCGACCGCTGATCGGATCGCGCGCCTTCGCCACCAGCACGTGCACACCAACTGAGCGATCTGCGCGCGATCACCGCGCGCAGGTCCACCGGCACGTGTACGTCAATCGCGGAAGTTGTTGAACTCGAGCGGCACGCCGAAATCGTGTTCGCGCAGCTTCTGGATCGCCGCCTGCAGGTCGTCGCGCTTCTTGCCGGTGACGCGCAGCTGGTCGCCCTGCACCTGATGCTGCACGCCCTTCAGCCCGAGTCCCTTGATGAACTTGCCGATCTCGCGTGCCTTGTCGTCGTTGATCCCCACCTGGATCGAGACCTTCTGGCGGGCGCGGCCCCGTGAGGCTTCCTCGACCTTGCCGTACTCGATGCCCTTCAGCGACACCTTGCGCTTGACGAGCTTCTCTTCGAGCACCTGAGTCACGGCCTTCAGGCGTTCCTCGGAGGCAGACTCGAGCTCGATCGAGTCCTCTTTGAACTCGACCGTGCTCTCGGTGCCCTTGAAGTCGAAGCGGTTCGCCAACTCGCGATTCGTCTGATCGACGGCGTTACGCACCTCTTGGACGTCGACCTCGGAGACAACGTCGAAGCTCGGCATGTGTGTGCTCCCTCGCTGTGCCCGGCCCGGGCTCGGCCGCCTCGGTTTCGGATCGCTAGATTAGATCCGGGTCGGTACCCGAGTGGCCAAAGGGGACGGGCTGTAAACCCGTTGTGTTTCACTACGTTGGTTCGAATCCAACCCGGCCCACCACTCTTTTCGGTCGCTCGAGTTTTTCGCCGGGATGCTCGGCTCGCTGGCACTTACGACTCCAGCAAGCTCTCCGGAGTCAGCCGCGCTCGCATCCTGTCCGCCGTCGGCCGCCCTGCAATCCTGCGACCGAGAAGCATGGTCGAGCGACAAGGAACGACGGCTTACGGGCTCGTCGGGACGCTTTCGGTGATGGTCTTGCTGACGCCGGAGCTGTCGCGGGTGTCGATCGTGTACGCGTGCGACGTGTTGGGCTGCACCGTCGGGTCGCAGGTGAACGGCAGCGTCACGGTGCCCTCCGGCCCGTAGTTGGCGTAGTTGCCGGTGCCGTTGTGGGCGTAGAAGGTCGGGTCGTCGATCGACAGCGCGATACCGGTGGCGCCGGTGACATTCCACGCGAGCGTGATCGGCTCACCGGCCTTGGAGAACGGCGCGTCGGCGGTCGCCACGACGGGGCACGCCGGCTTGTGCGTCACGGTGAAGGAGACGATGACGGGACCGGTGGCCCCGGGGTGGGTCGGCGCGGTCGTCGGCGCCGTGCCCACGCCGGGGTTCGGTGCTCCCGTGCTGCTCGTCGACTTCCCGGTCGTGGCGGTCGCGACCGACGACGAAGTGGTCGGCGCCGAGGAGGTGGGCGACGTCGAAGTCGTGGCCGTCGCCTTGGACCCCCCGGACGAGCACGCCGTCATCGCGATCGCGGCCACACCGACCGCGCCACAGATCCACGTCGGCCTCCGTGACGGCGATCGCATGTCCGAGATCCTCCCATCTCACAACATCTTCTGCATGAGGACGACGTCGAGCCAGCGGTTGAACTTGCGGCCGACCTCTCGCTCGCGGCCGACAGGTTCGAAGCCGCACGCCGCGTGCAAGGCGATCGAAGCGTCGTGGTCGCCGACGATGCGGCCGATCACCGAGTGGAAGCCGTGGTCGCGGGCGAGGTCGACGAGGTCACCGAGCAGCAGCCGTCCGAGCCCCTGACGCCGGAAGTTGCGGTGCACGTAAACGGAGTCCTCGACCGTGGTCGAGTAGGCGGGCCGGGACCGGTACGGCGAGAGCGACGCGAAGCCGGCGACCTCGTCGGAGGCGCCGACGGCGACGATCGCGGGGTGCCCGCCCGAGTGCTCGTCGACCCAGGCGAGCTGCTCGGCGAGGGAGCGGGGCCGTAGATCGAACGTCACGGTGGATTCGAGCACCTCGACGTTGTAGATCGCGCGCGAACGCGTTCGGCGTCGCGCCGTTCGACGAGGCGGGTTCGGTACGCATCGGACGTCACCACGGCGGTGACGCTACGCAACGGCGGGCCCCACCTGCGGTTTGGTAGCGTGGCGGGGCGCTTCGCCCCCTTAGCTCAGTTGGCAGAGCACTTCCATGGTAAGGAAGGGGTCTACGGTTCAAGTCCGTAAGGGGGCTCGTTGGGGCGGGCCATCCGGTCCGTCTCGCACGGCGGAGTAGCTCAGTTGGTGAGAGCACACGGCTCATAATCGTGGGGTCGCGGGTTCGAATCCCGCCTCCGCTACCCACCCATCACACCCGCAACACCCGAAGGTGACCCACCATGGCGAAAGAGAAGTTCGAGCGCACGAAGCCGCACTTGAACATTGGGACGATCGGTCATATTGACCATGGGAAGACGACGTTGACGGCGGCGATTACGAAGGTTCTGCATGATCAGAACCCGAAGAATTCGTTTACGGCGTTTGATCAGATTGATAAGGCGCCGGAGGAGAAGGCGCGGGGGATCACGATCTCGATTGCGCATGTGGAGTATGAGACGGAGAACCGTCATTACGCGCATGTGGATTGTCCGGGGCATGCGGATTACATCAAGAACATGATTACGGGTGCGGCGCAGATGGATGGCGCGATTTTGGTGGTGGCGGCGACGGATGGGCCGATGCCGCAGACGCGTGAGCATGTGTTGTTGGCTCGGCAGGTGGGTGTGCCGTCGATCGTGGTGGCGTTGAACAAGAGTGACATGGTTGATGATGAGGAGATTCTCGAGTTGGTGGAGCTCGAGGTTCGGGAGTTGTTGAACGAGTACGAGTTCCCGGGTGATGACACGCCGGTGGTGCGGGTGTCGGCGTTGAAGGCGTTGGAGGGTGATGCGGAGTGGACTCCGAAGATTTTGGAGTTGATGTCGGCGGTTGACAGTTTCTTGCCGGAGCCGACGCGGGATGTGGATCGGCCGTTCTTGATGCCGATCGAGGATGTGTTCACGATCACGGGTCGGGGCACGGTGGTGACGGGTCGGGTGGAGCGTGGGGTCGTGAAGGTCGGTGAGGAGATCGAGATCATTGGTCTGCGGCCGACGACGAAGACGACGTGTACGGGTGTGGAGATGTTCCGCAAGCTTTTGGATGAGGGTCGGGCGGGTGACAACATCGGTGCGTTGTTGCGGGGGACGAAGAAGGAAGATGTGGAGCGCGGGCAGGTGTTGGCGAAGCCGGGGAGTATTACTCCGCATACGAATTTCACGGCGCAGGTGTATATCTTGACGAAGGAGGAGGGCGGTCGGCATACGCCGTTCTTCACGAATTATCACCCGCAGTTCTATTTCCGTACGACGGATGTGACGGGGACGGTGAGTCTTCCGGAGGGTACGGAGATGGTGATGCCGGGGGATAACACGGAGATGTCGGTGGAGTTGGGGAAGCCGATCGCGATGGATGAGGGTTTGCGGTTCGCGATCCGTGAGGGTGGTCGTACGGTGGGTTCTGGCCGTGTCGTGAAGATCGAGAAATAGGGACTAGGACGAGATGGCGAAAAATGACAAGCGGGTCAAGATCACACTTGCCTGCGAGGACTGCAAGCGGCGCAACTACATCACGATGAAGAGCAAGGTCAATGACCGCGAACGCATCGAGATGAAGAAGTACTGCCGCTGGGACAAGCGCCACACCGTCCACAAGGAGACGCGCTAGCCGGATACCCGGTCCGACCTGTCGGGTCGGGCCGGTGCGTAACCTTTCTCGAGGGCACGGGATCGAAGCCTGTACCCATCAGGAGGACCGGTTGGACGAGGCCGAGCTGGTCGGCGCCGCCCGTGGCGGTGACCGTCAGGCGTTCGACGAGTTGGTGCGGCGCACCTTCGTCGACACGTTCACGCTCGCGCGTCGCCTCTCCGGCAACGAGGAGGATGCGCGCGACGTGGTGCAGGAGGCATACCTCCGGGCCTGGAAGGGCATCGGGAAGTTCCGCGGTGAGGCGGCCTTCTCCACCTGGCTGTACCGCATCACCGCGAACGCCGCCGCGAGCAACCTCCAGCGCCGCCGCCGCCACCGGTCGGAGCCCTTCGCCGACGATTTCGAGCCCGTCGACACCGGCGCCGAACAGCTGATCTCGCAGGGCGCGGAATCGGCCGAAGCGCTCGACCGCATCTCGGATGCGCTCGACGAGCTACCCGCGAAGCTGCGGAGCGTGGTCGTCTTGAAGGACGTCTACGGGATGTCGCACGAGGCCATCGCCGACGAGCTCGGGATAACGGTTTCCGCCGCGAAGGTGCGCCTGCACCGGGCCCGGCGCAAGCTGCGCGACGTGTTGTACGACGAAGGAGCCCAAGCCAATGCGGTGTGACGAGGTAACCGCGTTGCTCCCCGCGCTCGTCGACGGCGAGGCCGTCGGTCTCGAGGCCGAGCGCCACGTGGATACGTGCCTGCGCTGTCAGGCCGAGCTCGCGCGATACCGGCGCCTGCTGCGGACCCTTGCGATGCTCCGGACCCGCTACGCGGAACCGACCCCGGGATTGCTCGGCGAGACCCTCGCCGCGATCACCGATGCCGCCGAGCACGGTGCGCGCCGCACGCTCGTCTCGGGCCGCCGGCTGGCCTATGCCGGTGCGATCGGGGGCAGTGCGCTCGCGGCGGGCGCCACGGCGGCCGTGCTGATTGCCCGGTCCCGCAAACGGACCCTGAGCCTCGCCGGGTAGCGCCTGCGGCATCGAGGAGAACGCGGCGCTGCTATCCTTTCGCGCCTGGCCCCCAAGGCCCGGAGGGCAGTAGCTCAATTGGTAGAGCACCGGTCTCCAAAACCGGCGGTTGGGGGTTCAAGTCCCTCCTGCCCTGCTCGTAGTCCACGCTTCGAGGCGACATGAACCGACAGACCAAGCGACAGATGGCGCGTCAGGGATCCGATCGGCCGCGCGCGCCCGAGCGTCGCTCGGCCCCGAACCCGCAGGTCGACCGTACCGGCCCGAAGCAGTACTTCGGCGAGGTGCGCGGCGAGATGAAGAAGGTGGCGTGGCCACCGCGCACCGAGATCGTGAACTCCTCGCTCGTCGTGCTGGTCGGTCTCGTCGTCATGACCACGCTGATCTTCTTGTTCGACTGGGCCGCGGTGCACGTCGTCAACTTCGTGTTCAAGTAATGGCCGACACTTCGAGCTTCCCCCCGACGACGATGGCGATGACATGACTCCCTCCGAAACCCAGATCGACGAACCCGCGACCACGCCCCTTCCGGAGGAAGTCGCGGGCGCAGTGGTTTCCGGCGACCCGGCCGACCAGGCGACGATCGTCGAGGTTCCCGACCTCGGTGGCGCCGAGCTGCTCGAGGTCGAAGAGGTCGATGCCGACGACGAGATCGTGTCGATCTCCGAGCCGAGCCCGTTCGATCGGTCCGGGCGGTGGTACGTCGTGCACACCTACGCGGGCTACGAGAACAAGGTGAAGTCGAACCTCGCCAGCCGTGTGCGTTCGATGGCGGTGGAGGACCGGATCTTCGAGGTCGTCATCCCCATGGAAGACGTCATCGAGTTCAAGAACGGTCGCAAGGTCGTCGTGCAGAAGAAGGTCTTCCCCGGCTACTTGCTGGTGCGGATGGGCCTCGACGACCACGCCTGGTACGTCGTGCGCAACACGCCCGGCGTCACCGGGTTCGTCGGCAGCGGCGCCAAGCCCACCCCGTTGTCGCGCAAGGAGGTCGAGAACATCCTCGGCACCGGCGTGACCGAGGTCGGGCCGCAGGCCGAGAAGAAGGTGCGGCCCCGCCTCGAGTACGAGATCGGCGAGCAGGTGCGCGTCGTCACGGGTCCGTTCGCCGACTTCAACGGTGTCATCAGCGAGATCGACGTCGACCGCTCGAAGCTCAAGGTGCTCGTGAACATCTTCGGTCGCGAGACGCCGGTCGAGCTCGAGTTCGGCGACGTGGCCAAGCTGTAGACGCGCGGACGGCCGGCAACGCCCGAGCTGATTCAACGCTCTGATTCGAAAGAGATGACGGAAAAGACATGGCAAAAAGGCGAGTAGCTGCAGTCGTGAAGATCCAGATCCAGGCGGGCGCGGCTACGCCCGCGCCGCCGGTCGGAACCGCGCTCGGTCCGCACGGCATCAACATCATGGACTTCTGCAAGGCGTACAACGCCGCGACGGAAGCCCAGCGGGGCACGGTGATCCCGGCCGAGATCACGATCTACGAGGACCGCTCGTTCACGTTCGTCACCAAGACGCCGCCCACTCCGGTGCTGCTGCGTCAGGCCGCGGGCATCGAGAAGGGCGCCGCCGCGCCCCGCCGGGAGACGGTCGCGACCGTCAGCAAGGATCAGGTCCGCCAGATCGCCGAGACCAAGATGCCCGACCTCAATGCAGTCGACATCGAAGGTGCGATCGCCCAGGTGGCGGGCACGGCGCGTTCGATGGGTATCGACGTCGTCTAGGCCGGCGCCCGCTCGGCGACCCACGTTTCACATACCGATGAATGCCCACCGCCGGAGCACCTCGCCGGCGGGTCCACGGGTCTCGACGAGGGAGCTTCGAAGGGAGCGACACCATGGCCAGGTCCAAGAAGTACGTCGACGCATCGGGCCGCTACGACAAGCAGGCGCTGTACGAGCCGGCCGAAGCATTCGACGCTGGTGAAGTCGATGGCCACGAAGAAGTTCGACGAGACGGTCGAGGCCGCGTTCCGGCTCGGCGTCGATCCCCGCAAGGCCGATCAGATGCTGCGCGGCACGGTCTCGCTGCCCGCGGGCACCGGTAAGGACGTTCGGGTCGCCGTGTTCGCCGCCGGCGATGCCGCGCAGGAGGCCCGTGACGCCGGTGCCGACGTCGTCGGTGCCGACGACCTCGTCAACCGCGTGCAGAACGAGGGCTTCATGGACTTCGACATCGCCATCGCCACGCCCGATCTCATGGGTCAGGTCGGTCGACTCGGGCGCGTGCTCGGCCCGCGTGGGCTGATGCCGAACCCCAAGACCGGTACGGTCACGACCGACGTCGGCAAGGCGGTCTCGGAGTTCAAGGGCGGCAAGGTCGAGTACCGGACGGACCGCAACGGCAACGTGCACGTTCCGCTCGGCAAGGCGAGCTTCCCGGTCGAGAGCCTGGTACGCAACTACTCGGCGGTGCTCGACGAGCTCCAGCGGGCTCGGCCGGCGTCGGCGAAGGGCCGCTACCTGAAGGGTGTGGCGACGTCGTCGACGATGGGCCCGGGCGTGAAGATCGCGCCCGACGCGCGCGTCGAGGCGTAACCGGCGGAGCCGGATCCGGCGGGGGCCGTCAGGAGCCGAAGCCGACCGCGCGCCGCTCGGTGTGCGGTCGTAGCGACGGCCACGGCATGCGCGTCCGCCGGAACGGGATTTCCTGTCCGTCGCGGAAGCTCCGCATGGTGGTCCACAGCGGGCCGCGGGTGATCTCGAGCTCGACGCGCCCGCGCACAGCATCTCGACGAAGCGCAATGCCTCTTCGGTGCTCGTGAAGGTGACGCGTTCGGGGAGGTAGGCGACCTTGACCCGGTGGTCGTCGATCTCGAGCTCGACGTCGCGGGAATGGTCGCAGACGTGGGGGAGCCGCACGAGTGCGATCGCGTCGGCTGTGGTGATGGTCATCGCGTCACGGTCGAGACCGATCGGCGGGTGGGTGTCGAGCTGTTCCTCGAGCCGTACGAGGAAGTCGCGGATCGTCGGGGTCAAGCTCACGCGTTCCGATCCAATCACGATTCTCCCTCTCGACGAACCTTCCGACGAACCTTCCGACGAATCCTCCGAGGATTCTTCGCAACACGTTCGGGGACCATGGCGCCGGGAGGCCGACCGACCGCTCGACTGCTCGACTGACGGCCGGAGAACCCTTTCGGCTAGTGTTTCCAGCCGTCCACTGAACGCCGAAGACTTCCGGTCTCGACACGAGGTAATGGGCCGAACTCCCCCGGGAGCCAGGCCCGCCGGGTGAGGCGACTTCCGGGGAGCGCGAGGCCATTGGCCGCGCGCCGCTCGCGAGGCGTCCCGCCCGAGCCCCCGAGGAGCACACATGCCCACGAAGGCACCCGCCGACAGCGCGCAGATGCAGCGCAAGACCGCGGTGATCGACGACATCAAGGCCCGGCTCGAGTCGGCCGACGCGGCCGTCCTCACCGAATACCGCGGCCTCACCGTCAGCGACATCGCAACATTGCGTGCCGCGCTCCGTCCGGCCGCCACCGACTACAAGATCTTCAAGAACACTCTGGCCCGCCGGGCCGCACATGACGCCGGCCTCGACGAGCTCGCCGAGAGCCTCGAAGGGCCGGTGGCCATCGCATTCGTCCGCCGCGAGGGCGGCGACGCGGTCACCGCGGCCAAGGCGCTGCGCGACTTCGCCCGCGCCAACCCCAACCTGGTCCTGAAGGGCGGGATTCTCGGCCCGCGGCTCCTCTCGAGCCGCGATGTCGAGGCCCTCGCCGACGTCCCGCCCCGCGAGCAGCTGCTCGCCCGGCTGGCCGGCGGGTTCCAGGCCCCGATGGTCAAGGCGGCAGGCCTGTTCCAGGCCTTCACCCGGAACATGGCATACGGCGTCAAGGCGCTCATCGACCAGCGCATCGAGGGTGGCGAAGCACTCGTGGTGGCCGAAGCCCCGCCTGCCGCCGAAGCCGAGCCCGCCCCCGAGAGCGAAAACGAGGCCCCGCCCGCCGAAGCGCAAGCCGAAGCAGCCGAGCCGACGCAAGCATCCGAAGCAGAAGTAGAGGAGTAATCCGATGGCAACCATGAGCACGACTGAACTGCTCGACGTCTTCAAGAACATGACGGTGCTCGAGCTGAACGACTTCTTGAAGGCGTTCGAGGAGGAGTTCGGTGTGACCGCGGCCGCGCCGGTCGCCGTCGCGGCCGTCGCCGGCGGTGGTGGTGGCGCCGCCGCCGAGGTCGCCGAGGAGAAAGACGAGTTCGACGTCATCCTCTTGGCCGCGGGCGACAAGAAGATCCAGGTGATCAAGGTCGTGCGCGAGCTCACCAGCCTCGGATTGAAAGAAGCCAAGGATCTCGTCGACGGCGCGCCCAAGCCCGTCATCGAGAAGGCCTCCAAGGAAGACGCCGAGAAGGCCAAGGCCAAGCTCGAGGAGTCGGGCGCCCAGGTCGAGCTCAAGTAGCCCGGTCGGGGGCCGGGTCCGAGCGACTCGGGCACCCGCCGGGAAGGCCGGGCCGGGAAGATCTGTCGGGAAAGTCGTTGCCACCCGACGGGTTCCGGCTTATCCTGCACCGAACATCCGGGCCCGTCCGCGTGAGCGGGCGGTGTCCGTTTCGCGGTGACTGGCAGCCGGCATGGCGACTCGCTATGCTAGGCGTACCCGTGTCTGCCCGTTCGTGCTCTCCGATCTTCCTGGCCCCTGCCGACGCGCGCCCGATTGTCCGGGTTGCCTTGCGTCGACGCCTTTCGTTGCACGCCCCGCAGCACGGCACGCAGTTCAGCATTTCCGCAGTTTGATTCTCTCCGGATTGGAGTGACGTTGGCCCGTCTCGCGTCCCGTGAGCGCCTTTCCTTCTCGAAGCTTCGCGAGGTGAAGGAACTTCCCAACCTCATCGAAGTACAGACCGACTCGTTCCGCTGGTTCCTCGAAGACGGTGTCGCCGAGGTGTTGCGCGACATCTCCCCCATCGAGGACTTCACCGGTCAGCTGAAGCTCGAGCTGACCGACCACGTGTTCGACCCGCCGAAGCACTCCGAGGACGAGTGCCGCGAGCGCGACATGACGTACGCGCGCCCGCTGTTCGTCACGGCGCGGTTCATGAACGCGCAGACCGGTGAGATCAAAGAGCAGACGGTCTTCATGGGCGACTTCCCGATGATGACCGACCGCGGCACGTTCATCATCAACGGCACCGAGCGCATCGTCGTCTCGCAGCTCGTGCGTTCGCCGGGCGTCTACTTCGGTGTGACCCCCGACAAGACCGCACCGGAGCGCGAGGTCATCGACGCCAAGATCATCCCGAGCCGGGGCGCGTGGCTCGAGTTCGAGGTCGACAAGAAGGACGTCGTCTACGTCCGTATCGACCGCAAGCGCAAGCAGCCCGTCACCGTCTTGTTGAAGGCGCTCGGCTTCGGCGAGACCGACGAGGAGCTCCTCAACCTGATCGTCGACGAGGAGGGCCGTCCCTACGAGTCGATGCGCAACACGCTGGAGAAGGACCACACCGCCAGCGCCGACGAGGCCTTCATCGACATCTACCGCAAGCTGCGCCCGGGCGAACCGCCGACCCCCGACTCCGCGCGCGCGCTGCTCGAGAACCTGTTCTTCAACCCGAAGCGCTACGACCTGGCCAAGGTCGGTCGGCACAAGGTCTCGAAGAAGCTCTCCAAGGAGTACCCCTTCCTCGGTCTCCAGCGCTTCGACCTTCCGATCCCGCTCGCGAACGTCGACCTCGGTCGCGCCGGCGCCGACTTCACGCTGATCAAGTCCGACATCCTCGCCGTGGTGTCGTACATCGTGAAGCTGCACAACCGCGACACGGGCTACTTCCCCGACGACATCGACCACTTCGGCAACCGCCGGGTGCGCACCGTCGGTGAGCTCATCCAGAACCAGCTGCGTGTCGGCCTGAGCCGCATGGAGCGCGTCGTGCGCGAGCGCATGACGACCCAGGACGTCGAGGCGATCACGCCGCAGACGCTCATCAACATCCGTCCGGTCGTGGCCGCGATCAAGGAGTTCTTCGGCTCCTCGCAGTTGTCGCAGTTCATGGACCAGACGAACCCGCTCGCGGGTCTCACCCACAAGCGCCGCCTCTCGGCCCTCGGCCCGGGTGGTCTCTCGCGTGAGCGCGCCGGGTTCGAGGTGCGAGACGTGCACCCGAGTCACTACGGGCGTATGTGCCCGATCGAGACGCCGGAAGGCCCGAACATCGGCCTGATCGGTTACTTGTCGAGCTTTCGCGCGGATCAACCGTTTCGGGTTCATCGAGACGCCGTACCGCAAGGTCGAGAAGGGTCGCGTCACCGACGAGATCGAGTACCTCGCAGCCGACGACGAGGACGAGTACGTCATCGCCCAGGCGAACGTGCGCATCGACGAGCAGGGCAACTTCCTCGACGAGCGCGTGCTCGTCCGCGTGGGTCGCGGCGAGATCGGGTTCTACGCGCCGGACGAGGTCCAGTACATGGACGTGTCGCCGAAGCAGCTGTGCTCCGTCGCCACCGCGCTCATCCCGTTCCTCGAGCACGACGACGCGAACCGCGCGCTCATGGGCGCCAACATGCAACGCCAGGCCGTTCCGTTGTTGCGCGCGACCGCGCCCTACATCGGTACCGGTGTCGAGGGCCGTGCGGCCCGTGACGCGGGCGACGCGCTCCTCGCCAAGGACGATGGCACGATCGTCGACGTCGCCGGCGACACGGTCACCGTCGACTACAAGACCGGCGGTCGCACCACGCACCGCCTCGCGAAGTTCCGCCGTTCGAACCAGGGCACCTGCATCAACCAAAAGCCCCTGGTCGGTGGGGGCGACATCGTGAAGAAGGGTGACGTCCTCGCCGACGGCCCGTCGACGCACCAAGGTGAGCTCGCGCTCGGCAAGAACCTGCTCGTCGCGTTCATGCCGTGGAAGGGCCACAACTTCGAGGACGCGATCGTCTTGTCGGAGCGCCTCGTGAAGGACGACGTGCTCACGTCGATCCACATCGAAGAGCACGAGATCGACGCCCGCGACACGAAGCTCGGCGCCGAGGAGATCACGCGCGACATCCCGAACCTCAGCGAAGACATCCTGAAGGACCTCGACGAGCGCGGGATCATCCGCATCGGCGCGGAGGTCGGCGCGGGCGACATCCTCGTCGGCAAGGTGACGCCGAAGGGCGAGACCGAGCTGACGCCGGAGGAGCGCCTCCTGCGGGCCATCTTCGGTGAGAAGGCGCGTGAGGTCCGCGACACGAGCCTCAAGGTCCCGCACGGCGAGACCGGCAAGGTCATCGACGTGCGCGTGTTCAGCCGCGACGACGGCCACGAGCTGCCGCCCGGGGTGAACCAGCTCGTGCGCGTGTACGTCGCGCAGAAGCGCAAGATCAGCGAGGGCGACAAGCTCGCCGGCCGGCACGGCAACAAGGGTGTGATCTCCAAGATCCTCCCGATCGAGGACATGCCGTACCTCGACGACGGAACGCCGGTCGACATCGTGCTGAACCCCCTCGGTGTGCCGAGCCGTATGAACGTCGGTCAGGTGCTCGAAGCGCACCTCGGCTACGCCGCCCGCCACGGCTGGGACGACGAGCACCGCAAGCCCGCCGAGCAGAACAAGACCCGGACGCGAACCGAGCCCGCGGTGTGGATCGCGAGCCCGGTGTTCGACGGCGCGCACTGGGACGAGGTCGAACAAGCCGGTCCCGAGGGAACGATCCGCGAGATCTTCGAGCGGCTCAACCCCGACGGCGCCGACGGCAACAAGCTGATCGGCACCGACGGCAAGGTCACGTTGAACGACGGCCGCACCGGTCAGCCGTTCGACCGGCCCGTGACCGTTGGCTACATGTACATCCTGAAGCTTTCCCACCTCGTCGACGACAAGATCCACGCTCGTTCGACGGGCCCCTACTCGATGATCACGCAGCAGCCCCTCGGCGGTAAGGCGCAGTTCGGCGGCCAGCGGTTCGGAGAGATGGAAGTGTGGGCGCTCGAGGCCTACGGCGCCGCGTACGCGCTGCAGGAGATCCTCACCATCAAGTCCGACGACGTGCTCGGGCGGGTGAAGGTCTACGAGGCGATCGTCAAGGGCGAGAACATCCCCGAGCCGGGAATCCCCGAGAGCTTCAAGGTGCTCATCAAGGAGATGCAGGCCCTGTGCCTGAACGTCCGGGTGATCGACGAGAACGGTCAAGAGATCGAGATTCGCGAGCTCGACGAAGACGCGTTCCGTACCACGGAGTCGCTGGGCATCGACTTGTCGAGACCCGAGCGCGGCACGGACGAGGAAGACGCCGCGAGAGCACGAGCGAGGATCTGAGCGATGGGAACAGTTTTCGACGTCAACTCCAGCCGCCGGCTCACGATCAACCTCGCGACGGCGGGTGACATCCTCACCTGGTCGAACGGCGAGGTGAAGAAGCCGGAGACGATCAACTACCGCACCCTCAAGCCGGAGAAGGACGGGCTCTTCTGCGAGAAGATCTTCGGCCCGACCAAGGACTGGGAGTGCTACTGCGGCAAGTACAAGCGGGTGCGGTTCAAGGGCATCATCTGCGAGCGCTGCGGCGTCGAGGTCACCCGCTCGAAGGTGCGCCGCGAGCGCATGGGCCACATCCAGCTGGCCGCGCCCGTCACCCACATCTGGTACTTCAAGGGTGTGCCGAGCCGGCTCGGCTACCTGCTCGACATCGCGCCGAAGAGCCTCGAGAAGGTCATCTACTTCGCTGCTCACCTCGTCACCTGGGTCGACACGGAGCGCCTCCACAAGGACCTGCCGTCGCTCGAGGCCGAGATGAAGGCCGAGGTCGGCGACGTCGAGCGTGAGCGCGAGGTCAAGCTGCGCGAGCGCGACGAGGTCTACATCGCCGAGCTCCAAGAGCTCGAGGGCCGTGGCGCGAAGAAGAACGAGATCGAGCGCGCCGAGAAGGCCAAGAACAAGGACTTCGAGGACATCCGTCTCCGCTACGAAGAGGAGATCGGTCAGCTCAAGCAGGTCTGGGACACCCTCAAGGCGATGAAGCCCAAGCAGCTCATCGACGACGAGCGCGTCTGGCGCGAGCTCGTCGACCGCTACCACGAGTACTTCGCGGGTGGCATGGGCGCCGAGTCCGTCAAGGACCTCGTCTCCCGACTCGACCTCGACGAGGTCGAGGTCGAGCTCAAAGAGACCATCGCCACCGCGAAGGGTCAGCGCAAGGCGAAGGCGATCAAGCGTTTGAAGGTGGTCTCGGCGTTCAACCGTCGCGACGAGAACAACCGCGCGATCAACTCGCCGCTGGGCATGATCCTCGACGTCGTTCCGGTCATCCCGCCCGACCTGCGCCCGATGGTGCAGCTCGACGGTGGCCGCTTCGCGACCTCCGACCTGAACGACCTCTACCGACGGGTGATCAACCGCAACAACCGGCTGAAGCGGCTTCTCGACCTCGGCGCGCCCGAGATCATCATCAACAACGAAAAGCGCATGCTGCAAGAGGCCGTCGACGCGTTGTTCGACAACGGTCGCCGCGGCCGCCCCGTCACCGGACCGGGCAACCGCGCGCTCAAGTCGCTTTCCGACATGTTGAAGGGCAAGCAGGGCCGGTTCCGTCAGAACCTGCTCGGCAAGCGCGTCGACTACTCGGGTCGTTCGGTGATCGTCGTCGGTCCGCAGCTGCGCTTGCAGCAGTGCGGTCTGCCGAAGCAGATGGCGCTCGAGCTGTTCAAGCCCTTCGTGATGAAGCGGCTCGTCGACCTCGAGTACGCGCAGAACATCAAGTCGGCCAAGCGCATGGTCGAGCGCGCCCGCCCGCAGGTCTGGGACGTGCTCGAAGAGGTCATCAAGGAGCACCCGGTCTTCTTGAACCGTGCTCCTACGCTTCACCGCCTCGGCATCCAGGCCTTCGAGCCCGTGCTCGTCGAGGGCAAGGCGATCCAGATCCACCCGCTCGTCTGCGCGGCGTTCAACGCCGACTTCGACGGTGACCAGATGGCCGTGCACCTCCCGCTCTCCGCAGAGGCGCAGGCCGAGGCGCGCATGTTGATGCTCGCCGCGCACAACATCTTGTCGCCCGCGTCGGGTCGCCCGATCGCGGTGCCGAGCCAGGACATGATCATCGGCCTCTACTACCTGTCGGAAGCGCTCGACGGGCTGAAGGGCGAAGGCCGAGTGTTCCGTTCCATCGACGAGGCGTTCGCCGCGTACGAGGAGCGCTTCGGTGGCGACGGCGAGACGATCGCGCTGCACGCCAAGATCAAGGTGCGCATGCCGGCCGGCAAGTTCGCGGTCGAGCACTTCCCGCGACCGGACGACGACGGCACGCCCCGCAGCATCGTGCTGCGTGAGTACGGGATCAGCCGAGACGACGGCGGGGCGCCCGCAGGGGAGCGGAGCGCGGCTTCGACCCGTGTGAACGGCCCGACCGAGGTGCTCGTCGAGACGTCGCTCGGTCGCCTGCTCTTGAACAGCGCGTTCCCCGACGACTTCCCCTTCGTCAACCGCATCATGCGCAAGCGCGACATCACCGAGGTCGTGGGTGAGCTCGTGGTCGGCTACGACAAGGCCGTCGTCGCCGACAGTCTCGACCGTATGAAGATGCTCGGCTACGAGTGGTCGACGCGTTCCGCGTCTGACGATCTCGGTCTCCGACGTCACCACGCCGCCGGCCAAGGCCGGTCTGCTCGAGAAGTTCGAGGGCGAGGCCGCCAAGGTCGAGAACCAGTACGAGCGCGGCATCATCACCGACGACGAACGTCGCCAGCAGGAGATCGAGATCTGGACCGACGCGACCAACCAGGTCACGAAGGCCATGCAGGATCTCATGCAGTCGACGCCGTTCAACCCCATCGACATGATGGTCGGCTCGGGTGCCCGAGGAAACATCATGCAGGTGCGCCAGATCGCCGGTATGCGCGGTCTCGTCGCCAACCCGCGTGGTGAGATCATCCCGCGCCCGATCAAGAGCAACTTCCGTGAAGGCCTCTCCGTGCTCGAGTACTTCATCTCGACGCACGGCGCTCGCAAGGGTCTGGCCGACACCGCGTTGCGTACCGCCGACTCCGGCTACCTGACCCGTCGACTCGTCGACGTCGCGCAGGAGCTCATCGTGCGGGAGTGGGACTGCGAGACCACCCGCGGCATCTGGGTCGAGGACGTGCTCCCCGGTCCCGACTCGTGGCGTGTCCTCGAGACCAGCCTGCTCGGCCGTTGCCTCACCGAGGACGCCACGTTGGCCGACGGCACGGTGATCCCGCGCAACGTCGAGATCGACGACGACGCCATGCGGCTGTTGGCCGAGGACGAGGGCATCACGCGCCTGCGGGTGCGCACGGTCCTCACCTGCGAGACGGTGTCGGGCGTCTGTTCGAAGTGCTACGGCCGCATGCTCGCCACCGGCAAGATCTCCGATCTCGGCGAGGCGATCGGTATCGTCGCAGCGCAGTCGATCGGCGAGCCGGGCACGCAGCTCACCATGCGTACCTTCCACACCGGCGGTGTCGCCGGCGAGGACATCACGCACGGTCTGCCCCGTGTGGTCGAGCTGTTCGAGGCCCGTACCCCGAAGGCGGCGTCACTGCTCGCCGACGTGTCGGGAGTCGTGCGGATCGGCGAGAACGAGAAGGGCGAGCGCATCATCACGATCGTCTCCGACGACGGCACCGAGCTCGAGTACGCGGTGTCGCGCCGGGCGCACGTGTCGGTGCGCGAGGGCCAGGAAGTCACCGCCGGTGATCGTCTGGTCGGCGACGAGAAGAGCCCCCTCGACCCGAAGAAGCTCCTCGAGATCAAGGGCGTGCGCGAGACGCAGCAGTACCTGGTCGACGAGGTGCAGACGGGTGTACCGCGACCAGGGTGTGTCGATCCACGACAAGCACATCGAGGTGATCGTTCGCCAGATGTTGCGCCGTGTGACCGTCTCGGAGCCGGGCGACAGCGCGTTCCTGCCCGGCGAGAAGGTCGATGCCCGCCGTTACGCGGAGGAGAACCGTCGCCTCGTCGAGGCCGGCGAGCGTCCCGCCGAGGGTCGTCCCGAGCTCATGGGAATCACCAAGGCATCGCTCGCCACCGACTCGTGGCTGTCGGCCGCGTCGTTCCAGGAGACCACCCGGGTGCTCACCGAAGCGGCCATCGAGGGTCGTTCCGACGGGCTCGAGGGCCTCAAGGAGAACGTGATCATCGGCAAGCTCATCCCGGCCGGGACGGGCATGCCGATGTATCGCAACATCAAGACCGAAGCACCCGAGTACGAGCCGTTGCCGTTCTACACCTCCGAGGTCGAAGAAGAGATGGACCTCGCGACGTGGCTGCGGGAGGCGAGCTCGAACCGCCAGGCCGAGACGGACTTGCCGGCTGAAGGCGTCGGCGGGGCCGAGCCCGCAACCTTCGGAGCGATCATCGAGTCGGCCGGCGCGGCCGAGCTCGCGGGTGGCGCCGATCTCGGTAGCGATCCGGGAGATGTCGCGGCCGGCGATTGAACGAGGCCTCGTCCGGCCCCACTTGGGGCCGGACAACGGTCCTGCTAGTCTCATCCGTCGGCTCCGAGCGCCTCAGCGCGCTCCGGGGGCCCTGTTAGTCCGTCCCGAGTCTCGGACCGAAAGTTTCAGAGGGAAGACGCGTGCCCACGATTGCCCAGCTCGTCCGCAAGGGGCGAGCATCGAAGGCCGAAAAGACCAAGACGCCGGCCCTCAAAGGCTCCCCGCAACGTCGGGGTGTGTGCACGCGCGTCTTCACCACGACGCCGAAGAAGCCGAACTCCGCGCTGCGCAAGGTCGCACGCGTCCGGCTGACCTCCGGCATCGAGGTGACGGCGTACATCCCCGGCATCGGCCACAACCTGCAGGAGCACTCGATCGTGCTCGTGCGCGGCGGCCGTGTGAAGGACCTTCCGGGCGTCCGTTACAAGATCATCCGCGGTGCGCTCGACGCGTCGGGCGTCGCGAACCGCAAGCAGGCACGCAGCCGCTACGGCGCGAAGCGGGAGTCCTGAACGTGAGCGCGAGTGCGGCCGGCGCCGTAGGCGCCAAGAGTGGAGGCAACTGATGCCGCGTAAAGGTCCCGCGCCGCGGCGCGAGCTGATGCCCGACCCGATCTACCGGTCGGTCGTCGTGACCCAGCTCGTGAACAAGGTGCTCGTCCGTGGCCAGCGGTCGACGGCCGAGCACATCGTCTACGCCGCGCTCGAAGAAATCGGTCGTAAGACCCAGGGCGACCCGGTCGCGGTCTTGAAGCGCGCGGTGGAGAACGTCCGCCCGCAGCTCGAGGTCCGCAGCCGCCGAGTCGGTGGCGCGACTTACCAGGTGCCGGTCGAGGTCAGGCCCCGCCGGGCGACAACCCTGGCGATCCGCTGGATCGTGGGCTACTGCCGCCAGCGCCGGGAGAAGACCATGGCCGAGCGCCTGGCCGGCGAGCTCTTGGACGCCAGCAACGGCATCGGCGCCTCGATCAAGCGCCGGGAAGACCTTCAGAAAATGGCGGAGTCGAACAAAGCTTTCGCGCACTACCGCTGGTAGAGCGCCCAAAAGGGACGATCAAGACGTGATGATTCGAGCAGTGACATGGGAGCCGGCCGAACGACGCTGACCGCGCCGTGACGCCGAGCGGGGCCCGCCCCGCGCCTCCCGACCGGGCCCCCGAGCAATCGGGGTTCGCCCGGTCGAATGCTGCTCGCCCCCGAATACCCCGCCTCGAAACAGGACACAGAGATGGCACGCGAATTTCCGCTCGAGAAGACCCGCAACATCGGGATCATGGCGCATATCGACGCCGGTAAGACCACGACGACCGAGCGCATCCTCTATTACACGGGTCGGACCTACAAGATCGGCGAGGTCCACGAGGGCGCGGCCGTCATGGACCACATGGTCCAAGAGCAAGAGCGCGGCATCACCATCACCTCCGCCGCAACCACCGCGCAGTGGCACGACTGCCAGATCAACATCATCGACACGCCCGGCCACGTCGACTTCACGGTCGAGGTCGAGCGGTCGTTGCGCGTCCTCGACGGCGCGGTCGCGGTGTTCGACGCGGTCGCCGGCGTCGAGCCCCAGACCGAGACGGTGTGGCGCCAGGCCAACAAGTACGACGTGCCCCGCTTCTGCTTCGTCAACAAGATGGACCGCGTCGGCGCCGACTTCGAGCGGTGCGTGGCGATGATGCGTGACCGCCTCGACGCCGTACCCGCGGTCGTCCAGCTGCCCATTGGTTCGGAGAGCGACTTCCGTGGCGTCATCGACCTCGTCGCGATGAAGGCCGTTGTTTGGCCGATCGACGACGACACCGAAGGCGCGGAGTTCGAGGTCGTCGAAATCCCGGCCGAGTACGCCGATGCGGCCGAGGCCGGGCGCCACGAATTGCTCGAGACGATCGCCCACGTCGACGACCAGCTCATGGAGCGGTACCTCGACGGCGAAGAGCTGACGGCCGACGAGATCAAGGCCGCGATCCGTACCGGAACGCTCGCCTTCGAGTTCGTGCCCGTGCTGTGCGGGTCGGCGTTCAAGAACAAGGGTGTGCAGCCCATGCTCGACGCGGTCGTCGACTACCTGCCCGCGCCGATCGACATCAAGCCCACCGAGGGCGTCGACATGAACGGCCAGCCGGTGGAACGCAAGGCGAGCGAGAACGAGCCGTTCTCGGCGCTGGCGTTCAAGATCGTCGCCGATCCCTACGGCAAGCTCACCTACTTCCGCATCTACTCGGGCAAGCTCGAGAAGGGCTCGGAGGTCTACAACTCCACGAAGGATCGCAAGGAGCGCATCGGGCGCATCCTGCGTATGCACGCGAACCAGCGTGAGGACATCGAGGTCGCGTACGCGGGCGACATCGTCGCCGGCCTCGGCTTCAAGCAGACCACCACCGGCGACACGCTGTGCGAGCGCTCGGCCCCGATCATTCTCGAGCAGATGGTCTTCCCCGAGCCCGTCATCTCGGTCGCGATCGAACCCAAGACCAAGGCCGACCAGGACAAGTTGGGCAAGGCGCTCGGTTCGCTCTCCGACGAGGACCCGACCTTCCGCGTCCACACCGACGAAGAGACCGGCCAGACGATCATCCGCGGCATGGGCGAGCTCCACCTCGAGGTGCTCGTCGACCGGATGATGCGCGAGTTCAACGTGGAAGCGCACGTGGGCAAGCCCCAGGTCGCGTACCGCGAGACCATCACCCAACCCGTCGAGCAGATCCGCATCCGCTACATCCGCCAGACGGGTGGTCGCGGTCAGTTCGCCGACGTCGTGCTCGCGCTCGAGCCGACCGGGCCCGGCGGGGGCTACGAGTTCGTCGACGAGATCAAAGGCGGTGTGATCCCCCGCGAGTACATCCCCGCGGTCGACGCCGGCATCCAAGAAGCCATGCAGGGCGGTGTCGTTGCCGGCTATCCGCTCGTCGACGTCCGGGCCCGGCTCACGTTCGGGTCGTACCACGAGGTCGACAGCTCGGAGATGGCGTTCAAGATCGCGGGTTCGATGGCGCTGAAGGAAGCCGCCCGCAAGGCCAAGCCGCAACTGCTCGAGCCGGTCATGTCCGTCGAGGTCGTGACCGCCGACGAGTACATGGGCGACGTCATCGGCGACCTGAACTCGCGTCGCGGTCAGGTCGAGGGCGTGTCGCAGCGCGGCAGCGCGCAGGTGATCACGGCCAAAGTCCCGTTGGCGCAGATGTTCGGGTATGTTGGCGATCTTCGGTCTCGCACCCAAGGGCGCGCGACCTACACGATGCAGTTCGACTCGTACCAAGCGGTGCCGGACTCGATCGCCCAAGAGATCGTTGCCCGAGTCCGCGGCGAGTGACCACGTCTTCGACCGTGGCGCATCCCCGAGAAGTAGCAATCCCCATCATCGTTTCCCGGTACGAAAGGTAGAGGTCGTCCAATGGCGAAAGAGAAGTTCGAGCGCACGAAGCCGCACTTGAACATTGGGACGATTGGTCATATCGATCATGGGAAGACGACGTTGACGGCGGCGATTACGAAGGTTCTGCATGATCAGAACCCGAAGAATTCGTTTACGGCGTTTGATCAGATCGATAAGGCGCCGGAGGAGAAGGCGCGGGGGATCACGATCTCGATTGCGCATGTGGAGTATGAGACGGAGAACCGTCATTACGCGCATGTGGATTGTCCGGGTCATGCGGATTACATCAAGAACATGATTACGGGTGCGGCGCAGATGGATGGCGCGATTTTGGTGGTGGCGGCGACGGATGGGCCGATGCCGCAGACGCGTGAGCATGTGTTGTTGGCGCGTCAGGTGGGTGTGCCGTCGATTGTGGTGGCGTTGAACAAGTCGGACATGGTCGATGATGAGGAGATCCTCGAGCTTGTCGAGTTGGAGGTTCGGGAGTTGTTGAACGAGTACGAGTTCCCGGGTGATGACACGCCGGTTGTGCGGGTGCGTGCGTTGAAGGCGCTCGAGGGTGATGCGGAGTGGACTCCGAAGATTTTGGAGTTGATGTCGGCGGTTGACAGTTTCTTGCCGGAGCCGACGCGGGATGTGGATCGTGCCGTTCTTGATGCCGATCGAGGATGTGTTCACGATCACGGGTCGGGGCACGGTGGTGACGGGTCGGGTGGAGCGTGGGATCGTGAAGGTCGGTGAGGAGATCGAGATCATTGGTCTGCGGCCGACGACGAAGACGACGTGTACGGGTGTGGAGATGTTCCGCAAGCTCTTGGATGAGGGTCGGGCGGGTGACAACATCGGTGCGTTGTTGCGGGGGACGAAGAAGGAAGATGTGGAGCGCGGGCAGGTGTTGGCGAAGCCGGGGAGTATTACTCCGCATACGAATTTCACGGCGCAGGTGTATATCTTGACGAAGGAGGAGGGCGGTCGGCATACGCCGTTCTTCACGAATTATCACCCGCAGTTCTATTTCCGGACGACTGATGTGACGGGGACGGTGAGTCTTCCGGAGGGTACGGAGATGGTGATGCCGGGGGATAACACGGAGATGACGGTGGAGTTGGGGAAGCCGATCGCGATGGACGAGGGTTTGCGGTTCGCGATCCGTGAGGGTGGCCGTACTGTGGGTTCCGGCCGTGTCGTCAAAATCGAGAAATAGGGATTCGCATGGCTGCTCCGTCGGGACAGAAGATCCGCATCCGCCTGAAGGCCTATGACCACGAGGTCATCGACCAGTCGACGAAGAAGATCGTCGAGACGGTGATCCGTACGCAGGCGAAGGTGCGCGGTCCGGTGCCGCTGCCGACGGAGATCCGCAAGTACACCGTCGTGCGGTCACCGCACGTCGACAAGGACAGCCGCGAGCACTTCGAGATGCGCATTCACAAGCGTCTCATCGACATCGTGGAGCCGACCGGGAAGACGGTCGAGGCGCTCCAGCGTCTCGACCTCCCCGCGGGCGTCGACATCGAATTGAAGATGCAGCAGGCCTGACCGGCCGCGCCACCGAGCCCGGCGCGCGCTCTGCGTGGGCCTGTCATGGCCGCCAGGTGAAATTCCGCCGCCTTCCTTGCAGTCTGCAGGCGCAGGGCGTACAAACCCTGCTATCGGACTTATCGTCCGTCGTGCTCGGCACAAGCGGGGGGAAGAGCATGCGGGAAACGCGGTGGGGCTCCACGTCGTTCGGCGTCCGGACGGTCCGGCGGATGCGAGCACGGGTCGCACATGTGTTCGCGAGCGTGCTGTTGATTGGGATCGCGACGCCGATCGTCGCCACGGCGACGGCGGCTGCAGCCGCGGCCGCGATTCCGATCCAGGCATCGGGCGGCGGCTCGGTCTGGTTCAGCTCCATTCCGCTTCCGCAGGGGGCGACGGGCTTCAAGTAGGAGTCGTTCTCCACCACGATCGTCGACGAGCCGACGTGGCAGAGCGATCGGTATTTCTACGCCAACGAGGGTGGGTTCACCGGGCCGACGCCGGCGGTCAAGGTCGACACGCAAAAGGCCACGTTCTCGACGGCGGGCGCGCCTGCGGCGGCGATCACACCCGCAGCGTTCGGCGACCAGCTCGTCGCGCTTGTGACCGGACCCTCGGTCTCGGGGTACACGGTCGACAGCGCGGTACCGCCGGGCCTCTGGGCGCTCACATGGCACCAGCTGCCGTTGCCCAACAACCCGACGTCGATCGCCATCTGGACCGCGTACGACAACTACCCGCTTTCCACGGTCGTGACGACGACGCTGCACTCGCCCGCGGGCGCCCTGACGGGCATCCTCGTCGAGGCGTTCGAGTACGCGTCCGCGGTGTACTCGGTCAGCGCGCCGGCGAACACCGCCGAGGCGAGCAGCGCGGGTGGTGGTGCCCCGGGCTCGGGCGCGCCGTCCGTGGCGATCAACACGCAGGGCCAGTACCCGTCTGCGGTGGTCGGTGTCGGCTATGACCCGACCTCCACTACGGCCATGACTCCCGCAGCGGGCCAGAAGGTCCTGGTCCAACAGTCGGACAGCGCGAACCACGCCCGGCTGTGGGTGCAGTCGTTGAGCTCGGACGTGACCTCGGGCGCCCAGAACCCGGTGACGTTGAGCGATACGACGGCTGCAAACGACGGATGGGATTACGGGGCAGTCGAGGTCAAGGCGTACGGAAATCCCGGCTTCTACACCGGGATCCAGCCCGACAGCTATCCGCAGAACACGCCGAACGCGCTCTTCAGCTACTTCGGGTCCGCGGCGAAGAACATCGCGTCGACCTGCAAGTACGACGCTGACGGCGGTGCAGGCGTGAGCTGTTCGGCGCCCATCAATTGGGTTGTCGGGCACACGTACGTGAACCACGTGTCGGGCGTCGTCGGTTCCTTGTTGACGAAATGGACGGCGACCAGCCAGGACGTCACGGCGAACACGGCGCCGGTCACGATCGGATACTGGTCGATCCCGAACGCGATCGGCTTGCTCAACGACAACCCGGTCGGGTTCACGGAGCTCTACATCGCACCCAACAACTGCGCTCAGGTGCCGTACGCCCGCGTGATCAACCATGCGCCGACGGCGGTTGCGAACGATGCGGGCAAGACGAACGTCACGGGCTCGGTCGTGGGCGCCGACAACTACGGGATCAAGAACGACGGCACCACCAACTGCGCGGCCGCTGAGGTCGTGTCGAATTCGGAGGAGATCTCGACAACCGGTCAACCGCGGGTCAGTCCCGACGGTATGGCGACGTCGACGTCGGCGACCTCGACCTCGGCGACGCTGACGCCCGACTCGCCCGGGGATCTGCTCGTCGCGTCCGTGTCGACGTTCAACGAAGCGACCGTGTCGGTCTCGGGTGGCGGCCTGACGTGGACGAACGTCTTGAATCAGCACGACAACGTTCCGAGCGATGGCGGGCTCATCTCGGTCTGGACTGCGCGTGAGCCCTCGACGTTCCCGACGTCCGCGACCACGGTGACGTCCACCATCAGCGGGAACGGCGGATGGGCGCAGACGTTGAACGTGACGGCGTATGCAGGAGCATCCGGGATCGGTCAGACAGGGTTCGCGAACGGCTCTGCGGCGTCGTCTCCGTCGTTGACGATCACTCCGCAGCAGACCGGCTCGTGGGTCTCGACCGCGGGATACGACGCCGGCTCGACGACGACGGTGACGCCCGGTGCCGGCGAGGTGCTCGACGCGAGCGCACAGGACAACGTCGACCTGACGGAGATGTGGTCCCAGCACACCACGACGACGACCACGGCAGGGACGCCCGTGACCGTCGGGGACACGTTGTCGCCCGCGGGCGTTTGGGACCTCGGTGCCGTCGAGATCATGCCCGCCTCGAAGGTGAACCTCGTGACCAGCACGGCGCCGCAGACCGGATCGGGCACGGTCACCGCAACGGTGCAGCCTGTCAACAACGCCGCGAACCTGACGGGTGGCGACCTCCTCGTCGCATATGTCTCGACGACGAACACCGCCGGTGTGAGCGTGTCGAGCTCGCCGGCGCTGAACTGGGTGAACGTCACGACCGGGTCCGACAGCAGCAACGGCGACGGTGGACTGATCTCGATCTGGGAAGCCGAGGTGCCGAATGGGACGAGCTCCGTCGCCGTCCAGTCGAGTCTCAGCGGCAATCCCGGGAGCTGGGCGCAGACGCTCGTCGTCGACGAGTTCAACGGAGCGTCCGCGGTCGGCGAGACGCTCTTCGCGACAGGGCCGTACACCTCGTCACCGTCGGTGAGCGTTCCTCCCACGGCCACGGGTTCGTGGATATCGGCCGTCGGATACGACGGCGACTCCACGACTTCGGTCACGCCCGGAACGAATCAGGTCCTCGATGCGAGCGCGCCGGACACCTTCGAGAACGCGCAGATGTGGTTCCAGCACTACACGGTGGGAACCACTGCGTCGCAGAACGTCGTCGTCGGGGACACCTTGTCGCCGGCAGGGCACTGGGACATCGAGGGTGTCGAGATCGTGCCCCAGGCCTGAGCTCTTCGCGTCCGGTCTCGCGTCGCGATTGCCGGTGTTCGCACGGTGATCGCGACGCGAGGGGCTCGCGGGTGGTGTCCTAGGCTCCTCGCTCGTGCGGCGGCCGTCCGCTGGGGGCGCGTTCTCATGAGCGACGGGTTCGAATGAGCCGAACCGACATTCCCGGCGATCCCGCCGTGCCGGCGGCAGCGTCCAGCAGGCCCGCCGGCACCGCGCCCGAGCTTTCCTGGCGGCGGCTCACCGCGCTGGCGGCTCGCATCCCGCCCGTTGCCTGGACGGTGACGACGGGAATCGCCGGCGTTCTCACGGTTGTGTGGATCACGCGCCATGCGTGGGGGCCGCACGTCATCGCGGGCGGCGACGTCACCGCGGACCTCGTCCGCACGAACTACGGCATCGCGCACCTCCTCCTGCACGGGCGCTTGGACGGCTGGTTCCCGCGTTTCATGCTCGGGCACGAGGAATTCCTGTTCAACGGACCGGGCGTCACGTGGGCCGTGGCCGTGGTTCGCGGTCTGACGTTCGGGCAGCTGTCGACGACCGGTGGTGTCAAGGTCGTCGCCATCGCCGCGCTCGCTGCGCAACCGCCGGCCGCCGCGTATCTCGCGCGATCGCTCGGGCTCGACCGGCTGGGCGCCGGCCTCGCCGGTCTCCTGTCGTTGACGGCGACCGTCGGCTTCGGTCTCGGCCTCGAGGGAATGTTCGTCAACGGGCTGCTCTCGCACCAGGTCGGTGCGATCGCGTTCTTCGTCACCTTCGGCGCGGCGCTGCGCGCGTACGACGATCCGACGCGGCGCCGGTGCATCGGCGCGGGCGTCGCGGCTGCGCTGCTCGCGATGACGCACCTCATCTCAGTGATGGTCTTCGCGGTCATGTTCCCCATCGCGCTCTTGTTCCGGCTGGGCGCGAGCGAGCGGCGCGCGCGCCTGCGAGGACTCGGTGCGCTGCTCGCGTCAGGTGCCGTCGCGTTCGGGCTCGCCGCCTTCTGGGTCGTGCCGTTCCTGGCGCACCGCGACCTGCACGGGCCCGTGGTCACATGGGGCACGGATCCGTTCGACGTGCGGATCGCGGCGATCCTGCGCGGTCACCTGCTCTTCCAGCCGCTGGTCGTGAAGCTCGTGATCGTCGCCTGGATCGTCGTGCTGCTCCGAGCGGCGACGGGACACCGGGAGCATCTCGTGCTCGTCGTCGTGCCCGCGCTGTACCTGGCGATCGCGCACGTGACGCTGAGCTATCCGGGCCCCGGCGACATCTCGCTCCAGCTCGCGAACCGGGGGCTCGGATACGCGGGCGTCATCGCGCTGTTTCCGGTTGCGGCGCTCGCGTCGCTCGGCGCGCGCAAAGCAGGTGAGGTGTCGCGTAACGCGCTCGCGGGGTTCGTCGTTGCCGCCGTCTTGCTCCTCGTCGCGGTCGGTGTGACCGTCGGTCACAGCAAGGAGAACCTTGCCGGCGAGATCTCGCCCGCCACGCCCGCCCTGCGCGACGCCGCGGTGGCCCTGCGAAGCATGGTGCCTCCGGGCGCCCGCTTCAGCATGACCCGCGATTACCCCGCGGAGATCGCGCGTGTCGGAGTCGTAGAGCCGGCTCGCTGGCTGGCTTGGTCCTCGGGTGTCGACACGTTGAACACCTTCAATCCCGAGTCCTCGAATGCGGGCGCGGTCGCGTACACCGCCGACGGTCCGGACGCCAACCAGGCGATCGACGACTGGATCCGCAAGCTCCAACGGCTCGGCGTGAGCGACGTGGTGGTCGACAAGCCTTCGATCGACAATCAGATGCGGCGTTCGCCGCGGGCGCGGGCGGTGTGGAGCGAAGGCGCGATCACGATCTACGAAGTGCTGACCGATTCCGGGACCCGCCCGCCCACGCTGATCGACCCGGGTACCGCGACGCCGGCCGTGACCTTCACGCAGAGCAACGCCGAGCGACTCCGGTGGGACGTCACGAACCCGGACCCGTTCACGGCGACGATCGCCGTCGGGTGGTCTCCGAAGTGGCACGCTCGCATCGACGGCAGGCCGGCCCGCATCACGAAGACCGCAGAGGGACTGATGCAGATCGCGGTACCTGGCGGCCACCACACGTTGCGGTTGAGCTTCCTGAGCGATCGTGCCGACCTCCTCGGCCGGCTCCTGACGCTCGTGACCCTCGGCTGGCTCGTGAGCATTCCGCTCCGCCGGCGCCGCGGTTCGCGGGTGCGCGGGGGCACCGGAACGAGCCCGCACGGGCCGGTGACGCCGGATCCGGGCGTCGCCGGGCCGAGCGAGAGCGCGCTGGAGCCGATCGGGAGGACCGCGGCGGGAGAGTCGTCCTGAGCCTGTGATCGGCCGAGATGGCGGCGCCGGTACCGGCGCGCTAGCATCATCGGGCTCTACGGGCCGCACATCGCGACCCGCCGCGTTGACGCCCCCGGCCTCGGGTGCGACGCGACTTCAACCGAGGCCCGCGTAGGCCCCGTTTCCGGCGGAACCGCGCGGCACAACCGAGATCACGCTCCGCCCGGGCTTCCGAGCGGAGCGTTCGCGTGGGCGCGGACAACCGCCGCCCGAGCGAGATGTCACCGGAGTCGACAATGGCGAACAAAGGGATCCTGGGCCGAAAGCTCGGCATGACCCAGGTCTTCGACGAGGGGAACCGGATCGTTCCGGTCACCGTCATCGAGGCCGGGCCCTGTCGTGTGGTCCAGATCAAGACCCCAGAGCGCGATGGCTACGCCGCGGTGCAACTCGCCTTCGGTGAGACCAAGGCGCAACGGCTCTCGAAGCCCGAGCTCGGTCACTTGAAGGCGGCGAATGCCGAC
This sequence comes from uncultured Actinomycetes bacterium, assembly GCA_963812205.1. Classification (GTDB taxonomy): domain Bacteria; phylum Actinomycetota; class Acidimicrobiia; order IMCC26256; family PALSA-610; genus PALSA-610. The sequence goes on from CAWEUJ010000004.1 coordinate 523,019, forward strand.
CCCACCAAGTATCTCGCCGAGCTCCGGGTCGTCGATCTCTCGGGCTTCGAGCTCGGCCAGGTGCTGAAGGCCGACGTGTTCGCGGCCGGCGAACGGGTCGACGTAACGGGCATCAGCAAGGGCCACGGGTTCGCGGGCGTGATGAAGCGCCACAACTTCTCCGGTCAGGGCGCGTCGCACGGTAACCACAAAAAGCACCGTGCTCCCGGCTCGATCGGCGCGTGCGCCACGCCGGCGCGGGTGTTCAAGGGCATGAAGATGGCGGGCCAGTTCGGCAACGTGCGCACCACCACGCTCAACCTGCAAGTGGTCGAAGGTGACGCGGAGCGCAACCTGTTGTTGATCCGGGGTGCGGTGCCCGGACCGTCGGGCGGCATCGTCTTCGTTCGCAACGCGGTGAAGTCGGGGGTGAAGGCGTAATGGCCTCGATCACCATGAAGACCGCCGCGGGCGCCGACGCCGGGACCGTCGAGCTTCCCGACGACATCTTCGGCATCGAGCCGAACGTCGCGGTGATGCACCAGGTCGTGACCGCGCAGCTCGCGGCGAAGCGGGCCGGTACGCACAGCACCAAGACGCGCGCCGAGGTGCGCGGTGGTGGTGCGAAGCCGTGGCGCCAAAAGGGCACCGGTCGCGCCCGGCAGGGGTCCATCCGCGCACCGCAGTGGCGGGGTGGCGGAGTCGCGCACGGTCCCAAGCCGCGCGACTACTCGCAGCGCACGCCCAAGAAGATGGTCAGGCTCGCGTTGCGTTCCGCGCTCAGCGACCGCGCCTCCGAGTCGAGGGTCGTCGTGGTCGACGACTGGGCGATCGGCGCGCCGAAGACGAAGGACGCCGTCAAGCTGCTCCAGGCGATCGGGCTGCGCACCAAGGGTGCGCGCGAAGACCGGGTCCTGGTCGTGTTGTTCCGAGACGACGAGAACGCGTGGAAGTCGTTGCGCAACCTCGGCGAGCGGGTGCAGATCGTGCTGCCGGAAGAGCTCAACACCTACGACGTCTTGTTGAACGACTGGATCGTGTTCTCCAAGCCGGCGCTCGAGACCACGATCGCCCGCCTCGGCAACGGGTCGGGCGCTGCCGCGTCCGCAGACGGTGAAGGTGGCGACGATGAGTAAGGACCCGCGCGACATCATCATCAAGCCGGTCGTGTCGGAGAAGTCGTACGCGGGCTACGACCTCAACGTGTACACGTTCGTCGTCGCGCCCGACGCCAACAAGATCGAGATCCGCAAGGCGGTCGAGCAGCTGTTCGCGCGGCGGGTCGAGAAGGTCCACACGATCAACCGCAAGGCGAAGCGCTCGCGCAACCGCAATACCGGCACCTACAACGCGCCGGCATCTCAGAAGCGGGCCATCGTCACCCTCGCCGCCGGCGAGGAACGCATCGACATCTTCGGGAGCTGACGGTGGCTATCCGCAAACGCAAACCGACGAGCCCCGGGCGCCGATTCCAGTCGTCGTCCGACTTCGCCGAGGTCACGAAGACCAAGCCCGAGAAGTCGCTGACGAAACCGAAGCCGAAGACGGGCGGGCGCAACTCGTACGGCCGCATGACCTCGCGTCACCGCGGCGGTGGCCACAAGCAGCGGTACCGCATCGTCGACTTCCGGCGGAACAAAGACGGCGTTCCCGCCAAGGTCGCGGCTATCGAGTACGACCCGAACCGCAACGCGCGCCTCGCGCTGTTGCACTACCTCGACGGCGAGAAGCGCTACATCATCGCCGCGCAGGGTCTCGAGGTCGGCGCGATGGTGCAGAGCGGCCAGGGCAGCGAGATCCGGGTCGGGAACGCGTTGCCGTTGCGCTACATCCCGGTCGGCACCACGGTGCACAACGTCGAGCTGAAGCCCGGTGGCGGAGCCAAGATGGGCCGCGGCGCCGGCGCGGCGATCCAGCTCATCGCCAAGGAGGGCATGTTCGCCACGCTCCGGTTGCCGTCCACCGAGATGCGGCGTGTCCCGATCGACTGCCGCGCCACGGTTGGCTCGGTCGGCAACAGCGAAGCCGGGCTGATCTCGGTCGGCAAGGCCGGTCGCAACCGCTGGCAGGGCAAGCGCCCGCACACCCGAGGTGTCGCCATGAACCCGGTCGACCACCCGTTGGGCGGCGGCGAGGGCAAGAGCTCCGGTGGCCGCCACCCGGTGTCGCCGTGGGGCAAGCCCGAAGGCCGCACCCGCAAGAAGGGCAAATCGAGCGACAAGCTCATCATCCGCCGGCGTCGTACGCGCGGCGCACGGAGGTAGACGTACATGCCCCGCAGCCTGAAGAAAGGTCCGTTCATCGACGACCACCTTCGCGAGAAGGTGGACGCCATGAACGCGGCCGGCGACCGCAAGGTCATCAAGACCTGGTCTCGGCGCAGCACGGTGACGCCCGACATGGTCGGTCACACCCTCGCCGTCCACGACGGCCGCAAGCACGTCCCGGTGTACGTCACCGAGGCGATGGTCGGTCACAAGCTGGGCGAGTTCGCGCCCACCCGGGTGTTCCGCTACCACGCGGGCCAAGAGCGATCGAGCCGGCGCTGATGGCGAACGCAGCTACGAAGTCGGGCGTCCGCGCCACCGTTCGCTACCTGCACACGTCGCCGTACAAGGTGCGCCAGGTCCTCGACCTCGTGCGCGGCCTGCCGGTCGGCGACGCGGAGCGCCTGTTGCAGCTCTGTGAGAAGGACGCGGCCGACGATGTGTTGAAGCTGCTCGGCTCGGCCATCGCCAACGCCGACCACAACAACGCCTTGCCGGCCGACGAGCTCTACATCGCGCTCGCATGGGCCGACGAGGGTCCCACCCGCAAGCACGGCCAACCGCGCGCACGCGGTCGCTACTTCCGCATTCGCAAGCGGACGTCGCACGTGACGATCGTGCTCGAGCGCTTCGCCATCGACGAGCTCGAGACCCGGCGCCGCCGCGAGGAGGCGACGGGTCGCGGCGCGGCCGTGAGCCAGCGCCGGCGCGCCGAGCGAGTTCGCCGCTCGCGCGCCCCCGAGGCCGAGCCCGAAGAGGCCGAAGTCGAAGACGCCTGGGTCACCGAGACCGCAGTCGCGGAGCCGGAAGTCGCCGAAGCCGAAGCCGTCGACGAGGTCGCCGAGCCGGAAGCGACCGACGCCGAGCCGGAAGCTGAGAAGGACTAGTCATGGGTCAAAAAGTCAACCCGTACGGGTTCCGGCTCGGTATCACCACCGAGTGGAAGTCCCGCTGGATCGCGCCCAAGAAGGAATACCGCGAGTTCCTGATCGAGGACTGGAAGATCCGCGACTACCTGCGCAAGCAACTCGAGCGCGCGGCCGTCAGCCGGGTCGAGATCGAGCGCACCGGTGACCGCCTGCGCATCGACGTGTACACCGCCCGCCCCGGCATCGTCATCGGGCGGCGGGGTGCGGAGGCCGAGCGCCTGCGTGAGGGTCTGCGCAAGATCAGCGGCAACCCGAAGATCCAGTTCAACATCCAAGAGATCAAACAGCCCGAGATCGACGCGATGCTGCTCGCGCAGGGTGTCGCCGACCAGCTCACCGGCCGGGTCTCGTTCCGGCGGGCGATGAAACGCGCAGTGCAGACCGCGATGAAGGCGGGCGCGCTCGGCGTGCGCGTGCAGTGCAGCGGTCGACTGGGTGGCGCCGAGATGAGCCGTAAGGAGTGGTACCGCGAGGGACGCGTTCCGCTGCACACGCTGCGGGCCGACGTCGACTACGGCCTGGCCGAGGCGCGCACGACCTTCGGGCGCATCGGTGTGAAGGTCTGGATCTACAAGGGCGACATCCTTCCCTACAAGAGCGCGGTCGAAGACAAGATCGCCCGCGAGGCCGCGATGGCCGTCGGCGAGACGGCCGGCCAGCCCGGTGCTCGTCGCGTCGTCAGCGCGGGCGGCGGGCGGCGGCGCAAGCCCGAAGACGGCGAGGGCGTCACGACCACCGAGGGCACGACCGAGCTCGGCGAGGGTGCCGAGGACGGTCCGGCGAAGCCGCTGTTGGGCGAGGCCGACCCCGAGCTCGAGCGCTTGCTCGCCGAGGAAGAAGAGATCGAACGCCGGACGCGTGAGCACCACGAGACCCCGCACTTCCGCGGCGGCGAGGAGTAGGTCGGCACCATGTTGATGCCCCGCAAGGTTCGGCACCGCAAGGTGCAACGAGGCCGGATGACCGGCATGGCCAAGGGTGGGACGCGCCTCGCGTTCGGCGAGTTCGGCATCCAGGCGCTGGAGCCGGGCTGGCTCACGAACCGCCAGATCGAGGCGGCCCGTATCGCGATGACCCGCCACATCAAGCGTGGCGGCAAGGTGTGGATCAACGTCTTCCCCGACAAGCCGATCACGCAGAAGCCCGCAGAGACCCGCATGGGCTCGGGCAAGGGCAACCCGGAGAAGTGGGTCGCCGTCGTGAAGCCGGGCCGGGTGTTGTTCGAGCTCTCCGGCGTCCCCGAACCCGTCGCCCGCGAGGCGATGCGGCTCGCCATTCACAAGCTTCCGATCACGCGCCCGCTTCATCGTGCGTGAGGAAGAGGTGTAGCGATGACCAAGGCCAACGAATTGCGGGAGCTGACCGACGAGACGCTCGTCGACCGGCTGTCGGAGGCGAAGCAGGAACTGTGGAAGCGCCGGCTCGACCTCGCGACCGGACAGCTCGACAGCACGACGGAAATCACGAGCTACAAGCGCGAGATCGCACGCATTCACACGCTGATGCGCGAGCGCGAGATCTTGGCGCACGAAGCTGACGGGCAGGAGGCCTGATGGCCGACGAAACGAACGACACGAACGAAAAGCGCGGGAACTCCCGCAAGGTCCGCGAGGGCATTGCCGTGTCCACGAAGATGGACAAGACCGTGGTCGTCGCCGTTGTCGACCGCGTGCGCCACCGCCGCTACCAAAAGACGATGCAGCGGACCAAGCGGCTCTACGCGCACGACGAGACGAACGACGTCCGCGAGGGCGACCGCGTGCGGGTCGCCGAGACCCGCCGGCTCTCGAAGAACAAGCGCTGGCGCGTCGTCGAGGTTCTGGAGCGCGCACGATGATCCAACAAGAGTCACGGCTGAAGGTCGCCGACAACTCGGGTGCCCGCGAGGTGCTGTGCATCAAGGTGCTCGGTGGCACCCGCCGGCGCTACGCGAGCATCGGCGACATCTTCGTCGCCACGGTGAAGGACGCCGTTCCGGGCGCCTCGGTGAAAAAGGGTGATGTCGTCAAGTGCGTCGTCGTGCGCACGAAGAAGGAAAAGCGCCGTCCCGACGGCAGCTATATCCGCTTCGACGAGAACGCCGCGGTGTTGATCAACGACCAGATGCAGCCGCGAGGCACTCGCATCTTCGGTCCCGTCGGACGCGAGCTGCGCGACCGCCGCTTCATGCGGATCGTCTCGCTCGCGCCGGAGGTGTTGTGATGGCGAAGGGCGAATCATGAAGGTGAAGAAGGGCGACGACGTCATCGTGCTCGCGGGCAAGGACGTCGGCCGGCGCGGCACGATCACGCGGGTCATCAACGGCTCCGACAAGGTGATCGTCGACGGCGTGAACATGGTGAAGCGCCACACGAAGCCGAAGGGTCAGGTCATGCAGGGCGGCATCATCGACAAGGAGATGCCGATCCATGTCTCGAACGTGGCGCTGTGGTGCAAGGAGTGCGGCGCGACGCGCATCGGCTTCCGCTTCGCCGACGACGGTGCCAAACACCGCACGTGCCGCAAGTGCGGAGGCGACATCTGATGGCCGCGACCGCCACCGCATCGCCGCGCCTGAAGCAGCGCTTCGAGACCGAGCTGAAGCCGAAGCTGCAGACCGAGCTCGGCCTGACGAACGTGATGCAGGTGCCCGCAGCCAGTCAAGATCGTCGTGAACATGGGTGTCGGCAAGGCGACGCAGCAGCGCTCGCTGCTCGACGGCGCGGTCACCGACCTCACGATCATCACCGGTCAAAAGCCGCTCGTCACCAAGGCGAAGAAGTCGATCGCGAGCTTCAAGCTCCGCGAAGGCAATGAGATCGGCGCCAAGGTGACGCTGCGCGGCGACCGGATGTGGGAGTTCTACGACCGGCTCGTGAGCCTCGCGATCCCGCGCATCCGTGACTTCCGCGGGATGCCGCCGAAGCAATTCGACGGGCACGGCAACTACACGTTCGGGCTCAACGAGCAGCTCGTGTTCCCGGAGATCGACTACGACAAGATCGACAGCGTTCGCGGCATGAACGTAACGATCGTGACCACAGCGGAAACCGACGCTCAGGGGTTTGCGCTCCTGCGGGTACTCGGATTCCCGTTCCGCCGCGACGGGCAGGGGTGAATCGATGGCCAAGAAGGCACTCGTCAACAAGCAGCAGCGCACGCCGAAGTTCAAGGTGCGCGGGTACACGCGTTGCCGCCGGTGCGGTCGGGCGCGCTCTGTCTACAAGGACTTCGGTCTCTGTCGGCTCTGTCTGCGCGAGATGGCTCACGCCGGGGAGATCCCGGGCATGACGAAGAGCTCGTGGTGACGGGGAGGTTCGCGCTGTGACGATGACCGACCCGATCGCCGACATGCTGACCCGCATCCGGAACGCCAACGTCGCGTTCCACGACGACGTCGCCATGCCTTCGTCGAAGCTCAAGGAAGCCGTCGCGGTGATCTTGGAACGCGAGGGCTACATCACCGGCTTCGAAGTCGCCGCCGACCCGAGCCGTCCGGGGAAGCGCCTGACGATCAAGATGAAGTACTCGAGCGACCGCCGCCGGACGATCTCCGGATTGAAGCGCGTGTCGCGCCCCGGTCTGCGGGTCTACTCGAAGGCCGACGGCGTCCCGCGGGTTCTCGGCGGTATGGGAATCGCGATCGTGTCCACCAATCAGGGTCTCTTGACCGACCGCGAGGCGCGCGAGCGCCGCGTCGGCGGCGAGATCCTGTGCCAGGTCTGGTAGCGGAGCTGCGTCATGTCGCGTATCGGTAAGCAGGCGATCACGGTCCCGAGCGGCGTCGAGGTGACGATCGACGGTTCCGACGTTCGCGTCAAAGGACCCGAAGGGTCAGCTCGAATACCGTTTGGTCGGCGACGTCCTGATCGAACGCGAAGGCGACGAGCTGAACGTGACCCGCGCCGACGACACCCGCTCGAACCGCTCGCTGCACGGGTTGCAGCGGACGTTGATCGCCAACATGGTGATCGGTGTCTCCGACGGCTTCTCGAAGGAGCTCGAGATCGTCGGCGTCGGCTATCGCGCCGCGGCGCAGGGCCCGACCGCCATCGAGTTGTCGGTCGGCTACTCGCACACCGTCAAGTTCGAGGCGCCCGCCGGCGTGACCTTCGAGGTACCGCAGCCCACTCGCATCGTCGTACGCGGGCACGACAAGCAACTCGTCGGCCAGGTCGCGGCCGACATCCGCAAGGTCCGCAAGCCCGAGCCGTACAAGGGCAAGGGCATCCGTTACGTCGGTGAGCACATCCGGCGCAAAGCCGGCAAGTCGGCGAAGTAGCAGAGGGTTCCGTTATGAGCCTCACCAAATCCGATCATCGCGACCGGCGTCACCGCCGGGTCCGCAAGAAGGTCACGGGAACCGCGGAACGGCCGCGGCTCGCGGTCTTCCGTTCGAGCAAGCACATCTACGTGCAGGCCATCGACGACCTCTCGGGAACGCACGATCGTGAGCGCGTCGACGATGGAAAAGGACCTGCGCGGCGGTGCAACCTCCACGATCGAAGCCGCCAAGAAGATCGGGACGCTCGTGGGTGAGCGGGCCAAGGCCGCCGGCATCACCACCGTCGTGTTCGATCGCGGCGGCTTCAAGTACCACGGCCGGGTCGCGGCAGTCGCCGATGGCGCCCGCGAAGCCGGGCTGACTCTCTAAGGGATTGGGTTCACATGGCTGAAGGTCAGTTCGACGAACGCGTGATCTCGATCAACCGCGTCGCCAAGGTCGTGAAGGGCGGTCGGCGCTTCTCGTTCACCGCGCTCGTGGTCGTCGGCGACGGGAACGGCAACGTCGGTCTGGGTTACGGCAAGGCCAAAGAGGTTCCGGCCGCGATCCAAAAGGGCATGGAGGAAGCGCGCAAGAGCTTCTTCGCCGTCCCGCTCGCCGGTTCGACCATCACTCACGTGATCCTGGGTGAGCACGACGCGGCCCGCGTGTTGATGAAGCCTGCGGCGCCGGGTACCGGTGTGATCGCCGGTGGCGCGGCCCGCGCCATCCTCGAAGCCGCCGGTATCCACGATGTGCTCGCGAAGTCGCTCGGTTCGTCGAACGCGATCAACGTCGCGCGCGCGACCATGCAGGGCCTGCAGGCGCTGCGCCGGCCCGACGACGTCGCGCACCTGCGCGGCAAGTCGGCCGAGGAAGTCTCGACGAAGGGCATGCTCGGCGCGTACCGCGATCGTCAGCGCGGCAAGCTCGAGGTGACGGAGGTCAAATGAGCGATATCCGAACTTCCGGTATCAAGGTGACCCTCGTACGTTCGCAGATCGGTATCAAGCCGAAGCAGCGCGGCACGCTCCGAGCGCTCGGTCTCGGAAAGATCGGGTCGACGAACACGTTGCCCGACCGGCCCGAGGTGCGCGGGATGATCGCGCGTGTACCGCACCTCGTCACGGTGGAGGAGCTCTCGTGAAGATCCACGACCTGAAGCCGGCCCCCGGATCCCGGCGGCCGAAGCGTCGCGTCGCTCGCGGCATCGGCGGCAAGGGCGGCAAGACCGCCGGCCGCGGCAGCAAGGGTCAGGGCGCGCGCAACAACGTCCCCGCGCGTTTCGAAGGTGGCCAGACCCCGCTGCACCGCCGGACCCCCAAAGCGAAGGGCTTCAACAACCCCTTCCGGGTCGAGTACCACGTGGTGAACCTCTCGACGCTCGACGGCTTCGACGCGGGCGCCGAGGTGTCGCCCGAGACGCTGCGCGCGAGCGGGCTCGTCGCCAAGCGCGGTCTGGTGAAGATCCTGGCCCGGGGCGAGCTGACCAAGCCCCTCACGGTGGAGGCCCACGCGTTCTCGGCCGCCGCGGTACAAGCGATCTCGGCCGCGGGTGGAACGACCCGGGTCCTGCCGCTTCCGTGGCCCACGGGGCGCCCGCCGGCTCGCGGGAACGCGCTCACCAACCGCTAGCTACACTGCCTCGTCCGGTGTGAGGAGGTCGTCGACCCGATGAGGTCCCGGTGATGTCAGGGCTTTCGCGCCTCCAGAACATGTTCCGCGTCGCTGACCTGCGGAACAAGATCCTGTTCACGATCTTCATCATCTTCGTGTTCCGGATGGGTTCGCACATCCCCGTGCCGTACGTCGACTTCAAGGCCGTCCAGGAGCTGCAGTCGCAGTCGAAGGGCGCGGGCGGCGTGCTCGGCCTCTTCAACCTGTTCTCGGGCGGCGCGCTCGACGGCGGTCTCCATCTTCTTCCTCGGGATCATGCCGTACATCACGGCATCGATCATCATGCAGTTGCTCGGCGTGGTGATCCCCAAGCTCGAGGAATGGCAGAACGAAGGCCAGACCGGGCAGAAGAAGATCACGCAGTGGACTCGCTACCTCACCGTCGCCCTTGCCCTGATGCAGTCGACGGCGTTCGTGTTCGTGCTGAAGAGCGGAAACGGCGGTCTGCTCGGTCAATCCGGGATCTCGCTCCCGGTCGGAACGGTGCTCATCCCGCATTTCACCGTCTATCGCGCGTTGATGATCGTTTTGACGTGGACGACCGGATGCGCGCTCGTGATGTGGCTGAGCGAGCTGATCACCCAGCGCGGGATCGGCAACGGGATGTCGATCCTGATCTTCACTTCGGTCGTGTCCCGCCTGCCGTACCAGGGCTCGTTGGTGCTGAAGCAGTCGACGTTCGAGTTCGTCGCCATCTTGGCGCTCGCGGTCGGGCTGGTGTTCGCGATCGTGCTCATCGAGTCGGGTCAGCGGCGAATACCCGTGCAGTTCGCCAAACGCGTCGTCGGCCGGCGTATGTACGGCGGCCAGAGCACGTACATACCGCTCAAGGTCAACCAGTCGGGTGTGATCCCGGTGATCTTCGCGACGTCGCTGTTGTCGTTCCCGGCGCTCGCGGCGACCGTCCTGCCGTCGGGGCCGCGGCAAGTGGATCAACGATCACCTCGTCGGGAGCGCGACGACGAGCTGGTTCTACATCATCTGCTTCGGCGTGCTGATCATGTTCTTCTCGTACTTCTACACGGCGATCGCGTTCAACCCGCAACAACAGGCCGACATCATCCGCAAACAGGGTGGCTTCATCCCGGGTATCCGCCCCGGGCCCCCCACGGAGCGGTATCTCGCCAAGGTCCTCAACCGGATCACGTTGCCGGGCGCGCTCTACCTGACCGTCATTGCCCTCATCCCGTTCATCGTGTTGAAGGCGTGGAACATCCAGGATCCGTTCGGTGGTGTGACCATCCTCATCGCAGTCGGCGTCATGCTCGAGACCATGAAACAACTCGACAGCCAGCTGATGATGCGGAACTACGAGGGCTTCCTCTCCTAGCAACATGAGCTGTTCGGATCCCCGACTCGTGCTGCTCGGGAGGCAGGGTGCCGGCAAGGGCACCCAGTCGACCCGTCTGGCAGGCCATTTCGGCGTGATCCATGTCTCGACCGGTGACATGTTCCGGACCCAGGCCGCGCAGGGAACCGCGTTCGGGCTCGAGGCGAAGCGCTACATGGATGCGGGCGAGCTGGTGCCCGACGAGATCGTCGTCGGCGTGATCGAGGAATGCATGGTCCCCGGCGGTCCGCTCGGCGGGGGCTTCGTGCTCGACGGTTTCCCGCGCACGCTTCACCAGGCGCGTGAGCTCGACCGGGTCATCGCGGGATCCCCGCTGCATCTCGTCATCGATCTCGACGTCCCGAGGGAGATCGTCTTCGACCGGATCGCGGGCCGGCGGGTGTGCGAGGACTGCCAGCGCGTGTACCACGTCAACCTGCCCCCGAAGCACGGCTGGGTGTGCGATACGTGCGGCGGAACGGTCCGCCAGCGCGACGACGACACCGAAGATGCAGTCGAACGTCGGCTCGAGTTGTACGAACGCGAGACCATCCCGATCGTCGACTACTACCGGGCGCTCGGACTGTTGACGACCATCGACGGGGTGGGCGAGGGCGACGAGGTCTTCGATCGGCTCGTCAAGGTCTGCCTCGAACAACTCTGCTGACCGATCGCCCTTCATGGTCCTGCGCAAGACCCCATCCCAGATCGCGCTCATGCGGCGCGCCGGGTCCGTCGTGGCCGAGATGCACGAGGCGTGCACGGGGGCCGCGGTGCCGGGCGCCACGACCGCGGATCTCGACCGCGCCGCCCGCGAGGTGCTGGAGCGGCGGAACGCCCGTTCGAATTTCCTCGGCTACCACGGCTTCCCGGCGGTCGCGTGCGTGTCGCCGAACGAGGTCATCGTGCACGGCATCCCCGGGCCTCGGGTGTTGGAGGAGGGCGACATCGTCTCGATCGACTGCGGGGCCATCATCGAGGGCTGGCACGCCGATGCCGCGATCACCGTTCCGGTGGGTGAGGTCGACGCGGAGTCGCAGCGCCTCATGGAGGTGACCCGCGCCGCGTTGGAGTCTGCGATCCGGGCGACCGTCGCCGGGAACCGGCTGGGCGACATCGGAGCCGCGGCCGAGCACGAGGTGGTGACGGCCGGGTTCGGGGTCGTGCGCGAGTACGTCGGGCACGGAATCGGCACCGCGATGCACGAGGAGCCGGAGGTGCCGAACTACGGGCCCGCGGGCCGGGGGCTGAAGCTCCGGGCGGGAGTCGTCCTCGCGATCGAGCCCATGGTCACCGCGGGCCGGGCGACGACCCGGACCCTCGCCGACGGGTGGACCGTCGTCACCGCCGACGGCTCCCGGGCGGCGCACTTCGAGCACACCGTCGCCGTCACCGACAGTGGCCCCGAAGTCCTGACCCTGCGGTCTTGATGGGTCGCGGTCGCGCTACCGCCTCCCGTCCGGTCGACTCCGCTGCCGCTGCGGTCTTGATGGGTCGCTCGCGCTGCGCCTCCCGTCCGGTCGGCTCCGCTGCCGCTCCGGTCTTGATGGGTCGCTCGCGCTGCGCCTCCCGTCCGGTCGGCTCCGCTGCCGCTCCGGTCCCGATGGGTCGGGACCGGCTTGGCAGGTACCGGCCTGATCAGGTAATCTCTTCGGTCGGCCCCTGCCCGTTCGGCGCGCCCAGGCCGCAGGTAGTCCGAGACGTAGTTCGTAGTCGCAATGCCGAGTCCGTCGGCGCGCTTCCAGCCCTGAAGGTGATGCTCTCTGGCCAAGCCCAAGGATGACACGATCCTGGTCGAAGGGACGGTCGTCGAGCCGTTGCCGAACGCCATGTTCCGTGTCGAGCTGGAGAACGGGCACAAGGTTCTTGCTCACATATCCGGGAAGATGCGGATGCACTACATCCGCATCGCCCCGGGCGACAAGGTGCAGGTCGAGCTCACGCCGTACGACCTGAGCCGCGGTCGCATCACGTACCGCTACAAGTAACGCCCCGCAAGCAACCGCGCGAGACGCGCGAGCGAGATGAAGGTGACGGCAATGAAGGTTCGTCCTTCGGTCAAGAAGATGTGCGACAAGTGCAAGGTGATCCGCCGGCACGGCTCGGTCCGGATCATCTGCGACGACCCGCGCCACAAGCAGCGGCAGGGTTAGGAAGGACGGCAGATGGCCCGTATCGCCGGCGTCGACATTCCCCGCGAGAAGCGTCTCGAGATCTCGCTCACGTACATCTACGGCATCGGCCGTAACACCGCGCAGCAGGTGACCGACGCGACCGGGATCTCGCGCGACACCCGGGTGCGCGACCTCACCGAAGAGGAAGTCGCGCGGCTGCGCGCCTACATCGACCAGAACCTCAAGGTCGAAGGTGACCTGCGCCGCCAGGTGAGCCAGGACATCAAGCGCAAGATGGAGATCGGTTGTTACGAGGGACTGCGCCACCGCAAGGGGCTGCCGGTCCACGGACAGCGCACCCGGACGAACGCCCGTACCCGCAAGGGCCCGAAGAAGACGGTCGCCGGCAAGAAGAAAGCCCGCAAGTGACGCAGACGCCCGCACACCGAATCGGAGCCTGAGAAGCAGTGGCGAAACCTGTCGCCGGTGGACGCCGGCCGAAGAAGAAGGAACGCAAGAACGTCTCCTACGGGATGGCGCACATCAAGTCGTCGTTCAACAACACGATCATCACGTTCACCGACCTGCAGGGCAACACGCTCTCGTGGGCGAGCTCGGGCAACGTCGGCTTCAAGGGCTCGCGCAAGAGCACGCCCTTCGCCGCCCAGCTCGCGGCAGAGGCCGCGGCCAAGCGTGCGATGGAGCACGGTGTCCGCAAGGTCGATGTGTCCGTGAAGGGGCCGGGTTCGGGTCGGGAGACCGCGATCCGGTCGATTCAGAACGCGGGCATCGAGGTCGTCGGCATCAAAGACGTCACGCCGATCCCGCACAACGGATGCCGCCAGTCCAAGCGGCGGAGGGTCTGATGGCTCGTTACACGGGCGCGGTGTGCCGGTTGTGCCGGCGCGAGCGCATGAAGCTGTTCCTCAAAGGCACGAAGTGCGACTCCATGCGCTGCCCGATCGAGCGGCGTCCGTACCCTCCGGGCCAGCACGGCCGCGGGCGCGTCCGCGACAGCGAGTACCTGCTCCAGCTGCGTGAGAAGCAGAAGTGCCGCCGCATCTACGGCCTGCTCGAAAAGCAGTTCCAACTCATCTACGCGAAGGCGAACAAGCAGCCCGGCATCACCGGCGAGAACCTGCTCCGCCTGCTCGAGCTGCGCCTCGACAACGTCGTGTTCCGCACCGCGTTCGCGTCGAGCCGCAGCCAGGCGCGCCAGTTCGTCCGCCACGGCCACGTGTTGGTCAACGGCAAGCGCGTGACGATCCCGTCGTACGTCGTGCGCAAGGACGACGTCATCTCGCTGTCCGACAAGTCCCGCAAGATGATCGTGATCCGTCACAACATCGACACGCTCGACCGCACTGCACCGCAGTGGCTCGAGGTCAACGCGGGTGATTTCAAGGCGACCGTGCGCGACCTGCCGCTCCGCGAGCAGATCGATATCCCCGTTCGCGAACAGCTCATCGTCGAGCTGTACTCGAAGTAAGCAAGCGAGGCTTCCCCCATGCTCATCATCCAGCGTCCCGAGATCGAAGCCGTCGAGGCCGAGGGCAACACCCAGAGCTTCATGATTTCCCCGCTCGAACCCGGGTTCGGGCACACGCTCGGCAACAGCCTGCGGCGTACGTTGCTGTCGTCGATCCCGGGCGCAGCCGTCACGCAGGTGCGTTTCGACGACGCGCTGCACGAGTTCGACGTCATCAAGGGTGTCAAAGAAGACGTCACCGACGTCATCTTGAACCTCAAGGACCTCGTGCTCACGTGCACGTCCGACGAGCCCGTCACCCTGCGCCTCGACAAGCGCGGTCCGGCCGAGGTACGAGCCGGCGACATCCAGACCACGTCCGACGTCGAGATCCTCAACCCCGACCTCTACATCGCGACCGTGAACGCCTCCGGGCGTCTCGCCCTCGACCTCACGGTCGAGCAGGGTCGCGGCTACCTGTCGGCCGAGCGCAACAAGCGCACGACGACCATCGGCGTCATCCCGGTCGACGCGATCTTCTCGCCGGTGCGGCGGGTGTCGTTCTCGATCGATCCGACGCGCGTCGAGCAGTCGACGAACTTCGACCGGCTCACACTCGAGGTCGAGACCGACGGTTCGATCACGCCCCGCGACGCGCTCGCGTCGGCCGGTGACACGCTGCGCAAGCTCGTCGACCTGGTCGCGGAGCTCTCGGAGGCGCCGCGCGGCCTGGAGCTCGGTGAGATCGCATCACCCACCTCGACGTCGCCGGATCTCGATCTCCCCATCGAAGAGCTCGATCTCTCGGAGCGGCCGCGCAACTGCTTGAAGCGGGCGCGTGTCGACTCGATCGGTCAGCTCGTGCAGAAGTCGGAAGACGACCTGCTCGCCATCACCAACTTCGGCGCCAAGTCGCTCGAAGAGGTCATCCAGAAGCTCGACGAGCGCGGCTTGTCGCTGCGCGTCAAGGAGTAACCCGAGTCATGCCTGCTCCGAAGAAGGGCAAGCGCTTCGGTGGAAGCGCCGCGCACCAAAAGCTGATGCTCGCGAACCTGGCCGCGCACCTGATCATCTCCGAGGCGGGTGCGATCACCACGACCGAGGCCAAGGCCAAGGCCTTGCGTCCGTACGTGGAGAAGTTGGTCACCAAGGCCAAGCACGGCGGGGTGCACAAGCAGCGCATCGTCGTGGCCCGCATCCACGACAAAGACGCCGCGCACCGGCTCTTCGACGAGATCGGGCCCCGCTACGCGGACCGCAACGGCGGCTACACGCGCATCCTGAAGCTCGGCCCGCGCTCGGGCGACAACGCGCCGATGGCGCGCCTCGAATTCGTCTGACGGCGCCGCGGTCCACGCGTCGCGCCCGGCGACGGGACCTCGGAGCGCTTGGCAGACTGTCGCCGTGACCCTCTTCGACGCGATCCCGGCCCGCGGGACCGAACCGGATGCGGAGCCCGGCGGAGCCGCACCGCCCGCCCGGGTCAAGCTCGTGGTCGCGTACGACGGCACCGATTTCAGCGGCTTCGCGGCCCAGTCGGGTCAACCCGAGGTGCGGACCGTCGGCGGCGCGCTCGGTCAGGCGATCGGCAAGGTCTTGCGTCACGACGTGCGGCTCGCGTGCGCGGGCCGCACCGACGCCGGCGTCCACGCGTGGGGACAGGTCGTGAGCTTCCCGTCCGAGCCGGGACTCGATCCGGCCCGCGTGCAGGCTGCGGTGAACTCGATGCTCGGCCCGGAGATCGTGATCCGTTCCGCGGCGCTGGTCGACCCCCAGTTCGACGCCCGGCACTCGGCCCGGTGGCGACGGTACCGCTACACGATTCTCAACCGGCCGGTTCCCGACCCGTTCCGGGATCGCTTCACGTGGTGGGTCCCGGGTCGGCTCGACCTACGCGCGCTCCGGCTGGGCGCCGACCCGTTCGTCGGCGAGCACGACTTCGCGTCGTTTTGCCGGAAGGGTCCCGAGGGGTCTTCGACGGTCCGACGGATCAACGAGTCGCACTGGGTCGACGAGGGCGACGGTGTGCTGCGCTACGAGATCCGCGGCAACGCGTTCTGCTGGCAGCTCGTGCGCTCGGTGGTGGGGACGCTCGTCGAGGTCGGCCTCGGCAAGCGCCGGCCCGGCGATTTGATGGCGATCCTGCGCGCCGGTGACCGCGACGCGGCGGGGCAACTCGCCCCGCCGCGCGGTCTGTGCCTCTGGGATGTCGGCTACGACGAGTAGCTATCCCGCCGGGACGGTGGGAATGCTGACGCCTGCGGGGACGCTGATGCTCGGCATCGTCTGCGGGGTCACGGGCGGCGTGAAGTCGGCGTCCGTCGGGTCACTCACGGCCGTTGCGGTCATCGAGTCACTGGGGGCGCCCTTCTTCGTGCTCGTGAACTCCAAGACGAAGCCGGTCTTCTTGTCGATGCAGATCGTTGCGCTGTCGTTGGGGTCGTAGTCGGACGACTTGATGTCGCTGCCCTTGAAGAGCGACAGGCCGCTCAGTCTCCCGATGACGTCCGACGCCTTGTACTTCACACACGATGCGTCGCGACCGGCGATCGTCTGCGACGACTTGTCGCCGCCGCCGAGCTGGGTCAGGACGGCCGCGAACGCCGCGAAGATGCCGGTGAAAGACGCTCCGATGTTCGCGGCGCCGCCCAGGCTACCGAGGTCGGTGCACGTCGCCGACGTACCCGTGCCGTCGCAGGAGACCGACGTCTTCCCGTCGCTGTAGAACGTGCCGCTACCGGTCGAGAACGACGACTTGCCGTTGCCGTCCTGCGCGATCGTCAGCGTGTCGGTCGAACCCGAGCCGGTCTGTTGGTACGTGATCTTGATCTTGGCCTTCGCGTACTGACCGGCGAGCTTCGCGAGATCGCTGTTCCCGCTGAGGATCCCGCCGGTCGTCGGCGATCCGCCGCTCTTGCTGGTGTTGCCGGCGCCCGTACTCGAGCTCTTGCTGCTACCGCCACACGCGGCCAATGTCATCGCCGCGATGACCATGCCTGTTATTGCGATCCTGCGCATGCTGGATCCCCCTCCCTATGAGGGGGCAGAGACTACGCCCGCGGGACGCCGAAATAGAGGAATCCGTAGGCCTCGTCCCGGGCTTCGACCCCGGCTGCCCTGAGGGCCACATCCCAGTCACCCCGGCAGGACGGGTCGTTTTGCTCCATCCCGTGGTCGGCGACCAGCGCGAAGGCGCAGTCGTCGAACACCCCCGCCGCCTCGAGTGCGGCGAGGATCTCTCCGATTCGCCCGTCGCTGTCGCGCACCGATGCCGCCGCGATCTCCGAGTACGGACCGCCTGCGTGCATGGCGGCGTCGGTCAGCGTGAAGTTGCACCACATGAAGCGCGGGGTCGGGTAGGACGTGTCCCGGTAGCTGCCGGCGATGATGCCGAGCGCCTGGTCGACCCCCATGTGGTCGACCACCGACGACCACGAGTAGTCCTTCGACGGCCGGACGAAGCGCTCGGTCGTATGCGGCAGGCCGAGCGGGTCCTTCGGGATCGGCGGTATCTCGCCCCGCCGGAAGAAGTCGAAGGTCGAGTAGTCGGCGCCGGTGTCGCAGGGCTCGTTGACCGACGCGGTGAACGAGCCGGGCCAGGTGCGGTGCACCGCGTGATGGATGGTCTCGACGCCCGGAACCAGGTGCTGCATGCTCCAGGGCCAGGTCGCGGACGAGTTCGTGATCACCTGCTCGCCGGCGGCGCGGTCGTACCAGGCGTTGTGGAGGATGCCGTGGTGACCGGGGTGCGCGCCGGTGAGGATCGTCGTGTGGTTCGCGAGGGTCACGGTCGGCAACGACGCGAAGGCACCGTGACCCAGGGCGGAACCCATCGCGATGAGCCGGGCCACGTTGGGCGCCTCGCCCCGCGCCGCCATGTCGTAGAGCACGTTCGCGTTCGTCCCGTCGAACAGGAATCCAACGACGTGGCGCGGGCGTTCGCCGGGCTCGAGCAGCTCGGACAGGATCCGGCCGTCCTGTACGGAGAGGAAGCGGCCGCCGCCGTTGCCATCGCCGCTCGGAGCACACCCGAGCAGGGCGCAGAGCGTCGGGGCGACGTCGACGAGGCGGGCCGAACGGGGCACCAGCCCGAGCTTGCGCACGCCCTTGCCCGCGAGCACGAAGGGCGCCCGGGCCTGGACGAGGCCGAGAGAGCCGTGTTCGCCGAGGTGGCCGCCCTGGTCCTCCCAGTTGTGAGCGGCGGAATGGATCACGCAGAGATCGGGCGCGGCCGGGGCGTCGAACAGCTGCGCGACCTGGTCGAAGGCGTGGGGATAGGCGTTGTCGACCCGGTGCGGGACGGGGTGGGCCAGCTCGTCGGCGAGTGGTGTGAACTTGTCGGTCGACTGGTCGGCGAGCGGGTCGCGGCCGGCGGTCGAGACCCGCTCGTAGGCGCCGTCCGGCATGCGGCGGAACGCCACCCGTCCGTCGTGGGCGAGCGCCTCGTAGAGGCCGTCGCGGGCGGTGCACACCATGTCGACGATCGGGTCCAAGGCACTGTCGAGCAGCACCTCGAGGGCGGCCTCGACCTCCGCTCGGTGTGCCTCGGGGACCTCGTGGGGACGTGTCGTCGCCGCCTGCTCCATGGACCGGGAGGCTAGGTCCAGTTGTCGCAACGGGGCCAGGGCGGCTACTGTCTCGGGTTCGGCGCTGCCCACTTCGCGCGCCCTTCCGCCTGAGAACCCCGACGCCCGACAACAAGGTCCGCCCGTGCGCACATACAGCCCGAAAGCCTCTGAGATCACGCGCGAGTGGCACGTCATCGACGCCGAGGGCGCGATCCTCGGCCGCCTCGCCACCGAGATCGCCACGTTGTTGCGCGGCAAGCACAAGCCGATGTGGGTCCCGCACATGGACGTGGGCGACCACGTCGTGATCGTGAACGCGTCGAAGCTTGCCGTGGGCCAGCGCAAGCTGCTCCAAAAGACGTACCACCGCCACAGCGGTTACCCGGGCGGCATCAGCGCTGAGAGCCTCGAGCACCTGCTCGCCCGCGACCCCGAGAAGGTCGTGAAGCTCGCGGTGCGCCGCATGCTCCCGAAGGGCCCCCTCGGTCGCCAGATGCTGCGCAAGCTGAAGGTGTACGGGGGGCCGACTCATCCGCACCAGGCGCAGCAGCCGGTCGTCCGCCCGCTGCCCGAACGCAGCAAGGCGCGCATCGCGTGACCGGCACAAAGGACCGCGACATCGTGAAGGACTGCACGTGAGCAAGCCCCTGATCCAGACGACCGGCCGGCGCAAGGAAGCCGTTGCGCGCGTCCGGCTGCGCCCGGGCACGGGCAAGATCGTCGTGAACGGACGCGAGTTCGCGTCGTACTTCCCGATCCTCACGCACCAGGTGATCGCGAAGGAGCCGCTCCGGCTCACCCAGACCGAAGAGGTCTACGACGTCGACGCGACGCTCGGAGGCGGTGGCGTCAGCGGTCAGGCCGGAGCCATCCGGTTGGGGATCGCTCGCGCGCTCGTCGCGCTCGACCCCGAGTCTCGCGGCGTGCTCAAGAAGGCCGGTCTCCTGCGCCGTGACGCCCGGGAGAAGGAACGGCGCAAGTACGGCCTCAAGAAGGCGCGCAAGGCTCCGCAGTACTCCAAGCGGTAGCTGTATCCGGCGCACGCACGTGTTGCGCTTCGGTACCGACGGTGTACGCGGCGACGCCGACAACGACCTGACGACCCCGCTCGTCGTCGCGCTCGGCGCGCGGTCGCCCGGGTCCTGCGCCCGCCGCGGGTCGTGATCGGCCGTGACACGCGAGCGTCGGGGCCGCGTATCGAGGCCGAGCTCGCGTTCGGGTTGCAGGCCGAGGGCGTGGAAGCGGTGCGAGCGGGCGTGTTGCCCACCCCGGCGATCGCGTTCGTCGCGGCGAGCGCAGGGGTGCCCGCCGCGATCGTGTCGGCGAGCCACAACCCCTGGAACGACAACGGGGTCAAGGTCATCGGCGCCGACGGCCGCAAGTTGGCCGACGCGGCCGAGGAGGCGATCGAAGCCGCGCTGGAAGCCGAGCTCACGGCCGCGGCGGCGACACGGCCGGGCGCGAACGCGGTTCCGTCCGGTGTGACCTTCGGAGCCGACGCTGCAAGCGCGGACGCGTACATCGCCCATCTCCTCACGACCCTCGACGGCCGTGATCTCGGCGGTCTCGACGTGGTGCTCGACTGCGCGAACGGTGCCGGCTTCGACATCGGTCCGCGCGTCCTGCGAGCGGCCGGTGCTCGCGTGCACGTTCTCTCTGCCGAGCCCGATGGTCGCAACATCAACGACGGCTGCGGTTCGACCCACCCCGACGCGCTCCGCCGGGCCGTGGTCGGGCGCGGCGCCGCACTCGGCCTCGCCCTCGACGGCGACGGCGACCGGGTCCTCGCCGTCGACGAGCGCGGTGAGCTCGTCGACGGCGACCAGATCATGACCATGACCGCGATCGACCTGCACGCGCGCGGCGCGCTGCGCAACGACGCGATCGCCGTGACGGTCATGTCGAACCTGGGGCTGAGGCGCGCGCTCGCGCGCCGCGGGTATCGGCGTGGTCGAGACGCCGGTGGGCGATCGGCACGTGGTGGCGGCGATGCAGTCGAGCGATCTGGTTCTCGGCGGCGAACAGTCGGGCCACATCGTCTTCGCGCAGTACGCCACGACCGGCGACGGCCTGTTGACGGGCCTGCAGGTGGCCGACCTGCTCCGGCGCACGCGCCGACCACTTTCCGCCCTCGGCGCCCAGATGACCCGCGTCCCGCAGGTACTGGTGAACATCCCGGTCGCGCGGGGGGTCGACGTCGGCGCTTCGGCCGGTCTCGACGAAGCGGTGAGGGCCGTGGAAGCGCAGCTGGGCGACTCGGGCCGGGTACTCGTGCGGGCCTCCGGCACCGAGCCGCTCGTGCGCGTGATGATCGAGGCCGACGTCCAGTCGGTGGCCGATGCGGCCGCGGAGCGGCTGCGCAAGGTGGTGACTTCGCAATTCGGCGCGGCGCCGGTGCCGGGGAAATCCGAAGCGCCCTAGAATTCCCGCGGTGTGCGGCATCGTGTGCGTTGTCCGTCGACCCGGAATCCGGCTCGCCCCCGACCTGGCCGTGCTCCGGCGGACGGTGGCCGAGGCCGAGGCCCAGCTCGCGTCGATGAGCGCCACGCGGATGGGCGCCCTGACCGTCGGGGCGCTCGAGTCGGCGGCTGCGATCCTGCGCGAAGCCGACCGGCAACTCTTCGACGGCGACGGCGTGGCTGCCCTCGTCGTCGACCCCATCGCCCGCGCCGGGCTCGCACTTCATGGCGACCGGGCCGCTGCCCTCCTCGCCGAGATCGAGGCCCGGCTCGACGCGAGTGCGCTCGACGGCGCCGACATCGAGTCGCTGAACGCGGCGCTGATCACGTGCAAGGACGCGCTCTGGTCGATGCGCAAGGACCGGATCGACCTCGCGGCCGCGGTCGAGGATCTCCTGGCCGGCATGCCCCCGGGACCGGCCGCGCTCGGCGCGTTCCACGCGGTCGAGATCACGCTGTCGGCGATCGACCGGCTCGAGGTGCGGGGTCGCGACTCGGCGGGCCTGCACGTCGTGGTGTCCGGGCACGGCCTCGACCTCGACGATCCCGCCATCGCCCGTCTCGTCTCGGACCGCAATGCCGACCCGCTGTTCACGGCCGGCTCGGTTCGCGTCTGCGACGGCCACCTCGCCTTCGTCTACAAGACCGCGGCCGAGATCGGCGAGCTCGGCGACAACACCGCGCGCCTGCGCGCACAGATTCACGACGACGAATTGCTGCATCTCGCACTCCGTGCCGACACGGCGAAGGCGTCGGTGCTCGCGCACACCCGTTGGGCGAGCATCGGCATCATCTCCGAAGCCAACGCCCACCCGTTGAACCAAGAAGAGGTCGACGGTGACGGCCGGGTCGACGGCTCGCGCGCCTACACGGTCGCCGCGCTCAACGGCGACGTCGACAACTACGCCGATCTCAAGGCGCTCGACGGGCTCAACTTCCCGGCCGAGATCACGACCGACGCCAAGGTCATCCCCGCCCTCGTCGCCCGCCGCACGGGCGCGGGTGCCGATGTCGTCGAGGCGTTCCGGTCGACGGTCGCGTCGTTCGAAGGCTCGGTCGCGATCGCCCTGCAGTCGACGGCCGACCCCGACTGCCTGTTGCTCGCTCAGCGCGGGAGCGGCCAGGCGCTCTACGTCGGCCTCGCGCCCGACGCGTTCGTGGTTGCCAGCGAGCCGTACGGCCTCGTGGCGGAGTGTGGCGCGTACGTTCGCCTCGACGGCGAGACGATGGTCGATCCCGGCAATCCCGCGAGCCAGGGCCAGGTGATGGTCCTCGACCGCCGCCGCGCGGGAACGCTGGCCGGTCTGCGCCGGCTCTCCTACGACGGGCGCGACCTCCCCCTCGACGAGCGTGATCTGCACACGCCGCAGATCACGACACGCGACGTCGACCGCGGCGATGCCCCGCACTACCTCCTCAAGGAGATCACCGAGGCGCCGGCGTCGTTCCGCAAGACGTTGCGGGCCAAGATCGTCGAGCGCGACGGGTTGCTCGACGTGCGCCTCCCGCCGGAGACACTTCCCGACCGGGTTCTCGGCGCGCTGCGGTCGGGAACGATCCGCCGGGTGCTGGTCATCGGGCAGGGGACCGCGGCGATCGCGGGTCGGAGCCTCGTGCAGGCGCTGCGCGGTGCGATCGCCGGGAGCGCGGTCTCGATGGAGGCGACGCTCGCGACCGAGCTCTCCGGGTTCGGTCTTGCCCCCGACATGAGCGACACGCTGGTCGTGGCCACCTCGCAGTCGGGAACAACCACCGACACGAATCGCACTGTCGATCTCGCTCGCGCGCGCGGCGCGCTCGTGATCGCGATCGTCAACCGCCGACAGAGCGACCTCGTCGACAAGTCCGACGGCGTGCTCTTCACGTCCGACGGTCGCGACGTCGAGATGAGTGTGGCCTCCACGAAGGCGTTCTACTCGCAGGTCGCGGCGTGCAACCTGCTCGCCTTCGCGATCGCGGCCGAGCTCGCGGACGACAACGCCGATCGGCGGCAGTACCGCCACGAACGCCTCGTCGGGCTGCGCGAGCTTCCCGGCGCGATGCTCGAGCTCATCGGGCGGCGCGCGTCGATCGGCGCGACCGCGCAGCGCAACGCGCTGAGCCGGAGATCGTGGGCCGTGGTGGGGAACGGGGCGAACCGGATCGCCGCGCACGAGATCCGCATCAAGCTTTCGGAGCTCTGTTACAAGTCGATCGCGTGTGACGTCACCGAGGACAAAAAGCACATCGATCTCTCCGCGGAGCCGATGATCATCGTGTGCGCGGCCGGCCTGCACGGCTCCAACGCCGACGACGTGGCCAAGGAGATCGCGATCTACCGGGCGCACAAGGCGGCGCCGATAGCCATCGTCGACGACGGCGAGTCGCGGTTCTCGGCCGCCGTCGACACCATCTCCGTCCCGGCCGTGCACCCCGATCTCGCATTCGTGCTCTGCACGATGGCCGGGCACCTCTTCGGGTACGAGGCCGCGCTCGCGATCGATGCCACTGCCCGCCCGTTGCGCGAGGCCCGGGGCTGCATCGAGACGGCGTTCGCCGCCGTGCGCAACAACGAGGATCCGCTGGCCGCGCTCGCCGTCGCGCTCGAACCGCACGCGACGCGGTTCTTCGAGCTGTTGCGGACACGCGACTACGACGGCAGTCTCGAAGCCGCGACCGCGGTGCGCGTCGCGTCGGTGCTGCGCTACGCCACGGGCCTTCAGCAACTCGACACCTACCAGATCGAGTTCGGCAAAGTGGGCACGCCGAGCACGGTCGTAGAAGACCTCAACGCCGCGCTCACGAAGGCGATCGACGAGCTGACGCGCCCGATCGACGCGATCAAGCATCAGGCGAAGACCGTGACCGTCGGCATCTCGCGTTCCGACGAGACGCTGCTCCTGGTGCCGCTGGTGCAGGAAGTGCTCGCGGCGGGTGCGCCCCGTGACTGCCTTACCTACCGCGCGTTGCGCACCCTCGTCGCGCTGGATGCCTCGGTCGAGAGCGTGTCGGGTTGGACG
This sequence comes from uncultured Actinomycetes bacterium, assembly GCA_963812205.1. Lineage (GTDB taxonomy): Bacteria > Actinomycetota > Acidimicrobiia > IMCC26256 > PALSA-610 > PALSA-610. The sequence goes on from CAWEUJ010000004.1 coordinate 547,052, forward strand.
CGGTACAACATCGAGGGCGAGACGATCAATGTCATCGACCGTGGTGGGATCGCGCGCGACATCCCATCGCGCACCGAGACGATTCCGGTGCTGCGCGGGAGCAAGCACCGCGCCGCGACCGAACGTGAGGTCACGGTGGTGCGGGGCGCCGACGGCCGGATCCTGATCATCGTGCCGGAGGTCAAGGGCAACCAGACCACGGGGATCACGCTGCTGCACGTCCGGTTCCGCCGCCGGCTTCCCGGCGATGCGGCCCGCCGCGTGCTCGAGGGGTATCGCGACCGCTACCGGGCGATCGCCGACCAGGTGACCGAGACGGAGCCGGCGATGCGCGACGAGGTGCTCGGCACGATCGACTTCGTCGACCTGCTCACCGAGCCGGTCGTACGCCTCGCCGATTCTTGGAGAGCCTGAACCGCGCGTGCGCCCCGTCGTCACCCCTGCGCAGATGGGCGAGGCAGATCGCCGCGCCATCGCGGCAGGCACACCCGAAGCCGTGCTCGTCGAACGGGCCGGCGGCGCGGTCGCCCGCGTCGCGCGGCGGATGCTCGGTGGTACCTACGGCCGCCGCGTGGTGGTCGTGCGGGGCGGGGGCAACAACGGCGCGGACGGAGCGGTCGCGGCGCGCCGCCTCCGGGCGCGTGGTGTCGGCGTCGACGAGTTCGCGCTGACCGACACCATCGGTGCTGACGCGCTGCACCGCGCGCTCGGACGCGCCGACCTGGTGATCGACGCCATGTTCGGAACGGGGTTCCGGGGCGCGCTCGAGGGTGACGCGGCCTTGGTCGCGCGCGCTCTGAGCGATGCCGGGGTGCCGACCCTCGCGGTCGACATCCCCTCGGGAGTCGACGGCCTGACGGGCGAGGTGCGGGGCGCGGCCGTGCACGCGCACGCGACGATCTGTTTCGTCGCGCTCAAACCGGGGTTGTTGTTCGAGCCCGGGTGCTCCCGCGCCGGGCCCGTGCACGTGATCGACATCGGCATCGAGGTCGAACACGACACGGCCGGTCTCTACGTGCTGGAGGCCGCCGACCTGAGCTTGCCCCGACGCGCACCGGACGGCCACAAGTGGTCGACCGGTGTGCTCGTCGTGGGTGGTTCCACCGGGATGACGGGCGCACCGCTCCTCGCCGGCCACGCCGCGGCCCGGGTGGGTGCGGGCATGGTCGTGTGTGGTGTGCCGGGCACAGATGCCGCGGCCCGCGCCGGTGGGAGCGAGATCGTGACGCGCGCGCTGCCTGCAACCGCGACGGGCGGGCTCGATACCGGCGCGGCCGACGCGGTGCTGGCCGACGTCGAGCGGTTCCGGGTCCTGGCGCTCGGCCCGGGGCTCGGGCGCGACGCAGCGACGCAGGCCGCGGTGCGACGGCTCGTGGCGGAGTGCCCCGTCCCGATCGTCGTCGACGCCGACGGCCTGTACGCGCTCGCGTCCGATCCCGGCGCGCTGCACGCCCGCCGCGCCGCGGGCTTCCCGCCCGCGATCCTCACGCCGCACGGCGGTGAGTACGCGCAGCTGGCGGCCAAGGCTGTCGGCGCAGACCGCGTCGCCGCCGCGCGCGACCTCGCCGCGCGCCTCGACGCGATCGTCTTGTTGAAGGGTCCGGGCACAGTCGTAGCCGGGCCCGACGGCCGCGCCGTGGTGAATCGCACCGGGGGCCCGGCGCTGGCCGCGGCCGGAACGGGCGACGTCCTCACCGGAATCATCGCGGGGTTGGTCGCCGCCGGCGCGGCGCCGTTTGCCGCCGCCGCGACCGCCGCCTACGTGCACGGGCGGGCGGCCACGGCGGCCGGAACGGGCGACGAGCTCATCGCAACCGACCTGCTCGGGGCCCTGCCCCCTACGCTGAACACGCTCCGCTCCGGACGTGATCCTTGGGAGGAATGAATGCCCGGCTCCACGCTGGTGGCTGACGTGATGTCGACGCAGGTGGCCACACTGCACCCCGACGAGAAGGTCGAGCACGCGGCGGACGTCCTGGCCGAGAAGAACATCGGATCGTTGCCGGTGGTCGATGCCACGGGCCGGTTGCTCGGGATCCTCCGTGACGACGACCTCATTGCGTCCGAGGCCCGTGTCCACGTGCCGACGTTCATCAACTTCCTCGGGTTGGGGATGGCGTTTCCCGGGGAGATGAAGCACCTCGAGCGGGAGCTGAAGAAGATCGCGGGCGCCACGGTGCAAGACGTCATGCAGGCCGACCCGCCCACGGTCGCGCCCGACGCGACCCTGGAAGACGTCGCGACGATCATGCACGACGAGGGTGTGAACAGCCTCCCGGTGGTCGATTCCGACGACAAGGTGGTCGGCATCGTGGCGCGGGCCGACATCGTGCGCTTCATCGCGCGGACCACCTGACGTGGATGGGTTTCGGCCCGTATGGGCCGAGGTAGATCTCGACGCCATCCGCCGCAACGTCGACACGTTGCACGCCCTCGTCGCGCCGGCCGCGCTCTGCGCGGTGGTGAAGGCCGACGGATACGGGCACGGCGCGGTGGCGGTGAGCCGGGCCGCGCTCGAGGCCGGCGCCGACTACCTCGCCGTCGCGCTCGTGGAAGAGGGGATCGAGCTGCGCGAAGCCGGGATCGAGGCACCGATCCTCGTGTTGTCGGAGCCCGTCGCGGCCGCGGCCGAAATGGTCGTCGCCTATCGGCTCACGCCGGTCGTCTACACCGCTACCGGCATCGACGCCCTCGCCAAAGCCGTTCTCACGCACGGTACGAACGAACCCCTCGCCGTGCACCTCAAGGTCGACACGGGCATGCACCGCGTCGGGTGCGATCCGGCCGACGCGGTCGAGCTCGCGGCCCACGTCGTCGATCGCGCGGAACTGCGCCTCGCCGGCGTGTGCACGCACTTCGCGGTCGCGGACGAGCCGGGGAACGGCTACACCGCCGGGCAGCAACGAACCTTCGAGGACGTGCTCGCGGCGCTCCGGGCCCGGGATCTCCCGACCGGCATCGTGCACGCGTGCAACACGGCCGGCGCGATCGCGGTGCCGGGTGCTCGCTACGACATGGTGCGCATCGGCATCGGCATCTACGGGCTCGCGCCCTCGCCCGTGCTCGCGGGCGCGGTCGACCTGGTCCCGGCCTTGTCGGTGAAGGCGCGGGTCGCGCACGTGCAGACGCTCGAACCGGGCGCCCGGCTGTCGTATGGATTGCGCTACGAGACGGCGGGGCCGACGCGGGTTGCAACCGTCCCGATCGGGTATGCCGACGGGGTGCCCCGGGAGCTGTCGCACCGCGGCGGCGAGGTGTTGGTCGGCGGTCGGCGCCGGCTCATCGCGGGAACGGTGACGATGGACCAGCTCATGATCGACGTCGGCGTCGACGACGTGGAGGTCGGCGACGAGGTCGTCCTGATCGGGCGCCAGGGCGACGAGCAGATCACCGCCGACGAGTGGGCGGAGCGGATGGGCACGATCGCCTACACGATCGTGTGCGGGGTCGGACCCCGCGTGCCGAGGAGGTACCGATGAGCATCGCCAAGCGCGCGGGTCTGACCGCCGGCGTGCTCGCCGGTCTGGCCGGCGCGGCGTACGGTGCGCCGCGCCTTGTCGCTCGTCGCGTGCGCCGCACTCCCGACGGCGATGCCGCGCGCGCGCTCGATATGCCTGCGTACGTGGAGCATCGTGTCGATACCCACGATCGCGGCACCATCTACGTGGTCGAGCGCGGTGACGAGCTCGATCCGCCGATCGTGCTCTCGCACGGCGTCACGCTGTCGGTGCGAACGTGGGTTCATCAGCTCGAGGAGCTCCCGAAGGCAGGATTCCGCACGCTCGCGTTCGATCACCGCGGTCACGGGCAGTCGGTGGTCGGCGAAGAGGGTCACTCCCTCGACAACCTCGGCCGCGACATCAAGACGGTGCTCGAAAGCCTCGACCTCCACGATGCCGTGCTCGTCGGTCACTCGATGGGCGGTGTCGCGGTGCAGTCGTTCGTGACTCAGTTCCCCGAGATCGCCGCGGAACGGGTCGCCGGGATCGTGTTGTTGTCGACGCTCGCGTACACACCGCTCGGATCGCGTTCGACGCGGACCAAGGCACAGCTCGAGAAGATCCTGAAGCGGACCCCGGACGCGCAATGGTTGTGGGACTCGCCGAACCTGGGCTTCCTCGCGGCGCGCGTCGGCTTCGGGAAGAACCCGCGTCCGAGCCACGTCGAGCTCGTCCGCAAGATGATGGGTGAGTGCCCGACGGAGACCCGGCGCGACGCGCCGCGGGTGCTGGTCGGTCTCGACCTCACCGACGAGCTCCCGAACGTGCACATCCCGACGCTGGTGATCGGTGGCACGGCCGACGTGCTCACCCCGCCGTTCGAGGCCCGGCGCATGGCCCGGCTGATCCCCGGGGCGCGCCTCGAGTTGATGTCCGGGGGCGGGCACATGCTGATGCTCGAACGCACCGAGGAGCTCGATCGGCTGATCATCGACTTCGCGCGGCAGGTTCGTGCCGTGCGCGGCCGGACGGCCTGACCCGGCCCGCGCGGGTCTTCGAGCGTGTCGGGTCTCGGTATCGCCGGAGTACGGGTAGGGCACCTGACCCGTACCCGCACCGGGGTGACCGTGATGTTGCTCCCGTCGGGTTCCCTCGGGTCGGGCGAGGTGCGCGGCGGCGCGCCGGCGACCCGGGAGATCGACGTGCTCCATCCCGAGCGCACGGTGGCGCGCGTCGACGCGATCGTCCTCGGCGGCGGCTCCGCGTTCGGACTGGCCGCGGCCGACGGTGTCATGCGCTATCTCGCGGAACGAGGGCAGGGATTCCCGACTGCGGGTGGGCCCGTACCGATCGTGCCCGCCGCGTGCATCTTCGATCTTCTCGAAGCCGGCGACGCGCGCCCGAACGCCGACGACGGGTACGCCGCCGCGGTCGCGGCAGCGCGCGGTGGCGCGCTCGCGACCGGGCGGGTCGGCGCGGGTGCGGGTGCCACCGTCGGCAAGTGGCGAGGGCGCGAAGGCGCCGTGCCCGGTGGGGTCGGTGTCGCGACGACCGAGGTCGACGGTTTCCGCGTCGGCGCGCTGGCCGTCGTCAACGCCTTGGGCGACGTCATCGGCGCCGACGGCACGATCCGCGCGGGTTCGAGCGCGCCCGCCGCCATACCGGGATTCCCGGCGCCCGAACCGTTCGAGGAGAGCCGCGCGAACACGACCCTGGCCGTCGTCGTCACGGATGCCGCGCTCGACAAGGCCTCGTGCTTTCTCATGGCGCAGAGCGCGCACGACGGGTTCGCACGGGCGTTGCGCCCTGCGCACACGCGCTTCGACGGCGACGTCGCGTTCGCGGTCGCGACGGCCACGGCAACGGACGAGGCGACGGACGAGGCGGGGCCGAACCTCGACCGGTTGCGGGTCGCCGCGACCGACACGATCGCCGAGGCGATTCGCGCTTCGGTGCCCGATGGCTCGGCCGTACCCGGCCGCTAGCATGCGCGTCTCGTCCCTGGGAGTGCCGTGACCTCCGACCCGCTCTCCGCCCCTCTGCCGGGGTCGCCGCATCCGGCCGCCCTCGCCGGCGCGACCTTGCCCGACATCGCCACCGCGGCGTCGACGTGCATGCTCTGCAAGCTCGCCCAGGGGCGCACGCAGGTGGTGTTCGGGGTCGGGCGTGCCGACGCCGACTTGATGTTCGTGGGTGAAGGCCCGGGCGAGCAGGAAGATTTGCGGGGCGAGCCCTTCGTCGGGCGGGCAGGGCAGCTCCTGACCCAGCTGATCGAGGGGATCGGCCTGACCCGCGGCGACGTGTACATCGCGAACGTCGTGAAGTGCCGGCCGCCCGGGAACCGCGATCCGCAGCCCGACGAGATCGAAGCGTGCGCGCCGTGGCTCGACCGCCAACTCGAGCTGATCCGGCCGCGGGTGATCGTCACCCTGGGCAACTTCGCGACGAAGCTGTTGCTGCAGACGAAAGACGGCATCACGAAGCTGCGCGGGACGGAATTCGCGTTCACGCGCGCGGGTCACTCGGCCGTGTTGATCCCCACCCTTCATCCATCGGCGGTGTTGCGCTCCGGCGGTCGTTCCCTCGCGGAGTCGCGCGCCGACTTCGTCCGCGTGAAGCGCGCGCTCCGCCGCCCGCAGCCATGACGACGACCACGCTCACCACCGCGAGCGCGGCCGAAACCGAGGCGGTGGGCGAGGCGCTGGGTTCGCAACTGCAGCTCGGGGACCTCGTTGTGCTGACCGGCGACCTCGGCGCGGGCAAGACGACGTTCACGAAGGGGTTGGCGCGCGGGCTCGGGGTCACACAGCGGGTGACGAGCCCGACGTTCACGATCGTGCAGGAGTACGACGGCCGGCTCCCGGTCGCGCACGTTGACGTCTACCGCCTCGATCGCATCCAGGAGCTGCACGACTTCGGATTCGAGGAGCTGCTCGAATCGCGCGTCACCGTCGTCGAATGGGGAGAGGCAATCGCTCGGGTCCTCCCGCGCGAGCGCGTCGACGTCCGTATCGCGATGGACGACGGTGCCGACGACGACGATCGCCGCGTGCTCCAGATCGCCGCCAGCGGTCCGGGCTGGCTCGCACGCCGGGCCGCGCTCGATGCCGCGCTCGATGCCGCGCTCGCCGGCGGGGGCGGCGCCTGATGCTCATCCTCGGTCTCGACACCGCGACCCGCCGGGTCGGCGTCGTGCTCGCCAACGAGCACGGCCTGCTCGGTCGGGTCGAGCTCGGCGCGACCGCCGACCCGAGCCCGCCCCGTCACGCGGAGACGCTCGCCCCCGCGATCGCGTGGTGCTGCGAGCGCAGCGGTGTCGAGCCCGCGCAGATCTCGGCCGTCGCGGTCGGCATCGGTCCCGGGATGTTCACCGGCCTGCGCGTCGGGGTGACGACCGCGAAGGTGCTCGCGCAGTCGTTGCACGTCCCGGTGATCCCGATCCCGAGCCTCGACCTCCTCGCCTACCCGCTGCGCTACGCCCGCCGGCTCGTGGTCGCGACGATCGACGCGCGGCGCCACGAGCTCTACTGGGCGATCTACCGGCAGGTTCCGGGCGGCGTGCAGCGCGTCTCCGAGTACGAGCTCGGCACGCCCGACGACCTCGTCGCCGAGATCGAAGCATGCGGCGAGGACGCGCTCGTATGCGGCGACGGCTCCTTGCGATTCGCCGACGCGTTCTCGCCGCTCGGGCGCCGCGTCGAGCTCGCGGGCCCGGCGCACGCGTCGCCGAGCCTCACCGCGCTGGCCGAGCTCGCGGCGGCTCGTTACGAGCGCGAGGACTTCCGCACGCCGTCGGCGGTACTGCCCATGTACCTCCGCCGGAGCGACGCCGAGCTCGAATGGGATCGCAAGGGGCTTTGATGGCGGCCGAGCGCGAGGGCGTCGACATCGAGGTGCACGTCATGCCGATGCGGCGCCGGCACCTGCGCGGGGTCGTGCGCATCGAGTCGGAGGTGTATCCCCGGCCGTGGTCGCACTCGTTGTTCGTGAGTGAGCTCGCGTTGCGTTCGTCGCGTTCCTATGTCGTCGCCCGGGTCGGACGTGAGGTGGTCGGTTACGCGGGCCTGATGATGTCGCTCACCGACGGGCACGTCACGACCATCGCCGTCGATCCGGCATGGCACCGGCACGGGATCGGGACGCGCCTGCTGCTCACGCTCGCGCACGAGGCGATCGATCGCGGCGCGCTCGCGATGACCCTCGAGGTGCGGTTGTCGAACAAGCCCGCGCAGGAGATGTACAAGCGCTTCGGGTTCACCGCCGTCGGCGTGCGCAAGGGCTACTACGGCGATACCGGCGAGGACGCGCTTGTCATGTGGGCGTACGAGGTGAGTGATGTTCCGTATCGCCGGCTGCTCGCGGGGATCGAACGCGGTATCGGAGGTACGACGGTGTTCGAACGCATGCCGGGCTGGTCGTGAGCATGCGCGTGCTCGGTATCGAGACCTCGTGCGACGAGACCGCGGCCGCAGTTGTCGACGACGGCCGGCTGGTCCGGTCGTCGGTCGTCGCCAGTCAGGTCGATCTCCACGCGCGGTACGGCGGCGTCGTGCCCGAGATCGCGAGCCGGCGCGCACGTCGAGCTGATCTGCGACGTCATCGAGCAGGCGTTGGTCGAGGCCGGTACGACCGTCGAGGGGATCGACGCCGTCGCCGCGGTGCGCGGGCCCGGGCTCGCGGGCGCGCTTCTCGTCGGTGTGAGCGCGGCGAAGGCGATCAGCGTGGCACGCGGCTTGCCGTACGTCGCTGTGCATCATCACGAGGCGCATCTCTACGCGGCGATGATCGAGGATCCGCGCCTTGAACCGCCGCTCGTGACGCTCGTGGTCTCGGGTGGTCACACGCTGTTGATCGCGATGGACGGCCACGGTCGTTACCGGGTTCTCGGCGAGACCGTCGACGACGCCGCGGGCGAAGCATTCGACAAGGTCGCGCGGTTCCTCGGGCTCGGATACCCCGGCGGGCCCGCGATCGACCGCCTCGCGCGCTCGGGTGACCCCGCGGCGATCCGGTTCCCGCGCCCGATGCGCGCCGACGGGCTCGACTTCTCCTTTTCGGGCCTCAAGACCGCGGTCGTGCAGTACGTCCGCAAGCATCCCGACGTCGACACCGCCGATGTCGCGGCGTCGTTCCAGGCTGCGATCGTCGACGTGTTGGTCGAAAAGCTCCGAGCCGCGGCACTCGAGACCGGGATCGACACGATCGTCGCCGGCGGCGGGGTGGCGGCGAACTCGGCGCTGCGGGCCCGGCTGCTCGACCTGGCCGAGGGCGGCGACCTTCGGGTCGTGTTGCCGAGCATCGCCCTGTGCACCGACAACGCGGCGATGGTCGCCGCGGTGGGCGCGTATCGCCTCGCCGCCGACGGCCCGACCCCTCTGGATGCGCCGGTCGTGCCCAACCTGCGCCTGGCCTGAGCCCGGGAGCCGCCCGGGAGCCGCCCGGGAGGCGCCCGGGATCGGCCTGGGATCGGCTCGCGGGCCGGGTTCGGGGCGGGCTTGCCGATCCGGCGGCCGTCTTGGTACGATTAGCACTCGACCCCGGCGAGTGCCAATCGATGCGCCCGCCCGGATGCCGCGAAAGCCCCGCTCGAAGAGGCGCTCGAAGAGCGTCCAGATGCCAGCTCAACATGGAGGCGCACCGATGAACTTGCAGCCGTTGGAGGACCGAATCGTCGTCCGGCCCGCAGAGGCCGAGGAGACGACCCACAGCGGCCTCGTCATTCCCGACACCGCGAAGGAAAAGCCCCAGCAGGGCGAAGTCCTCGCGATCGGTCCCGGTCGTCGTGCCGAGAACAGTGGCGAGCTCATCCCGATCGATCTCACGGTCGGCGACACCGTCGTCTACTCGAAGTACGGCGGCACCGAGATCACCGTCGACGGCGAGGACCTGCTCATCCTCAGCTCGCGTGACGTGCTCGCCAAGCAAAAGAGCACCAAGAAGAAGTAGCCAGCCCCGCTGGCGCAGCCGACGCGGGCCCCGGGATGCGTCCCGGGTGCTCGCGTCGTTTCGCGTCCGGGTCGTGTCGCGTTCATGGTCGTTTCGGTGTTCAGGCTTGCTGGCCGCGGCCTTGGCCCACTTGTAGTCGGCCTTGCCGTTCGGGCCGCGTACGACGGCGTCGACGATCACGAACCGGCGCGGGCGCTTGAAGCGCGCCAGCGGTTCCAGCGCGGCGGTCAGCTCCTCGTCGGTGGCCTGCATTCCCGGCCGCAACGACACGACCGCGGTGACGGCCTCGCCGAAACGTTCGTCGGGCACCCCGACCACGAGGCAGTCGGCGACCGCCGGATGCACCTTCACCGCTTCTTCGACCTCTTCGGGGAAGATCTTCTCGCCGCCGGAGTTGATCACCACCGACCCGCGCCCGAGCAGCGTGATCGTGCCGTCGGCTTCGACGCTCGCGAAGTCGCCGGGTACCGACCAGCGCGGCGCCGTTGATGACGAGGAACGTCGCGTCCGACTTCGCCGTGTCCTTGTAGTAGCCGAGCGGGATGTACCCGCCGACCGCGAGCCGGCCGACCTCGCCCGACCCGGGCTCCACCTCGACGCCCCGGTCGTTGAACACTCTCGCGTGCGGCACCGATGGAGAACTTCGCGGTCTTCTGCTCGGCGCCCGACGCGCTGATCGACCCGGCGAACCCCACGCCTTCGCTCGAACCGAGCGAGTCGTAACAGATGAAGTTCCCGCGTTCCATCGAGCGCCGTGCTTCACCTCGGCCGACCACATCACGCCCGAGCTGATGATGATCTGCAGCGACGACACGTCGTACGGCGTGCCGCCGGCTTCGGCCTCTTCGAGCGCGCGCAACATCGGCTTGGCGAACGCGTCGCCGACGATCGCCATCTGCGTGACCCGCTCGCGCTGCACCGTTGCCCAGAGCTCGTGCGGATCGAAGTGCCGGCCGACGAGGGTGACGACCGACGCGCCCAAGAAGAGCGATTGGAACGTGGTGAACGCGCCGGTGCCGTGCATGAGTGGCGACGCCGGGAGCTGCACACGGTTCGCACCCGCTGTCGACCTGCGCCTTGGCGATCGGACCGACCTCGGCCATCGTGTCGGGCCGGGCGAGCCCGGCCAGCGGGTACCCGCCGTCGCCGAGCACGCCGTACAGGTCCTCGTTGCGCCACATGACGCCTTTGGGCATTCCCGTGGTGCCGCCGGTGTAGAGGAGGTAGAGGTCGTCACCGCTGCGTTCGATGCGCTCCATCGGATCGTGGCGCGCGATCAGCTCCTCGTACTGCTCGGCGAAATCCTGGCGCGGTGAGCCGTCGTCGACCTGGATCCAGAGCTTCACGCCCGGCGCGCGGTCGCGGACCTTCGCGACGTGATCGCCGAGCGATCCGTGGAACAGCAGCGACTTCGGCGTCGGAGTTGTCGAGCAGGTAGACGAGCTCGTCTTCGAGGTAGCGGTAGTTCACGTTGACCGGAACGCCGCGCATCTTGAACGTGCCGAAGAGGGCTTCGGTGTACTCGTTGCAGTTGTAGAGGTACGACGCGACCTTGGAATCGGGTCTCAGGCCCGCGGCCGTGAACGCGGCGGGCCAACCGCGCGGCCCGATCGTCGAAGGATTTCCACGTCACCCGGCGGTCGCCCTGGATCAGCGCGATGCGATCGGGGATCGCGTCGCAGACGGATTCGAACGCGGTCGCGAGGTTCCAGTCCATAAGGATGGGAGTTTCGCACGGCGTCGGTACGATCGTCATTGTGGCGACGCGACGCGGAGGTCGACAGCGCATCCCGCGTCCGCACGCCTTCCGTCCCGGTGGTCCGCCACCTTGGGCGGATCTCGCGCCCGAACGCCGGCGCTTCGTGCTCGCAGAGGTCCGCGACCGGCTCGCCGACCTGCCCGCCGCCGTCGAAAAGGGGCCGAGCGTCGAGGGGAGCCAGGCCGCGGCCGTGCTGGTGCCGCTGTACGAGTCCGACGGCGACACCTGGGTCGTGCTCATCAAGCGCCCGGAGACGATGTCGTCGCACCGGGGCGAGATGGCGTTCCCGGGCGGCAAGTTCGACGCCGTCGTCGACGCCGACCTGGAGGCGACCGCCTTCCGCGAGGCCTGCGAGGAGGTCGGCCTCGTGCCCGCCGACGTGGAGGTCGTGGCCCGCCTCGACGGGATCGGCACGGTCGCCACGCGCTTCACGATCACCCCGTTCGTGGGGTTCCTGGCCGCGCCGCCCGCGCTCACGCCCAGCCCCTCCGAGGTCGTGCGCATCCTCGAGGTCAGGCTCTCGGATCTCCTCGACCCCGAGGCGTTTCGCGAGGAGCACTGGAACACCGGCGACGTCGACTTCGCCGTCCAGTTCTACGAGCTCGACGACGAGACGGTCTGGGGCGCGACCGCCCGGATCCTCACCGGCTTCCTCACCCATCTCGTCGACGGGCGGTGATCGGCATCGACCCGGTTCGGCCCAGTTGCGCACGCCCGGAACGACGTTAGGCTCGAATCCGGTGGGAGCTCACAGGCGCGTGTCCGTCATCTCGGGTCGGGCGGTGGCCGGCTGCGCCGTCGTGCTCTCGGCGCTGGCCTTCCTCGCCGGGTGCTCGTCGTCTTCGGCGGCGCCCACCGCCACCGGTGCGTCGACGACGGGCCCGGCCCTGGTGAAGGCGCCCGTCACGCCGCCGACCACGTCGGGTGCGATCGGCCTGCGGACCAACGCCGACGAGCGGGCGGAGCTCGAGCCGGACCAGCCGCTCACCTCCGCCCAACGCGCGCAGCTCGCGCTGCAGCTCGTCGAGGCCCGCACGGCCGCGATGCAGTACCCGACCGTCGCCGACGCGACCAAGGCCGGCTACATCCTCGCGGGCCAGTTCACGCCGGGCGCAGGCGCGCACTACGTCTCCCTGAGCGGCAGCGCGGCGTCGTACCTGGGCCACACGACCACGATCGACCCGGCTCACCCGCTCGCCTTGATCTACGAGGGCACCGCTGCAACCTCGCGCGTCGTCGGGCTGATGTACGGGTCGTTCAACGCGGACCCGCCCGAGGGATTCGCCGGTCCGAACGACCACTGGCACCGCCACACCAACCTCTGCATCACCTTCGGCAAGGGCCATATCGGGATCCCGTACCCGCCCGACTCCGACGTCAAGAAGTCGGCGTGCGACGCGCTCCACGGCATGTTCATGCGCGAGACGCTGTGGATGCTGCACGCGTGGGTTGTCCCGGGATGGGAGAGCCCCCAGGGCGTCTTCTCGCACGCCAACGTCGATCTGCACTCCGCGGACGGCACGGATCACACCGACAAGGTGGGCTTCTGCACCGGCGCGTCCGACTGACCGCGGGCTGGTCGCAAGTTCGCCACGACAGGTCGATATCCTGGGAAATTCCGAGACGACAGGGCCGGAGGCACCGTGGAAGTTGAGATCGGGATCGGGAAGTCGGGTCGTCGGGCGTACGGGTTCGACGACATCGCGATCGTGCCGAGCCGCCGCACGCGCGATCCCGAAGACGTCGACATCACGTGGGAGGTCGACGCGTACAAGTTCGAGCTTCCGATGATGGCGTCCGCGATGGACGGTGTGGTTTCGCCCGCCACCGCGATCGAGATCGGCAAGCTCGGCGGGCTCGCGTGCTTGAACCTCGAAGGGATCTGGACACGCTACGAGGATCCCGAAGCAGTCTTCGAGGAGATCGCCGCGCTTCCGCCCGAGAAGGCGACGCGCCGGATGCAGGAGTTGTACGACGAGCCCATCAAAGAGGAGCTCATCCCGCAGCGCATCCGCGAGGTGAAGGCGAGCGGAGTGATTGCGGCTGCGTCGCTCACTCCGCAGCGCGTCGAGCAGTACGCCAAGCACGTACTCGACGCCGAGCTCGACGTGTTGGTCGTGCAGGGCACCGTCGTCTCCGCGGAGCATGTGTCCCACGATGCCGCGCGCCAGCCGCTCAACTTGAAGAAGTTCATCCGCGAGTTCGAGCTCCCCGTCATCGTCGGTGGCTGCGCGTCGTACTCCACCGCGTTGCACCTCATGCGCACCGGTGCGGTCGGCGTGCTCGTCGGCGTCGGCCCCGGGCACGCGTGCACGAGCCGGGGTGTGCTCGGCATCGGTGTTCCGCAGGCCACGGCGATCGCCGATGCCGCGGGCGCACGCATCCGCCACCTCGACGAGACGGGTGTGTACGTGCACGTCATCGCCGACGGCGGCATGTCGACCGGTGGTGACATCGCCAAGGCGATCGCCTGCGGAGCCGACGCGGTGATGATCGGTTCGCCGCTCGCGACCGCGTACGAGGCGCCCGGCCGCGGGTACCACTGGGGCATGGCCACGTTCCACCCCACGCTGCCGCGTGGTGCACGCGTCTTCGCGGGGCAGAAGGCGACGCTGGCCGAGATCCTCACCGGTCCCGCGCACGAGAACGACGGCACCCTCAACCTGTTCGGTGCGTTGCGGACCTCGATGGCCACGACCGGCTACGAGACGGTCAAGGAATTCCAGAAGGCCGAAGTGATGGTCGCGCCCACGCTGAAGACCGAGGGCAAGTCGTTGCAGCGCGCGCAGGGCATCGGTATGGCGTGACGGGTCAAGGCGTGATGAGGATCACCGCGCCGTGAACGAATCGCCCGACCTCGTCCTCGTCGTCGACTTCGGGGCGCAGTACGCGCAGCTGATCGCACGCCGGGTCCGCGAGCTGCACGTCTACAGCGAGATCGTCCCGCGCTCGATGCCGATCGCGGAGATGCTCGCCCGCAACCCCAAGGCGATCATCCTCTCCGGCGGGCCTGCGTCCGTCCACGTGCCCGGCGCCCCCGAAATCGACCCCGCCGTGTACGACGCCGGGGTGCCGCTGCTCGGCATCTGTTACGGCGCCCAGCTCGTCGCCCGTGATCTCGGCGGGCAGGTCGCCAAGACCGGCCAGGGCGAGTACGGGCGGACCGAGCTGCACGTCGAGGGATCGTCGCTGCTGTTCGCCGACCTCCCCGTCGACGAGGTCGTGTGGATGAGTCACGGCGACTCGATCACCGTCGCCCCGGCGGGATTCGCGGTCACGGCGCGCACCGACGCCGTTCCCGTCGCCGGGTTCGAGGACCGCGACCGCGGGATCTACGCGGTGCAGTTCCATCCCGAGGTCGCGCACACCGAGCACGGCTTGGAGATCCTGAAGGCGTTCCTCTTCGACGCCGCGGGCTGTCGACCCACATGGACCAACGTGTCGATCATCGAGCACGCGGTCGCCGAGATCCGCGCCCAGGTCGGGAGCGAGCGCGTCATCTGCGGCCTGTCCGGTGGTGTCGACTCCGCGGTCGCGGCTGCGCTCGTACACAAGGCGATCGGTGACCAACTCGTGTGCGTGTTCGTCGACACCGGATTGCTCCGGCGCGGCGAGGCGGAACAGGTGGAGCAGACCTTCCGCGACCAGTTCGAGGTCGAGCTGGTCCACGTGAAGGCGCAGGACCGGTTCCTCGACGCGCTCGACGACGTCATCGATCCCGAACGCAAGCGCAAGACGATCGGCGAGCTGTTCATCCGCGTGTTCGAAGAAGCCGCGCAGGATCTCGGCGACGCGCGCTTCTTGGTGCAGGGCACGTTGTATCCCGACATCGTCGAGTCGGGCGGCGGCGACAACGCGAACATCAAGAGCCACCACAACGTCGGCGGTCTTCCCGAAGACATGGACTTCGAGCTCGTCGAACCGTTGCGCGCGCTGTTCAAGGACGAGGTGCGCGCGATCGGCGAGGAGCTGGGTCTGCCGGAGGAGATCGTGTGGCGCCAGCCGTTCCCGGGTCCGGGGCTGGCGGTGCGCATCATCGGCACGATCACCCGCGAGCGCGTCGAGATCCTCCAGCAGGCCGACGCGGTCGTGGTGGAGGAGATCCGCCGGGCCGGTCTGTACCGCAAGATCTGGCAGAGCTTCGCGGTGCTGCCCACGGTCAAGACCGTCGGCGTGATGGGCGACGACCGCACCTACGCCTACCCGATCGTGTTGCGGGCGGTGACCTCCGACGACGCGATGACCGCCGACTGGGCCCGGCTGCCCTACGAGGTGCTCGAGCGCATCTCGTCACGGATCATCAACGAGGTACCCGGCGTGAACCGGGTCGCCTACGACATCACGTCGAAGCCGCCCGGCACCATCGAATGGGAGTGATCCCGGATCTCGCCTGATCGGGTCGGCGATCCGGTGCCGGGTTCCACTTCGGGGCCGTCTCCGGTAGAAAATGGTGGACCACACCGGACGACGGCAAGGACACGAGGGGACACGCGATGGACGCGGCACTGAATCAGACGGCCCAGGCACTGGTGACCCCGGGCAAGGGCATCCTCGCCGCCGACGAGAGCAGCGGCACGATCAAGAAGCGCTTCGACTCGATCGGCGTGCGAGTCGACCGAGGACCGCCGGCGCGCCTACCGCGAGATGCTGTTCACCACCAGCGGCGCCGCCGACCACGTGAGCGGCGTGATCCTGTTCGACGAGACGATCCGCCAGAACGCGTCCGACGGTCGCCCGCTCGCCAAGATCCTCGAGTCGCAGGGCATCATCCCCGGCATCAAGGTCGACAAGGGCAGCGGTGAAGCTCGCGAAGTCGCCCGACGAGCTCGTGACCGACGGGCTCGACGGCCTGCGCGCCCGCCTCGTCGAGTACCGGGACCTCGGCGCCCGGTTCGCGAAGTGGCGCGCGGTCATCACGATCGGCGCGCGACATCCCGTCGCGACTCTGCCTCGACGTGAACGCGCACGCGCTCGCCCGGTACGCGGCGCTCTGCCAGGACGAGGGCATCGTGCCGATCGTCGAGCCGGAAGTGCTGATGGACGGCGACCACTCGCTCGACCGCTGCTACCAGGTGACGTGCGACACGCTTGCACACCGTCTTCGATGCGCTCTACGCGCAGCGCGTCGAGTTCGAAGGCATGTTGTTGAAGCCGAACATGGTCATCGCGGGGAAGGGTCACGCGAGCTACCCCGTTTCGCCCGAGACGATCGCCGACGCGACGATCTCGTGCTTCAAGATGAACGTCCCCGCGGCCGTACCCGGCATTGTCTTCCTCTCCGGCGGACAGGGCGACGAGGAAGCGACCGCGAACCTCAACGCGATCAACGCCAAGGGCCCGCAGCCGTGGAAGCTCTCGTTCTCGTACGGGCGCGCGCTGCAGCACGCGGCGTTGCAGGCCTGGAAGGGTGCGGACGCGAACATGACCGCGGGTCAGGCCGCCTTCCGCCACCGGGCACGCATGAACGGCCTCGCCACGACGGGCGCGTACACGGCGGACGCCGAAAAAGCGGCTTCGTAAGCGCACGCCCGGGGTCTTTGCCGTGCGCGCCCTGGTGCAACGGGCGAGCCGCTCGCCCCGAGCACGCCGAACCGCTCGTCGAGACGTTCGTCGCCGAGCTCTCGGCGCTGGCCGTCCCGGTTTCCACCGGCCGCTTCCGTGCGGACATGCAGGTCGAACTGGTGAACGACGGCCCGGTGACGCTCTGGATCGAAGTCTGAGATCGCACTGACACACGTGTAATTCACCCCCGGTACCATGCATTGGTCATGGTCGACACTGAGCCCGCCGTCCCGGCTCGCGGACGGAGCCTGGATCTCTCGGGGCTGAATCCGGCTCAATACGAGGCTGTCACCTTGGCGGCCGGACCGGTCCTGGTGATTGCAGGTGCCGGCTCCGGAAAGACCCGGGTGCTCACGCACCGTCTCGCCTATCTCGTCGCCGAGCTCGGCGCGTCGCCGTTCGAGATCCTCGCGATCACGTTCACCAACAAGGCCGCGGGCGAGATGCGCGAGCGGGTCGCGCAGCTCCTCGGTCCGGTCGGGCACCGTATGTGGGTCTCGACCTTCCACGCCGCGTGCTCGCGCATCCTGCGGCGGGAAGCGTCGCTGCTCGGTTACCGGTCGAGCTTCACGATCTACGACCAGGCCGACGCGCAGCGTCTCACCGACTGGGTGCGCCGCGACCTCGACCTCGACCCCAAGCGGTTCCCCGCCCGTCAGCTGCACACGCAGATCAGCTCGCTCAAGAACGAGTTGATCCTGCCCAAGCAGTACGCCGAACAGGCGGTCGGACCGGCCGAGCGCCGGGTCGCGGAGGTCTACACCGAGTACCAACGGCGGCTGGCCGAGGCGTCGGCCGTCGACTTCGACGACCTGCTGCTGCTCACGGTTCGCCTGTTCCGCGAGCACCCCGAGGCGTTGTTCCGGTACCAGCAACGGTTCCGCCACATCCTCGTCGACGAGTTCCAGGACACGAACGCCGCGCAATGGGAAATCGTGCGCCTGCTCGCCGTCGAACATCGCAGCATCATGGTCGTCGGCGACGACGCGCAGAGCGTGTACCGGTTCCGCGGCGCCGACTTCCGCAACCTGTTGAAGTTCGAGGATGCGTTCCCCGACTCCACGATGATCGTGCTCGATCAGAACTACCGCTCGACCCAGCGGATCCTCGAAGCCGCCAACGCGGTCATCGCGAACAACGCGTCGACGCGCAAGAAGCACCTCTGGACCGACAAGGGCGTCGGTGAGCAGATCGTCCGCTACCAAGGTGACGACGAGCACGACGAGGCCGGCGTTCGTCGTGCGCGAGATCCATCGCCTCGTCGACGGCGCGGAGTACCGCTACGGCGACGTCGCCGTCTTCTACCGGACCAACGCGCAGAGCCGCGTGCTCGAAGAGTCGTTGGTGCGTTCGGGCGTGCCGTATCGCGTGTTCGGCGGCGTGAAGTTCTACGACCGGCGCGAGATCAAGGACGCGCTCGCGTACCTGCGCGCGCTGGTGAATCCCGACGACGAGGTGTCGTGGAAGCGTGTCGTGAACACGCCCCGGCGCGGCGTCGGCGACACGTCGATCGCGAAGCTCGACGCGTACGCGCAGCGGCGCGGGCGTCGACGTTCCGCGACGCGGTCGACCCAGGCCGCGGCGGCGGGTGTGACCGGGAAGGCGCTCGGCGGCCTGCGCGACCTGCTCGATCTGATGCAGGAGGTGGAGACCGCGGCGCCCGGGGGCGTCGGCGCGACGCTCGAGGCGGTGTTGACCCGCAGCGGGTACCTCTCCGAGCTCGAAGCGGAGCGATCGGTGGAGTCGCACGGCCGGATCGAGAACCTGCAGGAGCTGGTCGGCTCGGCGCGGCTGTTCGACGAGCAGGTCGAGCGCGGGGATCTTGGCGGGCTCGCGGCGATCGGTGGCGTGGGGGTCGGCGACGGTGCCGGCGGCGATGCGGCCCGGCCCGACGGGTTGGCGCGCGTCCAGGCGTTCCTCGAAGCCATCTCGCTCGTCACCGACCTCGACGAGAACGATCCCGAGGCCAGCTCGGTCACGCTCATGACGTTGCATTCCGCGAAGGGCCTCGAGTTCCCGGTCGTCTTCCTGATCGGGCTGGAAGACGGCGTCTTCCCGCACGTGCGGAGCCTGGGTGACCCCGACGAGCTCGAAGAGGAACGCCGGCTCTGTTACGTCGGACTCACGCGCGCCGAGGAGCGGCTGTACCTCTGCCACGCGTGGAGCCGCATGATGTTCGGCACCACCGACTACCGGCCGCCGAGCCGGTTCCTCGAGGAGATCCCCGCGGAGCTGATCGCGTCGACCGGCGAGGAGAAGTCGGGTCGCGGGCGCCGCAGCGGTGGTGGTGGCGCGGGGAGCGGCGGTGGCGGCGGGCTCGGCGCGCATCGGGACGCGGTGGTGGCGGCGGCGATGCGTCGTGAGAACGAGCAGCCCGCGGGCGCGCGCGGTGCCGAGCAACTCGGGCTGCGGGTCGGCGACGACGTGCGCCACGACAAGTTCGGCGACGGTGTGATCGTCGACATCACCGGCAGCGGCGACAAGGCCGAAGCGCGGGTGCGATTCCGCGAGGTCGGCGAGAAGACGCTGCTGTTGTCGTGGGCGCCGCTCGCGCGCGTCTAACCGGTCGCCGCGGTCGTTGTCGTTGTCGTTGTCGTCGAGACGCCCGGCGGCAGCAGGTTGATGACCACCGAGTCGGTCTGGCCGATCGTCTGGATGCTCACCGGGTACTGCGCGAGGCCGGCGGCGTCGACGGTTTGCGAGCCGCATTCCCAGTGGTCGCGCTTCAGCTTGAGCGTGCACTTCTGCGGCTGCTCGACCTTGTACGCGACGATGTTGCCGTCGGCCAGGGCGAGCCAGAACCCGCACCCGGCGCCTCCGGTCGTGAAGTAGGGCCCGCCGGTGTCGAGGGTCTTACGGACGTCGCTGGCGCTGCCGACGGTCAGCACGCCGCACACGACGTTGCCGGGACTGCGAGTGGCGATCAGGGCCCCGCCGGCGATCAGGAAGCCGGCCATGAGGACCGCGACCGTGGACGCGACGATGAGCTTGATGTCTGAGCTGCGGGCGCGAGAGGAGGCCACTGCTGGTCCTTGGCTATGGTGAGCCGATGCTGCGACGCTACCGCGTCGTCATCGCCAAGCCCGGGCTGGACGGACACGATCGGGGGGCCAAAGTGATCGCACGGGCCCTGCGCGACGCGGGGTTCGAGGTCGTGTACACCGGCCTCTTCCAGACGGCGGAGCTCGTGGCGGAGGCGGCGTTGCAAGAGGATGCCGACGCCGTTGGCCTGTCGGTGCTGTCGGGCGCACACATGACCTTGATCCCCAAGATCGTCGACGAGTTGCGCGCCCGCGACCTCGACGATGTCCTCGTTTTCGCAGGTGGGATCATCCCCGACGAGGATCGTCCCGCGCTGGCCGCGGCCGGCGTTTCCGCCGTCTTCACCCCCGGCGCGCCGCTCGGTGACATCGTCGATTGGCTCGAGACCACTCTCGATTCGCACAATTCTGTCGAACACACGCAGGAGTAGTTCGTGGATCTCTTCGAATACCAGGGCAAGCAGCTGTTCGCGCGCTACGGCATCCCGGTTTCCGCCGGCGACGTCGCCGACGACCGTCGACGAGGCGGTGCGCGCGGCCGGTGCCGCGGGCTACCCGGTCGTGGTCAAGGCCCAGGTGCAGGTCGGCGGCCGGGGCAAGGCGGGCGGGATCAAGCTCGCCGAGAACGCGGACGAGGTCCGCACCCACGCCGGCAACATCTTGGGCATGGACATCAAGGGCCACGTCGTGCGCTGGGTCTGGGTCGAGCACGCCTCCGACATCGCCGAGGAGTACTACGCGTCGTTCACCCTCGACCGGAGCGCGAAGCAGTACCTCGGAATGTTGAGCGCGCAGGGTGGCGTCGAGATCGAGACGGTCGCCGACGAGAACCCCGAGGCGATCGCACGGTTGACCATTGATCCGGTCGACGGACTGAGCGAGACCGCGTGCCGGGAGTGGGTGGCGCGGGCCAAGCTGAATCCGGCCGCGACCGACGGCGCGGTCGACATCTTGTTGAAGCTGTACCACGCCTACGTCGACGGCGACGCCGATCTGGTCGAGATCAACCCGTTGATCCTCACGCCGGAAGGAAAGGTGCACGCGCTCGACGCCAAGGTGTCACTCGACGAGAACGCGCGTTTTCGTCATCCGGAGTGGGACGAGCTCGCGGGCCTCGAGAAGACGCGACGCGCGCGAGTTCGAAGCCGCGGCGAAGGGGTTGCAGTACGTCGGTCTGGAAGGCACGGTCGGTGTCATCGCGAACGGCGCCGGGCTCGCGATGGCGACGTGCGACATCGTGCACGAAGTCGGCGGGCGTCCGGCGAACTTCCTCGACATCGGTGGCGGAGCGAGCGCGCAGGTCATGGCGAACGCGCTCGAGGTGATCAACAACGATCCGTCGGTGCGGTCGATCTTCATCAACATCTTCGGTGGCATCACCAAAGGCGAGGAGGTCGCGAACGGAATCGTGCAGGCGTTGGAGCAGGTCGCGATCGCGTCGCCGATCGTGATCCGGCTCGACGGGACGAACGCCGACGAAGGCCGGGCGATCCTCGCCGGCTACGAATCCGACCGGCTCGTGAGCAGACCGACGATGGTGGAGGCCGCACGGACGGCCGTGGAGATGGCGGAGGCGCGGTCGTGAGCATCTTGGTGAATGCCGACACGAAAGTGATCGTGCAGGGCATTACGGGCGGTCAGGGCCGGTTCTACGTGCTGCGCAACCGGCCTACGGCACCAAGGTCGTCGGCGGTGTGAGCCCGAAGAAGGCCGGCACCGACGTCGAGGGTATCCCGGTGTTCGCAACGGTGGCTGACGCGGTGCGCGAGACCGGCGCGACCGCGACGATGGTGATCGTCCCGGCCGGTGGGGCGGCGAGCGCGGTGCTCGAGGCCGCGGAGGCGGGGCTCGAGTTGATCGTCGCGGTTACCGAGGGCATCCCGGTGCACGACGAGGCCCGCTTCTACAACAAGGTGGCGCGCGACTTCCCGTCGTCTCGCATCCTCGGGCCGAACTGCCCGGGGTTGTTGACGGTGGGCGAGTGCAACATCGGGTTCATCCCGGCCGAGGTCGCGAAGCCTGGCGGTCCGGTGGGCATCGTCTCTCGCTCGGGAACCCTCACCTACCAGGCCTTGAACGAGCTTGCGCATAAGGGCATCGGTGTGACGACGTGTGTCGGGATCGGCGGCGATCCGGTGCCGGGCACGAGCTTCATCGACTGCCTGTCGTTGTTCGAAGCCGATCCCGACACGAAGGCCGTCATCATGTTCGGCGAGATCGGTGGATCGGCCGAAGAGGAGGCCGCGGAGTTCATCTCGACCAAGATGTCGAAACCGGTCGTCAGCTACATCGCGGGCGTGACCGCGCCTCCCGGCAAGAAGATGGGGCACGCCGGAGCGATCGTCTCGGGTTCGAAGGGCACAGCGCAAGCGAAGATGGAAGCGCTGGAGGCCGCGGGCGTGCGGGTCGCGACGAATCCCACCGCGGCCGGGGAACTGATGGCCGAGGTCGTGCGGGGGCTGTAGAGCCGCGGGCGAGACGGCGATGCGCGAGATCCGGCGCCGTCGCCCGGATTCAGCAGGTCGAGCACGTAGATGCCGCGGTCGAGGCGGCGCGCGCGGCCCTTCCTGGTCTCGTAGCCGAGGGCGTCGGCGAGTCGTTTGACCGGCTGACGGGAGGCGATCGCGAACCCGTTCAGGTGCAGCTCGCGGTGGATCTCGACGAGCGTCATCGGTCGCGCATTGCGGGCGAGGACGGCGAGCACGGTCGAGCGCAGGTGCTTGCCGACCAGCGGGTGCGCGCCGGGCGCGACCGGCGGGATCGGCGGCGGACCTCCTCGACGCGTCCGGCGAAACCCGTGCACGATGTCTTTGGGGTCGACGCGCGGCCACATGACAATGCGCATCTCGGCGAGTTGGGTGCGCACCTCCGCGAGCTGGGCGCCGAGGGCCTGCTGCGCGTTGTCGAGCTCGCCGGCGCGTGCGAGGAGGGCTGCGCATTCGGAGCGGAAGGCGGCGAACTCCGCCGGTCCGTGTGGCATGCGCCGGTAGCGGGTGGGATAGCGAATGGCCGGCAATGCGACTCCCGGTATCTCTGTCGGACCGAAGAGGGAAGTCGTGACCGGGCGGTGGCGGTGCGCAGCGCGCCCTGCCGACGGGCCGAGCGCAACTTACCCCTCGCCTGTGCCATTCACCTACGAATCCGTGTTGAAGATTCTTTCAACGAATCTTCAACACGGTTCATCGACCAGCCGAGTACGCGTGTCGGCGATTCTTCCGACGAATCTTCAACACGGGTCGAGCGACGGGTGACATAGGTCGCGGGTCGACCGGCGCGAGACGGGTGGGGAGTCGTGGGGCGCGGCCAACTGGCGGCCGCGGGTCACGCCGGGGGCGGCGGGAACAACGTCGGCCACCTCGGTGGCTCCGGTCCCGGTTCCCGCTCCCGTTCCCGTGCCGGCGCGCCGGACACAGGCGCGCCGAACCTCGGCCCCACGTCGTCTCCCGAAGATGCACCACCACTGCCACCCGGGTGGCGAAGGAGCTGCGCAATGACGAACGCGAACGCGACCAACCCGACCCCGAACGCCAACACGATGAGTCCGGGTCCGGCCAGCTTCACGTTGCCGTTGCTCACGGCGTGGGAGATGTGAGCGGCGTCGAGTGCCACCGTCAGCCCCCCGAGCGCGACCGTGAGGCCGCCGGCCCAGGTCGTGAACCGTCGCCCGGTCCGGTCACCGACCACGCCGATCACGAGCCCGGCAACGAACGTGAACGCGCCCGCCGCCCACGCGTGGTGTGCGGCTTCCCCCAGACTCTGCGCGCCGGTCACCAGTGCGACGAAGCCGGGCACGACGAACGCCGTCGCCAGCCCGCGCCAGCCCGCTCGATCGAGCATGTACAGCGCGCCCAGATAGACGAGACCGAAGAACGCAGAGACGAGGCCGATGTCGAACGTCTTGTTGCTCGTCGTTCCCGGCACCGACCCCGAGCCGAAGTTCGGCAAGGGCAGCGTCGGACCCCCGACCGAACTGTTACCCCGCAACTCGCAGGTCCCCCCGAGGTTGGTGCTCGGTTGGGTGTCGCCGCAGGTCGCCCCGAATTGCTGGAAGTCACTCCCCGCCGGCGCGCTGTGGAACAGCGTGTCGCACGCGACCTCGTCACCGCCGTCGCACTGTTGGGCCAGTGGGTACAGCGGGTCGGTCGAGTCGAGATCGCCGAGCGCGACCGTCGATCGCGCGCCCGCGAGCGACTGCAGGCTGAACAGCGTGTGCGCGGGCGGCGAAGGGATCGGCGCCGCCGAATACGCGCCGGTCCCCGAGACCTCGCCGAGGATCCAGAGCCAGAGCAACAGCGCCGCGGCCGCGACGAAGATCGTTCGGCCTCGCGTCCGCGGCAACGCGAACGCGAGCAACCAACCCGCGATCGTAAGAACGAGGAACGGCCGGATGTCGTCGAAGCTGTGCGCACCCGGCAGCAATCCCCAGCCGAGCGCGCCGGGGATCCCGAGCGCCACCGCGGTGATCCCGGCCGGGTGTGTCTCGCGCGGCGCCAGGAACACGACGAGGTAGCCCACCACGACCAGCGCCGCGAACAGCGCGGTCGGGGCCGCCCGGCCGGGATTGTCGGCTCGGATGTCGATGCTGACCAGCAGCACGCCGAGGGCGACGGCCGCGCCGCCCGTCGCCGAAACTGCCTGGCCGAGCGCGGGCACACCCCGCGCTCGGACCGTGATCCCGAGCGATCCCCCGCGGTCGCTCATGGGAACGCCCTCAGACCGCCGGGGTCTCCCGCATCCGCAGCACCGCGCCGACGAGCAGCGCGATCGCCGCGATCAACATCAAGAAGAGCCCGATGCCCTTGTCGAGCCCCGTGTCCTCCACGAGGAACGCGAGCATCATGATCGTGGCCTGGAACCCGAGCACGAGATGGATCTGGGTCCAGCTCAGCCCGAGCACCTTCTCGGGCAGCTTGACGCCGGACGCGAACGCGGCCACGGCCACTTGCGCGGCCATCACGATGCCGAGGAGCGCGGGAAGCGTGGCGATCAGGAGATGGCCTGTGCTCCACGCGCTCCCACCGCCTGACGAGACGTGGACCGTAAATCCACCGACCGTGACCGACTTCGACTTGCTGAAGTCCAAGAAGGAGCCGATGAGCATCACTGCGCCCGAGGCCAGGATGACGATGTTGGCAGTTGAGAGCTTGACCTTGTCCATGTCGTATTTCTCCTCAGCCGATCGCGCCGGTGTTGCGTTCCCGCTGGAGCAGAACAGCTCCGACCACGAGCGCGATCCCGCCGAGAATCTCGAACCACTGACCGATCTGCTTGTCGCTGGTGTCGGTGATGAGCCACGCGATCGCCATCAACCCCGCCATGGCTCCCAGACCGAGGTGTATCTGCTCCCACGTAAACCCGAGCACCGACTCCGGGAGCTTCACCTTGGCGAACTTGGTGAGGGCGATCTGCAGCGCCATGACCAGCCCGTACAGCGGCAGCAGCGTTGCAATCGGAAAGAAAGGCGACTGCCAGGAGCTTCGGCCGAAGCTCCCGCTTCCGGCGAAGTGGAGGAACGAAAAGACGATCATCACCGCGCCGGCGGCCATGATCGTTATCTCTGCGGGCGTAGGGGATTGCGAATCGGCCATGAAAGTCTCTCCCTCGTTGTAAAGGGAAGTGAAACATCTTTCTGGGTGCAAGCTGGGGATTTCCGGCCGAAAGATGCTTTTGACCGAGCGGGATAGGGTGCCCGTATGCGGGTCGGAGTCCTGGCATCGGGCAGCGGAACCATCCTCGAGGCCCTGCTCGGACGGAATCTGCCGATCGTCGTGGTCATCGCCGACCGCCCCTGCGGCGCCCTCGAGATCGCCAAGGCGCACGGCGTCGATGCCGAGCTCGTCGAGCGCACCGACTTCAGCTCCGGCTTCGATCGGGTCGCCTACACCCACGACGTCGTCGACGGACTGGCGCGCCACGACGTCGACCTCGTCGCCATCGCCGGGTTCGGCACGATCTTGTCGAAGCCGTTCGTCGACGCCTACGGCGGCCGGGCGGTGAACACCCATCCCGCGCTCCTGCCGTCGTTCAAGGGCTGGCACGCGGTGCGCGACGCGCTCGAGTTCGGGGTGAAGGTGACGGGCCCGACCGTGCATCTCGTCACCGAGGACGTCGACTCGGGACCGATCCTGGCCCAAGAGGCGGTCCCGGTCCTCGACGACGACACCGAGGCCACCCTGCACGAACGCATCAAGGAAGTGGAGCGCCGCTTGTACCCCGACGTGATCGAAAGGCTCGTGAAGGCCCGCGCATGAACATGAACAACAACAGGACGAAGATCCGACGCGCGCTGCTCTCGGTCTACGACAAGGCCGGCCTGACCGAGCTCGCCAAAGGTCTGGACGAGCTCGGGGTCGAGGTCGTCTCGTCGGGCAACACGTCGACGACGCTCGAAGCGGCGGGCATCCCCGTCACTCGCGTCGAAGCCGTCACCGGTTCGCCCGAGATGCTCGACGGCCGTGTGAAGACGCTGCACCCGAAGATCCACGGCGGACTGCTCGCCGATCTCGCCAATGAGAGCCACCGCCGCGACCTCGATCTGCACGGCATCAGGCCGTTCGAGCTCGTCGTGTCGAACCTCTACCCGTTCGAGCAACGGCCCGACATCGAGACGATCGACATCGGCGGGCCCGCGATGACGCGCGCGGCCGCGAAGAACCACGCGTGGGTCACGATCGTGACGAGCCCCGATCAGTACGGGCCGCTCCTCACGGAGCTGCGCGCGAACGACGGAACCGTGAGTGCAGACCTGCGGCGCGCGTTCGCGCTCGCCGCGTTCGCGCGCACCGCCGCGTACGACGCGGCGATCGTGCAGTGGCTGCAGGAATCGACGAGCCCCTGCCCGAGCACATCGTCGTCGCGCTCGAACGCACGAACGAGAAGCTGCGGTACGGCGAGAACCCGCACCAACAGGCCGCGCGGTATCGCCGGGCGGGCACAACGAGCTGGTGGGACGAGACGAAGCAGCACGCAGGCCTCGCGCTCGTCGTACCTCAACTTCTACGACACCGACGCGGCGTGGAAGATCGTGCACGATCTCGGGCCCGGACCCGCGTGCGCGATCATCAAGCACGCGAACCCGTGCGGCGTCGCGCTCGACGATTCGCTCGCCGACGCGTACCAACGCGCGCTCGAGTGCGACGAGCGATCCGCGTTCGGCGGGATCGTCGCGTTGAATCGTCCGATCGACACGGCGACGGTCGAGCGCATGGTGGAAGGGCCGCAAGCCGACGTCGTCATCGCGCCCGGGTACGCGCCGGGGGTGATCGAGGCGCTTGCAGCAAAAGCGTAAGAACACCCGGCTCCTCGAGGCCCCGGAACCCGGCCGAGATCCTCTGGACTTCCGTCAGATCTCCGGCGGTTTCCTCGTTCAGGACGCCCACCACTTCGCGTCGACGCGCAACGACTGGCGCGTCGTCACGAAGGTCGCGCCGACGCCGGAGCAGTGGCGCGACCTCGAGCTGGCCTGGCGCATCTGCGGGCACGTGAAGTCGAACGCGATCGTGCTTGGTGAAGGACGCGCAGGCCGTGGGCATCGGCGCGGGCCAACAGAACCGGGTCGAGTCGGTGGAGATCGCGGCCAAGAAGGCGGCGGGCCGCGCCCGCGGCGGTGCGGCCGCGAGCGACGCGTTCTACCCGTTCCCCGACGGCGTCGAGGCCGCGGCCGACGCGGGGGTCGCGGCGGTCATCCAACCCGGGGGCGCGCTGCGCGACGAGGCCGTGATCGAGCGCGCCGACGAGCTGGGCCTCGCGATGGTGTTCACCGGCGAACGGCACTTCCTCCACTGATGGCCGCGACACTGCTCGACGGAAACGCGCTGCTTGTCGACGTCAAGGACGACCTGCGCGCCCGCATCGGACGTCTCGCCGAGCGCGGTGTCACGCCGGGTCTCGGCACGATCCTCGTCGGCGACGATCCGCCGAGCCACGCGTACGTGCGACTGAAGCGCGAGGACTCGGCCGAGATCGGTGTGCGCTCGATCCACACGGAGCTGCCCGCGACCGTGACCCAAGCGGAGTTGCACGCGGTCATCGGCGCGTACAACCGCGACCCCGACGTCGACGCGTTCATCCTCCAGGTTCCGCTGCCCGACCACCTCGATGCCGAAGCGGCCCTGCTCGCGATCGATCCCGACAAGGACGCCGACGGGCTGCACCCGGTCAACCTGGGCAAGCTCGTCATGGGGGTGGCCGGCGCGCCGCGGCCGTGTACGCCGCTCGGCATCCAGGCGCTGCTCGTCATGTACAAGGTGCCGATCGAGGGCCAGCACGTCGTGATCATCGGGCGCGGCATCACGATCGGCCGGCCGCTCGCGAACCTGCTCTCGTTGAAGGAGCCGAACGCCAACGCGACCGTCACGGTGTGCCACACGGGCACGCATTTCCTGCCCCAGTACACGCGGGAAGCCGACATCATCGTGGCGGCGGCGGGCCGGCCGTCGATCCTGACGCCCGACATGGTGCGCCCCGGCGCGGCAGTGGTGGGGCCGGGAGCGACGATGCAGGGCCGCAAGGTGGTGCCCGACGTCGACGAGGCATGCGCCGACGTGGCCGGCTGGATCACTCCGAGGCTCGGCGGCGTCGGCCCGACGACGCGTGCGATGCTGCTGCGCCAGACGGTAGAAACGGCCGAACGCCGGGCCCAGGTCCGGTGACGCCGATGCGGGCGGGCGAGATGGGAGGGGCCCGATGACGGCGAGTCCTCAGGCCACCCCGCACTGCGCCGTCTGCGGCGCACCGGTGGCGTCCGACGCTTCCCGCTGCCCGTCGTGCGGGCTCTCGCGCCCCGCGGCGCGGGGCGCGCCCGTCCTCGGCCGCAGCGGACTCTGGCTGATCGCCGCGGTGTTGCTCGCGGTGTACGTCGTGGTGCTCGTGATCGTCGCCGCGGCCCGCTGAGCGGCGCACCGGGTTCGCGTCGCGGGAGCAGCGGTGATCGGGGCAGGGGCCGGATTCGTCCGAGCGGACCCGCGGGACCGAAGATCACTGCGGAGGGTTGCACCGTGTTGCTGGCCGAGCTGAACGTGCGTCACACCCGCCGGCACATGCCGACGCGCCGGGTCGCGCTCGATGGCGCGTACCTGCCGACTTCCGGGCCCGCGCACGGTGTGGCGCTGCTCGCCGCGGTCGTGGCCACGAACCTTCCCGCCATCGGGGACGAACAGCGCGAGCTGCTCCCGCGCCTGTTGCACGACGCCCGCCACGGTCTCACCATCCCGCGTCTCGCCCTCCGGCATCGCTTGCAGTACGACACCCACGGCCTCGACCGCTCGCGTCACCGCATGCTCGGCGAGGACGGCCACATCGTGGTGGAGCTCGACGTGCACGGTGCGCCCGCGCCCCAGATCCTCGGCGCCGTGATGGGCGCGGCGACGCTGCACTCGGGCGGGCGGGCGATAGCGCTCGATGCCATCCGCACGGTGGTCGACGGGCGCTGGGGTGGCCTCGCGGCCGACGTCGAGCTCCGCATCGTCGCCGAGGCGATGTGGAACGGGATTCGGCCCCCGCTCGCGGCGGCGGGCGAGTGGCGGCCGGGCGGCCCGCCCGAGGAGGTGTTGTGGACGGGCGTCGGTCCAGACCAGCGCTGGGCGATGGAGGTCCTGGGCTTGCGGGGGGGCATGGATATCGAGCGCGACGACGTGAATCGGCGTTTCCGCCGCTTGCTGCGCGACGCCCACCCCGACAGCGGGGGTGTCACCGAAGGTGCCGCGTCGCGCATCTCCGAGCTGACCGAGGCCCGCGTCATCCTCTTGGCCCTGGCGACCGACGCGGTAGCAGCCGACGGGTAGTCCGCGACTAGCTTCGCCATCGTGAAGAACCCCGTACGAGTCGCAGTGACCGGCGCCGCCGGTCAGATTGGTTACAGCCTGATCTTCCGGATCGCACGCGGCGATCTGCTCGGCCCCGATCAGCCGATCGTGCTGTCGATGCTCGAGATCACGCCCGCGCTCGGCGCGCTGAACGGCCTGGTCATGGAAGTCATGGACTGCGCGTTCCCGTTGCTCGTCGGCGTCGAGACGAGCGACGACGCATCGAAGGCCTTCGAGGGCGTCAACTACGCGCTGCTCGTGGGTTCGCGGCCGCGCACCAAGGGCATGGAACGCAAGGAGCTGCTCGCGGCGAACGGCGCGATCTTCACCGCACAGGGCAAGGCGTTGGCCGCGAGTGCCGCCGACGACGTGCGCATCTTGGTGGTCGGCAATCCCGCCAACACGAACTGCCTCATCGCCATGAACAACGCGGGCTCGATCCCGCGGGAACGCTTCACCGCGATGACGCGTCTCGATCACAACCGGGCCAAGGCGCAGATCGCGGCCAAGACCGCAGCGCCGGTCGCCGCGGTCACGAACATGACCATCTGGGGCAACCATTCCGCCACGCAGTATCCGGACCTGTTCCACGCCAAGGTCGACGGCAAGACCGCGAGCGATCTGGTCGACCGGTCCTGGATCGAGAGCGACTTCATCCCGACCGTGCAGCAGCGAGGCGCCGCGGTGATCGAGGCGCGCGGCGCATCGTCGGCGGCGTCGGCGGCGTCGGCCGCGCTCGACCACATGCGGGAGTGGGCGCTCGGGACCGCGCCGGGCGACTGGGTGAGCATGGCGGTGTGTTCCGACGGTTCCTACGGCGTCCCCGAGGGACTGATCTCGGGCTTCCCGTGCACGACGGAGAACGGCGTGTGGAAGATCGTCCAGGGCCTCGACGTGAACGAGTTCTCGCGCGGCCGTATCGACGCGAGCGTGGGCGAGCTGGGCGAGGAGCGCGACGCCGTGTCCGAGCTCGGACTCATCTGAGGCCGAGCGCGTCGGTCGGCATGCGTGCATGGCGCCAGCCCAGCCCGTACGGCGAGCTGACGGTCGTCGTCACCGACGATGGCGTGCACGAGATCAGTCTTCCCGGCGACGACCAGCCCGACGTCGCGGTCACCGCGGTCACGAAGGCCGATGGCGGCGTCGCCCGCCAACTCGAGGACTGGTTCGCGGGGACGCGCCACGCGTTCGATCTTGCGCTCGACCTGAACGGCGTCGAGGGCTTTCGCCGTGAGGCGTTGGAGACCCTCGTGCGCGAGGTTCCGTGGGGCGAGGTCGTGTCGTACGGCGAGCTCGCGGCACTCGCGGGCCGGCCGCGCGCGGCGCGCGCCGTCGGCAGCGCGATGCGCAACAACCCCATTCCCTTCGTGATCCCGTGCCACCGCGTCGTCGCGGCCGGCAACCGGATCGGCGGCTACGGCGGTGGCCGCAACGCCGTCGGGCTCAAGCGCGAGCTGCTGGCCCACGAAGGGGTTTCGACACTTCGCTGAAGAAGTCGTTGCCCTTGTCGTCGACGATGATGAACGCGGGGAAATCGTGCACCTCGATCTTCCACACCGCTTCCATGCCGAGCTCGGGGTACTCGAGCACTTCGACCTTCGTGATGCAGTCTTGGGCGAGCACCGCGGCGGGACCGCCGATCGACCCGAGGTAGAAGCCGCCGTGCGCCTGGCACGCGTCGGTGACGGCCTTCGATCGGTTGCCCTTGGCGAGCATCACGAGTGACCCGCCGCTTCGTTGGAACTGGTCGACGTAGGAGTCCATGCGTCCCGCCGTGGTGGGTCCGAACGAACCCGATGCGTAACCATCCGGTGTCTTCGCCGGGCCCGCGTAATACACGCAGTAGTCGCGGAGGTACTGCGGCATGCCTTCGCCCGCGTCGAGGCGTTCTTTGATCTTGGCGTGGGCGATGTCGCGTGCGACCACCATCGGGCCGTTCAGCATCACCCGCGTCTTCACGGGGTAGCGCGAGAGCGTCTCGCGAATCCGGTTCATGGGTTGCGTGAGGTCGATGCGCACGACCTCGGTCGCGTCGAGATCGTCGTGCGTGACCTCGGGCAAGAAGCGCGCGGGGTCGGTCTCGAGTTGTTCGAGGAATACGCCGTCGGCGGTGATCTTGCCGAGGGCCTGGCGGTCGGCGGAGCACGAGACCGCGAGCGCGACCGGGCATGACGCGCCGTGCCGCGGGAGCCGGATGACGCGCACGTCGTGGCAGAAGTACTTCCCGCCGAACTGTGCGCCGATGCCGAACGCCTGGGTCAACGCGAGAACCTGCGACTCGAGCTCGCGGTCGCGAAAGCCGCGCCCGAGCGCGTTGCCGGTCTCGGGCAACGAGTCGAGATAGCGCGCCGATGCGAGCTTCGCGGTCTTCAGGGCGAACTCGGCCGACGTACCGCCGATGACGAGCGCGAGGTGGTACGGCGGACACGCGGCCGTGCCGAGTGTCCGCAACTTCTCGTCGAGCCACGTCATCAACGATGTGGGGTTCAGCAGCGCCTTGGTCTCTTGGAACAGCAGGCTCTTGTTGGCCGAGCCGCCACCCTTGGCCATGAAGAGCAACTTGTACGCGTCGCCGTCGACGGATTCGATCTCGATCTCCGCGGGGAGGTTCGTTCCCGTGTTCTTCTCTTCGTACGCGGTGAGCGGTGCGAGTTGCGAGTAGCGCAGGTTGTCTTCGTTGTAGGTGCGGAAGATGCCGCGGGAGATCGCCTCGCGGTCGCCGCCCCCGGTGACGACGAGCTCCCCCTTCTTCCCTTTGACGATGGCGGTGCCGGTGTCCTGGCACGACGGCAGGATCCCGCCGGCCGCGATGCACGCGTTCTTGAGCAGCTCGAGCGCGACGAACCGATCGTTGGGCGACGCCTCGGGGTCGTCGAGGATCGCGCGCAGCTGGGCCAGGTGGCCGGGCCGCAACAGGTGCGCGATGTCGAACATGGCCCGGCCGGTGAGGAGGGTCAGGGCCTCGGGGTCGACGTGGACGAACGTGCGCCCGCCGGCCGAGAAGGTGGAGACGTGGTCGGAGGTGAGCAGCTGGTACGGCGTGTCGTCGGCGCCGATCGGCAGGACCTCTTGATACGCGAACTCGGGCATAGCCAGAAAGTACCGTGCAGCCAGGAGGATCTCATGACCGAGTCCGGCTATCGCGTCGAGCACGACTCGATGGGCGAGGTGCGGGTGCCCACCGATGCCCAGTGGGGTGCGCAGACCCAGCGTGCGGTCGAGAACTTCCCGATCTCCGGCCGACCGATCGCCGCCCCGCTCGTGCACGCGCTCGCACTGATCAAGGCCGAGGCGGCCCGCGTCAACCCGCTCGATCGGCCGATGAAGAACGCGATCGCGGCCGCGGCCGACGAGGTGGCGGGGGCGCGCACGACGCGCAGTTCCCGGTCGATGTGTTCCAGACCGGCTCGGGTACCTCGTCGAACATGAACGCCAACGAGGTCATCGCCCGCCTCGCGGCCGCGGCGCTGGGGGCGCCGGTGCACCCGAACGATCACGTGAACATGTCGCAGTCGTCGAACGACGTGTTCCCGTCCGCGGTGCATCTCGCGGCCGCGTTGGCGATCAACGATCGGTTGGTTCCCTCGCTCGCGACCCTGACGAAGGCGTTGCGCAAGAAGCAGCGCGAGTTCGCGCACGAGGTGAAGAGCGGCCGTACCCACCTCATGGACGCGACTCCCGTCACGCTCGGTCAGGAGTTCGGGGGGTACGCCGCTCAGATCGAAGAGGGAGTCGCTCGGCTCGGCGACACGTTGCCCCGGCTGTGCACGCTCCCGTTCGGCGGGACCGCGGTGGGCACGGGCATCAACGCGCCGAAGGGCTTCGCCCGCAAGGTGATTGCACGGCTCGCGGTGCGTACCGGGCTCCCGCTCAGCGAGGCCAAGGACCACTTCGCCGCGCAGGGCGCGCGCGACGCGCTCGTCGAGACGAGCGGGCAACTGCGCGTGCTCGCGGTCTCGTTGATCAAGATCGCGAACGACCTGCGCTGGATGGGCAGCGGCCCACGCACCGGCCTGGGCGAGATCCGGTTGCCCGATCTCCAGCCCGGCTCGTCGATCATGCCGGGCAAGGTGAACCCCGTGATCCCCGAGGTCGTGACCCAGGTCGGCGCGCAGGTGATCGGGAACGACGCCGCCATCGCGTTCGGTGGCTCGCAGGGCAACTTCGAGCTGAACGTGTTCGTGCCGGTGATCGCCCGCAATTTGCTCGAGTCGATCGATCTGCTCGCGAGCGTGAGCACGGTGTTCGCCGAAAGGTGTGTCCGCGGCATCGAGGCCAACTCCGCGACGCTCGAGCGCTACGCAGAAGCGTCACCTGCCGTCGCGACCGCGCTCAACCCGAAACTCGGCTACGAGACGACCGCGGCGATCATCAAAGAGGCGAGTCGCACCGGGAAGTCGGTCCGCCAGATCGTGCGGGCGCGCAAGCTGATGACCGACGCCCAGCTCGATCGCGTGCTCGACGTCGAGGCGATGACCCGGGGCGGGATCATCGAGTAATGGCGTCGGAGCAGCCCGAACCATCGGAAGGTCCGGCCCGGCCCGAACCGCACGAGTCGAAGCGCGCCATCGTCGCCGCGTTCCTCGCGAACCTGGGCATCGCGGTGATCAAGTTCGTGGCGTTCGTGGTCACGCATTCGAGCTCGATGCTGTCGGAGGCGATTCATTCGCTCGCCGACACCGGCAACCAGGGCCTCTTGTTGTTGGGGCGCAGGCGCGCCCGCCGACCCGCCGACGACCGGCATCCGTTCGGCTACGGCTCGGTGCGCTACTTCTACGCCTTCATCGTCGCGTTCGTGCTGTTCAGCCTCGGTGGCGTCTTCTCGGTGTTCGAGGGCGTCGACAAGCTGCGCCACCCGCACCCGATCGAGAGTGCGGGGTGGGCGATCGGCGTCCTGATCGGATCGATGTTCCTGGAGGGCCTGTCGTTTCGCACGGGGATGAGGGAGGCCAACGCGGTGCGCCCGGCCGAAGAGTCGTGGTGGGCGTTCATCCGCCACACGAAGAGCCCCGAACTGCCCGTGGTGCTGCTCGAGGATTTCGCGGCGTTGATCGGTCTCACGGTCGCGCTCGGCGGCGTGGTCGTGGCCGACGTCACCGGGAACGGCCGCTTCGACGGTGTGGGCAGTCTCGCGATCGGGGTGCTGCTCGTCGGCGTCGCGATCGTGTTGGTCATCGAGATGAGCAGCCTGCTCGTCGGGGAGGCGGCGCGCCCGGAAGTCGTGGCACGCATACGGTGCGCGATCGAGGCGGGGCCGAGAGTCCGGCGTTGTATCCACCTTCGCACGGAACACCTCGGTCCGGACGAGATCGTCGTCGCGACGAAGGTCGAGTTCGATCACGACCTCAGCGTCACCGAGCTCGCGCTCGCGATCGACGCGCTCGAGGTCGACATCCGGGCGGTGGAACCGCGCGCGACGTTGATCTTCGTCGAACCCGACGTGTACCGCGCTCCGCAGGCGTCGCCGTAGACGCCGGCACCGACGCTCCGGGCCGTCGTCAGAAGCTCGCGAACGCGCGTGGGAGCAGATCGGCGAGGTCGGTCGTGTCGCGCGCGTCGTAGTTCCACGCGTTCGTTGCCTGGGCGATCTTGCGCAGGGTCGTGAGGTCGGCGCTGTTGCCGTAGGTGACGGTGAACACGTGGATGTCGGGATTGGCCGCGAGATGGGCGAGGAGCGCACGCTGGTTGTTGTCGCGGTCGTCTTCGTTGTAGCCGTCGGTCAGGACGATGACGGCGTTGATGTGCCCGGCGTCGGCCTCGTGGGCCACGGTGTCGTAGGCGGCGCGCGTCGCCGCGTAGAGCGGCGAGCCCTGCTCCGGCACGAGTGCGGCGATGGCCTTGCGCAGCGCGGGGCGGCGGGTCGCGAACGGGCCGCGCGGAACCACGTCGAGCCAGTCCGGGCTGACCGGGTTGGGCAGCTTGGTCGTGAAGATGCGCAGGCGGATGTTGTCGCCCGGCGCGAGCTGGTCGATCGCGTCGGCCAGCGCCGACCGGGCCAACGTGATCTTCGGCGGTCCGGCGGTCTTCGTGGTGTCGCCCATCGAGTCGGAGACGTCGAACAGCACCAGCACGTTTGCCGGGCGGCGGTTGGATTGCCAGTGGGTGAGCGCCTGTTCGATCTCGATCGGCGACGACGGCGCAACGGATGGTGTGTGGGCCTTCGGATCGACGCCGTTGGCGGGGTTGAGGAGCTTGGCGTCGACCGCGCCGCGTGCGGGCCGGAAGCCCGCGGCGGCCACCTTTGCCTGCGTCGCGCTCTGCAGCGCGTACTTGGTGAAGATCCGTGCGCCCGTTCGCGCGGATGGCGACGACCATTTTGCATCGAGGACGATGATCGGATTGTCACTCTCGATCCCGGCGTCTTCGGGGTAGATCGCCACGACGCGGAGCGCCGGGCGCGCAGGCGTGCCTGTCGGCGACACGTGGTTGATCTCGTCGTCGGCCTCGTGGCCGGTGTTGTACGCGACGACGGAGCGTTCGTCGGTGATCGTGGCCGACAGGTACGTCATCGAACGAGCCGGCGACGTCTGGGCCAGGCGTTGCCAATTGTCGAAGTACGGATGCGTCGTGTCGCCGTAGTACACGATCGACTGTTCCAGCGCCTTCGCGCCGCTCGCAGCCGCCGGCGCCGAGTCGAGCGCGACGGTCTCGTCGAGGCCGGTGGTCGACCACGCCGGGCTGCCCTTTCCGAGCCGGAACGATCCCCATTCGGGGTGCCCGTAGGCGCCCCAACCGCGCGGGTTGCGGGCCAGCTGTTCGAGATCGGTCCAGCCGATCGGCCGCTGCGGGTAGTCGAGTGCGTGCGCCATGGCGGCCGGCATGGCGACGACGAGCGGTGTGCGCGCGAACGGTGTCCCGTTCGGCGCCATCGGGGGAAGGTGCCGCTCGCCCAGGCGCGCGTTCAGGAGCTCTCCCCACATCGTCGATCCCGGGACCCACACCGCGGGCGCGGGTCCGAGCTGCACGGCGTCGGGCCAGTTGTCGGTGAGCTCGCGCAACGCGACCGGAGAATCGACGGTCTGCACGCGAGCGAAGAAGCACCGCCCGTCGTTCAGTCGCGCCGAGGCCGATCCGTTGAACCGCGCCGCCGCATCGGAGAGCAACGACGCCGTGTCGGGGCCGGCCGCGATGTCGACCGGGACACACTTCCCCGGGTCGGCGACGCGCGCGCCCGTGTGCTCGGGCTGAAACGCGGCAGGCGGACGTCGCGACGACGAGAACGACGAACGTCGTGAGCGCAGTTCTCGGCCGGTGCATCGTTAGTCGACCGGCTCGTTCGCGCGATCGTGGCCGATTGCGAGCAGGAGATCCTCGTGCAGCTGCATCCAGACGGTGTGGTACGAGTCGAGGCGCGGTGAGGTGAGCCACTCGGTCTCGCCTTCTTCGACGCGCTCCAGCGCGGCGCGCAACCGTGGTCGGTAGTCGGCGAACCGTTCGACCGAGCGCCCGAGGCGCGACACGATGGGCGCGATCCGATCGTCGAGCGCGTGCACGCGATCGAGCACCGACCAGTCGTAGCGCGAATCGCTGTGATCGTTCGGCACTCCGCCGGGCCGAACCTGCCAGTCACTGCACACCTGCAAGAGCTCGCGGTTCAGCGGCAGGAAGCGTTCGTACGCGCGTCGCGCGGCCTCTTCGGCTTCGGCGCCCGGTTCCAGGCGGGCCCACGACGCATGCGTGACGCGGCCTTCGGAGGTGATGCGGATGCCGCGCGCGCTGCGGACAACGAGGCCGTCGTTGGTGAGCAGGGTGACGATCTCGGTCTCGACGAGCTCGACCACGCCCCGCAGGCGAATCTCGTGCAGCAACCGGAACGTCGCGTCGTCGGGCGCGGTCACGCCGAGATCGTAACGGCGGCGATCCGGCTACATTCGATCACCGTGACCGATATTGGCAGCGGTACCCGGGTGTTCGCCGCCGGACCCGTACGCGGCTCCTGGCGGCGGCTGTCATCACCCGACGATGTGCTCGAGCTCATGGACTCGACGGCGGAGGGCATCGTCGCCTGCGTCGCCGACGCGGGGGCGACGTTCCTCGCGCCCATCTTCGACGAGCTGACGGCGGTGGTGTGCCTATCGGGTACGCCGCAGTCGCACATCGGCATCGTCAGTCGTGAGTACCAGGTGCCCTGCGTCATGGCGACCGTGTTGGCGACGGAGCCCGGCGACGGCGACCCGGTCGAGGTCGATTGCTCGGCCGAGCCCGGGGTCGTGCGGACCTTCTCGTGACGCTCGACCGCGCGGAGATCGAACGGTGGCTCCGGTATCAATCCGAGGTCTCCTATGTCTTGACGACAGAGCGCACGGCGCTCGAGTCGGCGCTGATACCGGTGACGGCGTACATCCTCGTCGCATGCGTGGAGTGCTACCGGCGCTATCCGGAGATCATCGACGAGATCAACCGCGCCGTGGCGCCGGAGGAGCTGGGGCGCGCCGGGCACCGGCTCGCCACCCAGATCGATCCGGTGCACATGTGGGCGGTTCCGAACTTCCCGCTGGTCGGGCGCAAGGTGCTCATGGCCGCGGGGCTCGTCGACGCGGCCGACGACGAACGCCGGCTCGGGACCATTTTCGAGTTCTGGGCGCGGGCCACGGCCGCGTACCGCTTCGACGACGGGACGCACCAGGCTGCCGACGCGAACGGCACGGCCACTCCGTATCGCGCGTATGTCGAGGACATTGCCGCGCAATGCGAACCGGTCGCGGGTCCCGAGCAACGAGGCGCGATCAGCCGGCTCAACGCGTTGCTCACGTCGTACCTGTTCCTCCTCTGGTTCGACACCCGTTCCGGCTATCAGGACACCGGGCCGTACGCGTTGGCCGACGGGCGCACGCTGCTCCTGCGCGCGTACAACCGTCTCGGCGTGTCGCACTTTCCGTGGAGCGCCGAGGTCTCGGCCGCGATGCCTCATCGCGAAGTGCTCGGCGCGTTCGTCTTGCGCGACGCGAGCCTGCGCGTCACCGACTTCGGCACATCGGTGACGCAGCCCGAGGACTACTGGCCGCTGGTGGAGTCGTTCGCGTTCTTCGATGTCTCGTCCGGCGCGCTCGAACCGATCGATGCCGCGCAGCGCGATGCGCTCGCGGCTGCGGCCAAGGCTGCGCAAAAGCAGCTGTATCGCAAGATCGCGGGAATGGAGCGGCGGGCGAAGATCGATGCGGGCGCGTACGTGTACTTCACGTTCCTGCGCCCGTTCGCCGAGCTGGCCGGGATCGACGTCGACTGGACCGTGCCCCGCGACAGCCTCGACCTCTATCCCTTTCTCGAGCTCGTCGACGGCGGGGTCGCCGCGCCCGACGCGCCCGTCGAGACACCCGAGACGTACTACCTTCCGCTCCTGTGAGCCGGTGGCTCCTCGACTTCGTCGCGGGGAACTCCGCCGGCGGCGAGGGCGTCGGTGACGATCACGGCATTGCCGGGTTCATGCGGCTCGAGCTGCGTGCCGACGAGCAGATCGCGTGGTACTGGACCTACCTGGTCGGCGTGCCCGACGTCGCCGGCATCCTCGTCGTGCGCGATCACGAGGTGCTTCTCCCGCGCCAAGGCCTCGAGATCCGCGCCGACGGTCTGTGGGCCGAGCTCACGTGCGAGACACCGCGCGAGCACTGGACGTTCGGGCTCGAGTCGTTCGGGATCCGCCTCGACGCGCCGGACGACGCGTTCCGCGCCGGGGGCGAGATCGGTGATCGGCTCGCCGTCGGCCTCGACCTCGAATGGGAGGTCGGCGCGGGCGGGCCTCCGGCCGGGATCGTCCACGGCGAGGTGCTGGTCGACAGGGCGCGCCACGTGATCGACGGCGTCGGCTGGTTCTACGCCGACGACGCTGCCGATCCGGGACCGCTCGACAGCGGCGCCGGCCTCGATCGGGACACCCTCGCGACCGTGTACGTCCCGGTGGGAGGCGGCGGCACGGCCGGGTACGTCGAGCGCAGGCTCGTGCGGCGCGCCGACGGGCGACGCTGGTCGTTCGAGCGCCGCCCCCTGACCCGGCCCCCTGACCCGGCCCCCTGACCCGGCCCGAGTTCTCTCCGTATCGGGCCCGAGATCGGCCCCGTGCCAGGATGCCTCGCATGGATTTCGATCATCGCCGGGTCGCGCTCGTGATCGCGCGGGTCGCGCGATCAACGGGCTGGTCCTGCTCGTCCTGCCCGGCCTCGTCGGGCGGCTGCTGTTCGGAAAGGCCGGTGCGCAGCCGGCCACACGCGCGTTGGTGCGCCTCGTCGGCGTCCGCGATCTCGTGCTCGGCATCGGCGCGATCACGACGCTGAAGGAGCAGACGATGGACGCGGAGTGGGTAGGGATGGGCGCGGTCGCCGACGCGGTCGACGGCGTCGTCAGCCTGGCGACGCCGGGCCTCCTGCGCCGCTCGCGGTTGGTCTCGCTGGTCGGCGGGGCCACCGCGGCGGTCGGACTGCTGGCATCGCGCAAGATCGCCGACGAACGAGCGGTTCCGGCTTCAGAAATCGATTCCTGAAAGCTCCGGAATCCAACGACGGGCGCGGTCGACCGCGTCGCGCCAGCGATCGCGATCGAGCGGGCGCCGCGGTTCGACGCGTACCCGCGGTTGCCACATCTGGGCGAGGTCGGCGACCGACGAGTGGTGCCCGACGGCCAGACCGGCCATGAGCGCGGCGCCGCGCGACGTCGCCTCCCGCATCGGCGAAACCTCGACCGGTCGTTGGGCCGCGTCGGCGAGCGCCTGCACGAACGTGTCGTTGTCGGTCATGCCGCCGTCGACGCGCAGCGCCGGGATCGCGACACCGCTGTCGGTCTCGGCGGCGTCGACGAGATCGGCGCCGCGTTGCGCCACGCCTTCGAGGACGGCGCGCACCATCTCCGGCGCGTCCGGTTCCGCGCGTCAGGCCGAAGAACGCGCCCCGGGCGCCGTAGTCCCAGGCGGGGGTGCCCAGACCGAGCAGCGCGGGGACGAAGACGACCCCGCCGGTGTCGGTGCAACGCGCGGCGACGTCGTGCGACTCGTCGGCGCTTCCGATCAGGCAGAGGTCGTCGCGCAGCCACTGCACGTTCGTGCCCGCGGCGAGCATCACCGCCTCGATGCCCCACGTGACGCGCCCGCCGTGGCGCCAGGCGACGATCGGGAACGTTCCCGCGGCCCCGCGCTGGTCGAATCCCGGCGGGGCGTCGCCGAGTACGACGTCGAGCATCCCGCCCGTGCCGAACGTGATCTTGGCGTCGCCGGGCCGGACGCAGCCCTGGCCGACGAGCGACGCCTGCTGGTCGCCCAGGAGCGCGGCGATCGGCGGCGCGCCGGCCAACGCCCGCGCGTCGCCCACCACACCGCTCGAGTCGACGATCACCGGCAGCATCTCGTGCGGGATGCCGAGCACCTCCAACACGTGCGGGTCCCACCGCGACGGTTCGCGGGTTACTTGCAGGCCCGTGATGGCCGCGTTCGTGGCATCGGTGACGTGGATCGTGCCGTTGGAGAGCGTCCACGCGATCCACGAGTCGACCGTCCCGAAGCAAAGACCGTGCGCCCGTTCACGCTCGGGAAGCTGGTCGAGGATCCACTGCACCTTGGTGGCCGACTGGTTCGGGCTCGAACGCACGCCCTGCGACCGCAGGCTCAGGCACGCACCGATCGTGCGGAGGTCCTGCCAACCGATGCCGGGCCCGACGGGCGCGCCCGTCGCGCGGTCCCAGACGACCGTCGGAACCCCGTTGGTTCGTGATACCGATCCCGTCGACCGGCCCGGCGTGGTCGAGCGCGTCGGCCGCGAGCTCGAGACAGGTCTCGGCCATGACGAGCGCGTCGAACTCGACGATGCCGTCGGCGGGCGTGTCGGGCAGCAGCTCGCGTTCGAGGCTGTATTGCGCCGAGCCCGACGCGTCGTACACGCCGACGCGCACGCTGCTCGTGCCGACGTCGACGACGAGCACCCGGTCGGTGGTCACGGCCAAACGAGCTCGCCGAACGGATTGCGCAAGCCGAGCTTGCCGGGGTTGAGGATGCCATTCGGGTCGAGCGCGTCCTTGACGGACTGCAGCACGCCGAACCCGGCGCCGAGGGCCTCCGCAACGAAGCGGGCGCGGTTGAGTCCGACGCCGTGATGATGGGAGAGCGCGCCGCCCGCGGCGAGCACCGCGCGCTGTCCCGCGTCCCACA
Organism: uncultured Actinomycetes bacterium; assembly: GCA_963812205.1. Classification (GTDB taxonomy): domain Bacteria; phylum Actinomycetota; class Acidimicrobiia; order IMCC26256; family PALSA-610; genus PALSA-610. The sequence goes on from CAWEUJ010000004.1 coordinate 588,730, forward strand.
CCGCCCGGTAGTACGCCTCGCGCTCGGCTTCGGGCGGGCGCCCGGCGAAGGTGAAGTAGAGGCACCCGCCGTCGAGGTACGAGTGGCTCTGGTGCGCCGACGCGGCCAGCGTGTGCTCGACCGAGCGGATGGCATCGACAGTGCGTTCGTATATCCCGGGCAACGACTGCCACGAACCTGCGATCTCCATGGTGTCGACGACGAGCCCGCGCGAGATCAACGCCTCGAGCGCGGAGACGTCGTTGCGATGACCGAGCCACTGCTCGACGAACGCGACGTCGACCGACCCCGGCATCGGCCGCGATGCACTCCTCGTCGACGATACGACGCGTCGACTCGGTGACGTGCGCGTCGCCCTCGTCCAGCATGAGCAGCAGGTGTACGGCACCGGTGTGGTAGCTGCGGTCGGCTTCGGCCGCGTCGTAGAGCCGCAAGCACGGCCGGTGTCGCGCCGCGCTGCAGGATCCGGCGCATCGCGTCGAGCCCGGCGGCGAACGAGGTGAACGTGTACGCGGCGCGTACCTCGGAGGCAGGGAGCCGGTGGGCGCGCAGACGCGCGCCGACGACGATGCCGAGCGTGCCCTCCGAACCGACGAATAGCTGCGTGAGGTCGGGCCCGACCGCGGCGCGGGGCGCGCCGCCCGGTCTGTACGAGCGTGCCGTCGGCGAGCACGACGTCGAGCCCTTCGACGATGTCCTCGATCTTGCCGTAGCGGGTCGACAGCTGGCCCGCGCCGCGGCACGCGACCCAACCGCCCACGGTCGAGAGTGCCATCGACTGGGGCCAGTGCCCGCAGGTGACGCCGTGTTCGCGCGCGCAGCTCGTCCTCGAAGACGTCGCCGAACGTTCCGGCGCGCACGTCGACGAGCAACGAGGTGGTGTCGACGTCGACGATGCCCGTGACGCCGGTGAGATCGAGCAGCACGCCGCCGAACACGGGCACGCTCGCCCCGCACACCCCGCTGCGTCCCGCCGCCGCGGTGACGGGGATGCGGGCCTCGTCGCAGAGCCGCATCACGGCCTGCACCTGCGTGACGTCGTGCGGCTTGACCACGACCGACGCGCGCACGGCGACCTGCGCGTCGAGCGCCCAGATCATCGCGAGCGGCCACCAGTCGCGGCTCGCGGCCGACACCTCGGTCGCGGTCTCGATCACCTCGGCGCCGGTGGCGCGCAGGCGCTCGCGGGTCGCGTCGTCGACGTCGACCCGCCGCACCGAGAGGTGATCGCCGACCTCGCCGGCGCCGAACGCGATGGGAGGAGTCGGCGCGCCCCGGTTCGTCTGCACGCGGGGAGACTACGGAATCACGCGGGCGGGTGCGACAGTGCGTCGAGCGCCGTCTCCGGGAGCCCGCCCGCGAGGCGTTCCTCGGCCACGAGCGCCTGGTACTCGGTCACCTGGCGCCGGCGTTCGTCGTCCGACCAGCCGAGCTCCGCGGCCAGCAGGGTGGCGACGTCGGCGGCCGCGGCCGCGGACGCGTCGCGTGCGAGGAGACGGGCGCGCGTGCGGCGCGAGAGCACGTCGTCGACGCTGCGGGCCATTTCCGCGCGTGCCGCGTACACGACCTCGGCGCGCGAGTACGGCAGGTCGTCGATCAATGGCCGGGCCAGTTCGGGATCCGATCGCTCGAGCGCGGCCACTGCGCGCCCGTCGGCGCCGTAGCGCTCGGCGAGGATCTTCGGGATGTCGGGCGCGTCCCACCCATCGGCGCCTTGCAGGCGTATGCGCTTGGTGCGACTGCGATTGCGGCCCGGGCGACCGAGCACCTTCACGACCTCGTCGACGGTGTCGGCGGCCATCCGCCGGTATGTCGTGAGCTTGCCGCCGGTGACGGTGACGACCCCGCCGGGCGAGGTGTGCACGGTGTGGCGCCGCGAGAGGTCGGCGGTGCGCTCGCTCTTCGCCGCGGCCACGAGCGGTCGCAGCCCGGCCCACGTCCCGAGGATGTCGGCCTCGGTGATCTTGGTGGTGGACGCGCCGTTGATCGCGCGCAGGAGATACGCGACGTCGTCGGCGGTGATCTGCGGGTCGTCGATCGGCCCGTCGTAGTCGGTGTCGGTGGTGCCGATGTAGGTGAAGCGGTGAGGACCGCCGTCGCCGCCCCACGGCACGACGAACACCGAACGGCGGTCCTTCGGCACGGGGATGACCACCGCGATCTCGTTGCGGACCAACGACCACGGCACCGTGATGTGGATGCCCTTGGCCGGACGGATGGACGTCGTGTGCGCGACGTCGTCGAGGGCGCGGATCTCGTCCGACCACACCCCGGTCGCGTTCACGACCGCGCGGGCGCGGACGTCGATCTCTTCGCCGTCGACGCGCACACGTGCGCCGCTCACCTTGCCCGCGGAATCCTTCGAGAGGCCGACGAGCGTCGCATAGTTGACGACCGCCGCGCCGTGCGCGGCCGCCGTCTTCGCGACCGTCAGCGTGAGCCGGGCGTCGTCGGCTTGTGCGTCGTAGTAGATGTACGACGCGGCAATGTTGTCGGCGGGCAGGGTCGGCATGTAGCGCAACGCCTCTTCCTTGCTCACGCGCTTGTGCAACTTGCCGATGCGCAGACCGCCGGTGAGGTCGTAGGCCCACATGGTCGTGCCGAGCAGGCGGGCGAGGCGGCGGGGGAGCAAGCCGTCCTTGGTGAACACCGGCAGCAGGAAGGGGAGGACGCGCACGAGGTGCGGCGCGGTCCTGCGCAGGATCTGGCGTTCGGCGAGCGCTTCGTAGACGAGGCCGACCTCCTTTTGCTGGAGGTAGCGGATTCCGCCGTGGACGAGCTTCGACGACTTCGACGACGTGCCCGAGGCGAAGTCGCCCTTGTCGACGAGTGCAGTACGCAGACCGCGGGACGCGGCGTCGAGCGCGACGCCGGTGCCGGTGATGCCGCCGCCGACCACGAGCAGGTCGAATGTCTCGTCGGCCAGGCGGCGGATGCTGTCGGCGCGGTCGAACGGCACGACGTCAGGCTACCGGCGGGTAGGTTCTCAGATGACCTGGCCCGGGGACTCGTCGTCGCGAACGACGGGGAGGCCCTGCGCGGCCCAGGCCTTCATGCCGCCGGCCATGTTCACCGCGTCGAAGCCCCACTGGGCCAGCTGCTCGGTCGCCCTCGCCGATCGCGCGCCCGAGCGGCACACGCAGACGATGCGTCGGTTGATCGGGATCTGGAAGCGGGCCGACTCGAGGCCGCCGAGCGGTACCCACCGCGCGCCGGGCGCGTGCCCGGCCTCCCATTCGTCGGCCTCGCGCACGTCGAGCAACACGGTGTGTTCGCGCCCGGTGCTCGCGTCGACGACGTCGACCTCTTGGATCCGCTGTCCCTGCCACATGCTCACGAGATGGCCTCCTCGGCAACCGTCCGCAACAACTTGTAGTCGGCCTTCCCCGCCGGCGAACGCTGCAACGAATCGACGCTCACGAATCGTTTCGGCACCTTGTAGCCGGCGAGTGTCGCGCGGCAGTGCGCGGCGAGAGCGGATTCGTCGAGCATCGCGGCGCTCGACGGTTGCACGAGCGCGACCACCATCTCTCCCCAACGGTTGTCGGGAACGCCGACCACAACGCAGTCGAACACGTCGGGGTGCGATCGCAGGGCGAGCTCGACCTCTTCCGGATAGACCTTCTCGCCGCCGGTGTTGATGCATGCGGAACCGCGCCCGAGCAGCCGGATCGTTCCGTCGGGGTCGACGGTCGCGTAGTCGCCGGGGATCGAGTAGCGCCGGCCCTCGACGGTGCGGAACGTGGCCGCAGTCTTCTCCGGGTCCTTGTAGTAGCCGAGTGGGATCGGTCCGCCGACGCCGAGCATCCCGACCCGTTCGTCGCCGGGGTGCACGACGTCGCCGTCGTCGGTGACCACCACGAGTCGTTCGCCGGCTTTGAACCGCGCGGGCGCGATGTCGTCGGTGGCGCGCGTCTCCGTGCGGGTCATGATCCCCTCCGACGCGCCGAGCGAGTCGATCAGGGTGATGTTCGGAAGATGCGCGAGCAGACCCCGCTTGGTCTCGGGGCTCCAGGTGACGCCCGACGACGTGATCGCCCGCAACGAGGAGAGGTCCCAGCGGTCGGGTTCGGAGTCGAGCGCGCCGAGGAGGGGTCGCGCGAACGCGTCGCCGACGATCGTGCAGACCTGCACGTGCTCGCGTTCGATGGCGCTCCACACGGCTTCGGGATCGAGGCGCGGCGTGTCGAGCAAGACGACGGTTCCCCCGCCCGCCAGCGTCGACAACGCGATGAACAGTCCGGTGCCGTGCATCAACGGGCACGCGGGCAACAGCGTCGCCGCCTGCTTGCCCGCCTTGATCGTGGTCGCGACGTCGGGTGGTTCGGATCCCGGGCGCGCCATTTGCCACAGCGAGACGTAGAGGTCGTCGCTGCGCCACATCACTGCCTTGGGATAGCCGGTGGTACCGCCGGTGTAGAGGAACACGAGATCGTCGCCCGACGGATCGCGTGTCGTCGCGGGCGCTCCGGTGTCGACGGCCGCGAGCACGGTCTCGTAGTCACGCGCGCCGTCGAGCAGGGCGGCGTCGCCCTCGTGCGCGACCTGCAGCAGGACGCGGGGTCGGCGATCGGGGGGCAGCGCGGAGAGCGCGTCGGCGACCGTCGGAGCGAAGTCGTCGTGGTACACGAGCGCGACCGCGTCGGAGTTGTCGAGGAGGAACGCGAGCTCGGCGCCGACGTAGCGGTAGTTGACGTTGACGGGAACGCAGCCGAGCTTCTGGGCGCCGAAGAACGTCTCCAGATACTCCGGTGAGTTCACGCACATGACGGCGACCTTGTCGTCGGGCTCGAGGCCCGCGCCGCGCAGCACGTGCGCGAGGTGCTCGGCCCTTTCGTCGAACTGCCCGAAGGAGACCTGCCGGTCGCCGCACACGAGCGCGGTGCGCTCCGGGGCGAGCGCGGCGACGGTCTGCCACGCCCGGGCGAAGGAGTGATCGGTCACGGCCGCAGGCTAGGGGTCCGACCCCCACCCACCCCCAAAAGCCCCCGACGGTCGGTGGGTTTTCCGGGCGTACGGGCGCGTTTCCCTGCCAACAGTTGGTGGGTTTTCCGGATGTACGGGCCGGTTTCCCTGCCAACTGCCGGCGGAAGACGGGGGATCAGGCCATGGCGGGGATCATGCCGGCGAAGTTGAAGTCGCGGCCGGAGGCGTTGTCGAAGACGTTGGTGCCGTACGCGTGACCGCGGGCCTCGATCGTGTGCACGCCGTCACCGAGGCTGATCGCGACGTGCCCGTCGGCGGGGATGTCGCCGAGATTCTTGGGCTCGTGGCCGAAGTGGAAGAGCAGCGCGCCCGGCGTGTGCAGCGCCTGTTGCACGGTCATCGTGTCGCCGTGATCGCGAACGTAGAGGTACTGCGCGGTCGCGCCGTCGGGAATGGTGACGCCGACGCGTGCCGCGGCCCACTTGGTGAGCTCGGAGCAGTCGAACGCCTTCGGGTTCGGGTCGGTGATCGCCGCCGTGGCGCCGTACACGTAGGGCTTGCCCTGCTGGGCCAGGGCGGTCGTGAGGAACGCCTGCGCCGTGGCGTTGGTCGATGTGGCGGCGGCCATCGGCAGGGTCGCGGTCGTGCCGGTGAGCCCGGCGAGGGTCGTGCTGTCGACGCCGGAGCCCGCGAGCGCCGTCGCGTCGAGCCCGGTGCCGGCCAGAGCGCCGCTCGTGAGCGTCGAGCTCGCGGGCGCGCCCGTGCTGAGCTGCGAGAGCTGCATGAGCTGCGAGAGCATCGACGGGGTCCCGGTCGACGTTGCGGCGCCGGCCGAGCCGGAATCGGAGAGCGGGTCCGAGCCGGTGGTGCCGGTCGCCATCGCGTCGGCGAGCAGTGACGCGAACTCGGGCGACTGCGCGACGCTCGTCGACCCGGTCGAGGTGGGCGCGGTCGAGGTGGGCGCGGTCGCGGCGGCCAGTGGGGATATCGATCCCGAGACCAGCTGCTGGATCTGGGCGATGCGAGCCTGGACCGAGGCGACCCCGTCGAAAGTCACGCCCTCCTCATCGGCCGTCCGGGCGACGAGTTTCGGCTTGGGCGCGGTCGTTCCACCGGCCGTGCGCAAGGGCCCGACAGCTGGTCAGGGGCGCGATCCAGGCGTACGCAGCAACCTCCAGGCCCGCCCGGGTCCGTACGGTGACCCGCTCGTAGTCGTCGCCCTCGTACCGGTCGAGGGTGCCGAGGGCCACCTGGGCCCGCTCGGGGTCGAGGGTGACGACCACCCCGTGGACGACGTTCCCGGGCCCGCCGCGAGGCGGGGCGAACGTCGCGGCGGGATAGCCGAGCCCGGTGTCGTACAGGACGCCTGCAACCGCGTCGGCCGTCGCCGTGCCCACGACCCACGGCTCGAGCACCGACCAGGCGATCCGACCCGGCGCGAGGGTCCCGTAGACGAAGAGGCGGGTGGTCAACGTTCGGTCGCGTGCCCCGTGGCCTCGGCCTCGCGGGCACGCCGCTTCCGGTGCCAACGCAAACCGCCTTCGAGCGCCGCCAAGATGGTGTCGTTGTCGCGCGACAGCCGGTCGTGCACCGGCTTTTCGAGGAGCAGGCGCATGACCGGGTTGAACGCTTCGTACTCCTCGACGAACGTGACCCGGGTGCGTCCGTCGCCGAGATCGGTCAGCGTCGTCCAGCCGGTCGCGCGCGACCACAGCGGTTTGCCGATCGCGTCGTAACGCCACGACTCGAACGGCGTCACCTCGGTGAGCCATTCCCACGACTGCCCGACCCCGCGCGACAGGAGCCATTTGGGGACCGGGAAGTAACAGTGCCGGACGAGGCCGTTGCCGATCTCGTCGCCCGGGTGGAGGATCTCGATGCGGGTCTTGACGTCTTTGGGTTGGGGACGGTCCGGCGCGCGATACCAGAACACCTCCCACACCTGCTCCGGCGGTGCGTTCAGCTCGATCGAGTATTCATGCCGTTGCACCATCACGATCCTTCTATGCGTTCGGATAGCCGCACGCAAGCCGTCCCGGGACCGGGGTGGGGCGGTGTGCGGGATCAGAAGGCGGGGTAGCGTCGTTCCATGGCCGCAGCGGTGCCGCCGATCGACGCGGCCGACTCGATTCTCGACCTCGTCGGCCGTACGCCCTTGGTGCGCCTGCCGCGCGTATGTGGCGCGGAGGGCGTGACGTGCACGTTCGTCGCCAAGCTCGAGACCACGAATCCCGGGGGCAGCGTCAAGGATCGCGTCGCGGTCGCGATGATCGACGCGGCGGAACGCGACGGGCTGTTGAAACCCGGCGGGACGATCGTCGAACCCACGTCGGGGAACACCGGCTCGGGGTTGGCGATCGTCGCCGCCCAACGCGGGTATCGGTGCATCTTCGTGATGAGCGACAAGATGAGCGACGAGAAGGTCGCGCTGCTGCGCGCGTACGGCGCGGAGGTCGTGGTGTGTCCCACCGCGGTGCCTCCCGAAGATCCGCGCTCCTACTACTCGACTGCAGAGCGACTCGTCCGGGAGACGCCGGGTGCGTTCCGGCCCGATCAGTACTCGAATGCCGCGAACCCGCTCGCGCACGAACGCACGACCGGTCCCGAGATCTGGGAGCAGACTCACGGGCGCGTGACGCACTTCGTCGCGGGCGTCGGAACGGGTGGAACGATCACCGGCGTCGCGCGGTATCTCAAAGCCCGGAATCCGGCTGTGCAGATCATCGGTGCCGACCCGTCGGGCTCGGTCTATTCCGGTGGTACCGGTCGCCCGTACCTGACCGAGGGCGTCGGCGAGGACTTCTGGCCGACGACCTTCGATCGCACGATCGTCGACCGGGTCGTCGAGGTGAGCGACGCCGACGCGTTCCTCACGGCCCGGCGCGTGACGCGCGAAGAGGGCCTGTTGATCGGCGGCTCGGGTGGCACGGCCGTGCACGCGGCCCTCACGGTCGCGCACGACTGCCGGCCCGATGCCGTCGTGGTGGTGTTGATCCCCGACTCCGGTCGCGGCTACCTCTCGAAGATCTACTCCGATGCGTGGATGTTCCACATGGGCTTCCTGCGCGCCGACGGGCCCGTGGCCGGCGACGTGCTCACGGCCAAGGGCGACGCGATGTCGCCACTCGTGCTCATCACGCCCGACCAACCCGTGCGCGACGCGATCACCCTGATGCACGCGACCGGCGTGTCACAGCTCGTGGTCTCGGTGACGACCGAGTTGCCGCTCGCGGCGAAGGAGGTCACCGGCACGTTGCGCGAGCTCGAGTTGATGGACCTCGCATATCGCGATCACGGAGTGCTCGATCACCCGATCGCCGAGATCATGGACGCGCCGATGCCGATGATCGGTATCGGCGAAGGCGTCGCGCGCGTCGTCGAGTGCCTCGACGCCGGGCCCTCGGTCCTGGTGCTCGACGGTGGCCACCCGATCGGCGTGTTGACGCGTTCCGACGTGCTCGGGTTCCTCGCGTCGCGCGCGCCCGCGTGAGCGCGCCATGACGGCTCCGGCCGGCGACGGCTTCGAGACCCGCGCGATCCACGCGGGCCAGGAACCGGATCCGGGTACGGGTGCCGTCGTCCCGCCGATCAGCCTTGCCACCACGTTTGCCCAGGACGCGGTCGGAAAGCATCGAGGCTACGAGTATTCGCGTAGCGCCAACCCGACGCGGACTGCCCTGGAGACGTGCGTCGCATCGCTCGAGGGCGCGCGCCACGGTCTCGCGTTCGCGAGCGGGCTCGCGGCGGAGGACGCCATCCTGCGCACGCTCGATCCCGGTGATCACCTGATCATCCCGAACGACGCCTACGGGGGCACGTTCCGGCTCGTGGCGCGCGTGCACGAACGGCACGGGATCTCGTGGACGGCATGCGATCTCCGGGACCCGGGCGCGCTGGCCGAGTCATGGCGGGCCGAGACGCGCATGGTCTGGATCGAGACGCCGACGAATCCGCTCTTGTCGATCATCGACATCGCCGCGATCGCGCAGCTGGCGCACGAGCACGGGGCGCGGGTCGTCGTCGACAACACCTTCGCCACGCCGTACCTGCAGCAGCCGCTCGCGATCGGTGCCGACGCGTCGATGCACTCGTCGACGAAGTATCTCGGCGGCCACTCCGACGTCGTCGGCGGCTTCGTCGCGGTCAACGACGCCGAGTTTGCCGACGAGCTCCGGTTCCTGCAGAACGCGATGGGCGCCGTTCCGTCTCCCTTCGACTGCTACCTCGTGCTGCGGGGAGTGAAGACCTTGGCGCTGCGGATGCGTGAGCACTGCAGCAACGCACAGGCGATCGTCCGGATGTTGCGCGAGCACGACGCGGTCGCGCGCGTCTTCTATCCCGACGAATCGGAGGTCGCCCGCCGGCAGATGCGCGACTTCGGCGGCATGGTGTCGTTCTTCGCGCCGGACGAGGACGCGGCGCTCGATCTGGTCACGCGTACGCGGCTGTTCACGCTCGCCGAATCCCTCGGCGCGGTCGAGTCGCTCATCGAGCATCCCGCGCGCATGACGCACGCGTCGGCGGCCGGTTCACCACTCGAGGTCGATCCGCGTCTCGTACGGCTGTCGGTCGGTATCGAGTCACGAGCCGATCTCGTCGCCGACCTGAAGCAAGCGCTCGACGCGGTCGCGGGGTAGCGGCCGTCGGGCGTATCGGGCTCCGGGCGCATCGACCTCGGGTGCCGCTCGCTCGGGGTGTCGCTACGCGTCGGGCGCGGGCGTCGACGCGTCGAGGTGACGAAGACGACGACGCCGAGGACGACCAGCGCGCCACCAACGGTCAACCAGGGCCACGGGCTCCACTCTTGGGTGCACGTGCTCCCGGTCTTGCTCACGGTGCAGACGTCGCCCGGTCCGGCGCGGTTGAGGTAGCCGACATACAGCACGGGAAGGCCGAGCCCGCAGATCAATCCGCCCACGCCGTCGGTCGCGCGCCGCCGCGTCGCCAGGAACGCGACCGCGCCGCCCGCGACCGGTACCACGAGGATTCCGATGGTGAACGCGCCGAGAACGCCGAGCGTGACGCCGGCCCCGGCCAGGACCCATGCCACGAACCAGGCCCACGTCGTCGGAGTCCTGCGTGTCGCCGCTTCCGGGGGCCGGGTGCCGTCCATACCTGGAGCTTCCTCCGTGGCGTAGGAGCGCCGCGGCGCGGCTACGGGAACGACTGACCCACCAGGCGCCGCTGCTTCAGCTGTGCCTTGGCGTAGTCCTTGTTCATCAGCGCGATGAAGTCGATCGAGATCGACTTGGGGCACGCCGCTTCACATTCTTGGTGGTTGGTGCACGAACCGAAGTAGTTCTCCATGGTCTCGACCATGCTGATCGTGCGGTCCCAACGCTCGGCCTGCCCTTGAGGCAACAGGTTGAGGTGCTGCATCTTGGCCGACGTGAACAGTTGCGCCGCGCCGTTCGGGCAGGCGGCCACGCACGCGCCGCACCCGATGCACGCGGCCGCGTCCATCGCGGCGTCGGCGACCGGCTTGGGGATCGGGATGAGGTTGCCGTCGGGAGCGCCACCGGTACCGACGCTGACGTACCCGCCCGACTCGATGATGCGATCGAAGGTCGAGCGGTCGACGATGAGGTCTTTGACCAGCGGGAATCCCGCGGAACGCCACGGTTCGATCGTGATGTGATCGCCGTCGCTGAACTTGCGCATGTGCAGCTGGCACGTCGCGGTCGCGCGCTCGGGACCGTGGGCTTGTCCGTTGATCATGAACCCGCACGAACCACAGATGCCTTCCCGGCAGTCGTGGTCGAACGCGATCGGCTCCTTGGCATCGTGCATCAGGCGTTCGTTCACGATGTCGAGCATCTCGAGGAACGACATGTCGGGGCTCACGCCCGGGACGTCGTAGGTCTCGAACTTCCCGGCGACATCGGGGGACGGCTGGCGCCACACGGTAAGCGTGATGCGCATGGCGGTGTTGTTCGGCGCAGTGTTGCTCATCGGAGGACCTCTACTTGTAGGAACGCGTCGACGGGTGGACGAACTCGAAGTCCAGCGGCTCTTTGTGTAGCTCGGGCTCGTTCTCGACGCCCTTGAACTCCCAGGCCGCGACGTACGCGTAGTTCTCGTCGTCGCGCAACGCCTCGCCGTCTTCGGTCTGGTACTCCTCGCGGAAGTGGCCGCCGCAGCTCTCGTTGCGCTGCAGCGCGTCGAGCACGAGTAGCTCACCGAACTCCAAGAAGTCGGCAACCCGGCCGGCCTTCTCCAGAGCCTGGTTGCGGGTCTCGTTCTCGCCGAGCACGCAGACGTTCTTCCAGAACTCCTCGCGGATCGAGGGGATCTCGGCCAGCGCCTTCGTCAGGGTCTGTTCGCTGCGCGCCATGCCGCAGTTGTCCCACAGCACATGACCCAGTTCGCGGTGCAACTCGTCGACGGTCTTCGTTCCCTTGATCGACAACAAGCGGCGCGTCTGCTCCTCGACCGCGTGTTCCGATTCCGTGAACGCGGGATCATCGATGGAGAGGGGCTTCGTACCGAGCAACGGTGCGAGGTAGTCGCCGATCGTGTACGGGAGGACGAAGTAGCCGTCGGCCAGGCCTTGCATCAGCGCCGAGGCGCCGAGGCGGTTCGCGCCGTGATCGGAGAAGTTGGCCTCACCGAGCACGAACAACCCGGGCAGGTTGCTCATCAGGTTGTAGTCGACCCAGAGCCCGCCCATCGTGTAGTGGATCGCCGGGTAGATGCGCATCGGCACCTTGTACGGGTTCTCGCCGGTGATGCGGTCGTACATCTCGAAGAGGTTGCCGTAGCGCTCTTCGATGACGTCCTGGCCGAGGCGGCTCGTGGCTTCGGCGAAGTCGAGGTACGCACCGTTCTTCAGCGGTCCGACGCCCCGGCCCGCGTCGACCTCGTGCTTGATCGCCCGCGACGCGACGTCGCGCGGAACGAGGTTGCCGAACGCGGGGTAACGGCGCTCGAGGAAGTAGTCGCGGTCGGCTTCGGGTATCTGATCGGGCGACCGGACATCGTCCATCTGCTTCGGCACCCATACGCGGCCGTCGTTGCGCAACGACTCCGACATCAACGTGAGCTTGCTCTGGAACTCGTCGCTCGCGGGGATGCACGTGGGGTGGATCTGCGTGTAGCAGGGATTGGCGAAGAACGCACCCTTCTTGGCCGCACGCCACGCGGCGGTGACGTTCGAGTTCTTCGCATTCGTCGAGAGGTAAAAGGCGTTGCCGTAGCCCCCGGTGGCGAGCACGACCGCGTGGGCGGCCATCGAGAACACCTCACCGGTATTCAGGTCGCGGCACACGATGCCGCAGGCGCGGCCGTCCTTGACCACGAGGTCGAGCATCTCGGTGCGGGGATAGAGCTGCACGCCGTGGGAGTGCACCGCACGCATGAGCGCCTGGTAGGCGCCGAGCAGCAGCTGCTGGCCGGTCTGGCCCCGCGCGTAGAACGTGCGCGACACCTGCGCGCCGCCGAACGAGCGGTTGTCGAGCAACCCGCCGTACTCGCGCGCGAACGGAACGCCCTGCGCGACGCACTGGTCGATGATGTCGACCGACACCTGGGCCAGGCGGTAGACGTTCGCCTCGCGGGCTCGGTAGTCGCCACCCTTGATCGTGTCGTAGAAGAGCCGGTAGACGCTGTCGCCGTCGTTCTTGTAGTTCTTGGCCGCATTGATCCCGCCCTGCGCGGCGATCGAGTGCGCCCGACGGGGCGAGTCGTGGAACGTCACGACCTTCACGTTGTAACCGAGCTCGGCCAGGCTCGCGGCCGCGCTCGCGCCCGCGAGGCCCGAGCCGACCACGATGATGTCGAAGCGGCGCTTGTTCGCCGGATTGACGAGCTTGATGTCGAACTTGTGGCTCTGCCACTTGTCCTCGAGTGGGCCCGCGGGGATCTTCGAGTCGAGCGTCATTTCACGCCGCCTTGCACGGTGCGGTCGTCGGTTGGGTATTCGGACACTTCAGGTCGACGACGTGCAGCTGGATCAATACGGGGAAGCTGAGGTTGCCGATGAGGATCAGGCCGGCAAAGGCCGTCGCGAACGAACGCCGCAGCTTGTTGATGCGCGGGTTGTTCACACCCATGCTCTGGAACATCGACCAGGCACCGTGATACAGGTGGAACGCGAGCGCGATGTTCGCCACCGCGTACGCGACGGCGACGGCCGGGCGCTGCAGGCTGTACACGAGGTTGTTGTACGGATCGCCGCGCACCCAGTGGGCGTTCGCGGTACCCCACGTGAGATCCATGAGGTGGAACACGACGTAGAGCAGCACGATGATGCCCGTCCATCGCATCGTGCGCGACGCGAAGTCGGCGGCGACGTAGTCGCGCTTCGACTGGTACTTGTCCGGCCGGGCCTTCCGGTTGAGCACCGTGAGGCTGTACGCGGAATGCAGGTGCAGCACGAACGCGACGAAGAGGCCCGCCCGGAGAGTCCACAGCAAGAAGGTGCGCGGCAACAGATGACCGGGCATGTTGCGCAACGCCTCGCCGTAGAGGTTGATCTCCTCTTTCGAGAGGTACAGCTTCAGGTTCCCGATGAGGTGGAAGACGATGAAGCCCATCAGCATGACGCCGGTGACGGCCATGACCCACTTCTTGCCGACGGCCGATCGGTAGAAGCGCAGGATCGGGGGGCCGTTCGGCACGAGCTTGCGAATCGGCCGGGCGGGGCCGACCGGCGGCGTCTTCGCCGTCTTGGCCGGCGGGGTTTCTGTGGTCGCCATTGTCTCCAACTCGGACTCGTGAGCTTGTGAATCGGACTCTACGCTGCAGCGCCGAAACGCCGACGAATCGTGCGCGGATTCACATGGAGCTCGCGCTCCCGGCGGTTACCCGGTACGCCCGGCCTCGAGGATCACGAGCGGATAGCGATTGGCGATGCGCCCGACCTCGGGATGGGTCAACACGACCTCGACGTCGACGGCGTCGTCGAGGTCCGCGGACCCGACGTAGGCGACCGCATCGGCTTCGATGCCGCCGCGCCAGCGCCGGATCCGGCCGTCGATCGCAACGACGATCTCGGCGCCGACGAGCGCGGCGGCGCGTGTCGTTGACGACGTGTACGTGGCCGGTCCGCGGATCGATCATCCCCAGGACGGGCCGGCACGCGTCCCGGACCGCGCCGTAGGCGCGCTTGGGCACGCGGTTGTGGTCGAGGAGCCCGAATCCAACGGAGGGGGACGGGTCGGCGAGACAGAACACGGCGAACCCGCCGCACGGGGATCCCTTGCAGCGGCGGAGATCCTCGATCTGCAGCTGCAGCAGCGCGGCCTGGTACGCCTGCGTCTGGTCGCTCCACTCGTCGAACGACTTCGCGTCGCCGGGCGGCACGTGCGCGTCGAATGCCGCTCGCTCCATCCCGTGATGCTCGGCGAGATCGGCCCAGTCGAGATCGGGCCAGAGATCGGGTCGCGCCCAGTCGGCCGCGGCCGGTACCGACTGCGCGCCGAACGCCGACACGAACCGGCCGAAACGGGGGATCGCGCGGAGCGCGGGCCCGACGCCGGCGATGGTGCCGTGCCGCCAGCCGAACCAGAGATGCGAATCGGCGCCCGCGCCGGAGCTCCGCACGACCGGGCGGGTCCCGTCATAGCGGGCAATCGCGCGCGCCGTCGAGCGATCGAGCACGTCCTTTCCCCACGTCGGCACCGTGGCGTTGGCCACCGCGCGCGCCGGCGCGTCGTCGCCGAGCGGCGCGTCGTGCGCGCACCAGATCGCGATCGACGGATGGTGACCCAACAGCTCGACCATCACCCGGGCCTGGCGCGCCGCTTGGCGCCGCACGCTGCGCGCGTATCCGCCCTGCATCGGGAAGTCCTGCCACAGCAGCAGGCCGGCCTCGTCGGCCGCGTCGTACAACGCCGGCGACGCGATGTGGGTGTGCACCCGGAGGAGGTCGAGGTTGGCGTCGACGGCGCGCCCGACGTCGGCGCGCAGCAGGTCGTCGTCGGCCTCACCGACCAGGGCGCAGGCCGGCGCGTAGCTCGCGCCCTTCAAGAAGAGGCGCTCACCGTTGACGAAGATCATCGAGCCGTGCCGGCGCACGTCGCGGAACGCGATCCGACGGGAAAGACTGTCGCTCACGACCCCTTCGACCTCGACGCCGAGGTCGAAGGTGCACAGCGACTGCGCGCCGAGCGCCCGCGGCCACCAACGCGGCGCGTCGTCGACGGTGAGTGTCCACGCGAGCTCGTTCGTTCCGGTCGCGAGCGTCACCGTGCGCCACGCGTCGAGCAACACGGCGCCTTCGGGACCGCGTACGACCGCGTGCAGATGCGCTTCTCGCGGTTCGGCCGCCGCGTCGAGGGTCACGTTGCACGCGATGCGGCCGCGCTCGACGGAGGCGTCGACGCACATGACCCGCGCACGGTCGATGCGAACCGGACCCGACGACGCGAGCCTGACCTCGCGCCAGATCCCACCCGGGTTCAGCGCGCGGTCGAACTCGGGAGCCTGCCAGTAGCCGCCGGTGATCGTCCGCTTCGCGGTTCGGTCCCGCTGCGGCGGGCACGCCACCTCGATCGCGAGGACGTGCTCCCCGCCGTCGCCCGACCCACCGGCGCGCAGCGTGTCGGTGACCTCGAACGCGTGCGGCACGAAGTAGCCCTCCGTCGCGCCCAGGTACTCACCGTCCAGCCAGATGTCGCCGTAGTAGAAGACGCCGTCGAGCTCGAGAAACCAACGGCGCCGGTCATCGCGTCCGCCTCCCGGCGGTCCGGGATCGTCGACGCGAGGCACGGGCGCGGACGCGGCGTGTGTAAACCGCCGGCGGTACAGCACGGGCCCGTCGGCGTCGGCGAAGGCGGGTTCCGAACGCCAGTGATGCGGAACCGTGACGCTCGCCCAGGAGCTGTCGTCGTACGAGGTCTCGGCAAACGTCTTCGCGAGATCCGGCTCGGAAACGTGCGCGCGCCAGGCACCCGACAGACTCACCGATTCGCTCGCTACCTGGGATGTGCGCGACTGACGGCTCACCGGGCCTCAGCGTATGCTCGCCTGCATGAGCCGTCCCGCAAACCTCGGAGACCTTCGCGCCAGCGGGTGGGAGTCACGTCCCGTCAAAGAAGAGATACGCGCGAACGCGGTGCGAGTGCTCTCGGAGAAGCGACCGCTCGTCGACGGCGTCGTCGGCTACGACGACACGGTCCTGCCGCAGCTGGCGAACGCGCTCCTCGCCGGCCACGACATGATCTTCCTCGGTGAGCGCGGCCAGGCGAAGACGCGCATCATCCGCGCGCTCGTCGAATCTGCTCGACGAGTGGATGCCGATCGTCGCCGGCAGCGAGATCAACGACGACCCGTACGCGCCGGCGTCCACACACGCGACGTCACCTCGTCGCAGAACGCGGCGACGACACGCCCATCGAATGGGTGCACCGCGATCGCCGCTACGGCGAGAAGCTCGCGACACCCGACACGTCGATCGCCGACCTCATCGGTGAGGTCGACCCGATCAAGGTCGCCGAGGGCCGGTACCTCTCCGACGAGCTCACGATCCACTACGGGCTCGTTCCGCGGACCAACCGCGGCATCTTCGCGATCAACGAGCTGCCCGACCTCGCCGAGCGCATCCAGGTCGGTCTGCTGAACGTGCTCGAAGAGCGCGACGTGCAGATCCGCGGCTACAAGATCCGCCTGCCGCTCGACGTGTTGCTCGTCGCGTCGGCCAACCCCGAGGACTACACGAACCGCGGCCGGATCATCACCCCGCTCAAGGACCGCTTCGGTTCGCAGATCCGCACGCACTACCCGCTCGAGACCGAGCTCGAGATGGCCATCATCGATCAGGAGGCGCGCCCGCTCGCGGCCGCCGGGCTCCAGGTGACGGTGCCCGACTTCATGACGGAGATCGTGGCCGAGGTCTCGCAGCTCGCGCGGCGCTCGCCCCACGTGAATCAGCGCTCCGGTGTCTCGGCGCGGCTGTCGATCGCGAACTACGAGACGCTCGTCGCGAACGCGGCCCGCCGGGCGCTTGCGCAGCGGCGAACGCGAGGTCGTGCCGCGGGTGTCGGATCTCGCTGCGCTCGCGGCCTCGACGTCGGGCAAGATCGAGATCGAGACGCTCGACGACGGGCGCGAGGGCCAGGTGCTCGAGCGCATCGTGAAGGCGGCAACGCTCGAAGTGTTCCGGGCGCGGGTACGGCCGGAGCGGCTCGGCCCGATCGTGTCGTCGTTCGAAGACGGTTCGATCGTGCACACGGGCGAAGACATGCCCGCCGCCGACTACCGCGATCTTCTCTCCAAGCTCGAAGGCATGCCCGCGGTGCTCTCCGACCTCGGGGTCGGCGAGTCGCCCGCCGGCATCGCGAGCGGTATCGAGTTCGTGCTCGAGGGTCTCCACCTCACGAAGCGCCTGAACAAGGACGAGGTCGGAACCCGCGCCTCGTACCGCTCGCGCGGCTGAGCTCAGCCGAACGCGGCCGCGTAGAACTCGCGCATCCCGTCCCCGTAGCGAACCGCGATGTGACCCTCGGTGCTGCGGATGTCGAGGCTCGGGCAGAACCAGTCGCGGCCGCCGACGAAGAAGTGCGGTGACCCGAGCACACCGCGGGCGCGGCCGATGTCCCAGTCGCCGCGGACCGCGTCCGTGGAATCGGACATCGGCGTCGCGTTGTGCCGCGCGATCTCGCCGAGCACTACGGGATCGGCGATGTCGAGTCCCCGTTCGAACAGCGCGTCGCGCAGCGCGAGGCTGACCACCTCGCCGCGTTCGTCGCTGACGGCGTACGCGGCGGCGGCGAGCGCGAGCCCCGGTATCGACGTGGTCGGGAACGTCGCGGGGTCGAAGCCGGCGAACAATTCGGGAGCCACCGACGCTCGCAGAGCTTCGACGTGGTGTTCCACCCGCGCGACCA
Organism: uncultured Actinomycetes bacterium; assembly: GCA_963812205.1. Classification (GTDB taxonomy): domain Bacteria; phylum Actinomycetota; class Acidimicrobiia; order IMCC26256; family PALSA-610; genus PALSA-610. Next base: position 606,483 of record CAWEUJ010000004.1, read on the forward strand.
CGAGTGGTTCGCCGTTGACCCATTCCAGCGGCCAGGCCCGCACCCGCATCGGCTCGGTCCGGCCGGCTCGGGCGCGGGCCTCGACCAGTCGCCGCAGTCCCACGTGCGCGAAGGGGCAGACGATGTCGGCGAACACCTCGATCTGAGTCATCGTGCCTCCGGCGAGGGGAACGGGCGACATATCGGATATGTCGTGACGAGTATTACGTGACGGCAACCTCGCCGCTCGTCAGTGGTTGGCGCGCTGCGCCCTCGGGGAAGACCCCGAGCGTGCGCCGCTCGGTTTGGATCATGCGCAAGAACACTGCCGCGAGGATGACGATCGCGGCGATCGCGCTGGTCAGCAACCAGGCGTTCGTGAGCCCGAGCAACCCCAGCGCGGAGATCCCGAGCACGGCGACGAGCACGGGCCGGATGTAGCGATCCGCGCCTTTCGACGAGAAGTGGGCACCGAGCATGACCGCGGGGATCGCGCCGAGCAGCACGCTCCCGATGATCGACAGGTCGAGCGTGCCGAAGACGTAGTGGCCGACTGCGGCGGCGCCGACGAGGGGTATCGCCTGGATGAGGTCGGTCCCGACCATCTCCTTCGACGAGAGCGCCGGATACATCAGCATCAACATGACGATGATCAACGAACCCGATCCGACCGACGTCATGCCGACGACGAGACCTCCGAACGCGCCGACCAGGAGTGTGGGGACCGGCCGCACGAGGCGCCGGTCCATCATCTCGGTCACCGGTGCCGTCTTGCGCCGGGCCTGGAGCACGAGCTTGGCGAGGATCGCGCCCGCGGCGACGATGAGGACCCACCCGAGGATCGTCTTCACGGTGGTCTGATTGCCCGTACCGATGACGTCGTCGAGCACGTAGGCGCCGACGAACGCGCAGGGGATCGATCCGATCATCAGCCACTGCACGAGCCGCCAGTTCACTGTGCGCCGGCGGACGTGAATGCTTCCGCCGAAGGGTTTCAGGACGAGGGAGGTCACCACATCGGCCGATACCGCCGTACCGGGATTGACGCCGAACATCAAGACCAGCACGGGCGTCATCAACGCGCCGCCGCCCATGCCCGTGAGGCCGATCACGAACCCGACGATCGCCCCGGCGAGCGTCTTGTAGAGATCGAGGTGCATCCGGTCGTCCTCGCGGGCCGCGGCGGGGCTGGTGAGGTGACCAGTAAGCCGCCCCGTCCGCGCTTTGTCAAGTTAGTTGGTCGACAAAGGTGCGAATTGCCCGCCCGGGGGAGGGGCCCGCTCAACTCCGGGCGTACGACGCGAGCAGCGCCGCGCTGGCGCGTGGTTCCCGGTCACGGGTGAAGCAGCCGAACTGCACGTCGAACCCGTGGTTCCATTCGTAGTTGTCGACGCCGGTCCAATGGAAGAACCCGCGTACGTCGAGACCGTCGGCGACGGCGCGCTCGACCAGCGAGAGCGACTCGCGCAATACCTCACAGCGCCAGTCGTCGTCGTCCGTGCCGACCCCGTGCTCGCAGATCAGCAGCGGCCGGCCCGGCAGCTCGTCGTGCAGGCGATGCAACACGATCGCGAGTCCTTCGCTCCACGGCGCGTCGCCCATCGGGCCGACGCGCGCGTCAGGCGGGTACGGCACGATCGCGCCGGCGGCGTCGACGCCGGTCGCGCTGTAGTAGGAGAAGCCGACCAGGTCGCACGCCTCGCGCAGGTCGGGTACTTCACGCGGTGCCCGGCCCGGCAACTCCAACACGCCGTCGCGATCCGCACGCATCCATACGCCCCAGATCATCGCTTCGATCCGGTCCCGCATCTTGTCGGCGGGGATGGTGTCGGCCACGGTGAAGATCGGCGACAGGTTGTGGATCGTGGCGACCGGCTTGCCGCCGCCGCGCAGCTCGCGCCACGCGTCGCGCTGGGCGAGCAGGCTCGCGCCGAGCATGTCGAACCGTTTCTGGCCGTGGGGGTAGATGCCGGCGTACGCGCCGGGTTCGTTGATCGGCTTCCAACCGAAGACGAGATCGCCGAACGTCTCCGCGCAGAACGCAACATGGCGCGCCCAGAAATACGAGCGGGCCCGGTCGTCGACGAAGCCGCCGCCCATCTCGGTGAACCAACCCGGCAACGTGAAGTGATGCAGGCAGACCCACGGCGAGACCCCGGCGTCGCGCGCCGCGGTGAGCACCTCGAGCGTGTGCTCGACCTCGGCGTCGTCGCGCCGGCCCTCCTCGGGCTCGATCCGCGCCCACTCGACCGACAGGCGATGGTGCGTGAGGCCGTACTGCGCGTAGAGCGCGAAGTCGTCGGCGTAGCGCTCGGCGAAGCCGTTTCCAGCGCCGCTGATGGGCATCTTTCCGGCCCGTTCGAGCGCGAACCAGTCGGATGCGGGCGCGGCGCCGTCCGCCTGCGTCGACGATGCTGCCGTTCCCCACCAGAAATCCGCGCCGAAGGCCACGGGGGTACGGTAACGGCATGTCGAACCGTGCCCGATACTCCCGCTGGGACGGGACCCAGGTCGGGTTCGATCTCGACGCCGACGCATTGCTCGAGGAGATGACCGACGATCTCCTCTACCACGGCGATCTGAATGCCGCGCTGCGCCGCATGATGCAGCAGGGATTCCAGGACCGCCAGGGCCGCGACGTGCAGGGCATGCGGGAGATGCTCGAGAAGCTGCGTGAACAGCGGCGCGAGCAGCTCGACCGTTACGACCTCGGTGGCGTGTACGAGGACATCGCCAACCGCCTCGACGAGATCGTCGACGAAGAACGCGCGGGTATCGATCGCCGCGTCGACGAAGCCCGGCAGTCGGGGGACAAGCGACGCGAGGAGCTGCTCGACGAGCTCGCGCGACAACGGCGCGAAGATCTCGAGCAGCTCCCGCCCGACCTCGCGGGACGCGTGAGCGACCTCCAGGAATACGACTGGATGGACGACAACGCGCGCCGGCACTTCGAAGAGCTGATGGAGGAGCTGAAGAAGCAACTCCTCGATTCGATGTTCAATCAGCTGAACGAAGGCATGTCACAGATGTCACCCGAGCAGCTCGGGCGCATGAAGGACATGATGGCCGAGCTCAATCACATGCTCGAACAGCGTGAGGCCGGCGAGGAACCCGACTTCGAGGGGTTCATGGAGCGCTTCGGCGACTTCTTCCCCGACAACCCGCAGACGCTCGACGAACTGCTCGAGCAGATGGCGCGTTCCATGGCGCAGATGCAGCAGCTGCTCAACTCGATGTCGCCGGAACAGCGCGCCCAGCTCCAAGAGATGGCGAACGCGCTGCTCGACGACATGGATCTCCGCTGGCAGGTCGAACAGCTCGGACAGAACCTCCGCAACGCATTCCCCCGGGCCGGATGGGACCAGAGCATGCGGTTCCGCGGCGACGAGCCGCTCCCGCTCGACGGCATGAGCGGTCTGCTCGACCAGCTCGGCGACATCGACGCGTTGGAGAACCTGCTGCGCAACGCGACCAGCCCCGGGCCGCTCGCCGAGGTCGATCTCGACAAGGTGCGCGACCTCCTCGGCGACGACGCGGCGCGATCGCTCCAACAGCTCGCGAACCTGGCGAAGGAGCTCGAGGAAGCCGGTCTCATCGAACAGCGTGAGGGCCGGATGGAGCTCACGCCCAAGGGCATCCGCCGCATCGGTCAACGCGCCCTCGGTGATCTGTTCAAGCGCCTCCTCCAAGACCGCGCCGGCCGCCACGAGATCGAACGCGCCGGGTTCGGCCACGAGCGTTCCGACGAGCACAAGCCGTACGAGTACGGCGACCCGTTCCATCTCGACGTGGGCCGAACGCTGAAGAACGCGATCACACGTCAAGGTTCGGGAACGCCTGTGCGCATGCTCCCTGCGGATTTCGAGATCGAGCGCACCGAGCAGCTCTCGCGCAGTGCGACCGTGTTGATGCTCGACGTGTCGCTCTCGATGGAGATGCGGGGCCGCTTCCTCGCCGCGAAGAAGGTCGCGATGGCGTTGCACGCGCTGATCAGCTCGCAGTTCCCGCGCGACTACCTCGGGATGGTGAGCTTCGGGCGGGTCGCTCGCGAGGTGAAGCCGGCGCGCCTGCCCGAGGCAACCTGGGACTTCGAGTGGGGCACCAACATGCAGCACGCGCTGTTGCTGGCCCGCCAACTGCTTGCCCGCCAGACCGGCCGCAAGCAGATCATCATGATCACCGACGGCGAGCCGACCGCCCACATCATGGAGAACGGGCAGCCCTTCTTCGACTACCCGCCCGATCCGCTCACCATCGAGATGACCTTGCGGGAGGTGCAGCGATGCACCAAGGACGGGATCCGCATCAACACGTTCATGCTCGAGGACAACTTCTACCTGCGTGAGTTCGTCGAGCGGATGATGAAGATGAACCGGGGCCGGGCCTTCTACACGACCCCGGAGACCCTCGGCGACTACGTGCTGGTCGACTTCCTCGACCAAAAGCGCACTCACCGCCGCGCGGGCTGATTCTCCCAGCGCGCGCTCAGGGGCCCGGCGTGGCCGCCGATGGAATGGGACCAGGCACGGACGCCTGGTGAGCTGTCTCATGGAGGAGGTGCGCGGTGGTCCCGCGCGTGCTTATGGTCCAACGCGATCGCCGTCTCGACGGCCTCGCCACCGAAGACGCCGAACCGGTGATCGCGGCCGACGGCGAGGCCGCGGTTGCGCTCCTGCGTCGCCAGCCCTTCGACGCGGTCCTGGTCGATCTCGACCTCGCGCCCCTCGACGGATGGTGCCTCCTCGCGACCGTCGGGAGCTGGCCCGACCGGCCCCGGCTCGTGGCGATCGTGGCGGATCGGGCCGACACCGACCGGGTGCGCGCCGACGTCGACCGGGCCCGCGTCCTGGGCGCGGATATGTGCGTGGCTGCGGGAACGGACGTGAACGCGCGAGCGTTGGAGCGTTCGACCAAGGAGACGAGATGCCCCAGACCCCTCACGACCAGCTTCCCCACAACGACGAAGGCTGGCGTCAGCGCCTGACCCCGCTCCAGTTCGAGGTCGCCCGCAAGGCCGGAACCGAACGGGCGTTCACCGGCGAGTACTGGGACTGCCACGACGACGGCACCTACGTGTGCGTCTGTTGCGATGCGCCCCTCTTCTCGTCCGACGCGAAGTTCGAGTCGGGGACCGGATGGCCGAGCTTCTTCCAGGCGCTCGACCCGAGCGCGGTCGACGAGAAGGTCGACCGGAGCCACGGCATGACCCGGACCGAGGCGCGCTGTTCGAACTGTGGCGCCCACCTCGGCCACGTGTTCCCGGACGGTCCCCGTCCGACCGGTTTGCGGTATTGCATGAACTCGGCCTCGCTGAAGCTCGACAAGCCGGATTCGGCCTAGCGGCCCCCTCGCGGCGGGCGGTGACATCCATCACAGCTCGCCGCAGTAGCTCGGGACACCCGCCCGGGCCGCCGTTACCTCATTCGTGACGGCTCTTACCGTGGGTGTCACCACGGCCAAGTATCCAGAGTGCAAGCGGGGTGTGGCGACCAACATCGCCGCGAGCCTGGCGCGCCACAGCGCAGTGTCGGCCCGGGTTTGCGTCGTGGACGCCGATCCGCTTGCCCTGGACGTCACCACTCGCATGGCGGTCAGGGGTCCGGTGCTCGAGGACTTCGCCCGCTCGAACCCTCCGGTCGCGGCGGACCTCGCCCGGGTCGAGTCCCCGGCATTGGCAGTGCTCCCGTGCGGCGGGGGTCCGGTCGCCCGCGTCCACCTCGCCGCGGACGCGGCCCTGGGTGAGGTGCGCGACGGGTTCGACATCGTCGTGTGTGATCTACCGGGCGGTCCGTCCGGTCCGGGCCACGCCGTCGGGGCCCGCCTCGAGTTGCTCGATTGGCTGATCCTCGCGGTCACGCCCGAGCCCTCGGCCGTAGCCGCGACGAGCCACTTCCTCGAGCTGTTCCAGACGGCGCGCGACCGCGGCGACATCGGCCCCGTCCGCCTCGCCGTGGTCTGCACGGGCGACGAGGGCTCGACGCACATGTCACGGGCCGAGGTCGAGCTCGCGCTCGACGTCCCAGTGCTGGGGCGGGTCCCACAGCTCTGGGGGCGGTCCGAACCGAATCGCGGATTCGGCGCGGCGTTGGCGATCCCCGAGCTCGACGACGCGGTGTATGACCTCTTCGCGGCGTTCCACGCCGGTCGCGAGCACCCGCGCCGGCTCCTCACCCACTAGCGCCGCCGACCCCGACGCGCGTCCCGGCTCCGGCCGCGGCGCAGGCGTGGCGGGGCGTCCGCGCGGGATCCCCCGAAAACTCCCTCTTGCGCCCCGGGAACCGGGTTGGCAGAATGACGCCGTTGTAATTCCATCGGCGGCATTTACAGCCCGACCACCCCGGGAGCCCAGCCGGGAGCCGGTTTGTCACGAGCGAGCGAGGGGGCAGCCGATGAGAGAGATGTTGATCCAGCTCGATGTCGACGCCGGAGATCGGCGCTGGCAAGAACGAGCCAACTGTCTCGGAGTCGATCCTGATCTGTTCTTCCCGGAGCGGGGCGCGTCGACCAAAGAGGCGAAAGCCGTCTGCGGGGGCTGCGAGGTGCGTACCGAGTGCCTCGAGTACGCGTTGCGCCACGGAGAGAAGTTCGGTATTTGGGGCGGGATGTCCGAGCGGGAACGGCGCCGCATCCGGCGCCAGCGTGCCCTGGCCCGGCGCGGTCTCGCCAGCGCCTGAACGACGCCGGGCGCGCGCAGGCTCAGATCGGCTCCGGGAGCGGGTCGCCGGGCCACCAGCGCGGCCCTCTGCCGACCCGGGCCTCGATCGTCGACTCCGCGTCGAGGCGACTCCACTGCAAGAAGTCGTCGCTACAGCGGTCGAGATCACGCCTCGGGATGAGCCCGACCAGCTCGACGCTCGCGACATCGGTGCCGTAGTCGCGGGCGAGGTCGCGAACGTGCAGGCACGCATCCTGCACGCCGGTGCGGTCGAGCTCGACCAGGTTCATCGACACCTGCGCCCGCTTGGTCTCGGGCAAGAAGAAGCCGAGGGCACGTACGCCTCGCAACCCTCCCGTTCGCGGCCGCATGTCGCGGGCGATCCGGCGGGCCACGCTGATGTCACGGCTCACGAGCACGCAGTTGCACGCCACGAGGGGCGCACGGGCGCCGACGGCAGTGGCGCCGAGGCGGCGGTGCGGCTCACTCGGACCGAAGTCGGGGCCGCGACTACGAAAGCTCGTCGAGCGAGCGTTCGGCAGGTCGCGTCCTTCGGGGTCTGCGTCGTCGTAGCAGAACACCGGAACCGCGAACTCCCGGGCCCACCATTCGCCGAAGGCTCGCGCCTCGGCCGCGGCCTGCTCGCGTTCGACCCGGGTCCCGCCCAGCGCGACGAACGGCACCACGTCGAGCGCGCCGAAGCGGGGGTGTTCGCCCTCGTGATCGACGATCGAGCACTGCTCCGCGACGGCGCCCGCGAGGGAGCGGGCGCCGTCGACGGCGTCGCGCGGGCCCGGGCCGGCCAGCGTGAACACCGACCGGTGGTGCTCCGCGTCGGCGTGCACGTCGACGAGTGACGGGCCGCACGCACGCGCGATCTTGAGGAGCCGGTCCATGTCGCGCCCCTCGGACACGTTGATGACGCACTCCAGCACGGCGGCCAGCGTAGGTGCTCCGCGGCGACGCGCGGACCCTCGTGGGTAGCCTCGGCGCGATGCGCGTCGGGCTCGCACTGCCGCAGTACGACTACTCGGTCGTGGGGGAGCGCCCCCTGCGCTTCGACACCATCGTCGAGTACGCGCGCCTCGCAGAGCGCGGCGGCGCGGATTCCGTTTGGCTCTCCGACCATCTGTTCCTCGATCTCGCGAAGTACGGCGGGTCGGCCGAACGCGAGGGCTGCTTCGATCCGATCGTGACCCTCGCCGCGCTCGCCCGTTCCGTTTCCCGCGTGCGCCTCGGGACACTCGTGCTGTTGGAGGCCCTGAGGCCGGCCGCGGTGCTGGCCAAGGCATTGGCCACGGTCGACTGCGTGAGCGGTGGGCGGCTCGACGTCGGCCTCGGCGCGGGCTGGTACGAGCCGGAGTACACCGCGCTCGGCATGGACATGCCCCGCCCCGGTGTGCGCCTCGATCGCCTCGTCGAGGCGATCGAGGTCGTGAAGGGCCTCCTCGGTGGCGGTCCGTTGACCTATGACGGCCGGTTCCACCGCGCGCACGACGCGACGAACGCACCGCGCGCGCAGCAACGGCCGCGGCCGCGCGTGTTCGTCGGCGGCAAGGGCGACCGGTTGTTGCGCCTGGCCGCGCAGCACGCCGACGGGTGGAACACCTGCTGGGTCTGGACCCCCGACGACTACGCGCAACGTCTTCGTGTGCTCGACGACGCATGCGCGGACGTCGGCCGTGACCCGGCCACGATGTGGCGGACGCTCGGTCTCTACGCGCTGTGCGGCGAGGACGAACGCGATCTCGAACGCCGCTTCGACCGGCTGCGGGAGCTCTCACCGCCCGGAGTGCTCGACGCGACGGACCTCGCCACGTTCCGGGCCGGCCGCCTCGTCGGGACGGTCGAGCAGGTCCGCGAACAGGTGCACGCATGGGAGGAGCTGGGCGTCGACACGCTCGTGCTGGGGGTCGGCGCGGTCCCGTTCCAGGTGTCGGCGCCCGACGACGTCGAACTCCTGCTCGCCGCGTGCGCCCGAGCGTGAAGCGCGCGTCAGCTTCGGGGTGACGATATGAGCTCGCGGCGCCGGCGCAGGATGCGCCGCCGTTCGCGTTCGGAGGCGCCGCCCCACACGCCGTGCTCGATGCGATTGAGCAGCGCGTACTCGAGGCACTGCGACCGCACCGGGCAGCCGTGGCAGATGTGTTGGGCCGACTCGACACCCAAGCCGTCGGAGGGGAAGAACTCGGCCGGGCTCGCGCCGCGGCATCGGGCTTCGAGCATCCAGGCGTATTCGTCCGGTGTCTCGTCCACGATCACCTCCCCTTCCTCGGAGCCGTACGGCCCGCCAACCCTGTTGGTTCGACGGTTGCCTCCGGTTTCGCCAGCCGTCTCGTGCGCGGACCCGTCATTGGAACTGCCCTGATCCGATCGACCACAAACACTGAGACGCTCGGGAGGCGTCATTGGCTCCATATTTCGCATGGCCATTTCATGAATTTCGGAGCTGACGGCCGGATTGGACGGGAGAATCCACCCGGCGTCGGTTGCGTCTCCCGCTCGGCGCTACCCTGATTCGTCGTCTGACGAGGAGCGCGCCAATGGCCATCGACCCCGAAGAGCTCGAGGAGATCCCCCCGCAAGGGCACGTGCGGGTGGTGTACACGGGTCCGGTCGCGCCGCATTGGGAGATCCACCGCGTCTTCGGCGACCAGCGCGCCATCGACGAGTTCCGCACGCGGGCGATGGCGCGCCTGCAGCTCCTGCCCGTCTACGACCCGCAGTTCCGCCGCAACCGTGAGCGCGTAGCTCGCGACGCCGAGCGTGAACACCTGATCTTGGAATGGGATCTCGGCGACGAGCCGGAGTAGTGCGCTCCGGGCCCGGCGCCGATCTCGAGACGCCCGCCGGCTGCTAACGCCGGATCGTCGCGAAGCGCGATGCGACGATCCGGGCCACGACGGTGAAGACGAACACGATGACGATCAACGTCAGCGCCGCGCCCCACGCACGATCGATGGCGGCCGCGAAGGGCGACTGGGCGTTGAACCAGACCACCTGCGACAGCGTGTTGTTGGTCCCGTGAAACGGGTTGGCCTGCACGGTGCTCGTGATGCCGATCGTCAGCAGCAGGGGTGCCGTCTCGCCCGCGGCGCGGGCGACGGCAAGCATGGCGCCGCTCACGATGCCCGGGAGCGCCGCGGGCACCACGACCGACACGACGGTGCGCCAACGGCGGGCGCCGAGCGCGTCGCTCGCTTGGCGGAGGTCGTTGGGGACGAGCTTCAGCATCTCCTCGCACGACCGGATCACGATCGGCAACATGAGCGCGCCGAGCGCGAGTGATCCCGCGAACCCCGAGTAGCCGAGGTGCAGCCCCGCGCTGACCCAGATGGTCGCGACGAACAGGCCCATGACGATCGAGGGCACGCCGGTCATGACGTCGGCAACGAAGCGGATCACCTTGGCCGTGCGGTTCTGGCGGCCGTATTCGTTGAGGTAGATCGCGGCGAGCACACCGAGCGGGATCGCCATCAGGGCGGCGACGCCGGTGATCACCAACGTGCCGACGATCGCGGGCGCGATACCGCCGCCCGCGAACTGGGTCACGATCGCCAGGTTCTGGGTGAGGAAGCTCCAGCTCATCACCGCGGCGCCGCGGCTCACCACGTACACCGCGATCACGACGACGGGGACGAGCGCGACCAGCAGCGATCCGATCATCCACGACGTCGCGAGCGCGTTTGCGACCCGGCGGCGGGTGGCGATCGACTGCTCGATGATCCACGCGCCCGGGTCGTCGTTCGCGGGCGGCGCGGAGAGGGTCACCGTCCGACTCCGGTCATCTCCGACGATCGGTTCGCGAGGGCCCGGGCCGCAACGTTGATGGCGATCGTGATCGCGAACAGCACCACGCCGAGCCCGATCAGCGCGGCGCGCGACACGCCGGTGGCCTCACCGAAGTTGTGCGCGATGACGGCGGCCATCGAGTCACCCGGGAAGAACACGTGCGACGTCACCTCGTGACTGCTGCCGATCACGAGCGCGACCGCGATCGTCTCACCCATCGCGCGCCCGAGGCCGAGCATCGACGCGCCGATGAGACCGCTGCGGACCCGGGGGAACACGGCGACGCGGAGCATCTCCCAGCGGGTCGCCCCCATCGCGAGCGCGGCGTTCTTGTCGTCTTGGGGGACCGTGGTGAGGACCTCGCGACTGATCGAGGTCACGATTGGTGTGATCATTACCGCGAGCACCAGCCCGGCGGTCATGAACGAAGATCCACTGGTGGGACCGCCGAGGAAGTTGCGGAACACCGGCACCTTGCCGATCGTGCTCGCGATGTGGTCGTAGAGGTGCTTGATCGGTGACGTGAGCACGGCCAGCGCCCAGAAGCCGTACACGACCGACGGGATGGCGGCGAGAAGGTCGACGACGTACGTCACCCCGGATCGCACGCGCTTGGGTGCGATCTCGGTGATGAAGAGGGCGATACCGAGGCTCGCCGGGATCGCGATGCCGATCGCGATGACCGCGGTCAGGATCGTGCCGAACTCGAAGTCGAGCGCGCCGAAGTGGTCGAGGTTCGGATCCCAGCTGCGGCTGAAGAAGAAGCTCAGGCCCTGATGGGCGAACGCGGGCCACGCGCTCTTGGTCGTGCTGTAGACGATGAGGGCGAGGATCGCGAGAACGAGCAGGCCGGCGGCAACGGCGATCGCACGGAATGCGCGATCGACCTGCTTGCCGCCGGCCGGGCTCGGGGAGTACTGCTCGCGCCGAGGTCGGGAGACGGTGCGAGCGCGGTCATCGGGTGGACGTTACGCGGGGATCTGCAGCTTCGTCAGCTGCGCGACCGCCTTTTGTTGCAGCGAGGGCGGCAGCTTGGCGTAGTTGGCTCCGTTGGCGAGGGCCTGACCGTCGTTCAGGACGAAGCTGAGGAAGGTCTTCAGCGCCTGGCCCTTCGTCTTGTCGGTCTGGTTCTGGTACACGATGATCCACGTCGGCGAGGTGATCGGGTACGCATCGGCGCCCGGTGCGTTGATCGGGCTGTACGTCAGGTCGTCGGCGATGGTCGCCGTCGCGACCGCGGCGGAGGCGCCGGCGAGCGTCGGCTCCTGGAAGGTGCCCGCCGCGTTCTTGATCGATGCGAACTTCAGCTTCGCAGCCAGTGCGTCGGAGAAGTCGACGTAGCCGATCGCGCCGTCGGTCTTGGTGATCGCCTGCGCGACACCGGCGTTGCCCTGCCCGGCTTGGGAAGCCGACGGCCAGTTGACCGTGTCGCCGCTCCCGAGGGTCCAGTCGCTCCCGCCGGCGGCGACGAGGTACTTCGTGAAGTTGCTCGTCGTGCCCGAGGCGTCGGCACGGTGCACGATGGTGATGTCGGTCGCGGGCATCGTCGCGCCCGGGTTGTCACCGGCGATCGCCGGGTCGTTCCACTTCTTGATGGTGCCGGCGAAGATCTTGCCGATCGTCGGGCCGCTGAGCTTCAGCGAGTCGAGACCGCTCACGTTGTACGAGACCGTGATCGGCGCCGAGACGGTGGGGAAGTAGAGGATCTTGCCGCCCTGGTACTTGGAGACGTCGGCCGCCTTGACGAGGCTGTCGGTGCCGGCGAAATCGACGGTCTTGGTCTGCAGGTCGGTCTTGCCCTTGCCGGAGCCGCCACCTGCGTAGTTCACCTTGATCGCGGAGTTGGCGTTCTGGAAGGCCTGGATGGCGATCTGGTCGAAGGGCAGCTGGAAGGTCGAGCCGGAGCCGTTCAGCGTTCCGCTGCCGGAGGTCGAACCCCCCGAGCCGGAAGGAGACGACTTGGAGCTGCTGCCGCACGCGGCGAGGAAAAGAGCAGGTACGGCGAGCGCAATGACGGTGCGCCGCAGGCGTGAAGATCGCGTCGTTGCAATCAAGGCGGGGTCCCTTTCGATGGTCTCGTTGTCAGTGTCCAGGCTAAGAACGACGCATGGATGCCTGGCTGCCGAGAAGTAAACGAACGGTGAACCGCGCCCGAACACTGGGCGCCGCCCGGGCCGCGAGGCGCCGGCGCGCCCTCGCGGCGGCGTGTGCGCGTGGCGTCAGAGGGGTTCGATGTCGCCCGGGAGTTGCCCCGTGATCATGAACTCGACCCAGCGCCCGATCATCACCGCGTGGTCGGCGGCGCGTTCATAGTCGCGGCCGACGAACGCGAGCTGTACCGCCATCTGGAGCGCGGCCTCGTTGGTCGACTCGCCGGAGAAGCCCGCGAAGATCGCGCGGAAGAGCTCCTTTTGGAGGTCGTCCATCACGTCGTCCATGTCGGGGAGGGCTGCCGCGATGGATTCGTCGGTATCGGCGAAGGCGTCGACGGCCAGGTGGGTCTGCACGCTTGCCTGCGCACCCATCCGCTCGATGATGCCTCGGATCCGGGGCGGGAGCTCACGCGGGTACAGCCGCCGGGTCGCCCGCGCCACGTTGCGCATCAGGCCGTCGGTGAGCTCGATCTCGTGCAGGATGCGGAGCACTGCCAGCATCGCCCGGAGATCGGATGCCATCGGCTGTTGGAGCGCGAACAGCTGGTACACGCGGTGCTCGATCTGCACCACCCGCTCCTTCAGCTCGCGGTGGGCTTCGTAGATCTCGTCGACCACCGTGAGGTCGGCGTCGAGGAGGGCCTGGGTGGCCGCGCCGATCTGCTCGCAGCTCTTGACGGCCAGCTTCACGACCTCGGCGCGGACCTCATGGAGCTGTTCGTCGAATGTGCGCCGGGTCTCGGCCACGGTTTCCCTCCGAATTCCTTCGTGGAACGGGCCGAGTCTGCCCCTCGGGGCCGGCGGGCTGCGGGCACCGGGAACGTGGTCGCCCGCTGTTCACGTGTGGTTCATCTCTCGGCCATCCGTACCATACGGGCCGGTCAGCCGGCGTCTCTACCATGGACATGTCGCGCAGCGCTTGGCGAGCCCATGGTCCAGCCGCGATGCTGGTCCGAAGCTCATCGCTCGCGGAAGGTCGCACGTGTCCTCAGCCGAACAGGGTGACGCAATGGCAAGTCCGACGGTCAGCATCCGTCCGAAGGATCACATCTCCACCGAGGCGGGCGAATCGGCTGAACTGCCGTCCCGGTCGGAGGTGGTCTTCGAGCTTCGCGACGTGAGCGTCAGCTACTTCGACCTGGTCGCGGTCGCGGGCGTGACGCTCGATGTTCACCGCAACGGCATCACCGCGTTGATCGGCCCGTCGGGCTGCGGGAAGAGCACGTTGTTGCGTTCCTTCAACCGGATGAACGACCTCGTTGCCGGCGCGCGTGTCAAAGGTCGCATCTCCTACCACGGTCACGACCTCTACGGCCCGAACGTCGATCCGGTCGAGGTTCGCCGGCGTATCGGCATGGTGTTCCAGCGGCCGAACCCCTTCCCGAAGTCGATCTACGACAACGTCGCGTTCGGACCGCGTATCACCGGCCGGCGCAAGGGTCTCGACGACATCGTCGAGGAGGCGCTCGTGAACGCTGCGCTGTGGGACGAGGTGAAGGGCAAGCTCAAGAAGTCGGCCTTCGCGCTCTCGGGCGGACAGCAGCAACGGCTGTGCATCGCCCGTTGTCTCGCGGTCCAGCCGGACGTGATCCTGATGGACGAGCCGTGCTCCGCGCTCGACCCGATCGCGACGTCTCGCATCGAGGACCTCATGGCCGATCTCAAGCGCGATTACACGATCGTGATCGTGACCCACAACATGCAGCAGGCCGCGCGCGTCTCCGACATGACCGCGTTCATGACCGCGGAGGTCGACGAGCACGATCACCGTGTGGGCCGCTTGGTCGAGTACGACGCCACCGACCGGATCTTCACCAACCCCTCCGATCCCCGAACCGAGGGATACATCACGGGTCGATTCGGATGATGCACTGCGCCTGGCCGCGAGCGTGACGGCAGTCCTCGTCGTCTTCGGTCTGGCCGGGTGGGTCGGCGTGGCGCTCGTCGCACGCGAACGCGTGTCGGTCCGTCGAGAGTTGACGCGCGTGCGGCTCGCGGTCGGCGTTCCCGACGATCGCTCGTTGGTCGACGCGATCGCCGAGGAGCATCACGACGCGGAGGATCGCGTGCGCCAATCGGAGGCCGTGCAGCACTGGTTGCTCGCAGCGCTCGACGAGTCGAGTGATGCGATCGTGGTCGTGGATCGCATCGGCCGGGAGGTGGTGCGCAACGCGGTCGCCCGGCGCTTCGCCGGGGCGCGCACCGGTGAGGTCCTGGCCGAGGAGGCCATCGCGGAGCTCGTCCAGGACGCGCTCACCGGTCACAGCTCCGAGCGCGAGCTCCAGCTCTACGGTCCGCCCCGCCAGGTGCTGCAGCTGCGCGCCTTCCCGCTCCGTCGCGACGGGGAGATCGTCGGCGCGGTCGCGTTCACCCGCGACATCTCTGAGTCGCGCCGAGTCGAGAGTGTCAGGCGCGACTTCGTCGCCAACGTCAGCCACGAGTTGAAGACGCCGATCGGCGCGCTCGGCCTGTTGGCCGAGACCATGGCGGCCACCGACGACGTCGCGGTCGTGCAACGACTCGCCGACCGGGTCGTGCGCGAGTCCGACCGCCTGGCGCGTATCGTCGACGACCTGCTCGACCTCAGCACCATCGAGGCTCAAGAAGCGCCGACACGCGCGCCGATGCCGGTGCGGCTGCTGGTATCGGAGTGCGTCGACCTCGTGCAGGCCGCCGCCGACGCGGCCGGCGTCCCGTTGCGGCTCGGCCCCGAACCGCCCGATATCGAGATCTTCTGTGACCCCCGGCAGATGCGCAGCGCGGTGGTGAACCTGCTCGACAACGCGATCAAGTATTCGAGCGCGGATCAGCCCGTCGAGATCGCAGCGTGCGTGGTCGACGACCGCATCGCGTTGGTCGTTCGCGACCACGGCATCGGGATACCGACGCGAGATCTCGAGCGCATCTGGGAACGCTTCTACCGGGTCGACCGGGCGCGCAGTCGCGACACCGGTGGTACCGGGCTCGGTCTCGCGATCGTGCGCCACGTTGCGCAGGCGCACGGCGGCGAGGTCACCGTGCAATCCCGCGAAGGCGAAGGATCGACCTTCACGCTCTACATACCGCTCACCAACGGCGCGGCACGTGGCATCGCCGAGACGAACTCGACGGAGGACCGATGGCCGACCCGCCCCTGATTCTGGTAGTCGACGACGAGCAGTCGTACCGCGACGCGCTCGCCGTCGCGCTGCAACGCGAGGGCTTCTTGGTGGAGACGGCGGCCGACGGCCCCGAGGCGATCGAGCGCTTCGACGCCACTCGTCCTGCGCTCGTCCTGCTCGACGTCATGCTGCCCAAGATCTCCGGCATCGACGTGTGCCGCGAGTTGCGGGCGCGTTCGCGTGTCCCGATCATCATGGTCACGGCGCGCAACTCCGAGATCGACGCGGTGGTCGGCCTGGAGGTCGGTGCCGACGACTACGTCACCAAGCCGTTCCGGCTCCGTGAGCTGATCGCCCGCGTGCGCGCCGCGCTGCGGCGGATTCCTGCGTCGGACCACGTCGCGGATCCCGCCGACGTGATCGAGATCGGCGACGTCCGGCTCGACACCGGGCGCCACGAGGTCTTCGTCCGGGGCGAGGCCATGGCCTTCCCGCTCAAGGAGTTCGAGCTGCTCGAGCTCTTGTTGACGAACGCGGGACGCGTGCTGACGCGCGACGTGCTGATCGACCGCATATGGGGACCGAACTACTTCGGGGACACCAAGACCCTCGATGTCCACGTGAAGCGCCTGCGGTCGAAGATCGAAGCGGATCCCGCGAACCCGAGGCGCATCGTCACGGTGCGCGGCGTGGGCTACCGCTACGAGCGCGCCGCGGCCGCGGCTTCGTAGCCCGCACCTCGGGCGCCGCGCTCCCGGAGGGGAATCGTTCGCGGCGCCAGTACCGGCGCGTCGGCCGGCGTCAATCTGCTGTTCACCTTGTCGTCCTACGGTGAGATTCCGTTGGGGCAACACTCGGCCCGCGACCGTTCGACCGACCCCGCGACGAGGATTCATGAGCATCGGAGACGGCGCCGTCGCAACGATGGAAGCCGCGGACGTCCCCCACACGCCGGAGTTCCATCCGACGGCGGGGGATCGGATCTTCCGGGCGTTGGCGACGGCCGCCGCCTCGGTCAGTCTCGTCATCGTCGGCGCCACCCTCTTCTTCCTCGTCGACAAATCTCGGCCCGCGTTCCGCAAGACGGGCGTATGGAAGTTCTTCACGACGAGCGTGTGGAATCCCGGCTTCGGCCATTTCGGGGTGCTCGGACTGCTGGAGGGAACGCTGGTCGTCGCCACGATCGCGTTGGTGCTCGCGGTCCCGCTCGGTGTCGCGATGGCCCTGTTCATCAACGAATACGCGCCGGCCCGGTTGCGCGGCGTCCTCACGACCGTCATCGATCTGCTCGCCGCGCTGCCCAGCATCCTGTTCGGCATGTGGGGGCTCTTCCTGCTCCAACGCCACCTCGTGCCGGTGTCGCGATTCATCTCGCACCACTTGTCGGTGCTCCCGTTCTTCAAGCTCGGCCCCGCCGACGACGTCGTCGGATCGAGCTTCATCGCCGGTGTCGTCGTCGCCCTGATGATCACGCCGATCATCACGTCGATCTCCCGCGACGTGATGGCACAGGTCCCGACCGAGCAGTGCGAAGGCGCCCTCGCCCTCGGGGGAACCCGCTGGGGAATGATCCGCGATGTCGTGCTGCCGTACTCGCGCGGCGGGATCGTCGGGAGCGCGCTGCTCGGATTCGGCCGCGCTCTGGGCGAGACGATCGCGGTGGCGTTGTTGATCGTTCCGCAGGTCCAGGCGAACACCCACGTGCTGAAGGGTGGCGCATCGTCGGTCGCGGCCTGGATCGCGATCCACTTCGGTGAGGCCAACCCGTTGGAGCGCAGCGCGCTCGTTGGCGCCGGGCTCGCACTGTTCCTGTTGGCCTTCGTCGTCAACTTCTTGGCCCGGTTGATCGTCGGGCGGACCGTGTGAGCACGACGACCACCCCCGACGCGCCGGCCGCGACGTCGGGCGCGGCGAGCAGCACGCACGGTCGCGATCGCGCGGTCGCCGACACGGGACCCTCGAGGTCGCCGGCGCGCTCGTGGTCGCGCTGGGGGTCGTGTTGGTCACGAACGCAGCCTTCGGGATCTCGAACGCGATCGTGCTCGTCGCCGGCGGCTACGTGACCTTCGTGGTCGTGGTCTGGGTGGTCGAGGTCTCCAGTGGCAGTCGGTCACGGTCCGACACCCTCGTGGTCGATCTCACCGAGCCCGTGGCGGCCGAGCGCATCGTGTTGCCGATCCGGCGCCGCGGCGCCGAGATCGACGATGCTCCGGACGAGCCCATCCGGCGCGCGTCGGTCGGAGCGGCCGAGATCGCGCAGGCCGCGGTCGCCGCCGCCGCAGCGGCGGGAATCGCCGAGTTCACGCGCGTGGCGCTTCACATGCAGAGCCTCGTCGGTCTGACGATCTGGTGGTACGGCGCGTTCGTCGCGATCTACTTCTTGCTCGCGCGTGATCACGACGACGCCGAGGTCGCGCTCGACCGAGTCGTGACGGTGTTGGTCTGGTCGGTGGGGATCGTGTTGATCGCCGCCCTCGCCTGGATGCTGGCGACCGTCGTCACGAAAGGGGCGAGCAAGTTCGGCTGGACCTTCCTGACGAGCGACTTGAGCAAGACCGGACCCCTCACGCCCGGAGGCGGCGCCGAACACGCGATCATCGGTACCGCGCAACAGGTGGGCCTCGCGACGCTCGTGGTCGTTCCACTCGGCATCCTGACCGCGGTATATCTCCATGAGATCCGCGGCCGGATCGCGCGCCCGATCCGGTTCATCGTCGACGCCATGAGCGGGCTGCCGAGCATCGTGGCCGGACTGCTGATCTACACCGTCTGGGTGAGCGGACACGGCTTCTCGGGCGCCGCGGGCTCGGCCGCCCTCGTCGTCTTGATGCTCCCGACGATGACCCGGGCGACGGAGGAGATCCTGCGCACGGTTCCCGACACGTTGCGCGAAGGCGCGCTCGCGCTCGGGTCACCGCAGTGGCGGCTCGTGCAACGGGTCGTCCTCCCGACCGCACTGGCGGGGATCGTTACCGCGTCGCTGCTCGCCGTCGCCCGCGCGATCGGCGAGACCGCGCCGATGCTGCTCACCGCGTTCGGCGCCGACGCGACCAACGTCAACCCGCTCCGGGGGCCGCAATCCGACCTCCCGCTCTTCGTCTACAAGCTCTTGTTCCTTCCGAACAAGACCCAGATCGACCGGGCCTGGACCGGCGCGTTGATTCTCGTCCTGCTCGTACTCGCTCTCTTCGTCAGTGCCCGCATGGTCGCTCACCGCGGCCTCAGAAGGCTCGGAGGATCCCGATGACCATCATGGTCTCCGACACCGACGCGAGCGGCACGCTGCGCGCCGTGTACGACGGCGGCAATCCCGCCGAGCTGCGCGCGACGAACGTCAGCGCGTGGTTCGGGAAGCGCAAGGTGCTCGAGCGCTGCTCACTACACATGGACGCGCGGCGCGTCACGGCCTTGATCGGACCGTCGGGCTGCGGCAAGTCGACCTTCATCCGCATCCTCAACCGGATGCACGAGGTCATACCCGGCGCGCAGATCGCCGGCCGGGTGGAGCTCGACGGTACCGACGTCTACGGCGGTGAGCTGAGCGCCACTCAGGTGCGTACACGCATCGGCATGGTGTTCCAAAAGCCCAACCCGTTCCCCGCCATGACGATCGGCGAGAACGTGATCGCCGGGCTCAAGCTGTCGCGCACGCCCGCGTGGGATCGCGAGGCGCTCGTCGAGCAGTCGCTGACACGGGCCGGGTTGTGGAACGAGGTGAAGGATCGGCTGAACGAGGGCGGAATGTCACTGTCGGGTGGTCAGCAGCAGCGGCTTTGCATCGCGCGCGCTCTCGCGGTGAAGCCGCAGGTGTTGTTGATGGACGAGCCGTGCTCGGCGCTCGACCCGATCTCGACACGGGTTGTCGAGGAGACGATCACCGAGCTCGCGCCGGAGATCACGATCGTGATCGTGACACACAACATGCAACAAGCCGCTCGCGTGTCGCACCAGTGCGCCTTCTTCCTCGTCGAGGAGTTCGGCCAGCCCGGGCACATCGTCGAAGTGAACGACACCAAGAAGATGTTCGAGTCGCCCGACGACCCGCGCACGCTCGACTACGTCACCGGTCGCTTCGGATGAGGTTGCGTTTCGTCCGCGTCGTAGCCGTGGCCGCGGTCGCCTTCGTCGCGCTCGGCGTCGGCGCCCCCGCCGCGCACGCGACTGGTACGGCGATCCTGGGCGGCGGATCGGGTTTCGCCGCGCTCGAGATCGACCAATGGCGGGCCGACACCGCGCGATCGCCGTTCAACCTGACCGTCAACTACGTGGCGCAGGGATCGACGTTCGGGCGGACGCAGTTCGGCCTCAGCGCCTTCGACTACGGCGCCTCCGACATCCAGTATCCCTCCCTCGAGCTCCCGGTTCCGCGTTGCAACGGCAAGCCGTTCGACGATCACTGCTTCGTGTACGTACCAGTCAGCGCGGGCGGGCTCGCGTTCATGTACAACCTCACCGACGGATCGGGAAACCGCATCGACAATCTCAAGCTGACGCGCGCCGATGTGTGCAAGATCTTCACCGGTGCGATAACGAAGTGGGACGACCCCGAGATCGTGGCCGACAACCCGCAGCTCGCGTCGTACGACCACAACATCAGACCCATCGTGCGGTCCGACGGTGCGGGCGAGAGCTATGTGCTTTCCGAGTTCTGCATCGCGGTGCAACCCAAGGTGTGGCAGGCCTTCGTCGACGCGCAGAACAACGGTGGAGATCAACAGGGCAGCAACTTGCCCGACTTCAAGGCCGGTCAACCCACCTCGCAATGGCCGCGCGACGGCTGGGGTACGAACCCGGTCCCCGTCGCGACTGCCGACGGAACTGCGAACTACGTAGCGGACCCGGTCGGCGGACCCGACACGATCACGTACGTCGCGGCGGGGTACGCCAAGGTCCGCAGCTTTCCCACTGCATCCGTGCAGAACGCGGCGGGGCGCTTTACCCA
This sequence comes from uncultured Actinomycetes bacterium, assembly GCA_963812205.1. Taxonomy (GTDB): domain Bacteria; phylum Actinomycetota; class Acidimicrobiia; order IMCC26256; family PALSA-610; genus PALSA-610. The sequence goes on from CAWEUJ010000004.1 coordinate 627,105, forward strand.
GCCGGACGAGACCAACGTCACCGTCGCGCTCGCGTACGCGACCGGTCGTCCGAACGGCACGTTCCAACTCGCGTTCAACGGCCCCGACCCCCGGGCCTACTTCCCCTCGACCTATTCGTACGTGCTCGCGCAGACGACCGGCTTCGATCCCGCCAAGGGCGCGACCCTCGGCCAGTTCCTCTGCTACGCGGTGTCGAAAGGCCAGGTGATCGCGCCGCAGCTCCGCTACGCGCGGCTCTCGAGCGAGTTGGTGAACATCGCGATCAGCGCGATCGTGAAGATCCCGGGAGCACCGTCGACCGCGAACTGTCCTGTGGCGGGCGCGCCTGCGCCGCCTCCTCCGGTGCAGGTCTGCGCGACGTGTGGCCTCGGCACGACACCGTCGGGCGGACCGGGGAGCCCGAACGGCGGAACGGGAAGTGGGAACTCGTCGAACGCCGGCGCAATGGGAACGGGCAGCGCGAAGTCGCAACGCGCGAACGGCGGCCGCGGGACGTCCTCCTCGGCGGGCACACGCTCGACCGCCAACGCTCGCAGCGGCGGGCGTGACAGCGTAGGCGGCTTCGAGCCCGGGCCGTCGACGACGGCCGAATCGCTCGACGCCAAGCTCGCGAGCGCAGCGGCCCGAGTCCCCACGCAGTCGGGTGGGGCGCCCGCATCGGTATGGCTCTTGCTCGCCGGCGCGTGCGTGGCCTTCGCGGCGACGGCCGTCTGGAGCCGACGGAGGCCGACGACGTGACGCGATCTCGTCTCCGCGCGGTACGCACGCTTTCCGCCGCCGTCGCCGCCGGTGTGATCACGATGGCGGTGCTGTCACCGACCTCGGGTACGGCGCGAGCCGGCGCCGCGACCGCGCCGGTCGTCTTCGGCCAGCTGAACGGTGAGGGCGCCTGGAGCGTGTTCGAACAGCTCGTTCCCTGGCAGAACGAGCTGTCGACCGCGCCGTCGTCGGTCGACTTGAACTACACCTCCCGCGGCTCCTTCTTCGGGCGCCAGGATCTCATCGAGTCACTCGGCACCGCGGAGACCGATCCCGGCCATGTCGACTTCGCGATCTCGGGCGTCGGCTTCACCCCGGACGAGCTCGCGAAGGTGAAGGGCGGGAGCTCGGCGTTCATCTCGGCTCCGGTGCAAGTCGCGACGCTCGCGACGCTCGTGGAACCGCCACACGGCGGCTTCGACAGTCAGACGATCCGGTGCAATCCGGACGATCCGAGCACGTGGCCCAAGGACGTGACCGACCCGGCCCTCCAGTGCGTCGTGACCACACCGATGACGGGACCCATCCGAATCCCGTCGCGCAACCTCGCCGCGATGTTCCTGCACTACCAGGGTCCCGAGTTCCCGGCTCTTCTCGCGTGGAACAACCCGGACGTGCTCGCGGCGCTCGGTCTGCAATCGACCGACTCCGTTCAACGATCCGTGGCGACGTTCAGCCCGAACGCCGGCCCCGCGTTCGCCGGGCGATCCGATCCCGACGAAGTCAACTACTACATGCAGCAGTTCGTGGCGACCGCGGCGCCGGACGTGTGGACCGGGATCAAGAACCAGCCCCCGATCAAGGCGTGGGACCCGATCACGGAGCGGCTGCCGCAAGTCAGCGGCGTCACCCGTGACGGGGCCGAACAACAAGTGGACCAGCTCGGCCAAGACGGCTGCGGAGTCGATGGCGCATGTTCCGCCGGTGTGGCCGGTGGTGTCGCACCCGCCGCTCCCTCGATGCTGAAGTCGATTCACTCGGCGTTTCCCGAACAGACCATCGACCTCGCGCAACTGCAGAACGGCAACGGCGACTGGGTAGCACCGACGCCCGCCTCGATCGACAAGGCGGTCGATGCGGGCAACGATTCCCCGTTGTACGCCTTGACGAACAAGGTGCCCGGTGCGTATCCGCTCGTTTGGGTCGACCGACTGTACGCGCCGGCACACGGCCTCTCCGTCGACAAGACCGAGAGCCTCGCGACGTTGATCCGGTATCTCGCGACGACCGGCCAGGAGCAGGAGGCTCCCAACGGTGAGGGCCGCCTCTCGGCGCCGCTCGTCGCGCAAGCGCTCGATGCTGCCAACCAGCTCGTCATGTCGAACTGCGTCGGCCCGGACCGGACCATCTCGGTGAGCACCGACCCGGGACCGCTCGTGCCGCCGACTGCGACGGCCATGCGAGCGATCGGGAACATGCTCCACTGCGGAGCGTCGGTGCGCGCCACGACGACCACGTCCGCGCCCACGACGACGTCGACGATGCCGACGACAGCGACGACCGTGCCGGCGAGTGTCGACACCTCGGGAAGTGCGGGCTTTTCGAGTCCACCGCCGGATTCGGTCTCCGCGCCGATCGCCGCGACCCGGAGTCCTGCGGCCACGATCGTGACCGTTCCCGTCACCGCCGGCTCGGGGTCGACCCTTCCGACCCGGCGCCTCGATACCGGGCTCCTCACTGCGCTCAAACTCCCGTTGCCCGCCCCCGCCGGTGGCGGAAGCTCCGACCGGCTGGCGACGTTCCTCCTCGGCGCGGCCCTGTACCTCCTCGTACGCAAGCCGCTGGCGCGCCTCGCCCGACGGGTCGCGTCGTGACGCTCCTCGAGACCGAGCCGAAAGCCCGCCCGCGCGCCGCGGAGAACGCGAGCACGACGTCGCGCCCGGCCCCACCAGGTGCACGCGCGACGGCGGTCGAGCGGACGAGCCGGATCGCGACGATCGCGCTCGTCGCACTCGTGCTCGCGGGTGGCGTCTTCGCGCTCTTCGACGGCCCGATCGCAATTGCCTGGTACACGACCCGCCAGCATCAGCTCGCCTCGCAGTGGGCGGCGGCGCGGCCACATACCGGCCGCGGCAACACGATCGCTATCGCGCAGGTGCCCGCCTTGCATCTCAACGTGGCGATTGCCGAGGGGGACTCGCCGCAGCAGCTGCGCAGCGGTCCGGGCCATCGGGTCGGTACACCGATGCCCGGCGATGTCGGCAACAGTGTCGTCGCCGGCCATGGTGCGGCGTGGGGCGGCCCGTTCGGTCAACTCTCGCGGCTGAAACCCGGCGACCTCATCGCTGTCCAGACGAAGTCCAGCAGTGGCCCGGTCGGCGTTTTCACGGTGATCTCCGTGCGCCGGGTCGGCGGGAGCGACCCTGCTCCGTTCGTGGGGTCGACCGACCGGCGGCTCACACTGGTGACGGGAACCGGAGGGAGGTTCTCCGACCGGCGCCTGGCGGTCACCGCGGTTTCGGGTCCCGTCGGAAAGGTGCTCCCACCGAGCGCCGATGCGAGCGCGACCACGCCGGGCGGGTCGCCGCTGTGGAACGCGCAGGTGGGCATGGCCGCGCTCGCACTCGCGATCGCGGCGGTGCTGGTCCGCCTGCTGCGCCGGAGCTACCGGACCGTGACGATCGCCGTCGTCGTCACGCCGTTCTTCGTGCTCGCGCTGCTCGCACTCCTGTTGGACGTCGACATGCTCCTCCCGGCGCTGCGATCGAGCACGCGCCCGCGCGCCGCGCTCGTCGGCCTCCTCGTCGCGGTGTTCCTCGCGACCGTCTTCGCCGCGGGCGCGGGTGCTGTCACGGCAATCGCGCAGCCTTCGGGGAACCCATACATCGTGAAGCTGGACGCGCACCGAACACCCCTCGAGTTCACCGTTGTCGCGACGGGGTTCCCCGCGGGCTCGTTGGTGTACATCGAGCAATGCAACGACCGCCCGCCGACCGCCCCGCACTGGTTGCCGACGCGCGACTGCGATATCGGCAGCTCGCCGGCGGCGGCCATCGTGGACCAGGCGGGCACGGCGCGATTCCCCGCGGGCGATCCCAACCACGGCTTCCAACCGTTCACCGGGCTGGGCCCGGAAGGGCTCTTCGCCTGCCTGTCACCTTCGGCCCCCTCCTTGAACCAGGGGGTACCCGAGTACCGCAGCTGTCAGATCCGCGTGTCGTCCAACAACAACGACACGACGAACGATCAGGTCTTCTTGCCGATCGCCTTCGGCGGCGCGCCGGCGAAGGTTCCGGCGAGCGGTACTCGCGGCGCGGCCGGAGCATCGAAGTCGTCGGGTTCGGGATCCGCGACCCTCGTCGTCGCGATGCTCGCGGTCCTTGCCGTTGTGGCCGGTGCCGCCGCGATCGTCATGGTGCGGCGCCGGCGCCGGGCTCGATCGACCTGATCCTCCCCGAGAGCGAACGCTCTGCGGAGCCTCGGTGAACGTCACGCCAACCTCCGTCGAACAGGCTCGTCATGCATTGAGAACCGCGGCGGCGTCGGTCTTCAATCATCCCGTGACCAAGGTCCGGCTCTCGAACGAGCACCCTCGACCGTCGATTGGTGACGTCGCCCTGAACTTCACCGGCGGGAAATGGCCCCTTGACCATCGCGGCACAGCCGTGACTCTCCACCCAGCTTCAACCAATCGGAGGACGAAGTGAGAAAGCTTTGGAAGTTGGCGGCCGTGACTGGAGTCGCGGTCGCCGTCGGCACACTGGGGAGCATCGGCTCCGCATTCGCGACCCCGCCCACGGGCTACGGGTTCGACGGCACCGCGCACATCATCGTGGGCGGTGGTTCGGACACGACGTACCGGGCCCAGGTCGGTATCAGCGACCTGTGGACCGAGTCCGGTCTGTCGGGCTGTCCGCACGTCACCGCGAACGGCGCGTCGTTGAACAGCTGCAACCTGGCGGGATCGCCCGAGACCAGCAACCTCGGCAACTGGCAGGGTGACACCATCGCCCAGGCGAACCCGGTCGGCTCCAGCGCCGGAACGAGCTCGCTCAACGGCAACGCCGGCGCGGGCTCGATCTACCAAGGCACGGTCAATCCCGTCCCGGCGGGTACCTGCCTGACCGCGACGACCGGCCCCAACGTCGACTACGGCCGCTCCTCACGCGGTCCGAAGACGACCGGCGGTGCGGCACCGTGCGGCAACGAGCTCACGGCCGACACCTACTGGGGCTACGCCCAGGACGGCATCGAGATCGCGGTGTTCAACAGCCGCGGTGCCGAGGCGCAAGGCACCTCGAGCCCGACCTTCACCGCGCAGCAGCTCTTCAATATCTGGAACTGCGCGGGCGGAACGGGAACGGGTGGCCGCGTGCGTTGGAGCGACGTCATCCCGAGCGTCACGCCCGGAGGTCCCGACGACGCCGACATCGTGCCGTGGCAGATGAACACGAGCTCGGGCACGTACGCGACGTTCCAGAGCTACATCGTGAACAACGCGACCGGCGTCCCGACCGGCTGGTCGCCCAACGGCCAGTCGTGTGACCGCAAGCTCGCCAGCGGCAACGTCCCGCTCGAGAACGACGTCAAGCAACTCGTCAACGACCCCGTTGCCCTGGGGACCGGCGCATCCGCCGACAACCCGGTCAACTGGATCTGGTGGGGAAGCTTCGGTGTGTTCTCGGCCTTCCCGTACGACTCGTCGTACACCCGCAGCGGTACCACGGTTCAGGCCATCGCGGCCCCGGTCAACGGCATCCTGCCGAGTACGAGCCGGGTCATCGCCAACACCTACCCGATCGGGCGCACGCTGTACCACGTGACCCGCAAGATGGACGCCGACTGTGCCAAGACCGCGGGGGCGTGCGACTTCGTGGGCAACCCCGGACCGGCGATCGCGTCGACCAGCACGACCGACCTGAACGTCACCGGCGGTAGCAGCGGAATCTCCGGTGCGGTGCGGGAGTACACCCGGTTCATGTGCCGGGGGAGCGCACTGCAGCAGGGTTTCGACCCGTACACGGGAACGAACCTCTTCTCGGAGATCACGACCGCGATCAACAACGCCGGATTCACGGTGGTGCCGAGCGCACTTCGGACCGCGGGATCTCGTTGCCAGGTGCTGTCGTAGCTCCCGCTTCGACGATGTCGGGAGGGGCCGCCCGCGAGGGCGGCCCCTTTCCGGCGTGAGAAAGGAATCTCCTTCGATGGGGAATGCGCAGGGCCGGCGGAGGCAGTTCATGATCGCGGTGGCCGGCGCCGCGATCGGTCTCGGGACGGCACCGGCCGGCGCGTCGACGATCCTGCAGCCCTCGTCGTCGCCCGTCGTTGTCCAGGTTGCGCGCGCCGCGCAGCCGCAAGCCGTGACGGTGGTCGCCGGAGGCTTCCCCACCGGGGCGTTGGTGTACGTCGAGCAATGCGACGGTGTCGCCCCGAGCGCACCGCAGTGGTCGCCGACGGCGCACTGCGATCTCGGTACCTCACCCGCACCGGCGATCGTCGACGACCGCGGTCTCGCGACGTTCTCGTCGACTGACGCGAATCGCGCGTTCCGTCCGTTCGTCGGCGAGAGCCCGCAGTCGCTCTTCAACTGTCTCGCTCCGGGGCAGTCCGCGCCGAAGAACGGCTTGGCCGGCTACACCGACTGCACGCTGCGGGTGTCGACGAACAATGCGGCCGTCACCGCCGACCAGACATTCCGCGCGCTTGCCTTTGCGCAAGTGTCCGCTTCTGCAACGACACCGACGTCGACCTCGCGACCGCCTGCGCCGGCCGCGACGACCGGCGCGGCGGCGACCAGCCATCGGGAGAAGACCGCGGCGGCCACGAGTCGTTCCACGACCGTGCCGGCGAACGACGACCGAGCCGCGACCTCGCGCGCCGTCGCGGTCGTTGTCTCATCGCAGCGCGCCAAGGTTGGTTTGCTGTCGTGGTCGGATGCTCGGCTCGCGCTGGGCTACGCGCTCGTGCTCGGCGGGTTGCTGGTCGCGGCGCTGACGATCGCGCTGCGCCGGCGCACGGTGACCGGTACGCAGATCGCGGGTGAACGATGAGCGAACGGGCGGAGAAGAGCCCCAGCACGCTTTGGTACCGACGCGCCCGGCGTGTCTGAATCTGTACGACGCCGACATGGTGGGCCGACATGATGGGAAGGTTCGTTCCGATGCGTGCGAGAAGCCGACGGGTCGTAGTCGTCGCGGTGATCGGGGCTGTCTGCCTGTTCGCCTTGGCCGGAATGGCATTTGCGTCGACGATTACGCAGCCGTCGGGCTCGCCGTTCGTCGTGACCGGCGACGCGTCGGGGAACCCTCTTCCCTTCACCGTCGTAGCCACGGGTTTCGTGCCGGGCTCGTTGGTTTCCGTCGAGCAATGCGATGGCGTGGATCACACGCTGAAGGCGTGGTCTCCGACGAGCGACTGCGACCTGGGCTCGTCGCCGTCACCGGCGATCGTCGACAGCAGTGGCACGGCGACCTTCCTCGCGTCCGACAGTAACCACGCGCTCCCGGTCTTCAAGGGTGAGAGCCCGCAGTCGTTGTTCAACTGCTTGTCCCCGAACGATCCGGCGATGACCGGGATCAACGGCTTGACCGACTACCGCAACTGCCAGATCCGGGTCTCGACGAACAACACCGCGATCACCGCGGACCAGTCGTTCCTGTCGATCCAGTTGCCCGACAAGGTCGCCGGCACCACGACGACGTCGACTTCGACCTCGACTTCTACGTCGACGTCGACGTCGACGACGGTTGCGCCGACCTCGACTTCTACGTCCACGTCGACGACGGTTGCGCCGACCTCGACTTCTACGTCCACGTCGACGACGGTTGCGCCGACCTCGACTTCTACGTCCACGTCGACGACGGTTGCGCCGACCTCGACTTCTACGTCCACGTCGACGACCGTTGCGCCGACCTCCACATCGACGTCCACGTCGACGACGGTTGCGCCGACTTCCACGACGACGATCGCACCGACGTCCACGTCGACCACGGTCGAGCCGGTCACGACGACGAGCCTCGGCGCGTCGACGACCTCGACCTCGACCTCGACCACGATCGGCGATCTCGGATCGACGACGACGACAACGAGCACGGACGAATCGACCACGTCGACGACGGTTGGATCCCTCGCGACGTCGACGACTCCGACCACGTCGAATCCGTCGGTCATCGTGAGCCCGCAGGCTTCGCTGCCGAGAACGGGTGGGTCGACCCTGCCGGTCGCGTTCGGCGGATTCGTGCTCGTCGCGGCGGGTGCCGCGCTCGCGATCACGAGCCGCAGGCGCACGGTCTGACCCGCGGCTCCGGCCCGGGTTTAGGGAACGGGGATACCGAGCTCTCGTAGGAGTCCGCGCACCCGGTCCGCGATCTGGTCACGGACCTCGCGCACGAACTCGATGCCCATGCCGGCCGGGTCGGCCAGCGGCCAATCCTCGTAGCGCGTGCCGGGGACGTAGGGGCACGTGTCACCGCAACCCATCGTGATCACGACGTCGGCCGCGCGGAGTCCCGCGTCGGTCCAACGCTTCGGTTCGTAGCCCGAGATATCGATGCCGACCTCGGCCATCGCCGCGATCGCAACCGGGTTCACCGAACCTGCCGGTTCGGATCCGCCCGAGAACGCCGTAGCGCGGCCGGCGGCGAGACGTTCGAACCAACCGAGTGCCATCTGGCTGCGTCCCGCGTTGTGGACGCAGAGGAACAGCACCTGCGGAAGGCGGTCGTCGTTCATCGGTCGTTGCTCTCCGTTCCGGATGCTTCGGTGTCGTGCGCCATCACGATGTCGACGGCCGGGATCGCCGGGTTCCAGAACCGCGCGAGCAACACGGCGCCGACGGCGCCGGCGATCTGTACGACGACGAACGCCGGTGCGTTCGCGGGTTTGATGCCCGCGAACGTGTCGGTCAACGTGCGTCCGATCGTCACGGCGGGATTGGCGAAGCTCGTCGACGAGGTGAACCAGTACGCGGCGGCAATGTACCCACCGACGGCGTAGGGCGCGGCCGACGCGCGGGTCGAGCGAACGACGCCGAGGATGACGAGGACCAGCCCGAACGTCGCGATGTACTCGCCGAGCCACAGCCCGCCCGAGGAGCGCACCCGTGTCGACAGCGTGACGGCCGGCAGCGCGTACATGAGGTTGGCGGCGATCGCGCCGGCGCACGCGCCGACGATCTGCGAGACCACGTACACGAGCGCGTCAACGGTCGTCGTGCCCCCGAGCATGCGGTCGGCGAGGGTGACGACGGGATTGAAGTGCGCGCCGGAGACGGGGCCGATCGCCAGGATGAGCGCGACGAGCCCAGCTCCGGTCGCGATCGAATTCTCGAGGAGCTCGAGGCCGATGTCGCCGGGGGAGAGGCGTTGGGCGGCGATGCCCGATCCGACGACGATCGCGACCAGCAGCGCGGTACCGACAGCCTCGGCACTCGCGCGCCGCGCCAGATCGCGGTTCACGGTTGTGTCAGCCGCCGCGGGCGGCCGATTCCGGTGCGCCGGTGCAGCACGTGTCGGTGTCGGCCGCGTCGGCCAGCACCGTGTAGATCTCCCACGCTCGATCGTCCGGGCCGTCGACCCACACCTTGTCCTGTACGGCGAAGCAACAGGTCACCTCGTCTTCGGTGGTGGTATCGAGATTGCTCTCGGTCAGGCGATCCTGGGCCGAGCGCACCGCCGCGGTGTCGGCCACCTCGATGCCGAGGTGGTTCAACGACCCCGGCTCGCCCGCGCCCTCGAAGAGCACGAGCTTGAGCGGCGGATCGGCAATCGCGAAGTTCGCGTATCCGGGCCGGAGCTTGGCGGGCTCGGTGGCGAAGAGCTTCGAGTAGAAGGCGATCGCGGCGTCGAGGTCGGAGACGTTCAGAGCGAGCTGGAGGCGCGACATGCATCGACTATGATCGATACATTGACGGATGTCAATGCGTTGGGTTCGAGATGCTCGGCCGCGAGAACCACACGGGAGACGAGGCGATGACGAAACCGGTCGTGGCCGGTCCATGTTGTGGGCAGCCCTTGGTCGCACCGCTCGACGAGCGCGAGGCCGACGATTTGGCGCGCGCCTTCGCCGCGCTCGCCGACCCCGTGCGCATCCGTCTCCTGAGCCTCGTCGCCGACGCGGGAGAATGCTGCGCGTGCGACCTCCTCGAACCGCTCGGCAAATCACAGCCGACGATCTCGCACCACACGAAGGTGCTGTCCGACGCGGGGATCCTGCGGGGCGAAAAGCGGGGACGATGGGTGTGGTGGAGCGTCGACGGAGTTCGCCTCGCCGAGCTGCGTGACACGCTCTCGCCGCGTTCGTCGCCGCCGAATTCAACGAATCGGTGAACAGCACACCAACGGGGATCCACGGCTGTATCGGTCTCCTCGCGCATCCGGGTCGTCGCCGATCGGGCGTTGAGAACATCCGTGCGTGCAGGTGGTGAACGATCCTCCAACGCTCGCCGAACACACCGGCCACAACCTGTCGCTGTGCTCGTCCGCGTGCATGAATGTTCTCGACGCGCGAATGAACGTTGTCGCATCTCTCCAACCGAGCGCACGAACGGAGCTCCACCCATGTATCTCTTCCGTTATCTCTTCCGTCGAGGATTGTCCCGTCGAGGTGTTGTCGCAATGGTTGCGGTCGTCGCCACGCTCGGAAGCGCGAGCGCGGCGTTCGCGGGCACGATCACCACCCCGACCGGAAACCCGTTCGTGGTCCCGGGCGACTCGCACGGCAACCCGGTGGCGTTCACCGTGGTGGCGTCGGGCTACACGCCCGGCAGCCTGGTGAGCGTGGAGCAGTGCGACGGTGTGTTGCCGTCGGACCCGCGCTGGAGCCCGACCACCGACTGCGACCTCGGTTCTTCTCCGTCACCGGCGATCGTGGACTCGACGGGGAAGGCCACCTTCTCGGCGGCCAATCCGAACTTCGCCTTCACGCCGTTCAAGGGTGAGAGCCCGCAGTCGTTGTTCAACTGCCTCTCGCCCAACGGACCTGCGCTCCAGGGGACCAACGGATTGCCGGACTACCGCAACTGCCAGGTTCGGGTGTCGACGAACAACACCGCGATCACGGCAGACCAAGCGTTCTTCGCCATCCAACTGCCCGAGGCGCCCACCGGCCCCACGGCTGTCGGCTCGTGCCAGGACTCGGTCTCGTTGTTCAAGATCAAGCCCACGCTGACGGACCAGACCCAGGTCGGCGTGAAGATCGCCGGCAACCTGGCGAAGGACCAGACGACGAAGCTTCCGGTCAACAACGGTGGCACCTGCACCGGCGTCGTCCGTCCTGGTGACACCCACGTCCCGCAGCCGACCGGCGCGTTGAACCCGAAGTCGCAGGCAGTTGCGTTCCTCGGCAACACGGGCTGCGCCAACGGTGCGACCGCGCAGGCGGTTGACGCCACTGCGGCGTTGCAGTACCCGCCGACCGGCAAGATCACCTGGACGTTCACGCAGACGTACACCGACCTGCTCACGTCGCTCGTGAAGCCCTACAAGATGCAGGCAGCTGTGTCGATCGTGGGTCTTTCGGCAACGCAGCCCGACGTCGCCAACCTCTCCGGCATCGTGCTCTCGGGTGTGAACCCGGGCGCGGCGGTGAACGGCGGGGTCTGGGAGGACCCGGTCGCGTTGACCCACGGTGTCACCGGCTACAACACCGGCTACGAGCTCGACCTCACGTCGGCTGCCGGTTGCGCGGACGGTACGGCGAACAACGCCACGATCGCCCAGGTGCTCAGCGGTGGTGGCTCAACCGCCACGCCGTCGCTCCTCGGCACGGTGACCGGCCCGCTCGTGTTCACGGTCGGTCAATAAGCGAAACGTGGTAGCCGCTCCTCGGAGCGTGAAGCAATGCGCAGGGCCCGCCCCGTTCGGGGCGGGCCCTCTCGCGTCGTGTCCTCTCGCGTCGTGTCCTCTCGCGTCGTGTCCGATGTCTTGATCACGCCACCACCAGCGAGCTCCGCCGTCAGATCAGACGCAGCAGGTCACGGAGTCAACGGACTCTCGTTCGGCTACGGCGCGGCGACGTGGCGCCACTTGCCCGTCGACGGCGGGGCGCCTCTCGTTCTAGAGCTTGGCGAGCGCGGCTTCGTACGCGGCCTTCTCGCGGGGTGTGCCGAGGTTCGGTGACTCGAACACGTCGACGATCACGCCCTGCTTGTCGATGACGAACGTGGCGCGATTGGCGCAGCCGAGCTGCTCGTTGAAGACGCCGTAATCGCGTGCCACCGCCCCGTGCGGCCAGAAGTCGCTGAGCACCGGGAACGTGAACCCCTGCTGCTCTGCCCACTGCTTTTGCGAGTGCCGCGAGTCGCACGAGATCGCGAGTACCTGCGCGCCGACGCTCTCGTACTCGGACAGGTCGTCGCGCAGCGAGCACAGCTCGCCCTGGCACACGCCGGTGAAGGTGAACGGGTAGAACACGATCACCACGTTCTGATTGCCGCGGAACGACGACAGCACCACGTCGTTGCCGTCTTGGTCCTTCAGGGTGAACTCGGGTGCAACGGTCCTGGTCGCGAGGGTCATCCGCGCGGGTCCTTTCGTCGGGGAGCGCAGTCTACGAATCGTCACCGGCGCGCCACCGAGCGGACGGTCTGCGGACGATTGAACGACACGCGCGTTCGGTACGGTCGCCGAGCGAGACGTTCCCGGCTCGGACCACGAATCCAGGGGCCGCAGTTCGGGCCGGGAACCTCCGCAAGAACCGTGAACTAGTCGGGCGGTGGCGGGAGGTACTCGGCCGCCGTCACTTCTCCGGTCGCGTCCGTCGCGAGCGCCCAGGTCGATCCCTTGGGCCACTGTGGCGTGGCTCCGATGTCGACGCCGTGATCGGCGTAGTACTCCAACAGCATCGGGATGACGTCGCCGTGCGTGCAAAACACCGCGCCGTGCGCGGTGTGCTTGCGCACGAGCGCGAGCGCCTCGTCGAGTGTCGCGCCTTCGGCGAGGGCATCCACGGGTTCGATCGCCACTCCGCGCGCTCCGGAGAGCGGGACCACCGTCTCGAGGCAGCGCACGTACGGGCTCGAAAGCAGACGATCGAACTGCGCGCCGTCCAGCACCTCGAGCAAACCGCGCGCCTGGAGGTGACCGCGCCCCGAGAGCGGTCGGAGGCGGTCGTCGCCCTCCCATACGTTGCGTTCTCCCGCCTTGGCGTGGCGAACGAGATAGATGGTCACTCGGTTCCTCCGCGAGCAGCTCTGTCGACCGCCTCGACGAGGTGCCGGTCGTGTTCGTACGTCAGCAGTGTCGCGGCTTCGGGCGCCGTAATCCAACGCGTCTCGTCGACTTCTTCGTTCGGCGCCCACTCCGTGGCGCCGACCGCCGTCATCTGCCAGTAATGCACGATCTTGCGCCGGCCGTGACGGTCGACGTATTCGCTGGCCTCGAGCTCGGCGCCCAGCTCCACTTGCAGCCCGGTCTCCTCCGCGAGCTCGCGGCGCGCCGCGTCCTCGAGCGATTCTCCCGGTTCGAGCTTGCCTTTCGGGAGGCTCCAATCGTCGTAGCGGGGTCGGTGCACGACGAGGACCTGGAGCGTGCCGTCGGGCCGATGGCGGGCCACGACGCCGCCGGCTGCCCGGACCGTGTCGTCGATGCCGCTCACAGCCAGCCCCGCACGCGTTCGGTGTCGGCGCGCGCCCAGACGGCCGGGAACTCGGCGCGGGACGCGGCTGCGGCCTGGCGTTCGACCTGGGCGAGCATCCCGACCGCGTACGCTTCGGCGGGCGAGCACTCGTGTGCCGTCTTGGCGAGCCACTCGATTGCGACGACGGCATCGTGGTGCTCGCCGAGCACGTCTTGCACTCTCGCGGTGGCCCGGGCGAGGCGCCGGGCGCGCTTGGCGAACGCCGGCCCACACGCCTCGGCCGCGTAGCGGCACTGTTTGGCGCGTACGCGCACCGCGTGCAATGCGGCGTCCGACGGCTCGTCGCCCAGCGCGCGGACCACGCGCCGCAGCTTCTTCCAGCGCCGGTGGACGACGTCGATCAGCGCGTCCGCGGCCCGGTGCGTGGCCGCCGGGGTGAACGCGGGGTTGGCCGCGGCCGCGGCGAGCTTCGCCCGCACCCGGTCGTAGCGCGGCTCGCTCAGGGTCGCGAGCAGATCGGTCTTCGCGGCGGCCCGGTCCGCTTCGAGGCGACGGATCACCCGTCGCGCCGCATCGGCCTCGGCCGGTGGGAGCCGCGCCGCGTGGGCACGCAGCCGATCGCGCTGCACTTCGATGTCGCGCACCGCTCCGAGCTCGGATCCGAGCCAACGCAGATCGGAGCGCAGCTCGGCTGCCCAGTTCGCGTCGAGGAACTGCTCGAACGTGCCGAGATCCGAGCGCAGGCGCCGCGCTGCGACGCGCGCTTGGTGTACCGACTCGGGATCGTCGCCGCGGCGTAGATCGGATTCGTTCGCGACCAGGCGCTCGTACGAATCGGTGACCGCGGCGGCGACGATCTCGGCGACGGTGATCTCGCGTCTGCTCACGACATCAGCCACCCGTGACGTCAGGCGCGCGCATAGCGTCAGGCGTCGGGCGCGCGCACTTTGGAGCGCGCCACCGCGAGTTCTTGGAACCGCACTTGTGACTCGATGCCCGCAGTCGTCTCGACCTTGCGCCAGGTGGCATCACGCTCGAGGGTCCAGGCCAAGACGTCGTCGGCGAAGTTGATCGCGAGGATCTCGTCGAGCCGGGCGCGCAGCCGTGGCTCGGTGACGCGCAGCATCGCCTCGACCCGCCGGTCGAGGTTCCGGGGCATGAGATCGGCCGAACCAATCACGTACTCGGTGTCGGGATCGCCCGCCTTGCCGAAGCGGATGATGCGTGAGTGCTCGAGATAGCGGCCGACCAGCGACCGTACGGTGATGTTCTCCGACAGCCCGGGTACTCCGGCGCGCAGGCAACAGATGCTGCGCACGACGAGGTCGACCCGGGCGCCGGCGCCCGAGGCCGCGTAGAGCTCGTCGATCATCTCCGAGTCGACGAGCGCGTTGATCTTCATCGTGATCTCGCCGTCGGGGCGGGCCTGGCCGCGAATGAGATCGCGCAACTCGTCGCGCAGGTGCATCGGTGCGACCAGGAGCCGCCGGTACTCGCCGGGCCGGCTGTACCCGGTGAGGTGGTTGAACAACTCCGACAGGTCCGATCCGAGATCGGGATCGCTCGACAGCACGCCGAGGTCTTCGTAGGTCGTCGCGGTCTTCGGGTTGTAGTTGCCGGTGCCGAAGTGGCAGTAGCGCCGGATGCCGTCGGCTTCTTGGCGGACCACCAGCAACACCTTGGCGTGGGTCTTCAATCCGACGAGGCCGTACACGACGTGCGCGCCGGCTTGTTCGAGCATCCGGGCCCGTTCGATGTTCGCCTGTTCGTCGAAGCGCGCTTTCAGCTCGACGAGCGCCACGACCTGCTTGCCCGCCTCGGCCGCCTTGACGAGAGAGGCGACGATGCCGGCCTCGTCGCCACCCGTTCGGTACAGCGCCTGTTTGATCGCGAGCACCGCGGGGTCGCTCGCGGCCTGCTCGACGAACGCCTCGACCGAGTTGGCGAAGGAGTCGTAGGGGTGGTGCAGCAGCACGTCGCCGTTGCGCATCGCCCAGAACACGTCGCTGTCCTTGCCGCCCGCGAGCGGCGGCGGATTCTGCGGCGTGAAACTGGGGTACTTCAGCTCGGGCCGGCGCAGTCCGTAGAGATCCCAGAGGCCGGTCAGATCGAGCGGTGCGTCGACCTGGTAGACGTCGTTCGCACCGAGCTCGAGCTCGCGGCACAACAACGCGAGCACTTCGGGTGTGATGTTCGTGTCGACCTCGAGCCTCACCGCGAGCCCGAACTTCGTGCGCTGCCGAAGCGAGATCTCCATTGCGGCGAGAAGGTCTTCGGAGTCGTCGCTCAACTCGATGTCGGCGTCGCGCGTCACCCGGAACGGGTACTGCGCGAGCACCTCCATTCCCGGGAACAGCGCGTCGAGGTGCGCGGCGATCACCTGCTCCAGCGGCACGTAGCGCGCGCTGTTCGGCACGCTCACGAAGCGGGGGAGGAGTGGCGGGACCTTCACCCGAGCGAAGCGCTCTTCGCCGCTCGCTTGATCGCGTACGACCACCGCGAGGTTGAGGGAGAGGTTCGAGATGTACGGGAACGGGTGGGCGGGGTCGACGGCCAACGGTGTGAGCACGGGGAAGATGCGGTCGTCGAACACCCGGGTGAGCGCGGCCTGGGCATCGCTGTCGAGCTCGTTCCAGGGGGTGAAGGCGACCCCGACGTCTTTGAGTGCCGGCGCGATCTCCTTGGTGAACGCGGCGGCCTGGCGCGTCACGAGATCTTCGACCCGGGCGCGGATGGCCCGGAGCTGTTCGACCTGGTCGAGCCCGTCGGGTGAGTCCGAACGAACGCCGACCGCGACCTGTTCCTTCAAGCCGGCCACGCGGACCTGGAAGAACTCGTCGACGTTGCCGCTGAAGATCGCGAGGAACTTGGCGCGCTCGAGCAGCGGGACCGACGGGTCCTCCGCGAGCGCGAGAACCCGGGCCTGGAACTCGAGCATCGAGAGTTCTCGATTGAGGTAGCGGGAAGCTTCCGATGCCGAACTCATGGGCCAATCGTACGGGCTGATCGTCCCGCCCGCTTCCCCGCGACGGGCGTCCTACGATGCTGGGCACGGACACGCCCACCCGCCTCGAGTCGACGACGATCACGCCGTTTGCCCGGCTCGCCCTGGCCCACGCGGTCGGAATGGCGGGTGACGTCTTCGTGACCGTCTCGCTCGCGGGTTCCCTGTTCTTCGACGTCGGCGTCGGCGCGGCCCGGCCCAAGGTGCTCTTGTACCTGCTCTTGACGATGGCGCCGTTCGCGGTCGTGGCGCCGGTGCTCGGACCGGCTCTCGACCGCACGCGCGGAGGCCGGCGCTTGATGGTTGCGGCCTCCATGGCCGGGCGCGCGGTCCTGTGCATGTTGATGGCGAACGAGATCAACAGCCCGTTCCTGTATCCGCTCGCGTTCGGCGCGCTCGTGCTCTCGAAGGGCCAGTCGATCGCCAAGAGCTCGCTCGTGCCCGCTGTCGTCGACTCGCACGACGAGCTCGTGCTCGCGAACTCGCGTCTCACCATCATTGCGGTGCTCGGCGCCACCGTGGCTGCTCCGCTCGCCGCGCTCATCTTGAAGACGGCGGGCGGGCCGTGGGTGTTGCGCATGGGTTCGCTCGTGTTCCTCCTCGGCACCGTGTGCGCGTTCGGTATTCCACGGGCGAAGCACACCGGGCCGGCGGAGACCGTCGACGAGCGCGAGGCGCTGCACGCGCGCAGCATCGTGACCGCCGGTACCGCGATGGGATTGCTGCGAGCGGTCGTCGGCTTCTTCACGTTCTTCGCGGCGTTCGCGTTGAAGCGATCGCACGAGCCGGCATGGGTCTTCGGTCTCGTGCTCGCCGCGAGCGCGGTCGGCAACGGGCTCGGAACCGTCATCTCCCCCTTCGTCCGCAAGAAGGTGAGAGAGGAGTGGATGCTCGCGGGCGCGTTGTTGATCCCCGCGTTGCCGCTGGTGTTCGCGGCGCGCGACTACGGGCGGTTGCCGCTGGTGTTCGCGGCCGCGACGGTCGCGGCGGCAACGGCGTGCGGACGGGTGGCGTTCGACAGCCTCTTGCAGCGCGACGGCGCGGAATCGGTGCGGGGCCGAGCCTTCGCCCGTTTCGAGACGCGGTTCCAGCTCGTGTGGGTCGCGGGTGGCGTGGGTGCGGTCATCTTCCCCGGCGGCGGCCGCGGCGGCATCTTCGTCGTCGCGGTGGTGCTGCTCTTCGCCGGCCTCTCCTACGTCGGGGCATTCCGACGGACCCCGCCCCGAAATCCGCAACCCTCGCTGCCTCCGCCGGGCTAGAACGAGCGGATGTCTTTCGAGATCCGCGCGGTGGAGCCCGACGAGCTCGACGATCTACTGGTGGCCGACCAGCGCGGTTTCGGCGGCGCTCCACTGCGACCCGGCGCGTCGCGCACCTGGGCGGCGGCCGAGCTCGATCGCACGCGCGTCGCGTTCGAGTCGGGTCACATCGTCGGCGCGTCGCGCACGTATTCGTTCGAGCTCACGATGCCGGGCGGCGCGTACCTGCCCGCGGCCGCGGTGTCGTGGGTGTCGGTGCAGCCGACTCATCGTCGTCGGGGCGTGCTCACCCGGCTGATGGTCGCGATGCACGCTGACGCGCGCGACCACGACGAACCCGCGGCGATCCTCACCGCGTCGGAGAGCTCCATCTACGGCCGGTTCGGCTACGGAGTCGCGGCGTGGCGGCTCGGTGTCACCGCGGAGCGGGCTCGCATCGCCTTCACCCGTCCCGACGACGACGACGGAACGATGCATCTCCTCTCGCGCGAGCAGGCGGAAGTGGCGTTGCCTCCCATCTACGACCGGGCGCGCGCGACCCGGGCGGGAATGACGTCGCGCCCCGACTTCTGGTGGCCGCAGGTCTTCTGGGAGAACATGGTCGGCCGGGCCCGGGCCCATTTCGTCGCGGTGCACCGCGACGCGCGCGGTCGCGACGACGGGTACGTGGCGTACGGCATCAGCGGCGACATGCCCGCCGGGATCGCCGACCGCAGGCTCTCGGTCATCGACATGCAGGCCGAGTCGCCCGCAACCTGGATCCGGCTGTGGCGCTACCTGTTCGGTGTCGACCTCATCGGCACGGTCTCGGCGATGAACCTTCCCGTCGACGATCCCCTGCGGCACGTGGTCGTCGACGGGAGGTGTGTCCGCGTCGACGTCGTCAACGACCACCTCTGGCTCGCGCCGCTCGATCCCGTCGCCGTGCTCGGCGCGCGTACGTACACGGTTCCGGGCCGGGTCGTCGTCGCGGTGCGTGCGCCCGACGGAACGGTGACGACGGTCGCGGTCGAGGCGGCCGCCGACGGTGCGAGTTGTGTCGCCACCGCCGACGCGCCGGATCTGTCGTGCGAATCTGCGGTGCTCGGCATGTGCGCGCTGGGGGGCAATCGCTGGAGCGAGTTGGCCGGCGCCGGCCGCGTCGACGTCCACCGCCCGGACGCGCTCCCGCTCGCCGACGCGATGTTCCTCGCCACGCCGCCCCCGGCACTCCTTTCGTACTTCTAGCTTCTCGCCGCGCCGTCCCCGGCGCCACGGGCGACGGTTGCCCGGTCCAGACCACGCTTCTTGTCGGATCGTGTATTCCGGCGGGCCGGCCGAACGCGAGGGCAGTGGGTGCCGCTCCACGCGGGCATCGTTAGCTCCAGCCGGAACCCGCGCCCGCGACCATCCCGAACGGGCCGCTCGGCCAGCGAAAACAGTCCATCAT
Organism: uncultured Actinomycetes bacterium; assembly: GCA_963812205.1. Lineage (GTDB taxonomy): Bacteria > Actinomycetota > Acidimicrobiia > IMCC26256 > PALSA-610 > PALSA-610. The sequence goes on from CAWEUJ010000004.1 coordinate 646,076, forward strand.
CAGCTGGTCGACCTCGGCGCGGGTCGCGATGCCTTCGTCGACGACGCGTTGCGCTTCACGCACCATCGCGAAGTACACGCGGTTCGCGACGAACCCCCACTGCATCGGGTTGTCCTTGACGACGATCGGATGCTTGCCGCAACGGGTAGCCGCGGCGGTGACGGTCGCGACGGTCGCCTCGCTCGTCTCCGGTGTGACGACGATCTCCGCGAGCTTCATCACCGGCGCCGGCGACGCCCAGTGCCAGCCGATGACGCGGTCGGGCCGGTCCGTCGACGCCGCGAGCGCGGCGATCGGCAAGCCCGACGTGTTCGACGCGAGGATCGTGCCGGCGGGCGCGACCCGATCGAGGTCGCGGAACACGCGGATCTTCAGGTCGAGCCGCTCGGGCACGGCCTCGATCACGAGGTCGGTCGTGGCCGCGGCCTCGAACTCCGGCGTGAACGTGATGCGCGCCAGCGCGGCATCGGCTTCTGCGCGTGTCACTTTTCCGCGCGCGACCGCACCGTCGAGACCGAAGCGACCGGTCGTCGCGTGGGCGAGGGCTTCGTCGAGCGCGGCCGGCGCGATGTCGTAACACACGACGTCGTCGCCCGCGAGCGCACACACCTGCGCGATCCCTCCGCCCATGACACCCGCGCCGAGCACGCCGATCTTCACGAGGATCCCGTGCTCATGGTTGGGGAAGGTCGATCCGGGCGAGCCAGAGGCCGGGAGCTTCGAGCTCGGTCGCGGTGGGGACCATCGACTCGTTCGACCACAGCCGGTTCAGCTGGTCGAGGCTGCCCCCGGTGCGCTCCATCACCCCACGACAGAACGCGACGCCGGTCTCGTAGTGACCCCGATCGAGCTCGAGCCCGAGGAGGCGATCGACAAAGCCGGTCGCATCGCCGCGGTCGAGGCGGTGGCGCCGGAGCGCTTCGTCGATGCGTCCGTGTGCGGTCACCATCCGTTCGCCGAGTGATTCGACGACGACATCGGTGTAGCCCTCGAGGACGGACACGAAGCGCTGCAGTTCGGCGAGGAGCGGCGCTTGGCCTTCGGTGCGCATCGCGTCGAGCAGCACGTCGGGATTGCCGAGGTTGCCGATCGCTTCCATCGACGACAGGTCGGCCGGGTCGAAGCCGCCGAGCTGGCTCTCCATGGCCTCGGCCTGCACCTCGTACGCGCCGACGTACGCGGACGCGCACCGCAGCAGTCGTTCGCGTACCCACGGCACCGAGCGTTGCGCGCCGTGCACGACCTCTCGCAGCGCGAGCGCGTAGCGCAACTCGTCGAGCGGCAGGGCCCACTCCGCGGAGAACGCGTCGACGTTACGGGAGATGAACAAGAGGCTGGGCGGGCCGTCGAGAGGGAGCGGGAGATCGAATTGGCCCAAGGCCCGATGCGAGAGCATGCCGATCATCGAGCCGGCCCAGCCGCCGAGGAGCACCGGCATCATCATCGAGAACAACATGTCGGGAGAGAACGCCGCCGCCATCGCGGGAGTGGCGCCGTCGTCGGCCGGCGGGTTCGCGGCGCGGGCGAGCGCGGAAGCAAGCGCGCGGAACACGGGTTCGAGCCCGGTGAGCGTCACGACCGCCCACGTGGCTCGGTCGACGTTGCGCGCCGGAACCGACAGCGCACCGGAAATGCCGGTTGCCTCGCTGACCATCAGTTGCACGGCTCGGACGACCTCGTCGAACGCGCGCTCGGCATCGGGATCGACAGGCGATTCGTCCACCGGCCGACCGGTCTCCGGGTCGACGTTCGCGATCGACTCGGCCGTCTCGCGCGCGAATTCCATGTTCACCGGGCCGGGTGACTGCAGCATCCGCATGATCTTGTTGAAGTCGATCTGGCTGAAGTCGATCTTGCTGAAATCGCCGAACGGGTTGGGGAAATCGTCACCCATTTGGGGAACGTCGCTCACCGCGCCAGTCTATGGACCATGACCGATGAAATCGTCGTCGCGGTGACCGGCGTCTCCGGCTTCCTCGGGCAGCGGCTCCTGCCGTTGCTCGACGCCGCGCCGCACGTCGACCGGATCGTCGGTCTCGACATCCGTGACCCGGCGCGCCGGGCCCGCAAGCTCGACTTCCACCGGGTCGATGTGCTGGGGACCGACCTCACGCCCTACCTGCGCGACGTGACGGCGCTCGTCCACCTCGCCGCCGCGATCGGGCCGATGCCCGACGACGCGCTGTTCACTCGTGTGAATGTCGGCGGGACCCGCCGAGTGCTGGAAGCGGCTACCGCGGCCGGCGTGAAGAAGATCGTTCGGCCATCGAGCACCGCGGTCTACGGCGCGTGGGCGAACAATCCGGTGCCGATCACCGAAGACGCGCCGCTCCGACCGAGTCCGGCGTATCTTCCCGCGATCGTCGACGGTGAGTGCGAGCGCCTCCTCGCGGAGTGGGCGAGCGCGGCGCCCGGCCGCGTCGCGACCCGGTTGCGCATCGCACCGATCGTCGGCGCGGGCGCGAACTCGTTGCTCACCGCGGTTGCGACCGGACGCGCCCCGGTTCGGGTGCGCGGCGCGACCCCGCCGGTACAGGTCGTGCACGTCGACGATGCTGCGGCCGCGCTCGAGTTGGCCACTGCGGTCGATCTCGACGGTGCCTACAACGTCGCCGCCGACGGCTGGCTCGCGTACGAAGAGGCAGGCGCGCTCCTTCCCGGCCGGTACGTACCCGCGCTCTCCCCCGGGCTCGCGACCCGCGTGCTCACCGTGGGTTGGTCGACGGGCTTGGGCGACGCGCCCCCGGCCCTCGTGCCGTACCTGATGTATCCGTTCGTCGTGGCCAACGATCGGCTCGAGAGCGCGGGCTGGAAGCCGGTCCACTCCAACGAAGAGGCGCTCCTGGTCGCGACCGCTTCACCCGACGGGTCCGCGCTGGGGATGCTCGCCGGCGCGGGCGCCGTTGTCACGGGTGCGGCGCTCGGAACGTGGTGGTTGACCCGTCGCCGCCGCCGTCGCTGACGCGAACACACGGCGCCGACGCGTGGCAGCTACCGCGCGGGCGTCGCGTGCTTCGCGTACCAGGTGTCCCACTCGGACGTGAAGTACTCGAGCCGCACCTTCTTGTATTCCTTCACCGACCAGAGCAGGTAGTACTCGTCGACTCCGGTCTCGGTGCGGATCGCGTCGATCGTCGCTTCGCAGTCGCGAGCGGTGCGACCGTGGACCATCGTGAACACGCTGTAGGGCCAGTCGTCGTACGTGGGCCGGCGGTAGCAGTGCGACACGGCCGCGAAGCCGGCCATCCGCGGACCGATCTCGTCGAGCCGGTCCTCGGGAACCGCCCATACACCCATCGCGTTCGCCTTGAATCCGGCGTTGCGGTGGTTCATCACAGCCGCGAAGCGGCGCATCAACTTGCGGTCCTTGAGCGATCGCAACACGTCGAGCACGTCGGTCTCGGTCGCACCCATCCCGATCTGTTCGGCGTACACGGCGAACGGCCGCTCGACGTTGGCGAGATCGTGTTGCACGACGCGGATCGTGGCGAGCTCCAGATCGGAGAGGTCGGGTGCGGGCATCTCCGCTTTGCGCTCCGGGCGCTCGTGCTCGAGTACCTCGGTCTTGGCGTTCGCCGCGGTCTGACCCGTCATGTCGAGCTTCACGCCGATCTTGTAGAGCGTGATGGTCGGCAGCGTCCGGGTGACGTGCGCACGCGACTCACGGTGCAAGACCTCGATGTGTTCGTCGAGGGAGTCGCCGGGCGGCACCGCGACCGTGTACCAGAGGTTGTAGTCGTGGTTGCGCTTGTAGTTGTGGCTCACGCCCGGGTGCTCGTTGACGGCCGCCGCGGCCTCGTCGATGTGATCGGGGTCGACCTTCGCCGCGACCAGCGCAGAGGAATAGCCGAGCGCGCGGGTGTCGAAGATCGCCGAGAGCTGGCGCAGCACCCCGTCTTGTTTCACCTTGGCGACACGGGCCCGTACGATCGGTTCGTCGACGCCGAGGCGCTCGGCGAGCACCGCGAACGGGCGCGGCTCCAGCGGGAAGTCCCACTGGACGGCGTTCAGCAGCTCACGGTCGAGGTCGTCCAACTCGTTCGCTTGCGTCACCAGAACCGGCTCCCTCGATATTCATATCGATATTCGGATCGGCATTCATACATATCGACGCTCCATGCTCGCGCGTCGGCTCCGGAGCCGGGGACTCAGCCGGTCGTGGCACCCAGGCGGACCCGTACCGCGAGCGCCTGTTGGCCCCGGCGCAGCTTCATCACCACGGTACGGCCCGGATCGAGACCCTGCACGAGGGCGGTGACGTCGCCGATCGACGCGACGGCCCGACCGTTGATCGACTCGACGAGATCGCTCACGTGGACACCCGCGAGCGCGGCCGGAGCGTCGCGTGGCACCTCGGCGATCATCGGGCCGAGGGGGGTGTCGACCCCGGCGACCCCCAACGTCCCGTGCCGGGCGACCCCGGTCGCGTCGAGTTGAAGCGCGATGTCGACCGCGACGTTGATCGACACGGCGTACGTCGTCGCGCTCCCGTTGACGTGTCCGAGCACGATGCCGGCGACCGATCCCGACCGATCGACGAGGGCGCCCCCCACCACCGAGGTGTTGCTCACGGCATTCGGTCTCGACCAGACCGCTGGTGGTCGGCCCGGTGTCGCTCACGACCATCGCGTCGTTCGACGAGGTCATGCCGCTGCTCATCCATGGCGACTGCGCGCCGGGCGCGGCCGCGCCGAGGAGCCATACCGAGGATCCGGTGGGCGGCGGAGCATCGGCGAGTTGCGCGGCGGGGAGATCGGAGTCGTCCTGCATGTCCAAGAGCACGAGATTGGTGACGCGATCGCGTCCGGCGACGCGCGCGGTGTGTTCGTGGCCGTCCGCGGTCTCCACTTGCACGGTGCTCGCGCTGCCCACGACGCGGGTACTCGTCAGTACCTGGGCGCCGTGGCGCACGCACACCCCCGAGCCCCGGCGTGAACCGGTGTCGTCACGGGCGAGCACCGCGACGACCGACGGCCCGACCCGAGTCATCGTGTCGGCGATGGTCGGCGTGCGGGTCGTCGTCGCGTTTCCGGCCGGCGGAGTCGAGCCCCGCTCCGTCGATCGATCGAACGATCCGGTGATCGCCAAGACGCCCACGGTGAGCAGGGCGCCCGCGGCGCCCGCGACGAGGGGCGCGATCCACGCGCCGGAGCGGTGCCGTCCCGTCGGGCGGGAGCCGTTGGGGGGCGAACCGCGGGGGTGGGAGGAGACGAAGCCGGCGCTCAGGCTCGAGAGCTCGGTGGGGTGGAGCCACACCCGGTCGAGCGGATCGGGGAGCGCACCGCGGACGCCCGCAGGCACGTCGTCGGGCTCGTCGCCGAGATCGTCGTCCGGGCCCTCGGGGTGCTCGTCGAGGGGCTCTTCGTCGTGGCGGTTGCCTGGCCCCATCGCCGAGCGAGTGTACCGACGCGTGGCGCGAACGCGACCGCGGCAGGCGTGCGACCAGGGTCGTTCCGTAGACTGCCCGCCGTGCTCCGGCCTCCCTCCGACGCGCGCGATTGGTTCGCGCTCACCGACGAGCCCCTCCCGACCGCCGCGGCGGTCGAGTGGGCGACCGTCGCGTCCGCCGGCGCCGTCGTGACGTTCGGTGGGGTCGTGCGCGATCACGCCGAAGGACGGACCGGCGTCGAGGCGATGACGTACGAGGCCTACGAGCGCCCGGCCGTCCGGGCCCTGGGCGACATCGCGGCCGAGATCCGGCGGCGTTGGCCCGAGGTTGCCCGGGTCGTCCTGTTGCACCGGGTCGGGGAACTGCGTTTGTCGGAGGCGTCCGTCGTCGTGGTCGTGTCGGCGCCGCATCGTCGCGCCGCGTTCGCGGCGGCCGAATTCGCGATCGACACGCTCAAGGAGTCGGCGCCGATCTGGAAGCACGAGCGCTGGGCCGGCGGCTCCGACTGGGCGGTCGAGCAGCACGAGATCCGTTCGGCCGTCGGTCGCTCGGCATCTACTTCCACATCGGCATCGGCATCGTCATCGTTATCGACCTCGTCATCGACATCGGAGCGTTGAGTGGCGTTCCTCCTGATCGCAGTCCTGGGCAGCATCGTCGGCATCTCCGTCGTGTTGTTACGCAACCGGCGGCCGAACTCAATGGAACACAGCATCGACGAGTTCGAGCGCAATTTGCGCGCGCTCGCGCCCGAAGCGCCGACGCGCCGCCCGCGCCGGTCGGAGTGAGAGGCGTACTGAGCTGCCGCGCGACCTCGCGATCGACCTCGGCACTGCGAACACACTCGTCTACGCGCGCGGGAACGGGATCATCCTCAACGAACCGACCGTCATCGCGCTGAACAGCCGTACGCAAGACGTGCTCGCGATGGGGCACGAGGCGTGGCAGATGATCGGGCGGACCCCCGGATACATCGTGGCGGTCCGACCGCTGCGCGGCGGCGCGATCACCGACTTCGACATCACGCAACGGATGATCCGCCTGTTGTTCCAACGCGCGGGGGTCAACCGGATGTCGCGGGCGCGCGTGTTGATCTGCGTGCCGTCGGCGATCACCCACGTCGAAAAGCGGGCGGTCTTGGAAGCCGCCCGCCGCGCCGGTTCCGCGCAGACGCATCTCCTCGAACAACCGATGGCAGCCGCGATCGGGGCCGGGCTACCGATCCACGAGCCCATGGGCAACATGGTCATCGACATCGGCGGTGGCACGACCGAGATCGCGGTCATCTCCCTCGGCGGTATCGTCGCTCTGGAGGCCCTGCGCGTCGGTTCCTTCGACATGGACGCGGCGATCCAGGCGTACGTGCGGCGTGAGTACGGTATCGCCATCGGTGAGCGCACGGCCGAAGAGATCAAGCTCGCGATCGGGTCGGCTTACGCCGTCGACGACGAATTCAAAGCCGAGGTCCGCGGCCGCGACCTGATGTCGGGGCTCCCCAAGACGATCATGCTCGTGCCGGAGGAAGTCCGCAGCGCGATCGAGGAACAGCTCCGCGCGATATGCGACGCGGTGATCGCGTGCCTCGCGCGCACGCCGCCCGAGCTCGCGCAGGATCTCATCTTGAACGGCGTGCACCTCGTCGGCGGTGGCGGGATGTTGCGGGGGCTCGACAAGCGCATCAGCGAGGAGACCGATCTCCCGGTGCATCTCGTCGATGCTCCGCTCGAGTGCGTGGTGCTCGGCGCGGGCCGCTGCCTCGAGAGCTTCGACAGCCTCCGAGACCTGTTCATGGAGTAGCGGGCTCGGGGCCGCGCCCTGTGCCCGCGACGTTCAAGCCGTGATGCTCAGGAGGTCTTCGGCGGCCTGACGCACCTGCCAATCGGGGTCGTTCGACGCGATCTGCAGCTGGGCCTCGACCTCGTCGCCGGTGAAGGCCGCGAGCGCGAGCACGGCGCGCCGCCGGATCGCCGGCTTGTCGCCACACGCCGCGAGCACGGCCGGCAAGGTCGCGGGATCCCCGAGCGCGCCGAGCGCGGCGACCGCAGACTCGCGCACGAGGGGATCGGCGTGGTGCGTCGCGGCCTGCACGAGCGCGGCGACCGCGCGGCGCGTGACGCGCGGGTGCTCACCGATCGCGTACGCCGCCGCCTCCGCGACCCACGTGTCGTCGTCGGCCAACAGTTCCACGAGCACCGAACACGCCCCGGCCCGGCCGAGCCTGGGCGCGATCTCCGCGGCCCGGCGACGCACGCGTGCCTCGCCGTCGTGCGCGGCTCGGCGCCAGACGGGAGCGCTGACCCGCTGCGGCGCGCGGCGAACGAGAGCGGCGATCGCGACCGCGCGCACGGTCGGGCTCGGATCGTCGACGGCTCGAGCCGCGAGCTCGCCCACCTCGGGATCGACGGCGACCGCCGCGGCCCGGGCATTGGTGTCGATGTTGGCGTCGACGTTGGTGCCGCGCTCGGTGCCCACGACGAGACGTTACCGGCGGCTCTTTGCGCCCTTATCGCCGCAATTCCCTACAGCACAGCCTCGCGGTTGCCGATCGGGTGGGTGACCGAACGGCCGGTTCGGGCGGAATTGCCGGCTGATCGTCACATCAATGCGTCGAGGTCGGTGTCGTGGACGGGGCGACACCGACTTCGAGGTTCCGGTCGCGGGGTCTTCTCAGCCGCCAAGGCTCGAGGCGAGCATCAAGATGACGATCGCGATGAGACCGGCCATGAGCGCGGCACCCAGCGCGGTCAGCGTCACCAACCCGAAGATGCGGGCGAGGGTGTACGCCCGGCGCACGCGGGGCGCGGGTTGCAGGGGCGCGGGCGGGCGCCGCGTCCGTGGGCCCGGAGTAGGCGTGGCAATCTGTTGGGCGATGGACACGTCGCAGCTCCTCGGTATCGCGCGGCAGCTTCTCGGCCGCGCGCGCGCTTTGCCCCTTCTGTCGGCACGCGGCGCCAAGAGCTGAAGGAATGGACACCGACGAGACGGCGCCCGCCGACGGCGCCGGGCCGGAAGACGTCTTCGCCGAGCGCGATTTTCCCGAGGGCGGTGCCGGCGCCGTGCCCCGGCCGGTTCGCCGCCGGCCGTGGTTGGCGAAAGTCGCGTTCGGCCTCGCCGTCGTGATCGTCGTCGGCATCATCGCAGGTTTCGTCGTGCGGGTCCCCTACACCACGATCGCCCCGGGCGATGCGTTGTCGCTCCCGCCCCGCGTCACCATCACCGGCACGAAGACGTACTCCACGTCGCGCGGCGACCTGCGCCTCTTGTTCGTGCGCGAGGCGTACCACGTGAACTTCTGGCAATACGTGCGCGCCCGGCTCGACTCCGACATCGACCTCGCCAAGGACACCGCCATCAACCCGGGGAAGCTCACCCCGAGCCAACAGAACGACCAGGGGCTCCAGCAGATGGCCGACGCGAAGAGCGCGGCGACCGCGGTGGCGCTCCGGGCCGCGGGCTACAAGGTTCGGGTCGATCCCGGTCTGATCGTGAGCGACCTCCTCCCCGATCTCCCCGCGATCAAGGTGCTGTATTGGGGTGACGTCATCCTCACCGCCGACGGCCACGAGGTCACCGACGCGCCGAGCCTCACCGCCGTGGTGTCCAAGCACCACGCGGGCGACCAGATCACGCTGGGCATCTCTCGCGACGGCAAGCGGATGACCGTGCGCAGCGGCGTCGCGACGAGCGGGGGACGAACGGTCATCGGTGTCGAGGTGTCGCCGCGCCTCGGGTTCCCGGTCAAGGTCTCGGTCGACACCACGGGAATCGGCGGCCCGTCGGCCGGTCTCGCGATGACGCTCGCGATCTTCGACGATCTCACGCCGGGCGACCTGACCGGCGGTCTTCGCGTCGCGGTCACGGGAACGATCGACACCTCCGGAAACGTCGGCGAGATCGGTGGTATCGCACAGAAGGCGGTGGCCGCCCGCAAGGCTCACGTGTCGCTGTTCATCGTCCCACAGTGCTCGCCGGACGATCCGCCCACCGCGCTCGCGGGATGCAAGGCCGACCTCGTCCGCGCGGCCGAGCGCGCCGGGAAGGGGATCAAGGTCGTACCGGTCCTCACGTTCCAACAAGCGCTCGACGCGCTGCGTGCGGCGGGCGGCGCGCCCGTGCCGTCGACGCTCTCGACGAGTACCACGACGATCGCCGCTTGACGGGGGGCGAAATTTCCCCGGAGCGCGATTAGCATGGGGCCAGGCGGACACACGGCATCCCTCGCGTTGGGGGTATGGGGGTTCCGATGAACGAGTCCGACCGGCGTCAGCGAGTGATCTCGAGCACACCGCGGCTTTCGACCGACGAAGTCGCGAACCATGCGTTCGCGCGCGGTGTGCGTGGCTTCAGTGAGACGGAGGTACGCGCGTTCCTCAAGCGCGTCGCCGAGGAGTTCGCGCTGGTGCGCGCGCGGGAGCAGGAGCTCGAGGCGGCGATCGACGAGCTCGAGGAACAGCTCCGCACGCCCCGCCCCCTCTCGGAGCAGGAGCTGCTCGACGCGCTCGGCGAGGAGACGGCCCGCCTGTTGCGCTCCGCGCGCGAAGCCAGCGACGACATCCGCAAGAAGGCAGAGGATCGCGCCGCCCGGCTCCTCGACGACGCGAACAGCGCGGCCGAACGTACCCGCGCCGATGCGGCGCAACTGCTCGCGGCGCGCACCGAGGAAGCCGAGGCCAAGACCGCCGAGGTCGTCGGCCTCGCCGAGGCGCGCGCGAAGTCGGCGCTCGACGCGGCTCACGCCGAAGCCGAGACGATTCTCGAGAACGCGCGTCGGCACGGTCGGGAGATGCTCGACGAGGCGAAGTCGGCGCGCGAGCGCGTGCTGGGTGACCTCGTACGACGTCGCTCGTTGCTGCACGGGCAGATCGAGGTGTTGCGCACCGGCCGCGATCATCTGCTCGACGCGTACCGCACCGTGAAGGGGACGTTCCTGGAAGCGACCGAAGCGCTCACCCAGGTCGAGGCGCGCGCCGCGGTCGAGCGGGCGGCGCCGAGTCACGAGCCGATCGACTTCGACGCGGAGATCGCGGCCGAGATCGACAAACTCGACGAGACGCTCCCGGCCGAGCTCGTTGGCGCGCCGGCGGAGGCCGGGGTCGAGTCGGCTGCCGGTGAAGCCGAGCCGGTCGAGCACGTGGCGCTCGTACCTGCCGCGGCGGAGTCCGGCGCCGAGAGCGGCGGGGACGCCGATTCCGAGACCGAGGTGGCGACGGCTCTGGCCGACGTCGACTCGCTCTTCGCCCGCCTGCGAGCCGGCCACGACGAGGCTGCTTCGGGCACCGAGAGCCCCGAGACGGCTGCCGGCGGGGTCGGCGCCGCTTCGGGCGCCCCGACCGGGCCCAAGTCGACCGCCGCCGAGTGGCGCACCACACGGGCGCGCGCCCTGGATCCGCTGCTGCCCGTTCTGCTCAAGCGGGCGAAGCGGCGGGCCCAAGACGACCAGAGCGCCCTGCTCGACTCGGTCCGCCGGCACAAGGGTCGCCCGAGCGCACAGCAGGCTCTGGGCGACGGTGACGAGGCCCGAGACGCTTGGGCGAAGGTGATGCGCGACGCGATCGACCGCGCGTACGGCGCCGGGCCGGATCGCGGTCGGGGCCGACGTCGAGGTCGCGAGCGACGAGCTCGCGGGCATGTCGGCCGACGCGGTCATCCTGCCGCTGCGCGAACGCCTCACGGTCGCGATCGACTCCGGCGACGCGGGCGACACCGGTGGTCTGGTCGAGCGGATCGGCGCCCGGTTTCGCGAATGGAAGAACCAGTCGCTCGAGCGCACGCTCGGCGAGGTGCTGGCCGCGGCGTGGACGCGAGGCGTGTACGACGCGGTCGGCGACGACGCGGTCCTGTGGTGGATCCCGTTCGAGGAAGGTCGTTGCTCCGACTGCGACGACAATGCGCTCGAGCCCACGGTGAAGGGCAAGGAGTTCCCGACCGGGCAGGCCCTCCCACCTGCGCATCCGGGCTGCAAATGCCTCCTCGTCCCGGCCGTGTTGCTCGAAGGCAAGTAGCCGCAGGAGAACCGGAGTCCGCGCCCGGCCGGGGCCGGACCCGTGACGTACTATCGCCGGGATGCGAGTTACGCCGATCGAAGGCCGTCGACGTCCGTTCGGCCTGAGGGCGTGGCTGATCGTCGCCGCGGTCGTGCTCGTCGATCCTGCTCTTGAGCTTGCGCGGGCTCGCCCGGTTCTACACCGACTACCTCTGGTTCAAAGACGTCGGGTTCGCGCACACCTGGCGCTCGCTGCTGTCGGCCAAGGTCGTGCCCGCGGTCATCTTCTCCGCGGTGTTCTTCGTCGTCATCCTCGTGAACCTGATCGTCGCCGACCGCATCGCACCGCGCTATCGCGGAACGGGCCCCGAAGACGAGATCATCGAGCGTTACCGCGGCTACGTCGCACCCTACGCGGGCCGTGTGCGCGTGCTCGTCGCGCTGTTCTTCTCGCTGATCATGGGTTCCGGTGTGTCGGCCCAGTGGCAGAACTGGATCCTGTTCTCGAACTCGACCTCGTTCGGCATCAAGGACCCGCAGTTCCACAAGGACATCTCCTTCTACGTCTTCCGGCTGCCGTTCCTGCAGTTCGCGGCGGGCTGGATCTTCGCCGCGTTGCTGGTGGTGCTGATCGTCTCGGCCGTGTTCCACTACCTGAACGGCGGGATCCGGCTCCAGAGCCCGTTCCAACGGGTGACGCCGCAGGTGAAGGTGCACCTCTCGGTGCTGCTCGGGCTGATGGCGTTGACGAAGACGTATCAGTACTACCTGGCGCAGTTCGCGCTCACGAAGTCCCGGAGCGGGTTCGTCGACGGTGCGACCTACACCGATCGTGCACGCGCACCTGCCCGCGCTCCGGCTGCTCATCGTCATCTCCATCGCCGCCGCGGGACTGTTCATCGTCAACATCTGGCGGCGGGGCTGGGTGTTCCCGATCATCGCGGTCGGCCTGTGGGGATTCATCTCGATCGTCGTCGGCACGATCTATCCCGCGGTCATCCAGAAGTTCCAGGTGCAGCCGAACGAGCTGTCGAAGGAACAGCCGTACATCGTGCGCAACATCGCGGCCACCCGGACCGCGTTCGGCTTGTCGAACATCTCGACCAAGACCTTCAACTACGACGCGACCTTGGACAAGAAGGCCACGACCACGGCGAAGCCGACGCTCGACAACGCGCGCCTCTACGACCCGCTCCCGGCGCAGGACGCCTTCAAGGTCCAGCAGGAGATCACGCCGTTCTACTCGTTCAGCGACGTCGACGTCGACCGCTACAAGATCGGCGACGACTCCTCGTCTCCGGTCCTGGCCTCGGTGCGCGAGCTCGACCTCGCCCACCTCCCCGACAACTCGTGGACGAGCCAGCACCTGGTGTACACCCACGGGTACGGCGCGGTTGCCGCCGCGGCCAACAACGTGAACACCGACCAACCGAGCTATGTGCTCTCGGGTATCCCGCCGACCGGTGACCTCCAGGCCAACCTCGACGCGCAGCACACCGGCGTGTACTTCGGTGAGGGTGTGGGCGGCTACGCGATCGTCGACTCGAAGGTCGCCGAGCAAGAAGCCACGAGCAGCTCCGGCGCGACCAAGGCCACGACCTATCAGGGTCTGGCCGGGGTCAAGGTCTCGAGCTTCCTGCGCAAGTCCGCGCTCGCGTTGCGCTTCGGCGACTGGAACCTGCTCGTCTCGGGTCAGGTGACCAACAACTCGCGCGTCATCTACATCCGCGACATCAAGCAGCGGGTGCAGACCATCGCGCCGTTCCTCAAGTACGACTCCGATCCCGTACCCGGTGATCGTCGACGGCCGCATCGAGTGGGTCCTCGATGCGTACACGACCACGAACGAGTACCCGTACTCGCAGTCGATCCACCCGACCGAGCCTCCCGGCAGCGGCCTCGACACCGACTTCAACTACGTGCGCAACTCGGTGAAGGTCACAATCGACGCGTACGACGGCACGGTCCACTTCTACGTCGTCGACCCGACCGACCCGATCATCCAGACCTACCGCAAGGCATTTCCCGAGCTGTTCCAGGACATCGGCGCGATGTCTCCGGATCTGCGCGCGCACATGCGCTACCCGGAGGACATCTTCAGTGCCCAGACCGAGCAGTACGCGCTGTACCACATCACCGACCCGGTCCAGTACTTCAACAAGCAGGCCATCTGGGACGTCGCCCCGAGCCCCGACACGTCGAGCGCCGCTCCGGTCGCGTCCGCGGTCGCGAGCGGCAACAACGGCGGCCGCAACACCACACTTGCCGCATCCGGGAGTCCGATCGATCCGCTGTACCTCACGATGGCGTTACCGCAGGAGGCGGGCAAACCCGCCCAGCCGCAACAGTTCCTGCTCGAGCGATCGTTCACACCGCGACTGAAGGGCGGCATTCTCTCGGCCTTCGTGTTCGCGCAGTCCGACGGCGACAACTACGGCAAGCTCGTCTTGTACCAAGTCCCGAACACGTCGGCGCCGTCTCCGGGACAGGCGGCCACGCTCATACAGTCGGATCAGTTCATCAGTAGCCAGTTCACGCTGCTCGGGAGCCAGGGTTCGCGGGTGATCCAGGGCAACGTGCAGCTGATACCGATCGGCAACGCGATCATGTACGTCCGGCCCGTGTGGATCCTGGGCGAAGGGAGCACGACGTTCCCGCGCTATCTCGCGGTCGCAGCTGCGGTGGGCCAGCGGGCCGTGCTCGGTATCAACATGGCCGACGCGGTGAACGCCCTCGTGACCGGCAGCGACACGCAGTTGCAGCTGCAAGGCGGAGTCAAGGGAGTGACCAGCGGGACCGGTGGTGTGACGTCGACCACGACAACGACGACCCTGCCGGCGAACACCGGCACGGTGCCTCCGGCGACGGCGTCCGCGACCCAACTTCTCCAGGACGCGCAGTCCCAGTTCGAGCAGGCGCAGGCCGCGCTCTCCGCCGGGGATCTCGGCAGCTACCAAGCGCACAACCAGGCCGCGGCCGCCGACGTCCAAAAGGCGTACGCGAAGCTGGCGGCGTCGGCGACGACCACCACGACGTTGTCGGGCGGGACGGTCACGACAGTCCCCACGGTCACCACCACCACCGCCAAGCCCTGAGCCCGGGCACGGGATCCGGGCTGGTCCGGCCCGTCCTGGATTGTTACTATGGCGGTAGTGTTAATTGCCCGACCGCCGGGGCCGGCTCCCGCCTACGCCCCGCAGTCGCTCGGGATCTGAGGAGGCGTGTGCCGATGGCCGTTTCGGGCATCGATCTGGGCAAGTACAAGCTCGGCTGGCACGACACCGAGAGCTACGCGGTCACGCCCAAGAAGGGCCTGAACGAGCAGGTCGTCCGCGACATCTCCTACCACAAGTCCGAGCCGGAATGGATGACGAAGTTCCGGCTGAACGCGTTGAAGCGGTTCGAGCGCAAGCCGATGCTCGAGTGGTTCTCGAAGAACATGCCGACCATCGACTTCGACGACATCTACTACTACCTGAAGCCCACCCAAGGCGCCGTCTCCGACTGGGACATGCTCCCCGAGGAGATGAAGGCCACCTACGAGAAGCTCGGCATCCCCGAGGCGGAGCGCAAGTTCCTCGCGGGGGTCACGAGTCAGTACGACTCCGAGGTCGTGTACCACAAGAATCGCGAAGACCTGGAGCGCAAGGGCATCCTCTTCACGAGCATGGACCAGGCGCTCATCGACTACCCCGAGATCGTGCAGAAGTACTTCGGCACGGTCATCCCGCCGGGCGACAACAAGTTCGCCGCGCTCAACTCGGCGGTGTGGTCCGGCGGGTCGTTCATCTACGTGCCGCCCGGCGTGCACGTCGACATGCCGCTGCAGGCGTACTTCCGCATCAACGCGGAGAGCGCCGGTCAGTTCGAGCGCACGTTGATCATCGCCGACGAAGGCGCGTCGGTGCACTACGTCGAAGGCTGTTCCGCGCCGGTGTACACGAACGACTCGTTGCACTCGGCCGTGGTGGAGCTCATCGCCGCGCCCGGCGCCCGGATCCGTTACACGACGATCCAGAACTGGTCGCCGAACGTCTACAACCTCGTCACCAAGCGGGCGCGGGCCGAGACCGAGGCGACGGTCGAGTGGATCGACGGCAACCTCGGTTCCAAGCTCACGATGAAGTACCCCGCGGTCGTGATGACGGGTCCGAAGGCGCACGGCGAAGTGCTGTCGGTGGCCTATGCCGGCGCCGGTCAGCACCAGGACGCCGGCGCCAAGATGACGCACGCCGCGCCCGAGACCACGTCGATCATCGACTCGAAGTCGATCAGCAAGGACGGCGGCCGCACGACCTACCGCGGCCTGGTGCGGGTCGAAGAGGGTGCGCACAACGTGAAGAGCCATGTGCGCTGCGACGCGCTCATCCTCGACGAGGAGTCGCGCAGCGACACGTACCCGTACATGGAGATCGAGGAGAAGGACGCTCGGATCGGCCACGAGGCAACGGTCTCGAAGGTCGGCGACGACCAGCTCTTCTACCTGCAGAGCCGCGGGCTGAGCGAGCAGCAGGCCACCGCCATGATCGTGAACGGGTTCATCGAGCCGATCACGAAGACCCTCCCGATGGAGTACGCGGTCGAGCTGTCGCGGCTCATCGAGCTGAACATGGAAGGCGCGGTCGGCTAAGAGATGACCGCCGCGTTCACAGCCGACGCTGCGCGCGCGCTCGGAGGACCGGAGTGGCTGGTTCGCCGGCGCACGGCTGCGGTCGAACGACTCGCGCACGTCGCTTGGCCCACCCCGTCCGAGGAGATCTGGCGCTACTCGCGCATCGATCGACTCGACCTCGACCGCTACCGCCCCTTCGCGCCCGAAGAGCTCGGCGCGGCCGGTGACGAACGTGCGCCCGGCGGCGGTCCGTGGGCCGCCGAGGCGGGCAAGCACGCGGGCATGATCGTCGTGCGCGACGGTCGGGTCGTGCACCACGAGCTCGACCCCGCGCTCGAGGCCAAGGGTGTGCGCGCCTGCGGCATCGCCACGGGCGACGACGATCTCGTCGAAGCGCTGCTCGGGACGGCGTCGGGCGCGTCCGAAGACCCCTTCACCGTGTTGCACGACGCCTTCCTCGCCGGAGGCGCGTTCGTACACGTCCCCGCGGGGGTGGTGGTCGAGGACCCGATCCTCGTGCTGCACTGGTGCGAAGGCGACGGGCGCGCCTCCTTCCCGCACACGTTGGTGTCGCTGGGCGAGGGCGCCGAGGCGACGGTGCTCGACCGGTTCGGATCTCCCCAGACCGACCACCTCGTCGATGCCGTGACCGAGTTGCTCGTCGCGGACAACGCACACCTGCGGTATCTCACCGTGCAAGAACACGGCTCGCGGACGTGGCACCTGGGTTTGCAGCGCGCGCACGTCGGGCGCGACGCGACCCTGCGTACCTCCGCGGTGGCGCTCGGCGGCGACTACGCGCGTCTGCGCAGTGAGGCCAAGCTGACCGGTGCCGGGCGCGCGAGAGCGATCAGCTCGCGGTGTACTTCGGCGACGGCGCGCAGATGCTCGACTTCCGAACGCTGCAGGACCACGACGCGCCCAACACGCGCAGCGACCTCCTGTTCAAAGGTGCGGTCGAGGACACGGCCCGGTCGGTGTACTCCGGCCTCGTGCACCTACGTCCGGCGGCGAGGAAGGCGAACGCGTCGCAGACGAACCGCAACCTCGTGCTCACCGAGGGCGCCAGCGCGGAGTCGATTCCGAACCTCGAGATCGAGGCCAACGACGTCCGCTGTTCGCACGCGTCGACCGTCGGCCCGATCGACGACGAGCAGCTCTACTACCTCGAGTCGCGAGGGATCCCGCCCGAGGAGGCGGAACGACTCATCGTGCTCGGGTTCTTCGACGACGTGTTCGAACGGCTGCCGGTCGGCGCGCTCACCCGTGGACTGCGGCGATCGGTCGTCGACAAGCTCGAACACTCCCGAGTGAGGCGATGATGGGCACACGCGTGTATCTCTGCCGGCGCGACGATCTCGAGCCCGGCACCGCCCGCCGCTTCGACGTCGACGACCGCCGGATCGCGGTCGTCCGGATCGGAAACGACTTCTACGCGATCGGTGATCGGTGCTCGCACGCCGACTACTCCCTGAGCGAAGGCGACGTCTGGACCGACGAGCTCGAGCTCGAGTGCCCCAAGCACGGCTCGACCTTCTCGCTCACCACCGGCGAGCCGCAGTCGTTCCCGGCGACGCAACCGGTCCCGGTCTACGAGATCGTGGTCGAGGGCGACGACGTGATGGTGGTGGTCTCGTGACGGAAATGGTGTCGTGACGGAAGTGATGTCGTGAGCGGCGAGCACGTGCTTCGGATCTCCGATCTCCACGCCAACGTCGCGCGCCACGAGATCCTGCGCGGTGTCGACCTCGAGGTCCGCACCGGCGAGGTTCACGCCTTGATGGGCCCGAACGGGTCCGGCAAGTCGACGCTGTCGCACGCGCTCATGGGGAGCGGCGAGTACGAGGTGACGAGCGGCTCGGCGACGATCGACGGCGAGGAACTCCTCGGCCTGCCCACGTGGAAGCGGGCACAGCTCGGTCTCTTCCTCGCAATGCAGTATCCGGTCGAGGTTCCGGGCGTCCCGCTGGAAGCCGTCGTGGGCGCCGCGCTCGAAGCGCGCGGCGCGGCCCGGCCCGGTCTGCACGATCGGATCGCCGCCGAGGCCCGAACGCTCGGCGTGCCCGACCAGCTGCTCGGCCGGGGTGTGAACACCGAGTTCTCGGGTGGCGAGAAGAAGCGCGCCGAGACGGTGCAGCTGGCGGTGCTGGAACCGAAGTTCGCGGTACTCGACGAGATCGATTCGGGACTCGACGTCGATGCGCTGCGCGACGTTGCGCGGCGCGTCTACGCCCTCGCCAAGGAGCGCCGGGTCGGTGTGCTCGCGATCACGCACTACGCCCGGCTCCTGGCCGAGCTCCGTCCCGATCGCGTGCATGTGTTCCTGGCCGGCCGCGTCGTCAAGAGCGGAGGGCCGGAGCTGGCCGACGAGCTGGAACGCACGGGCTACGAGGGGATCGCGGCCGAGCTCGGCATCGACGACCTCACGGTCGGACGCCCGGCCGAGGCCCCCGACCCCTTCGGAGATCCCACGATCGGGTCGAATCCCTTCGCCGACCCCCTCGGGTAACCACTCGCCCGGTGCGGTGTGGACTCACCGCAAGCGGCGGCCTGTCCGGACGAGACGGTCGCGGATATCGTTCGGCCCTCGATCAGGGTGGGGGCGGAGATGCACAGGGAGCGTTTGCTCGTAGCGGTGATCGCGGCTTCGTTGTCGGTGGGCGTGTCGACGACGGCGATCGGAGCGGCCGCCGCCGACCCCATTCCCGCGGCCGGGGCCGGTTCGGCCGGAGCCGGTTCGGTCGGCGCGCTCGCTCGGGCCGTGGTGGGCGTCCGCTTCCACGGCCGCGATCTCGCGGCGTCGGCGGCGCCCGCGGCTGTGGCCCTCGGCGCGCCGGTCGCGCCCGTCGCGCCGATGACCGTGCACGACCCCAAGGGCGATGCCGACTCCCCGCAGGGTGACCTCACCGGGGTCGGTGTGCTGCAGAACTCCTCGGGTACGGGGCTCGGTGTCACCGTGAACCTCCCGACGGACCCCACGGTCGACGCCAACTGGCTCGCCGGCAACGCGTTCGTGGTCTGGGCACTCGACACGAACGATGACGGCCAGCTCGACCGCGTCGTCGAGCTCGGCGACACCGTGGCCGGCAAGCTCATCGCCGAGGTGCTCGACCCGAGCTTGGCGCAGCTCTACTGCTTCGCGACTGCCACCTACGTGCCGAAGGTGGGGTACCGGGCCTCGGTGCCGGTGGGTTGCCTTCCACAGATGACCAAGGCGCGGTTCGGCGCGTTCATGGTCTACACGAACGACCCAACGAACGCGACGGCCGACTTCGCACCCGACAACGGGCTGAGCCCGTCGACGCCGGTGCAAGAAGCCAGCCACGCCAGCGGCTACTGGATGCTCGGCGCCGACGGCCACGTGTACCCGTTCGGTGGTGCGGTCGGCTTCTCGGGTGCGGTAGCCGGTGCCGAAGCCATGGCGCCCCGCAGCGACGGCAAGGGGTACTGGGTCGTCGACTTCGCCGGGCACGTCTACGCGTATGGCACCGCCAAGTTCTACGGCGGAGTGCCGCCGCTCGAGGCCGGCGAGTTCGTCAGCACGATCTCCGCGACCGCCACCGGCGGCGGCTACTGGCTGTTCACGAATCAGGGCCGCGCGTTCCCGTTCGGCAACGCCAGCTCGTTCGGCGACATGTCGGGCGCGCACCTGAACGGCCCGATCATCGCGTCGGTCGCGACACCCACGGGCAACGGGTACTACATGGTTGGTTCCGACGGGGGCATCTTCAGCTTCGGTGACGCGCGTTTCCACGGCTCGACCGGCGGAATGCGCCTCAACCAGCCGATCGTCGGCATCTCGCCGACGGCGGACGGGAAGGGCTACTGGCTCGTCGGCTCCGACGGCGGCGTGTTCGCGTTCAACGCACCGTTCCGCGGATCGATGGGCGGCACCCGGCTCAACCAATCCGTCGACGGTCTCGTTGCGTTCGGCAACGGCTACCTGATGGCGGCTTCCGACGGCGGCATCTTCGACTTCTCGAACAAGCCGTTCCTCGGCAGCCTCGCCGACAACCCGCCGTCCTCACCGATCATCGGTCTGGCCGCCTTCAGCAACTAGCGACGCCGGCCCGCCCGGGGCCGAGGTGGGCTTGCGGCGGGCTATTTCGTGGTCGGGGTGTGCGGCTTCGTCGTCCCCGTGGTGGCGACGGTTGTGGTGGTCGCCTTCTTCACGGTGGTCGGTGTCGTCGTGGCGACGGTCGTCGTCGGCGTCACCGTGGTCGGTGTCGTGGGCGCCGGGGTCGTGGGCGCCGGAGTGGTCGGCGCCGGGCCGACGTAGCCGTTGCCGGCTTTCATCGCCGTACCGAGGACGTAGACCGACTCGCCCTGGTGCACGAGCGTGTAGAAGTAGTCGGCGATGTGCATCGGGATACGCGCACAACCGTGCGACGCCGGGTACGGGGGCACGGAGTCGAGACCGTGCACCGCGTCGCTCCCGTTGAAGTAGTACGGGTTCCACATCGTGCCGAGCTTGCCCTTCTGCCAGCCCTTGATCAGGTCGTAGAAGTGGAAGTGCCCGGTCGGCGTTATTGCGTACTGGCAACCGTCGACTCCGCCGCAGAAGTGCTCGCCGCTACCGGTCGACGTAGTGGTCAGGAGAACGGGCTGCCAGTTGTTGTAGAGGGTGAGCACCTGCTTGTCGAGGTCGATCTCGACGCGGTCGGGCTCGCCATTCGGTTCACCGGCCGTGTAACGGAAGTGGGTCAGGGCGAAGTCCACCCCCTGGTCGATCACACCGGTGCGGGGGAGCCCGAAGTACTTCTGCACCGTGGTGACGGCGTACTGGGTGTCCTGGTCGAAGTAGTCGTCGACGTGGCCCGGGTCGAAATGGAGTGCCTTCATGCGCGCTTCGTAGATGAACACCGCCGGCCCCCGGTCGCCCTCACGGATCCCGCTCCCGGGGTCGGGGAGCACCTGGTCTTTGGGCTGTTGGATCTCGGGCAGCGTGGTGGTCGTGGGCTTCGGCGCGGTCGTGCTGGTCGTGGCCTTGGTGGTCGGCGCGGTGTTCAGCGTGGTCGCGGTCGCCTGAGCCGCGCCCGAGGCCTTGTCGGAGTTCGCGACCGCGGCATAGGCGCCGACGGCACCGCCGACGACCAAGACGACCGCGATCGTCGTCACGACGGTGCGCCGCCGGCGGCTTCCCCGTCGCCGGGCCAGGCGCGCCACTCGGTCGAGCTCCTCGGCCTTGTCTTTTGCGAGCGCGTCCTCAGGTTCCACCGGCGACGGATGGTAATGGAGGAATCAGCCGCGCAGGCGGCGCGCGCCGGCGGCGGGGTCGCGCCCGGGCGTCAGTGCGCGGGCTCGGTCTCGGACTCGATGAGCGCGGCCAGCGCGGCATCGGAGACCACGGCACTGCGGAGGTCAAGGAGAAAATCGACGACCTCGGACGAGCCGATGAGATCCCGGGACGCAAAGCGCTCGAGTGCCTCGTCGATGATCGTGACGATCCCAGCCTGGTCCACGTCGATCCTCCTGGTCTGAACGGTCAGCGTAGCCGCCCGTTCGCTCTTCCAGTGCAACGTCCAGATTGCCGGTCAGGTTCCCGAAAACCTACGAAAGTCCGGCTCGGTGTGACCGACGCCACTCGGACGGGGCTGCAGCGCTGCCCCCGCCCGCTGCGCGCGGCGTCAGGCCTGAGATTGCGCCGTCTCGTCGAGTGCCTGCTGGAGTGTGTTCCAGGCGAGGGTCGCGCACTTGATGCGCACCGGGAACTTCACGACGCCTTGCAACGCCTCGAGGTCGCCCAGCCGGACACCGGCCAGATCGGCGGCAAGGTCGCTGCCGTCGTCGCCGTCACCTTCGAGCTTCGACTCGTGGATCGACATCAGCGCCTTGAACGCGCGGATGAGCCGCCGCACCTCGGCGACCGGCTTTCCCTTCACGGCTGCGCTCATCATCGAGGTGGATGCCTGGCTGATCGAACAGCCCTGGCCGGCGATCTTCACGTCGCGCACCGTCTCTGTCGCGGGGTCGACGTCGACGTACAACACGACCTCGTCGCCGCACAGCGGATTGAAGCCCTCGACCCTGTGCGCGGGCGGAACCGGCAGCTCGCCCCGGTTCCGGGGCGAGCGGTAGTGGTCGAGGATGATCTCGCGGTACAGGTCTTCGAGGCCGGCCATCTGCAGCGATCCTAAACCGCGAAGAACTTCTGGGCCTTCGCCAGCGCTTCGATGAGCGCGTCGACGTCGGACTCGTCGTTGTACACGTAGAAGGACGCCCGCGTTGTGGCGGGGATACCGAGCTGGCGCATGAGCGGCTTGGCGCAGTGGTGACCGGCCCGGACGCACACCGCGTCCTCGTCGAGGACTTGGCTGATGTCGTGCGCGTGGATGTCGTCGAACAGGAACGACACCGCGCCGCCCCTGACGTCGATGTCGGTCGGTCCGTAGATCGTGAGGCTGTCGTCGAAGCGATCCTGCAGCGATTCGAGCGCGTAGCGGGTGATCAGGCGCTCGTGGGCGCGCACGGCGTCCATGCCGATCTGCGTGATGTAGTCGATCGCCGCGCCGAACCCGACCGCCTCGACGATGGCGGGTGTCCCCGCCTCGAACTTCCACGGGAGGTCGTTGGTCGTGAAGCCGTCGAGTCGCACGTCGCGGATCATTTCGCCGCCGCCGAGGAACGGCGGCATCGCGTCGAGCAACTCGAGGCGCGCCCACAGCGCACCGATGCCACTGGGGCCGAGGATCTTGTGCGAGGAGAATGCGACGAAGTCGGCATCCCACGCCTGCACGTCGGTGGCGACGTGGGGGACGAACTGGCACGCGTCGACCAACACGAGCGCGCCGTGCGCGTGCGCGGCATCGGCGAGCGGGCGGATGTCGTTGATGGTTCCGAGCACGTTCGACATCGCGCTGATGGCCAGGAGCTTGGCGCCGTCGAGCAGCGCGTCGAGGTGCGTGAGGTCGAGACGGAAGTCGGCGGTGAGCGGGATCCAGCGGAGCTCGATGCCCCGCTCGGCCGCGAGCATCTGCCACGGAACGACGTTGGCGTGGTGTTCCATGTGCGAGAGGACGATCGCGTCGCCGGCCTGCAAGTTGGCCCGGGCCCACGAGTACGCGACGAGGTTGATCGACTCCGTCGCGTTCCGCGTGAAGATGATCTCCTCGGTACGCGCCGCGTTGACGAACCGCGCGACCTTGCGGCGGGCGTCCTCGAATGCCGCGGTCGCCTCCTCCGCGAGCGTGTACACGCCGCGGTGGATGTTGGCGTAGTGATTGCGGTACGCGTCGTCCATCGCGTCGAGTACCGCGACCGGCTTTTGCGACGACGACGCGGAGTCGAGATAGACGAGGCGCTTGCCGTTGACCCGGCGCTCGAGGATCGGGAAGTCGCGTTTGAGGCGCTCGACGTCGAGCGCGCTCATGCCCCGGTCTCCTGGGTGCGGGCCTCGTCGTGGCCGCGGAACGCTTCGAAGCCGCGGGCTTCGACCTCGAGCGAGATCTCGGGCCCACCGGTGGCGACGATGCGGCCGTCGACCAGGACGTGCACCACGTCGGGAACGAGGTGCTCGAGCAGGCGTTGGTAGTGCGTGATCGCGAGGATGCCGAGATGCGGGCGCGCGTTGCGGACCTCGGCGATGCCGGCCGCGACCTGGCGCAGCGCGTCGATGTCGAGCCCCGAGTCGGTCTCGTCGAGCACGGCGACGTCGGGCTCCATCATCGCCATCTGCAAGACCTCGTTGCGCTTCTTCTCACCGCCGGAGAAGCCTTCGTTCAGGTACCGCTCCTGGAAGCGCGTGTCCATGCCGAGGCGCTTCGTCCATTCGATGAGGCCGAGCCGCACCTCCAAGACGGAGAAGTCGTCGATGCCCTTGCGCTTGGCGATCGCCTGGCGCAAGAAGCTGAGCACCGAGACGCCCGGGATCTCCTCGGGGTGCTGGAAGCCGAGGAACAGGCCTCGCCGGGCCCGCTCGTCGGTGGGCAGCGCGGTGATGTCCTCGCCCGCGAGCAGGATGCGACCCGAGGTCACGACGTACGTCGGATTCGCGAGCAGCGTGTTGGCGAGGGTCGACTTGCCCGAGCCGTTCGGGCCCATGAGGGCGTGCAGCGATCCCGGCGCGACCTGGAGCGACACCCCGCGCAGGATCTCGTGGTCGTCGACCGAGACGTGCAGGTCGTCGATCTCGAGGGCCGGGGGCACGGGAGGAGACACGGCTTCATTGTAATAACACTACGGCCGTAGTGGAAATCCGATCGCTACTTTTCTTGCGCCACCAGCTTGTACGCCGCCTCGTAGCCGCGGACCATCGCCTGGGCCGAGAACAGCTCCTCGACCCGCTTGCGGCAGGCTGCAGGCGAGAGCGCGCGCGCCTGCCCGATCGCCGCGACCAGTTCGTCGTCGCCGTCGCGGCGAAAGCCCGTCACCCCATCGTCGACGAGCTCGGGCGCGGCGCCCCAGTTGGTCGTCACGACGGGAGTGCCGCAGGCCATGGCCTCGACCATCACGAGGCCGAACGGCTCCGGCCAGCGGATCGGGAAGATCATGGCGCAGGCCCGGCCCAGCATGTCGACCTTCATCTCGTGCGAGACGTTCTCATGGAGGTCGATGTCGCTCGCCAGCAGCGGCTCGATCTCGTTCTCGAAGTACTCGCGTTCGGGCGGCTCGCTGCGCTTCAGGATCATCTGCAGGGGCAGCCCCGCCCGGCGCGCGATGTTGATGGCTTCTTTGGGACCCTTGTCGGGGTTCGACCGGCCGATGTACACGAGGACGTCTTCTTTGTTCTCGCGATACGGATAGGAGTCGAGATCGATCCCATTGTGCACCGTGGTGAGGTACGGGACGTCGGGGTTGTCGGCACGTTGCGCGTCGCACACGGTGACGAGGTGCACGTGGTGGCCCACGAGCCCGTAGAGCAGCTTGGTCTGCGGCGTCCACGGGCCGTGCAAGGTGTGGACGACGGGTGGGCGGCCGTGGAGCATCGACCCGCAGATCGGGCCGACGATGCCGGCGTGGTCGTGCACGACGTCGAACCCTTCGACCTGTAGGTACGACGAAAGCGCGTGGAACCCGTCGTACCAAGGGTTTCCGAGCTCGCGCGGGTCGGGCGGCTCGGGCATCGGCGAGACGATCTTCGCCTTCGACCGGGAACCGCCGCTCGCGAACAGCGTGACGTCGTGACCGGCGTCGACGAGACCGTCGGCGAGCAACGACACGACGAGCTCGATACCGCCGTAGCCAGTCGGCGGGACGGGGAACCAGACCGGGGCCACGACTGCAATGCGCATCGGCGGCAGCGTAATCCTCACTCCGCTCGCACCTTGTTGCATCACCGGCGCACACGGACGGGGCAGGGTGTTTGCAGTAGTAGTTTCTCTGCGATGCCGGAGCCCTGGACGACCAGCGCCAGTGCGAGCATCGGAGCGGACGGCATCGTCACGCTCGTCGAAGGCTCGGCGTTTTGCATCTCGAGCCGGTCCGGCGAGATCGACCCCTCCCGACCGCAGGGCCTCTTCTTTCGTGACACGCGGTTCGTCTCCGAGCTGCGATGCACCCTGAACGGGCTCACGCCCGAACCGCTCGCCGCGACCGCGCCCGATCCCTTCAGCGGCGTGTTCGTGCTGCGCGGCCATCCCTCGAAGGGCCACGCCGACTCGCATCTGGTGCTCTTCCGGCGGCGCTACGTCGGCCGCGGCATGCGCGAGGACATCGAGATCGAGAACTACGGCGAGGAGGCCGCGTTCTGCTCGCTCGAGCTCCTCGTCGATGCCGATTTCGCCGATCTGTTCGAGGTCAAAGAAGGCCGGGTCCACAAACAGGGTCAACTCGCAGTGTCGAACGAGGGCTCCCGGCTCACGTTCCGGTACAAGCGGCACTCGTTCGAGCGCTCGACGTATGTGGATTTCAGCGGCGCGCCGCGCATCCATGGCAACCACGTGGCTTACGAGACCGTCATACCTCCGCGGGGGAAATGGACGGCCTGCATCGAGGTCACGCCGGTGATCGGCGACTCCGAGATCACGCCCCGATACCAATGCGGTCAGCCGGTCGAGCGTTCGACGCCCGTCGCCCGGCTCGAGGAATGGCAGGCACGGATGCCTGTGGTCACGAGCGACGACGACCAGTTCCGCGCGCTGCTCGATCGCTCGACCCGCGATCTCGCGGGATTGCGCATCTTCGACCCGGAGTTCCCCGACCGCGCGGTCGTCGCCGCGGGCGCACCCTGGTTCATGACCTTGTTCGGCCGCGACTCGTTGCTCACCTCCTGGATGACGATGCTCGTCGACCCCGACCTCGCGTTGGGCACACTCCAGACGCTGGCGCGCTTCCAGGGCCGGGAGGTCGATGCGCGCACGGAGGAGGAGCCGGGGCGCATCCTGCACGAGATGCGGTTCGGTGAGACCGCGTCGCTCGCGCTCGGCGGCGGACGGGTCTATTACGGCACCGTCGACGCGACCCCGCTGTTCGTCATGCTGGTCGGCGAGTTGTCGCGCTGGGGCTCGCGTCGCGAGGAGGTCGACGCGCTCCTGCCGGCGGCCGATGCCGCGTTGCAGTGGATCACGGAGTTCGGCGATCGCGACGGCGACGGCTACGTCGAGTACCAACGCACCACCGACCACGGTTTGCAGAACCAGGGTTGGAAGGACTCGTGGGACTCGATGCGTTTCTCCGACGGTTCGCTGGCCGCGACGCCGATCGCGTTGTGCGAGGTGCAGGGGTACGTGTATGCAGCCCTCGTCGCCCGCGGGCACTGCGCGACCGAGGCCGGAGACCACGAGCTCGCGGCGACGCTGACGGCGCGCGCGGAGACCTCAAGCGCCGCTTCAACCAGGACTTCTGGGTGGAGACGAGCGAGGGCGGCTATTTCGCGATCGGGCTCGACCGCGAGAAGCGCCGGATCGACGGCGTGGCGTCGAACATGGGCCATTGCCTGTGGACGGGCATCGTCGACGAGGAGAAGGCCCCGCACGTCGCCCGCTACCTCGTTTCCGACGCCATGTTCAGCGGCTGGGGTGTGCGCACCCTGTCGGCGGCGAACGCCGGGTACAACCCGATCTCGTATCACTGCGGGAGCGTTTGGCCCCACGACAATGCGTTGTGCGCGGCCGGCCTGATGCGGTACGGCTTCGCCGACGAGGCGCACCGCGTCATGCGCGGAATGGTCGACGCCTCCCGCTGGTTCGGCGACCTGTTGCCCGAGCTGTTCGCGGGGACGTCGCGCGACGGGCTGAGCTTCCCGGTCAGCTACCCCACGTCGTGTTCACCGCAGGCGTGGGCTGCCGCGTCGCCATTGCTGTTCCTGCGGACGCTCCTGCGCTTCGAGCCCGACATCCGCGCCAACAAGCTGCATCTCGCGCCCGCGGTCCCGAACTGGATCGGGACGCTGCGACTCGAACGCATCCCGATCATGGGTGGTCATCTCGGCATCGAGGTGACCGGAGAAGTGGTCAAGGTGCTCGAGGTGCCCGAGGACCTCACCATCGTCTCCGATCCCCGGCGTCCGACCATCGAGCACTAGCCCGGTTCGGCTCCGGTCGGGCGAGCGAGCCGGGCGAGGGAGAGCGCGAAGTCGCCGTCGGGATCGGTCCACCATTCGACGAGCGTCATGCCCGCGGCTCGCAGCTCGCGCTCGACGCGTTCACGGGTGAACTTCGCGCTCACCTCGGTGCGCATCTCCTCGCCGGGCGCGAACTCCACTTCCAGCTCGAGCGCGCGCACGTGCACCGTCTGGGCTCGCGTCGAGCGCAGGCGCATCTCGATCCATTCGCGCTCCGTGTCGAAGACGGCGACGTGCTCGAACGCGTCGATGTCGAAGTCGGCGCCGAGCTCCCGGTTCATCACGTGCAGCACGTTCTTGTTGAACTCCGACGTGATGCCCTCGGCGTCGTCGTACGCGGCGACGAGCCGCGCCGGCTCCTTGACGAGGTCGGTACCGAGCAGCAGGTAGTCGCCGGGATCGAGCATTGCCGCGACGTCGCGCAAGAAGACGGTGCGCGCTTCGGGTAAGAGGTTGCCGATCGTCCCGCCGAGAAACACCACCAGCCGGCGCCCGCCGCGCGGGATGGTGTCGAGGTCGAGGGTGAAGTCGCCGACGACGGGCTGTACGTCGATGCCGGCGTACTCCTTCTCGATCGCCGCCGCCGCGTCGTGCAGCGTGCGCTTGCTCACGTCGAAGGGCACGTAGCGGCGAAGGGTGGACGCGTCGCGCATCCCGTCGAGCAGGACACGCGTCTTCTCCGAGGTGCCCGAGCCGAGCTCGACCAGCGTGTCGGCCTCGGTGCGGAGCGCGATCTCGGGCGCGCGCGTCTCGAGGATCGCCCGTTCGCGACGGGTGGGGTAGTACTCCTCGACGCGCGTGATCGCGTCGAAGAGATCGGAGCCGCGGTCGTCGTAGAACCACTTCGGCGGGATGTCCTTCGGCTGCGCCGTCAGGCCGCGGAGTGCGTCCTCTTCGATGGTGCTCATGGGTTCACGTCCTGGGCGAGGCGCACGCCGCTGAACATCCAACGACCCGCGGGCGGGAAGAAATTGCGGTAGGTGACGCGCGTGTGGCCGGGCGGCGTCTCACGCGCACCGCCGCGCAGTGTCATCTGCCCGCTCATGAACTTTCCGTTGTATTCGCCGACCGCGCCGTCCGCGGGCCGAAAGCGCGGATAGGGCAGGTACGCGCTCGAGGTCCACTGCCACGCCGTGTCGGCGATCTGGGTGAGCGCGCCGGCCGGCGAAGACGCAACGGCGTGTTCCCATTCGAACTCGGTGGGCAGGCGCGCGTCGCGCCAACGAGCGTAGGCGTCGGCCTCGTAGTGACTGACGTGGGTGACCGGCTCGCCGTCGTCGAGGGCGCGCCGGCCGCCAAGTGTGAAGACGCTCCAGCGGTCGGCGCCGTCGTCGCGCCAATACAGCGGCGCCTCCCAGCCGTTGGCCTGCACCGCGTACCAGCCGTCGGACAGCCAGAGCTCCGGACGGTGGTACCCGTCGTCGGCCATGAACTCGAGCCACTCGCATGCGGAGACGAGCCGGCTGGCGAACGCCATCGGCTCGAGGTGCACGACGTGGCGAGGTCCCTCGTTGTCGAACGCGAAGCCGGTCCCGTCGTGGCCGATCTCGACGTTTCCGCCCGCGACGTCGACGAAATGCAACGGGCCCGCAGGTGCCGCGGTGTAGGTGTCGCGGTGTATACGGGATCGGTCGGATTGCAGTGCAGGACGTGCTTGATGTCCATGAGCAACAACTCTTGATGTTGCTGTTCGTGATGCAAGCCGAGTACGACGAGCTCGGCCGCGTCGGGGTCGCAGGTGTCGATCAGGTCGTGCATCGCGTCGTCGACGTGCGCGCGGTACTTCGCGACTTCGCGGACCGACGGGCGCGAGAGCAGCCCGCGTTGCGGTCTCGGGTGCCGCGGCCCGACCGCTTCGTAGTAGGAGTTGAAGAGGTACGCGTACGCCGGATCGAACGGCGTGTAGCTGCGGCCCTGGCGTTCGGCGTGGGGCGCGAGCAAGAAGGTCTCGAAGAACCACGTGGTGTGCGCCCGATGCCATTTCGTCGGACTCACATCAGGCATCGACTGGACCACCTGGTCCTCGTCGGAGAGCGGCGAGGCGAGCTCGTCGGTGAGGTCTCGAACCCGAGCGTAGTGATCGTGCAGCGCGGCGCGATGCGCCGCGTCGAGACCGGGACCGGTGGCCGGCACGGTCATCGATCGACCGTGCCGAAACAGGCTGCGACCCACGCGCAGTTTCGGACTGGAGCGATCCATTCGACGACCCGGATCATCGGGCTCCCCTCTCGTGACGGCGGGCGACACAACGACGGACAGGCGACTGGCGCAGTGGCGAACTTGCGAACTGGCGAACTGGCGGAGTTGCGGACTGGTGTACGGAACGTCGCGGACCTCGGGTTCATGCCCGCGTGGCTCCGGTTTCGAATGCTCTTCGAAACGAATGGCCCGAGTGGATGTCACCGTACCCACCCCCTGTGACGGCCACATCCGCGCCGTTTCGGCTATCTGCGCGCGAGCCCGACCGCGCAACGCGCGCGGCTACCAGCCCCGTTCGACCCACTCGTCGAGGTGGGGGCGCTCGGCGCCGATCGTGGTGTCGAGCCCGTGGCCGGGGAGCACGAGGGTCTCGGCGGGGAGGGGGAAGAGGCGCTCGTCGACGGAGCGGATGATCGTGGGGAAGTCGCCGCCCTCGAAGGTGGTGTTGCCGACCCCGCCCGGAAACAGCGTGTCGCCGGCGAACAGCACCGGGTGGCCCTCGAGCAAGAAACAGGTGGAGCCGCGGGTGTGCCCGGGCGTGTGGATGGTGCGCAGGCGCAGGTCGCCGACCTGGATCACCTCGTCGTCGGGGATCGTGAAGTCGTAACCGGGGAGCATCTCGGCGTCCTGGGTGGCGATGCCCACGTCGATCCCGGCGTCGCGCATCTGGGTGACGGCCTGGATGTGGTCGAAATGTCCGTGCGTGGTCAGGACGCGCCGCACTCCCGTCGCCCGGGAGAGCTCGATCAGCAGCGGGTGCTCGTTGGCGGCGTCGATCAGCACCGCGTCGCCCGTGTGCTTGTCGCGCACGATGAACACGTTGTTCTCGTAGGGCCCGACGACCAGCTTGTCGATACGGACGCCGGACGTCTCGTAGTGGGCGGGTCGGGTCAGCGTGCGGGCCATGATTCGAGGCTACCGCCGCCCCCGGGGGCGAAAGGAGCGTGCCGATCTGGAAACATGACCGGTCGGTCAAGTAGCGTCGGCCCGCCATGGACTTCGTCGACACGCCCGCGGAAGCGGCCTTCCGAGCGGAGGTGCGCGCCTGGTTGGGCGAGCACCTGAAGGGCGAGTTCGCCGCGCTCGGGCCCGGGAGTGGGCCCAGTGACGAGACCGGCTGGGACGTGCGGGTCGAGTGGGAGAAGCTGCTCGGCGCCGACCGTTGGGTCGGCCTCACCTGGCCGACCGAGTACGGCGGCCGGGCCGCGAACGTCGCCGAGCAGATCATCTTCAACGAGGAGTACACGCGCGCCAACGCGCCGACGCGCCTCTCGTTCTTCGGTGAGGGCCTCTTCGCGCCCACGCTGATCCAGTTCGGTACCGAGGACCAAAAGCGGCGGTTCCTCCCGAAGATCCAGTCGGTCGAGGAGCTGTGGTGCCAGGGTTTCTCGGAGCCCAACGCCGGCAGCGACCTCGCGAACATCCAGACGCGCGCCACGCTCGACGGCGACGAGTGGGTGATCACGGGGCAGAAGGTGTGGACCACGCTCGCGCACCGCGCCGATTGGTGCTTCGTCGTGTGCCGGACCGAACCCGACTCCACTTCGCATCACGGCCTCACGTATCTCCTGTGCCCGATGGACCAACCGGGCGTCGAGGTGCGGCCGCTGCGCCAGATGACCGGCAGCGCCGAGTTCAACGAAGTGTTCTTCGACGGCGCGCGCACCGCGAAGGAGAACGCGCTCGGACCGGTGGGTGAGGGCTGGAAGGTCGCGATGGCGACGCTCGGCCACGAGCGTGGCACCGCCTTCATGTCGTCTCAGCTCGCGTTCGAGGGCGAGTACGCCGATCTCCTCGCGACCGCGCACAAGAACGGCGCGGCCGCCGACCCCGTGCTGCGCGACGAGCTCGCGCAGCGCTACGTCGGACTGCAGGTCATGAAGTACAACGGCATGCGGATGCTCACGAATCTCGTGAAGACCGGAGCAGTCGGCCCGGAAGCGAGTATCGGCAAGCTCTACTGGACGACCTGGCACAAGAGCTTCGGTGAGACGGCGATGCGCGTCCTCGGTGCCGACGCGCTTACGGTGCAGCGCGCGAACGGCCGTGAGTACGAGATCGACGAGCTGCACTACATCTTCATGGCGAGCCGCGCGGAGACCATCTACGCGGGTGCCAGCGAAATCCAACGCAACATCATCGGTGAGCGAGTTCTCGGCTTGCCGAGAGAGCCGCGCTGAGCGGGATACAGGGGAGCACACATGAACTTCGCGTTTTCCGAGGAGCAAGAAGAGCTGCGGCGCACGGTGCGGCAGTTCCTCGAGGCCAAGTCGCCCGAGACGGAAGTCCGCCGGCTCATGGAGACGGCCGAGGGTTACGACCCCTCCGTCTGGAAGCAGATGGGTCAGGAGCTCGGGCTGCAGGGTCTCGCGATCCCCGAGGCGTACGGCGGCCAGGGCTTCACCTTCATCGAGCTCGGCATCGTGCTCGAGGAGATGGGCCGCGTGTTGCTCTGCGCGCCCTACTTCTCTTCGGCGGTGCTGGCGGCCAACGCGATCCTCAACGCGGGCACCGACGCGCAGAAGGCCCAGCTGCTCCCCGGCATCGCGAGCGGCGACACGATCGCCACGCTTGCGTTCACCGAGCCGAGCGGGAAGTGGGACGTGGCCGGGATCACGCTCGAGGCGGCCGAGTCCGGCGGCAAGTACACGCTGAGCGGCGAGAAGATGTTCGTGATCGACGGTCACGTCGCCGACCTCATCGTCGTGGTCGCCCGAACGGCCGGCACGACCGGTACCGACGGCATCTCGTTCTTCACTGTGAAGGGCGACGCCGCGGGTCTGACCCGCACGGCCCTCTCCACGATGGACATGACCCGCAAGCAGGCGAAGCTCGAGTTCGACAAGGTCGCGGCCGAGCCGCTCGGGGCGCCCGGCGCGGGATGGCCCGCGTTCTCGAAGACGCTCGACCAGGCCGCGGTCGCGCTTTCCAACGAGATGATGGGCGGGGCCCAGAAGGTGCTCGAGATGTCGGTCGAGTACGCGAAGGTGCGCGTGCAGTTCGGCCGGCCGATCGGGTCGTTCCAGGCGATCAAGCACAAGTGTGCCGACATGCTGCTCGAGGTCGAGTCGGGCAAGTCGGCGGCCTACTACGCGTCGTGGGCGGCCGCGGAGGACAACGACGAGCTGCCGGTCGTGGCCGCGCTGTCGAAGGCGTACTGCTCCGAGGCGTACTTCCACGCGACCGCCGAGAACATCCAGATCCACGGTGGTATCGGATTCACCTGGGAGCACCCCGCGCACCTGTACTTCAAGCGCGCGAAGAGCTCCGAGATCTATCTCGGGGATCCCACGTACCACCGCGAGCTGCTTGCCCAGCGCATCGGCATCTGAGTCTGCTCGCGACTTCACGGTCGCGGCATTCAACGCGCACTGGGGAGTCGGCCGGTACGGTCGGTTCCAGGGCGTCCGTTTCGATGTCGCTCGCGTCGTCCGCAGCTTCGGTGCCGACATCGTCGTGGTACCCGAAGCATGGCGCGACGCGAGCGGCGTCAGTGTGCTCGACGGGCTGGAGCGCGACGGCTTTCACGTCGAGACGATGGAGCTGATGCGGCTCGAGCTCCGGCGTCGCCGCCGTAACAGTGACCGCAACGGCGTGCCGTACGCGGGATCGTGGGAGCTCGCGATCTGCTCCCGGTTCCCTGTGCTCGAGCGACGGGTGCTGCCGATCGGCTCCGTCATGAACGATCCCGCCGGGAGCCGTCACGCGCTCTCGGTCACCGTCGACATCGACGGAACGCCGGTCGAGGTGATCGGGCTGCACACCTCGTCGAAGGTGTGGCGGCTCGGGCCGATACAACATCTGCTGGCGCTGCGGCGAGCGCTGGTGGCCGGCGGCCCGCAGATCCTCGCCGGCGACTTCAACTTCTGGGGTCCGCCGGTCGGCCTCGTGATGCGCGGTTGGGATCGTCCCGTCCGCGGCCGTACCTTCCCGGCGTCTCGCCCGCACAGCCAGATCGATCACGTCCTCGTGCGCGGCGGTATCGAGGCTCTCGGCGGCGAGGTGCTGGCCGAGACACCGTCGGATCACCGCCCGATCCGAGCCCGGCTGCGACTGCCCCGCGCGGTAACGTAACCACATGTCCGCGCCGCCGATTCGAGTGCCGCGCGTCTCCGACGAAGCGCGTGTCGTGCGGCCCCGCATGACCGCCCGCGAACGGCTGGCCCGGATCATCCAGCGCCGCGAGCTCCTCGTCGGGATGGTCCGCAACGAGCTGAAGATCAAGTACAAGAACAGCGTCCTCGGGTTCGCGTGGTCGTTGCTCAACCCGTTGCTGTACCTCGTCGTCTTCTACATCGCCTTCACGATCATCCTCGGTTCGGGCATCCCGTCGTTCCCGATCTGGCTGCTGTCGGGCCTGTTGGTCTGGAACCTGTTCTCGACCGGCCTCGGCGCCGCGACCGGCTCGGTCGTGGCGAACTCCGGCCTCGTGAAGAAGGTGTCGTTCCCGCGCGAGATCCTGCCGCTGGCGTCGGTCGGCAGCATGCTCGTGCACTTCTTCTTGCAGAGCATGGTCTTGTTCACCGTGCTCGCGGTCGTTCGCTGGCACGTCGCCTGGGCGTACGTGCCGTTGATCCCGTTGGCCCTCATCGCGCTGCTCCTCGTCACGAGCGCGCTGGGGATCCTCCTGTCGGCCGTCAACGTCTACCTGCGCGATACGTCGCACTTCCTCGAGCTCGCACTGCTGGCGTGGTTCTGGGTCACGCCGGTCGTGTACCAGTTCCAGCTCGTCGGTCAGCGCCACGGCTGGTCGAAGGACGTCTGGCTCGCGAACCCGGTCACCCCGATCGTGTTGCTCTTCCAGCGGGCGATCTACGCGAAGTTGACCAACCCGCACGGCGCGGTCGGGCACACGCAATTGCTCCCGAACTGGCCCTACTGGGGGTTCCTCGCGTACCTCGGCTGGTCGTTCGTGTTCGGGATCGTCACGCTCGCCATCGCGATCCGCGTCTTCGGTCGCTCGGAGGCGAACTTCGCGGAGGAGCTCTGAGATGGCCGCGGCCATCGAGGTGCGCGACATCTACAAGCAGTTCCGGCTCTATCACGAGCATTACACCTCGTTGAAGGAACGGGTCGTCCACTACGGCCGCATCCCGTACGAGCCCTTCATGGCCCTGCAGAACATCGATTTCGACGTGGAGGCGGGCTCCACCGTCGGCATCCTCGGTCACAACGGCTGCGGGAAGTCGACGTTGCTCAAGTGCATCGCGGGCATCTTGCAACCGTCGCGCGGCGAGATCGTCACCCGCGGCCGACTCGCGGCGTTGCTCGAGCTCGGCGCCGGGTTCAACCATGAGCTCACCGGGCGCGAGAACGTGTTCATGAACGCCTCGATCCTCGGGCTGTCGAAGCGCGACACGGAGCGCATCTTCGACGAGATCGTCGCGTTCGCCGAGCTCGAGAAGTTCATCGACATGCAGGTCCGCCACTACTCGTCGGGCATGTACGTGCGGCTCGGTTTCGCGGTCGCGGTCAACGTCGAGCCCGACATCCTCCTCGTCGACGAGGTGCTGTCGGTCGGTGACGAAGCCTTCCAGCGCAAGTGCATCGAGCGGGTGAAGAAGTTTCAAGAAGAGGGGCGGACGATCCTGTTCGTCACGCACGCGCCCGACCTCGTCCGGCGCATTTGCGATCGCGGCATCGTGCTCGATCACGGGAAGATGGTGATCGACGCGCCGCCCGGCGAGGCCGTACGGCGGTTCCGGGAGACGCTCCGCGGCGGCGAGCTCAACGAAGGCGCCGAGGAACCCGAAGCGGAAGTGGAGACCGACGCGCAGGCCGCGGGCGATACCGAGACCGAGACCGATACCGGAACCACCGAGTGGAAGCCGCAGGCCAACTACCGCGTGCGCATCACCGAGGTGAAGATCGACCATCCGGGTTTGTTGGTCGACCGCCCGTACTTGTTGCCGAACGAGGCGATGACCATCCGGGTCAAGTACCACGCGACCGAGCGCACCGAGGACATCCTCTTCGGCATCGCGGTGTACGACCTCGACGGTGTCTACCTCTTCGGGACCAACACCGCGATCCTCGAGATCGACGTTCCGCCTGCCGACGGCGACAGCGAGATGACCTTCGACTTCGACCGTGTGCCGCTCCTCGACGGCACCTACCTCGTCACCCTGGCGATCCAGTCGAAGGACGAAGGGACCGTCTACGACTGGCGGGAGCAACAGGACACGTTCGAGGTGATGAACCCGTCGCGCACGAACGGGCTCGTGTCACTCCCGATCGAGGTGCACTTCGGAGATCACGCGATGGAGCCGGCCGAAGGCGCCTGACCCGGCCGCGCCGTCGGCCCATCGGGGCCGGGCGAGCGTTCGTGGTCGGCGATGGATGCCAGCGCGCGGTCGATCACGACGCCCGCGAGGATGGCCCAGAGGTAGAACCACGGCGTGTGGAAGCGAATGATCCAATACGGCAGGTCGCGGGTGTTCCCGAACGCCCACGCCAGGTAGCTGAGGGTCGACGCCACGCCGACGACGGTCGCCCACAACACGACGTAGCGCTGCGGATCGCGGCGGCGCAAGAGCATCCAGAGCCCGGCCGGGGCGAGGATCGCCCACGGGAACGTGCGCAGGATCGGGTCGACGCCGAACAACGACGAACGGTCACCGGTGAGGAAGACGCCGACGCCGGCGCCGGGGATCTGGCGGAGCTTG
This sequence comes from uncultured Actinomycetes bacterium, assembly GCA_963812205.1. Taxonomy (GTDB): domain Bacteria; phylum Actinomycetota; class Acidimicrobiia; order IMCC26256; family PALSA-610; genus PALSA-610. The sequence continues at coordinate 682,424 of CAWEUJ010000004.1, forward strand.
TACGCCTTCCACGACGCGTCGAGGCCGTTGTGCACGTAGTGGTACGGGGTCGTGAAGGGATCGCCGAACGCGCGATTCTGGGCCCAGAGGACGACGATCGCGGTCGCGGCGAGCGCGGAGGCGAAGCACACGAGGACGCGCCACGACTCGCGCCGGCGCAACAGGAGCGGCACGCTCACGAGCGCGCCGAGCCAGACGATGTCGGTGTAGCGCGCCGCGAACGTGAGCGCGCTCGCCGCGGCGAATGCGATGCCGATCTTCCAGTCGAAGCGCTTCCCGGTGACGAGGACCAGGCCGCACAGCACGGCGACCGCGGTCAGCGAGGTGCCGTACGGGATGACGAAATAGCGCACGAGCGGCGCGGTCAGCACGAGCACGTTGACGACGACGAACGCGGTCGTGGCGCGCATCACGCGCTCGGCGACGATGAGGGCGAGCATGGCCGCGAGCGCGAAGAGCAGACCGTCGGGGACGACGAACGGATCGCCCCGAAAGCCCAGCCAGTAAAAGACTGCGCCGACCGCCGGATAGCCGAGGCCGAAGCTGAAGCTCGCGATCTCGTGGGGATCCGCGGGGTTCTTCTGCACCATGTGCGCGGCGTCCCAGCCGACGCCGGGGAGTTGGCCCCGCGCGATCGCCCGGGCCATGCGGGCGTAGTGGAACTGGTCGTACCAGGCCTGGTACCAGCCCCAGCGGCGGCTCTGGTACTGAACCGCGGGCGTCGCCGCCTCCGGTGCCGGGATCCCGTTCTCGAGCACGGTGGCGAGCTTGGGTGGCTCTTGGAACACCGCGGTCAGCTGCGGACGGTTCGGCTGGACGCTCCACGCGTAGGCGTAGAACGCGAGTGCGATGCATCCGGTCGCGAGCAGCCGCCGCCGGCGCGTCATGACTCGTAGACGAGCGGAACTCCGTCGAAGACGTCGTCGCCGCAGGCCTCGCGGACACGCGCCACGTCTTCTTCGCGGGCATGCCAGCGATCGAGCCTCCAGTCGGCCTCGAGCTTCGTGATCTCGGCGGGCGTGCGGATCTCGCGCTCCGGGGGAACGGGCGCGTCCGCCGTCCGAAACACGTAGAGGTTCCAAAACCGCGTCATCCCGAAGCGCGCGAGCTGAGCGTGCATGCGGCGCTCGACGTGTCCGCAGCGGATGAAGCCCGCCTCGGCGAACCGGTGCGTCCACCAGTCGAACGACGCGATCGTGAGGTGGCCCTCGACCGGGTCGCCGTGCGCGTCGCGGTAGAGGTCGTCGTAAGGGATCGGGCCCTGATACGCGTCACCGAGTGACCGGTAGTAGTCGAGGCGCTCGGCTCGCACCTTCACGTCGAACCATCCGCCGGGGCCGTGCTCGTTCGGGCCGAAGGAGGGGATCGTCGCGACGAGATACCGGTTCGAGACGCGTCGCAGCTCGGCGAGGGCGCCGGGAATGGTGTCGGGGGGCACGTGCTCGAGGATCTCGAAGGCAGAGACGACGTCGAACTCGCCCCGGCGGTAGGGGAGCCGATGGCCGAGCCGGGCGTAGCGGAGGTGACCGCGGGCGCCGAGCGCGTGATCGAGTGCGTACTGACTGGTGTCGCAGCCGGAGGCGTCGATCCCCACTTCGCGCAATGCTTCGACGACGAATCCGAACGCGCATCCCACGTCGAGCGACCGGCGCGCGTCGAAGAACCGCCACAGGAGGTACGCCGAGACCTCGGCGTTGCTCGAGGCGCGGGTGTAGGTGTCGTATCCGATCAACCCGTCACGGGTGGGATCCCCGAAGTAATTGCCGTCGTACCAGTCGTCGTGCAGTGCCCGGTCGAACTCGTTGCGCCCGACCTCGAGCAGCCGATGAAATCTCGGCGCTCGCTCGGCGGTCTCGCGCAGCGTGCGGCGAGCCCCGTGTTTGATCCGGCCGGTCAGGCTCAACGAACGATCACCGGCAGTCGCAGCGTGAGCTCGGGCCGCAGGTCGTCGAACCACGCGAACGCCTCTTGCACCAACGCGAACTCGAGCGTGAACTCGCCGACCTGTTCGGGTATCGCCACGACCAGGTCGAGGACCGTCGATTCGCCCGGGCCGAGTGGATCGCGGAAGAACGTGCGGATGCCGTCGGCCTCGGCCAGCGCGCCGTCGGCCGACCGCCAGTGGTACGAAGCGCAGATCGGATGGTTCGGGAAGGTGCTCGAGAACCACTCGTGCCCGGTGTTCCGGACCGATACGGGCAACACCACCGTGGTCTTCTTGGTGGCGACGAGCCGGTTGATCGAGAACCGGGCCTCGTACGACGGGTCGTGCACGAAGTTGAGCACGGGCGACTTCGCGTCGGCGGGCCGGAACCGCCGGGTCGCGGCGCGTCGGAGCCTTCCGGCGATCGCGCGGGCCCGGCGTGCGGTACCGGCGGCGTTCGTGGTGATCGCGAGCTCGCGGGCGCGGTCGCCGCAGACGAGATCGATGATGCCATGGAGCTCGAGCGCCCGCTGCGCCTGTTCGGCCGATACGAGCTCGCGCACGTCGAATCCGTCGATGAAGAACACTTTTCCGTACATCGATCTCAGTGCGTCGACGAGCGCATTCGCGTCGGCGTTCTGGAAACGCTTCAGCGCGACGGGGTTGCACTCGACGACGAGGAACGGGTGGAACCGGCCGAGTGTCTTCTGTGCGCCGGCGAGCGCCCGGAGCTCGGCACCCTCGATGTCCATCTTGATGACGTCGACGCGATCGAGGCCTCTGCGGTCGACCCAATCGTCGAGGCGGGTGACGGGCACACGCTCGCTGGCCGACTCGTGGGCGTCGGTGTCGGCGATGTACGCGCCACCCGGGTGCGATGCCGAGGTCTGCAGCGTGAGGGTCCCGGTGACGTCGTACGCACCGAGCTGCTCGGTGACGGTGTTGGCGGCGTCGTTGTCCGCGACGTTGCGCGTGAGATACGCGTAGCTCGTGTCGCCGGGCTCGAACGCGAACACGCGTCCGTCCGGTGCGAGCCTTGCCAGCGCCAGGGTGAGTATCCCGATGTTGGCGCCGATGTCGAGGCACGTGTCGGCGCGCCGCACGGCGCGGCCGAGCAGGTGCATGACTTGCGGCTCGTAGTTGCCGCCGGCGCGTTCGATTGCGCCCACCACGCCGAAGTCGTCGGCCGATCCGGTGATCGACAATGGTGCGCCGCCGCCGGGTGCCAGCACCTGCACGCACTTGTCCACGCTGAACCTCCGAGGGAACCGGGAGATACTACCGAGGCGGCGCTCGTTCTCCCGGTGATCAGCCGGCCGCGCGCGTTCGCGATCGCGCCCAGGAAACGGGTGTAGCGATCGGTGACGTCGGCCCAGCGGTAGTGCTGTTCCACGTAGGTGCGACCGGCCGTCCCGAGCGCGGCGCGAAGTCCCGACGCGGCCTGTAGCCGGTCGAGCTCGACTTCGAATTCGGCGTATCCGCCGAAGGCGAGGCCGCCGCCCGATCGCCGAACGTGGTCGAGGGTCACCGCGCACCGGCGGTTGACGAGTGCGGGGGTACCCACCGTCCACGCCTCCATGAGCACGATCGAAAACGACTCGAACGCGCTCGGCGAAACCAGCGCGTGCGCGCCGCGGAGCAGGCCCCACTTGACCGCCTCGTCGACCAGGCCGACGGTGAGGATGTCGGGGTGCGCGGGCGGGACGTTGAGGACGGGTCCGGCGAACACCAGCTGCAGCGGTCCGCCGCGGCGGCTCTTGTAGTGCGCGAAGCACTCCGCGAGGAGCCGGGCGCCTTTTCCGTCGTCGACCCGCCCGAGACACACGAGGTACGGGCGGTCGTCGTCGAGTCCGACGACACGCCGGGCCACGGCTGCGTCTCCGGCGCCGGCGTCGACACCGAGTCCCACGACGACGGCGGGCTTCGATCCCACCTTGAACCGGTGCTCCACGAGGTGTCGCTCCGGGTCGCTCCAGTACGCGAGACCGGCCGCCGCGCCGAAGACGTCGCGGTAGATCGGGAGCCCGAGTACCGGTTCGTCGTGCGCGGCCGGGTGCAGGACGGCGCGTGCCGCGACGCGGGGGAGGCCGGTCACTGTCGGGTGATAGAGGAACGGATGGAAGGCCACGACGTCGGCATCGGTGTGGGCGATCGCGTCGATGAGTCCCGGCGCGACTGGTCCTTGCTTTTCGATCCACGCCCGCTGCTCGGTCTCGGTCACGCGCCGGCCACGCCGAACGACGAGATCGGTGGCGGCGTCGAAGTCCGACGAGCGGACCGCCGCCACCGGGAACCGGTGGACCGTGACGCCGTCGACCTCGGATGTTCCGCTCGGGTAATGGTCGGCCCAGGTCGAGGCGTCGAGCGCGCAGGTGGTGAGCGCGACCACGTTGGTGTCGGGGCGCGCCGCGAGGCGGGTCGCGAGGAGCCGGGCCGCGGTCTCGGCGCCGCCCGGGATCTCGACGCCGTAGCGGGGTGTCACCACGGCGATCTTCATCGGCGCGCCGGTCATGTCGTCGCGGCCGAGGTCACGGCTTCGACGAACGCGGGGCCGGTGTGCGAGACGTCGAACTCTCGGACGCGGCGCGAGCCGTCGCCGACGAGTTGCGCGCGCAGCGCCGGGTCGCCGACGACGCGATCGACCGCGGCCGCGATCGTGCACGGGTCCTTGACGTCGAGGAGGAGGCCGGCGTCACCGAGCGTCTCCGGCACCGCGGACGACGCGAACGCGACGATCGGGACGCGGTAGTGCATGGCCTCGAGCAGCGGTACGCAGAAGCCCTCGTGCTCGCTGCACACGACGAAGACATCGGCGGCGCGGTAGTGCGCGGCGAGCTCGGCATCCGAGACCGCGCCGGTGAGGGTTACGGCGTCGTCGAGGCCGAGGGCGTGGATGAAACGCCCGAGGGTGCGGGCGTAGCCGTCTTCGCGCCCGCCCCCCACGAGGTCCAAGTGCGCGCGGGGATTGTGGAATTGCCGGTACGCGGCGAAGGCCTTGACGATGTCGTGCTGCGCCTTGTTCGGCGCGAGCCGGCCGACGAACAGCCACGTCACCGCGTCGGCGTGGTCCGGCGCGGTGACCGGTTCGGCGTCGAGCGTGGTCAGGTCGACCAGGATGGGTACGACTGTGGTGCGGGTGAAACCCGCCTCGATCAGGTCGAGCTCGTTGTAGGTGGAGTCGGCGATGCCGAGGCGGGCGCGGGTGGCGAGCTCGCGCAGTTGGCCGCGGCCCCAGACCACGCCGTGCGCGGCGACCGGTTGCCAGCCCGCGATGTAGCGCATCGGTGTGAGGTTGTGGTGGTTGACGACGATCGGCTCGTCGCGCGCGAGCACGACGTCGGCCACGACCGAGCCGATGGCCATCTGGTAGATGATCACGTCGGCGCGGCCGCGCGCGTCGCGCGTCAGGTGCGCGCCCCGGTCGGCCCAGGCGGGATCGATCTCGGAGGCGTAGATCTCCGACGTGTGCCCGGCCGCGCGCAGCACGTCGCGTACGGCCAACGTGTGCGCCCCGACGGCTCCGGGCTCGAGGGTCGGGACGAACTGGTTGAGGATCACGCCGCCCGCCCGACGACCGGCTCGATCGCGTCGAGCAGCTTGCGGCGCGAGGTGTCGATGTCGAACGCGCGGAGCCGTTGCACGCCCGCCTCGGTCAGCTGGGTGCGCAGGTCGGTGTCGGTCAGCACACGATCGACGGCGGTGGCAATCGTGCACGCATCCTTGGCGTCGAGGAGGAGCCCGCCGTCGCCGAGCGTCTCCGGCACCGCGGCGGCCGCGAAGGCGACGATCGGGACGTGGTGGTGCATGGCTTCGAGGAGGGGGACGCAGAAGCCCTCGTGTTCGCTGCACACGACGAAGACGTCGGCGCTCTCGTAATAGGCCGTCAGCGCGCCCGCGCTGACCGGTCCGGTCATGTCGATCGCCGCCGTGAGACCGAGCGCCTCGATGAACTCCCGAAGCGCGGTCTCGTAGCGGTGCGAAGACGAACCACCGACGAGATGCAGGCGCGCGCGGTCGTCGAACAGGCGACGGTACGCGGCGAACGCCTTGACGATGTCGTGCTGGGCCTTGTTCGGCGCGAGGCGACCGACGAACAACCAGTCGGCCCCGCCGGCGCGGCGCGCGCCCGAAAGACGGGTGAGGGTCGCCGGGTCGGCCGCCGCGTCGTCGAAGGTCGCGATGTCGAGAAGGATCGGCACGACGGCAGTCTGCGCGTATCCGAGATCGGTCAGCTCCTGCGCGTTGAACGCGGAGTCGGCGATCCCGAGCGCGGCTCGGGCTTCGAGCTCGGCGAGTTGGCGGCGGCCCTTCATGAGGGCACCCGACAGGGCGGGTTCCCAGCGTGCGAAGAACGACGCCGGCGTGATGTTGTGGTAGTCGACGATCATGGGCTCGTCGCGCGCCGCGACGAAGTCGGCGACCGGAGAGCCGACCGAGGAGTGGTAGAGCAGCCAGGTCGGCTCGCCCGAATTGGGGCCGGCGAACGAGGTGAAGGGCCGGGCGAGGCGCTTGTACTCGTCCTTCGCCTCGTACGCGTAGATCTCCGAGCGGTAGCCGGCGCCACGCAACGTCTCCTGCACGGCGAGGTAGTGCCGGCCGACCGCGTCGCGCGGGGCGAGGGTCGGGACGAACTGGTGGACCGAGGTCATTCGTCGGAGCGGATCGCGGTGACGACGTACGCGTCGTCACCCGCGGGGTGGACCTGCACGTGGTGGAAGCCTTGTTCGGGCAACACGGCACTCCAGGTGTCGGGATGCAACGGATGACCCGCGACGAGGTCGGCCTCGGCGGTGGTCGTGCCGTGCCCCCAGGCCTCGTTCCGCATGCTGCACACGACGAGGTGTCCGCCGGGGGCGAGCTTGGCCGCCGCCGCGTCGACGAGGAGCAACAGCTCGCCGAGGGGAGCGCGCTCGACCAACCCGCGAAGCACCAGCCCACCGAGTGCGGCGGCCGCGACTGCGTGCAGGTGGGCCGCGCCGTCGTCGATCCGCACCTCGAGCCCGCGCGCGAGCGCGACGTCGGCGACCGCGGCCCGCGGCTCGATCCCGTAGGCGTCGACGCCGGCCGCGACCAGCGCGGCGAGCAACGCGCCGTCGCCGCATTCGACGAGGGCGACGCGCCCGGGGCAACCCTGCAACGCGGCGGTCACCGCGTTCGACCACGCGGTGTCGTCGCGTCGCGCGGGGATGCGCGCCCCTACGGCGCGGGCCCGCGCGACGTCGCCCGTGGTGTGCTCCAGCTCGACGACGCGGCCGCCCAGCAGGCGCAGCGCGGTGCTGAATGCGGTCGCGAGCGCGCTCATCTGTTGCGTGAGCCAGGTGTGGTACCAGCCGATCAGCTTCGACATGACGCGCTTCACGACGCCGAGCACCGGGCTGTTGGACGCAACCGGAATCACGGGGTCGATGATCACGAGGTCCTCGGCCCGTTCGAGCGCGGCGTCGAAGTCGTTGCTGACCTCGGGCGGAGCGAACCGATCGAAAAGCCGGTCGAGCTCACGTTCGAATCCGGGCGGGTATGCACCCGCGGCGCGGCGGGCGCGCACCTCCGCTTCGATCTCGGCGGCAAGCTTGTGGATGTCGACGTGGTCGTCCGTCAAGACCGATCCCTCCGAATGCCGGACAGTATCGCCCGGGCCTGCGATCGGGCCCCTCTTAGGATGCTCGGCCATGGATCTTCTCGCACTTGCGGGACGCGCGGTGAGGACGTCGTGGCGCGCCGCGCACGGCGTCTCTTACCGCCGGGAGCCGACGCTGGTGCGGCCGATCTCGCAGCCCTGCACGTACGGGCAAGTGGCGTCGCCCGAGTATGCCGAGTGGTGCCGCCGCCTGCATCTCCCCGTGCTCTCGCATCGCAAGCTGTGGGAGTGGTGCTACATCCTGGCCGTGCTCGAGGCGGCGGGGATGTTCCGTCCCGGGCTCACCGGGCTCGGGTTCGGGGTCGGGCGCGAACCGATCACCGCGTACGCAGCCGGTCGGGGATGCACGATCGTGGCGACCGACCTGCCCGCGGACGTGACGAAGGCGCAGGAGTGGCGTGAGACGGGACAACACGCCGACGAGTTGGAAGACCTCAACGCCGAAGGCTTGTGCCCGCCGGAGGTGTTCGCACGCAGTGTCGCGTTCCGCGCGGTCGACATGCGCGCGATACCTACCGACCTGAACGCCTTCGACTTCGCGTGGTCGTCGTGTGCAATGGAACACCTCGGATCGCTCGCGGCCGGGCTCGAGTTCTTCGAGGACCAGCTGCGGTGCCTGCGATCGGGTGGTGTCGGCGTGCACACGACGGAGTTCAACGTGGCGCCCGACGGCCCGACCCTCGACGGCGGCCACACCGTGCTGTACCAGCGCGGCCATCTCGAAGCACTCACCGCGCGCCTGCGCAAGCAGGGCCACCACATCAAGGCGACGTTCGCCCTGGGTACTGCGCCCGAGGATCTGCACGTCGACCGCGAGCCATACACGAACGTGCATCTCCGGACCGAGACCTACAACCACGTCCACACGTCGTTCGGCCTGGTCGTGCGCAAGAAGTAGCCGGAATCCGGGGCGACATCGGGTCCGGGGGCGCCGCAGACTTCAAGCGGGTTGGCCGAGCTGCCGATATCAAGAGTGCACCTCTGCAACCAAAAGGGCCCATCTGTGCGCACTCGCTTGTTCCTGGTTCTCCTCACGACCGCGCTCGTCACGCCGGTCGCGGCACTCACGGCCGCAACGCCCGCGGGCGCGGCGACGGTCTCCGCGAACCCGTCCTGGACCGACAATTCGGCCGGTTGGGACCGCACGTCGTCGCCCACGATCGCCGACGTCAACGGCGACGGCCGCAGTGAGATCGTGATCGGCCACGAGAACGGTCTGCTGCATGTCATCAACGCCGCGACCGGTCGAGACATCGCGGGCTGGCCGCAACAGACGGGTACCGCGATCGACAGCACGCCCGCCGTCGGCGATCTGTTCAACGACGGCAAGCAGGAGATCGTCGTCGGTTTGGGATCCACGTTCGTGCCCAACCAACAGGGTGGCGTGAAGGTGTACGACGCCAACGGCGCGTTGCACTGCACGTACCGCACCGGCGACTACTTCAACATCTGGAACAACGGGGGCCCCGACGGCTACAGCGACGGCGTCTTCTCGTCTCCGGCCATCGGCGACGTCGACGGTGACGGATATCCCGACATCGTGTTCGGTGGTTTCGACCTGCACGTCCACGCGATCGACCGCAACTGCCACGAGATCATGAGCGACTACGTCGAGGACACGACGTGGTCGTCACCCGCGCTGTACGACATCAACGGTGACGGCCGACTCGACATCCTGATCGGCAGCGACCAGACGGCGGGCGGCCAGATCAACTGGTCGGGCGGCGAGTTCCGAGCGATCGAGTACACGTCGACGAGCACACCCTCGTGCTCGCATTGCCAGGAGATCTGGAAGCACCAGCTGAACGACACCATGTGGTCGAGCCCGGCCGTAGGCGACATCGACGGCGACGGGCGCCCAGAGGTGGTCGTCGGGGGCGGCAATTTCTACAACCGCTCCGACGGCCACGACGTCTTCGCCTGGCATGTCGACGACGGGTCGAGCCTCGCAGGCTGGCCGGTCGCGACGGGTGGTTCGACGATGCCGTCACCCGCGCTCGGCGACCTCAACGGCGACGGGATTCCCGAGGTCGTGGCGAGTAGCGCCGACGGTTGGGTGCGCGCGTACTACGGCAACGGCTCACTCAAGTGGGCGACGCATCCGTATCACTTCACCCCGGGCCAGCCCGGCGGCCCGATCGCGTCGCCGATCATCGCGGACATGAACGGTGACGGGCACAACGACGTCGGCGCGGGCAACGACTTCGGGTACTTCGTCATGAGCGGGACGACGGGTTCGATCCTCGCGCTGGTCGACGATTTCCAGTCGCACGACGGGTCGGCCGCGGTCGGCGACTTCGGGTCGGGTGTCGGTTGGCGACTCGTCGTCGACGGATTCGATACACCGAATCACAAGAGTCGCCTGCAGGCGTTTTCCATGCCCACGCCTCGCGTCACGCCGCCGTGGCCCATGTTCCGCCACGACGCCCTCCATCACGGTGGCCCCGTGGCATTGCACCTCCTGCCGGCCGGCCAGTGCCGTGCCGGCGTGAACCCCTCGTCGCATCCGCTCGCGGCGTCGTCGATGGGATATTGGGTGATGGGGGCCGACGGTTCGGTCTTCGCGCTCAAGGGTGCGCCGTTCTACGGCAGCGCGTCGGGCAAGATCAGAGGCACAGCGGTCGCGATGGCCGCGACGCAATCGGGCCGCGGCTACTACCTGCTCGACAACAGCGGCGACATCTTCCCGTTCGGCGATGCGCGCTCGTTCGGTTCGATGGCCGGCCACGCGCTCAACGCACCGATCATCGCCCTGGCGCCGACTCCGTCCGGCCGCGGCTACTGGCTGTTGGCGTCCGATGGCGGGGTGTTCAGCTTCGGCGACGCGCGCTTTTGGGGCTCGATGGGTGGACAGCGCCTGAACAAGCCGATCATCTCGATCGCGGCGACGCGCACCGGTCGCGGCTATTGGCTGTTGGCGTCCGATGGCGGGGTGTTCAGCTTCGGTGACGCGCGGTTCCACGGTTCCACCGGCAACCTGCACCTGAACTCGGCCGTGCTCTCGATGGCGACGGCGCCGACCGGCCAGGGTTACTGGCTCGTTGCCGGCGACGGCGGCATCTTCAGCTTCGGCGTTCCGTTCTACGGCAGCGTTCCGGGGATCGGGCTCTGCCAGGCGGTGCCGGGCGTGCAGATCCGGCCGTCGCTCACGGGTCGTGGCTACTACGTACTCGCGTCGAACGGCCGCGTCTTCGGGTTCGGCGACGCGCAGGCGGGTGCTTCCGCGCCGCCGCTGGGCGGGTGGAGTTACGCCGCAGACTTCGCGGTCCGGCCGTGACCCGAGGCGCCTGACCCTTCCGCCGTTCGCGGCCGGTCCCGACTACATTCGGCGTCGTGGCCGACGAGCAGCCTGCAGACTCGTCCGACGAGCGCGTATCCGACGAGCAAGCCCCTGACCTCGAACAACTCCTCGCGACATTGCGCGACCGGGTCGAGCAGCGCCGCGCCAAAGGCGAGTACCCGCCCGGGCTCGAGGCCGACCTCGACGGGCACTTCCTGCGCCTGACCGGCGATCGCCCGCCGACGCCTGCCTTCGTGCTCGCGGAGCTCGACGGGGCGCTCGACGACCTCGACCATTTCGAATATCGCCGCGATGCGATCAGCACCTCGAGCCGGCTGCCGGGCGGATCGACCATGCACCGGGCGATCGCGAAGGGCGTCGGCCGCCAGATCCAAGGTGTGTTCGAACAGACCCAGGATCAGTCGCGCCGCGTCGTGCGCGCGATGGCGTTGCTCGCTCGCACCACCAACCTCCTCGCCGACGCCTACGACACGCGCGTGATCCAGCAACTCGACGATCTGCAGCTCCAGCTCGCGCAGGAACAGGCGCGCATGCAGCAGCTGCTCGTCCAGATGGGGGAGGTAGTAGCGCGCGTTCCCGGCTCCGGCCTCGACGCCTGGTACGACGCCGACGCGTTCAACGCCCATTTCCGCGGGTTCGCCGAAGACATCGCCGGCCGCTACCGCGATCTCGCCGCACTCTTCACCGGCTGCGGGCCGGTGCTCGACATCGGCTTCGGTCGGGGCGAGTTCCTCCAGCTGCTCGGTGAGCTCGGCGTCGATGCGCGCGGTATCGAGTCGGATGCCCGGCTCGTCGAGTGGGCCCGCTCGCGCGGCCTGGCCGCCGAAGAGGGTCGCGCCGTCGAGTACCTCCGCGAGCTCAACGAGGCGAGCCTGGGTGGCCTGGTCATGATCCAGGTCATCGAGCACCTCACGCCGCAACACGTGATCGATGTGGTCCGGCTCGCCGCCGAGAAGGTGCGACCGGGTGGGCGGGTCGTGGTCGAGACGGTGAATCCCACGTCGCTGTACACGTTCGCCCACGCGTTCTACGTCGATCCCGACCACGTTCGGCCGGTGCACCCGAACTACCTCGGCTTCTTGTTCACGCAGGCCGGGTTCTCCCAGGTCGAGCGGGTCGACCGTTCGCCCGTGCCGGCCGACGAGAGCCTCGAGCTCATGCCGGGCGACGACGAGGTCTCCAAGCGGCTCAACGCGAACTTCGAGCGCATCAACGCGTTGTTGTTCGGTCCGCAGGACTACGCCATCGTCGCGACCCGGTGAGGGCGCGGCGATGAGCGACGTCGGTGGGGTCGGCATCCATCAGGTGCTGGTGTCCGCCTCCCCCGGCGATGCGATCACGAACCTCGCGCTCGGGTACCCGCCGCCTGTTGCGCCGCGTCGGCCCGTCGGAGATCTACGCGCATCACGTCGCGCCGGAGCTCCACGGCGACGTCTTCCCGCTCACGACCTACCGGTCGCACCACTCGCGCAATGTCCTCATGTTCCACGCGTCGATCGGGCAATCGGTGGTTCACGAGTTCTTGACGACGCGGGCCGAGCCGCTCGTGCTCGTGTACCACAACGTCACGCCCGGCCGGTACTTCGAACCGTACGACCCCGTGTTCGCCGACCTGCTCGCGCTCGGGCGCCGCGAGGTCGAACGGCTACGGCCGCGCGTTGTGTGCGCGATCGCCGACTCCCACTACAACGCGCGCGAGTTGGAGGAGATGGGGTATCGCGACGTGCGCGTCGTTCCGCCGATCGTGCACGTCCGGCGGCTCTCGGCGGTGGAGCCGCGCGCGTCGTCGATGCATCATCTCGCGAGTCTCGAAGGTCCGATCCTCCTGGCGGTGGGTCAGCTGATGCCGCACAAGCGGCCCGACTTCCTCGTGCAGATGATGCATATCGCCGAGACCTACCTCGGTATGCGCGGGTTCCTGATGCTCGTCGGTCATCAACGCCTCGAGCGCTACGCGCGAGCGATCCGCGAGCAGGTCCAAGAGCTCAATCTCGTCGGCGTGCACGTGGTGGGCGCGATCGACGAGCCCGAGCTCGTGGCGATGTTCCGGTCGGCCGACGCGGTTGTGACCGCGAGCGAGCACGAAGGCTTTTGCCTTCCGCTCCTCGAGGCCATGACCTTCGAGAAGCCGATCATCGCGAGAGGCTGCGCGGCGATCCCCGAAACCGTGGGTGACGCGGCATTGCTCGTTCCACCCCACGAGGGTCCAACGTTCTTCGCGGAAGCCGTCACCGCCCTGCTCGCCTCGGACGGTCTGCAGGCCAACCTCGTTGCCGCGGGGCGGCGCCGGGTGGCCGAGCTCGAGCGGAATCCGCCCGACATCGCGGTCGTCGAATCCCTTCTCGCGGTCGTCTGATGCGCCTGCTCTACGTGGTCCAGCGCTACGGCGAGTCGATTGCCGGCGGTGCCGAGCAACACTGCCGGGAGATGGCCGAACGCATGGCGCGGCGTGGTCATGAGGTCGAGGTCGCCACGACGTGTGCCCAGTCATACGTCGACTGGGCCGACGCCTACGACCCGGGCCGGTCGACGATAGCCGACGTGACCGTGCACCGGTTCCGGGTCGCCGCGCCCCGCAAGAACCTGCGCTTCAACGAGTTGAATCGGCGCATGGTCGCCGGGCGCGGATCACGGCCACTGTTCGTGCAGCGCGAGTGGATGCGCGAACAAGGTCCGTGGTCGCCCGACCTGATCGCGTGGCTCGATCGCAACACCAGCCGCTTCGATTGCGTGATCTGCTTCACCTATCTCTACTGGACCACGTGGGCGACGTTGCACGCGTTGCGGGGTCGGGTTCCGCTGGTGCTGCACCCGACCGTGCACGACGAGCCGCCGCTGCGCCTGTCGTTGTTCGACTCCGAGTTCCGCGCGCCGGATGCCTTCGCGCTCTCGACGCCCGAGGAGATCGATCTCATCCGCAATCGTTTCCACTTCGATCCACCCGGCGCGGTCGTGGGCATCGGTGTCGAGGTCGGCGCGGCCGACCCGGTGCGATTCCGGGCGGCGTACGGGCTCGGCGATGCGCCGTATCTGCTGTACGTCGGCCGGATCGACGAGGGCAAGGGCGCACTCGCGCTCGTCGACTTCTTCATCGCTTACAAACAGCGCCATCCGAATGACGAGCTCAAGCTGGTTCTCGTCGGTGATGCGCTGCTCCACATTCCGCAGCGCGCAGACATCATCGTGACGGGTTTCGTCGACTACCAGACGCGTGACGACGCATTGGCCGGCGCGCTGGCGCTCGCGCAGCCCTCGTTCTTCGAGAGCTTTTCGATGATCTTGACCGAAGCCTTCGCGTTCGGCCGGCCCGCGATCGTGCAGGGACGCTGCGAGGTTCTCGCGGGCCACGCTCGCCGCAGCAACGCCGCGATCCCGTACGACGGCTTCGCGGAGTTCGAGGTCGCGCTCGAGACGCTCGCGGCAGACACCGCCCTGGCCGACGAGATGGGTGCCGCGGGCCGGGCCTATGTGGAGCGGGAGTATTCCTGGGACACGGTTCTCGAACGCTACGAAGCCCTGCTCGAACGGACTGCGCGCGTCGGAAGGTCGCCACGAGCCGTCCGGTAGATCTCGCCCGGAGATGTGCCGTTCGTCCGGGGCAACGACGGACGCGATCTCGATCTCGCGCTAGAGCGTCTCGCCCCGGAACCCGATCCCGCGGAGCCGGCCGCGGGTGTCGAGTACCAGCCGGGCATGCCTCGCGATGTCCTCGTAGGGCAGCTCGGCGTGGTCGACACACAACACGACGAGGTCCGCGGCCGCGATCTCTTCGACCGAACATGTGACCCGCTCGAGCGGCGGACCGAGCCGGGCGTCGGCGGGGACGTGCGCGTCGTGCGCGCGCACCTCGGCCCCGAGCGCGAGGAGCTGCTCGGCGATCGTCATCGCCGGTGATTCGCGCCAGTCGCTGGTGCCGGGCTTGTAAGCGAGACCGAGCAGGAGGATGCGCGAGCCGTTCACCGCGCGGCGCTCCTCGTTCAGCATCGAGATCACGCGGCTGACGACGTACTCGGGCATGCCCCGGTTGACCTCGTTCGCGAGCTCGACGAAACGGAAGCGGTGCCCGAGCTGCCGCTCGACGCGCCACGCGAGGTAGGAGGGGTCGATGGGCAGGCAGTGGCCGCCGACTCCCGGTCCGGGTGTGAAGCGCATGAAGCCGTACGGCTTGGTGGCGGCAGAGTCGATCGCCGACCAGATGTCGACCCCGAGGTCGCGCGCGAACATCGCGAGCTCGTTGACGAGCGCGATGTTCACGTGCCGGAACGTGTTCTCGAGCAGTTTGGTGAGCTCGGCCTCCGCGGTCGACGCGACGGGAACGACCTTGTCGACCAGGCTCCCGTAGAACGCTTCCGCCACGGCGAGCGACTTCGGGCCGACACCGGAGACGACCTTGGGTGTGTTCACGAAGGTGTGCGACGTGTTGCCCGGATCGATGCGTTCGGGGGAGTAACCCACGAAGAAATCGGTCTCCGCGTGCAGGCCACCGGCTTCGAGGATCGGCCGGAGCAGCTCCTCGGTCGTTCCGGGATACGTGGTCGACTCGAGGACGACGAGTGCGCCGGGAGTGAGAAAGCGTGCGAGGTCCTGCCCGGCGGCTTCGATGTAGGAGAGGTCGGGTGCCCCTTCGGTCAACGGCGTCTGCACGGTGATGATCGCGATGTCGAAGTCGCGAAGATCGTCGACGGCGCACGAGGGCGTATACCCCGCGCGCAACGCTTCGCCGAGCTGCGAGGCGGGAACGTCTTCGACGTACGAGCGTCCGGCGCGGAGCTCGTCGACGCGCACGGGGCTGATGTCGTAGCCCACGACCGGAAACGAAACCTCGGCCGCGCGCATCGCCAGCGGGAGGCCGACGTAGCCCTGGCCGACGACGACGACCTTGGCCGTGCGCTCCTGGATGCGCGACGTGAGCCGGTGCAGCTCCGACGTCGTCACGGCGTTCCGGTCTCGACGGTGTCGACCGCGACCGGCACTTCGTCACGATCGCGGGACACTCGCACGACGAGGTCCGCGAGCAGGCCGATCGCGAATACCTGGAAGGCCGCGAAGAGAATGAGCAGCGTGTTCGTCGTGACCCGGAAGTCGTACCGGTTGAGGTCGTAGATCAGCTTCCCGAGGCCCAGCGTCAACAGCAGGGAACCCGTCGGCAGGAACAGGCGCAGCGGGTTGTACGACAGCACCATGCGGACGACCTGGACGCCGTAGCGGCGCGTGTCCTTGATCGGGTGGAACTTCGATTCGCCGGCACGTTTGCCGTACTCGATCGGGATGTACTTCACCGAGTACCCGCCCGACAAGAAGGTCATGGTCATGGTGGTAACGCACGAGAAACCGGTCGGCAGATGGCGGAGATACTGGCGTGCGACGTCGGTGCGGAAGGCCCGAAAGCCCGAGTTCAGGTCGGGGATCTTCGTCTTGGTGAGGAAACTCGCGAGGTGGCGGATGAACCACTTGGCGGGGACGCGCAAGCTCTTCATCGTGCCTTCTTCGGTGGTCCTCGCGCCGACGACCTGGTCGTAGCCCTCGAGCTCCTTCACGAGGCGCGGGATCGTGTCGTTCGGGTATGTCATGTCGACGTCGGTCCAAACGGTGACTCGGCCGCGCGCGGCGGCCGTGCCGGCCTTGCGCGCAGACCCCGAACCACGGTTCTGCAAGAACCGGATGACGCGGACGTCGGGAATCGTCAACGCGAGCTCGCCGGAACCATCCGAGGACCCGTCGTCGACGATGATAATCTCGTAGCTGTAATCGGACGCGTTCATCGCGACTCGCACGCGATCGACTTCCTGCTTGAGGTGCTCGACCTCGTTGTACACGGGCAGGATGATGGACACGTCGAGTTCGGCGGGGCTGCCGGGAGCGACGGTCGACGCGTGTTCGGTCATGGACGGCCAGCCTACGCGACCGGTTCGGGCAGGGATGAGTTGCGAGAGGCGGAAGGCCGGCCGATGACTCAGGGGGCGACCGAGGCGACGGTCGATCGGCCCCGGGCCGCCGCCGAGGCTTTTGCCGAAACGGCTCCGCCGAGTTGGTTGCTGTTCGTTGCGCTGGCCGCGGCCGCGGGTGTGCTGACGTTCGGCGCCACGGGATTGGTCCTGGCGATCAACGGCTGGTACCGACCTGCACTCGCGTTTCCACTCGGCGCGCTCGCTTGGGTCGGTGTGGTGGCTTTGGCGCGGCCGGTCTTCGCGCCGAGGGCCGCGGTCTCGCGTGAAGCCCACGTCTACGCGGCCGTCGGTGTGGCGGCGATCTTGGCGATCACGGCCTGGAACGCGGGCCATGCATCGCAACACGTGCTCATCAACCGCGACGGCGGCGACTATGCGAACACCGCGCGGTGGATCGCGCGTGACGGTTCACTGGCCGTCACGCCGCGCGTCGGTCCGTTTGCCAAGGACCGGTCGTTGGCATTCGCTTCGTTCGGGATCTACGACATGCCGGGCGGCACCTTGCAGTTCCAGTTCGCGCATCTGTTGCCCGTCGTTTTGGCCGAGGCGTACGCCATCAAGGGCGACGCGGGCTTGTTCCACGCGCCCGAAATACTCGGTGGGCTCGCGCTGCTCGCGTTCTACGTACTCGCGTGGCGGCTCTTCCGTCGTCCGCTCTTCGCGCTCTCCGCGATGCTCGCGCTCGCGTTCCTCATACCGCAGGTGTCGTTCTCCCGCGACTCGTACTCCGAGATCCCGTCGCAGATCCTGCTCTTCACCGCGCTCTGGTTGCTCGTCTCGCCGCGGCTACTGCCGCCGTGGCGCATTGCGCTCGCATCGGGCTTGTTCCTCGGTGCGCTCGAGGCGGCCCGGATCGATGCGATCGTGTTCCTCATCGGTGTGCCCGTGTTCTTCGCGGTCGCCTGGCTACGCGGCGACCGAGGCACGGAACGGCGCGCGATGTTGGTGTCGATCGGGGCATTCGTCGCGGGTCTCGTGCCGGGCATGGCGCTCGGTCTGATCGATCTCACCGGCCACAGCGGCTACTACTTCAGCGACCTGTCCCACAACGTGAAGCTGCTCGCCATGGCTGCACTCGGGTCGGCGATGGTGTGCGCGGTGGTCGTCGCGCTGTGGCCGTTCGTGTCCCCACGGCTGCGCGGGTTGCCGTGGACGAAGATCGCGAGCGGGGCCGCGATCTTCGTCGGGCTCGTCGGGTTCTTCGCATGGCTCGTACGTCCGCACATCCAGCAGTTGCACAACCAGCCCATCGGGCTTGTCGGCGGGCTTCAGGCCGCGGAGCGGGTGGCAGTTGATCCGACCCGCAACTACTTCGAGCAGTCGATGGTCTGGATGAGTTGGTACCTCGGTCCGCTCACGCTCGCGGTGGCGATCATCGGCGCAGCCTTCCTCGTACGTCAACTCCTGCTCGGCCGGATGACGCGTGCCGTCGGAGTCCTCGTGGTGCTCGCGCCCGGCAGCTTGTTGTACCTCTACAAGGCCGACGCGGTTCCGGACCACGTATGGGTCACACGGCGGTTCCTCGTGAGCGCGTTCCCGCTCCTCGTGTTGCTCGCGCTGGGACTCGCGGCTGCGTGTGCCGGGATACGTCCGGGCCGGCGCGACGGAACCGCGTGGCGAGTTGCCGCCGTCGTGTTCGCGATCTCCGCGGTCGCGTATCCGCTCTACGCTGTCAGCGGCGTGCGCTCGATGAGTGAGGAGCGCGGCTTCCTCGCGATCGTGCAGGACGCGTGTGTCGACATCGGCCCACATGCCGCCGTGGTCGTGCTCGAACGCGACAAGGCCGACCTCTTCGACGACTGGATTCCCCAGGCGTTGCGGAGCTGGTGCGGTGCCGAGGTGGGAGTGACACGCGGTGCTGCGCGCGCCGACACGCTTCTCGGCCTGTCGAACGCCTGGAACGGACAGGGGCGACGACTCTTCGTCGTCGCGAAATCCGCCGATGCGATCAGCCGGGTCCTGCCGGGGGTTGCGATCGTGTCGACACCCCAAGCTGTGAACACCAAGTTCCTCGCGCAAACGCTGACGCACCGGCCGGACGCGTACGCGGCGCAGGCGCTGGTCATCACGCTGGCGCAGGTCCCCCGCGGATAGTCGCGGGGACCGCCACCTCCTGCAGCACGCGGCGCCCGATGACTCCGCGCCTGGGCTGGTTGCCGCGCTGGCCGGGGCAGTGGTGTGGTGCGCAACCGAGGGCAGGGTCGGCGTCGTGCTGCTCATGGTCGGTTGAGACGCGAGTTGCCCCGCGGGCGCTTCGTGACCTACAAGCTTGAGCGTGGGCCTCGTGACTTTGCTGTTGGTGATCGGAATCGCGTGTGCGATCGCGGCCTGGTTCGTCGTGCGGGAGGCGGGGCGGATGGCGGCCGAGCCCGCGCCGCCCGTCTTCGATCCGGAAGAGGCGTACGAATGGGTCGTCGCGAACCTCCCCGACATCGTCGCCGCCACGCTCACGCCCGACGACGTGCACCGGATACTCGACTTCCAGCTCGAGTACTTCCAACGCAAGGGTGTGACCGGAAACGGTTCGTCGGCACACCCGCCGGGCGATGTCGTGGTCGGCGGCGCGGAGACGGTCGACTACATCCTCGAGCGGTCGCGGTCGACCGGCGAGGAATACCTGCCGGAGCAGGTGCACGGCGTCATCGAGACCCAGCTCGCGTATCTCCGGGAAATTGGTGCCGTCGGGCCTCCTGCGGGCGATCCGCCGGCTTCGGGACCCCGCCCGGCGTGACCCGTTCCGGCGATTGTTTCGAAGTGTGAACGACCCGCGAAAACGGTTCCTCCGCCCGAGCGGATCTGGTACAACGTTCGTACCGGAGAAAGGAGGTGGTCCAACAGATGCACGATAAATCTGGGACTTCGGAGGTGCACGGCCGCTAGGCCGTCAGTTCTCGACTGGACCACCTTGCGGAATCCAAACCGCTGCACCACCGTCGGAGCTGCCGGAGTTGGTCCCACCGGCACGTAGGCGACGACGGGTCCGAATCAGTCGAACGAATGGGGGGTGCTTCGGCGCCCCCCATTCACGTTCGGCCGGTAGATTCCGTGTCCATGGCCCGGCCACTGCAATTCGAGCACTACCGCTACCTCGGCGACAAGGCGACCCAGGTCGTGTACGACCTCGACCTCTACGGCGTGGACGGCGCGGCGACCGCGGAGATCGATGCGGTGCTCGCATCGGAGCGGTTCGTCGCGATCTCGCCACAGACCCTCGCGGAGGCGCGCAACCGCGGCTACCGTCCGCACCGCTCGATCCGCGCGACTGCGCCGAGCTAGGCGGCCGGAGGGTTCCAGCACTCCTCGGGCAGTGCGTCGCGGATGCCCTTGTACTTTGCCTCGAAGACCGCATCGGAGAGCACGACCTCCGACGCGAGGCTCTCGGGGTCGTTCGGAACGCCGTCGTAGGTGACCCACGAGGTACAGCCGCCGTATTCCTGCTTCCAGGCGACGGTGAGGGGCTCGGCGAGCCGGTGCACGCGCAGCACGAGCACCCAGAGTGGGTCCCGCCGCTTCCACGTGAATCTCGACTCGACGTAGTCGCGCGTCCAGATGAGCTTCGAATCGATCGCGTCGATGTGCTCGGGCTCGCTGATCGTCGCGGTGTCGACGATGTCGGCCCAACCGTGCAGCGTGACGGGTTGGCCGACCGGTGACGCATCGGCGAGGTCGACCCAGCGTTCGTAGGCCGGCTTCAACAGCGCGGCCTGTTGGTGCTCCGCGGTCGGTGAGAGCCAGCAGCGCCGGGCCGGCACGTCGAAATGACGCCCGTCCTCCCGGATCCCGCCCTTGCGCACGTCGACGATCTGCTCGCCCTCGAGGAGCGCGTGGACGATCGCCGCCCACTCCTTCAGCGCGGGCGCCTTCGAGACGGACGGGCCCGGGTTCGTGGTCGAGGCTGTCACGCGCGCCAGGATAACCACCGACATGGAGGAGCTCGTCTCGGAAGGACTGCGCTTGGGGGCGCATTTCGCGCGTCCGGCGGGCGTGACCCGGGTGCCGGGATTGCTCGTGCTCCCGGGGTTTCCACGAGGCGCGGGTGGAGCTGCCTCGCTCGGCAACACCGACCAGTCGTTGTGCGATCGCATCGCGCGTGAATCAGGGTGGGCGGGGCTGACGTTCACCTTCCGCGGCACGGGACCGTCGGAGGGCGACTTCTCGATCGAGGGCTGGCTCGCCGACGTCCGGAGCGCGGTCGACGTGTTGCACGCGCGCACCGACATCACGGGCGTGTGGATCGCGGGCTTCCGGCTCGGGGGGACGCTCGCGCTCGTGGTCGCGGCCGACGACGAGCGGGTACGCGGCATCGCCACCTTCGCCGCGCCCGCCTCGCTGCGGACGTGGGTGCGCGAGCCGGAGTGGTTCCTCGAATACGCCCGCCGCACCGGTGTGTTGCGAACGCCCGATTTCCCACCCGATCCCGAGGCTTGGATTCGCGCGATCGCGAACCTCGATCCGATCGCGGCGGCGGAGCGCATCGCGCCCCGATCGTGGCTCCTCGTCCACGGCAGCGCCGACGACGTCGTGCCCGTCGAGGATGCGCGCCGGTTGGCGGCGGTCGGCGACGGCTGCGTCGACCTACGGATCGTCGCGAACGGCCCGCACCGGCTCCGGCACGACCCGCGTGCCATCGCCGCGCTGCTCGGTTGGCTCGACCGTCAGGAACCCTGAGCCTCCACGCGCTGCCGCGCGTCGGCCAGCACGACCTCGAGCGTCTCGTCGAGTGAATATTGCGGCGACCAACCCGTCGTATCCATGACCTTCGTCGGATCGCCGACGAGACGCGGCACCTCGACCGGGCGCACGAGCGCGGTGTCGACCACGGCGTCGATCCTTCCGCCGGCGAGCGCGATGAGTCGATCGGCGATCTCGCCGATCGACACGCCGGTGCCGCTGCATACGTTGTAGGCCTCGCCGGGCGCGCCGTGCTCGACGATCAATCGGTACGCGCGTACGACGTCGCGCACGTCGGAGAGGTCGCGTACCGGCTCGCGATTGCCGACCGAGATGGTGCCTTCGTGCGCGCGTTCGGCCTCGACGATCCGGCGAGAAAGGGCGGGAACGACGAAGCGGTCCGATTGGCCCGCGCCCGTGTGCGAGAACGCGCGCACCCGCAATGTTTCGAGCCCGGCGCCCACCCACGCCTGCAACGCCAGGAACGACGCCGCGACCTTGCTCGCGCCGTACGGTGTCATCGGGCGCAGCGCCGCGTCTTCGCGCAGTCGCGGTGTGTCGGCGTCGATCTTCCCGTATTCCTCCGCGCTTCCGACCACGAGCACGCGTTCGACCCCGCTCGCGCGGGCGGCGTCGAGGATGTTGGCTGTTCCCTCGACGTTGACGCGCAGGCAGGCGGTGGGATCACGCCACGACTCGGCGACGTCGGATGCGGCGGCCAAGTGGTACACGACTTGGGGACGGTGCGCGTCGAAGACGTCGTGCACCGTCGCCCGGTGGGTGATGTCGAAGGAACCCATCGCGTCGCCCGGGGTCACCACGTCGTCGCCGCAGTCGCGCAAGTGCGCGAGCAGGTGCGGACCGACGAACCCGGTCGCGCCCGTGACGAGCGCCCTCATCCGGCGACGGCCGCGCCGCGGGCCCGATGGCGGATGGCCCGCCCGTACGCATCGACGTGCGCTTCGATCGAGCGTTCCCAGGTGAAGGTCGCGGCGCGGGCCGGACCCGCGGCCCGGAGCCGGGCGGCAACCGTCGCGTCGTCGAGCGCGGTCGCGAGCGCGCGGGCGAGTGCGTCGGCGTCGGCGGGCGGGACGAGCAGCGCCGCGTCGCCGACGACCTCTTCCACCGACGAGCCCGACGTGGTGACGAGCGGAGTCCCGCTCGCGAGCGCTTCCAGGGCCGGCATGCCGAAGCCCTCGAGAAGCGACGGATAGGCAATGACCTCGGCCCGCCGGAACAGGGCGGCCAACGTCGCGTCGTCGACGTATCCGGGCCGCAGGATCCGGGTCGAAACCCCGCTCGCGGCGATGGCCGCCCGCGCCTCGGCCACCCCCCACCCGTCGCCGCCGGCCACGACCAGCTGCACCTCGGGGTGCGCGGCTGCGATGCGCGCGAACGCGCGCACGAGGGTCGGCACGTCCTTGCGCGGCTCGATCGTGCTCGCGAACGCGATGAAGGGTCGGGAGATCCCGTGCTTCGCCAACGCGGCCAGGTCGGCCGAGTCGTCGCCCGTCGGTGCGAAGCGCGCGTGGTCGACGCCGTGATGCACGACGATGATCTCGGCCGCGGGCTGGAAGCGCGCCCGCAGTCCCTCGGCCGCGTCGTTGCTCCCCGTGATGATGACGTCGGCGCGCCGCGCGGCCGCGCCGATCATCTTGCGGAAGTAGACCACCTTCGACCGCTCGTGCCACTCGGGATGGTCGAAGAACGTCAGGTCGTGCATGGCCACTACGGTCGGCACCGTCGAGCGCAACGGCATCGTGTAATGCGGTCCGTGCCACACGTCGGGCCGGATCCGGCGGGCGACGCCTCGTCCCGCGACCTGCTCCCACACCAAGCGGCTCGGCCGCCGGTTCGGCGCGAGCGGATGCAGCTCGGCGGCCGGAGCGATCTCCGCCCAGCGCGCGGTGTCGCCCCTGCGCGTGAGGAGCTGCAGGTCGATGTCGGGTCGCGCCGCCATCCCGCGCGCGACCGCGATCGTGTAGACGCCGGCTCCGACCGGGCGGGCGGGGACGGCGGAGACGTCGAGCAGCACGCGCACGGGGGGAGTCTACGAATTCGGTCCGACGGCCCGAGCCCGGACGTACACGTGGCCGTGGCCTTCGGCGCAGCGACTCCAGTTGAGCTCCGCCGCACGAAGGAGCCCGGCCCGGGTCATCTCGCCGCGCAGCTCGGCGTCGTCGAGCACCCGGCCGATCTGCTCCGCGCACGCGTCGATGTCGCCCGGGGCAAACAGCGCGCCCGCGCCCTGCACGATCTCTTCGAGCGCGGAACCGTTCGTCGCGATCACCGGAAGGCCCCGCGCCATCGCCTCGACGACGGGTAGTCCGAATCCTTCGTAGAGCGACGCGAGGCAGAACGCGTCGGCGCGGCGGTAGAGCGCGTCGAGTACCGACCACGGTTGCGCGCCGATGACGCGAACGAACGATCGATCGAGGCCCGACACCTTGCCCCACCCGGGAGGACCGACCACGACCAGCGTGAGGTCGGGACGGGTGCGGCGGAGCCGGTCGACGGCGCGCACGATGGTGGCGACATCCTTGCGGGGCTCGACCGTCCCGACCGTGAGGACGTACGGCGGCTCGACCCCGGCGCGCGCGACGGCGCGGTCGATCTCCGACGGATCGCGAGGCACGGGTGGATCGACGCCGAACGGAACGACCACGACTCGGTCACGGTCGAATCCTTCGCGCTCGAGTTCCCGGCCGGTGAACGCCGACGGAACGACGACCAGGGTCGCGTGGCGGCGGGCGAGCGTGAGGCCGCGCGTGTGGAAGGTGACACCCCGCCGGGTCGTGGTCTCGGGCAACCGCCGGAACGCGACGTCGTGCACCGTCACCACGAGCGGACGACCGCGCACCGGAGGTATCGCCAGGCTCGGTGCGTGCACGACGTCGGCGTCGATGTGTATCCGGGGCCGTTGCACACGGTGCCAGAGCTCGTAGCGCGCGCTGCCCCGAGGGCGTCCGAGGTCGATCCACGGGACGCGCCGGTCCACGCCGCGCGGCCTCGGGCCCGCCGCGAACGCGATCGGCTCCACTCCGAAGGCACGAAGGTTGTGCAGGAGCGAGATCTCGTAGCGCCCGATCCCGCCGGGAACGGGCTGCAGGAGTTGGCCGGCGTGTACGGCAACCTTCACGACCGCGCCTCCGCGATGCGCCGATAGCACGACGCGAGGGCGCGCGCGGTGTGATCCCACGAGAACGCGTGCACGCGATCACGGCCGCGGGCCACGAGCTCGGCGCGGATGTCGTCGTCGGTCAGTATCCGCTCCATCGCGTCGGCCAGGGCCTGTTCGTTCGTCGGCTCGACGAGCAGGGCCGCGTCGCCGGCCACCTCGGGAATCGATCCGGCGCGGGCAGCGACCACCGGAAGGCCCACCGTCATCGCCTCGAGGACGGGGAACCCGAAGCCCTCGTAGATCGACGGGTAGGCGAGGAGGGTCGCGTGCTCCAACAATGCGCGTCGGCCCGCGTCGGAGACGGGACCCGCGAGCACGACGCGTCGGCGTGCACCGTCGGCCAGCCGTGCGATGGCGGCGTCGATCTCGGGCCGGCCCGGACCGTCGTGGCCGGCGATGACCATCCGCACGTCGGGGTGTTGTTGCGCGACCAGACCGAACGCGCCGATGAGATGGGCGAAGTTCTTCCGCGGTTCGAGCGTCCCGATGGCGACGATGAAGGGCGCGCCCCGAGCGCGCGCTCGACGTCAGATGGCATCTCGGCCCGGTCACCCAGCGCCGGTACCCCCAACGGGATCACGACGAGCCGACCGGCGGCGCGCAGGCCCATGCCGTAGAACTCCTCGATCTCGTCGGCGACGAACTCCGATCCGGTGTGCAACGTCGCGCCACGTGCAACGGCGCGCCGGATGATGGGGTCGAACGCGCGCACCTCGGGTGAGCAGAGCTCCGGATAGCGGATGAACGAGCAGTCGTAGACGCTGATCAGCGTCGGCAGCCGGCTCGGGGGTGTGAGGTAGTTCGTCGCGTGGAGGATGCTCGCGGGTCGCAACCAGCGGTCGATGCGCGGTGTTTCGGCGCGTACCCACGATCTCAACAAGATGCGCGCCGGAATGGGCACGAAGCGCGTGTCGGGCGGGACCGCGTCGCGATGCAGCCGGGCCCGGGTGCTGAGTGTGTACGGAACGAGGTCGGGGCCGGCCTCGAGCGCGCGCAGCGCCGTAATGATCTCCGCGACCGCGGCACCGATGCCCGTGCGCGCGCCGAGCAACGGTGTGACGTCGATCGCTACCGTCGGACGCTCCGTCGGAGACACCGCAGGTTGCTACCACACATCGGCGGGTACGCTGTAGCTTCGAAAGCGGGCGGAGTTGCCGGTGTCCCTGGTGGAGAGCTGGGGGAGGTACGTGCGCAACGACGACAGCAACAGTTCCCCTTCTGGCCGACTGACGCGTCGCGCCGCATTGCAACTCGGCGCCGGCGCGAGTGCCATGGCGGTGGCCGCGCCGTACGTCACCCACCTCGGTCACGGCAGTCGTGCCGTCGACATCCATGACGCCCAGCTGTTGTTCGCGCCGGTGCACGACTGGCCGGTGCCGCCGATCGTGACGCGCGCGCAATGGGGTGCGAATGAAAGCTTGCGCAAACCCGGCCAGATCTACGACTCGGTCGTCTCGAAGATCGTGGTGCATCACACCGGGACCCCGAACGACATCACCGATTACCCGGGATTGTGCCGCGGGATCCTCGCCAACGAGACGTCCGGCGAGTACATCGACATCGCGTACAACTGGCTCATCGATCCGAACGGCCGCATCTACGAAGGGCGTTGGGCGCGGGACTACGCGGCGGGCCAGGCGCACACCGGAGAGCTGAACGGCGCGAACGTTCGCGGCGCTCACGCGATCTATCACAACGCGAACACGATCGGCGTCGCGTTGATGGGTACCTACGACAGCATCGGCATATCGCCGGCCATGCTCGACTCGCTCGTCACGTTGCTCGCGTGGAAATGCGCACGGTGGGGCATCGACCCGCTCGGGCGCGGTGTCTACCTGGCGGCGAACGGCGCGGTCGAGAACCTCTTCAATATCTGCGGTCACCGCGACACGTCATCGACCGATTGCCCCGGACAGCGGGTCGAGCCGATGCTGCCCGCGATCCGGGCGCGGGTCGCGGGTCGTCTCACCGGCGCGGGCTACTGGATCGCGACCGACCTCGGGCAGGTACTGGCGTTCGGCGGTGTGCCGCTGTCGACGTCTGGGTTCCGGCTCACGAGCCCGATCGTGGGGATCGCCGCCCATCCGACCGCGCAGGGATACTGGTTGTTCGCGTCCGACGGCAGCGTCTACGCCTTCGGTGACGCGGGGTACCACGGCGGTATGAACGGGCGGCGACTGGTGGCGCCCGTCGTCGGCATGGCGCCGACGCGATCGGGTCGCGGGTACTGGTTGGTCGCGGGCGACGGCGGCATCTTCAGCTTCGGCGACGCGCGGTTCTTCGGTTCGACGGGCGGGATGCGCCTCAATGCGCCGGTGCTCGGCATGACCCCGACCACGACCGGATACGGTTACTGGCTCTACGCGCGCGACGGCGGTGTGTTCAGCTTCGGCGACGCGCGGTTCTTCGGTTCGACGGGCAACATCCGCCTCAACCAGCCCGTCGTGTCGATGGCGGCGCGGCCCCAGGGCGACGGCTACTGGATGATCGCTCGCGACGGGGGGGTGTTCTCGTTCGGGCGCGCGCCGTTCGTCGGTTCGGGCGCGATCTACCCGTCGTCGTCCCCGTACGTGGGCATGCTCCCGTCGACCACCGGCAAGGGCTACGTCATGCTGCGCGGCGACGGCAAGGTCCTGTCGTTCGGTGACGCGCCGAATCTGGGCGACGCGCTGGGTGCGACCTTCGGCCACGCCGTCGGCATCGCCGGCAAGTTGCAGCCCTTCACGTAACCGCCCCTTCGGGCGCGGCGCTCAGGCGCGGCGGAGCAGATCGCGCACGCGGCGGCGGCTGCGCAGCGCTGCGCTCGTCGCCGCGGCGGGAGTCGTGCCGTCGCGTTTCACCCCGACGTACCAGTAGTCGCGCCAGCCCGCAGCCTTGTCGGTCTCTTGAACCGTGACGATGTCGAGGCCACCCGCGACCAATGCGGCCTCGACGTCGGCGCGCGGAATGCCGTGGATCTCCATGACGGGCAGGAACTCCGCCTCGCCGTCGTCGGTGGTCGTCGCGGTGCGCGCGACGACCTGCACCGGGACCATCGAGGTCGGCGACCCGCGATCTGCGAACCACGCGACTCCTTCGATCACGAGGTCCAACTCGAGGAGGTACGAGCCCGGCTCGTCCGGCGCCTGCATCTGGAGGGTCAGCTCGACCGCGTCGCCGGGCTGCACGGTCGCGCCCATCGATTGGCGGCCGTCGTCGAGTCGCAAGATCTCACCTGTCGAGGTGCGCCAGTGATTGCCGAGATTCACGAACCGGTCGACCGGCCACGGCGCGCGGCTCGTGTTGCGGACGACGACGACGATCTCGGCGACGCTGCCCGCCTCGACCTCGATCCGGTCGGCGGCGGGCGCGATCTCCGCGTGGAAGGCGTCGTCGGCGATCGACGGCAGCGTCGTGCCGATCTCGTCGGGTGCCAGCGGATGATCCGGGAGCTGGAACACCGCGACACCCCCGGGGGCGAGGATACGTGTGAACTCGCGCACGTAGAGCGCGCTGAACTGCGGCGCGATGTGCTGCAAGACGATGTCGGAGTAGACGAGATCGAACGCGCCGTCGTCGAAGAGAGCGAGATCGGCGCGGTCGTTGACGTGATACCGGCACCGCTCGCCGAACTGGTTGATCTCTTCGGCCAGCCGGATCATCGAGGGCGCGATGTCGACGCCGTCGCAGTTGGAGAACGTCCGCGCCAGTGCCTGGGTGAGACGGCCGACCCCGCATCCGAAGTCGAGGGCACGTCCCGGTCTCACCGCGATGCCGAGCTCGGCCAACCAGGCGAGGAGGCCGTCGATCTCGTCGATGCCGGTCTGCAGGAACTCGTCGAGGTCCCAGAGGTTTCCGCGGCGATCGGGCCTCGAGATGATCGCCCAGTAGGGATCGCGACGACCCCACTCGTTCCAGTGCCGCTGAAGATCGTCGAGATCCACGGCGGCAGCGTACTCAGTGTCGCGGGGAGAAGCGGCTACCTGCCGGCGGCCCGGAACCGGCCGCGGCGGGCGCGGACGCGATGCTGCGCGATCGCGAGCATCTCGTCGTCCCCGCCGCTGTTGCCGTAGGCCCAGAGCTCGACGTCGTCGTCGCCGAGCCCCAACTCGGCGAACAGCGCGCGCAGGCGCGTCGCCTTCTCGGGTCCCCGGCAGTTCGGGCCGCGCAGCCGGCCCGTGCATCGTCCCTGTTCGTCGGTGTCGAGGCTCGTGCACAGCACGTTGGCGATGCCGAGGGCGCCGGCCACGTCGTGGAGGTACACGTCGAGCGATGCCGACACGATCACGACGTCGTGCCCTTCGCGCCGGTGCCACGCGATGCGATCGCGCGCGTGGACGGTGATAGCGACCCGCGTCAGGTCGGACGCGTAGGCGCGCCCGGCCGCTTCGACGTCGGCGTACGGAACGCCGGCCAGCACCCGCGTGAGCACGCGCTCCTTGGCGAGATCGCGATCTGCGCGACCCGCGGCAGCGAGCGCGAGCCTGCCCGATTCGCCGCTGATGGCGCGCAACACCGCGCCGCGCCCGGCGACCGCCGCGAGGAACGGCACCAGCGTGTCGCGCCGCGTGATGGTGCCGTCGAAGTCGAAGGCGGCGACTGTCCGTTCGGTCACGGTTCGGCCATCAGACGGGAAGGCGCCGGAACACCGCGGTGGGCACGTGCCGGAGCACGGCCATCAGGTAGCGCATCGCAGGCGGGACCCAGACGATCTCGCGCCCGCGCGCGATCCCACGCACGATCGCGTCGGCGACG
Organism: uncultured Actinomycetes bacterium; assembly: GCA_963812205.1. GTDB lineage: Bacteria > Actinomycetota > Acidimicrobiia > IMCC26256 > PALSA-610 > PALSA-610. The sequence continues at coordinate 711,821 of CAWEUJ010000004.1, forward strand.
GCGTCGGGCGTCACCGACAGCGGTGCCGCCTTCATCCCCTCGGTCATCTTCGTGTGCACGAATCCGGGGCGCACGATCATCACGTGCACCGCGCTCGACATGAGCGACGCGGCGAGACCCTGGTAGTAGCTGTCGATCCCGGCCTTCGACGACCCGTACACGAAGTTCGAGCGCCGGACGCGTTCACCTGCAACCGACGAGAGCAGCACCACCGTCCCGTGCCCCTGTGCACGCAAGCGGGCGACCAGCGGCACCGTGACCGACACCGTGCCGGTGAAGTTCGTCTGCACGATGTCGACCGCGACCGCACCGTCGGATTCGGCGCGTGCCTGGTCGCCGAGCACCCCGAACGCGACGAGCACGACATCGAAGTCGCCGAACCGGTCGAAGGTGGTTCGCACGAAGCCTTCGTGCGATGCGAAGTCGGTGGCGTCGAACGCGACCACGTGCACCTCCGATGCGCCCGCGGCACGCAGCGTGGCGGCGACCGTGTCGCAGGCTTCGGGCTTGCGCGCCGCGAGCACGACCCGCGCCGCGTGGCGGGCGACGAGCTTGCGGACGGTCGCGACCGCGATGTCGGAGGTCCCCCCGAGCACGAGCACCGACTGCACTTCGCCCAAGGCGTCCTTCACGAGGATCTCCTCCCGGTCCCGCTCAGATCGAGCCGGCGGTCCATATCGCTGCGCAGCCGGCCTTCGGGATCGAGGCCGGCCCGGACGGCACGCCAGTCGTCGAGGCGCGGGTACATCGCCGACAACAACTCCGGCCGCAGGCGGGAGTCCTTCGTCAAGTAGATGCGGCCCCCGGCTTCCACGACCAACTCGTCGAGGCCGTCGAGCAGGGGGCCGAATGCCGGCGACGCGGGTATGTCGAGCGCGAGCGTCCAGCCCGAGATCGGAAACCCGATCAGCGACCGGCTGTCGTGCTCGAAGCGCTTGAGCACTGCGAGAAAGGTGGGCACTCGTGCCGCGCTGAACCGTTCGAGCGCGGTGCGGATGACTTGCTCCGAGCCGAACGGTACGACGAACTGGTATTGGACGAAGCCGTGCGAGCCGTAGATGCGGTTCCAGTCGCGCACACCGTCGAGGGGGAAGAAGAAGGGCTTGATCCCTTCGACGTGCCGGCGCCGTGTCCGCGGGGCTTTGCGGAACCACACCTCGTTGAACCCGCGCACCGAGAGCAGGTTGATCAGACCGTTGGGGAGCCACGGCGGTGCACCCAGCAAGGTGCGCGGTGCGTACTCGCGTGCGGTCGAACGATCGGTCGCGGGCAGCTCGTCGAGGTTCGCGTGATTGCCGCGCGTCAACACGGCGCGGCCCAGATGGCCACCCGAGGCAAGGCAATCGATCCAGGCGACGGAGTAGCGGTAGTCGTGGTCGCCGTCGAGCATCCGGGCCATGCAGTCGTCGACGTCGGTCGTGCGCTCCGTGTCGCACACGATGCGCGACGTCTCGACGGGTTGCAGCTTGAGCGTGGCTTCGGTAATGACGCCGGTGAGGCCCATACCCCCGCTCGTCGCCCAGAAGGCGTTGGCATCGGCGTCGGGCTCCAGCACGGACGCGCCGTGCGTGGGGGTGACGATGCGCATGCGCTCGACGTAGTCGGCGAACGAGCCATGGCGGAACTTGCCGTGGATGTCGGACGCGATCGCACCCCCGACGGTCACGAAGCTCGTGCCGGGGATGACCATGGGGAACCAGCCGAGGGGGAGGAGCGCGCGCAGGAGCGTGTCGAGACTCACACCGCTCTCGACGGTCACGGTGCCCTTCTCGACGTCGATTGCGAGCACGGAGTCGAGGTTGTGGCACGACAACACGTCGCCACCGGCGTTCTGCGCGGCGTCGCCGTACGACCGCCCGAGCCCGCGCGCGATGACACCGCGCGGGCTCGGCGCCGTGACGTGCGAGACGATGCGCTCGAGGTCGTCGGGCCGGTGCACGGTCGCGAGCGTCGGCGAGGTCCGACCCCAGCCCGACAGCAGCTCGAGCCCGGACATCGGGGAGGCGGCCATGTCAGGAACCGTGCACCGCGAGTGCGAACAGGAGCGCCCAGATCGCGCCCATTGCCAGCAGGACCCGGTCGGCGAGCACGAGCTCCTCCGGCGCGCCGCCGCGGCCCTGTTCGAGCAAGAGCGCGTAGCGCAAGATGCCGAGCACGAACGGCACGATCGAGAGTTCGAACCACGCCGCGTTCCCGACGTTCGACGACTTCTCGAATGCCCAGAGGCAGTACGCGAGGACGGTGACGCTCGAGGAGACGGCGCGCACGAAGCTCAGGTACTCGCGCGAGTACATCGCCAGCGTGGGCCGGTGCGCGCCGGCGCGCTCGCCGAGCTCGAGCATCTCCGCGTGGCGCTTGCCGGTGACCATGAACAGCGACGCCGAACCCGCCACGATGAGGAACCACGGCGAGATCGTCACCCCGACCGCGACACCGCCGGCGATCGTCCGCAGCACGAATCCCGACGCGACGCATGCGAGGTCGAGCACGGCTTCGTGCTTGAGCCACACGCTGTAGACGACCGTCTGCAGGAGGTAACCGCCGACCACGAGCGAGAGCTGCCAGCGCGCCGCGAACGAGAGAGCGATCGCGGCCGCGAGGAGCGCGACTCCCCCGGTGATCGCGGTGCGCAGCGTTACCTCACCGGACGCGATCGGCCGGTACCGCTTGGTCGGGTGCCGGCGATCGGCGTCGGCATCGAGCGCGTCGTTGAGGAAGTAGGTCCCGCTCGCGGCCAGGCAGAAGCAGGCGAACGCGATGGCCGTGCGGGTCAGCGCGGTTCCGTTGCCGAGCAGGCCGGCGGCTCCGGGCGCGGCGATGACGAGGACGTTCTTGATCCATTGCTTCGGCCGGGCGAGGCGGACGAGCGCCGGAAGCCGGTGCGGGGCGCGTTCCAAGGCAAGTCCGCCGGCTGCGCGCTCACGCTCCGATCACCATCAGATCTCGAGGGGTTCGTGCTCGACGACCGCGACGAGATCCTGCAACGTCGCGCCGCCGCGGCGCATCCGTGGGAACAGCAGAGCGGCCATCACGAGCGCCGCGGCCCCACCGCCGGCGAGGAAGCCGAGCTCGTTGCGGAGGATGAGGTCGTGGCCGCGCTCCACGACGACGACGAACGCGACGATGCCGACGATCCAGCCGAGTGCACTCTCCTTGTAGGCCTTCAGCGCGATCAAGCCCTGCGCAAGGGTCAACGCAACGATGAACGCGGTCGCCGCGAGCGTCAGCAGGAACATGTCGCGGTTGGCGAGGTCCCACTTGCTGGCGAACAGCTTCTGTCCGGCCCAGGGACCGATGAGGGTGGCCGCGACGATTCCCGTCGTGCACAGCACGAGTACCACCAGGATCAGGCGTCGCATCCCGATGCGGAAGTCGTCGTGCTTTCCCTCGCTCGCGAGGCCCGCGAGCTTGGGCAGGAGTGCCGCCTGCACCGCCTGGAAGAGGAGCAGCGGAACGCGGGCCACGAACAGCCCCGTGATGAAGTGCGAGCTGACGTTCTTTTGGCTCTCGGTCGCGAAGTGGGTGACGCCGAAGACGCTGGCGTAGGAGAGCAGCTGGGCGAGTACCGAGCCCAGCAGCAGCCAGGCGAGTGCTCCGGACAGTTCCGAGTACGGCGCCTCCGGGCCCGGTTGCAGCAGTCCTCGTTGGCCGCGCAGCGAGATCGCGACCGCGAACAGCGGCGGCGCCGCGAGCGCGAATCCCCACGGCCCGACGGCCTTGCTGCCGGCCGCGAACAACACGATGCACGCCAGGATGCGGACGGTGCCTTCCGACCCGTGCATGAGCCCGTACGGACCGAAGCGGCCGTTGCCCGAGAGCGTGCCCCGCGTGATGTACGCGACGTAGTAGAAGGCGATCGCGACGAACAGCGCGATGAGTAGGACACCCCGCCCGTCGAAGAGCTTGTTGACGATCCGGGCGTGGGCGATCGCCGCGGTGACGATCACGGCGAGCGCGAGCACGCCGCCGAGGAACGCGGCCCGCCGCACGAGCGGACCGCCACCTTCGCCCCGGGCCCGGCGAGCGGACACGGCCCGGCCGACCTCTTGTTCCAGCGGCTGGAAGAGACCGGGCGAGAACACGAACACCAACGCCCACAGGACGTTGAGCGAGTTGTAATCGTCGTTCGAAAGCCGCTTGGCGGCGAGGATCTGGAAGCCGTACGCGCTCAGCCCGACGATGATCAGGCCCGCGCCGATCGCCCAGGTGCCTTCGGGCACGGGAAGCTTCTTGGCTGCGCCTGCCAGCCGCTGTACGCGCTCGACCACGAACGTGGCAGGTTACTCGCCGCCCGCGGACCACCCTCAAGCGCGCCTGGTACCCGACAAGGGGGGACTAGCCTTCATGCGTGCGGAACCTGCGCATTCGGACAGATTCGAGAACGTCTTGAGAACGCCGAACGAGCCGTGAGTACCCGGACCTACATCGTTCTCGCGGCGCTCACCGGCTTGGTGATCCTGGTCGCGTTCGCCTTCCAGGTCGTCCTCGTGAACCGATGACGGCCAACCCCGGGAACCCGCGTTGCTCCGGGCGCCGTGACGAGAGGAGCGCACGTGCCTGACGATTCCGGTCTGCCCGGCGAGTTCGATCTTGTCGTGCTCGGCGGGGGTCCCGGCGGGTATGCCGCTGCGCTCTACGGTGCCAGCGCCGGAATGAGCATCGCCATCGTCGAGGAGCAGCGCGTCGGTGGCACCTGCTTGCACCGGGGGTGCATCCCGGCCAAGGAGCTGCTCCAGACCGCGGAGGTGTTGCGCACGGTGCGCGCCGCGGCGGAATTCGGTGTGCTGACCTCGGATCCGGCGCTGCAACTCGCGACGTCGCAGACCCGCAAGCAGACGGTCGTCGATCGCCTGACCACCGGGCTCGAATCACTCCTGAAGAACCGCAAGGTCACCGTCATCCCCGGCACGGGCGTGCTCGAGCCCGACGGGCGGTCACTCAGCGTCTCCGACGGGACGATGATCCGCGGGCGCAACGTGTTGATCGCGACGGGCTCGTCGCCGCGCGCGCTGGCGATCGACGGCCTCGCCTTCGACGGCGACCGCGTGCTGTCGTCGGAGGAGGTGTTGCAGCTGAGCGACATCCCGGCCCGGGTCGTAGTGATCGGCGGCGGCGCGATCGGCTGCGAATTCGCATCGTTCCTCGGCGACGCCGGCGCCGACGTCACGATCCTCGAGGCGCTGCCCCAGATCCTCACCGGTGTCGACCAACAGGTCGCGCAAACAGTGGTACGCGCGTTCCAAAAGCGCGGCATCAAGACCCAGACGGGTGTGCGCGTGCTCGGCTTCGACGGCGCGGCCGTCAAGTTCGAGGGCAAGAACGGCGAGGAGGTGCTCGCGGCCGACAAGGTGGTCGTGTCGGTCGGGCGCCGGCCCCGCTCGGAGAACATCGGGCTCGACAGTGCCGGTATCAAGGTCGACGAGCGGGGATTCGTCGTCGTCGACGGCAATATGCGCACGAGCGTCGACGGTGTGTACGCGGCGGGCGACGTCGTTGCTACCCCGCAGCTCGCGCACGTCGCTTTCTCCGAGGCGATCGTCGCGATCAAGACGATGCTCGGCGAGGCGCCGCTCCCGCTCGACTACGACAAGGTTCCGTGGGGTATCTACTGTCACCCGGAAGTCGCGTTCTGCGGGCTCACCGAGGCCCAGGCGAAAGAACGCGGCTACGACGTGGAGACGTCGGTGCACCGGTGGATGGGCAACGGGCGTGCGCTCATCGTGGGTGAGACCGATGGAATCATGAAGATCGTCGCCGAACGCGGTGGCCCGATCCTCGGTGTGCACATTGGCGGACCGTGGGCCACCGAGCTGATCGCCGAGGCGTACCTCACCGTGAACTGGGAGGCCACGCCGGCCGATGTGGGCCTGTTGATCCACGCCCATCCGACCTTGTCGGAGCTCTTCGGCGAATCGGTGCTCGCGCTCACCGGGCGTTCCCTACACGGTTAGGGCCCTGCACGTGAGGGCTCTCGTCCCATACATACGAAGAACCAGAGGGGCTCATGGACGTCACGATGCCGCAACTCGGTGAGACGGTCACCGAAGGGACGATCACGAAGTGGTTCAAGCAAGTCGGCGAGAAGATCGACGCCGACGAGCCGCTGTTCGAGGTGTCGACCGACAAGGTCGACTCCGAGGTGCCCGCCCCGCAGGGCGGGTTCATCACCGAGATCGTCGTGCCCGAAGGCGAGACCGTTCCCGTGGGCGCGCGCCTCGCGGTGATCTCGACCGAGGCGGGCGCACCGGCGCCGTCCGCCGCTCCGGCGACGGCCCCGCCGTCCGCCGCGCCCGCGCCGCCGGCGCCCGCCGTTGTCACGCCGCCGCCCCCGGTCGCGCCCGTGACCGCACCTGCTCCGGTCCCGGTCGCCCCGCCCGCGCCTTCGGGCAACGGTGGTGGCGCGGTGACGTCGCCGATCGTCCGGCGGCTGATCGACGAGCAGGGCCTCGACGCCGCCGCGATCCGCGGCACCGGCGAGGGCGGGCGTATCACGCGCAATGACGTGCTCGACGCGGCGCGCGACCCGCGGTCCCGCCCCTGCGCCTCGCGCCCCGGCCCCCGGCGCCGTGCCGGCGCCCGCCGCGGCGCGCGTGTCCGGCGACGAGATCGTTCCCTTCGACAACATCCGCCGGCGCACCGCCGAGCACATGGTGCGTTCGGTCGCGACGAGCGCGCACGTGTACACATCGGTCCGGGTCGACTTCGAACGGGTGGAGCGCGTTCGCCGCGCGCACCAGGCGGCGTGGCAGGCCGAGGAGGGCTTCGCCCTCACCTACCTCCCGTTCATCACGCGCGCGTTCAGCGACGTCGTGCACGAGTACCCGTTCGTCAACGCGAGCGTCGAGGGCGACACACTCGTCGTGCATCGCGACATCAACCTCGGGATCGCGATCGACCTGCAGTTCAAGGGCCTGATCGCGCCGGTCATCCGCAACGCCGACGGCAAGCGGCTGCGGTTGCTCGCCCGCGAGATCCGCGACCTGGCCACGCGCGCGAAGTCGAAGCAGTTGAGCCCGGACGAGATCGTGGGCGGCACGTTCACGATCACGAACATGGGGCCGTTCGGCACGACGCAGACCTACGCGATCATCAATCAGCCGCAGGTCGCGATCATGGCGACCGACGGAATCCGCAAGGAGGCCGTCGTGGTCGAAGGGCCCGACGGCGACGACGCGATCGCCGTGCACCACGTCGGCTTCTTGTCCCTGACCTGGGACCACCGTGCCTTCGACGGCGCGTACGCGGCCTCGTTCCTGAATGCCCTGCGCGAGGTGCTCGAGACGCACGACTGGGAAGCCGAGCTCGCATGACCGTGCGATCGCGCTGGCTCGGCCTGGTGCCGTATCCGGAGGCCGAGGCGTTGCAGCGCGCGGTGCACGAGCACGCCGACACCGACTATCTGCTGCTGCAGGAGCACCCGCACGTCTACACGCTCGGGTCGAGCGCGAAGGCGGAGCACGTTCTGCGCGATCCGGCATCGGTGGGCGCGACGATGGTCGACGCCGACCGCGGCGGTGATGTGACGTATCACGGACCCGGCCAGCTCGTCGGCTACCCGATCGTCTCGCTCGCGGAGTGGCGCGCGGGCCAGCGCGACGTGGTCGCGTACGTCCGCAAGCTGGAAGACGTGTTGATCGCGGTGTGCGCCGACTTCGAGATCGCGGCCGAGCGCTCCACCGGCTACACGGGTGTGTGGGTCGGCGACGAGAAGATCGCGGCAATCGGCGTCCGCGTGTCGCGCGGGTCGCACGCGGCACGGGTTCGCGCTGAACGTCGATCCCGACCTCTCGATGTTCGATCACATCGTTCCCTGCGGCATCCGCGACCGCGGCGTCACGTCGATGGTCAAGGTGCTCGGTCGGCCGATCGAGATGCAGGCGGTCGTCGAACGGGTCGTCGTGCGGTTCACCGAGGCGTTCGGCGCAGGCGCGATCGATCGCCAGGACGTGGCGTGGCATCGCCCGGAGCGCATCGAGGGCGTCGAGGTCGCGTTGACCCGCAAGCGCCCCGACTGGATGCGAGTGCGCGCGAAGCGCGACGACGGGTACCTCGAGCTGAAGAAGCTCGCCCGCAACCTCGACCTGCACACGGTCTGCGAAGAGGCGGGCTGCCCGAACATCTACGAATGCTGGTCAGACCGCACCGCCACCTTCATGATCAACGGCGATCGCTGCACGCGCGCGTGCGGCTTCTGCCAGATCGACACGCGTAAACCGCTCGCACTCGACCTCGACGAGCCGCAGCGGGTCGCCGACGCCGTCGCCGCGCTCGGCCTCGCCCACGCGGTGATCACGTGCGTGGCTCGTGACGATCTCCCCGACGGCGGCGCTTCGGGTTTCGCCGCGACCGTTCAGGCGATCCGCGCGACGAGCCCCGGCACCGCGGTCGAGTTGCTGATCTCCGACTGCAAGGGCGACGCCGCGGCGTTGGCGGCCATCTTCGAGTCCCGCCCCGACGTGTTGAACCACAACCTCGAGACCGTGGCCCGCCTGCAACGAGCCGTCCGGCCTTCGGCCGGTTACGCCCGATCGCTCGCAGTGTTGGGCCGGGCTCGGGCCGCGGGCCTGGTCACGAAGTCGGGCCTCATCTTGGGAATGGGCGAGACCGAGCCCGAGGTGCGCGCCGCGATGGCCGACCTCCGGGCCGTCGGCGTCGGGATCCTGACGATCGGGCAGTACCTGCGGCCGTCGGCCGACCACGTGCCGGTGGCCAAGTGGTGGCACCCCGACGAGTTCTCGGCCTTGCGCGAGTACGGCGAGTCGCTGGGCTTCGCGCACGTCGAGGCCGGTCCGCTCGTGCGTTCGAGCTATCACGCTCGTGAGGGCGCGGATCGGCTCGTCAGCGCACCGCACTGAGATAATGGGCGCATGGCTGATCGGTTCTCGTCGCTGCGTCCCGATCTCGCGCAGTGGTGGCGCGAACAGCCGATGTTCTTCGTCGCGACGGCACCGAGTGGTGCCGCCGGCCACGTGAATCTCTCGCCGAAGGGCTACGACACGCTGCGCGTCCTTGCACCCGATCGGGTCGCGTACCTCGACCTCACCGGCAGCGGCGTCGAGACCATCGCGCACCTGCGCGACAACGGGCGGATCACCCTGATGGCGTGCGCCTTCAGCGGCAACCCGCGCATCTCCCGGATCTACGGCCGGGGCACCGTCCACCCCGCCGGCACCCCGGAGTTCGACGCGCTCGCGGCCGAGTTCCCCGAGCTACCGGGCCGGCGATCGATCATCGAAGTCGCGGTCGAGCGGGTCACCACGTCGTGCGGCTACGCGGTGCCGCTCATGGACCTCGTCGACGAGCGGGCGCGACTGCTCGAATGGGCGGACGGCAAGGGCGACGACGGGGTCGCGGCGTACTGGGGTGCGAAGAACGCGGTCAGCATCGACGGCCTGCCCGGGATCGACGCGTGACGTTCGCGAGCCGGATCCAGCGCGTGCGCGCGCGGATGTCGGAGCTCGGCGTCGACGCCTTGTTGCTGTCGGTCGGGCCCGACCTGCCGTACCTCACCGGGTACGAGGCCATGCCCCTGGAACGCCTGACAATGCTGGTTCTCCCTCGTACCGGCGACGCGCAGTTGGTGGTACCGCGGCTGGAAGCCCCTCGCGTCGATCGCCGGCCCGAGCTCTTCGAGATCGTCTCGTGGGAGGAGACCGACGACCCGATCGCGCTCGTGGCCGGGATGATCCGGCGCTCGGCTCGGCGCGTCGCGATCGGTGACCACACGTGGGCGCGCTTCGTTCTCGATCTACAACGCGCGGTGCCGTCGTGCGTGTTCGTGCGGGCCACGGACGTGGTCGGCCCCGTACGGATGGTCAAGGACGGCGACGAGATCGCCGCGCTCACGCGCGCCGCCCATGTCGTCGACGCGATCGCGTCGGAGATGCGGCTGGAGCCGTTCGCGGGTCGAACGGAGCTCGACGTACATCGCGAGCTCGTGGATCGGATGCTCGCGGCCGGTCACGAGCGTGCAAACTTCGCGATCGTCGCCGCAGGCGAGAATGCCGCGAGCCCGCACCACGACCCCACCGCGACACGCGTGATCACCGACGGCGACATCGTCCTGTGCGATTTCGGCGGCACGATGGGCGGCTACTGCTCCGACATCACCCGCATGTTCCACGTAGGCGATCCGAGCGCCGAGGTCCGTGACGTGTACGCGGTCCTCGCCGCGGCGCAAGAGGCGGGCGTGCGCGCCGCGACGGTCGACACGGCGTGCGGAGCCGTCGACGCGGCCGCCCGCCGCGTCATCAACGACGCGGGCTTCGGCGAGTACTTCGTGCACCGGGTCGGGCACGGCATCGGTACCGAGGCCCACGAAGATCCGTACATCGTCGCGGGCAACGACCGCCTGTTGCAGGCGGGGAACGCGTTCAGCGTCGAGCCCGGGATCTACTTCCCCGACCGGTTCGGCATGCGGCTCGAAGACATCGTCGTCGCAACCGCGACCGGACCACTGCGGCTCAACGACGCGCCGCGTGATATCGCGATCGTTGCGTGAAGCTCGACGCGGGAACGTTCCTGTTGCAGTGGGCCACGGGCGGCCTGCTGTTCGGCTGGGTCACGACTCGTCGGCGCGAGGTCAGCTTGGGGTACGGCTGGCTGATCCGCATCGTGTTCGGCCTCATGGCCGCGGGCGGGGCCGCGGTGTTCCTCACTGGTGGCACCAGTGCGGCGCGCGTCGTCGCGGCGGTTGCGGCGATCGCCGGTGTCGCGGCGACCGCGGTCGCCCTCACGGTCTCGGTTCAGCGCCGTCGGGCGGGGGTCTCGGGCCGCGAGGAGGTACGCGCCGCGCGCCGGGCGCGGGTCTCGGCCATGATCGGGCGACCCGACGCGGAGCAACTCGAACGCGGTCCGGAGTTCGCGCCCGTCCTCGATCTGATCGCGCCCGTCGCCGGCGCCATCGGTCTTCTCGCGGCGGCCCAGTTCGCGGGCGGGCCGTACCTGCTCGCGGTGGCGCGGCTCGTGGTCGGTGCGGTGTTCCTCGGAAGTGTGAGCGACGCGATGCTGCTCGGGCACTGGTATCTCGTGCAGCCCGGCCTTCCGCGCGAGCCGTTGAAGGAGCTCGTCGCCTGGACCGCGGCCGCGTGGCCGTTCGAGGTCGTCGTGTTCTTGTTGCCGACGGGCATGGTGCAGGTGATCAACGGCGGGATCGCCGACGGATACCGCGGCGTGCTCGGTTGGATCTGGATCGGGTGCGCGGCGATGACGATCGGGCTGGTCGCGATGACGTGGGCCGCGTTACGCGAGCGGTACTACTCCGCGGTGATGGCGGCGACCGGCCTCTTGTACCTCGCGATCCTCACCGCGTTCGGCACCGACCTCGTCGCCCGGGCCGTGCTCCGCCCCTAATCGGGATCGGGGGCTCCACGTCGTCGACGGGCGCCCTCGCCCGAAGGCGGCGACGACCGATGGGTCAGACCACGAAGTACTTGGCTTCGGGGTGCGGCACGATGATCGCGCTCGTCGACTGCTCGGGAACGAGGTGGAACTCCTCGGTGAGCAACACGCCGATGCGGTCGATCTCCAACAACTCCGCGACCTTGGTCTGGTCGTCGAGGTCGGGACACGCGGGGTAGCCCCACGAGTAGCGCGACCCCCGGTACTGCTGCTTGAACAGGCCAGTGAGCGTCGGGCCGTCCTCGTCGGCAAAGCCCCACTCCTCGCGGATACGCCGGTGCCAGAGCTCGGCCAGCGCTTCGGTCATCTCGACCGACAGGCCGTGCAGCAGCAGGTAGTCCTGGTACTTGTCGGCCGCGAACAGTTCCTTTTCCCGCGCGCTCGCCGCGGTGCCCATCGTGACCACGTGGAAGGCCGCGTAGTCGGTCTCGCCGGAGTCGATCGGGCGGAAGAAGTCGGCGATCGAGAGGAACGGGGCCTTGCGCTGGCGCGGGTAGTGGAATCGCAGCCATTCCTGGGTGCGGGTCTCGTCCTTCCACACGACGAGGTTCTCGCCCTCGCTGTTGACCGGGAAGTAGCCCCACGCGGCCGCGGGCACGAGCAGGCCCTCCTGCTTGGCCGTCGCGAGCTGGGCCCGGAACGTGGGCCGGATGCGCGCCTTGAAGTCCTGGTCGTTCTCGCCCGACTCGGGGCGGAACTGCCACTGGTTGCGGTACAGCGCGGTCTCGTTCACGTAACCCGCGATGTCGTCGAGGGAGATGCCCTTGGCCACGCGCGAGCCGACGAACGGCGGCGTGAAGATCGTCACGTCGGTGGCGACCGCGGAACGGGCCGGGATGTCGACGTCTTCGACCGGCTGTTGCGACTTGCGGGGCGGCAGGTTGCGACCGCCCGCCTCCCGCCCGAACGCGTCGTCGAGGGTGCCGTCCTTGCGGCCCTGGATGAGCGCGTCCATCGTGCGCAGTCCTTCGAACGCGTCCTTGCCGTAGAACACGCGGCCGTCGTACACCTCGCGCAGGTCGCGTTCTACGTACGTGCGCGTCAACGCCGCGCCACCGAGGATCACCGGAACGCGATCTGAGAGCCCGCGCGCGTTCAATTCCTCGAGATTCTCGCGCATGATCATCGTCGACTTCACGAGGAGACCGCTCATGCCGATCGCGTCGGCGTTCACTTCGAGTGCCTTCTCGATCATCTCGCTGATCGCGATCTTGATGCCGAGGTTGAAGACGATGTAGCCGTTGTTGGTCAGGATGATGTCGACGAGGTTCTTGCCGATGTCGTGGACGTCGCCCTTTACCGTGGCGAGTACGACGGTGCCCTTGCCCCCGGAGTCGGTCTTCTCCATCAATGGTTCGAGGTACGCGACGGCAGCCTTCATCGTCTCCGCCGACTGCAGCACGAACGGGAGCTGCATCTGACCGCTGCCGAACAGCTCGCCCACGACCTTCATCCCGTCGAGCAGCACGTCGTTCACGATCTGGAGCGGCGTCAGCTCGGCCAACTGCTCCTGCAGATCGGCTTCGAGGCCGTCGCGCTCGCCGTCGATGATGCGGTGCTTCAGTCGCTCGGACACCGGCCAGCCGGAGCGGTCTTCCTTCTCGATCGCGCCGGCTTCGACGTTCTCGAACAGCGCCATGAACTCCGTGAGCGGGTCGTAGTTCTCGCGGCGCCGGTCGTAGATGAGATCGAGCGCAGCTTCCCTTTGCGCTTCGTCGATGCGGTGCAGCGGCATGATGCGCGCCGCGTGCACGATCGCGGCGTCGAGGCCGGCCTCGCGGCACTCGTGCAAGAAGACGCTGTTCAACACGTGCCGCGCCGCGGGCTTGAGGCCGAACGACACGTTCGACAACCCGAGCACGGTGTGCGCGCCGGGCAGCTCGGCTTTGATGCGCCGGATCGCCTCGATGGTTTCCATCGCGTCGCGCCGGAGGTCGTCGTCGCCGGTCGAGAGCGGGAAAGTGAGCGCGTCGAAGACCAGGTCGGTCGGCTCGAGCCCGTAGCGCGTCGTCGCGATGTCGTAGATGCGCCTCGCGACCCGCAGCTTCCAGTCGGCGGTGCGGGCCTGGCCCTCTTCGTCGATCGTGAGGCAGATGACGGCCGCGCCGTACTCGCGCGCCAGGCGGAACACGCGGTCCATGCGCTTGCCCTCGGCCTCGCCCTCTTCGAGGTTGGCCGAGTTGAGCAAGGCCTTGCCGCCGTGATGCTTGAGCCCCGCTTCCAGTACCTGCGGTTCGGTGGAGTCGAAGACGAGCGGCAACGACGCCTGCGTGGCGAAGCGCCCGGCGATCTCGTCCATGTCGACGGTGCCGTCGCGGCCGACGTAGTCGACGCATACGTCGAGCACGTGCGCGCCTTCCTTGACCTGTTCGCGGGCCATCTGCACGCAGGAGTCCCAGTCGGCTTCGAGCATCGCGTCGCGGAACTTGCGCGAGCCGTTCGCGTTGGTGCGTTCACCGATGGCGAGGTACGCGAGCTCCTGTTCGAACGGGACGTGCGAGTAGATCGACGAGCAACCGGGCTCGAACTCGGGCGTGCGCAGCACGGGCGCGCGGCTGTCGAGCCGCTCGACGACCGCGCGCAGGTGCTCCGGAGTCGTGCCGCAGCAACCGCCCACGACGTTCAGCCCGAACTCCGCGACGAACCGGTCGTGCGCGTCGGCGAGACCTGGGGGCGTGAGGTCGTAGTGGGTGTGCCCGTCGACGACCGACGGCAGTCCCGCGTTCGGCAGCGCGGAGAGGAACGTGCGGGCGTGCTGGGCGAGATAGCGCAGGTGCTCGGTCATCTCGACGGGGCCGGTCGCGCAGTTCATGCCGATGATGTCGGGTCGCATCGCCTCGAGCGCGGTGAGCGCGGCGCCGATCTCCGTGCCGACGAGCATGCGGCCCGTCGTCTCCACGGTGACCTGCACCATGATCGGGATCGGGTTCGAGAGCCCCGCCTTGCGCATCGCGGCGCGCGCACCGTTGATCGCGGCCTTGGCCTGGAGGAGGTCGTAGACGGTCTCGACGAGGAGCACGTCGATGCCGCCCGCGATGAGACCCTCGACCTGGAGCGCGTAGTCGTCGCGGAGCGCGTCGTAGCGGATCTGGCCGAGGGACGGCAGGCGAGTGCCCGGACCGATGGAGCCGATGACGAAGCGGGGCCGGCCGTCGGCCGCGTGGTCGGAAGCGACCTCGCGGGCGAGCTCGGCCGCGCGCCGGTTGAGCGCGACCGTCTGATCGGCCAGGCCATACTCGTTGAGCACGAGCGGGAAGGCGCCGAAGGTGGCGGTCTCCACGCCGTCGACGCCGGCCCGGAAGAACTCGTCGTGCATCCGGCTGACGAGGTCGGGGCGGGTCGCGACGAGCTGCTCGTTGCAGCCCTCGAGCGCTTCGCCGCCGAAGTCGTCGGGGCCGAGGTTCTGGCCCTGCATCCACGTGCCGAACGCGCCGTCGAGCACGAGGATGCGCTCGTGGAGCGCGTCGAGGAACGGGTGTACGGCACCGCTGGCGATGGGCGCGGGTGTTCCTCGGGGGTCGGGCATCGGACCAGGTTACGTGGCCGCTGCGGCGGTCCTCTACACGAAAACACCGTGTTGGCGTCGTAGGCTGCCGCTTCGGCATGAAGGTCTATACGCGCACCGGCGACGACGGCACGACCGGCCTCTTGTACGGGGGTCGGGTCGGCAAGGACGAAGTCGGGCCCGAGGCGTACGGCGCCGTCGACGAGGCCGTGAGCGCCCTCGGGCTCGCCCGCGCCCTGACCGAGCCGGGTTCGGAGCTCCACGAGCTGCTCGTGCAGCTGCAGCGCGAGCTCTTCGTCGTGGGCGCGGAGCTCGCGACCGCGCCCGACAACCGCGCCAAGCTCACCGCGGAGGTTTCGCTCGTCACGGCCGAGATGGTCGTGCGGCTCGAGCCCGTCATCGACGACGTGACCGGCCGGTTCGAGGCCCCGAAGGAGTTCGTGCTCCCGGGCCAGAACCAGATCGCGGCCGCGCTCGACTTCGCCCGCACCGTGATCCGGCGGGCCGAGCGGGTCTCGGTCGCGGCGACGCGCGTCGGCTGGCTCGGCCCCGAGAGTCAGGTCGTCCCGTATCTCAACCGCCTCGCCGACCTCGTCTACACGCTCTCGCGTTGGCAAGAAGGCGACTTCCGTCCCTCGCGTACACCGTAAGGATCCGAATGCCCCCCACCTTCAAGCTCGTTCCCGGCGCGCCCAAAGCCGACCTGTTCGTCGTCCCGATCTTCTCGGGCGCGCGGCTCGGTCCGGGTGCGCAACTCGTCGACGACGCGATCGACGGCCGGCTCGCGGAGTTCATGCGAGAGACCGACTTCGAAGGCAAGCGCGGTGACGTGCTGGCGGTACCGACCGGCGGCCGGCTCGGTGCGCGCGCCGCGCTCCTCTTGGGAGTGGGCGACGAGGAGACCTTCGACGCCGCCGCGCTGCGGCGCGCGGGCGCGGTGCTCGCGCGGCGCGCGGCGCGCGTCGCGTCGGTCGCGACGACGCTGCTCGACGCGGTCGGGCCCGATATCGATCGCGGCCTCGCGGCGCAGGCCTTCGCCGAGGGCGTGTGCCTCGGCCGCTACCAGTTCCTGCGCTACAAGTCGGAGACCAAGGCGTCGCAGCTCGACCGTGTGTTCGTCATCGGCCGGGCCAACGCGAAAGTGCGGGCCGGGCTCGATCGCGGTGCCCGGGTCGCGCAGGCGGTGGCGTGGGCGCGCGACCTGATCAACGAGCCGGCCGCGGCGAAGTCGCCGGCCGACGTTGCCGACCTCGCCAAGGCCGTCGCGCGCGCGTCGGGCTTGAAGGTGAAGGTCTTCGCCGGTGAGCAGCTCGTGCGGGAGCGGATGGGAGGCGTGCTCGGCGTCGGCAACGGTTCCGACCGGCCGCCGCGGTTCCTGCGGCTCGAGTACGCGCCGACGCGTCCGCGCGGCACGGTCGCGTTCGTCGGCAAGGGCGTGGTGTTCGATTCCGGCGGGTTGTCGCTCAAGACCGCGGGCGGCATGGAGACGATGAAGACCGACATGTCGGGCGCGGCCGCGGTGATCGCGGCGATGTCGACGCTGCGCGACCTCGACGTGAAGGCGCGGGTGATCGGGTACGTCCCCCTCGTGGAGAACATGCCGAGCGGTGCGGCGATGCGACCGGGCGACGTGCTGACGATGCGCAACGGCAAGACGGTCGAGGTGCTCAACACCGACGCCGAAGGCCGGCTCATCCTCGCCGACGCGCTCTCGCTCGCGAGCGAGGAGGGCGCCGACGCGATCGTCGACCTCGCGACGCTGACCGGCGCGGTGACGACGGCGCTCGGCGACAAGATTGCCGGGCTCATGGGCACCGACGACGCGTGGGTCGAGCAGGTGAGCGAGGCGGCCGCGCGCGCCGGCGAGCGCGTGTGGCACCTGCCGCTCCCGGACGACTACCGCCGGAACCTCGATTCCGAGATCGCCGACCTGCGCAACATCGCGTCGGCCGGCGGCGCGGGCACGTTGACGGCCGGGCTCTTCCTCAAGGAGTTCGTCGGCGACGCGCCGTGGGTGCACCTCGACATCGCGGGGACCGCCCGCTCGTCGTCGGACGACGCGGAGACGTCGAAGGGCGGGACGGGCTACGGCGTGCGCACGCTCGTGGAGCTCGCGTCGACGTTCCGTAAGCCGTGATGCGGCGCCTGTTCGTGCTCGTCGCCCTGGCGTGCGTGACCATCGGCGCGGCGGCGTGCAGCTCGTCGACGCCGAAGGTCGCACCCCCGCTCGCCCCGGTCGATATGCGCGGTCACGAGCAGGTCGAGATCGACGCCCACCTCAACCAGTTCTCGCCCGCCGCCATCATCGTCGACGTCGGCACGAAGGTGACGTGGAAGAACCGGGATTCGGTCGTGCACAACGTGAAGAAGTCGGCCGACGCCGTCGACTTCGGGGCCGCGTTCGGGACCGACACGTTCGATCCGGGCCAGTCCTACTCGTTCACGTTTGCCAAGGCGGGCACGTTCTTCTACACGTGCACGATCCACGCCGCGATGTCGGGGAAGATCCAGGTCGTCGCGTCGTCACCGGCCCCGTCGTCACCGGCCCCATCGTCATCGGCCCCATCGTCATCGGCCCCGACGACCGTTGCGGCGAGTACCGGGAGTCAGTGACCGGTCACCGTGCCGTCGGCGAGGACGGCGTGGGGGACGCACAGGTCGTCGTACTCCGCGATCACGATGTGCGCGTTCTCACCGCACGCGGGGCAGGTCGGGTCGCGCCGCACCTTGAAGTTGCGGAACGTCTCCTCGAGCGCGTCGTACGCGAGGAGACGGCCCCGCAGCGGCTCGCCCAGGTCGAGGATGAGCTTGATCGCCTCGAGCGCCTGGACGGATCCGACGATGCCGGGCAGCACGCCGAGCACACCGGCCTCCGAGCACGACGGCGCCAGTTCCGGCGGCGGCGGCTCGGGGAGCAAGCAGCGGTAGCAAGGCCCGTTGTAGGGGTCGAACACCGTCACCTGACCTTCGAAGCGGAAGATCGAGCCGTGTACGACCGGGATGTTCTTCAGGAGCGCCGCGTCGTTCAGCAGGTAGCGCGTGGGGAAGTTGTCGGTGCCGTCGACGATGACGTCGTACCCGTCGATGATGTCGAGGATGTTGTCGGCGCCGAGGCGCACGTCGTAGGTGACGACGTCGACGTCGGGGTTCAGCGCGGTCAGTGTCTTCTTGGCCGAGTCGACCTTGCGGTCGCCGATGCGCTCGAGGTTGTGCAGGATCTGTCGCTGCAGGTTCGACGCGTCGACCACGTCCATGTCGACGATGCCGATCGTCCCCACGCCGGCCGCGGCGAGGTACAGCGCGGCGGGCGAACCGAGACCGCCGGCGCCGAGCAGCAGGACCTTCGCGCCGAGCAGCTTCTGCTGGCCCTCTTCGCCGACCTCGGGCAAGAGGATGTGGCGGCCGTAGCGGTCGCGCTGCTCGGAGCTGAGCGTGGTCGGCGTGATCCAGTCGCGCCCCTCGTTCTTCCAGCGCCCGAAGCCGCCGGCCATCGAAACGACGTCGGTGTAGCCGAGATCGCGCAGCGTCTTGGCCGCGAAGGCGGAGCGGATGCCGCCTGCGCAGTAGACGACGACGGGTGCGTCGTGGTTCGGGATCTTGTTCTCGACCTGGCTCTCGAGGTGACCCCGGGGGATGAACAGCGCACCGGGGATCATTCCCTGCTCGAACTCGTCGAGCTCGCGCACGTCGAGGAACGTGGCCTCGCCGACCAGCGGTTCCGCATCGGCGGGCGAGATCTCCCGGATTTCGGCCTTGGTTTCCTTCAACAGCTCGCGAAAGCTCGGCATCTCGACTCCCCGGAGAGCGCCGTGGTGGCGCCTGCAAGGTCTAAATACTACCTCAGTGGTCGGATATTCCCAACGGCGAGACCAGCACTGATACCGGCGCCTCGACCCGTGCCCCAGAAGATCTAGACCAGTGCCGCCAGGGCCGGGAGCACGTCGCCGAGCCGGTCCCGCACGACCACGTCGGCCGCCGGATCGAACGGCGTCTCCTCGGCGTTCAAGATCACGAGCCGGGCGCCGTTGCGCCGGGCGATGTCGGGCAGGCCGGCCGCGGGGAACACGGCCAGCGAGGTGCCGATCGCGAGGAACACCTCCGCGCGCCCGGCCGCGAGCTGCGACCGCTCCAGGTCGGCCGCCACGAGGTTCTCGCCGAAGCTGATGGTCGCCGACTTGAGGATGCCGCCGCAGCACCGACAACCCGGATCCTGCTCGC
Source organism: uncultured Actinomycetes bacterium (assembly GCA_963812205.1). GTDB lineage: Bacteria > Actinomycetota > Acidimicrobiia > IMCC26256 > PALSA-610 > PALSA-610. Next base: position 730,944 of record CAWEUJ010000004.1, read on the forward strand.
CCGCCCGGACGCGATCGAGCGTCTCGGCCATCGGCTCGCGCCGGCCGCACGCCATGCACTTGGCTTCGCGGACGTTGCCGTGGATCTCGACGACGATCTCCGGCGACTGCCCCGCGGCGTGGTGCAGACCGTCGATGTTCTGGGTCACCAGCGCGTGCAGCGCATCCTTGCGCTCGAGCTCGACGAGCGCGCGGTGCGCCGGGTTGGGCGCGGCTTTCCACACCTCGCTGTCGAGCCGGTTCCGCCACGCCGAACGCCGGACGGCCGGGTCCGACATGTAGTACTCCAGCGTCGCGGTCTTCTCCGCCGCGGGGTTCTTCGTCCACACGCCGTTCGGCCCCCGGAAGTCGGGGATGCCCGACTCGGTGGAGATGCCCGCGCCCGTCAACGCCGTGACGTAACCCGCGGTGCGCAGCCAGCCCGCGATCTTCTCGAGCTCGGCCCCGGCCATGGCGCGGGAGGATATTCCCGGCGCCGACGAATCCGCTACGGGCGCAGGCGCCCGCCGATCGGGGTCCAGGGTGTCCACCTTCCACCCGCGGTGCGCTGCCACTTGTGGGCGATCGTGCCGTCGGGCGCCACACCGAACGCTTCCATGCGGCCGTCGGCGTTCGCCTCCGCAGCGAGGTCGTCGAAGCTTCCGGTGAACCGCGACCACACCGTCCAGGCGCCACCGGCGCGCAGCTGCGTTCGGCGGTAGGTGCGGTGCGCGTCGTCGGTGCCGAACACCTCCAGCTGCCCGTCGAAGCTGCGTGCCATCGCGATGCGGGTGAGCTTGCCGTCGACGGCCGTCCACGGCGTCCACGCGCCGCCCGCGGTTGCCTGCCAGCTGTGGGCGATGGTGCCGTTCGCCGCGAGACCGAACAATTCGATGCGGCCGTCGGCGTTGGTCTCTGCCGCGAGCTCGTCGAGGCTTCCCGTGAGGCGAGACCACGCCGACCACGCCCCACCGGCGACCGTCTGCGTCATGCGGTACGCGATGTGCGCGGCGTCGGTCCCGAAGGCTTCGAGGCGCCCGTCGTAGCTCCGGGCGAGTGTGATCGTGACGAGACGACCGGCGACGCGGGTCCACGGCGACCACGGGCCGCCCGGCGCGCCTTGACGCGCGTGCAAGATGCTCCCGTCGGCAGCGATACCGAGCACCTCGATGCGTCCGTAGGCGTTGGTCTCTGCCGCGAGGCTGTTGAACCGGCCGCCGAACTGCGCCCACGCCGACCAGGTTCCGGCCGCGGTCACCTGCCAGGTGTGGAACGCCGAGCCGCCGGCCGCGACACCGAAGACCTCGAGCCGACCGTCGGCGTTGCGCGCCATCGCGACCCGCGATCCTGCAAGCCGCGCGGCGGCTGCGACGATGCCCACCGGCACGGCTGCGGCCGGCGTGGCCGGTGCCCGTGGTTCGACGGGAACCCCGAGGCCGCCACCGGCCGCGGCCATCGTCGTGATGAGGAGAAAGCCGATTCCGCGCATGATGCTCCCTGGGGTTTGGACGCGTACGGGAGCCGAGCGACGGCGCGCCGGTCTCGAGCTCGGGATCCCACGGAGAGATCGATGCAGTTCGCAGCGGGGCGGGGCGCACCCCACGGTCGCGCCCCGCCCCGGCGATGCGTTACCGGCGGGGGGCGGAGTTCGCCGGTAACGACTCTTCGGTTGCGTTGCTCACGACGCTTCCGGCATGGGTTCGTCGGGCCGCGGTGCTTCGTCGGATGCGGACACCTGCTCGCGGGCCCAACGCACCGCTTCGTGCGCGAGCGCGGGATGGAACCCGCCGGCGTGCAGCGCGCGCTCGACGAGATCGATCGGCTCGTCCTGCGCGATCAACGTGAGCGCGAACCGCCGGGCTCGCCGGCGGGCGACGTCGACCGGCTTCGTCGCCTGCTCCTCGATCCATTCCGCGTGGCGTGCCTGGAGGCCCGACGGTAACCGGCGGACGTGACGGCGATGGACGGGCGGCAGCGTGGTGCGCACCGCGATGGTCACATCGCCGTCGGAGCACGCGAGCTCGAACTGCTGCAGCCGGGCGAGGCTGCGCACGAGCGGCGACTGCTGGCCTTCGCGGTGGGCCGAGCCCGAGCGCGGCCGCGGTGTCGGCCACGGGGAGATCGACGCCTTTCGGGTCGGTCTCGAAGCGATCGGCGAGGTGGCGGAGCAAGAGCAGCGCCGTCGGTCCGAGCGTCGGGAGCCAGAACGTCTCGACGTACCAGCTCCTGGGATCGTGGCCGATCGCGTCGAGGACCGGGTCGGGCCACGGCATCACATGGATTGCACCGGTCACTTGTCCTCCAGGAGCGTCGGAGATCACGTCAAGTTGTCTCAAACTGTCTATCACGACCCAACGAGGAGAAGCAAGCGTGCTGCGGGCTTTGGTGTTTGGGCCGGGCGGTACAAGCGGACACTCCTGGCGTGAGTAGGTTGAGGGGGTGAAACAAGCGCGCGCCACGTACGTCGAGTGCGACCAGTGCAAGAGCCTCTTCAAGGCGGGCACGTTCAAGGACGGGTCGGTCCCGTCGGCGTGCCCGACGTGTCGCGTCGGCGTCGACCCGGCGGGTCAGTCGGTCACGATCGACACCGAGTCGCGCTTCTAAGCACGTCAGATTGTGTAGGCACGCGTGAAGCGGGCGTCGTGTGGCCCGGGCTTCTCAAGCCGGTCCGTGTGCGTGGTTCACTAACCCACATGACAGAACCGGATCTCGATCGGTGGCGTGAACTCGCGGCGAAGGAGCTGAAGGGCGCCGACCCCGACACGCTCACCTGGCAGACGCCCGAGGGGATCGCGGTCAAGCCGCTCTACACCGCGGCCGACCTCGAGGCGCTCGAGACGGTCGGCGGGCTGCCCGGCATCGAGCCGTTCGTCCGCGGGCCCCGGGCGACGATGTACGCGAACCGGCCGTGGACGATCCGCCAGTACGCGGGCTTCTCCACCGCCGAGGAGTCGAACGCGTTCTACCGCCAGAACCTCGCGGCCGGGCAGATGGGTCTGTCGGTCGCCTTCGATCTCGCGACGCACCGCGGCTACGACAGCGACCACCCGCGGGTCGTCGGCGACGTCGGCAAGGCCGGCGTCGCGATCGACTCGGTCGAGGACATGAAGATCCTCTTCGACGGCATCCCGCTCGACAAGATGTCGGTGTCGATGACGATGAACGGCGCGGTGCTGCCCGTGCTGGCGGGCTACATCGTGGCGGCCGAGGAACAGGGTGTGAGCCAGGACCAGCTCACCGGGCACGATCCAGAACGACATCCTCAAAGAGTTCATGGTCCGCAACACCTACATCTACCCGCCCGCGCCGAGCATGCGGATCGTCGCCGACATCATCGAGTACACCGCGCGGAACATGCCGCGGTTCAACTCGATCTCGATCTCCGGCTACCACATGCAGGAAGCCGGCGCGACTGCGGTGCAGGAGCTCGGCTTCACGCTCGCCGACGGCTTGGAGTACGCGCGCTTCGCGGCATCGCGCGGCTTGTCGTCGACGACTTCGCGGGGCGGCTGTCGTTCTTCTTCGCGATCGGCATGAACTTCTTCATGGAGGTCGCGAAGCTGCGCGCCGCGCGGTTGCTGTGGGCGCGGATCATGACCGGCCTCGGCGCCAAGAAGCCGGGCTCGCTGATGCTGCGCACGCACTGCCAGACGTCGGGCGTGTCGCTCACCGAGCAGGACCCGTACAACAACGTCGTGCGCACCGCGTACGAGGCGCTGGCGGCGGTGCTCGGCGGGACGCAGAGCCTGCACACCAACGGTTTCGACGAGGCGATCGCGCTGCCGACCGACTTCTCGGCGCGTATCGCGCGCAACACGCAGCTGATCCTGGCCGAGGAGACCGGGGTCACCCGCGTGGTCGATCCGCTCGGCGGTTCGTACTACGTCGAGGCGCTCACGCAGTCGCTCGCGAACGAAGCCTGGGACCTGATCCAGGAGGTCGAGGGTCTCGGCGGCATGACCAAGGCGGTCGAGTCGGGGATGCCCAAGCTGCGCATCGAAGAAGCCGCGGCTCGCCGCCAGGCGCGCGTCGACCGGGGCGACGAGGTGATCGTCGGGGTCAACAAGTACCGGCTGGAGAAGGAATCGGCGATCGACACCCGCAGCATCGACAACACCGAGGTCCGGCGCCAGCAGATGGTGCGGCTCGAACGGATCAAGGCGACACGCGACGCGCAGAAGGTGCAGGCCGCGCTCGCCGCGCTGACCGAAGGCGCCCGGGGCGACGGCAACCTGCTCGACGCTGTCGATCGAGGCGTCGCGCGCCCGGGCGACGGTCGGCGAGATCTCCGACGCGCTCGAGTCGGTGTTCGGACGCTACCGCGCCAACATCCGTACGATCTCCGGGGTGTACGGCGGCGCGTACGCGGACGACGAGGAGTTCCAGGCGGATCCGCAAGGAGGTCGAGGCGTTCGCGACCGAAGAGGGGCGGCGCCCGCGCATCCTCGTGGCCAAGCTCGGCCAGGACGGTCACGACCGCGGCGCCAAGGTGATCGCGACCGCGTTCGCCGATCTCGGCTTCGACGTCGACATCGGCCCGCTCTTCCAGACGCCCGAGGAAGCAGCCCGGGAGGCGATCGAGAACGACGTGCACGTGGTCGGCATCTCGAGCCAGGCCGCGGGGCACAAGACGCTCGTGCCGCAGCTCGATCGAGGCGCTTGCGCGCGCAGGGCGCGAACGAGATCGTCGTCGTCGTGGGCGGGGTGATCCCGGCGTCCGACTACGACTTCTTGCACGACGCGGGCGTTGCCGCGATCTTCGGGCCCGGCAGCAACATCCCGCGAGCGGCGTCGGAGATCCTCGCGCTGATCCGGCGCAACCCGGCCGCGTGACGATCTCGCGTCGATGAGTGCGCTCGCCGACGCGGTGCGCGCCGGCGACCGGCGCTCGCTCGCTCGCGCCATCACCCTCGTCGAGTCGACGCCGCGCCGATCACCGCGACGATGCCGCCGCGCTGCTCGACGAGCTCGCTGCCCGCGACGGGCGGCTCGACCCGGGTCGGGATCAGCGGCGCGCCCGGGGCGGGGAAGTCGACGTTCATCGAGGCCCTCGGGCTCGACCTCGTCGGCCTCGGGTCACGAGGTGGCCGTGCTCGCCGTCGACCCGTCGAGCACCCGCGGCGGCGGGTCGATCCTCGGCGACAAGACGCGCATGGAGCAGCTGTCGCGGCGCCGCGGGGCGTTCATCCGGCCCTCGCCGTCGAAGGGAACGCTCGGCGGCGTGGCGCGGCGTACCCGCGAGGCGATGCTCGTGTGCGAGGCGGCGGGCTTCGACGTCGTGTTCGTCGAGACCGTCGGCGTCGGGCAGTCGGAGGTCGCGGTCGCGGGGATGGTCGACGTCTTCGTGCTCCTGCTCGCGCCCGGCGCGGGCGACGATCTCCAGGGGGTCAAGCGCGGCATCGTCGAGCTCGCCGACCTCGTCGTGGTCAACAAGGCCGACGGCGCGCTCGCCGATCTCGCGCGCCATACCGCCGGCGACTACGGCCACGCGCTCCATCTGTTGCGCCCGCGCACCGATGGTTGGTCGCCCCGCGTCCTGTCGTGCTCCGCGCTGCTGAGCGAGGGGATCGTCCCGATCTGGACGGTCATCGAGGAGTTCATGGCGGTGGCGCGGGAGTCGGGGGGCTTGACGGCGCGGCGCGGGGAACAGGCCCGGGAGTGGATGTGGTCGGAGGTCAGCGAAACGCTGCTCGATCGGCTTCGTTCCGACGCCCGGGTCCGCGCCGATCTCGACACGCTCGAGGCGGACGTGGTCGGCGGTCGCACGTCGCCGGCGGCCGCGGCCCGCCTGCTGCTCGAGCGCTTCTCGGACCGACCGAACGCGACGCGCTAGTCGGCCTGCCAGAACGCGTCGAACGCGTACTGGTCGGAGTAATGGCCGCGGACCTCGGCGATCAACCCGCCTTCCATGCGGATGACCTGGCAGCCGGTCACGTCGAGCCGGCGGCCGTCGTGCTCGGCCGTGACGTGTTGCACCGCGACCAGCACGTCGGTTCCGACCGCTACGTCGGCCAAGCCGGCGCGCAACGTCGCGCCGGAGAGCGGCCCGGTCTTGGCCAAGAAGTCGTTGTAGATCGCGTCCCACCCGCGGTGTTCGCCGCCAATCGCGCCCCGACCCGGAAGGTGCCACACCGCATCCGGCGTGAACGACGCCCGCATCGTGTCGAAATCGCGATCTGCGAACGCGGCGTAGAACCGCCGAACCGTGGCGACATCGTTCTCGCTGATGGCCATTCTTGCCGCACCACCTCGTTGTGATCGCGAGATTCTCGCGAAGATCACTGGTGCGCGCACTGCCGGGCCGGGTGGGCGGCGATGCGGCCCGCTGGCGGGGTGTGAGTTGTCAGCTGGCCTTGCGGATCGGCTCGGGGTGGTTGGGCTGCGGCGGGCGCGCCTGACGGAGCACCTCGCGGGCCTGTGCGACCCCGAGGCGTCCGACGGATCGTGTGCGCTCGTCGAGTTGCCAATCGTGGCCGGACGACCCCGACCCACCGGGCAGCAACCGCAACTGACTTTCGTCGATCTCGCTGGTGGTCCTACTCCGCACGCTCATAACCGAAGTATCTCCTTCGGGTGTGACAACTACATCCGCTGACGGTCCCGAACACCCGGGTCGGAGGTCCTGTTCCCGAACCGGCCGCCGTAGCCTGGACGAATGAGTGCGCCCGCCTACCTCGACCACGCGGCCTCGACGCCGATGCGGCCCGAGGCGATCGCGGCGATGCTCCCGTTCTTCGCCGAACACCCGGGGAACCCCTCGGGAGGTCACGGCGCGTCCCGCCTCACCAAGACCGCGCTCGAGGAGGCCCGGGAGACGGTCGCGGTGGTGTGCGGCTGCCGGCCGGGCGAGGTCGTGTTCACCGGTGGCGGGAGCGAGGCCGACAATCTGGCCGTCAAGGGTGCGGCCGCCGCGGCGCGCCTCCGCGACCCGGCGCTCGACGGCGTCGTCACGACCGGCATCGAGCACAAGGCCGTGCTCGGGGCGTCCGACCGGTTGTTCCGGGACGGGTTCCGCGTCGTGCGGGTGGCGGCGTCCGCGGCCGGCGTGGTCGACGTCGAGGCGCTTGCCGCTGCGCTCGACGAGCGGACGGCGCTCGTTTCGGTGATGCTCGTCAACAACGAGACCGGCGTGGTGCAGCCGATCGAGGAGATCGCGCGGATGGTCCGCGACCGCGCGCCCCGCGCGGTGATGCATACCGACGCGATCCAGGCCCCGCAGTGGCTCGACGTTGCCGAGGTCACGCCGGGTGTCGACCTGGTCGCCATCTCGGGTCACAAGTTCGGCGGTCCGAAGGGCGTCGGCGCACTGATCGTGCGCGACGGCACCGCGCTCGTTCCCCTCGTCGAGGGCGGCGGTCACGAGCAGGGGCGGCGGGCCGGTACCCAAAACGTCGCCGGCATCGTCGGATTCGCAACCGCGCTGCGGGTCACGCACGAGCAGCGGGCCGGTGAGACGCAGCGCATCGCGGCGCTGCGCGACGCGCTGGAAGCCGGCCTGGCCGCGCAGGTCCCGGGATTCAGTGTGAACGGCGACACCGCGGCGCGCGTCGCCGGGCTGTTGCACGGCAGCTTCGACGGCGTCGAAGCGGAGACGTTGCTCGTCGCCCTCGACCAGCAGGGGATCATGGCGGCCTCCGGTTCGGCGTGCAGTTCGGGCGCGGTCGATCCGTCGCACGTGCTCCTCGCGATGGGCATGCCCCGCGACCGTGCGCTCTCGTCGATCCGCTTCTCGCTCGGCTACGCGTCGACGCGCGCCGACATCGACGCCGCGCTCGCGGTCGTCCCCGGCGTCGTGGCCAAGCTGCGGGCCCGCTGATGGCACGGGTCATGGTGATGATGAGCGGCGGCGTCGACTCGTCGGTCGCGGCCGCGCTCCTGCGCGACGAGGGGCACGAGGTCACCGGCGTCACGCTCAAGCTCTGGGGCGGCGAGAGCGACAGTGGCTGCTGCAGTGTCTCGGACGTCGAGGACGCGCGCCGGGTCGCAGCCCAGCTCGATATCCCGCACTACGTGTTCAACCTCTCCGACGCCTTCGGCGCGGCCGTCGTCGATCCGTACGTCGACGCCTACGCGTCCGGCGAGACGCCGAACCCGTGCGTGGAGTGCAACCGCACGATGAAGTTCGGGCGCGTGCTCGAGCGCGCGCGCCAGCTGGACTTCGACTTCGTCGCCACCGGCCACTACGCACGTGTCGTTCCGACCGACCACGGTCGCGCGCTCGCGCGCGGCGTCGACTCCGCCAAGGACCAGTCGTACGTGCTCTACATGCTCGGTCCCGGCGAGCTCGCGAGCATCATGCTCCCGATCGGGGAGCTGACCAAGGCCGAAGTGCGTGAACGCGCCCGCGTGCTCGGGCTGCGCACCGCCGACAAGCGGGAGAGCATGGATGTGTGCTTCATCAAGCGCGGCGGGCGCGAGGCATTTCTCGGTGCGCGCATCGCGCGCCGATCCGGAACGATCTGCGACGAACGGGGCGAGGTCGTCGGGCGCCACGACGGCATCGACGCGTTCACCATCGGTCAGCGCCGCGGGCTCGGCGTCGCGGTCGGGGAGCGGCGTTACGTGACCGACATCGAGATCGGCACCGCGACGGTGACCGTCGGTCCGCACGACGCGTTGCTGCAGGATCGTCTGCGGATCCGCGACGTGCTGTGTGCGCGGCCGTTACCGGGCGAGCTGCTCGTACAGATGCGCGCCCACGGCACTCCGGTCCCGGCGACGCTCGACGCCGACGACGTGGTCTTCGCGTCGCCGCAGCCGCGGGTCGCACCGGGCCAGGTGGTCGCGTTCTACGACGGCGACGTGTGTTGCGGGGGAGGGATCGTCGCGCAATGAGCCGCGGCGCTACACGTTGATGCGCCGCCTCCGGGCCTGAGCGATCGCGTCGTCGGCCCGAACCACCGCGACTTCCACGAGTTGCGTCGCGACGATCTCGGCGTCGGCGCGACCACGGCGGCGGCCGAACTCGACCGGCTCCGAGAGCACCATCTCGACGCCGCCCGCGAGCGTGCCGAGCCGGAGGTCGAGCGCCTCGGTGGGAAGGCTCGTCTTCGCCGATCGCCGTAGCGACGCGATGTGCTCGCGCCGTACGAGTACCGGCTCGGTCAGCGTGAGCGGATCCGCGACGGCGATGCCGGCGGGAACGAGGACCAGCCAGCGGCACGACAGGGGATGCAACGCGCGCGCGACGAGCGCAGCGACCGGCAACCCGACGATCGTCAGCGGCACGCCGACGAGGTAACGCCCGTCGGCGACGAGCAGCGGCCCGCTCGTCGCGCCCAGACCGATCAGCGCGACCGCGACCGGTAGCGGCCCGAGGAGGAGCGGGGCCGGGATGCGCAGCCCGAAGCGTTGCTCGTGGCCGTACGCCAACGCGTTCGCGGTTGCCGCCGCGACCGGTGCCGACAAGGCGGAAACTGCGGCAATACCGCTGCCCGCGAGCGCGAGCGCGGCCGACGTCGCGGTGGTCGAAGTGGCCGACAGCGCAACGCACACGAATCCGCACGGAGCGACAACGCGCAGCAGCGTGAGTCCCCACGGGCGCGGCGCGAAGAGTGCGAACAATCCCGCGGCCCAAACCAACCAGAGGAGCACCGCCGCGAGGCGCGCGGGCGTGGTCGACCAGCTCTGCGTCGCGTCACCGAGCGCAGTGCCGGTCGTCACCGGCAACAGCGCCCAGATCACTCGAGAGAACCAGAGCCAGATCAACGTTCACTCCGCTTCGTCGAGTGTGCCGGCGTCGTCCTATCCTACGAATCCTCATGGGCGAACCACTGCTCGGCGGGGCGATCAAGGCGGGAACGGCGACCGCGATCGGAAGCCTCCCGCACCACGATGCGCACTCGGCTGCGGCACTGACGTTGCGCTGCTTGCCCGAGCTCCCGGCTGCACCGCAGCTTCCCTTGCGCTCGCGGCGGGAGGGCGTCGTCGCGCAGTGGGCCGCCGCGGTGCCCGGCCTCACGGTGCACGACGACGGCGTGATCGAGTTGACCTCGGCGGTCGAGCCCATGGGTCGGCTGAAGACGTTGTTCGACGACACCACGCACGCGGGGCTCCTCACGTTCCTCGAAGTCGCGAAGCGTCAACCGCGTCCGCCCAAGCACATCAAGGTGCAGACAGCAGGCCCGCTGACGCTCGGCGTCGCGTTCGTCGAAGCCGGGATGGACGCCGCGCTCGCGTTCGCGTTGGGTGCGCGCGTCTCGCGGGCGTGGGCCGCGGCGATCGCCGAACTGGTCGACGCGCGACTTCCGGGCGCGGGCCTGGTCTGCTTCTTCGACGAGCCCACGCTCGTGCGTTGGCAGGATTCCGAAGGGCCGATCGACCGCGAGGTCGCGACGGATCTGTTGTCGAGCGCGCTCGCCGCGTGCCGCGACGTATCCGGCGTACACGTGTGCGGGAACGGCGACCTGCGCCTCGCGCTCGACGCCGGCCCCCAGGTCGTGCACTTCGACGTCGACGCGCTGAATCTCGACGACGCGACCGCGCTCTCCCGTTTTCTCGACGGCGGGGGCTGGGTCGCGTGGGGCGCGATCCCGACCCATCGCCCGGTCGGAGAACACCCGCAGCCGTTGTGGAAGGCGTTGCTCGAGGCGTGGTGTGAGCTGACCCGCCGGGGCTGCGATCCGGTGCAGCTGCGCGGTCAGGCACTGGTCGCGCCCGCGTGCGGTCTCGCGGGCCACGGCGAGAGCCAGGCCGAACGGGCGATGCTGCTCGCGCGGGAAATCGGCAACCGGGTGCACGACCAGGCGGCGGCAACGAAGCTCGCGGTCGGCGCGTAGATTTCGGACGTGGCCGCCCGCCCGTCCGCCGATCGACCGAAGAAGAAACCTGCTCCGGAGGTCGTCGAGCGCGTCGCGCAACTGCGCGAGTACATCGAATACCACAACGAGCGGTACTTCGTGTTCGACGAACCCGAGATCGCCGACGCCGAGTTCGACGCGATGGTGCGGGAGCTGCGCGCGCTCGAGGACCAGTACCCGTCGCTCGTCACGGCCGACTCGCCGACGCAGCGGCCCGGAGGTCGTCCGGCGTCGACGTTCGCTCCGGTGGCGCACCGCGTGCCGATGCTGTCGCTCGACAACGCGTTCTCACGCGACGAGTTGCTCGCGTGGGGCACGCGTATCCAGCGGCTCGTCACCGAGCCGATCCGGTTCGTCGCCGAGCCGAAGCTCGACGGCCTCGCCGTGTCGCTGCAGTACGTCGACGGCTCGTTCACCGTCGGGGCGACGCGCGGCGACGGCGAGACGGGCGAGGACGTCACGGAGAACTTGCGCACGATCAGGGCCGTGCCCCACACGCTGGCGGGCAAGCCCGGGGACATCCCCGAGCTCCTCGAAGTCCGCGGCGAGGTGTTCATGCCCCTCGCCGCGTTCGAGGCGCTGAACGTACGGCAGGGCGCGGCCGGTGAGCGGCTGTTCACGAGCCCGCGCAACGCCGCGGCCGGCAGCTTGCGGCAGAAGGATCCGAGCATCACGGCAACCCGTGATCTCACGTTCTACTCGTACCAGCTCGGCGCGCAGGAAGGCGGCCCGCGGCTCCGCACCCATCAGGAGACGCTCGAGTGGCTCAGAACCCTGGGCTTCCCCGTGAACGATCGACATCGAGCGCCTTCGGCGACCTCGAGTCGGTCTACGCCTTCTGTGAGGAGATCCAGGCCAGTCGCCATTCGCTCGGCTACGAGATCGACGGTGTGGTGGTGAAGGTCGACGACCTCGGCCAGCGCGCGGAGATGGGCATCACGTCGCGCGCGCCGCGCTGGGCGATCGCGTACAAGTTCCCGCCCGAAGAGAAGACCACGTTGCTCCGTGACATCAGCGTGAGCATCGGACGCACCGGGCGGGCCACGCCGTTCGCGGTGCTCGAGCCCGTGTTCGTCGGCGGCGCGAACGTCGGAATGGCGACGCTCCACAACGAGGACGACGTCGCGCGCAAGGACGTGCGGCCGGGCGACACGGTCATGGTCCGCCGGGCCGGCGACGTGATCCCCGAGGTCGTCGGCCCCGTGCTCGCGATGCGCCCGCCGAAGACCAAGCCGTGGAAGTTCCCGAAGAAGTGCCCCGAGTGCGGTCAGCCGCTCGTGCGCGTCGAGGGCGAGGCGAACCACCACTGCGTCAACGTCGACTGTCCTGCGCAGCGCGTGCAGCGGTTGGTGCACTGGGCGAGTCGCGGCGCGCTCGACATCGAGGGTCTCGGTGAGGAGCGGGTGCGCCAGTTCGTCGATGCGGACCTCCTGGAGGACGCGGCCGACGTGTACACGCTGAGCGTCGAGCGGCTCGTTCCCCTCGAGCGGATGGGCGAACGCTCGGCCCAGCTCCTCGTCGACGCGATCGAGTCCTCGAAACAACAGCCGCTGTGGCGCGTGCTCGTCGGGCTCGGCATCAACCACGTCGGGCCGACCGCCGCGCAGGCGTTCGCGCGCGCCTTCGACGATCTCGACACGATCATGACCGCGGCGCGAGGAACAGCTCACCGCCGTCGACGGGGTCGGTCCCACGATCGCGCAGAGCATCGCGTCGTGGTTCTCGATCGATCGCAACCGGCGACTCGTGCAACGCCTGCACGCGGCCGGCGTGAACTTCGCCGGCGAGCGCGGCGAGCAACGTCGAGGTTCTCGACGCGTCGTTCGCGGGACTCACCTTCGTCCTCACGGGTGCGTTGCGAGCACCGGACCCGTGACGAAGCCGCCGACGAGATCGCGGCGCGGGGCGGCAAGGTCACGTCGAGCGTGTCGAAGAAGACGAGCTACGTCGTGGTCGGCGAGAGTCCGGGATCGAAGCTCGCGAAGGCCGAGGGCCTCGGGGTCACGATTCTCGACGAGCCGGCATTCGAAGCGCTGCTCGGCGGGCGTCAGCCGACGTTGAACGACCAGGTGTAGCTGCGCAGCTGGTGCTGGGCGCGGGCGGCCTCGACCGTCGGGATCGTGACGGGCCACCACTCGATGACCGCGGTGTGCCCGCCCTTGGTGAACTCCTGGATGTCCTTGCCCGGCCCCGGATCGAAGAAGATCGTCCCGAGGCTCGGGTCGATCGTCATCTGGTCCTGCGGGATGACGTGGCCGTCGATGGAGATCTGGCCGGTGAAGTTCGTGCGGAGCTGTGCGCCGACTTCACCCTGCGGGAGCAGCTGGTCACTCTCGTTGGGCGAGAGCGAGACGATCTCGGCCGGTCGCTGGACGGTCGCGGGGCCGTTGATCTGCGCAGCGCCGCCCACCACCAGCAGCGTCACCGCGACGAACACGATGCTGCCGACGATCGCCACGCGCACAGGATTCTCGGGCCGGGTGAGCGACACGTCGTGAACATACCGTCGCCGACCCCGCCGCCGGGAACGGGCTCCTCCCGGCCGTGACGCGTGTCGCGCGCACCCGGCCACTACCGTTGAAACCATGCCCGGAAGTGCGGTGAGCGATCTCGCGGGCCGTGTCCTCGCGGGCCGGTACCTGCTTCACGGTGCCGTCGGCACCGGCGCGAGCGGGCGCGTCTACGTCGCCGAGGACACCCGGCTGAAGCGCCGCGTGGCCGTGAAGGTGCTGCACGCGGCCCTGGCCGAAGATGCTGCCTTCCTGCGGCGATTCCGGGCCGAAGCCCAGCTCGCGGCGTCGTTGCATCACCCCCACATCGTCACCGTGCACGACTGGGGCGACGACGACGTGCCCTTCATGGTGCTCGAGCTGCTCGAGGGTGGCTCGCTGCGGTCGATGCTCGATCAGAACACGCAACCTGACCGTCCCGCAGGCGGCCCGGGTCGGCCGCGACGTCGCCTCCGCGCTCGAGTACGCGCACGCGCGCGGCGTGCTGCACCGCGACATCAAGCCCGCGAACCTCTTGTTCGACGAGCACGGCATCGTCCGCGTCGCCGACTTCGGGCTGGCGCGCGCGCTGGCCGAGGCGAGCTGGACCGAACCCGCGGGCGCGGTGTTCGGCACCGCGCGCTACGCGTCGCCGGAACAGGCCAAGGGTGCGCAGCTCGACGCGCGCTCCGACCTCTATTCGCTCGCGCTGGTCCTCGTGGAGAGCGTCACCGGTCACCTCCCGTTCGCGTCCGACACCACGATCGGGACACTGACGGCACGCACGCTGCAACCGATCGTCGCGGGCGAGGCGCTCGGACCACTCGAGCCGGTCATCGACCGGGCCGGCGCGATCGAACCCGACGATCGGTATCCCGATGCGGCGACGATGCGCCAGGCCATCTCCGACGCCGCCGACGCGTTGCCGCCGCCGGGACCGCTCGTGCTCGCGGGCATGGTCGACCGGGCCGACCCGCACCCGACGACCGCCGCGCCCGTACGGGCGCGCGCCCCTGTTCGATCAGGACGCGATCGACTGGCGAGCCGCGCGACGCGAGGCCGCGGGTCGAACCCGACCCCGACCGCAAGCGACGCGTGCCGGGGCAGCGCCGGCTGGTGCCGTGGATCGTGTCGATCGTGCTGATCCTCACCGTCGGCCTCGCGGCCGGCGGCGCTCGCGCAGGTCGGCAACGGAAAGCCGATCTCGATCCCCGGCCTGTCAGGGCTCACGGTCGACCAGGCCCGGTTGCAGGCGCAGGCGCAGGGCCTCACGGTCGTCGACCAGCGAGCCGCGCCGCGCCCGAACCGCAGGGCACCGTCATCGATCGCAGAAGCCCGCGGCGGGCGACTTCAGCGCAGGCCACCACGTGACCTTGGTCGTGTCGAGCGGTCCCGCGCCGGTACCGGTGCCGAACATCATCAATGCGCCGTGGAACGACGCCAAGGCGGCGCTCGACGGCGCCGGGCCTCGTCTACTCCGCGAACCCGGCGACCGCCTCGAGCGAGACCATCGCGGCGGGGAGCGTCATCTCCGTGACGCCGCCCGTGGGCACGCAGATCGCGCCCGACCAGACGGTGACGATCGTGCTGAGCTCGGGCCACGCGCCGGTGAACGATTCCCGACGTTTCCGGCGAAGTCGTTCGACGACGCGGTCGAAGGCGCTCACGGCCGGCACTTCAAGGTCCAGCGCGCCGCCTCCGACCAGTTCTCGTCGACGGTGAAGGCCGGCGACGTGATCTCGCACCACGCCCGCGATCGGCCAGTCCGTGCCCTACGGATCGACGATCGTCGTCACCGTGTCGAAGGGCCCCGACCTCGTCGCCGGTCCCGAACGTCGTCAGCCTGACGTTCGACGAGGCGCTCGACGACCTGGCGCAGAGCGGTTTCCAGGACGTCGACCGTCGGCAGCTTCAAGCCGCACGATCGCGTCGGACAGCAGACGCCGGCCGCCGGAACCCTGGCGCTGCGAAATTCAACGGTCACCATCAGTCGCTAGGCCGAAGAGCCAGATCACTTAGCGAAACCGAAGAGAAAGAACAGGTCCTGCAATGGGTGCACTCGACGGACGGATCGCGATCATCACGGGCGCGGGGCGCGGATCTGGGCCGCGAGCACGCGCTGCTGTTCGCGAGCGAGGGCGCGAAGGTCGTGGTGAACGACCTCGGCGGCGACATGCATGGCGAAGGCGGCGACCCGAGCGCGGCGATGCAGGTGGTCGCAGGAGATCAAGGCGCTCGGCGGCGAGGCCGTCGTCAACGGTGAGAACGTGGCCGACTGGAACGGTGCACAACGGCTCGTGCAACAGGCGGTCGACACGTTCGGTGATCTGCATGTGCTCGTCAACAACGCCGGCATCCTGCGCGACCGCGTCATCATCAACATGACCGAGGCGGAGTGGGACTCGGTGATCACCGTGCACCTGAAGGGTCACTTCGCGCCGACGCACCATGCCGCCGTGTACTGGCGGGAGCAGACGAAGGCCGGCAAGGAGGTGCAGGCGTCGATCATCCACACGACCTCGACCTCGGGCCTGTTCTCGAACCCCGGCCAGGCGAACTACGACGCGGCCAAGAGCGGTATCGCCACGCTCTCGCAGGTGTGCGCGAAGGAACTGGTGCGCTACGGCGTGCGTTCCAACGCGATCGCGCCCGGCGCCCGCACCCGGCTGACCGAAGCCACGCCCGGCCTCGGTGACGCGGTCAAGGCGCCGGAGCAGGGTTTCGACGTGTGGCACCCGGGCAACGTCTCACCGTTCGTCGCGTATCTCGCGACCGTCGACTGCCCGATCACGGGCGAGTGCTTCATGGTGCAGGGCGGGAAGGTGCAGCGCGCCCAGTCGTGGAAGGCCGCCGAGACGATCGACAAGGACGAGCGTTGGACGGTCGCCGAGCTGGCGGCCGAGGCCGCGAAGCTCGCGCCGCCCAAGGCGTAGCTCTTCGGGGATCTCTCGGCTATTCGGTGATCTCTTGCATCGCGGTGGTGAGCGCGGCGTTGGCGCCGCCGCCGCCCTGCATCATGAGCTTCGTCATGTCGCCCTGGACGCGCACCTTGCCGGCCATGAAGGCCTGCATTCCGGCCTGCTGATCACCGGACACGAAGACCGAGCGGGCCGTGTCGATGTCGGTCGACATCGTGAGGTCGGCGCCGTCGGTCTTGCCCTTGCCGAACAGCACCTCGCCGTTCTTGGCGCCCATGAAGAACAGGACGGTCTCGTCGCCGTTGGCGACCTCGAGGTTCATCACGAGGTTCGACGGCGGCACCTCGGGCTGGTGCTCTTGGATGAGCTTCGCGGCCGCATCGAACCAAGGGTCGGAGAGGAACTGGTACTTGTCGGGCACGGGTGCCTCCTGAGATCGGCCGGAACGACCCCGACGGGCGGGCGAGGTCTCGCGATCGGATCGTAGCGGAGGCCCGGGCACTGCCGTCTAGCCTGAACTCGTGGCCGCAACGACGAGGCTGGAACG
The DNA here is from genome assembly GCA_963812205.1 of uncultured Actinomycetes bacterium. Taxonomy (GTDB): domain Bacteria; phylum Actinomycetota; class Acidimicrobiia; order IMCC26256; family PALSA-610; genus PALSA-610. The sequence continues at coordinate 747,675 of CAWEUJ010000004.1, forward strand.
CATCGCCGATCACGAGCGGAACGCGAAGTGGAAGAACCCGCCGCTGCGCATCGAGATGTCGGAGTGCATCAACTGCGACGCGTGCCTGCGCCACTGCCCCTCCCAGTTCGGCGCGATCTTCAACCACGGCGCCGACGTGGTGATCGTGCCCGAGCTCTGCAGCGGCTGCGACAAGTGCCTGCCCGCGTGCCCGGTCGAACTGCATCTATCCCGACCCCGACTGGAAGCCGGCGCCGGACGAGTGGTGGGTCAATTGCCGCTCAGCCGCTTCGACCCGTACAAGTAGCCTCTCGCCGATGGCCGACCGCATCACCCGCGCCGATGTCGAGCACGTCGCGCAACTCGCCCGTCTCGCGCTCAGCGAGGACGAGATCGTCGCGCTCACCGACGAGCTCGGCGCGATCGTCGACCACGCCGCGCAGGTGTCCGCGCTCGACACGCACGACGTGCCGCCCACCGCGCATCCGCTGCCGCGTCGTGAACGTGTTCCGCCCCGACGTTGTGCGGCCGAGCCTGCCGCGCGACGAGGTGCTCGCGGCTGCGCCCGTCGCGCAGGACGATCGCTTCCGTGTGCCGCGCATTCTGGGTGAGGAGCCGTGACCGGCGCCCGCCGTATCGCCGCCGACGTGCGCACCGGTGCCCGCTCGGCGCGCGACGTTCTCGAGGAGCACCTCGCGACCATCGACGGTCGCGAAGCCGACATCCACGCGTTCAACGTCGTGCTGACCGACGAAGCCCGGGCGGCCGCCGACGCGGTCGACGCCGCGGTCGCGCGCGGCGACGACCCCGGCCCGCTCGCCGGGGTGCCGCTCGCGCTGAAGGACAACATGTGCACACGTGGCATTCCCACGACGTGCTCGTCGCGCATCCTCGAGGGTTGGCGCCCGCCGTACGACGCGACCGTGGTCGACCGGGTCCGCGCCGCGGGCGCGGTGGTGATCGGCAAGACGAACCTCGACGAGTTCGCGATGGGGTCGTCGACCGAGAACTCGGCGTTCGGTCCGACCCGCAATCCCGCGCGATCTCTCCCGCGTCCCGGGCGGTTCGAGCGGCGGCTCCGCGGCCGCGGTCGCGGCCGGCTTCGCCCCGTTGGCGCTCGGTTCCGACACCGGTGGTTCGATCCGCCAGCCCGCGGCGCTGTGCGGCGTGGTCGGCGTGAAGCCCACCTACGGCGTGGTGTCGCGCTACGGGCTGATCGCGTTCGCGTCGTCGCTCGACCAGATCGGCCCGTTCGCGGCAACGGTCGAAGACGCGGCGTTGCTGCTCGAAGCGATCGGCGGTCACGACCCGTGCGACTCGACCTCGATCGATCGCCCGGCCCCGGCGCTCGTGGCCGGGCTCGACGACGGGGTGTCGGGTCTGCGGGTCGGCATCGTCGAGGAGATGACCGAGATCGACGGCATCGAGCCGAGCGTGCGCGCCGCGGTCACGCGCCGCCGCGTCCGGCCTGGAGGCCGCGGGAGCGAAGGTCGACACGGTGTCGGTCCCGTCGGCGCACTACGGCATCGTCGGCCTACTACCTGATCGCGCCGGCCGAGGCGTCGTCGAACCTCGCCCGTTACGACGGCGTGCGGTACGGACTCCGAGTCGACGCGGAGGATGTCGCGCACATGAACGCGGCCACACGCGAAGCCGGATTCGGCGCCGAGGTGAAGCGGCGCATCATGTTGGGCACGTACGCGTTGTCGGCCGGCTACTACGACGCGTACTACGGCCAGGCGCAACGCGTCCGCACGCTCATCCTGCGGGATTTCGAGCGCGTCTACGAGCAGTTCGACGTGTTGATCGCGGCGACGTCGCCCACGGTCGCGTTCGAGTTGGGAGCGAAGACCGCCGACCCGCTCGCGATGTACCTCTGCGACGTGTGCACCGTTCCGGCGAACCTCTCCGGTCAGCCCGCGATGTCGGTGCCGTTCGGGACCGACGACGGCGGCCTCCCGATCGGCGTGCAGGTGCTCGCGCCCGCGCTGGGCGAAGCCACGATGTTCCGGGTCGCGCGTGCCATCGAATTGGCGGCTACGGAGTTGGCCGGCGGCAAAACGCGGCGGTGATCTTGTTTGAACGTGTCGGCGGCTTCCCACTGGAGGAAGTGACCGTCGCAATATTCGACTGCAAACAGTCACTTCGGAACGCGACAGCGTTGAGCTGTTCGGCGTGCCGCAACTCTTGACCTTGCCGAGGATCCCTCGCGTTCTTCGGGGTCGTCGATGGCGTCGTAGAAGGCACCTGGATCGTTACTCGATGGTTTGCATGTAGCGCGCGATCTTGTGGACGGATGTGGACCAGCGTGGACAGCGCGCGAGCTTTGATCGCACTCGCGTGCAACGTTCAGCGTCAGCAACCAACCTGGCCGACGAGCCGCGTACGCGTACTCGACGCGGAGGAGTCAGCCCTCGCAGAAGCGTCCCGGAGCGAACCCTGTGCGGGTGGATGAGTCTCCGCGTTGCGCTCGTTGCGGACGAGTCGTCGTGCGCAATCTCGACTCGTACGGGACGTTCGAGCGAATGCATTGGGTGTGCTTCCACTACGAGTTTGAGCACTTCGGCGGAGACCGCGACCCCGACGAGGCCTGTGACGGTCCGAGGTGTCCGGCCCGTTCGTTCGACCCGGACCCTCCGCCCGTATGGGGTCCGTCGGAGTAGCGCGGAACTGCCGATCTCGCGTACCCCACCCGCGCACAATGCCGAGCAGAACGCGCGCACCGAACACGACCGCGGTCGAGGTCGTGGGCGACCGCATTCGACAACACCCAGCCGGAAGATCCATAACTGCTGCCCTGCGCTCTCCGTCCTCGCGCAACGCGCGATATGGCGGCGGCTGATCCCGGTGACGCGGCCGTTTCCCAAACGTGTCTAGAGTGCGGCGATGGAGGAAGCTGTTCGAGCTGCGGTGACCGGCCTCAGACCAGGGGACGTCATTACGTCCGAGCAGCTCGCGCGCTCGCTCGATCTCGACCAGAACGAGGTTGGTATCTGGCTCGACGTTCTCGCAGCGGAAGGACTGCTCATTCCTGAGCACGCCATCCTGTCGGAGGCTGCGCACGCGAAGCCTGCTCTCCACTATCGAGTCCCGCTTAACGGCTGACGCCTGACTACCGAGGAAGCCGCGCCATAACTGCCAGTGAGACTGGGTTCGTCGTTCGGGCGTACGCGATCGTCACGCCGTTGCGGACGTGCGCGTGGGAGACGGCGAAATCATTCGAGTCCGGCCCGGTCGTCACGTTGCGTAGTCTGGCAGCCGTGACGCAGACGACGACGGCCTATGAGACGGTGATCGGCCTCGAGGTGCACTGCGAGCTCTCCACCGCGAGCAAGATGTTCTGCGGCTGCCCGAACGAGTTCGGCGACGAGCCCAACACCAACGTGTGCCCGGTGTGTCTCGGACTGCCCGGATCGCTCCCGGTGCTCAACGCCACCGCGGTCGAGTACGCGCTGCGGGTCGCCGAGGCGCTGCATCTCCGCGTGCCCGAGCGCTCGGTGTTCTCCCGCAAGAACTACTTCTATCCCGACATGCCGAAGAACTACCAGACGTCGCAGTACGACGAGCCGATCACGATCGACGGCTGGCTCGACATCGACGGCGCACGCGTCGGTATCACGCGGGCGCACCTCGAAGAAGACACCGGGAAGTCGCAGCACGTCGGTGTCGGCGGCCGCATCCACGACGCCGATTTCTCGTTGGTCGACTACAACCGCGCGGGAGTACCGCTGCTCGAGATCGTGTCGGAACCCGACATCCGTTCCGCGGAGCAGGCGAAGCGCTATGTCGAGGAGCTCCGCGCCACGCTCCTGGCCGTCGGCGTGTCCGACGTGAAGATGGAAGAGGGTTCCCTGCGCATCGACGCGAACGTATCGGTGCGGGCTCCGGGCGCGTCCGAGTACGGCAACCGCGCCGAGATCAAGAACTTGAACTCGCTGCGTTCGCTGTTGCGCGCGATCGAGTACGAGGCCGAACGGCAGTGGGTGCTCACCCAGGCCGGCGAGAAGGTCGTGCAGGAGACACGACACTGGGACGAGGGGAGCGGGCGGACCATCTCCGGTCGATCCAAAGAAGAAGCCCACGACTACCGCTACTTCCCCGAACCTGATCTCGTCCCGGTCGAACCCACGCAGGAGATGCGCGATCGGGTGCGGGCGACGATGCCCGAGCTGCCGGCCGCGCAACGCGCGCGCTACGTCGAGCAGTGGGGAATCGGCGCGGAGGACGCGCGGATCCTCGTCGAGGTGCCCGGTCTCGCGGACTACGCCGAGCGCGCGGTCGCCGCCTTGAGTGACGGTGCCGGCGCAGCCAAGGACGTCGTCAACTGGGTGCGCCAAGAAGTGCTTGCCTATCTGAACGAAACCGGACTCTCTCCCGCGGTGCTGACGCCGGAGATGATCGCCGAGCTCGTCGCGCTGGTCGCGGCGGGGACGATCTCGCGCCAGCAGGCCAAGGACGTGCTCGGGGAGTCGTTGCGCGAAGAGAAGTGGCCCCGCACGATCGTCGAGGAGCGCGGCATCGCGCAGGTGAGCGACGAAGGCGCGATCGCCGAGGTGATCGACCGGATCCTGACCACCAACGCGGGCGTCGCCGACGAGTACCGGGCCGGTGACGACGCGGCCAAGAAGAAGAAGTGGGGCTTCCTCATGGGCCAGGTCATGCGCGAGCTCAAGGGCAAGGGCAACGCGCAGGTGATCAACGAGATCCTGGAACGGCGCCTCTCCGGCGGGGCGTAGTACCTGCGGTTCCGCCGGCCGCGTCTTGGGGCGGGGTGGCGCCCGGCCGATCTTCGGGTCGGCGCTGGGTCAGTTGTGGCGGTACTCGTCGGGCGGTCCGTCGCCCGACGACGGTGTCTGCGGGGCAGTCGAGACGACGATGCCGCGCAGGTGGGCGGCGCTGATGCCGAGCGCGGCGCTGAGTGATTCGAGCACGTGCATCTCCGGTGGGGTGAGGGACCCGTCGGCGAGACCGATGCGCGCGATCTGTTCGACGAACGTCTCTTTGCCCTGCGGGTCGAGCCCCTTGGCCAGGGGCGCGAGGTAGTCGCCGAGGTTCGAGGTATCGAGCGCCTCGAGATCGTTCACGAGCCACGACTCGTCGTAGCTCGCGGTTCCACCCTTGCGCGACGCGTCGACCGCGGCCGCGCGCGCCGCGCCGTTCGATGGGTCGCCGGCGGCGAGCATCGCCATCGCCGCGAGACGGGTCGCGCCGCCGAGGTTCTCGCTGAACGCCGCCGACGTCGGCATGGTCAGCACTTCGGGGCTGAACGCGGTCCCGCACGTCGAGCACTTCACCTGCTCGCCGAGCACCTTGCCGACGGGGAACAGGGGGATGAAGAACAGCGTGAACCAACGCCGGATCTGTTGCAGTACGTACGACCGGTCGGCGCCACAGTGCGAGCAGAAGAACTCGCCCGTCGACACCGCCTTCGCCCGGGCCCGAAGTCCCCAGATCAGAATCATGGGCAAACGGTACTACGAGGCGTCTCCGTGGTTCGATGCGCGCATGAGGCGCAATTCGTCCGCAGGCACGGTGCCGCGGACAGGAACTCCGACCGGCGTCGACCGTCTCGGCACACAAGGATCGCCGACAGGTTCGGCTCGATAGTCGTTGGCACCGACGGGTCGGGATCGGCGGGTGTCGCTGTGCAGCAAGCGACTGCGCTCGCGGCAGCGACATCCGCAACGTTGCACACATCGTGCGCAGGTGCCCGGGCGGTCTACGCGCGTGGCGAAGTCTTCCCCTACGGCGTAGGCAGCGGGAAATACGCGCTCGCCGACCGGCGCGAGGTCGCGCATGGTGCGACTCCGGCCAGTCAGGTGCTGCCTACCGGTATGACATACTCCATCGATGTCCACACTTCGCTCGGCTCGGCTGCGGCACATTCCTTTGACGTTGGTGCGCCGGGTGAGCGTTTCCGCGTGTTGTATCGCGGCATTGGCAGTTCCACTCGGGTGCTCGAGCGGGAGCAGCACCCCCAAGGCGGGATCGGGCACGACGAATCCGTCGAGTTCGGGCAGTCCGAGCATCGCCGGCGCCGACACCACGGTCGCCGCGAATGTCGACAGCGCGATTCCGAGTGATCCGTGCGTCGTCACCACCAAGGCGATCACGTCCGTCGGTTGGAAAGAGACGAAGGGCGAGATCGTCACGGGCCCGGGCGGCGCGAAGTCGCAGTGCACTTTCGAAGGGACCCTGGCCGACGGCAGCTTCGTCAACGGATGGGTCGCGTTCTTGCCGGGCAATCAGATCGGATTGGAACACCACGAGAGCGAAGCAATGAGCGGAGTCGGCGCGACCGCCTTCCGCGGCTCGCCGCAGACCGGCGAGATCCTGGTGACCGGCCACGCGCCCTATTTCCGGATCTTCGTCGCCACGAGCGACAAGGACGCCGTCGCGCTCGCGGCGGCCGTCGTCTCCGGCACCTAGTCCGAGGTCTGCCGGTCCGGACTCGCCGCGCGGGGTGCCGATCGGGCATCCCGGGTGCACGTCGAGCTTCGACGGAACCGCCACCTGCGGGCGCAGACAAGAATCTGGGCCGTTCGGCCCTACACACGTGTGCCGGCGACGCGCACGATCGCAGTAGGTCCCAACGGGAGGTGCGTGATGAGCGTCGAACCCTTCCTTTCCCCCCGCCCGAGGAACACGCGCAGTCCTGCTTGTCACTGCCCCCGATGTGTCGAGCCCTACCTGTACCGAGTCGGGGAGCCCGCGGAACGACAGTTGGTCTGTGACTCCTGCGGGTACTCATGGCGGTTCGAGCACGGCGAGCTCCATCCCGTCGTCCATCGACGAGCTGGTGGCGAGTACGAGTTGAGCTGAGCCGCGGCGAGACTCGACGCCGGCCGGGGGCCGTGAGCCCCGCGGCTACGACGGCCGGAAGCCTGCGAGAACGCGTGCGACGCGCTCGGCGCCGAGCTTGTCGGGCGTGTCGAACGACACCCGTTGTGCGATGTCGCCGTAGCGCTCGCCGAGCTTCGGTGCGATCTGTTCGGGAGTCCCGGACACCACGAACGTGTCGACGATCTCGTCGGTGATCAACGACGCCATGGTCGCCCAGTCGCCCGTCTTCGAGAGGCGGTTGAGCTCGGGCTGCATGTCGCCCCACCCGTGCGCGTCGAGCACCACTTTGTACGCGGGCGTCGAGCCGTAGAACGCCAGCCGCGGGCGCATGGCGTCGCGGCCGCGCGCCAGCTCTTCTTCGGTATCCGCGACGATCACCATCGCGGGGAACGCGATCTCGAGTTGCGAGCGATCACGACCCGCGGTTGCCAAGCCGCGCTCCAGGGCCGGCACGGTGGTCTCGCGCATGAACTTCTCGGTCGAGAACGGGTGGATCATGAACCCGTCGGCGACCTCGCCCGCCACCTCGGTCATGCGCGGTCCGACGCCCCCGAGGAAGATGCGGGGAAGGCCGTAGGGGTTCGGACCGGGATCGAAGAACGGGGTCATCAACGTGTGACGGTAGAACTCGCCCTGGAAGTCGAGCTTGGTGCCTTCGTGCCAGCGGGCCCAAATGGCCCGCACGGCCAGTACGAGCTCGCGCATGCGCTCGACCGGCCTCGACCATTCCATCGAGAAGCGCTTCTCGATGTGCGGCTTGATCTGCGTACCCAGCCCGAGGTTGAAGCGGCCGCGCGATGCGAGCTGCAGGTCGTACGCAGACTGCGCGAGTGTCATCGGGTTGCGCGGCGAACGCGATGACGACCGCTGTCGTGAGCTGCACGCGCTCGGTGTGCTCGGCTGCGAGGAGGAGCGGGAAGAAGCCGTCGTGCGCGCCCTCGAACGAGAAGATGCCGTCGTATCCGGCGGCTTCGATGCCGCGCGCCGCTTCGGGCACGGCGTGCAGATCGGTGGTCGTTAATGCGGCGTCGACGAGCATGTTGATCCCTACGATTGGGCGATGGACGACTTCGGACCCGAAACCTATGGCGAGCGGGTCGCCGACGTCTACGACGAGTGGTACAAGCACCTCGACACCGCGGACGAGGTCGCGCTCTTGGCGGAGCTGGCGGGCGGCGGTCGCGTGCTCGAGCTCGGTATCGGTACCGGACGGGTCGCGATCCCGCTCGCGGCTCACGGTGTCGAGGTGCACGGTATCGAGGCATCGCCCGCGATGGTCGAGCAGTTGCGCGCCAAGCCGGGCGGCGACACGATTCCGGTGACGGTCGGCGACATGGCCGACGTGGCGGTCGAGGGCACGTTCACACTCGTCTTCGTCGTGTTCAACACGTTCTTCCAGCTCTACTCGCAGGACGCGCAGCTGCGCTGCTTCGCCAATGTCGCCGCGCACCTCGGGCCGGGCGGCCGGTTCCTGATCCACGCGTTCGTGCCCGACACCTCGCGCGTCGAGGCGGGGGAACACCTCTCGGTGAAAGAGGCGTCGCTCGATCGCGTCCGCCTCGACGCGACCGTGTTCGAGGCGCTCGCGCAGCGACTGGACACCACGCAGGTGCGTATCACCGAGTCCGGTGTCCGGCTGGTGCACGCCAAGCTGCGGTTCGCGTGGCCGCCCGAGCTCGATCTCATGGCGAAGCTCGGGGGCTTGACGCTCGAACACCGTTGGGCGACGTTCGACCGCCAACCCTTCAGTGGCGCGAGCGCCTTCCACGTCTCCGTCTATCGCGCATGATCTGACGGGTGGCGTGCAGGCCGGGAATGCCGGTCACGCCGCCGCCGCCGTGCGTGGCGCTGCTCGCCTGGTACAACCCGTCGATCGGGGTGCGGAAGTCGGCGTAGCCCGGCGCGGGGCGCATGTGGAACATCTGGTCGGGCGACAGCTCGCCGTGGAAGATGTTGCCGCCGATGAGCCCGTACTCGTGCTCCATCTCGTACGGCCCGATGACCTGTCGGTGCAGGATCGAATCCGTGAAGCCGGGCGCAACCGCGTCGACACGCGCGATCACCCGATCGGCGTACGCGTCGAGCTCGGTCCGATCCTGCTCCGCGGCGTAGGTGTGCGGTACCCACTGCGTGAACATCGACACCACGTGTTTGCCCGCCGGCGCGAGCGTGCGGTCGAAGACGCTCGGGATGCAGATGTCGGCGAACGGCAGCGCGTGCCGCGCGGCCGGCCACCGCGTCCTGGAAGGCCCCCTCGATGTCGTCGAGCGATTCCGCGAGCACGATCGTGCCGCCGTGCACCTCGGGATCGAACCCGGGCTTGGCGGTGAACTCGGGCAGCCGGTCGACCGCGACGTTCACCTTCACCGTGCCGCTCCGCGAACGCCACCGCTCGATACGTTCGACGAAATCGGTCGGCAGCACGGCCGGTTCGATGTGCTCCAAGAACGTGATCTTCGGATGGGTCGCGGCGACCACGACGTCGGCGCGCAGTTCCTCACCGGATGCGAGCGTCACCCCGCGAACGCGCCCGTTGCGCACGTCGATGCGCGCGACCGCGGCTTCGGTGCGCACCGTCGCGCCGTTCGCGATCGCGGCGTCGCGCAACGCGCGGCTCACGGCGCCCATTCCGCCTTCGGGGAAGCCCCACGAGCCGAGCTGGCCGTCGCCCACGTCGCCGATCTTGTGGTGCGCCATGACGTAGGCGGTCCCGGCCGACCGCGGACCGGCCCACGTCCCGATCACGCCGCTCACTGCCAGCACGCCCTGCATCTGTGGTGACACGAAGAACTCGTCGAGGAGGTCGGCGATGCTCATCGTGAACAGGCGGGTGACGTCGGCGGTGCCCTGCACACCCAGACCGCGCAACCTCCACGCGAGCCGGAGCTGATCGAGCAGATCGCGCGGTCGCCGCGAACCCACCCGCGGTGGGATCGTCGTGAGGAGGGGGCCGAGCACGTCGGCCAGGCTCCCGAGCCACGCGTCCCAACGGTCGTACGCGTCGGCGTCGGCCTGCGAGAACCGCGCGATCTCCTGGTAGCGGCGTTTGGGGTCGTCGTCTGGCAGCTGCAGTGCCCGCCCGTCGCGGTACGGCACGAAGTAGCCGTTCTGCGGATACACCTTGTAGCCGTGTTTCGCGAGCTCCAGCTCCTGCACGATCGTCGGCGGCATCAGGCTGACGACGTAGGAGAGCGCGGTGACGTTGAACTCCGATCCCCACGGCTGTTCCGTGGTTGCCGCGCCGCCGACCTGTGACCGACGCTCGAGCACGGTGACGCGCGCGCCTCGGCGCGCGAGGAGTCCTGCAGCGACGAGTCCGTTGTGCCCACCGCCGACGACGACGACGTCGAACCGGTCCGCGCTCATCGCGCGAGCCGTTCGAGGAGCGGGCGCCAGCTGGCGAGACCCGGTGGCCGCGCGTCGAGGTCCTTGGCGCGCTCGTCGGCGCGCCGCAGCGCGAGGATCGCGTCGACGTCGGGGTCGGCAGCGAACGCGGCAACCTCGGCCGGACCGAGCGCGCCGCCCTGCACTTGTAACGTCTCGACGCTGCGCGGGCTGAGCCGGCCGAGGTAGGCCGGGTCGGTCGCGAGCAGGTAGCGCTTCGCCTCCACGTGCATCGCCACGAGCCGAGCCACGCGCGGTCCGAGCACCGGCTCGATCAGTTCGGCGCCGCGCCGCGCGTGGTCGTCGTGAACGTCGGGGAACGCGATGTCGGCGATGTCGTGCAGGAGGCCGGCGGCGGCGAGCTCCGGATCGGAAGGATCCGAGACGAGGAGGTTCGCTCCGCACTGCAACCCGTGGGAAAGCCCGTCGACAGCCGGTTCGTCGTACACGCCGGCGCCGCGAGCCATCAGCTCGAGGAGCTCGTCGACGGTCGCGGGCGCGGGCACGCGCTCATTCTCGCGGGTTCACCGCGCGAGTTGCGCCTCGATGTCGGCGATGAGCTCTTGCAGGTGCAGTGCCCGAGCGACGTTGGCCGGGTGCTCGGCTCCGCCGGCAACGGCTACGAGGTCGGTACGGATCTGGTCGGCCCGGGCGATGCGATCGACGGCCCGGCCGTCGTAGAAGGCGGCGCCGGTGGGTGAGTACACCTCGATCTCGGTCCGGCCCTTCGCGGTGGCCGCGGTAGAGCACATCGACACGTTGCCGGTCGCACCCGACGCGTGAATGCAGTTCGCCGAGACCCAACCGAGCGGGTCGCCGACGGCCTGCACCGAGACGATCGGGCCGAGGCCGGCTTCGATCATGTCGAGCACGTGCGGACCGATGTCGAGCACGGCCCCGCGTTCGAGCCGCCAGCCGTGCGCGAACGGGCCGCCGAGGAACGCGCCCGAGATGAAGCACGCCCGCCCACCGACGGGCCGGATGCGCTCGACGTCGGCGAGGAAGGCACCGAGCGCGGGATCGAAGCGGTACGTCAGCATCACGAGGGCACCGACGCCCGTTTCTCCCACGACGTCGACGATGGATCGCGCAGCGGCGACGTCGGGACCGAGCGGCTTTTCCAGAAGCAGGGTCTTGCCGGCCCGAGCGGCCCGGATGGCGAGCGCGGGCTGGGCCTCGGGTGCCACCGCGATCGCCACGGCCTCGCACGTGTCGAACAAGGCGTCGAGGTCGTCGAAGGCGGGGACCTGAAGCTGCGCGCCGAGTTCCTCGGCGTGGGCCGGCGTGCGCGACCACGCGCCCGTCACCTGGGTCTGCGGACCGGTCGCGAGGACGGGACCGGTCATCATGCGCGTCCACGGCCCGGCGCCGACCAGGCCAATTCGCAGGGGATCCGTCACGAGGCCGACGCTACCCTTGACCCTATGTCCGACATGAAGCCCCGTAGCCACGAAGTCACCGACGGTATGGAGCGCGCGCCCGCCCGGGCCATGCTGCGCGCGATCGGCATGACCGACGCCGATTGGGGCAAGGCGCAGGTCGGTGTCGCGTCGAGCTGGAACGAGGTCACGCCGTGCAACATGCCGCTCGACCGCCTCGCCAAGCGGGCGAAGCAGGGCGTGCGCGACGCGGGTGGCTTCCCCATCGAGTTCGTGACCATCGCGGTCTCCGACGGCATCTCGATGGGGCACGAAGGCATGCGGGGCTCGCTCGTCTCGCGAGAGATCATCGCCGACTCGGTCGAGTGCGTGATGCACTCCGAGCGGCTCGACGCGCTGGTCACCTTTGCCGGATGCGACAAGAGCCTGCCCGGCATGTTGATGGCCGCGGCCCGGCTCAACCTGCCGTCGGCGTTCCTCTACGGCGGTTCGATCCTTCCCGGTCACTACAAGGACCAGGCGCTCGACGTGGTCTCGGTGTTCGAGGCCGTCGGCGCGTGCGCGGCCGGAACGATCACGGAGAACGAGCTCGGTCAGATCGAGCGACGCGCGTGCCCGACCGAGGGTTCGTGTGCGGGGATGTTCACCGCGAACACCATGTCGTCGATCGCCGAGGCCATGGGCATGGCGTTGCCCGGCTCCGCGTCGCCGCCCGCGGTCGACCGGCGTCGTGACGACTTCGCCTACGAATCGGGGCGCGCGGTCATGCATCTGCTCGAGCTCGACTTGCGACCCCGCCAGATCATGACGAAGGAAGCGTTCGAGAACGCGATCGCGATCACGATGGCGCTCGGCGGGTCGACCAACGCGGTGCTGCATCTCCTCGCGATCGCGAACGAAGCGCGCGTCGAGCTCGAGCTCGACGACTTCAATCGGATCGGCGCGCGGGTCGCGCACCTCGCCGACATGAAGCCCCACGGCAAGTTCCACATGACGGATCTCGACGCGATCGGCGGAGTCCCGGTCGTGATGAAGGAGCTGCTCGACGCGGGTCTGCTGCACGGTGATTGCCTCACCGTTACCGGCAAGACCGTCGCCCAGAACCTCGACGACCTCGCGCCCCCGCCCCCGACGGCACGGTGGTCCACACGCTGTCGAACCCCGTGCACACCCAGGGCGGGATTGCCGTGTTGCGCGGATCGCTCGCGCCGAACGGTTCAGTGGTGAAGGTCGCGGGCCTCGACCAGATGCGTTTCGAAGGCCGGGCGCGTGTCTTCGACGGCGAAGACCTGGCGATGGCCGCGATCATCGCGGGACAGATCGAGCCCGGCGACGTCGTCGTGATCCGCTACGAAGGCCCCAAGGGCGGGCCGGGAATGCGCGAGATGCTGGCCGTCACGGGCGCGATGAAGGGCGCGGGCCGGGGCGGCGACTGCGCGCTCATCACCGACGGCCGGTTCTCCGGTGGGACCCACGGTTTCTGCGTCGGCCACGTCGCGCCCGAAGCCGTCGATGGTGGGCCGATCGCGTTCGTGGCCGAGGGCGACCGCATCGTCATCGATGCCGACGCGCACACCATCGATCTCCTCGTCGACGCGGCCGAGATCGAAAAGCGCAAGGTCAACTGGAAGCTGCCCGAGCCGCGTTACACGAGTGGATTCCTCGCCAAGTACGCGCGTCTCGCGCAGGGTGCCGAGACGGGCGCGATCACGAATACCTGATCAGCGCCCCGCAGATCCGTGCCGGAGATCCTCGAAGTCGAAGCCGCGCGGAAAGTGTTGGAGGCGCGCGCGCTCGATCGCGAGATCGTCAAGGTGCACGCACCCGACACGTGGTTCATGAAGCGGGGGACGACCGCGCCCGCGCTGCGGCACGCGCTCGTCGGTAATACCTTCACCGTCGCGCGCCGGCGCGGCAAGCAGCTCGTACTCGACACGGGAGATCCCGACGTGCGCATCGGGTTGCACCTCGGGATGAGCGGGCGCGTGCTGGTCGACGACGAGGAGGCCGGCGACCCGCTCGTGTACGCGAGCAACCGGCGCGTCGCGAAATGGCATCGCTTCGGGGTGCACTTCGCCGACGGTGGCGACTTCATGTTGCGCGATCCGCGCCGGCTCGGCGCGGTCGAGCTCGACCCCGACGAGAGCCGGCTCGGCCCCGACGCGATGACGCTCTCGTACCAGGAGCTCGACGCCGCGCTCGACCGCCGCGCCGCGCCGGTCAAAGCCGTGCTCATGGACCAGCACCGCATCGCGGGCCTCGGCAACCTCCTCGTCGACGAATCGCTGTGGCGGGCCGCGATCGACCCGGCGCGACCGCCGGCGGACATCGGCGGGGTCGAACGCAAGAACCTCCACAAGGCGATCCGCGCCACGCTGCGGACCCTCGACCGCCGCGGGGGATCACACACCGGCGATATGCCGAGGGGCGGGGATGCCGTGTGTCCCCGCGACGGCTCGCCGTTGGCGCGGGCGACCGTCGGCGGCCGCACCACCTACTGGTGCCCGAGCCACCAGCACTAGCGCGGCACGCAGTCTCGGCGCCGGGTCGGGGTCACCATCGTGTTGCGCCGTGACGGCCGAGGCGCCGTCGTGGAGACTTGCACCCACCCCTGTCAGCTGGTGTTAGGATTGGCGCCGATGGCCGCCCTCAACCTTCTCGTAGTAATTACGTAGCGCTCCGGCACGCCCTCGCGCGCCGAGCGCTACCTCGCCCCTCGCAGCTGCGAGGGGTTTTTCATGCCCGGAATCGTCCGAAGAGGAAATCATGAAGCTGACCGGAGCCCAGGCCCTCATCAAGAGCCTCGAGATGGAGCAGGTGGAGGTCATGTTCGGCCTCCCGGGAGGGGCGATCCTCCCGGTCTACGACCCGCTCATCGATTCGTCGATCCGCCACATCCTCGTCCGCCACGAGCAGGGCGCGGGCCACATGGCGAGCGGCTACGCGCACGCGACCGGACGGCCCGGCGTGGCCATGGTCACGAGCGGTCCGGCCGCGACCAACATCGTCACGCCGCTGTGCGATGCCTACATGGACTCGATTCCGGTGGTGGTCATCACCGGCCAGGTCGCGTACTCGGTCATCGGGACCGACGCGTTCCAAGAGGCCGACACGGTCGGCATCACCATGCCGGTGACGAAGCACAACTGGTTGATCAGCGACGCCCAGGACATCCCGCGTGTCGTGCGGGAGGCGTTCCATGTCGCTACGACGGGCCGGCCCGGCCCGGTGCTCATCGATCTCCCGAAGGACGTCGCCAACGCGGAGATGGACTGGTACTGGCCGGAGAAGGTCGACCTGCCGGGCTACAAGCCCAACGTGAAGGGGCACCCGCGCCAGATCAAGGACGCGGCCCGGCTGATCAACGAGGCGCGCCAACCGGTGATCTACGCCGGCGGCGGCATCATGCTCGCGGGCGCCTCGGACCAGCTGCGTGCGCTGGCCGAGCTCACGGGCATTCCCGCGGTCACCACGCTGATGGGTCGGGGCGCTATGCCCGACGAACATCCGCTGTGTCTCGGCATGCCGGGCATGCACGGCAACTACACCGCCGTGACCGCGCTGCAGAAGGCCGACCTTCTCATCACCTTGGGCGCACGCTTCGACGACCGGGTGACGGGCAAGGTCTCGACGTTCGCGCCCGACGCCAAGGTCATCCACGTCGACATCGATCCGGCCGAGCTCGGCAAGGTCCGCCACGCCGACGTGCCGATCGTGGGCGACGTGCGCACGGTCATCGAGGAGCTGATCAAGGCGATGAAGGCCGAGCACGCCAAGCAGGCGCCGCCCGACCTCTCGGCCTGGCTCGCGATGATTCACGACTGGCAGGATCGCTACCCGCTCAAGTACACCCAGGAAGAGGGCGGCCCGCTCAAGCCGCAGTTCGTGATCGAGCGCCTGCGCGACAACACACCCGACGACTGCATCCTCGTGTCGGGTGTCGGTCAGCACCAGATGTGGGCGAGCCAGCTGTGGAAGTTCAAGCAGCCGAACACCTGGGTGAACTCGGGTGGGCTCGGCACGATGGGCTACGCGGTGCCGGCCGCGGTCGGCGCCAAGGTCGGCCGTCCCGATCGGATGGTCTGGGCGATCGACGGCGACGGCTGTTTCCAGATGACCGCGCAGGAGCTCGTCACCGCGGCGTCGGAGCGCATCCCGGTGAAGATCGCGATCTTGAACAACGCGTACCTCGGAATGGTGCGCCAGTGGCAGGAGCTCTTCTACGAGGAGCGCTACAGCGAGGTGTACCTGTCGCCCGACCTGCCCGACTACGTCAAGTGGGCCGAGGCGATGGGCTGCGTCGGGATGCGCGTCGACAATGCCGACGACGTCGTAGCCACCATCGAGAAGGCGAACGAGATCGACGACCGTCCGGTCGTGATCGACTTCCGCACCGACTGGCGCGAGAAGGTGTACCCGATGGTGCCCGCGGGCGCATCGAACGACGACATCATCCTCGGCCCGGAGTTCGGGGAGGGCGGGCGATGACGATCGGATCGAGACCGCATCACATCCTCACCGTCACCGTGGAGAACAAGCCTGGTGTGTTGTCGCGCGTCGCGGGCCTGTTCTCGCGCCGCGCGTTCAACATCGTTTCGCTCGCGGTCAGCCCGACCGACGACGAACGGTTCTCGCGCATGACGATCGTCGTCGACGCCGAGTCGGCACCACTCGAGCAGGTCGTGAAGCAGCTCAACAAGCTCATCCCGGTGATCAAGATCACCGAGGTCCCGCCGGCCGAAGGCGTCGAGCGCGAGCTGATGCTCGTCATCGTCAAGGCCGCGGCCGAGACCCGCAGCCAGGTGACCGAGCTCACAGCGATCTTCGAGGCCAAGATCGTCGACGTCGGCTACGAGGCGATGACGATCATGGTCGTCGGCGAGCCCGAGAAGCTCGACGCCTTCAGCGACCTGGTCAAGCCGTTCGGCATCGTCGAGCTCCAGCGCACGGGCCGCATCGCGCTGCCGAAGCTCTCCCGGGAGTCGACCCGGCTGCGTTCGGTCAAGACCGCCCGGGGCTGATTTCCGTTTCGCGGGTCGGTTGGCGACACTATTGGTCGCCGGCGGCCCGCCCGGGCCGAGCCGCCCGATTCACCGCACGTTCACGAGGGGATTCCGTTCGATGCCTGCAACCGTCTATTACGAGAACGACGCCGATCTCGGGTTGATCGCCGACAAGCTGGTCGCGATCCTCGGCTACGGCTCGCAGGGTCACGCGCACGCGCTGAACCTGAAGGACTCCGGCATCGACGTCGTGGTCGGCCTGCGGGCCGGCTCCGCGTCGCAGGCGAAGGCCGAGGCCGCGGGCCTGCGTGTGCTGCCCACGGCCGACGCGGTGCGCGAGGCCGACATCATCATGGTGCTGCTGCCGGACACCGAGCAGAAGAAGGTGTACGAGGCCGACATCGCACCGAACCTCGTCGACGGCAACTCGCTCGCGTTCGCGCACGGCTTCAACATCCACTTCGGCCAGATCACGCCGCCCGCGGGTGTCGACGTGTGGATGATCGCGCCGAAGGGTCCGGGCCACCTCGTGCGCCGCACGTACGAAGAGGGTGGCGGCGTCCCGTGCCTCATCGC
Organism: uncultured Actinomycetes bacterium; assembly: GCA_963812205.1. GTDB lineage: Bacteria > Actinomycetota > Acidimicrobiia > IMCC26256 > PALSA-610 > PALSA-610. The sequence goes on from CAWEUJ010000004.1 coordinate 764,839, forward strand.
GGTGCACAACGACGCGACCGGCAAGGCCAAGCAGATCGGGCTCGCGTACGCGCGGGGCATCGGCGGAACGCGCGCCGGTGTGCTCGACACCACGTTCGAAGAGGAGACCGAGACCGACCTCTTCGGTGAGCAGGTCGTGCTCTGCGGCGGTCTCGTGGAGCTCATCCGCAACGGGTACGAGACGTTGGTCGAAGCGGGATACCAGCCCGAGAGCGCCTACTTCGAGACGCTCCACGAGGTGAAGCTGATCGTCGACCTCATCTACGAAGGCGGCATCGCCGCGATGAACTATTCGATCTCCGACACGGCCGAGTACGGCGAGATGTCGCGCGGTCCGCGTGTCATCACTCCGCAGACGAAGGCGGAGATGAAGAAGATCCTCGGCGAGATCCAGTCCGGCGAGTTCGCCAAGGAATGGATTGCCGAGAACGAGAACGGCCGGCCCAACTTCGAGCGGATGCGCGAAGCCGCGGCGAAGCACCCGATCGAGAAGGTCGGCGCGGAGCTGCGGGCGATGATGCCGTGGATCGCGGCCGGCAAGCAGCGCGTGCAGGACGTCTCCGGCGGCTGATCCGAGCTCGGGGTTTCCCGAAGGTCGCAAATAGGACGTGATCGCGGCCTCCCACGGTGAACCTTGCTGCATTCCCTCAATTTCGGGGGTGCCGCGAACCGACACGGTGACGTGGAGAATCTGGGCGAGGCGCGTCTCGTTGCGCGCTCGGGCGCGATGTTGTTCGTCGGGGCGGGCGCCGTTGCCGTCGGCAACACCTTCGTGCTCGGCGCGCTCGGGGTGAACGGCGTCGATGTCGGCCGGATGCGTGTGCTCGGGGCGTTGAGTTTCGCCGCGGCGGTGGCCGTGACCTTCGTGCCCTGGTCGCGCCTCCCGCGCCGGGCTTCGCTCTCCCTCGCCGTCGTCGGGCTCGTGCTCCTGCTCGCGTCGGGCCAGTGGACCGGTTACGCCGCAACCGACCAGGCGCAGGCCGCGTACCCGGTGTTCTTCTTGCTCATCTTCGGGTGGCTCGGCCTCACCCAGCCCCGCGGCACGTCCACCCTGTTCGCGCCGATCGTCACGCTCGGGTGCGCGTGGCTCACCGTGACGACGCCCCGCGTGTCCGTCTCCTTCGCCGGTCTGCTCGTCGCCATCGTCACGTCGGTCCTCATCGCCGAGACCATTGCGTGGGCGATGGCGCGTAGCCGCCGGTACGCGCGAAGACCTCGGCGGGCTCGTGTCGGCGTCGTCGCAGCTACGCGAGGTGCTGAACCTGGCCGAGGGCGCGGCAGCTCGCGGCGGAGTCGACCCGCGTCGTGCTGCACGCACACCGGGTCGAGCTGTTGGTGCTGGAATCGGGCTCGGTTCCCGCCGGTGTCGTCGCCCCGCGCGGCTTCGAGTTGGCGACCGATGCCGCCACGACGGGCGAGCCGCGAGGCGACCGCAACGGCCTCGCCATACCGCTCGTCGGGCCTTCGGGCGTGATCGCGGTCGTGGTCGCGTACGGGGTCGCAGCCGACCCCGTCACGAACCAGGTCGTCCAACTCCTGTCGAGCGAGTTCGGCGGCCGGCTCGAACAGCTCCGACTCCTCGAGGCGCTCGGAGAACAGACGCTGCGTGACGCGCTCACGGGCGTCGGAAGCCGGCGCCACGCCGATGCTCTCGTCGCCGGACTGCGGCCCGGCGACTCGTTGGTGCTGATCGACGTCGACCACTTCAAGCATGTCAACGACACGCGTGGGCATCTCGGCGGCGACCGGTTGCTCGAACAGCTCGGCACGCACCTCCGGGCCGGTCTACGAGACCGCGACAGCGTCGCCCGTTACGGCGGCGACGAATTCCTCATACGGCTCCAAGCGCACGACGGTGATTCGCGGGCCATCGCCGCGCGGTTGCTCGACCACTGGATCGCGCTCGGCGACGTCCCGACGTTCAGCGTCGGCATCGCGACGCACCACGGCAACGCCGATCCGCAGTCGACGTTCGCGGAAGCGGACCGTGCGCTGTACCTCTCGAAACGAGAAGGCCGCGCCCGCATCGAAGTCGCCTGAAGGGCGCCCGCGAACGACGCCGCGCGCCCGGGTCAGATGATCTTGATCGCGTCGAGGAAGCGCCCCGCGTAGGCCGTGTCGCCTTCGACGGTCACGAGATCGCGCCAGGCTGCCCGCCGGGTACCCCAGACGACGAAGTCGTGATCGGTGCTGCGCATCGTGGCCGCGGCATCGGCATCTCCGCCCTCGGTGACGACGACGCGTCCTTCGTCGCCGCCGGGGGTGATCGTCCACGTTCCGCCGCCGGGACCGTCGAGCGTGAGCACGAGCGGCCGGTCGACGATGCCGGCGAGCGCGTCGGCGCACATCCACGGAAGGCCCGCGAGCATCCATTCGACGGTGGGGCGCAGCCGCATCTCGTCGCGTGGCGGCTGCGGGCGGTCGAGCGAACCGTTCGGGGTCAAGATGTCGTTGCGGAGATGCGTGTAACCGTCGAACAGGAACGTGCTGGGCAGGATCGACATCGGATGGGTCCCGAGGTCTCCCATCGGCAACTTCGTCTCGGCGAGCGGAGCGTCCTGCACGCTCGCGAAGAGGTCGGCGGCCTGCCCGCTGTAGGTCTCGTATTCCTCGAGTACCTGCTCGATCGGCCACGTGCGGCGCTCGGCGACAGCGGGCTCCATGCTCGGCTCCGTGCCGCCCGCCATGTCGGGAAGAAAGGCCGGGTCGATCACGCCGTGCAGCGTGCACGCCATGTGGCCCATCACGTCTCGCACCGTCCAGCCTGCACAGGCCGACGGCTGCATCCATTCCTCGGCGGTGATGCCCTTCGCGATCGTCAGGATCGCGTCGCGCTCGGCCCGGAAGCCGTCGACGGCCAGTTGGCTCATGGTTCTCCCTCGGACGCGGTTTCTCGGACGCGGTGTGCTCAGTTGCGCGGAACCTGCGACCACGGCAGGTCCCGGTCGACTCGCGGCTCTCCGGGCAGGCCCAGGATCCGTTCGCCGAGAATATTGCGCATGATCTCCGAGGTGCCACCCTCGATCGAGTTGGCCCGCGCCCGCAGGAACATCTTGCGGGCCGATCCGAGGGGCGCCTCGAGCCCCGCTTCGGCGGGACGCTTGAACGTGTAGTCGTAGCCGACGATGCCGTCGGCGCCCAGCAGGTCGATGCACAGCTCGTATGTGGACTTGTTCATGTTCGCCAGCGCGAGCTTGGCGATCGATCCCTCGGGCCCGGGGTTCCCGGCGCGGGCCTTGGCCGCGGCGCGCTGGTTCGTGTAGTGCAACACCTCGCTCTCGATCCACAACCGCGCGAGGCGGTCGCGGCTGACGGGATCGCGTTCGGCCGACGGCCGTTTGCTCCACAGGTCGAGCGCTTCTTGAATCCCCGACACGCGTTTGGCGCCGCGGCCGCCCCCGCTGCTCGCGGCGCCGATCGTGGTGCGCTCGTTCATCAGCGTCGTCATCGACACGCGCCAACCGTCGCCGATGTCGCCGATGCGATCGGCGTCGGGGATACGCGCGTCGGTGAGGTACACCTCGTTGAACTCGGCTTCTCCGGTGATCTGTCGCAACGGCCGCACCTCGACCCCCGGCGCGTGCATGTCGACCATGAAGTACGACAGGCCCTTGTGCTTCGGGAGCTCGGGATCGGTGCGGGCCACGAGCATGCCGCGATCCGCGAGATGGGCGAGCGTGTTCCAGACCTTCTGTCCGTTGACGACCCACTCGTCGCCGTCGCGTACGGCCCGGGTCGCGAGCCCGGCGAGGTCGGAGCCCGCGCCGGGCTCCGAGAAGAGCTGGCACCAGATCTCCTCGCCCGTGAACATCGGTCGCAGGGATCGGTGGCGCAGATCGTCGCTGCCGTGCGTGACCATGGTCGGGCCGGCGAGTGACAGCCCGAAGAAGAGCGTGCCGGCCGGCGCGACCGCTCCGGCCTCTCGCAACCGGCGGTCGATGTGGCGCTGCACGATCGGCGCGAGATTCAAGCCGCCGAAGCCTTCCGGGAAGTGCACCCACGCCAGGCCCCGGTCGTACTGTTCGCCGCGGAAGGCGGTGGGCTCCGTGCGCTGCGGGTCGTGGGCAGCCAGCAGGTCGTCGATCAGGGCGTCGACGCGGGTGAGGTCGGTGTCGGCCATGTCGCGAGCGTAACGTCACGATGTGCATGGCGTGCTGGCGTTGGATCAGCCCGACCTGTTCTACGCACGCCAGCAGATGGCCTTCTCGCTCGGGTCGCACATCGTGTTGGCGTGCATCGGGATGTCGGTTCCCTTTCTGGTCGTGCTGGCCGAGTGGAAGGCCCAGCGCACGGGCGATCTCGTCTACGCCACGCTCGCGCGCCGCTGGGCGAAGGCGGTCGGCGTGTTGTTCGCCGTGGGTGCGGTGTCGGGCACGATCCTGTCGTTCGAGTTCGGGATCCTCTGGCCGCGCTGGATGGGTCGGTTCGGTGACGTCATGGGCCTGCCGTTCGCGATCGAGGGCTTCGCGTTCTTCCTCGAGGCGATCTTCATCGGGATCTACCTCTACGGGTGGGATCGCCTTCCGCCGCGCGTCCACCTCTGGGCGGGCGTTCCGATCGGCGTCGCCGGTGTCGCGTCGGCGTTCTTCGTTGTCGCCGCGAACGGGTGGATGAACGACCCGACCGGCTTCACGCTCGACGCGAGCGGCAACGTGACGCATGTCGATCCGTGGGCGGCGATGTTCAACTCCGCCCTCTGGCCCGAGGCGATACACATGATCCTCGCCGCGTTCATCGTCGGTGGGTGCCTGGTCGCAATGCCGTACGGATGGGCGATGCTGCGGGGACGGCGGACGCGTTACGAACGCGTCGGGCTGCTGCTGCCGCTCACCGTCGCGATGATCGCGGCACCGTTGCAGGTCATTGCCGGTGACTGGGCCGCCCGCCACGTCGCCGAGCACCAGCCGGCCAAGCTCGCGGCGATGGAAGGCCTGTACGCGACCACGAAGGGCGCGCCACTGCACCTCGGTGGCGTCTACATCGACAACGAGGTGAAAGGTGGCATCCCGATTCCCGACGGGTTGTCGATCCTCGCGTTCCACGATCCGCATGCGGTCGTGAAGGGCTTGGCGGACGTCGCACCGGCCGACCGCGCGCCGGTGAACGTGGTTCGCACGGCGTTCCAGCTCATGGTGATGATCGGCACCGCGATGCTCGGACTCGGTTTGTGGATGCTGCTCGCGTGGCGCAAGCGCAGGAACGTTCCCCGGTCGCGGTGGTTCTTGCGCGCCGTCGTGCTCGCCGGCCCGGCTTCGGTCGTGGCGCTCGAATGCGGCTGGGTCACGACCGAGGTCGGGCGCCAACCGTGGATCGTCTGGCAGGTGATGCGCGTGCGCGACGCCGTGACCAACGCGCCGAACATCCGCTTCGGCTACTACCTGCTCCTCACGGTCTACGCGTTCATGGCGGTCTTCACGATCATCGTGCTCCGGCGGCTCATGCGCGTGCCCTTGCCGTCCGAGCTCACCGAGGTGGCGGAGCCGGGAGGACCGCAGTGACGCTTGCGGATGCGTGCGCCGCGGTGATGTTCGTCGGGATCGCGTTGTACGCGCTGCTCGCGGGCGCCGACTTCGGCGCGGGCCTCTGGGACCTCGTCGCGGGTGGCGACGCGCGCGGGCAGGCGCCGCGCGCGCTGATCGAGGAGTCGATCGGTCCGGTCTGGGAGGCCAACCACGTGTGGCTGATCTTCGTGCTCGTGACGCTGTGGACCGCGTTCCCGGTCGCGTTCGCGCCGATCATGTCGACGCTGTACGTCCCGCTCACCCTCGCGGCGGTCGGCATCATCTTGCGCGGGGCCGCCTTCGCCTTCCGCAAGGCATCGCAGACGCTGCCGCTACGGCGGTTCTTCGGCGCGACGTTCGCGTCGTCGTCGGTACTCACTCCGTTCATGCTCGGCGCAGTCGTGGGGGGTGTCGCGTCGGGACGCGTCCCGGCCGGCGACCGGACCGGTGACGTGTTTCGGAGCTGGACGAATCCCACCTCGATCCTCGGCGGGATCATGGCGGTGGTGGTGTGCGCGTTCCTCGCCGCGGTGTATCTCACCGCCGACGCCGAGCGCCGGGGGAAGCCCGCCATGGTCGAAGCGTTCCGCCGGCGCGCGATCGGCAGTGGGATCGGCGCCGGCGTGGTTGCACTCGCGGGCGTGTTCGTGCTGCACGACGACGCGCCCGACCTCTTCCACGGGCTGACGCACCGCGGCGCGCCGCTCGTCGCGATCTCTGCGGTCGCGGGTGGCGCGACGCTCTTGCTGCTCGTCCGGCGGCATTACACGTGGGCGCGTCTCTCGGCCGCGGCCGCGGTCGTGGCGGTGCTGTTCGGTTGGGCGGCCGGCCAGTACCCGTACATGCTCGAGCGGAGCGTGCGCATCTCGGACGCGGCCGGTGCGCACGCGACCCTTGTCGCGATGCTCGTGGTCCTCGGCGCGGGTGGCGTGTTCCTCGTCCCCGCGCTGGTATGGCTGTACACGTTGATGCAGCGGGGAATGCTCACCCCGGAGCATTGAGCTGCGGCGCGGCGGGAGCCGTCGCCGACGTCGCGGGCAGTTCACTGCGTGAGGGTTCGCTACTTGGTGGTGGCGATGCCGCCGTCGACGGGGATGATCGCGCCCGTCACGTACGCGCCGGCCCGGCTCGCCAGGTAGATCGAGACGCCGGCCATGTCGTCGGGGCGGCCGATACGGCCGAGCGGTGAGGAACGGGCGATGGAATCGCCGAAGTCGCGCAGGGTCGCGGCCATCATCTTCGATTCGAACGGTCCGGGTGCGATCGCGTTCACGGTGATGTTGCGCGGTCCGAGTTGGCGGGCGAGGTGGCGCGTCAGCTGATGGATCGCGGCCTTGCTCGTGCTGTACGCGTAGGTCTCGAGCAGCGGAACCTGGATGCCGTCGATCGAACCGATGTTGATGACCCGGGCGGGATCATCAGGGGTTCCCGCGGCCTCGAGCAGCGGAACGAGCGCGCGGGTCAACAGGAACGGCGACTTGGCGTTGAGGTTCATCACCTTGTCCCACGCTTCGCCGGGGTAGTCGGCGAGCGGCGCGCCCCAGGTCGCGCCCGCGTTGTTCACCAAGATGTCGAGCCGGGGCTCGCGCCGCGCGACCTCGGCGGCGAGGCGCTCGCACTCGTCGCTTTGGGCCAGGTCGGCCGGGATGGCGATGCACGCTCCGATGTTGGAGAGCTCGGCCGCGACCTCGTCGCACACCTCGGCCTTCCGGGATGAGATGTAGACCTTTGCCCCCGCCTCCACGTAGCCGCGTGCGATCATCAGCCCGATCCCACGGCTACCGCCGGTGACCAGGGCGGTCTTGCCCGCGATGTCGAAGAGGCCGGCCATGGGTGACTCCTGGGGCGAAGGGGTGGGGAGCGGCGGGATACTACGGGGTCGGCAAAGCCCCTGACCAGGCAAAACCCGCGCCCGGCGCTCCGTCGGATCCCGCCCGCTCGGAATTTCGGGATTTCCGCTCAAGTTTGCCCGCGAGGCGACCGATACCCCGGTCGGGCGCAGGTGTTGCTTGGGAGGGTGCTTTGGCGTCGGTCTGGTCGCGGATGCGCAGGAACAGCGCAGCCGTGTCGCAGGAGATCCGCCTCTCGTTTCGCGAGGTCGATCCCGGTGTGCTCGCGCCGAGGGTCGCCGCGTTGGTGTTCCTCGTGGGTGGTTTGCTCGCGCTGGCCGTCGACCTGGTCGTTCCCGACTTCCACGGCGCGTCGTCGATCGGGCCGATCGCGTGCCTCGCGGCTGGTTTCGGTATCGGAGCGAGCCTGTTCCCGTGGTCGCGCTTCGCGCCGCGCGCGGAGCTGGCGATCCCCCTCTTCGCGTTCGTGCTCTTCGCCTTCGGCGGCATGATCGCCCGCGGGGCGTCCGAGCCCTATCTCGCGATGCTGCCGTTGCCGTTCGTGTTCGTGGGCATCACGCAACCGCCCGGCACCGCGACCGGTCTCGCGCCGATCGCGGCGCTCTCGCTCGTGGTCGCGGATCGCTTCCGTTTCGACACGCCGCTGATGTCGACGCTCGTGTTCGCCCTCCCGATGTTGGTGCTCGTCGGTGAGATGCTCGCGTTCGCCCACGCCCGCCGGACCAAGGCCGAAGCCCGCGTCGAACGTCTCCTCCAGGCGGTCCGGATCCTCTCGCGGGTCGACGACCAGCGCCGGGGCGCGCAGATGGTCGCCTCGCTGTCGGCCGAGCTGTTGGGCGCCGACGCGGTGGCGGTGTTGCTCGCCGACCGCGCCGGGGGGCGGCGGCTCTTGAACCGTGCCTTCTTCGGGCACCCGGCACTGGCCGATTCGGCGCCACTGCTCGTCGACGCCCTCGGCATCGGGGAGTTCGACGCCAACGTGCCGCAGTTCGTGGCCGACCCGCAGCGCGTCCACGCGCTCGCGCCCGCGGCGGCCTGTGTCCGGGCGGTCGTGACCGTGCCGCTGCCCGGCGCCGGCCCGGCACCGATCGGCGTCATCATCGCGATGTGGACGACACCCCGGCGCCGCCTGCAACCTTCCGCGGGCCAGGCCGCCGAGCTGCTCTCCGAGGAGGCGGGCCGCATGTTCCGCCGCTTGCGGGAGTCCGCCGCGCTCGCACGCGACGCCGAGACCGACCCCTTGACGGAACTCGCCAACCGGCGGACGTTCGCCGCGCGCCCTCGCGACCATGCGGCCCGGTGACGCGCTGGTGCTCGTCGATCTCGACAACTTCAAGCAGGTGAACGATCGGCACGGGCACCAGGTCGGCGACGAGACCTTGCGGCGGCTGGCCCGGACACTCCGCGACACCGCGCGCCAAGTCGACTGCGTGGCGCGTTACGGCGGCGAGGAGTTCGCGGTCGTGTTACCCGAAGCGGGGATCGAAGGCGCACAAGCGATGCTCGATCGGTTCCGGCGCGCGTGGGCGGCGACGAGTCCGCTCACGACGTTCTCCGCCGGTGTCGCCCGCCACGGAACCGAACGCTCGGCGCGCGAGACGTTGCGCCTCGCCGACGCCGCGCTCTACGCGGCGAAGGAGGCCGGTCGGGATTGCGACATGCTGGCCGCGGAGCCCGCGGTCGAGGTCGCGCTGCCCTGATCGCACGCGGACGGGCGTGCGGGACGCGACGGTCTACGACGTCGCTTCGCCCGAGCCCGCGGCGGGGCCGTCGACATCGTTCGCCTGCATCTGCTGTTCGATCTCCGCGATCTCGGCGACCTTCGCGTCGATCTGTGCCGGGGCATCCTCGGGTGCTTCGCTTCGTCGCTGCGCGACGACGAGGGCGCCGATCTCCTGGCACAGGTCGTTGATCTTCTTCTGCAACCGCACGTCGTCGAGCTTTTCCTTGCCGACCGCCGTCGCGTGCTTGGCCTGATCTGCGGCCTTGCCGGCCGTCTCTTTGACCTTGTCGAGAAAACCCATGTCGACCTCCGACCCGAGAGTGGTGAGCGAGGTGAGGCTACCGGAGTGTGAGTCCCTTGTATCCGTCGGAAAATCCGACCGCGCGCAGCGCGGGCGCGTGCGGTGACGTGCGCGCGGGTTCGTCGTCGATACGTTCGATCTGCACCCGCGACAATCGGCCCTGCTTGTGCGCTTCGACGAGCGCCTCGGCCCACCGCTCGACCTCGACGTCACCCGTCTCCGGCGCGAACGTGACGAGGGCCTTGCCGCCGCGTTCGAGGAACGCGGCGCATTCACCATCGACGAGCACCGCGTAGGCGCCCGCGGATCGTGACGGCCGGGCCGATCCGCCGGCGCGCTCCGGCCACGAGAGCGCGGCGCCGTACGGTTGCGCCGGGTCGGTGGCCGCGAGCACGAGCACCCGCGAGCGGCTCTCCTCGTCGATCGTGCGCTGGGCCCGCAGGCGGTCGACCGCGCCCGGGAGCGCGAACTGCGCAGCCCCGAGGCCGGCCACGAACCAGCCGCGGCGAGCCCGCCCCGACTCCTCGAGTCGCGCGCAGGACCGGGTAGACGCCCGCGAAGCCGCCCGTGGCGCCTTCGGCGCGGACGGCCTCGCGCGTCACGACCCCTTGACGTTCGAGGAGCTGCAGCGCGGCCGCGTGAGCTCGCTCGGTCGACGACGGCTCCGGTTCGAGCAGGGGTACGACGAGCGACCACCGGCCCGCGCCCGCGGGCGGCCCGAGGCGCGACAGCCGCCCGGGATGGGGGCGGGCCCGGGGCGTTCGCGCGCCGGGCCGCGACGCGCCGCGGGACGCGTAGCGGGCCGAACGTGTCGTTCGTGACCTCGCCCGCCCACACGAGATCCCACAGCGCGCCGAGCACGGCGGTGTCGTCGGCGACGCCGGTCGCGGCGACGAGATCGGGCCAGAAGCTCGCGCCACGCGCGCAGGAGCCGGTCGCGGATCGCGTCGTGGATCTCGCCGCCGGGCGCGCCGTCCGAGGTGGGACGGTTGGCCAAGAGCCGCACACGGTCGCGGAAGAACAGTCGCACGCGGCCGTCGTCGACGCCGAGCGCGCCGGCGCCGATCCACACGAGCTCACCGGCCGCGCACAACTCGTCGAGCATGCCGGGCCGGTACCCGTCGACCCGGGCGGCCAGGACGTCGCGTTCGAGCACCGAGGCCGGGATCGCCACCCCCTGCAGTTGCTCCAGCGCCTCGACGAGCGCGTCGGCGCCGCGCCGCCCTCGGCCCACGCCGTGCCACGCGCACAGGAACCGGGCGTAGGTGGTCGCGTCGACGGGTTCGATCTCGTGGCGCAGCGCGGCGAGCGAACGGCGGCGCAGCACCCGCAGCACGTTGGTGTCGCACCATTCGCGCTCGACGCCGCCGGGTCGGAACTCTCCGAACACGACCCGGCCATCCGCTTCCAGCTGCATCAGCGCCGCGCGGGCGCGTTCGGTGGAGATGTCGAAGCGGGCGGTGAGCTCGTCGATCGTGAACGGCACGTGGGTGCGCGCGTACCGGGCGACCACACCGTCGAGCGGCCGTTCGACGGGATCGGTGAAGGCGCTCGGCAGCCCTTGGGGGATCGCCCAGCCGAGCGCGTCGCGTAGCTTTGCCGCGTCTTCGGCCGCGGCGAAGCGCCCGGCGATCTCGATGACCCGGCGTTCGGCGCGCAGCGCGTCGAGCCACGGCCCCGGATCGGCCGCACTGCGCGCCCGCACCTCGTCGAGTGTCAGCGGGCCGAGATCCGCGAGCAGGTCGTGGAGATCGTCCGCGTGGCGCGCGTGGCGCGCCGGGGTCAGGCGCTGCAGTTCCAGTTCGAGCTCGGCGAGCGCGCCCGGATCGAGGAGCTCCCGCAGCTCTTCGGCGCCCATGAGGTCGCGCAAGAGGTCGCGGTCGAGGGCCAGCGCGGTGGCGCGCCGTTCGGCGAGCGGTGCGTCGCCTTCGTACATGTAGACCGCGATCCAGCCGAATAGCAGCGACTGCGCGAACGGCGAGGCCCGGCGCGTCTCGACCGGGACGACGCGCAGCTTGCGCGAGCGGATCTCGCTGAGCACCTCCCGCAGTGCGGGAACGTCGAACACGTCGCGCAGGCATTCGCGCGTGGTCTCGAGCAGCATCGGGAACGTCGGGAACCCGCTCGCGACCTCGAGGAGGTCGGCCGCACGCTGACGTTGTTGCCACAACGGCGTGCGTTCGCCCGGCCGGCGTCGCGGGATGAGCAATGCCGCGAGCCGCGTTCTCGCGGAACTTCGACGCGAACAGCGACGTATTGGGGAGCCCGGCCACGAGGAGCTCTTCCACGTCGTCGGGATCGGGCACAAGGAGCTCGGTGGCGACGTCGTCGATCGATTCGGGGAGTCGCAAGATGATGCCGTCGTCGCTCCACAGCACCTGCACGGGCAGATCGGCACGCGCGAGTCGCTCCTCGATGACGAGGGCCCACGGCGCGTGCACCCGCGAGCCGAACGGTGTGAGGATGCAGACGCGCCAGTCGCCGATCTCGTCGGGGAAGCGCTCGATCACGACGGTGCGGTCGTCGGGGATCGCGCCGGTCGACTCGGCTTGCTCGTCGAGATACATGCGGAGGTTCGACGCGGCACGCGCGTCGAGGCCGGACTCCCGCAGCGCCGCCTCCGCGCCCGGGCCATCGAGCGCACGGAGCTCGCGTACGAGTCCGCCCAGGGCGCGGCCGAGCTCCAACGGCCGGCCCGGACGGTCGCCCCGCCAGAACGGTGTCTTCGCGGGCTGTCCCGGCGCAGGTGTGACGACGACGCGGTCGACGGTGATCTCCTCGATCCGCCACGTCGACGCGCCGAGCACGAAGCACTCGCCGACGCGGCTCTCGTAGACCATCTCCTCGTCGAGCTCGCCGACGCGCCCGCCGTCGGGCACGAACACGCCGAAGAGGCCGCGATCGGGGATCGTGCCACCGCTCTGCACGGCGACCCGCTGCGCACCCTCGCGTCCGCGGACGCGTCCTGCCACGCGATCCCACACCACGCGCGGCCGCAATCCGCTGAACCGGTCGGAGGGGTAGCGCCCGGCAAGCATGTCGAGCGTCTCCCGGAACGCGTCGTCGGAGAGCTCGGCGAAGTTCGCGCTCCGGCGTACGAGCGCGTAGAGGTCGTCGACGTTCCACTCGTCGACCGCGCAGGCCGCGACGATCTGCTGCGCGAGCACGTCGAGCGGGTTGCGCGGGTATCGCATCTCCTCGACGAGACCCTCGCGCATGCGCCGGACCACGATCGCGGCTTCGAGGAGATCACCACGGTACTTCGGGAAGATCTTGCCGGTACTGGGCTCGCCGACCTGGTGGCCGGCGCGGCCGACGCGCTGGATACCGCGCGCGACCGATCCGGGCGATTCGACGAGCACGACGAGATCGACGGTGCCCATGTCGATGCCGAGCTCGAGGCTCGAGGTGGCGACGATGCCGCGCAGCCGGCCGTCCTTCAACTCCGACTCCACCTGCACACGTTGCTCTCGCGCCAAGGAGCCGTGATGGGCGCGCACGATCTCCTCGCCCGCGAGCTCGTTGAGGCCGGCCGCGAGCCGCTCCGCGAGCCGGCGAGCGTTGCAGAACACGATCGTCGTTCGGTGGGCGCGGACCAGCTCGAGGATGCGAGGGTGGACGTGCGGCCAGATGCTGCTGTGCGCCTCGGGGTCGTCGAGCCCGAGCGCGCCGGCCGCAGCGCCCGACGCCGCGGAGTGCGTGCCGGGCTCGTTCATGTCGTCGACGGGGACGATCACCTCGACGTCGAGCGTCTTGGTCGAACCCGCGTCGACGACCGTCACCGGACGTTGCCCGTTCGCATCGAAGCCGCCGAGGAAGCGGGCGATCTCGTCGAGCGGCCGCTGCGTGGCCGAGAGCCCGATGCGCTGCGGCGGCGTGCCGGTGACGGCTTCGAGTCGCTCCAGCGAGACCATGAGGTGGGCGCCGCGCTTCGTCGGTGCGAGGGCGTGGATCTCGTCGATGATCACGGTCTCGACGCCGCGCAGCGTCTCTCGCGCTCGCGACGTGAGCATGAGATAGAGCGACTCGGGGGTGGTGATCAGGATGTCGGGTGGGTTGCGCACGAGCTGTTGGCGTTCCTTGCCCGGTGTGTCGCCCGTGCGCATCGCGACCGTCGGTGCGCCGAACGACTCGCCGAGCCGCTCCGCCGCCAACGTGATCCCCGCGACCGGCGCGCGCAGGTTCTTCTCGACGTCGAACGCGAGCGCGCGCAGCGGCGAGACGTAGAGCACGCGGCAGCGCTTGTCCTTGGACGGTATGGGCGCGGTGCCGAGCCGGTCGATGGCCCAGAGGAACGCGGCGAGTGTCTTGCCCGACCCGGTGGGAGCGAGGAGCAGTGTGTGGTCGCCGTTCGCGATCGCGGGCCACCCCTTGGTCTGCGCGTCGGTGGGCGCGGCGAAACTGGTCTCGAACCAGGCCCGCACGGGCGCACTGAACCGGTCCAGCGCCATGGCGATCACGGTATCGCCGGCCTGAGACGCCGGGATTCTCGGTGGCCGCGGCTACGGGGCTTCGAGGAGCGCGGCGGCGAACCGGTCGCGTTCTCTCGCCGCGGTGGCGCAATGCACGTCGAGCCGCTCGAGGTGCTGTGCGATCGTGCGGCCGCCGGTGGGCAACGGATGCGAGGTGACGAACCGGGACACGTCGCCGGCCACGCCGGGCTGTACGAGCCAGGTCGTGCCCTCGATCAGGCGCGGGATCAACGACGGGCTGAACCGCGTCCGCGCCCGTTCCCAGTTGTCGCGCACGAACCGCCAGGCCGCTGGACCATGGTCGCGGTTGCGCAGCGCGCGTTGCACGACGAAGGGTCCGTTCTGCGCGCGGATGTCGTTCGACAGTGCGAGCTCCAACGCCCTCAGCACCAGGTCCTCGGTCGGGAAGTCGCCGAGCGAGTACAGGTAGCGCAGTTGCTCCTGCGGGTTGGCCGTTGCCGCGGCGCGCGCGAGGAACTGGTCGAAATCGTCGGCCGTGCCGGTACTCGCGACGATGCTGATCGCCGCCGCCTGCACGTCGGCATCGGCACCACCGCGTGCGTAGATCTCGCGCGCCCGGGCGATGGTCTCGGGATCCGACGCGTTCGAACCGAGCACGTTGATCAGCAGGCCGCGCAGTTGGCGCGTGCGCTCGTCGGGGGAGTCCGCGTCCCAGCCGAGCCGCTGCATCGCGGGGCGGAGGATCGCCGCCATCTCGGCCTGCAAAGACCGGAGCGCGTCGCCGTCGACGAGCCGCGCGGCCGCGCGCAGGTGCCCGATCACCGCGCGCCACACGACCGGATCCTTCTCGGCCGTGAAGCGGCGGGCGCACGCGAGGAACTCGGCCGCGGTCGCGTCTGCCGGCGAGCACCGACGCCCACAGGTCGTCGACCAGCGCGAACCGTTCGAGCGGCTCCAGTACCCCCGCGTCGAGCAGCCGGTCGCGCCACTCGGCCGGGTAGGCGACGCGGTAGAAGCCTTCCCCGCCCGCGTTGAGCACGACCAGCGCGTCGTGCGGAACGTCGAGCGGCAGCGGCTCGGCGTCGGCGAGCAACGAGCGGGTCTCCACCTGATCGCCCGTGTGCACGCGCGCCAGCACGGGGAGCACCCACTTCTCGTCGTGCGCGGCGTCACCGTACGAAAAGCGCGATTGCTCGATCACGCCGTCGCGGGCGCGCACGCTCGGGAACCCGGGCTGGAAGATCCAGGTGTCCATGATGCGCCGCACCGGTTTGCCCGTGGCCTCTTCGAGCGCGTCCCAGAGATCGGTCGTCTCGGTGTTCCCGAGCTGGTACCGCGCGAGATAGTGACGGACCCCGGCGCGGAACGCGTCGGCACCGAGCCACCGCTCGAGCATGCGGAGCACCGAGCCGCCCTTTTGGTACGTGAGAAGGTCGAACATCCCGTCGGCGTCTTCGGGTGTCACCACCTCGTACTCGACGGTGCGCGTGTTCTCGAGCGCGTCGACATCGAGCGCGGCCGCGCGGCCGAGCGCGAACTCGTCCCACGTCTTCCACTCGGGCTTGTACTCGTCGACGCCGAGGTGCTCCATGAACGTGGCGAAGGCTTCGTTGAGCCAGATGCCGTTCCACCACTTCATGGTCACGAGGTCGCCGAACCACATGTGCGCGATCTCGTGCACGATGGTCAATGCCGCGCTCGACATCTCGTCGAGCGTGACCTCGTCGGGATCGAGAAGGAGCCGCGTCTCGCGGAACGTGACGCACCCGAGGTTCTCCATCGCGCCGAACGAGAAGTCGGGGAGCGCGACGAGATCGCACTTCTCGCCGGGGTACGCGATGCCGTAATAGTCAGCGAAGAATTTGATCGCGAAGGTGCCGACGTCGAGCGCGAAGCGGGTGAGGTGGCCCCGCCCGGGCACGTACGCGACCCGTACGGCCACTCCACCCGCGTCGACCGCCTCGGTGACCTCCAGCGGGCCGACGACCCATGCGACCAAATACGTCGACATCGGGATCGTCTCGCCGAATCGGACACGCACGTTCCCGTCGGGCAGCTTCTGGCGGTTGATCTCGGGCCCGTTCGACAGTGCGAGCAGCCCGTCGGCGACCACGAGGGTGATCGCGAAGACTGCTTTGAACTCGGGCTCGTCGAAGCAGGGGAACGCGGCCCGGGCGTGCGGCGCCTCGAACTGCGTCGCGGCCAGGACCTTGTCGGCGCCGGTCTCGTCGACGTAGGTGCTGCGGTAGAAGCCGAGGAGCCCGTGGCTGATCTCGCCGTCGAACTGCAGCTCCAGCACGGCGTCACCGGCCGAGAGTGCCCGGTCGGTCGTGATCACGAGCCGTTCGAGCTCGGCGTCGACGGCCAGGGTCGCCGCAACGGGCCGGTCGCCCTGGCGGAGGGCCACGAGGGCCACCTGGAGGCCCTTGGAGTTGAGCACGATCGTGTCGGTGGGCTCGGCGAGCTCGAGCGCGATGACGACCTCGCCGGAGAACGTGGATGCGTCCAGATCCGTGGCGATCAGGAGCTCGTAGCGGCGAGGACGGGTGCTGAGGGGCAGTCGGCCGGGGTGGTTCATCGGGGCCGAAGCGTAGGGGCTCGCGAGATCGCACTCAGGGGTTGGCAATCGCGACCGATAAACGAAGGGTCCGGGACGTACGCCGAGGTGCCCGGCGGCGGGCCTCAATGGGGGCGGAAACAATGGCGACAGCCGAAGCGAACGACCTAATCACGGAAGTCACCCAGCTGCCGGTGCAGCCGGGCGCGGCGATGCGTCTTTTGTGGATGCTCGAGGATCCGCGCACGTCGGCCGCCGACCTCGGTCGGCTCATCGAGTCCGATCCCGCGCTTTCGACGCAGGTGATCCGGCTCGCGAACACCGCGTTCTACGGGCTGTCGGGCAAGGTCTCGAGCGCGTGGCGCGCCGTCACGGTGCTCGGGCTCGCAACGGTGCGCGCCATCGCGACGACCGCCGCGTTCGACCTCTTCTCGGAAAAGGGCCGTTCGGTGCCCGACGACTTCTGGCCGCACTCGGTCACCACGGCCGCGGCCGCCGCCGCGATTGCACGCCGGGTCGGCATCCAGCCGAACGACGCGTTCAGCTCCGGCCTGCTGCACGATCTCGGCAGCGCGTTGGTGTTCCGCCGTGCGCCCCGCCGTTACGACGCGGTGCTCGAGCTTCTCGCCGGCGACCCGACGCTCTCGCGGCTCGACGCGGAGCGCATGGAGTTCACCATGACCCACGCCGAGGTCGGCGCCGCCGCGCTGTCGGTGATGCGGTTCCCGGCCGAGATGGTCGAGGCCATCGGCTCTCACCACACACCGCCCGCGCAGATCACGTCGACGCTCGGACGCGTGCTCGTTGCCGCCGACTCGGTCGCGATCGAGATCGACCACGTGACCTCCGAGCAGAATGCACCGCTCGAAGAGGCCCTGGAAGCGCTCGAGATGCCGGCCGGCGCCGGTGAGTCGCTGCTCGCCGAGGTCCGTTCCGACCAGGACAACCTGGCCGGCTTCCTCACGGTTCGCTAGCGGGCATCGCCTCCGGGAGCGCCCAGGATCTCGTCGGCCCACGACACGTCGGGGCGCGGGCGCCGGCGGCCGGCGATCGCGGCCGGCACCTCGATCTCCATGCGCACGAGCGCGCCACCGAGCGCCTTGCCCAGGCTGTCGGCGCGAAGCGACCTCGGACCGCCACCGCCGAGCGCGCCCTGCATGACGAAGTTGAGGGCCCGCACGTTCGCCGCCTCGTAACGATCGACCGGGCCGAGCACCATCGCGCCGAAATGCTCCTTCACCCGCGCGGCGGTGACCTCACGCACGATCAGCGCGTACGTGTCGTCGTCGTCGGCGAAGATCGCGACGTTCGCGATGTCGCCCTTGTCGCCGGCGCGGTAGCCGCAGATCTCTCGGAGCGCGAAGCGGGCCACGGTCACTTGACCTCCTCGAGCACGACGCGTACTTCGGCGTCGACCACCGACTTGTCGACGAGGGTGGGCCAGATCGACAGCAGCTCCGTCGCGCTGGCGGGGCCGCGCCCGGCCCCCGTCATTCCCGCGGGTGGAGCCGAGAGGGTCAACGGTACGAGCTCGCGACCGACGAGTGCGGCCGTCCGTTGGTCCGCGCACCGCCACGCGACCCGCAGGATGCACTCCGGCGGCTCGTGGGTCGTCGGCGGCACGGTCGGCCCACCGAGCGCGTCGACGCCCCAGTACTCGACGAGCCACTCGTCGACCGCGAGGCCGGCGAGCTCGACGCGCTTGCGGAGGATCGCGGCCGTGGCCTTCGCCTTTTCGTACGCGTCCGGCCACGAGAACGCGACCCGCGCTTCGCCCGACCAACCCGCGTGCGACGAGAGCAACAGCTTGTACGTGTCGGTCGCGGGTGTGCCGCGCACCTCGGTGATGCGGACGCGGTCGTCGGGAAGATCCTCGAAGCGCGCGGAGGTGAAGTCGGCGACGACGTCGGGCGACAGGTAGCGCGTCGGGTCGTGCACCTCGTACAGGAGCTGGTGACGCAGCGTGTCGGTCGAAACCCGCCCGCCCGACCCCTTCGGTTTCGAGATCACCGCGGTTCCGTCGGCGCCGACGCTGGCGATCGGGTAGGGCAGGTCCCACGGGTGCGGCAGCGCCCACCAGTCGCCCGAGTAGTTGCCGCCGACGCTCTGGCCGGAGCACTCGAGCAGGTGACCGACGAGGATGCCGGCCGAGAGCCGGTCCCAGTCGTCCCAGCTCCAGCCGTGCTCGTGGACGAGCGGTGCGAGGAACAACGACGCATCGGCGACGCGGCCGGTGATCACGATGTCGGCGCCCTGCGCGAGCGCGTCGACGATCGGGCGCGCGCCCAGGTAAGCCGATGCGAAGAGCGCCGGTCCCACGAACGCTTCGAACGGCTCGCCGGTATCGAGGTGCGCGAGCGACTGACCGTGGTCGTCGTGCAGCGCGGGAAGGCGCGCGAGCACGTCGTCGCCGACGACGGTCGCGACGGTGATGCCACTGACGCCCATCCTCTGCGCGGTGTCGATCGCGGCGCGAGCCGCGGCTGTCGGGTTGATGCCGCCCGCGTTCGTGATCACCTTGGTGCGACCCTCGGCCACGAACGGCAACGCCCGGGCGAGGTACGCGGGCAGGTCGCGTGTGTAACCACGGGTCTCGTCGCGCTGACGATCCTTCTGGAGGATCGCGAGCGTCAGCTCGGCCAGCGCTTCCAGGCAGAGGTAGTCGATTCCTTCCGCGAGGAGCGCGTCGACCGCGGTCGGCGTGTCGCCGTAGAAGCCCTGCCCGCCTGCGATGACGACGTCCCTCATGGCTCGGTCCACGGCTCGGCTCACGCGTGGACGGTGGGGAGGCGGTCGGCCCACGGCCGCGCCTGTTCGAGCTGCGCGGCGACGCGGAGCAGCAGGTCTTCGCGTCCGTACGCGCCCATGAGCTGCACGCCGATCGGCAGGTTGTCGTCGTTCCAGTGCAGTGGCAGCGAGATCGCCGGTTGTCCGGTGAGGTTCGCGAGCGGGGTGTACGGCACGAAGGTCGCGGCGCGGATGAAGCCGAGCAAGGGTTCGTCCGGAGTGCTGAACGTGCCGATCTCGACCGGCGGCTCGCCGAGCGTGGGCGTCAACAGGAGGTCGTAGCCCGACGCGTACCACTGCTCTGCGTGGCGCCCGACCTCGAGCGCGGCGTGCTGCGCTTCGATGTAGTCGGGCGCGGTGATCGAACGGCCCATCTCGGCCAGCGTCCACGTGAGCGGTTCGACGTCGTTCGCGGTGATCGTGCGGCCGACCTTCCGTTCCCAGTACCGCAGGTTGTGCACGAGTGTTGCCGCCCACAGTGTGGTGAAGTGTCCGACGAGCGCGGGATCGGCGAGTTGCGCGGGAAACGTCTCCTCCACTGTGTGCCCGAGCGATTCCAACAGCGCGGCCGCTTCTCGTGCCGCGGTCACACAGTCGGCGTGGATCTCGCCGGATTCGAGGGGGTTGTGCGTGAGCAGGCCGATGCGCAACCTCCCCGGCGGGGCGCCGACCTCCTCGCGATACGGGCGTGCGGGCGCGGGTGCGCGCACGGTGTCGCCGATCGCGCCGCCGTGCAGCACATCGAGCACGCCCGCGGTGTCACGCACGGTTCTCGTCACGCACAACTCCACGACGAGCAGGTCGTCGATGACGCTGTAGTCGGGCATCAGCGAGGTGCGCCCGCGCGACGGCTTGAGTCCGACCAGGCCGCAGCAACTCGCGGGAATGCGGATCGACCCGCCGCCGTCGTTGGCGTGGGCGACCGCCACCATGCCGCTCGCGACCGCGGCAGCCGATCCTCCACTCGATCCGCCGGTGGTGCGCGTCGTGTCCCACGGGTTGCGCGTCGGGACCGTACGCCTCCGGTTCCGTCGTCGGGACGATGCCGAGCTCCGGCGTGTTGGTGCGGCCGATGCAGACGAAACCGGCGTCGAGGAACTTCTGCGCGAGAGCGTCGGTGTGATCGGCCCGGTAGCCGGCGTCGCGCAGGAACCGCATGCCTTCGTGATGGGGATCACCTTCGATACCGGCGAGTAGATCCTTGAGGAGCAGCGGCACGCCGCGGAACGGCCCGCCGGGGAGCGTTCCACTCGCCTCGGCGCGCGCCTTCTCGAAGCGGCGGTGGATGACGGCGTTCAACTCGGAGTCGAGCTTGTCGACGCGCGCGATCGCGTCATCGACGAGTTCGAGCGGCGAAACCTCGCCCTTGCGCACGAGCTCCGCCTGTGCGGTCGCATCGAGGTTCGTGTCCGCCATGTCGGCTCCTTGTCGTGATGGGGCTACGCGTGCACCGGCGGGCGCCGGTCGGCCCACGGGCGGGCCTGTTCGAGCTGGGCGGCCAACCTGATCAGCAGATCCTCGCGGTACGGCGCGGCCACGGCCTGCACGCCGATGGGGAGCCCCGACGTCGAACTCGCGAGCGGCACCGACATGGCCGGTTGGCCCGTCACGTTGAACGGCGCCGTGAAGATGACGAAGGGCAGGAGCCGGCCGGCGCCCGTCTCGGGGTGGGTGAGGTCACCGAGCGCGGGCGGCGGTTCCGAGAGTGTGGGTGTGAGGAGCACGTCGAACCCGTCGTCGAGCCACCAAGAGATCGCGCGCCGCGCCCAACCCTGCATCTTCTTGAGTGTGGCGACGTAGTTGCCGGCGTCGATGGCGGCTCCCGCCTCGAAGCCGGCCCACGTGGAGGCCTCCATGTCGTCGGAGGTCAACGGACGACCGATCACGGCCTCGACTTCGGCCAGGTCGGCGCGCAACGACGAGAGCATCACCGCGGAGAACGTCTCGAGCAACGCGGCGTCGTCGAGCGCGCTCGGCGCGGCCTCGACGACGG
The DNA here is from genome assembly GCA_963812205.1 of uncultured Actinomycetes bacterium. GTDB lineage: Bacteria > Actinomycetota > Acidimicrobiia > IMCC26256 > PALSA-610 > PALSA-610. The sequence goes on from CAWEUJ010000004.1 coordinate 785,984, forward strand.
AATGGCCGAGTGACTCGAGGAGTCGAGCGGTGTCTTCGACTGCGGCGATGCACTGCGCGTCGACCGCGGCGAGACCGAGGGGCGCGACCGTGCGCACGCCGATGCGCAACCGCCCCGGCGCCGCGCCGACCTCGTCGGCGTACGCGCGTTCGGGCGCGGGCGCGGTGTACCAGTCGCCGGTCATGTAGCCCTGCAACACGTCGAGCACCGCCGCGCTGTCGCGCACGCTGTGGGTCACGACGTGGCGCATCACCAGACCGGCCCACGCCTCGTGTTCGGCCGGCCCGAGCGACACGCGCCCACGAGTGGGCTTCAGGCCGAAGAGCCCGCACATACTCGCGGGGATGCGGATGGAGCCCCCGCCGTCGCCGGCGTGCGCGACCGGCACCATGCCGCTCGCGACCGCGGCCGCGGAACCACCGCTCGAGCCCCCGCTGCTGTGCGCGAGATGCCAGGGGTTGTGCGTGGGCCCGTACGCCTCGGGCTCGGCGGTCGGCATCAAGCCGAACTCGGGTGTGTTGGTCTTGGCGACGATCACGAAGCCCGCGCGCTCGAGCTTCTCGAAGAGGTAGCTGGTCGTGGTCGCGACGTAGTTCGCTTCCTTCAGCGCCTTGTTGCCCGCGTGATACGGCGCGCCCGCGAGCGTGCCGTCGAGATCCTTGACGACGATGGGGACGCCGGTGAACGGTCCGCCGGGCAGACCGCCGCGCACCGCGGCGCGAGCCCGATCGAAGAGCGGGTGGATCACGGCGTTCAGCTCGCCGTTCACCTTCTCGATGCGACTGATCGCGGCTTCGACGAGCTCGGCGGCCGACGCGTCGCCGGCGCGGACGAGCGCCGCCTGCGCGGTGGCGTCGAGAAGTGAGAGATCCGTCATGACTGCGTGACTCCTTGGTACGGCGCGCCCTCGACGCCCCGACGCTACTTCGGAGTCGGCACGCTCGCGACCGGCACGTCCCAGCCGCGCAGGTCGACCGGCCACGCGTCGATGACGGCCGCGCCGATGCCCGGCCCCGCGGCGAGATGCATGCGCTCGTGGTACGCGACGGTCGGGTCGACATGCGCGGGCCACACCAAGATGCGATCGCCCACACGCGGCCGGGCGCCGGACGGCCCGTGGGGCGTGAACGTGACGTGTTCGTCGGAGCAGAACAACACGTCGGCATCGTCGAGCGAGGGATTGCCGTGGTCCATGCCCATCGCCTTCAGGCCGCAGTCGGCAACCGACCAGCGCTCGTTGACATGGATCACCGTTGCCACGATCGCGAGCGCGCGTGTGAACGGGAGGTCGAGCTTGCCGTAGTCGCCGTCCATGAGGGCGTACGAGCCGGCTTGGATCTCGGTGGCCGAGGTGTTGAGGTCGTAGGTGCCGGTTCCCCCGGCCGACACGACGTCACCTCCCACGGCGCGCGCGACGGCGGCGAGCCGCTCCATCGCCTGCGTGGTCTTGGCCGCGCGCTCAACCCGGTCGGGGATCAGCACGGCGTGGCCCTCGTAGCCCATCACGCCCCGCACCTCGAGCCCGGCGGTACGGGCGCGGTCCGCGAGCCGGGGAGCGTCGTCGGGCCGGCAACCGCAGCGGGGCAGGTACACGTTCACGTCGATGAGCACCTCGCGGATGCCGTTGGCGGCGGCCGCGTCGACGGTGGCCTCGCTGTCGACCGCGACCGTCACCCGACCGGGGCAGTCGGCGAGCGCACGGAGGCGAACCGGGTCGACGCACTCGTTCGCGAGGAGGAGGTCGGCGTCGAGACCGGCCCGGGCCATGCCCACGACCTCGCGCGGGGTGGCAGCCGTGAAGTTCGTGTGGCCCCGGCGCGCCTGCTCCGCGCGCGAGCCCGGTGCACTTGTGCGCCTTGACGTGCGGTCGCAGGCGGGCGCCCGGCAGCGCAGCGCTCATCGTGTCGAGGTTGCGTGCGAGCGCGGCGGTGTCGACGACGAGCGCAGGGGTGGAGAGGTCGGCGACGGAGGTCACGCGTGGGAGCATGGCACGACATGCCCATGCCTGCCGAGGATCGGCCACCGACCGAGCGCGACTGGCACACCGACGAGTTGCCACCACTCCCGCAGCGCGACTTCCTGATCCCGGCGACGCGTTGGGTCGAAGCGCCGGCGGCGCTCCGTTCACTCGGCGCCGATCTCGGTGTCGATCTCGTGGCGTTCAAGCGGCGGATCCACAGGTACTTGTTGTGGCGGGCCGGGCCGGCCGTGCACGCAGACGCGCGGTACATGGCCGTCGACGCGGACGACCTCGATCGCCGGTTCACGTTCCGGCTCTTCCCCGACGGCTCGGGCGAGGGCACGGGCCCCGATGGCATCGTGCACACGCGTTTTCGGACGTGGAAGGAAGCGCTGCGTGACGACGACACCTGACAATCCGTTCGCGGCGCGAGAGGTTGGTGAGCTCTACCGGCAGGGTCGGCCGTATCACCACCCGCGCTCTCTCGCGCGTGTGCTCGCGATCGTGGGTGCGGATGCCGGCGTCGAGCGCGCGCTCGATGTGGCGTGCGGAACGGGTATGTCGACGATCGCGCTCGCGGAGCACGCGGGTTCGGTCGCCGGCCTCGACATCTCGCCCGAGATGCTGCGCGCCGCGTCGCCCGCGCCGAATGTCACCTACATGCTCGCAAGGGCGGAACGGCTGCCCTTCGTCGACGGTGCACTCGACGCCGTGACGTGTTCGTCGGGCGTCCACTGGTTCGATCAGGCGCGCTTCTTCGCCGAGCTCGGGCGGGTCGTCCGGCCCGGCGGGTGGGTCGCGCTCTACGACCACTACTTCGCCGACATGCGCGACGTCGACGGATTCGACGACTGGGTCGGCGCGCTGTTCGAACGGTTCCCGTTGCCGCGCCGCAACCCGCAGGTCGGCGATCCGCGCGCCGAGACGCCCGGCGGCTTCGAAGTCGTCGGCGTGGAGATGTTCGAAGACCCGATCGAGATGACGCGCGAGGAACTGGTCGACTACCAGATCACCGTCAGCAACTGCGTGGCCGCCGCCGAGCGCGGCACCCCGAGAGCAGAGATCCGCGCCTGGCTCCTCGAGACGACCGCGCCGCTGTTCGGTGGTTCGGCGCGCGCCGGCGGTTCGGTGCGTGTCGTGCAGTTCGTCGGGACGATTAACTGCCTCCGGCGGATTCCGTAGCGGCGTCCCGGAGCAGTCGCCGCAACGGCTTGCCGCTCGCGGTGCGCGGGATCGCGTCGACGGCGCGCGCAGCCCGCGGCAACTTGGGGCCGCTCAGCCGGTCGCGCCCGAACGCGCGCAGCTCGTCGACCGACGGCGCGTGCGAGCCCGCGCGAGGTACCACGAACGCGACGACGAGCTCGCCCCACTCGTCGTCGGGGAGGCCGACGACGCAGACGTCGTCGACGTCGGGGTGACGCGCGAGCACGGCCTCCACCTCGGTCGGGCTGACGTTGACACCGCCGGTGATGACGAGATCCTTCAGGCGGTCGACCACCTCGATCCGGCCGCGGGCGTCGATGGTGCCGGCGTCGCCGGTACGGAACCACCCGTCGGCGTCCAGCGCGGCCGCGGTGCGCACCGGATCGAGCCGGTACCCGCGCATCAACATCGGTCCCCGGACGAGTATCTCGGCGTCGGCACCGGCGAGCCGCACCTCGGCGCCTTCGATCGGTGAGCCGTCGAGCGCGAAGCCGCCCCACGTCTCCGAGAGGCCGTACGCGTCGACAAGGGTGACGCCTTCCGATTCGGCGCGTGCGCGCAGCGCGGGTGGGCAGGGCGCCCCGCCGGTGATCACCCGCCGGAATTCGTGCAACGGCGCGCCCGCGTCGAGCAGGCGTCGCAGCGCGGTCGGGACGAGCGACACGATCGTCGTTCCCTCGTCGCGCGGTGATCGGGCGACCCGCTCGATGTCGAACCCGTCGTGCACGGTGTAGGGCACGCCGGTCACGTACGAGCGCGCCAGCGCGCCGAGGCTCGCGACATGGTGCAGGGGCAGGCATGCGAGCCACCGGTCGGATGCGCTCGCGTCGAGGCCCGCGGAATAGCCGCGGGCCATCGCCTCCATGCCGATGCGGGTGAGCTCGACGCCCTTGGGCGCGCCCGCCGTGCCACTGGTAACGACGATCGCGGCGGTAGATGCGGGCGCGGGGACGCCACGAGCGAACACCGAAGCGGAATTGCCGTCGGGGCCCGCGACCCGGGTCGGGCGGAGCCGCTCGAGCAGCGTGGAGACCTCGGCGGAGGTGAAGGCGGGATTGATCGGCAGGATCGCGTGGCCCTCGTCCCAAGCCCGCCTGGCCGCCTCCGCCAGTGCCGGGCCGCTCGCGACGACTGCGACGACCTCGGTTTCGTCGGCGCCGCTCACGGTCGATACCCTAACCGTAGGAGTGATCGCTCCCAGAATCCCGCCCGCCGTTCGCCGCGCCGATCGTGCGGGCGACCGACCCTACGGAGACCGCATGGAGCCCGTGATCCGGCCCGGTGCCGACTGGAAGCCGGGAACGCCCGACGGCTTCACCGACGTCAGGTACGAGACCTCCGACGGCATCGCCAAGATCACGATCTGCCGGCCCGAGGTGCGCAACGCCTTCCGCCCCCGCACCCTGTTCGAGCTGCGCGACGCGTTCGAGATCGCGCGTGACGATCCGGAGGTCGGCGTCATCGTCTTCACCGGCGAAGGTCCCGACGCGTTCTGCTCCGGCGGCGACCAGCGCGTGCGCGGTGACGACGGGTACCGCGACGACAAGGGCATCGGCCGGCTCAACGTCCTCGACCTGCAGGTGCAGATCCGGCGTCTGCCGAAGCCGGTCGTCGCGATGGTCGCGGGCTACGCCATCGGCGGCGGGCACGTGTTGCACCTCGTGTGCGATCTCACCATCGCGGCCGACAACGCGCGCTTCGGCCAGACCGGTCCACGAGTCGGCTCGTTCGACGGCGGCTTCGGCTCCGGGCTGCTGGCCCGCATCGTCGGGCAGAAGAAGGCCCGCGAGATCTGGTACCTGTGCGAGCAGTACGACGCGCAGGCCGCGCTCGACATGGGTCTGGTGAACACGGTCGTACCTCTCGCCGAGCTCGAGGTCGAGACCGTCGCGTGGGCACGCAAGATGTTGCAGCACTCGCCGCTCGCTCTGCGGATGCTCAAGGCGTCGATGAATGCGGCCGACGACGGCCTCGCCGGTATCCAGCAGCTCGCGGGCGACGCGACGCTCCTCTACTACATGACCGAGGAAGCGCAAGAGGGCAAGAACGCGTACCTCGAGAAGCGTCGGCCCGAGTTCGAGAGATTCCCCAAGCGCCCGTGACGACGCGCGCGGTTGTGGTACCAGGGCGCCCGGCCGAAGACGCTTGGGCGCCGCGATCTCTCCGGTGCTTGTCGGCACCGCCGCGGGTTCGCTCGACGGTGGGATCGATTGGCCCCGCGCCGTGGCGGCGGCTGCCGTCGCGCTCGCGCTCCAGGTCGGCGTCAATTTCGCGAACGACTACTCCGACGGGATCCGCGGAACCGACGCCGAGCGCCGCGGCCCGGTGCGCCTGACCGCGACCGGTCTGGCGGCGCCGCGCGCCGTCCGGAACGCGGCGTTCCTCGCGTTCGCGGTCGCGGCCGTGGTCGGTGGGGTGCTGTCACTGGTCGTCGACCCGTGGCTCTTGCTCGTCGGGGTCGCGGCGATCGGCGCGGCGGTCACCTACACGGGCGGACCCGAAGCCGTACGGCTACATCGGACTGGGCGAAGTCATGGTGCTGGTGTTCTTCGGCTTCGTCGCCACCGTCGGGAGCGCGTACGTGCAACACGGAACACTGCCGGGCGTGGCCTGGGTGGCCGCGCTCGCGGCCGGGCTCCCCGCGTGCGGAATCCTGCTCGCGAACAACGTGCGCGACGTCGACACCGACCGCGTCACGGGGAAGCGCACGCTCGCGGTACGCCTCGGTGCGGCGAACGCGCGTGGCTTGTACGTGGCGTGTATCGCAGGCGCGATCGTTGCAGTGGTGGCGTGCGGCGCGTTCGTGCCGACCGCGTTGCTGGCCGTGCTCGCCCTGCCGCTCGCGGTCGCGCCCGTGCGGGCCATGTTGACCCGGCACGATCCGCCGGGACTCATCGCGGCCCTCGTCGGAACCGTCCGCTTCCAGCTCCTGCTCTCGCTGCTGCTCGCGATCGGACTGTGGGCCGGCTAGGCGTGCTGCGCGACGAACGAGGCGATGAACCCGCCGAGTACGGCGGGCTGTTCGAGCGGGAGCGCGTGACCGCCATCGAGCCGGATGTGCACCACGTCGCCGCGCAGGCGTTCCAGCATCGTCAGTGCGATCTTCTCGTATTTGGCGTCGGATGTGCCGGTGACGAGCGCGACCGGCATCTCGAGCTCGGCCAGTCGATCCCACAGCGGCTCCATCATCCCCGCGCCGAGCACGCGCAGGCAGTGCGCGAGGTAGTGCTCCGAAAGGCTGCGCCGTTCGTTCAACCCGGGCGCGTCGGCGGGAACCGTCGCGAACATCGGTTGTGCGAGCCAGCGCTCGAGGAACGCGTCGACGCCGTCGCGCTCGATCGACGCGGCGAGCGCGTTGTCGGTCTCCACCCGTTCCCGGCGCGCGGCGTCGTCGCCGATGCCGGCCGTCGCGCTCACGAGTACCAGGCCCGTCACGAGCTCGGGGCGGTCGAGGGCGAGCTGCAGCGCGAGCCGGCCACCCATCGAGTAGCCGACGTACACCGCGCGCTTTCCCTGCGCCCCGATCGAGATCGCCGTTGCCGCGAACGTGTCGCGCTCCGGGACGTCGAGCGCCATCACGTCGCACGATTCCTCCAGGACCCGGCGTACGCCGCGCCACGACGCGATCGTCTGGGTGAAGCCGGGGACGAGCACGACCTTCGGCCGCTGCGAGCTCACGGGAGAAGTGTGGCGCGGTGACCGGCCTCGATGCGACGACCTCGTACGCGCGGACGCTCGTCGACGAGTGGGTGCGTAACGGCGTCACCAACGCAGTGGTGTCGCCGGGGAGCCGGAACACGCCGCTGACGCTCGCCGTGGTTCGCGACACGCGGCTGCGCGTCGACATCGTCCTCGACGAGCGCTCGGCCGGTTTCCGAGCGCTCGGGATCGGTCTGGCCACCGGTCGTCCCGCGATCGTGTGCTGTACGTCGGGGACCGCCGCGGTGAATCTGCACCCGGCTGTGGTCGAGGCGCATCACGCCCGCGTCCCGCTGCTCGTGTGCACCGCAGACCGGCCGGCCGAGCTGCGCGATTGGGGTGCCGGTCAGACCATCGACCAGGCCGGGCTCTTCGGCGGCTCCGTTCGGTGGTTCCACGATCCCGGTCCGCCGGACGTGACGGCCGGCGTGCCCGAGCTCGATGCCCGCTGGCGTGCGTTGGCGAGCCGCGCCGCCGCCCACGCGGCGGGACCTCCGGCGGGCCCGGTGCATCTCAATCTGCCGTTCCGCGAGCCGCTCGTGCCCACCGGTGCGCCGCTCCTCGACACGCCCGGGCGCGCCGGTGGCGCGCCGTGGCTGCAGACGTCGAGCGCGCGGCGCGAACCCGCCGGCGCCGATGTGGCGCGGCTGGCCGAGTCGACGCGCGCGCATCCCCGGGGTCTCGTCGTCGCGGGCTGGGGCGCGGGCGTGGAGTGCGGGGTCGCGGAGCGGTTCGCCCGCGCCGCGGGTTGGCCGCTGCTCGCCGATCCGTTGTCGCAACTCCGAACGTGCGCCACCGCGGTCTCGACCTACGAGGCGCTGCTCCGGGTGGGCGCGTTCGCCGACTCGCACCGGCCCGATCTCGTGCTGCGGATCGGCGCTCCGCTGACGAGCAAGATCGCGAATGCCTGGCTCGACGGCGTCGAGACGATCCTCGTCGACCCCGACGATGCGTGGCTCGACCCGCAGCGCAGCGCGAGCGAGCGCGTACGCGCCGACGGAGACGCCTTGCTCGGGGCGTTGGCCGACGCGCTCGGCGAACCCTCGCCGCGGCAATGGGCGGTCGAGTGGACCGACGCGGAACGGCGGGCCCGGCGCGCGCTCGACCAGGCGCTCGACGCCGAGGTCGCGTGCGAGGGACGGATCGCGCGTGATGTCGCGGCGGCGATTCCCGACGGTGGCACGCTCGTGGTCGCATCGAGCCTTCCCGTACGCGCGCTCGAGTGGTGCATGGCGCCGCGGCGCGGCGTGCGTGTACTTGCCAATCGCGGCGCGAACGGCATCGACGGCTTCGTCTCGACGGTCTTCGGCGTGGCGACCGCCACCGGGCCCGTGGTCGCGCTGTGCGGCGATCTGTGTCTGCTGCACGACACGAACGGGTTGCTGGGTGGCGGCTCCGGACCCCCGGCGACCTTCGTCGTCGTCGACAACAACGGCGGCGGGATCTTCTCGTATCTCCCTCAGCACGACCTGCCCGAGTTCGAAGCGCTCTTCGCGACGCCGCAACCGGTCGACGTCGTCGAGGTCGTGCGGGCGCACGGTGTCGCGGCCGAGCGCGTGGATCAGGCGGCCGTGCCCGAACTCGTCGCCGACGGCGCGGACACCGCGCAGGTACTGGTCGTCCCGGTCGATCGCGAGGAGGCCCGGCAACAGCACGGCCGAGCGTGGCTCGCCGTTGCGTCTGCTCTGTCGTGACCATTGCGCCTAACATCGATGCGGACGTTTCGGGAGCGAGATAGGTGTTGATGTCGGAGCGTGATCTGCATCGGAGGTGGACCGCGTTCGCGTGTTCCGAGCCCCTGGGACGAGTGCTCGTCTACGGCGCCCTCGCGATCTCGACGGTCTGCATCTCCACGCTGCTGCTCACCGTGAAGTCGATCACGCCCCAGCAGCGGGCGTCGTTGATCGGGGTCTCGATCGGATCGTGGGCGTCTGCTCGTCGCGCTCGGGGTGGGCGCGCGGCACGTTGCCGCTCAAGCCGTTGCTCGCCGCTATCGGGATCACGTTGGCGTTCGCGGTCGCGACGCCGTCGAACCAGTCCGGCGACGTGAACTCGTACGCCATGTACGGCCGCATCGTCACGGTGCACCACGCCAACCCGTTCGCGTCGTATCCGATGCACTTCGAGGGCGACCCGATGCGGCGGCGTGTAGGGCCACTCTGGCAGCGAACGCCCGACATCTACGGCCTCGGGTTCACGGTGATCATGGCCGCGCTCGCGCCCGTGATCGGTCAGTCGAGCTTCCTCGTGCACTTCACGTACCAGCTCATCGCGCTCGCGGCCGTCGGCGCGATGTTGTGGCTGTTGTGGAAGCGCACGCGCAACCCCGCAGTGCTGGCGTTCGTCGGATTGCACCCACTCCTCGCGATCAGCGTCGTGAATGGCGGACATCCCGACGCGCTCGTGGCATTGTGCGTGGTCGCCGGAGTATTGGTCGCCATCGAACGCCGCCCGACGTTCGCCGGTGTCGCGTTCGCACTCGCGGCCTCGGTCAATTTCACCGCGCTCGTCGCCGCGGCGGTGCTGTGCGTGTGGGCCTACCGTCGCTGGAGCCGCCCCGAGGTGTTCCGGTTCGCGGCGATCGTCGGCGCGTTCGGCGCGTTTCCGTACCTGCTCATGTCGGGTTGGCTCCAGAACGCGCACGAACATTCGTCGCTGATCAGTCGCCAGTCGATCTGGAACACCATCGGGAACTTCGTCGGTAACGCCGACCTGCTGCGCAGCATTGCCTCCAACGGTGCGACGATCCTCGCGGCCTCGTTGCTGGTGGTGATCGCGATCCGCCACACGTCACGCGGTACGCCCGAGCTCGCGGTCGCGGCCGGCCTCGCCGCCTTCCTCGTCGCGAGCTCCTGGGTCATGCCCTGGTACGCCTTTACGGCGCTGCCGTTGCTCGCCCTGCGCCGGCCGAACCTGCTCAGCTGGACGGTCGCGTTCTACTCGTCGCTGGTGTTGCTCGGAGAGCAGTACCCGTCGCTGTCGTCGACGGCGATCGGATCTGTCGGGCATCTGTTCCTGCAGAACTTGTTGCCGGTCGCGGCGTTGGTGTGCTGCGTCGTCGTGATCGTCTTCCAGCCGCGCGATGTCCTCGTGGGCGAGCTCGACGAGGCGGATACCGACATCGCGGTTACGGCCGAACCAAGGCTTGCAGCATCGGCGTGAGCTTCTGCTGCGTCTCGGCCCATTCGGCGTCGGGATCGGATCCGGCGACGATTCCGGCGCCCGCGTAGATCACCGCGTGCGCGCCGTCGATCTCGCCGCCGCGTAGCGCGACGATGAACTCTCCGTCTCCGTTGCGGTCGATCCAACCGCACGGGCCGGCGTAGCGGCCGCGGCGCACGCTCTCGATCGCGTCGATCGCGTCGAGCGCGAGCCGGCGCGGAGTTCCTGCGACGGCCGGGGTCGGGTGCAGCGCGCCGACGATGTCGGCGATCGAGGTGGCCGCGCTCTGGGCCCGCCCGGTGACGGTGGTCGCGAGATGGCTCACGTCGGCGAGCTCGAGCGGCAACGGACCGACCGCTCGTACGTCGGTGCAGAGTCGCTGCAGGCTCTCGACCACCGCGTCGACGACGAGCCGGTGCTCGTGCGCGTCCTTGGCCGATCGCACGAGCGCGGCCGTGTCGACTCCCGTTCCGGCAAGGGGACGCGACGTCACGGTCGCGCCGACCTTGCGGGCCAGGAGCTCGGGGCTCGCTCCGACGAAGCCGCGATCGGCGTAGACGATGCAGCCGGGTTGCGACCGGCGGAGATGGGCGATCACGCCGGCGCCGTCGAACGGCTGATCGGCGTGGACACGTACGGCTCGGGCGAGCACGACCTTTTGCAGCAGCCCGCGGTCGATGTCGACGAGGAGCCGCTCGACCATCGCGCGCCATTGCTCGAGCGTGGTCTCGGCGACGACCCGGAACTGGCGCGGCACCGGTGCCGGTCCGGTCGGCCGCGGCGCCGGCGGCGTGTCGGCCGCGACGATGTCGGTGCGCCAGACGCAACCCTCCCGGTCGCGGCCAACGATGCGCGCGGGTACGACGAGCCGGCCCGCGCTCGCGAACGGCAGCGCGCCGACCGCCCGCGGCCCCGCGCCGGGAGAAACGTCGCGTGCATCGACGGAGTGGTCGATCGTCGCCAGGAACGACGCCGCGTCGGCGAGGTCGACCACCGCGGCGGCACCCGACGCGACGAATCCGTGATCGCCGTCGAGCCAGGCGAAGTCTCCGTCGGCGTAGTGATCGAGCAGGTCGATCGGGCCGTCGATCGAGATGCTGCGTGCGGCGAGCCGCGCACCCGATTGCAGCGTGACGTCGGAGGTGGTCATTCGGCGCGGGTTCCCGTGATGAGCTGGGCGGCGCCGAAGCCGAGCGTGCGGCGGCTGACGTCGACGATGCCGGCGTCGGCGACGAATGCCAGCAGTTCGGGCAACGGCGGGAGGTACGCCGTCGACGCCGGTAGGTACCGGTACGCGGCGCGGTCCGAGACGAGGCCGCCGACGAACGGTACGACGTGGCGGAACCACGCGGCGTGCACCGACCGCACCAGCGGACTCGACGGCTCGGCGACGTCGAGCAACGCGACCCGTCCGCCGGGGCGGAGCACGCGGCCGCATTCGTTCAGGACGGGCGCCAGCGCGGCGAAGTTCCGGAGCGCGAAGCCACACGTGATGCCGTCGAATGTCGCGTCGGCGAACGGGAGTTGCAGCGCGTCGGCGCGCACCAAGGGTGCGTCGGTGTGCGCGGCGCGCAACATCCCGGCCGAGAAGTCGACCCCTGTGGGCTCGAGGTCGTGGGCGCCAAGGGTCCGGCACAGGTCGCCGGTCCCGCAGGCGACGTCGAGTACGCGAGAGCCACGCGGAACGGCGAGCATCTCGACCGCTCTCCGGCGCCAGGCCACGTCCATGCGGAAGGTGAGCACTCGATTGAGGGCGTCGTAGCGGGGTGCGATCCGATCGAACATCTCCTCGACGACGCGCGGCTTGTCGTCGAGATCGGGAAGGTCGGCGGCGGCGGTTGTGCGTGTCCGGCTCATGTGGGCCAGCTCTCGAGCCGGCTCGCGGCGGCGATGTTGACGGCGGTGAGCTCGATCTCCTCGCCGACCGATTCGAGGTGCTCCTGGGCGACTTCCAGCAACACCCGGCGGAAGTGGTGCGCGACGAGCGTGGTCACCGCGGGCAGCAACGCCCGGAATGCCTCGACCAGCCGGTCCGCCTTCTCCTCGTCGGGCAGGTCCGACGAGCGCAACGGCGCGCGCACGTAACGATCGAACAACTCGACGGCCGTCTCCGCGATCTCGCGCGTCTTTTCGTGGTGGTCGTGCGCGAGTGCGAGGAGGTCGGGGAGCGGAAGGCCCTGTTCGAGCAGACCCAGGCCCTGCTGCACGATCGCGATGTCGGCGGTGGTGTAGCGAGGTTCGCCGTCGTGCACGCGTGCGACGAGGAGGCCCTCGCGCGCGACCGCCTCCAGCAACGCGACGGGTACGCCGGAACGCCCGGCGAGGTCGACGAGGGTGAGGAACTCCTCGGGTGTCTCGGCGTCGGCTCCGGCGACCGCGGCCGCGAGCGAGGCGTCGGTGGGGTCGAGATCGCCGGCCAGGACGCGACCGATGAGCGCGAGCGTGAGCCCCCGGGCCCGGAGGTCACGGACCCGCGCCAGGCGCTCCAGGTGCTCGGGCCCGTACCAGCCGACCCGGCCCGCCCGTTCCGGCGGGGGCAGCAGGCGCCGCTTTTGGTAGAAGCGGATGGTGTCGACGGAGAGGTCGGCGCGCCGGGCGAGGTCCTCCACCCGCCACCGTTCCCGCGGCTGCTCGGTCGGCTCGGCCGTCACGGCGACGATTCTAGGAGCATTCACTCCCAAGGTCCCGATCGCCCGTCTTCCATGCCAACTGTTGGTGGGAAAAACGGGCGCTGGAGCCGGTTTCCATGCCAACTGTTGGGGGAAATCTGGGGGGTTACGTGCTGCGCCAGACGGGCGGGCGCTTCTCGGCGAACGCGGTAGCGCCCTCGATCGAGTCGCCACTCTCGAAGACCGGGATCACCAGCTCGGTGGTGCGCTTCCAACCTTCGGCCTCGCTCAACTCGGCGGCTTCGCGCACCAGCCGGCGGGAGTTGCGCACCGCGATGGGCGAGTTCTCGCCGATCCGCTCCGCGAGGGCGATCGCCTCGTCGACGACGGCCGCCGCGGGCACGACGCGATTCACGAGACCGAGTTGCGAGCGCGCGGTGCGCGTCGACGGGGTCACCGGTCATCGCGAGCTCGAGCGCGACCGCGAGCGGGACCCGCTTGGGGAGCCGGATGAGCCCGCCGGCGGCGGCCATGAGCCCGCGCTTGACCTCCGGTATGCCGAAGCGTGCGCTCTCCGCCGCGACGACGAGGTCGCACGACAACACGATCTCGAACCCGCCCGCGAGTGCGGGTCCGTTCACCGCGGCGATGATCGGTTTCGGGAAATCGCGGGTCACGATGCCGCCGAAACCGCCCTTGCCGCGTGCGATGTCGTTGGCCTTGCCCTGGGCCACGACCTTGAGGTCGGCGCCCGCGCGAGAACACTTCGCCGCGACCGGTCAGCACCACGGCGCGCAGCGCGTCGTCGGCTTCGATCTCGTCGAGTATCGCCGCCATCGTCTCGCTCACTTCGGGGCTGACCGCGTTGCGCGCGTCGGGCCGATTCAGGGTGACGAGCGCGATGTGACCGCGCCGCTCCATTTCCACGACTGCCATGGCCGGACCCTAATCCGTGGCACTCATCGGGGGGTGGTCGAGCGCGCGGGTGATGCCGGGCCGTACGACACGCGCCCCGCGAGCACGACGGCCATGATCGCCGCCGCACCGAACGTCGTCTCGCGCAGGCCGATGCCGTCGGCGATCTTGCCCTGGAGGATCGCGCCGAGCGGATACAGCGATCCGAGGATCATGGTGTTCACCGATACGACGCGGCCGCGGATAGCGGCCGGCGCCCGCAGCTGGGCGATCGTCGAAAAGGTCGAGAGCGCTCCGAGGTAGAGCGCCCCCACCGCGAAGAGCGCGACGGACGAGAGCGCGAGGTTGGGTGCGTACGCGTACGCGGCCAACGCGGGTGGGAGTGCGGCCATCAGGCCGACGAGCAGGTGACGCGGCCCGAACCGCTGCACCAGGTTGCCCAGGAGGAGCGCCATACCGACGGCGCCGATTCCCTGGGCGGTGATCAGGATCGACGTCCCGACCTTCCCGTTGTGCAGCACGTTTTCGGCCATCGCGGGCACGAGTGCGATGAAGGGAGCGGCGAGAAACGTGTTGAGACACATCGCGACGGCGTTGATGCGCAGCCCGCGCTCGTTGCGGACGAACCGGAAGCCCTCAGCGATGGAATGGAAGAGCCGCTGATCGCGCGCGTGCGTGCTCGGCTTGGGGAGTGCCAAGGTGAGGAGCACTGCGATGACTGCGAAGAAGCTCGCGGCGTTGACGGCTTCGGCCCAGGCGTAACCGCCGAACGCGATCACGATGCCGGCGAGCGCGGGACCCGACGACGCGGCCGAGGTTGTACTGGGCAGACGACAGCGCGATCGCGCCGGGCAGATCCACGACGGGCACGAGATCGGGGAGGATCGCCTGAAACGCGGGGAAGCCGAGCCCGGCGCATATCCCGTTGCCGAACACGATCAGGGTGAGCATCGGTGCCGACGGGTGTCCGACGGCGAAGAGCAGCGCGAGCAGCGACGCGAGCGCGGTCTGCACCACCGTCGTCGCCATCAACAACAGTTTTCGGGGCACGCGATCGGCGAGCGCTCCGCCGATCGGGCCGAAGAACGCGATCGGGACGAACGCGGCCGCGGCGATCGTTCCCGTCCACGCCGCTTCGTGCGTGACTTTGATGACGTAGACGCCGAGCGCGACCGTCTCCATCCAGGTCCCGATGTTGGAGACGAATGCACCGCTCCACAGCCGCGCGTACGCGGGGTGCCGCAGCGGCGCGAGCGCATCGAAGCGCCGCTTGACCGGGATGTCGGCTAGCGGTTCCGCCACCGCGGCGCCCGCTTCTCGAGGAACGCGCGCATGCCCTCGTGCGCGTCGTCCGACTGGGCGTTGCCGACCATGACCGGAGCGGTGATTTCGTACGCGCCGGCCTCGGGCAGGTTGTCCTGCGCGTAGAAGGCACGCTTGCCGAGCGCGAGCACGTATGGGCTCGCGGCTGCGATGCGCTGTGCGAGTGCGGCGACTTCGCCGTCGAGTCGTTCGGCGGGAACGACGCGATTCACCAGACCCCAGTCGAACGCGGTGCGCGCGTCGATCATCTCGCCGGTGAAGAGCATCTCGAGCGCACGCTTCGGTCCGATCGAGCGCGCCACCGGGACCATCGGCGTCGAGCAGAACAACCCGATGTTGACGCCAGGTGTGGAGAAGCGGGCGTCGTCTGCTGCGACGGCCAGATCGCACGCCGCGACGAGCTGACACCCGGCGGCGGTCGCGACGCCGTGAACCTTGGCGATGACCGGCTGGGGAAGCTCGTGCAGGCGAGTCATCACACGCACGCACGTGGCGAACAGCTCTTCGTAGAAGGCGCGGTTGCGATTCGCGGTCATCTCCGCGAGATCGTGGCCGGCGGAGAACGCGGGACCCCTCCCCTCGATCACCAGAACCCGGGTTTCGGGGTCGGCTTCGACGATGTCGAGCGCCTTCAACATCTCGGTCATCACCGATTGCGACAGGGCGTTGCGGCGGTCCGGGCGGTTCAGGACGAGATGAGCGACGGCGTCTCGCCGCTCGAGCTCGACGGGATTCCCTGCGGTCGTCACGGCGCGAGGCTAACGGGGAAGCGTCACGCTTCGATCGCTCGTGACCCGACGAGGCGGATCAGATCAGGTCAGCTCAGGTCGTGCTGCGGCGGCGGCGGCGAGCGCGCGGTTCAGCGGTCGTGCGTCTCCAGCCACGCGGCTTCGGCCTCGCCCATCGCGGTCGAGGGCCCACCCTCGACGAAGGGCCAGAGCTCGAACGCGATCCGGCGCCAGTTGCGCCGGGCGCGCAGTCGGCCGAGCACCGCGTGCAAGCCGAGGTTGATCCGCTGCGTCACGACGAACGCGGGCGGTACGTTCGACGACTTTGCCACGTGAGCGTACGGGGTCGTCGCGTCGAACATGCGGCGCACCGTCTCCGATGCGTATTCCGGGGTGAATGCGAGCTCGCGATCTTCGAGCACGAACTCGTAGAAGTGCCCGAAGTACTCGCGCACGTCGTCGTCGGAGATCGCGGCGGGCTTCAGCACGGCATTCGCTTCGAGGATTTCGCGGAACCGGTGCACGTCGCGATCGATGACGAAGGCCTGGATGAGCGACTGGAACAGGTCGACCTCGGCGGGCGTGTAGCGCTTGACCAACCCGAAATCGAGGAACGTCACCCGACCGCCGGGCCGGAAGAGGTAGTTGCCGGGGTGCGGATCGCCGTTGAAGGCGTGCAACCGGTAGATGCTGCGGAAGACGAAGCGAAAGATCGCTTCGGCCGCGTCGTCGCGCTCGTCCTGCGACCACGTCTCGGCTTCGCGCGAAGCGTGCGCCGGCGGCCAGCTCCGTGGTCAGCACGCGCCCGGTCGAGAGCTCGTCGATCACACCGGGCACGTGGATGAACGGATGGCCGGCGTACCAGTCGGCGAACAGTCGCTGGTTGTCGGCTTCGAGGCGGTAGTCGAGCTCCTCGACGAGCCGGGCGCGCAGCTCGTCCACGAGTGGTCCGCGTTCGAAACCCGGGAAGAGCAATGCGAGCGCCCGGAACACCACATCGGTGTTCACGAGGTCGGCGCGGATCGCGTCGTCGATGCCGGGATACTGGATCTTCACCGCGACCCGGAGCCCCGACTTGGTGACCGCTCGATGCACCTGCCCGATCGACGCGGCCGCGATGGGTTGCGGATCCCACTGCGCGAACAACCGTTGCGGAGTCGCGCCGAGCTGCTCGCGCACGATCTGCGCGCTGAGCTCGGGTGCCATCGGCGGCGCGTCTTGTTGCAGTGCGGCGAGTGCTTCCCGCATCGGCTGCGGAAGGCCGTCGTCGAGATAGCTCGCCATCTGCCCGAGCTTCATCAGGGCGCCCTTGAGCTCCCCGAGCGCGCTCGCGACGTCGGCCGCGGTGCGGATCTGGTGGGCGGCGTCGAGCTCGGCCCGGCGCTCGGGCGCCGCCGCGGCGCGCCGGGCCGTGTGGATCGCCTGGCGGGCTCCGGTGCGTGCGCCGATGGCCGCCAGCCGGCCGTTGCGCGTCACGACGGAGTTGCGCATGAACGTGGCACGACCCCGCGCGCCCACCCGGGCCGCGACGACGGCAGCTACCGCTGCCGCGATGACGGCTGCGCCGGTTCCGGGTCGCACGTGGCGACCGTAGCGGTCGGCCGGTACACTTGACCGATCGGTCAAGTTATGAGGGGAGCCTCCGTTGACGGCGGACGAGCAGCGCGTGACCCAACTGTGCGACGAGCTTCTTGCGAAGCTCGACCCGAAGCAGACTCCTCCGGCGGAGTTCCTCGGCGCGCAGTACGACCTCGGTCTCGCGTGGGTGCACTTCGCCGAGGGCTTCGGTGGTCTCGGGCTCTCGCCGAAGCTCCAGAACACGATCAACGCCAAGCTGTTCGCCGCGGGCGCACCGATTCCGTACGGGCGCAACCCGATCGGCCACGGCATGTGCGCGCCGACATTGGTGACACACGGAACCGAGGAACAAAAGCGGCGCTACCTCCGTCCGTTGTTCACCGGCGAAGAGATCTGGTGCCAGATGTTCAGCGAGCCCGGCGCCGGCTCCGATGTCGCGGGACTGTCGACGCGCGCGATCCGTGACGGCGACGAGTGGGTCGTCAACGGTCAGAAGGTGTGGACGACGCTCGCACACGTCGCGAGTTACGGCATCGTGTTGGTGCGCACCGATCCGGAGCAGGTGAAGCACAAGGGCATGACGATGTTCGTCATCGACATGCACGCGCCCGGAGTCGAGGTGCGCCCGCTCGTGCAGGCTACCGGCGACGCGGAGTTCAACGAGGTCTACATGACCGACGTCCGCATCGCCGACCGTGAGCGGCTCGGCGACATCGGCGAGGGCTGGGGCGTCTCGCTCACCACGTTGATGAACGAGCGGGTATCGATCGGCGGGCAGGTGAACCCGCGCGGTTCCGGCGTCATCGCGGTCGCGGTGAACGAGTGGAAGCGGAACAAGGAACGCCAGGACACGGTCGCGCGCGACAACCTCCTGCGCTTGTGGATCGACGCCGAGGTGAACCGCCTGACCAACATCCGCGCGAGCCAGTCGCGGCGCAAGGGGACGCCGGGTCCGGAAGGCTCGGTCGGCAAGCTCGCGATGGCGGGGCTCAATCAGCGGATCATGAGCTTCGTGATGGACCTCATGGGTCCCGACGCGATGCTCTACCCGAGCGGCTACACCTTCGATCGGCCCCGCAGCGCGATGGATCTGTCGAACCCGCAGAAGGCGTTCCTGCGGGTCCAGGCCAACTCGATCGAGGGCGGCACGACCAACATCATGAAGAACATCCTGGGCGAGCGCGTCCTCGGGCTCCCCGGCGAGCCCCGGGCCGACAAGGGCCTGCCGTGGAGCCAGGTACCGCGGAGCTGAAGGCCGACCCGCACGAGTTGCCCCGCCCGCCGGCCCGGGTGTCCGGCTCCGGGTGTCCGGTCCGGGTGTCCGGTCCGGGCGATCTCGGCCATTCCTGAAGATCTCGGGCACGGATGCCGACTTGAACAGAGATGTTCGGAACTCCGCGCGTACGCGCCGCCTTCGCCGCGGGTGTGGCCGCGTCCCTGCTCGCGTCCGTCGTGGTCTCGGGTTCGGCGTACGGCCTGACCGCCACCACGTCGACCGCGACCACGCCGACGACGGTGGGCGGTCCGCAGGTCCCGTCGCCGTCGGACTCGACGACCACCACGACGCCGGCGCCGGGACCGACCACCACGACGACGATCCCGCCGCCTCCCGCGGCCATGCCCGCGTTCACGCTGCCGACCAACTCGGGATTGCAGCTGTTGCAGACCATGCAGCAGGCGACGCTCGACCTGAAGGCGGCGCAAGCCGGGCTCGGTGCCGCGGACCGAGGAGTGACGAGGGCGCGCAAGACGGACGCCGCGGCGAAGCGCGAGCTGAAGCGGCTCGACGCCGTCGCCAAGACGACGCAGAAACATCTCGACCAGACGCGCACGCTCTTGCACCGGGCGGCGGCCGAGGCCTACATCCACGCCGGCGACGCGCAGCTCATGAACGCGATCGCCGGCTACCTGAACACGACCTCGGTGGTCGAGGCCGGGAGCCAACTGCACGTGCTCGGCACGTTCGGCACGAATCAGAAGGACTTGCTCGATCAGTACCTCGCACTCGAGCAGCGCGTGGATCAACAGCTCGCGCAGATCCGGCAAGTCTCGACGCGCGCTGCGGACACGGTTCGTAGAGCGACGCAGCACCTCGCGCTGCTGCGCAAGACGATCAACGACTCGCGCACCCGCATCGCGGTGGCCATGGCCGGTATACACGAGTTCCAGACCGCCGCCACGAGCGCGACCAGCCCGATACTCGGGCCGAGCCGGCTGACCGCGAAACAGATGGCCGACTACGTCGTGGCGCAGCACTACACGACGAACATCACGGTGCCGATACAGGTGCTCGCCCAGATCTACCTCGACGAGGGCGCGCGTACAGGCGTTCGCGGCGACGTGGCATTCGCGCAATCGATCCTGGAGACGGGCGGATTCGCGAACCCGGGGAGCGCGGCGACGGACAACAACTTCGCCGGGATCGGCTGGTGCGATTCGTGCGCGCACGGCTTCGACTTCCCCGACGCCAAGACCGGTGTGCGCGCCCAGCTTCAGCTGTTGCGCATCTACGTCGATCCGACCTTCCCCGACGCGAAGTACACGGACAAGATCCTCCTGCCCGGCACGCTGACGCTCGGGTTCCGGGGCCGCGTGCAGACGTGGTGGGACTTGTGGGGGACGTGGGCGACCGGCGCGCTGTACGGGCAACGCGTGTACGACATCTACGAGCGCATGGTGGCGTTCTCGGCTTTCGACCCGACGCCGGTCGCGACGCCGGCCGCGACGAAGCCCGGAGTGACGAAGCCCGGAGTGACGAAGCCGAAGCCCTAGGCGCGCGACAACTGCACCGGCAGATGGCGGATGCCGGTGTGCTTGTTGCTCCGCGTCCATTCGACCGGACCCGTGAGCTCGATGTCGCGCACGCGCTCGCTCAGCTCGTCGAGCACGACGCGAATCTCGAGGCGCGCCAGGTTGGCGCCGAGACAGTGGTGCACGCCGTGGCCGAATCCCAGGTGCGGATTCGGATCACGGGCGAGGTCGAAGCGGAAGGGATCGGCGAACACACTCTCGTCGCGGTTCGCGGACGCTTCCCAGAACACGACCTTGTCGCCGGCGTGAACCGTCTCGCCGAAGAGGTCGATGTCGCGGGTCGCGGTCCGGCGGTTGTACGCGGCCGGGTGCGTCCAGCGCACGATCTCCTCGACCCCGGTACTGCTCGACGCGCCCCCGTCGCGCAGCGCGCGCCACTGGTCGGGGAACGTGTCGAGCGCGACGACCGCGCCCGCGATCGCGTTGCGGGTCGTGTCGGCGCCCGCGGCCCAGAGCAGCGTGAAGAAGAACTGCAGCTCCTGGTCGCCGAGCTCGGGAGGGTCTTCGCCATCGAGGTGGGCGTGACACACGATCGAGAGCATGTCGTCGGCGGGATGGGCGCGCTTCTCCGCGATGAGCGCGGTCCCGTACTCGAACATCGCCAGCGCGGAGCGGGACACCTCCTCGGTCGGCTCGAACGCCTCGCGCCCGCCCTTGAAGTCGAAGGAGTGCTCGATCCACTCGAACAACTGGTGGCGGTCGGACTCCGGGATTCCCATGAGTATGCAGATCGCCTGCATCGGCAGCTCGCCGGCGATCTCGCTGACGAAGTCACAGCCGGCCCGGTCGAGCGCCGACTCCACGAGGACGGCGGTGCGGGCACGCAGTTGCGCTTCGAGCCGCGCGATCATTCGCGGGGTGAGCCCCTTGCTCACGAGCATCCGGACGCGCTGGTGGCGGGGGTCGTCCATCATGTTCAGCATCAGGCCGGCCATCGGCAGGTCGTTGAGCGTGGTGCCGCCGAAGGGCCGGGTGCCGCCGGTCTCCGACGAGAACGCACCCGGGTCGTGCACGACCGTCATGCACGCGGTGTGGGTGTGGACCGACCAGAAACCCTCTCCGTCGGGCGTGTGGCGGGTGGGCTCGTGCCACAGGACCGGACCGATCGCGCGCAGCTGCGTGAACACGTCGTGGGGGAACCCGTGGGCGAACAGATCGAGGTCGGTGAGGTCCACACCCGGGGGGATTTTCGCCACGTCGGTGAAGTTAGTCTCGGGGTCATGCCGAACATCGAGGACTTCAACAACGACTTCAATGCCTTCAACCAGGCGCTCATCCAGGAGTTCCGCAGCAACGCCGGCCAGGTCACCGGGATGTTCGCGGGCGCGCCGCTGGTATTGGTCACGACGACGGGCGCCAAGTCGGGCAAGCAGCGCACGACGCCGATCGTCTACACGACCGACGGCGACAACATCGTGATCATCGCGTCGAAGGCCGGCGCACCGACGCACCCCGACTGGTTCCACAATCTCGTTGCCAATCCGGATGTCACCGTCGAGCTGCCGACCGAGAAGTTCGCCGCCAAGGCCCGAGTGGCCGAGGAGCCCGAGCGCGAACGGCTGTTTCGTGCCCAGGCCGCGTTGATGCCGAACTTCGCGGAGTACGAGAAGGCGACCACCCGCAAGATCCCGGTCGTCGTCCTCGAACGCGTCTGAGACTTCGAGGGAGCTCCGCCGAGCAGGCATACTGGCGGGATGGCGCTCGAACGAGATGAACGGCCGTGGGGCAGCTACGAGGTACTCGTCGACGACCCGGATCACAAGGTCAAGCAGATCCTCGTGAAGCCGGGTAAGCGGCTCAGCCTCCAGAAGCACGCCCGTCGTTCCGAACACTGGTTCATCGTTCGCGGTGCCGGCGTGGTGACACTGAACGACGTTCCGGTCGCGGTCGAACCGGGCGTCGCCGTCGACATCGCGCTGGGCGCCTCGCACCGGATCGAGAACACGGGCGACGTCGACCTCGTGTTCGTCGAAGTGCAGCACGGTGACTACTTCGGTGAGGACGACATCGTCCGCCTCGAAGACGACTTCGGCCGCGCGGGCTAGCCCGATCGCGGGGCGACGCCGGCGCCCTTCGTGCACCGGTGAACGCACCCGCGTACTCTCGCCCCATGGCCGTGAAGGAAGGTCCGGTACCGCCGTTTCCCGACGGCGTCGATCCCGACGAGTACGACCGGCTGCGCCGGCGCGTGTTGTGGAAGATGCCGAGCGGGCTCTACGTCGTCGGTTCGACCGACCGGGCCGCTCGCCGCAACGCCATGACGCTCAACTGGGCGACCCAGGTCTCCTTCGACCCGAAGTGGATCGGGATCGCGGTCGAGCACGGCGCGTTCACGCACGAACTCATCGAGGCGTCCGGCGTGTTCAGTCTGTGCTTGATCGATCGTGAGGACCGGGCGATCGTCCGCAAGTTCACCAAGCCGGTCGAGGTCGACGTCGCGCAACATACGCTGAACGGCTTCGCGTACCTCGACGGACCGGTCACAGGTGCCCCGGTGCTCGCGCAGTCGGTCGCTTACGTGGAGTGCGAGGTGCGCCGGCCCGTCGCGGTCGGCGACTCCACGCTGTTCCTCGGCGAGGTCGTCAACGTCGCCTTCTTGAAGGACGAGGCGACCGAGATCCTCCGCATGGAGGACACGCGCATGAACTACGGCGGTTGACGGCCCGCCTCAGCCGAAGAGGAGCCGGCGGACCGGCGCCGCCGGCACGGGCTGCGCCTTGAACGCCCGGTGGTACTCGGCGAGGGCGTTGGCCGCGGCGGTGCGGTTCTCGGCGATGGGGGAGCTCTGCTCGCCGTCGCGGTGCTGCCAGTACCAGCGGCCCTCCCGCGAGGAGACCTTGCCGATGCTCGTGCCGGCGCCGCCCGTCGAGAGGCGCACCTCGGCCATCGTCAACGAGAGCGGCAGGACCTGCACCTGTCCGGTCTCCGCAGTCGTCATGGTCATTGTCATCACTCCACCTCCTCTTGGGTGTCATCGCCGCGACCCGCCGGAGGGTTACGGGTCGGGGCACGCTTTCCGTCTGGCCTTCTAGGCTTCGGCCATATGGCAGACAGTTCTGCAGCGCGATCCGCGAAGAGTGCACCCACGGGTGGCCTTTTTCACAGTTGGCGGTACGTGCTCGCGACCACGAACCCACCGCCCGGACCCCTCGATCCGGTGTCGAAATGGCTGTATTTGACCCGGGCTGGGGTACTTCCGATGACCCTGGTGGCCGCCGCGATCGCGGGCCTGCTGGCCATCTACCGGGGCGCCGACGTCTCCTGGGGCTGGTTCGCCCTGTCGGCCGCGGGAATCGTCTTGGCCCACATGGCCAACAATCTGATGAACGACCTCTTCGACCTCGAGGTCGGGACGGATCGCGAGGAGTACCCCCGGAATCTCTACTCGCCGCACCCGGTGCTGGCGGGCGTCATCACCCGCAAGGGCCTGGCTACGTGCGCGCTCGTGGTCAACGCCGTGTGCCTCGCCATCATGGTGGTACTCGCGGCTGCCCGGGGCTGGCCGATCGTCGGATTCGCCCTGGGCGGCTTCTGCTTGTCGGCGGCCTACACCGCGCCGCCGCTGCGCCTGAAGAAGCACGGGCTCGGTGAGCCGACGGTTCTCGTCGTGTGGGGCCCGCTGATGGTCGGCGGCTGCTACTACGCGGCGACCGGGACGATTCCCGGTGCCGTCGTGCTCGCCTCGCTTCCGTACGCCCTGCTCTGCACCACGGTGCTGATGGGCAAGCACATCGACAAGATCCCGTGGGACGCGCCCGACGGAACGCACACCTTGCCCGTGATCATGGGCGAGGCTGCGGCCCGGCGGCTCACGCAGTGGATGTTCGCCGGGTTCTACGCGTCGATCCTCGCGCTCGTGATCGCCCGGATCCTCCCGGTCGCGTCGGTCCTCGTGGTGTTGTCGTTCCCGGTGCTGCGGCGCACGTGGGCGTACTACGCCGAGCCGAAGCCCGAAGTCTCGCCGATGCCCAACCCGGTGTGGCCGCTGTGGTTCGCGGCGCTTTCGTTCCTCGTCACCCGCCGCGCGGGCGGGTTGTTCGTAGTCGGCCTGGTCGTCGGCGCCATCGTCGGTTGGTGAGCCCGCCCGAGACTGCGCCCGACGCGCGGCGTCTCGATCTCGTTCTCGGCGCGGCCGGTGCCGTCGCGTTCGGTTGCACGATCCTCTTCAGCCGCGCCGTCGCGCGCGACAACCTCGCGCCGCCCGTCGCGCTCGGCATCCGCTTCGGTGTGGCGGGCCTGCTCCTGCTCGCCGTGCTCGCGCTGACGGGCCGGCGGTTGCTCCCCCTCCGGGGGAGCGGATGTCCGCCGTCGCTCTGGGTGTGGTCGTCTACTCGGTGGAGTCGACCTGCTTCTATCTCGGGCTGGAGCACGGAACAGCCGCAGCAGTCGCACTGATCTTCTACGCGTACCCGGCGGTCATCGCGGTGACGGAAGTCGTGCTCGGCATCACCCGATGGCGGCCGCGCACGTTGGTCGCGCTGGCGTTCGCACTCGGAGGGAGCGCGCTCGTCGCGATCGGCGGCGGCCGGCTCGCGATCTCCGGCATCGGCGTGTTCTTCGTCGGCGGATCGATCGTGATGTTCTCGACTTACGTCTTGGTGAGCGACCGCGTGCTCGTGCGCACCGACTCGATCACCGCCGCAACCTGGACCGCGCTGGGCGCGTCACTCGGCACCAGCACGTTCGGCCTCGCGCGCGGCGACCTGCACACACCGTCGGCTCACACGCTCGCGGTGCTCGGCGCGAACGGCGTTGCGACCGCCACCGCGTTCACGCTGTTCTTCGTCGTGCTCGACCGGATCGGCGCCACCCGCACCGCGATCGTCATGGCGCTCGAAGCCGTCACCGGCATCGTGCTCAGCGCGATCTTCCTCGGCGAGTCGGTCCGGCCCGTGGTCGCGCTCGGCGGTGCCGCGGTGCTCGCGGGCGCGGTCATCGCCGCGCTCACGGCCCCGGCCTCGGTCGAGACGTTGGAGTCGGGTTCGCCGCCGTAGCGCCGGTCCGGCCCTCGGCACGCGCGCAGTAGTCGCGACCTTGGATACGGCGTTACGCTCCGCTGCGAACGAAGCGGGATGCAGGAGGGCGAATGATCTCGAGCACCATGCAGGATTTCCCGCTGACGATCACCGCGGTGATGCGCCACGCCGGGCGGGTCTACGCCGACGCGGAATGCGTCACCTGGACCGAATCGGGCCCACGGCGAGCCACCTACCGGACGGTCGTCGACAATGCCGGCCGCCTCGCGAACGCGCTCGCGCGCCTCGGGATTGCGTCCGGCGATCGCGTCGGCACCTTCATGTGGAACTCGCAGGAGCACATGGAGGCGTACCTCGCGATCCCGTCGATGGGTGCAGTGGTGCACACGCTGAACATCCGGCTCTTCCCGGAGCAGTTGGCCTACGTCATCAACCACGGCGACGACAAGGTCGTACTCGTCGACGACTCGCTGGTGCCGGTACTGGCCAAGGTCGTCGCGGACCTGCCCCGCGTCGAGTGCTTCGTCGTCGTCGGCGACGGCGATGCGTCGGCGCTCGGTACCGAGCGGCCCGTCCTGCGTTACTCCGACCTGCTCGCTCAGGAATCTCCGGACTTCGCCTGGCCCGAAGTCGACGAACGTCAAGCCGCAGCGATGTGTTACACGTCGGGCACGACCGGCAATCCCAAGGGTGTCGTCTATTCGCACCGATCGGAGGTCCTGCATTCGCTCGCCGTCACCACGCCGAACGCGATGAGCCTCTCGGAACGCGATCGCATCCTCATGATCGTCCCGATGTTCCACGCGAACGCCTGGGGCCTGCCGTACGCGGCGTTCCTGTGCGGTGCGACGTTGGTGATGCCCGGCAAGTTCTTGCAGGCCGAGCCCATCACGCGCATGGTGAAAGAGGAGCGCGTGACGTTCTCGGGCGCGGTACCCACGATCTGGGCCGACATCTATCGCTACGGCGAGGAGCACGACATCGACCTGTCGAGCATCCGCATGATCATCTGCGGCGGTTCGGCGGTCCCGCGATCGCTGATGGAGAATTTCGAGAAGAAGTACGGCGCGCGCATCGTGCAGGCATGGGGGATGACGGAGACGTCGCCGCTCGCCGCGGTCGCGCACCCGCCCGCCTCCGTCGAGATCGGCTCGCCCGAGGAGATGGACTGGCGGGCGCGCACCGGAAGGATCATCGGCGGCGTCGAGCTGCGGATCGTCGACGACGCCGGCCGGCCGCTGCCGTGGGACGGCGAGGCCGTCGGCGAGATCGAGGTGCGCGGCCCGTGGATCACCGGCTCCTACTACCTCGACCCGGCGCCCGAAAAGTTCGACGACGGCTGGCTGCGCACCGGCGACGTCGGCACCGTCTCGCCCGAGGGCTACACCCAGATCACCGACCGGGCCAAGGACGTGATCAAATCGGGTGGTGAGTGGATCAGTTCCGTCGAGCTCGAGAATCTCTTGATGGGTCATCCCGACGTGGTCGAGGCGAGCGTCATCGGCGTGCCCGATCCCCGTTGGGACGAGCGTCCCCTGGCGTGCGTCGTGCGCAAGCGCGGCAGCGAAACCGACGCGGCGGCGCTGGCCCAGTACCTCGCCGGGCGCGTGGCGAAGTGGCAGATTCCCGAACGATGGAGTTTCATCGACGAGGTGCCGAAGACGTCGGTCGGCAAGTTCGACAAGAAGGTGCTTCGGGCACGCCACGAGAAGGGTGAGCTCCTCATTGAACAATTGGATTGAACAACGAAGGAGTGGCGAGTTCGCCGAAGCGGCGCAGGGCGTCGTCGCCGCGCCGGCCGCGACCGTCGTCTTGCTGCGCGACGGAGACGGTGGGCTCGAGGTACTGCTCGCGCGCCGATCGTCCAAGCTCGCGTTTCACGGCGGCGCGTGGGTGTTCCCCGGCGGGCGCATCGACCCGGACGATTTCGGTGAGGCGCCCGACGATCTCTTACGCGCCGCTCGGCAGGCCGCGGCACGCGAGGCGAAGGAAGAGGCCGGCGTCGACGTCGACCCCGACGGATTGATCCACCTCTCGAACTGGACGACCCCCGAAGGATCGCCGAAGCGATTCGCGACCTGGTTCTTCGCGGGCCCGGTCCAGGGTGGTGACGAGGCGGCCGACGGCTCGGAGATGGACGCGCTGCAATGGTTTCGCCCCGTCGAAGCGCTCGCGGCGCACGCGGCCGGCGAGATCGAGCTCGCGCCCCCGCAGTACGTGACCCTGCTCGACCTGCGCGAAACCCCGACGGTCGCCGACGCAATGCAATCGATCGCCGAGGCAACTCCGATCGACTACCTGCCGCGCTTCCACTTCATCGAAGGCAGCGGCGCGATCTGCGTGTATCCCGAGGACGTCGCGTACGACGACCTGGAGCAGTTGGACGCTCCCGGCCCCCGCCACCGGCTGCACCTGCGCAACGAGGGCTGGGAGTACGTCCGAGACTGACGATTCGGCGCTACTTGTTGGGCTGGGGCGTGATGCGCAGGTAGGGCTTCAGCGTCTTCCAACCCTTCGGGAACTTGGTCTTCGCCTCCTCGTCGGAGACCGCACCGCCGATGATGACGTCCTCGCCGTCCTTCCAGTTCACCGGAGTGGCGACGCTGTACTTGGCCGAGAGCTGCAGCGAGTCGATCACACGCAGGATCTCATCGAAGTTGCGCCCCGTCGACGCCGGGTAGGTGATGATGAGCTTCACCTTCTTGTCCGCGCCGATGATGAACACCGAACGCACGGTCATCGTGTCGCTCGCGTTCGGGTGGATCATGTCGTAGAGGTCCGAGACCTGGTGGTCGGCGTCGGAGATGAGCGGGAAGTTCAACTTCGCGCCCTGTGTCTCTTCGATGTCGTCGGCCCAACCCTTGTGGTTGCCGAGCTCGTCGACCGAAAGGCCGAGCACCTTCACGTTGCGCTTGTCGAACTCGGGCTTGAGCTTCGCCACCGCGCCGAGCTCGGTGGTGCACACCGGTGTGTAGTCCTTCGGGTGCGAGAACAAGACGCCCCAGCTGTCGCCGAGGTAGTCGTACAGATTGATGGTGCCCTCGGTGGTCTCGGCCGTGAAGTTCGGGGCTTCGTCGCCCAGGCGTAGTGCCATGCGGTGCCTCTTTCGTGTCGTTCCGGGTTGGGGGTTGCCGCTCTGAGCGGCAGGCTACGTCGACCGGTCGCAAAAATGCCAGTGTCGTAGTCGGGATTCGTAACCCATACCGCGTCGCTAATGTTCCGCGTCCTGTGACCGCACCCGAATCGGGCCGTCGCCGCGCCCTTCCGGGTCATGTGCGGGGCCTCGCGATCGACATCACGCCACTGCGAAGGTCGCGCGATTTCCGCCTGTTGTGGGGCGGCGAGCTTCTCTCGCAGATCGGCAGCCAGTTCACGCTCGTCGCGCTGTTCGTCCAGGTCTACGACCTCACGCATCACTCGTCGTTGGCGGTCGGGCTGATCGGCTTGGCGCAGCTCGTCCCCATGCTCTTCGTCTCGCTCGGCTTCGGTCCGCAGATCGATCGGCGCGACCGCCGGCGCCTGTTGCTGTTCGCGCAGGGTGGGCTGATGGCGGCGTCGGCACTCTTGTTGCTCGGCGCGCACCTCGGGCACCCGCCGCTGGCGCTCGTCTACGGCGCGGCGGCGTTGAGCGCGGCATTCCTCTCGATCTCCATGCCGACCCGCGCCGCCATGACACCCCGGCTGGTGCCGGCGGAGCTGCTGCCGCAGGCGGCGGCGCTCAACCAGATCATGTGGAACGGCGCGGCGGTGATCGGGCCGGCGCTGGGGGGCATCGTGGTCAGCCGGTTCGGGCTCACGTGGGCCTACGGCGTCGACGTCGTGAGCTACGTCGCCGCGCTCGGCGCCGCCTTCATGGTGCATGCGCAGCGTCCGATCCCGGCCGATGTCGACGAGGACGACGTGGGGCTGGCGGCTGTGTTCAACGGACTGCGCTACGTGAGGGGCAAGCGCGTCCTGCAGTCGACCTTCACCATCGACATCGTCGCCATGGTCTTCGGGATGCCCCGGGTGCTCTTCCCGGTGCTCTCCGACAAGCAGTTCCATCGCGGCACGGAGGCGGTCGGCTGGTTGTTCGCGGCCGCCGCGTTCGGGGCCTTCGTGGGCGCCGCGAGCTCCGGCTGGATACGCCGGGTCCGCCGTCCCGGGCTCGCGATCCTCGTCGCCGTGACGGTGTGGGGTGCCGCGATCACCGCGTTCGGGCTGGTGGGAGCGAACCTGTGGCTCGGGCTCGCCTTTCTCGTGATCGCGGGCGGGGCCGACGTGATCTCCGCGGTGTTCCGGAACACCGTGCAACAGCTGACGGTCCCAGACGGTCTGCGGGGACGGATCTCCTCCATCAACATCTTCGTGGTCGCCGGAGGACCGCGCCTCGGCGACCTCGAAGGTGGCGCGGTTGCGAGCGCGTTCACGCCGACCGTATCCGTCGTGTCCGGCGGACTGCTCTGCCTCGCGGGCGTCGGAGCGATCGCGATGGCCGTGCCACGATTCGCGCGGTGGCGTGCGGGCGACCCGTCCTGATTGACCGCACCGTTCAACCGCGATTGACTGCGGCTCGTGGCGGGGTACTCGGGGACGCCCCTTCCCCAAAAGCTCGGCATCAAGCCGGGGGCACGACTTGCACTGGTGCGCGCACCGGCGGGGTTCGAACGCGCATTGAATCCGTTGCCCGAGGGAGTACGCCTGCGCACGCAAGCGCGCGGCGCGCAGGACGTCGTCGTCTTCTTCGCGACGCGGCGCGCGGAACTCGAACGCCGCTTCGACGGATTGGCGCGCACGATCGAACCCGCGGGTGGACTGTGGATCGCGTGGCCCAAGCGCACGGCGTGCGTCGCGACCGATCTGCGTGAAGGTCTCGTGCGCGATCTCGGGCTCGCGCACGGACTCGTCGACAACAAGGTCTGCGCGGTCGACGAGACGTGGTCCGGACTCCGGTTCGTGTACCGACTCGGCGACCGCGCATCGCGCAACGGCAAGGCCCACTGACACCCTTGCCCGTCGCGGCGCCTGCGCGTCGATCTTGCTCGTCAGCAGGCGCGGACCAACGGGAGCGTCGCCTCGTACTCGCCGCCGGCCCAACGGACGGTGGCGTCGGGCGCGAGCTTGCGCACGAGCCCGAGTGCGGCCCGGTTGTCGGGGAGCATCGTCGCGATGAACGCGTCGTAGCCGCGGTCGGTTGCGAGCGTGGCCAGGCGCCGGGCGAGGCGTTTCCCGACGCCGCGGTGCTGCCAGGCGTCGACGACGGTGATCGCGATCTCGGCCTGGTTACTGGGCGCCGGGCCGGCGGTTGCCGGTCCATCGGTACGTCGACCGTCGCCGGATCGTCCGTCGTAGCGGGCGACGGCCACGATCTCGTCGCCGTCGAGGGCCACGAGGGCGTCGCGGCGTCGGTGGTCGACGTCGGCCAAGCGGAGGAGCGCGGAACGCGGCGGCCGGGAGACGGGGGAGAAGAACCGGAAGTGCACACTCGTGGCGGAGAGGTGTCCGAACATGCGCGCCAGGCGATCGACGTCGGCGATCGTGATCGCGCGAATCGTCAGATCAGTGCCGTCCACGCGCATCGTGTCGATCACTCCGCTGTCGTTGACTCTGCTGTCGTTGTCCTCTGCTGTCGTTCATCGCTCTCTCTGTATGACGAGACACGTCGACGTCGCGTGCGCGTAGAGCATCCCTGCGTCGTCGTAGACGCGGGCTTCCGTGGTGACGACGCGACCGCCTGCGTGCACAACGCGACCTTCGGCATGCACACGTCCGGTCGACTGCGTGATCGCACGCACGAAATTCGTGCTCAGCTCGAGCGTCGTGAACGCCGCGTTTGTGGGAAGTGTCGACGACACTGCACAGCCCATCGCGGTGTCGACCAGTGTGGCGACGATGCCGCCGTGCATCGTCCCCATCGGGTTCTCGTGCACCTCGTCGGCGACGACCGAGAACACGGTGCGGCCACGTTCGAGCTCATCGAGCGAGAACCCGAGGAGCGCGGCCACGGGCGGCGGTGGCGCGTCGCCGCACTTGATGGAGGTGAGTTGCTCGTAGCCATCGAGCCCGCGCAGCCGGAAGCGCACGCGTGCGGGGTCGGTCCAGGTGATGGTGCGCGAGCGCACGCCTTCGACGCGGATCGGGGTCATCGTCGCGGCTCCCCGACACGGAACGACGCCGCGTAGGCGATCAGGTGGTCGACGACGCGGTCCATGTGTGCGGGGTCGTCGTAGAGCCGCGAGAGCATGAGGGCCCCTTCGAGCGAGGCAGTGATCGTCGAAGCGAGCGCGTACGGATCCAGATCGGCGGGGAACGTGCCCTCGGCCTTGCCATCCTTGACGATGCGACCGACGAGGCGGTGCCACAGCGTCATGGATTCCCGCGCCCGGTCCCGCAGGAGCGAGTGGGTGTCGTCCGCGTCGATCGCGGTGTTCATCATCGGGCATCCGCCGTCGATCTCCGGCCGGCGGGCGTTGCTCGCGAAGGCCTCGATCATGCGGATCAGGCGGTCGATGGCGTCGTCGGCGTCGTCCTGAGAGCGAGCGAGGCGCTCGGTGACCCGGCTGATGGCGTAGTCGTAGGCCTCGAGCGCGAGCTGCTCCTTGGAGCCGAAGTGGTTGTAGATACCCCCCTTTTCGACGCCGGTGGCGCCGACGAGGTCGCGCAGCGATGCGCCGGCGAAGCCCTGGCGGTTGAAGACCGGAGCGGCCAGCTCGACGATGCGCCGGCGGGTTCGCTCGCCTTTCGTCGGAGCGGTCGTGCCCGTGGATGTCGCCGTGTGGGCCATGAACCCTCCTGCTGTATCCCAGAACAAACCGACCGGTCGGATTTAACTATGAAGCCTCGGAGGAAGCCTGTCAATGCCCTGACATGGATCCTCGACGAGGCGGGGTCTCAGTGCTGCCGGTGTTGCCGGCGCTGACCGGCGCGCTCGTGTCGGGGCGCTCCTTCCGGCCCCGGTCCCAGGCGCCCGGACGGTACCGTCCGGGCGCATGTGCGGTCGTTACGTCTCCGTCTCCTCGCCGACGATCCTCGCCGAGCGATTTCACGTCGAGGAGGTCCGGATCGGGGAGGACTCGGGCGGGACGGATCAGCCCGGTCCCCATTACCCGGAGCCGAACTACAACGTGACGCCGCGGGCGGACGTGCCCGTGGTCGCGGACAGCCGCGGGCACCGGGTGCTCGATCTCGTCCGCTGGGGCCTGGTGCCCTCGTGGGCGAAGTCGATGGCGGTCGGTGACCGGATGATCAACGCTCGGGCCGAGACACTGTTGACGAGCAATGCGTACAAGCGACCGTTCGAGAATCGCCGTTGCATCGTTCCTGCCGACGGTTTCTACGAATGGCAGACGATCGAGGGCCGTAAACAGAGACAGCCCTGGTTCGTCCGCCGCCGCGACGGAGAGCCGATCGCGTTCGCCGGGCTCTGGTCGATATGGCACGACCGCCGGCTCGGCACCGACGCGCAACGCATCCGCACGTGCACGATCATCACGACCACACCCAACGACTTGATGCGCGAGATCCACGATCGGATGCCGGCGATCCTCCAGGAGGATGCATGGGACGCCTGGCTCGACGCCGAGAACCACGACGTGGAGACGCTTGGGAAGTTGCTCGTCCCGACGCCCTCCGACGAACTCGAGCGTTGGCCGGTCTCCACGCTGGTGAACAAGCCCGTGAACAATGGCCCGGAGCTCATCGCGCCACGCCGATAGATTCGCCGTCATGCCAGCCGTCTTGGAGTATGCCGCGTTGGTCGACGCGTTCCGACGTGAAGGCGCCACATTCGTCGACTCCGCGCGTGCGGCTGGTGTCGATCGACCGGTAGTGACGTGCGGTGAGTGGACCGTCGGCGACCTCTGCGCACACGTCGGCCGCCTGCATCGTTGGGCGGCCGAGATCGTCGCAAGCCGCCCCGCAGAGCCGCACGGTCATTGGAAGCAGCTCACGTACCCCGAAGGTGCGGCGCTCATCGACTTCGTCGCGCAGGGTTACGGCGCCTTGGCCGACGTGCTCGCCGAAGCGGGTGCCGAGGAGCCGTGTTGGTCGTGGACCGACCAACACACCGTGGGCTTTTGGGCTCGCCGTCAGGCCCACGAACTCGCGGTGCACGCCTGGGATGCGCAATACGCGGCTGGGGCGACGGAACCCATCGAGCGCGAGCTTGCGGTCGACGGTATCCAAGAACTTTTCGACATCCTCCCGTTCCGACCCGGCGGCGCACCGACCGGGACCGGGGAGACGATCCACCTTCATTGCACCGACGGTGAAGGTGAGTGGTTGGTGCGGCTCGCGCCGGACGGTGTTTCCGTCTCGAACGAACACGCCAAGGCCGACGTCGCGGCGCGTGGTGACGCGAGCGATCTATTGCTGATGATGTGGGGACGGATCCCGGCCGATCGAGTCGAGGTGTTCGGTGACGCGTCTCTTCTCGAGCACTGGAGCGACGGCAAGCTCTGAGCGGACCTCGTGGCGTTCGTGCCCGGGTTAGAGCGCGACTGCGGTCCGCAAGACGTCGATCACGTGTTCGCGGCGAATGGCGAGTGCTTCGGGCGAGAGCGGATCGATGTCCAGCAGGCCGGTCATGAGCTGACCATCGGAGAGGTACGACAACACCGCGCCGTAACCCGTGAGCAAGAGCTGGCGCGCGTCGTAGTGGCGAAGGCGGCCGGCATCCATCTCGCGCTCGAGGAAGGCGGCGCCCCGATCGAACAGCGGTCGTAGCAGCACGGTCAACTCGTCGCGCAGTATCGGTCCGCCCTCGAGCGCTTCCCAGCGCACGAGTCGCACGAACTCCGGGTGGTCCTCGAAGAACGTGAACGCGGCCCGCAACATTCGTTCGACCTGCGGCCAGCCCTCGCGGGTCCCTTCGATCGCCTCCTCGACGAGCTGGGTCCAATCGGCGAACGACGCGAAGAGAACAGCGCGGTAGAGCACTTCCTTGGACGAGAAGTGGTGCAGCAGGCTTGGTCTTCGGATGCCGACCTCGTCGGCGATGTCGTTCAGGCTCGTGCCCGCGTAGCCGTGATCCCCGAAGCGCCGCAGGGCGACTTCGAGGATGACGTCTTTCGTCGACGATCCGGATCCGGTGGGCAGCGCCACGCGGTCATGCTACCGACACTTGCCTACCGACCGGTCGGTAGTACGATTTCGCGGTGCCGATTAGCCACGTGGTCTCCGCGGTTCTCGCTGCATTCTTGGTGACGCAGGTCGCGATTTTCACCACAACCGTATATCTGCATCGCGCGCTTTCACACAGGGCATTGACCGTCCACCCAGTGGCCGCGGTGCCGTTCCGGGCCGTGATCTGGATGACGACCGGGATGCGGCCTCGCGAGTGGGTGGCGGTGCATCGCAAGCACCACGCCGCGACCGACACGGCCGACGATCCGCACAGCCCGCTACAGGTCGGGTTCTGGCGCGTTCAGCTTGGCAACGTCGGGCTCTACAAGCAATGCGCGTCCGACGAGGCAAACGTGCAGAAGTACGCGCGCGATCTCCAGCCTGACAGACTCGATCGACTCGCGTTCGACTACTCGCTCCTCGGGCTCGGCATCGGAATTGCGATACTCGTGGTCGCGATGTGGTCGCTCGGATTGGGGTTGCTCACGGGGCTGCTCGCGGCCGGATTGCACGCGGTCTTCTACGTCATGCTTTCCGGGGCGATCAACGCGATCGGTCACACGAAAGGCAAGCAGCCGTACGCGAACTCCGCGACAAACCTGCAAGTGCTCGCGTTCATCACCGCGGGTGAGGGACTACACAACAACCATCACGCCGCTCCCACCTCGGCACGCTTCGCACTGAACAAAGCCGAGATCGATCCCGGCTGGTGGTTGGTACGCACTCTCGCGAAGCTGCACCTTGCCAACGTCCGCCACGAGGACGTACACCTGAAGACCGCGGCGTAGTTCGTCGTCACACGCACGCGACTACGCGTTGGGCGGCCGTCGCTCTCTTCGGTGACGTGCCCTGTGACACCTCCAGCAGCGGAGCCGGATCTCGTCGACGAGGGTCCGGCGACTGATCTCGTAGTCGGGCTCGTGGTCGAACTGCAGGAACTCCGTCGTGCCACAATCGACGCAGGCCTGGTCGCGTTCTTTCACGACGCGACGCTGGCGGGTCGTCGGGTGTCTTTGCCGGCCAGAAGCGTTGATCGGCCTTGTCGCCGCGTCATGTATCAGGGCGCGCAGAAAGGCCTGAGGCGCGATTCGTTCGACGGAGCTTCCCGCTATCGGGGACCCGTCATCGAGTGTGCAGCCGTCGCCTCGCACGTGCACGACGATCTCGGTCGTGACCTCCGCACCCCCACCGCTGATCAGCTGCTCCAGCGCATCGGCACGTTGCTGTGCCACCGTCGGCCACTGGCCCGTTCCGCCCGGCTCGGACGCGTCCGCGGACGCGTCGAGCCGGCGTGGCTCGGGCCGTGCCTGCACGACGAGTGCGTCGATCGCGGCGGTGACCTTCGCGCCGACGGCGGGTGCGAGGCGGAACGATCCGACGAGCATGCCGTCGACGTCGCGGCGCCAGCCGACATATCGATTCCGATGTTGGCGCGCCTCGGTCTCGATCGGTGTCTCGTGCCGTGCCAGCCATGTCGCCAAGGCGTGCGTCAGCCGGCCCGCTGGTACCCGTTCTGCCAGGGCGCACAGCTCCGCTTGATTGTTGGGTGTCGCGATACGCGTCAACACCCGAACCTTGCTGTACGAGAGCGCGCCGTGTTCGAAGGCTTCGTCGATCACGTCGAGATGAGCCAGCGCGCGACCGATCCGCACCCATTCGCGAGCCGTGCACACCTCGACGTCAACCGCCGCGGCGACCCAATGTGCACAGGTGGGCGATGTGTCCAATGCCCACTCGTTCGACGCGTCCAGCTCCGCGACGAGGCGCACCAACCTGCGCTGACCCGATGCCCACCGGGCACCTGCTGCGATCACCGCATCCCGCAACGACGCGCCGTTCGCTCGGCGCGCACCACCTGTTTGCATCCCGACCATCGCCGATACCAGCTTCCCGAACACTTGCACTCTTCGGATGGGTCGGCTGTTGCAGCGAGCTGACGAGCGCTGCCGATCAGCGTAGACACCCGGTGAGACGCCGCCTGGCGAACGCACGATGCCCGCGTCCACGGACGCGCAGTCAAACGCGGCGGTGCGATTGGCGCCCCCGCCAGGAGCACCACACTCACTCGCCCGATCCGTCACTCTGACCGACCGCGACGTCCTAGCGGGCGAGGGCGCGGATCACGGCGCGCAGCTGGTCGGGGCCGCAGAACAATGCAGGCGCGGGCGTGGTCACGCCGTTCTCGATGTACCGGGCGATGTGCTCCTTGCACTTCTCGGGCGAGCCCCAGACCAGGAGGTCGTCGACCACCGAATCGGGGATCGAATCCGCCGCTGCCTTGCGGTCACCCTCCTTCCAGAGCCGCCAGAGGTCTTTGAGCTCGTCGCCGCGACCCAGCCATTCGTGGAACGCGGCGTAGACGGGCACGGTGAGATACGACGCGATCGCGCGCTTGCCGACCGAGCGCGCCAGTCCGGCGTCGTCGACCGGGAACACGAAGATGCGCGCCGCGATCTCCTTGTCCGCGCCGACGAGCGGCGCGACGGTCTTGACGTCGTCGGCCGACAGCCAGTTGATGATCGCGCCGTCGCCTTCCCGGCCGGCGAGGCGCAGCATTCCTTCGCGCAGCGCGGCGACGAGAATCGGGGGTTGCTCGGGAACCGGGATGCCGAGTCGAAAGCCGCGCACGCGAAACGTCTCGTACTCCTGGTCGACCTTCTCTCCGGTCAACGCGGCGCGCAGGAACCGGATCGTGTCGCGCACGCGCTGGTACGGCTTGTCGAAGGCGAGTCCGTTCCACCGTTCGACGATGACGTCGGAAGACGTGCCGATGCCCAACGCGAACTTGCCCGGCGCGGCCTGGCACATCGACGCGACGGTCGACGCGAGCGTGTGTGCGCCACGCGTGTACACGGGCACGATCGCGGTGCCGAACCGGAGCTCGGGCGCCCACTGCGCGGCGACCGCGAGTGGAGTGAACGCGTCGTAGCCGCCGGATTCCGCCGACCACAGATCGGTGTACCCGAGGTCGACGAGCTCGCGTACGAGATCACGCTGACCCAGTAGCGGGATGCCGTCGAAGGGGAACGTGATGCCGTAGCGCTGCGGGATGGTCATGGTCCCATCCTTGCCGCTCGGTGTTCAGTGCTGCACGTCGCCTTCGAGCTCGGTCATGGGCTGTTCCGGGTCGGCGCTCCACGCCCGCACGATGGCCGATTGGCTCGCGGTCCCGAGCAACGTTCCGTCCTCTGCCCACAGGTGTACGAGCCCGTGACCGAACCCGTCGGCCACTGCGTGCACGCGCACGTCGGCGAGCACCCACTCGGTCGGTACGCGGTGAGCGACGCGCAACGTGTTGTCGAGGCTGTTCCCACCGGCGCGCCGACCCAGTGCCTGCCCGATGCCGAACGGGACGAAGTCGCCGACGATCGCGAGCGCCGAGGCCGACATGTCCAGGAGCTCGGGTAGGCGGATCCACAACGCGGAATGACCGGAGCCCTCGGGGCCGGGCAGTTCCCACGGCGCGCGCCCGCTGGCGAGCTTGGCGTCGAGCCGGCTGCTGATCGTGCCCTCGTGGCGGTCGAGCATCGGCCGGGGCGGGCAGTCGGCCGGTGGGGGAACGTCGGGGCTGACCGCCCACTGTCCTTCGAGTGCAAGGGGACGCCGGCCCAGCGCGCCGAGCACTGTGAGGATTTCGGTGTCGCCGACGCGTGCGATCACCCGCGCTTGCGAGATCTGATGGCCGCGCACGACCTCGACGGCGTCGAGTTCGAGGGTCGCGGGCGGCCGTGCGAACGACAGGTACTGCGCGGTCGCCCAGATGCACGGTCGGCCCGTGAGCTCCTCCATCACCTCGATGCACGCGCCCAGTCCGCATCCGCCGAAGAGCGCGCCTGTTCCCGACGTGAGTCCCTTCACGACATCCATGCGCCAACGCGGGCCGCCGGGCGCGACGCGTTCGAGTCCGAGGAAGGTCCGGGCGTCCACTACCGGCCAGCTTTCATCGCACCGTGCATCATCTTCTGGGTGCGTTGCGTTCGACGAGGCCCGCGTGCATCGTCAGCTTCATGCCTGTGAGCGTGCGTTCGTTGTGCTGCATTCGCCACGCGAGCATCCGCTGCGCGTATTCGAGCACCTTTGCTGCGTACGCAGGGTCGGCGGCGACGTTGCAGATCTGCGCGGGGTCGGTGTCGAGGTCGAAGAAGACCGACGGCAACGCGGGAAAACCCGAGAACTGCACGTACTTGCCGTGGTCGTCGCGCAGCACGGCCAACGCGCACTCCTCCAGCGTGAGACCGAACACCTCTTCGATGAGGGCGCTGTCGGGGTCGCGGAAATCGAATTCCCAGTGCGTATCGCGGCGCCATTCGTCGGGAGTGCGACCGCACAGCCAAGGGGTCAGCGCGCGCCCGTCGCACTGCAACGGAGGTTCCGCGCCGAGCAGTCCACAGATCGTCGGTAGCACGTCGACGTGCTCCGTGTAGGCGTCGACGACGCGCCCGGCGTCGACGCCCGGACCCCGCACGATCAACGGCACGTGGTACGACGCGTCGAACCATCCGAGCTTGTGCAGCATGTAGTGGTCGCCGAGGTTCTCGCCGTGATCGCTCGTGAAGATCACGAGCGTGCGCTCCGCCTGGCCCGTCGCGTCGAGCCATTCGAGGAGGCGCCCGACGTTGTCGTCGACCTCGGCGAGCATGCCGTAGTACGTCGCCTGCATCTCGCGCTGTTCTCGGGCGTCGTCCGGCGACTTCAGGAACGGGTGATCGATCATCACGCCGAGTAGCGGATGCTGTGCACCCTCCTGGGCGCGGGTCGCCGGCGCGCACCGGCGCGGGAACACAGCCCGGATCGAACATCGTGTCGTACGGTGCCGGCGCGAGGAACGGGGGGTGCGGCCGCAGGTACGAGACGTGCGCGAACCAACCACCCCGGCTCGTACCTCCCGAACCGCGCGCCTCGGCCCATTGCATGAACCGGTCGCTCAGGAAGCGGGTCTGTGAATGGGCGGCGTCGTACTGCGTCTGCCACCGGGAACCGCCCGCGGGCCGGTCGACGAAGGAGCGCCAGTCGTCGGGCACGTCGAGGCCCTCGGCGCGCAGCCACTCGAGCCACTCGAACGGCTCGCTCTCGGGGAGGTGGCACACGGGATCGAACCCGGTGAGCACCCCCTCGTAGCGCGACAGTCGGGGGTCGCTCGGGGGGACCGTCCGGGGATCGACGCTGGTGTCGGTGTAGCCGAAGAGCGCGGGCTCGTAGCCCAGCCGGCGGCTGACGAGCGCGACGTTGTCGTGGCGGGCGTCGAGTGGCGTCCCGTTGAGCACCGACCGGTGGTTCATCAGGTACAAGCCGGTGTAGAGGCTGGCCCGGCTCGGCCCGCACGGCGCCGCCTGGGCGAAATGGCGCCGGAACGAGACCCCGCCGGCGGCCAGGCGGTCGAGGTTCGGCGTGCGCACGACGGGATGTCCGGCCGCGCCGAGGCAGTCGCCCCGCCACTGGTCAGCGGTGATGAACAAGACATTCAGGTCTGGTGCCATGAGAAAGCCGACCGCGGGAATCGGGAATGACTTCGCGCAGTTACACACGGCACTATGTCAGACACCAAGACTCAACTCCTGCCCCTGCTACCCCTCACTCAAGGCGTCGTGCTCCCGCAGATGGTGGTCACGATCGCGCTCGAGACGGACGAGGCGAAGCGGGCGGGCGCGGCGGCCGCCGATGTCGGCGACCGGATCGTGCTCGTGCCGCGGGTCGACGGCCGGTTCGCTCGCGTCGGGACCGTTGCGGCGATCGAGAGCGCCGGTGACCTGCCCAACGGAACCCGGGCGCTCGTCATCCGGGGTGTCAGCCGCGGCCGCGTCGGCCACGGCGAGCTCGGCGCGCACGGCGCACTGCACGTGCAGGTGGAGGAGCTCGAAGAGGTCCCACCCACTGCCCGCGCCCGGGAGCTCGCGCACGAGTACAAGGTCGTGGTCGAGGCGATCCTCGAGCACCGAGGCGCTCGCCGGATCGCCGATGTGCTCGCCGGGGTCGACGACCCGGGTCAGCTCGCCGACACCGCGGCGTACTCGCCCGAGCTGACGATGGACCAGCGGGTCGAGTTGCTGGAGACCGTCGAGGTCGAGGCCCGCCTCGAGCTGGTGCTCGCCTGGATGCGCGAGACGCTCGCCGAGCTCGAGCTGAAGGACAAGATCCGCACCAACGTCACCGACGGCTTGGACAAACAGCAGCGCGAGCTCCTGTTGCGCCGCCAGCTCGACGAGATCCGCAAGGAGCTGGGTGACGGTGACGACGACATCGTCGCGGAGTACCGCGCCAAGTTGGCGGACAAGGAGCTCCCCGACGCCGTGCTCCTGGCGGTCGACAAGGAGCTCGACCGGTTGGAACGCATGGGTCAGCAGAATCCCGAGCAGGCCTGGGTGCGCAACTGGCTCGACGCGGTCCTGGAGCTGCCGTGGGGCGAGACCGCGGAGGAGAGCAACGACCTCCCGGGCGCGCGTCGCGTCCTGGACGCCGATCACGAAGGCTTGGCCGACGTGAAGGATCGCATCCTCGAGTTCCTGGCGGTGCGGGTGCTGCGGCGCGAGCGCGGCCTGGGCGCACAAAGCGGTCGCGGTTCCGGTGCGATCCTCGCGCTGGTCGGTCCTCCCGGCGTCGGCAAGACGTCGCTGGGCGAGTCGGTCGCCCGGGCACTGGGTCGCCCGTTCGTGCGGGTCGCCGTCGGCGGCGTGCGCGACGAGGCCGAGATCCGTGGTCACCGCCGTACCTACGTGGGTGCGCGTCCCGGCCGGATCGTCCGGGCGTTGACCGAGGCCAAGGCGATGAATCCCGTCGTGCTGATCGACGAGATCGACAAGCTTCAATCCGGCGGATGGTCGGGAGACCCGGCCAGCGCGCTGTTGGAGGTGCTCGACCCGGCCCAGAACCACACCTTCCGTGACCACTACCTGGAGCTCGATCTCGATCTCTCCGACGTGTTGTTCCTGGCGACCGCGAACCAGCTCGAAACGATTCCCGGACCGTTGCTCGACCGTATGGAGATCGTCTCGCTCGACGGGTACACCGAAGACGAGAAGGTCGCCATCGCGAAGCACCACCTGTTCCCTCGCCAGCGGGCGAAGGCCGGGTTGCGCGACGACGAGCTCGACATCACCGATGCGGCGTTCCACGCGCTCGTCGAGGGATGGACCCGTGAGGCGGGCGTGCGTGGTCTCGAACGCCAGATCGGCAAGATCGCGCGCAAGACGGTCCGCAAGATCGCCGGGCAGGAGACCACGATCGTCGTGGTGGACGAACCCGACTTGAAGGACTACGTGGGCCGGGCGCGCTTCCGTCACGACGACGCGACGCGCGCTGCGATCCCCGGGCTCGCGACGGGTCTGGCCGTGACCGGTGCCGGTGGCGACGTGTTGACGATCGAGGTGACCGCCATGGACGGCGAACCCGGCCTGCAAGTGACCGGGCAACTCGGTGACGTCATGTCGGAGTCGGCGCATATCGCGCTGTCGTTCGTTCGTGCGAACGCGGACGAGCTGGGTGTCCTGCCCGGCGCGTTCGATCACCGCCGGTTCCACCTGCACGTTCCGTCGGGTGCAATCCCGAAGGACGGCCCCTCGGCCGGCATCACCATGACCACGGCGCTCGCGTCGTTGGTGACGGGACGCCCGGTCAAGGCGAACGTCGGGATGACCGGCGAGGTCACGTTGCAGGGTCGCGTGCTCCCGATCGGTGGGCTGAAGCAGAAGCTGCTGGCCGCTCACCGGGCCGGGCTGACCGACGTCGTGATCCCCATCGACAACGAAGCGGATCTCGACGATGTGCCCGAGCAGGTGCGCAACCTGTTGAACGTGCACCCGGTGCGGGACGTGCGCGAGGTCCTCGCGATCGCCCTGACGTAATCCGTGGTTCCCCATCCCGAGCACTCCGGGGCGGCAGACCTTTAGGCTGCCGCCCCGTGCTCGAGGGCAAGGTTGCAATCGTCACCGGTGGCGGCGGAGGGATCGGCCGCGGAATCGTCGAACGGTTCGCCGCCGAGGGCGCGAGCGTCGTGTTCGCGGAGGTCGACCCCGACCGTGCCCGGGAGACGCAGGTCTCGGCCGGGGACCGGATGGTGGGCGTGGTGTCCGACGTGCGCGCCGGCGGCACGCCGGATGCCCTGGTGACAGCCGCGCTCGACAACTTCGGGCGCGTCGACATCCTCGTCAACAACGTGGGCCACTTCGGCGGTCGCCGCGTCGCGTTCCACGAGCAGACCGACACGGAGTGGGACGACCTCTATCGCGTGAA
Organism: uncultured Actinomycetes bacterium; assembly: GCA_963812205.1. Classification (GTDB taxonomy): domain Bacteria; phylum Actinomycetota; class Acidimicrobiia; order IMCC26256; family PALSA-610; genus PALSA-610. The sequence goes on from CAWEUJ010000004.1 coordinate 828,276, forward strand.
CCTCGGCCACGTGTTCGCGTGTTCGCGCGCGATCCTGCCGCGCCTCGTCGAGCAGGGCGACGGTGGCAGCATTGTCAACATCTCCACGATCGAGGCGTTCCACGCGATCCCGACCCGCGCGGTGTACTCCGCGTTCAAGGCCGCGATCACGGGCTTCACGCGGTCGTTGGCGGTGGAGTACGCGCACGACCGTGTGCGGGTGAACGCGATTGCCCCCGACGTGACCGAGACGTTGCAGGTGCCGTATTCGAAGTGGGTGGACCACGAGGACGAGCACCTGATTCCCACGTGGGTGCCGCTCGGTCGCTTCGGCCGGCCGGACGATGTCGCCGGCGCGGCCCTCTTCCTCGCGTCGTCGCTGTCGGAGTTCGTTACCGGGACGACGGTGCACGTCGACGGCGGTACGTTCGCGGCCGGCGGATGGTTTCCGACGGAGGAGGGTGGGTGGACCAACCGGCCGCGCCGACCCTGACCGCGACCGCACCCGGTTCGCCTTTCGGCTTCGAGCCCGCGCGCCCGCGACGCGACACCGGGCCGCGCAGATTGTGGCGCGCGTACGTCACCGACGTACACGCCGATGCCGATGCGCTCGCGTCGACGACGCGAGCCACCGATCGCAAGATGGTGCTGGTGTTCGTGACCGCGGCAGTCGCGCTCACGTGCGGGAACTTCCTTTCCGACGGCAGCCACCCCCAGTGGCTGGAGACGATCCTGCGCGACGCCGGGCTGCACGGCCTCGCGTCGCGGCTGCACGACGGCATGCTCGTGTCGTCGCACCGCGACTTCAACGCGCTCGCGTTCTGGGCCGTCGTCGTGATAGTCGCGTACGTGCTCCCGGCGACGCTGGTCATCAAATTGGTGCTGCATGAGCACCTACGCGACTACGGGCTGCGTGTGCACGGCATCGTGGCGCACGTGCGCGCCTACGCGGTGCTCTACGCCGTGGCGGCGCCGCTGATCGTCGCGGCGTCGTTCACGGCTTCGTTCCAGGACCGCTATCCGTTCTTCCATCCCGCGGCCGGCCATTCGCTTTGGCCCTACATGTACGCGTGGTGGGCGCTCTACTGGTTGCAGTTCTGCGCGTTGGAGTTCTTCTTCCGCGGCTTCCTCCTGCACGGGCTCACGCCGCGGCTGGGTTGGGCCGCCATCTTCGCGATGGCGTTGCCGTACAACATGCTCCACTACGGCAAGCCGATGCCCGAGGCGCTCGCGGCGATCGTCGGCGGCATTGTGCTCGGGAGCCTGAGCCTGAAGACCAAATCGGTCTGGTGGGGCGCCGCACTGCATATCTCCATCGCGATCACGATGGATATCTGCGCACTCACGCACGCGGGACGCGTGTTCGGCTGAAGCCCTCGCCGGCGGGCAGGGTCCGTCGCGTTCAGTGCAGGGTGACGGGCAGCTCGGCCAGGCCGCGCAGCACGATCCGCCCGTTGTACTCGGGTGTATCCGTCGCGAGCTCGACGTGCGGGAAGCGGCGGACGAGGGTGGTGATCGCGACCTGGCCCTCGAGGCGGGCCAGGTGGGAGCCCAAGCAGGAGTGGAACCCGCCGCCGAACGACACGTGGTCGCGCGCATCGGCCCGCCGCAGGTCGAGCTCGTCGGCGGTCGGTCCCCACTTGTCCGTGTCGCGGTTCGCGGAACCGAGGCAGGTCATGACGACCGACCCGGGCTCGATCGTCTTGGCGCCGATCTCGTAGGGCGCGAGGGTGATCCGCCGCGACATCTGCACGGGGGAGTCGAAGCGGAGCAACTCGTCGATGAAGGTCCCGTCGACGCTGCGGTCGTTCGTCAGCAGCGCGAGCTGGTCACGGTTGCGCAGCAGGGCGAGCGTGCCGTTGCCGATCAGGTTCACGGTGGTCTCGTGGCCGGCGACGTACAGCAGGACCACCTGCTCGATGAGCTCGATCTCGCTCAACCGGTCGCCCTCGTCCTCGGCCGCGACGAGCGCGCTGAGCAGGTCGTCGCCCGGGTGCTCACGCTTCCACGCGATCACCTCGTCGAGGTATGCGTTGATGTTGTCGATGGCGTCGAACGAAGCGAGGATCTCTTCGCGCGTGAGGATGGGATCGAAGGTCTTCACGACCGCGCCCGACCACTCGCGGAGCTGGGAGCGGTCGCGGCTCTCGGGGATGCCGAGCATCTCCGAGATGACGATGAAGGGCAGGGGGAACGCGAGCGCCGCGATGAGATCGACGTCGGTGCCCGTCGCCCGGGCCACGTCGAGGTGCTCGTCGACGAGATGTTGCACTCGCGGCCGCAACGCTTCGATCATGCGGGGCGTGAACACCTTCGACACCAATCGACGCAGGCGGTGGTGGTCGGGCGGATCGAGATTGAGCATGTTGTGCGTGCCGCCTTCGCGGCGCGTGGCCAGCATCTCTGCGATGTCGGGATCGACTGCGACCGCAACCGGCGACATGTGCCGCTCTTCCACGCTGAGGCTCGGGTCGCGCAGCACGCGGTAGACGTCGTCGTAGCGGAAGAGCGCGAACGCCCCGATCGGGCTCCGGTGCACCGGGTCCTGCTCCCGCACCAGGCGGTACTGCGAGTAGGGGTCCTCGAAGAATCCGGGCTCGAAGGGGTTCAGCATCACCGGCAGGTAGCCGGTATCGGGCGTTTCGCTCGTCGTCACCCCCGGGACCGTACGCCGGGCCGCAACGGGGCGCGACGTGACATCGGTCACACCACGGGCCACACGACGGGTCACACCACTGGCCGGCGGAAAGCCCGCACCTAGTTGCAGTTGGCCTGCAACTAGTGTCACACTCGCGTCGTGACGGTGGTCGACGGCCGGGTGACCCGGGGCGCGCGCAATCGGGAAGCCATCGTCGATGCCCTGCTCGCGTGTTACGACTCCGGCTCTTTGCGTCCGAGCGTCTCCGAGGTGGCCGCCCGGGCCGGCGTCTCCGCTCGGTCGGTGCACAACCATTTCGTCGATGTCGAGAGCCTGCGGGCCGAGGTGGCGCAGCGCCAGTGGCGGCGCCACGCATCGTTCATCGGACCGGCCGCGACGGTCGAGGAGTTCGTCGAACAACGATCGCGCGCTTTACGAGGCGGTCACCCCGGTGCGCCGGGCCGCGTTGGTGGCGATCCAGGACTCGCCGACCATCGCCCGCACGCTTGCCCGTGTCGACCGGTTGCTCCGGATCCATCTCGAGCAGACGTTCCCCCACGTCGGCGCCGACACCCTCGACGCGCTCGAGGTACTGGCGAGTTGGGATGCCTGGAACCGTTTGCGTACCGCGCAGGGCTGCAGCGTCGCGCGCGCCCGGCACGTGTTGCTCGAAGTCATGCGCAGGTTGATCGAAAGGGAAGTCGCATGAGCGAGACCCGGCCGAACGAGGAACGCCGGCAGGTGTCCGAACTGCTCGCGCACACACCGCGCGGCGGGGCCCGCTGATGGGCCGCAACATCCTCTTCGTCACGACCGACCAGCAGCGCTACGACGCGCTCGGCTGCAATGGGGGCACGATCGCGCGGACGCCGACCGTCGACGCGCTCGCTCGCGACGGTGTGAACTACCGACGCGCCTACAACCAGAACACCGTGTGCATGCCCGCGCGCTCGACGATGTTGACGGGTCAATACGTGCGTACCCACGGGGTCGTGGCCAATGGGATCCCGCTTCCCGCCGACGCGCCGAGTGTCGCCGCGTACCTGCGCGAGACGGGCGGCTACCGCACCGCGCTGTTGGGCAAGGCGCACTTCGAGCCCGGTTTCGACCTGCGGCTCGAATGGCCGGAGAACCGAATGGCGAGCGAGGGGTGCACCGGTCCGTACCGCGGTTTCGAGCACGCGGAGCTCGCGGTGCACGTTCCCGCGTTCGGCGACCGGCCACTGCAGCATTACGGCCACTGGCTCGTCGACGAGCACGGTCTCGCCGCGACGAAGGGCTTCTCGCCGCTGCTGGCCGCGCAGCCGGGCGGCGACACCGACGCACCCGAGACGCGCGTCAACCCGATCCCGCGGGAGTGGTACCACACCGACTGGGTTGCTGATCGCACGATCGCGTACCTCGATTCGTTACCCGACGACGCCGACTGGTTCGTGTGGATGTCGTTTCCCGACCCGCACCATCCGTGGGATCCGCCGTCGAGCGAACGGCACCGCTGCGACTGGCGCGAGCTCGACCTCCCGGCCGGTCATCCCGGGAGCAAGGACGAGATCGAGCGCGTGCTCGCGCAGAAGCCGGCGCACTGGCTCGCGTTGTGGGAGGGGTCGTTCGTCAATGCCGAAGGCGGGCCGGGTACCTACCGGCCGCAGAACGTCACCGACGACAACATCCGCGAGATCAACGCGATGGCGCACATCATGAACGAGCTCATCGACGAGGCGTGCGGCCGCGTGCTGCGCCGGATCGAGGCGCGCGGCTGGGATGCGGATACGGATGTGTTCTTCACGACGGATCACGGTGAGCTGCAGGGCGACTACGGCTTGATCTTCAAGGGGCCGTTCCACACCGACGCGCTCATGCGGCTGCCGATGGTGTGGCGCCCCGCGCCGTCGGCGGGGGTGGCCGCCGGGGTGGAGATCACTGAACCGGTCGGTCAACTCGATCTCGCACCGACCTTCTGCGAGATCGCGGGCGTTCCCCGACCCGACTGGATGCAGGGCTCGCCGCTGCCGACCGCGCCGGCCTCGGGGCGTGAGCGTGCGCTGTGCGAATGGGACTCGCAGTTTCCCGGCTACGGGATGCACTTTCGCACCATCTACCGCGACGGCTGGATGTGCACCGCGTACGAGCCGTCGACGGTCGGCGCGCCGAACGGGCTCGAGGAGTTCTTCGCCGCCACCGGCATGTTCGGCGGCGGTATCGGGCCGCTCAGCTCCGTCTCGTACGAGGGGACCGAAGGCGAGCTGTACGACGTCGAGGGCGACCCGCACCAGTGGGAGAATCGTTGGGACGATCCCGGCTGCCGGGCGTTACGCGACGATCTCGTCGCCGACCTCTACGACAGCCTGCCGCAGGTCCGCAAGGTGCTGAAGGTCGAGCGCCCGGCCTGAACGGCCTCCCGATCGTCGGGCTGGGTCACACGGTGAGCGCACGCGGCTAGATCAGGCGGCCGATCAGGACGTCGGGGTCGGGGGACTCGTCGGGCGCCGCGACCCGGACGCGTCCGGGCCCCTGGGCCTTCGCTTCGTACATCGCCTGGTCGGCACGGCGCAGGATCTGCTCGGCCGAGTCCCGGGGCGTCCCTGTCGCGATGCCGATACTGGCACTCAGCGGGAAGCGCGTCAGGACCGAGCCGACCTGGACGATGCCGTCGATGATGCGCTGGGCGACGACCTGCGCGGCGTCGACGTCGGCACCCTGCATGATCGCGAGGAACTCGTCGCCGCCGAGGCGCCCGACGGTGACGCCCGTGCGTACCACCGACGCGATGCGCGAGCCGACGTCGCGCAGCACACGGTCACCCTGTTCGTGGCCGAGGGAGTCGTTGACTTCCTTGAAGCCGTCGAGGTCGATGAACAAAACCGTGACGTCGACGCGCTCGCGCTGTCCGAGCTGCTGTGTCAGCGCGGCCCGGTTGGGCAGACCGGTCAGCTCGTCGACGGTCGCGCGGTGTTGCAGCTGTGCTTCGAGCGCCCGCTGTTCGGTGACATCTCGCAGGTTCAAGACGAGCGACTGGTCGTGGCGCAACGTGAGCCGGGCGAAGACCTGGCGCTGACCACTCAGCTCGTTCGTGAGCTGCCATTCGCAACTGACGAAGTCGGAGAGCGTGATCGTCTCGTGGGCGCGCTCGATGTCTGCGGCCGCGTCGTGCCCGAGCACGTCACGGATGTGGCGGCCGAAACACGACGCGGCCGAGCGTCCCACCATGGATTCGATGCCGGGGCTGACGTATTCGATCTCGAGGTTGTAGCTCACGAGCGCGATGACATCGGCCGCGTGTTGCACGAGATCGCGGAAGTACGTACGGCCTTCCTCGACACGCACGGTGGCCTCTTCGGCCGCCTTGGCCGACGATCCGAGCGTGCGGACGATCAGGGCGAGCAGGATCATCGTCGCGCCCGCGACCGCGTGCGAGGTCGAGGGCCGCATGATCGAGGGCGCGATGCCGCTCTGGATCGCGACCTCACCACCGAAAACTGCGACCATGCTCCATGCGAGCCCGGGTCGCCACGCCTTCGAGCCGTGCACACGCATCGCGTCGGCGATCGCGATCGCGTAGGCGATCACGAGCAGCGATCCCCAGCCGGTCGCGTACACCACCCATGCAGTGCTGACTGCCGCGACCGCCGCGCGGAGTTGCAGGCCCCAGGTGGGCGAGAGGTGGCCCTCGACGGCGATGACCAAGGCGTTGGTCACGCTGCACGCGAGCAGCAAGATGACGAGGAGCCACAGCGGCGTGTCCGCGATGAGGTGCGCCTTTTGCAGCAACGGGATCGCGAGGATCGCCGCGGGCCCGGCCGCGAAGATGAGAAGGGAAGCCCCAACCAGTCGCCAGGCGCCGTCGATCCGTCTCACCGCTGAGGTATCGGGACGTGCGGGCGCCAACATGACGGGTGTCTGCGCCGGGCCCCCGACTGTTACGGATTCCACAGCACGTCCCTTGCCGATGGCACAGACGCCTGGGTGAGAAGGCGGGAAATCTCGCCGGCATCCACCGGATGACTCAGGAGAAACCCGCAGGCGGCATCACAGTGCAGCCGGCGCAGTTCCTCGAGTTGCTCGCGGGTCTCGACTCCTTCGGCGCTCACGCTCATGCCGAGCGTGTGGGCGAGACCGATCACCGCCTCGACGATCGCGGTCGATTCGTCGCTGGTGGCGAGCCCGGAAACGAACGTCCGGTCGATCTTCAAGATGTCGACGCGGAAGCGCAGGAGGTAGAGCAGCGACGAGTAGCCGGTGCCGAAGTCGTCGATAGCGACGCGGACGCCGAGGGCTTCGATGTCGCGCAGTTCGGTGCCCGGGGTCTCGGCCTCGTCGATCAGCGTGCTCTCCGTCAGCTCCAGGCCGAGCGCGGTCGACTCGAGCCCGTGTCGTTGCAGCGCGGCCTCCACCACTGCGGGAAACTGCGGACGCGCGAGCTGACGGCCCGACACGTTGACCCATGCGGAGCGGAACGATCCCGTCGCGTCGAGGGCCTTCCACGCGCCGACCTGCGCGCACACGGCGTCGAGCACCCACTCACCGATCGGGACGATGAGCTCGGTGCTCTCGGCGATCGGGATGAACTCCGAGGGCGGTATCGGTCCTCGTTCTGGGTGGCGCCAGCGGATGAGCGCTTCGACGCCGACCATGCGTGAGGTCGTGAGGTCGTAGACCGGCTGGTATTCGAGGAAGAGCTCGTCGTGGTCGATCGCGTGGCGGAGCGCCTGCTCCGTCTCTATCCGCCGCACCGTGCGCGTCCAGACCTCTTTGTCGAACATCGAGACGCGGTCGCCGCCCTTCGACTTGGCGTCGTACATCGCCGCGTCGGCCTCGTGCAGCACGGCTTCCGCGTCGACCTCCGCCGCGCCCGGGGCGATGGTCAGGCCGATGCTCGCCGTCATGACGATCTCGCGCTCGTTGATGACGAAGGGTTGGCGCAGGTCCTGCACGATCGTGCGCGCGATGTCGACCGCATTGTCGACGCCGGCGACTTCGTGCAGCACGATGACGAACTCGTCGCCACCGATCCGCGCCACCGTGTCGACGGCCCGCCGGCCGCTTCTCAATCGGCGCGCGACCTCGACGAGCAGCTCGTCGCCGGCCGAGTGCCCGAGCGAGTCGTTGACCGACTTGAAGCGATCGAGGTCGATGAACAGCACCGCGGTGCTCGATCCGTGCCGCCGCGCGCTGGCGACGGTCTGGCCGAGACGGTCGACGACGAGCGCCCGGTTCGGCAGGCTCGTGAGCGGGTCGTGCAAGGCGCGGTACTCGAGTGCGATCTCCGCGTTGCGCCGATCGGTGACGTCACGGACGTGGCACACCACGCCCTGGACCGCGGGTTCGTACAAGAGGTTGGTCGTGCGGAGCTCGAACCAGCGCCAACGGCCGTCGGCATGGCGGCCGCGGAGCTCGATCGTGTGTTCCTGGGTGGGATCACCGACCACCGTGCGGAAGTGGGCGGTGCACATCGGTCGGTCCTCGGGGTGCACGAGCCCGAGCAGGTTCTGGCCGACGAGTTCGTCGGGGCGGTAGCCGAGAACGTGTTCCATGGCCGGGCTGACGTACGACGGGCTCGCCTTCGCGTCGACGACGATGATGACGTCGGAGGAGTGGCGCACGAGCGCGCGGAACCGCTCCGACGTTCGCCGCAGCGCGTCGACTGCGGTTTCGGCGTCGGTGGTGTCTCGTGAGTTCGACACGATGCCTTGCACCGAGGGCACGTCGAACATGTTCGTGAAGACGTGTTCGAACCATCGCCACGAGCCGTTCGCGTGCCGCTGGCGGCAACGGACACGCGCCCACATCCCCGGCGTCGCGCGCACCATCTGCAAGGTCGCGCGAAGGTCGGCGACGTCGTCGGGATGGACGATCTCGCTGCCGTGCCCGGTGAGCCACATCGACAGCGGGTGTCCGAGAATGCGCTCGTGTGACGGCGAGAGGTAGCTCATCTTGCCGTCGCGGCCGACGATGGCGAGGAGATCGAAGCCACTCTGCACCAGCGACCGGAACCGTTCCTCGCTCTCGCGTAGCGCGATCTCCGCGCGCTTGCGGTCGGTGATCTCGCGGAAGTGCCCGACGATGCCACGGACGTTCGGGTCCGAGAGCATGTTGAGCGCGACCACCTCGGTCCATACCCAGCCGCCGTCGGGTCGGATGATCCGGACCTCGGTGATGCTCGGCTCGTCCGGGTGTTCGAAGAGTCGGGCCAGGTGCTCGCCGAAGCTCGCGCTGTCGTCCGGGTGAATGAGGTCGATGCCGGCGGTTCCGATCAGGTCGGACGAGGTCCATCCTGTGACGGCCTCGATCGCCTCCGACGCGAAGATGACCCTTCCGGTTTCGTCGGCGATGACGATGACGTCGCGCGACCGGCTCACGACCGAGAACAAGAAGTCGCGGAGGCTCCGGAACGCGTCGGGGTGACCGATGTCCGGTCGCCGCGCGGGCGCGCGGTCGGGATCGGTCCGGCTGGCGGTGGTCACAGCGTTTCAACGGCGCTGCGGCCGGGGTCCCTGAGACCGAAGTGCGGTAGGCCCGCAAATGTCACGAAGCGGCCGGGCGCCCCGAGAAAGTGCTTGCCACGGAGAGTGAAGTGGGTATTCACTGTCCGGGGGGAAGCGGGTTGGAGGCAATCCTCGGCGTGCTGCGGGGTGTGGGGAGAGCCACGCCGAGGTTGCCCCACCCCACTGAGCGGGCCCGGGTGGATGAGATCGTTGCCTCGTGCGTTTTGGTCGAAGCCCTCCCGTCCGGTCGGCTTCGCTGCCGCTCCGGTTCGTGGGTCGCTCGCGCTGCGCCTCCCGTCCGGTCGGCTTCGCTGCCGCTCCGGCTAGGCGTGGGGTATGTGGCGCTTCAGGTTCGCGGTTTGGGTGGCGATCGCGCAGAGGTTGCCGGCTTCGTCCCACAAGCGGGCGGGGCCGGTGGCGTAGCCGTCACCGATGTGCCAGGCCTCGATCTCCTGGAGCACCCACGTGCTGACCGGGGCGCGTACGAAGCGGATCCCGATCTCGAGCGACAGCACCATGAACATGCCGCGCGCGTCGGGCGGGCCGAGGGCGCGCCCGACCGCGGGACCGAGCACGTCGCCGTGCACCGCCAGGCTGAGCAGGTGCGGGTCGCTCTCCTTCAGCCGTACCCACGACATGAAGCGGCCCTTGCCCGGATCGTCGAGGGGGCTCACCGGGCGCCATTCCGTCTGCTCGTGGAAGTTGATGTTGCCGAACGGGTTCGGGCGCTCGGGCGGCATCTCGATGTCGTTCGGGCCGGGCACTTCGGGGAAGCGAACTTCTTGGTGAGTGAGCTCGACATCGTGCGGCGAGCCGAACACACCGTGCACACGCAACGCGGGATTGTCGACCCCCGGAACGCGCAGGTCGGCCGCGACCTGCGAGGCGCGCCGGCCGTCGCGCATCACCTCGACGTCGATCGTGATCGGTCCCGGCGGGACGGGCGAGAGGAAGATCGCGTTGGCGGTGACGAGCGAGAGGTCGGTTCGCCCCAAGTGTTCCTGCATCGCGCGCAATGCCGCGTACATCGACACCCCGCCGAAGACGTAGACGACCTTCCAGCCGTCGGGGATGTCCGCGTGGAATCGCCCCGGCCGGTCGGCATCGGGGGTCAAGGTGGTGTCGTCGCGGAGGTCGCGAGGCATCGGGGGAGCCTACGCTCTGGCCCCATGGAACCTCGCTTGCAGCCCCTGCCGCGCGAACGGTGGGACGACGAGACGAAGGCGTTGCTCGGCGAGAGCACGCTGAACGTCTTCGCCACGTTCGCGCACCACCCCAAGCTCATGAAACGCTGGCTCGTCTTCGCCAACCACGTGCTCGCCAAGAGCACGCTACCGGCGCGCGACCGCGAGCTCCTCGTGCTGCGGACCGGCTGGAACTGCCGCGCGGTCTACGAGTGGGCGCAACACGTTGCGATCTCCCGCGCCATCGGAATCACCGACGACGAGATCGCACGCGTCGCCGAGGGCCCCGATGCCGAGGGTTGGTCGGCATCCGATGCCGAGCTGTTGCGCGCGGCCGACGAGTTGCACACCGAGCAGACGCTGACGGACGCCACCTACGACGCGATGGCGGCGCGTTACGACACCCAGCAGTTGCTCGACCTCGTGTTCACGGTCGGTCAGTACCACCTGGTGTCGATGGCGTTGAACACGTTCCGGGCCGCGCGCGACGACGACGTCACGGGCGTTCCGATGCCAGTTCGCGAATGAGCGCGCCCGCGCCTTCCACGGTGACACCGAGCTCGCGCACGCGCCGCGCCAGCTCGCGGTCCGACGTCACCACCGTGATCGCCGCCCGATCGTCGGCGCCCGAGACCTCTTCGACGATGCGGTCGTCGCCCGCGTCGCGGCCGGACCGGCGCGCGTAGGCGACGCGTATGCCGTCGTGAACGCGTTCCGGGAGATCGGCGACGGGCCGGCCGTCGAACACCACCGTGATGTCGTCGCCGGTGCGCAACGCCAAGGCGCCGAGCGCGGCGACGAGCCGGCGGGACGCGCCGGCGCGATCCTTCCACCACCCGTCCGGGCGGCTGCCGATCACGTTGTTCCCGTCGACGAGCAGGCGCCGGCGTGTACCGGGCGCGATGAGGTGATGCTCGCCGGCGCGAGCGCGTGTCGACGAGATGTGCGCGAGGTCCGGATCGATGTCGAGCACTTCGGCGCCCACGATGTCGAAACCGGGCCGCGGCGTGACGAGGACGCGGGGGAGCGCGCCGAGCGCGGCGTCGCGCGCGGAGGAGTCGCCGCCGTACCACGCCGGGTCGCGCACCTGCGCCCACTTGTCGGCGCCCATCACCACGACGTCGTAGCTCGCGGCGATGTCGGCGATGAGTTGCGCGTCGGTGATCCTCACGTCGAGCCACGGTCGCGACTGCGCGGCGCGCCGGATCGCGGCCGCGCGCCGGTCGATACTCGACTGCGCGCGGTGGTCCTTGCCGAGCGGTTCGCTCGAGAGCGCGAGATCGATGCGGTCGAGGCCGGCGCGTTCCACCGCCGCCTGCGCGATCGCGAGGTGCGCGACCGTCAGCGGATCGAACGAGCCCGGGTACACGCCGCGCACCGCGGTCACGGGCGGAGGATCGGCGGGTGCAGGCGCGTCGCGCGACCTCGCCGGTAGAGCGCGGCCGGGCGACCGACGGTCGGGGCGGTACCACCGGTGGGCTCGACGAATCCGGGTGTCGACAGCACCTTGCGCCGGAAGTTCCCCTCGTGCAGCGCCTCGCCCCAGACGGCCTCGTACACGCGGCGGAGCTCGCCCAGTGTGAACGGCTCGTCGAGGAACGCCGTGGCGAGCGTCGTGTACTCGAGCTTGGCGCGGGCGCGCTCGATGCCGTCGCTGATGATCTGCGCGTGATCGAACGCGAGCGGCACGCCGTCGGCGCTGCCGACGCCTTCGATGGCAAGGTCGTCGATCGCCCAGAGCCGCACGTCGGCCGCGTCGGACCCCGCGACCGCGGGCTCGTTTTGGGTCGTGAATCCCACATACGCCACCGACACGACCCGCATGCGCGGGTCGCGGCCGGGAGCGCCGTACGAACCGAGCTGTTCGATGTGGCCGAGCGCCACCGACGCACCGAAGCCGGAGACGAGCACACCCGTCTCCTCCTCGAGCTCGCGGCGCGCCGCGCCGTCGAGGTCGTCGTCGGGCTCGACGAACCCGCCCGGGAGCGCCCACCGGCCCTGGAAGGGGTGGTTGCGGCGCTCGACCAGCAGGACCGACAGGCGCCCGGACCGGACCGTCAGCAACACGACGTCGACGGTTACCGCCACGGGTGGGTACCGGGCCGGGTCGTAGTGCGCGAGGAAGACCGCTTCCTCGGGGCTTGCCTCGGACACTGCTTCCTTCTACTCGTACTGAGCATAAGGAGCAACCAAACGAACGTTTGATAGATTTCTCGCCCGTGTCCGTTTCCGCCGTTCCGGCCCGCGTTCCGGCCTCCGTTCCGGCCCAGCGGGATCGCATCCTCGAGGCCACCCTCGCCCTCATGGCCCGCGGTGGCGGTCACGGCACCAGCATGCGGGCCGTCGCCGCGGCGTGCGGGCTGAACGTCGCGACGCTGTACCACTACTTCCCGTCGAAGCACGACCTCCTCCAGGCCGCGATCGCGCACCGGCGCGCCGCCGACCTTCCGCCGTCACCGTTCCCCGAGGGCCTCGCGGGCCCGGTCGAGGACCGGCTCGCGGCCCTGCTCGATCACGTCTTCGTGGGCATGACCGCCGACGAGGATCTGTGGCGGTCGCTGATCGCCGAGGCGATCCACGGTGACGACGACGTCCTCGGGCCCTTGCTCGAAACGGCCGACGCGTTCGAAGGCGCGCTCGCCGGTTGGCTTGTCGCCCTGTGTCCGGACGCGCCCGGGCTCCACGACCCCGCCGTTGTTCGGGCCATCCGCAACGCCGTGATCGGGGTCTTGGTGGAGCACCTGCCGCAGTCGGACGGCCGGCGAGCCGCGCTGGTAGGCCGCGCCCGAGAGCTCGCGCACGTTTTCGCCCGAGTTTCTGCCGGTCAGGCCGCCGAGTCCGTTGCCGATAGCTATCGAGACAGCCCTACTTACCGATCCGACCGGTCCGTACCTACGGAGGAACCATGACCGCCCCGGCTGCGCCTTACGAACCGGACGCCCTCGACCCGACCTTGTACGTCCGCGGGGTCGCGCACGACGTGTTCCGGTGGATGCGCGAGAACGATCCGGTGCACTGGGACGAGACGAACGGCATCTGGGTCGTGTCGAAGTACGACGACATCTCGTACGTCGAGCGCCAGCCCGAGCTGTTCTGCAGCGCGCAGGGTGTGCGCCCGAAGGGCGGCGGCGCCGACGCGCTCTCGATCGTGTCGATGGACGACCCGGAGCACGCGCGCCAACGACGTCTGATCAGTCGTGGCTTCACCGGCGCGCGGATCACGAAGTTGATGGACCACATCCGCGAGCTCGCGCACGGGCTCGTCGACAACGTGGCCAAGCGCGGCAGCTGCGACTTCGTCGACGACATCGCCAAACCGCTGCCGTTGATCGTGATCGCCGAGATGCTGGGCCTCGCGGTCGAAGAGCGCGAGCGGCTCGCGCACTGGTCGGACACGATGATGGCCGGTGAGGGCGCCGATGCCGACGACCCGCGGCAAGCGGCCGCAGGCGAAGCGTGGGCGGAATACATCACCTATCTCGTCGGCCTGCTCGAAGAGCGGCGCGCGCACCCGCAGGACGACCTCATCTCCGTGCTGCTCTCCTCCGCCGACGCCGGTGAGATCTCGTTCGACGAGCAGGCCCTGATGGCCAAGGTGCAAGCGGGCGGGCTCGCCGACGCGGGTCTCGGCCTCGGCGCCGACGACCTGCTCGCGTTCCTCGTACTGCTCCTCGTGGCGGGCAACGAGACGACGCGCAACGCGCTTTCCGGCGGCATGCTCGCGCTCTCGAGCTTCCCCGCCGAGCGCGACAAGCTCGTCGCCGATCTCGGCCTGGTGAACAGCGCAACCGAAGAAGTGCTGCGTTACGTCTCGCCCGTGATCAGCTTCTCGCGCACGGTCACGAGCGACACCGAGCTGCGCGGCCGTTCGCTGAAGACCGGCGACGTGGTGCTCAACGTGTACCCGAGCGCGAACCGCGACGCGGACGTGTTCGACGACCCCGACGCCTTCCACGTCGACCGCTCGCCCAACCTCCACCTGGCGTTCGGTACCGGTCCGCACTTCTGTCTGGGCGCGAACCTGGCCCGCACCGAGATCCGGGTGTTGCTGGAGGAGCTGTTCACGCGCTTGCCCGACATCCACGTACCCGAGGGTGTCGACGCCGAGCGGGGCGCCAACGCGCTCGTCACCACGATCCAACACCTCCCGGTGGAGTTCACCCCCGCGTAGCGCGGCGATGCGCCGTCAGGCCGGCGGCGCGCAGGTGACGATCGCGACTGCCGTGGTGCGCTGCGCTCCGGTGTCGGTGACCTCGACCCGCAACACCGTGCCGTCGCTGCGCGTGCCGATGGCGCGCGCCGTCGCGCGTACGGGGCCGACGCGGTTCGGTGCGAGGAAGTGCAGCACCACGTCGGTGGTGTGAGCCGCCGCCGGTCGCGTACCCCGCGGCGAGGTCGACCAGGGTGGCGACGACGCCGCCGTGGAGGATCCCCCACGGATTGCGCAGCTCGTCGCTGAGGTCGATCTCGACGGTGTCGGCGCCGGCCGGTCGGATACCGAGCCACTCGGGGATCGCGGGCAGGTCCGCGGCCGCGCCGAGGCCGGTGTCGAGCACGAGGGGCCGCGGCCACTGGGGTGGACCGTTCTCGGGAACGAGGATCGCGGAGGTGAGCACGCCGCTGGCGACGAGTGTGTCGGCGGCCCCCTCGTCGCGGATCTGCACGGTGGTCACCACGTTGTTGCGGCCGCGCCTCAGCACCGTGGAATCGATACGCAGCGGACCGGCGTGCGCGAGCGCCACGACGCGTGCCGCCAGGTTGGTCGAGACCACCCAGTTGGGGAGCGCGGCGAGGCCTCCGTTGAGGCCACCGACGTTGTCGAGCATCGTCAGCAGCGCGCCGGTGCGGACCGCGCCGGCGGGATCGCAGAGGTGGGGCGCGACCGGCGCGTGCCCGACGAGGTGCAGCTCCTCGGTCTCGCGCATCGTGATCCCCACGTAGCGGCCGACATCGCGCCCCGGACCCGACTCCGCGAAGTGGGTCACGTGAGGCCTCGCGTCGCGACCGCGTGCACGACGGTCATGAGCCGGTCGTCGGCGCCGGAGTCGACGAGCTCGACGCGGGCCGCGCCGTGGCCGGGAGCCGTTCCCAGGATCTCGACGGCGGAGCGCACCGGCCCGATCTTGCCGAACCCGAGGTAGGCGACGTAGAGGTCGGTGACGACGACGGCTTCGCCCGTCGCGGCGCGCAGCGCGTGCTCGGCCGCGACCTCGGCGACGGTCGCCACCACCCCGCCCTGCATCGCGCCCATCGAGTTGAGCGACCACTCGATGACCGGCACGTCGATCACACCGCGGTGAGTGTCTTGCACCACGACACCCAGCTCATCGAGCAGATGTTGGCGCAGCCGAGATTCCGTCGTGGCCATCGTCGAAGAGCTGTGGCGGATGCTCCCGATCTCGGGATTCGTCTCGCGGCGCGCGAGCACCGCGAAGCTCATCGTCGCGATCCCGATGTTGCGGTCGTCCTCGTCGACCAGAGCAACCTCGATGACGACGGTCGTTCGCCCCGCCCGCAGTACCTCGGCCCGCGCCTCCACGACCGAGCCCGGGCGCGCCGCGCCGACGAGGTGCAAGGTGAGATCGGCGGTGGCGATCCAGCCCGGTTCGGCCGCGCTCGCCGCGAGCCCGCCGCCGAGCACGTCGACGAGTGTGGCCAGCGCCCCCGCGCGCCTGGCCGAGGTCGGTGCACAGCTCGGGGACGACCGGCATCCACGCCCGGCTGGCGCGGCGGTCGGGCGCGTGCTCGAACGAGAAGCGCAGATCGCGCAGCAGATGCTGTTCGGGCGGGTAGGCGGCGGCCATCAGGACCGGACGGTACCGAACCGGCACGCGATCGCGCCTTTCGAGCGGGGCGATCTGCGATTCCTCAGTCGGCCGGCTCGACGTCGACGGTGCCGTCCGCCTCGACGACCGCGAGCGTCGCGACCGTGCCCTTCGGGTCGACGCGGCCGAACTCGTTGCGCTTGTACGCGTGGCCGTCGCCGTCGAACGCCCACGCGTGTCCGGGACAGACGAGCTCGTCGTCGACGACGTAGCCCTCGGCGAGGTCGTGATCGAGGTGCGGGCACCACCGCGGCGCGCTGCGGACCCGGCCGTCGTGGCCGCGCCACAGCACGTACTCCTCACCGCCCACCTCGACCACGCGCACCGCGCCGGGCGCGAGCGCGGCTGCCGGAAGCCGCACTAGTTGACCGTCGCGTCTTCGGGGTAGTTGGAGAAGAGCGCGAGGCGACCGCGCTGGCGGCGCAGCACGTCGCGCCACAGCGTTCCCGGCGCGTCGACGAACGGGTCGTTCGGGTCGAGGTCGACGACGAACCACGCGCCCTGCTCGAGCTCGCCTTCGAGCTGGCCCGGGGCCCAACCCGCGTAGCCCCCGAACACGCGGAGGGATTCGAGTGCGGCGCCGATCCGGAGTGGGTCGTCGGCAAGGTCGACGGTGCCGAGGTCGCCGACGATCCGGACGAAACTCTCCACCTCGGCGCGGGCGAAGTCGGCGTGGCGCCGGCGCGCGAGGGCGATGACCGCGTCGGTCGCGACCGGGCCGCCCGCGAACACCACCTCCGGGAGCGACGTGACGCCGCGCCACTCGGGGAAGACGTCGTCGATCGCGGTCTCGCTCGGCCGGTTCAACACGATGCCGAGAGCACCGTCGTCGCCGTGCTCGAGCACCAGCACGACGGTCCGATCGAAGTTCGGGTCGACGAGGGGCGGCGCGGCCACGAGCAACCGCCCGCGGAGCGATTCGGGCTCGGGCACGACTCGATATTGGCACGGCGGATCGGGCCAACCGGAGCCGCGCGGGGCGCGCCGTAGCATCGCCGGTGATGAGCGTCTCGTCCGGTCTGCTCGCGGCCCTTGGCGACGCTCTCGGTGCTGCCTACGTGCGCACCGATCCCGATCTGGTCGAGGCCAACGTCGTCGACTGGACCGGCCGGTTCCGCGGTGCGACCGCCGCCGTGGTGCGCCCCGGGAGCGTCGACGAGGTCGCGGCCGTGCTCGCGCTCTGCAACGCCGCGGGAACCGCGGTCGTGCCCCAGGGCGGGAACACCGGCCTCGCCGGCGGCTCGGTTCCGCTGCACGGGGAGATCGTCGTCGACCTCCGCCGCCTCGACGCGATCGGGCCGGTCGACGGGCGGACCGGGCAGGTCACCGCGCAGGCGGGGGTGACGCTGGCGCGGCTGCAACAACACGCCCGCGCCGCGGGCTGGCAGTACGGCGTCGACCTCGGGGCGCGCGACCTGGCCACGGTCGGGGGCATGGTCGCCACGAATGCGGGCGGCGTGCACGTGTTGCGCTACGGGCCGACGCGCCGCCAACTCGTCGGCATCGAAGCGGTGTTGGCCGACGGCCGTGTCATCCGGCGCCTCGACGGGCTCGAGAAGGACAACTCGGGTTACGACATCGCGAGCCTCGTGTGCGGGAGCGAAGGAACGCTCGCGGTCGTGACCGCGGCGCGCCTGCGCTTGCACGCGCCGACCCGGCACTCGGCCGTCGCGCTCTGCGCGTTCGACGATACGGACATCGCGGTCGACGCGGTGGGAACGCTGCGCCGCGAGCTCGACTGCGTCAACGCGATCGAGCTCTTCTTCCGTAACGGGCTCGAGCTCGTATGCGATCGCCTCGGCCTCGCGCGGCCGTTCGCGGCCGGGCACGAGGCGTACGTCCTGGTCGAGGCCGCGGCCAACACCGATCCCACCGATGCGCTCGGCCGTGCGGTCGAGGCGTGCTCGGGCGTGGCCGATGTCGCGGTCGCGACCGATGCCGCCGCCGCCCGTGCCCTGTGGCGCTACCGCGAAGGCCATCCGGAGGCCATCAACCTGCTCGGTGTACCGCTGAAGCTCGACGTGTCGCTGCCCGCGGGTGCGCTTGCAGCCTTCATCCACGACGTGCCCGCGCGCGTGGCCGTCCTCGCGCCCGACGCGTCGGTGTGGATGTTCGGGCACGCCGGCGACGGCAACGTGCACGTGAACGTCACCGGTGCTCTGCGCGACGCGGAGCGTGTCAGCACGGCCGTGTTCGAGATGGTCGCGGCGCGCAATGGCTCCATCAGCGCCGAGCACGGCATCGGGGCGGCCAAGCGCCGCTATCTGCATCTGGTGCGCAGTGCGGTCGAGATCGCGACGTACCGCGCGATCAAGCGCGCGCTCGACCCGGTCGGCATCCTGAATCCGAACGTTCTGCTTCCGGATGCGGCAACCGACGCGTGACGCGCGCTTGACAAGTCCGGGCGAACGGCAACACTGAAGACCTGAGTGTCGCATCGGCGCGCGGCGCCGCGTGCAGGTGTGGCCAGGCTCGGGTCGCCGTTCGTCGGACCGCCCGCCGCCTTCGGCGATCCGAGCCCTTTCTCGATTCGAGCCCTCGCTAGGTGAGTGGTTCCGCGGCGCGAGCGGGATCGCTCGCGGGGAGCTGATCCTGAGCCCAGCTCATGCGTTTCCAGTCGGGTATCGGCGCCTCGACGTCGGGCCTCGGCACGAACTCCGACCGCTCCGCGAGCTGCAACTTGTGGATGTAGCGCGAGCAGTTCGGGAAGACCTGCGTGGTCCGTACGCGCACGACGAGCGTGGCGCCGGCCATCTCCGCGCGCAGAGGATCGTCGCGGTCTACGGACGCCACTCCGTTGACACGCACGCGGTTCGGGTGCTCGAAGTCGATGAAGAGCATCCCCACCTTGGCGTGCGAGCGAATGTTGCCGAGTGACAGGAACATCCCGTTGCCGTCGTAGACGGGGAACGCGAGCGTGCGCTCGTCGAGCACGCGCACGAAGCCGGGGTCACCACCCTTGTAGGAGCACTGCGGGTTGCCGTCGGCGTCGCACGTCGCCAGGAAGAACATGTCGCGCGACTCGATGAACGCCTTGGCGTGCTCGTCGACGCGCTCGCTCACCAGCAGTTGGTCGATACGGTCCGCGACCCGGCGCGAGTCGAACTGATCCTGCCAGTAGCGGTGGTCGTCGTTGAAGGTACCCACGCGACCATCGTCGCACGGTTTCGGGTGTCAGCGAAGCTCGTACAGGGGGTTCACGATGGCGAGACGGCCGTGGTGGTCGATCGCCATGCCCTCGACCATCACGGTGGCGCCGATGGTGATGCCCTCGATCCCGCGGCGGCCGAAGAACACGACCGACACCGCGCCGGTCTCGTCGGCGACCGTGCACTCGAGGCTCGGGGCCCCGCCGAGGGGCTCGACGCGGATCGCCTGGATGCGGCCGTGCACCTTCACGTTCTCGCGGCAGCGCACCTCGCCGATCGGGCTTGCGCCGGGCGGCCGTACCAGCGTCGCGGTGTCGACGTGAGCCTTGCCGTTGGTCTTGGCCTTGCCGTTCTTGACGCCGTTGCCGTCGTTCGAGCCCTTGCCGTTGATCTTTCCGTTGCGGGTCGGTGCCGCCGTCGACTGGCCGGGAACGACGATCGTCTCGCGGTCGTCGAAGTGGAAGGGCACGATGGTGACGTTCGCGTGCGGCAGCCGGGAGATCTCCCGCGACAGCGACTCCGCGGTCTGGTCGTGCAGGATGCGGTGCCACGCGCCGTTGAACTTTCGTTCCGGCAACAGCACGCAGACCTCGGAGTCGCCGGAGCTCAACTCGTGCGCGACCGTCTCGACCGCGGACCGCGTGAGCCGCCGGTCGGGGCAGTCGATCAGCTCGAGGCCGAGGTTCGTCAGGCCGTGCTCGCGCCACTCCGCCGCGAGCGTGTCGGCGCCGTGCTCGTCGATGACGAAGTGCACCGCCCGCAGCTCGTCCGGTCGCAGCGCGCGTCCGAACTGCATGGCCCGGGCCACGGCGAGGTCGAGCCGGTCGACGAACACCATGACGACGAGTCGCTTGCGGACCGGCGCGGCGACGGCCTTGGGCACGTCGTGCGCCAGGGCTTCGTCCTCCGTCTTGTACTGCTTGGCCAGGCGCATGAGGAAGAAGACCATGATCGGCACGAACACGACGATGATCCAGGCGCCGATCCAGGTGTGCGGCGGCTTGAACTTGAAGCGTGCGATGACGAGATCGACGACGAGCGAGAGGATCGCGCCGTAGCCGTTGATGAAGAGCCCGGAGCGCCAGCCCTCCTCCTTCTCGCGGATGTGGTGTCGAGCCATGCCCGCCTGCGACAGCGTGAACGACGTGAACACACCGATCGCGTAGAGCGGGATCAGCTGGTCGACCTTCGCGTCGGTCACGAGAAGCAGAACGATGGCGACGACGGCCAGGAAGATGATGCCGTTGGAGAACACGAGGCGGTGCCCACGCTTGGTGAGCTGACGGGGCATGAAGTTGTCGCCGGCGTGGAACGACGCCGAGCCGGGGAAAGTCGGCGAAGCTCGTGTTGGCCGCCAGCACGAGAATCAGCATCGTGCCGGCCTGCAGGCAGTAGTAGAGGACGTTGCCGACGAGTCCGCCGCCGTATGCGAGCTTGCCGATCTGGGAGATGACGGTCGGTGTGCCGCTCACGAACGGCTGCACGTGCATCTTGCTGTCCATGATCGACAAGCCCGAGGAACATCACGCCGAGCAGTGAGCCCATGACGACGAGCGTGCTGCGCGCGTTCTTCCACTCGGGCTTCTTGAACGGCGGGAACGCCGTTCGAGATGGCTTCGACGCCCGTGACTGCCGCGCCGCCCGATGCGAACGAGTGGAGGACGATCGCGAGCGAAGCGCCGACGAGGAGCCCGTCGCCCTTCTTGCCGAACGGCAGCAAACCGTGTGCATGGCTGTAGTCGGCGATGCCGAGACCACCGTGAAAGGCCTTGAACACTCCGACGCCGATCAGCACGCCCATGTTCAAGATGAAGAAGTACGTGGGTACGGCGAACAACTTGCCGGACTCGCGCACACCTCGCAGGTTGCCCCAGGCGATCACGATCACGAAGAGGATCGAGATCGGCAGGACGTAGGGCGTGAATGGCACTGAATGCCGACGCGAGAGCCGCGGTTCCGGCGGCGACCGACACCGACACGGTCAGTACGTAGTCGGTGAGCAGCGCGACGCCGGCGACCTGGGCGGGCAACAGCCCGAAGTTGTCGCGCGTCACCATGTACGCGCCGCCGGCGGTGGGGTAGGCCTTGATCGTCTGGCGATACGACAGGATCAAGAAGAACAACACGACGAGGAGCGCGGTCGTGATCGGCACCACGAGCGCGAACGCACCCAGTCCGACCGCGGGGATCAGGACCCGCAGCATCTCCTCGGTCGCGTAGGCCGACGACGACAGGTTGTCCGACGCGAAGACGGCGAGGGCGGTCGGCTTGCCCAGACGTTCGTGTTCGAGTTGCTCGGTGTGCAGCGGCGGCCCGAGCAGCTTGTTCTTCAGGCGGTAGCGCACGCTGTCGGGGGGCAGCTGCAGACCGGGAACGACGGGCACCGGCATCGGCGGCGAAGACGCCGTGTCCTTGGCGGCAGGAGCCGGATCGGTCGTCGGAGTCGGCTCGGTGAGCAAGGGTCTCTCCTGCGATGCATCCAGGCGGCCGGCCGGCCGCCTTTCTCATCACAACAGGACACCCGTCAACGGGGTATCAGGAACGCATCGGGCTCCGTCAAGAAGATGTCAAAAGCCCCGGGCCGGGCGTTCACGGGGCGGTCACATCGGGCGTGGTTCAATGTTCTCTACGTCGAGACGCGCAATGCCGCCGGCTGGTTCAGGGATGAGGATCGGGCGGCGCGTCGGAGTCGTCGCGCTGGTCGTGGCGGCCTCGACCAGCCTGATCGCGACGACGCCGGTGCGGGTTCCGGCGCTCACCTCCGCCCGGTCGACCATTTCCCGCTCCCTGCCCATCGCGTGGGCCGGGGCGCCGGGCAACGGCCGGGCGGCGCGGTCCATCGGGCGCCAGGTTCCCGACATCGACCTCGACCACGTCGTGGTGCGTTTCCGTTCTCGTCCGGCCGATCTCTCGGCCCGCCTCGCGCTCGCGGGTGCGCGCATCAGTCGCGTCATCTCGGGGACGAGCTGGACCGAGCTTGCCACGCCGAACCGCACGGCACGCCGGGCGCGCGCCGCGCTGCTGCGCGATCGCGCCGTTGCCCAGGTCGTGTTCTCGTACATCCGCCACGCGTCGACCCTGCCCAACGATCCGCAGTGGGCGGCGAAGCAGAGCGCGTACCTCTCGCCACTGCGGCTCGATCGGGCCTGGGACATCAGCACGGGGAGTGGGGTGACCGTCGCGGTCGTCGACACCGGCACCGATCTCGATCACCCCGATCTCTCGGGCCAGCTCGTGGCGGGTCGCAACGTGCTGCACCCGGGCGCATCGCCGCAGGACGACAACGGGCACGGCACTCTCGTGAGCGGGATCGTCGCCGCGAGGACGAACAACAATCGCGGCGGCGTCGGTATCGCGCCGAGCGCGAGGGTCATGCCGGTCAAGGTGCTCGACTCCACCGGGAGCGGCAGCGACGCCGACATCGCGCTCGGCATCGACTGGGCGCGCACGCACGGTGCGAAGGTGATCAACCTCTCCTTGGGCGGGTCGTTCGACGATCCGGTGCTCGCCGACGCCGTGCAGAATGCGATCGCCGCCGACATCGTGGTGGTGGCCGCCGCGGGCAACGACTCGGCGCAGACCGTGGGGTTCCCCGCCGCCGACCCCGGTGTCATCGCGGTGAGCGCGACGACCGCCACCGGTGCACTCACGTCGTTCTCGAGCTACGGATGGCGGATCGACGTCGCCGCGCCCGGTCTCGACATCACCTCGACCGCGCTCGGTTCGGGCGACCAGTACGCGACCGAGTCGGGGACGTCGTTCTCGTCGCCGATCGTTGCGGGCGTCGCCGCGCTCCTTCGATCGAGACACCCGACGTGGACGCAGCAACAGGTCGGCGACCAGATCCGCGACACGGCGCGCGACGCCGGGCTCCCGGGAGTCGATCCCGCGTTCGGCCACGGCATCGTCGACCCGCTCGCCGCGCTCGGCGGCCCTCCCGCCGCACCTCACCCGGCCGTGCGGGTGGGTGCCGACGAACCGAACGACACCGCGATCGATGCCACACCACTGGCGATCGGTGCCGTGCACAGCGCGCAGATCGCGCCCGAGACCGACGAGGACTGGTACCGCGTGAGCTTCGCGTCGGCGGGCTGGTACTCGATCCACGTGCCGAACGGTCCGGCCGCGCTCGACCACGAGATGGATCCGATCGTCGAGCTGTACCACCCCGACAATTCGTTCGCGGCCTCGCAAGATCTCGCGGGCGGAGATCTCCTGTTCGACGTCACCGTCACGGGCAACTACCTCGTCCGTGTGCGCAACGTGAACGGCAGTTCCGCGCCCTACACGATCGTCGTGCAGGCGAGCTCGGAACCGGCGCGGTTCGCGCCGGCGCTCGGCGTCGACTTCGGTACGCCGGCACAGTCGGTCGGGATCGCCGACGTCAACGGTGACGGGCGCAAGGACGCGCTGGTCGCGTTCGGTTCCAACACCGCTTTTCCCGACACCATCGTCGCGTTCGCCCAGACGCCGACCCGTTCCCTCTCGCTGCTCGCCGCGTTACCGACGGACCCGATGACGGGCGGGGGCATGGCCACCGGTGATCTCGACGGCGACGGCAAGAGTGACGTGGCCATTTCCGTGAACGGGGGCATCGACGTCCTGGAGCACCTGAGCGCGAGCACGGTCCCCATCCTCATCGCCGCGGCGGGGACGACGAGCGTCGCCATCGCCGACGTCGACGGCGATTCGCACAACGACATCGTCGCAGTGGGAACGTCGGGCGTGAAGGTGTTCTGGGGGCCGTCGTTCACGGCGCCGTCGACCTCGACGAACGTGAGCGCCGGCGCGGCGGGGTCGACCGTGGCGGTCGGCAACGTGACCGGTCATGGCGACAGCCTGCTCGACATCGTGACCTCGGGTGTCAACGTGTTCCGCCAGACGTCGGCGCGCTCGTTCGCGGCCGCGGTGCTGCATACGGTCACCAATGGTTCGGCGGTCGCCGTCGGCAACGTCAATGCCGACTCCGCGCCCGACGTCGTGACCAGCGTGCGCGCGAGTCCGGGTGCGGTGAGCCGGTTGGTGTCCGACGGGAGCGGTGGTCTCGTCGGGGCGGCGGCGTTGCCGACCGAAGCGAAGCCCGAGCCGATCGCGGTTTCCGATGTCGACGGCGACGGGCGCGACGACATCGTCGTGGTCCACGACTTCGTGTCGGCGGGGTTCTTCTCGGCGCCCGCCGATGTCGGATTCCTGCCACAGACCGCGCCGGGTGTCTTCGGCGCGGAAGAGACCTTCTCGATCGACGATTTCAACACCGCCTACGACTCGAAGGCGCTCGCGGTCGGCGACCTCGAAGGCGACGGTCGCGACGACGTCTTGGTCGCGACGGATTCGGCATCTCGATCCTGGTGCAGAACTCCGGGCTGCTCCCTTCGCTCGGCGCGGCCTGGGTCATCGACGCGCAGCCGCAGTCGCTCGCGACGAACGTGGCCGCGAGCGTGAATCCGACCGTCACGCTCGGGCGCGACGTGACGAATGCCGACGGAACCACGGTGCAGCTGCGCGACGCCGCGGGGCACACGGTGGCGGCAACGATCACCTACGACGCGATGGCGCGCCGGATCTCGATCGTGCCGGCGGCGGCGTTACCGAACGGTCGGTACTCGATCCATCTCGGGGGGTTGACCGACACGGGCGGTGACACCCTCCCCGACGCGGGCACGACCTTCTCCGTCGGTCCCGCGCCCGACGAGATCGCGCTCCAGACCACGCTGCAATTGCCGCCTTCGGGGTTCCGCACGAGTGCGACCGCCACGCTCTCGTTCAGCGCGAACGAGGCGGGCTCGGGGTTCTGGTGCAGCTACGACAATCAGGCGTATCACGCGTGCACGTCGCCGCAACACGTGACCGCGACCGTGGGGACGCATTCGTTCCGGGTGTTCGCGCGGGATCTCGCCGGGAACGAGGATCCGACCCCGGCGCTGGCGACGTGGACGTACCGGCCCGCGGTGCACGGCTACTGGATGCTCGGGGGTACGGGCGCGATCTATCAATTCGGAAACGCCCCGGGCCTCGGGAACACGTCGACCGCGCACCGGCCGACCTCGACCCCTCCGTCTCGGGTTACGGCTACTGGATCGTCGACGCGGTCGGCCGGGTGTTCGCCTTCGGCGACGCCGGGTCGTACGGCAACGCGCCGGCGCCGGCGCCGCGCGATTCCGTGACGAGCATCAGCCGGACGGCCACCGGCAACGGTTACTGGCTGTTCACCCGACGCGGGAGGGTGTACACGTTCGGCGACGCGCACTTCTACGGCGACCTGCGCAGCATCGCGCTCAACGGCGGCGTCGTCGATTCCGTCCGGACGCCATCCGGCCACGGCTACTACATGATCGCGTCGGATGGTGGAGTCTTCTCCTTCGAGAACGACGCGCTTCCACGGATCGATGGGCGGCACGCACCTCAACCACCCCGTCGTGGGCCTGTCGCCGACCCCCGACAGCCGCGGCTACTGGCTCGTCGCGGCCGACGGTGGCGTCTTCGCCTTCTCGGCGCCGTTCCGTGGTTCCATGGGTGGTGTGCCCCTCGAACCGGCCGGTCGTGGGCATGGTCGCGTTCGGGAACGGCTACTTGATGGTCGGCGCCGACGGTGGCATCTTCAACTTCTCGACGAAGCCGTTCCTCGGGTCACTCGGCGGCCACCCGCCCGCGGTGCCGATCGTCTCGGTGGCGGCGATCGGCTGACGTGCGCGACCCACCCGATCGGCCGCGATCGACGGTGTTCGTCAGCGAACGACGGCTGCGGTCTCGGTCTCGGCGCCCGTCTCGGTCTCGGACGTCGCGGTCCTCGTGGCGCTCCGGCGGCGCAGCCCCGCTTCCGCCGGGGCCGTAGCAGCGGGTGCCGCCGCCCGGGCGATCTGGCGTCGCGGCTCGCGCGCCACCGGCGCGCGGAGCGGCGGGGTGCCAGGACCCGGAAGGAGACCAACAAGAACACGAACAAGCTGCCGGTGAGTGCAGCCCACTGGACGGCGAGATTCCGATTGTCGGCGCCGGACGTGAATCCGTGCACGGTTGCGAACACGAACATCGGGATGCTCGTCACGTGCACGGCGTGCCAGACCCGGCGCGGCAACTTCTTCATTGCCCATGACGTGAGTTGGACGGCGACGAGGAGATACGTCGCGGCGATGCCCCACGCGACCGCGCCGGGGCGCCAGGCGGAGGCGAACGGTACGAAGAGCTCGCGCGGGCCGAAGTAGACGAAGGTGTCGGCGCACAACGCGACGATGTGCACAACGACGAACACGATCGACAGCGTTCCGAGGAACTTGTGCAGATCGAGCAACCAGGCCGGTATGCCCTTGCGCCGGATCAGACGGGTCGACAGCGCGAGACCCCAGAGAATGCTGAGCGTCACGATCGACCACGCGATCAATCCCGACGCGCGCGCCGCGTACCACGAGAGTTTCGGGTTCAACTCACCGAGCGCGACGAGCATCACGCCACTGGCCCCGATTCGACGACCCGGCCGTCGTCGAGGAACACCCACGCCGACCGCGGCGCCTGCTCCGCGAGGCGGATCCCGGGGTCGGCACCGCCGATGAGGATCGCCTTCGCGATCCCTTCGGCCCACGACGCGTGCGCGTGGCCACGACGACGGCCGCGACCCCGGACCGGGCCGAGTCGCCCGACGCGGGGTCGATGATGTGGTGATACCGGCGACCGCCCCGGGTCCAGCCGCGAATGCGGACGGTGCTGGTGACGATCGCGCCGGTCGTGAGCGGGAAGCGGAACGCCACCCGCGCCTCGTCGAGCGGATCGATCACGGGAACGTCCCACCAACCGGGCGGCGGCGGTTCGCCCCGGGCGCGGCAGGTCGCCGCCCATACCGACGAGTGCGGTGCGGGCGCCGCGGTCGACGAGCCCGCGCGACGAGATCGGCGGCCAGGCCCTTGCCGACACCGCCGAGATCGAGGCGCACCCCAGGGGGGCAGCCGCGCCGCCGTTCCTCGTCGATCTCGACCGCGCCGAAGCCGGGCGCGGGTATCAGCGCAGCTTCGTCGTCGGCCGACGCTGCGACTGCTCGAACGTGCGGTCGTAGCCGGCCCGTTCGAGCGCGTCGAGGATCGTGGGATCGAACTCGTCCCGCGGTCGTGCGATGCAGGTCGGCTGCGCACGTGAGTGCGAGCAGCATCGACCCGCTGACGCCGGTCCACTCGCCCGCGCGGGCGTTGACGCGCACGAGCTCGTTCGGGTCGGAAGCGGCTCCAACACTGTTCGAGCCGTTCCAGCTCCGCGAATGCACGTCCAGTCGACTACGCCGGCGGGCGCGTCGCCGACGACCACGTGCGCTTCGCTTCCCATCGCGGCGGGCGCGGCGCTCGACCCAATACGCGTCCCCGGGCGCGTTCCCGGCGCGTTGCCCGGCGCGTTCCCCGGCGAGTCGCGCGGATCGACCGTCGGTGCGCCGGTCACGGGCACTTGGATCCGGTGCACGGCGGCGGCGGGGGCGGCGGAGGCGTGGTGACGACCGGCGTCGGCGCATTGGTGGCCGGGGGCGTGGTCGGACCGGGGCTGACGTGCGGCGTGGTCGGCGCCGGTCCCGGGTTCGGTTGCGCAGGCGACGGCGCAGGTGAGGGCGCGGGCGCGGGGGATGGGGGCGCCGGGGGTACTCGGGCTCGCGAACCCTCCGCCGCCCGACGACGGCGCGGGCGTGCCCGGCGCCGGGTGGGTGAGACGGCGCGGGCCAACCCGAAGAGCCCGCACCGGTCGGGTTCTTCGGGCCGGTGCCGGCTGCGGGTTGTGTCGCGGCCGGCACGGTCGTGAGGCCCTTCGGCAACGATGCGGGCGCGATCGGGCGACCCCATTGATCGACGTAGACCACGTGATGCACGGACTTGACGACGACCTTCGGTGGCGGCGCGGGTCGCGTGGTCGGTGGGCCCGCGGCGACGGCGCGCGGGCCGACCGACGACGCGGCCGATGCCGGCGCCTGCGCTCTCGAACGCCGCGACCATCGACAGGAACGCCGACGATGACAACCCGACGCTGAGGATCCGGCCCGCGGCCGCGGGATGGCGGCGCCGGGCTCGCGCCCGAGCGGGTGCGTCCGAAGCTGCCGCCCCACCGGTCGCCTCGGTCGTCGGTACGGGCGTCGGTGTCGGTGCCGCCGCAGGGGTGCGCGGGGATGCCGCGGCCCCGGCGGCTTTGCGCGCGGCGAGCCGCGCCAGCCGCTCGTCGATGTCGGGCGATCGCTCGGTCATGCTGGTCGCCTCAGTGGTCGCAGTTCCACACGCCGTTGTCCTCGAGTTGCGGTTGCGCGCAGTTCGGCGGCATCGGCGGGATCGGCGTGTTCTTCGGCCAGTCCTTCGGTACCCCGAGCGGCCAGGTCGTGGGCGTCGTGGCCGGGATGGTCGTCGCCGGCGACGGCGGAGTCGTTTGCGTGGTCGGGGTCGTCGCTCGGGTCGTCGGAGTGGTCCGGACCGGCGCCGGTGCTTCCCGGTCGTCGCGGGGCCGCGAGGATGCGGGCTGCGAGGTAGGCGTCGTCGCATCGCTCGCGGGCTCGCCGCCGGGACTCGTCACATTCGCGCCGGTGGGGCCCGCGACGCCGCCGCTGACCCGTGACGGGGCAGATCCGCTCCCCGCCACCGCGTTCCCGGTCGCGCCGCTGCCCGTCTCCACGACGTAGCGGTCGTAGATGCTCGCGGCGCTCGACGACGACGCCCGGTTTCGCGGCCGCGCGACGACCGCGGCTCGCATGGTGGCGGGAGCCGCCGCCGAAGCCGAGGAACGAGGCGCCGCTGACGGACGCGCCGGCGACGATGCTGCTTCCGAGAACGAGCGTTGCCGCGCTCGCCGCGGCGAATGCCGATCTTCGTTCCATCGGGTTCCCCCCTCGATGTGACCTCCCGGGTGTTTCGGCGGTTTTGGCCTCGGGACTCAAGTGCTTCGACCGAGGTTTTCGCCGGCCTTATGCCGGACTTGTGGTCGAGAAGGTGCCGATCCGGCGGCTATTGCAGCGGGCGGACGACGATGATCGGGGTCAGTTCGTCGTTCTGGCCGAGCGGATTGTCGAGCAGTACCTCGCGGACGTGGAACGCGCGACCGGGAATGCACTGCTCGTGCCGAGCACCTCGACGTTGATGTTGTTGGCGTCGACGATTGCGACGGGTGCGCCAACGTGTTGCGCGATCTCTTGTGCCGCGGCGTCGGGATCGGCAGGGCCGAGCATCGCGAACTCGTCGAACGGTTTGACGGTCGCGGGGCTGAAGCCGTCGATCTCGGAGATGCGATGGCCGGCAATCCGGTAGAAGTCGCCCCGGCGCCGGAGGACGAATCGGCTGAACGTGCCGAAGATCATCGCGAACAACATGCGCCACCAGCCCGCCTGCATGATCGCGACCTGCATCTTGCGCGGATCCGAGTAGCCGACGTCGTCGGGGTGCTTGGTGACGCCTTTGACGAGGAGCTTGGCGAGCACGCCCGGGCGGACGACGGAGTGATGGATCACGCGCCCCTGCGAGATCGTGACGAACTTCTCGGACACCGCGAGCCAGTCACCCGGTTGCAGCACCGGCTTCACGTACTCGTCGAACACGGGCTCGAGCGGTTCTTTGATGTGGATCAGATGCGTTTGCACCGGGATCCGCTCGTAGTCGACGCCCTCGGGCGCGTCGCGTCGTCATACCGCGACCGCCTGATCCATGTAGCGGCGCATCCAGAGCTCGGTCACGAGCACACGCCAGAAGATGAGGCCGTCGCCGGGTCGGCCGGCGAGGTACTCGTCCCAAGCCGTCACGAGCTGAGCAGGGTTGTAGAGATCGCGCGCTGCGAGCTCGGGCGACGAGAAGACGGCGCCGATCTCGCGCGCCTTTGCCTTCATCCACGTGATGTCGGGGTTCGTGAACCCGACCTTCGAGCGGCGGAGCCGATTCTTCTCCGGCATGCGACCCTTCATCGCGTTGCGGTACACCGCGCGGTTCCAACCACCTTTTATCTTCTGGTCGATCGGCAACGAGAAGATGAACTCCACGAGCTCGTGATCGAGGAACGGGACGCGGGCCTCGATCGAGAACGCCATCGAGTTCTTGTCCTCGTAGCGGAGGAGGTCGGGCGTCGAGTACTTGAGCACGTCGCTCGCGAGGCGCTCGTTGAGGTTCTTGTGCGAGTGGAACTGCACGCCGGTCGCGGAGCCGGGCTGGAGCAGCTCGCGTGCGTTTACCGGGTTGGCGCCGCGCTGCGGCAACTTGGAGCGGATCAGCTCACCGGCGTACTTCTTGTAGAGGTCGCGACCCTTGACGATCTCGCGCCCGGCCGCGAGGTAGTGACGCTGCGCGAGCGCGGAGCTGAGATACGCGCGAAAGTAGGGGATATAACCGGCGAGCAACTCGTCGCCACCGTTGCCGCTCACCATGACCTTCACGTACTGGCTCGCGAGCCGGTACACGGAGTAGTAGGCGTAGGGCGCCGAGGCGATCGTCGGCTCCTCCTGGTACCAGATCCACTCGTCGATCTCGTTCCAGAAGTCGTCGAGCTTGGGGTACGCGTAGTGGGGGATGCTGCCGACCACGCGCTCGACCTCGTGGATGTATTCGCTCTCGTCGATCGTCTCGCCCGGGAACAGGGCGGAGAAGGTGAAGAGGCCGGAGGTGTGCAGGTCGGTGCCGCTCGACATGAGGCGCGCCATGGTGGTTGCGACGCCGCTCGAGTCGAGCCCGCCCGAGAGCGGCACGCCGACCGGCACGTCGGAGATGAGATGGCGCTTCACCACGCCGTCCCACCGGCTCGCGAACTCCTGCGCGTAATCGTCGTCGGAGCGGCTCGACGCGAACTCCGGATTGACAGGCGGGTTCCAGTAGCGCTCGATCTTCACGATGCCGTCGGGTCGGACCAGCATCGTGTGCGCCGGGAGCAGCCGCTTCACGCCGTCGAAGAAGGTGTCTTCACCCTCGTCGTGCAGGCGGAACAAAAGGAAGCGCCTCACCGCGTCGGCGTCGGGCCGGCGCGGTACCCGTGAGTCCTGGAAGAGCGCCTTCAGCTCGGAGCCGAACGCGAAGCCGTTCGGACCGTCGACGTAGTAGAGGGGCTTGATGCCGAGGCGGTCGCGCGCGAGGAACAGCTCACCGCGTTCGTGATCGGAGATCGCGAACGCGAACATGCCCGTGAGGTGGTCGACCACACTGCGGCCCCACTCCTCGAAGCCCCGGAGGATGACCTCGGTGTCGGAGTGGTCGGTGACGAAACGCCGGCCGCGCTGCTCCAGCTCCCGGCGGAGCTCGCCGTGGTTGTAGATCTCGCCGTTGAAGACGAGCGCGAGGTTGCCGTCGTCGCTGTAGAGCGGCTGATCGCCGGTGGCGACGTCGATGATCGCGAGCCGCCGCATCCCGATCGAGAAGTGGCGGCCGATGTCGGTGCCCTGACCGTCGGGACCGCGGTGCACGATCGAACGCAACATGCGTTCCAAGAGCTCGGGATCGGAGCCGGCGAAGCCGACGATGCCACACATTGCGGTCAGCCTACGGGTGGCGCGCCGGCGCCGGGGGCTTGGCCGCTTCCGATCAGTCGGGTTCGGGAGGGGCCAACGTGCTCGGTCCCACGTGGCGGTCGAGCCACCGGTTCACGGGTGCGGCGTCACGCCAGGCCCCGACGATACGGTCGGCCGCACCGGCAGTGTGCAGCCACCGCGGCGCGCCGAAGCCGCGGCCGACGTGCAGGCCCTTCATGCGTAGCAGTTCCACGCGCGGATGATCGGGGTCGAATCCGCGTGGTGCGCGCTTTCAGCGACTCGCGCGCTCCGACCTCGTACTTCTCGGCGCGCACTGCAGCGACCGCGGCCGCGAGCTTCGGGCCGGTCCGGTGGTCGGCCACCGCGTCGCGAAAGCGCGCCAGCTGATCGCTCTGCAGGTGGTAGTACCCGCTGCCGGTCCACAGCCCCTCCGCGGAGATCTGCACGTAGTACGACGCGCCGCCCTCACTTTCGGTGACCGCCGCCGCGGCCGTCTTGTACGGCGTCTTGTCCTTGGAGAAGCGTGTATCGCGATTGGGCCGGAACACCCGCAGCGGACCGAACTCCCGCTCGATCAGGGTCGACAACTCGAGAAACGGCGCCTTGACGCCTTCGTCGTAGACGGCGCGGTTCGCCTGCCAGAACGCCTTCGAATTGTCGGCTTCGAGCCCGACGTAGAACTCCAGAGCCGCGTCGGGCCAACCCCTGAACGTCACTCGGCACTCTTTTGCCTGCGAGCACGGCTCGGTGCCACGCGCGGCGGCTCGCCCGGCATCTTCGGGTACACCGGTGGCCACGGTGCATCCGGCATCCCGTTGGCGAGGTCGCGTTGGTACATCGCCAACAAGGGGGCGATCGATTGCGGCTCGGCCGGCATGTCGGCCCACGGATCGCCCAGCCGTTCGACGCGCTCGGGCACCGTCGCGATCGTGAGCGCGTCGGGCGCGATGGCTTCGAGCTCGCTCCACGCGAAGGGCGTCGACACCTGCGCGCCTTCGCGCGCCCGTACGCACCACGCACCGAAGATCGTCTTGTGGGGCGCGTTCTGGTTGAAATCGATGAAGATGCGCTCGCCGCGCTTCTTCCTTCCACCACGCGTCGGTGATCCGCGCGGGATTCCGGCGTGCGAGCTCGCGCCGCGACCGCCACCGCCGCGGCCCGCACCTGGATCGAGTCCCATTGCGGAAGGAGTCGCACGTATATGTGGATGCCGCGGCTCCCGGTGGTCTTCGGGTGCGCGTCGATCCCCAGCTCTTCGAAGAACGCGTGCACGTCGGTGGCGACGGCGCGGGCGTCGTCGAAGGTCGTGCCCGGTTGCGGATCGAGGTCGATGCGCAACTCGTCGGCGTGCTCGGGGTCACCCGCGTGGCTCGGCCACACGTGAAAGCCGAGGCATCCCAGGTTCACGGCCCACGCGATATGAGCGAGGTCCGCCGCCACGAGCGCCCGCGAGGTCGTGCCGTTCGGCGTGCTCACGATCGTGGTCTCGAGCCATTCGGGCGCGTTCTCGGGTACTCGCTTTTGGAAGAACGACGACCCGGTCGCGCCGTGCGGGAACCGCTGCATCAGCACCGGCCGACCGCCGATGGTGCGCATGATCGGCTCTGCCACTGCGAGGTAGTAGTTCACGAGGTCGAGCTTCGTCTCGCCCCGCTCGGGGAACAGGATCTTTCCCGGGCTCGAGATGCGCACCGCGCGCCCGTCGATCTCGAGCTCGATCGCGTCATCGCCCCGCGCCACGGGCGAACGCTATCGCCGCTCCGCTTCGTCTGCGTTTCGGCGGATGACATCGGTCGATCTTCTTCGCGCATCGGCGCTACGAACGGACGCGGGTGAGGTCGCGGTCATGATGACGATCGCGACGTTCGGAACCGCGCTCGACATCATGCGCGCCGCGCTGATCCTCGAGACCTTCCTCCGCGCCGGTGCCGCGACCGCGGTAGCACTCTTCGCGCGCATGGAATCCCGGCCGGATCGCGTGGAAACTACTGTCGGGTAAGGCCTTTGGCCCCTTTTTCGGGCGCCGCCCCGCCGGTACGCTTCTCGCAAGTTGGCGGCGGGTAAAGGGGCCCCAGATGGCTTTGCAGACCGACCTCTCAGTTCTCCGACCTCTCGCAGAATCCCCGGTCGATGCTCCACTCCCGGCGCACCTGCGCTGTTTGTGTCGGTTCGAGAACGGCACCGTCTTTGCGTACGCGGAACGCGGTCACGAGTTCATACGCGCGAGCGACCGGGAGTTGTGGGCCGTGGAACGTGACGACGCGCTCGTGTCGGCGCGATCGGGAAGTGTGCTCGCGCAGCGTCGCGGTCGCGTCTACTTCGCCTCCGACACCGAGACGCCGCTGTACTACGAGCGCGCGGTCTAGGGAGCACGCGGTTCGGGGAACACGCGGTTCAGGCGCGGGCGGGTTCGAGCAACAGCGTGATCGCGTCGGCGAGGTCGTCGGTGACGGTCGCGATCGAGATCCGGCCCGCCACCCAAGACCGCAGTCGCGCGGCCAGCACCGCGTCGACAACCGCCACGATGCGCTGCGCCGTCTCGCGGTCGACGGATTGGATCGCCTCCACGTAGATGTCGTTGGTCGTTTGCGCGAGCCGGGCAAGGATCTCGGCGGCGAACGGGTCCGACGACGTCTCCAGGGTGGCGACGAGACGCGCCAGCGACGGCTGGCGTTGAAAGGCCCGCACCGATCGGTTGATCACCTGTGTGAGGCGTTGCGCGTCGGTGGTGCCGCGCAGGGGGTTGCGTGAGATGTTCGTGCGCAACGTCGCGGCCCAGCACACGAGTACCTCGGCGAAGAGGTGCTCCTTGGACGCGAAGTAGTGGTACAGGGTGCCCAGGGCGACGTTGGCCTCCTCGGCGACGTCTTTGACCTGGATCTTGTCGAAGTCGCGTTCGCCGAGGAGCGCGAGACCGGCGGCGACGATCCGGTCCCGCCGCGCCTGTTGCGCGTGCGTGAGCTTGGCCGGCGGGAGGTTCGACGGTCTGAGCGTCGGTGTGGCGTCGGGCATTCCGGGCCCAGTATACTAGAATCTTATTCTAGTTTCGGAACTCTTCAGGAGGACTCGTGTCGTCAGCGACCGATCAGCGGTACACGATCATCTCTTCCGACACCCACGCCGGTGGAAGTCACGCGCAGTATCGCGAGTTCCTGGAAAAGAAGTACCTCGACGACTTCGATGCATGGCGCGCGAAGTACAAGAACCCCTTCAAGGACCTGGGTGACCAACGGCGTTGGCGCAACTGGGACAACGAAATGCGCAACGGTCAACAAGACGCCGACGGCGTGGTCGGTGAGGTCATCTTCCCGAACACCGTGCCGCCGTTCTTCCCGAGCTTCGTCCTGTTCGCGGCGCCGCCGACGCCCGACGAGTACGAGCACCGGCTGGCCGGTGTGCGCGCCCACAACCGTTGGCTCGAAGACTTCTGCGGCCAGTTCCCGGAGCGGCGCGCCGGCATCGGTCAGTTCTTCGTGAACGACATCGACGACGCGATCGAAGACATCAAGTGGATCAAGGAGCACGGCCTGCGCGGGGGCGCGCTGCTCCCGTCGGTGCCGCCGGACGCCACGTGGCTGAAGCCGCTCAACCACCCCGACTACGACCGTTTGTGGGCCGTGGCCGAGGACCTCGATGTGCCGCTCAATTGCCACGGTGGGGTCGGCGGCCCGTCGTATCTCCCGCACCCGTCGTCGGCGTTGATCCAGATCACCGAGCTCGGCAACTACTCCCGCCGACCGCTGATCTTCATGCTGCTGTCGGGCGTGTTCGAGCGCTTCCCGAAGCTCAAGTTCGTGATGACCGAGCAGGGCTGCGCGTGGATCCCGTCGTTCCTCGCGCAGATGGACGACGTGTTGAAGCGCGTGAAGAAGGCCGGCGCGATCGGCGAGTTGCGGTTCAAGCCCGAGCACATCCTCCCGAAGTCGGCCACCGAGTACTTCCAACAGAACGTGTGGCTCGGCGTCAGCTTCCCCGGTCCGGCCGACGCTCGTGCCGCGAGGGAAACGGTGGGCGTCGACAAGTTCATGTGGGGTTCCGACTACCCACACGACGAGGGCACCTACCCGTTCTCGCGTGAGGCGTTGCGCCAGGTGTTCTCCGACTGGAGCCCCGCCGACATGCAAAAGATCCTCACCGACAACGTCGCCAAGCTCTATGACTTCGACGTCGCCGCGCTGAAGCCCCTCGCGGATCAGTTCGGTCCGACGCAGTCCGAGCTGGCGCAGCCGTTGCTCGAGCTGCCGGAGAACCCGAACGAGGCGCTGCTTCGCGCGAGGGTGCCCGCGGCGTAGGCGCGTAGGCGCAGACCGCGCCCTCCGGGCGCCGTCGCGCTACGAATCAGAGTCGCGTTCGCGCCTTTCGATCTCTCGTTCGCGCAACGTGAGCTCGCGCTCGCGAAGCTCCGCCTCGCGTCGGTCGAGGTCGGCGTTCTTGGCGCGCTGCTCGGCCTCCCAGGCGTCCAGCCGACGATCGAGCTCTTCGGATCGCCGGTCGGTGATGACCTCGGGCGTCGCGTTGAAGCGGGGTTGATCCTCGTAGCCGACCGGGCGGCGGGCGGAGAAGTCGGTCGACACCGGTCGCCAACTTCCCTTCGCGGGCCGCCCGAGCAGGAGCCAGGCGAGCGCGCCGATGTCGGCGAGGACCACGACGAGGATCAGCCAGACGCCCTTGGGCAGGTTGCGGCAGAGCTCGGCGTCGGTCGCGATGACGTCGAGGACCGCCCAGACCCAGAAGGCGAACACGAGGATGAAGACGAGTCCCGAGGCTTCGAACAGCACGGTCGCACCCCCTCGTCGGCCCCGCGTACGGGAATTCCGGGCCAGGGTAGCGGTGGCGCTGCGGTCCAATACACTGGTCGACAGCGAGCCGGTCGAATTGGTCGGTCGGTCGTGTATCAGAAACGAGTATTTCGTGGCACAAGGCACGGTCAAGTTCTTCAATGCCGAAAAGGGTTACGGCTTCATCTCCCGCGAGCAAGGTGACGACGTGTTCGTTCACTTCTCCGCAATTCAGGGTGACGGATACAAGACCCTCGACGAGGGCCAGCGCGTCGAGTTCGACGTGGCGCAGGGCCGCAAGGGCCAAGAGGCGCAGAACGTCCGCGTCATCTGACGCTTCAGTCACCTCGCGGGAGCCGTCGGCGCACCATGCCGGCGGCTCTTTCGCGTCAGCAGTTCTGGTACGCGGCGGTGCCGAGGAGCTGATCGAGCCGCACGGGCTTCAGGCCCTTCGCGCGGAGGCCGTCGATGACGAGCGGCAACGCCTGCACGATCACGTGGCGGTCCGCGGCCGGGTTACCGTCGAGACCGTCGTGCAGGAGCAGGACCGCGCCGGGCCGCGCGCCCGCGAGGATGCGGCGGGCGACGAGTTGGGCATCGTTCGTCGCCCAGTCGCCGGCGGAGGCGCTCCACAACACCATGTGCATGTGGTGATCGCGCACGACCTGCGCGAGGAACGGGGTGCGATCGCCGTGTGGCGGGCGATAGAGCACGGGACAGGTCCCGATCGCGCGCCGGAAGGCATCCTGCGTGCGCTGCAACTCCGGATAGCGGGGATCGAGCCAGCGCCACTGGTCGTGCTCGTACGAGTGATTGCCGAGGAGCTGGCCGTCGTCGTAGAGCGCCCGCGTGATCTGCGGGTCCGCGTCGATGGCTTTGCCGACCTCGAAGAACGTTCCCTTGATGCCGTGCGCGTCGAGGATGGCCATGACCTTCTCGCTCGCGCCGACGTTCGGCCCGTCGTCGAACGTGAGCGCGACCTCGCCGCGGTTGGTCGGTCCGTGCACGACGCCGCCACCGAACCAGTTCGCGTCCGGCGTCTCGGCGCCGAGGTAGCCGGTGAACACGAGCGTGGTCGCGACGAAGACCGTCCCGAACGCGAGAGCACGGCCCCGACGCGAGGCACGCGTCGGGAAGTGGCCGAGCGCCGTGAGCGCGGTCGCGGCGCCAACCACGACCACGGCGACGGCGACCAGCGCCACCTCCGTTCCGACGAACCGCACGATCACGAGTGCGACGAGCGCGAGGAGTCCGCCGGCTGCGGTCCGGGCCGGTCCAACGGGTCGAGGGGAGGCGACGCGGCCGCCGAGCGCGAGGCCGATCCCGATCCCGAACAGCACCGCGATGATCGCCACGGTGCCGATGTCGTCGCGTTGACCGAGCAGCCAGACCGAGGTGCACGCGCCGACGCCGCCCGCGACGGCGAGGGACCGGTTCGCGGGGAGGAAGCGGGTGGCCACCCATCCGGTCGCCAAGGCGAGCACGATGATCGCGAGGTCGACGGCGTGGTTCAGGTGCGGGTCGGCCGACGCCGCTAATCCGAAGGCCACAGGGGCGGCGACGGCGAGCACCGCCCGGACGGCGACCCGGAGCCGGCCGGCGTCGGAGCGCTCGGGCTGGTCCATCGGCCCATCTTGGCTCGCGCGGGCCGGATTTTCGGATCGGCTTGACTTCGAGAACGAGAACCGTTCTCATTATGGGGTGTGGTTCGCCCGGAGGTCGCCCTTCCCGCGCCTCGTCGCGGTCGCGCTCGCGGGCGTGGTCGCGGGCATGGTCGTGTGCGGCTGCAGCGGATCGACGGCCGGTCCGGGTGTGGCGAACGGCGTCGTGAAGGTCGTCGCCGCCGAGAACTTCTGGGGCGACATCGCGACCCGGATCGGTGGACCACACGTCGCGGTGAGGTCGATCATCACCGACCCGGCAGCCGACCCGCATCAGTACGAGTCGGACGCGCGTGACGCGGCCGCAATGGCCGACGCGCGGATCGTTGTCGTCAACGGCCTCGGCTACGACGACTTCGTCGCCAAGTTGTTGTCGATCACCGCGAACCGCGCTCGCGTGGTGATCACCGTGAGCGATGTGCTGCACGTGACGGGCCGCGACGCGAACCCGCACCTCTGGTACGACATCCCCCGCGTTCCCGACGTGGCCCGTGCGATCGAAGCCGCGCTCGTCGCGGCCGATCCCCGCGACGAGGCCGTCTTCGCCGCGAACCTGAAGACGTTCGTCGCTTCGCTCGCTCCGCTCGACCGGCTGCTCGCGCAGATCCGCGCCAAGTACCGGCACGCGCCGGTTGCGTACACCGAGCGCGTTCCCGAGTACCTCCTCGATGCCGCGGGCTTGGACGTCGTGACTCCGCCCGGGTTCGCACGGGCGATCGAGGACGGCAACGAA
Organism: uncultured Actinomycetes bacterium; assembly: GCA_963812205.1. Lineage (GTDB taxonomy): Bacteria > Actinomycetota > Acidimicrobiia > IMCC26256 > PALSA-610 > PALSA-610. Next base: position 867,150 of record CAWEUJ010000004.1, read on the forward strand.
CCGAGCGCCGGAGATGCGCAGGCGCTGGACGACCTCATCAGCAGGCACCGGATCCGTGTGTTGGTCTACAACTCGCAGGCGACCAGTCCGGTGACCCAGCACGTGCGGGATCTCGCCCTCCGCGCGGGAATCCCCGTCGTTGGCGTCACCGAGACGGTGCCGGAGGGCGAGCCGGGGTACGAGGCCTGGCAGCAGCACCAATGCGAGGCGCTCCTGCGCGCGCTGGGCGGCTGACGATGGCAGTCGTGCGGTTGCGGGCTGCGGCGATGCGCTTCGGCGAACGCGTGTTGTTCGAGCACCTCGACCTCGACCTGGAGGCCGGCGAGTTCCTCGCGGTGCTCGGCCCGAACGGGTCCGGCAAGACCACGTTGCTGCGGATCCTGCTCGGGCTCACGCGATTGTCGAGCGGCGCGGTCGAGGTCGCGGGGCGGGTTCCACGGCGCGGGAGTCACGACGTGGGGTACGTGCCGCAGCAGCGCGCCTTCGACCCGGACCTGCCGATCCGCGGCCGCGATCTCGTACGGTTCGGGCTCGACGGCCACCGGCGCGGCCTCCCGTTCGCGACCGCTACGACCCGGGCCCGCGTCGACGCCGCGGTCCGCTCGGTCGGTGCGGAGGGTTACGCGTCGGGGCCACTGGGGCTGCTGTCGGGAGGCGAGCAGCAACGGCTGCGCATCGCCCAGGCACTGATCGGCGATCCGCAGGTGCTGTTGTGCGACGAGCCGCTGCTCTCGCTCGACCTCTCGCACCAGCAGGCGGTCAGCGCGCTGATCGACGCGCGCCGGCGCGAGGCCGGGACCGCGGTCGTGTTCGTGACGCACGAGATCAACCCGATCCTGTCGTACGTCGATCGCGTGCTGTATCTCGTCGGTGGGCGCTGGGCGATCGGCACGCCCCAAGAGGTGCTCACGAGCGCAGGCCTGAGTGACCTCTACGGCGTCGAAGTGGACGTGTTGAACGTGCGGGGACGGATCATCGTGGTGGGTTCGGGCGACCCCGCGCCGACCGAACCCGGCGGTCATCCTCATCATCACCACGATCCGTACGGGGCGGGATCGCATTGATCGGCGCCTGGCTCTACCTCTCGCAGCCGTTCGCGCAACACGCGCTGATCGCGGGCGCGCTGGTCGCCGTCACGTGTGGCCTGATCGGACCGTTCGTCGTGACGCGCGGCATGGCCTTTGCCGTGCACGGGACGAGCGAGCTTGCATTCACCGGCGCGGCCGCCGGTCTGCTGGTCGACAACAATCCCATCGGCGGCGCGCTGATCGGAGCGCTGATCGTCGCGGCTGTGATCGGCGCGCTCGGGGTGCGCGAGCGCGAGCGGGATTCCGCGATCGGTGTGATCCTCGCGTTCGGTCTCGGGATCGGCGTGTTGCTCCTCGGCTACTACCACGGGTTCGCGACCGCGGCGACGAACATCCTCTTCGGCAACATCTTCGGTGTGAGCGACGACCAGCTCCTCGCGCTCGTCGCCATCGGGCTCGGTGTGGTCGCGGTGATGGCCGTCGTGTACCGGCCGCTGCTGTTCGCGTCCGTGGACGCCGACGTTGCCGCCGCGCGCGGTGTATCCGTCCGCGGGCTCGGTCTGGTCTTCTTGTTCGTGCTCGCGCTCACCGTGACGGCGGCGGCCCAGGTGGTCGGCACGCTGCTCGTGCTCAGCCTGGCGATCACGCCCGCCGCGGCAGCGCAGCGATGGTCGCCGAACCCGCTGGTCGTGACCGGTCTGTCGATCGTGTTCGCGCTGGTCGCCGCCGACGGTGGGATCCTCGTCAGCCTGGCGAGCACGACGGTCAAGCCCAGCGTCTTCGTCACCTCGATCAGCTTCGGCATCTACCTGGTCTCGAGACTCCTCGGCCCCCGCGTCTCGCGGCACAGGCGACGGCCCGTTGCCGATATGGTCGCGAGCGCGTGAACAACGACGAAGAACGCATCGCTCTTTTCCTCGACTACGAGAACCTCGCCATCGGTGCCCGCGAGCAGTTGCACCAGAGCGCGTTCGACTTCCGCCCCGTCGCCGACGCGCTGGCGGAGCGCGGCCGCGTCGTGGTGCGGCGCGCGTACGCCGACTGGTCGCGATTCGACGAAGACCGCCGGATGCTGACCCGCCATCACGTCGAGCTCATCGAGATCCCGCAACGGATGGGCTCGGTACGCAAGAACGCGGCCGATATCAAGATGGCTGTCGACGCGATCGAGCTGTGTTTCGAGCGCGACTACATCACGACGTTCGTGCTCGGCACGGGCGACAGCGACTTCACGCCGTTGGTTCACAAGCTCCGCGAGCTCAATCGTCGGGTCATCGGGATCGGGGTCGAGGCGTCGACCTCCGCGCTCCTCCCGCCCGCGTGCGACGAGTTCCTCTTCTACGAGCGTCTCGAGGGGATCGAGCCGGCTGCCGCGAGGCGCCCGGCGAGCCGGCCGGCGCGGGCCAAGCGCGTGCCGGCCGCCGAGAAGGAGCCCGTCGTCGACGAGGAACAGCCGCCGGTGCGCGCCGAGGAGGTCGACCTCGGTGTGCTCGTGACCCAGACGCTCTCCGGCATCGCCCGCAGTTCCGGCGGCCCGGTCCTGGCGTCGATGCTGAAGCGCGCCATCTTGCGCAAGGACCCGACCTTCAGCGAGACCACGTACGGATTCCGGGGATTCTCCGAGCTGTTGCGCAATCTGGAGGAGCACGGCACGGTCGCCCTCACGCCGGGTCCGGGCCAGGGCGATCCCGAGGTCAGCTTCCCGACCGAGGTCGGCGACGAGCAGGCGGCGTTCGCGTTGCTGCGAAGGGTCGTCGATCAGGTCACGGCGAAGTCGGGGCCGCCGCACCTGTCGGGTCTCAAGACCCGGCTGCGCAAGGTCGAGCCCGACTTCAGCGAGAAGCGTTTCGGGTACGGCGGGTTCTTGCAGTTCTGCAAGGCGGCCCGGGCGCGGGCGCTGATCGAGATGGACTGGGACGAGGACGCCGACGACTACGTCGTGCGTCCCGGCTCGTCCACGCCCTGACTCCTGCCCACGCCGTTTCTCGGCGTGGTGTGGTGAGGTGGCGTCAGCCCTTGCCGCCGCGGGCGGGTCCGCTCTTGCGGGGGTGTTCGTCTTCGCCGGCGCGGTCCCGGGCGCGTTGGCGCGCGGCTGCGGCTTCGAGTTCGGTAGGGCGTTTGGGAGGCGCAGCGGCCGTACGTGCCGGTTTGCGAGGAGCTGCCATGCCGGAAACATAGAGGGCCCGGCGACCCCGGAGCGAAAACCGCCCCGAGACCGGCCGTGCGGGGCCCGTCGGAGGTGAGCTACGCCGACCGCTCGTGGTCGTGCTCGCGGTGGGCCAGCCGGTCGCGTTCGAGGGCGCGTTCTTCGTCCTTCACGTCGTCGGCGAAGACCGGAGGAACCCCGCCGAGACCCATCGCCGCGACCTCTTCCAGCGCCTCGACGGTTCCGTGGAGCGCTCCCGACTGGGTCAGTGAATGGGGGAGCTTGCGGAACACGATCACCGCGCTGATGAGGGCCAGGGTGGCGCCGACCACCACTGCGAGGTGGATGCCGTTGACGAAAGCGTGGGACGCGCTCAGGGCGAGTGCCTCGCCGGCCGCTTTCGGCAGCGTCGACGCGACGTGCAGCGCGCCGGCGATCGACGTCCGCGCGCTCGACTGGTCGGCCCGGCTGAGGCCGCGCAACGCGGGCGCTACCGAGGTCGCGTAGCGCGATGCGGCAACACTGCCCAACACCGCGATCCCGAGCGCGGCGCCCAGCTCCCGGGTCGCGTCGTTCATCGCGGAGCCGGCCCCGGCGCGCCGGGGTGGCACCGCCGACATGATCGACGCGGTCATCGGTGACATCGACAGCGCGATGCCGGTGGTCAGTGGCACCACGCACATGACGACGTACGCGTATGGAGTGTGCGTGGTCAGGCCGACGAACAAGATCAAGCCGGTCGCGATGCAGAGCATGCCGAACGCGACCGTGCGATGCGCGCCGAAGCGCGCGCTCAATCGTGGCGTGAGCGGAGCGACGACCATCATGATCGCCGCGATCGGCATCAGCCGGAGTGCGGCCGACAGCGCGCTGTAGCCGAGCACGAGCTGGAAATACTGGGTGATGAGGAACATCACGCCGTACATGGCGACGAACACCAGGATCATGCCGCCCGTACCAGTGCTGAACGCGGGCCGCTTGAAGTAGTGCATGTCCAGCATGGGTTCGGGCGTATGCAGCTCCCAGGCCACGAAAAGTGCGAGTACGACGAGCGCGACCGCGAAGGCGGCGATGGTGCCGATGCTCATCCAGCCTTTGTCCGGCGCCTCGATGAGCCCGTACACGAGGGCGACGACGCCGATGATCGACAACACCGCGCCGACCGGGTCGAACTGTGACTCCTCGGGGTCGCGCGACTTGGGAACGAGGAACTTGCCGGCGACGAGGGCGACGGCGATGACCGGCACGTTGATCAAGAAGATCGATCCGTACCAGAAGTGACCCAGCAGGACGCCACTCGCGACCGGACCGAACGCGCCGGCGGCGCCGGTGACGCTCGCCCAGATCGCGATCGCCTTGGGTCGCTCGTGCGCGGGGAAGACGTTGATGATGATCGACAGCGTCGACGGCATGATCAGCGCGCCGGCCACGCCCATGATCGCGCGGCATGCGATCAGCTGGCCCATGCCGGTCGACTCCGACGCGAGTGCGGCGCCGACCAAGAAGAGCAACAACCCGATCTGCAGCGCGCCCTTTCGTCCGAACTTGTCGCCGAGTGCGCCGGTGGAGAACAACAGGCCGGCGAACACGAGGGAGTAGACCGCCACGACCCACTGCAGCTGTGACTCGGTGGCGTGGAGGTCGCGCGAGAGCGTTGGGATGGCGACGTTGAGGCTCGAGTTCCCGACGAACACGATGAGCAGGCTCAAACAGAGCACCGCGAGGGTCCACCATCGGCGATCGAACGCGAAATCAGCCGGGCTCTCGGTCGCGGCTTCCATGGTCACTCCGGGGGGACGGCAGGACGGCAGAGACATGTCGGGTGGCAACGCCGGAAGTGGAATGCATCTTCCGGATCCTTTACTATAATCGGAATCATGCTTCCGCTTGAAACGAAGGGTGCCCGGGCGGCGGAAGTCCCGGTTGCAGAACCTCCCGCGGGCGAACCGCGGCGCGCGGACGCGCGTCGCAACCGTGAGCGTGTGCTCAACGCGGCCGAGGCGGTCTTCGCCGAGTCGGGGCTGAAGGCGCCGATCGAAGAGGTTGCCCGGCGCGCCGGGGTCGGTGTGGGCACGGTGTGCCGCAACTTCGCGACCAAACAGGAGCTGGTCGCAGCCGTCGTCGGCGCGATGTACGAAACCTTGCTGCACGAGGTCGACCGTGCGTTGGCAGATCCCGATCCCGCCCACGCCTTCGAGCGGTTCGTCATCGGCCTGCCCGAGTTCCAGGCCCGCCACCGCCCGCTTGCCGACCAGATGGCGAGCGAGAACATGCTGGACGGCGCCGCGTCGGAGCCGCGCGAGAAGGTGTTGCGGTCGGTGTCCGAGCTCGTCGCCCGGGCTCAGGCCGCGGGCGCGATCCGTACCGACATCGGGCCGGGCGACATATCGATGTTGTTCTCCGGCGTAGCCCACGCCACCGGCGTGGTGGGCGACCTGCAGCCGGTCCTGCGCGAACGCTTCGTGCGGATCATCCTCGACGGCCTGCGCGCCGACGATCCCACTCCGCTGCCCGGGCGCCCGCTCGACTTCGCGCAGCTCAAACGCATGCGCCAGCGCCGCGCCAAGTGATCAGCGCGCAAGACGTCGTCGCCCACCCCGCACACCTCGACCCGCGGCGCTGGGTCGCGCTCCTCGTCGTACTCCTCGCGGCGTTCATCGTCGTCCTCGACAACACGGTGCTGAACGTCGCCATACCGACGATCCGCTCCGACTTCCACACGACGTTGCCTTCGCTGTTGTGGGTGGTGACCGGGTACGCGCTGACATTCGCCACGCTGCTCATCATCGGAGGCCGCCTCGGCGACATCTACGGCCATCGTCGCATCTTCATCATCGGCGCCGCGCTGTTCGGGATCGGATCGTTCGTTGCCTCGATCTCGACCTCGGTCGCCCAGCTCGTCGCCGGTGAGGCGATCATCGAAGGCATCGGCGCGTCGCTGATGCTGCCGTCGACGCTCGCGATCCTGTCGACGACGTTCAAGGGACGGGAACGGGCGACGGCGTTTGCAGCCTGGGGCGCGACTGCGGGTGTCGCGGCCGCGTTCGGCCCCGTCGTCGGCGGATTCCTCACGTCGAACTACTCGTGGCGCTGGTCGTTTCGTATCAACGTGATCATCGCCCCACTGGCGATCATCGGCGCGCTGATGTTCATGAACCGCGGAGTGCGTGCCGAAAAGCGCATCCCGCTCGACGCGGTCGGCGCCGCGTTGATCGCGGCGGGGATGTTCGGTCTGGTGTTCGCGCTGAGCGAAGGAAGCACCTACGGCTGGTGGACGCCGCTCAAGGAGTTCTCGGTTCTCGGGCACCGCGTGTGGCCCGTGTCGAGAGCCGTCTCGATCATGCCCATCGTGCTCGCGGTGTCGATCCTCACCTTGGCCGCGTTCTATTTCGTCGAGCGGGCCAAGGAACGTCGCGACGAGTCGCCGCTCTTCCCCTTCGTGCACCTGCGCATCAAGACCTACCGCTACGGCCTGCTGGTGGGTCTCGTGCTCGCCATGGGTCAGTTCGGGTTGAGCTTCGTCCTGCCCGTCTTCTTGCAGGGCGCGCGGCTGTTGACGCCGGAACAGAACGGTTGGTGGCAGTTCCCGACCGGCGTGTTCATCATCTTGGGGGCACAGGCCGGTGGCCGGCTGATTCGTTCCGTCGGGACCACGGTCGTGGTGCGGCTGGGACTGTTCTCCTACGTCGTCGGACTCCTCCTCATCCTCCACGCGGTGTCGCTGGACATCACGGTGTGGCGGCTGGTGCCCGGTCTCGCGTTCTACGGGATCGGTATCGGGTTCGCCGGTGCGCAGCTCACCAACGTCGTGATGTCCGAGGTGCCGGCGTCGGGCTCCGGTGTTGCGAGCGGAGCGAACACGACGGTACGGCAGGTGGGCGCGGCCCTCGGCGTCGCCATGATCGGTTCGCTACTCAGCGTCCAGATCCTCAGCCACTCGGTGAGCCGGATCCGCGCCGCTGCGTTGCCGCTCGCCGTGAAGGCACAGGCGTTGGCCGGTGTGCACGCGCAGGGCGCGTTCTACGTTCCGCCCGCGTCGACGAGCTCGCACGACACCTCGATCGTGCAACACGCGTTGCGCACGAGTGTGGCCGGAGGAACGCGCGCGGCGATCCTGTTCGCGGCCGTCGTCGTGCTGTTCGGCGCGCTGCTCTCGTTCCTCATCCCGCGCGTCGCCGCCCCCGCGGCCCGCGCCGCCAACGAGCTCGAACCGCTCGAACCCCTCGACGTCGACCCGAGTCTGCTCGACCCGAACCCCGTCCAGTTGGCATGAAAACCGGCCCCCGGCCCCGTTTTTGCCACCAACAGTTGGCATGGAAAGTGGGCGCGGGAGCCCGTTTTGCTGCCATCAGTTGGGATGGTGAGCGGTCAGGTGAAGAGGGATTGGCCGAGGTGCGCGTCGGTGGCGACGCCGGGGAGGACGGCGAAGGCTGCGCTGCCGACGTGTTCGATGTAGTCGTTCAACGCGTCGTTCTCGGCGAGCCGCTTCTGCAAGGGGATGAACTGGCGGCGGGGGTCGCGTTGGAAGGCGACGAAGAAGAGGCCGGCGTCGAGCTCGCCGGTCACGGGGTCGACGCCGTCGCTGAAGCTGTACCCGCGGCGCAGGATGCGCGCGTCACCGTTCTCGGCCGGCGCGGCGAGGCGGATGTGGGCGTCGGCCGGGATGACGAGCCTGCCCTTGGCGTCCGTCGCCGCGAGCTCCGGCGTATCGTGCTCGTTCAGTCTGCCGAGCGGAGCGCCGGTGAGCTTCGAACGACCGATCGTCGCTTCCTGGTCGGAGAGGGCGGAGCGGTCCCAGTGCTCGAGGCGCATACGAATGCGACGCGTCACCATGTACGTACCGCCGGTCATCCACGCGGGCGCGTCCGTGGCGCCGACCCACACGTGATCGCGCATGAGCGTGGCATCGCTCGTATCGAGATTGTTCGTGCCGTCCTTGAACCCCTGGAGGTTGCGGGGACTCGATTGCCTGCCCGTCGACGCGGCCGGGCCGAAGCCCAGTTGCGTCCAGCGAATCGAAGCGACGTCGCGCGCGATGCGGGTCAGGTTGTGGACTGCGTGGAACGCGACCGTGGCGTCGTCGGCGCAACATTGCAGGGACACGTCGCCTCCGCTGCGCGCCGGATCGAGGCTCTCGCCGCCCCCGAACGCCGGGATCTCGACAAGCGGCGCCGGAAGCTTCGACGCGAGCCCCAGCCGGTCGCGACCGTGGGCGTCGACGAACACGCTGCGACCGAGGCCGATCGTGATCGTGAGACGCGAGGCCGGAAGTTCGAACGCCTCGCCGGTGTCGGTAGGCACCTCGCCCGCCGCGGAGGGCTCGATCGGGCCGATCGGCTTTCCCGCCGTGAGCAATGCGGCCGCGCTCGACCACCGCCGTAGGAGCGTTTGCAGAGCGGCACGATCGTTCGCCAACAGATCGAAGGTCGCGAAGACGAGCCGGGTCTGCGGGGGAGTGAGGACGCCGGCCTGGTGGTCGCCGTGAAAGGCGACGACGTCGGCGGCGGTGCCGGATGCGCCCGTCGTGGGCGACGAGCCGGCGCTGCATCCTCCGACCGCGAGCGCGGCACCCGCGACGGCGAGCGCGCCCGCCCCGGTGAGTACCTCTCGGCGTGAAGGACGCGCGCTCACGTCAACCGGTGACGAGGAGAGCCGGCACCTTGGCCAGCGAATCGGCCAACGCCTCGACCCGCGCGGCGAGCGCGCGGGTCTGCAGCTTCGTCAGCTCGGTGTAGAGCGCGAAGCCCCCACCCGGGAGCTTGTACGCGTCGAGCGCCCTGACGGTCGACGCGAACTGCCGTGCGATCGTGTCGGCGAGCGCAGGATTCTTGGCCGCGACGAGCGGACGCACAGCCTCGATTGCCGCGATCGAGCCGTCGTTGTTGGCGTCGAAGTCCCACAGGTCGGTGTGAGAGTAGCGATCTTCCTCGCCGGTGATCTTGCTGTTCGCGACCTCGTTCATGAGCTCGACCGCGCCGTTCGCGATCTGTGCGGGTTCGAGCGTGATGGTCGGGACGAGCGACTGCAGCCGTTTCACGTCGGCGAGCAGCTCGTCGGCGACAGGCGCCATACCCACGGTGTCGGCGGCCCCCCACAGCTGCCGCTCGATTCGGTGGAATCCCGTGAACGGGGCGCCGGCGGGAACGTCGTTGATCCGAGCATCGATGGCGCGGTCGAGGTCGCCGAAGCTCTCGGCAATGGGTTCGATGGTCTCGTAGTGGGTGCGCGCGCTCGGGAAGAGTGTCCGGGCAGTGGTCAGATCACCGGCCTTCACCGCGTTCACGAAGCTCGTGGTCGCGGTCACGAGCTGCGTGGTCTCGGCCTCGACGAAGGCTCGGTATCGGGAGACCGCGGCCGCGCCCGTGGCCGGTGCGACCGCGGTCGTCTCCGCGTTGGCGGACACGACGATGTCGCCTTTCGCGGCGGTGGTGCCGTTCGGGCAGACCGTTTGGTAGGTGCCGGGTGTCAAGGTGACACTGAATGCGGCGGAAAGGCCCGGAGTGATGTTCTCGACCTCGCCGATGACGCGGCCGCCCCGCTGCAGCTCCATCTCGGTGACGGCGTCGGCGCCGTCGTTGCGCACCTCGAAGGTGGCCGGTCCGCCGGCCAGCCCGAGGTGCGCGGGGTCACACCCCGCCTTCGTCAGCGCGAACGGCACCTTCTGCACGCCGGTGGTCGACGCGCGGCGGGTCGTCGCCGGCGAGCCGCAGCCGCTCACGGCGACGGCCAGCGCGGCGCCCGCGGCCAGGATCGAGATTCGGCGCACGCGTTTCAGCCCCGCACCGTGGCCGGCCGCGGCGCCGGCGCCGGCGACGTGTTCACCCCGGCAGGTCGCGCGGGTACGGCGAGGACGGCGAGGAACGGCACCGCGTACGCGAGCCACGCCACGACCTCTGCCCAGGTCGGCCGTGGCTGCAACCCGAACATGCCCGTGATCAGCGCGGCGCGGACGCTGCCCGGATGGACCAGCCACTGCAGGTCGAGGGCCGGTCCCTGCAGTGAGTCGAGCCATCCGGCCTCGTGCGCGGTGTGCGCGGCGGTGGCGAGGAGGCCGGCCGCGACGAGCACCAGGACGATCCCGGTGAGGCGGAAGAAGCGCGCCATGTCGATCCTCACACCTCCGCGGTAGATGCCGTAGCCGATGGCGATGGCGACCACGAGGCCGAGCACCGCGCCGGTCATCGCCGAGGTCGCGTTCGTCGACGACTGCAGGATGGCGACAAGGAACACCGCGGTCTCGAACCCTTCGCGGAGCACCGCGAGGAACGCCATGAGGATCAACGCCCACGCGGAGCCGGTCGCGAGCGCGGCCGCGGCGCTGGCTTCGAGATGTCCTTTCAGCTCGCGGGCGTGGGCGCGCATCCACAGCACCATCCAGCTGACGAACGCGACCGCGACGAGCCCGACGATCGTCTCGAGTCGCTCTTGGCTGCGTTGGGGGAGGCTGCGTTCCGCGATGTGCAGCGCGACGCCGCCCGAGAGGCACAGCGCCACGCCGAGGCCGACTCCGGTCCACAGCGCCCCCATCTCGCGCGTGCGGCCGTTGCGCATCAAGAACGCGGCGACGATGCCCACGATGAGCGAGGCCTCGAGCCCCTCTCGCAGTCCGATGACGAAGGTAGGAAGCATTGCGGGCTCCGGGACGAGCGAACTAAGGGTAACCTTACCTAACTTAGGGTACCCTTAGTAATCCGTCAAGGAGCACCGTCGCGTTCGGTCCGCGGGCCGTCGCCCGGGGGCGCTCATCCGGGTCCGATTCGAGCCGATCGTGCAACTGATGGTGGCGCGGAGCCGGCGATCGGTGGTGACGGCGATCTCGACGGCCCTCTGTCTGGTCGCACTCGTCTCGTTCGGGACGATGGCGCGCAGTGGAGCGGCGGTCGACACGAACGCGCCCGTGCTCGCGTCGTTCGCGATGAGTCCCACGACCGTCGACACGTCCGCGGGCCCCGCGGTCGTCACGATCACGGCCCGGCTCACCGACGAACAGAGCCCGTCGATCGGGGGAACCGCTCCGCTCAGCAAGGTGGTGCTGACCGCGCCCGGGGGCCAGCAGCAGGCGACCGCGTACCTGTCGCAAGCACAACGGATATCGGGCACCGCGACCGACGGGGTCTACAGCTCGACCTTGACCATCCCGTGGCACGCCGCGCCGGGCCAGTGGAGCGCGTCGGCCGTCCTCGTGGACATCTCCGGGAACACTGCGACGATGACGACGGCAAATCTCGCGGCCGCGGGCTATCCGTCGTCGATCGACCAGTCGGGCGCGGGCGACACCACCGCGCCGCAACTCGTCGCGCTCGGCATCGCGCCCCCGAGCGTCGATACCTCGTTGCAGCCGGCGACGATCACCGTGAGCGTGCATGCCGTCGACGACCTGAGCGGCGTTTCCGACGGCGTGACGATGGCGGCGAGCCAAGTCGTCCTGCGCGGACCGAGCGGCGCGCATCACGCGCGCGCGAACCTCAGCGTCGACCACCGCACCGCGGGAAGTCCGTTGGACGCGACCTTCGTCGTCGCCGTCACCCTGCCGCGCTGGTCGGAGCAAGGTGTCTGGACCGTCGAGAGCGTGACGCTGATCGACCAGGTAGGGAACCAGCAGATCCTGACCGCGCCGGGGGTCACGTTCACCCAGACGGGGATCGGTGACACCTCCGCGCCGACGATTCGCTCGTTCTCCCTGTCGACGACGAACGTCGACGTGCGGGCGTCGTCGGCTTCGATCGTCATGCGGAGCCGCATCGTCGACGATCTCTCCGGTGCGGCCGACGGATTGGTCGACTCCGCGACCTCGATCGTGTTCCAATCGCCGTCGGGACGGCAGCGGATCACCGTGCCGTTCGGTGCCGCGCAACGCGTCAGCGGCAACAGCATCGACGGCAACTACTCGTACAGCGCGACCGTGCCCGCCCACGCCGAACCCGGGGTGTGGTCGATGACCGACGCGTGGCCGACCGACCAGGCCGGAAACGTCGGCCATCTCTCAGCCGCCGACTGGGCGGCGAAGTCGTACGCCGGGTCGTTCACGGTGGTGTCCGACACCCCGCCCGACACCGGCCCGACGGTTCCGCCCGACCCGACGACCACGTCGACGACATCGGGTTCGGTGTTCACGACGACGACCGATGCGGGGGTATCGACCACCACGGTTGCGGCTGACTCCACGACCTCGGCGCCCGATACGACGAGCACGACGACGACGGTCGACCCGTCGAGCACGACGACGACGGTCGACCCGTCGAGCACGACGACGACAGACCCGTCGAGCACGACGAGCCTTCCCGACACGAGCGTCCCCGACACGAGTACCACGGTTCCCGGCGACGCCAACTCGACGTCGACCTCGACGACGGTGCCGGACAGCTCGACATCGGTCCCGGACGACACGAGCACGACCGTGACGACCGCCGGCTCCTCGGCCACGACGTCGACGTCGGTCCCGCCCCCGACGACGACCACGGTTCCCGTGCACTCCAGCTCCGGGGGCACGCCGCATCTGCGCCGGGCGGACGGCTACTGGTTCGCGACCGCGTCCGGGCGCGTCGTCGGGTTCGGCGCGGCAGCGCCCGCGCTCGCATCCACGAGCGCGTCCACGGCGGGCCTCGCCGCGTTCGACCGCGTCGTCGGGATCGCGACCACGCAGTCGGGGAAGGGTTACTGGCTCGTGACCGCGCGGGGTGACGTGCGGGCCTTCGGCGACGCGCGTTGGTACGGATCGATGCTCGGCCAACCGTTGACCCGAACGATCGTCGGCATGGCCGCGACACCGAACGGGCACGGCTACTGGCTGGTCGGTGCCGACGGCGGGATCTTCAGCTTCGGCAACGCGCACTTCTACGGGTCGACCGGCGCCATCCACCTGAACGAGCCGATCGTCGGGATGACATCGACCGCGAGCGGGCACGGCTACTGGTTCGTCGCGGCCGACGGCGGCCTGTTCAGCTACGGCGATGCACGGTTCTTCGGATCGATGGGCGCGACCCACCTGAACCAACCCGTCGTCGGCATGACTGCCGCGCCGACGGGTCTCGGCTACTGGATGGTCTCGCGCGACGGGGGGATCTTCAGCTTCGGTGCCGCGCGGTTCTACGGGTCGACCGGCGCCCTGCATCTGAACCAACCGATCGTCGGCCTGGCGGCGTCGCCCAGCGCGCACGGTTACTGGTTCGTGGCCGCCGACGGCGGGGTCTTCAGCTTCGGCGATTCCCGGTTCTACGGGTCGCTTGTGGGTTCCCCGACGCCCGTGGTCGGAATGGCGGTTCGGGCGTCCTGACCCGTCCTGGGCCTGGTGAGAGGCGGCGGGGCGCGAGGGGCGACTTGTGACCTCGGTCTCCGGCCTCGGGGCCCTCTCAAGGGCCCTCGATCGGCCGACGATGAAGCGAACGCATGCCCTCGACCCCGAAGCAATGGAGCCGCGCAATGCCGGCGCGCCCCGCGGACGAGTTCGTCCCCGGCGGGTCGGGTCGGGCCGCCGCGGTTCGGTTCCGCAGCGCGCGCACTGTCGCGTTCGTGGTGGTCGCGCCCGTGATCGTCGCCGCGATCCCGGTGAGCGGGTCGGTACGACGTCTCGTGTATCTCGGCGCGCTCGTGCTCGTCTGGTCGTTCATCGTGCGGGCGATGCTGCGCGAGGGCGCGCCACGCGCCTGGCGGGGGATCGTCGTCGGTACGGGTCTCGTCGTCGTCGGTGAAGCCGCGCGCACGCTGTTCGTCACGACGGGGCACGTCGACCTCCTGCGGGCCGCCGACGGGCTGCGCATCGCGGCCTACCTCCTCCTGATCGTCACGTTCGGAGTGATCGTCCGCCGCCAACACTCCGACAACGGCCATGCCTCCGCGCTGGACGGTGCGATCGTCGGCTGCGCGCTCTTCGCAGCCTGCTGGCCGATGTTGGCGTACCCGTCGGCGATGTCGCGCTCGGCCGAAGTGTCGGGCGGCAGCCTGGGCGTCGCGCGGTCGGTCTTCGCGATCGCCTTGTGCGCCATGGCCGTGCGGCTGTTGTTCCGCCCCGAAGGTGCGTCGAGACTGCTGTTCGTCGGCATCGTCCCGTTGGCCGCCGCCGATCTCTTCGAAGGCGCCGGTCTCACCCACTCGACCGCGTCCGGTCGCTCCTTGCTCCAGATCAGTGCGCTGTTCGCCCTCTCGGTCGTCGCGATCGCGGCGCACCGAGCCGACGGCGGCCGCGACGCGGAGCTCGTCGACGTCGATCCCGCGAACCGGCTGCGGGTGCTGTGCATCCTGACGTCGGTCGCCTTGTGCTCTGCGATACCCCTCGCCGACGCGTGGTCGTCCGGACATCGCGACATGTCGACCCTCGTTCCGGGCGTGTGCGCGATCGTGATGTTCGGGCTCATCGCGTTGCGGCTCTGGCACCTCGCCACGGGGGCGCGCGCAGCGGGCATGCGGCACGGACTGAGACGGCTGGGCGCGTTGGTGCAAGGGCTGAGCGACGCGATCTTCGTGGTCGATCGCGCCGGCGTGGTCTCCTACGCCAGCCCCCGAGCGAGTGCGATCCTCGGGGTGGATGCCGACGAGTTGGTCGGCCGCCGCTTCGAGGAGTCTTTCGGGGACGGGGAATCCGATCGGGTCGGCCGCCAGCTCCGCGTCTCGGTCGCGTCGCCGCTCGGCTCACACGAGGAGCTCGTCGGTACGTTCGCCGACAGCGAGGGGCGGCCCCGCGATTTCGAGATGAGCATCGTGAACATGGTCGGCGACAAGGACGTCGCGGGTCTGGTCGTCACCATGCGCGACGTCACGGTGAAACGGGAGCTGGCGCGCGAGTTGGAGAAGCGGGTATTCCGCGACGACCTCACCAAGCTTGCGAATCGTTCGCTCTTCCTCGACCGCCTCGACCAGGCGCGGCTACGCAGTCGCCGCACGGGCGCGGGTATCGCCGTGATGTTCATCGACCTCGACGATTTCAAGGCGGTGAACGACGGCCTCGGTCATGCCGCGGGCGACACGTTGTTGTGCGCGGTCTCCGGACGTCTCAGTGAGTGCCTCCGCCCGAGCGACACGATCGCGCGTCTCGGCGGCGACGAGTTCGCGGTCCTGCTCGACGGTGTTGCCGACGTCGCCGAGGTCATGATGGTCGCGCACCGCCTGCTCGAGGTGCTGCAACTCCCGGTCGAGATCGACGAACTCTCGGTGACGGTCCCGGCAAGCATCGGGATCGCGATGGCCGAGCAGGGTCACGCGCACAGCAACCTGATGCGTGACGCCGACATCGCGCTGTATCGCGCGAAGGAACAGGGCAAGAACCGAATCGCGCTGTTCGACACGTCGATGGGGTGGGAGGCGTACTCGCGCCTGCGCCTGCGGACGCAACTCGAATCGGCGATCGAGAACGCCGAGTTGCGGGTGCTGTTCCAGCCGATCATCTCACTCGGTACCAACGAGATCGTCGGGGTCGAGGCCCTCATCCGTTGGGAGCACCCAAAGCTCGGGACGCTCTCGCCGTCGGAGTTCATCCCGATCGCCGAGGAGAGTGCGCTCATCACAGTGATCGGCCGGTGGGTGCTGCACGAAGCCTGCGCGCAGGCGGCCGTGTGGAACAAGGGCGATCGCAGCCTCTACGTGAGCGTGAACGTCTCCGCCCGCCAGTTGCGCGAACCCGGTTTCGCCGCGGAGATCGCGGCCGCGCTGTCGTCGTCGGGACTCCATCCGTCGCGGCTCATGTTGGAGCTCACCGAATCGGTGTTGATCGACGAGGTCGCCGGGCAGAACCTGGTCGACAACGTGGCGCCGCTCGGCGTCGGGATCGCGATCGACGATTTCGGCACGGGATACTCGTCGCTCGCCTATCTCCAGCGGTTCCCCGTGAACGTCGTCAAGATCGACCGCAGCTTCGTCTCACGGTTGAACGAGGACGGCATGCGCCAGGTGGTGAAGAGCATGGCCGCGATCTCGGCGGTGATGGGATACACGAGCATCGCCGAAGGCGTGGAGACCCCCGAGGAAGCAGCCGACCTCGTCGGGCTCGACTACGGCTTCGCTCAGGGATACCTGTACAGCCATCCGGTCGGCGCGGCCCAGATCAACGCGCTGCTCGGCGCGTCCGGGCCGATCCGGTCCGAGACCGCGGCCCTGTAACCGCGGCCTGGCGCGGTGCAGCCGCGGTGACGAGCGGTCACTCGGTCTCTTCGTCCGAGTCCTGAGAGCTGAACTCGCCTTCGAGATCGCGTTGCAGCCACGCGTCGAGGCGTTCAATGGCATACCCGGTCGCGGCGGCTTCGACCATCGTGCCCTCGGTTGCGGTCGCGAGCCGCTCGAGCGCGGCGACCAGGTTGTCGATCGCTTCGTCGATCTCCGCCGCGTAGTCAGGTTTGACCTGCCGCCAGTTGGTCGGTGAAACCTGGTCGCTCATGCTTCGCTCGCATTCTTCTCGGCTGAAGTTCTCAAGAGTTCAATCTCGTCCGATCCCGAGTGCCGTGGCAAGTGCCGATCGATCGAAAGCCGACCCGCAGGCGACAGGCAGTTCAAGCGTCGCGCCGTCAGGCGAACCCCGACGCTACGAACCACTCGGCAACGCCACCAACGTCTTCGAGCCGGCAGGTCGGTACTCGCCCAAGCGATGGAGCCTGCAACGACGGCGGACCGCTCGCGGGTCAGGCGCTTCTGCGGCGTGTCAGTCCGATGGCCGCGAGTCCGAGGGTCAGCGCGCCAAGCGCGATACCCGCGAGCGGTGCGCTGCTTCCTCCGGTGCGAGGCAGTGCTGCCGCGGCGGCAGTCGTCGTGGTGACTGCCAACTGGGTAGGCGGCACCACGGTCGTGGTTGTAGCCGCCGCGATCACGGTCGACGCCGTTGTCGAGGTCGGAGCAACCGTCGTCGTGGTCGACGCCGTTGTCGAGGTCGGAGCAACCGTTGTGGTGGTGGTCGCGACGGTGCCGTTCACCGCGACAGGGACCACATTGCTCAAGAACGCGCTGTCATTGGTGCACGACGCCTGCACTTCTGCGTCGTGACCGGTAAAGCTCGTAGGCGCAGCATCGGAGGGAATCGTCACCGGTCCGGAGAGATCGCCATTCCCGTCCGACGTGCCCAGCGTCACCTGCCGCGTCTCTTGTGCCTTCGCGAGGTTGTAGTACGTCACGGTGACCGTGATGGTCGTACTGTCGCAGTTATCTCCGCTGAACGGTGCCGTGTAGTACTGACCATTGCCGGTCACGGTCACAGCCTTGCCCGCATCCTGCGACGTGGGCGCTACGTCGATGCGATAGCCATTCGCGGTACCCGATACCGCACCCGCCGTCGCGCCCATGGCCAGCCAACCGGCTGCCAACACGACCGAAAGACCGAGTACCTGCCGCGCTGTCTTCACCGCGAGATCGCCCCCCCCAGGGATCGCTCTAGACACCGAACACCTCGATCTCGGTCGCCTTGACCGCGGCCCACACCTCGGTTCCCTCGGTCAACGCGAGCTCGTGCACCGCGGACGGTGTCACCTCGGCGGTGATCGTCAGCGCGCCCGCGACACGGACGCGTACCCGGCCGCGCGCGCCGAGATGCTGGAGGCCGGTGACCGTTCCGGGCCACGCGTTCCGCGCGCTCCCACTCGGCTGCTCGCGGTGCAGGACGACCGCGTTGGGCGGGACGACGACCATCACGGCGCCGGAATGCGGCCCCGCGACCGTGACCGTCGTGTCGCCCACCCGCACGTCCTCACCGTCGGCGACCCCGCGATAGAGGTTCACGCCGACCAACTCGGCCACGTACTCGGAGCGGGGCCGGGTCGTGATCTCGTCCGGCGTCCCCGACTGCACCACCACTCCCTGTTCGAGGATCATGATGCGGTCGGCGAGCGCGAGCGCGTCGACCGGATCGTGGGTGACGAGGATGCGCGCGCCCGCGAATCGTGCGAGGCCGCGCCGTAGTTGCCGGCGGGTCTCGGCCCGCGTCTGCACGTCGAGCGCGGCGAGCGGTTCGTCGAGCAGGAGCAGCTTCGGTTCGGTCGCCAGCGCGCGGGCCAGGGCGACCCGTTGCGCCTGGCCGCCCGACAGTGTGCCCGGACGCGCCGACGCGTAGGACTCCACGCCGACCTCGGCCAGGAGGGTACCGGCGCGAGCGCGCGCGTCGGCCCGGCGCACACCGTGCTCCCGCAGTCCGAACGCAACGTTGTCGAGCGCGCTCAGATGCTCGAACAACAAGTAGTCCTGGAACACGACCCCGACCGATCGCCGTTCGGGCGGTACGAACCGCCCGGCCGCGGGGTCGTCGACGACGAGGCCGTCGATCTCGATGTGGCCGCCGTCGAGCGCGAGCAGTCCGGCGAGAGTGCGCAACAGGGTGGTCTTGCCCGAACCATTCGGTCCGAGCACGGCCAGCATCTCGCCGTCGCCGACGTGCAGATCGGCGACGAGGGAGAAGTCGCCGAGGGCCACGCGGACGGTCGCGTCGACACTCACAGCGCGGACAGCCAACGCTCGCGCAGGCTCACGAGCACGACGAGCGAGATCGCGAGCATCACCAGGCTGAGAATGACGGCGGCGTCGGTGCTGCCTGCTTCCAGCTTCACGTACACGAACAGCGGAAGCGTCTGCGTCTTGCCCGGGGCGTTGCCGGCGAACATGATCGTGGCGCCGAACTCGCCGAGGGCGCGGGCCCAACAGAGCAGCGCGCCGGCGACGAGCGAGGGCCGGATCATCGGCAGCGTGACGCGGCGGAACACGTTGAGGCGTGACGCGCCCAACGTGCGGGCCGCGTCTTCGTAGCGCGTGTCAGCGGTCCGGAACGCGGCCTCGACGGTGAGGACGAGGAACGGCATCGCGACGAACGTCTCCGCGAGGATCGCGCCGCCGACGTGGAAGGGAAGGTGCACCCCCACATCGTCGAGGTACTGGCCGACGAGGCCCTTCTTGCCGAGTGCGAGCAGGAGCGCGATCCCGCCGACCACCGGTGGGAGCACCATCGGCAACAACGTGAGCGCGCGGACCACGCTGCGGCCGGGGTACTCGACGCGTGCCTGCACCCAGGCGAGCGGGACACCGAACACGACCGCGATCGCGGTCGCCGCGATCGACGTCTCGAGCGACAGGCGAAGGGAGGTCAACGCGTCGTGGGTCGACAAGGTCGACCACGCCGATGACCACGGCGCGCGCCAGAGCATCCCCGCGAGGGGGATCACGAAGATCGCGGCCGCGAGCACGGCGGCGATCACCACGACGGTGGGTACCTGTGCACGGGTCGCTCGAGTCCGCGCGGACGTCACCGCCGATAATCCCATGCGTGATGCCCGGACATAGTCAGGATGAGACTATTGAGGGTCGCCGTCGAGAAGCGAGCGCAGGAATCGGTCGACGGCGAGAGCCTGTTCCCGGCGCCAGCGGGCGAGGACGAGGTCGAAGCCGTCGCCGGTAGGACGGCCCGAGACCGCCCGGACGACGGCGTCGAGGTGTTCGATCTGGCGTTCGACCAGCAGCCGCGACGAGTTGCCGCCGCGCGACAGCAGTGCGAGCTTCACCATGAGCTCGGTCCGCACGTCGCGGACGTGTTCGACGGGAGTCTCGAGCCAGCGGCGCAGCGCGCCGCGACCGCGGCGCGTGGCGCGCATGATCGTGCGCTGCGGGCCCTTCGACCCGGTCGTCTCGTTGCACGCCTCGATGTAGCCGCCTTCGGTGAGTGTCGCGAGCGAGCGGTAGACGATTGGTCGGGGGACCGTCCACACCCGCCCGACCGGGCCGTCGGCGCGCAACGTGCGGACGATCGGCCAGCCGTGCGTCGGGTGTTCCGCGACGAGACCCAGCACCACCCAGTCTGCGATCGAGAGCTCGGGGAGCGACGTCGCCACGGCCGGCAACGTACCGGACCCTGCTACCGAGCGGGCGTGTTCGTCTTGTCGGCGGCGATGCGCAAGATGATGCGACCCTTCGGCCCGATCGGGTTGCGATATTCGGTGCCGACGTACCTCCGGGAGAGCGCGTCGATGTGGTCGCGTGCTTGTTGCCCGTCGACGACGTCGACCACGTGCCCGCGCACCTCGGCCCAGTCCCACGGGTTCTCGGCGCTGTGGATCAGCACGGTGATGCGCGGGTCGTGCGTGACGTTCTTGGCCCGCTGGCGCTGGGGCTCGGTGTTGACGAGGAGCAACTCACCGTCGGTGTCGATCCACGTGAGCAGCGCCTGCGGCTGCCCGTTGGGCATCAACGTGACGACGGTGGCGAGATTCTTGCCCCGGGCGAGACGGACGACGTTCTTGTCGAGTGGCATGACGGCCTTTGCGGTTGGGGGTCAATGGCGGGCGCGCAGCGCCGGTAGCGCGAGCGAGCTGCCCACGCCCCAGAGCAACCCGAGCGATCGTTCGAGCTCGCCCAGGACGGTATCGATGGCGTCGACGAACTCGTCGGCCTGAGCTTCGCTCGTGATGAGTGGCGGCAAGATCTTGAGCACGTTCTGGTGGTCCCCCGCGACCTGCGTCAGGATGCCATGGTCGCGGAAGAGCGGCACGACGACCATCTGCGTGAAGAGGCCGCTGCGCATCGACTCTAAGAGTGTCCATTGCGCGCGCAGCCGCATCGATCGCGGTCGCCCGAACTCGATGCCGATCATCAGGCCGCGGCCGCGGATCTCGCGCACGAGCTCGTGGCGCTTGGCGACACCTTCGAGACCGGAGCGCAGTGACGCGCCGGTCGTCGAAGCCCGTTCGACGATCGATTCCGCGTCGATCGTGTGCAGCGTCGCGAGGCCGGCGGTCATCGCGAGCACGTTCTGGCCGAACGTCGAGCTGTGCACGACCGCGCGATCGAGCTTGTCGAAGACCCGTTCGACGATCTCGCTCTTGGCGATCACCGCGCCGACCGGTACGTAGCCCCCGGACAGGGCTTTCGCGACCGTCACGAGATCGGGCACCACGTTGCTCTGCTCGAAGGCGAAGAAGGTGCCGGTGCGCCCGAGCCCGGTCTGAACCTCGTCGATCGCGAAGAGCGCGCCGTAGCGATGGCAGAGGTCGGCGGCGGCGCGCAAATAGCCCTCGGGCGCGACGAAGACGCCTTTGCCCTGGACCGGTTCCACGACGTAGGCCGCGACGTCTCCGGCCTCGAGCGCGCGCTGCAACGCGTCGAGGTCACCGAAGGTCACGCTCTGGCACCCCGGGAGCAGCGCTCCGAAGCGATCTCGGAACTCGTGCCCACCGTTCAACGACAGTGCGCCCACGGTGAGACCGTGGAACGCGTGGTCGGCGAACAGGATGCGCGAGCGGCCCGTCGCGCAACGCGCGTACTTGATGACCGTCTCCACCGATTCCGCGCCGCTGTTGGTGAAGAAGCAGCGATAATCGTCGCTCGGCATGCGCGCGACGAGTGCCTCCGCGAGCAACCCGGAGAGCGGAGCGCACTCCATCTGCACGAGGTTCGGAAGCCCGGCCTCCATCGCGTCGCGTAGCGCCTGCTCGATACCGGGATGGCAACGACCGAGCGCGAAGACGCCGAAGCCGGAGAGGAAGTCGAGATAGCGGCGCCCGTCGCGGTCGAAGAGGCAGGCGCCGTCGGCGCGCACGTAGTCGGCGTCGAACCCGATGGTCCGCAGGACCCGGGGCATCTGCGGGTTCATGTACCGCTCGTGCAGCGCGAACGCCTCGTTGCCGCGCGCGGCGAGCAGGGCCTTGACGTCGAACGGGTCGACGGTCCGGGGCGCGCCGTGACCGTCGCTCATAGCTGCGGATCACTCGCCGGCACGCGCCGCGGCTCCGTCGCCGCCGCGTCGGCCCGCAGGTCGACGTCGGAACGGAGCTTGCCCGCGGCGCGGATCTTGGCCGCCGGCGCGTCCTTGACGAAACCGTTGTCGACGAACCACCGGGCGGCACGGGTCAACGCGGCGCGGGCGGGCATGCTCGTGTAGCCGAGCTCGACGCGAGCCCGGCCGGTGTCGTACTCCATGCGGGTCGTCGCCATGCGCACGGGCTCCGACGGCAACGTCGGTTCCCGGTTCAGCACCGACGACTGGATCCATTCCGCGCCGCGCACGACGGGCAGTACCGCTCGTGCCGAGACCCGGATGCGGGGCACGGGCAGGCCGCAGATCTCGGCGAGGGTCGTGAGCATCTCCTGCAGGGACATGTTCTCGCCGCCCAGGATGTAGCTCCGACCCGGTGCGCCCCGTTGCGCGGCCAACACGTGGCCACGCGCGACGTCGTCGACGTGCGCGACGTTCAGCGCGGTGTCGACGAAGCCGGGGATGCGACCGTTCAGGAACTCGACGATGGTCCGACCCGTCGGGGTCGGCGCGGTGTCGCGCTCGCCGACCGGAAAGGTCGGGTGCACGAGCACGACGGGGAATCCCGCCGCGCCGGCGCGCAACACCTCGTGCTCGGCGAGGTACTTGGAGCGCTTGTAGTGCCCGAAGAGATGTTCGAAATGCACGAGCGTGTCCTCGGAGGCGAGCTCGTCGTCGTGGGCGACACCGATCGTGCCGACCGTGCTCGTGTAGACGAGGCGCCGGCAGCCGGCGCGTTCGGCGGCGCGGACGACGTTCATCGTGCCGCCGACGTTCACGTCGTAGAAGACGTCGGGATCGGCGGCCCAGAACCGGTACACCGCCGCGAGGTGGAACACCGTCGTCGCGCCCTCGGTGGCGCGGTCGAGTGCCACGGGGTCGCGGACGTCGCCGACGATTCGTTCGACGTCGAGACCCGCGAGGTTGTCGTCGTCGCGCGCCGGTTCGCACAAGGCGCGGACCCGATGCCCGTCGGCGAGCAGCGCGCGGACGACTGCGGAGCCGATGAACCCTGACGCGCCGGTGACGAGGACCGTCTCGGAATCGTGCAGAGCGCCACCCACGCCTCTCATCTACCTCGCAAACGGCGGCGGCACAACGGCTTATTCCGCAACGGCCGCCGAAGGCGGCCGCCGACAGCGCGACGCCGAGCCGGTGGCGCACGTCGTCGACGATGGGCGATGACGATCTGTTCCTTGGCCGCGAGCAGAACGTCGGCGAGGCGCGGGTCACGGCAGATCGCCCAACTCGTCGGCGATGTCGGCGATATGCGAACATATGTTCGTGTCTGCCCGAGAGACGATCCTCCATGCCGATCTCGACGCGTTCTACGCGTCGGTCGAGCAGCGCGACGACCCGCGCCTGCGCGGCCGGCCGGTGGTCGTCGGCGGCGGAGTCGTGCTTGCCGCGAGCTACGAAGCCAAGGCGTTCGGGATCCGCACCGCGATGGGCGGTCGGCAGGCACGCAGCCTCTGTCCGTGGGCCATCGTGGTCGAGCCCCGCTTCTCCGCCTACGTCGAAGCGAGCAAAGCGGTCTTCGAGGTGTTCGACGACACGACGCCACTGGTCGAGGGGTTGTCGATCGACGAGGCGTTCCTCGACGTCGGCGGGTTGGGCAAAGTGTCGGGCACCCCGGTCGAGATCGCAACCCGGTTGCGCCAGGAGGTGCTCGAGCGGGTCGGACTCGCGATCACCGTGGGTGTCGCTCGGACGAAGTTCCTCGCCAAGGTCGCGAGCGCGGTGGCCAAGCCCGACGGCCTGCTCGTGGTGCCCGCCGGCGGGGAGCTCGCGTTCCTCCATCCGCTGCCGGTGCAGCGGTTGTGGGGTGTGGGTGCGGTGACAGCGCGCAAGCTTCACGACCGCGGGATCACGACGGTCGGAGACGTGGCCCGCCTCGACGAGAGCGTGCTCGTCGCGATGCTCGGCCGCGCGTGCGGTCGGCAGCTGCATGCGCTCGCGCACAACCGTGATCGGCGGCCGGTGCGGGTCGGGCGCCGGCGCGGCTCGATCGGATCCCAGCACGCGCTCGGTCGCGCCGATTCCCCGCGGCCGCCGGAGGTGATCGACGCGTCACTGGTCGCGCTCGTCGACCGCGTCACTCGTCGTATGCGCGCCGCAGCGCCGCGTCGGCCGCACGGTGGTGCTCCGCTTACGCTTTGGCGACTTCTCCCGCGCCACGCGTTCGCACACGCTTGCGCACGCGACCGCGCACACGGCGACGATCCTCGCAACCGCCCGCGAGCTCCTGGCCGGCGCGATGCCGAGGATCGAGCGTGACGGGCTCACACTCGTCGGCGTCGCGGTCGGCAACCTCTCCGACGACCGTGTGGTACAGCTCGCGCTGCCGTTCGATCGCGCGAGCGGTGGCGCGCTCGACGCTGCGCTCGACGGCGTCCGCGCCAAGTTCGGGTCCGCGTCCGTCACGCGCGCCGTGTTGCTCGGTAAGCACACCGGTGAACCGGTCCCGATGCTTTCCGATTGACGTGAGTTCTTCGCGTCAGGTGTCGCGCGTCTCCGACGCCGTGGTGAGCGCATCGGCCCGGAGGGTTCCGTCGATGATCTGGCCGGCCGTCTGACCGAGGAGGTGGTTGTGCGAGCGGGCGTAGCTGCGCAGAAGCATGAACGCGTCGTCGATATCGACGCCGTTGCGCTCCGCGATGATGCCCTTTGCCTGCTCGATAACGATGCGCGATTCGAGTGCGGTCTCGAGTTGCGCGGTAACGATGCGGGCGTCGGTCACGGCTCGTTCCTGGAGGATGCCGATGGTGGCGATGTCGGCCAGGGCCTGCGCGACCAATTGGTCGCCGGCGCCGAGAGGCGTGGGGCTGGACGAGAACACGTTGAGAGCGCCGATCAGTTCGCTGCGGAGTCGCATCGGCAGGGCCGACACCGATGCGAACCCGGCCTCGTGTGCATGAGGCGCGAAGTGTGGCCAGCGGGTGTACGCGTCGTCGTCGAGCGCGGCGTGTATGGCAACGCCCTCTCGAAACGCGTCCAGGCAGGGGCCTTCTTCGTGTTGCAGCTCGAATATCTCGATGAGACGCATCCGTTCACTCGACGACGCGACGTAGTGCAGGGTGGTGTCGCTGTTGGCCAGCATGATGCCCGCCTCGGACGCGTCGACGAGCTGGACGCAACGCGTGGCCAAGCGGTGGAGGAACTCGACAATGTCGTACTCCTCGACGATCGTGTCCGCGAACTCGATGAACGCAGCGAGCAAGTTCTCTTCTCGGTCCATACGTCCCGTCCCCTTTTGAGATCCTGAGACCAACTTCAGTGTGTGAGCACTTTTCGAATACCTCTTCAGTCGAATCGCAGGGTTCCCGCGGCGACATCGGCCGCGACGTCGCCGATGGGTCGGTCCGTCGAGAAGGCATACGCGCGTAGGAGCACGAGCGCATCGGCAACCAGGATTCCGCTCTGCACCGAGATCCGGCCCGTCGCCTGATGCACTTGCATACGGTGGTTCGGAACCTGCTCGAGTTGCCAGGCCACCGTTCCCGGTGGCGCTTCGGCCTGCCAGGCCATCAGCGCTCGGCTCGCCAACGCCGCGACGACCTCTGCGTCGCGGACCTGCGCTTCGGTGAGCGCGCCCGCCTGGCGGTGATAGAGGTTCAGCGCGCCGATGCAGACCCAGTCGACCAGCAACGGAAACCCGAAGGCCGCGTGTATGCCGGCGGCCACGGCGCCGCGGCGGAACTCCGGCCAGCGGACGTCTTTCGCGTCGGAGAGATCGGGATCGAACACCGGAGTCTTGGCGCGGAATGCCGCGACACACGGGCCCTCGCCCACGGTGTACTCGACTTCCTCGACGGCTTCGGCGACACGGTCCGACACGCCGACGCAGCCCAGAGACCTGCTGCCTGCCATCAGCACCAGACCCGCGCCCGACACGCCGAGGACATCGGTGCACGCGAGGCACAACGAGCTGACGGGATCCTTGTCCCGTTCGGTGTGCCCGGCCACGAGTTGTGCGAAGCGCTCCGATTCGAGCGGGCCGACAGCCACGTGCACCCCTATGGTTCTCTCGGCGCCCTCCTGCGGAGGACCAACGCATCTGCGGCCCCATTTCGGACCGATGCGCACGCGCGATCTGAACGGAACCGTATCAGCGCGGTCGTTGGCCGACATGCGCATGACCGCGCATTTCGTTGCGGGTTTCCACTGGAGCGGGCAACCTCGCCGCGACGACGGTCGGCGTCCGAACCCCCCTACAGGTCGCGCACTCGCGCGCCGAGGTCGCCACCGAGGCGCTGGGTGAACTCGACGGGGTCACCGGCGGGCACGAAGATCACCGTGTCGATTCCCAGGCCGGCGAGGTCGCGCATCTCGTCGAGGAAGGTGTCGGACGCGGGGTTGTTTCTCGCCAGAGCCGTCTTCGTGATCGTGGCATAGTCACGGCCCTCGTTGTCGCAGTGTTGGCGCAACACGTCGAGCTTGTGTGCGAGCTCGACGGGGTCGGCCGCGAAGAGGTTGCACGCGTCGGCGTACTGCGCGACCAGGCGCAGGGTCTTGCGCTCGCCACCGCCACCGATGAGTACGGGCGGGCGAGGTGCGCTGATCGGACGGGGTTCGCAGATGGTCTCGGCGAGCTGGAAGTGCTTTCCGGCGAAGGGGCCGTCGTCGTCGCTCCACATCTGGAAGCAGATCTGCAGCGCCTCCTCGAGGCGTTCGAAACGCTCGGCGGTCGGCGGGAAGGGGACACCGAGACCGTGGTGCTCGCGCTCGTACCACGCGGCGCCGATGCCCAGCTGGCCACGGCCCTCCGAGAGGACGTCGAGCGTGGCGACGGTCTTGGCGAGCAAGCCCGGATGGCGATAGGTCGCGCCCGTCACGAGGAGCCCGAGCCGGATCGTGGCGGTGTGCGCGGCCATGAATCCGAGTGTCGTGTAGCCCTCGAGCATCGGTTCGGTGGCGGGCGCCATGGCTTCCATCTGGAACCAGTGGTCCATGACGCTGAGATCGCTGATACCTGCTTCCTCGGCGGCCGACGCGATCGCGGCCAACGTGGGCGCGATCGAAGCGGGCGCGTTGGGCCACGAGAAGCTGACGACGTGCAAACCGATCTTCATGTAGCGCTCCTGCGGTAGCGGTCGATCTTGAAGTTGATGGCGCCCAGACAGTCGTTGAGGTGCTCGAGATCGTGCAGCACATGGCGGCGATGCTCTTCGAGCAGCTCGAGCCGCGCTCGTGCGGTGCTCGGGCCGCGGCGCACGAGGTCGACGTATTCCTGCATCCGGGTGATCGGCATACCCGTCGACCGCAGCTTGCGGAGGAAGTCCACCCGCTGCACGTCGTTCTCGCGGTAGAGCCTGCGCCCGGAGTCGTCGCGATCGACCGGATCGATGAGCCCGATGCGCTCGTAGTACCGCAGCGTGTGCGCGGAGACGCCCGTCCGCTCGGCGGTGGCCGCGATGGAGAAGCCGATGGTGGTGGTCACGGGGCGACCGTATGACTTCGAGTGCGCTCGAAGTCAACCCGGTACCCGCGCCGGTGGGACTGCCGGTATCCGCGCCCGTTCGACTGGCCATGTCAGAGAAGCGTCAGGGGAGGAGGAGGCGGCACCAGGTGTCGCAGAGCCAGCGTTCGAACCGGCGCGGCGTCCAACCGCGGTCGACGGTGAGCAACACGTAGAGCTCGGAGCTGTTCGTGGCCCACAGCACGTCGGCTGCGTCGGAGATCGACAGGTCGGCGCGCAGCCCACCCGCAGCACGGAGGTTGCGCGCAAGCTTGCGCATGTTGGCGGCGCGGCGATCGCTGATCTCCTGCCACACGCGCTGCGCTTCCGGCTCGGTCGACGACGCGTCGCGCAGCGCGAGAAAGAGCGGCGCCATGCGTTCGTGGGTCTCGCGAATGGCGCGCGCGTAGATGGCGAGCTTGCGGGCCGGGTCGGGTTCGATGCGCATCGCCTTCACGTGCCCGCGCTCTTCGGCCGCGACCGCGCGGTCGGTTCCGGAGATGGCTTGCTCGATGAGTTCGCGCAACAGCACCGGTTTGCGTCCGACCAACGTGTAGACGGTGTCGACGTTCACCCCGGCTCGGTCGGCCACCGCGGCGATCGTGGTGGCTCGGTAGCCGCGCTCGAGCACGAGTTCGCGCGCGGTCTCGACGATCCGCTGCCTCGTCCGGGCCGATTGTGCCTTCCGGCGAGCGGTGTCGTAGGTGCGCCGCTTGACCTCCCGGGGCATACGCTCCATTATTGATCCGAATGTCCTTCGGATCAAGTAAGGGGAGAGATCGCGATGACCTACGCGTTCATGCAAGATGTACCGATCGACGCCGCGTTCTACGCGCGTATCCGCGAAGGGCTCGGCGACGAGCCGCCGAAGGGACTGATCGCCCACATCGCGATCGAGCGCCCCGAAGGTGGGCTGCGCTACGTCGACGTGTGGGAGTCCGAGGGCGATTGGGACCGGTTCGCCGAGGATCGCCTACATCCGGTGGTACACGCGCTGCTCGGCGAGATCTTCGGCGACGACCTTCCCTCCGAGCCCGAGCGCACGCCCATCTCGGTCGTCCACGTATGGGGCCCCTAGCGGGGACGTGCGGAACGTGAGGCGCTACTGCGCCCGCTCGTAGTACAGCGGGAGGCCGGTCTCCACATCGCGGAACGCCTTGCCGGCGCGGCGCGCGAACGGCACGCCGGATCGTGCCGACAACAGCAGGTCGTCGCTCTCGTGGGCCCAGAGCACGTCGTCGCCCGCGCGGAAGAAGTCGCGGCCGCGCGCGTACGCGAACACCTGACCGTCGTCGAACCGGCAGAGGTGACGTCGACCGGTTTGCGCGACCGGAGGGTTCGGGATCGAGTCGTCGGCGGTCTTGGTGGCCGTCGTTGTACCGCGCGACGTGCTCGCGAGTGGGTCGCGGTCTCGAAGGATCACCGCGATGGCTGAGCTGCGGATCTCCCGGGTCGCGATGTCGAGGTCGTCGATGACGTCGTGGAGTCGGTCTGCCACATCAGCGTCGACGCCGGGATGGTTCGTGATTCCCGCAAGGGTCAGTGTCGACGCGAAGACGCGATTCGTCACGCGGTCGAGGAGGGAGAGCGTCTCCGGAGCCGGAGCCGGGCTCCCGTCGCTACGGCGAGGTCCCAGCGCCAACGCGCTCAGGTCGGCGAGCGCGCTGATGAAGAGTCGTTCGGACTCCGAGAATTCCCGTGGCGCGAGGAAGCTGACTCCGAGCACTCCGAGGACCGACCCTTCGCAGACGAGGGGAATCGCGGCCCAGGCCTGCGAAGGTGTCGCCGAGCCCGCGACGACGGCGGGAAATCGTGCCGCGGCATCGGCGCGCGAGGGCACCCAGACGGATTCCTTGTCCCGTGCCGCCGCGGTCAGGGGTAGGTCGAGGTCGATGGTCAGGGGAGCGAAGGCAGCGATCGACGCCTTCGGGTAGCCGACCGTCACCGTGGGCACGAGCACGTCATCCGGGTCGAGGAACGCCAGCACGCCGCCCTCGGCGTGAAGCCCGGCCATGCCCTGGCGGACGATGATGTCGACGATCTCCGACGGCTCGAGCGCGGTCGTCAGCGCATGAGCAACCAGCGCAACACGCGTGAACTGATCGAGGTCGGCGGTTACCTGTTCAGCCATGAGCCCGTACTCCCTCCGGCGGCTTCGACACCGAATCTACGGGCGCACCCCTCGGGTGCCGTCAAGCACCCTTTCCGCTTTCCGTCGCGGGCCGCACGGCGTCATAGCGCCGCTTCACCAGTTGGCGCGGATGGCCCACGAGCCGGGCGACCTCGGAGATCGTCATCCCCTCTTCGTCCACCAGGGTGTGGAAGAACTCGCCCCGCGAGCGCATCAGCACCGAGTGCATCGCGTTCATCGCGTCGATGACGGCATCCCGGGACCGAGGAGCGTCACTCACCGCGAAGAGGTCGGCCATTGGCATCTTGGCGTCGATCGCGTCACGCGTGTGCGCGTTCGCCGCCTCGAGCCCGTCCAGCGCACGTCGCATGCGCTCGATCGTCGCATCGAGTTCGTCCAACGACTCCACGAACCGATCCACAACTACTCCTCGAGCTGTCCGCTGCAGGCTTCGATCGAGCGCCGCGTATGCCGACGTCTCCATGGGTCTCGTGTCGCTATGGAACTGCGTGCAACGCGGTGACGTAGTCGACCTCGTTCTTCGAGCCCAGCATCACCGACACGCGTTCGTGCAGGTTCGAGGGTTGGATATCGAGAATGCGCTGCGTTCCATTGGTCGCGCGGCCGCCGGCCTGTTCGACGATGAAGCTCATCGGGTTCGCTTCGTACATCAGGCGCAGCTTGCCGGGCCGCTCGGGATGGCGGTGGTCCCATGGATACAAGAAGATCCCGCCGCGCTGGACGATGCGATGGACGTCGGCGACCATGGATGCAACCCAGCGCATGTTGTAGTCCTTGCCGCGGGGCCCTTCGCTGCCGCTGAGGCATTCGTCGATGTAGCGGGCGATCGGTGGTGCCCAGTGCCGCCGGTTCGACATGTTGATCGCGAATTCCGCGGTGTCGGCCGGAACCTGCAAGTTCTCTTGGGTCAACAAGAAGCTCCCGGTGTCGCGATCGAGCGTGAACACCTGCACGCCGTGTCCGACCGTGACGACGAGCAACGTCTGCGGTCCGTACAACGCGTAGCCCGCGCACACCTGGCGGGTTCCGGGTTGCAGGAACGCGCCGTCGGCGATCGGCCCGTCGCCGGACGAGGGGAGTACGGAGAAGATCGTACCGACCGATACGTCGACGTCGATGTTGCTCGAGCCGTCGAGGGGATCGAAGAGCAGGAGGAAGCGGCCGCGCGGGTAGGTCACCGGGATGCCGTGCGCGTGATCCATCTCTTCGGAGGCCATCGCCGCGAGGTAACCGCCCCATTCGTTCGCTTCGACGAGGATCTCGTTGGCGAGCACGTCGAGCTTCGCCTGCGTCTCGCCCTGCACGTTGGTCGTGCCGATGGATCCGAGCACGTCGCCGAGTGCACCGCGACCGACGGCATACGAGATCGTCTTGCAGGCGCGCGCGACGGTCTCGAGGAGAAGCCGCAACTCGGGATCCAACCCGTACTCGCGCTCGCAACGGATCAGATAGTGGGTCAGCGAGATCCGAGCGCTTCTCACTGCGGCGGCCGGGACGTCGATGCCCCGAGGTGGCGCGACCTCGGGCCTACGAGATCGCTCGCGCGCTCGGCATGCACGACGACCGCCGGGAACGGTCCGCGCGGTGCGCGCCCGCGGGGTTCACCCTGGTTCGTTCGCCGTCGGTGTGTAGCGCGCACTTCGTCCCTCCGAGTCGCCGGTCCTGCGGCTCCGATCAGACCACGCCCGGTGGTGCTCGTTGGAGAGGAATTGCGACCGCCCGCGAGGGACGAAGGTCACCGTCAGGCCGGTCCGCACGGCGCGACCCGCACCCGGACCCGTGACCAACGACCCTGCCCGAGCATGAGCGATCGGGCGCAGTATGCGAACGTGATGGGGACGGGAATGCACGCACGCGGATCGCGAGCTCTGGCAGTCATCGTCGGGCTCGCCGCGATCGCCAGCGTGACCTTCGGCGCTTCGCCGGCCGATGGTGCGCCTGTGAGCGGGTGCTCGGGCCAGGCAGTTTCCACCGACAGCCACGGCCGAACGCTCGACAAGGCCACCGCTCCGGGACTGGGCGGCACCGCGGACGACCCGTTCCACGTCGACGTGAACGGCCGCATCAGTTGGCGCGGCTCGACGGACGGTGTCCTGCGCAACGGCACGTATGCCGTGAAAGCATCCGGCTTCACGGTCGCGAGCGGAAAGTTCGAGAACGCGCAGGGAAATCGCGCCTGGGCCGGCAACGAGGACGTCGGGAAGCGACTCGACAGCATTCCCGTCCTCGGCTGGCTCACGAAGACGTTGAAGCCGACGGCGACGCTGAAGGTCGACTACACGGTCGTCGGTCAAGCAGGAACATGTCGTGGTTCGGTGGTCCTGAAGATCGGTGACGACCCGCTGTTCACCCCGATCTGGGTGTTCGCCGTCGCCATGTTCCTGATCGCGTTCTGGTTGCTGTTCTGGCCACGCGGGTTCCTGGGGGGGTAAGGACATGGCGGTCCGCGGTC
This sequence comes from uncultured Actinomycetes bacterium, assembly GCA_963812205.1. GTDB lineage: Bacteria > Actinomycetota > Acidimicrobiia > IMCC26256 > PALSA-610 > PALSA-610. The sequence goes on from CAWEUJ010000004.1 coordinate 899,089, forward strand.
ACTATCTACGAGGCGCGGTCGGCGGCGGGCTCTTCGGTGTCGCCCTCGCGACGATGCTCACGCTCTACGGCGTCATCCGCCTCGGCGAGTTCACGGCCGGGTGGATCGTCCTGCTCGGCCTCGTGTTCGGTGTCGTGTGGGCGTTGGTCGCTCCGGCTCCGCGGCGCAAGGCGACGCCTGCGCCGGAGACGGCACCGAAGCCGGAGTGACCCCGCGCGCGTGGTGCGCTCGTCGGAGATGACCTTCGCCTCTACCCGACCCGACCACGTCCGACGAACGTGTCGAACGAGCCGCAGCCGCACTCCCCGAACACCCCCGTATGCGGAGTGCACGACGAACTACCGGGACCATGGGATAACCCGTCACAAGGAAGTGGCCATGACACATACCTTCTTTCACGGGGCGCCACTGTCGTCCCGACCGCTTCATCCCCGCCGCTCGAAGTCGCATCTCGCCAGCGCGGCGCAACTCGTCACGCTGGTCGCCGCTACCGGCATCATCATCGGCTGCGTCGCGGTGGCCGTGTTCATGGCGGTCGTCAGCCAACTCACGGTTGCGGGCCACTGACCAAAGGGGTGGCGTGCCTCCTGCGGATCGTCTTCTCGGTCTCGACGAGCAGGTAGCCGATGACGGCGACGACGACGATGCGGACCCACGCGGCGACGTCGAGCGATGCGGACTGGAAGAGTCGTTGCATGAACGGGACGTAGGTGTATGCAAGTTGGAGCCCGATCATGGCGGCGACGCCGCCGAGTAGGACGCGGTTGGTGAAGATGCCGAGCTGGATGAAGGATCGATCGAGCGAGCGGCAGTTCAGGAGATAGGTGAGCTCGATCATGACGAAGCTGTTCACGACGATGGTTCGCGCTTCGTCCGTGGTCGCGCCGCGAGCTTGTTCCCAATAGAAGAGCGCGAACGCAGCAGTGATGAGCGTCGTCGCGACGACGCAGATGCGCACGACGAGTTGCCGGGTGAGTATCGGCTGCTCGGGTCGACGGGGTCGACGCTGCATGATGCCGGTTTCTTTGGGTTCGAACGCGAGGGTGAGGCCGAGCGTGATCGACGTGGCCATGTTGAGCCACAGGATCTGAATGGGCAGGATCGGCAATGTGCTGCCGGCGATGATCGCCGCAAGCACGACAAGTCCCTCACCCATGTTGGTGGGGAGCGTCCAGACGATGAACTTGGTGAGGTTGTCGAAGACGCCGCGTCCTTCTTCGACCGCGGCTTCGATGGACGCGAAGTTGTCGTCGGTGAGGACCATGTCGGCACTCTCTTTGGCGACCTCGGTGCCGGCGCGTCCCATGGCAATGCCGATGTCGGCCTGTTTGAGCGCGGGTGCGTCGTTGACGCCGTCACCGGTCATGGCGACGACGTGATGCCGGCCTTGGAGGCCTTCGACCAGCCGGAGCTTTTGTTCGGGTGAGACTCGGGCGAAGACAGAGGTCTGATCGACAAGGTCGGGTAGATCGTCGGGAGGGCACTCGGAGAGTTGGACGCCGGTGACGACGGCGGGAGCGCGCCCGGCTCGGCCGAGGCCGAATTCTGCTGCGATTGCCGCTGCGGTACCTGCGTGGTCGCCGGTGATCATCTTGACTTCTATGCCGGCGGCTCTACACGCCCTGACGGCCGCGATTGCGTCGGTGCGCGGCGGGTCGGCCATTGCCTGGAGCCCGAGAAACGTTGCTCTCGGCGGGTCGGGCTGCCCGTCTTGCAGGTGGTCGAAGACCGGCTCCGGTGCTCGTGCGAACGCGAGGACTCGGAGTGTCTGACCGGCGAACCGGTCGGTGCGGTCGAGCGCGGCCGCCGGGTCGAGGGCACTCACGTTGCCGGCGGCGTCGAGTTCGGTCGTGCACATGGCGAGGACGTGTTCGACTGCACCCTTGAGATACACGACGCCGGGACCTTGGTGCAGGGCTCGGTGCAGCGTGGCCATGTATCCGTTCGCAGAATCGAAGGGTATGGAATCCACGCGCGGAGTGATGCGTCCGGCATCGCCGGCGTCGACGTCGGCTTTGCGGGCCGCGGTGATGAGCGCGCCCTCGGTTGGGTCGCCGATGACGTCCCAGTGGCCGTCGGATTCCACGAGCTGTGCGTCATTGCAGAGCACGCCCGCGAGAAGGCACTCACGCAACGCCGGATGGTCGTAGGGGTCGATCCGTTCGCCGTCGAGCCGGTATGCGCCGGGGGGCGAGTAACCCGTCCCCGAAGCCTCGAACGTTGCGCCGCCGGCGTAGACGGCCTGCACGGTCATCTGGTTCTCGGTGAGCGTGCCCGTCTTGTCGGTGCAGATGACGGTGGTGCCTCCGAGGGTCTCGACCGCGGGGAGGTTGCGGACGATCGCGTGGTGGCGGGCCATGCGGTTGACGCCGATCGCGAGAGTGATCGTGACCGCGGCCGGGAGGCCTTCGGGGATCGCACCGACCGCCAACGCGACCGTGGCGTTGATCATGTCGTCCCAGGCTTCACCGCGGGCGATCCCGATCACGAAGGTGACGGCCGCGAGCCCGAGGATCGCGAACGTCAGGATCCGGCTGAACTGCGCGACCTTGCGGGTGAGGGGTGTTTCGACACCCGTGGCCGCGCCGACCAGCCGGTGGATCTGGCCCATTTCCGTTTCCGCGCCGGTGCCGGTGACGACGCCCTGTCCTCGACCGGCGACGACCAGCGTTCCCGAGTAGGCCATGTTGTTGCGATCTGCCAGCGCGGTCTCGATGGGCAACTCGATCGGTGACTTCGCGGTGGGCATGGACTCGCCGGTCAGGGCGGACTCGTCGACGCGCAGCTCGTTCGTGGCGATGAGGCGCACATCGGCCGGGATCTTGTCCCCGGCATCGAGCACGGTGAGATCGCCGGGAACCACTTCTGAGGACGGCAACGTCATGCGCTCGCCGTCGCGGATCACTGTGGCCGACGTCCGCACCATCGCTACCAGTGCTTCGAGAGCCTGCTCCGCGCGCGATTCCTGCACGAATCCGACCGCGGCGTTGAGTACCACGACGCCGAGGATGACGCAGGAGTCGGCGATGTCGCCGAGCACCGCGGTGAGGACGGCGGCGACGATCAGGACGTAGATGAGCGGGTGGCGAAACTGGACGAGTGCCCGACCGAATACACCGCGCCGTTCGAGCTTCGGGAGCACGTTCGGGCCGAACTGCTCGTGTCGTATATGCGCTTCGCGTGCGCTGAGCCCCGTGGCGGCGTCGGTCTCGAGGAGCAACACCACCTCGTGCACCGGCAGCTGATGGTGGTCGTGGCGCGCCGCGTCGATCATCTCGCAATACTGACGGAGCCCCGTGCCGGATGGGCAGCGGCGTCCGACACCTCCGTGTCGGGACCTTGTCCCCTTGGCCCTGATCGGCGCCGGCGGGCCACCGGAGGCACGCGCCGCGGCCGTCACGGCCGAACGCCCGATCCGCGCTCGCCGCACGATCGCGGATGGGAGATGATGCGACCGTGCCGATCATCTTTCGACGCCGTACCCGGCTACTACGGCGCCAGGTCGTCTCCGCCCGGGATCACAGTGGCGCGGATCTGAGCGGAGCGAAGCTCTACGACCTCGACCTGCGAGGCAAGGTGTTGCGCAAAGCCCACTTGCACGGCGCGGATCTCACCGCCTGCAACCTGATCGGTGCCGACCTCGAAGACGCGGATTTGAGCGCCGCATTCCTTACGGGCGCGCAACTGAACGGGGCGAACCTCCAGGGTGCGAACCTGACGGGTGCGTACGCGATCGCGACCGACTTCGGCGGTGCTCGCATGGAAGGGACGGTTCTCGATCGAGTGATCTACGACCAGGCGACGACGTGGCCGCCCGGAGTGCTGCCTCCCAGCCCGAACCAGTAAGCGCGGCCCGGCGCATCGGGCGCGTTCAGCTCGTTGTGCTCGTTGCCCGTTCGAGGAGGTCCGCGAACCCTGTTTCGATACCGGTCACGACGCGATCGATGTCGGCGGCCGTCTCGCGATCGCCGGTGACCCCGAAGGAGATGTGGTCGCAGTACGACCACACCGCGACCGTGATCCGGACCCGCCCCGCGATCGGCGCGAAGGGATACGCCTCGATCATCCGGCGGCCGCACACGTACAGCGGCGCGCGAGGACCGGGCACGTTCGTGATGGCGGTCTCGACATTCGCGCCCTGCACGACCACGCGGGCGACCCGGTCGACGATCGCGCGTGGTGCAACGTCGCCGAGTCGCATCAGGGCACCCGACGCATCGACCTCGTGCGAGGCCTTCAGGTCGTCGAGGTGCTCGTGGATCGCCCGCAACGCCGAGACCGGGTCGTCGATGCCGACCGGCAACAGTGCGTGGACGTCGGCGACACGGTTGTCGAGCTGTCCATGCTCGTCCGGGGCCCGCAGTGAGACCGGAACGAGCGCGGTCACGCTTCGGCCGTCGACCGCTTCGCCGCGCGCGATGAGCAGTTCGCGAAACGCGCGGGTGACGACGGCGACGGCGACGTCGTTCACGGTTCCACCGAACGCGCGGCGAATCGCCGTGATGTCGTCGAACCGCACCCGCGCATGCGCCCAGCGCCGCTTTCGCCCGATCGGCCCCGTGAGCGATGTGTCGCCGCGATGCGACCGGTACCACAAGCGTTTGGCCCCGGCCAAGAGGTTGTGCAGGCGGTCCCAGGTTCGGCACGGGTGCACGAGCGCGTCGACGGCGCGGCGAACGTTCGCGATCGCGGATTCCCATGCCATTGCCGCGTTGAACCGCGCGACCGCGGTCGCTGACGGTTCGCGGGACGGGATCCACACCTCGGCCGCCGCGAGCTGGGTGCCGGGCTCACGATCCATGATTGCGGTGAGCAGGTCGGTCCCGGCGATGCCGTCGACCATGCAGTGGTGCACTTTCGAGACGATCGCCCAGCGGCCGTCGGCGAGGCCGTCGACGAGCGACATCTCCCAAAGCGCGCGGCGGCGGTCGAGGGGTTGTGTCATCACCTCCGCGACGAGTTCGTCGAGTGCCGACGGACTTTCGCCGGACAGCGACTGGTGCCGGAGGTGGTCGTCGATATCGAATTGCACGTCGTCGATCCACAGCGGTCGCCCGAAGAGTCCGCTCGCCTCCCGCACACGTTGACGGCAGCGCGCCACGTGCTGGATCTTGGCCGCGGCGAACGCCCGCAGGGCCTCGAACGACGGAGCCGGTCCTTCGAAGATCGCGACCGACCCGATGCTCATGTGATTCACCGGATCCTCGATCGCGAGAAACACCGCGTCGAGGCTGCTCATACGTTCCATCGAATAGCCCCCGAGCGATCCTCACACGGAACTTGCGGAATCGTGAAGAGGCGTTCGTCCTCGAACCGCTCGGAAGGCCGTCGTGGAGCTCGCGGCCGGGCCGGGCTTGTGTTCGCGACGCCGCTAGCTCCGGCACCGTTCCGCGAGCGTCGCGATGCCGTCACCGGAGAGATCCTTCACCGCTTCGGGGCGTCCGTTGACAGCCATGAGGAGCGCTTCGGCGGGACCACGCACCTCGGGACCCGCGCCCCACGACCACGGGGTGTCGGTTGCCGTCAACCGGATTCCGGCGGCGCGGCGGCGGGCACCGGCGACTGCGACGTTGCCTGTGCGCGAGAGGGCGAAGTCCAAGCAGGCGACAACGCGATCTTCGGGGATCTCGCGGTCGAGGCCGAGGGGTCGGCGAACGTCTTGTTGATGGATGACGAGCTCGGCCAACTGGACCGGCGACGGTGACCGGACCGGGGTGCCGAGCCACGAGAGCAGATCCGCAGTCGAACGATCTCGGTGGCGTTCCACGGTCAGCCGTGCCGACTTCGTCGGCGAGAGCCCACCCCGCACGGTTGCTCGAAACGCTTCCCCGCCCGTGCGGTGAACGTGGTCGGCGAGATGGATCATCACGTCGCGCACGGTCCACCCGTCACACAGCGTCGGCGCCTCCCATTGCACCGCGCCCAGCGACTGGGCCAAGGCGCAGAGATCGGCATGCTCGGCGGCGACCATCTCCGCGACGCCGGGACTCGTAACTCCCTTGGGCACAGCCGCATCCCTTCTCTTGAACAGCGTTCAAGAGATGGTAGGAGATGGGCTGCGCCCGGGCAAGCTCGTCGAGGGCCCGCTACCGGCGGCGCGACGACCGCAACAGCGAGCGCAGGCCGGTGAGCCAGACCTCGAGCGCCGCTTCGAACGAGCGATCGAGCGGCTTTTCGTTGCCGCCGTGCCAGCGAAGCGTGAAGACCTCGTCCGCGAGGTCCGGGAGATTCGACGCGATGGTCGGGAACTCCGACGGCGGCAGGCCGCGCACCCGAGCCTCGAACTCGGCCCGCCATCGCTGATCCGGTTCGCCACCACCCGCGGACAGCTCGACCGCGACCCATCCCGCCACCGATCCCGTGAAGGCGTTGAACGCGTCTGCGAGTGCCGGACCGCGAAACCCCCCACCGTGGAGCGTCGTGAGCATCGCTTCGACGAACGTCGGCGCCGTGAGGAGGGGATACAACGCCAATACCGCGGTGTTCGGGTGGGCGTGCAGTGCACGGCGATACTCGTGCGCGGCAAGCGCGAGCCACACGTCCCAACGCATCGACGCGGGTTCGGGTACGTCCATCTCGCTCATGACGAGCTGCAACACCTGACCGAGGATCTCGTTGCGGTTGCCGACGTGCCAGTACAGGGAGGCGGGGTATGTCCCGAGGCGATCCGCGACGGCGCGCATCGTGAACCCGGTCACGCCGACCTGGTCGATGAGGTCGAGTGCAGCCGCGACGACGACGTCGGCGCTCAAAGGCGCCGCCGCGCGGGATCGTCGCGCGCGCTTCCGACGTTCCTCGGGCATCCCTTCCCTACGCCATCGTCAAGCCGCCGGAGACCGACAGGGTCTGCCCGGTCACGTACCCGGCGCCGTGGGATGCGAAGAAGACGACGGCGGGGGCGATGTCTTCGGGCCGAGCGATGCGCTTCATCGGCACGGCTCTCGCCAGCCCGTCGTACAGCCTCTGGTCGGCCTCGGCCACTTGATCCAGCAGTGGGGTGTCGGTCGGGCCGGGGCTGACCACATTGACCGTTACTCCTGTGGTCGCGAGCTCCCGAGCGAGTCCCTTGGAGAAGGCGATGACCCCGCCCTTCGTGCCGCTGTAGACGACCTCACCCGATGAGCCAACCCGACCGGCGTCGGACGCGATGTTGACGACGCGCCCCGATCCGCGCTCGACCATGCCGGGCACGACGACGTGACAGCACCGCACCGTGCCGAGGAAGTTGACGGCCACGATGCGTTCCCAGGTCGCCTCATCGCTTTGTAGGAACGGCTCGATGACGTCGATACCCGCGGCATTGACCAGGATGTCGATGGGTCCCACCGCGGATTCGGTGAGAGCCACGGCCGACACGACCGATGGACGCGCGGTGATGTCGACCTCGAGGCCGGCTGCGTCACCGCCCAGGCCGGCGGCAAGATCACCGGCTCGGCGGCCATCCAGATCCCACACTGCGAGGCGAGCGCCCGCGGAGTGCAGCGCCCGCGTGATCTCGGCGCCGATGCCTCCGGCACCGCCGGTGACCACGGCCACCTTGGCCCCGCCCTCGACCTGCGGCTCGCTACTCACCGGCCGGACCGGTGAAGGTCGGTGGTCGTTTCTCGGTGTGGCTCGCCAGGCCCTCGCGCGCGTCGGGTCCACCGAATCCGTAGAACTCGTACGCGAGGCCGGCGTCGAAGACCGCAGACTGGGCCCGGTACCAATTGTTGAGCGTTTGCTTCGTCCAGCGGATCGCGGACTGGGCGCCTTGGGCGAGCTGTATCGCGACCTCGAGCGCACGCGGCTGGACGTCTTCGTCGTCGACGCAGATGGACACGAGCCCGATGCGTTCTGCCTCCTCGCCGGTGAGGACGTCACAGGTCAGGAGGTAGTACTTCGATTTCGCCATGCCGCACAGGAGCGGCCAGCAGATCGCGGCGTGGTCACCGGCCGCGACGCCGAGCCTCGTGTGCCCGTCGATGATCCGGGCGGTGCGTCCCACCACCGAGATGTCGGCGAGGAGGCCCGCCGCCAAACCCGCGCCCACGGCCGGTCCGTGTATGGCCGACACGATCGGCTTCGAGCAGTTGATGACGTTGAAGACGAGGTCGCGCGCTTCTCGCATGACGCGCGTGCGTGCGCCGTAGTCGCCGATCGTGAGATCGATGAGCTCGAACGACCCGCCGGCCGAGAACGCTCTTCCGGCGCCCCGGAGCAGTGCGACTCGTACGTCCGGATCGCGGTCGATCGTGAGCCAGATGTCGGCCAGCTCGCGGTGGACCTGCGGACTTACGGCATTGAGGCCCGGCGCGTCCATCGTGACGCGGAGCACGCCGTCTGACGGACGGTCGACGGTGAGCCCGGGGAAGGCGTCATACGGATCGCTCATGGTGTTGCCCTCTTCGATGATCGACCGGCGCGCGTCCTGGGCTTTGGCAAGAAGGTAACCGGGAGTGGTCTCGTGTCAAGGAAAGGCCGAAAAGATGAGTGACCGAGCTCGCAGATCGCGTTGGCCTGGGGCCCGACGCGCGCGGCGCGGAGTGTCTAAGGTTCCGCGTCCGTTGGTAACCGGAAGGACTTTGCTATGTGGGCACAGCTCATCACGACGCGTCTGAAGCCGGGCCGGGAACACGACCTGCCGCGGTTGGTCGAGCAGTTGCGTGCGGTCGAGCAACCGGATTCAGGTCTCCTGCGCTCGACGGCCATGCAGGACCAGAACGACCCGAGCCGGGTCTACATGATGGTCGTCTTCGAGAGCGAGGAGAAAGCTCGCGCCCGCGAGAACGATCCGCGACGCGAAGCAGGACTGCAAGCCGCGAGGGCAACGATGGCGGAGATCTTCGACGGCGCTCCGGAGTTCGTCAACCTGACCGTCGTCAACGACATGACGCTGTAGGCGAGGCGCGCATCACGACAATCATCATCTCCCCGGCGAACGGTGGAGTGATCAGTAGTTGAAGACCAGTGCTCCGCCGGCGGTGTAGCCGAGGACCGACGGCACGCCGGCGACGGGCGCTTACGCGACGCCGGCCGGGATGAGCTCGAGACTACGCGCGCGTTCGAAGCGGTTGGCGACGTCGTTCCAGTTGATGATGTTCCAGATCACTTCGACGTACTCGGCACGTGCGTTGTGGTACTGGAGGTAGTAGGCGTGTTCCCACGCGTCGATGACGAGGAGCGGCACTCCACTTTGGCCCACGTTGCCCTGGTGGTCGTAGATCTGCTCGATGTACAGGCGCTCGCCGAGCGGCTCCCACGTCAATGCGCCCCATCCGGAGCCTTGCACCGTGGTGGTTGCGCTGGAGAGCTGTTGGCGGAACGCGTCGAACGATCCGAAGAACTCCTCGATTGCCGCGCGTAGCTCGCCTTCGGGGCGGCCGCCACCATCGGGGCTGAGGTTCTTCCAGAACAGTGAATGCAACACGTGTCCGGAGAGGTTGAACGCGAGCGTCTTCTCCAATCCGACGATGGCGCTCATATCGCTTGATGCGCGCGCTGCGGCGAGGCCGTCGAGCGCGGTGTTCAGTCCGGCGACGTACGCGGCGTGATGCTTGTCGTGGTGCAGTTCCAGTACCCGAGCCGCGTAGTGTGGCTCGAGCGCTCCGAGGTCGTAGTCGAGATCGGGGAGGACGTAGGGCTTCATGATCGTTCCTTTCCGCGGACACGACGCTCGGCCGACCATCGGTGCCGGACATCCCCGTTCGTGGGGAACGGGCTCGTCAGTGGCGTATTGCAATGTTTGCTAGGGTACATGCATGACGGGACGTGCGGCAAGTCGGGTCGGGCGCGGCACGGCCGACGGGTTGGAAGACGCGGCCGAAGCCGCACTGCTGGCGTCGCGGGCGCTGGTGGGTGTGGCCGCGCGTTCGTTGGCTGCGATCGAGGCCACGGTCACGTTGGTGCAGTACCGGGCGTTGGTAATGCTCGCGTCGCGGGACGGCTTGAACGTGGGCAGCCTCGCAGAAGCGCTCGGTATTCACGCCTCGACCGCGACGCGGTTGTGTGATCGTCTCGCGGAGAAGGGTTTGATCGATCGCAAGACTTCGACGGAGAGTCGACGCGAAGTCGTGCTCGGCCTCACCACGGAAGGGCGTGCACTGGTTCGTTCCGTGACGGCGCGGCGGCGGCGCGAGATCATCAAGATCATCGGTCGCCTCGAACCCGCACAGCGAGCCGCGCTCGTGGCAGCGTTCGGCGCGTTCGCGGATGCTGCCGGTGAGACCCCGGACAGCGCATGGAAGCTCGGCTGGACATCATGAGCGGCTCCGGCGGAACACGCTGGAGCGGTCGCGTCGACGTGAAGGGCTGGGCGCAACGCTCGCGGGGGCTGGCTCGGCGTTCCAAGGAAGCGGTCCTGCTTGCCGCGATCGTTGGGGCCCTGACCGGTCTCGGTGTCGCCGGATTCGATACTGCCGTGACCCGCGGCGTGCAAGCCGTGAATGACCTCCCGCTGTGGGTCACGGCGCTCGCGCCCTTCGTCGGTCTGAGTCTTGCCGGAATCGCGTTGCATTTCCTGGGCCCGTCGGCGTCGCCGTCGACCGCCGACGAATATCTGCATGCCTTCCACGACTCGAAGTACACGCTGCCACTGCGACCCCTCGTCGCGCGGATGATCGCGGGAATCGCGACCCTCGGCAGCGGGGCGCCGATGGGTCTGGAGGGACCGTCGTTGTATCTCGGTGCCGGTATCGGTGACACGCTGCAACGTCGCTTCCCGCGACTGTTCTCGGCGCGCCGCCGCAGACTCTTGCTCGTCGCCGGCGCGGGCGCCGGAGTCGCCGCCATCTTCAAGACGCCCGCGACGGGCGCGGTGTTCGCGCTCGAGGTCCCCTATCAAGACGATCTCGCCCGTTACATGCTCGGCCCGACCCTCATCGCGTCCGCGACCAGCTATCTCGTGTTCGTCGCGATCCACGGCACGGCTCCGCTCCTGGCCGTGACCGGGAGCCCGCCCTTCGACTTCAAGGACCTCGCCGCGGCGGTCCTCCTCGGCGTACTTGCCGGCGTCGGAGCACGGGTGTTCGCCTGGATGATCCGTCAGTCGAAAGAGGCGGTGACGTCGATTCCGACGTGGATCCGGATCCCGCTCGCAGGCGCGGGCCTGGCCGGGATCTTCGTCGCGGCGCGGCTGTGCGCGGGGCAGAGCCTGACGACCGGCCCCGGCTACGACACGATTCGCTGGGCACTCGATCCGACACACAGTGTCTGGCTCATCGGCGCGATCCTCGTGCTGCGTTGCCTCGCGACGTCGGTGACCATCGCCGGAGGCGGTGTCGGCGGTCTGTTCATCCCCTTGGTGGTCGCGGGCGCGCTGACCGGGCGCGTCGTCGGAGGCAGTGTGCACGCGCTCGACACCTCCCTGTTCACGGTGATCGGTGTCGCGGCATTCCTCGGTGCCGGCTACCGGGTACCGCTTGCTGCGGTCATGTTCGTCGCGGAAGCGACCGGACGTCCGGGGTTCGTCGTTCCGGGCCTCCTCGCCGCGGTGGTCGCGGAACTCATGATGGGCCGACGGTCGGTGACGTCGTACCAACGCGCCCCGCTCGTCGACACGCCGCCAGACCGGCTCACGGATGACCCCTCGGACGAAGACGCCGCGGACGATGACGCCGCGGACGAAGACGCGCCGGACTTCGGCCGATGAGTGACGACGGGTTGACACGAACCGATCCCGACCGCGAGCTGGCGAGTCGTACCGTGCTCGAGTCTGCACTCGAACGGTTCGGGCTCAGGTATGCAGCGCGCCTGAAGGAACTCACGGAATGCAACCGCGACTTGGCGCGCCTTGTCGAAGTGCGGGTGGCCCGGCCGTGGACCGACCTCGAACACGATGCCTATCTTCGTTTGCGTCGATCCAAGACCGAACTCAACGCCCGCGTGGTGCGCATACAACGAGCCTTCGAGCGTGCACGCGCCGGCCTGCGCGACCTGGGTCAGCCCTTCTGATCGAGGCACTCCCCGCCCGACCCATCGCGGATGCGGCTGACTACTCCCAGGAGCGCGGCAGGGCGCCCCTGGGAGCGGGTCAGACCGTGTCGGTAAACCCATTCATGTCTGGTCTATCGCAACAGTTGGTATTCTACATGTGTTTTCGTCGTCGTCAATCTCGATTCGTTTGCCGCGTACGGCTGTTGGGTGTCCGTACGTCGTCGACGATCGCACGTCCGGCGGTGGAGAGGACCAGGACCGTTTGCGGTCTCGCTGAACCTGCGGGCACGGATATGACGAGGCCCCGATCGCGGAGCTGATGTTGCGTGCACGCGGCGGCTGACGTGGAGATGCCGATAGCGCGGGCGAGCTGCTCCGGTGTCGCGGGGCCACTGATCGCAAGCGCGGTGAGCGCGCGGCGGTCGTGCGCCGTGAGCTCCCATGAAGATACGAAGGACTGCAACGAGCCCTCGGTCGGTATACGGCGACCGTTCACGCGGGTATCCGCGTCTTCCTCGAGGATCGCTTCGCGAGCCTTGGTCGGCGATGCGTCGGTCGCGACGGTTCGATCGTCATCGGCGCGCATGCATCCCCACCTTGGTTGAAGGGACGACGACGATGGGGATGTCGCTTCCGTGTTCGAGCCGTCGCGCGATGCTCGAGACGGCGTCGTGCAGCGCGTGGTGATCAGGGCCGCCGATCACGATGAGATCGGAATGTACTTGTCGGGCCATCGCCGCGAGCTCGTGCGCGGGATCCCCCCGCGTCACGCGCAGCGTCACCGTGATACCGCGCTCGCGCAGGTTTGGGATCACCGTACGCGCGAAATGTGCGCGCACCTTCGCGACATATGCGTCGGAGTCTGCCTGGACGCTCGACACGAGCCACAGGGTCGTGCGTGGGATCACGTGTGCCACGACGACGTCGGCCCGTAGATCGGTAGCGAACTTCGAGACCCATTCGATGATGGCGGCATCGCGCGCGGTTGCGTTCAGCCCGACGACGATTCGGCTCATGTGCCCTCCTTCTCTGGTGGGCGTCCTGGTATGTCGCTCGCCCGAAGCGAGTCCGGCTGTGAACGGGCCTGCGTTCCTCGGTCGACTGGAGTCGACCGCGAGATGCGGTGTGCGGGTTGCAAACTGTTCGATATCAATGTAGTATAGCAAACATTGTTAGACAACAGTGATAGTCCCGAGTCGGTCGGGAATGAGGTCGGGCGTTTCGCCGGATCTCGCACATAGCGATAGCTGCCGCCGCGGAAGTGCACCGGGCGCGAAGGGCCGCAGGCCGCAGGCCGCAGGCCGCAGGCCGCAGGCCGCAGGGAGCCTGGAGAGCGTTGTGCTGATGCTGATCGTCGAACCTGCATTCGGCGCGCCCGCGGCAGCGGCCGAGTCTCCGAAGCCACATGAGATCGTCGCCCGGCTCACGTACGAGCACGCTCAGTTCCGGAGCGAAGCATGTCGGGTCTGATCATCGTCATGACCGGTGTCAGCCTTGTTGCCGCCGTTACGTTGGCGTTGGTCGTACGTCGGTCTTCGAGGATCGCCTCGCGCGCGTCTGACACTCCCGGTGACACCGTCGGCCGGCCGACGACGGGCGTAGCCCCGACTGCGCCGGCGCCGCGACCGACGATGGAGCGCGGGCAGCTCGACCCGGTGCGCGACGCGCGGCCGCGCGTGCGCGAACCGCACCTGCGGACCCAGTCGAGCCAGTCAGCTGTCACCGAAGAAGCAATAGGCGTCACGCGCCGTGAGTTCTTCAACCGGGGTCTGCTCGCCGTGATGAGCTTCGCGATCGCCGGCGCGGGGAGCGCGGTCCTCGCGCTGCTGTGGCCGCAGACGGGGACGTCAGCGGGCTTCGGCGGAGAGATTGCCGTGACCGGGCTGAGCAAGATTCTCACGCAGATCGACCAGAAGCGCGCACCGTTCTATGTTCCCGCGGCGCGGACCTGGCTTCAGAGCTACCCGGCCTCAGCGCTCCCGAAGGCCAAGAAGGTGTATGAGCCCGTTGTCATCGCCGGCATGGAACGCGGCATCGTCGCGCTCTACCAGCGCTGCCCACACCTCGGGTGTCGAGTCCCGTGGTGCCAGTCATCGCAATGGTTCGAATGCCCGTGCCACGGCTCGAAGTACAACGCCGTCGGCGAGAAGAAGGCGGGACCCGCGCCGCGCGGCATGGACCGGTTCGGGCTCGCGTTCAATGGCGACAACGTCACCATCGACACCGAGACTGTCATCCTCGGGCCCCCGGTCGGCACCAACACCACGGGCCAAGATGCAGCAGGACCGCTGTGCGTGTGACCTTTCGGCGAGCCTCGGTCATCGGTTTCGTGGCTTTGCCGGGTTCACGGCTCGCTTCGGGGAGCACCGAGCCCTTCAAAGCCTCGACCGATGAGCGCACCGACGCGGCTGCACCACGCTCCGATCCGGGAATCCGCGTACTGCGTGCGAGAGGTCTACGCCTTGGCTGTCCGGCGGTTCGTAGCTTTCCGAGGCGAGACGGCTTTCTTTGCCGGCGGCGCGGTAGGTACGAGCACGACCGGGATGGTGCTGCGGTTGATGACCTTGTGCACGGTCCCACCGACGACCAGGTCGGTGAGCGCGCTGTGGCTCTTCGAGCCGAGGACGAGCATCGAGGCTCCGGCCCGTTTCGCGGCCCGGAGGAGTTCGGTCGCGGGGTCACCACGGACGAGCTGTGTCGTGTACGGCACCCCGGCCTTGCGCAGGCCCGCGGTCCAGGATCCGTCGAGGAGCTCGTGCAATTCGTCGAGGATCTTGTCGATGTCGATCTGCATCGCAGAAAGCGACCAGAGCCCGGTCCGGGGGACGGCATGTACGGCGATGACACGGGCGCCGCTCTGCTGCGCCTGGCGCGCGGCCCAGCGCACGGCCGATTGCGCGCCCTTGTCTGCATCGATACCGACGACGATGTTGTCCATGCTGAACCTCCAACCACGCGACATGCCAGGTGACATGTCGGCGACCGCCCCGATATGAGAAGCCACTCGACGATACCCGCCGACCGAGGCGGTACCGCATTGGTCGCGCTCGGGAGTGCCGCCCATGGGCAGTGGACGCATTCGCCGACGAGCGGTGGCGTCTCGGTCACGCCGTTTCGCTCGTGGGCCTTTCGTGTCGCGTTCGGACGAAGACGAGTCGGGCCAGCATGAGGGCGAGCAGGCAAATCGCGATGAGCGCCAGTGCCGGTCGGTCGTGTTCCGCGAGCTCGAAGCCCAGCGCGACGATCGCGCCGATGCATGCGGTGCTGCCGGCGTGAGCGACGATCCGCGAGATCCGCGTCGGCGCGGCGCGTGCCGCCAGGTAGTTCACGAGCGCGAACACGGCGAGGAACGTGGCGGAGCCGAACGCGAGGACTTCGAGGATGCCGGGCAGCATCGCGAACGCGCTCCCGAGCACCGTGAGCATCGCGAGCGCGGCGAGCGGCAGGCCGTGGACCTCCCGCTCGAGGCGTACGGGCAGTTCGTTCGCGTCGGCGAGGTCGCGTATCTGACGGGCACTCGAGAACAGAGTGGCGTTGATCGCCGAACAGGTCGCGAGCAGCGCGCCGAGGGTGGCGATCCACCGTCCCGCCGCTCCGAACGCTTCGCCGCCAACGGTCGCGAACGCGACTTCCTTCTGGCTCACGATCACGGCGTCCGAGACGAGCATCTGCGAACCGAGCGTTACGAGGACATACAGGGCGATCACCACCAGCACCGAGAGGTACAGCGCGCGCGGGAGCGTCCGTCGGGGGTCCTCGAGGTCGTCGTAGTCGTAGGGGAGAAGTTCGAATCCCTCGTAGGCAACGAAGATCGACGCTGCGCCCACGGCGAGACCGGCGAATCCGTGGTTGGCCAAAGGGGCGAGTCGGTGGGCCGAAAATTGCCAGACGCCGACGGCAGCGATGCTGCACAGCACGAGCAGTTTCGTGAACACCACGGCATCTTCAGTCAACGCGGACGCGCTCACGCCCCGCAGGTTGACTCCGAAGAACACGACCAGCACGCCGACCGACGCAATTCGGGCCACGGTGTCGGGGGCGTCGAGGATGTGCGCGAGGTAGTGCCCGAACGTGAAGGCGTACACCGCGAGGGCGACGACGTACCCGAGGATCAACAGCCATGCGGTGAGCGCGCCGAGCTCGGTGGAGCCCGCGTCGTGCAGGTAGAGGAACGGGCCGCCCGATCTGCCCGCCCGCAACGACAACGACGCATACGAACGAGCGGTGATGAGTGCGACGATCCCGCCGAGGATGAAGCAGCCGAAGGCGAAATGGCCGGCGAGGTCGACGGTGATGCCCAGGACGCTGAAGATCCCGCCGCCGACCATCCCGCCGATCGCCATTGCCGAGGCGTCTCGCACGCGCAGCCGGCCGCGGCCGCGGGCCCGGTGCCGGGCAGTGCGGGGGTGGTACGGCATGCGGGACATTCCCGCATTGTGCACGCGGCTCCGATGTCCAACCGCGAACCGTGATCGAGCTCACCCGCGTCGGCGCGGCCCCGGAGGGAGCCGAGTGACCTGAGGCGGCGGAATAGAGGCCTTCGTCCCTCACGCTCGCCCGACCGGAGGTGTGACAATCGTGAGGAAGTTCGGGAGGAGGCCCATGGCGGAGCGGATCTCGGTCGGTGTGGACCGGTCTGGGAACACCCCGCCCGGAGCCGACGTCGACCCGGAGTCGTTCGACGCGCTGCGAGTCCTGTCTCTCGACGCGCTCGAGGAGCATCTGCGGGCGTCCGGCGACGGGCTGTCGGCTGAACAGGCCGCCGACCGGCTCGCGACGGGCGGCGCGAATGAGCTTCCGGAGCAGCGGCGTTCCGTTCTCCTCACGTTTCTCGGTTACTTCTGGGCGCCGATCCCGTGGATGATCGAGGTCGCGTTCGTGCTTTCGGCGGTTGCGCGACATTGGGCCGACGCCGTCATCATCGGCGTCTTGTTGGTCATGAACGGCGTGGTCGCGTTCTGGGAGGAGCATCAGGCCGCGAACGCAGTTGCGGCACTGCAGAGCCGGTTGGCCCGTAGCGTCACCGTGCGCCGAGACGGCGCCTGGCAAGCGATACCGGCCCGCGAGCTGGTCGCGGGCGACGTCGTGCACGTGCGCATCGGTGACGTCGTGCCCGCCGATGGGCGCGTCCTGTCCGGCGACACGATCGAGCTCGACCAGTCCGCGCTCACCGGCGAATCGCTTCCGGTGAGCGCCGAGCGGGGTGGACTGTGTTATTCGGGATCGGTCGTCGCTCGCGGCGAGGCTGACCTCTTGGTGTTCGCGACGGGCCGGCACAGCTTCTATGGCCGCACGACTGCGCTCGTCGCGAGAGCGGGAACCACCAGCCACTTCCAGCAAGCCGTGCTGCGAATCGGCAACTACTTGATCGTTCTCGCGCTGACGCTGCTCACCGTCGTCGTCGCCGTCTCGTTGTCGCGCGGCAATGGGGCGGTCGAGACCTTGACCTTCGCGCTGGTCGTCGCTGTCGCCGCCATCCCGGTTGCCCTCCCCGCAGTGTTGTCGGTGACGATGGCGGTCGGCGCGGCCGGACTCGCCCGGCGTCAAGCGGTGGTGACCCATCTACCGGCTGTCGAAGAGCTCGGCGGCGTCGACGTGCTCTGCTCCGACAAGACCGGCACCCTCACCCGCAACCAGTTGAGCGCCGGTGATCCCGCTGTGTTCGACCCCACGCTCGGGCCCGGGTCAGTGCTCGCCGCGGCCGCGTTTGCCTCGCGGACCGAAGACCACGACCCGATCGACGACGCGATACTCGCGGCAGCACCTGCGGCCGACACGTCGATCCGGGTCGTCCGATACACGCCGTTCGACCCGGCCTCGAAACGCAGCGAGGCGATCATCGAGGACGCCGCCGGGAAACGGTCGACGATCACGAAAGGCGCGCCGCAAGTTGTCGTCGCGCTCTGCTCGCGCGCCGACGAGACGCTGCTCGATGGGGCGGTCGCCCGTTTCGCGCATGCGGGTTCTCGTTCGATCGCAGTCGCCCGCTCCGACGACGACGGTTGGGTGCTGCTCGGCGTGATCCCCCTCGCCGACCCGCCCCGTGACGATTCGGCCAGCACCGTTGCCGAGGCACAACGACTCGGGGTCGACGTGAAGATGATCACCGGCGATCAGCTCGCCATCGCGAACGAGATCGCGGCCACCGTCGGCATCGGCGACAACGTGATCGACGCCCGCGAGCTGGACGGCGCAACAGGACCGCGGGATGACGCCGCAGTCGTCGCGCTCGTCGCCGGAGCCGACGGCTTCGCGCAGGTGCTCCCCGAACACAAGTACCGCATCGTCCGCGCGCTGCAAGCAGCCGGACACATCGTGGGCATGACCGGCGACGGAGTCAACGACGCACCCGCGCTCAAACAGGCCGACGCCGGCATCGCCGTTTCGGGCGCGACCGATGCGGCCCGAGCCGCAGCCGACGTCGTGCTGCTCGTCCCGGGTCTGTCCGTGATCGTGGACGCGATACGGCAGTCACGCGAGATCTTCGAACGTATGACCAGCTACGCGATCTACCGGATCGCGGAGACGATCCGCGTGCTGTTTCTCATCAGTGTCTCGATCGTCGTCTTCGACTTCTTCCCGGTCACCGCTGTCATGATCGTGCTCCTCGCACTCCTCAACGACGGCGCGATCCTCTCGATCGCGTACGACCGCGCCGACGTCGCCGCCCGGCCCGTGCGCTGGCAGATGCGCGACGTCCTCACCATCGCGACCGCGCTCGGCGCGATCGGCCTCGTCGCATCGTTCGGGCTGTTCGTCTACACCCACCATGTGCTCGGCCTGCACGACGACACCGTCCAAACGCTCATGTACCTCAAGTTGTCGATCGCCGGGCACCTCACAATCTTCGTCGCGCGCACTCGCGACCGGTTCTGGCGATCCAAGCCCGCACCGATCCTGCTCGGCGCCGTGATCGGAACCCAGATCATCGCGACGCTCGTCGCGGTCTACGGCGTCTTCATGAGCCCCATCGGCTGGACGCGCGCCGGACTCATCTGGTGCTACGCGCTCGCATGGCTCGTCGTCAACGACCAAGTGAAGATCTTCGCCGTGCACTGGCTCGCACGGCACCCCACCGCAGCGACCCCGGCGCTCACCAAGGGCGACACGACCGTATGAGCGAGATCGCGCCCATCTCTCGCTCCAAGGCCCAAGCGCGCGCGACCTACGACCGTAGGAGCCGAAGCTACGAGCGTCTCGAAGGCCGGTTCGAACACCACGCCCGCGTCACCGGCGAGCAACTTCTCGCTCTCGCACCTCACGAACAGGTCCTCGAGATCGGGTCCGGTCCCGGCATGAGTCTCGCGGCGTTCGCACGCGCGGTCGGTCCCGACGGTCACGTCATCGGCGTCGACATCTCACCGGAGATGCATCGCGTCGCGGTCGCGCAGCTCCGAGAGCGAGGCGTTGCCGCGCGGGTGCTCCGCCCCGCCGGCCGAGTCGGTATCGTCTCACTCACGGCAACCGAACCGCCCGCACTCATGGAACGCGCGTACCCCGTCGCCCACAGACTCATGCCCCGCGTCGCCGACTGCCGGCCCATACCCCTCGGGACCCTCATCACCGAAGCGGGTTTCACGATCACCGACCAGCAGCGCTGCGACATCGTCGGCATCCCCGTCGCGGTCATCGCCGCACGCGCGCCAACGACACGGTGAACTCGAAAGGACAGCGCATGCACCTTGAACTCTCCGACGACCAGGCCGAACTCCTGCGCGAGATCCTCGACATCGCAGTCCACGATCTCAGCTACGAGATCGCATCCGCCGACCTCCCCAGTTACCGAGACACGCTTCGACACCGGCGCGAAACACTCGAGCCGATCCTCGACGCCGTCGGCGGACCCATTCCCAACGCCGAACGCCTCAAGAACTGAGCCGGTCGGCGTCGCGGCTCAAACCTCGCCGGCGTCCGGTATCTCAGAGACGTGGGCCGAGACGATGCGCCAACCCTCGGGGAGGTGGGCCCAGGTTTGTGACTGGCGGCCCAACACAGCACGACCCGGGTAGCGAAAGCACGTCGTCACCACGACGACGTCCGCCCCGACGGCGGTGACTCTGGTGTCGTGCAGGGTGCGCCCGGGTGGAAGCGGAGGTTGAGATTGTCGCCACTGCGCGAGCGCGTCCGACCCCACTTGCATATCGGAGAGGCCGAAGCGCACGACATCCGGGCTCGACCAGAACTGGGCGTTCATTGCCTCGGCGTCGCCGCGGACCAGCGCTTGCTCGTAACGCCGGAACTCGACCGCGACTTCGGCCGCCGCGGCGGCCGAAGCATCGCCCGCGTCGCGGATCACCATCCGCGACCCAGTTCCTGTTCGAGTTCCATCCCAACCGATGCGAGCGCGGCCTCGGCGAAGGGTCGTGCGGACAGCTGGAGGCCGACCGGGAGTCCTTCGGGCGTGAATCCGCAGGGCATCGAAACGGCCGGGGTTCCGATCAGCCCCCATACCAACGTGTTCCGGGAAAGGCGCATGAGGAACCGTTCGTAGTCGGAGCGTCGAGGGGCCACGACCGGTGTCGAAGGGGTCACGACGAGGTCGCAGCGGTCGAATACCGCCATAACGCGCGCCGATAGCCGGGCTCGCTCGCGTTGGGCGTCGAGGTAGTCGACCGCCGTCACCCGCATCCCCGCTTCGAGCTGGTCGCGTACCTCGGGGATGCACGCGGACAGGTCGCGCCCGCGCGAGCGGTGGAAGGTGGCCGCCTCGCTGCGGCTGATGAGCAGCCCGACGGCGTTGGCGATCGCCAGATCGTCAGGTTTGGGGATGTCGACGGTGACGAGTCGGCAGCCGATCCGTTCGAGTCCCCGCAGCGATGCTTCGACCGCGACCGCGACCTCCGGGTCGGCTTCGCTGCATACGTCGGCCGCCACCCCTACGACGAGACCTTCGGCGGGCGGGCCGCCGGTGCTCACCGAGGATCCGGGGATCAGTACGTCGAGCATCGCGGCGGCGTCGGCGACGGTCGCGGTGATCGGCCCGAGATGGTCGAGGGTCCAAGAAAGCGGGACGATCCCGCCGGTCGCGACTCGTCCGAAGGTTGGCTTGAATCCGACGACGCCACAAAAGGCTGCCGGCACTCGAAGCGAGGCACGGGTGTCGGTCCCGAGCGATCCGAGGCCGATGCCGGTGGCGACGGCGATGGCGGATCCGCCGCTCGACCCTCCGGCGATTCGGGTCGGGTCGTAGGGGTTCGTGCACTGCGGCGTCGTTACCCCGAGTGCAAACTCGTGGGTGGCCGCCTTCCCCACGATCACCGCGCCCGCGTCGCGCAGGAGAGCGACCGCCTCGGCGTCGCGGAGCGGTCGATCCAGGTAGATCGCCGATCCTGCGGCAGTCGGCAGTCCCGCGACGTCGATGATGTCCTTGACGGTGAGTGGGATGCCGTGCAGAGGTCCGCGCGTGCGTCCCTCGGCGAGCTCGGCATCCCGCTCAGCCGCTTCGCGACGCGCGTGTTCGGGATCGGAGGCGACGATGGCGCCGTGGGTGTCGGCTTCGGCGGCTGTGAGCGCAGCTTCGACCAAGGCCGTCGCGGTGACGGCGCGCGAACGCAGCTGTGCTCGAGCCTCGACCAGCGTCGGCGCGGCCGAGAGGCGCCGCGTGACGAGGCCACTGTGCGGCGCGGCCGGGTCGGTCGTGACCGCGTAGGGCGGGGCGGTGACCGACACGCTCTGCGTCGTGACGGGGCGGGGCGGGGATTGCCACTCGAGCGGCGGTGCTTGCGCCGGTACCGGTGTATCGAGTTGGTGGAGGAGGTTCGCCGCGTCGTCGAAGGCGATGCGGGCTGCGCTCCGTTCGTCGAGACTCATGCCGATGCGTGCGCGGCCCCGGCCAGGCCGGACGAGCTCGCGGCGGCGAGGGCGACGAGGAATGCGTCCGAAGTGGCGACCGCTCCGAACACGCCACCTTGCATCTTCACCATCTCGATCGCGGCGGCATAGTTGCGCGGGTCCGTTGCGCCGGTGCAGTCGGTGAGTAGCAGGCACTCGTAGCCGCGGTCGTTGGCCTCGCGCATCGTCGTGTGAACGCACACATCGGTGGTGATTCCGGTGAGAACGATGTGCGTGATCCCACGGTTGCGCAGCACGAGGTCGAGGTCGGTGGCGTAGAAGGCGCCTTTGCCGGGCTTGTCGATGATGATCTCACCATCGATCGGCGCGACCTCCGGCACGATCTCCCACCCGGGCTCGCCGCGCACCAGGATGCGCCCGCACGGACCGCGATCACCGATGCCCGCACCGATGCGTTGCGACCGCCAGAGCTTGTTCTCGGGACAATCCGACAGATCGGGTCGATGGCCCTCGCGAGTGTGAATGACGGTGGCTCCCCATGCTCGGACTGCATCGAGCACCCGACGGGTCGGTTCGAGCCCACCGCGGGTGAGCGAGAGGTCGTAGCCCATCTGGTCGACGTAACCGCCGGGTCCGCAGAAGTCGACCTGCCAGTCGATGCAGACGAGGGCTGTGCGTTCCGGGACGATGGTCTGGTCGTAGGGCCACGGGTACGGGGACGCGTCCACCTGTGTCGTTGCCCGGTTTGGTTCGTTCATGAGTGGCTCCTGGAGCACTGAATCGGTCGGAGCGCCTTCGAGCGCGGCCAGCACGGCCGCGGTATCGGCGAAGGCGCCGAAGATCCCACCTGAATGGCGCACCATATCGAGCGCGCTTTGCGCCAACGCGGGATCGATGGGGGTGCAGCTGTCGGCGACGAGCAGGCATTCGTAGCCGCGGTCGTTGGCGGCGCGCAGCGTCGAGTGCACGGGACCTTCGAGCCCCCAGCCGCCGAGCAGGAGATCGGTTCGGCGGCCGCGGCGGAGGATCCCGTCCAAGGGACTGTCGTGGAAACCGTCGATGGCCGCGGTGGTGACGATCTCGTCACACTCGACCGGGAACATCGTTGCCCCGACGGGGCTGGCGGCCTGCGCCGGGGCAACGATGCCGATCACGATCCCGCCCGCCGCCCGGACCGACGTGGCCAGCGCCGCGATCCGAGCGTCGCACTCACGGCTTGCGGTCTCGCCGGACCGCCACCGTTCGTCGAGCCGGACGAGGAACGCCAGCCGGTCCGGGAGGACCTGTCCGTGATACGGCCACGGGTAGGGCGTGGCCGAATGCACTGCGGGGAGGGATCGGTTCACGCGGTCAGCTCTTCGGCAGTGAGCCGACGACGCCCTTGACGAGGCACTTGATGTTGTTGATCTCGTCGTAGGTGAGGACCTTGCCCGCGGCTACCAGCACGGTTCCGTCCTGGCAGGAGATCGGGCCCTTGAACACGGACGCGCCGGGCTGCTTCAGTGCATTCTCGGCGGCGGTGATCTTGGCCTGGGTGTCGGCCGATACCGACGACCCGAACGACGCCAGGGTCAGCGGATTGTTGTTGTCGGCGAAGGTGCCGACCCAGTTCGCGTTGTACGCGCTCCCCTTGAAGGAGCCGTCCTTCGCCGCGGTGATGATCTTCTCGTAGACGGGCGTCCAGTTCCACGTCGACCCCGTCAACCAACCGGAGGAGTCGAGCGACTCCGCGTCGTAGTGATAGCCGACCACCTTGGCCCCCGCGGCTTTTGCGGCGCCGATCACCGTGGCCTGGCAGTCCTGATGCTGGGTGAGCACGTCGACGCCTTGCGAGAGCAGGGCCTGTGCCGCCTCTTTTTGCTTGAGCGGGTCGCACCAGTTCGACGTGTTCACCAGATACGTCTGCGCGGCGGGGTTCACCGATTGCGCGCCCAGCTCGAAGCCGTCGATGTTGGCGATCGTCTGGCTGATGGGAAAGGCGTAGACGTAGCCCAACTTGTTCGACTTCGTCGCTGCGCCCGCGGCCATGCCGCCGAGGGAGACGGGCTCGTAGGCCTCACCCCAGTAGGTGCCGAAGTTGGGCGGGAAGGTGCCCTTCTCGAACCCGCCCTGGTGCAGGACGATCACGCCGGGATTGGCCTTGGCGAACGCTTCCGCGTACGAGAAGTATCCGTAGCTCGTGGCGAAGATGACCTTGACGCCGCTGCTCGCCATCGACTGCATCGTCTGTGTCACCGAGTTGTTCTCGGGGATGTTGTCCGCGGTGACGACCTGCACACCGCTCATGTCTTTGGCAACTTGCTGGCTGGCCACGTATACCGCTTGGTTGTAGCCGTAGTCGTTGCGCGAACCCACCATGATGAAGCCGACCTTGAAGCCGCCGCCGGAAGTGGTGGAACCGGCCTTCGACGACGAGCCGCAGGCGGACAGCGCGAGCGCTCCGGCCACCGCTAACGCGGTGGCGAAGCGAAGGGAACGTCGTCGGGACATTGGGAAGAACCTCCTGCAGAGAATTGGGATGGAGATGAACAGAACGGTTGCGGTTGGAACGCGATCGCGGGTCAGCTCGTGTTGGTCAGGGCACGGCGCAGACCTTCGGGAGCGCGGGCGCTGCCGCCGCGCGCGAACAGAACGAGGGCGACCAGCGTGATGAGGTAGGGCAGCGCGTCGAGCAGGTATTGGTTCACGGCCACGCCGTGGGCCTGCAACACCGATGCGGCCGCGAGGGCGACGCCGAACAGCAGCGAGCCGCCGAGGACCCGGACCGGTCGCCAGGCCGCGAAGAGAACCACGGCGACGGCGACGAAGCCGTAGCCACTCGTCATGTTGTTGAACCAGTTCCCGACGTAGCTCACCGAGAGCTGCGCGCCACCGAGGGCCGCCAGCGCACCGCCGGTCGTCACCGCCAGGATCTGCACCAGCCGGGGGCGACCACCTGCGGCCGCGACCACCTCGGGGCGCTCGCCGCTCGCGCGTATCGTCAGCCCGATCCGGGTGCGGAACAACACGAACGACACCAGCGCCACGAGTACGTACCCGACGTAGACGAGCACGTCGTGGCGGAACAGGATCGGACCGACCCAGGGGATATGGCTGAGGACCGGAATCGAGATCGGGCCGAGCGGCGTGACGGTCTCGTTGATATAGCTGGTCCCGAAGACCGACGTCAGGCCGAGAGCGAGGAACCACACCGCGAGCCCGCTTGCCAGCTGATCGGCGCCGCGGATGACGGTGAGCAAGGCGTGCACCAGCGCCACCGCGGCGCCCGCCGCCATCCCGGCCAGTGCACCGATCAACGCGGAACCCGTCGTCACCCCGACGGCGTACGCACTCAGCGCGCCCGCGAGCATGCAACCCTCGATGCCGAGATTCACCACACCGGCGCGCTCGCCGATGAGCTCGCCGAGCGCGGGAAGCAGGATGGCCGTGCCGGCGTCCACGCCGCCGATCAGGGTCTGCTCGATTCCGTTCATGCCCGTGCCCTCGCGTTCCGGATGCTCATGGCCAGTGGAGCCATCACGATGAGGCCGAGGAGCACGTCGACCACGGTGCCGTCGAGGCCGTAGTCGAGTTGGAGCCCGTTGCCGCCGACCGCGATCGCACTGAACAAGAGCGCGGCGAGCAGCACCTTCCCGGGCTGGTGGCGGCCGAGCCAACTGGCGAGGAAGGCGACGTAGCCGAACGTGAGGGTGATGTCGGGACGGAGCTGGAGCTCGACGCCGGCAAAGTTGAGCATGCCGCCGAGCCCGGCCAGTGCACCACCCGCGACGATCGATGACAACAAGAGCCGGTTGACGGGCAGGCCCGCGCGGTGTCCGGCGTCGGCATTGCCGCCGACGACCCGTAGCGCGAACCCCCAGCCCGTTCGGTTGAGCACGAACCAGACGAGCGCGACAACGGCGACGGCGATCACGACGCCGAGGTTCAGTTGGGAGCCGAAGAGCTTGGGGAGCTGTGCGTGCGTCGGGAGCGGCCGGCTCTGCGGCTGTCCCGCGCCATTGGGGTCTTTCCACGGCTGGTACAGCAGGTACAGCATGATGTCGTTGGCCACGAAGTTCATGAGCAGCGTTGTCACGGCTTCGTTCACGCCGAGCTTGGTTCGGGCCAGGCCGGCCAAACCCGCCCACGCGGCACCGGCGGCCGCGGCCGCGAGCCCCATCAAGAGCCATGTCACCGGACCGGGACTGCTCCCGCCGATCGACACCCCGACCCCGGTTGCCGCAATGGCCCCGATGATGAGTTGGCCCTCGCCGCCGACGTTCACGAGGCCCGCCCGCGCCGGCACCGCAACGGCCAACGCCGCGAGCACGATGGGCACGGCCCGCAACACGACCTGGTCGAACGCGCCGCTGCTCACGATGCTCCCGTGGAACAGCGCGCGGTAGACGCCGATCGGGTCGGCGCCCTTGATCGCGACGACGATGCCGAAGAGCACCAGCGACGCGGCGTAGGCACCGAGAATCGCCGCCCCTCGGCGCCAGTCGAGCGCTGCCAGCCGTCCGCGGGAGAGCGGTTGATCGTCGTCGTCGAAGTTGACGACGAGGTCGGGATCGGTCGGTTCGGAGGTGGCGACCGGGCTCGTGGCCGCGCCCGCGAAGTCCGCAGCCGCACGGGGGGAGTTCACCTGGCACCTCCGGTCATCAACCTGCCGAGCTGCTGGCGATCGGCTCCGGCTCGCGCGACGACGCCTGCCAACCGGCCCTTGGCCAGAACGGCGATTCGGTCGGAGAGCGCGAGCAGCTCGTCGAGGTCCTCGGACACGAGCACGACCGCAGTACCCGACTCGCGGGCCGCCAACAAGAGCGACCGCGTCACCTCGGTGGTGCGAACGTCGAGGCCGCGCGTGGGATACGAGACCACGAGCACCTTCGATTCCTCGCCGAGCGCGAGAGCAAGGAGGACCCTTTGGATGTTTCCGCCGGAGAGATCGGCAAGGCGCCGATCGGCGGCCGCGACACGAAGTTCGACGCGGTCGCTGGCTTCGGCGAGCTGACGACGAGCCGCCTTGAAGTCGAACTTCAGCCGTTTGCGAGTGGCGCTGGAACGCCAGAGCGCAGCGTGCTCGCCGACGGTGAGACCGGGAACGACGAACTGCTGGACCGGGTCGGACACTACGGGCACGACGCCCGCGGCGTGAAACGACTTCGGGTCACCGAACGGCAACGCCACACCGTCGACGCGCACCTCGCCGGAACCTCCGTCGGCGGTCCCCGTGAGGAGGTCGGTCAGCTCCTGCTGTCCGTTGCCGGCGACGCCGGCGATACCGAGGATCTCCCCGGCCGCCACGGAAAGATCGACTCCCTGCAGGCCGGAACCGTCGCCGATCGGCTTCAGCCGGAGATCGCGGGCGACGAGCGTCGGGGTAGTCCCCGCGGCCTCGGGCCCGCTGTCTTCGTTGTGGACCGGCGTCACACTTTCGCCGACCATCGCCGAGACGAGCTCGTCGTCGGTGAGGTCGGCCGCGGGTGTGTCGGTGATGATGGCGCGCCCGCCGCGCAGCACGGTCACGCGGTCGGCGATCTCGCGGACTTCGCGCATCTTGTGGTTGATGATGACGATGCCGACGCCTTCTTCGCGCAGCCGTCGAACCACCGCGAAGAGCCCGTCGACCTCCTGCGGCGTCAACACGCTGGTCGGCTCGTCGAGGATCAGGATTCGAGCGCCTGCCAGCAAGACTTTCAGGAGCTCGACGCGCTGCCATTCGCCGATCGACAGGTCGCCGACACGCGCGGCAGGGTCGACGGCGAGGCCATAGCGCTCCGATTCCTCGGCCAGCTTGGCCTGCACGCTTCGCGGCTTGAGACGGAACTCGTGCTCGCGCAGGTTGAGCGCGACGTTCTCCCACACGGTCAGCGCGGGAACGAGTCGCAGGTCCTGGAACACCATCCCGAGTCCCAGGTCGCGCGCCATGGCCGGCGAACCGATGTGTACCTGCTCGGTGCCGATGAAGATCTCGCCTTCGTCGGGGCGGTGCACCCCGTACAGCGTCTTGACGAGCGTGCTCTTGCCCGCACCGTTCTCGCCGAGCAGCGCGTGCACCTCGCCGGCCCGTACCGTGAACGACACGTCGTCGATGGCCGCGAGCGCACCGAAGCGCTTCACCATGTGCCGCACCTGCAACAGCACGGTCCCCGCCGCGACGGTGCCCGGCGCTTCGTCGACGGCGGTCTTCGTGCTCACCACGCCTCCTCACCCGCGCGCAGCATGCGCTCCATCGCCCGAATCGAGGCCGCCTCGACGATGGCTTGGGACTGGCGGATGTGGTGGTCGAGACGATCGGCGGCAAGCTCGGACTGCCCGGAGAGCAGCGCGTCGACGATCGCGACGTGCTGTCCGATGGTGGAAGCGATCCGGCCCGACGTGACGAAGTCGTGGCTGCGCACGGGACGGATCCGCTGGTTGATCAGGCGGACCTGTTCGCTGAGCTCGGTATTGCCCGACGCCTCGGTGAGCTCCGCGTGAAAGTCCTCGTCGAGCACGACGAACTCGGGGTCGTCCGGCGTGGCGTCGTCGCCCAACCGGATCCACTCCCGGCGTATCGCGTGCAGGGCCTCGCGGTCGTGCGAGGGCGCGCCGCTCGAATCTCGCCGCCGCACGGCGAACAATTCGAGCGCCCGCCGAACCTCGTAGAGGTTGGCCATGGTCTGCGTGCTCGGGGCGGGGACCCGGTAGCCGCCGTCCGCGTGACGGGCCAGGAAACCTTCCGCGAAGAGGCGAAGCAGGGCCTCTCGAACCGGCGTACGCGAGACGCCGAAACGTGCGGCCAGGGGTTCTTCGCGGACCCGGACGCCGAGAGGTACGTCGCCGCGCAGGAGGAGCGCCTTCAGCTCGTCGTATGCGTATGAGCTTGTGGACGTGCGTGTATACGTGGGCGCATCCGCTGCCAATTCCATTTCCGGACCGTACGGATCAGGCTTTGCTCGGCAATATCCGGCGCGTTAACGGCGTGTGAACGAGTATGCGGTCACCGGCTGCCACGAATAGTGGTTGTTCACGCGCGATTCGCTATTCCAGGGGCGCGCTCGCCGCGATCAACGGTCGGAGATCGCGAGGTCTTGGCGGCGCGGCGTACGTTCGGGGCTCGGTCAGTCACTCGACGAAGGTGGCGGATGAGCGACCAGCGCCGCGGTCCACCGGAAGAACAACCCGACGAGCAACCCGACGAAGCCCGGTGGCGGCTCGGTTCCGGCCACTCGGCCGACAGCATGCCGAACTGGCAGCCGGGTTGGCGGTCGGCCTAGCCGTATGTCGTGGATCAAGGCGTTCTGGGCGAGGTCCCGCAACTGGCCGGCGCCCGGCCAAATCGCAGTCGCGGTCCTGATCGGCCTCGTTGCAGCGGCGGCAATCGGCGCGCTCACCGCGACCGATCACCCGACGGCCTCGCAACGGCCGATCCGGCGGAGCACGACCGTCGCTCCGCCATCGTCGTCGCGTACGCGCTCCACGACATCAACCGCGCCGGCCCCGTCGTCGGCCGTGACAACGGCGACCGTCGCCGCGGCCACGACCACGGTCCGCGCCACGACGTCCGTCGCGCCGACCAACTCGGGCCTGATCCCCCTGGTGATCGCGCCGCCCTCGCACGCCGACACATACAACCGCGACGAAGACTTCGGCGCGTTCATCGATGCCGACCACGATTGCCAAGACACCCGCGCCGAAGTCCTGATCCGCACATCGCAAGCGCCGGTCACGTTCACCACGGCACGAGACTGCACGGTCAAGACCGGACGATGGACCGATCCGTGGTCGGGCGCGGTACGAACGGTGGCCCACGACCTCCAGATCGACCACACCGTGCCACTCGCGAACGCGTGGGCGTCGGGCGCATGGGCCTGGACGCACGAGCAACGCATCGCGTACGCCAACGACCTCATCGACGCGGACCACCTCGTGCCGATCCTCGCATCCGAGAACGAATCGAAGAGCGACGGCGGGCCCGACCGGTGGCGGCCTCCTGACGCCACTGCATGGTGTCGCTACGCGCTCGACTGGGATCGCATCAAGGCCGAGTGGCACCTCGCGGCAACGTCTTCGGAATGGAGCGCGTTGACACAGATGGCGTCCTCCTGTTGATCCTCCGTTCGACCGCGCTCGGCGGTTGCTTCCTCGAGTCGGTCACGAAGCTCGAGGCTGGAGCATCGGAGTCGTGGTTGTTCGCGAGTGTTCACGAGGTTTCGCGACTTGCGCCGGTGTGCTGCTGATCGGGCCCCGAGGTGTCGCCCTCGGGCATCGTCGGAGTCGAGAGAACGACTCGGTTGCGCCCCGCTTCTTTGGCGTTGAGCAGGGCGCGGTCGGAAGCAAGTGCGAGCGCGAGCCGCTCACGAACGGTCGTTGATGCGATTCGGCCACCGTGAGGGGGACTTTGGTCCTTCCTTCTCGACGCGGCGTCAATTCCCGCGACCCGGTGCAACTCGTAAATACCCCTGGGGGGTATGACTTTCGACTCTAGCCGGACCCGCCCGCCGGCCGTACCGTCGAATCGACCGAACGACCGAGGAAACGAAGGAGCATGTGATGCACAAGAACATGGGTGACACCGACCGTTGGGTCCGAGGCGTCGCCGCAGTCCTGCTGCTGTTGGTGGCGTGGGCCGTCGGTTTCGCCACGATCGGCGGCGTGATCGCCGTGGTGTTGGCGATCGTGATGACCGGCACCGCGGCCGTCGGGTTCTGCCCGCTGTACGCGCCCTTCCACATCAACACCGGTCATCGTGCGTCGGGCGCACACTGACCAGCCGTAGCCTGAGGCGTGATCCTGATCGATGCACAAGGCCTCGGGGCAGCCCGCCCGAATCGCCCTCTGTTCACCGATCTCTCGCTCACCCTCAGCGACGGTGACCGTATCGGCGTCGTCGGTCTCAACGGCTGCGGCAAGAGCACGCTGCTGACGATGATGAGCGGCGACCGCGAGCCCGAGGTGGGCGTCGTGCGTCGCGGCCGCAACGCCCGGGTAGGCGCGTTGCCTCAGCTCCCGGTGCTGGCGGCGGGCACCGTGCGCTCCGCGGTGTGCGACGGCCTTGACGGTCAGGAGTGGCAGGGCGAAGCGATGCTCTCGCGCCTGGGCATGGGTGGTGCACTCGACGCGTCGACCGATCAGCTGTCGGGCGGGCAGAAGAAGCGCGTCGCGCTCGCCGCGCTGCTCGCGCGCGAGTGGGATGCCCTCATCCTCGACGAGCCGACCAACCACCTCGACCTCGACGCCATCGCCTACCTCGAGGAATGGCTCGCTGCCTTCCCGGGGGGCCTGCTCCTCGTGACCCACGACCGTCACGTGCTCGACCGTGTCACGAACAAGGTGCTCGAGATCGACCGCGGCGCGAGCTACCTCCACGTTCCTCACGAACGAACGGGAGGATCCGGATACGCGGCATACCTCGCGGCGCGCATCGTTCGCGAAGCGCAGGCCACGACCGCAGAGCAAAGGCGCAAGAACCTCGCGCGACACGAGCTCGCATGGCTGCGGCGTGGCGCGCCGGCGCGCACGTCGAAGCCGAAGGCGCGCATCGATGCCGCCAACGCCCTCCTCGGGCGTGGTCCCGCGGCGGCCGCGCGCGAGGGTGAGCTCGGCCTCTCGCTCGGCAGCACCCGATTGGGATCGAAGGGCGTGGAGCTCCACGGTGTCGGCTTCTCGTGGCCCAGGGCACGCGACGGTGGCGACGCCGGACCGCTGCTCGTTCTGAAGCCGTTCGACCACATGTTCGAGCCGGGCGATCGCGTCGGCATCGTCGGCCCCAACGGTGCCGGCAAGAGCACCCTGTTGGATCTCATCGCCGGCCGCCTGCAGCCAACCCAGGGTCAGGTCGAGATCGGACGCACGGTCAAGATCGGCTACTACGACCAGCTCGGCCGCGACCTCGACCTGCAGCAGCGCGTGCGCGACGCCGTCGCCGGCGGCAAGGGTGAGCCCACGCTCGACGACGTCAAGCTGATGCGCCAGTTCTGGTTCGACGGCGACGCGCAGTTCGCGCCGATCGGCACGCTGTCGGGCGGCGAGCGCCGGCGCCTGCAGCTCCTGCTCACGTTGATCGAGCAGCCCAACGTGCTGCTGCTCGACGAGCCCACGAACGATCTCGACCTCGACACCCTGCGCGCGCTCGAGGAGTTCCTCGACGACTGGCCGGGCATCGTCGTCGTCGTGAGCCACGACCGCGTGTTCCTCGATCGCACTGTCAGCGAGGTGTTGGCACTCGACGGCAACGGTCGAGCCGTCGTGGTGCGCGGCGGTGTTGCCGGATGGCTCGCGCAACACGCGGCGCGGCCGGCCGGTGCGGCGGCGACGGCCCGCTCTGTGTCCATGGCCCCCGCGGCGCAACGGACCGCGACGCCCCCGCCGGCGAGACCCGTGTCGAAGAAGAGCCCCAGCACACTGCGCCATCAGCTGGGGCTCGCCGATCGCGAGCTCGCCGAAGCGATCGCGGCGCGCGACAGGGTGCAGGCCGAGCTCGTCGGGGTGGGCGCCGATCACCAGGAGCTGGTGCGCCTCGAGCGCGCAGCTCGCTACCAGCCAGAGCCGCGTCGACGCCGCCGAAGAGCGCTGGCTCTCACTGGCCGACGAGGCCGAGTCGCTCCGCATGGATATCTGAGCCGAACGCGCCGCTCGGCCGTCAGTGTGCGTTGCACGATGTGTGACGTGCCGGCGAGGGCCTCGGTCAGGTGCCGACGTAGGCCGCGAGGTGCTCGCCGGTGAGGGTGGAGCGGGCGGCGACGAGGTCGGCGGGTGTGCCCTCGAAGACGATCCGGCCGCCGTCGTGGCCGGCGCCGGGCCCGAGGTCGATGATCCAGTCGGCGTGCGCCATGACCGCCTGGTGGTGCTCGATGACGATGACCGACTTGCCGGAGTCGACGAGCCGGTCGAGCAGGCCGAGCAGCTGCTCGACGTCGGCGAGGTGCAGGCCGGTGGTCGGCTCGTCGAGGACGTAGACGCCGCCCTTCTCGCCCATGTGGGTGGCCAGCTTGAGCCGCTGCCGCTCGCCGCCGGACAGCGTCGGTGAGCGGCTGGCCGAGGCTGAGGTAGCCGAGCCCGACGTCGGCGAGGCGCTCGAGGATGGCGTGCGCGGCCGGCGTGCGCGCCTCGCCGGCGCCGAAGAAGTCGACCGCGTCGTCGACCGGCAGGTCGAGCACCTCGGCGATGTTCGAGCCCGCCGAGCCGGTAGTCGAGCACCGCCGCCTGGAACCGCCGGCCCTCGCACTCCTCGCAGGTGGTGGCGACGCCGGCCATCATCGCCAGGTCGGTGTAGATCGACGCCGGCGCCGTTGCAGGTCGGGCAGGCGCCCTCGGAGTTGGCGCTGAACAGGGCCGGCTTCACGCCGTTGGCCTTCGCGAACGCCTTGCGGATCGGGTCGAGCAGCCCGGTGTACGTCGCCGGGTTGCTGCGCCGCGAGCCCTTGATCGCGGCCTGGTCGACCGACACCACCCCGTCGCGCCCCGCCACCGAGCCGTCGATCAGCGAGCTCTTGCCCGACCCGGCCACGCCGGTCACGCACCACCAGCACGCCGAGCGGGATGTCGACGTCGACGTCCTGCAGGTTGTGGGCGCTCGGCGCCGCGCACCTCCAGCACGCCCGACGGCGTGCGCACCGACGGCTTCAGCGGAGGCCCGGTCGTCCAGGTGCCGCCCGGTGAGCGTGCCGCTGGCCCGCAGCCCGTCGACGGTGCCCTCGAACACCGACCTCGCCGCCCGCGGTCCCGGCGCCGGGGCCGAGGTCGACGACGTGGTCGGCGATCGCGATCACCTCCGGCTTGTGCTCGACGACCAGCACGGTGTTGCCCTTGTCGCGCAGCTGCAGCAGCAGGTCGTTCATCCGCTGGATGTCGTGCGGGTGCAGCCCGATCGTCGGCTCGTCGAACACGTAGGTCACGTCGGTGAGCGACGAGCCGAGGTGGCGGATCATCTTGGTGCGCTGCGCCTCGCCGCCCGACAGCGTGCCCGACGGCCGGTCGAGCGAGAGGTAGCCCAGCCCGATCTCGACGAACGAGTCGAGCGTCTGCTGCAGCGACGGCGAGCAGCGGCGCCACGGACGGCTCGTCGAGGCCGCGCACCCACTCGGCGAGGTCGCTGATCTGCATCGCGCAGGCGTCGGCGATGTTGATGCCGCTTGATCTTGCGAGGACCGGGCGGCCTCGTTGAGCCGGGTGCCGCCGCAGTCGGGGCAGGCGGTGAAGGTGACCGCGCGCTCGACGAACGCCCGGATGTGCGGCTGCATCGCGTCGACGTCCTTGGACAGGAACGACTTCTGGATCTTCGGGATCAGGCCCTCGTAGGTGAGGTTGATGCCGTCGACCTTGATCTTGGTCGGCTCCTTGTAGAGCAGGTCGTCGAGCTCGCGTCTTGGTGAACTTGCGGATCGGCTTGTCCGGGTCGAAGAAGCCGCAGCCGCGGAAGATGCGGCCGTACCAGCCGTCCATGCTGTAGCCGGGGATCGTGAGCGCGCCCTCGTTGAGCGACTTGGTGTCGTCGTAGAGCTGAGACAGGTCGAAGTCGGTCACCGATCCCATGCCCTCGCAGCGCGGGCACATGCCGCCGGCGACGCGTGAACGAGCGCTTCTCCCTCGTCTGCTTGCCGCCCTTCTCGACCGTGACCGCTCCGGCCCCGCTGATCGTCGCGACGTTGAACGAGAACGCGTTGGGCGAGCCGATGTGCGGCTGCCCGAGTCGGCTGAAGAGCGATCCGCAGCATCGCGTTGGCGTCGGTGGCGGTGCCGACGGTGGAGCGGGCGTTGGCGCCCATCCGCTCCTGGTCGACGATGATCGCCGTCGTCAGCCCGTCGAGCACGTCGACGTCGGGCCGCGCCAGCGTCGGCATGAAGCCCTGCACGAAGGCGCTGTAGGTCTCGTTGATCAGCCGCTGCGACTCCGCGGCGATCGTGCCGAACACCAGCGAGCTCTTGCCCGAGCCGGAGACGCCGGTGAACACCGTCAGCCGGCGCTTCGGGATCTCGACGCTGACGTCCTTGAGGTTGTTCACCCGCGCACCGTGCACGCGGATCAGGTCGTGGCTGTCGCCAACGTGGCGCGCCGGCGACTGCGGGCCGGTCCTCGTGGCCTTGCTCATCGTGTCTGCACTCGTTGGTTCGTCAGGCCTGCGCGATGCGGACGAGGTTGCCCGAGGGGTCGCGGAACGCGCAGTCGCGCGCGCCCCAGGGCTGAGACACCGGCTCCTGGAGCACCTCGGCGCCAGACGCCCGGACCT
Source organism: uncultured Actinomycetes bacterium (assembly GCA_963812205.1). Classification (GTDB taxonomy): domain Bacteria; phylum Actinomycetota; class Acidimicrobiia; order IMCC26256; family PALSA-610; genus PALSA-610. Next base: position 933,984 of record CAWEUJ010000004.1, read on the forward strand.
TCTCGAAGGTGGTGTCGAGGTCGTCGGAGCGGAAGATCGCCGCCTGCAGCGACCCCTGCGTCACGAGTGACAGGAGAGCGTCGCCCTCGGTCTGCGAACGACCGCCGTGCGGCTGGAACAGGACGATGTCGACGTCCTGCCCCGGGGCGCCGACGGTGACCCAGCGGAAGCCGTCGGACGCGACGTCGTTGCGGACCTCGAGGCCGAGCGCGTCGCGGTAGAAGCCGAGCGCGTCGTCGGGGTCGTGGACGGGGATGAACATTGCGGAGACGGTGACTGCCATGCGACGACTGTACGAGGACCGACCGGTCGGGTGCTTCTCCGATCCTGCTCGGTGTCGGTCCGGTCTGGCATCCCGAACCGGTCGGCCGGCCCGGTCGGCCGCGCTCAGACCGTGACGGTGGTACGCCGCGGTCGCGTCGCGACCATGCTCACGCACGACGGAACGACCTCGAGGTCGCGGTGGTCGCGCGCGCGGTACTGCGACGGCGTCTCGCCGACGATCTCGGTGAAGCGCGAGCTGAACGAGCCGAGCGACGTGCAGCCGACGGCGACGCAGGTGTCGGTGACCGACATCCCCTGGCGCAGGAGAGCCTTCGCGCGCTCGATGCGGCGCGTCATGAGATAGGAGTAGGGCGTCTCGCCGTACGCCGCACGGAACTTGCGCGAGAAGTGCGCGGGCGACATGAGCGCGGCACGCGCCATGGCCGGGACATCGAGGGGCTGCGCGTAGTCGCGGTCCATGAGGTCGCGCGCCCGGCGCAGGTGCACGAGGTCGGCGATCTCCTCCGGCGTCATGCCGACGACGGTACCCGACGGGCCGCGGAAGATTGCCGTGCCGTTGCAGCTCGTGCTCGGACCACGAACGTTCGCGCGTTATGCGGCGGCGGGACGTGGGCGAGGGGCATCGGCGTTCCTCCGGCCGATGCCCCTCCAGCACGCACGGGTCAGGCCGCGCGTATCGGTGCCTTGGCGGTGAGCCTCAGTTTCGGTGGGCGAGCTCGTCGTCGAGGTCGATCGGCGCCTTGATGGGTGCGTCGGTCTCCCACGCGCCCCATTGGTCGCGCGGCAGGATCCAGGTGATCTCGAACGTGTTGCCGTCTGGGTCGGCGCCGTAGACAGCCTTTGTCGCACCGTGATCGGCCTGGCTGTGGAAGCAGCCTTCCGCGACGAGCCGGTCGCGCGCGGTCACGAGGTCGCGGAGGTTGTCGACCTCCCACGCGCAGTGGAACAGGCCGACGGACCGCGCGCTGGCGTCGGTGGCCTTCGACCCGATCTTCAACAGGGCGAGGTCATGGTGGTTCGTGGAGCCCGGGGCCCGGAGGAATGCGATGACGTCGTTGCCAAATCGGCCGACGTCTTCGGTGAATCCCATAACGCGTGTGTAGAAGCCGACTGACGTGTCGAGGTCGCGCACCTTCAGCGCGACGTGGTTCAGGCGCTTCACCGGAATGAACTCGTCCATCTCGAACCTCCCATGGTTCTGAATACAGTGTTGCTATTTCGATACAGTAGTCCTGTACCGATGTTGTCGCACTATACTGGTGCCGTGGAGAGTGTCAAGCCCCCTCGCGACCGCCGGGCCCGTCAGGCCGCTGCCACCCGGGCGCGCATCGTGGAAGCGGCCGGCCGGCTCTTCGCCGAGCGCGGGTACGTCGCCACGACGATCGATGCCGTCGCGGCCGAGGCCGACGTCGCGGTCGAGACCGTGTACGCGCGTTTCAAGAACAAGCGGAACCTCCTCGATGCGTACCTCGACGTCTCGATCGTCGGTGACGCGGAACGGGTGGCGCTCTTGGACCGTCCGGAGGTGCAGGCCGTACGCGCGGCCGCCGACCAGCGAGACCAACTGCGGCTCCTCGCGCGGATCATGCGCGGCGTGCTCGAGCGGAACGCTCCGGTGCACGCCGTGCTGCGTACTGCGGCTGCCGTCGACCCCGAACTCGATGCGCTCGCCGCGGAGGACGACAAACGACGCAAGGCAACGCAGCGCGCGTTCGTCGAGATGCTCGCGAGCCGAGGTCCTTTGCGCGATGGACTTTCGATCGGTGACGCGACCGACACGATGTCAGCGCTCGTGAACCCCGAGACCTATACCTACCTCACGCGCCGGCGCGGCTGGACCCCAGGGCGCGTCGAGCGCTGGCTCGCAGAGAACCTCACGCTCCTCTTGCTGCCACCCGCGTGAACCGCTGGCTCGCTCTCGCGCACCGTTCGGGGTACGAGGTGCGCTACGGCGACATCGAGGCGGCGGAAGGTCACGCGAACGAGCTGCTCGCGGGGTGAATGAGACGGGCGAGTTCGACGCGCTGCTCTGGTACGTGGTCTCGATGGGTGCCGTCAAGCGCGCCCAGGGAGACCTCGGTGGCATGCTGGAGCTCAACGAATCCGCCATCGTCGACGAGCTGCCGGTGACCGTGCAGCGAAGGCGCGAATCGCCGTGCCGAATCGCGCGCGTTGCGGACCGGTTTGAACGCGCGACATCAGGTGTGTCACTGACGAGCCGCCGAAAGGGCTGTTGGCCAGGCGAAACCTTGTCGTTCCGACAACAGACAGTCAGTCAGTCAGTTCAGTGGAGGTGGCGGGAGTCGAACCCGCGTCTCCCGAGCTGTTGGTGGGACTTCTCCGAGCGCAGCCGTTGGGAAGTGTCACCTACCGGCGGGTCAACGGCACCCTGTCGATAGGCCATCCTCGTTTCAATGTCCCGATAGGCCCCGGGGCCTTACCTACCGGTGAGCCATCCTGGATGACGCCTCGCAGGGACGAATGACGAACCCCTCGCGGGCGGGCAACCTATTTCTAGGCAGCCATTGCCATTTGGTTATTGGCGTGTATTGGTTTGTGCCGACTCTTTAACGACGTTCCGGCGACGTCGGCTCGCTTCTCCCACCTCGATCCTCGAGATCGAAGCCACGCACCCCCTTGTCAATCCGCCTCGGGCCGGTGCGCGTCGTTGGCCGTCAGCGGGAGTTCAAGTCTACCGGCCCCTCGACGGCACCGAGGTCGCGGTCGGCGGCGACCGTCCGGGCCGCGGGTTGCGTCCGAACGACCCGCGACACAGGCGTGCCCGCCGTGCGCCGGGATGCGCCCGAGCCGGGCCCTCGGGCGAGTCGGATCCGGCGGAGCCCGCTCGGAGCACGAGCGCTCGGGAATCAACCGGGCGAGTGCGTCGTTAGGATTTGGCATGGCGACAACCACGATGACGACCGACAACTTCGAGCAGACGATCACCGAGAACGACATCGTCCTGCTCGACTTCTGGGCCTCCTGGTGCGGCCCGTGCCGCATGTTCGGCCCCGTGTTCGAGGCGGCGTCGGAGAAGAACGCCGACATCGTGTTCGGCAAGGTCGACACCGAGGACCAGCAGCAGCTCGCGGCGACGTTCGGCATCATGTCGATCCCCACGCTGATGATCTTCCGCGAGAACGTGCTCGTGTTCTCCCAGCCCGGCGCGCTGCCGGCCGAGGCGCTCGAGAACCTCATCGAGCAGGTTCGCGCCCTCGACATGGTCGAGGTGCACAAGGCGGTCGCCGAGCACAACGCCGCCCACGGCGATCACTCCGGCCACGATCACGACCATGATCACGCCGGGCACGATCACGCCGGGCACGATCACGCGCACTGACGTCGCGCCGGGCCGGAGTGCCGGGCCGAACCGATGGCAAGTTTGAACTGGCCAGTTTGACAAGTATCTACTTGCGATAACGTCTCGGCCATGCTCCCGACGCTTGCGGCATGGTGCTACCGGAAACGGCGCTGGATCGTCGTCGCGTGGATCGTCGTCCTCGTCGGCGTCAACGTGCTCGCCAAGGCCGAGGGCGGCAACCTCCTCAAGTCCTTCTCGCTGCCGGGCACCGAGTCGCAACGCACGTTCGACGTGCTGAAGGCCGACTTCTCGCGCGCCGGCGACACGGGCTACCTCGTCTACAAGACGAACGACGGCGTGCAGTCGCCCGCGGTGAAGAACGCGATCGACAACACGCTCGTACCCGAGTTGCGTAAGCAGAGCCACGTCGTCTCGGTCACGACTCCGTACGACACGGGCGGCGCCGCGTTCGTCTCGAAGGACGGCAAGATCGCCTACGCCGAGATCCAGTTCGACGTGCAGGCGAACGACGTGCCGGTCGATCTGGCCACGCACATGCGCGACCTCGTCGCGAGGGCGAACACGCCGAGCCTGCAGGTCGAGCTGGGCGGCTCGATGTTCACCGACCAGACGCAGCCGAAGAGCGAGGTGATCGGAATCCTCGCCGCGGTCCTCATCCTGTTGCTCGCGTTCGGATCGGTGCTGGCGATGGGCCTGCCGATCATGACCGCGCTCTTCGGAATCGGCATCGGGCTCGCGATCGTCACCCTGCTCGCGCGCGTCCTCGACGTGCCGTCGTTCGCGCCGCAGGTGACGGCGATGATCGGTATCGGGGTCGGCATCGACTACGCGCTGTTCATCAGCACGCGCTATCGAGAGGCCCTGCACGAAGGCGCAGATCCGCAGCGGGCGGTGGTGCACGCGATCGACACCAGCGGGCGCGCCGTGCTGTTCGCTGGTGGCACGGTGGTCATCTCTTTGATGGGCCTGTTCCTCATCGGGGTCTCGTTCATCCGCGGCCTCGCCATCGGCGCGTCGCTCGCGGTGCTGCTCGTGATGGCCGCAGCCGTCACCCTGCTCCCGGCCGTGCTCGGATTCGTCGGGCACACGATCGACAAGTGGTCGCTGCCGACCGCGAAGCGGCCGAAGCCGGCCGACCAGACCGTCTGGGCGAGCTGGGCGCGGACCATCCAGCGGCGACCCTGGCCGGTCGCACTCGCGGGCCTCGCGATCCTCTTGGTCCTGGCGATCCCTGCCGCCAGTCTGCGTCTCGGTGTCGCCGACGCGGGCAACGATCCCGGCAAGTTCACGACGCGCCGCGCGTACGACCTGCTGAGCGAGGGCTTCGGTCCCGGGTTCAACGGCCCGCTCCTCGTCGCCAGTGAGCTGCACTCGCCCGGCGATCTCGGGGCGATGTCGAAGCTCGCGAACGTGATCACGACGACGCCCGGCGTCGCGTACGTCAGCCCGGTCGTCCCGAGCAGGAACGGCAAAGCCGCGTTCATGCAGGTCGTGCCCACGGGATCGCCACAGGACCAGAGCACGACTTCGCTGGTGCACCGCCTGCGCGAATCCGTCGTTCCCGCGAACACCGGCGGCAGCACGCTGGCAGTGCACGTCGGCGGCCAGACCGCGGTCGGCGTCGACCTCGCCGACACCATGGGCTCGCGCCTGCCGTACATGTTCCTCGCGATCCTGCTGCTCAGCTTCTTGTTGCTCATGCTCGTCTTCCGGTCGCTGCTCGTGCCGCTCAAGGCCGTGATCATGAACTTGTTGTCGATCGGCGCGTCATATGGCGTGATCGTCGCGATCTTCCAGAACGGCTGGCTCAAGAACATCGTCGGCATCGGCAAGGAAGGACCGATCGAGGCCTGGGTGCCGATGATGCTGTTCGCGATCGTCTTCGGCCTGTCGATGGACTACGAGGTCTTCCTCTTGTCGCGCATCAAGGAGGAATACGACCGCGGCAACGACAACTCCACCGCGGTGTCCCACGGCCTGGCCAAGACCGCGCGGCTGATCACGGCCGCCGCCGTGATCATGATCTGCGTGTTCGGCAGCTTCGTGCTCTCCGACCTGCGCGTGCTCAAGCTCGTCGGCTTCGGGTTGGCCTTCGCGGTGTTCATCGACGCGACGGTCGTCCGGCTGGTTCTCGTCCCGGCGACGATGGAGCTCCTCGGCGACCGCAACTGGTGGCTTCCGAAGATGCTCGAGTGGCTGCCGCGCATCCACGTGGAGGGGGCGGTCTCCCCGGCCGGTTACCCGCCGGCGCCCGAGCCGGAACCGGCAGTCGGCGACTAGCGGTTGCGCCCCATCTCCTTCAGCTCACGTTCGGTATCGCGCTTGGAGTCGCGCGTCGCGATCGCCTGGCGTTTGTCGTAGCGCGCCTTGCCCCGGGCGGTCGCGATCTCGACCTTGCAGCGGCCGTCCTTGAAGTAGACGCGTAAGGGGACGAGCGTGACGCCCTTCTCCTCGGTCGCACGCGCGATCTCCGCGATCTCCCGGCCGTGGAGCAACAGCTTGCGTTTGCGCACCGGGTCGAGCTCGCCCCGGGAGAACTCGTACGGCGAGATGTGCATGCCGTACATCCAGACTTCGCCGTCCTCGACGCGCGCGTACGCGTCCTGCAGGTTGGCGCGGCCGTTGCGGATCGATTTCACCTCGGGGCCCTTGAGCATCACGCCGCACTCGTACGCGTCCAGCACGAAGTAGTCGTGCCGGGCCTTCCGATTGGTGATGACGACCTGGTCGCCGCGTCGGGACATCGTCCTGCGACGGTAGTGCAGACTGTCACCGTGTTCCGCTCCGCTCGGTACGGCATGTTCGTGCACGCCAACATCGCAACCGTCCCCGCGTTCGCGCCTCTGCACGAGTACGCCGACTGGTATTGGGGCTTTCTCGAGACCAAGCCCGACATCGTGTTGCACCCGACGTGCCCGATGCCGGAGATCGTCGCCTGGCACCGGGAGCACTACCACGGGCAGCCCTTCGACGACTTCATCCCGCACCTCACGTTCGAGCACTTCGATGCCGACGCCTACGCGCAGCTCCTCGACGACGCCGGCATGCGCTACCTGGTGCACGTCACGAAACACCACGACGGCTTCTGCTGGTGGGACACCGCCTATACCGATCGCAACGCCGTCGCCGTCGGACCGAAGCGCGATGTCGTAGCCGAGCTCGCCGACGCGGTGCGCCGCCGCGGGCACGAGTTCGGCTGCTACTACTCGCTGCTCGATTGGAGTCACGCCGACTATCCGGACGTCGACCGCTACGTCGACGCGTTCATGCGCCCGCAGATCCGTGAGCTGCTCGAGCGTTTCCAGCCCGCGGTGCTGTGGGGCGACGGCCATTGGGGACATCCGGGTGGGCACTGGCGCGCCGACCGGATCGTGAACGAGGCCCGGGAGTACGCGGCCGCGCACGGTTTCGAAGTGCTGTTCAACGACCGATTCTTCGCGTCGGATCCCGACTTCGTCACCTTCGAGTACGACGTGCCGGCGGTCGCGCCCGACCGGGCGTGGGAGGTGTGTCGAGGTCTCGGGTCGTCGTTCTGCGTGAACCGCAACGAGACGGTCGCCGACTTCCTCAGCGCGGCCGAGATCGTCGCCGTGCTCGTCGAGACCGTGGCCAAGGGCGGCAACTTCTTGCTCAACGTCGGACCGAACGCCGACGGCACGGTCCCCGACGACCAGTCCCGCCTCCTGCGCGAGGCCGGCGCCTGGGTGCGCGACCACGCCGCCGCGATCCACGACGCGACCGCGTTCGACGTTCCCGGCTCGGGCGCGCACTGGTACACGCGCACCGGAGACGTCGTGCACACGTTCGACCTCTCGTCGGCGGCCGAACCCGGATTCGCGGAGGTTCCCGGCGTCGTGGCGGTCACGACGCCGGTGGGGGAGTCGCTCCCGTTCCGCGCGTCCGGGACCGGAGTGTCGATCGACGCGCGCGCGGTCGATCGACACACGTTCGGCACGCGCTATTGCCTGAGCATTGCGGCCGACCGGCAACCGGCCCGCGTGCGCGACGATTCCAACCGCACGGGCGTGCTCGCCGGCCTGCTCGCCGGCGCGGTGCCGGGCGACGTCATCGACGTTCCCGACGGCCGCTACGACCGCGAGGACTTCCCGATCGTCGTGCCGGCGGGTGTCACCTTGCGGGGCACGGGAGCAGCGCGGGTCGTTGTCGACGGGCGCGGCCAGGGCGCGGTGGTGCTGAGCGGCGACGGCGCGACGATCGAGGGGATCACCGTCACGGGCGGCTCGCCCGGCTACATGATGATCCCGCCGACGTGCGTGACCGGGCAGGGCGGCGATCGGCTGGCCGTACGTGACTGCCACGTCGAGTCGGTCGCCATCTTCGGTGGAACCGGCCATGCCGTCACCGGCAACGTGATTGCCGGCGGCAAGGTGTGGCTGATGGGTACGACGAACTGCGAGGTGCGCGCCAACTACCAACATGGTCTGCGTTGGGGAGCGGGCATCGAGCTGCAGGGCGGCGAGGGCCACGTGGTCGCCGAGAACGAATGCCGTGACGACCTCTGCGCGATCAAGTGTGTCGAGACCATCGGTGCCCGCGTGGAACGGAACCGCTACGAGACGCGTTGGTTCGGGGTCCACCTCCTGAACGCGACCGCGTCGGCGCTCTATCGCAATCGTGCGTGGAAGACGATGCGCGCGGTGACCGTCGAAGGTGGCACCGGCAACCGGATCGACAAGCAGCTCGCCGAGCACTGCGACAGCGGGGTCGTCGTCGAAGGCGGCGCGAGCGGCACGGTGATCGCCGACTCGTGGATCCACGACTGCCGGGTCGGCCTGTACGCGTGGGGAGCCGGTGAGGTCGCCCTGCACGCCAACGCGATCAGCGCACCTCGTGAGCACGCGGTCGTCTCCGATCGTGTGCTCGCGCTCGAGGGCAACGACCTCGGCGGCGACACGTGGGTGTGGCCCACGTAGTCTCGGCCGTCGTGGAACATCTGATGATCGCGGTGTGGCGCAGACCCGACGCCGACGTCGAGTCGCTGCTCGACACCTGGATTCCGGTGGCGCTGGCCGATCCGGGTGTCCAGGCGTGCACCATCAGCTTCGCCGACCCCGATCAGGGACCTTTTGCCGGACCGCCGTGCGACGCGCTGATCGAGCTCGGTCTGGCCCGGGCGCAGGATCTCGACGACCTCCCGTCGCGCCACGAGCTGTACGCCGTCGCCCGGGAGGTGAGCGTGTTCCGCATCGATCCGAATCACGTCATCACGTGGGACCGTACGTGGCCCGACGGCGAGTACGCGCCCGGCGTCAAGTACGTGTCGTTCGTGCGGCGCGCCGACGCGCTCTCGCACCAACAGTTCGCGCGCCACTGGGCGGAAGTCCACGCGCCGTTGGCGATGGCGCACCACGTCGGCCTGGCCGACTACACCCAGAACGTCGTGCGCAGCACGTACACGCCGGGCGGCGCGGGCATCGACGGCATTGCGGAGCTCCGGTTCCGTACCCGCGCCGATTTCGAGGACCGGTTCTACGACTCCGCCGAAGGCAAGGCCGTCATCCGCGCCGACGTCGTTCGCTTCATCGGGCGGAGTGGGATCTCACCCACCCTCATGCGCGAGCTCCCACTCCGCACTCCGCCGCTGCGCACTCCGCCTGGATAGCCTTCGGTCGCCGTCAGAACGTCTGGTTGAATGCGTTCTGCGTCTGGCCCTGCGACTCGAGCAACTGCAAGAGCTGCTCGGTAGCCGAGGTGGTGGGCGAATCGGTCGTCGTTGTCGCCGAGGTCGACGTCGCGGTCGGGTCGGTGCTCGACGTGGTGCCCCCGATCGCTGCCGCGCCGCCGCCACCGTGGTGGTGGTGCCCGCCGTGCTTGTGGCCCGCGATGCGCGCTGCCATGTTCGTGAGCTGCGAGTCGCTCGGTGTCTGGCCGTTGCTCGTCGCCGACTGCTGCAGGCCCTGCTTGATCGTGTTGATGAGGTCGGTCTGCGAAATACCCTTCTGCGACGCGAGCACGCTCAGGCTGGTGCTTCCCGAGTCGAGCTCCGACATCAGTTGATCGCTGCTCTCACCGAAGAGCTGCGCGACCGGTGCGAGGGTTTGCTGCATGCGGGTCTGGAACGACGTGGGGTCGATTGCCTGGTTCGGGTTCGAGATCCCGATCGGGTTGATGGTCATGGTTGCTCCCTTGGTTCTTGGCCATGACCACATCGGTGCGGATTCGGGCGCGATCGAGCACCTCAGGGATTGCCGATCGAACGCCCAGGGCGTTCTCAGTCGGGGAGCCCGAGTACGCGCGCTGCGTCGACAACGTCGGCCACGTTGCGTCCCACACTGCGACACAACTGTGCCGCGGCTGTGGTCTGGTCGACGTTGGTCGGTCCCGCGTCCCAGTCTTCGAGACCGACGCGCAGGTGTCCACCGCGTTCCAGTGCCGCGCGCGCGATCGGTGTTTCGAGCAATGAGCCGCCCAGCACCGCGACCGCCCACGGGATGTGCGCGTCGCCGAGCATCGCGAGATACAGGTCGAGGGCTTCGGCGATCGGCGGCGCGCCCCAAAGCGGCTCCCCTCCGCCGAGATAGCCGCCCGCGGAGAAATAGAACTTCACGAGCGTTCCGGCCGGGAGCGCGCCCGCGTCGTAGTACGCGCGCACGACGCGCAAGAAGCCGGGCTCGAAGATCGCGATGCTCGGACCGAGGCCGCGCGTCCGGCAGACGTCCATCTTGTAGGCGATGTCGGCGAAGGTGTTCGTGTAGACGTAGCTGCTGTTCGGGGGCAGGCCGTCGGCGCCGGTACCGCCGAGGTTCACCGATCCGGTGTCGACGAATCCGGCCCGTACCAGTCCCTGGTCGTCGAGCAGCCCGACGTGTGCGTAGCGCTCTTCGATCGTCGGGCCGATCCCGGTGGTGGGGTAGCAGACGATGCCCGGGTGCTTCTCGACGACGGGCCGGAACGCGACTGCGTATTGCTCCGCTGCCTCGTGCGCCGGTACGGCGATGTTCGGCGCATGGGTGTGGATGACGGTCGCGCCCGCGTCGACGCACGCGAGCGCGTCCTGCGCTTGTTCCTCCGCGGACGCGGGAACGTTCGGATTGTGCCGGCGGCTCGTCACGCCGTTGAGCGCGGCCTCGATGATCACCGGAGCGTCGTTCTCGGTCATCTGTATAGCGTGGCACGCGTGCGCACCCGAATCACAGAGCTCCTGGGAATCGACTACCCGATCATCCAGGCCCCGATGGGTTACATCGCCCGGGCGCAACTGGCGTCGGCCGTTTCCAACGCGGGCGGGCTCGGCATCATCGAGACGTCGTCGGGCCGCCTCGACGAGGTCCGCGACGAGATCGTCAAGATGCGCACGCTGACCGACAAGCCGTTCGGCGTGAACATCGCGCAGCTGTTCGTACGCGATCCCTCGATCGTCGACTTCGTCGCGGAGAACGGTGTCACCTTCGTGACGACCTCGGCCGGGGACCCGACAAAGTTCACGCACCTGCTCAAGGACGCCGGACTCACCGTTTTCCACGTCGTCCCGTCGTTGCGGGGCGCGCTGAAGGCGGTCGCAGCCGGCGTCGACGGGCTCGTCGTCGAAGGCAACGAAGGTGGTGGATTCAAGGCGCCGACCGGCGCGTCGACGATGGTGCTGCTCCCGCTGATCGCGTCGCGGGTCGACGTCCCGATCGTCGCCGCGGGAGGAATCTGCGACGGTCGCTCGATGGCGGCCGCCCTGGTGCTCGGCGCGGAAGGCGTGCAGATGGGGACGCGCATGGTGAGCGCAGCCGAATCGCCGGTGCACGACAACTGGAAGCAGTTGATCTGTTCGTCGAACGAGGGCGACACGCTGTTGCTCAATCGCCACTCACCGCCCGCGTTCCGCGTGCTGCGCACCGGGTTCAGCGAGCAGGCCGAAGGCGAGGACCGCGCGGTGATCCCGAGCCTCGAGGCCGTGCACGACCTCTACTTCGGCGGCAACCTCGAAGCGTCGTTCGCCTTCAGCGGCCAGGTGGCCGGCCGGATCGACGACGTTGTGCCGGTCGCGCAGATCCTGGCGGAGACGGTCGCGGATTGCGAGACCGTCCTCGGCGAGACTGCGGCGCGCTACTTGCCCTGAGACGCGAGGACGCGCAGCACCCCGCCGTGCGTGCCCCAGGGCGAATCGGCGATCGCCTGTGCGACGGCCGTGGCGCTGTTCCCCACGCGCAGCGCGTCGAGGATGTTCGTGTAGCGGCCGTTCAGGAGCGCGTGCGCGTTGGCGTCGATGCCGTCTTGGTAGGTGCTGTAGTTCTTCACGCCCACGCTGTTGAACTTCGTCTCACCGGCGTAACCGCCCTGGGTCGTGGCCAGCGGGTTGAACGACGCCGCGGTTCCTTCTGCCTGCTCCCACGCGGTGACCGCCCGCACGTTCTCCGAGGTGATCGGCATGCCGACCTTCGTGAGGAAGTCGCGTGCCCACTGCGTGGGGTCCACCCCGGCCCGGTTGAGTGTTCCCGAGCTGGTCGGGACGTTCGCCGAGCTCGCCGACGTTCCCTGCGCCTGCGCCGAGCGCGTCGGCGAACGTGCCGGTGCCGGTGCGGTCGGTGCCGGTGCCGGAGCCCGGCGTGGAGTCGACCGGCGTCGTGCCCGAATCCGACGTGCCGAGCACCCCGCCGGGGGCCGGCGCGCCGAACTGGCTCATGATCTGTTGGATGCGCGCCTCGACTGCGGCGATGCCGTCCATCCCGGCCTGATCGGCCGGCGCGCCGCACGATTGAGGGATTCGGCGGGCGATCGAGGGCTTCCGGCGGATCGGGACGGCCGTCTTCCCGTGCGGTTCCCCGCGTCAGGGGTGCAGGACGACCTTGACCGACCCCTGCGCCCGATCTCCGGCCACGGAGAAGGCCCGGGGCGCCTCGTCGAGGCCGAAGCGATGGGTGACGACTGCCGGGACGATCTCCGGGTGCGCGGCCACGATCGTGGTCGCGGCGTCGAATTCGCGCCGACCGTGCGTCTCGCCGTAGACGAACGCCGGGACGATCGTGACCTCACGCATCTGCGCGTTCAGGAACGAGATCGGGATCGGCTCCCAGGTGGTCGAGACCAGGCCGATCGTGCCCGAGCGCCGGCACGCGCGCACGGCCGCGTCGAAACCCGACGTGGTGCCGGCGGCCTCGAACACCACGTCGCAGTCGCGGGGCGGATCGAGTGCGAGGCCGAGCGCTTCGGCCGCGCGTCGCTGCGCGTCGTGGCGGGCCACGATGCTCACGTCGGCGCCGAGGTGCCGCGCGACCGCGCCGGTCAGGAGGCCGATCGTCCCCGCGCCGACCACACCCACCCGTGCTCCGGGCTCGATCCCGACGCGATTGCACGCGTGCAGCGCCACCGCGAGCGGCTCGACGATCGAGGCGTCGGTCGCCGCGATGCCGGTGGGCAGGCGGACGAGGCACGACTCGGGTACCACGACCTCGTCGGCCATCCCTCCGTCGGTGAAGACGCCGAGCATCGTTGCGGTCGCGTCGCGGCAGAGCTGGAACCGACCGCCCGTGCACTGCTCGCACTCGCCGCACGGAACGAAGGGGTGGACGGCGACCTCGGTGTCGTCGTCGAGCACGCCCGCGATCTCGTGACCGAGGGTTCGCGCGGCCAGTCCGGTGCGGATCATCTCGAGGTCTGAACCGCAGATCCCCGCGGCGCGCGACTCGCACGCGCACTCCCGGACCCTCGGGGGCGGGTACCTCGACGACGCGAATCCCGGAGTCGGTGTTCCGCACGGCTCGCACGGGCGGCATTCTCTCACCGCTAGTCTGCGGCCGGTTCTCGCAGCGCAGGAGGAACGCAATGCCGACGTCGGGCTCGATTCTGGGAAACCCCGTTCTCCGCAAGGAGGACCCGGGGATCCTCGAGGGTACGACGCAGTACTACGACGACCTCGCCGTCGCCGGGCTGCTGCACACCGCGTTCGTCCGCTCGACGGTCGCGCACGCCGACATCTCCTCGATCGACACGAGCGACGCGATGGCGATGCCCGGCGTGGTCGCGGTGTACACGGCGGCCGATCTCGATCTGCCGTCGGTGCACGGCTTCGTCATGCTGCCGGCGACGATGAACCGCCCGCCGCTCGCCCGCGACAAGGTGCGCTTCGTCGGCGACATCGTCGCGATGGTCGTGGCCGACACCAAGGCCCAGGCTATGGACGCGGCCGAGACCGTCATCGTCGACTACGACGAGCTGACGCCTCTGGCGACGGTTGCCGCCGCGCTCGCCGACGGTGCGCCGATCATCCACGAGCAGCAGGGTTCGAACGTTGCCAACGCGATGGGCACGGGCCCGGTCGAGGGTGTGCTCGACGACGCCGACGTGATCGTGCGCGAGCGCATCGTCAACCAGCGCGTCGCGCCGGTGCCGATGGAGCCGGGCGGCATCGTCGCCGCCCCCGGCAAGGAGGCCGGCAGCCTGTCGATCTGGGTCTCGTCGCAAGGTCCGCACGGGGTGCGCGACGAGATCGCGATGCTGCTCGGCATCGACCCGGCGCTGATCCACGCACGCAACGCCGCGGTGGGCGGTGGGTTCGGCGCGAAGCAGGGCATGACGGTCGAGCACCTGCTCGTCGCGAAGGCCGCGCTCACGCTCGGTCGCCCGGTGAAGTGGACGGAGACGCGCTCGGAGAACATGGTTGCGATGTGGCATGGCCGCGGCATGGTGCACGACGTCGAGCTCGGCCTGAAGCATGACGGCACGATCACCGGCCTCAAGGTGTTCACGAACGCGGAGGCGGGCGCGTACGCGGCCATCGGCGCGTTCCTCCCGTTCTTCACACAGATGATGGCGGCGAACGTGTACGTGGTGCCGAAGGTCGAGTTCAACTGGCAGGCGGTCATCACCAACTCCACGCCGGTCGCCGCCTACCGCGGCGCGGGCCGGCCCGAGGCGATCCACATGATGGAGCGCATCCTCGACATCGCCGCCGACGAGCTCGGCATCGATCCGGTGAAGATCCGCCGCAAGAACTTCATCCAGCCCGACGCGTTCCCGTACATGCCGAACACGGGCCTGGGCGCCACGTACGACACGGGGGAATACGACAAGGCGCTCGACGCAGCCCTCGAACACGCCGACTACGACGCGCTGCGCGCCGAGCAGAAGGCGCGGCGCGATCGCGGCGATCGCATGCTCATGGGGATCGGCGTTTCTTCGTACCTCGAGATCAGTGCGCCGATGGTGCTCACCCAGGAGTACGGGTCGGTCGAGATCGAGGACGACGGCACAGTCACGGCGCGCGTCGGCACGAGCGCGCACGGCCAGGGCCACGAGACCGCGTTCTCGCAGATCGTCGCGTCGACGCTCGGCGTTCCGTTCGAGAACGTCCGCGTCCTCCACTCCGACACCGACGAGGTGCCGCGCGGCGGCGGGACCGGTGGTTCCCGATCGGGCCAGATCGGCGGCAGCGCGCTGCTCGTCGCGAGCCAAGAAGTGCTGGCGCAGGCGAAGCGGCTGGCCGCGCACCTGCTCGAGGCCAACCCCGACGACATCGTGCTCGGCGACAACGGTCTCGAGGTTGCCGGCGTGCCGGCGAGCAAGCTCGCGTGGGCCGATCTCGCGGCGGCGGCCAAGGATCCGCAGAAGCGACCCGATGGTGTCGCCGAGCGTTTGCAGCACGAGCTCGACTTCCAGGCGGGCGGGTCGTCGTTCCCGTTCGGCTCGCACGTCGCGGTCGTGGAGATCGACTCCGAGACGGGCCGGGTCGAGTTGGTGCGCCACGTCGCGGTCGACGACTGCGGCACGATCATCAACCCGATGATCGTGGGCGGCCAACAGCACGGTGGGATCGCGCAGGGCGTCGCCCAGGTGCTTGTGGGAAGGCGTGCAGTACGACGACGACGGCGAACCCCATCACCGCGAACCTGATGGACTACGCGATGCCGTCGGCGGCGGAACTGCCGTCGTACGAGACGTACAACACCGTCACGCCCACACCGTTGAACCCGCTCGGCGCCAAGGGCATCGGCGAGTCGGCGACGCTCGGTTCCACGCCGGCGGTGCACAACGCGATCATCGACGCGCTGTCGCACCTCGGGATCCGCCACATCGACATGCCGTGCACGGCCGAGCGGGTGTGGCGGGCGCTGCAAGGATGACGTCGGTGTTCGCACAACCGACCCTGCGGCTCACCGAGTCGCAGTACGCGGTCATCGTCGGCAATTGCTACGACGGCCTGCCGAACGAGTCGTGCGGTCTGCTCGTCGGGCCGCTCGGCGCGGACGGGCAGCCGACGGGTGCGGTCTCGCAGGCGCGGCCGTGCCGGAACGCCGACGCGTCGGCGGTCACCTACACGGTCGATCCGCGAGACATGCTGGCCGCGATGCGCGCCGCCGAAGCCGACGGCGACGAGATCGTCGGGGTGTGGCACTCCCACACTCATACCGAGGGCTACCCGTCGCCGACCGACGTTCGCCAGGCGGTCGACCCGGCTTGGCTGTACGTCATCGTGTCACTGCGCGACCAGGCGCCGATGCTGCGGGCGTACCGGATCCGCGGCGAGGAGATCGCCGAGGTCGCAGTCGAGCTCGACCGCGGCTGATCCGTCGGTCGGGTTCCGGCGAGACCCGATGCCCGGGGCGCGGGCAACGACGGGACGAGATTTCGTCGGAAGTCGGGCCGGCGCCGGAATCCCGACCGGACGGGTCGGGTTGTAACCTGCGAACTATGGCCGTTGAGATCAAGTTGCCCACGATGTTGCGGGTCCAGGCCGACGGCCAGACGACCGTCGCGATCGACGGCGCGACCGTCGGCGAGGTCTTCAACACCCTCGTCGAGCGCTACCCCGGCCTCCGGGGGAATCTGCTCGACGACGGCGGCAGCCTGCACAAGTTCGTGAACGTCTACAAGGACGACGACGACATCCGCTACCTCGACGGGCTCGACACCAAGCTCGCCGACGGTGACGTCCTCTCGATCCTGCCTGCGGTCGCCGGCGGCGCGTGAGGCACGACGACATCCTCGGGCTGATCGGAGACACGCCGCTCGTCGGCGTGCACCAGCTTTCCCCGAATCCCGGCGTCCGCATCTGGGCGAAGCTCGAAGGCCAGAACCCGGGCGGCTCGTCGAAGGATCGCATCGCGCGCAAGATGGTCGAGCTCGCGGAGCGTGACGGGATCATGAAGCCCGGGGCGACCATCCTCGAACCGTCGTCGGGGAACACCGGCATCGGCCTCGCGCTCGTCGCCAAGCTGCGGGGCTACAAGCTCCGCGTGATCATGCCCGAGAACGTCTCGGTCGAGCGTCGCCAGCTGCTCGAGATCTTCGGTGCCGAGATCACGCTGTCGCCCGCAGACGAGGGCAGCAACGGCGCGATCCGAATGGCCGAGAAGATCCACGCCGACGATCCCGATCGCTACGTCTTCCTCTTCCAGTACGGAAACCCCGCGAACCCGCAGGCGCACTACGAAGGCACCGGCCCCGAGATCCTGCGCGACTGCCCGGAGATCGACGTCTTCGTCGCCGGCCTGGGCACGAGCGGGACCCTGATGGGCGCGGGTCGCTACCTCAAAGAGCACAAGCCCGACGTGAAGATCATCGCGGTCGAACCCCCGGCGGGCGAGCTCGTGCAGGGCCTGCGCAACCTGGATGACGGCTTCGTCCCGCCGATCTTCGATCCCGCGCTGCTCGATCGCAAGCTGATGGTGCGGCCACGCGACTCGATCGAGGGCACGCGCCGGCTCTTGAACGAGTGCGGGGTGTTCGCCGGCATCTCGTCGGGCGCCGCGATCGCGGGCGCGGTGAAAGCTGCCCAGCAGATGGAGCGCGGGACGATCGTGGCACTGCTCCCCGACGGTGGTTGGAAGTACCTGTCGTCGGGTGCATGGACCGATCCGATCGACGACGTCGTCGAACGGGCGACGCGCATCAACTACTGGTGATCGCGCAGCGCGGTCGACGGCCCTGCGCGCCGGAGGCCTCGTCGCGTTCCCGACCGAGACCGTGTACGGGCTCGGCGCCGACGCCGCGAATCCCGAAGCGCTCCACCGACTGTTCGCGGTCAAGGGCCGCCCGCTCGAGCATCCGGTGATCGTGCACATGGCCCGCGCTACACAGCTCGACGAGCTCGGCCGCGACGTTCCCGAGGTGGCGCACGTGCTCGCGCGCGCCTTCTGGCCGGGCCCACTCACGCTGGTCGTGCTCCGTGATCCAGGTCGCGTCAGCGGTGTCGCGACCGGAGGTCGCGACACCGTCGGCCTTCGCGTCCCCGATCACGAGCTTGCGCTCGCGCTGCTCGACGCGTTCGGCGGTGGCATCGCCGCGCCCTCGGCGAACCGATTCGGTCGGGTGAGCCCGACGACGGCGCAAGACGTACGCGACGACCTCGGTGCCGATGTCGACCTCGTGCTCGACGGGGGCCCGTGCGCGATCGGCGTCGAGTCGACGATCGTCGACGTCACCGGACCCGAGCCCGTCGTGCTGCGCGTCGGCGGCGTCGGCGAGGACCAGCTCGCGCGCGTCGTCGGCTCGGTGCTCCCCCGCCGCACGGGCGGGGAGATCGCCGCGCCCGGCACCCTCGCGTCGCACTACGCGCCCAACGCCCGTGTCGAGCTCGTCTCCGCCGCCACACTCGAGGCGCGGGCCGAGGGCCTGCGCGCCCAAGGTCACACCGTCGGCGTCCTCGCCACTCCGCATGACGCCGCCGAGTACGCCCGCACCCTGTACCGGCAGCTGCGCGATCTCGACCGCCGCGGTGTCGATGTGATCCTCGCGGTCACGCCGCCGGACACCGCGGGGATCGGCGCCGCGGTGGCCGATCGTCTCCGGCGCGCGGCCGCGGCCCGATAGCTTTTGCCCGCCATGGTGTACGACGACCGGCCGATCGGCGTATTCGACAGCGGTCTCGGCGGCCTCACGGTCGTACGGGCGCTGCTCGACCTCGTCCCCGGCGCGGACGTCGTCTATTTCGGTGACACGGGGCGGTTCCCCTACGGTTCCAAACCCGCCGACGAGGTCTTGAAGTACTCGCTCGAGATCGTCGACCTGCTGCTCGAACAGGAAGCGAGGATGGTCGTGATCGCGTGCAACAGCGCTGCCGCCGCGGCCCTGGATCACCTGCAGGATCAGCTCGACATACCGGTCGTCGGGGTCATCGAGCCGGGTTTGCGCGCGGCCCGCAGCGCGACCCGGACCGGCCGGGTCGGGGTGATCGGCACGGTCGGAACCGTCGCGTCGGGTGCCTACCAGCGGACCGCCGCCGAGCTCGACCCCGACCTCGATCTCACGTGCGCGGCGTGCCCCGGGTTCGTCGAGTTCGTCGAACAGGGCGACGTCGACTCCGATCAGGTGCACGTGCTCGCCGAGCGCCTGCTCGCGCCGGTGAAACAGGCGTGCGTCGACACGTTGGTCCTCGGCTGCACGCACTATCCGCTGCTCGCGCGCACGATCGCCGACGTGATGGGCCCCGACGTCGTGCTCGTGTCGAGCGCCGACGAGACCGCGTTCGAGGTGCGCGCCGAGCTCGGCGAACCCGATCGGGGTGTGCGCGCTCCCGATGCCCCGAGGCGAGTGACGTTCATGACGAGCGGTGACGCCGCGACGTTCCGCGAGCTGGGCGCGCGGTTCCTCGGCCCCGAAGTCGAGCAAGTGGAGGCGTGGTCGTGGAGCTGACGATTCTCGGGTGTTCCGGAAGTTACGGATCGCCCGCGGGCGGCGCATGCAGCGGGTATCTCGTGCGGTCGGGCGACGCCGTCATCTGGATGGACTGTGGCAACGGGTCGTTCGCCAACCTGCAGAGCACGCGAATCCGGCCGACCTCACCGCCGTCGTCATCACGCACGCGCACGCGGATCACTGTGTCGACATCTACGGGCTGCACGTGCTCTACAAGTACGGACTCGAGCGTCGCGGCCTACCGGTGTACGCGCCGGAGGGCGTCGAGAAGACGCTCGAAGGCATTGTCGGGGAGTGGACCGACACCTTCGACTGGAAGCTCGTGGGCGACGGCGACCGCGCCGACGATCGAACAGACGCAGTTGCAGTTCTCGCGTACCGATCACCCGCTGCCGACCGTTGCCGTCGATCTCGAACACGACGGCAAGCGGCTGGTGTACACCGCCGACACCGGGCCGGGTTGGAGCGTCGACGCGTTCCGGTCGAACGCCGACCTCGTGCTCTCCGAGGCGACCTATCAGCACGACGACATCCGTTCGCCGATCCATCTGTCGGCGCGCCAAGCCGGCGAGGCGGCGCGCGAGGCGAAGGCGCGCCGGCTGATGCTCACCCATTTGTGGCCGACGCTCGACCCGGTAGCCTCCGTCGAAGAGGGCTCGGAAGCGTTCGGGCGCGCGGTGACGCTGGCGTCGCCGCACCTCGTCACCCGCCTGTAGCACCAAACGGCCGGGCTTCCCCGGCCGATGGATGGAAGGACTGCTTTGACCACTCGTGCCTCCGGCCGCGCCGCCGACGACCTCCGA
Source organism: uncultured Actinomycetes bacterium (assembly GCA_963812205.1). Classification (GTDB taxonomy): domain Bacteria; phylum Actinomycetota; class Acidimicrobiia; order IMCC26256; family PALSA-610; genus PALSA-610. The sequence continues at coordinate 953,976 of CAWEUJ010000004.1, forward strand.
ACCGTTGTGTTCGTACGCGACTTCACCGAGATGGCCGAAGGGTCGGTACTGGTGGAGTTCGGGCGGACGCGCGTGCTCTGCACCGCGTCGGTCGAGGAGCGCATCCCGCCGTGGTTGAAGGGCTCGGGCAAGGGCTGGGTCACCGCGGAGTACTCGATGCTCCCCGGATCGTCGCCCGAGCGCGTCGGGCGCGAGGCGGCGAAGGGCAAGCAGAGCGGGCGCACCCAGGAGATCCAGCGCCTCATCGGGCGGTCGCTGCGCGCCGCGATCGACCTGCGCTTGATGCCCGACGTGTCGATCACCGTCGACTGCGACGTGCTGCAGGCCGACGGCGGCACCCGTACCGCCTCGATCTGTGGAGGCTGGATCGCGTTGCACGACGCGTGCAGCCGCCTCGTCGCGCGAGGTGTGCTGGCGCGGCATCCGATCCTGCAGCCGTGCGCGGCGATCTCGGTGGGCATCATCGACGGAACGCCGATGCTCGACCTCGAGTACACCGAAGACGTGCGGGCCGAGGTCGACATGAACGTCGTGATGACCGGCGACGGTCGCTTCGTCGAGGTGCAGGGCACCGCCGAAGGCGTCGCCTTCACGCGACCCGAGCTCGACTCGCTGCTCGATCTTGGCCGAAGGCGGCATCGAGGAGATCATCGCCGCGCAACAGGAGATGGTCTCCGAGCTGCCGGCCCCGCGCGTTCGGTGACGCCCGCGCTCCCGTTCGTTCTCGCCACGCAGAATGCCGGCAAGGCGCGCGAGATCGTCGAGATCTTCGTCGCGCTCACCGATTCCCCGTTGATCGCCTATTCGATCGAGGGCGTCGCCTTTCTCGTCGACACTCCGGAGCGGCTCGTGGCGTCGGTAGCCGCGCTGCGGGCGCTCGCGCGACGCACCCGATGTGGAGGAGACCGGCAGCACGCTCGAGGAGAACGCGCGCATCAAGGCCGCGCGCGCTCGCCGACGCCTACGGGTTGCTCGCGATCGCCGACGACAGTGGGCTCTTCGTCGACGCGCTGAACGGCGCGCCCGGAGTGCACTCCGCCCGCTTCGCCGGCGCGCACGCCGAGGACGCCGACAACGTGGCCAAGCTGGTGGCCGAGCTCCGGGGCATCGAACGGCCGCAGCGGACGGCCCGGTTCGCGACGGTCGCGTTGGCCCGCGATCCGAAGGGTGGGGAGGTCGTCGCTCGGGGCGAGGTCGAAGGCGTCATCGGCGCCGAGCCGCGGGGCGACCGGTGGCTTCGGTTACGACCCGCTGTTCGTCCCGGTGGAGGGCGACGGCCGCACGTTTGCGGAGATGGCGCCGGAGGAGAAGCATGCCGTCTCGCACCGTGGGCGAGCCTTCCGGGCGCTCGCGGCCGCGCTGACCGAGGAGAGGTAGTCCCAATGGCGCTGCATCCGTCCGCCGAGATGATGGTCCAGGTGTTGACCGACTCGGGTCTCACGTTCGGGCCCGACGCGACACCCGCCGCCCGCCGGGCCGCGATGATCGCGGCCACGACCAACCCGCTCTTCCCGAAACACCCGGTGCACGGCGTGGCCGATCGGACGATCCCGGGACCGGCCGGCGACATCCCGGTGCGGGTGTTCCGGCCGAGCGCGGCGCCGGGCCTGCCGTTGCTGCTGTGGTTCCACGGCGGCGGTTGGGTGACCGGCAACCTCGATACGCACGACCAACTCGGCCGGCTGCTCGCCGACCAGGTCGGCGCGGTCGTCGTGTCGATCGACTACCGGCTCGCACCGGAAGCGAAGTTCCCTGCCGCCGCCGACGACTGCCTCGCCGCCTACGAGTGGGCGCTGGACGCACGCGGACGACGTCGGGGCCGACCCCGGTCGGGTCGCCATCGGCGGTGACAGCGCGGGCGGGAACCTGGCCGCCGTCGTGACGCTCGACGCGCGTGATCGCGGGCTGCCGCAACCGAAGTTGCAGCTCCTCGTGTACCCGGTCACCGACTACGAGCTCGACAGCGCGGCGATGATCGACAACGCCAAGGGGTACTTCCTCGAGGCCGAGGGCATGCGCTGGTTCTGGGATCACTACGCGCGCACGCCCGCCGACTTCGACGATCCGCGCTTCTCGCCGATGCGCGCCCCCGACCTTTCCGGACTGGCGCGCGCCGTAGTGGTCACCGCCGAATACGACCCGTTGCGCGATCAGGGCGAGGCCTACGCCCGCCGGCTCGCCGACGCGGGAGTTACGACCGAGGCCGTGCGCGCCGACGGCCTCATCCACGGCTTCTTCGGGATGCACGACTTCATGCCGCCCGGACAGGAGGCGTGGGATGTCTCGGTGGCCGCGCTGCGCACCGCGCTCGGGTCCGTCTGATGCCGCTGCATCCTCAAGCGCAGGTCGTGTGCGACCTCGTCAACGCGATGGGCGCGGTCCCGCCGACCGACGAACGGCTGCAGGAGGTGCGCGACGGGTTCGCGGCGCTCGTGGTGACGGGCGCGGGCGCACCCGAAGCGGTGTTCGCCGTCGAGGACACCGACGCCGACGGTGTGCCCGTGCGCGTGTACCGGCCCTCGCCCGACCCCGACCTCCCGGTGATCGTCTACTTCCACGGCGGCGGTTGGACGATCGGCACGGTCGACCAATTCGATCCGGTTACCCGCCAGGTCGCCAACGCGACGAAGGCGATCGTCGTGTCGGTCGACTACCGGCTCGCGCCGGAGCACCCGTTCCCCGCCGCGCTCGACGACTGTTGGCGCGCGCTGGCGTGGATCGCGAAGAACGCGGCGTCGTTCGGCGGCGACGGCTCGCGCCTCGCAGTGATGGGCGACAGCGCGGGCGGCAACCTGGCCGCGGTGTGCGCGTTGCTCGCGCGCGACGCGGGCGCGCCCGAGCTCGCGCTGCAGGTGCTCGTGTACCCCGTCGTCGACTGCGATTTCGACACCGCCTCGTATCGAGAGAACGGCAAGGGGCACTTGCTGACCGAGGACGACATGCGGTGGTTCTTCTCGTGCTACACGCGTGGTGGCGCCGATCCGACCGACTGGCGGATCTCCCCGTTGCAGTCGCCCGATCTGAGCGGCGTCGCGCCCGCGGTCGTGATCACCGCGGAGTTCGATCCGCTGCGCGACGAGGGCGAGGCCTACGCGGGGCGGCTCGGAGAAGCCGGTGTGCCCGTCGTGAACCTTCCGTACGACGGCATGATCCACGCGTTCTTCGGACTGTCGGCGGCGTTCGACGCGAGCCGCGACGCGCTGCAACACGTCGGCGCCGCGCTGGCGCAGGCGTTCGGTACGCTCCCCAACTGACATGGCCGTACTCGACGTCGCCGGATTCGTTGCCGACCTGAAGGATCACGCCGTCGAGCACGGGTTCCACGTGCACGACGAGCGGCACTTCGTCGAGAGCTACTCGCTGCGCCAGACGTGGGAGGTGGATCTGCACCCCGAGGAGGGCTGCGAAGGTCCGGTCGACCTCTACCTCTCGCTCGAGATCGATCCGCGTGTCCTGTTGGGCTTCGAAGACGCGGTGATCGAGGTCGGCGACGACGGAGAACCGACCGACACGTTCCATTTCCCGCTGAGCTTCACGTGGGCGCTGCCGCCGCTGGCCCACGGGCCCGATCTCCTCGTGCTCGCGACCGACCTCGCCGGTGTCGGCGGGCGGGATCTGCCTCTCGACGTGTCTGCTACCGATTCGTTCCCGGCCGCGACCGATGCGCCCGAGCGATCGTTGCGGATCGTCGCCCACCAGAAGGTCTCGTTGATCGGGATCCGTCGAGGCGAAGAGGTGCCGTGCGACACGCTCGAAGCGTGTCTCGGGGTCAGCCGCTATCTCCTCGACCAAGCGGTCGGCTGGCTCGACTGACCGGGAGCTCGGGCACGACCGCCGGTACGATTGCTCTCGTGACCATGCGGACCGACTGCCGGCACTACGAGAGCCGTACGTACGCGTCGGGCGAGGCGGTCCGGAAGTGCACCCTCGATCTCGCGCCCGAAGCGCCCTGGAACTGTCCCGCCGACTGCCCGCGTTACGAGCGGCGCAAGATCGACGCGGGCTGGCATTACGGGTCGCTGGCGAAGGGGATGGAGCCGGCACCGCCCGAGCCCGAGGTCGCGGTCGACGCCGACATCGCCGCGTTGCTCGACGCGACCGAAGACATCGTGAACGCAGCGGGCTTCGATCTTCTGGCCAAACAAGCGAAGCGCAACGCGCAGCGCAAGGGGATGTTCCGCAAGCGCAAGAAGCGTTGAAATCGCGCCGGGCGGCTTGAACCGATCCGGATAGCGTGCCGAAGTGGTCGATCTCGCGAGCCGCTCGCGTTCGATGCCGGTGGAGCGACGCGCCATCGGCGCGGTGCTCATCGCGGTGGTGCTGTGGTCGGCCACGTCGCTGTTCGTGCGCGCCGGTCACTCCGATGCGCTCGTGTTCACCACGTGGCGCCTCTGGTTCGCGTTACCGCCGCTCGCCACGATCGTCTGGTGGCGTTCGCGCCGGGTCGACACTGCGCCCTTTTGGCCCGACGACATGCCTCGGCTGCGTTGGATCGCACTGCTCGTCGGCGCGGGCGCGTTCTTCGTCTCGGGCGCGGCCACGACCTTCGCCGCGCTCGGTCTGACGCGGCTGCTCGACGTCACCCTGATCGGCTCGCTCCAGCCGGTGTTGATCATCGGGTTCGCGGTCGCGTTCCTGGGTGAGCGCGTGGCGCGCACGCACCTCGCGCGCGGCGGGAGCCGCGATCGTGGGGACGATCATGGTCGCGGGCGCGGCGTCTCACAGTGGTACGTGGAGCCTCACCGGCGATGTCGTCGCCGTCGCGGGTCTCGTCTTCAACTCGGGCTGGTTCCTCTACGGCCGGGTGCTGCGGACGCGGATCGTCGTCGATCCCTTCGCGTTCATGTTCGGCACGTTGACCGCGGCCGCGGTGCTCACCACACCGATCGCGCTCGTCGCTCCACGGATCCCTGCACATCAGCGGCCGCGGTCTCTTCTATGCGACCTGCACGATGCTCGCCGGCACGACCGCGCACGTGTTGATGATCTGGGCGCACCGTCACGTGCCCACGTCGGTGTCGGCGCCCATGTTGCTCGGCGAGACGCCGCTGGTCGCGAGCGGCGCGTGGGTGTTCTTCGCCGAGTCGATCACGGTGCTCCAGGGCGTGGGCACCGCGGTGGTCGTCGGGTCGTTGTGGGGCGTGACCCGAGGTGCCGAGCTCGGGCACGTCGAGCACGACGTGCCCGATCCCGCCCCACCGACCTAGCTACCTACGACACCCAGCCGGTCGCGGGGCGACGAACAAAGCATCTGGCTGGGTAGCTGGGTGGGTGGGTGCGAACGGGGAGACTCGAACTCCCACCTCTTTCGAGACCAGGACCTAAACCTGGCGCGTCTGCCAATTCCGCCACGCTCGCGTCCGCCCATCTTCGCGCTCGGAACACGCGTGCGCGGCCCAGATTCCCTGCCAACAGTTGTCAGGAATACGGGCTCCACGTCCCAAATTCCATGCCAACAGTTGTCAGGAAAACTGGCTCCACGCCCCGGATTCCATGCCAACAGTTGTCAGGAAAACTGGCTCCACGGGCGGGAATTCTTGCCGACAGTCGTGGGCAAGAAGGGGGCGGTTCGGGAGCCGGGCGGTTAGATGCTGGTCCAGCCGCCGTCGACGCAGAGGGTCTGGCCGGTGAGGAAGCTACTGGCGGCGCTGGTGAGGAAGAGGAGCGCGCCGTCGAGCTCGTGCTCTTCGCCGCCGCGGCCCATGGGGGTGCGCTGGCGCATCCAGCGCTCGGCCTTCTCGTCGCCGAACATGACCCCGTCGGTCATCTCGCTGCGGAACCACCCCGGCGCCAGGCAGTTGACGCGCACGCCCCGGCGGGCCCACTGCGCGCTGAGCTCGCGCGTCAGGTTGACGAGACCACCCTTGGACGCCGCGTACCCGGCCTCGGGGATCTGACCCACTCCGACGAGTCCCCAGATCGACGCGACGTTCACGATGGTGCCACCGCTCTCGGCGGCAACCATCGCCCGGGCCGACTCGCGCGCGAGCTCGTACGGCGCAACGAGATTGACGCGCAGGGTCGCGGTGAACTTGTCGGTCGTCTCGTCGAACGCGGGAGTCGGTGTGCTCGTGCCCGCGTTGTTGACCAACACGTCGACGCGGCCGTAGTGCGCGAGCGTCGCCGCGACGAGCGCTTCGGGCGCGCCGTCGACCGACAGGTCGCACGCGACGACGTGCGCGTCCCGCAACTCGGACGCGAGCTCTTCGAGGCGGTCGACGCGCCGCGCCGCGATCACGACACGGGCGCCGGCCGCGTCGAGCACGCGGGCGAAGCGCGCGCCGAGGCCGGCGCTGGCGCCGGTCACGAGTGCGACCTTGTCGTCGAGTCGGAACGGCGCAAGCGGGTCGAGAGTCACGGACGGGGAATCTAGCGAGGCATCGCGACGGGCCTCGGGAGACCCTTGGGAATCACCATGAGCGCGAGATCGTGTCCGCGCCCGATCGCAGCCGGGAACGTCGCCGCTCGAGGCTTCGTGATGCCGCGATAGCGTCGCCGCCATGGCGAGCGACGACATCCGACCCTTCCGCGTCGATGTGCCCCAGGCGGTGCTCGACGACCTCAACGAACGTTTGGCCCGTACACGCTGGCCCGACCAGATTCCCGGGAGCGGCTGGGACTACGGAACCGACCTCGCGTATCTCCGCGACCTCTGCGAGCACTGGCGCACGAAGTTCGACTGGCGCGCGCAGGAGGCCCGCTTCAATCGCTGGCCGCACTTCCTGACCGACATCGACGGCCAGCAGATCCACTTCATCCACGCGCGTTCCGACAACCCGAACGCGCTGCCGTTGATCGTCACACACGGTTGGCCGGGTTCGGTTGCCGAGTTCCTCGATGTGATCGAGCCACTGCGCGCCGACTTCCACGTGGTCGTGCCGTCACTTCCCGGGTACGGGTGGTCGGGGCCGACCACCGAGCCGGGCTGGGACGTGCAGCGCGTTGCCGAAGCCTGGAAAGCCCTCATGGCCCGTCTCGGCTACGACCGCTACGGAGCACAAGGTGGCGACTGGGGTGCAATGGTCTCCGCGCGGCTGGCCGCGATCGACCCCGAGCACATGGTCGGGCTGCACTCGAACATGCTGCTCGCCTTCCCGGCCGACGCGAGCGGCATCGAGCTCACCGAAGCCGAGATCGCCGACCTCGGCGCGGCCGGCGAGTTCATGACGCGCGGCGCCGCGTACCAGGAGATCCAAGGCAAGAACCCCCAAACGTTGGGCTACGGGCTCACCGACTCACCGGCCGGTCTCGCGGGATGGATCGTCGAGAAGTTCCTCGTGTGGACCGACAACGACGGCAGCCCCGAAGACGCGGTCACGCGCGACCAGATCCTGACGAATCTCACCGTCTACTGGGTGACCAACACGATCAACTCATCGATCCGCCTGTACTGCGAATCACAGCGCAGCGGAAGGTTCGGGCCGACAGACGAGTACGTCACGGTCCCGACCGCGGCGGCCGTGTTCCCCGAGGAGATCTTCCGGATCCCCCGCGCCTACGCGCAGACGCGCTTCAACCTCGTCCGCTATACCCGATTCGACCGGGGTGGCCATTTCGCCGCGCTCGAAGAACCCGATCTCCTGGTGCAAGATGTACGCGAGTTCTTCCGCGAAGTCGCTTCCGATGCGTAGAGGTGGGGCAGTGCACGATCTCGTGATCAAGGGTGGCTCGGTCGTCGACGGAACGGGCGCACCGAGCCGGACGGCCGACATTGCCATCACCGACGGTGTGATCACCGAGGTCGGCGCGGTCGACGGCCACGCGCGCGAGACGATCGACGCCGACGGCGCGCTCGTCACCCCCGGGTTCGTCGACGTGCACACCCACTTCGACGGGCAGGTCACCTGGGACCCGCTGCTCACACCGACGTGTTGGCACGGCGTCACCACCATCGTGATGGGCAACTGCGGGGTCGGGTTCGCGCCGGTCAAGCCCGACCGCCACGACTGGCTCATCGGGCTGATGGAAGGCGTCGAGGACATCCCCGGCGCGGCGCTCTCCGAGGGCATCCAGTGGGGTTGGGAGCACTACCCCGAGTACCTCGACGCGGTCGATCGCGCGCCGAAGATGCTCGACGTGGGCGCGCAGGTTCCGCACGGCGCGGTGCGCGGCTACGTGATGGGGGAGCGCGGCGCGAAGAACGAGCCGGCCACGCCCGAAGACATCGATGCGATGGCGCGCATCGTGCGCCAAGGCATCGAGGCGGGCGCGCTCGGATTCTCGACGAGCCGCACGATCGCGCACATGGCCATCGACGGCGAGCCCGTGCCCGGCACGTTCGCGGCCGAGGACGAGTTGTTCGGTATCGGGCGCGTGCTCGGCGAGCTCGGCACCGGTGTGTTCGAGCTCGCGCCGGCCGGCGCGCTCGGCGAAGACCTGGCCGCGCCCGAGCTCGAGATGGCGTGGATGCGCAAGCTGTCGGCCGCGATCAAGCGCCCGGTTACCTTCGCTCTCACGCAGAACGACCACGATCCCGAGTCGTGGCGGCTGATGCTCGACCTCTGCGCGCAGGCGACGGCCGAGGGCGCGCAGGTGCGCCCGCAGGTTGCCGGCCGGCCGGTCAGCCTGCTGCTCGGATTGCAGACGTTCCACCCGTTCGCGTACTGCCCGTCGTGGGCGCCGATCGGCGCGGCATCGCTCGCGGAGAAGGTTGCGGCGATGCACGACCCCGCGTTCCGGGAGAAGTTGCTCGCCGAGGTCGACGACGCGATCGCGCCCATGCGCCAGTTCCTCGACCCCGCCCGCGCGTTCCCGATGGGCGCGGTGCCCGACTACGAGCCGTCACCCGAGCACAGCGTGGCCGCCCTCGCCCGGGCGCAGAACCGTGGCGAGATGGAGGTGTTCTACGACGCACTGCTCGCCGACGACGGCCTCGGACTCGTGCTCCGCCCGCTGCTCAACTACACCGACTTCTCCCTCGACGCCGTGCGGGAGATGCTGTTGCACCCGAGCAGCGCGTGGGGTCTCGGCGACGGCGGTGCCCACTGCGGCACGACCTGCGACGCGAGCACCCCCACGTACATGCTCGCCCACTGGGCGCGGGACCGTTCGCACGACCGGCTGCCGCTCGAGTGGGTCGTGAAGAAGATGACCGCCGACACCGCGTCGCTGTACGGGCTCGGCGACCGCGGCGTCCTGCGGCCCGGCCTCGTCGGCGACGTGAACGTGATCGACTACGAACACGTGCAACTCGAGACGCCGGTGATGGTGCACGATCTGCCCGGCGACGCGCGCCGGTTCGTGCAGCGGGCGCGTGGCTATCTCACGACGGTGAAGTCGGGCGAGGTCATCCTCTGCGACGGCGACGACCAGGGCGCGCGCCCCGGCCGTCTGCTGCGCGGCGCGCGCTGAACCTCAGTAGCCCGGCTTCCACACCATCAGGATCAAGAAGATCGCGACGAAGACGTTGAGCGTCGCGCCCGCGGCGGCCATGCGCTTGCCGATCCCCTGGAGCTCCACGACCTGGGGCGGCGGACCGCCCGCGGGCGGCGGGCCTTGTTCCATCTCCGCGAGCAGCGCGTTGATGCGCTTGTGCCCGGGAATCAGGATCGAGTGCGAGATCCCGATCGCGGCGACGTAGAGCAGCATCGCGAGCCAGATCCACGCCTGGGAGAATTTCCACAGCGGGTGGCCCACCACCACGAGCAGGATGCCGAACACCGGTATCGCGTAGATGAAGTACTCCCCGATCTGGGAGACCGCGAAGTTGGCTTCCGATACGGCGCGCCCGGTCGGTCCCTGGCGCTTCTGCGCCTGTGCCGCGTAGAGGCCGTTGAGCATTACGGCTCCGAGCCCGACGATGGCGGTCAAGATGTGCAGTACGAGCAGCGTCTTGTAGATACCCGAGCCGTAGGTGGCGAGCACCTCGGACCTCCCCGTTGTTGAGTCAGCCGGCGAACCGGGAGATTCCATCACACGCGGGCCGGGAGCGCGGTACAACAAGGAAATGACCGACCTCGCGGATTTCCGCCGTATCGCCGCCGCCGACCAGTTCCTCTGCGTGGTGGCCGTCACGCGTGCCGACGGGTCGGTGCAGGCGTCGCTCGTGAATGCGGGGGTCATGGCCCATCCGGGGAGTGGCGGCGAGGACGTGATCGCGTTCGTGGCGGGCGGCGGGACCCGCAAGCTCTCGTATCTGCGCGCCCGGCCCCGGGCCACGGTGGTCGCGCGCGCGGGTTGGGAATGGGCGGCCGGCGAAGGCGCGGTCGAGCTGATCGGGCCCGACGATCCCAGCGTCGGTTTCGACGCCGAGCGGCTGCGGCTGTTGCTCCGGGAGGTCTTCGTCGCCGCGGGCGGTACCCACGACGATTGGGACGGGTACGACGCGGCGATGGCGAACGAGCGCCGGGTCGTGGTCGTCGTGCGGCCCGACCGCGTGTACTCGAACGCTTGACGCACTGATGTTTGCTCGGGTCATCATCTCGCCATGAGCGACGCGGATCGTCCGGCCCGGGTCGGGCTCTTGGCCCCGATGCCCTCGGAGTTCGGACCCCTCGTGAAGGCGTGCGCGCTCCGGCGTACCGACGCCGGGTGGGCGGGGGTGTCCGGGTCGATCGAACTGGTAGCGGGCAAGACCGGGATCGGCACGCGGCTCGCGGCCGAGGCGACCGAGCGCCTGCTCGACAGTTCGCCGATCGATCACGTCATGGTGGTCGGCATCGCCGGGGGCATGGGTCCGAGCAGGGTCGGCGACGTGATCTTCCCCGAGGTCGTCGTCGACAAGGCGTCGGGCACCGAGTACCGGCCGTCGCATCTCGGGGGTATGACCGCCGGGGGCCGGCTGGTGACCCACGACGACTTCGACATGCAGCCGGCGGAACGCGACGCGCTCGTCGCCGACGGCTTCATCGCCGTCGACATGGAGACGGCCGCGGTCGCGGGCGTGTGCGAACGCCGGGGTGTGCGGTGGTCGGCGGTGCGCTCGATCAGCGACCTCGTCGGCGTGACGCCGAGCGACGTGATCGGCCTCGCCAATCCCGACGGGACACCGAACGTCGGCGCGGCGGTCCGCTACCTGCTCACGAAACCGTGGCGTATCCCGCGGCTGGTTCGCCTCGGTTTCGAATCGACGAACGCGGCGCGAGGCGCGGCCCGGGCCGCAGCGCACTCGCTGCGGGAGGCGGGCACGCCGAGCTGACCGACCCACGAGCTGACGGACCCACGAGCCGGCAGCCGACGCCCTTCAGTGTTGGATGACCCAGTCGGAGATCGCCGGGGTGGGATTCACTCCCGCCGGGAGCGCGACGCGCGCGCTGAGCCAGTCGACGCCACCGATCGACGCCGTCAGCACTTCGCTACCGGCCGACCGCGGCGCCCCCGGCGTCCCGATGACAACCGCCGGGCTCGGTGACGCCGGCGCGATGTCGACGGCGCGGGCGACGAGTGCGTCGGTGATCGCGTAATGACCGCCGTCGGGCCGAAAGTCGAGCTTGGCCTTCGGGAGCGCGACCGTGCCCGCGATGCTGACGCCAGTCCCGCTTCCCGCGGCCCGGAGGGCGGCGCAGCTGTTGACTGCCGTTGTGCACCCGCTCTCGATGGCCATGCCCCCGACCTTGGTGGTGAGCCCCAGCAGCGCGAGCTTCACCGTCGTCGTGCCCTCGGTGGTGTCGAGCCCGCAGAGGTCGAGCGTCGAACCGCCGGACAGCGCGATCTGGCTCGCACCGCCCATGATGAGCTGGGTGCCCGGGGCGGTTCGATCGCACCCGCCGGGGAACGGCGCGGTCGGCAGCGCCGCCTGTGACGGTGTTCCGCCGATGATCTTCAGGTGCACGGCGTTCCACACGGTCGCGCCGAAGTTGAGATAGAAGACGCCGGGCTGGAACCAGACCGTCGTGCACGCCCCGATCGCGGTCTGCAGCTGGGCCACCGTGTAGGTGCCGGGGCCGATGGTCGCGACTCCGGCGACACATGCGCCGACGCCGTTCGCGGGCTTGGCCGCCACGGCGGGCCTGTACGCGGGATTGGTGCCCATCGCCGGCATCGCGCGCGACGTTGCACGTTGGTGCGGCCGTGTTCTGGGTCGACGACGACCGTTCCCGTGCACGCCTTGCGCGACCACACCCGGCCGTCGTGCACGACGAGCCGGCCCGAGCCGTCCGCGGTGATCGCGGCGTTGGCGAACGTGTCGCCGTAGACGACGAGATCGCCCGGCGCCGTCGTGACGACGTCGGCTCGCGCGCGTTCGCGCCCAGGGTCAGGAGCTTTGCCAGTGGAGTGTCGGTCGGGACGAGCGATCCGGGCTGCGGGCAGACGCCCACGGTCACCGTCCCGGAAACGCCGGGGAACGAGACGCTCGCCGCCGGGCAGGTGAGCCCGAGGCTGCGACCGATCTCGGGATGTGCGCGGAGGTACGCGATCGCAGTCTGCATCGCCGCGTCGGCGGACGTCTCCGAGATGCGCTCCGGACGCGTCGCGATGTTGACGCTCGCGAGGCTCGTACGAAGATACGACAACGAGGCGGCGGTGATCGCGCCGATGACGGTGATCACGATCAGCGCGAGAATGATCGCGCTGCCCGCTCACCGTCGATCGGCGACGATCTCCTCCACCGATGCACGTCGTCCCTTCGTCTACGAGATGCGAGAGCTGAGCATCAACCGGTCGGGCAACCGGGCTTCCCCGCGGCGACGTTGTACGTACCGGTCGCGGGACCGCCGTAGACGTAACCGGCCGCCGCGCTCGGCGACGTCGCGGTGATCGGGCTTTCCAGGAGCTGTGTCGGGGGGGTCCAGAGGGTCGCGAAGGTGGGTGGGTACACGTTCGTCGCGCTCTGCGCCTTGTACGCCTCGATCGCGGTTCGCACCTCGCGCACTTCGGTCAGGCACGAGGCGTTCTTGCCCCGGGTGCTGATACCGCCGACCGAGAACACGACGACCGCGGCGAGGACGCCGAGGATCAGGACGACGACGAGCAGTTCGACGAGCGTGAAGCCGCGCTGATCGCGCGCCCCCTTGCGTCGTCCGGCGAGGATCGTATGCATGGTTGCTCTCTCCTTCTTGTTTGGGTACAGCGCATTCGGTAAATACGACGTGTTCATTGCTGCCTCCGGGCCACGTCGAGCGTGAAGCTGCCGGAAGGAACGTTGACGCCTGGGGCGGTCCGCACGGCGAGGTGCACGGTCCCGCACGTGCCGGGGGCCGTGCAGGTCGCGCGTGAACGCGGTGACTTCGTCCGAGATGACGGTGACCGTCGCGGCCGACGTCGCGCCGACCGCGCACGTCGAGCGCGAAAGCCCGTTCGGGCCGAGCGCGTACGCCACGGCCTGGTCAGCTGCCGACGAGGGTCGGTACCGACTGCTCGGTGGTCACGAGACGCGGCGTTGGCAACGCCGCACGCGGTCCCGCCGGTGTCGCCGCGACCGATGCCATGACGTCGCGGGAGACGAAGTGGGCGATGAACTGTTGGGCGTCGGCCTCCGCGATACTCGGTCTGCGTGTCCTTCGTCGTACGCAGCCCGAGTATCAACGTGTCGGTGAGCACACCGATGATCAACGAGAGGATCGTCACGGTGAGCAGGAGCTCGACGAGGGTGAAGCCGTGCTGCGTCGGCGAGTCCGCGAAGCGCGTCATGGCTTCCTCTTGACGATCGTGAGCTGATCCGTCTGGCTCGAGCCGGTGTCGGTCATCGTGATCGTCAGGCGCTGCGCGCCTTGGTCGCCGTTCGCAACGCACGCGGCTCGATCCGAGAACGACGCCGGCGCGGCGTAGCCGGTCCAGTAGTCGATCGCGACCGTGGCGGTCGTTCCCGCGTCGGGCGGCGACGAGTACGAAGCGGCGCAGTCGGCGTACGGCGTCGTTGTCCAAGGCCGTGGCGTAGTTCCGGGTCGCGGTGTCGAGCGACAGCCGTCGCGCGCCGGATCGTCGTCGAGTGGAAGAAGACGGCCTCGCCCTCGAGGATCGTGACGAACGCGATCGACATGATCATCACGGTCACCATCACCTCGACGAGGGTGAATCCGTCCTGCGACCTGGGTTCCGCGACCGCCGCCATGGTCATCACGGGTGCGCCAGGGCCGGGGCGTGGTAGATGCCGTACATCGCGGAGACGAGCGCGAGCGCGACGAACCCGACGATGAGACCCATGAAGATCACGACCGCGGGTTCGATGAGGGTCGTGAGCTTCTTGAGCTTGTAGGTCAGCTGCCCGTTGTAATAGTTGGCCGCGTTCTCGAGCTGGTGATCGAGCGAACCCGTCGCTTCGCCGACGCGGAGGAGCTGTACGACGATACGCGGGAAACGGCCGCTGTTCGCGATCGGTTCGGCGATACCGTCGCCGGCCGAGCATGCGCTCTTGCACCTCGAGCAACGTTGCTTCGTACACGGTGTTGTTCGTGCTGTCGGCCGCGGCCTGGATCGCTTCGGGGAGCGATACGCCCGCGCGCGTCATCGAGCCGAAGACGCGACAGAAGCGTTCGAGCACGGCGAACATCACGACTTCGCCGAGCACGGGAATGCGGAGCAGGAGATGATCTCGCACGTCCCGCCCGCGCTCGGTCTGGCGCATCCAGACGGCCAGGGCCGACGCTGCGACCGCCAGGAGCGCCGGGAACGACGAACCAGAATTGGCTGATCAGGTGCGAGAGTGGCGATCAGCGCTTGCGTCGCCGGCGGGAGCTTGGTGTGGAACTCCTTGAAGAACTTCGAGAACTTCGGTAGCACGACCACGAGAAGCACGCCAACGGTCACGCACGACATTCCCATGACGATCGCGGGATACGTCAGTGCGGATTTCACCTTCGATCGCGCCTCGAGGTCGCGCTCGACGTAGTCGCCGAGTTGCTCGAGCACGGTGTCGATTCGGCCGGTGAGCTCGCCGGCCCGGCAGAGGCCGATGAAGTACGGCGGAAGCAGGCGCTCGTGTTCGGCGAGTGCGTCGGAGAAGGGGACGCCGCGAACGATCGCTTCACTGACGTCGCGCAGCAATTCCCTGGAAGCGTCTTGCTCGACGTGCTCTCGATGATCACGTCGAGACCTTCGGGAATGGAGATGCCCGCGCGGACGAACGTCGCCATCTGCTTGGAGAACTGCATGATCTCCATCGGCGGAACGCGCTTCTGGCCGAGTTCGATGTCACCCAGCCGGCGCTGCTCTTTGATGTGCGTGACATCGAGGTTCTGTAGCAGCAGCGCGTCACGTAACTCGTTCTCGCTGCGCGAGTCGGCCGTCGCCTTGACGACGGTTCCGGTCGCGTCGGTTGCGCGGTAGCGATAGTGGGGCATCGGCGCTCGTATCCGCTAGAGCACGTAGACCGTGCGCAGGACCTCGGAGATGGTCGTCTTGTCTTCGTTGACGAGGCGGATGGCCTGATCGCGCAGTGACTTCATGCCCTGCGACACCGCGATCTCGCGGAGCTCCTCGTGCGAGGCCTTCTCGACGATCGCCCGGCGGATGGTGTCGGTCACGCGCAGCACCTCGAAGACGCCGACGCGTTCGAAGTAGCCGGTGTTGCCACAGAAGTTGCAGCCCGCGCCATGGATGAAGACCGTCTTGTTCGGATCGCCGCCCGAGCTCTCGTAGAAGGCGACTTCGTCGGGCGACGGTACGTACGGCTCCACGCAGTGCGGGCACACGCGGCGGATGAGTCGTTGGCCGACGACGCCGAGCAACGACGACGCGATGAGGAACGCCTCCAGGCCCATGTCCATGAACCGCTGCAATGCGGCCGGGGCGTCGGTCGCGTGGAGCGACGACATGACGAAGTGGCCGGTGAGCGCGGCCTGCACGGCGATCCGTGCCGTCTCGACGTCACGGATCTCTCCGACGAGGATGGCGTCGGGGTCCTGGCGCAGGATGGATCGCAATCCGTTGGCGAAGGTGACCCCGGCCTGCTCGTTCGTCTGGATCTGGTTGATCGACGGGAACAGGTACTCGACCGGATCCTCGATCGTGACGATGTTGACGCCGTCGTCGTTGATCGCAGACAGGGTCGCGTAGAGCGTCGTGGTCTTGCCCGATCCGGTCGGCCCCGCGCAGATGACCATGCCGAACGGGGAACGGATCAGCTCGTTGTAGTCGGCGAAGGTGTTGTCGAGCATGCCGAGCTGTTCCAGCCCGATGAATGCCCGGCTGCCGTCGAGGAGACGCATCACGCACTTCTCGCCGAGCACGGTCGCCGCCGTCGAGACCCGCACGTCGAGGCGCCGGCCGGCCACGGTGATCTCGAGCTGGCCGTCTTGTGATCGCCGGCGCTCGATGATGTTCATGTCGGCCATGACCTTGATACGGCTGATGAGCGACGGACCCATCGACGGCGGCATCGTGAGGATCTCGTGCAGTACGCCGTCGGTGCGGGCGCGGATGCGCAGGCGGTCCTTCTGCGGTTCGACGTGCACGTCGGAGGCGCGAGCCCGCACCGCGGTTTCCAGGATCAGGTTGACGACCTTGACGACGGGCGCGTTCTCGTCGACGTAGACGCGCTGCTGGCCTTCATCGGGGTGATGGCGTTGGCGGGCGGCGCTGTCGGCTTCGAACTGGCGCAAGGCATCGGTGATCTCAGTCGTCGGCGCGTACGCGTTCACGATCGCTTGTTCGATCTCGGCCGGAGTCGCGACGATCATTCGCACCGGTGCACGCACCGCGTCGAGAAGCCGCGCCAGAAGGTCGGGACGCAGCGGGTCCGACGTCGCTACGTCGACCCGGTTCCCGTCGCGGCGCACCGGTATCGAACGCAGCTCCCACGCGAGCTCCTCGCTGAGCAACTCCGCGAGCTCCTTGTCGAGCTCCGTTCGCGACAGGTCGATCGTCTCGAGGCCGGCTTGCTCCGCGAGCGCGGCGGCGAGCTCGCGCTCCGAGATGAGACCGAACTCGACGAGCACGTCACCCAACCGCTCCCCGCGCGAGCTCTGAGCCGTCAGCGCTTCACCGAGCTGATCCTCCGAGAGGATGCCGCGGCCGACGAGCAGGGCGCCGAGTGGCGTCCCCTTGTGTTGCGGTGCTTCGGGAACCTCGAACGGCCCCGTCGGGAGCGTGCCCTCCTCGGAGTCCGCGCCGTGGACGAGCCCGCGCAGCTCCGCGACCGTCGACGAGGCGTCATCGGGTTGTTGGTCCGCTCGGCTCACCCGAGCCGCGTCGCGTGCACGCAATCGACGCACGGTGAAGTCCTCGTTCGGCCGGCCTGTGCTCGACTGATCGGCGGGGAATCGGGGAAATCAACCGGTTCGGAGGGGTGACGAGGTCGGACGGTCCGCAGAGATCTCGCGGATCACGACGAGTGAGGTCGCCCGATCTCCCCAAGACGCCCGGGCACCAACGCCCGACCAGCCGGACCTTCCTCGCATTTCGTACGGACGTGCCGGATGGAGGAGATGCGTCCTCGGATCGGCGGCGCGAATCGTCGAAGGGAGCGTGGAATGACTCCTCGGCTGAGCGACGGTCTGACGGCCGAGCGAGGAGCCTTGGCGCCGAAGGGAGCAGCCATGCGTTCTCGACCGATCAGCGCGAGTGCGCGCACGCTGATCCTGGGCCTGCTGGGCGTGGCCGCGGGAACCGTCATGACCGCGGCGATGGTCGTGACCGTTCGGGGCCCGGCCTCGATTGCCCGGGAGAACGGAGAACGCGTCGTACCCGCGCAAGCCGCCTTGCACCGCGCGTGGTCGGCGGGTGTCGACGGGCAAGGGGCACTGGTGGTCTTGGTGCAGACGCAGGATCCGGCCGCGCGAACGGCGTTACTCATCCGGCTGCAGGCAGACGCGCAAGCGCAGAGCACGGCGTGGTCGGCCTACCGCCAGCACGCGTTGGGTAGCCCCGGCGAGAGCGCGTTGCAGCAGTCGTTCGACGCGGCGACGGCTCGAGTGACGAAGCTGGTGCCGAGTCTGCTTGCGATGAGCCCTACGGATCCGGCGCTCGCGAAAGTGGTTGCCCAGGAGCGCACCGAGTACGACGCGAGCATCGCCGCGCTCACGGCGCTCGACTCGAGGATCTACGAGCCGGCCGTGAAGAGTCACGCGGACTCGTTCATCTCCGCGACCACCGCCGTCCGCAGAAATGCCTACTTCGCATTCGCGGCGCTCGCCGTCGCGTTCGCCGTGGTGGGGGTCTGGCTCATGCGCGGCGCTCGGCGCGAGGAACGGTCCATGCGGTCGAGCGCTGCTCGGTCGGAGGCAGCCGCCCGGTTCGCGCACTTCGACACATCGCTGCAACGTGCCCTCGATATGGAACGGACCGAGGAGGCCGTCCTCCCCGTCCTCGCGCAGGCGTTGACGGTCGTCGATCCGGAGGTGCCGTGTGAGCTGCTGCTCGCCGATTCGAGCCACTCGCACTTCCACCGGGTGTTCAGCACGGATCCAGAGGCGGACGCGGCCTGTGGTGTCATGTCTCCGGAGGCGTGCCCGGCGACCATCACCGGTCAGACGCAGTTCTTCGAGGACAGCTCGGCCCTCGACACGTGCCCGTACCTGCGCGGCAGAACAGACCGGGTGTGGGCAACGTGCGTGCCGGTCAGCATCGCCGGGCGCACGACGGGCGTGATCCACACGCAACGCACGGTCACGCGCCCGCGCGGTGACACGCTCCGATCGTGGGAGCTGATCGGACGAAAAGCGGGAGAACGGATCGGGATGTTGCGCGCGTTCGCCCGGTCCGAGATCCAGGCGGACACGGACCCGCTCACGGATCTGTTGAACCGCCGCAGCCTCGAGAACCGGGTGCGTCGTCTCGACGACGACGGAGTCCCGTTCGTCGTCGCCTATGCCGATCTCGATCACTTCAAGCTGCTGAACGACGTGCACGGACACGACGCGGGTGATCGCGCGCTGAAGCTCTTCGCTCGCGTCTTGCGCGACGGCGTTCGTCCCGACGACATTCCCGCTCGGTTCGGGGGTGAGGAGTTCGTCGTGGTCTTGCCGAAGTGTTCGATCGCGGACGCGATCGCCGTCGTCGACCGCGTCCGCGACAACCTGCGCCTCGATCTCGCGAACGCGACCCTGCCGGCCTTCACGGTCAGCGTGGGGCTGGCCGCGTCCGAGATGGGTCGCACCTTCGGTCAAACCCTCGATGCGGCCGACCAGGCCCTCCTCGGCGCGAAGCGCGCGGGCCGTGATCGCGTCATCGTCGACGGCTCCGAAGTCAGCAACGACGAAACGCCCGTCCCGTCAACGGACTGACTTCACCCGGCTTGCGCCCGGCCTCGCGTCGCGGCCGGTTCGACCCGGAAGACCGGGTGGCGATCGGCGATGGCGCGCAGCTCGTCGTCCGGCGCGTCGGGGCCGACGCCCTCGAAGAAGACCCCGACCTCCATCTTCCAACGGCGGAGGTAAGCCCGCAGGATCGCGACCTTGTCGGCGTCGGCGATCTCGGTGGCGACGAACGCCTCTACGCGCCGCCCGACCCGGAGCTCGCCGCGGCCGGCGACGCGCAGGTTGCGCACCCATTGTGTGTCGCCGCGCGGCGCGACGAGATACCGGGTGCGGTCGAGGTCGAGCAGGTTCACGGGGACCGTGCGCCACGCTCCGCTCGACCGGCCCCGGACCCGGAGCTCGCGCGCACCCCACACGCTGATGCCCATCCGGGTGAGGCGCACGACGGCGCGGTTGAACACGTTGCGGGTGAACCAGCCCGGCTCGAGGTAGCGGCGGTCGTGTGTCGATGCGGTCGTTTCCATCTCGGACTCCTTTGTTCCGGACTCGCCGGTGAGGATGAACGAGAGCACTGCTCTCGGTTTCTGCAGCATGGACCCCTTCGACCGGGCTGTCAAGAGCATTGCTCTTGTTTGTTGTCACTGCTCTTGAAATGAGGCACAATGCGGTCATGGCGGCCGGCCTCCCCCCATCAGCCCCGAACATCGCCCGAACGGCCCGCGACCGGGCTCGGACAGAGCTGACCGAGGAGATCAAGGCCGTGGCCCGGCGGCACCTGGCCGAACAGGGCTCGGCCGCGCTCTCGCTGCGCGCCGTGGCCCGCGAGGTCGGGATGGTCTCGAGCGCGGTCTACCGCTATTTCCCGAGCCGCGACGATCTGCTCACCGCGCTCATCATCGACGCGTACGACGCGGTGGGCGAACAGGCCGAAGCCGCCGACGAGGCGGCCGGCGACCCGAGCGTCGCGGTCCGTTGGCCGGCCGTATGCGCAGCAGTACGTTCCTGGGCGCTCGCGAATGCCCACGAGTACGCGCTCATCTTCGGGAGCCCCGTGCCCGGCTACGCGGCGCCGGAAGCCACCGTGGTCCCCGCGAGCCGAGTGCCGAACGTGTTGCTGCGGATTCTCGTCGACGGCGTCGCCAGTGGCGAGATCACAGTGGGAGCGTCTCGGGCGCTCGCGCCGACGGTTCGTTCCGATCTCGCGCAACTGCGGAACATCGCCGCGCCCGGTGTGCCCGACGCGGTGCTCTCACGCGGCATCGGCGCCTGGGCCCAGGTGCTCGGAACGATCAACCTGGAGATGTTCGGCCACCTGCACAACGTCATTCACGACTATGACGCCTTTTTCACGCTGCAGATGAAGAACGCGTGCGCCGTCGTCGTCCGTGGCGTGTGAGTGCGTCCGCGCCCACTCGACCTGCTCGCCGGCCGGGCACTCGCGGGCGGTCCCAGGCGGCCCGGCCGGCCCACGCGCCGCGATCGCGCCGCTCGGTGCGTAGCCTCTGCGCATGCCTGAGCCGATCGTCGAGATCGACGGACTGTGGAAGACGTTCGGTGAGGTCAGCGCGGTCGAGGATCTTTCGTTCTCGGTGCAGCCCGGCCAGGTGTACGGGCTGCTCGGACCGAACGGCGCGGGCAAGACGACGACGCTGCGTGTGCTCATGGGCCTCGAGCGCGCGTCGCGCGGTGGCACCAACCTGTTCGGCGAACCCGTAACCCCGAGTTGCCGCCAGCTGGAGCGCGTCGGGGCGATGGTCGAGCAGGCCGCGTTCGTCCCCCACCTTTCCGGGATGCGCAACCTCCGGTTGTGGTGGGAGGCCGGGGGCACGCGCATGAAGGACGCCGATCTCGACGGCGCGCTCGCGATCGCGGGTCTCGGCGACGCGATCTACCGCAAGGTGAAGACCTATTCGCAAGGAATGAAGCAACGGCTCGGCTTCGCCCGCCTGTTGCTCGGACGGCCCGAGCTCCTCGTCCTCGACGAGCCGACCAACGGTCTCGATCCCGGTGAGATCCGCGAGATCCGCGAGCTCATCGGCCGGTTGAGCTCGCACGGGGCGACCGTGTTGTTGTCGAGCCATCACCTCAGCGAGGTCGAACAGGTCTGCAGCCATGTGCTCGTCATGAACCGCGGCCGGCTGATCGCCGACGGCACCGTCAGCGAGCTCGTCGGATCCGCGGGCTCCGTATACGTGGAGGTCGACGATCGGGAGCGGGCGGGCGCGGTGTTGGCGAACCTCGATGGTGTGACGAAGGTGCAATCGCAAGGCGACGGGCTCGTTCTGGAGGTCCGTGACATCGACCGGGCCGACATCACGGCGGCGCTCGTCGGCGCGGGCCTGCGGCTCGCGACGATCATGCCGACCCAGCAGCTCGAAGATGCCTTCTTGGAGATTCTCGCGGCGGGCGACGCGGCCCGGGCGCGCGAGGATGTGGCGCCGTGATCGCGTTGATCCGCACCGAGTTCTTCAAGGCCGCGATCCGCACGCGCACGTTGGTCGTCGCGCTCCTCCTCGTCGGGCTACCGACGTTGATCGTCGTCGCGATCAACGCGCGCGGCAATCGGCCCGACCGGGGGGGCGACACCGGCGAAGGCCTGTTCCGCCTCGCGCAGCAGAGCGGGCTCCTCGTGCCGGCCGCGGTCTTGAGCGTGATGAGCGGATTCCTCCTGGTCGTCATCGCCGGGACGTTCGCGGGCGATTCCGTCGCGGCCGACTCGGCCTGGGGCAATCTTCGTTACGTCCTCATGCGCCCCGTTCCGCGCGGTCGACTGCTGGTCGCGAAGGCGATCGTCGCGGGCGTGCTCATCTGGATCGCCACCATGCTCGTGGCGCTGGCCGGACTCGTCGCCGGCGTCGTCCTTTTCGGCGCCCACTCGATCTCGGTACCCGCGTTCGGCCCGCTGGCCACCGGCAGTCTGGCCCACGGATTCCAGCTCAGTGAGGGAACGCTGCTGGCGCGTGTCGGTGTCGGTACCGCGTACGTCGCCTTCGGATTCACCGCGCTCTTGGCGATGGGTACCTTCTTCTCGATCCTCACCGACACGGCCACGGGCGCGATCGGCGCGACCGTCGGCGTGTACATCGTCTCGGAGATCCTCGACGGCATCACGCAGCTCGGCAGCATCCGGTACTTCTTCCCCACGCACTATCTCGACGCGTGGCAGACGATGTTCACCGACAACCGCTACTCGCACGACATGATCACCGGCATCCTGGTGCAGTTGGCCTATCTGGCGGTCTTCGGCGCGATCGCGATCGTGTGGTTCCGGCGCAAAGACATCCGATCCTGAACGACGGCCTGACCGCCGGGCTCTTGAACGCCGGGCTCCCGAAACACGCTCGTCACTAGGGTGACGCCGTGCTCTTCGCATACTGCTGGCCGCACTCGGCGACGCCCGGGACCGGGATCCCGCTGTGCGCGTCGTCGTCGTTGGGACCCGTCCACGTCACGGTGACGCGCGTGGGGGCGACGCGTACCGTCGTCGCCCGGCTCGACCGGGTCATCGTCGACGACCTGCGTGTTCCCGACGACGCGGTCGCCGCGGGGTGTGACTGGCCCGTCGCCGCCGAGATCCCGACGGACGCTTCGTGGCCGTCCGGCTTCTACGAGGTGGCGCTCGAACCCGTCGACGGGTGGCCGCGCGGGCGGGTTCCGCGCGACGGATCGAACCTCGCGTTCTTCGTCTTGCATCCGGAACCCGGTCGCGTCGGGCGTGCGCTCCTCGTGCTCGGTACCAACACCTGGCTGGCCTACAACGACTTCGCCGGATCGAACCTCTACACCGGATCGACGCACGTGTCGTGGGACCGGCCGATGGCGCCCGGGTTGCTCGCCAAGCCTCCCGGCGCGGGTCGTCGCGTCGCGGTGGTCAACCCACCCGACCACAAGATGGCGACGCATGTCGGGTACCTCGCGCTCGAGCGCCTCTCGCAATGGGCGGGCTCGGCCGGATGGCCGAACTACGAATCACCGTTCCTCGCGTGGGCCGAACGGGCGGGATACCCGATCGACGTCGCCACCAACGCCGATCTGGAACGGCACCCCGACCTGCTCGACGGCGTGACGCTGATGCTCTGCGTCGGTCACGACGAGTACTGGTCGAGTCCGCAGCGCGACGCGGTCGAGGCGCACGTCGGTCGCGGCGGAAACCTTGCGGTGTTGTCGGGGAACACGTGCTTTTGGCAGGTGCGATACGAAGACGACGGTCGCACCATGGTCGCGTACAAGCAGCGATACACCGACGATCCGGTCTACGGCACCGATCGCCGCCGGCTGCTCACGTCGATCTGGTCCGATCGCGAGATCGGACGCCCGGAGAACACGCTGACCGGCGTCTCGTTCTGCCGCGGTGGTTACGCTCGCATCGGCCGGCGGGTCCCGCTCGGTTCCGGCGGCTACACCGTGCACCGACCCGAGCACTGGATCTTCGCCGGCACCGAGCTCGAGTACGGCGACCTGCTCGGCGCGCGCTCGACCGTCGTCGGCTACGAGTGCGACGGTTGCGCCTTCACGCTCGTCGACGGACGTCCGGTTCCCACCCACGAAGACGGCTGTCCCGAGGGATTCGAGATCCTCGCCACGTCGCCGGCCGCACCGTTCGACCGCCGTACCTCGGTTCGCCCGGTGCGCGACGACGCGTTGTCGGAGGTCGAGTTCCACGCGTTGCGCGTGCTCGGCGACAGCTCGCCCGAAGCCTGCGCGAGGCTGTCGTACGGCAACGCGGTGATGGGGACGTGGACACACGCTTCGGGCGGAACGGTCGTCACCATCGGCTCGACCGACTGGGCGTGCGGCCTCGGTGTCGGTGACGAGCACGTCGAGCGCGTGACCCGCAACGTGCTCGATGGTCTCGGCTGAGATCCGGGCGACCGCTCGGGCGCCGGCTGAGATGCCGGCTCAGATGCCGGCCGCGGTCACGACCGCGTCGGTGAGGAACCCGGCGATGATCCCGATCAGGAGCCCGTACGCGAAGAGGTCCATGCGCCGGCTCTTGGCGGCGACCGCCGTCAACTGCACCACGACGTAGAGGATCGAGCCCGCCGCGAGCGAGAGGAACACGACCGAGAGTGCCTCGGACCGGAATGCGTGGCCGACGGCCGTTCCGACGAACGTCGGACCACCACCGATCGCACCCATCGCGAGCAGGAAGCCCCAACTCGGTACCGCGTGTTGCCCGTCGTCGGTGACCTCCGCCGCGAGCGGTGCGACGATGCCGAACCCTTCGGTCGCGTTGTGGAGCGCGAAGCCGACGACCAGCAACGTCGCGAGCGCGATCTCGCTGTTCGCCGCGGCTTGCCCGATCGCGAGCCCCTCGGCGAAGTTGTGCAGCCCGATACCGACCGCGATGAGGAGCGCGAGTTGGCGGGCGGGTGACCACGTGACCAGACCCCGGCGCGGGGGAGCGGCGGTGATCGTCGCGGCACCGGTCGACGGCCCGGGCGCCGCAACCGAGCTCGCGCCGTTCGCCTCGGGACGGCGCGTCGCGCGATCCATCCATCGTTCGTACGCGACCAGCGCGAGCAAACCGGCGGTGAGCCCGCCGGCGAGCAGCACGCCGTAACCGGTCGCGCGCCCGAGGCCACCGTTGCCCGCGTGGAAGTCCGAGAGCGCCGCGTCGATCGGTTCCCATGCCGCCGAGAGGACGTCCCAGACGAGGAAGACGAGAATCCCGACCGCGACCGCGTTCAGCGTCACGCGCAGTCGTGGCACCGGTCGGCGCAGGCGCCCGATCGGGAGACCGAGGAGGATCGTCACCCCGGCGACGAAGCCGAGCAACAGCGTCTTTTCCAAACTCACGGACGGGCTCCCTTCGCCGAGGCTAAGGGTAGCCTTACCTAAGTCGGGTTGGCGATGCGACCCGGACGGCGCGGATCCGGGCCGGTTCCCGGGCCGGGGGAGCGCTTCCTCAGTCGTTCTGCAGGGCCAGCGCCATCGTGACGTTGCGCCAGAAGGTCCGGCCGCGGCTCGCTTCCTTGCCGGCCCGGACCTTCGCGGAGAAGTCGGCCCCGAACTCGTTACTGACCTTCCCGCCCTTCATACGGATCTGGTAGCCGCCTTTGGCGATGCCGAACGTCTGTTTCAGGTTCCCGAGATGGTCGAGCGGATTCCCGAGCGCGTCCTCGGTGAAGTAGTACGGCGTCACGAAGTTGCTGACCTCGACGTGCGCGGTACCGGCCTTGACGGAATACGTGTCGGCCTGCACGGGGTCACAGGCTTCGGTGGCGACGAGGCAGCGCAGGCGGTCGCTGTACGACCACGACGCGCAGAAGATGTCGCACTGCAGCTCGATGGCTTCGTGACTGGTCGCGCTCGACACCGATTCCTTCGCGTCGAGAGTCGTCTTCACGCCGATCTTTCCGGCCGGGATGCCGTTGTCCTGCACGAAGTGGTACGCGAGCGCGCCCGGCGCTTCGGGGATCGAGTCGACGAGAAAGAACGGATAGGCCTTGGGGTCGGGCGTGGTCGACACGTGGAGCGGATGTTTGATGTCCCACGCGAGCGCGACCTCGTTCTGCAGTTGTGTGTCGCATGCCTGGGCGATGTGCTCGACCTCGGCGTCGGTGATGCTGGTCGACTGGTTGATCAAGACGATGCTCATGACCTCGGCTTAGAACGTCGTCGTAAACGCCGAGTAAACGCGCGGACGGACCGGGGGATCACTACCCACGAGGTTGCGGGAAAGCTCGGACGGCGGTGCGGTCAAGTATCGAGCATGACGATCGTGCGGCCGATCGTCTCGCGATTCTCCATCGCTTCGATCGCGGCGGGGATCTCCTCGAAGGCGATCGTCGAGCCGACGACCGGTTTGATCGCCCCGCTCGTGACGAGGTCGACGATGCTCGCGCGTGATCTTCTCGCCGAGCGCAGACGTCGCGAAGTTCCAGCCCATCGCGGTCTTGAGCATGTCGGCCGTCTCCGGCGCCTGGTACGCGAGCAACACACCGCAAAGCTTGAAGTTCCCCAGCGCGACGCGCCGCGGGACGATGAAGGGCTCGTCGGCCACCAGCTTGTTCGACGCGAATCCCATCATGAGGTAGCGCCCGTTGTAGACAGTGCACTGCATCGACTTCTCCATCACGGCTTCGCCGACGTTGTCGAACACGACATCGACACCTCGGTTGCCCGTCTCCCCCAGCACGATCGGCGCGAAGTCCTCGGTCGTGTAGTTGATCGCCACGTCGGCGCCGAGGTCCTTGCAGAACTGCACCTTGGCATCGGTTCCCGCGGTCGCGAACACGCGCGCGCCCGCGTGCTTGGCGAGCTGGATGGCCGCCGACCCGGAACCACCCGCGGCCGCGTGGATGAGCACGCTCTCGCCGGCTCGGAGGTCGGCGCGGTCGAACAGACCGAGCCACGCGAGGTGGAACGGGAAGTAGAGGGCAGCCGCGCCCGGGAGCGGGATCGACTCGGGCATCTCGAACGCGGATACCGCCGGACAGATCGCGTACTCGGCGAAGCCGCCGATCGCGCCTTTCGGCATCGCGACGACGCGCCGCCCCTGCCATGGCGCGGTGCCGTCACCGCACGCGTCGACGATCCCCATGACCTCCATGCCGGGGCTGTACGGCAGCTCCGGGCGGACCATCATGTTCCCGCCGGTGATGCGCTCGAGATCGTTGAGGTTGAAGGGAATGGCCTGGACCTTGACCCGGAGCTCGCCCGCTTCCGGAACCGGCACCGCCACGGTGTCGAGCCGGAGCACCTCGGTCGGGCGACCGTAGTGGTGCAACCGCCACGCGCGCATCGTGAGATCGTCGTTCTGCATCTGCTCACCTCTCCGGTTTCTCGGGTTGTCCGGTGTCTAACAGCCTCACATCGACGAGGCCATCATGCCTTGCGGATATAGAGAGATGTGTTTAGATTGGCCCCAAATTCACCGTGACCGGGGGGGTCGCATGTTGTCGCGGAAGCTGTCGACGAGTTCGCGCGCGCGTCGCGCATCGGCCGTGGTCGTCATGGGATTGGTGGCCGCATCCTGCGGTGGCAATCATGGTTCGGCGACCCCCGCGACGACCGCGGGCGGTCCGGCCACGACGACGACGGTGAAGCCGACGGTCGTCAAGTTCGGCACGCTCGACTCGCCGTGCGGCAAGGGAACGGCGACCGGCGCGACGGCGAAGGGCGTGACCGACACCTCGATCACCATCGGCTACGGCGACGACGCGGGGTACGCCGCCGCGCCCGGGCTCGACAAAGAGATGTCCGACGCAGTGAAGCCCTTGATCACGTGGTGCAACGACCAGGGCGGCATCAACGGTCGCAAGATCATCGGCAACTACTACGACGCCAAGGTGTTGCAGGTAACGCAGGTCATGACGCAGGCCTGCAACGACAACGTGTTCATGCTCGTCGGCCAGGGCTTCGTCCTCGACGCGAACCAGGAACAGACGCGCATCCAGTGCCGGCTGTCGACGATCCCCGGCTTCGCGGTCGGCACCGCGTTCGCAAGCGGATCGGGCATGCAGCAGCCGATCCCGAATCCCGGCGATGAAGAGGCGCTTTCGTCGGCCTACCAGGTCGCGAAGTTGTTCCCCGACGCAGTCAAGAAGGCCGCGTTCGCGTTCGCCGACTTCCCCGCGACGCAAGAGACCCGCGACAAGGCCGCGGCCGGATATCCGAACGCGGGTTGGAAGTTCCTGAACTGTGACCAGCACTACAACATCGCCGGCGAATCGGATTGGAAGCCGTTCGCGAGCAACCTCAAGGCGTGTGGGGTCGAGGCAGTCGTCTGGGTCGGATCACCGGATCCGAACCTCGAGAACTTCCTGAATGCGGCGAAGCAGGTCGGGTTCCAGCCAACGGCATGGGTCACCGACCCGAACCAGTACACCGCGGCCTTCGCCAAATGGAACGGTCAGAACGGTGGCGCGGCGAACAACGTGTACGTGCGTCAGACGAACGTGCCGTTCGAGCTCGCCGATCAGGTACCCGCGGTCAAGCAGTACGTGGATCTCGTCACCCGGGACCACGGCACGATCGGTCTGCTCGGTGAGCAGTCGGCCTCGGCTTTCCTCTTGTGGGCGACGGCTGTGAAGTCGTGCGGCTCCGACGTCACCGCCAAGTGCGTGCTCGACGCCGCGGCCGCGCAGAAGGACTGGACCGGCGGCGGGTTGCACCTCCCGACGAACCCGGGTGACAACACGGCGCCGACCTGCGGGATGTTGTTGAAGTTGAACGGCCCGAACTGGGTCAAGGTCGAGCCGACGGGTAGTGAGCTCTTCGACTGCAGCCCCGAGTACGTCGCCAAGAGCATCACCACGTCGGCCGTCACGGCGGCCAAGATCAACGCCCAGCGGATCTCGACGGAGTTCGGTACGTTCACGCCGAAGTAGCAGGCGTCGGCCGGAGCGCGGCGGCACATCGAGGACCCGAATGAACCTGTTGATCAACGGTCTGATCACTGGTGCCGTCTTCGCGATCGCCGCGAGTGGCCTGGTCGTGACCTACTCGACGTCCGGGGTCTTCAACTTCGCGCACGGTGCGCTCGGGATGCTGTCGCGCGTACGTCTACTGGGACCTGCGCGTCAACGACAGCCACACGTGGCCGCTGCTCCCGAAGGGCAGTTGGCCCGCGCCCCTCGCGCTCGCGTTCGTGCTGTTCGTCTTCGCGCCGTTGATGGGCGCGCTCTTGTATCGCGTTGTGATCCGGGGTCTGCAAGGGACGTCGGAGATCGTGAAGCTCGTCGTGCCGATCTCCGTGCTGCTGGCGGCGATCGGGCTGGCCAACTGGGTGTGGAAGCCGACCGAATCGCACTCGATCCAGCCGTTCTTCGGTGCCGACCACAAGGTGACGCTCTTCGGTGTCGTGCTGCTCTGGCACGACCTGACGATCCTCTTCGTCGCGATCGTCCTCGCAATTGCGTTGCGCGTGCTGCTCTACCGCACCCGCGTCGGCGTTTCGATGCGTGCCGTCGTCGACGATCGGTCGCTCCTCGAGCTCAATGGCGCCCACCCGGGGCGGGTATCGCTCGTGAGTTGGATGATCGGGGTGTCGTTGTCGGCGCTCGCCGGCATTCTCATTACGCCGTTCCAGGGTGGTTCGCTCAGCTCGACGCTCCTGACGCTGCTCGTGATCAACGCGTTCGCGGCGGCGATGTTCGGCCGGCTGCGCAACCTGCCCTGGACCTTCGTCGGCGCGGTCGTGTTGGGATTCGCCACCCGCATGGCCTTCGAACGGCCGACCGGGCTCATGCCGAAGAGTTTCGACTGGGGCGGGAACTTCCGGCTCGCGGTCCCGATGATCCTGCTGTTCGTCGTGTTGCTCGTCCTGCCCCAGGACCGGCTGCGGGGTGCGGTGGCATATCGCACCCGCGAGCGATTCTCGCTCCCGTCGATGAAGGACGCGTACGCCGGTGCCGCCGCGTTGGTGGTCACGATCTTCTTGTTGTCGCGGATCATGGCTCCGACGCCGCTGATCACGTTGAGCGACGCGATCGCGGCGGCGATCGTGATCCTGTCGCTCGTGCTGCTGGTGGGCTTCGCCGGTGAGGTCAGCTTGGCGACCATGGCGCTCGCCGGGATCGGCGGCACGGTGTTGTACCACCATGTGGGTCACGACGCGACGAGCCGGGCCGGGATCATGGCCTTCGTCGTCGCCGTGGTCGCTACGGCGGTGGTGGGCGCGGTGATCGCGTTGCCCGCACTGCGCCTGCGCGGTCTGTACCTCGCCCTGGCCACCGCCGCCTTCTCGCTCGCGGTCGAGCAGATGGTGTTCAAGGAGTACACGGTCGAGCGTCGTATCTACCCGGCGACGTTGATCCTGCTGGCCGCGTTCGGCCTGGGTGCGGTGTACCGCGCGTTCCGGTCGTACCGGGTCCGGGGCGCGGTGATCGCCGCGGTCGCGGCGGGAGCCGTGATCGCTCTTGCCGCGGGCAACTCGTGGTTGGCACACGAGCGCTGGAGCGCGATCTTCCCGAACGGCTCCCTGCAGGTGCCGCGGCCGCGGCTGTTCGGCGTCGACTTCGATCCGCAAGCCAACTTCCTGCTCCTGCTCACGGTCGTGTTCGCCGTCGTGGGCGTGTCGATGATCGCGTTGCGGCGCAGCGCGTACGGCCGCCGCCTGACCGCGATGAAGAACAGCCCCGCCGCGTGCGCGACGCTCGGCTTGAACGTCGTGCGGCTCAAGCTCTCGGTGTTCATGCTCTCGGCGGCCATCGCGGGCTTGGGTGGCTGCTTGTTCGCGCAGGAGATCGGCGCGGTCACGAGCGACCGTTTCAACCTGTTCGAGTCGATGACGATGCTGATGCTGCTCGTCGTCGCCGGTGCGGGTTACGTCTCCGGTGGATTGACCGCCGGTCTCCTGTACGGAGCGGTGTTCGTGGCCCTCGGAGGGATCGTCACGAAGATCGGCGACGAGTTCACCGCGCTGCACGGCTGGAGTGCCTGGCTCGTGCACCTCATCGCGTTGTTGCCCGCGTTGATCGGCATCGCCCTCGGCCGCAATCCGAGCGGGTTCCTCAGCGATTCCTTCGCCGCGCTACCGGCCCATGATGCGCGAGACGAGGTCGGTGCTGTACGCCGGCATCGGCGTGGAGTTGCTGGTGTGGTTCGGCGCCTTCCGGCACACGATCAACAATTGGACGTTCGCCATCCTCACGGCTGTTCTCGTGACGTTGCTACCGTACGTCGCGGTGCTGGTCAATCCGTCGGCGTCAGGGCGCACCGTGGCGGTCGGCGAATCCGCCGGGACCCCGCTCGAGTTGATCGGGATCGATCGCGCGTTCACCGCCGACGACCTGCGGGAGATCGATCACGGGCTCGGGATCGACGGGGTGCGCGCATGACCGGCGAAGGCCTGCTGGTCGCCGAGCAGGTGACCGTCGAATTCGGCGGGAACCGCGCGCTGTCGGAAATCGATCTCGACGCGCGCGCCGGCGAGATCACCGGTCTGATCGGTCCGAACGGCGCGGGAAAGACGACGCTGTTCAACGTCGTGACCGGTCTGCAATCGCCCACGTCGGGCCGTGTGCGGTTCGACGGGCGCGACGTGAGCCGGCTCGACACGCACAAGCGCGCCCGGCTCGGTATCGCCCGTACGTTCCAGCGGCTCGAGCTGTTCACCGATCTGACCGTGCGCGACAACCTGCGCGTCGCCGGCGAGATACGAAATGCGTGGGGCGGGCTCGCGGGCGGGATCCGGAGAGGGTCGCAGCGCATCGACGTGGGGCGCGAGACCGAACGGGTGCTCGACCTGATCGGGCTGACCGCGCTCGCCGACGCCGACGTCTCCACCATCCCGACGGGCACCGCCCGTGTGGTCGAGCTCGGTCGGGCCCTGATGATCCGGCCGCGCCTCCTGTTGCTCGACGAGCCCGCGTCGGGTCAGTCCGACGAGGAGACGAGGGCGTTCGAGGTGCTGTTGCGGCGGCTCGTGCGCGAGGACGGCCTCACGATCCTGCTCGTCGAGCACGACATGGCGCTGGTCATGGACGTGTGCGATCGCATCCACGTACTCGACTTCGGCGAGATCATCGCGGTCGGTACGCCCGCGGAGGTACGCGACGACCCGCGCGTCCGCGACGCGTACCTGGGGGCCTCGGCGTCATGACCGACGTGACGACGGTCGGCGCCGATCTCGCGCTCGAGCTGCGGGGGGTGAGCGCCGCGTACGGGACCATCACGGCGTTGCGGGGCGTCGACCTCGCGGTTCCCTACGGCAGCATCGTCGCGCTGCTCGGCCCGAACGGTGGCGGCAAGTCGACGACGTTGCGCGTGATCGCGGGTCAGCTCCCCGTCTCCGACGGCGACGTCTTCGTCGCCGGTCGCCGGGTGAACGGCGCCGCGCCCGACGAACTCGCGCGGCGTGGTGTGTGCCTGATCCCGGAAGGCAAGGGCATCTTCCCCAACCTTTCGGTACGCGAGAACCTCTGGATGGCGACGCACGGGGGAACTCCGCTGAAGGACATCGAAGAGGTCGCGTACGGCCGGTTCCCGCAACTCGGTCGGCGCCGGCGCCAGCTCGCGGGGACGATGTCCGGTGGCGAGCAGCAGATGCTCGCGATGGCACGCGCGTTGGCGACCGACCCCGCGCTGTTGCTGCTCGACGAGTTGTCGATGGGCCTGGCTCCGATCATCGTCGAGCAGTTGTACGAGATCGTCGCCAACATCGCGCGGGAAGGTGTCTCGATCCTCGTCGTCGAGCAGTTCGCGCGGGCTGTTCTCGGTATCGTCGATCGGGTGGGGATCATGCTGCGCGGCCGGGTCACCAACTTCGGGACCCCGGCCGAGATGGAAGCCGAGTTGTCGACCGCATATCTGGGCGAATGAGAGACACGCATGACGGATGAAGCCAACGACCGCGCCGAGCAGTTCAAGGCCGAGATCGCCGACATGAAGTTGAAGACCGGGCGGATGAAGTCGGAGAGCATGCTGCAGCTGCTCGGCGTGGTCCTCATGGTCGGCGGCATCGTCATCGCGCTCGTCGCGTATTTGGCTTCGCTGAACGTCGCGGCCACCCCGGGCAGCAACGTCGACGTCCTCGACTCGAACTCGTACACCCCGCTCGCGATCGCGGGCCTGGCGGTGAGCGTTACCGGCGGATTCCTCTTCCTGCGCTACTCGCTCGCGAGGTTCCTGCGCTTTTGGTTGCTACGCCAGGCCTACGAACAGCGGACCGCGATCGAAGCGGCGGCGGGCCGCGACGCGTAGCGCTCAGGCGTTGCGGTCGGTAGGTTCGGCCACGACGCCGTAGCGCTCGACATACCCCGAGAAGCGCTCGGTCAGCTCGGCCGGGTCGAGCCCGTACTCGGCGAGGTCGTAGCCGTGCACGCCCAAGCTGCCCTTGGCGTGTGCGGCAACGTACTCGGACATGGCGGCGCGAGATCGCAGATCGAGGGAAGCGCCGGCATCGACGGCGGAGTAGATCGCCGCGACCGTGCCGACCGGATCGCGCACGAGCGCGTCGTACTGCACGTCGACGATCGGATGTTCGGGATGTGCGGCGCGGAACGCGTCGATGCGGGCCACCGATTCCTCGAGCATCGCGACCCAGTGGTCGGCGATGTAGGCGCGGTGATCGGCGTCGGTGAACGTTCCCGACAACGTGTGGATGAGGCTGCACACCGACGCGCACAGCACGACCGGGTCGCGGTGCAACAGCACGAGCCGAGCGTCGGGATAGACGGCGGTGAGTGCCTCGAGCGCGATGGCGTGATGCGGGCTCTTGAGCGTCCACCGGCCGCGGACGCCACCGCTCTGGAGCACCTTGAGCGCGAGGCGGTGGTACTCGTACGCAGAACGCTGGTCGACCTCGAGGAGCCAGGCGCCGTACGAGGGAACGTTCGCGATGGCCTCCCACGACAGGCTCTTGAAGTCCTGGCTCATGAGCGTGATGCACTCCGTCGGGCCGTCGGGCTCCTCGTGGTGGATCGCGCGGATGCGCGGATTGATCTGCTCCAGCATGTCGTTGCCGAAGCGGGCGGTCTCGATGCGCGGATCGTCGTGCAGCGTTTCCGGCGTGGGCGGAGGAACGCTCTCGCCGGCCTCCCACCGCAGCAGTGCACGGTTGCCGGCGTCCTGTTCGAGCAGATAGCTGAGGAACGTGGTTCCGGCCCGGAACATCCCGATCACGATCAGCGGCGCGTCGATCTGCTCGTCGGCGACATCGGGATGGCGGCTCGACCAGTCGACGATCCGCAGGCGGTTGACGAGGCTGCCGACGATGTTGGCGTGGATCGCGGTCTCGCCGAGGTCGTTCAGCCGGGCTTGGGAGTTGACCGAGTCGCAGTAGACCGCCAGCCCCTCGCGGAAGCTGTCGCTGCCGAAGTCGTCCAGCCCGGCCACCCCGCGCGCTTCCGCGATCAGCCCGTCGGCAACCAGCTCCGTCACGCGGCCGACGGTACTAAGGAGGTCTACTTATGTCAAAGATCCGATCACTCGGCCGACATGCCGGCCGCGACCATCGTCACCAGGTTCGCCACGAACGTCTCGTACTCGAGCTGCGGGCGCCCGCGCCGGCCCCGGCGGCCGAGCACGCGTGCACGGTCCGCGACCGCGCGCAGGATGAAGCCGGTGGCGAGCGCGAAACGTTCCGCGCGCACTTCCGGGCTGACGTCGGCCATGCGGGTCGCGAGCAGGTCGTACACCTGGTATCCGCCGGTGCGCGTCAACGCATCGGCGACGTCGCGGTCGAGGCTCGCGGGATCGTCCTCGACGAGCTCGGCGAGGATCACCAAGAAGCACCGTCCGCGCCAGCCGCTCTCGGCCAGCTCCGCGGCCGGGCGCACGATCGCCTCGACGACCGACTTCACGTCGTCGTCGGGCTTGGTCAACGCCACCTGCAGCAGTTCGCCCTCGCGGCGCGCGAGGAAGTCGACGTGTCGATCGAGCACCGCGCACAGCACGCCGTTGCGCGATCCGAAGTGGTAGTGAATCGCTCCCCGGTTGCGCTGCCCGGCGCGGCGTGTGATGTCGATCAACGACGCGCCGTACACGCCGTGCTCCGCGAACGCGCGCGCCGCCTCGTCGATCAACTTCTCTCTCGTGCGCGAGGCGTCCAGGGGCATCGCCGGATCCTACGATTTCACCCTCCCGGTCTGAGTCGCCGATGACAGATTCGTAGCTCTTGGCGTACGCTGCGCCGATGGCGAGTTCGGGCGTGCGCAAGGTGATCGCGGTCGGTGGCGTGGCGGCCTTGGCGGTGGTGCTGGCCGCGTGTTCGGGCGGCTCGTCGCGCGTGACTGCCGGCCCGGGCTCGACGCGCGCACCGCAGCGCACGACCTCCACGACTGCCCGGTCGTCGGTGAACAAGCGGGTGACGACCACGACAAGGAAGCCCGTGTCGAGCAAGGTCCAGCCGAAGGCTCCGGCGAGGAGCTCCTCCACGGGATCGACCGTCGCTTCCGCCGGCGTTGGCGTGAACGGTTCGACGCAGCCGGCGGGAACGAGTTCGCTGCCGGCCTCGGTCAATTCGAGTGAAGAGTTCGTGATCGGTGCGCCCGACACATCGCCGCAAACGTCGACGCCGACGACGGTCCCCGGCCCGAAGCCGTACGACCCGTCGAAGCCGATCGATCTGGGCGGCGAACCAGGTGTCACGCCCGCGGAACAGGCGCGCGCCGAGCAGTTGGTGCGCGACACATTGCGCGATCTACCGAAGTATGCGAATCCGACAACCGCGTACGCCGACGGGTACCGCTCGATCAACGACGGCGTGACGGGCACCGAGCACTACGTGAAATGGTCGTACGTCGACGACGGCCACATACTCGACTCGAAATACCCCGAATCGCTCGTCTACCAAATGCGCAACGGCGTGAAGACGTTGGTGTCGGCGATGTACATGCTGCCGCTCGGTTCCCGCTTCACCGACGTGCCGGACGTCGGCGGCGCGCTGACGCAGTGGCATATCCACAACAACCTCTGCCTCGTCGACAACCCGTCGGACCCGCTGCAGAAGGTCGTCGGCGGCTTGACCGGCAGTGACGGCTCGTGTCCGCCGGGCACGACGAAGGCCGCGTCGACGCCGATGCTGCACGTATGGATCGTCGCGAATCCGTGCGGCCCGTTCGCGCCGCTGGACGGCATCGAGGCCGGACAGGTTCCGGACGGCCAGACGCCGCTCTGCGACACCGGCCACGGCTCCCAATAGCTCGCTACCGGGCTTCTTTCTCGGCACCGGCCGCGAGGTCGGCGACGATCTCGGGATAGAACGTGCGGAGCTTGCGGTGCACGATTCGGCCGAGGAGGGTCGGGTCCCACGTCGCCGCCCAGCGGATGCGGGTTCCTCCGGCGACGGGTGTGAGCGTCACCTCGGCCCGGTAGTTCCGCACCGGGATGCCGCGGATGACGGTGTAGACGATGCGGCGCCCCGGTTCGACCTCGAGCACCTGCTCGACCGTGGTCGTGCGGCGGTAGCGGAACCACTGGACGGCGCCGACCCGCGCGCCGTCGTCGCCGTCGTCCTCGTAGCCACCGGCGTTCCACGGTCCCCATTGCGGGTAGCGCTTCGCGTCGGCGACGAGCGACCAGACGGTCGCGGCCGGCGCTGCGGCCGTCGCTTCGGCCTCGACCTGGAGCGGGGTCATCGGTTCCTCACCTCGGCTCGTTGTCCGTACCATCTGGTACATGTACCAGATGGTACGGTCGGTCATGCCGTCCTCGCAAGCCCGCGACCGCTTGTTGGCCGCCGCCGTCGACCACGCGCTCGACGCCGGGATCGCCGACCTCAGCCTGCGAGAGCTCGCCGCCGCGATCGGCACGAGCCACCGCATGCTGATCTACCACTTCGGGTCGCGGGCCGGGCTCTTGGTGGCCGTCGCCCAGGCGGTCGAAGAAGCGCAACGGGAGACGGCGCTGGGCTCGGGCGCCGGCTCGGGCCCGCAAGACGCCCGGCGCTTCTGGAAGCGCATCAGCGACCCGAAGCTGTGGCCGCAGGAGCGGTTGTTCTTCGAGCTCTACGCCCACGCGCTGCTCGGCCGCCCGGGTACCGAAGGCTTCCTCGACGATGTGATCGAGTCGTGGGTCGCGCCGCTCGCCGCGCAGATGATCGAGGCCGGCGCCGATCCGAAGACGGCCCGCGCCGACGCCCGCCTCGCGGTCGCGGCGACCCGCGGGCTGCTCCTCGACCTTCTTGCGACCGGCGACCGCAAGGGCGTCACCGAGGCCTACGAACGATTCGTCCAGCTCACGATTCCCGCCGGCGCGCGTGACGTGTGAAGACGATCGTCCGACCTTGGCCCCGAGACCACCGTGGTCAGGGATGCGATGTGGTGGGCGCGGGCGTGGCCGCCGATGGTGTATCGGGGTGGAAGCTGTCGAGCGCCGCGTAGATCTGCGCCCGGCGTGCTGTCGCGTCGGCGCCGAGGACCATGTGCACGGTGAAGTCGCGGTTCCCGTCGGTGAACGTGGCGCCGAATGCGGTGATGCCGTTCGGCAGCGGGCATTCGGGCAGCCAATGGAGCAGCGAGGCACGGGCCGGGCGCGGCTCGGTTCCGTAGGTGCCCTCGCCGCGGATCCATTCGTAGATCCCGAGGTATGCACCGGCGCGGCCGATCGCGTCGACCGCGACCTTGGGGATCTCGCTCGGACAGGCGGCTTGGTTGCCGGGGAGCGGCGAGGGAACCACCGGCACGGTTGCGATGGAGAGGATCTCGTGCGGCGATTCGAGCCACGGTTCGAGTGGCTGTTCGCTGCGGAAATATCCGGCGGGGATCTCGATCGAGTAGCGGTGTGCTGCATCGCGGTACTCGACCGGGGGTGCCGGCGGCGCGGACGTGACGGTGGTGTTGCCCCCGACGCGGACTTGGTGCGCCGGCTTCGGACGAAGTGTCACGTACACGGGGAGCGCCAGTGCCGCGCCGAGGAACGCCGTCGCCGCGAGGCGAACCGCGGTACGCCGGCGACGCGCGCGGCGTAGCGCGCCCTCGATATCGGGGCCGCGAGTCGGTGTCTCGGCGGCCCGGGCGAGCAGGGTCGAGATGTCACCCATCGAGGATCTCCTCGTCGACGAATCCGGCCGCGCGTAGTCGGCCGATCGCCCGATGCGTGAGGGTCTTCACGGTTCCCTCCGGGCAGTCGAGCATCCGAGCGGTCTCACGCACCGAACAATCAACGTAGAAGCGCAGCACGAGGACATCGCGTTCGCGTGTGGGCAACGCGGCGACGGCCGCGCGAATCGCGATCGCGTCTGCGTCCTCGTCGACCTGCGTGCGGTCGGCGCCACGCTTTCGCTCGGCGCGTGCTCGCGCGCGACCGCGCCGGAAGTGGGAGTGCGCGAGATTGCGGGCAACCTGGTGCAGCCACGCGCGCGGCGCATCCATCTCGCGTACCCGGCTCCAGTGGCGACAGGCCCGAGCGACCGCCTCCTGCGCGAGCTCTTGCGCGAGGTCGCGGTCACCCGTGTACAAGCTCAGCGCGCCGACGAGCCTCGGCCACTCCGCCTCGCAGAACGCGATGAGATCGGTCGGCGCCACCTCACGAGCCTCGCTCGACCGAGTCCATACCAACAAGACGCTCGAACCGCCCGATCGGTTTTGCTCGTCATGGCGCGATCGCAGCCGGCGAACCCCGCGGGCCGGGCAGAACGCCGCCGCGAACCAGCGCCCAAGAAGGAGCGCCTCGCGCCCGGGGTCGGGCCGTGCGGTCCCGCCCGTTCCGCGCCCGCTCCGGCTCGGTGTCGACGAGATGAGTGAGTACGCCCCCCGGGACTCGAACCCGGAACCTGCAGATTAAGAGTCTGATGCTCTAACCAGTTGAGCTAGGGGCGCAAGGAGCGCACATGGTAACCCACGAGCCCGTACATTTCGGATGTGGACATAGCGATCAGCGGCGCACGTGGGCTCTTGGGTTCGGCGCTCGCGGCATCGCTGCAGGCCGACGGCCATCGGGTCGTCCGGTTCGTGCGGGGCGGGATCAGCGCCGGCGACGAGATCGGATGGGACCCGGAGGCGGGGCGTATCGACGCACCGGCATTGGAGGGAATCGACGCGGTGGTGCACCTGGCCGGTGAGGGCATCGCCGACCATCGGTGGTCCGTCGCGCAGAAGCGGCGCATCATGGAGAGCCGCACGAAGGGCACAGCCGTGCTCGCGGCCGCGGTCGCGAGCCGCGAGCGCAAGCCCCGCGTGCTCGTCTCGGCGTCGGCGATCGGCTACTACGGCGACCGGGGCGACGAGTTGCTCACCGAGGACAGCCCGCCCGGTGCGGGTTTCCTCGCCGAGGTGTGCACGGCGTGGGAGGCGCAGACCCGGCCCGCGATCGACGCCGGCGTGCGTACCGTCACCGTCCGGACCGGCATCGTCCTCGCCCGCGACGGCGGCGCGCTCGAACAGATGCTGGTGCCGTTCCGGCTCGGCATCGGCGGCAAGCAGGGTTCCGGCAAGCAGTGGATGAGCTGGATCGCCATCGACGACGAGATCGCCGCGCTCCGCGCCGCGATCGACGACGAGCGGCTGCGCGGCCCGGTCAACCTGACCGCGCCGAACCCGGTGACGAACGCCGACTTCGCCCGCGCGCTCGGTCACGTCCTGCATCGTCCTACGGTGTTGCCCACGCCGATGTTGCCGCTGAAGCTTCGCTACGGAGGAGAGCTCGTCGACTCGCTGTTGCTCGCGAGCCAGCGGGTCACACCCGCCGCGGCTCGATGCGGTCTCGTTCCCCTTCCGGTACCCGGTCCTCGAACCCGCGCTCGAAGCGATCCTGCGCGGCGCCTGAGTGCGGCTCTGGATCGACACCGACGTCGGCGACAATCCCGACGACACCATCGCGCTGTGGTGCGCGGCGCAGGCCGCCGATGTCGATCTGGCCGGGGTCAGCACCGTCGACGGCGACGTCGAGCTGCGCGCGGCCTTCGTGCGGACGCTCCTACCCGACATCGACGTGGTCGCGGGCGCGCCGCCGGCGGGGCGCGTCGCCGACGTCGACGTGTTGCTCGGCATCGGACCGTGGACGCACCTCGCCGATCTCGCCGACGAGGGCGCGCTCCCGCGCCGGGTCGTGCTCATGGGCGGTGCGCTCGCACCCGTCAAGCACCGCGGTGAG
Organism: uncultured Actinomycetes bacterium; assembly: GCA_963812205.1. Classification (GTDB taxonomy): domain Bacteria; phylum Actinomycetota; class Acidimicrobiia; order IMCC26256; family PALSA-610; genus PALSA-610. Next base: position 993,530 of record CAWEUJ010000004.1, read on the forward strand.
CTGCGCCGCATCGAGCACAACGTCGGCGCCGATCCGGGCGCGGCCGCGCGCCTGATCGGCGGCACGGGCAACCTCATCGTCGTCCCGCTCGACGCCACCGCCCGCCTGCGGGCGCACGAGCACGACGAGACGGTGCTGCGGCGGTCGATCCCCGGGCTCGGCGAGCAACTCGACGCATGGCGCCAGGTCGAGGGCGACCTCCCGCTCATCCTGCACGACGTCGCCGCCCTCCTCGTCGCGCTCGGCGACCGGGTGGCGCGCATGGAGTCGCGCCGGCTCACGATCGAACCGGACGGCACGATGTGGGCGTCGGTCGACGGACCGCTCCAGCACGTCGTGGCGCACCTGAACGACGACGAGACACGCGCCAGGATGCGCGCGCTCGCGTCTGAGGGTGACTGACGGGATTCGAACCCGCGGCCTCCGGGACCACAACCAGGCGCTCTAACCAACTGAGCTACAGCCACCATGTCTCCCCGGCCGAGGCGCGCCTCTGCCGGGACCACGCATTGTAGAGGCCGCCCCCGCAGGGCTTTCGAAAAAGTTCACCCGTACGGTGCCCTGCCGTGGGTCGCGGGCTTGTAACTTCGCCCGACCTGCAGCTTCGCCGGAGGTGGATCTTGGACGCATCGGGGGTCGGCTCGGGGGTCGGGCGGCACGCCGTCTGTGAGTTCTGGGGGGCCAAGCACCTCGATTCCGTCGAGCATGCCGAGCACGCGCTGCGCGCCGCCGCGGCCGCGGGCCAGGTCACGCTCATCGACGTGTTCGTGCACCAGTTCTCACCCCACGGCGTCTCCGGCATCGCCGTGATCGCCGAGAGCCATCTCGCGCTCCACACCTGGCCCGAGTTCGGCTACCTCGCCGCCGACCTGTTCACGTGCGGTGCCCACGTCGACATGGACGCCATCATCGGCGTGCTGCGCGACGCGTTCGAAGCCGACCACGTCGACATACGGTTCCTCGAGCGCGGGGTTCCGCCCGAGCTCGCCGCCCGCCGGTTCGAGGAGTTCGAGCCGGGGAGCGCGTCGCACGCGTCCTACGACATGTCGGTGGTGCTGGAGCAGCGCCGCACGCAGTTCCAAGAGGTCGTGCTGTTCGAGTCGCCCCGACTCGGTCGGGTCCTCGCCCTCGACGGCATCGTCCAGATGACCGACCTCGACACGTACGTGTACCACGAGATGCTGGCGCATCCGGCGCTGTTCTCGCACCCGAACCCCCGCTCTGTGGCGGTGGTGGGCGGCGGCGACGTGCACCTGGTCGCGGAGGTGCTGAAGCACCCGGGGATCGAGCGCGTCTACCTGTTGGAGCTCGACGAGGAGATCGTGCACGTCGCGCGCAAGCACTACGAGGTTGCGCGCCTCGCACTCGCCGATCCGCGGGTCGAAGTCAGGCCCAGCGACGCGTTCGAGTCGATCGCGGAGCTGCGCGGTGAGCTCGACGTCATCATGGTCGATCTCACCGACCCGATCGGTCCCGCCGCCCGGCTCTTCGAGGACGAGTTCTACGCGTTGTGCGAGCAGTCACTTCGCGCCGACGGCATCCTCGTCGCCCAGACGGAGTCGATCCACTTCCATCCCGAGGTCGTGCGCGGCTGCTTCACCACGCTCGCGCGCCGGTTCGCGCACACCGAGCTGTTGTGGGCCGCGATCGCAACGTATCCGGGCGCGTTCTGGACGTTCGCCATCGCGTCGAAGCAACTCGACCCGCGCGTCGTACGCCGCACCGTCGACGTGGAGACGCGCCTCTACGACGCCGCCGCGCACGAGTGGTTCTTCATCCCCGAGCCGGTACGTCACCGCCTCCTCGGGGTCTGAGCGACTCGCCTGCGCGCGTCTACGACGCGGGGGGCGGAACCGCTTCGATGAATTCGAGTGCGGCGTCGATGCAGTCGAACTCGCTCGGCGCGCGGAAGTGATCGACGCCCCGCAGCACGACGAGCTGTGTGTCCGGCAGCGCATCGACCAGCGGCTCGGGCGGCCCCGCGAAGTCGCGGTCGCCGATGATGACGAGCGTCGGGCACGTGACGCGCGCCGCGTCGGCAGGCGTGAAGGGTTCGGACGGGCGCCGTAGGCACGCCGCGATCGCCAAGGGGTCGTTCCCCGCGCTGCGCGCCAGCTGCACGAACAACCGGGCCGTGATGTCTTCGGGTTCGACGCCGCTCTCGAAGGTCTCGGCGAGCGTCTGCACGGGATCGGTGCGGAACATGTTCTCGCCGACACCGATGAGCACGAGCCGACCGAACCGCTCCGGCGTACGGGCCGCGACGCGCAGCAGCAGCTGCGCACCGAGCGAGAAGCCGACGGCATCGACCTCACCGTCGGGGAGCGCGGCCTCGACGGATGCGTCGAGGCGGTCGTACTCGGCCGGGTCGTGCGGAGCGTCGGCCGTTCCGTGGCCGAGGAGATCGACCGGGATCACCGGGCGGCCCGCGTCGGCGAGGAGGTCGACCCAGCCGCTGGCCCGCCAACCGTGCTCGAACGACGAGCCGATTCCATGCACGAGCACAACGGGCTGGGTCCGCATGCGCACACAGTACGGGGCAACAGAGAACGGCCCCCGTTCGAATGTCGGGGGCCGCCGCTCTGATGTCCGGTTGTGGGCCGTTGTCGCCCTTGTTCACCAGCGAGCTCAGGGGGGAGAAGCCGCCGGGACATGAGATCTATCGGTCGCCCGGAGGCGGCCGTTCACCTCCGGCGGTCAACTGTGACGGGTTGCACTCTGCGCGAAGAGTCCGGTTCGCGCCACCTTCTCCGCTACCATGGGTCTGCACCGCACCGCCGGGTCTGTCCGCTGCACGTCAGCTTGGGCCTCAGCGAGCGTGAGATCGCTCCCCGGCGACTTCGCGAATATCGAAACTTTCGTGCGCGGTGCCGTCCAGAATCAGGAGCACTGTGTCAACCAGCTTTGCCGATCTCGGCGTTTCCGCCGACCTCATCGACGCGCTCGACCGGCGTCGCATCACCGAACCCTTCCCCATCCAGGCCGCGTCGATCCCCGACGCCCTGGCCGGTCGCGACATCTCCGGCCGGGCCCCGACCGGCTCGGGCAAGACTCTCGCCTTCGGTATCCCGATGGTCGAGCGTGTCCCCCGGGCGCGCCGCCTGCGTCCGGGTGGGCTCATCCTGGCGCCGACCCGTGAGCTCGCCGCCCAGATCCAGCGCGACCTCCTGCCGCTCGCCAAGACGCGCGGCCGGCGCGTGATTGCTGTCTACGGCGGTGTCGGCTACGAGACACAGATCCGCGAGCTGCGCCGGGGTGTCGACATCCTGGTCGCCTGCCCCGGTCGCTTGATCGACCTGGTCGAGCGCCGGGCCGTCGAGCTCGACGGTGTCGAGATCGTCGTGATCGACGAAGCCGATCGCATGGCCGACATGGGCTTCTTGCCCCAGGTGCGCAAGCTGCTCGATCTCGTCTCGGCGGACCGCCAGACGATCCTGTTCTCGGCGACGCTCGACGGCGACATCGGTCTCCTCGCCAAGAACTACCAGAACGATCCGGTGCGCCACGAGGTCGGCGACACCGAACCCGATCTCGAAGCGTCGACGCACGCGTTCTGGCACATCGAGGCGACCGAACGCCCGCGCCACACCGCGACGTTGATCAACGAGCACGGATCGACAATCGTGTTCTGCCGCACGCGCCACGGCGCCGATCGGCTGGTCAAGCAGCTCTCGGCCGCGGGTGTGACCGCGGCGTCGATCCATGGTGGTCGTTCGCAGGGGCAGCGCGATCGCGCGTTGCAGTCGTTCAAGCAGGGCGACGTCGATGCGCTCATCGCCACCGATGTCGCCGCGCGCGGCATACACGTCGACGGCGTCGCGTGCGTCGTGCACTTCGACCTCGCCGAGGACGCCAAGGCGTACATGCACCGTTCGGGTCGTACCGGACGCGCCGGCGCCACCGGTGTGGTCGTCACGCTCGTCTCGGACGGATCGGTTCGCGACGTGCGGCGCCTGCAGAAGGACGTCGGGCTCGTGGGTGAGCTCGAGCGCGTCGGTCGTGCACCTTCGGGCGCGCCGAATGCCTCGCGGCCGGGCAACGACGCGACGACATCGACCCCGAGGCGTCCCGAAGCTCGGCCGGCCCGCGGTGCGCGCCGACCCGAGGCCGGCGCGCCGACGCGTCGCGCCGGACAGGGCGCCCGCGATCGCGCCCGCGGTCGCGGTCGCCAGCGGCGGGGCTAGATCCTCTTCACACGGACGGGCGGCGTGGCGCGCGAGCGCCGCGCCGCTTCCACGAACTCGTCGACGACCTCGTGGGGGCCGATAGCCGCGCAACCACGATCGCGCCACGACCGGAACGGTCCCACCCGGGCGCAGTAGCGCTCCGGCGCCCGCCAGGCTTTGGGTGGTTTCGACCCGCAGTTCTGTCGAACGGAGAGCGTGCCCGATTCGGAGTCGGCGACGTCGTTGCCCGTCTCGGCGGCGACGAGTGCTTGATCCTCGCTGAACGTGTCGAGAGCGTCGCCGAGGCCCGAGAACTTGCGGATCGGTTGGCCGACAAGCTCGCCGAGCCGATCGCTTCGTTCTCGAGTTGGACCGCGCCAACGACACCTCCCTCATCCGGATGATCATCGACCTCGGTCATCACCTCGGTCTCGTCGCCACCGAAGGCGTCGACGCGCCGTCGCAGTTCGACACCCTGCGAGAACTGGGATCGGACGTCATCCAGGGGTACCTGTTCGCCCGCCCGATGCCCGCCGACCAGCTCGCGGCATGGTCGCGAGCACGAACCTCGACGGTTGGTCTGGGCGACCAGCCTGTCCGCCTGACGTAGAGCCCGCATCGGGAACACGTGCGCGCGATCCGCCTGCGAAGAGATTCGTTCGCGCCCTTGGCGAGACTCCTTTCGAACCTCCGGCTGCCAGAGGACACGCCGTGATTGGCACGTACCTTAGGGGTCGACGAAGGCGCGGCCAGTACGCCGGACACTGGCCTAGAAGTGCTCTGACCACGGAAAACGGGGTCTCAGGACGCCCCCAGGCCGCGAACAGGCCGCGGGAGGACGAGCTGGCTCGACGCGGCGACTTACGTGGTTGGGCTTGCGGCGTCGGTCGCGGCGCGGGCCGTCTCGTTCCCAGGACGCGACTCCCCGAGATATGCGTGTTCCAGCGTCTCGGGTGATTCGGCAATATCGGCGGCCGAACCGCTCAGAACGACATACCCGCGGTTCAGTACCGACGCCGAATCGGCGACCTTGAGCGCGAGCCCTACGTATTGCTCGACGAACACGACAGCACATCCGTATTGGTTGGCAGCCTCTCGGATCGCGACGAAGAGGCGCTCAACGACGATCGGCGCGAGACCCATACTGAGTTCGTCGACGAGGAGGACCTTCGGGCGCTGGATCAAAGCCCGGGCCATCGCCAGCATCTGCTGCTCGCCGCCCGACAACACGCCGGCGCGCACCTTCCAACGCGCTTCGAGCGCTGGGAAGAGATCGAGCATCGAGCGCGGCTCGGGGCCATGGCGCCCCGATGCGACACGAAGGTTTTCCTGCACGGTGAGCGTCGTGAACAGCTCTCGGTTGTCCGGTACGAGCACGACCCCCGTGCGGACTGCCGCCGTTGCGCGGCCCGTCTTCAGTGCGATGCCGTCGATCGCGATGGTCCCCTCGTGCGCCGCAAGCAGGCCCGAAACGGTCAGGAGCAGCGTGGTCTTGCCTGCGCCATTTGGGCCGAGGATCGCGTGGACGGTGCCGGCATCGATCGAAAGGTTGACGTCGCGAAACGCCGTAAGCGAACCCCAGCCGCCCGCGAGTCCTCTGCATTCAAGGCGTGCGGTCATGATTCTGCAGATGCGTCATGCAGCGTGCCGAGGTAAGCATCAGCGAGCCCTCGATCGCCACGAATGGTCGCAGGATCGCCTTCGAGAATCAACTCGCCGAAGTCGAGCACATAGATGTAGTCGCACACACCGAGCACCAACGAGATGTCGTGATCGACGAGCAGCACGGCCGTTCCGGTGTCTGCGATATCACGAATGCGCTTGCCGAGGCGCTGAGTATCAGCTGTATCGAGGCCCGCGGCCGGCTCGTCGAGCAGTAACACGGTCGGATCCGCGACGCACGCTCTGGCGATCGACACGAGTTGACGTTCCCCTTGGCTGAGGTCTTCGGCGTGGCGATCGCGCACCTCGACGAGCCCAGCGCGATCGAGCGCTGCGGTTACGTGACGGTGACGGTGCTCGCGAGCAGTACTGAAGGCCGCGGCGCTGACGTTTTCCTCGACGGTCAGGTCGTCGTAGAGCTCGAGCGATTGGAAGGTTCGCGCCAAACCCTTTCGCACGCGCGCGTGGGCCGGGAGTCGGTCGATGCGAGCTCCGTTGAGCGTGACTGTTCCAGTCGAACGCGCGAAACCGGTGATCGCGTCAATGAGACTGGTCTTGCCCGCGCCGTTCGGTCCGATGAGACCGACGACTGCGCCCGAATCGACATGCAGCGTGACGTCGGAAACCGCGAGCACGCCGCCGTAGTTAACGGAAATGTGTTCGACCGCGAGCGCAGGGCCGGTCGCCGTGTCTGCCGCAGGTGGTTCGACGACGACGAGCGGCACCGGCCTCCGTTTCGTGCCGTGTCGCGGCCGCATGAGGTAGAGGTGTCCGAAGCGGCGCGCGAGGTTGTGCCCGCCCGACGCGAGCCCTTCAGGGTTCCGGATCAGCGTCGCAATGAGCCCGATTCCTGTCAGCACGGCAAACCACTCGCCGACATGGACGGTGCGGTCGAGCGCCAGAAATGCAATACCGGAGCTCGCCAGAATTCCACCGAGTATGCCGCCCCAGACCGACGTGATGCCCGCGAGATAGACCGTCGCGAGCAAGGCGAGCCCGCCGAGCGCCGTGAACGACACGACGGTGATGACGCTCTGCCGGTACGCGAAGAGGCATCCGCCGATGCCGGCGATGAAGGAAGCGATCGCGAAGCTCACGATCTTCACCACGGTGACGTTGACACCGATGCCCGCGGCCGAGCGTTCGTTGGCGCGAACCGCGAGCATCGCCGAGCCGAGGGCACTCGTACGCAGGCGCGCCACTCCAATCGCGACAAGCACGAGCGTGAAGAGGCAGAGTATTCCGAACTGCATGCGCGGGAACGCCGCACCGGTGCCGACGCCGAGGTCGAGTCCGAACAATTTCGGCGTGGGTACGGACGCGCCGGCCGAACTCACGAATTGACCGTTACGGAACCAGGCAGCTTCGATCGCATAAGCAAGCGCCAGGGTCACGATGCCCAATGTGAGACCACGGAGTCGCAGCGCCGGCAGCCCGACGATGACTCCTACTGCGGTTGCAATCGACGCGGCCAGGAGTGGCGCCAAAGGAAATCCGATGCCCCAACTGTTCATGATGCCGGAGAGCGCGAAGCCACCGACGCCCGCGAGTGTGAGTTGCGCGAGCGACACCTGCCCCGCGAAGCCGGTAACCACCACGTAGGAGAGGCCGAGAATGGCGGCGATGAACGTGCCGATTACTGCGCTGCGCCAAGTACCTTCGGTTACGGCGAGCGCGACGACTCCCAGCGCCGTGCCGGCAACGGTGGGTACGAGCAACGACTGCGGCCTCGGTGCCCGTCCGAGCTGTTGGCGGACGAAACCGCTGCGCAACGGGATGCCGCGCCGACTGACGAGCAACGCGCCGAAGATCACGAGCAGCGGAATGAGTTCTGGCGAACCGCTTTGCGGAAGCCACGAGTGTTGGGCTGCCAACGTCGACGCCTCGGACTGCAGCATGCCGATGCCGATGCCTGCTCCGACGGCCGGAACCATGTACTCGAACTGACCGACGGCTGCGGCCGCGAGCGCGGGCACGACGGCCAAAGCGTACGCGGAGGGCGTGAGCGGGCTGATCGGCGCGATCAGGATGCCGGCGATCCCCGCGACGACGGCGCTCGCCATCCAGTTCAGCAGCGCGATCCGGTCAGGGGAGACACCGCTCACGATCGCGCCTACCTGCGTCTCCGCCGCCGCTCGCGTGACCAGGCCGAAGCGAGTCCATCGATACAGCGCGGTAAGAGCGAGTGTGACGCCGAAAATCGTGATCGCGAGATAGAAACGATCAGAGAGAACGACGGCCGATCCCCAGTGCCAGGACTTCGACGGGAAGATCCCCGAAACACTGACCGGCGACTCGCCGACGCGATTCTCGATCAGCCCGCCCAGGACGACAAGAACACCAAGCGACGCAACCGCGCGCGCCAATACGGGTGCCTGTCGAAGAGGTCGAAATACGAGCGCGTACAGCAGCGCGCCAAGCCCGGCGGTGAGCGCCAGCGCGAGGAGCGCGGCCGGTACGAAACCGAGTGAATGTCCGACGCCGACCTTCGTCGGGAGCCCAGGAATGAGGATGAGCAAGTCGCCCTCGCGAAGCGACGCGTAGGTGTACGCGGTGAACAGCGAGATCGTTCCCGTCGCGAAGTTGACGACGCCCGAACTGCGATAGGTGAGGACCAGCGCAATCGCGAGCGCCGCGTAGACGCCGCCGTTGCCGAGGCCGAGGAGCAGGGAGGTGACGTGGGTCATGGCACCGGTTTGCGGTGACGGCCGACGACCTTCACCGCGTGGTCAGCCCGGGATCGGTTCGTTGTTGTCCACCTTGTAGCCCTCGGGCTCCCCCTTGGAATCGAGCGTCCCTGTCACTGTGCTGACCGAACAAATGGCCGGTCCCTCCGTGCTTGCCTTGCCATTGCAGCGGAAGACCCGGCCCCCCGAGGCCGGCAGCGTGGCGTTGTCCATCGACTTCATCGCGGCCGTGACCGACGCTGGTGTGACCGCGCCCTTCAGCGCCGCGGCTCCCAGGCTGATCGCGGCGACACTCTGGAAGACCGTCGTCGCCGGTTGGTCGGCAACGGGAACTTTGCCCTTGGCGTACTTGTCGAGAACGGCCGCGTATTGCTGCATCGAATGGTCGTTCATATCGCCGAACGGGGCCTCGGCTCCGAAACGCATGCCTTTCACGATGTCGCCGGAAACGGCTTTCCTCATCGCGTCGGTGATGCAGTACGAGATTGTGGTGAGGGTGCCCTGGAATCCAAGCGAGTGCAGTGCGTTCAGCGCGGGGATGCAGGTCACGTCGCTACCAATGATCGCAACGACGCCATCTGGGTTGTTCGCGATGACCTGTTGTATCTGCGGCGTGAGGTCTGCTTGTCCAAGCGGCACGGGGATCAGGGTGAAGTCCAGTCCCGCGTCCTTGAACCTCTGTTTCGTTGCATCGGTCTTGTAGATGTCGGTCGCGGTCGGAAAGTCGACGACGACGAGCGACAACTTCTTGGCGCCCTTGTCCTTCGCGACCGCGATCGGAAGGGTGACGGTCTGCGCCTCGGGGTCATAAGTGATGAACGTCGACTTCGCATCCTGGATGAGCGCCGGCTGCGTGGCCGAGTGGCTCACGACCGGAATACCGGCGTCGTGAAGGATCTTCCACTCGGTCTCGGTGATCCCGCTCGATCCGAGCACTACCGCGGCTGTCTTGTCGCGGATCATCTGGTTCGCGCAATCGGTGCCCTTGGCGGGGTCGTTGTTGTCGACGCACACATCCAGTGTCATCGGATGGCCGGCGAGCCCGTTGTTGTACTCGTTGAGCCAGTCGACACCGGCCTGCGCGGCGGGAGCCTCGTAGTTCGCAGTGCAACCGGAGCAGTTGCCGCCGGTGGTCAGCAACCCGACCTTCACCGGGGTGCCGGTTGCCCGATGCACGGTACCGAGGAGATCTGCCGAATTCGGCGTGCCGGTCGAGTTCGTTGTCGGGTTCGTCGCGCTGGCGCTCCCTTTCGAGCTGCTTCCGCAGGCCGCGCTGCCGACAACGAGCAGCAGTGCGAGCCCAGCGGTGAGCGCACCGCGCCACTTCCTCGTGACCGGCATTCGCGTGTCCTTCCCCCGAAAGTAGGCGTCCGCGGTCTTCCGCGAAAGCGTCAGTGGGCTGTCAACTTACGCGTGGCTCGAACACTTGGCAAGGCACCCGCGACCGCTGGAGCCGTTGTCGGCGCGCCTTGGAGAAAGTGACAGTCGTATGCCAAGAACGCTATGGTCTCGGTGTGGACGGCAGGAAATCTTGGCAAGCCGAGTACGAGGCGCAGCGCGTTCGCGACTCCGAATTTGCGACGCTGTCCGGCATCGAGGTTGACGCGGTCTACGGACCGGACAGCGGCGAGTATCCGGGTCAGTGGCCTTACACGCGCGGCCTTTACGCGTCCATGTATCGCTCGAAGCTATGGACGATGCGACAGTTCGCCGGGTTCGGAACCGCCGAAGACACGAATTTGCGGTTCCGTCAACTGCTCGCGAGTGGCGGGAGCGGTCTCTCGACCGCGTTCGACATGCCGACGCTCATGGGCCGGGATTCCGACGATCCTCTGGCGCTCGGTGAGGTTGGGCGCGCGGGCGTCGCCGTGGACACCCTCGCTGATGTCGATGTTCTCTTCTCCGATATCGACCTCGGTGCGGTGACAACGTCGATGACGATCAACTCGGCCGCGCCGTATCTGCTCGCGATGTATGTCGTGCTCGCCGACACGAAGGGCGTCGAGAGAGCACGCCTGGGTGGGACCATCCAAAACGATATTCTCAAGGAGTATCAGGCGCAGAAGGAGTACATCTTTCCGCCTCGGCCGTCACTACGCCTCGTGACGGACACGATTGCCTTTTGCACCGCTGAGTTACCGCGGTGGCACCCAGTTTCGATTTCCGGGTACCACATCCGTGAGGCGGGATCGACGGCGGCGCAAGAACTCGCGTTCACCCTCGCCAACGGGTTCGCGTATGTCGAATCGGCGCTCAGGGCCGGACTCGACGTCGACGAGTTTGCACCGCGCTTGAGTTTCTTCTTCAACGCGCACATCGACTTCTTCGAAGAGATCGCGAAGTATCGAGCCGCTCGCCGCATCTGGGCGCGATGGATGCGAGATCGATACCACGCGCGCGACCCGCGATCCATGCAGCTGCGGTTCCACACCCAGACGGCGGGCGTATCGCTCACGGCCCAGCAACCGGAGGTGAACATCGCCAGGGTCGCGCTCGAGGCCCTTGCCGCTGTGCTCGGTGGCACGCAATCGCTCCACACCGACTCCTACGACGAGGCCCTGGCGCTCCCGACGGAGCATGCGGCGCGTCTCGCGCTCCGGACACAACAAGTGATCGCGCATGAGACGGGGGCCGCCCACGTGGCCGATCCCCTCGGTGGCTCGTGGTACATCGAGGAACTTACGGACGAGCTCGAGCGAAGGGCGAAGACCGTGTTCGACCATCTCGCGGGAGTCGGGGACGGCTCGATGCTCGATGGCGTTGTGCAAGCGATCGAGGAGGGTTGGTTCCAGGGAGAGATCTCCGACGCGGCGTATGACTTCCAGCGGAAGCTGGCGTCGGGACGCTTCGTCCTCGTCGGCGTCAACGACTTCACTGAAGCTGGAGATGGCCCTGAACCTGCGACGCTCTACGTCGATGCAGAAGTTGAAGCTCGTCAGCTGGATCGCTTGAAGATGGTCAAGGCGAATCGCGATGCGCGAGGTGTCGAGGTCGCGCTCGACCGCATCCGAGCAGATGCGGTCGACCCGGCGGTCAATCTCATGCCGGCCCTGCTGGATGCGGCGCGCGCGTATGCAACCATCGGTGAGGTGACCAACGCGCTCACAACCGTGTTCGGTACCTGGACCGAGAGCGCGGTCGCGTAAACCGGTGAGCGTGTCGGTCGACCCATGAGGGTCCTTGTCGCCAAGGTAGGGCTCGACGGGCACGATCGCGGCGTCAAGGTCGTCGCGCGCATCCTGCGAGACGCGGGCATCGAGGTCATCTACGGCGGTCTGCGCCAGACCCCGCAGACGATCGCGATCACGGCACGGGATGAAGATGTAGATGTCATCGGCCTTTCGCTGCACAACGGCGCTCATCTGACGGTCGCGACCGCAGTGATTGCCGCGTTGCACGACCACGGGCTGACGACGCCGGTCGTCATCGGCGGCATCGTTCCGACGATCGACATTCCGAAGCTCGAAGCGGCCGGCGTGGCCGCGGTCCTCAGGCCGGGTGCCTCCAACGAGGAGGTCGTCGCTTCCGTGCGTGCCGCGGCGACAACGTGAACGCCGCGCCGGCGCAGATCGAGCTAGACGATCGCGCCGGCGCTGGTGTGGACGACCTGGCCCGTGATCTCGCTGCTTCCGGGGAGACAGAGGAAGCAAATCACACTCGCGACGTCGCCGGCTTCGGACGCGTGGTGCGTGAGGTTCTCTTGCGGCCCCGAGCTTACGATTGCGTCGTATTGCTCGTCGGCAAGTTCCACGCCGATCATCGAAGTCTTCGTGACTCCTGGAGCCACCGCGTTGACATTGATGCCGTGGGGCGCGAGATCACCGGCTGCGACACGCGTCAGTGCGTTGAGTCCCGCCTTCGAAGCGGCGTAGATCGGTGGCACCTGGCGCGCTTGGAACGCTGCGCTGGACGAGACGTTCACGATGCGGCCGCCACCGCCTCGATCAATCATGTGTCGGCCGACCTCGCGCGTGAGGACGAACGGGGCGCGCAGGTTGATGTGCATGACCGTTTCGAATGCGTCATCGGTGAAGTCGACCGTGTTCTGGAGCTGGCCCGTGACGCCGGAAATCCCTGCACAGTTCACGAGGATGTCGATTCGGCCGAAGCCGTCTACGACGCCGCGAACCAACGGCGGCAGCCCTGAGGTGTCGGCGAGGTCGACCGTGAATCCCTTCGCGGTTCTGCCGCCGCGCTCGACCTCCGACGCGACACGCGCGAGACCCTCGCTATCGCGATCGACGACGGCGATATTCGCGCCGTACTCGCTCAGTGCCAACGCGGTCGCGCGACCAATGCCCGAGGCACCGCCGGTGACGAGCGCGACGTGGTTTTCGAGCAGTGATGTCACGGGCGATCTCAGCGCTGCTGCGGCTGTTGGTTCATCGCGCTGAAGCCGCCTGTGAGGAGGTAGCACCTTTCGTCCGAACCGTCGGCCGGCATCGGTCCTCCTGTGCCGTGGCGGAATGACACGCGAACGTGACAGTGTAGTGTCACGTTACGGTGCGGCTCGATAACGGTCAAGGCGCGGGCCGCCGACAGGAGAACAACAATGGCTGCAGCCTCGCAACTCGAGGCCCGCGAACTAACGCCGGAGTTCGGTGCCGAGATCGTCGGACTTGAACCGAAGCAGCCGCTCGATTCTGAGACGGGCGAGTTCCTTCGATACCTGTTCGACCAGCGCGGTCTACAGCATGCGCGCCCGAACGTCCTCAACGATGGCCCGACGCGTACGCTGCGGAAGGTGGCGTTCCCTCTTCCCAAGCTCAACCGCGACGAGCTTCCGTCCTACAGCCGCGCCGAATGAATCCGTTCACCCTGAAAGGGAAAGTCGCGTTGGTTACCGGAGGCGGGCGCGGCATCGGCGCGACGATCGCGCGCGTGTTCGCCGAGGCCGGAGCTTCTGTCGCGGTCGCGGCCCGCACCGCCGATCAAGTTGCATCGGTCGCTCACGAAATCACGTCGGCCGGCGGTCGCGCGATCGCTCTGACGGCGGACCTGTCCGACGCGGATCAGCTTCCCGATGTGATTCAGCGAACCGTTGGCGAACTTGGTGGTCTCGACGTGCTCGTGAACAATGCGGGCGGGGGAACCTCGCCCCCCTTCGTCGACACCCGTATCGAGCAGCTGGAGGCCGCGTTCCATATGAACGTCGCGGTGCCGTTCGAGTTGGCACGGCTCGCGCTCCCGCATCTGCTCGAGCGGCCGGGCGCGTCGATTCTCAACATGAGCTCGATGGGCGCGCGTAAGGCAGCGCGGGGGAACCTCGCGTACCACGTTGCGAAGGCTTCGCTGGCGCACATGACGCGCCTCATGGCCGCCGATCTCGGGCCCCGCGTGCGCGTCAACGCGCTCCTCCCCGGTGCGATCGAAACCGCGGCGCTGGGAGGGGTTCTCGAGGCCCGGCCTCAGCTCCGGGAGCTGCTCATCGAGCACACGCGTATGCGCCGCATCGGCGCTCCGAGCGACGTCGCGTATGCGGCACTGTATCTCGCTTCCGATGCTGCGTCATGGGTCACGGGTGTCCTCTTCGACATCAACGGCGGCGAGGTCGACGAACTCATGGCGTCGCAACCCGACCTCTGATACGCCCATCTGACATGACGACGATTCCGACGCTTCTCCGCAGCAGCGCGGCGCGGTTCGGAGGGCGCGACTACATCGTTACCTCCGAGCGTCGGCTCAGCTTCGCCGAAGCCGAGCTGCAATCCCGTCGACTTGCGAAACGGCTACTGAAGGCGGGCGTCGGCAAGGGCACGCGCGTCGGGATGGTGTTCCCCCAGGGGCCCGACTTCGTCGTGGCCTTTCTCGCAATCACGCGCATCGGAGCGCTCGCGGTTCCGCTGAGTACGTTCTTTCGTGCGTCCGAGCTACGTCGCGCGGTAAGGCACGCGGACGCGCACGTGCTGCTCGCCTCGCGCGGCGCGGAAGCGTTGTTCGAGTCGACGTGGGCAGAACTGCCGAGCGCACTGGACGCCGAACTGTTTCTGAACAGCGCTCCGTACTTGCGACAGGTCTGGATCTGCGGGGGCGGCAGTGATCGCGCCTGGGCGATCGACACGCCCGACTTCACGCAGCTCGAAGACGAGAACGCGATCAGTGACGCCTTGTTGGAAGCGATCGAATCCGAGGTCACTCCCGCCGACGCCATCGTCATGGTTCATACGTCGGGCGCGACGGCCGAACCGAAGGCCGTCGTGCACACGCACGGCGCGCAGGTTCGGCACGGTCGAGCGATGGCCGCGCTCCACGGCGTCACCGACGAGACACGCAGCTTCACGACGATGCCCTTCTTCTGGGTCGGAGGACTCACGGTGATACTCCTGAGTCATCTCCATGCCGGTGCAACCGTCATCACGATCGAACGCGCCGACGCATCGCTGATGCTCGACCTCATCGAGAAGACGCATCCGACGCGGCTCATCGGATGGACGTTGGTCGAACGCATCATGGCGGATCCGGCATTTGCTGATCGAGATCTCACGTGGCTGCTTCCCCTGCAGATTCCTTCGATGCTCGCGCCGGGACGGCGTCACAACTCCCTCGGGATGACCGAGACCTCCGGGCCGCACACGGGAGTGCCATATCCCGAGAACACGGCCGATTTGCCGGAACGCCTGCGCGGGTCGTTCGGCGCGCCGCTGGCGGGCATTCGACACAAGATCGTGAACCCTGAGACAGGATCGATCGTGGCGGAAGGCGACGAGGGCGAGATCTGCGTGCGTGGCTACAGCCTCATGGACGGGCTGTATAAGAAAGAGCGCGGCGACACGTTCGACGTCGACGGCTGGTACCACACCGGTGACCGCGGTTTCTTTCGCGATGGGCTCTTGTTCTTCACGGGTCGACGGTCAGAGATGATCAAGACGGGTGGCGCGAACGTCTCGCCGCGCGAGGTGGAAGCGGCACTGGAGGCGTTGGCAGAAGTGAAGGCGGCGTTCGTCGTCGGGGTGCCGGACGATGAGCGGGGCGAGATCGTCGGCGCCGTGGTGTGTCCGGAGCCGGGGTGTCGGCTCGACCCGGCGGCGTTGACCGAACGACTGCGCGCTGATTTGTCGAGCTACAAGCTTCCGAAGCGCATCGTCGTCGTGCCGTATGACGATGCGCCGTGGTTGGCGTCTGGCAAGATCAGCAAGCCTCGCATCGGTGAGTTGCTCCTGAGTGAAGCCGACGAATGACGCCGGATCCCTGGTTTGCCGTCGCGGACGCACTTCTGTAGATTCTGACAGTGATCTGCCACAATTGCCCCGCGAGGAGCGCCGCATGACCGTGACCGCCAACGACCGGGGATCTTCCTCTGCCGCCACTTCAGAGCCCTACGTCATCGTCTCGTGCGACACGCACATCGGTCCGCGTCTCGAGCAGGAACTCAGGCCGTACTGCCCCAAGGAACTGCTCGACGACTTCGATGCGTTCGCCGCCGGCATCCAGCAGAAGCGGGAGGCGGCGGCCGCCCGGCGCAAGAAACTCTCGTTCGGGGGCAACGACAACATCGGCGACGACTGGGGCGTGCGCTTCACCAACCTCGAAACCGAGGGCCACTACGACATGCACGCGCGCATACGCGATCTCGACAACGACGGCGTCGCGGCCGAGGTGATGTTCCACGACAGCCAGAACGGCGAGCCGATTCCGTTCCAGACCGAATCGATCCTGATGCGCGGCGCCGATACCCGCGGCCAGGACTTCAATCTGCTCCGCGCCGGGCAACGCATGTACAACCAGTGGCTGGCCGACGTGTGCTCGATCGAACCCGAGCGCCACATCGGGCTGATGCACCTGCCGATGTGGGACATCGACGCCGCAGTCGAAGAACTCACGTGGGCGCGCTCGCAGGGTTTGAAAGGCGTCAACTTCCCATCGCCGAAGCCGTACCTCACGCCGTACAACGACCCGGCATGGGAGCCGTTCTGGTCGGCGTGCGAAGACTTCGGCGTGACCTTCTGCAACCACGGCGGCGCGGGCTCGAGCGGTGGCATGGGCCCCGGCGCGATGTCGATCGCGAAGTACGAGATCTCGATGATGGCGCGGATCTGCCCCATGGACCTCCTCATCTTCGGCGGCGTGTTCGAGCGGCACCCGAAGCTGCGCCTCGTGACGACCGAGTCGCCGGGCTTGTGGTGGAACTTCGTGCTCCAAGAGATGGACAGCATCTATCTCACCGACACGCACAGCTACGGCCCCTCGGAGAAGCAGCGCGTTCCGCGCATGCCGAGCGAGTACGCGCGGGAGCAGGTGTTCATCGGTGCAAGCTTCCAGGCTCGCTTCGAGGCCGAGGACGCGATCGCGCAGGACTACGTCGACCGGATCATCTGGGGTTCCGACTACCCCCACTTCGAGGGCACCTACCAGAAGGACGCGACCGGTCCCAACGGCGAACCCATGACCTGGGCGTCGTTGCGTTTCACATACGCCGGGTTGCCGTCCGACGAAGTGGCGCGCATGCTCGGCAAGAACGCGATGAACGCGTACGACCTCGACTATGACGCGCTGAGGCAGGTGTCGGCGCGTATCAACGCGCCGAGCTACGACGACCTCAACGCGGAGAAGGTGGAGGCGCGCCCGAAGGACTCCGGCCACCTTGCGTTCCGCACGTTCGGCTTCTGGGCTTGAACCCGACGGTTCGGACACTCCGTCACGGGCGCCCGCGATACGCCATCCAACAACTAAGGAAACCGGGGCAATGACGACCGAGTCGGTGCCGATGCGAGGTGACAGATCAACCCTGGTCGCTGTTCCTCGGCGGTCGGAAGAGCGATGCGACGCTCGAGGCCCGAGTTCGAGCGACCGGGCCAAGGTGTTCACGAAGGGCGCGCGTCATGGGGGCTGACGGATTCGACTTCGATCCCGTCGCACTCAAGAAGAAGTACGACGAGGAGCGCGACAAGCGGCGGGCGATGCGGCCAGAAGGTCTCGCCCAGTTCCGCTCGATGACTGGCGAGCTCGAGCACTACGCCGAAGACCCGTACACCCCCGTCGAGGAGCGAGCCCCGAAGCGGGTCGAGACCGATGTCGTGATCGTCGGCGGCGGGTTTGCCGGGATGCTCGCGGCGGCGCGCCTGACGAAGGAGGGCATCGACGACTTCCTCGTCCTCGAGCGCGGCGGAGATTTCGGGGGCACGTGGTACTGGAACCGCTACCCGGGTGCGGCATGCGACGTCGAGTCGTACATCTACCTGCCCCTCCTCGAGGAGGTCGGCACGGTCCCCTCCATGAAGTACGTGTTCCAGCCGGAGATCTTCGCGCACTGCCAGGCCTTCGGTCGGACCTTCGACTTGTATCGGCGAGCGCTGTTCCACACCCGTGTTATCGACGCTCGCTTCGACGAGGCGACGTTCCGGTGGGTCATGAAGACCGACCGCGGCGACGAGCTGCACGCGCGGTTCGTCATCGTGGCCTCCGGCCACTACCGGGAGCCGAAGCTGCCGGGCATCCCCGGCATCGAGACCTTCTCCGGCCACAGCTTCCATACGAGCCGCTGGGACTACGACTACACGGGCGGCGCCCCGGGCGAGCCGATGGTCGGCCTCCGCGACAAGGCCGTCGGGATCGTCGGCACCGGTGCGACCGGAATCCAGTGCATCCCGCAGCTGGCGAAGGACGCCGGGCACCTCTACGTCTTCCAGCGCACGCCGTCGTCGGTCGACGTCCGGGCCAATGCACCCACTGATGTCGAGTGGTTCAAGTCCCAGCCGCCGGGTTGGCAGCAGGAGCGGATGGAGAACTTCGTCGCGCACTACCGCGGCACCGACCCGGTCGATCTCATCCAGGACGGTTGGAGCCAGCTCATACACGGGATACAACGGCGAGCGAAGCCCGACATGACTGCGGAGGAGATGGCCGACCTGCTGCAGATGGTGGACTTCGAGATCATGGAGCGCATCCGCAAGCGGGCCGAGACCGTGGTGCGCGACCCGAAGACCGCCGAGGCGCTCAAGCCTTGGTACAACTGGCTGTGCAAGCGCCCGTGCTTCCACGACGAGTACCTCGAGGTGTTCAACCAGGACAACGTCACGCTGGTCGACACCGAGGGCCGAGGCATCGACCGCATCAGCGGCAACGTCATCGTCGCCAACGGCGAGGAGTTCGAGCTCGACCTGTTGATCTTCGCCACGGGGTTCGAGTTGTCCCCGTACGAGGAAGGTTCCCCGCTCCCGGTGACCGGCCATGATGGTCGCACGCTGGCCGAGAAGTGGAAGGAGGGAGCCACCACGCTGCACGGCCAGCACGTGCACGGCTTTCCGAACCTGATGCTGTCGACGACGCGCCAGGCCTCGTGGGAGAACAACTTCCCCTTCTCGCAGGACGTTGTGGCCACCCACCTCGCCAAGTTGATCCGCCACGCCCTGGACGATGGCGTCGCGACCTTCGAGGTCACGGCGGAGGCGGAGGCGGAATGGGTCAGCTTCCATGAGGAGAAGAGCCGGCCGTCGCACGCGCGGTGGAAGGAGTGCACGCCGAGCTACTTCAACCAGGAGGGAAGCGGCGACGACCAGCGCATCCTGCGAAACGGCGGATTCGGCGGCTCGATCATCGAGCTGCGCGACATCCTCGCGGCGTGGCGGGAGGAGGGCATGCCCGGCCTGACGATGACGAGCGAGGCATGACCGTGCTGACGCTGCAGCCCACGGAGCTGGCGGCAGGCTTCACGTATGGCGAGGGGCCCCGTTGGCACGACGGCCGGCTCTGGTTCTCCGACATGCACGCCGACGTCGTTCGCACCGTAGACGCCGACGGCGTGGTCGGCGTCGGCGCGAGCTCCCATCACCCGTCGGGTATCGGCTGGACAGCGGACGGCGATTTGCTCGTGACATCGCTCGAGCACGCGGTGTTGCACCGGATCACGCCCGACGGGCCGCAGGTGCACTGCGACCTCAGCGAGTTCGGGCCGTCGCTCAACGACATGGTGGCCCTGCCGGACGGACGCGTGTACGTCGACGTCTATACAAGGCGGGGCGGCGGGCCTCCGCCCGGCGACCTCGCGCTGGTCGCGCCCGACGGCACGGCGCAGATCGTCGCGAGCGGGCTGGCCACCCCGAACGGCCTGGCGGTCACGCCGGACGGCACCACGCTGGTGGCGGCCGAGACCTTCGGCAGCCGGCTGCAAGCATGGACGATCCAGGACGACGGGAGCCTCACCGACCAGCGGGTGTTCGCCGAGCTCGGTGAGCGCAAGCCCGACGGGATCTGCATCGACGTCGAGGGCGCGGTATGGGTCGGGTGCTTCCTCTCCAGTGAGTTCCTGCGCGTGCTCGATGGCGGCGAGATCACCCACCGCGTGCCCACGGGCCAGAGCTGGGCGGTGGCGCCCGCGCTTGGCGGGCAGGAGATGCGCACGCTCTATCTCGTCGTGAACGACACCACGTTCGCGGGGCTCGCCACCGGCGAGTCGACCTGCCGCATCGAGACTGTCGAGGTTGACGTTCCGGGCGCAGGTTCGCCCTGAGGTCGACCCTTCCCTGCCGAGAGGAACGCCATGAGACTCACAGGCCGCGTTGCACTTGTCATCGGTGGATCGTCAGGCATCGGACGCGCCTGCGTGGACGCCCTCGCTGCTGACGGCGCGGCCGTCGTGGTCGCAGATGTCAACGAGGCGGGAGGTGAACAGGCCGTCGCTGACGTGACCGCCGCCGGCGGCACGGCCGCCTTCGTCCGCACGACGATCCTGGAGGAGCAGTCCGTCGCCGATGCCGTCCGCTTCGCCGTCGACACCTTCGGCGGCCTCAACATTTTGGTCACGAGCGTCCTCGGCCGGCCACCAGAGGACGTCCGCGGTGGGCCCGAGGGGTGGAAGTACATGGTCGACCTGTTCCAGACCGGGCCGTACTACGCCAGTCGCCAGGCGCTGCCGGCGATCATCGAGAGCGGCAACGGGTCCGTGATCCACGTTGCGTCGATTGCCGGCATCCGCGGCTCGCTCATCGGCGACGTCGACACGACCGCCTACCCGACCGCCAAGCACGGCGTCATCGGGCTGACGAAGAGCCTTGCGCTGCACTACGGCCCGAAGGGCGTCCGCGTCAACGCGATCTGCCCGGGCTACATCAAGACGCAGGCGACGAAGCAGATCCATGAGGCGGACACCGAGGGTGCGTACATCCGCGACACGCTTCGCGTGCCGCTCGAGCGTTGGGGGCGACCCGAGGAGATCGGCACGGTCGCGTCCTTCCTCGCGTCGGATGACGCCTCGTTCATCACCGGTCAGGTGATCGTCGCCGACGGCGGTATGACGGCCCGTTAGACGATCCGTCGGGGCCGACGGTCTTCGAGGAGTACACGTGTGAACTCGAAGGCGGCGCGGTCCTTGCCTCGGCTGCACACGTACCCGGACTGCGCTGCGAGCGTCTGCTCGCGGGCGAGACTCCGCGCCGGTGGACGTTGTCGTGAGCCAGCCGTTATTATCTGACACTGGAGTGTCACTTTTTTCGAGAGGGATGAGGGTGTGACGACCACGACGTCGGATGTCAGCTTCGACCTGTACGACCGTGACCTCTACAAATCGCCCTACGCGATGTACCGACGCCTTCGCGACGAAGCGCCGCTGTACTACAACGAGCAGTACAAGTACTACGCGGTCAGCCGCTTCGACGATGTTGGACGAGTGTTGAGCGATCGCGACGTCTTCATCTCGGGGAAGGGTGGCGTCTACGAGTTCGCGGCCGCGGGCATCGACATGCCGGACGGGCTCTTCATCTTCGAGGACCCGCCCGGGCACCCGATCCATCGCCGGCTCGTCTCCCGGCTCTTCACGCCGAAGGCGATCAGCGGACTCGAGCCGATGATTTCCACTCTGTTCCACCAGCGCGCGGAGTCTCTGGTCGGACAGGAGCGGTTCGACTACGTCAAGGATTTCGCGAACTACCTGCCCATTCAGGTCATCGGCATGCTCTTCGGACTCCCGGAGAAGGACTATGTCGCGTTGCGGGACACGTTCCACCGAACGATGAACGAAGGGACCGCAGACCGTGACGGCGATGCGCTCGGTGGCATCGCGGAAGTCGGCGTCTTCTTCAGCGAATATCTCGACTACCGGGCCGAGCACCCCAGTGACGACCTGATGACCGAGTTGCTGAATCTCGAGTTCGAAGACCAGACCGGCACTCGACGACAGCTCCGCCGCGAGGAGCTGCTCACGTACTTGGTCCTCATCACGGGCGCGGGAAGCGACACGACGGTGAACTCGATCGGTTGGATGGGGCAGCTGCTCGGCGATTATCCCGACCAGCGCCGCATGCTTGTCGCCGACCCGTCCCTTATCCCGAATGCGGTCGAGGAATCGCTGCGGTACGAGCCGCCCTCATACCACATCGCTCGAACCGTTGCCGTCGACGTCGAGCTTCACGGCACGACCGTGCCGGCCGGCAGCATCATCATCACCTTGCCCGGTGCTGCAAACCGCGACGACCGTCACTACGCGGACGGCGACACGTTCGACGTCACGCGCAGGGTCGATCAGCAGTTCGCGTTTTCGTTCGGACCGCACTTCTGTCTCGGCGCCTCGCTCGCTCGCCTCGAGACGAGGATTGCGACCGAAGCGATCCTTCAGCGGTTCCCGGACTTCGCGGTCGACCACGACAACACGGCGCTGACCGAAGGAATCGCGACACGCGGTTGGGACAACCTGCCAGTGGAGGTATCGAGATGACCGACGATCCGAGCTGGACGAGCCGCGTGGCTACCGAAACGCAATCGAAGGCGTAAGGAACGTTCGATGACAACACACCAGCTCGGCTTTCCGGTCTACGACGCCGACAACCACTTCTACGAACAAACCGATGCGTTCACGCGGCACCTCCCACGCGAATACGAAGGTTTGATCAAGTACGTAGAGGTGAAGGGGCGCACGAAGATCGCAATCAAGAACGTGGTCTCCGACTACATCCCGAACCCGACATTCGAGGTCGTTGCGCGCCCCGGCGCGCAGCAGGAGTACTTCAAGCACGGCAACCCGGAAGGAAAGTCTCGCCGCGAGATCCTTGGCGAGCCGATGCGCGCAATCGATGCATTCTTTTCGCCCGAACCGCGGCTCGCGTTGCTCGACGAGCTCGGCATCGACCGAACACTGATGTGGCCGACTCTCGCGAGCCTGCTCGAGGAGCGCTTGAGCGACGACCCGCGCGCCACCCACGCCGTCATCCACGCGTTCAACCAGTGGATGCACGACGAATGGACGTTCAACTACCGCGATCGCATCTTCCCGACACCGATCATCACGCTGCCGATCGTCGAGCGCGCGATCGAAGAGCTCGAATGGGTACTAGAGCGCGGCGCGAAGATCGTCCTGATCCGTCCTGCGCCGGTGCCGGGATACGAGGGTATCCGCTCCTTCGCGCTCCCGGAGTTCGATCCGTTCTGGCAGAAGGTCGCGGAAGCAGACATCGCCGTTGGCATGCACTCGTCCGACGACGGCACCACCAAGTACCTCAACCTGTGGGAAGGCTGGAACGGCGAATACCGGCCCTGGGGCAAGCAGAGCGCGTTCGAAGAAGTGTTCCGGCACCAGCACCGCGGGATCATGGACGCGATGATGTCGGCGGTTTGCCACGGGCTGTTCACGCGGTTCCCGACGCTTCGCGTGCTGCCTATCGAGACGGGATCGGTGTGGGTCGCGCCGCTCCTCAAACTGCTTGAGCACGGTTACGAGATGAATCCGACGCTGTTCGAGGAGGATCCCGTTTCGGTTTTCAAGCGCAACGTGTGGGTGCATCCGTTCCACGAGGACGACCCGATGGCACTCGTGCGGTTGATCGGTGCCGACCGCGTGCTGTTCGGATCTGACTACCCGCACCCCGAAGGTCTTGAGGAACCGCGCAGCTACGTCGACCGATTGAGCGAACTGCCGGCAGCGGACATCGCGCGCGTCATGGGCGGCAACCTCGCCGGAGTGATGAATTTCGCCGCGTGAGGGAGCGGCGTTGTCCGAGCACCGGCCACTCGAGAACAAGGTGGCGCTGATCACCGGCGCGAGCCGGGGCATCGGAAAGGGCCGTGCGCTCAGCTTCGCTGAGGCGGGTGCCGACCTGTTGCCGACGGTTCGCTCCATGGATGATCTCGAGAGGACCGCGAGACTGCGGCTGGCGAACTATCTCGGTCGCGGCGACTACACTGCCCCCGAACAAGCCGCGCTCAGAGCTTCGAGGAACCTTGCGTCGAGCGGATGATCGCGTCCTGCACGAACGACGCGATCAATTCACCGTGCTCGGTGAACACGTTGCCGCGTCCGTAGCACCGGCCATGTCCGGCGTGCGAGGAGTGCTGCGAGAGCAGGAGCCACGCAGCCGCCGAGAAGGGCTCGTGGAACGTGATGGTGTGGCTGAGGACGCCGGTTGACAATGTCACGTGCGCCTGCGACTGACCGACGCCTGCGTGCGGTCGCATCGCGGTACCAATAAGGAAGCCGTCGGTGGCGTACGCGAGCAAGGCTTGCGAGATGACGCGGTCGTCGGGCGCGCCGACGAAACGCGTCCACACATCGAGATCGGGCGGACCGATGAGTTCGGGGTCTCGGATGTCGACGCCGTCCGCGTAGCGGATCTCCCAGGGTCCCTCGTCGACGGCTCGTTCCTGCCCGTCACCGGGCGCTGGCACATCGGGCATCGGGTCGCCGTGATGGATGAGGTTTGGCTCGTCTGCGCTGAGTAGCACTTGCGCGCGGGCAATCAGGCGGTCGTCTTGCTTGAACGTCACGGTCGTGTTCGCGATGGCGCGGCCTCGGTGCAGGCACTCGACGATGATGTCGAGCGGGGCGTCCAACGAACCCGCGCGGGCGAACACTGCGTGGACCGTCTTCACCATCTTCTCGGGATCGACTGTGGTCGCCGCGACGATCGACTGCGCGAGCATCTGCCCGCCGAACACAACGGGACCGTCTGCATCCGTGTTCGGCGCGCGGTAGCGCCCTTCGCCGACCG
Organism: uncultured Actinomycetes bacterium; assembly: GCA_963812205.1. GTDB lineage: Bacteria > Actinomycetota > Acidimicrobiia > IMCC26256 > PALSA-610 > PALSA-610. The sequence goes on from CAWEUJ010000004.1 coordinate 1,017,956, forward strand.
ATTCGAGCGAGAGCGACGCGAGCAGGCCGTCGAGTGTGAGCATCGGCCGTCAGGTATTCGGCGCGCGGTCGTCGCGAGGCCGAATCGCCGGCGCTTCGCGCCACGATGGCACCCCGTGCTCGGGTGTTCCCGTCGCGAACTCGCCCTTCGTGATCCATGCCCAGTGTGAGTGGTTGAGCTCATGCAGTGTGAAGCAGGCGTTGAGCGCGTTGTAGAAGCCCATGTTGTCGACGGACTGGTTCACCGCTTCCTTGATCAGCAGCGCGGTCATTGTTGGGCGGTCGGCGATGCGGCGCGCAAACTCGAGCGTGCGATCGCGGAGCTCGTCGGCGGGGAAGATCTTGCTGACCATGCCGATGGCGTGGGCCTCCTCGACGCTCATGGAGTCGCCGGTCAGCAGCAGTTCCTTGGCGCGGCGAGGGCCGAGTTCCCACGGGTGCGCGAAGTACTCCACGCCGCACATTCCGAGGCGGGCGCCGACGACGTCGGCGAAGGTGGTGTTGTCCGCCGCGACGATGAGATCGCACGCCCACATCAACATGAGTCCGGCCGCGTACACCGGGCCGTGTACCTCGGCGATGGTGATCTTGCGCAGGTTGCGCCAGCGCCTCGTGCTGTCGAAGTAGTAGTGCCACTCCTGCAGCATCAGTGCCTCGGCGGCGTTGCGCGTACCGCCGTTGATGCGGCGGGTCGGATGTTGTTCGGGTCCGGGTAAGAACTCGCGGCGCTGGACGTCGGATCCCATGTCGTGACCCGACGAGAACATCTTGCCGGCGCCTCCGAGGATCACAACCCGGACTTCATCGTCGGCCTCGGCGCGGAGAAACGCTTCGTTCAGCTCGACGAGCAGTCCGCGGTTCTGGGCGTTGCGGGCGTCGGGGCGGTTCAGCATGATGCGCGCGATCCGGCCGTCATCAACCGTTTCGTACGTGATGAAGCTGAAATCGGTCACGGTTTCCCCCTCGGTTTTCGGGAAGAGCGCCATGGTCGCATTTCTGACAGTAGGTTGCCACTTCGGGCACAGGGGTGCGCCGCGGATCGCTCCCGCTAGGGTCAGTTCATGCCGACTTACGAAACACTCTTGTACGAAGAAAAAGACGGGGTCGCGATCGTCACGCTGAACCGTCCGGAAGTCATGAACGCGTTCAACGCCAAGATGCGCGAGGAGATGCAGAACCTCTGGCGCTTCCTGCGTGGCCACGACGACGTTCGCTGCGTCATCCTGACCGGCGCCGGCGAGAAGGCGTGGTGCACCGGGATCGACCGCCACGAAAGCCTCGAGAACTACGGCGAGAAACGGTCACAGCGTCCCGACTACGACACGGCGATCGGCACCGTCGGCGGGCCGTACATGTTCAACGACCCGGGGGAGTTCCTGAACCCCAAGGAAAACGACTACTGGAAGCCGGTCGTCGCCGCCGTGAACGGCATGGCGTGTGGTGGTGCGCTTTACATGCTTGGCGAGGTCGACATCATCATCGCCGCCGAGCACGCGACATTCTTCGATCCGCACGTAACGTACGGCATGGTCAACGGATTCGAAGCAATGCACCTGCTGCAAAAGCTTCCGCTCGGTGAGACGCTTCGGGTCGCACTCCTCGGCGGTATGGAACGCATGTCCGCGGCGCGCGCGCACCAGCTTGGCCTCGTGTCCGAGGTGGTCCCCAAGGAAGAACTGCTCGAACGCGCGATGTGGGTCGCGAGCGCGATCGCATCGGCTCCGCCCGTCGCCATCCAAGGCACGTTGCGTGCTATCTGGACGGCGCACGATGTCGGTCGTCGCAACGCCATTGCGCAGGCTTCCACAATCGTGATGCTCGGGACGGTGCCCGAGAACCTGGCCGAAGGTCAGAACACGTTCAAGTCGAAACAGCGCGAGTGGCGTCTGCGCTAAAGGTCGGACGCCGGCTGTCGCTCTACTGTTCCCCGATGTCGGGGTAGACCGGCGTCTCTCCGGCTCGACTCGCGTGTAGCGCGATTTTCGAGTCGGGATAGTCCATCATCCGAGCCGTGAGGCTCTGCTCGTGCTCGTAGCCGGTGCGGATGTCACGAAATTCGATGTCATTCAGGCCGCGCTTGCCCATGCGGACCGCCGTGGGGCTGTAGGCAGCGACGCGTCGTGCTTCGGCTTGGGCCCGACCGAGCAATTCCTCGCGCGGGACGACTGCGATCACCGCGCCGAGCGCGTGCATTTCTGCACCGCTCAACCGCTGACCGGTGAAGAACATCCAGCGAACCATCGGTTGACCGACCAGCCGGCCGAGGTGACGCGCGCCGCCGTGCACCCCCACGCTGAGCTCGGGCAATCCGAAGCTTGCATCGTCGGCGGCGACGACGAAATCGCATGACGCGGCGAGGACGAGGCCGGTACCGAGTGCGACACCGGCGACGGCGCCGATGACGGGAACGGCACACTCCTGGATCGCGAAGAAGGCCTCGCGCACATGGAACATGCGCTCGCGCACGTTGTCGCGATCCATCGTGGCGAAGTCGTCGAGGTCGTTGCCTGCACAGAAGTGTTTGCCGTTCCCCGTGAACACAACGGCTCGTACGCCGGGGCCGATCTGGTCGATGTCGACGAACAGATCCCGAATCTGCCGGTACATGATCAGGTCGACGGCGTTGACGGGCGGCCGGTTCATCGCGACAGTCGCGATTCCGTCGGCGAGATCGATCACGAGGCGGTCGAAAGGCTGGTCCACGGGTTTGCTCCTATGACTTCAGTTGCGCGACGAGACGCGGCACGATGTCGCGCCAATCGCCGCAGATGCCGGTGTCGGCGTGTTGCCAGATTGGTGCGTCGCGTTCGGGGTTGATCGCGAGCACCGTTTGCGCGGCGCGGATGCCGACGGTGTGGTTGAACTTACCGCTCGCGCCGATGCTCACGAACAGGCGCGGCGCGATTGAGCGGCCCGTGATGCCGATCTGGCGTGAGCGGGGGAGCCAGCCCTTGTCGGTGACCTTTCGCGTCGCGCCGAGCTCGGCGCCCAGTTTGGTTCGGAGCGGTTCGAGCGCGTCGTACTCGTCGGGCGCGACACCCTGACCGATCCCGATCACCGTGCGCGCGTCGGCGAGGATGTCGATGTCGTCCTGACGTGTGCGGGCGAGGATCCGCACACGGCTGCGCCGCTCGATCGGGCGCGTGTGAAACGGCGCGTCAGCCGGTGGGTATTGGCGAGCAGGTCGCAGGGGCAGCACGCCCGGCCGCACGGTGACGATCTGGGGGTTGCGCCGGTAACCCACCGCGGCAATGAGCTGGCCACCGAATGCCGGCTTCCACGCGGTGAGTTGGTCGCGAGTGAGGTCGAGTTCCATCGCGTCGCCGACGAGTCCGGCACCTATGTGGGCGGCAACGCGGGACGCCACCTCGCGCCCCCAGGCCGTGCTACCGACGAGCACGATCTCGGGGTTGCGTTGGTCGATCACCGTTTGCAGGCTCGCCGCGATGTCTTGTTCGACATTCTCGCCGTCGAGACGCATGACTTGGTCCGCGCCCCACGAAACGAGTGCCGGCACGTCGGCCCACTCGACCGTCACCGCGACGACGTTGCCGGTGAGGCGCGCGGCTTCACCGAGCAACTCGCGCGTCGTCTGCGCTCGATCGGGTTCGCACACGACCATCACGCACGGCGTGTGCGCGCGCGGCGGTGCAACCGGCTCCGTAGTGGCGGTCGTATCGGCGCGCAACGCGCCTCGTTCGTTGAGCACGTCGAGCGCGTGCGCGATCTGTGCGTCGATGCCCGCGTCGAACGCGAAGCTCTTCGCGCGTGCAACCTCCATCACCTTCACCGGGCCGACCCAAGTGGGTGACGCGGCATCGCCCCATGGCCCGTCGCCGAGCTCGGCTGCGGTCAGCGTGCGGATGCGTTCGACGGGCACTGCGGCGCGGCCGCCGGCGTCTACTTTCGCGGGATCGATCAATCGCTCCGCGCACGAGAGGATCGCGGGTAGCTCGACGTCGGCTTGCACCCAGCCGTCGTCGTGCTCGCAGCGGGCGTGTACCGTCGTTCCTTCGAGCGCGAGGTGGCGCACGCCGGTGAGCAACGGGAGTTGCAGCAACTCGGCGACTTCGGCGGGAACTTGCCCGGTGTCGGCATCCACCGAGTTGCGGCCGGAGAGCACGAGATCGAACGGTCCGGCGTGTTCGAGTGCGGCGACGACCGCCCTCGCAGTCGCGAGCGTGTCGGAGCCCGCGAACGCGGGATCCGGTAATTAGCACGCCGTCTATGTCGACATTGCGGTCGAGGCCCCACGCGATCGCTTCGCGCAACGAATCCTCGGCCGGCGGCGGCCCGAGCGTAACCACCGTGACGCGTGTGTTCTCGCGTTCCGCGGCCAGTGCCACCGCCTGCGCGACCGCGCGCCGGCAGTACGGATTCATCTCGAGCTCGATGTCGTCGCGCACGAGCCGCCCGTCGGGCCCGAGCTTCAGCTCCTCGAACCTCGGCACCTGCTTCACCAGAACGGCGATCCGCATACCAAGGTCTGCTGGAACGAGATCGGTATCGCTCGCCACTGCCCCAGATGTGAACCAGCCTGACACTGAGCTTGACGCTATACGAGGTCGGCCATATCGTGACAGTTGAGTGTCACTTACGAACAAAAAGGATGCGAGGTAACAGTGGAGGAGCAGCGGCGCCAGGTCGTCATCTCGACCGACGGCCACGCGGGCGCCGACCTGTGGGACTACAAGCCTTACCTCGAGAGCCGGTACCACGAGCAGTTCGACGCTTGGGCAAGCACTTTCCACGACGCGTGGGCCGAGGACACCGATCAGGCGCGCCCGTTGAATCACCGGCTTGGAGTCGCGTCGGCGACCGCGCCGCTCAACTGGGATGCCGAGATGCGTCTCGAGTACCTCGACGGTCAGGGCATCGCCGCCGAAGTGCTCTTCCCGAATACCGCGCCGCCGTTCTACCCGTCGGGCGCCCTTACGTCGCCGGGCCCGCGTTCGAGCGAGGAGTTCGAACTGCGATTCGCGGGACTGCGCGCCCACAACCGCTGGATCGCCGATTTCTGCAGTGAGGCGCCGAACCGATGGGCCGGGTTCGCGCAGGTCTTTCTCGATGACATCGACGCCGCGGTGGCAGAAGTTCGGTGGGCGAAGGAAGCGGGCCTCCGGGGCGTTCTCCTCCCGAGCGACCACGTGCTGAAGATGGCGAACCTGTATTACCCGCACCTCGACCCGCTGTGGGCCGCTTGTGCGGAGGTGGAACTGCCCGTGCATCGACACGCGAGCTTCCCGACCGAGTCCGTGCGCGACGGTGGGAACGCGTCGGCACTTATCGGTATGCTCGAAACGCAGTTCTACATCCTCCGTTCGATAGGGCACATGATCTTGTCGGGTGCGTTCGAACGCCACCCGGACCTGATGTTTGTCATCACTGAGATCACCGCCGCGTCGGAAATCCCCGCCTATCTCATGCGGCTCGACGGCATGGCGGGGATGGGCCTCGGCGCGGGCACGCCGCTCTACGAGCACATCAAGGATGCGGCCGCTGCACTGCACCGCAAACCGAGCGAGTACTTCGCGACGAATTGCTACGTCGCGGGTCCGACTCACGATCTTCGCGCCGCCTTCGATCTCGGAACGCCGAACATCATGTGGGGTGCAGACGTTCCGCACGCCGAAGGCACGAGCCCCTTCACGCTCGAGGTTCTACGAACGACGATGCACGACCTCCCGGACACGGACATCACCGCATTGCTCTCGACCCGCGCGGCCGACGTCTACGGTTTCGACCTCGATGCGTTGCAAGCGGTGGCCGACCGGATCGGGCCGACGCTCGAGGAGATCAAGACGCCGCTCCCGCCGGAGCAGCGCCCGCGCTTTCCCGAAGACACGCGGTGCACAGTCTTCCTGGATCGCACGGCGATGGCCGGCTCCCGGTGAGAAGTGTCGCGAAAGTGGCAGACGACTGTCATTATCTGATACCGTCGATGCGGAACGCGTGAGGAGGACGGCGATGCAATACAAGGCCATTTCCGCGGACGGCCACGTCAACGAGCCACCGAACCTGTGGGTCGAGAACCTGCCGCCGAGCATGCGCGAGCGCGGCCCTCACGTGATCGAGACACCCAAGACCAAGGGTCACGCCTGGATCATGGAGGGCCAGACGCGCCCCTCGCCGATGGGTTTCAACTCGATGTACTTCCGCTCCGCGAAGCGGTTCGACCGCGCGTCGCTCGTCGAGGGATTCAAACAGATCAAGGATCGTGGCGTCCGCTACGAAGACGTCTTCCCGGGTTCGTACGATCCGGCGGCACGTGTCGAAGAGATCACCGAAGACAAGACCGACGCCGAGGTCATCTTCAACGGGGTCGGCACGGTGTGGAACGGCATCAAGTTGTGCCCGGACAAGGAACTCTCGCTCGCCTGCTTCAAGGTCTACAACGACTGGATCGCGAGCTTTCAAGCGCACGCGCCCGAACGGTTCATCTGTAACGGCACCTTGCCGACGACCGGGTTGGACGACGCACTCGCGGAGCTGCAGCGCTGTGCAGAACTCGGGCTGCGGACTGTGCAGCTCGAGTCGTATCCCAGTGGCTCGTTCACCGATCCTTCGCCGGAAGACGATCGGTTTTGGGCAGCCGCGGTCGAGATCGGGATGCCGATCAACGTGCACACGCAGTTCTTCTTTCCCGCCGGCGACCTCGGGTCGAAGATCACGGCCGAGGGCGTGAAGGGCGGACGCGATCGCGCGAAGCGCATGGGCATCGATGTACAGGCCGGCAGCTTCCCCGTGATCCTGTGGCGCATGATGCAGTCGGGTGTCTTCGAGCGGTTCCCCGACCTGGCGTTCGTCGGCACCGAAGTCCACACGGGCTGGGTTCCGTACTACCTCGAACAGTTCGACGATTCGGTCCTGCGTAACCGCAAGGATTGGGGCCTTCCGCTCCTGCCGAGCGAATACTTCCGACGCAACGTGTCGGTCGTGTACATCGCCGACGAAGTCGGCGCGCACAACCGTTACGACATCGGCGTCGGCAACATCATGTGGGGCCCGGACTTCCCGCACTCCTCGTCGGCGTGGCCGGTCGACTACGAACTGGGCCGCGAGATCCTCGAACGCGCAGGGTGCACCGAAAGCGAGATCGAGCGCATCATGTGGAAGAACGCGGCCGACCTCTACAAGCTTCCGTACGACGCGCCCGGCACCGCCCGCGTCGCTGCCTGATATGGCCGGGAACAACGTGTACAACCTGATCTCGTCGGAAGCGCACGTCGTCGAGCCCCCGGACCTCTTCGAGGCCGGTCTTTCGTCGAAGCTGCGCGACCGCGCGCCGAAGTTCGTCACAAGCGACGGCGCGAGCATGTGGCACGTCGACGGCTTCGAGCCGGTGCCGCTGATGCCGACGACCGCGACCGGATCCGGGTGGCATCGGGCCGCGAACGGCCTTACGGCCACCGGCCCGGTGTCATGGGACGATGTGCTGCCGTCGATGTACGACCCGGCCGAGCGAGTCCGCGCGCAGAAGTCCGACAGCGTCGACGCCGAGTTCCTCTATCCGACGCCGAGCCTGTGGGACTCGATCAAGCAGATCGAGGACGCTGAACTTCAGTACGCGCTGGTGCGCGCGTACAACGACTGGCTCGCCGAGTTCTGCGCGTACGACTCGGCGCGCTTGTTCGGGCTCGCGAAGCTGCCGACGACGACACTCGAGGACGCCGTTGCGGAACTGTCGCGTTGCGTGACGGACCTCGGTTTTCGGGGTGCGATCCTCGACGCCTGGCCGAGCGGTGCTCGCGTGGCGGGCGACCCTTCCGACGAACCGTTCTGGGAAACGGTCAATGCGCTGGCAGTGCCGATCAGCCTTCACTACGGGTTCGGGCCGACCGAATCGACTGAGCCGCGCTCGGGCATCGCGCCTGGCTTGCGGCCGCCGATGGCCGACTCGCTCCTCCCGATGGTGGCCGGTGGTGTCTTCGACCGGTACCCCGACGTGAAGATGGTGTTCGCCCACGCCGACGCAGGCTGGGCGCTCCACTGGATGGAGTTCTTCGACATCAACTACGTGCGTCACAAGCACCTTTCGGAATACGCGCTGCAGAACGACGACGCCGTTCCCTCCGACTACATGCGAAAGCACGCCTGGTTCACCTTCCATCAGGACCGACCGGCGGTGAAGAACCGCCACCGCCTCGGCGCCGTCCATCTGATGTGGGGAAGCCATTTCCCGTTCGAGGACTCGAACTGGCCCGACAGTCGGCAGCAGGCGATGCGCGTCACCGACGAAGTTCCGGCAGCCGACCGCCATGCGTTGTTGGCCGGCAACGTTGCCCGCCTTTACCGGCTCCCGGGATACGAGAAAGGCTTCACCGACGACGAGGTCACGTCGTTCGAGCAACTCGTGTATTTCTAGGTCGCTGCTGCGACGAGAGGTGATCCGGTGAACGCCATCGACGTCGACCCCAAGAAGCTCGAAGTGGTGGCCGCGACCTCGGCGCACGCGTACGAGCAGGGCATTGCGCACGTCGAGGCCGAGATCGCCGCTCGAGATCCGAGCAACCTCGGTCCGCTCGTCGGCACGCTCGCATCCGCAGGCCCATACGCCTACACGCTCATCCCCGAGGTCAGGGCCGATGGTTCGGTTCGCCTCCCTATCTTCACGACGCGCGAAGAGATCCACGAGGCGTACACGTTCATTCGCGGCGCGAGCGATCTGCTCGAAGTCGTCGGTCTCACCGAGATTCGGGGTGCGTGGTACCTGTTCCAGGACAACATCTCGCGCGGTCGTCGCAAGGGCGGCGACGTCATCAACAACAACGAGACTCTTGCACTGTTTCCGTCGGGTGAAGGCCCCGGCATCAAGGGCGAGTTGGTGTGGCTGCGCGTGCCCCGCTCGCGCCTCGGTGCCCCCGACGAGGCTGACACCATCGACGACGACCCGTTGCTCGCGCGACGTCAGGTGCAGGAGCAGTACGCGCGCTATCTCGACGGGATCCGCGCGAATGATCTCGCGCGTGTGCTCGACGTGCTACACGACGGTGTCGGCTCAGCGGTGCGTGACTACGTTGACGACACCGGCACCCTTGTCGAACTGACGGGGAAGGATGCGCACCGGTCGTGGTACGAGCGCTTCTTCGGGAAGTACGACGTCGTGTCGGTGCAGCCACTCTGCCAGGTAACCGAGGATTGGTACGTCTTCGCGGAGTTGCGTATCACAGTGACCCCCCGCGCCGGCGGCGACACGCTCGCCTTCCACACGGCCGAGTTCCACATGCCTGCGAAGGACGGCCGGTTCATCGCGCGCATCGGCCACGGCACGGAGCCTGCGTGAGCGATCCGGCACGGTTCCCGCGCGCTCAGGTCGCGATCGTGGGTATCGGCTGCACGGAGTTCACCAAGGACTCCGGCGTCGGCGTCTTCACGCTTGCTGCGCAAGCGGTGCGGGCCGCGATCGAAGACGCGGGTCTCTCCTTCGCCGATATCGACGGCCTATGCACGTTTGGTACCAACGACTCGATTCCTCCGAACGTGCTTGCGCAAGCGCTCGGCATCCAGAGTTTGAGCTACTACGTCGACCAGTTCTATGGCGGCAGCGTGGCGCTCACGATGCTCGGCCAGGCCACGATCGCCCTCTCGGCGGGCGTTGCCGACTGCATCGTTGTCTACCGCGCGCTCAACGGTCGCTCGGGCGTGCGCAAGCGTGCGGCGGGGGAGGGCAGTCCGCGGCTGCCGTGGGACATGCAGTTCAAGGTCGCGGCCGGTGTCGTCGCACCGTCGCAGGAGATCGCGATGGCCGCGCGCGCACACATGCTCAAGTACGGCACGACCAACGAAGACCTCGGCCGCATCGCGGTGTTCAGCCGCACGCACGCGCTCGATAACGAGCGGGCAATGATGCGCACGCCGATGACGATGGACGACTACCTGGCGAGTCGCTGGATCGTCGAGCCGTTTCGTAAGTTCGATTGTTGCCTCGAAACCGACGGCGGCGTCGCGGTGGTGCTTGTTCGGGCCGATCGCGCGAAGGATCTCGCACACCGGCCGGTGCTCGTGCAGGGCGCGGCATGGGGCGGCGGAATCACAGTTGTCAACAACGGCTACCGCGAGTTGACAGAGTCGCCGGCCAAGCCGATTGCCGACCGGCTGTACGCGGCCGCGGGGCTCGGGCCGTCAGATGTCGATTTCGCGGAGCTGTACGACTGCTTCACGTACAACGTGCTCTCGCAGATCGAGGGCTACGGCTTCGCCGAGCCGGGCACGGTCCCCGGCATGCTGTCCGAGAACGCGTTCGACCGCGCGACCGGATCGCTGCCGCTGAACACCCACGGCGGGTTGCTCTCGGAGGGCTATATCCACGGAATGAACCATGTGTACGAAGCGGTACAGCAGATCCGGGGCGAGGCAGCGCACCGACAAGTAGACCGGCACGATGTCGCGCTGGTCACGGGGCAGCTCGGGTACGTCAGCGGTTACTCCTCGGCAGCGGTGCTGGTTGGTGCGTGATGCTTCCCGTGCCGGATCTCGACACCGAGTCGTACTGGACGGCGCTCGCGCACGGTCGGTTCGTCATGCAGCACTGTCGCGACTGTGCGCGGTGGACATGGCCAGCGAGGCCCATGTGCTCCGGCTGTCACGGTGAGAACCTTGCGTGGGAGGAGCCCAATGGAACCGGTGAGGTGTATAGCTGGATCGTCACGCACCAGCCGTACGGACCCGACTTCCCGGTTCCATACACTGTCGCGCTCGTCCGCCTCGCCGAGCAGGACGACATCCTGATTCCCGGGCTATTCGTCGCCGACACGGGAATTCACCAGGGCCTCCGGGTGCGCGCGGTACCCCAACAAAAGACCGACGACATCGGCATTCTCACCTGGGATGTCGCATGAAGCCTTCCGCGTTCGAGTATCACACGCCCGAAAGCATCAGCGACGCGGTGAAATTGCTCTCTGAGTTGGGCGACGGCGCCAAAGTGATCGCCGGCGGACAGAGCCTGGTGCCGATGATCTCCCTCCGCCTCGCATACTTCGACCACCTCGTCGACATCGGTCGGATCGCCGACCTCCGCGGCATTCGGACCGAGCCGGATGCCGTCGTCATAGGCGCGACGACGGTCGATGCGGTGGTCGAGCGCGATCCCGACCTCGCCGCGCGCGTACCGCTGCTGGCGCGCGCAACGCCGCTCGTCGGGCACTTCCAGATCCGCAACCGGGGCACCGTCGGCGGATCGATCGCGCACGCAGACCCCGCGGCGGAATATCCGGCAGTTGCGTTGACGCTCGACGCTGACATCGAAGCGGCATCGCCTCGCGGGTCACGGCTGATACCTGCCCGCCGCGTTCTTCGACGGCATCTGGACGACTGCGCTCGCGCCCGACGAGGTGCTCACGGGAGTGCGCTTTCCGGTGTGGAGCGGGCGCTGCGGCTTCTCAATTCGGGAGTTCGCACGACGCTTCGGTGACTTCGCCATCGCAGGCGCAACCATCGCCGTGCAGCTCGACGCCGACGACCGCATCGAACGCTGTGCGGTCGGCATGTTCGGGCTCGGCCCGACGCCATTGCGTGCGGCCGGCGCCGAAGCAGCGGCGTTGGGACAGAAGGCTGACGTCTCGGCCGCGGAGTTGGGTCGGCTCGCGGTGTCCGACCTCGATGCGATTCCGTCCGATGTGCACGGGTCTGCGGATTACCGCCGTCGCGTCGGTGCGGCGATGGTGGAACGCGCGTGGAGCGACGCGATCGGGGAGGCAATACGTGGCTGAGGTGGAACTGGCGCTGACCGTGAACGGCGAAGCGACGCACGCTCGCGTCGAACCCCGTGTCACGCTCGCCGACTTCCTGCGCGAGGAATGCAGTCTGACGGGTACTCACCTCGGGTGTGAACATGGGGTGTGCGGCGCATGTACGGTCCTCGTCGACGGCGCGGCTGTGCGGTCGTGCCTCATGTTTGCAGTCCAGGCGGGCGGCGCCGAGGTGACAACTATCGAGGGCATGAACCGCGCCGACGGTGAGCTGAACCAGGTACAAGAAGCCTTCCGCGCCGAACACGGTCTGCAATGCGGGTTCTGCACGCCAGGCTTCGTCGTATCGGTCACCGCGTTCCTTCGCGACCACCCGAATCCGAACGACGCCGAGATCAGGGAAGCCCTGTCGGGGAACCTCTGTCGCTGCACTGGATATCAGGGCATCGTCAACGCGGTACGGCGCGCGGCCATGACCGGAGCGTCAGAATGACGTTCGCTGCGCGCTTCGTCGGCCAGCGCGTCGCGCGCCACGAAGACGCTCGTCTTGTCACGGGCCGCGGTCGTTATGTCGACGACATCAAGGTGCCGAGGACGCTGCACGCTGCGTTCGCCCGCAGCGACGTCGCGCGCGGTCGGATCGTCTCGGTCGACACCGCCGCGGCGGCCGCGGTGCCCGGCGTGCGCGCGGTGTTCGTGGCATCGGATTTGAACCCTCTGGTGCACGACCACCGGGTCGACGACGAGCCGCCGGGTCGCGAGCGGCCATTCCGTCTGCTCGCCGACGGTGACGTCCGCTACGTCGGCGAGCCGATCGCGATAGTGGTTGCCGATTCGAGATACCACGCCGAGGACGCGCTCGAAGCGATTGTCATCGACATCGAGGCAGAAGAACCGGTGCTCGTTGCTGAGCGAGCGCTCGAACCTGACGCCGCGGTCGTGCATCCGACCATGGAATCGAATCTGTACAACGAGATACCGAGCGCGCCGAATCCCGAGCTCGATGATGTGCTGGCGTCGGCGCCGGTGGTACTGACCGAGACCTTCGCTCAGCACCGCTATCTCACGGTGCCGATGGAGACGCGCGGCATCCTCGCTGACTGGGATGCGAATCGCGACGAGCTCACGATTTGGATTTCGACGCAGGGCCCGCACGGTGCTCGCGGCCAGATGGCGCGGCTCCTCGGTCTCGACGACAGCCAGGTGCGGGTGATCATGCCCGACGTCGGCGGCGCGTTCGGCTTGAAGATGCAGCCGGGGCGGGAGGAGATGGCGACTGTTCTCGCGACGAAGGTCTTGGGTCGGCCAGTGAAGTGGATCCAAGACCGCCGCGAAAATCTCACTGCCGACGAGCATGCGCGCGACGACCGCGCCACGGTCACGATGGCCGCCGATCGGGACGGCACATTGCTCGGGGCGAAGGTCGAGTTCCTCGAGGTCGCGGGTGCGTTCCCGAGCGCGGGTGCGAGCGCGGCCGTGTTCACGACGGTCCTGTTCCCGGGCCCGTACCGTATTCCGGCCTACAGCGGGTCGGCCCAGACCGTCTTCACGAACACATCAGGCCGCGGTGCCTATCGGGGTCCGTGGATGATCGAGACCGTCGCGCGAGAACTCATGGTCGACTGTGTGGCGCGTCAACTCGGCATAGATCCGTTGGAGCTCCGCCGCCGGAACGTCATCCGCGACGAAGACCTGCCCTATGCGATGCCGACCGGCATGGTCTACGACCAGATCAGCGCCGCCGCAACGCTCGAACAGGCGGCCGAAAAGATCGGCTACGACGAGTTTCGTGCACGCCAACGGGAGTGGCGTGCCGAGGGCCGCCTCGTCGGGCTCGGCATGAGCCTGCTTGTCGAGCCGTCCGCCATCTCGTTCGGGTTCATGAGCACCGACGCCGCGACTGTTCGTATCAGCCCAAATGGAAGAGTCGACGTCGCGCACACCGGGGCCAGCCATGGACAGAGTCTCGAGACCACGATCGCGCAAGTCGTCGCCGACGAACTCGGTGTGGATGTCGGCCAAGTGCGCGTCGTGCAGGGCGACACCGACAGCACGCCATTCGGGCCCGGCACCGGCGGAAGCCGGAGTGCGGTGATCCTCAGCGGTGCGGCGCGCAACGCCGCACGCGAGGTGCGTGACCGGATGCTGGCAATCGTCGCGCACCAGCTCGAAGCGTCGGAGGCAGACCTCGTTCTTGAGGACGGTCGGGTGTACGTCGCGGGGACTCCTTCGAGCGCCATGACAATCACCGAGATCGCGCACCAGGCCTACTCTGCGCCGGCAGCGTTGCCTCCGGGTCTGCCACTGGGCCTCGAAGCGCAGGTGCGATGGGCGCCGGACTCGTTCGTCACTTGGTCGAACGCTTGCCATATATGCACCTGCGAGATCGATCCCGCGACCGGAGCGGTTGACATCATGCGATATGTCGTCAGCGAGGATTGCGGCATCATGATCAACCCGAACGTTGTCGAGGGTCAGATCGCCGGCGGAGTCGTGCAGGGAATCGGCGGCGTGCTGTACGAGCACATGCCGTATGACGATGCCGGAAACCCGCTCGCAGGCACATTCATGGACTACTTGCTTCCGACCGCAGTCGAAGCGCCCGAGATCGAATACGGACACATCGAGACGCCTGCGCCGTCGAATCCGGGTGGCCACAAGGGGCTCGGTGAAGGCGGAGCGATCGCGTCGCCGCCCGCAGTCGTCAATGCGATTGCGGATGCACTTGCGCCGCTCGGTGTCGCCGTGCGTTCGCAACCGCTCGGTCCCAGCGACATCGTCGCGCTACTGGAGATTGCGGGCCGGTGACCGACGCGCCAGTCGAGTTCCAGTATGTGTTGCGGTGTCCCTGCGGCGCGACGCTCACGGGAGATACCGAAGACGAGATCGTCGACGTCTCATTCGCCCACCTACGCGAGAATCATCCCGACCTCGCCGACGAATACGAACGTGAACACATCTTGTTCATGGCCGTGAAGCTCCGGAAATAGGGCGGATGCGAAGGCTCATTACCGGCGTCAACGCCGACGGTCGCTCATGCATGATCGAGAACACCGAATTCACAACGGTCGCGGCCGCCGGTCACGGCGTCAGCATCGCCCGCGTCTACGCGACCACTGAGAACCCGCTTCCGCCGCGACCCGCAGGCCTCGGCGAGCGCATCGACGTGCAACTCGCGCCGGGTCTGCTGCGGTGGAACGTCGTCGATCACGGGCCGCAAGAGATGCACGAAGGCTCAGTGACCTCGACGACGATGCATCACAAGGACACGCTTGATCTTGTCTTTGTCCAGGATGGGACGGCGCAACTTGTCCTCCAAGACGGTAGCTACGACGTAGGGCCGGGCGACTTCGTCGTAATGCCCGGCATCGATCACGCGTGGAACGTCGGCCCCAATGGGTGCCGCCTCGTCGTGGTCACGGTCGGATCGCTCCCGCGCGCAACGAACGTATGACGCGCTCGGAGTCTTGGCATTCTCGATCCGCGGGCGAGAGGACGCCGCTAGGGAGCAGAGGAAGACGGCCGCCGACGTCACGTCGTCCACGGTTCCCAGATGAATCCGTGCGCGATCTTGGCGCCGATGTCCGGTAAGGAACGTGACCGGGTGAGTCGGTGCGTCTTGACGATTGACGCGGGCATGCGGATGGACGCGAGGTCGGCTTCCCCCGGCGTCATCCTTTCGAGTAGGTAGGCATCTGTTCCTTGGTCAGGACCGGCATGGGCGCTGCGACCTTACGGAGCGTTCTCGTCGGCCCCTGTTCGGCGACGTTGGGACGTCCGTGCTGCGCGGCGAGGTTGTCCCACACGACGAGGTCACCTGTTCGCCACTGGTGGTCGAGCCGATCTTCCTCGCGGTACAAGACAGCAAAGAGCTCTTCGAGCAGTGACTCGCTGTCGCCTTCGCCGAGTTCCACGATCGACTTCGTCATCTGCTCACACGCGTACAGCAGGGAGCGCCCCGTGCGGGGGTGAGTTATCTGGATCGGCTTGATCGTCGTGGGAGGGTTCGCGACCTCTGTGAGGATCACGTTTGACATGTCTCCACGACGTACCTCACCGGCCGTGTGTAGGGCGTGACGGCCGGCGACGCGCGATCGGAGATCGTCGCTCAAGGCTGCCCATGCGCGTGCAGTACTGACGAAAGTCGTCGGGGATACCGGCGGCTCAACCTCGACAGCGTAGAGCGAGACCAACTCACACGGCAGCTCGCTCCACATCATGTCCGAATGGAACTGCAGGCGGCCATACGGCGCTGCCGACTTCTTGCGACGGTTTGAGATGTACCACCGGTCCTCCCGGGGAGTTCCCGGCCCGAGCTCCTTTTGGATCAACACTTCGGCGAGGCGGAGCTGCGAGGTGTGGGTGAGGTCGAGGTCACGGAACACCAGCAGGGCTCGATCGTCGAACAGTTGCTGGAGCTGTCGGCACACAGCATCGTCATCGAGGAGGTCTTCGCAGAACCCCTTCACCTCAGCGCCCAGTGCCGGGTTTAGATCCACCGATTGCAGCGCAACCATGTGGTCACTCCTCTTGTGTGTCTTCCCTGACTTCAGCCTGCAGTCGCGAAACGGGGAGGTGTTGGTTTCGCGCTGCGCGGGGGAATCGGTGCGAACACCTTGCGCAGTGTGCGCACGGGACCTTCGAGCGCCACGTTGGGGCGCGCGTGCTGCACCGCGATGTTGTCCCACGCGGCGAGGTCACCGTTGCGCCACTCGTGCGTGTAGAGGAACTCGTCGCGGTACAGGTGCGAGAACAGTTCCTCGAGCAGCGCTTCGCTTTCGGCGTTGTCGAGTCCGGCGATCTCCTGCGTCTGCTGCTGCGACACGTACAGAATCGTTTCGCCGGTGCGCGGATGCGTGTATCCGATGGGCGTCGTGCGCATGCGCGCATTGTCGAAGGTCGAAACCAGCACGTCGGGATCGCCACCGGCACGCGCCCGCTCCTGCTCGGCGTGGCCCTGGATGGCCGACAGCGACGCGACTCTCTCGCGGAGGTCGTCGGGCAACGTCGCCCACGCGTACACGCCGCTCGCGAAGAGCGTCGGTGCGACCGGCGGTGCGACTTCGACGGCATAGAGCGACAAGATCTGGAACGTGTGATCGGACCACATCATGTCGGAGTGGTAGAGGAGGCGGCCGTACGGTGCCCCGCCCTTTTCCTCCTTGTTCGAGACGAAGAACGTTTCGCCGCCGGGCCGCCCCGAAGGCGTCTCGTCCGGCCCGAGGGGATCCATGCGGATGAGCATGCGCAGGAGGTTGGCCTGGGTGACCTCGTCGATGTCGAGGTCCCGGAACACGAGGACACCGCGCGTGTCGAACTGCTGTTGCAACATCGCGCAGGTGGAGGTATCGGCCAGGGTGGCCGCGGCATCGAGACCGATGATCTCGGTCCCGAACGCGGGGGTCAGCTCGCGGAGCTGGAGCTCGGTCATAGTGGCAGTCTAGTGTCAGTTTGACGTTTGTCGAGCGGGGGGATCCGGCAGTGACGATCAATTTTACGGACCAAGTTGTCGTCGTGACTGGCGCCGGTCGTGGGCTTGGCCGGTTGTACGCGCTCGACATGGCGAGCCGGGGCGCCGCGGTCATTGTCAACGACATCGGTGGGGCGATGAGCGGCGAGGGAAAGGATCCGAGCGTCGCCGACGCGGTTGTCGCCGAAATCGAGGTCACAGGCGGCCGGGCCGTCGCCAACCACGAGTCCGTGGACACGCCCGAGGGCGGTCAGGCCATCGTCGACCACGCGGTCGACGCCTTCGGCCGGCTCGACGCGGTGGTGAGCAATGCGGGCATCTTCCAGACGCTGCCCTTCGAGGAACTCACGGTCGACGACTGGCGGCGGATGCTCCAGGTGCACCTCGACGGCGCGTTCTTCCTCACCCAACCCGCGTATCGTGTGATGAAGACGCAGGGCTACGGACGGCTCGTGATGATCGCCTCATCGGCGGGACTCTTTGGTCAGCCGCTTGCCGCGCATTACGCAGCCGCCAAGGCGGGCATTTTCGGACTGACGAACGTGATCGCGGTCGAAGGTGCGCCCCACGGGATCTTGGCCAACGCGGTATTGCCGTTCGGCCAGACGCGCATGGTCTGGGAAACAATCGGCCGGGAGCCGCCGCCGGATGGCGAGAGTGAGGGGTTCACCGGCGCGATCCGGCCGGAACTCGTCGTAGCGATCGTCACGTATCTCGCGAGCCGCGCCTGCACGTTCAGTCATCGCAACTACTCAGCTGGCGGCGGTCGCTTCGCGCGCGTGTTTGCCGGCCTCGGACCCGGTTGGCTCGCGTCGAACGAGAATTTGCCCACGGCCGACGACATCGACGCGCACATCGACGAGGTTTCCGCGACCGAGCCGTTCACGGTCCCGATGTCGATTGTCGACGAAGTGATCGACATCTGCAATCGCATCGGCATTCAGCTCGGCTAGCGTTCAGCCGGCATCGACGACGCGGTTCGTCGCCGGGCGGCTGACCGGCATTGACGGTGCGGGCGCAATCACTTTGCGAAGCACCCGTGCGGGACCATCGAGCGTGAGCTCGCGGATCCGGACGCTCACAAGTCGCCTTCGGTGTCGACGCGCAGACGGCGCAGAGTGGAACTCTTGAGCCGCCAGCCGTCGCATGTGCGCGCGTACTCCTCGTGGTAGTGGCCGTAGCCGCGCAGTACGTACGAACCGCCGCCGGGAAGCGGGATGTCCACGTAGTCGTTCATGGCCCAAATCCCTCTGGCTGTGTCAGGACCGGTGACGACGATCTCGGGGTTGTGCACGTGGTGGACCGTGACGGCCTCCGCGAGTGCCTGCGAGACGAAGTCGACGACTGCGTCGCGCCCCGTGTGTACCCCGCCCTCGCTGTCGAGGACGGTGTCATCGGTCAGGCAAGCGGCGTAGCCGGCCCAATCCTTGGTATCGACGCAGCGGCAGTATCTCGCCTTCAGTTGCGTGATCTCGTACACGGTCGTGAGGATTGCAATTTCATCCTGCATGGGCCGCCACCGGTTCGGAGTGCCCCGCCACGACGCGGTCTTCGTGCAACTGCTCGATCTCGGCATCGCCGTACCCGATCTCGGTGAGGAGCGCGCGGGTGTGCTCGCCGAACTCGCAGAAGGGCAAGGCGCGGCTGGGCGTGTCCGAGCAGGAAATCACCGGTGCATACCGCCAATAGGTGCCGATGCTCGGGTGGGAAACCTTCGTCATGATTTCGATTGCTTGCGCCTGTGGATCGTCATAGAGGAAGGCGAAGTGCGACAACTCGTCCGCGACCACGCAGCCGACGTTCGCGTCCAGGAGACGTCGTTCCCACTCGGACGCGGAGTGTCTGAGAAAGACGGGCTCGAGAAGCGTTTCCAGGTCGCGGCGGTTCGTTGCGCGGGCGGAGGCACTCGCAAACTTCGGGTCGGAACCAATGTGTTCGACGTCGGCCTCCGCACAGAACCGGGCGAATGCCTCGTCGTCGACAGCGGAGAACATCACCCAACGCGGATCGGGGTTGTGGGTCTTCGGACGGTCGACGTCTTGCGCAGCCGAGGCGGTCTCGTACAGCCGATGCGTTGCGCCGGTTCCGAACTGACGCGGGTCGACCGCGGGACGAGGCGGCTTGCCGGCGTACGAGAACGCGTCGTCGTAGTTGAGGTAGATGTTCGACACGATCATCGCGGACTCGACGAGTTGCGCTTGCCCCGTCCGATGGCGTGCGAAGAGTCCAAGCATCAGCGCTGCCGCGTGTCCTGCAGCTGCCGCTGGGTCGGCACCGCTTTCGCGTAGCGGCGGATTGCCCTCGCCGGTTTGGTACGCCGTTTGACCCGCGAAGGCCGCGATCACAGGGTCGATTGCCGGCTGGCGCGCATAGGGGCCTTGCGAACCGTATGAGGCGGCGTAGTGATACACGAGATCGGGTTTGATGGCCCGCAGGGTTTCGAAATCTATGCCCAACGACTCAGGGACGTGACCGCGGAAGCTGTGTACGAACACGTCCGCGCCGGCCACCAGACGGTTGAGAATCGCCCGGCCGCGCTCGTCCTTCAAGTTGAGTGCGATCGATTCCTTGCCCTGCATAGCGCGCACCATGTTGTTGTGACCGAGCGCGGCGACGGGGTCTCCGCCACCCCGGCCGAGCAAGCGATAGGGATCGCCGTTGATCGGCTCGATCTTGATCACCCGCGCGCCCAGCTCCGCGAGCAACGCAGTCGCGAACGGCGTGGCGTAGTAATACGCAGCCTCGACGATCGTGATGCCTTCGAGCGGCCCGGCGAGCCGTTCGCGCGTAGCTGCGGGGACCTCGACCGGCACGACCTCCGCGGCGCGCACGGCGTCGGTGTGCTCACCGGGCTCCGGTGCGGAACGCGTCACGTCCGCCGGTGCGTTCGGGAGTTTTGCCAGCGGGCCGATTTGCAGCATGCGACCGACTCGCGGGTCGTCGAACTCGACGACAAGATCGGTGGAGACCACCTGCGGATGGCGAAGCGCATCCTGCGTCGTCTGGATCACGTCGGCGCACACGTCGCCGTTGGCCAGGTACTCCTCCATCCACTCGGCTGCGGTCTTCTCCTTCATGCGCGCCTGAAGGCGCTCGACGAGTTCGACCTTGGCGTCGTCATCGGGGAATCGTGTCGGTGCGCCCTTGAACCGCTCGTCGTTCCAGATCCAATCGAAGCCGACCGCGCTGATCCACGCCGGAAAGAAGTGGGGTTCCGAAAGTGAGTGCATGATCCATTTGCCGTCGCGGCACTGGACCATCATCCCGGTGAGCGTTACCTGCGCGGATCACGGTGGTGCGCGAGCGGGTTGATCGCGTCGGACACCGTTTCCGTCGACGCCACGCGGTCGACCGGCAGCTCTTCGCCCTCGCGTAGAAGCCAGCGGACCTGCGGGTTCTGCCGGCACGTAATCGCCTGCAACATATTGACGTCGACGCGTTGGCCGCGACCGGTCAGGTCGCGCGCTCGGAGCGCGGCGAGGATGCCCTGCACGGCGAGCATGCCGGCGAAATACGAGCCGTCGGGACACGAACGGTAGATGGGGCGTTTCCCATCGCGTTCCCAGCCCGGTTGATCGCGAAAGATGCCGGCCTTCGCCATCACGAGCCAGTCGTCGGCCGGGACGCTCGCGTATGGCCCGGTCGTGCCGAACCCCGTCAGCTCGCAGAACACGACCGCGGGATTGATCGACGAGAGTTGCGCGTAGTCGATCTTCTCGCTGTCGACAACGACGTCGACACCGGGCACGAGACGATGGAATTCGGCGCGCCCGCCGGCGGACGATCGGTCGAGGGTGATGCTCTGCTTCCCGCGGTGCAGCAACGGGTAGGCGGGCAGTGTCGCGACCGGATCGGCTCCCGGCGACTCGACGCGAATGACCTCCGCGCCGAAGTCTGCGAGCACCATCGTCGCGAGCGCGCCCGCGGGGCCGCGGCTGCAGTCGAGTACTCGAATGCCCGCACACGCTCCCGGCATGCGATCCCCTTTCCGGTCGTGGCCGTGCTCGGCATCCTACGGCGGCCGGACGTGAAGTGACAGTCCTCTGCCACTAGTCTCGGCGGCGTGCTCGAGCCCGGAGGCGACCTCGACGAGCTGCGGCAAGGGGTCCGCGACTGGTGCGCCGCGCACGTTCCACAGAAGTGGCGGGACGAGCAGCGCGGTGCCAGCCATGCCGACCTCGTCGCATTCATGCGGTGGTGGGGCGCGCAATTGCGCGAGGCCGGCCTCCTGACGCCGCACTGGCCGCAGGAGTGGGGTGGTGGGTTCTCGATTTCCGAACAGATCGTGATCGCCGAGGAGCTCGCGCGGGGCGACGTACCCCGCAACGGCTTGTATCACGTCGGGATTTTCAACGTGGCGCCGACACTCGTTCACAGCGCGACCGACGCGCAGCGACGACGCTTTCTTCGCGGTATCCGCGACGGCGAAGTGTGGTGCCAAGGATTCTCGGAACCCAACGCGGGCTCCGATCTCGCGAGCCTCCAGACTCGCGCCGTGCGCGACGGCGACCGCTACGTGGTGAACGGTCAGAAGGTGTGGACGAGCTGGGCGAAGGAAGCCGACTGGTGCATGCTGCTCGTTCGCACGGATCCCGAAGCCTCGAAGCACAAGGGCATCAGCTGCCTCATCGTCGACATGCGTTCGCCCGGGATCGAGGTGCGGCCCATTACGCAGGCGTGGGGACCGGCCGACTTCAACGAGGTGTTCTTCGACGACGTGGAGGTGCCAGTCGAAGGCCTCCTCGGCGCGGAGAACAACGGCTGGGCAGTCGCGCAGGGCACGCTCGCCGCGGAGCGGGCAATCGCGATCTTGGAAGCAACCGAGCGACTGCGCTGTAACGGCATCGAGGCCGCAGTCGCAGAAGCAGTCGATTGGCGTCTCGAAACGGGCCAACCGGCGCTCGAGGACGGCGCAGTGCGGGAGTTCCTCGCCGAGTGCTTGTCCGAGGTGTCCGCGTTGCGACACATGCTCAACGACATGATCGATGCGATCATCCGCGGCGCCGATGTCGGTGGCACGTCGTCGATCATCAAGGTGTTCTACAGCGAGCTGCTGCTCAAGCTGATGGAGTACATGACCGGCCTGCAGGGCGTCGCCGGCCAACTCGATGGTCCCGTGCTGGCGTGCGCGGGTTGGGAGACGGGCTTCTGGATGAACGACTACATCCACGCGTTCGGCTGGCTCATCGGGGGCGGCACGAACGAGATCCAGAGAAATGTGATCGCCGAGCGAATGCTCGGTCTTCCTCGATAGGAGCGCGTGAATGAGCCTGACCAGTGCCGAGCGAGACGAGCTTCGCTCGACCGCGCGCGACCTGCTGGGCCGGGAGAATGTGCGCACCTCCGTGGCCGAGGCGCGCGGGTTCGATCGCGATCTGTGGCGTCAGATGGTGGAGCTGGGCTGGACCACGATCCATGTGCCCGAAGGGCTCGGCGGCGCGGGGTGCGGGTACGCCGACGTCGCCGTCGTTCTCCACGAGATGGGCCGCGCCGTGACGTCTTCGCCGTTTCTCGCGAGCGCGGTGCTCGCGACCAGCGCGCTGTTGCTCGCGGCTCCCGACGGTGGGGCCCACGAGCAGCTCGGCGCGCTCGTCAGAGGCGACGCGATCGGGACCGTCGCGCTCGCGAGCTCTGACGGTTCCTACGAGCTGTCACGGGTGACGACAACCTGGCGGTCGTCGGGCGCGTCGGTCCGCCTCACGGGCGCATCCGGATTCGTGCTCGATGCCGACCTCGCCGACGTCCTGATCGTGACTGCGCTCGACGGCGACGGAACCGTTGCCCTCTTCGCGGTCGACGGTCGCGCGCCGGGCGTCCGAATTGAACGAGCCCCGACGGTTGACCAAACCCGACGCCTCTTCAGCGTGACGTTCGACGACGTTGAGGTCGCGACCGAGCGCATGCTCTGCGACCCGGGTCGACAAACTGAAGAGCTGCTCGACGACGTGCTCTCCATCGGCGCCATCGCGTCGTCGTGCGACGCGGTCGGCGTCGCGGAGCGGGCACTCGACGGCGCGGCCGAGTATGCCAAGACACGTGTGCAGTTCGGCAAGCCGATCGGATCGTTTCAGGCCGTGAAGCACCACTGCGCCAACATGGCCATCGCGGTCGAGGCAAGCCGGGCCGCGGTACGCGGCGCGACGGAGGCACTTGATGGCGACCGCGCGGACTGGGCGCGGAACGCGGCAGCAACCGCGTCCTACGTGGGGCCTGCGTGCTCCCACGCGTGTTCGCTCGCATTGCTCGTCCACGGCGGCATCGGATTCACATGGGAACACGAGTCGCACCTCTATCTGAAACGGGCGAAACTCGACGAAGTGTTGTTCGGCACGCCGTCGTGGCATCGTCGCCGCCTCGCCGACGCCGTCTTTCCCGCCTTGGCGGCGTCGTGACAAAGCACACGCCGCGCGAGCTGAACGAAGCAACGATGGTCGAGGTCCGTCGCCGCATCGGTATCCCGGTGCGCTACTCGCCTCGCCAGCACAACGAGGCGTCGTCGACAGACTCGTTCCGTCACTTCGCGCTCGCGTACGGCGACGACAACCCGCTCTACATCGACCCGGCATACGCGCAGCGGTCGTCGTGGGGGTCGTCGATCGCGCCGCCGCTGTATCCGTTTACAGCCGGCGTCGCCCGGCCGGTCCAGCTCTCGGACGACGAAAAGGCGCTGATGAAGTCCGGCGATCCGCTGGCCGGCATCGGTCAGTACATGTGCGGCGAGCGCTGGTTGTTCCCGAAACCGATCCGTGCCGGCGACGTCTTGTGGCAGACGCAGACGCTGCACTCCGCCGATCTGCGGCCGAGTTCGTTCGGCGGCGGGACGGGTGCGCTCGTCTCGCACCGGGTCAGCTGGGAGGACGACCGCGGCGCGCCGTACGCGTTGCGGTTCCTCGATTTCTGGCACGCGGATCGCGAGAAGTCGAACGCGGCGGGCAAGAACCGCACCATTGAGCGCCCGTACTACACCGCGGACGACCTGGCACGCATCGACGCGTGCTACGAGGCCGAGGAGGTACGCGGCGCGCAGCCGCGGCTCGCGAGCGAAGTGCAAGTCGACGACCCGCTCGGCCCGATCGCGAAGGGACCCACGAGCGTGACCGACATGGTGGCGTGGCACGCTGGTGTCGGCTGGGGAATGTACGGCGGCGGCGCGTCGAAGGTGGCGTACAAGAACCGCAAGCGGATTCCGAAGTTCTACACGGCGAACGACCTCGGCTTCTGGGACTCGGCCCAGCGGTGCCACTGGGACGACGCGTGGGCGCAGCGCATGGGCCACCCTGGCGCTTACGACTACGGCGTCATGCGTTCGAACTGGATGGTTCATCTCGTGACCAACTGGATGGGTGACAACGCGTGGATCTGGAAGATGTCCGCATCCGTCCGCAAGTTCAACTACCTCGGCGACATGCATTTCATGTCGGGTGTCGTTCGGGAGGTCGACAAGGCGGGGGACACCGTCACGGTGGACGTGTGGGGCAAGAATCGAGCGCGGCGAAACCACCTGTGACGGGCGCATTGTCGTGATCCTTCCGCCCGCGAGTGGCGGCCACGCCATCATTCCCGAATACGACGATTCGCAGGTTCCGAAAGCGTCGGCGCCGTGAGCGATCACGCACGACGGGCCGAGTTCCTCACCGGCGTCAGTGTGCTCGAGCTCGGCGACGGTGTGGCCGGCGCGGCTGCCGCCAACATCCTCTGGTCACTCGGCGCGAATGTCACGACCGTGATCGACGGCTCAAGTCCGCACCGTCGTGCGCGGCCGCGTGTGCTTCGCGCCGGCGCCGAGGTGAGCTTGCTCTCCATCGTTCTCGACCGCGGCAAACACTGCGCTCGCACGCTCGACGATGTTGACGTCTCGGCGTACGATGTCGTGCTCTTCGACCGGGTAATTGGGCCGCGCGGTGCGCTTGCGTCGTTCGCCGATCGCGACGCGTACCTCGAATACGTCGCGCGTCATAACCGGAGCGCCTGGATAACGGTCAGCGCGTTCGGTCTGACTGGCCCACGTGCAGGCGACGCCGCAACGGAGCTCACCGTCGCCGCGGCCGGCGGCATGCTCTCTGCCGTGCGCGACGAGCGCACGGGCCAGCCACTCAAGCTCGGCGGTCAGCAGTCGCTCCTCAACACCGGCCAAGCCGCGGCGCTTGCCGCGTGCCACGCGATCGATCTCGCCGCGGGTGATGAACCGGTGCACCTTGATCTGTCAGCGGTCGAGGCGACCGTGGCGATGGGTCCGGTGCTCGAGGTCGGTGGCCTGCTCCTGAACACAGGCAGTCTCGGCGGCGCGAAACGTTATGGCGCGCCGGCTTCCTTCTACGAGTGCACCGACGGACTCATCCGCATCTCGGCAATGGAAGACCACCAGTGGCAAGGGGTGGTCACAGCCATGGGATCGCCGGAATGGGCGGACAAGTTCGCGACGGTTCAGGCTCGCATTGATGCCACCGACGACGTCGACGAGTACGTCTCCGCCTGGGCCCGCACGCGTTCCAAGGGGGATGCAGAGGCGGTTCTGCAGGCGAACGGTGTTCCCGCTACCGCGGTGTACTCGCCGGAGGAAATCCTTGCGTCGCCGCAGCTCGCGCACCGCGATGCCTTCGAACCGATTGCGATTGGTGACGGGCGCGAAGCGAAGGTCGTCGGCTTGCCGTTTCGCATCGTCGACCGCGGAACGACCGTACGCCGCCGGGCGCTTTCGGGATTGCGCATGCTGGAAGCGAGTCGGGTTCTCGCAGTTCCGCTCGCGGGCGCCATGCTCGGCGCCTTGGGTGTCGAGGTGACGAAGCTCGAGGATCTTCCGCGTCTCGACATGTACCGGCGTCGCGGTCCGTACATCGACGGTGAGGCGGGCATGGAGCGGTCGGCGTACTTCGCACTCATGAACCACTCCAAGCGGAGCGCGGCGTTCGATATCGACGCCGACCGCTCGCGCCTCGACGCGATGCTCGACGCAACCGACGTGGTGATCGAGAATCTCGGACCCAAGCGCGCCGGTGCGTTGGAGCTTGGCGCGACGACCGCGTTGGCGCGACACCCCGACCTGCTGGCGGTGACCTCTTCGGGCTTCGGGCTCGATGGTCCGCACGCGCGCTACCGCGCCTATGCATACAACCTGCAAGCGTCGTGCGGGCTTGGCTACCTCACGCGTAACCAAGAGGGCGAGAGCGCCGAGATCGACATCGCATGGGCCGACCTCATCGCTGCGTACTCCCTTGCGACGATCATCGCCGCCTGGGCCGTCGGGCCGGAGGGCAACGCGGGCGCAGGCGTCGACTTCGCGATGGCCGACCTCGTTGTGGCTCACTTCAACGACTGTGTCGCGGCAGCCAGCCTCGATCCTGAATCCGACGCCTCGGTCGATCGGGCAAACGAGCTGACGCCCTACGCGCCGTGCGGCGTCTATCCGACGCTCGATGGATGGATCGCGATTTCGGTCGATGACGACGAGCATCTTCGGCAGCTCACGAAGGTCTTGGGTGCCGATGCGACCTCCGACGCGCAGATCGCGGACGCGACGCGTGGGCGTCACGCATCAGACCTCGCGGGAGAGTTGCGTGAGGTTGGCGTGCTGGCTGAACGCGTGCTCGACGCCGCCGACCTGCTCGCCAGCGAACAGCTCACCGCGCGCGAGTTCTTCGTGCCGGTCGAGCATGCCGAGTGGGGGCGCCGAGGTCTTGTCGGCCTGCCCTGGCGGCCTCTCGGCGAAGCACCATTTCCGCTCGGCACACCGCCGCATCTCACGCAATAGGAGAGGAAACAGATGGGGACGCTCGAGGGGAAATCCGTCGTGATTACGGGCGGTGGTCGGGGCCTCGGACGCGCGACTGCGATTGCCGCCGCCGCGGAGGGCGCGCAGGTCGTCGTCGCCGACTACGGCGGCGAGCTCGATCAGCGCGCAGGGGCGTCGTCCGCCGCGGCTGACGAGGTCGTGTCCGAGATCACCGCCACTGGCGGCCGAGCGATCGCAGCCGCGGAGGATGTGTCGACGATGGACGGTGGCCGGCGCATCGTGCAGGCCGCGATCGATGCGTTCGGCCGTCTCGACGGAATGGTGTGCTTCGCGGGCATCACCGTCATGAAGTATCTCTGGGAACTCGAAGAACACGAGTGGGACGACGTCCTCGCGGTGCACCTCAAGGGCCATTTCAGCTCGCGCGCAAGCTGCCGCGCGCGTGATGATGCCGCAAGGCGCGGGCAGTCTCGTGTTCATCGGCAGCGGCGCGATGAATGGCACGCCCAACATGCCCAGCTACGCGACCGCGAAGGCGGGCATCCTGGGGCTGACATGGAGCACCGCGTACGCGCTGGCCGAATACGGCATCACGACGAACTGTGTCGTTCCCAGTGCGGCGACGCGCATGTCCGACAGCATTTACGGCACCGCGGAGATGTTGAGTGATCAGGTCGGCGAGACGATTCGCAGCGATCTCGCCGCCGGTACCTACCGAGATCCGGCCAACGTCGCGCCGATCGTGCTCTACCTCCTGAGCGACGCGGCGCGACGTGTCAACGGCCAGGTGTTCCGCGCCCAGGGGTACGAGGTCGCACACCTCGGAGGTCTCGTGTGGGACAAGGTCATGAAGAACGAGGGACCGTGGGACGTTGCCACGATCGAGGCGCGGCTTCCCGAAGAACTTGGTCCCACGCTCACACTTCGGCCGGTCCCGTGGCCGGAGCGGCCGCGATGAGCTACCTTTTGTGACAGTGGACTGTCGGTTTTGCAATGGGTGACGAGCTGAGAGTCGAGCGGCGCGGACCGGTGCTGGTCGCGACGATCGACCGTCCGGAGCGCATGAACTCGCTGAGCCCGGACATACACGAAGACTTCCTTGCGACGTGGACGTCGCTGCGGTCCGACCCTTCGGTGCGCGCCATCGTGATCACCGGCGCGGGCGAGCGCGCATTCTGCACGGGCATGGATGTCAAGGCAGCGGCCGAGCGCGGCAGCCTGCGGCCGGTGAAGGATGACGTGCACGAGGAACTGCGCCTCACGCCGCTGCACTGCGATGTCTGGCTCCCGACGATCGTTGCCGTGAACGGCGTCTGCACCGGAGCCGGCTTGCACTTCATCGCCGACGCGGACGTGGTGGTGGCCTCGTCGTCGGCGACCTTCCTCGACACGCATGTGAGCGTCGGGCAGGTGACGGCCATCGAGCCGATCACGTTGCTCCCACGGATCGGACTGGGCAACGCGCTCCGGCTCGCGGTGCTCGGCCGCCACTTGCGCATCAACGCGCAGGAAGCGTTGCGGATATCCCTCATCGACGAAGTTGTCGAACCCGAGGTGCTGCTCGAGCGCGCCGTCACGCTCGCCGAACAGGCCGCATCGGGATCGCCGGCCGCCATCGAGGCGTCGAAGCGAGCGATACGCAGTGCGCTCGAGCGGCCGATGTCCGACGCCATGCAGTACGGCTGGGAGCTGTTGCTCGCACAGCGCGAGCACCCCGACAGCATCGAGGGCCCGAGGGCGTTCGCAGAGAAGCGGGTACCGAAGTGGCAGTGACCGAAGTCGACGCGGTCATCACCGAAGTCGATCAGTTCTTGCGCGAGCTGCTGCCCACCGCGTGGGTGAGAGCAGTCGACGACGACGACTTCGCAAAGCTGGGTGTGGTGCGCCGAGAAGGAAATCCGGACGAGCTGTGGCGGCAGATCGGCGCCGCCGGGTACATCGCACCGACGTGGCCCGAGAAGTACGGCGGTCTCGGCGTCACGCCGAAGGTGGGCGCCGCGATTGCGCGCGCGCTCGGCCGGTATCGCATTCCGGGTTTCAGCAATACGGTTGGCGTCGACCTCGCCGGTCCGGCCATCTTGCGCTGGGGGAGCGACGAGCAGAAGGAGCGGTTCGTGCGCGCCATCGCGCGCTACGACGACATCTGGTGCCAGCTGTTCTCCGAGCCGGGCGCGGGTTCCGACCTCGCGACCCTGGCGACAAGAGCGGAGCGCGACGGCGACTCGTGGACCCTTCGCGGCCAGAAAGTCTGGACGAGCTTGGGAGATGTGTCGCGGTACGGCCTGCTGCTGGCGCGCACGGATCCCGATGTGCCGAAGCACAAAGGGATCACCGCGTTTCTCGTGCCGATGGTGCATCCCGGCGTCACGGTGCGGCCGCTTCGGCAGATCACCGGCGACGCGGAGTTCTGCGAAGTCTTTTTCGACGACGCGCGCATCGACGACTCGATGCGGTTGGGCGCCGTGAACGAGGGCTGGCGGGTCGCCATCTCCGTGCTGATGAACGAGCGGCAGTCCGTGAGCGGCGGCGATGCCGCGCTGCCCGGCACCGTCACGGGCCGATCCGTTGCCGGCCTCATCCAGCGGCACGCGCCGGTCACCGACCCAGTGCTGCGACAACGCCTCGCGCAGGCCTATATCGAGGACCGGCTCGTGACGATGACGAAGCAGCGGGCTGCTGCCCGCCGCCGCGCCGGGCAGCAGCCGGGACCGGAAGCCTCGGTCACGAAGCTGTTCTTCAGCGAGCACACGCAGCGCCTGCAGAACCTCGCGGTCGACCTGGAAGGTGTGGCCGCACAGGCCTGGTCCGAGCACGATCGCTGGATGCAGAACACCGCGTGGTCCTTCCTTCGCGTGCGTTCGAAGACAATCGCGGGCGGGACGTCGGAGGTGCAGCGCAACATCCTCGGTGAACGCGTGCTGGGGCTGCCGAGAGAGCCGGAGCTCGATCGATCCATACCGTGGTCCAAGGTTCCGCGTTCGTGACGACCGCAGCGAACGATCCTACGAGCCTCGCCGACATCGCCCTACGCCGCTGCCAACGCGACCCGGAAACAACGTTCTTGCTTACGGTTGATGACCGAGAGCCCGATGCGATTCGCACGCACACGTATGGCGAGATCATCGAACGCGCGCGGGCCTTGGCGCGCGTGCTCGCAGAGGCGGGCGTCTCTCGCGGGCATCGCGTCGGTTGTTACCTCCCCAACTCACCGAGCTGGGTTGTCGCGTCGCTTGCCACCTGGTTCAACGGTGGCGCAGTCGCGGCCGCCGGAACGCTGCTGCCGGCAACGGAAGCCGCCGGATTGTTCGCGTTGGCAGATGTCGCGACCGTCGTGACGACGACCGACGCGCCGGAGCTCGCGGATCGCTATCACGTCGTACGCATCGACGACGACGGGTGGCTTGGAGACGGCGCCGATGTGGTCGGCGATGACTTCTCGTTGCCCGGTCCCGACGACCTCGCCGTCGCCATCTTCACGTCGGGGACGACGGGCCGCCCGAAGGGCATCACGCACACCCATTACGACATCGTCGCGGCCGCTCGCCGCGTCGCGGCGGGGTACGCGCGCAGTAGTGACTACCGACCCGATCCGGCGCCGGCGCATCTCGCGCCCGGTCTGTTGTTCAATCCGTTCGGTCACATGGCGGGTTACAGCCGCCTGGCCTTTCGCATGTGGATCGGCCGCCCGCTGGTCATCGTGCCGAGGTTCACTGTTGACGCGGCGCGGGCTGTGCTTGCTCGTTTCGACATGGACTCGCTGCAGCTCTCGCCGACGATGATCCACATGCTCGCGACCGCGGACGAGCCGGTTGATCTTCGTAGTGTGAAATATGTGACGTCGGGTACCGCGCCGCTGTCGATTGCGACGCGCGAACTGTTCGAAGCGCGCTACGACGTGCCGGTGATGCAGGCGTACGGCATGAGCGAACTCGGCGCCGTCGCGCAGGAGCGCTACGACGACGTCGTTGCCGGTCGGCGTGGGCCCGGGTCAGTCGGACGGATCGCGGCGGGCGTCGAGGTGCGCATTCAGCATCTCGATGACGATCGCCCGCAGGGCGAGGGCGAGATTCTGGTGCGGACCGACGAGATGTCGCAGGAGTTCATCGGTGGCGATCGCGTGCCGGTCGACGACGAAGGCTGGTTCGCCACCGGCGACGTCGGACGGATCGACGACGGGATCCTTTACATCACCGGCCGGGTGCAAGAGAAGATCATCGTCGGCGGCTTCAACGTCTATCCGGCTGAAGTTGAGGACGCGGCGCGGTGTTCCCCATTGGTGAGTAACGCAGTTGTTGTCGGCCTGCCCGATGAGCGCCTCGGCGAAGTACCCGTTGCGGGCATCGTGTGGACAGGGACGCCGGATCAGGAAGCCCTGATCGAGGAACTTCGCGGTGCCCTCGCGCCATACAAGATTCCGCGGGCGTTCTTTGCCCTGGAAGCGGTTCCGCTCACGCCGCGCGACAAGATCGACCGAAAGCGTGCCGCCGAGTTGGCGCGCACCGAACTCGGGCTGAACGCCTGAAAGGGGCACTCCGATGGTCTGGCAGCCGATGAAAGGCGTGAAAGTCGTCGAGGTCGCGCAGTTCACGTTCACGCCCGCCGCTGGTGCGATCCTCGCCGACTGGGGCGCTGACGTCATCAAGGTCGAGCACGCAGTGCGCGGTGACGCCCAACGGGCGCTCTCGATCGGCGCGGGCGGCGCCGCGGCGGGGTCATTCCAGCCGTTGATGGAACATCCGAACCGCGGCAAGCGCAGCATCGGGCTCGCGCTCGAGACTGCGAGTGGACGCGCGGTCTTATCGGAGTTGGTGCGCGACGCGGACGTGTTCGTCACAAACTTCTTGCCGAGCGCGCGTCGCAAGCTACGTCTTGACGTCGACGACATCCGCGAGGCGAATCCGAGCGTCATCTATGTGCGCGGCAGCGCGCACGGCCAGCGTGGGCCCGAGGCTGAGCGGCCCGGGTACGACGGCTCCACCTACTGGTCGCGCATGGGCTCGGCGTGGGGAGCCACCGCACCCGACAGTCCGCGGCTCGCCACACAACCCGCGGGGGCGTACGGCGACTCGATCGGGGGGGCGATAATCGCGGGCGGGATCGCGGCTGCCCTGTTCGCCCGCGACCGCACGGGCGAGCCCTCGGTCATCGATGTCTCACTGATGAGCGTCGGCGCGTGGGCGATGGGACTCTGGCTCACCACCGCGATGATGACGGACACGATCATTCCACCGCCGGCGCTGAACGCGCCGCCGCACATCCCGGTGAATCCGATGGTCGGAGCCTTCCGCACGAAGGACGGCCGCTTCATCACACTGATGATGTTGCAACCCGAGCGGTTCTTTGCCGACGTGTGCGAGCACCTCGGTCTCGACCACTTGGTTGCGGACGAGCGCTTCCAAACTGCGGAAGGGATCATGGCCAACACGAGCGAAATCGGCGAGCAGATCGCAGGCGCGATTGCGGCTCAGCCCTTCACCTACTGGAAGGAACATCTCCAAACGCTCGAGGGTCCGTGGGCACCTGCGCAGAACCCGGTCGAGATCGTCGCGGACCCGCAGCTCGCCGCCAACGGCTACCTGCTCCCGGTCGTTGATGCCGAAGGCAACCCACAAACGCTCGTGGCGAATCCCGTGCAGTTCGACGAGACGCCACCGACCTTGACGCGCGGGCCCCTCCTGGGCGAGCACACCGAAGCCATTCTGCGCGAGCTCGGCAAGACGGATGACGACATCAGTTCGCTTCGGCGCGACGGCGCCTGCACCTGATCATCGCCGACCGGCTGATTAGTGCGACCGGGCGGTGCTGCCGCCGTCGACGGGGAGTAGCACACCGGTGATATAGCGGCCATCGGGACCCGCAAGAAACAACGCGGCGCGCGCAATGTCCCAGGCGTCACCTTCGATGCCGAGCGAGGTCTTCGACGAAAGGTCGATCTGCTTGGGATCGACTCCGGCTTGCATCATCGCCGCCGCGCGCATCGGCGTATCGATGATGCCGGGCGCGATCGCGTTGACACGGATGCCCTGACCGCCGAACGCATCGGCCAAGTCGACCATGAGACCGAAGAGGCCTGCCTTCGACGCGGAGTACGCGGTCCGACCCCGACCGCCTTGGCCGCGCAGCGCCGCGATCGATGAGATGTTGATGATCGAGCCCCCTCCCCGCTCGATCATGAGGGGAATTGCCGCCTTGGCGAGGAAGAACGGCGCAGTGAGATTCACTGCGAGGACGTTCTCGTAGAGCTCCGCGCTCGTGTCGAGGATGCCGGTTGATGAAGAGATGGCGGCATTGTTGACGAGGATGTCGACGCCGCCGTAGCGCGCCTTGGATTCGTCAACGATGTGCTGGCAAGCGTCGATATCGCGGAGATCAGCGAGCACGATGGTCGCCTCGCCACCCTCGCCCTCGATGATCCGAAGCGTCTCGTCGGCGCGGTCTTGCACCACATCGACGAGCACGACGCGCGCGCCATGTCTGGCGAACAGCACGGATGTGGCCTTGCCGGTACCCACGCCCGGTCCGCTTGATCCTGCGCCCGTCACGATGGCGACCTTGCCGTTCAGCGCCCGAGACTCCATCACGAGTTCTCCTTCCTCGTCTCCGCGTCGATGGGTGAACTCTCGGGGGCCGAGGTCATGTTCGCTCAATGTGGCAGTGTAGTGTCACCATGGAGCTCATGAGATCTCAGGGTTCGACGACGAAGGCCGCCGATGGCGCGTCTCGCCAGAGCAAGTTCGTCTGAACACGGCTCCGACGCGATGACTGACCAGGAGTTTTCATCCTGACTTTCGTTGGATGGCACCGCTGCTCCCGAGGGGCGGGCTGGTCGCGAAGCGATTCCGGTTCGTTCGATTCATCGAGCGCCTCCAACTGCCCGAACGTCCGGCCCGCGGTGTCGAGATCGAGCGGCTCGGCCCCTTCACGGTGCGGGTGCGTCAACCGCGAACACGGGGGCCGCAGATCCGCGCTGCGCTGCTCTGGATCCACGGCGGCGGATATGTCATCGGTACGTCGCGTATGGACGAGAAGTTCTGCGTGCGCGTGGCGAACGAACTCGGGATCCTCGTTGCTGCCGTCGACTACCGCCGCGCGCCTGGGTATCCGTTCCCGACGCCGCTCCACGACTGCTACGACGCGCTGCGATGGCTCGCGTCCCGTTCCGACGTCGACCGAGCGCGCATCGCCATCGGCGGCGCCAGTGCCGGGGCCGGTCTCGCGGCCGCGCTCGCGCTGCTAACGCGTGACCGAGGCGAAATCCGGCCCGCGTTCCAGCTGCTTTCGTACCCGATGCTGGACGACCGAACGGCGACGCGCACCGATCTCGACGAAGGTCGCGTACGGATGTGGAACAACGAGTCGAATCGGTTCGGGTGGACGTCGTATATCGGCGCCGCGCCCGGCGCTGCGGACGTAAGTGGTCTGGCTGCACCCGCGCGGCACGAGGACCTGCGCGATCTGCCACCCGCATGGGTGGGTGTCGGTACGTTCGACCTCTTCCACGACGAGGACGTCGCATATGCGCACGGCCTTCGCGACGCGGGCGTGCCGTGCGAACTCGAGGCCTTGCCGGGAGTGTTCCACGGGTTCGATGTGGTGTGGCCGCGCGCGCGAATCAGTCGGACGTACCGCGACACGCAAGTGCGTGTGCTCGCCGAGGCGCTCGGTGCGAGAGTGAGCTAACGCCCGGGTGTTTCGCGATTGTTGAATTGTGCGAGTGCCGCCGGCCGGGGAGTGCCCGCGACGAGACCCCCGTCGACGGGCAGCAGCGTTCCCGTGACGAAGGACGAGCGGTCGCTCGCAAAGTAGAGCGCCGCCTCGGCGAGATCGTCCGTGGTTCCCTGTCGGTGAATCGGTTGGCGCGAAATGATCACGTCGCGGATTGTGCGCATCGCTTCCGCGCGTTCCTCTTCCGGCAAATGGGAAACCATCGTTCGCTCGAGAATCGGCGTCTCGATGTTCCCCGGTGCGATGCAGTTCACACGAATGCCGAACCGGCCAAGGTCGATTGCCGACGACTTCGTAAAGATGATGATCCCTGCTTTGGACGTGTGGTACGCCCACTGGCTCGGTCCGGGTTGAATGCCGCCGACCGAGGAGATGTTGATGATCGAACCCCCACCGTTCGTGGACATGTGGCGCGCAGCTTCGCGTGTGCCGGCCATGACGCCGAGCAGATTCACACCCATGACTTGGTGGAAGTCGGCGAAGTCGTCGTCGAGCAGCGAGGGATAGCGCCTGCCGGAGATTCCGGCGTTGTTGAACATCACGTGGAGTCCGCCGAATGTTGCAACCGAGAAGTCAATCAGCGCGGCGACCTCAGGGATTCTCGAGACATCGGTCTGTTTGAACGCGGCGTCCTTGCCGAGCGCCTTGACGACTTCTTCGCCGCGACCGCGATCGACGTCCGCGATCACAACTCGGGCGCCTTCCGCGAGGAACTTCTCGGCCGTGCCGAGCCCGATGCCGGACGACCCGCCGGTGACTACCGCGACCTTTCCCGCGAGTTCGCCCGTCATCGCCGGACCTACGCGGGCTCGGTTGCGCCTGCTTGGGCGCGACCGCCGGTGGTGTCCTCGGGGATCGTCGCCACCATGCCGCCGTCGACGAGCACGTCGCTACCGGTCATGAACGACGCCCCGTCGGACGTCAAGAACTCGACCACGCTCGCGACTTCCTCCGGGCGGCCCCGGCGACCAAGGGGGCTCGTTTCGATGATTTCGGCCATGATCGGGTGACGCGACTCGTCCAGGCGGTTCATCGGCGTGTCATTGATCCCCGGCGAAACAGAAAGGATGCGCGCCCCGCGACGCCCCCAGGACGCGCACAGCCGTCGCGCCATCCGGTGCACGCCGCGCTTCGATACCGGATACGCGAACTGCGTCTGGTCGGGATCGATGCCGAGCTCGAGGAAGTCGTCGAAGAAGTGGTCAGAAAGCGGATCGTCGAGGACGCGCATGATCTCGGGTCGGTCCGGAACGCGATGACCCGACATCGACGCGAACAGCACGGCGACCGTCCCCTCTCGTACGAGCGGGTCGACCGCCGCGAGCACCCGCGCGGTTCCGATCAGGTTCACTTCGAAGACGCGGCGTCCGTTGGCCATCGATCCCGACAAGCCGGCTGTGAGCACGAGCGCGTCGAGCGTGTCGATCGCGGCCACGAGTGCATCGATGTGCTCTTGGTTCGTGATGTCACATTCGATGGCCGTGACGTCGGCAGCGAGTTCCTTTGCAACCGTTTGCACGGCGTCGAAGTCGCGGTCCGCCACGATGAGCCGGCCGCGGGGTGCGAGCGCGCGCGCGACGGCGGTGCCCATACCTGACCCGGCGCCGATCACCACATTCGTCATCGCCGCTCCTTCGCTTCGTTGGAGGCAGCCTTCACGAAATGGCATTAGACTGTCAAGTTGTGTTCACCCGCGTCTGCGCCCCGGAAGCGTTACAAGACGGCGACATGGCGGCGTTCTCGGTGGAGGGACGCGAGGTGCTCGTCGTTCGCGATGCGCGCGGCGCGCTGCATGCAATGGACGGGATTTGCCCGCATGAGGACACGCCGTTGGTCGACGGCGACTTCGACGGCGCCGTCCTGACATGTCTCATGCATTTGTGGTCGTTTGACGTCGCATCCGGGCGAGCGATCAACCCACCCGGTTGTCGACTGGAGCGATACGCAGTAAAGGTGGAAGGTAACGACGTCCTCGTTGACGTAGAGGGGGAGTGTCATGATGAATGAACTGCGATTCGATGGCCGGTCCGCGATTGTCACGGGCGCCGGCCGGGGTGTTGGTCGGAGTCACGCACTGCTCCTCGCCTCGCGAGGGGCGAAAGTCGTAGTTGCTGATCTCGGAGGCCAGCTCGCAGGCGGCGGGTCGTCGGCCGAGCCCGCCGAGACGGTCGTGAAGGAGATCGAGGCTCTCGGCGGCGAGGCCGTTGCCTGCCACGCCTCGGTCGCCGACGAGGCCGGCGCAGCTTCCATCGTCCAGACCGCGATCGACGCGTTCGGACGGGTCGACGTCGTCGTCAACAACGCCGGTATCGCAGATCCCGAACTGTTCGACCTACAGCCGTTGGAAATGTTTCGCCGAATGGCCGACGTGCACTACCTGGGGACGGTTTACGTCACGTACGCGGCGTGGCCACACATGATGAAATCCGGGTACGGGCGCATTGTCAACACCACCTCGGAAGCAGTCCTCGGGTTCGTCCCGAAATCAACGAGCTATGCGGGCGGCAAGGGCGGCGTGCTCGGCTTTACCCGCGCGCTCGCACTCGAGGGTCCGCGGCATGGCATCCGTGTGAACGCGGTGATGCCGCGCGCGGAGACGCGTCTCTCAGCACCGTCGGTCATGGCGAAGACGTATGACGTGCCCGAATCGGTGATCGACGGAAGCGTTATGGACGTGTTTGCGCCTGAACTGGTCTCACCCGCTGCGGCGTTCCTCGCTCACGAGTCTTGCGAACTCGATGGTGCAGTCCTGATTTCCGGCGGCGGCCAGGTCATGCGTATGGCGTTCGTGTGTAACGAGGGCATCACCAAGGAAGACATGACGCCCGAAGACGTTGCCGAGAACCTCAACACGCTGATGGACCTGTCCGGTGCACAGGAGGTGATCGTGCAGACTCTGGCGGGTGACACGATCACCGCGGCCCGAGAAGCGGCCGGCACCGACTAGGTCGAACGAGGCGCGCGATCCCAGAACGACCTGAATGCCGGGAAGGCTTCGGGCATCTGAGTTCCCCGCTTCGCGCCCTTCGTCGCTCGGCCGTGACTCGATCCGTTCGGTGCCGCGGTCCGCATCACCGAGATGCTGGCGATACCACGACTTCACGCGGCGGCGTCGGAAGAACCAGTCCTCGCCGACGCGTTCATAGGAGTCCCAGTACGCCAACGCCTCATCGAACCAGTGAGCCGGGTCGAGCACGTGGTGCTGCGCAAGGCAGTAGACAACACCGCTCGCGTGATCGTCGTCATCGAAGTCGATGACGTGGTTGGCGACCAGGTGCATCGAACAGTGGAATGTGCGCAGCGCCTGGTCGTAGAACGCCTTCACGCCGTCACGGCCGGCGCCATATCGGCCATTGTCGACGTCCTCGACGAACAGCCCGGCGATCCCGTCGAGATCCTTACCGTCGACTGCCAGCGCGTACCGCTCAGCCAGGTCATGAATCTTGTCGCGCGCGAGTAACGCTTCGAGCGGGCTCACTGCCGGCTGTGTCGCCGATTTGGTGTCGTAGGGCGCGCGAACTTGTGGAGGAGCTTGAAATGCGCCTCGACAACCTCTGCCGGGTCATTCTTCGCCGGTCCCGCAAGCCACTTGCTCAGCCCCCGGCGATATGTCAGCAGGCACAGTGCCGCAAGGAGCGAGCACTCGTCGTCCGGTGCCGGCAGGCGCCGCCGGGTGGCGATCGCCTCGGCCATCTTTGCGATGTCTTCCTGCTGGTGGTCGTACACGCCGCCGCGCAGGGTCGGTGACGACGCGACCGCTCGTTCGTAGAGCAGGAGGGAAGGCCGTCGTGAGCGAAGATCGCTCGAGAGCCCGACGAGCGTCTGGCACATTGCGTCCACGTCGTCGAGCGACGCAGGCTGCTCGAGGAAGGCAGTCGTGAACGACTGAAGCCAGCGGTATTCGCCGACGAAGAGGACCGACTCCTTCGTAGGGAAGTACCGGAAGAACGTCCGCGGCGAGACGCCGGAACGCTCGGCGATCTCCTCCGTCGTGGTCTCGTCGTAGCCCTGTTTGGCGAACAATTCGAGCGCCGCCTGCTGGAGCGTTCGCTCCGTGCGCATCTTGTGCGCCTGCCGGCGGGAGGGCGGCGGAGAGGATGTCGCAGGGGTTGCTGCCAACGTCGGACCCTTCGGGGCGAGTACCTGCTGTGCGGACAAACGATAGCTGCGCTCGTGGCACCAGGGCGCCTTGACGTAGCGTGGCGCCCGTTCGTATTGTGACAGTCGAGTGTCAGTTGCTACGGCTGGCCCCATCCGGAGAGGCAATTCAATGGCACAGACCGTGACCGTCGACGGCACCGACGGGATGCAGCTCTACGACGCGGAGCCCGCGGGAGCGGCGCGTGGCGCAGTGATCGTCATCCAGGAGGCGTTCGGAGTCACGGAACACATCGAGGACGTGTGCCGCCGGTTCGCCGACGCGGGATACCGAGCCGTTGCGCCTCACCTGTTTCATCGCACAGGTGATCCCATCATCGCGTACGACGACATGGCGTCCGTCATGCCCCAGATCGGCGGTCTGTCGGCGGAGGGCCTGGAAGCTGACATTGACGCTTCCCTCGAGTACCTGCGCGGGAAAGGGTTCAGCGACCCGCAGGTCGGCATTGTCGGATTCTGTATGGGCGGTAGCGTCGTGCTCTTTGCCGCCGCGCACCACGCGCTCGGTGCCGCGGTGACGTTCTACGGCGGGGGTGTCACCGCGGGCCGGTTCGGTATGCCGCCTCTCGCCGAACTGGCGCCGTCGCTGAGGACACCGTGGCTGGGTCTCTTCGGCGACCAGGATCAGTCGATCCCGACGGACCAGGTCGAGGCCTTGCGCGAAGCCGCGAAGAACGCGTCGGTGCCGACCGAGGTCGTGCGCTACCCCGAGGCGGAGCACGGCTTCCACTGTGATGCCCGTCCCTCCTACCACGAGGCGTCCGCGAAGGACGGGTGGGCGCGCACGCTCGCGTGGTTCGACAGTCATCTGGCGAAGAGCTGACGCGCTTGGACACCGGCGAAGCGACGATCACGGGCGGGCGGATGGTGACCCGCGAGCTCGCGGGATGGGTCGCCGGCCTCCAGTTCGATGACCTCCCGGCTGCAGTCGTCGAAGAAGCAGGCCGCGCCTTCACCGACTTCCTCGGCGAGTGTCTGTTCGTCGGTGGGACGAAAGCGTGGGGGCAGAGCATCGCCGGGTTCTGCGCGCGCGACGGTGGCGGGCAACCCGAAGCGACGATCATCGCGACCGGCCGCCGCACGCTGACCGCCCGCGCCGCGATGGCGAACGGCACCATGGCGCTCGGCTTCGAGTACG
The DNA here is from genome assembly GCA_963812205.1 of uncultured Actinomycetes bacterium. Lineage (GTDB taxonomy): Bacteria > Actinomycetota > Acidimicrobiia > IMCC26256 > PALSA-610 > PALSA-610. Next base: position 1,057,863 of record CAWEUJ010000004.1, read on the forward strand.
CCGACTACGGCGCCGGGAGCCGGCCCTATCCGTTCGCTGTCACCGCGCCGCTCGCGATCGCCGAGTCGCGGCATTGCCGCGGGAAGGACCTCGCGCTCGCCATCGTGATCGGCTACGAGGTGATGGGCCGCGTGTTCCGTGCCACGTTCTCGGGCACCATCCCGTTCTACGTCCCGTCGGTGTACGGCACATTCGCGGCGGCGGCCGGCAGCGCGCGCCTGCTCGGATTGACACCGCAGTTTACGAACTACGCGCTCGGACTGGCCGCCGCCTTCACCGGCGGGACGTTCCAGGGACACGAAGAAGGTGCGTGGCAACGATCCCTGAACGGCGGGATGGCCAGCGAACGAGGTGTGACGGCGGCGCTCCTCGCCCAAACCGGCTTCCGCGCGACGGAGATGGGGCTCGAAGGCGTACAAGGCTTCGCGAAGATGTACTGCGACGGTCGGCTCGACGCGTCGGCCCTGCTCGACGACCTCGGCGCGTCGTTCATTATCAGCGACCGTTGGGTCAAGCGCTACCCGATGAACACGACGCTGCACGCACCCGTCGAGGCGCTCCTGAACATCATGTCGGAACACAACCTTCGCTACACCGACATCGACGAGATCGACGCGGCGTGGCAGCGCGTCGAACCGTTCCTCGCCAAACGCGAGGTGAAGACCGTTGTGAGTGCCCAGGCCAGTCTTCCGTTCGCGCTATCAGTCGCCGCGGTCCGGGGCCGGGTGGGTGTCGACGAGTTCACCGAGGAGACCGTCGGGGATCCGGTAATCCAGTCCATGATCCCACGCACCGTGGTCCATCAGGACACCGAGTTGTACGCGAAGGTGAAGAACAGCATGCCGGGACGCGTCACAGTACGCACGAACGACGGGCGTGAATTCACCAACGAAGTTCTGTATCCAAAGGGCAACCCTGCGAACCCGCTCACCGAAGACGAATTCAAAGCCAAGTTCATCGACATGGCCGAACGGGTGCTCGGCCACAAGCAAGCGAATGAACTGTACGAGCGCGCGCGCAACCTGACCGACGCCGGCGACGTGGCGGATCTCGCGCCGCTCTTCAGCCCCAGATGATCGACGGAACGCGAGGCGCACACCGATGGGCATGAACGCAATCGAAAAGATTCTGGCCAATCACTCCGAGCAGAAGAAGGTTTCCCCGGGCGACGTGGTGATGGTCAATGTCGACGTCACCGTGCAGTTCGACCATGGTCGCCCGGACGTGCTTCGCATCGCCAATCCCGACAAGCTGGTGCTTCTCCACGACCATGTCGTACCGGCACCGACCGTCCAAGCCGCGAACAACGCGAAGCGCATGCGCGAGTTCGTCGAGCGTTTCGGGATCACGAACTACTTTCCGGTGGGTCAGCACGGGATTTCGCACGTCATCGTCGCGGCCGAAGGCTACGCGCTTCCGGGCCAGATACTTGTCAACGCCGACTCGCACACGTGCTCGTCGGGTGCGATGAACTGTCTCGCTCGGGGCATGGGTCCGTCCGAGATGCTGTACATCTTGTGCAAGGGCGAGACGTGGTACCTCGTCGGCGCGACCACCAAGGTCGTGCTGGAGGGAGCGCTGCCAGAGCGCGTGTATCCCCGTGACGTCATTCATTACATCCCCGGCCGGTACGGCGACTTCGCAGGGCGCAACCTCGAATGGCACGGCGACGGCCTCGCCAACATCGACGTCGACGGTCGCCTCACAATGGCTACGATCTCGGCCGAGTTGTCGGCGGAGTTCTCGTTGTTCCCGTACGACGACGTGCTCGCGTCGTACCTCGACGGCCGGGCGAAGTGGCCGTTCGAGCCCGCCCATCCGGACGACGATGCCGAATACGACCAGGTCCTCACGGTCGACCTCTCGGCAATCGAGCCGCAGGTCGTCCTTCCCGGAAAGGTGGCATGGAACACCAAGCCGGCGCGCGAGGTCGCAACCGAGAAGGTGAAGGTCGACCAGGCGTTCATCGGGTCGTGCGCGAACGGCCGCCTGAGCGACTTCGCGATCGCGGCTGAGATCCTCGACGGACGACAGCTTGCGCCCGGCACGCGAATGATCGTGACCCCAGGCAGCCAGGACATCCTGAAGCAGGCGATCAAGGCGGGATACGTCGAAACGTTGATGGACGCCGGTGCAGTCGTGACGAACTCCACCTGCGGAGCGTGCTTCGGCGGGCATATGGGTCTGCTCGCCGACGGCGAAGTGTGCATCACCGCGTCGACCCGCAACTTCCAAGGCCGCATGGGCAGCCCGAGTGCAAGTGTCTTCATGGGTTCGCCGGCAACCGTGGCGGCGTCCGCAGTCGCCGGCGTGATCACCGACCCCCGAGATCTGTAGGGACACGATGACGAACACATTCACGGGCAAGGTGTGGAAGTTCGGTGACGACATCAACACCGACCTCGTCATTCCCAACTTCGCTGTGCTCATGCCACTCGAAGAGCAGCTTCAGCATTGCTTCTCCGCCAACCGACCCGGCTGGGTCGAAGAAGTGCAGCCGGGCGATGTCCTCGTTGCCGGTCGCAACTTCGGCGTCGGTTCTGCCCGCAACATCGGCGCTGTGTTCCACGCGCTCGGCATCAGCGGCGTGGTGGCCGACTCGTTCAACGGGCTCGGGCTGCGCAATTGCATCAACTCCGGCCTGCCCTCGCTTCCGTGCACGGGCGTCCTCGACATCTTCGAGGAGGGCGACGTTGCCGAGGTCGACTGGACGACAGGCGCAGTGCGTAACGCAACTTCGGGCACAACGGCGGAGGGGAGTCCCATACCGCGCGCGTTGCAGCAGATTGTGATCGGGGGAGGCGTCGAGAACGTGCTGCGACGCGAGGGCTACCTCGCTCCCCTCGGAGGGTCGAAGTGACCGCCAGCCGTTCGGTGACGGAACAGCTCGCAGAGTGGATCGTGAAGGTCGACGATATCGACATCCCCGCAATCGCGACGGAACGCGTTCGCAATCTCGTGCTCGACTCACTCGGGAACCAGTTCGCGGGTATGTCGGTGTCGACGGGAACGGTTTTGTCGGAATGGGTGCGAGCGCAGCGAGCATCACCCGAGTGCACAGTGGCCGCGCGCGACTTCAAGACGACGCCCGCATTCGCGACGCTCGTGAACGCCGCGGCGTCGCACGCGCTCGAGAACGACGACATCGCGACGTTCAGCAGCCATCCGAACAGTCCGCTCACCGCGGCGACGCTTGCATTGGGGGAGAAGCTCGGGTCGTCGGGTCGTGACTTCGTGCTTGCTTGGCTGATCGGCTGGGAAGTCACCGCCCAAACAATGAAGGTGTGTCTCGGGCCGCGCGGGAACGAACTCATCAACCGCGGCTGGTTCAACCAGGGCTTCCAGGAGACACTGGGTGTGGCGGCGCTCGCAGCCAAGCTTCTGCACTGCGACATCGACCAGACCCGAATGGCCCTCGGAAACGCGGCGTCAGCGATGGCAGGCATGATGAAGAACCGGGGGACCGACACGAAGGGCTTCACGGCCGGCAGCGCGGCGATGCATGGCGTGATCGCAGCCGAACTCGCCCGGGCCGGCTTCACCGCTGATCCTGACATCCTCGACGGCGACCTCGGCGTCGCCCGGTTGCTCGGCCTCGAAAACGGCGATCCTCAGAAGATGCTCGACGGTCTCGGCTCATGGGACCTCGCGACACGCGGCGCGACCATCCGGTTGCACGCGTGCTGCGGCGCTTCACATTGGAGCATGGATGCACTGCAACAGATCGTGCGGAAGCGGCCGGTGAGACCCGACGAGATCGCATCGATCGACGTCGAGATCCCCGAGTTTCTGACCGACATGGTGCCATTCCATGAGCCGAGCAGCGGGCTCCAAGGCAAGTACAGCCTCGAGTACAGCCTCGTTGCGATCGCGCTCGACGGCCGCGCGGGAATCCACTCGTACACCGACGAGGCGGTGCGGCGGTCAGAGGTACAGCGCCTCATGCAACGCGTGAACACGATCCCGGTGAATGGACCGCTGGAGAGCCGTGTCGTGTTGAAGCTCACGAATGGTGAAGAGTTCGACGCGACCGTCAACCGCGCGCACGGCAACCCGGCCGATCCACTGACGGACGCCGAGCGCCTCGGCAAGTTTCACGAGTGCGCGGCGACGTTGGCATCCGAAGAGCAACGCGACCGGATTATCGACTTGTGTTCGCATCTCGAATCTCTCGCAAATGTCCGCGAACTCGCGGCCGCACTCGGGGAGGCACCCGATGGCCTTTGACATCGTGGTCAAAGGGGCCCGCATCGTCGACGGTACGGGCAAGCCCGCATACGACGGTGACGTCGCCATACAGGACGGTCGCATAGCGGCGGTCGGCGACGTCGACGGCGGAGGATCGCGCACGATCGAGGGGGACGGACACGTCGTCGCGCCCGGATTCATCGACGCGCACACGCACTATGACGCACAGTTGCTATGGGATCCCACTGCGAACCCCTCGACGGCGCACGGGATCACGACGATCCTGACCGGAAACTGCGGCTACACCCTCGCGCCGGTGCGGCGCGACGACCAGGACTACCTGATGGGCCTGTTCGCCGCGGCCGAGGAGATCCCGAAGGCCGCGCTACAGCGCTTCGCGCCATTCGGATGGGAGACCTTTCCCGAGTATCTCGACTGGATGTCGGGGCGCGTGGGCGTCAACGTCATCGCGCAGGTGGGGCACAGCGCGGTGCGCCGGTTCGTGATGGGCGAAGCGGCGCTGGAACGTGCTGCCACCGCCGAAGAAGTCGCCGGGATGGTGCAGCTCGTCGAAGCGGCGATGGAAGCCGGCGCCGCAGGAATCAGCAGCAGCCAGGCCCCCCATCAGCGCGGCGAAAACGGCGAGCACATCCCATCGTTCTTCGCTGACGAAGCGGAAACATGCGCGTTGGCTGAAGCGGTGCGCCGCAAGGGCAAGCGCCTCTTTTCGATCAATCCTGCAACCAAACGCGACGGCCTGAGCGACGAAGACCGAGCCTTCCTCGTCCGCCTCGCGCAGATCTCCGGAGCTGTCGTCTCGTGGAACGACTTCGGTATGGGTACGCCCAACGGCGACAGTGCGCTCGAGTTCATGGAAACCGAACTGCAACGCGGCCACGAGATCTACGCAGTCGCCCGGTGCCAGCGAGCGGAGACACGTTTCACGCTTAAGAAGCTCTCGGCGGTGTTCGCCAACTCGGAAGCGTGGGTCGAACTCTCGCGTCTCGATCCGGCCGACAAGCTCGCCGCGCTCACCGACCCGGGCTGGCGCGAGCGGCTCGGTGAATTTTGGGGCACCGCGCGATTCATGGTCAACACGTCGATCGAAAAGGCGGCAAGTACCGCGACGGCTCCGCTCGAGGGTCGTCTCCTCGTCGACATCGCCGAAGAGCGCGGCGTGAGTCCATCGGAGGTCATGTTCGACGTCGCGCTCGACGACAAGCTCGAGACGTTCTTCCGCATCTCCGGTCCAGTCAACGTCGATGAATCGCGGCTCGAACGCATCTTGAAGAGCCCGGCGACCCTCGTGGGCATTTCGGACGGCGGCGCGCACCTCCAGACGTTCGCGGGGGGCGACTACACGAGCTATTTCCTCGCCCACTGGGTGCGTGAGAAAGGGACGTTCACGCTTGAAGAAGGCGTCGCGGCGTTGACGTCGCGTGTCGCGCAATTCCTTGGCATCACAGATCGTGGCACGCTGGAAGTCGGCCGGGCCGCTGATCTCGTGGTCTTTGATCCCGAGACGGTCGAGCCCCTCGCGCTGCAGACGCTCGATGACATCCCGGGCGGCGGCACGCGCATGACCAAGAACGCTCGCGGCATTCCTTGGGTGCTCGTCAACGGTGCACCGGTCGTCGAAGAAGGCGAGGCGACGACCGCCGTACCGGGACTCGTGCTGGGCCGCGAATGAGAACCCTTCCCGTTCTCCGGGAGTGGAACCGCTTCTACTGGGAGTCGGGCGCGGACGGGCAGCTGCGACTCCAACATTGCGCGGCTTGTGACGCACTTCAACATCCGCCCACGCCGGTCTGCCGTTCATGTGGCAGCGCGGATCTCGGCGTGCGCGCCGTATCGGGACGTGGTGTTGTGCAGAGCCACACCACCAACGTGCAGCAATGGTCGGCCGACTACCCAACTCCCTTTGTCGTTGCGGTCGTCGCAATCGACGACGACCCGCGGATCCGACTCACGACAAATATTGTCGGGTGCGCGCCAGAGTGCGTCGCGGTCGGTATGCGCGTGCGTGTTGCCTTCGAGCCCGTCGACGACGTATGGGTGCCGCTCTTCGAACCAACCGATGAGCCGAATGCTCTGCTTCCAGACGAGCGCGCCGAACTCGACCGGATCCGATCGGTTCGCACGATGGCACAGCCGGCGAAGTTCGAAGACAAAGTCGCCGTTACGGGCGTCGGCATGTCGCAGATCGGGCGCAAGCTGATGGTCGCGCCGCTCGCGTTGACCGTGGAGGCCGTCCGCACGGCGGTCGCCGACGCCGGACTGACAATGGACGAGGTCGACGGCCTTTCGACATACCCGGCGATGGCTGCCGAGGGCGGCTATAGCGAAGGCGGCGTGACCGCGCTGGAGTCGGCACTCGGAATCCGACCGACGTGGCACAACGGCGGAACGGAGACCCCCGGCGCGGTCGGCTCGCTCGTCGCCGCGATGCTCGCGGTCGCGGCCGGGCTGTGCCGCCACGTCGTGTGCTTCCGAACCGTGTGGCAGTCGACGTACGGCGAACTCGCGCGCCGAGGTGAGGTCGCCGCGGTCGGGTCCCGCCGCGTCTCCGGACCCGACGAGTTCCTCGCGCCGTATGGCGTGCAAGCGGTCAACACCGTCGCGATGGCCGCGTCGCAGCACATGGCACGGTACGGCACGACCCGTGAGACCCTTGGATTCATCGCGATCAACGCTCGGGCCAACGCCGCGCTGCACCCGAGTGCGCTCTATCGGGCGCCTCTCACGATGGACGACTATTTCGGCGCCCGCACCATCAGCTCACCCTTCGGGCTGTTCGACTGCGACGCGCTGTGCGACGGCGCAGTTGCCGTCGTCATATCGGCAGCCGACGCGGCCGCCGACACGCGGGCTCCCGTCTTCGTCGAGGCCGTCGGCACGCAGATCTCCGAGCGCATGGAGTGGGATCAAGGCGTGCTGAGCCACGAACCGCATGTCCTGGGTCCGGCGGCTCATGTTTGGACCCGCACGACGCTCGGACCCGAGGACGTCGACGTAGCCGAGCTGTACGACGGATTCACGTTCAATTGTCTGTCGTGGATCGAAGCGCTCGGGTTCTGCGACATCGGCGACGCCAAGCACTTCCTCGACGGCGGCAAGAACATCGCACGTGATGGCGTGCTGCCGCTGAACACGAACGGCGGACAACTATCGCACGGCCGAACCCATGGCATGGGACTCGTACACGAAGCGATCACGCAGTTGCGCGGAGATGCCGGGGAGCGTCAGGTTCGTGACGCGGCAACAGGAATCGTGACGAGTGGCGGGCTCACGCCGGGCGCCGTCGTTCTCTTCCGACGAGACGCAGGGAGCTCGACATGAACGTCGACGACATGGTCATTGTAAGCATCGACGATCACTCGGTCGAGCCTCCGGATCTGTTCGAAAACCATCTGCCGGCTGTGTACAAGGACCGTGCGCCGCGGCTCGTGCGCGATGCGAACGGCAAGGAGCACTGGGAGTTCGAGGGCAAGGAGTTCGGGATCTTCGGCTTGAATGCAACCGTGTCGTGGCCGAAGGAGGAGTGGGGTCTCAACCCGAGCGCACTGGCCGAGATGCGGCCGGCGGCGTACCTCATCGACGAACGCATTCGCGACATGAACCGCAACGGTGTTCTCGCGTCGATGTGCTTTCCGAGCCTGCCCGGGTTCAGCGGCCGACGCTTCCAAGAGGCCGGCGACAAGGACCTCGCACGCGTCATGCTGCAGGCATATAACGATTGGCATATCGACGAGTGGTGCGGCTCCTATCCCGGTCGCTTCATCCCGCTCTCGATCGTGCCGGCTTGGGATATGGGCGCGGTGGTCGCCGAGATCAGGCGTGTCGCGGCGAAGGGTTGTCGCGCGATCAGCATGCCGGAACTGCCACACATTCAAGGCTTGCCCTCGTATCAGAGCGACTACTGGGATCCGTTCTTTCGCGCGCTGTGCGAAGAGGGACTTGTGATGTGCCTGCACATTGGCATGGGTCTCGACGCGATCGACATGGGTCCCGATTTCTCGCCTGACAACTTCATGGTTCTCTCGACGCAAGTCACAGTGCTCGCCGTGCAGGACCTCTTGTGGGGCCCGGCAATGCGGAAGTATCCGGACTTGAAGATCGCGTTCTCGGAGGGTGGCATCGGTTGGATCCCGTTTCTCATGGACCGGGTCGACCGGCACTACCTGAATCAACGCTGGACCGGTCAGGAGTTCGGCACGAAGATGCCGAGTGACGTGTTTCGCGAACATTCGCTCGCGTGCTTCATCTCCGACCCGACGTCACTCAAACTGCACGACGACATCGGGATCGACATCATTGCGTTCGAGACCGACTACCCCCATTCGGACTCGCTTTGGCCCGACGCGCCCGAGGTGCTCCTGGAACAGTGCAACGGGGCGGGACTCTCCGACGAGCAGATCGACAAGATCAGTTGGCAGAACGCTGTGCGGTTCTGCGACTACGACCCGTTCGCCGTCATTCCGAGAGCGCAGGCGACCGTGGGCGCGCTTCGTGCCCAGGCGGCCGACGTCGACACGTCAACCGTGTCGCGAAGTGAATGGCGCGCGCGATACGAGGCCAACCCCACGTACGAGATTGCATAGGTCCACTCAATGAGCTTCAACATCGATCTCGAAGGACGCCGAGCGCTCGTGACCGGCGCCGCCCAGGGCGTCGGTCTTGGCATCGCTCGCGCGCTCGCCGAGGCGGGGGCGGTCGTCGTCGTGAACGACATCCGCGCGCCGCAGGCAGAGTCTGCCGTCGATGAACTGCGTGCGGCCGGCGGCCGGGCCGAAGCACTCGTGTTCGACGTCACCGACTACGAGCAGGTCTCGACGGCAATCAAGGATGCCGGCATCGAGATTCTCGTCAACAACGCCGGCAACGCCGGTCTCGACGGATCCATGATCCCCTCCGACTTCGTCGCGTCCAACCCGGCCGACTGGCGTCACTTCTTCGACGTCAACCTGTTCGGTGTCATGCATTGCACGCATGCCGCACTGCCTTCGATGATCGACGCAAGCTGGGGTCGCATCATCACGATCGTGTCCGATGCGGGCCGGTACGGAACCTCGAAGGTGGCGCCCTACGCTGCGGCGAAGGCCGGTGCGGCGGGCTTCTGCCGTTCGATCGCACGCGAGATGGGCCGCTACATGATCACCGTCAATTGCGTCAGCCTGAGTACGATTGAAACCCCGACGACCGCCCGACCGGCGCCGGCGACGCCGGAAGAAGATGCGGCGCGGCAGGCACGACTGAAGCCGTACGTGATCCGCCGCCGCGGTACGCCAGAGGACGTCGCCGGCGTCGTTACGTTCCTCGCGAGTTCGCACGCCTCGTGGATAACCGGTCAGACCTACGCGGTGAACGGTGGATTCCACTTCTCGCTCTGACCGCAAGGTCGGATTCATCGGTCTGGGCGCCATGGGTGGGGCGATCGCGCGCCGGATCATCGACGCGGGATGGGCAACTGTGCTGTGGGCGCGACGCGCCGAAGCATTGGACGCGTTCGCGGCTCCCAATGTCACGACGGCAGCGACGCCCGCGGCACTGGCGGCTGCGACCGACGTCATCGGCATTTGCGTTTGGACCGACGACGACGTGCGCGAGGTTGTCGCTGGCGTAGATGGTGTGCTCCACGGGGCACGTGAAGGCACTGTTCTCGCGATCCACTCGACGGTGCAACCAGCGACCTGCCGAGAGCTCGCCGCAATCGCCGCAGCGCGCGGCATCAGCGTCATTGACGCGCCGGTCACGGGCGGGCCGAACGTTGCGCTCGCCGGCTCGCTTGCCGTCGCGGTCGGCGGCGAGGAGGCCGCGCTTGCAAGATGTGCACCCGTGTTCGAAGCATTCGCGAGTTCCGTGATCCGCCTCGGGGATGTCGGTGCGGGACAGGGAGCGAAGCTGTTGAACAACACGCTTTTCACCGCCAACTTGGCTGTTGCCGATGCTGCCCTAACGCTTGGCGAGGCGCTCGGCCTCGACGCGGCTGAACTCGCCCGGTTCCTCCAGAGCGGATCAGGTCGAAGCTATGGGCTCGAAATCGCGCAACGATGTCGTCTCTCGCCGGAAACGCGAGCCGCAGCCCGACCGGCGCTCGAAAAAGATGTCGAAAGCCTCGACGCAGAAACTTCCGCCCTCTCCAGCGGACGTACCGTGCTACACGACGCGGCGGCAGAGGGCATTCGGCGCCTCAGAGAGGGCGACACCTGATGACTTCAACAACGAGGTCCGAGGGCGCAGCGCGAAGCATGTTGACAGGTTACTGCCAGACTGGATTGCCTGTTGCTTGTACTGTCGGTCTTGCGACAGCTCGGCGAGTTCGGTGCGTACGAGGGGAGCCTGTCCATGCGTGATCCCGGTGAGACGACGGCGACATTGTTCGGCGTGTCTCCAGTGGCGCTCGCGGCGGCCCGAGATGCGCTGTCGAGCGGCGACGAACTCGGAGTGGACACCTCGGGGAACGACGACTATCCGCTCGCTCCGTTGCTTCCAGGCGATATTCGGATCGCTGCATTCCGCCGCGACCTCGAAGGCGTCATTCGATCATCGGCAGACGCGGGAGCAAGCGACGAAACCGTCGATGCACTGCTCGCCGTCTCGCTGACCATCGCTGCTCGATTTCCTGACGCCTGCTGATCGCACGTTCGGATCGCACTTCGTATCTCACGCCATGAGCCTCGGCATAGATGCAGTGCGGAAGATCAATGGCATAGCAATCGTGGGCGTAGTGCCGCGCCCCGATCGCGATCGCCTCGGCCTTTTCGTCGATTGCTGGCGAGCGTTGCAGCTCGATCAGGAGGTCGAAGCCGTAGCAGTTATCAGTGTCGGCAAGAACTTCAGCGATGCGCTGCCGACGCGCGAGGACGATCTCATGACAATCGCACCGAAGTCAGTTGGTCTGCTCAAGCCCTTTGGCGTCGGGCTCCGAGGTCTCGTTTGCGACTACGGCTTGCAGCTCGTCGGCGAGGCCGACGTCGTGGTCGCCACACGTAGTGCGCGCATCTCGGATACCAACGTTCGCGCGGGAATTCCGGCAGTCAACGTGTTCTGGTTGCGCGGTTCACTTCCTGAAGCGGAGATCAATCGCATGAGTCTGCTTCCCGAAGCGTTGGCCGCGACGCGGGCTGCAGAACTCGGCCTCGTCGACGAGGTGGTTGCTTCCGCGGACCTTGAAGTCGCTGTAACTCGTCGGCTCAGGCGCTTCATCGGCAGGTAAGCGCGTGGCGCTGACTGTTCACGCCATGACGTCGGCGGGAAGCAACAACGAGATTCCAAGAGGTTCGAATCGCACGCGCTCAGCAACGAGCGTCTGCCAATCCGCTTGGCTGAGTGAGAAAGTTGTCCCTTGCTGCGCATGAAGTTTGCCGAGTTCGGCGCTGACCTGCGGAACAAATGCGCGGTCGAGGCAGAGGGCGCCGGCGAAGAGAGACGCACTGATAAAGACCAATGCGAAACGGTCGACGCCGGGCACGAACCGTATCGGGAATTCGTTGACCCACTCACCCGTCGGATGCGCAAGCCAGCGAACTTGAACGGGGCGCTCTTCACCGTCGATGACGTCGTAGGTCGATTGCCCTCCGTCGGTCAATTCACCACCAAGCCAGGCGGCAACGAGCCGTTCGGAGAACTCGGCGAACGGATCACGGCTCGAGATCGGTCGATCGGGAGCGGTCTGGATCGCCTGCTGCGCCTTGAGGTACGCGTCGAATCGATCGACTACGGAGACGACGCGTGATGTGGCGGGCACGGCCAAGGCATAGACGTGCTGATTGGCGGAAGCCGAGCGCCTACGTCGCATCGGCAGGTCGCGATGTCAGGAGGGTGGACTCGAGCAGGTACTCGGGGTCGGTCTGGTTGATCTGCGACGTGGCTCGGGCCTGGATTCGCGTTGCCTGAAGATCATTCGGCACCGAGATCCAGAAGGTATCAGCGCGTATGCCCTCGAAGCAGAGGTCGGCGACCTCCGACAGCGGGGCGAACTCTGTCTCAAGTCCGGCTGCCTTCATCCTCTCGAGCGTCGGGCCGAGTACGTCGCGGCCCTCCTTCGGCGGCGCGCCTGGTCGCGCATAGCGATCAGGCCTATTCGCACCTGGCCGCCAGATTCCCGTGTTCAACAACCCCGAAGTTGTCGTCGACGGGAACAGCAGCGATGCACCGACCTTGGCGCCGGCTTCGCGCAGCTGCCCCCAAAGGCACTCGGTGATAGTCACAATCGTTGCCTTCGTCGACGCGTAGATCGCGCTATTGATCAACGGAGTGAACCCACCGTTGCTTGATGTGGTGTTCACAACATGACCCTCGACCTTCTGAGCAAGCATGGTCGGCACGATCGCGTGGATACCGTTGACCACACCCATCACATTCACGTCGAACGACCAGCGCCAGTCGTTGACGTGGTGATCCCAGAGTTGTCCTTCGGATGCCGAACCGATGCCGGCGTTGTTGCACAGCAGGTGTATCGCGCCATAGGCGTCGAGCGCCGCGTCGCGCATCGCCTCGACCGACGTGAGGTCTGTCACGTCCGTTGCAACACCAAGCACGTCATAGCCTTGAGCGCGCAGAGCGCCAGTAGTCCGCTCGACGAGTTCTGGTACGACATCGGCCACGACACCCTTCATGCCCTCTGCGCAGAACTTCTCGAGGAGAGCGCGGCCGATGCCCTGGCCACTGCCCGTCACGACTGCAACCTTGCCCACCACGTCTCGCATTCGATGCCTTTCTCGAGATGTCGACAAGTCGCGAACGTAGGTCATTTACCGTGTGCTGATTCCTCGATGGCGACGAAGACGACACCAGACCCCGAGGAATCACCGTTCGTGCTCGAGGTTCGAAAGCGAACTGTTTGGTGCGCCCGGCAGGACTCGAACCTGCGACCCACGGCTTAGAAGGCCGTCGCTCTATCCAACTGAGCTACGGGCGCGAGGGTTGAAGAAAACCCGGTAGAAAACTACCGGAGGGCCGGTGCCGCCTCGACGGTCCTGGGCTTCGATCGGCGTGCGAGGTGCTTCGGGAGCGCGAAAGCGCCCTCCCGGGTGCGGGAGGGCGCGGGCAGTAGGTTTAGGGCTCTAAGCACGTCGACCGACGGCCTCTTCGGGCCGGTGACTTTGGCGTTGAACGCGGCTCCGGGAAGCCCTACGTCGTCAGCATCTTGAGCCTGCTTCAACGTCTGACCATCCGCTGTTGGGTGCGGTTCGCTCATATTCCACCCCTTGGTTCGGTAATCGCGGCGCCCTTGGGTCCTGCCCTTTCCAGTCGATGGCCTACGCCCAGAAGGTCCCCAAGGCCTTCACGTCCAGCTCGTACTGCGTGATCTCGTGCAATGTCCCGTCGCGGATCTCGAACACGAGCACGTCGTGGAAGTCGATGTGTTTGCCGTGCCGCGATGCGGTGACGTGCTGGAGCACGACGACGCGCTCGTCGTCGCCGTACATGTGCTGGGGCTCGACCTTGATGGTTCCCTCGGTCAGCTCGAACAGCTGCGTGAAGTACGCCATCACCCCGTCGACACCCTTGTACTCGGTGTTGAACGGGCCAATACCCGACGTGTGCCAGACGCTGTCCTCAGCGTTCAGCGTTCGTAGCGTGTCAAGGTCACCCTTCCCGAACGCCTCGTATGCCGTGCGCACGAGGCGTTCATGCGCCAAATTCTGCTTGGTCATCCTCATCACCTCCTGTTGACTTGTGAGACATGATCCGCGCGGTCCAGAATCCGAGTTCTGGACCGCGCGGTGGGATCACACGTCCGCGCGCGACGAGAAATTCGGTGCGGTATCTCCTCCGCGACCGTCAAGCACGGCACGCGCACCTCAAGGATCTCGGCTTGGTACGAGCAAGGCGACTTGTGCGGTGCTCGGCGAATACGTGCTGCCGCTCCGAGCCTGTCAGGCACAGTGCGGAATCTTGAGCGTGGGCTCCGAGTTCACCGCGTAGAAGAGCACAACGGCCCTTTCTCGGCGCGAACCAGTAAAGACCGCAGACGAGCGCGCAAACTGCCCGTTGTCGCGCCGGCGCGACGAGCACCCGATCGGGCCGGCCACTACTCCCGGTCAGGCCGACCCTCGGCGCCGACCCCACGGCTCGCCGGCCATCCTCGGTGTGCCACTGCGGCGCATCGTCCCTCACGCAGTCGCGTGATCGATGAGATGCCGGCCGTCAAGCACCTGCGAGCGACCTCACCGTGTGGTCTGAGTCGCTCTCGAGTTGCCATTTAGGGCTGATTTCCCACGGGACGAGACGCCGATGAGCGCGCACTTCGGCGTGACTCGAACGGGTCGTTGGTGAGCACACGCGGGCAGAGCCGGTCGGCATGCACGAAGGAGATTTAGCCGTGACACAGTCCCGCGACAGGCGGTCTCACAAACCGTTTGTCGTCCGATCCGCTGTCGTTCATCGACGTTCGCGGAGATCCGCCGACGCACGCGCGTCCAAGACCATTGGCCGTCAGTACGGCCGTCAACTCGCTACCGTTGGGCCGTCACGTGCACTGTCGACACGCGAAAGCGCAGGTCAGAGCACGTTTGCCCGGCGTTTGCACGAAATCCATCGCCCCTGATGGCGATACACGAGCAAGGGGTGGCCGGAACGCGCAAGGCGTGATTCTGGAACGCAGTATCGCCACCGGCCAGCTCATCTGGGCTTCGCGGGAGCCGGATCGACGAAGTTCGAAGCCTCGGCGACCACAGTAACAGTTGCGATCAGCGCCCCGTCATCGCTGCCCGAGCGTCGAGGACGCGTGCCACGCATCATCGCGGATCGGCGTCCACGAGTGGATGCCTTCTCGCACCCTCTGGTCGCCGTCCATGATGAACCGGCCGCTGTCGAACCGCGCCCGGAGCGGATGCTTCGACATCGGTAGCTCGTCGTCGTGGATACGGAGCCGGGGGTCGTGGAACACGGCCTCGTAGCAGTGGCGAGCGAGGTGACGGTTGACGAGCCGCACGCGGTCGGTGTCGATCCTGGTGCGTCCTTCGGCGCCGTCGGGACGGAGAACGAGCAGAGCAGACGGGCTGAGTGGAAGCCATAGCTCCTCGGCAGGCTCGATGCCGACGCCCTCGTATCGGTCGGCATCGACGGGCGTGCGCCACATGGCGGGCAGGCGGTCGCAGGTGACTAACCGCGGCTCGGCGCACTCTTCGACGGTCCACTGCATCTGTTCCAACGCGGGTGCGAACTGCGTGGTCGCGGCCGTGAACATGAACGTCAGGCCCTGAGCTTTGGTCGGTGGGCCGAGCCGACAGCAGCCCCGACGAACAGATGCGCGCCAACGACCTCAGCGTCCGACGGCTCGAAGCCGAGGTGAACGTCGCGCAGGTATGCGTGGACCTGCTCACGCGTCGGCGGGTTCGTGCCCGCGTGTTCGACGACTTTGGCGGGGAAGAGCCACTGGTTCGCACTCTCGGGAGTACGGACCAACTGCAACCCGAGAAAGAGAGCGAGTGCGTGGCGTTCATCGGTGTCTCTACGCGGGATCGGACCGCCCTCTCGGAGGCTGCGGAGCGTGCCCGCGGCCTTGTCCTCGAACTTGTTGAGCGTCTGCTCGGCGCTTGCGTTGCGCGTGCCGTCCGGAAGTGTCACGGAGTAGAGGTGCTTGACGGCGGCCACATCGGCGATGCCCGCAGGCTTCGCCTCCGCGCCGCGTCGTCGCAACATGACGCGCTGCCCTTCCGCGAACGGCCGGAGGTAGAGGCGCGGGACGTAGTGCTGGCTTCGGTTCTTGCTCACGGCAGCCATGCGCCCCCAGCGAGCAGCAGTCCGCTCATGCCTTAGGAGCATATGGACGAGGTGCGCCGACACCGCGTGCCCGGCGATATGCAGATCGGCAGCTATGGCGCGGTCGCTCGCTATTCGCAGGCCTGGGGGCGAGGCGGCCGGAGGCGTCGATCGAGTCCTGAATGTGCCCGTCGTTGTGATCAGGTTGGCGGTCGAGGTGCGGTCGCGGGTTCGTCGCGTTGTGAGCGCAGGCTGAGCGTGCACAGGTCGGCGAGGAGCTCGATGTATTCGCGTTCGGGGGTCGTGAACTCGTGAGGTTCGAGGAAGCTGATACCAAGCGCGCCGAGGCAGTTCCCGGCGGCGATAAGTGGTGTCGCGATCCATGCGTTGGATCGCGCGAGCGGCGATACGGCGAGTTCAGGGAATCGCTTCGTCGCCTCGTCGCGGCTTGCGACGTACACCGTTGTTCGCTGCGTGGCGGCGACGTTGAGCGGGAGCTGCAGGCCGATCGGGGCGGGGAGGAATGCGGCGATCGACTCGTGCGGGTACCCGCGTGCCGCGACGGGGACGAGCCTGTCGCCGTCGATGAAGGTGATGATCGCGCCGTCTGCTTGGAAGCCGTGCAGGCCGTGCGTCATCACGACGTCAAGGATCTCGTCGGCATCGGTAGCGGCGGTCAGGGCGTGGATGACGGAAGCGAGAGGGTTGGCGAGGTACGAGGGTGTGGCGCCCAGTGCCTTGGTCGTGTCGGCGCTCGATACGCCGAATGGCGCGACAACTTCCTCCCGTCCGAGTGCATGCTTGGCCGCGTGACCCTCGGGTTCCGTCGGTGGGGCCGCGGGTTCGGCTTCGGCGGCTCGCGCGGTGATGGTAGGGCGTCTCGGCACGAGGCCGTCGTGGCGCGCGACTGCGAGTGCCTCTTGGCGACTGGTAACTCCAAGCTTCGCATACACGTGCGAGAGGTGGGTCTTCACGGTGTTGAGCGACAGGAAGAGGGCCTCGGCGATCTCCTTGTTCGAGCGGTGCAGCGCGAGGAGACGCAGCACTGCGAGCTCACGGGCGGTCAAGGCTGTCGCCGGACCTGCCGCGTCGGCATCTACATGAAGCTGGGCTAACGGGTCGTTCAGCGAGAAGAAGCAGCATCCCGAAGCTCCCCCGTCGTGCGGTGACGCCACGTGCTCGTGCATCCGCGCAGCTGCGAGTTCCAACAGCTCGACGACGGTCTGGTCGGAGACGACGGGCATGCCGCCAAGGTGGACGTAGAGGCGTCCGCTCGCTCGATCGTTGTATCCGCGGACGCGTACGCTCACCGAACGTGCGATGGCGCGTGTGCCCGCGTTGTCGTCGCTGACGAGCATCGCGAAGTCGTTCTCGTCGACGCGGCCCAGCACGTCGCCCCATCCGCAGTCCTCGCCGAACAGGGCGGCGAACGAGGTGCGCAGCGCGTCGCTTGGTGTCTGCAGGCGGTTACCACCGGCGCCGCGCGTGCCGCTCAGTCTCGCGTAGAGCAGCCCGATGGGCAGATGTTCGCGTTCGGCCTTGCGGCACTGCTGCTCGCCAAGCGCGACGAAAGCGGGTCGGTTGGCGACGCCGCACGGATCCATGAGCACGACGTTCGACGTCGACGTGTCGAACCGCGCTGGCGTTTCGGCCGCCCGCATCACGGTGACCGTGCGCGCCTCGCCGTCGCGGTCGGTGAACACCGCGGAACTCACGACGAGTTCGATCGTCGTGCCATCGCCTCTGCGCAGCGACAACGGGCCGAGGAACCGACCTGCCCGCGCCCGCTCGGCGACCGCAGCGGCCCAACGCGGGTCGGCTGGATCGGCAAGCCCGGCGCGGCCGCGGCGGCAGATCTCGTCCTTGTCCATGTCTAAGAGGCGGCACGCAGCATCGTTCGCGTCGAGAATCCGACCGTCGGGCGCCGTGAAGAGCACCGCGTCGAGGCTGTGCGTGAAGTACGCGACCGACGTCACGTACACGTCGCTGCCGCGCTTGAGCGAACTCCCGAGTTCTTCGGCCATCAGCCGCCCTGACCGTTGCGTCCTGACCGGCCATCCGTCCATCCGACAACCGACAACCGACAACCGACAACCGACAACCGACAACCGACACGCCATAGCGTGCATGAAGTCGACGACAAGACTCTAGGGCCGAAGGTCGACAAACCTTTCCCCGACGATCCCCTTCGAGAACCCCGGCAGCTCCCGAGGCCTGCGCGGAGAACGGCTGTCTCGTCGGTCTGACCTCGATCGGGTCAGAGCGGCTCGAGACCCATCACGAGCAAGACTTCCGACCGGCTCAACGCAGTCGGGTTCCGGGTTGGGATTGCGACTCTGGCGTGCGATCCCAACCCTAGGACGTTCGTCGGCCCGGCACGCGAATCCGACCAGGCTGGAGATCACCGACGCGTCACGCTGGTTGTCCGGGCCTCTCACGAATTCATACTCGATGGGTGATGCGCTCGCCGCCAACGGCGACGACACTGATTTGACCCCCACACGGCCGAGATGTCTCCGCAGACGTACAGGCCGTGCACGGGTGCAGTCTCATCTGTCGTCAATGCACTCGTCTCCGAGGGCGATCTTCGGAGTCGACCGCTCGCGCGACGTGACCGCATGAGAGGCCCGAAGTGATCCGCGAAGCCGCACTCAAGTTGTCGTGCGGCTGCCGCGTCACGGTGCTCGGCGAGCATCTGCACATGACGGTCTGCTCTGCACGACACGAAGCCAACTCGACCGCATCTGGTCCAGATAGTGCACCGAACGAGCCATCGCGTACGAGATCGCGCCCACGGCGGTGGGCCAGCGAATGCCCACACCGCCGACGCCGCACGCTCGCACTTTCCGCATGTTCCCTTCGGACCGGGACCGGCGCGCGGTGCGGGTTGACGATGGTTGGGGCGTCAACCCGCACTGCGAACGTCTTCACTCGCCATCTCGAGGCGGGAGATCCGCATGATCAACCTTGATGAGAGAGGCGCTCGCGCAGATGTGGTTACGTCGCGTCACGGGATGTCGCATAGCGCGTTCGGTGTGATGAGATTGTGGGTTCGGCCCTTGTCGAGGAAATCGGCGTCGACGTACGCTCGGCACGGTTCTCCACCGACTGCACTCCCAGCGAGTCCGTCGCCGGTTCAGAGCCCAAGGTTCGTCGAGCGGATGGCGAGCGGAGGGATCATGTCGTGAACGGCGAGAACAATCGCGTTTCCGAGTCACACGACGCGGCGATCAATCACGTCTTCAGATGCGGATTGAAGCTCGCGGCCGTCGTGTGTCGCCCCGACGTCAACGACGAAGTCGCCCACCGACTCGGTGACGCGATCGAAGACCTCGACCTCGCGGTGTCCGATATCCGACGGGCCGCGTTCACTGCACTCGTCGCGGATCATGATCGGCACGCCGACCCATCGAAACCCGATCCGACGATCGTTGTCGCGCTCAATCCGCCCGTCGCGGAACATCTCGTGCCAGCCAGTGCGCGTCGCTGCTTGCGTCGCATCTTCGATGACGGAGTGTTCGCGTACACGATGCGCGGTCACGACTTCTACCGTGCGAGCGATCACGTCTTGTGGGCACATGAGAGCGACGACCTGCTCCTGTCAGCACGATCAGGCTCGCCTTTCGCCCGCCGTGTTGCGGACGTGTTCTACGACCTCGAAACCAACGTGCCGCTCTACTACGACGACAACCACACCCGGCCATTGCCCGTGCGATCTCGCGGACGATCGCCCGCGGAGTGCACACGTCAGCCCGTTATCGAGGAGGCCGATGAATGATCTCCCTTGACGCCGTCACATGCCGCAACGCCGACCCCGAACTGTTCAGTCCCGCCCCAACAGACCAACGAGCAATCAACGCGGCACGTGCACTCTGCGCGCACTGTCCCATCCGGCTCGACTGCCTCGCCGTCGCGCTCGCAACACCCGATGCGCAAGGCATCTGGGGTGGCCTCACCCAAACCGAACGCGCCGCGCACCGAACACGCCGAACCGGGAAACCTGCCAGCGCAGCATGACCGGACTCAAATGTCGAGGCGCTGAAGCGTTCTCCCACCGGGAACGCATCGAGCCTCGCCTCGCTGTGCCCGACGCACGTAACACGGACAGGTGCGTCGGGCACAGCCACAAATCTCCACCCGACGCGCGCGGCATCTCTGGCCAGCCGCACCCAACCGAACGCGCCGCGCACTCAAGGGAGACCTCACGATGGCGTCAACGAACCATGATCACAACAAGACCACGGAACCTGCCGCCTGGATGATCGACGCACACTGTCGCGGCCTCGCCCCAACCGAGTTCTTCCCATCCGATGGTCTCGGCGTCGAGGACGCACAACGCGTGTGCGACGACTGCACGGTGCGCGCCGACTGCCTCAGCTACGCAGTCGACAACCGCATCGATCACGGCGTCTGGGGCGGCGCATCCGAACGCGAACGACGACGCATCCTGAGCCGCCGAAACCATCTCCAACCGACAGCGCCCAGCTAGCGCATATTGCCCTGATGGAGGATCTGGTGCACGTCGTTGCGGTGTTTTCGTAGCGTCGAGGGCGCCGGCGGGTGGTCCCGATAATGCCCTGCCGTCTTCGGGTTGGCTTCTGAGCGATGAGTCTGCCCGCCGGTTCCCGTGCTGTGGCGTGGCTCGAAACAGGAACGGCATCCCCGCATCAGGAGTGCCCGCCGCGGCGACCAACTTCTGAGGAGGAGGACACGTGTTCATCATTGGGATTGACCCGCACAAGGGTTCGCATACGGCCGTCGCGATCGACGGTGACGAACAGCTCGTTGGTGAGCTGTTGGTGCGTGCCGATCGCCGACAACGTGAGCGACTGTTGTGCTGGGCGGCGGAGTTCGAACCCCGTGTGTGGGCAGTCGAAGGCGCGACCGGGACCGGTGCCTTGCTCGCCCAGCAGCTCGTGCGCGCGGGCGAGACCGTGTTGGATGTCCCGCCCGCGTTGTCGGCGAGGGCACGGCTGTTGGACTCCGGCCACAAGGACAAGACCGATCCCTACGACGCGCGCTCGGCCGCGATCGTCGCGCTCCACAACCGCAAGCTCCGCCCGGTCGCGCTCGAGGACCACCGCCAGATCCTGCGGATACTGGCCCGACGACACCATCAGCTCACCGCGGCCCGGACCCGCGCGATCTGCCGGTTGCACGCGGTGCTGTGTGAGATGACCGAAGGCGGATTACCCCCAAGACTTTCGGCGAAACGGGCCGCGTTCGAGCTTCGCAAGCTCCGTCCGTGTGATGCGGTCGGGATCGAACGCAAGCGCATCGCTTCGGAGTTCCTCGACGAGGTCCGCCGCGCCGATCACGCGCTCGTCGAGCTCCGTCGCCGTGTTGATGTCGCGGTCTCGGCGTCAAACACGACGGTCACCGACGTGCACGGCGTCGGTGCGATCGTCGCCGCGTACCTGATCGGCTACACCGGCGACATCTGCCGGTTCCCGACCGCTGGCCACTACGCCCGTTACAACGCGACCGCGCCGATCGAAGCGTCCTCGGGACCGAAGAAGCGGCATCGGTTGAACCTGGCCGGGAACCGGCAACTCAACCACGCGATCCACATCGCCGCGCTCAGCCAGATCAGTCACGACACACCCGGCCGCGCGTACTACCTCGCGAAACAAGCCGCGGGGAAGTCCCGCAAGGAAGCGATGCGCTGCTTGAAACGACGGATCAGCAACGCCGTCTACCGACAGCTCCGCGCCGACATCACCAGCTGAACGCAACGGGCCCGGGAAGGCAATCAGGGGCGACTCTGAATCCAGCGCGGCCGGCAGATCCCTGAACACCGGCACTTCGGAAAGGCCATTCCCGGACCCGAACCACAACGTTAGAACCGAAAACCGATCCTGTCACCAGGATCACCCGAACGCGCCCGAACAGACCCCGAAAACCTGGCCCTTGACACAAACAGGGTTCGCTCTGGGACTGCTTATGCGACCCAGAGCGGGCGTGTTTTTGGTCGGGTGGTTAGCGGGCTGCTCCGGCGATGAACGTGGCGACGATGTAGGTGGCGTGGCGGTCGAGGCTGACACGGGCGCGGTCGTAGCGCATGGTCGTGCGGGGATCAGCGTGGCTGGCGGCCTCTTGTACGTCGCGGAGTGGAACTCCGGCGTCGAGCGCGGCGGTGATGAACGCGTGTCGCAGCGTGTGCGGTCCGACCGGTTTGGTGATCCCGGCTTGGCGGGCGACACGGTGCACGATGCGGCTGGCCGCGTGTCGTTCGAGGCGTCCGTGGTCGTTGCCGCAGAAGATCGGCCCCTGGTGCCGGTCGCCGACCGCGAGGTCAACGGCGCGGGCGGTGCGGGGCGCGAGGGGGACGGTGACGATCTTGCCGCCTTTGCGGAGTATCCGCAGAGTGCGGTGCGCGCGTTCGAGGCCGAGACGTTCGATGTCTGCGCCCGTCGCTTCGGAGACCCGCAAGCCGTTGAGCGCGAGGAGCGAGATCAAGGCGTGGTCGCGGGCGTCGCCGAGTCCGGCTGCGACGAGCATGGCACCGACCTCGTTGCGGTCGAGCCCGGTGGCGTGGGACTCATAGTCAAGGCGGGGACGGCGGACGTGCACGGCAGGGGATATGGCGATGAGGGCTTCTTCTTCGGCGTAGCGGTAGAAGCAGGTGATTGTGCACAACCGCCGCGCGATCGTGGCGCGCGCTCGACCAAGTGTTTCAAGGTGACGGCCGAACGATTCGATATCGGCGCGGCGCGCCCCGAACAACGTCACACGATGTTCTGTGCACCACTGCACCCACTGCCGAAGATCCAACGCGTACGCCTCATGGGTCAGTCCGCTATACCCGGCCAAGAACCCTGCCAGCGCCATTTCCTCGGCGGACGTGAACACCTGATCGTGGACGACAACCGCGGTCGATGGGTGAACTACCAACATGTCGGAACCTCCCAGCTCCCGAGCCAGGACCTCACGGTCCGAACCGTCACCGTCCCGGCACCACTTTGGAGCCGACGACCCGTACGTTCACCGCTCGCATAAACGTCCCAGAGCGGGCAATCCGTGCGGCTCGACGACAGCAAGCACCGCGTCGCGATCCGCTCGATCTGGCCAGGTCGATGAGCGCGAGGTCGGCAATATGCGCGTGTCGTGGCTTCTCGGGGCCGTGTGGGTCGTTTGTCGTCGAGTCGTGGATAGGGACCTTCTCCTCTGCGATTCTGGTCGCGGTCGCGCCATCGTGGTGAGAGATGCGGCGCAGACCGCGTCCGGCCGTTGGGCGGAGGTGCCGGATGGTCGGGTCACGACACGAACGTGCGACCGTGGCGGCCTCTGGGGCGAGTCGCGAAGGGGCGATCTCGATCCGCGGCTCGCCGATACGTGATCGACCGCGACTCCGGATGCGGGGCTGGTGGTGGCGTGTGGTGAGGTCGTGTTCTGTGCTGGTCGTCTTGGTGAGTTTGTCGATCGGTCTCGGCGCGTTCAGTGCGTCGGGGAACCTGGTGTTGCATCATCCGGATCTTGCTGACAACACCGTGATCTTGCATGTCCCGCGGGTATTCCTCATTTGGTGGGGGCCACGGTGGCGAGATGACAGGTCGAACAGCAAGGCTGGTATCGAGTTGCTTTTCAAGGAGATACCCGGGTCTGCCTATCAGTCGATCGTTGCGCAGTACGGCGTGTTCGGCAACGTGGTGCTCGGGGGCAGTCATGTCGATGCCGTGGCCGTACCCGCGCACCTGAGCTGCGCTGATGTCTGGCACGAGATCGTGCACGCGCGTCGCACGTTTGGATGGACGAACACGATCGACACGCTGTTCTTGGTGTTCCCACAACGCGGAAGTACCTATCTCCAAACCGGGCACGACAGCTGCTTGAGCTTCCCGAGCTATGCATGCGCGGTCCACACCGCGTTTCAACTTCCTGGCCAGGTGCCCGACGAACTGCGGTTCGCCGTGATCGCGTATCCCGCCGACTCCCAAAACTGCCTCGGCTACAGCGCCGACGGCACAGCGACGTCGGCCATCGAAAGCATCGTCACACATGAGTTCGCGGGGACAGAAACCGACAAGACTGAGGGGGAGGGATGGATTGACCCGACCCTGACTCTCGGCGAAAACGAGATCTCGGATGCGTGCCGCGGCCGACCGGTCATGGGCCTCCCGAACGTGTGGACACAACGCCTCTGGGACAACCTCTCGTCGTCGTGCGTCGCCGCCGGAACCATCACGAACATGTCCGGCTTCGCGGTCACGCCCACCTCGCAGGGCTACTGGCTAGCGACAAGTACCGGGCGGGTCGTCGCATTCGGCGACGCACGATTTCACGGATCAATGGGAAACACACGTCTCAACGCGCCG
Organism: uncultured Actinomycetes bacterium; assembly: GCA_963812205.1. Classification (GTDB taxonomy): domain Bacteria; phylum Actinomycetota; class Acidimicrobiia; order IMCC26256; family PALSA-610; genus PALSA-610. The sequence continues at coordinate 1,082,075 of CAWEUJ010000004.1, forward strand.
ATCGTGGGACTTGCCCGAACCGCCACAAGCAACGGCTACTGGTTGGCCGCCGCCGACGGCGGCGTCTTCAGCTTCGGTGACGCACGATTCCACGGATCAATGGGAAACACACACCTCAACAAACCGATCGTGGCTATCGCCGCGACAGCATCCGGTCAGGGCTATTGGTTGGCCGCCGCCGACGGCGGCGTCTTCAGCTTCGGTGATGCACGATTCCACGGATCAATGGGAAACATACATCTCAACAAACCGGTCGTGGCTATCGCCGCGACAGCGTCCGGTCAGGGCTATTGGTTGGCCGCCGCCGACGGCGGCGTCTTCAGCTTCGGTGATGCACGATTCCACGGATCAATGGGAAACACACATCTCAACAAACCGGTCGTGGCTATCGCCGCAACGGCGTCCGGTCGGGGCTATTGGTTGGCCGCCGCCGACGGCGGCGTCTTCAGCCTCAACGCAGCCTTCCGAGGCAGCCCCGCCCAACCCGGCGTCGCGCGGCCCGTCTTCGCGATCGTCGGCATCCCCAACCCTCAAGCAGATCCGTACGCACTCGCAAGCACAGACATGACCGTCTTCAGCTACGGAGGCCACCTTCTCGGCCAACCATAAGACAACAACCCAAAACCGAGAGCACACAGAACTGCCTGATTGAGTTCGTGGCGCTGGCGTTGGGGGTTTCGTAGCGTTGGTGGTCCCGGCGGGTGTGGTTCCCGAACTGCCTGCCGTCGGAGCGATCCGAGTGGTTTTCTATCGAGTTTCCTGCCCGCCGGGACGGTTGGGGTGTGGCTCGAAAGAGGTGCGCGAGCACGATCCTCCGGAATCAGGAGTGCCCGCCCCGACGCTCACGACACGAGTGATTCGGTGTCGATCCGCACAAGGGATCGCACACGGCAGTCGCGATCGACGAGCACGAGCAGCAACTCGCGCGGATGCAGGTCCGTTCCGGCCCGCGGCAACTCGAGCAGCTGCTCGCGTGGGCAGCCGCGTTCGAGGACCGTGTTTGGGCGGTCGAGTCGGCGGGCGGGCTGGGCTACCTGCTCGCCCAGCAGCTTGTCGGCGTGAATGAACGCGTGTTGGACGTGCCGGCGACGTTGGCGTCGCGGGTGCGGGTGTTGGCGACGTCGAAGTCACAGAAGACCGACCCGCACGATGCGCTGTCGATCGCGATCGCGGCGTTGCGCGCGCCGAGCCTGCGGCCGGTGGAGCGGGCGGATCACGCGGTCGTGTTGCGTTTGTTGGCGAAGCGGCATCGGGATCTGGGCCGGTCCCGGAACCGGAGCGCGTGCCGGCTGCACGCGTTGTTGATCGAGCTCGTTCCGGGCGGTATTTCCAAGGAAATCACGGTGAACGCCGCCCAGCAGCTCCTGGACCGGATCGCGCCGACTGATCCGGTCGCGCAGATCCGCCACGACCTCGCGTGCGAGCATCTCGATGACCTGCGTCACCTCGACAGCCAGATGCGCGCGTCGAAACGGCGGCTCGAAGCCGCAGTGCACGCGTCGGGAACGACCGTGACCGACATCTTCGGTGTCGGACCCGTCGTCGCCGCGATGGTCATCGGCCACGCGCGCAACATCGACCGGTTCGCCGACCGCGATCACTTCGCCGCGTACGCGGGGACCGCACCGATCGAGTTCGAGTCCGGCGGCCGTTCCATCCGTCGATTGTCGCTGCGCGGAAACCGCGCAGTTGAACCACGCGATCCACATCGCAGCGGTCACCCAGATCCGACACCGACACTCGCCCGGCCGCGCGTTCTACGACCGCAAACTCGCCGAGGGCAAGACCAAGAAGGAAGCGCTGCGCGCTCTGAAACGGCGGATCACCGACGCGATCTACCGCCAGCTACGCGCCGACGCCGCCCGAACATGCGCGGGTCCGGGAGGGCAAGCGGGGACGACTCATCAATCCAGCGTGGCCGGCTTCGAACCCCGAACACCGACGCTTCGGAAGAACCACTCCCGGACCCGGCCCAACGCTAGAACCAGCTCCCGCCGAACACCACAACCCACCCCGACCGCCACTTGACAACAAAGAGGAGATCAATCGGCGCAACCCGGGCCCACGTTTCGGATTTGTCGAAAACGCGTTTCCGGCTCCCCGCACTGAGGAGCATCCGGGCAGGTCGGCGCATTCCGCGCCGTCCTCCCTCGACATGCCCCCAAACGCGCGTCCCATAACGACGCCGCTCGGCCGTCTCCAGAACGCTGGGTAGGTGCCGTTCGCGATCGCGGATCGGGGCGTTCACTGTGGGCTCGAGCGTTTGGCCGAATCGACAAAAAGTTGTTGACTTCTCTCGATCCCGCTATATCTTGAGTTCAAGATACTGGACTCCGAGATAAAGGGAGTGAGATGGCAAAGGCACTCAGCATCGTGCAACACCCTGTCAGCGACTACGCCGCATGGCGCACCGTGTACGAACAGGTCCAGCCCCTGCGTGACAAGCACGGCGTCAGCGCCGCCGATGTCCTCCAGGACCCGGCCGACCCCAACAAGTTGACGGTGTTGCACTGGTTCCCGTCCGTCGGCCAGGCGCAGGCGTTCGTCGCCGATCCGGGCCTGAAGGACGCGATGGCGAGCGCGGGTGTGACCGCCCCACCGCGCATCGAGATCGTGGTGGAGGCCTAGACCTGTCTCCCCGCCGGCCTCCCGAGGTCATCGCATTCGAACGCGAGTTCCCGGGCGCACGTTGGCTCACCAGCCGCTGCGCCCGGGAACTCGAAGTCGTCGGCAATCTTGTCGAGACGAGCGTCGGCGCCGTCTGCCGCCGGTACGGCCTTTCACACGCCGCGGTGAATGCGCTCGCAGTCATCGAAGGTGAAGGCCAACCGATGCTGACCGGCGAGGTCGCCGCCCGCATGCACATCACGAGCGGCACCGTCACCTCACTGCTCGACAACCTCGAACGCAAGCAGTACGTGGTGCGCAGCAGCGACCGCGACGACCGGCGCCGAGTCCTCGTCGACATCACCCCGGCCGCGCAAGTACTCCTCGACGAGGTGTTGCCCGCGATCCAACAAGTCGCCCGCCTGCTCGTCGACCGCATTGGTCCCGAACGACAACAAGTGCTGCTCGACATCCTCGACGAGATCCGCCACGCGGCCGCCGAGCTTCCCGACGACCTTCCCGAACCGCAACCACGACAACGACCGAGACACATCACCGGCTGAAGAGCCACGCATGGGGCTCGTCGTGGTCCCAGTGTGCGCCCGCGCATGCGTCGCGCCGGCCTCGTTCTGCGCGTAGTCGGCGCCGTAGCCCCAGTCTTTCGATCCGAACTGCGAGGTGCCGAGTCCGATCACCGACAGGCGCACACCGTTGACGTCGACGTATCGCATGAGCGGAGCGTAACGCCACCCGCCGGACCGATCGACCGCGTCGACATGACAGTCGGCGGTCGGCGCGGAACTGACCGCTCCACGTGCGGGGGACCCCGCCTGCCCTTCGCGCTCGATCCGTTGCCGTGCGTCCGGTCGTCGGCGTGTGTTGTGACCAAATGCTCTGGTGAGCTCCGCTCGATCAGGCCGACGCTCTCTCACGAAGGCAAGAAGAACGCATCGCGAGAACAGCGCGGCGGCCGACAACGAGAGGGGCCCCCATGCGCGAGGAAACCTTTGACGTCGTGGTGGTGGGTGGGGGTCACAACGGCTCCACGATTGCGGCCTATCTGGCGAAGTCCGGGCTGTCGGTCGCGGTGTGCGAAGCGCGCCCGGAGTGTGGTGGCGGTCAGGAGAACACCGAACCTCGCCCGGGGTTTCGCATCGATCCGCACGCGACCTACCTCTATGGCGGCGCGGCACCCGGCTTCGACCAGCTGGAGCTGTGGAAGTACGGAATGCGGATGGTCTATTACCCGTCGATGTCGGGGGTCGTCACGCTCGACGGCGTTGCCGCGAACCTGGGGAGCCGCTGGCGTCCCGACATCGGTGACGAGAGCACCCGCCGCTATTTCCCCGACGGAAGCGGCGGGGGAGGCGGGCTGGTCGACGCGTTGCCCGAGCCCGCCATGCGCGAGCTGCTGCGGGCTCTCTTCTGGACGCCGCCGCACCCGCGCCAGCACGAGGTCGACGAGGCCGACCTGCCGTGGTGGCAGGTGTTCCGCAAGCACGTTCCGGAGCTCTGGACCGAGCGGCTCCTCGACATGAGTTACTGCGAGTTCCTCGAGGAGTTCGTGCCATGGGAACCCGCGCGAGTGCTGAGTGCAATGGGTGCGTGGTACTGCGGTGCCCACCCCAACTGGGACGGCATGATGTTGCCTTCGCTCGGTGGCGTGATGCTCTTTGGCTACTCAGGTGGCTCGCCGCGCGGGGGCATGCACACTTACGCGCACGCGATCATTCGTTGCGCGATCGCGCATGGTGCCCGAATCCTGACGAACTCGCCAGTGGAGGAGATCATCGTGCGCAACGGCCGCGCGATCGGGGTCCGGCTTGCCGCGGACGCGTCGTTCCCCGAGAAGACAATCTGGGCGCGCAAGGCCGTGATCTCCGGCGCGGACGTGAAACAGACGTTCTTGCGTCTCGTGGGCACGCAACACATGGACGCAGGCTTCGCACAGCGAGTCTCGGATGTGTCACTCAAGGGCGGCAGCCTCTTCGTGATGTCGGTGATCTGCCGGGAACTGCCCAAGTACCACGGGCGGGACGACGCCTTCCCCGAGGACGTCTATCCGTCGTGTGTGGTTGGTCCCGCAGACTCGATGGACTTCTTCTACGCGCAGACGCGCGATGCCTACTCGCACAAGAAGGTCCCGGCGTCGCTCACGCCCGAGCACCTCACGATGATGATCTGCTCGCACGACCAGTACGACCCGACGCGCACGCCGGACGGCTATCACGTGCTGTCGCCCATCTACCTCGAATGCCCGCCGCCGCAGTACGACGTCGAAGGGCCCGAGGGCTACAACCGACACAAGCAGGAGATCGTCGACGCGGCGCTCGCGCTGATCGAGCGCATGGCCCCCAACATGCACTCCGACAACATCGTCGACGTGTTCGTCAACACTCCGTACGACTCGGAGTTCCGCAACGCAGGCATGTCGGGCGGCAACTGGTACGGGGCCCGGCAGTCGGCCGACCAATGGTTCGGCACGCGGCCGATGCCGGAGCTCGCGCGATACCGCACACCGATCGACGGTCTGTACATGTGCAGCCAGAGCATGCATCCGGGTGGGCTCTGTCTAATGGCAGTGCCTTACAACCTCATGCACATCCTGATCGAGGACGGCATCGTCGAGCCCGCGAGCTGGTGGTACCCATCGGAGTGGTACGTGCCGGAGAACGGCCGCCGGAAGGCGGAGGTGGCGTGATGGTGCGTAAGGGATACGGCATCGAACCGACGGAGCACATCCTCGACGAGTTCCCCGAGCATTCGAAGTTCGACGTCGCGATCGTCGGCGGCGGACCGAACGGGCTCATCGCGGCCGCATACCTCGCTCGGACGGGGTTGCGCACGATCGTCGTGGAGCGGCGCCACGAGGTGGGCGGTGGGCTCGCGACCGAGGAGACGCTCTTCCCCGGCTATTACACGAACCCGCACGCCGTGTACCACATGATGACGGACTACATGCCGTTGTTCCGGGACTTTGATCTCGACGCGCACGGACTCACGTTCGTCAAGCCGAACGCGCAGACGGCCGCGGTGTTCACTGACGGTACGAGTGTGATGTTGTGCAATCAGGTCGAAGACACGAAGGACTCGATCGCAAAGTTCAGTCAGCGCGACGCCAATCGCTTCGGCAAGGTCATGCGCTCGTGGCGCCGGCTCGTCGACGACGTGATCGCGCCGGGCACGTATCTACCGCCGATGGCGCCGATGGACATGATCGAAGCGTTCGAACGCACCGACGCCGGGCGCGAGGTGCTGCGGCTCACGGAGATGTCTCCGATCGAGATCGTCAACGAGCTCGTCGAGGACGACAGGGTCCGCATGCTGCTGCTGTACGCCGCGTGCATGTGGGGACTCAACCCACGCGAGAGCGGCCTCGGCTTCCTTGTCCCGTTGTACGTCGACCGCGCCGCCAACAAAGCATTGTGCTACGGCGGATCGCACAAGCTCGCGGGCACGCTGTCGCGCGAGATCCTGCGCAACGGCGGGGTCGTGCTCGACAACGCGGAGGTCACGTCGTTCATCGTCGAGGACGGCCGGGTCACGGGCCTCGAAGTGTTCGACGGCCGTGTGATCGAGGCCAGGGCGGTGTTGTCGAGCCTGCCGCCGCCACTCACGTTCGGCGAGTTGTTGCCGGCAGAGCACGTGCCCCCCGAACTGCGGCGCGTCTCCGACGACTGGGAGTGGGACGACTGGTCGTTCTTCACGATGGCAGTCGCGACCAACGACGCCCCGCGGTACGAGGCCGACGACCCGTGGGTGAACGACGCATTCATGGTCGTCACCGGGTTCGACTCGACGGAGCAGTTGCTCCATCACTGGGACAACGTGCTTGCCGGCCGCCTCGATCTCGATTGCTTGGGTGGACACGCGACGGTCGAGACCCGCTACGACCCGACGCTCGTCAGGATCCCGGGCCACCACGTAAGTTTCCTGCAGGTGCACGTCCCGGGTGACGTGGAAGGCGGGTGGAAGGCCCGTCACGACGAGGTTGCCGAGTGCCTGCTCACACGATGGGGAAGGTACGCGCCCAACCTGACGCGCGACAACATCGTGTTGTCGACCGCCGAGAGCCCGCTCGACATCGAGACTCGCCTGCCCAACATGGTCCGCGGCTCGATCAAGCACGGCGCGTACAACGCGTTGCAGATGGGTGTCTTCCGGCCGCACGACACCTGCATCGCCGGTCGTACGCCCGTCGAGGGACTGTATCTCTGTGGAGCATCGTCGTACCCGGGCGGTCTCGTCATCGGCGGGCCCGGCTACATCGCGGCCAACTCGGTGGCCGACGATCTCGGCGCGCAGAAATGGTGGACGCCGCCGCGCTACGTACAGCGCTATCGAGAAACGTACCTGTCGTGAAATTGCGCTCGCGTGGACTCGGCCGCAAAGAGCTCGTGATGGATTTTCGCGAGTACGAGATCGCACGCGACGGCGACGAAATCGTCGTCTCGGGCACGATCCGTGAACCGGTCAACTGGGACTTCACGATCCGCATCAATGGCGATGACATCCCGGGCATGTTGCGGCTCGGATTGCATCGTCACACCCTCGCGATGGCTGTGCGCTGGGTCTTGCACCGCGGGGCGAAGGCATCGTCCGCGCGCGAAGCTCCGCCGGTCGCGACGCCTTCGCGAACACAGGCCGAATCTCCGCGGAACGTCATCTCCGATTCCGGCGCCGGACCGCTCCCTGTCACGCCGAGACCAGACGGAGTCACCGCGCCGAAGCCGCCTCCGGTCGCCGCTCCGCGCTCTCCCGAATCGCGATCGAAGTCGGACGCCAAAACACCCGACTTCGGCGCGCCGCGCCGCCGGGGCGGGGCGAACGGAGAACAAGCCTCTGCGCCGGATGTCATCGCACAAGGAGGACGACGTTGACGCGCATCTACGACGCGATCGTGATCGGCGCCGGTCACAACGGCCTGTGTCTCGCTGCCTACTTGCAACGCGCGGGCCTCTCGACAGTAGTGATCGAGCGCCGGCACGAGGAAGGCGGTGGTACGAACACCGAGGAGCCGGTGCTCCCGGGATACCGGCACAACATGCACGCGCAGTTCATGGAGTTCTTCGACATCATGCCGATGATTCAGGACTTCGCACTCGAAGATCTCGGGCTGCGCACGGTAATGCCCGAGGCGCAGGCTGGGATCACGTTCGCGGACGGACGTCCACCGGTGATCTTGCACCGGCCCGACCTCCTCGATCGCACGCACGCGAGCATCGCCCACTACTCCAAAGCCGACGCCGACACGTACGTCGAGCTGAAACACCGCGCGATCGCGCTGGAGCAGCTGTTCGCCGTCGGGCTCTACAACATTCCGCAGCCCGGCGGCCTGGACGACCAGGGGGCGATGATCGAAGCGGCGTTCGGTGACCTCGGGGTTGGCGCACAATTCCTGATGAAGTCGCCGAAACACGTGATCGACGAGTTCTTCGAGACTCCCGAACTGCGGGCGCTGCTCTACCGCACGTGTGTCGAGTGGGGCTACCCGATCGACGGGCAAGGCCTGGGTGCCGGCTTCTTGCTCTTCGTGATGTGGACGCTCGGCAACTGGAAACTCGCGCGCGGCGGCACACACACCCTTGCGAAGGCGATGACGCAGGCCTGCTACCGCGAGGGGGTCGACCTGCTCGAAAACGTCATGGTCGAGCAGGTCATCGTGGAGGACGGCCGAGCCGTCGGCGTCAAGACCCGCGCGGGTGACATCCGTGCAAACACGGTCGTCGCGTCGAACGCCGACCTGCGCCAGACGCTGCTCGACATGGTTGGCGAGGAAAACCTCAGTCCACTCTGGGTGAAGCGGGCACGGGCCTATCGGTACGGCCCAAGTCACGTTCTCGGAACCCCATGCTTTTGCCTCTACGAGGAGCCCCACTACAAGTCGGCGCAGTGGAACGAAGAGATCGACCGCTGCTTTTACACGATGGTCGGCTTCGACGGACCGGACGACACCGTCCGGTACATCCGCGACGCGTACATGGGACGCCTTCCCAAGCCCGCCGCGGGCACCTGGGTCAACAGCCTCTGGGACCCGGCACAAGCACCGCCCGGTCGACACGCGGCGACGGGCTGGTACTTCCTCCCCGTCGCGAGCGCGCTCACCACCGAGGAGTGGACCGAGGTGCGGGAAACGTTCAACGAGAGTTTCCTCGACGTGTGGCACGAGTTCGCGCCGAACATGAACCGCGACAACGTCATCGCCCACAAGCTCTATACGCCCGACCAAATGGAGCGCAAGAACCTGATGCGCGAAGGCGACTTCTCGAACGGCGAGTTCGCTCCCGATCAACTCGGCGCGAACCGCCCGTTCCCGGAGGCCTCGAACTACCGCACAGAGATCGGCGGTCTGTATCTCTGCGGCCCGTCGGCGTACCCGGGCGGCGGCGTTCACGCGGCGTGCGGGTACAACGCGTACAAGGCCATCGCCGAGGACCTGGGCTTGCCGAGCCCGGTGGTCGCGGAACGAGGCTATTGAGAGGGGCTAGCGATGGCGGACATCTACACACCCGGATGGTACGAGGAGGTTCGTGACGCGATGAACGCTCGCGTCGCGACCATGAAGAACCTTCCCGCGGGCACGCTGAAGATCAAGGTCGAGATCTACGGCGACGGGTTCTCGCCGTACGTTGCCGAAGGATCGGAACGCCACTTCCTCGTCAGCATCGAGGACGGGCACTGTGCGTGGTACCGCGAGGTCGAAGGCGACGACCCTGCCGTGAAGCTCGACTACCGATTCCGGGGCCCCGCGACGGCATTCGACGAAATCGCGGCGGGCCTGCAGGACCCAATCGATGCGGCGTTGCACGGGACGGTCAAGGTGCGTGGCGACATGCGCTTCCTCATGCGCCAAGCTGAGCATGTCCAGGTGCTCCTCGAGGCGTACGCGAACGGCGTGCAGACCTCGTGGCCGTTCGGACGGCCGCCCTATGCAGTGGATCGCAAGGAGACTGTCCGTGCGTGACTCTTACGACGCCGTCATCATCGGGGCCGGCCACAACGGCCTTACCTTGGGTGCCTATCTTGCGCGCAGCGGGCTCGAGGTTCTTGTGCTCGAGCGTCGCCACGAGGAAGGTGGTGGCTTGTGCACCGAGGAGCTCACGCTGTCAGGGTTCCTGCACAACGTGCACGCCAACTATCACACGTTCGTCGACCTCGCGCCGCCGGTAAATGATCTTGACGTGCGTGGTCACGGCGTCGAGTACGTGCGGCCCGAGGTGCAGATGGCGTCAATCTACGACGACGGCACTGCGCTCACGATTCACACGGACCTCGACAAGACGTGCGCGTCGATCGCGCGGTTCTCCCAGGAAGACGCCGAGACGTTCCGCCGTCTCTACGTCGAGGCACACGGCTACGTCGATCTCCTGCTCGGCACGTTGATGTTCCAGCCGCCGATGTCGGTCAAAGAGCTCACCAAAGCGTTAGCGACCTTCGGCGTGGAGGATCGCTCCGAGTTCCTCTCCGTGAAGCTGCGGCGGGAGACCATCAACCAGTTCCTCGACCAGCACTTCACCAACCCCAAGGTGAAGGCACACCTGGCATTCCACGGCGCGGTGTGTGCATATACGAACGACGTACCGGGACTCGCGATCGGCTTCCCGCTGCTCGTCGGGAAGATCGACAACTGGCACCTATGTATCGGTGGCTCGCACCGTCTCGCCCATGCGCTCTGGCGCGATCTCGCACAACACGGCGGCGTGATGGTCAGCGACGCCGACGTGCGGGCGATCCTCGTCGACGGGGGTCGCGCAGTCGGTGTGCGGTTGGCCGACGGTACCGAGGTCGCGGCGCGCAAGCTCGTCGCGTCGACCGTTTCGGTCGAACAGACCTTCCTCGAGTTCCTCGAACCGACGGCCGTACCCGAGGAGTTGCGGGGGCGGATCAAGAACGACGTCAAGCACAAGGATTGGACCCTGTTCTCGGTGCACCTCGCGATGACCGCGTTGCCGGAGTACTCGGCCGCCGAGTTCGATCCCGACGTGAACCGCGCGTGGGTCGTGAACTTGGGATACGGATCGCTCGAGGAGCTGAACGCCGACTTCGCCGCGGTCCGCGCGGGACAGCTTCCCGACCCGAAGCCGAACGCCGCGGTCAACTCGCTCTACGACCCGACCGATGCGCCGGCCGGGTGCGCCACCGGACTACTCCGCCAATTCGCACCGTTCGCGATCGCCGGCGGAGGAGAGGGCGAGTGGGAAAGCCTCGGGCGTTGGTACGGGCACCGCTGCATCGAAGCCTGGCGCAGCTTCGCACCGAACCTCACCGACGACGTGATCCTCGACTGGGTTCCGTACACGCCGCTCGAGATCGCGCAGAAGCTGCCCAACATGGTGCGGGGCGACTGGATGATGGGAGAGATCAGCCTCGCGAACATGCTCGACCAGCGACCGCTGCCAGAGCTCGGCCAGTACCGCACCCCTGTGGAGGCGCTCTACATGGCCGGCTCGACGCAGCATCCGCACGGCTTCATCACGTTCGGGCCCGCGTATAACGCGCTGCAAGTGATCGCGGACGATCTCGGCATCGATGCATGGTGGCGGCAGGTGTGACTGTCGTCGCGGCGACTGCCAACGGAGGGTCGCGCGCCGGCCCGAGCGTCAGACTCGTGGCCGACGACGACGCGTCCGGTCTGGCATGCATGCTCGCGAGCCTGCTCCAGGACAACCTGCGCGACTTCCGCAGCCGATCCCTCGTCGCACGATTCACGCGCGGCGATGTCGTGCTGCTCGCCTCGGACCGCGACATCGCCGTAACGTTGTCGTTCAGACCGGGCGAGATCCTCATCGGAGATGGCGCGGTGCCCGGCGCTCCTGTGCTGGCGGGCGAATGGCTCGACATGGCCAAGCTGTGCAGTGGGCAGCGGTCGCCCATGGCCGCGGTTACGTCGGGTGAGCTGCGCGTCACGCCCGGGCACGGAATGCTGGCCGCGGCCGGTGCGGGCTTCGCGTTATCCGTGCCGAAATCGTTCTACGAGGAGAACCGAGAAACGCTCATTCGTCGTCGCCGCGGGGTCGTGCTCTATTTGGTAATCCTCGCGGCGGTGATACTCACAGCATTCATCGTGCGGCGATCACGCCCTCACCGTCGTTCTTGGCGAAGGAGAGCGCGCGGACCTGTTGCGGTGTTAGGAGGGTGCCATGACGGTCGTGTATCTCGCGACGCGCGCCGGGCTGTTGCAGGTTGACGACACGGGTGCAACGCGTGGGATCGAACTCGATGGCCGGAAGGTCGCTGCAGTCGACGCGCGCGGTGATGCCGTCGCTGCTGCCGTGTCGGGCGAAGGAGTGTGGCTCCGGACGCACGGCGTGTGGCGGAATCTCGGTCTGGAGGACATGACCGTCTGGACCGTCGCACTCGGCGACGATCACGAGGTCTACGCCGGCGTGGAACCAGCCGCACTCTGGTGTCTCCGTCCTGGAAACTCGCACGAGCTCAACGGTCTCACCGCGATCGACGGCCATGAGAACTGGCACTCGCCTTGGGGAGCCGCCGACCTGTCGACCATCGTGGTGGACGGCGACCGGTTGATCGTCGGCATCGAGGTTGGCGGGATCGCAGTCAGTCACGACCGTGGTGCGACGTGGGAAGCGCGCAACGATGGTCTCTTCGATGATGTGCACGGCGTCGTCGCCGACGATGAATCTCTTTACGCAACGACCGGCATGGGTTGTTTCCTCAGCCACAACGAAGGAAGACACTGGAGGTGGGCCAGTGACGGCATCGACCGTGGATACACCCTTGGACTCGCGCGTACCGACGATGCACTGCTCGTGGGCGCGGCATCGGGACCCCCGCCGCTTTGGGACGCGGGCGGACCCGAAGCGGCGATCTTCCGAGCGGACGCGCGGGCGACCTCGCTCGAGTGGGAGCGAGTGTTCGACGATTTCGCCGGGGCTGTCGAACGGAATTGCCTCGCAGCAACCGGAGACCTCGTCGTCGCCGGAACGACGGCCGGCGAGCTGCTCCTGAGTCGCGACGGCGGAAGGTCATTTGCGGTCAAGGGGTCGGACCTCGCGCCGGTTCACGCGGTCGCTATCTCCAACTAGCCCCGATCGTTCACGGGAACTGCTGAGCTGCGTTCAGTGCGCGTGAGAGCGGCTTGATGGAGTTGTTTTCTGCTTGTCGGGGTCGGCGGTCGCCGCGGGAACGGTCGGGGCTTGTGGCGGGACGTGTTCGGGGCGTGCGCGGTTGAGCCGCCGCCGAATTCGTGGGTGCGGGTGCATTCAGGTCAGCAGCGCGAGGCGCGTGTAGGCGCGGAGTAGCGCGTCGGCGGTCGGCCAGTCCTCGAGGATCCGCACGATGTGGTGGCGGGCGCGTCGCACGACGCGGCCTGGCGCGTGCCAGAGTTGCCACCGCAACGTTTTCGGTTCCGCGATGGCGAGTGGTCCGTCCAAGCAGACGAGTTGGAACCAGCGGACCAAGTCGGCGGCGAACGCGACGACGGCGAGCCGGCCCGGTTGGCATCGAGGTCAACGAACGGGAACCGGTCCAGACCCGAGCTCTTCAATCGGCGGATGTGATCCTCGACGTGCGCGTGGGCGCGCATGTGCGCGTCGAGCGTGACGGGTTCGCCGAGCTGGTCGGTGTAGTGGCCCCAGTAGCGGAACTCGAGCGACGGGAACAGTGTCTGTTGCGCGCCGGGATGCAACGGCTCGCGCCGCACGATCAGCCGGGTGCCCTCGGGCCACGCGGACAGGTCAACGAGGTCGGTGACCTCGCACACCGCCGCGCCGGGCCGTTCGTCACCGGCCTGCGTGACGGCCGCGGTCCAGCGGTCGCCGTCGAGTTCGATCTTCGAGATCGCCCCATGAATCTGGGTGGTTTTGCGGGCCACGACCGCGAACCCGATGTTGCGGGCCCGGCAGCCCCACACGAACCCGGCCGTCGCGCCCGCCGAATCAGCGCGCGCCATCACCGGCCGGCTCACCGTCGCCGGGTCGTCGCCGCAGTGGTGGCCGGTCGCGATCTCGGCCGGTAACTGGCCGATCGCGTCGTCGAGGACCGTGAGATGATCGGCCGGGTCGTTCGCGGTCGCGTTCCCTGGACGCAACAGCGCGGCGAGCGTTTCGCCCGTCGCGTCCGCGAAGCAGGACATCGGATGGAACCCGAACCCGCGCTTGTAGGTCGCTGCAGTGCCTTGTTTGTGTTCGGAATGGATCTCGACCAACGACGCGTCGATGTCCAACACGACCCGCTCGTCCGTATCGACCGCCGACGACACATCCGCGCGGACCTCGGCCATAGCGCCCCACAAGCCCGCGAGGGCCGCCGCGTCGATCTGCCGGTAGGTGCGATACAACGTCGAGTCCGCCGGGACCGGCCCAAACAGCGCCGGCTGCGCCCGCAAGAACTCGACATCCGAACAGGTCTAAAACTGACGGAGGTTGTTTACATCCGGGGTCTCTCGTGAAAGGGATGTCCGATGGACGAGCGAGAACAGCAACGCAAGATCCGGCACCGTCTGGCCCTACTCCGTCATGCCGAGGAAGTCAGCGGGAGCATCTCGGCGACATGCCGGTACTACGGCATCAGCCGCCAGGTCGCGAATCACTCGTAGTAGCTCGTGCATCGCGTCCGCTTCCCTAGGGTCCGGAGTCCACGGGTTCGGTCGCCCGTTCATTCGGGTCGACCAAACGCGTGAATGGCCAGGCTGAGGAATACGACGGCGAACGCCGCAACCATGCCGATCTCGACAGCGAGCGGGAGCATGTGACCGAACAGTTCGATACCGGTCGGGAAGCGCTCGCGCGCCGCGGGTGGCATCTGCTGGGCCGCGAACACCACGTGGCGGAGTGGATCCACGGCATAGGTCAATGGGTTGATGCGGGTGATCGCCGCCAGCCAAGACGGCAGTCCCCTGAGTGGGAACATCGCGCCGGAAAGGAACAGCATCGGGAGCAACAACAGTTGCATGACGACTTGGAAGCTCTCCATCTTGGAGATGCGGCTGGCGATGAAGACGCCGAATGCGGTGAGCGCGACGGCCATGAGGAGCTCCAGGCCGATCACCTCGACGACGAGCAGAGGTGTGAGATGTACCCCGATGAGGGGGGCGAGAACGAGCATGATCGTGCCTTGGGCGGTCGCGATGGTTGCGCCACCTGCCGTCTTGCCCAGTACGAGTGCGGTGCGGCTGACCGGTGCGATGAGCATCTCGCGCAAGAACCCGAACTCTCTGTCCCACACGATCGACATCGCGGCGAAGATGGCTGTCGAGACGACGCTCATCGCCACAATGCCGGGGAAGACGAACTTCTTGAAGTCGAATCCACCGGTCGTACCCACGAGGGACGACATGCCGTAGCCGAGGACGAACAAGAACAGCAGCGGTTGGACGAGGCCCGTGAGAATTCGAGTTCGGGTACGCACGAAGCGAATGAGCTCGCGTCGCCAGATCATCCCGACGGTACGGATCTCCTCGGAGAGGATCGTGTCGTTCGACGGTGAAGGTACCGAGGCGGTGGGGTTCGCGAGCGTTGACGTGGTTGCTCCTAACGTCGGTGCGCCATCCAAGCGCGTTGCATCATCGAGCGGCCCTCGGCGGGCTGATCGCGTATCTGACGGCCCGTGAAACGCATGAAGACGTCGTCGAGGGTGGGTCGATGGACGTGCACGTGTCGGACCGGGACGCCTGCTGCGGCGAGTAAGGGCGCGACTGCGCCTTCGCCGTCGGCGATCGTGACGGTCATGCCCGCGGCGGTCGCCTGGACGTCGAAGCCGGCGGCGGTGAGTGCCGCTATCGCCGCAGGGTCGTCTGCGGTTTGGAGTTCGACGCGGTCGGCGCCGACGGCGGCCTTCAGGTTCGCGGGGGTGTCGAGGGCGACGATCCGGCCCCGGTCGATGATCGCGATGCGGTCGGCATACTCGGCCTCGTCCATGTAGTGGGTCGTGAGGAAGACGGTCAAGCCTTCATCGCGGCGCATGCGGAGGACGTCTTCCCACATCAATGCTCGGGTTTGGGGGTCGAGACCGAGCGTGGGCTCGTCGAGGAACAACACGTCGGGCGTGTGCAGCAACGCGCGGGCGATCTCGAGTCGGCGGGCCATACCTCCCGAGAACGTGGATACGAGATCGTTCCCACGTTCGGCGAGGTCGACGAGCTCCAACACGTGTCGAATCCGCGACTCGACCTCACCGCGGGGAACGCGATACAGCACTGCGTGGAACCGAAGGTTCTCGTTTGCGGTGAGTTGCTCGTCAAGTGTCTGTTCTTGGAATACGAGTCCGATGTGTCGGCGCACCGCCTTGGCGTGCGTCGTGACATCGAAGCCCGCAACGGTCGCGTGTCCACTCGTGGGGCGTGCGAGTGTGCACAACATCTTGATCGTTGTTGACTTTCCGGCACCGTTCGGGCCCAGGAACGCGAATACCTCGCCTTTGCTGACGGAGAACGACACCTCGCTGACGGCCTCGAACTCGCCGAACCGTTTCACGAGGCGGTGCACGTCGACGGCCAGCTCGCGTTCGCCGACCGGGCGGGCCGACCCGGGCGCGGCGAGGGTCTCGGTCATCGCACGCCGAACATCCACGGCTTCGCGGAGGTCGGGTTGGGTTCCCGGTTGTGCAGCCGACTGATCACGTCGATCACACCAGGGACATCCCGAACCAACGACACGACGATCGGGGCGTCCCACGCGTAGCGGACGTCACCGGTCAACGTCACGACTCCGCCGTCGATCGCGCTTTGGATGTGGAAGTCGTCGGGTCGGTTCGGATGGCTCGTCAGCACGCGGGTGACGTCAGCAGCGATCGCGTCGTCCGACCGGGCGAACATCCCCAATATGTCCTGGCGCGACACCATCCCCACGAGGACGCCCTCCCGGACGACGGGGATCCGTTTGATTCCGCTTTGCAGCATGCGACGGGCCACGAGTCGCACGTCTTCGTCGGGGTCGCACACGACCAGGTTCGTCGTCATGACGTCCGCGGCGACAGAGCCAACCGCTTTGGTGACCCAGTGGTGTTCCCGCCCCGAAAGCACGTCCGCCAACAATGCGAGCGCCCGATGCCGGTGGCCGCCATAGGCCTCCTTCGACACGAGGTCGGCCTCGGTCACGATCCCAACAATCTTGCCGGATTCTTCGACAACGGGCAGCCCGCTCACGTCGAACCGCACGAGCCTCTCGACCAGCTCCTTGAACGGGGTATCGGGCGCCACCGACACGACACCCGTCGTCATGACGTCACTCACCTTCACGACGACCTCCTCACTCAGCACGCATCTGTTTCCAGCATCCGGCCGCGGAACGACGCTCGGCGAGAGGCGAAGGTCCTTCTGCACCCACCCTTAGTCTCAAGCTCCGCCCGCGCGCACGTCGTCCCGCGTAGGTTGGACCCTGTCGGGGCCGTGTCTCCAGGACAGGAGCACGAGTTGGCGCTGGAGACCGGATCGAGTCGTCGTCAACGGCGTCGAACACGCGGTCGACATCGCGGCCGATCGGCGCCTCCTCTGATGGCTCGGCTGGACCGGGGCGAAGTTTGCTGTGACGAGGCTGAATGCGGGGCGTGGAGCCCCGCGACTTCGGCGGATCCCTCCGGGGACAGGGCGTACGTCATACCGTCGCGGATGCCGAGCGCGACTTCCACGTTGCACGTTGTGGCCCTGTTCGGCACCGCGTCAGCGGCGACACGGTCAGGTCGGCAGCGCTCATCGGACCGGACAGGAGTCGCGGCCTCGCACTGACCTGCACGATTCAGACGAGTCCCATTACCTCCGCGTCGAACTGAACAATACGAGCACATCGCTTGCAGTGGACCGTGACCATGGTGAGATGACCGTCACGCACGGGTACGGCAATCACGAGGTCGTCGGTCACCACCCAGTCGTCCGCGCCACACGGGCACGGAGAAAGCGCGTTGGATGTCTTGAACCATTCCGCCAAGGTCGCGTGCTGTTGGTGAGTGAGCGGCATCAGTGAGTGCGTCCTTCCGCCTCCTGGTGGGAAGGGCATAACACGGGGTGTCATGTTGCGCAAGGAACACGAGCCAACGGTCGCAAGGCAACTACACGGCTCACCTCAACTGCCGATCTACTCGCACGAAACCACGACCAGAGAACTCCATCGAGAGGTAAGGGAGGTCAGCCGCTATCGGTTGGCGGACGAGCCGGGATCGCAGCATCGCCCTGGCGTGCGTGGCGAACCCCGAGGGCGATAGCGGCGAGCGCGAGCGCGCTGTAGCACGACGCGATGACCCAGTCGCCGAGCCGGTCGTACAAGGTCGTCTGGTGCGCGAGCGGGATCGTGACGATGAGCGCGCCGCGCTGATGCGTGGTGAGCACGCCGAGGAGGCGGCCGCGTGTGTCGAACACGGCGGACTCGCCGGTCAAGGCGGCGTGCACGACGGGACGGCCGGTCTCGACGGCACGGACCGCGGCGAGGCTCGCGTGTTGTTCGGGTGCCCAGCTTCCTTGGAAGGTCGCGGTGGACGATTGCACGATGATCAGGTCGATGTCGCGGTTCGCGAGATTGCGACTCATGTCGGGAAACGCAGACTCGAAGCATACGAGCGGCCCGATACGCAGGCCGTCGGCGTGAAGCACGACGAGCTGGTGGCCGCGGCGGCGGTCTTGCTTGGCGGCCTCAGTGATGCGAGCGGTCCAGCCGAGCGCGAACCGTAGCGGGATGTACTCGCCGAACGGGACGAGACGCATCTTGTCGTAACTGCCGGCGATGCCGCTCGGCATGATCAGAACCGAAGTCTTGTAGATGCCACCTTTGGATGCGCGACGCGCGTCGACGTTGATGAGTACGGGGGCGTGCACGTCGCGCGAGAGGTGCTCGAGGTGTGCGAGCAGGTCCGGTCGCTGCGTGAGGTCGTAACCGAAGCTGCTCTCACCCCACACGACAAGATCGACAGGCGACACGGCAACGCTTCGCGTGAGCGTCTCGCTGAGCTGCTCGCCCACGTCGAGGCGGGTGTCGGACCCGCGCACGACGCCTGGTTGGATGACCGCGACACGCGGCGACGCGCCCCGCGCGGGTGCTTGGCTGGATCGCGTACCAGGCTGGTCCGATCGCAAAGGCACCGCACGCAATGCCGAGAGCGAGCGCGCAGACGCGTTGTCGCGTCGTGTGCGTGATCGCCACGACGACCGCGACGTTGGCGGCAACGATCAGAAAGCTGACGATCCAGACACCGCCGAGCGAAGCGGCGGCCAGTGTCGGGCGGAAGTTCCACTGGCTGGCGCCGAGGAGTCCCCAAGGCCCGCCGAGCGCGGACCATGACCGCACGGCTTCGATGCACACCCAGCCGGCGGGGACGAGCACGATGCTGGCGAAGAGGCGGCGTCCCGTGCGCCTGCCGAGCAGTTCCCATACGAGGCAACCCCACGGCAGCCACAGAACACCGAGCCCGGCGGCCAGAGGGACGATGAACGGTCCGAGGTTGGGGATGAGCCAGTGGTGCATGGCGATCATGAAGCCGGTGCCACCCCACCATGCGCGCACTCCGGCCTCGCGACGCGTTGGTGTCGCCTGCAGGAGCAGGAGCAGCGGGACGAGCGCGAACCAGGCGAGCCACCACCAGCTCGGTGCCGGGAACGCGAGGACGGGAACCGATCCGAGCAAGGCAGCTAGCACCCGTGCGCACCGGCGGTGTTGCGGCCGTTCGCGCGCCGTGACGCGCCCCTGTTCGAACGGCCACGATCGTATCGATCGGGCGACGAACAGACCGGCGGCGAAGAACGCGGCCGCGATCCACCACAGCAGCGCTCGTTCCCGTCCCGGGCGCCACAGTGGAATAAGCGCGAGGCCGGCAACAACGAAGGCGACGTTGTAGAGCACGTCGTAGGCGGCGAACACGCGGCCGCGGACGTGATCCGGTGCCGCACCACCCACGAGCGCGTCGACCAGGGTCTTGAGCACTTGGAACGACACCGCAACGACTGCGAGTCCGGCGATGAGCACGGGCAGGTTCGGCCAGAAGCCGCCGACGAGCGCCGCGAGGCCTGCAGCCGGGAACGCGCACGCCAACAGCGCAAGGGGCCGGTGGGAGCGTGCCAGCGTGGGGGCGATGACGGTACCGACGAATGAAGCCACACCAGTGACCGCGAGCGCGAGTCCGTAGCCGGACACCTGAAGGTGGTAGCGGTGGTCGCCGATGAGCACGAGAACGATGAAGCCGGCACCGAGCAGGAAGCGGTGCAGCCACACCGCGAGCAGCGGATCGCGTATCGCACGATCATGGGCGATCACATGAGCGCCGTCGGCGAGCTCGGCCCAGGCGCGTTGCGCTCCCCTGACGAGCATGATGCCAGTGTCGCCGCCGCCGACGGGCGGAAGCCGAGCGAACACGACCGCGGCGATCGCGTAGCACGCGCCCGCGGCGACGAACCCGGCTTCGGGTGCCACGCCGACGAAGGTGGAACCGATCACCGCGCCCGCGAATGCCGTGACAATGCCGGCGACCGATGACACGGCGTTGGCCGTAACGAGCTGGTCGCCTGCGACGGTGGTCGGCAGTGCCGCACCCTTCGCCGCGAGCACGAACCGCGACGACGACAACAGCAGGAGAATGCCCACGTACGCGAGAGGCTCGGACCGCAACGCGACGACCACGATCGCACCCGCAGCGAGCAACACGCGCGCGATCGACACGAACACGAGCACGCGACGGCGATCCCACCGGTCGATGAGGACTCCGGAGACCGGCCCGACGACAGAAAACGGTAATAACGTCGCCGCCAGCACGCCCGCGATCCGAGCCGGCGACGCACCCCTTCCAACATCGAAGAGCACGACCTGCGCGAACGCGATCTGCGCCAACCCGTCCGCGCCCTGACCGATCGCCTGCCCCGCCACCAACCTGCGCAGCGGACCGTGCAACACCTCGCGCGCGGCCTGCCAGCCTTCCCGTCGCGACCGCGGCTGGGCACCCGTCGCGGCGTCGAGCGTCACGCTGTCCCGATGCTTCGTGTAGGGACGGTCGGATAGCGACGACGGAACATCCACCATCCGACCACACCGGCCGGCAACGACAACCAGTACGACACGACCCGGTAGGCGAGGGTCGCCAGCAGCGCCTCCGCCGCCGGGATGCCCGCGAGCACGAGCACACCGACGAGCCCGGCTTCCACGATCCCCAACCCGCCCGGCGTGATCGGACGCATGCCCAGGATCTCCGCAGCGGTGAAAGCGAGGAACACGACGCCCGGCTGCGACCTCGTGTCGAGCGCGACCAAGACCGCGACGAGCGACAGATAGTCGAACGCCCATATTCCGACGGATGACGCGAGCACGCGCGGCCAGCGCGCACCCAGCACGTCGCGCAAGCGATCGCGCTCTTGCTCGATTCCGGCCACGGCGACCGTGCGACGCATCCTCTGCGCGTACGATTCGGTGAGCCGCGCGCCACGGCGCAGCAACGCGTCCGTGAATAACGGCACGACGCCGAGCCCGAACAACACGACGAACGCGGCCGCGCCTCCGACGGCGACCCACACCAAGCTGCGGGGCGTCGACGCTCCGACCAGCGCGAACAACAACGTCACAACCGGCAACACGAACAGGGTCGCCAACGACATCACCGTCGTCGCGGCAATCGCGCTCGCGCGCTTCCCACGTCGACACACGAGTCCGTCCACATGCGGTAGCTCACCCCCACCCCCAACGCACCACCGGCGGCCGGAACCACGCGACTGACCGCGTTCGACACGAGACTCGACGCGATCGCGACGAAGCGCGACATACCCATCAATGCGCCTCGGTCCACCTCCGCGGAACACCACAAACTCGCGAACTGCAACAACGCCACCGACGCCAACGCGACCAAACCAATCGAACGCAACCGCGGCACCTGCGACCACAAATCGACCGTCCGCGGCAACAAGCCGTACAGAACGAGCCCGCCGACCACCACCATCAGTAGACCGCGCCACACCCACGTCCGCCACGACGGAGCGCCCGCCATACCGAGCCCGCCGGACACAGCCGAACGATCAACACTCGAGGGCATCGCCGCGGCCTCCATTGCTCCGGCCGCCACGAGGACCAACATGATGATGACGACGAGCGCGATGTGACCACGCGATGAACGTGTCTGTCGGGGGGCAGGCGACGGAAGATCGGACGCGTTCAGCCGGTTACCAGACTGCCCGTCAAGCTGCTCGGCAGCTCTCGACATCATCAGCACTCCCGGTCCCGGTCGGCGGTATCAGGCCGAGCACCTCCCGACACGACACTTGTCGCACTCCCGGCACGACTGCTAGGACCGGTCGACACCCCCTCCTTGGGCCCTTCGCCCCGAATGTGGGGTCTGGCGCGACCTGTGCGCTCCGTGCGTAGCCGGAGCGTCGCCCACCTATCTCCCATATCACGGGGTCGGTGCGTAGCAATTTCGTCGATCTGTGTGGCGCTGTCGGCGGCGATTGCGAGCGCATAGCAGCGGTCATGGACCGTTATCGAGGCCAAGATCGATGCCGTGTTTGCGCGCTCCTTCAGGTGCTCGCAGTGGTTGCAGCTGCGACAACGAAGGTCGCTCGAACCATGGTGCCCAGGTTGCCGGTAGCGGTGACGTTGTAGATACCGGTCGGACCGGCGGGTGCGGTCTGGTACGTAGCGGTAACCGTGCCGTCCGCCGACGCGGTGTGCGGCCCGCCGGTGTACTTACCCGAGGCGGAGCCGATTTCGAACGTGATCGTCTCGGACGGCACGGACCCGGTCAGCTTGAGCTGAAAGGCCTGACCCGCTTGCCCATCGGGAGGGGAGACCACCAGCTTGAGTGGCGGGGCTGGTGGGATCCGCAGGGTTTGCCCTTCGGTGAGACGATCGGGATTGGCGACGCTATTGGCGGAGACGATTGCAGAGACCGAGACGCGGAAATGGCTGGCGATTTTCGTCAACGTGTCGCCCCGTTTCACGCGATAGGCAATCGACGGAATCGTCGTAGTCGTAGTCCTGGCGGGCACGGTGGCGCTGGTGGACACGGTCGTGGAAACGGTTCTCGATTTGGAGGCAGCGACATGTCGCGCACTGCCTGACGTGCTGCAGCCAGCCACGAGCGCCACACAGCTGACGGCAACCGTCAGGTGGCCTCGCAGCGTTCCAGCACTGCTCGCGATCGACGCGTGCGCTGGTGGTTTCATCCGCACCTTCCAACAAGCCGACGAGTCCGGCAGTCCGGCCAGGATGCCACGCGTCCGCTACGGGCGTGCGTTCGGCCCGCCCCAAGGCGGGGCCCGACGGCACGCGGAATTGTCGACTGACGCGTCGCCCGCTCGGCGTACGCCTCACGGCACGATGACGAGCGGGCGGTCCAGATGGTGGGTCAGCTGGTTGCTCGTACTGCCGAGCAGCAAGGCTGCGAATCCGCCACGACCGCGACGACCCGTCACGACGAGCTCAGCGTTCTCGGTTTGTGCAGCTTGCCTGATCGCCAGCGCGGGACTGCCGTCCATCAGGAGCACTCGATACGGAACGCCCGCGTCGGCAAGCGGCTTGCACCAGTCGTGAGTCACGAGTTCCGGTATCCCTTCGCGCTGCGAAACCGACAAGGGAGGCATCGGGAGATTGCTATCGCCGTGGTACACGACCGCCTCGGTGGCATGAACAGCGACGACTTCTGCGTCAAACCCGGCCGCGGGCATGGCACACCACTGCAAGCCAAACGCTCGGGTCGCCCGCGAGGAGGACAGATGCTTCGGAGCGGAAGCCCCCGAGCTTGATCGCGCGTTCACGGCGATCCCACAATGTGGAGGACGGCGACCACAAATACGCGGTCGCTCGGAACAGCGGACACGCGACGGCCTTGTAGCGATTCCGTTCCTCCGAACCGACTGAGACGAGAGCCGAGCGATGTTGCAGAGGCCGACGGGTGCCACAGCTTCTCGAGCATGGGTGCGTTGCTACGCAGAGCTGAACGATTTCCTGCCGTCTGACCAGCGTTTCACCGAGATACCTGTCGACTTCGACGTCTCACCGTCGGTGAAGGACGTTATCGAGCGCATCGGCGTGCCACACACGGAAGTCGATCTCGTCATCGTAGGCGGCGAGTCGGTCGACTTCCGCAACCGCGTACGCGACGGGGACCGGATCAGCGTATACCCGAAGTTCGAGGCGATCGATATCGGGCCGATCGTCAAGGTCAGGCCGGCGCCGTTGCGGGTCGTGCGATTCGTTCTCGACGGTCACCTTGGCAAGCTCGCGCGGTACCTGCGACTGGGTGGCTTCGACACCGACTACCACGCGGATTGCGACGATGAGACGCTCGCGCGCGTGTCGGTCGAAGGCGCGCGGATCCTCCTCACGCGCGACCGTGGGCTGCTCAAGCGCGGCCTCGTTTCTCACGGCTATCTCGTACGCGCGAACGAACCACAGGCCCAATTCGTCGAGGTGTTGCGTCGCTTCGATCTCGGGGACCGGCTCGCCCCCTTCAGCCGCTGCCTCGCCTGCAACGGCGTGCTGCGCGATGCCACCGAGGAGGAGGTCAACGCGCGAGCGCCGGTAAGCGTGCGACGCCGGCACCGCCGCTTCCGAGCGTGCCCCGATTGCAAGCGCGTCTACTGGGAGGGTACGCACCATGCCCATCTCGTGTGCCTCGTTGAAGACGCTCGGCGCCTGTCGAGCCGAAGGCGTTCTGGGTGACTGAACGCGTGGTACTCGCTCTCTTGGGCGACGTGATGCTGGGGCGCGGTGTCGCGCGGTCGCTCTCGGAGAAGGGGCCCGATGCGCTGTTCTCCGACGACCTGATCGCGGTGCTGTCCGAGGCCGACGCGGTGCTCGCGAACCTCGAGTGTTGCATCTCGATGCGCGGTGAGCGGTGGCCGAATCCTGACAAGCCGTTCTTCTTTCGCGCTCCTCCGATCGCCGTCGAGGCGTTGCACCGACTCGGCGTCACTCTTGTCACGCTTGCGAACAATCACGCGCTCGACTATGGCTATGACGCGTTGCTCGACACGCTCGACGTGCTGCACGACGCGGGGATCGGTACGACTGGCGCAGGCGCAGATCTCGACGCGGCTCGGCGCCCGGGCCGAATCGTCGTGAACGACACCTCGATCACAGTCATCGGCTGCACCGACCATCCAGCCGAGTACGCCGCCACGACATCTCGCCCGGGTGTCGCGTACTCGGTCCTCGGAGAGACGATCGACGACTGGGTTACCAGCGCGGTTCGCGGCGCAGCTGACGACTGCACGATCGTCACGCCCCATTGGGGCCCGAACATGGTTGGGGAACCAATCGGTCGCGTGCGCGCCGCGGCCGCCATGCTGCGACACGCCGGCGCGTCAGTAGTCGTCGGCCACTCCGCGCACGTGTTCCACGGCATCACGGACCGAGTGATCTTTGACCTCGGCGACTTCATCGACGATTACATCACGCATCCGGAGCTGCGCAACGACCTGGGATTGATCGTCCTGCTCGAACTGTACGGCGGCGAGCCGATACGCGCGTCGGCAATACCGATCGCCCTCGACCACTGCCATACGCGCCTTGCCAACCAAGACGAGTCCTCGTGGATCAGGGCGCGCTTCGTGTCGGCGTGCGCCGTGCTCGGCACCACCGTGCACTCTGACGGCGACCGCTTCGTCGTCGATCTCCCGCCGAGGTGAAGCCGTCACGCTGAGCAGTTGTGCCATTTGGCCCTTGGACGTCCTAGGGGAGTGGAGGACGCTGATGGCGTCACGGCTTACGGAGGACGCTATGGGAACTGTCGCTCGTGTCACCGAGATCAGCGCCACGTCGGAGAAAAGCTTCGAGGATGCGATCTCGGTGGGCATCGCCCGTGCCGACGAGACGCTCCGAAAGATTCGGGCCGCGTGGGTGAAGGAACAAGAAGTGCGCGTCGCCGACGGAAAGGTCGTCGAGTATCAAGTCAACATGCTCGTCACCTTCGAGCTCGACGAGTGATCGGACCGCGCCGCACGTCGAGGAGGCGTCATGTTGTTCGCTGATCGAGTCGACGCCGGTCGCCGTCTGGCGATCCGCTTGCAGGATCTTCCCCGCAAGGATCTCGTGGTGCTCGGACTGCCTCGCGGAGGCGTTCCCGTAGCGTTCGAGGTCGCACGGGAGCTCGGGGTGCCTCTCGACATCATCGTCGTGCGCAAGCTCGGCGTGCCCTTCCAGCCCGAGCTCGCAATGGGGGCGATCGGCGAAGGTGGCGTTCGTATCCTGAACGACCGGGTCGTGAAGCTGACGGGCGTGACCGCGGCGGAGATCACCGAGGTGCAAACGCGGGAGGAGGCGGAGCTCGCGCGCCGCGCCGGACGCTTCCGCGGGACTCGTCAACGTGTGCCGCTCGCCGGTCGCACTGCGCTGATCGTCGACGATGGCATCGCGACCGGCTCAACGGTACGCGCCGCGTGCAACGTCGCGCGCGCGCAGGGTGCCGGCCGAGTCCTCGTCGCGACGCCCGTCGCGCCGCCCGACACGGTCGCGTCGCTGCACGACGACGCCGACGAGGTGATCGCGCTCCACACGCCCCAGCAGTTCTTCGCGATCGGTCAGTTCTACGAAGACTTCGCACAGACTTCGGACGACGAGGTCATGCGGCTTCTCGCCGCGTCGTGGGAACCCGTCGTCGCATCGGCCGGCGCGACGGCAGACCACGCCGACCCTCCCGGTCGCGACGAAGAGGTCGAGGTGCACGCGGGCGCGGCGACTGTCGGTGGGCGCCTGACGGTCCCCGACGGCGCCCACGCGATCGTCGTGTTCGCGCACGGCAGCGGCAGCAGCCGGCACAGCCCTCGCAACCGGTTCGTCGCGTCCCTCCTCAACCGCGCGGGGCTCGGGACGCTCCTGTTCGACCTGCTCACGCCCGCCGAAGAGCACGACCGCGCGAACGTGTTCGACATCCCCTTGCTCGCGCGCCGCCTGGTCGACGTCACCATGTGGCTGCGCACACAGTCCGAAGGGCGCGACGCGGCGATCGGGTACTTCGGCGCGAGCACCGGTGCCGGTGCCGCCCTGTGGGCGGCCGCCGAACCCGACGCAGATGTGCGCGCCGTCGTGTCACGCGGCGGTCGTCCCGACCTCGCGGCGTCGAGGCTCGGCGGCGTCCGGACGCCTACCCTGCTGATCGTCGGCGGCGACGACACATTGGTGCTGGACCTCAACCGCGAGGCGCAAGCGCAGATGCAGTGCGAGACGCGCCTGAGCGTGGTGCCGGGCGCCTCGCATCTCTTTGAGGAGCCGGGCACTCTGCAGATGGCGGCGGAGCTCGCACGCGACTGGTTCGTCGACCACTTGATGTCCGTAGGACATCCCGTGTCCTGAAGCGCTGATGGCTATTGCGCAAGCGACGTCAGCGCGTCGGCGAGCAAGCCGACAATACTGATGACGCCGATTGGAAGGTTGCTCGCGGTCGCCGGCACGGTGTCGGTCACGAGTACGCGCCGGAGCGGTAGCGCCGCGAGGCGGGACTGGGCGGGGCCGACGAAGAGCCCATGGGTCGCGGCGACGACCAATTCCGGCCGGCATCCACGATCGAGCAACGCGCGCGCCGCGGCTTCAACGGTTCCGGCCGTGGTGATCATGTCGTCGACGATCAGGGGTCGTCGATCTCGGACGTCGCCGACAAGATCGACGGCATGCACCTTCTCTCCGCTCAGCCGCGTCTTCCGGACGACTGCGAGCGGGAGATCCGGCGCAGCCGCGTAGCGCTCGGCGAGCTTGACGGCGCCGAGATCGGGAGCGACGACTACCGCATCCTCGCCGCCGAACGCGTGGAGCGCGGCCGCGAGCATCGGAACTGCGGTCAACGTGTGGACCAGAACGTCGAACATCGTCTCAAGCGCAGGGGAGTGGGGGTCGACCACGACGAGCTCGTCGACGCCTGCGGACTCGATCAGCGTCGTGATCGTCTTCGCGCCGATCGCCTCGCCCGGAGTGCCGCGGTGATCCTGGCGCGCGTAGCCGAAGTACGGAACAACCGCTGTGATGCGTGCGGCGCCCGCGCGCTTGGCGGCGTCCGCGAGCATGACGAGCTCGACGAGATGCTCGTCGACGGGCGGTCCGGTGGGTTGCACGATGACCATGTGTGTGGCGTACTGCGACCGTTGCAACGCGACATGGAGCTCGCCGTCGGGGAACCGTTCGAGCACTCGTTCCTCGGGCGCGATGCCGAGCGCGTGTGCCGTTGCATCGAGCAGCGCAGGATTGCCGGTGCCGCCCAGTAGCCTCAATGGCATCATCGCTCAGATCGTCGAGCGGGCGTGGCTCGTGAGGATGGGTAACACGTCGCGCTCGGATACGACACCGACGATCGCCCCTTTGTCGACCACTGGCAGGTGCCGGACTCCTTCGGCCGCCATCCGTTCCGCGACCGTGAGGATCGTCTCGCCAGGCTCGGCGAAGACCATATCGTCGCTGACGATGTCGGCGGCCCATACCTCTTCGGGATCGGCGCCGTCGGCGAGCGCGCGCACGACATCGCGTTCGGAGACCACGCTCATGGCCCCGTCGGGTCGGCGTACCAGTGCGACTCCGATGTCGATCTCGGCGAGCACGGCGGCGAGCGACCGCAGTGTGAGCTTCTCGTCGACCGACACTGCGCCGCGCGACATCACGTCACTGACAGGGTTGCGAGGGTCTGCCATTGCGTGTTTCCTCTTCTTTAGTAGCGCGCAGCTGCGCCAGCTGCTCGACCGTTCCTTTATTCATGTCGTCTCCTGTCCTTCGCGTTCGATGATGACCGTGCTTTACGCGATCCGGAAGGGTCGAAGGGCCCGCCGTCAGCCCTTGACGACTCCGATTGGCCGGAGCCGGGCGACGCGTCGCGCCAGGCCGGCGTGCTCGCACGTCGCGACGACGAGATCGACGTCCTTGTATGAGAACGGTGCTTCCTCGGCGAGTCCGCGCGATGATCCGGCGCGGACGTGCACGCCGGCAGCTTCGAGTTGGTTGCGGAGCTGCTCGCCGCGGATCTGGCGGCGGGCCGCGTGACGGCTCATCGTGCGGCCGGCGCCATGACACGTCGAATGGAATGCCCCGCCTGCAGGTGATCCGACGAGCACCCATGACGCAGTGCCCATGGAGCCCGGCACGAGTACCGGCTGGCCGGCGCCGCGGAGATCGTCGGGGAGGTCGGGGTCCCCCGGCGGCAGCGCGCGGGTCGCGCCCTTGCGATGGACGCAGAGCTCGCGGTTCGTTCCGTCGACCTTGTGGCGTTCGAGCTTGGCGAGGTTGTGCGATACGTCGTACAACAATCGAAGTGCGCGGGTGCCGAACACCTGCGCGAATGCGTCGCGCGCGGCTTCGGTGAGTAGCTGGCGATTCGCGCGTCCGTAGTTGGCGGCGGCGGCCATCGCACCGAGGTACGCGCGTCCCTCGGGACTGTTCACGGGCGCGCAGGCCAGTTGCCGGTCGGGGACATCGATGCCGTAGCGCCCCATCGCGTGCAACATCGTGCCGACATGGTCCTGACAGATCTGGTGACCGAGCCCGCGCGATCCCGAGTGGATCATCACACATACGTGGTCGAGCGCGAGCCCGAACGCCGCGGCGAGCGTGGGGTCGACGATCTCGTCGACGACCTGCACCTCGAGGAAGTGGTTGCCGGCGCCCAGGCTGCCGACCTGATGGGCGCCGCGCCCGAACGCGCGGCGGCTCACCTCGAGGGGGAGCGCGCCGGCGAGCGCTCCGCCGTCCTCGCAGTGCTCCAGGTCGTCGTCGCTGCCGTGGCCATGGGCAACGGCGTATCGCGCGCCTTCCCGGAGCAGCTGTTCGAGCTCCTCGTGTTCGACTGCCCACACGCCGCCCGGGCCGAGGCCGTGGGGAATGCGCCGATCCAACGCGTCCATGAAGGCATCGAGACGCGGGAGAACCGCGACGCGGTCGAAGTCGGTGCACAACAGCCGCACGCCGCAGGAGATGTCGAAGCCGACGCCACCGGGAGATACGACGCCGCCCGCGGCGACGTCGGTTGCGGCGACACCGCCGATGGGGAAGCCGTAGCCCCAGTGCACGTCGGGCATCGCGTACGACGCCTCGACGATGCCGGGGAGGGTCGCGACGTTCGCGACCTGCACGAGGGACCGATCCTCGGCCACGGCCGGGAGCAGCGCGTCGACCGCGAAGACGATGCCGGGCACGCGCATCGCGCCCGAGCGCTCGATCCGCCAGCGGTACGGCGTCTCGGCGACGAGCTCGACGCTCACGGTTACACGTCGACGATCGCGCGGGCACGCCAGAGGGTGCCGTCCGGGCCGAACTGCAAATCGGATCTCGAGATGCCCTTCGGCGCGGCGCCCGTCGGCACGACGGCATCGACCGGCACGACGAAGAAGGCGCCGTCGAAGTTCCCGTCCTCTTCTTCCTCGAGCGCGACGTCGACCACGACGAGTCCGTCCGCGTCGAGCAGGTAACACACGTCGTCGAAGAGTGCGACCACCACATCCTCGTCACGGGCGGCGCCCACTTCGAGCGGGATCTCACGCGTCGCGGTGACCATCCCGACGTCGGCAAACGTGTCGACGACGCCGCGGACGAACTCCTCGAGGCAGCCGACGCGGCTGGGCGCCCACGCTTCGACGATCAGATCCGCCGTGTGCGGGCAGGCGCGATGCCCCGTCTCGGTCTCAACGTGGCCATTCATGATGCGGGGGCGAGGCGGCGGACTTCTTCGAGCAGCGCCGGCGCGTCTTCCAGCGGGCTGCGTTGTCCGTCGAGGGACGGGATCAGCTCTCGCAACTGCTCGTAGATCGCGTCATCGGTCCAACCGCCGAGCACGAGCGACGCGAGGAGGTGCACCGTGTCGTCGTGGGCGTCGGTGCGTTCCGCGAGCTCGTGCAGCTCGACCTCGTGCAGATCGATCCAGTGCTCGATGTCGGTCATGTTTGCTCGGATCTCAGCTCGGAAGGACGAGCCCGTAGTGACCGTCGTATCGACGGTACGCGACCATGCCGCGCCGGCTCGTGCCGTCCACGAAGAACTCGAACGGTACGTCGGTTTCTTCGAGGATGGTCGAAGCGTTCTCGAGGGTCGTCGTCGACGGATGCAGCTGGGACATCAATGCACCTTCAATTCGTCGGACAACTCCTCGAGGGCAGCGTCGAGCACAATCGCGGATCGCAGGTCGAGCAGCAGGTCAACCACCTCGGCGGACGACACCAGGCGCCGCCCCTCGAACTCACGAAGCGCGCGATCGATACTCCGCAACGCACCCGACCGCGCGTCGCCGCCGAACTCCAACGGCGGATCATCTCCGCGAGGACGCTCGCGCGTACGGAACAGCTTGGCTCTCATCGTGCGTCCCCTTTCGGAACGTCTTGCTCACTCGAGTGTGGCGAACCGACCCGTGCGGCGGGTAGGTCCAGAAGTCCCTCACGCGGCGAAGGATGGCCCAGCACGCAGAGGTGGGACGATCGGCCCTACACGGGTCCCGTGGGGCGAGGCATCGTTGGTGCATGTTCCCGGACACGATCGTCGTGCCGCTGGATGGATCGGAATTCGCGGCCAGGGCACTTCCTGTCGCGCGTGCCTTCGCGCGCAAGACGGGCGGCCGCCTGCTCTTGATGACGACACGTTGGGACGACGACGTCCGAACGGCGCGCGATTACCTCGACGAGATCTCGGCGGCCAATCAGGATGTGGACGTCTCCACGATCGTCATCGCGGACCGGCCCGCAGCGAGTGCGATACAACTCGTGGCGACCGAGTCGCCGAGCAGAATCGTGTGCATGACGACACACGGCCGTGGCCGGATCCGTTGGGCCCTGCTCGGCAGCGTCGCCGAAGAGGTCGTGCGCGAGTCATCTGCCCCGGTCGTGCTGCTCGGCCGGCATTGTCGTACCGATTGGCCCAACAACTTCCGGAAGATGGTCGTTTGCGTCGACGGTACGAGCGCGGCGCCCGCAGTGGAGGCGGACGCCGTGGAGTGGGCAAAGACCCTGGGCCTCGAGGTGCACGTCGCGACCGTGATCCATCCGCTCGATGCGGCCGCGCCGGACGCGGTGCTCGACGCGATCGTCGGACGGATGGAGGCGCAAGGCCTGCACGCACACAGGTATGTGCTTCGCAGTACCTACGCGGCCGGCGCGATCGCCGACTTCGCCGAAATCGTCGACGCGGACCTCGTCGCGATGAGCAGTCACGTCCACGCCGGCACCGCGCGCGTCGCGCTGGGCAGCGTCACGATGGGCGTTGTCGGGATGGCACGCTGCCCAGTGCTGGTCAACAGGACCGCCTGACATGGCTGTCCGTCGCACGAACGACGCGGTCGCCGAGGCGCTCTTCGAGTACGCCGACTTGCTGGCCATGTCGGGCGCTGACGCGTTCAAGGTACGCGTGTACGAGAAGGCCGCACGATCGGTCGCCGGCTATCCAACCGATGTCGCCGGGCTCGACATCGAGGGCCTCGAGGCGATCCCCGGTGTGGGCAAGTCGATCGCGGCGAAGATGCTCGAGTTCGAGGCGCACAGGTCGTTCGCCGAACTCGACACACTGCGGGCGCGCATTCCGGCCGGAGTGCGGGCCCTGCTAGGCGTACCGGGTTTGGGTCCCAAGCGCGCGATGGTGCTGCACGACGGGCTCGGGATCTCGTCGGTGTCGGAGCTGCTCGAAGCGTTGCATCGCCACCGGTTGAAGGGGCTGAAGGGCTTCGGAACAAAGACCGAGAAGCACCTTGTCGACGGGATCAAGCACATGCGTGCAGCGGGCGGACGCATTCAGCTCGCGGTCGCGCTCGGGCTCGCCGAGGAGTTCCTCGACGCCCTCACGCTGCTGCCAGAGGTGCAGCGTGCGACGTACGCCGGTTCGTTGCGCAGGATGCGCGAGACGATCGGTGATATCGACCTGCTCGTCGCGTCAGACGAGCCCACGCCCGTGATGGACGCGTTTTGCACGTTGCCGCTCGTCGCCGACGTGCTTGTACACGGGACCACCAAGTCCACCGTGCTGACGACCAAGGGCATCCAGATCGACGTGCGCGTGATCCCGCTCGAATCGTGGGGCGCCGCGCTGCAATACTTCACCGGCTCGAAGGCCCACAACCTCCGACTCCGCATGATCGCGCTCAAGCACGGGCTCAAGCTCTCGGAGTACGGCTTGTTCGACGTCGAGAGCGAATCTCTGATTGCGTCGGAGACCGAGGAGGACGTGTACGCGCACCTGAATCTGCCGTACATCCCGCCGACTTTCCGCGAGGACCGTGGTGAGATCGAAGCCGCGCTCGCGGGGGCTCTTCCGAACCTGGTCGAGCTCGACGACGTGCACGGCGACCTGCACACGCACACGAACCTTACCGACGGGCTCGCGTCGCTTTCGCAGATGGTGGAGGCGGCGAGCTGCCGCGGCTACCGCTACTACGCGGTGACCGACCATGCGCCGCTACTCGCCATGGATCGTATGACGACCGAGCGCGCGCTCGAGCAGCGCGACGAGATCCGCGCGCTCGGCCGGCCACGGGGCATGACGTTGCTGCACGGCTCCGAGCTGAACATTGCGCGCGATGGGACCCTCGACTGGGACGACGATGTCCTCGCCGGCTTCGACATTCTCGTCGCGTCCGTGCATTCGCACTTCACGCTGTCTCGCGCCGACATGACCCGTCGCCTCCTACGCGCCATCGAGCACCCCTACGTCAACATCATCGGCCACCCGACCGGACGCCTCCTCGGGCGCCGCCCCGGCATCGACTTCGACGCCGACGCCGTCTTCGAAGCCGCCGCGCGTTGCGGTACCGCGCTCGAGATCAACGCCTTCCCGGACCGGCTCGACCTCGATGACGAGCTCGCACGGCGCGCCCGCGACCGCGGCGTCATGTTCGCGATCGACACCGACGCACACGCGATCCCGCACCTCGAGCACCTCCGCTTCGGTGTCGCGGTCGCGCAACGGGGCTGGCTCGAGCCCGACCAGGTGATCAACACCTGGCCGCTCGCGAAGCTGCGCCGCTTCCTCGCCAAAGGGCGGCACCGCGCGCATCGCGCCGCCTGAGCACGCCGTTCACAACGTGCACGTGGTGCCCGCGCATCCACCCGCGTAGGCGGGGTCGACGACGATCGGGCCGGCCCGGTCGACGGGAAGCGAGAGGACCTGGCCGGGGCGGCTGCCGTCGCGGTAGACGGTGATGCCCTTGACGCCGGCGCGCCAAGCCGACACGAAGATGTCGAGCACCTCGTCGACAGTCGCCGGCTTCGGCAGGTTGATCGTCTTGGCGACCGCCGCGTCGACGTGACGCTGCCACGCAGCCTGCATGCCGATGTGCGCCGCGGGCTCGAGCTCGAGCGCGGTGACGAACGCGGCGCCGACGTCGGGTGGGACCTTCGGGTTTCCCCGAGCCGTTCCCGTGCGCGCGATATCCGCGGCGAGCGTGTCGGACCAGAACGAACGGTCGCGAGCGACCCGCTCGAAGAGGGTATTCAGCTCGAGCAGCTCGCGGCCGAGCACCCGACGCGCGTACGCGAGTGCGAAGATCGGCTCGATGCCGGAGGTCGTCCCCGCAATGAGCGAGATCGTGCCGGTTGGTGCGATCGACGTGAGCTGCGCGTTCCGCATCGGTGGCCGGCCCCGACGCGCGTACACGCTGTCGGCGAACATCGGGAACGCTCCCCGCTCGGCGGCGAGCTCGGCCGACATCTGGTGCGCCGTCCGCTCGATCCTGGCCGCGATGCGACCGGCCAGCCGAAGGGACTCGTCGCTGCCGTAGGGAATTCCGAGCGTCGCCAGGAGCTCGGCGAGCCCCATGACACCGACGCCGATCTTGCGCGTGGCGAGCGCGGCGGCCGCGAGGTCTTGGCTGGGATATTGGTTGACGTCGAGTACGTCGTCGAGGAACCGCACCATGAGTCGCACGGTCGCGTCGAGCCACGCCCAATCCATGGCGCCGTCGCGCACGTGGCGGGCGAGGTTGACGGACGCGAGCGTGCACGACTCGCCGGGGAGGAGCGGAACCTCACCGCACGGGTTCGTCGCCTCGATACGTCCCATGACTGGCACCGGGTTCGCCCGATTGATCCGATCCAGGAACAGCAGCCCGGGATCGCCGCAGGTCCATGCCTCCTCGGCGATCAGCCTGAGCAGCGCCGCGGCGTCCACGCGCCCGGCCCGCTTGCCGGTCCGGGGATCGCGGAGGTCATGCGTACCGCCGCGCGACGCCGCGCGCATGAACCGATCGCCGACACCCACCGACAGGTTGCAGTGCTCGAAGCGACCGGACGAGTGCTTGGCGGTGATGAACTCCCGGATGGCAGGGTGCGATACGTCGAGCACCGCCATGTTCGCGCCGCGCCGTCGCCCGCCGCGACCGACGATCTCGGTCGCGAGGTCGAAGAGCTCGAGGAACGACAGCGGGCCACTCGCCGTTCCGCCAGTGCTGGCGACTCGCGCGCCTTCGGGGCGCAGCCGCGACAACGAGTAGCCGGTACCGCCCCCCGCTTGGTGGATGCGCGCGGCGTCGGCGAGCGTGTCGAAGATCGATTCCAGCGAGTCGTCAAGTGGCAGCACGAAGCAGGCTGACAGCAGCCCGAGCGGTGTGCCGGCGTTCATCAGCGTCGGGGAGTTCGGCAGGAAGTCGAGCGCAGTCATCGCGTCGCGAAATGCGCTGGCCCAGCGGTCCCGGTCGTGAGCCTCATAACGGTCCTCGGCGGCGGCAACATGCTGCGCGACGCGGCCCAGCATCTCCGCGGTCGACTCGACGATCGCACCCGAGGCGTCACGGCGGAGATACCGCTCAGCAAGCACGGTGCACGCGCCGAGGGAGAGCTTGAGCTCGTCGCGCACACCCAGCACGAGCTTCGCGCGACGCACGTCGGCGCGGCGATTGCGGAACAAGACATACGCGCGAGCCACGTCGTCATGACCGCAAGCCATCAAGGCCCGCTCGACGGCGTCCTGCACGTCCTCCACTCCCGGGATGCGACGGTGGAACCGGCTCGCGAGATCAGCGACGGCCCGCGCGGTCACCTCACGGTCGAGCCCGAGCGCATCGCGCCCGACTTCACGCGCTGCGCGCGCGACTGCGCGCTCGATCCGTGGCAGCTCGAACGCAACGACCTGACCGTCGCGCTTTCTGATCTCGCTCGGCGGCACACGACGATCATCTGACGCGCCCCGCAGGGATACCAGCGGCTGATGTCCGAGTATCGACGGACGAAAGACCCTGCCGATCGGTCGTCGCGAAGAGAAGGCTGACGGCGATCCGACGTGGCGGGTGCATCTGCGAGGCGAGCTTCCTTCGCCGGCATTGCCCGGATCAGGTCTTAGGGGTCACCGACCGGAGTCAGTTTCTCAGCCTGTTACGGCTCCCTCGTCGTCTCGCAGACGCGTTTCAGTATGAGCGCGGGTGGAACGCCCGGCAAGGGTCGAAGGTCCCTCCCTTGACGACGACAGCACTCGTCAACGCCGATTACCAAACCGGTTCTCACGAGGTGCGCGTCAGTGCTCGGAAAGAAGATCGATTCGTGGCCGTCGTCCACCGGAAGCAGACCGAGGTCGCGCGAGCAGTTCGCGCGCGCGTGCGCACGGCGTTTGAGCGCGGTAGTGGGCCCGCGACCGACTTCGAGGCTTGACGCGAACGGCCGAACAGCACGAGTCCCGAGGAAGTTGTTCCGTCGTCGTCCTTTCGAACGTTCGTCGGTTGTCCCCCCTCGGGACTCGACCTAGACGGTACGACCAGCGCACACGCAGGTCAACATGCGAGCATCGTGGTATGTCGTGTTGTTCGGGTGTGACGCCCCTCAGGCGACTGCCCGTGCATCGCGCTCACGCGTGCTTCCATTCCGGGATCGGCTGTGGTTCCGGGGGTGGTTCCGGAGGTGCTGGGGGGAGCGGTGGCTCCGGAGACGGGACCGGAGGTTCCGGAGGCGGGACCGGAGGTTCCGGACGCGGGACCGGAGGTTCCGGAGGCGGGATGGGTGACCGTTGCCCACGGAGATCAGTGCTCACGCGCCGATCATGCGCGAGTGGCAGTTCACACCGGTAGGGCCGAAGGTCAATGGTGAGCGAGCCTGGGAACAAGATGACGAACGACGCTGGCAGCAGCGGGCGGTTGGCGCGAGGGTTTGTCGAGCGAACCACGCCGGAGTGATACGCCGTGGGTGAGCCGACCAATGACTCGAGCGTCGAGCCTTCAGGCTTGGGTGCAGCAACGTGTTGTCCGGCGTGCGCGGGACGGCTGCGCGCGTTGAGCGACGGAGAGATGACGAACTTCTTGTGCCGGCAGTGCGGCCGCTGCTGGCACGTCGAACTCAGTCACGTTTCGCGGGTCGACCCGACGACATGCCCTGGCTGCCCATTCCTGCAGGCGTGCCGGTCGCGCTACGCAAATGATCCGGAGTGGCGTCCTTGAGCACGCTTGACGGTGGCCTCTGGTTCCGGCGATCTCGGGACTGTTGACCCTGGGTGAGCTGCTCGACAAGTCGCATCATCGAGAAGTGACCCTGAATGGCACCGCTGAGGATGTGGTGCTGACCGTGGTGCGTGAGACGGTCGCGGAAGTGAACCCGACATTTCACGCCGCCGTGACGCTCGGGAGCTTGCTGGATCGCGATCTCGGGTTGGACAGCCTCGTACGCGTCGAACTGCTGACGCGCCTCGAGGACGCGCTGGGTGTACGACTCCCGGACGACCTCCTCATCGATGCGGAGACGCCGCGCGACCTCGTTGAGGGTGTGTTGCGATCAGCGGCCGTCCTTCCGGCTCGGGCGCCCGCGCAGGTCGAGCGCCCCGGCCGAGCGGTGGCCGAGTTGCCACTCGATGTCGGGACGCTCGTCGACGCACTCGAATGGCATGCGGCCGTCCACCCCGATCGGGTGCATGTGCGGTTGCTCGGCGACGACCCATCGGTGCCGGAAGCGGCCCTCAGCTACGCGACGTTGCGTGACCGCGCCCGTTCGATCGCGGCCGGCCTCGCGGCGTCCGACGTCCATCCCGGCGAATCCGTCGCGATCATGCTCCCGACCAGTGTCGAATACTTCGCGGTGTTCATGGGCGTGCTCCTCGCTGGCGCGGTGCCCGTGCCGCTGTATCCGCCGTCGCGTCCCGCACAGCTCGACGACTATCTCCGACGCCAGATCGGAATCCTCGACAACGCACAAGGGACGGCGCTCGTCACGACCTCCGAAGCCGTCCAGGTGGCGCGCGTGCTGCGGGCCCCGGTCGCGTCGCTGCGTATCGTCAAGACGGTCGAGGATGTCGAGACGCGCGGGTCGAACGATGTGCGCCCGCCGGTGCGACCGGCAGATATCGCGCTCTTGCAGTACACGTCCGGCAGCACCGGCTCGCCCAAGGGCGTCGTTCTGACGAATGCAGACCTGGTCGCGAACATTCGCGCCATGGCCCGCGCGGCCACCGCGGACTCGAACGACGTGTTCGTGAGCTGGCTGCCGCTGTATCACGACATGGGACTGATCGGCGCTTGGCTCGGCAGCCTCTGCATCGGCTTCCCCCTCGTAGTTATGTCACCGTTGTCGTTTCTTGCGCGACCGGCACGCTGGCTGCGGGCGATCAGCGATCATCGTGCGACGCTCTCCGCGGGACCGAACTTCGGCTTCGAGCTCTGCGCACGCAAGGCGCGCGACGAAGACCTCCGGGGCGTCGACCTGTCTTCGCTGCGAATGTTGTTCAACGGTGCCGAGCCGGTGTCGGCCGACACGCTGGAGCGTTTCCGGAACCGATTCGTGACGTACGGACTACGACCGGAAGCAATTGCACCGGTGTACGGGCTGGCCGAGGCCGCGGTCGGGCTCGCGTTCCCGCCGCTCGGCCGCCGTCCGCTCGTCGACCGGATCGCGCCCGAGTCCCTGACCCGCTCGGGCGTCGCGGAGCCCGTCACCGACTCGGACGGCGCGTTACGTGTGGTCGCATGCGGGAAAGCGCTTCCCGGATACGAGATCCGCGTCGTCGATGGTGCTGGCAACGTTCTCGACGATCGACACGAAGGCCGCATCGAGTTCCGCGGGCCATCGGCGACGCAGGGCTACTTCCGCAACGCCGAAGAGACGCGCCGCCTCTTCGATGGCGATTGGCTCGATACCGGCGACCTCGGTTACCTCGCTGCCGGCGACATCTACTTGACGGGTCGGGCCAAGGACCTGATCATCCGAGCCGGGCGAAACCTGCACCCCGAAGCGCTCGAGCATGCGGTGAGCGACCTGGCAGGGGTGCGCGCGGGGTGCGTCGCGGTGTTCGCGGCGCCGGACCCCGACGCGGGGACCGAGCGCCTCGTCGTCGCGGCCGAAACCCGTGAGCAGGAGTCATCGGTGCGCGAGGAGGTGCGAGCCGCGATCATCAACGTGACCGTCGACGTCCTCGGCACACCGCCCGACGAAGTCGTGCTGCTCGAACCCGGCAGCGTGCCGAAGACTTCGAGCGGCAAGATTCGCCGCGCCGCGTGCCGCGAGATGTACCAGCGCGGAACACTCGCGCGCTCGCCGCATCCCCACCTCGCGATCGCGCGCCTCACGCTCCGATCCTGGATGCCGCGAGCGCGGACCGTCCAACGACGAATGGCCGACTTCGCGCACGGAATGCTCGTGTGGTCGCTCGCCGTGGTACTGGGCGCGCCGTCCGCGCTCGCGTTGCTCGTCGTCCCCCATCGGAGTTGGCGATTCGCGATCGTGCGTCGTGCGCTCCGGCTGGTGGCGCCCCTCGTCGGCGTGCGACTGACTGTTGCCGGGGACGAGTACCTGCAGATTTCAGGTGGCGCGATCATCGTCGCGAACCACCCGAGCTGGATCGACGGGGCTGTGCTCGCCTCCGTCCTGCCCGGCTCGCCAGTGTTCGTGGTGAGCGGCGAGCTCGCACATCACTTCTGGTCGGGACCGTTCTTGCGCCGCCTCGGAGTCGAGTTCGTGCGGCGTGCGACACACGAGGAAGGTGCCGCGGACACGCGCCGGATGATCGCAGCCGCGCGCCGCGGTGAAACGGTGGTGATCTTCCCCGAGGGCCGCCTGTCGCGCGTCCCCGGATTGCGCGCCTTCCGGCTCGGGGCATTCTTGACTGCAGTGGAAGCGCGCGTTCCTATTGTCCCGATCGTGTTAGGCGGGACGCGGTCGCTGCTCCCGCCCGGTCATCGCCTTCCACGTCAGAGTGCAGTGAGGGTCGGCATCTGCGAGCCAGTCACGACCGACCAACCTGGCTGGGCGGGCGCGGTCGAACTCCAGCAAGCCACGCGTGCACGCATACTCGCCGATTGTGAAGAACCGGACATCGCATAAGTGTGCCGAATGCTTTCTCGCCGCGACGCCACCACGCTGGTGCCGATGGCGAAGAAGTAGGGACCTACGCAAACGACGGATAAGGGTCCAGAGATCCCGGTACCGGCGCGCAAGGACTGGGACGCGACGCTCTCCACGCTTATCAAGCCCGCGCGTGACAACCCGCAGGAACATTGAGCCGGTCGGGGTTGTCGCTCGCGGTACACAACAACGCGCCGGCCGTTGCGTAGCCGACACCGTGATGGGTGAGCAGTGGCGTCGCGATGGCATCCAGGATCTGCCTGATCGACTGATCGAGCTCAGCGACCTCCGCGGAGGGTGAGCGAACGGCGAGCGATTGTGGCCAACGCGCGTTTCGCGCCACCGGTCGGGGTGAGCGGATCGCCGGCACGGAACTGCGCCGCGAGTTTCACCTTGGGCGGGTCGTGAGGCCGCGCAACTGGGCCCGGATCTGGTCGGGGGCGGTGTCGCACACGCTGTGCAGTTGGTTCGCGGCCGCGGTGCGGGCCTTGATCGCTGTTGGTTCGATCGGCACGGTGTCGGTGCTGATCGGATACCTGCTTGAGGCGATCCGTCAGCGCGGAGATTGCGATCTCGGCGACAGGTCGCCCGAGCGGAGCGCGCTCCGAGAGCGCGCTTGTCGACGCGCCTCAACGAGGCTCGCTTGATCGTGATGCGGTGCCCTCGTAGGGTCGCCGCGCCGGAGCAGCGTTAAATACCTCATAGGGGGACCGTCATGCACACACGCAAGAAGACCAAGAGGCGTACAACGATACTTTCGGTGCTGATTGTTGCGCTCACTCCGCTGGTGGCAGTGGGACTCGCTTTTGGAACTGAGGGGACGGCATCGGCAATGCCGTTTACCGGGTCGCTTACCTGCACTCCCAGCGTTACTGGTGTGCTCTTCCCGCCTCGTTACAACACCGCCCCGCCGACAGCGGTGTCGCACTATCTCTTCGGCGGCTCGGTGTCTGGTAGCTCGTGCACCGTGACACAAGGCGGGTGGATGATCACAGGGGGGATCGTTCGGGAGGTCGCGGAGACGGCGCAGAAGCGGAACTGTACGCGCGTTTCTCCGAGCCCGAGCCTTAAGATTGACATCTTCTGGGAGGCGACGCCGGTTTCGACGACCGCGACGTCGGCAACGTATCCAGCGCCGTCGGTGGTGACCCTGACGGGTGGAATCCATACCGTGATCGGCGGTGCGGATGTCGAGACGTGGACGACGGGAACGGTTACG
The DNA here is from genome assembly GCA_963812205.1 of uncultured Actinomycetes bacterium. Classification (GTDB taxonomy): domain Bacteria; phylum Actinomycetota; class Acidimicrobiia; order IMCC26256; family PALSA-610; genus PALSA-610. Next base: position 1,123,018 of record CAWEUJ010000004.1, read on the forward strand.
GGTTCGTTCGCTCCTGGGCCACCGTCGTTGACAGCGAACTTCGACCAGCTCGTTACCCAACAGCAGGCCGAATGCGCGTTGCCGTCGGGCTGGTACTACTCGTCATGGACCGGGAGCGGACCAAACGGCGCATCGACCATCACGGTGTGATCGCCGCTGAGGACGGTTTCGGCGTCGCGCTCAGATGAGGGCATCACAACAACGTGGTTGCGCAGGTCGGTGCCCGTTCCGCGAGTAGTCACACGACGCGAAACGCCCGCGGCCTCCGCGAACTGCGGGGGCCGCGGCGCGTGCAAAACGTCATGAACATCACAAACTCAAAAGGACACGAGGCGCCGGGGATTCGTCGCCCGTGTGAGAACGGGGATTGCCCATTGTGACGCAGTTCGCCTGAGCAGGACCTGTGACGGCAGTGTCAGAGCTGTGTGCCAGCTTCGCCGCTGAGGTCAGCGCCACTCCACCTCCTTGCGCAGTCGCCGGGCAAGGATGAAAAGCCCGACCGCAATCAGCCACATGCTCCCCGCGACCCCGAGACGGACCGAGCCGTCAACGAAGACCACGGCGCCAACACCGATAATCGTCAGGATGATGCCGTTGAAAACGCATAGGGTGGCAAGCACCACGCGCGTCTGAACGGTCACGATCTCGTGATACGCCCCCACGGGGGTTCACGCAAGAATCTTCGGATGAGATGGACCACCCGCCGGTGAGGCAGCATCCATCCTCAGACCCGACCGCGCTCGTCATGTCAAGTGCTCGGTCGCCGCGACGTGCGGTTTCTTCTTGGATCGCAACGTCCCGCTCCGCGTTTGCGAGCAAGTCGACGATCTCGATCGTGAACGTTCCGCCGCTGCGCGCTCGCAAGTCCCCGAGCAACGCAAGGACCCCTTCGGAGCCTTTGTAGTCGCCCGCCAGCGGACCGCGTCCCGGCTCGCGGTGGTACGCAGTGGTCAGCGGCGTCGGGTGCAGCGAACCCCCGTACGACGAATCCTTCCACGACCGGCTTCGAGGGTCGTCCCCTCGCGACGGGCTGCGAGCAAGCGGCTCCGAGTGCGGTCTCCGCCAAGGGCCGCGAGTACCTGGCTGCGGTCGACGCCGCGTACCCGGGCTGGGTGGCGGTCACGAAGTCTTTGCAAGAAGGGGGCGACCGTGTGTCGCTTGGCGATCTTGGCGCGCAGAAATGGTGGACACCGAGTTCCTTGGTCGCCTGAAGGCGATTCGCTTCTCGCCGCGAGCCGAGGTATCGGCCCTTGTGTTGCGCCAGACGTTGCAGAAGTACGTTGACGCGCTCGCTCAGTTGCTTCGGAACCCGCGGCCGCTAGGTGTGCAACTGACGGAGGCCGTTTACGCCGAGGCCGTTGTCTTCTGTCGTAGTCGTTCGTAGGGGGTCTGTCCATTGAGACCCCCGTGCGGTCGGTTGAAGTTGTAGAAGTCCTCCCATTCCTGAAGCTTGTCGTTGAAGAGCTCGGTGTCGTCGATCACGACTCCGTCGAGCATTCGGTAGAACTCCTCGGCGTCGATCCGGTGGGAGCGTTCGACCTTGCCATTGAGGCGGGGCGTGGCGGGCTTGATGTAGACGTGGCCGATGCCGCGGTCGAGCAGGTGCCAGTGGAGCGCGCCTTGGAACTCGGCGCCGTTGTCGGTCTGCACGACCTCGACCCGGAACGGGAGCTTCTCGAGGACGTAGTCGAGGAACTGGATCGCGGTCTTCTGGTCGTTGCGGGGGTAAATCCGCAGGACACGGATGCGGGTGCAGTCGTCGATCGCGGTGTATTGGTAGTGCTTCTTGCGGGTGCCGGGCAGCGCTTCGATGAACTTCACGTCGACCTGCACGCGGTGGCCCGGTAGCGGCTTCTCGTAGCGCTTCCAGCGGTCGGTGTGCCGCTTGTAGCGCTGCGACGCCGGCAACCGGTTCAGATCAAGCCGCTTGAGGACCCGGTAGACGCCGGAATGGCCGATCTCGACGTCGTGGTAGCGCTTCAAGTACATCGAGATCTTCATCGGTCCGAAGTGGTAGTGGTGACGCAGGTAGATGATCTTGCCGACCACCTCAGCCTTCGTCGCGTTCGGCGAGTGGAACGGTGCCGACGATCGGTCTCGCAGGCCCTCCTCGCCGCCCTCTTCGAAGCGGCGTCGCCACTTGTAGAACACCTGGCGGCTGATGCCGTAATACCGGCACGTTGCCGCGACGTTCCCGCTGACTTCCTCCGCATGACGGAGCACCGCCAGACGGTGGCGGACCTTGCGTTGCTGCTCTCGATCGTCCATCGAACATCCCTCTCACGAGAGACCCCAGATGTAAACAACCTCCGTCAGTTTTAGAGCTAGGCGAGACCGACGTGCCTCGCCTCGATGAGCGACGCGCTGCGGCCTCTGAGCCCAACGGCAATATGCGCTACCGAACGTAGTGACCTTTGACTCTTGTGGTGATCGGACGGCGGGTTCAAGGTCGCAGGCAGAGGAAGTCTGCAGCCTGGAGGTAGGGCGATGATTCGTCATCTCCGAACGACACACCGCTCCAGTCGGGCGTTTGCATGTCGCGTCCGTCGTCATGGCACCAAGGGGGAACACGAATGAATCTCCTGCTCAAACGAGCAACGCAGTCGGCAGTCGCCGTCGGCACCGTCGTCGCGCTCGCGGCGTGCGGATCGTCATCCAAGCCATCGACCAGCGCGACGAGCACGACCGGTGGATCGACCCAGATCTCGATCAGTGCCAGCTCGTTCAAGAGTGACTTCTCCGCGATGGCCCAGCTGAAGTCGCTGGCCGCGTCGGGCAAGGGACTTGTGGGCGTCTTGTTGCCGGACACGACGACCTCGGCTCGTTACGAGTCGTTCGACCGCCCCTACCTGCAGAAGGCGTTCCAGGAAGCGGGGCTCACCAACGCCCAGTTCAAGATCGACAACGCGCAGGGCAGCGCGAGCACGATGCAGACCCAGGCCGAAGCCGACATCACGCAGGGCGCGAGCGTCCTGTTGGTCGACGCGCTCGACTCGGGCAGCGGCGCGGCGATCGAGGCCAACGCCACGTCCAAGGGCGTGAAGGTCATCGACTACGACCGCCTCGTGAAGGGTGGCGCCGCCGGGCGCAACTACGTCAGCTTCGACAACGTCAAGGTCGGCCAGCTGATCGGCCAGGGTGAGATCGACTGCATCACTGCGTGGAACGTCAAGAAGCCGAACATCTTGATCATGGACGGCGACCCGACGGACAACAACGCGACCCTCTTCGCGCAGGGCTACAACGGCGTGTTGAAGCCCAAGTTCGACGACGGCTCCTACGTCAAGGTCGGCGAGCCCGCAGGCACCTGGACACCTTCGGTTGCGGCCACCACCTTCGACCAGCAGTACACGGCGCACCCGAACATCAACGCGGTCGTCACCCCGAACGACGACAACGCCAACGCCGTCATCGCCAGCCTGCACAAGCTCAACATCCCGCCGAAGACGTTCCCGACCACGGGTCAGGACGCGTCGCTCTCCGGTCTGCAGAACATCCTCAAGGGCTACCAGTGCGGGACCGTGTACAAGGCGATCTACCAAGAGGCCCAGGCGGCCGCGGCACTCGCCATCTATCTGCGGGCCGGCCAGGCCCCGCCCGCCGATCTGTTGAACGGCACCACGCAGGACTCGACTGCGAACACGGCCGTCAAGTCGGTGCTGCTGACCCCGGTGTGGGTCACGACCGACAACATGGCCGCGACGGTGGTCAAGGACGGCGCGGTGAAGAAGTCCGACCTGTGCATCGCAGCGGTCGCCGCTGCCTGCACCGCCGCCGGCATCTGATCCCCACCCCCGGACGCGCCTCGGACCGCACCAACCCCCTCGGGTTGGTGCGGTCCGGTCGCGAATCGAGGACAATGAAGCAGCCTCGAGGGAAGGGAAGGCCGTGACCACGGAGGTCGAAGCCACCTTCCACGAAGCGGCGCATTGGCCATTCCGTCAGGTCAGCGCGTCGCGATCTCGTCTTTCAACTGAGTGAGCACGAGGGCGCCGCTCGGGAACGCGAGATCGGAGAGGGTCGTCGAGAGCGAGAAGCGCGCGTCCACGGTGTCGTGACCAGGCGTGAGGGTGCCGCCGACGCGTCCCTCCACGAACCAGATGCCAACCGTGTGCCGTTCCCGACGCCACAGGTTGCTGTGCGCCGCGAGCAGCCCTTCGATCCGAACCTCCAAGCCCGTTTCTTCGCGAACCTCGCGGACTGCCGCAGCTCTGACGTCCTCGTCCCACTCGACATGCCCGCAAGGAATGGCACCACTTCCCGACCGTCCGCCGAAGCCCCGGCGGACGAGCAGGACAGTGTCAGATCCAAAGACGCGGACGGTTGCGTCGCTAGCCGCTGCCCTTTCCAAGTCCTGTGCTTGGCTCCTATGCCTCTACCGGCAGGGCCCGAAGCGGGGACACGATATGTCGTGAAGTCTGGGAGGGCTGACATGGACCAGGCGCGTCAACGCCGTCGATCCCGTCTTCGCGCACAAGTCTCAGCGCTTCATGCTGGTGGCGGCGGAAACGGTCGCTCGACGGCCGAATGCGGCCGGCGTTCGGCGGTTCGAAGCCGGTCAGATCTTTGCGCGCGAGGCCACAACTTTCGACGATAGCGAGCGCCGCACATCGGCACCTAGCTTCCCGGATACGGCGCGGCGGCGGGTTGTTGCGGGACAAACTTCCCGAGCGCTGTTCGAGCCGAGCGGTCACTCGATCTCTTCGTCCGAGTCCTGAGAGCTGAACTCGCCTTCGAGATCGCGTTGCAGCCACGCGTCGAGGCGTTCAATGGCATATCCGGTCGCGGCGGCTTCGACCATCGTGCCCTCGGTTGCGGTCGCGAGCCGCTCGAGCGCGGCGACCAGGTTGTCGATCGCTTCGTCGATCTCCGCCGCGTAGTCAGGTTTGACCTGCCGCCAGTTGGTCGGTGAAACCTGGTCGCTCATGCTTCGCTCGCATTCTTCTCGGCTGGAGTTCTCAACAGTTCGGGGAGTCGGGATGTCGTGGTGGGCGTCGCTCGCTGCGGCACGCAACGCTCGAACCATCCGATCGTGATGCTCGACACCGAGCGTTGTTGTACTGCGACCCACTTCACGCGTCGGCACATGCCATCCGCGCAGGCGCGCACGAAACGTTCGACCATGCGCAGGGCCGTGAAAGATCACACAACTCACCCTATCGGGCCCAAAGTTGGGCGAGCCCCGCGCTCCAGTCGCGGGGTCTACCTCACCGCCGAGCTAACCCCATCACAACACCGAGCCGCGTCCATATTTGGCAGGTGTGCGCTGCCGCGGTCTTTCGAGGACCTTGGTTGAAAGCTGTATCTGACACGACGTGCCGTTCGCCTCTACCGGTTCGGTTCCAAGGAGATGCACGATGAATTTCTGGATGCCTGGGAGGGCGGACGTGAACCATACGGATCCTGGCCGCACGCGGATTCTGAGCGCGGATATCTTCATGGGCCTCACGGTGGTGGCGCTTGCCTTGGTGCGAAATGCACCTCGGAAGCCGCACGTACGTAGCGGGGCAGCGCTTTTCGAACGAGAGCCAGCGCGAAGCACGGGGAAGATCCAAGTTGCGAGCCGGGCGCGCATTCTTGTGGTCGTGCCCGCACACAACGAAGAACGGGACCTCGAGCACTGCATCGAGACTGTCCTCGCTCAGACGCGTCCTGCTGATCGTATCGCTGTCGTGCTCGACAACTGCACCGACGGCACGGAGGAGGTCGCCAATAAGATTCGGTGGCGTCTGAAGCAGGACGATCGGCTGCCCGATTTGGAGGTCTATAAGACGGAGGACAACCCGGGTAAGAAAGCCGGTGCGCTCAACCAGATCTTGTTGCGGCGACTGCTACCCGACCTGGATGACGAGGACATGGTGCTCGTCCTCGACGCTGACGGCTGGCTTTTCCCTGATTTCCTCGAAACCGGGGAAGCCAAACTCGCCCGCCATCGTGACGCGGGTGCGGTGTGTGGCAGTTATTACGGACCGCCTGATCGGACGGGATTCATTCACTTACTCCAACGCAACGAGTATGCCCGGTTCGCTCGAATCACGAACCGCCAAAAGCAGCGGGCGTATGTGCTCTCAGGGGTGAGTTCGATGTACCGGGTAGCGACCCTGCGAGCCGTGTATGAGGGTCGCATCAGCGGGAAGCTGCCCGGTGTGCCGGGCGATCTTTGGAACGTCACCGCGGCGACGGAAGATATCGAGATGACGCACGCGGCGAAGTCACTCGGGTATCGCCCGATGGCACCGGCCCACTGTCAGATCCATACCGACACGATGCCGACGTGGGAGAAGCTCAAGCATCAACGCATCCGTTGGCAGCGGGGGATGCTCGACAGTCTCGGCAGTTACGGCGTTCGCAAGATGTCGTGGAACTACTACCGTAAGCTCCTCACGCTTTACCTCTCGTCGTTGATCCCATTGTTGTGGTTGTTCTGCGTCATCGGCAGTTACGCCCTGTTTGGCGGTGTGCATTGGTTGACGTGGTGGCTGCTGGTGATCCCGTTGATGCTCTTCGAACGGGTGGTAACGGTTCGTCGTGAGGGAATGAGAGCGATGCTGCTCGCTGCATCGCTTCTACCCGAGGTGGCGTACGAGACCTGGCGGTCCTATCTCTACTGGATCGCCCTGTTCAACTGGCTCCGCAAAACCGAACGTGTGTGGCACCCAACCTAAACGTCTGTGATACCCAACATAGAGGAGTAACACCATGTCAGCAGCAGGAACGACCGTTGCAGGAACGTCCGTAGCCGCGGGTACCGTCGCGGCGGGCGTTCACGGATTGCCGTTCACCGGCGTCAACGTCGGTTGGGAGATCATCGCCGCCGCGGTGTGCTTCGGCGTCGGTGGCGCGATCTGGCGTCTCGTCCCACGACGGACGGCATGACCATGCGCGTGATCCGACACGCGGCCTACGGGTCTGCCCTGGAGTTGGCAGCTCTCACTACCGTCATGGTGGTCCGGGCGAGGCTTCGGGGCGAGTGGGTGGGGTTCCGACCGCGCCGCACTCAAGGCATCTTGGACACCTTGTCCAGTACTACCCCCGCAAAGAGGGAATCCTCTCCATGTAGAGGGGCTACCCCCCCAGAGAGGGAATCCCCGCCCTGTACGCCCCTTGTGCGGCCGCAGACGACTCGATTCGCCAGTCGGTCTCTTTGTTCGCGTTGAACCAGACGAAACCGCCGATGCGAGCATCGTTGCTGACGGTGCGGAGCGCGTCAGTTATCCATCGCGCTTTGTTACCGCCCTGCTCAGCCGACCCGACCTCGGTAATCCACAGCGGTTTGGTGGTGATCGCCCGCAGACTCGCGATCGACGGGTTGAACACCGTACTGAAACTCTGCCAGGACGACCAGGGCTGTGTCGTCCCCCAGTTGTAACCGTCGAGGCCGACGATATCGACGTAGGCATCGCCAGGATAGATCGATCTCAGCGAAGTACTGCCGGCGTACTGAACGTTCGGAGTCCACAACCAGATGACGTTGGACGCTCCGACAATACGGAAGATGTTCCGAATGTGCCGCCACGCTTGCACATACTCGGAAGCTGTATTTCCGTTCACGCCGGGGTCCCACGGGTTCCAGTTCCCGTTCGCTTCCGCGAGGACACGCAAGTAGACGCGCCCGCCATACTGCCTCGCACCCTGCGCCCACGCAGTGACATACGGGTCGTGCGAGCCGGCCAGGATGGCACGCAACGCGTAGGCAGGCTGGTTTGCGCCACCCGACCAGTCCCATGCTTCCCAGGTGATGAGCGGCTTCTGGTTGCGTGAACGGACAAGGTTCGCTTCAGCGGTCGGGAACGCCGCGTTCGACGACCACGGTACGTACCACTGAACGACGCTCGGCCGCGCACCCGCATCGGCGTCGTACCGATCAAGCGCGTGACCCCACGCGCTCAACCCCTGAGTGGGATCGGGAACATACACGCCGGTAGCCACCCGATGCACAGTGGTCACCCGCTGCGCGTGTGCGGCTGTCGCCGGTGCGCCGTGAATAGAACCTGCTGGCAAAATCACGTGCAGAGAAACTGCTGGTGGAATCACTTGGCAGGCGGCCGCACCGAGCGAGATCGCGAGCACGATCCCCGCGTACCGCGCCCTGGGTAGCCGCATGGCAGCAGTATCGGCTTCCGGCCCTCCGACTTGAGGGGCCCAGCGCATGGGTAGCGGGTTGGACGCCGTCGATCGGCTGCTCCACTCGAGCGCGCCGAACCATTTCCTGACGCTCACGATGTGCGACGCGATCCGGCATCTCGCGGATCTCGCAGCAGAACGAATCCGTACTCGGTGTACACCGTACGAATGACGACTACAGGACCCCACTTGTCCCACTCTCGCTCGCTCCTGTCACGGCCTCGTCGTACTCAGATCGACAACGAAGCGGGCGTTCATGACCGCCGGGTCGTTCTCGCGGATCGCGCGTCCGACGACGGGCTTGCCCGCCGTCGCAAGGGCGCCCAGATTGCCCTGAATGATGCTGGTCGTGCAGGCGTTGCGGGGTGTTCGTAGCGTCTCGGGTTCCGGTGGGCGGTCTCCAGATGTCCTGCCGCCGTGTTGGTTGGCCTTTGAGCGAGCTGGCCGCTTGTCGGAGCTCGGCTGCGGTGTGGCTCGAAACAGGTTCGGCATTCAACTCGATTCAGGTCTGCCTGCCGTGGCGTCCCATCCGGGGAGTTGGTCGAAGGAGGCCGTCATGTTCACGATCGGGGTCGACCCGCATAAGGGGTCGCATGTCGCTGCGGTGTTGGATCATCGCGAGGAGTTGTTGTGCGAGGTGAGGGTCCGTGCGGATCGTTCGCAACGGGACCGGCTGTTGGCGTTCGCGGCGCCGTACGTCCCGCGGGTGTGTGCGGTGGAAGGCGCTCGAGGGCTGGGCGCGTTGTTGGCGCAGCAGCTCGTCGCCGCTGGTGAGCATGTGGTCGATGTGCCGGCGAAGTTGTCGGCGCGGGTCCGTGTCGTCGATAACGAACGGTCGGACAAGAACGACAGTCATGATGCTCGGTCGGCGGCGATCGTTGCGTTACGGAACCGGAAGTTGTGCGCGGTGGCGCTCGAGGACCATGCGGCGGTGTTGCGGATGTTGGCGAAACGTCATCATGAACTGACCGGACTGCGGACCCAGGCGATCTGTCGGCTGCATGCGGTGTTGGCAACGATGATCGAAGGAGGCTTGCCCCGTAACCTTTCTGCCGATCGTGCGGCGCGCGGACTGCGACGGGTGCGGCCCACGGACGCGGTCGGTCAGGCCCGCCGCCAGGTCGCGGTCGAGCTCCTCGCGGATGTGCGGAGGGTCGATCGGATGTTGGTCGAGTTACGGCCGCGGCTCGTGGCGGCGGTCGCGTTGTCGGAAACGACGGTCACCGACGTGTACGGCATCGGCGTGGTCATGGCCGCGTATGTGCTCGGCTACACCGGTGACGTTCGACGGTTCGCGTCGAAGGATCACTACGCCCGTTACAACGCGACCGCGCCGGTGTCGGCGTCGTCGGGACCGAGTCCGCATCACCGGGTGAATATCAAAGGCAACCGTCAGGTCGACGAGTCGCGATGGCGCGCGAGATCGGCAGTTACGGAAGCTGCGATTCGACTTAGGCGGCGCGACGATGCCCCCGTCCAGGTGGGGCCAGAGCCGGGGGCATCGTTTTCGCGTCGGAGGGGATGATCCGCCAGCCGCGAGGTGCTGTTGTGTATCTGGGTATACGTCGGGAACCGTCCTACGGGTACTCGTCACGCGACGGTGTATGAGCGCGGATCTATCGACGGGGTTGCAGGCTGGTCGTCGGTGTCGACCATGCGCCGTAGGGACGCGATCGCGCGCCGTTGCAACGCTTTGACCGCTTCGTAACTCTTGTCCAACACAGCTGCGGTTTGCGAGATCGACAGCTCGCCGATCACGCGTAGGAGGATGACGTCGCGCTGATCGGGCGACAGGCGAGCCAGCAGCGATGTCACGAATGCCTCGTCGAGATGGACGATGGCTTCGGTCTCGACGTCCCCGCCAAACACCGGATAGTCGTGGTCGAAGACGACTTCGTCGGGGCGGCGACCTTGGCGGCGTAGGTCATCCACCGCGGCATTGTGCGCGATGCCGAACAGCGACGAGCGAAACCGGTCCGTGTCCCCCCGTACGGTGTGTATGGCCCGGAACGCGCGTACGAACACCTCGTTGGCGACGTCGTCGGGGTCGGCGACGCGACGAGCGCGGAGATACCCGGCAACTGCCTGACCGTATGCCCGGTACAAGACGTCGAACCCGCGCGAATCGCCCACTCGTGCCCGATCCAGCGCCTTATCCAGCCCGTCCGCCGACCAGTCCACATCCTCCTAATCGACACGATCGACAACGTAATAAGCCGCAAGATCCCTCGACTCCGGCCAAGCGACCCTCCTACCGAAACCCGCACCGATTGCCCGCTCCGGGCGCGTTACGCCACCGGCTCGGGACGCACAGAATGCGCGGTCACCGCGACCTCGACTCCAACCGCGTTCTGGGCGCGCGTTCTGGTCGGGTCCGTTGGCGTCGGGGATGCGCAATCGAGAACGGTTCGATGATCTGCCACGCTTCGTTCGTCATCAAGCCACGGCCGCGGGTCAAACCGTTCGCGAAAGCCACTGGCGTCGGGATCGACCGGATGCAGCGTCCCTCGCATCAGCACCGACCAGCCCACCCGTTCATCGGTATCGATCGCGTCGATCTCGAACGCCGCAGGTATCGGAGCGGTCACGATCACGTTTCGGTGCGCGTCGGCAAAGCCATCCACGGAGTCACCGAGGTCTCGACGAGCATGTAGTTGATCGGAAGCACGACCGGAAACTCGTTCACGACGGCTGCAACCCGGATGCGTGAACTCGCCCGTCGGCACGGCGACCGCGATTGAGACCGAGACGGCCAGAATCCTCACCCGCCTGTTTTGTTGCGACGCTCGATGAGGCAGGTGAACTCCGCCAAGGGAAGTCGACCGAGGGTTCGGCGAGAGAGCGCACTTCGGTCGCTTGCCGAGCAGCGCTGTCGAGGAGAGGTCCAAGGGCTCTGTCGTCCGGTTGTCGCGACCGCCAAACTTCCAGGTAGGGAACGGGAATGTCGTCCGTAGAGGGGTCGTTATGGTCGGGTTGGTAGCCGCGGTTGTCGTGTTCGCTGTGCTGGCGTTGATCTTGCTCGCCATGTCCATTCGCATCGTCAAGCAATACGAGGAAGGCGTCCTGTTTCGGCTGGGGCGTGTGATCGGGGTCAAGCGACCTGGGCTGGCTTTCATCATCCCCGTGATCGACGTCATGCGTCGGGTGTCGTTACGGATCGTGACGATGCCGATCCAATCGCAGGGGATCATCACCCGCGACAACGTCAGTATCGATGTCTCCGCGGTCGCGTATTACCGGGTCATCGACGCGACGAAATCCGTCGTCGCGATTGAGAATGTCGCGGCGGCGATCAACCAGATCGCGCAGACGACCTTACGCAACGTTGTCGGCCAACACACGCTGGATGAGACCCTGGCGGAGACGGACCGCATCAACCTGAACATCCGTGAGATTCTCGATGTCGCGACCTCGGAGTGGGGCGTCGTCGTCACACTTGTCGAACTCAAAGACATCCAACTTCCCGACAGCATGAAGAGAGCGATGGCCCGCCAGGCCGAGGCGGAACGAGAAAAGCGCGCGAAAATCATCGCGGCCGAAGGCGAGGCGCTCGCCGCCGCCGCGCTCGGCGAAGCATCCGACACGATGATGGCGCACCCACTCGCGTTGCAACTTCGGAACCTGCAAAGCCTCGTAGAGATCGGGGTCGACAAAAACACAACCGTCGTATTCCCCGCACCACTCATGAGCACGATCCAAGAACTCGGAACCTTCCTGTCACGCGAATCCGCCGCCAGCACGTCGACACGGACACCGCCCGCGCAGACAAAGGGTGCCTAACCCGTCGAGCGGCACGCCGACAGCCACCCAGGAATACATGACACCATTGGCGTGGCGAATCGCACTCAAACGCTGGAAGGTCGCCCGCCAGCTCATCGCGTTCGACTAGTGGTGTGTCGCGGATTTCGCGAGGTCGCGTCCGGATGAACGCGACCAGCGCGAACGTCGCCCGCACCCGCCGCAGCATTTGAACGACACACCACTTGCTCCTGCCAGGTCGACCCGCTGGATCGCGTCGGACATCCGAGTCGACGTCGCGCCACAAGAATCGCCGCTCCTCGCTCACCCAGAACGCGTACGTCCGAACCCGCGCCCGGGTATCCCTGATCGCCGGGACTGGGACGTTCGTGATGGGGGCCGAGCTGTTTGTTGTCGGTGGTCTGTCGCGTTAGGGGATTCGGGCTTCGATGATGGAGATTGGGGTCGGGGTTGGAACGGCGCCGTTGTAGATCAGTCCGGCGCCTTCGAACAGGGCTCGCATTTCGGAGTCGGTTCGCTCGCGGCCGTTGAGCATGCCGAGCATGGTGAGGTCGATCATCTTCGACATGTGGGGCTGGTCGCCGGTTGGCATGACGAGTTCGAAGGCGAGGACGCGGCTGCCGGGAGCGGCGGCGTTTCGGATGTTGGTGAGCAGGCGGGTCGCGTCGTGGTCGTTCCAGTCGTGCAGCACCATTGACAGTAGGTAGGTGTCGGCGTCTCGGGGCACTGTTTCGAAGAAGTCCCCGCCCTGCGCGGTGAGGCGGTCGCCGAGTTCGTAGCTTTTCAACGTGGCGGCTGCTTCGGTGACGACGTGGGGCAGGTCGAACACGATGCCGGTCGTGTCCGGTGCGGATGCGAGCACTTTGGCGAGGAGGGCGCCGTCAGCGCCGCCAATGTCGACGATCGTGCCAGTGTCGGGGAAGGTGTAGCTGGCGATCGCGCCGGCTTTGATGCCGTCGGTGAGGTTGGCCATCGCTCGACTGAACCGGTCCACCTGTTCGGGCTGGTCGGCCAGCCAGGAGAAGAAGGGCTGGCCGTAGTGGACTGTTGCCGCGCATTGGCCGGAGCGGACCGTGTCGAGCAGACCGGCGAAGGGCGCGTAGTGGGTCTCCATCCACATGAGGGCGAGATCGCGCATCGATCCTTCGCGGTCGCTGACGAGGGTGGCGCCGAGCGGGGTGAGCCCGTACACGCCGGGTTTGGTCTCGTTGAACACGCCGAGTGATGCCAGTGTCCGTAGGAGCCGCGAGAGCGCGAGCGGGTCCGCATCGAGATCGGCTGCGAGTTGCTCGACGGGGACCGGTCCATCGGCGAGCCGGTCGGCCACGCCGATCTTGGCTGCGACGTACAGCGCCTGCGACACCTGGAATCCAGACAGCAACTGGACCATCTGGATGGGAGCGGGAGGACCTTCCATGCGGCTGACTCCTTCGTTGGGCCGAACCCATCGCCGGCTTCCCGACCGAGAATAGTCCAACTTCGCTAGAAGTCTAGTCAATAGTAGTCGAGCTATTCTGAGCGCATGTCAGACGTGACCGCCATCCGCGTCCCCGCCGACTTCCAACGCGAGTTCCCAGGTGCCAGCCGATCCGCAGCCGAGGTCGCGGCCAACCTCGTGCGGACTGCGGATGCGTTCCTCGCCGAGTTGGAGCGGCGTCGGCGGGAGATCACTGACCTCTCCGCAAGCGGATTCCAGGCGCTCGCGATCCTCGACGGCGCAGGTGAGGCACTCGCCGCGCACGTCATCGCCGAACGGCTGCTCGTGAGCAGCGCCAGCATGACCTCACTGCTCGACACCCTCGAAGGACGCGGACTGGTCCAGCGTCACCCACACCCCACAGACCGGCGAAAGGTCCTGATCCAGTTGACCGACGAGGCCCGCGACATCGTCGATCGGATGCTGCCCACCGTCCACGCTGCAGCCACCGAGGCACTCGCCGACCTCCCCGAGCCCGAACGCGAGCACCTCATCACCTCACTCGCGACCATTCGCGCTCGCGTGGCCGTCGTCGCGAGCCAACCACCCGCGACCCCCAAACCCCGGCGAAAACGCCAAACGCGACCTTCGAACTGACCGTCGCCCACAAACGAGAGGCACCATCGAATCGCATCATGCGCGTCCCATAATCCCGGCCAACCCCTGTCACAGAACGCCCGGCCGCGACGCCCCCGAACGCCGGCACCGGGGCGCTCGCGACCGTGGGTGGTTGATCGTCGGTGATGCGTATCGACGGCCGCCAGAACGGCTTGTCGGGCGCGGATGTTGCCTGGTTCTCCCGTGACTCTGGAGGACCTTGATGACCGCTCCCGACCTGTTGTCGTTGACCATTGATCCGTCCGAACCCGTCGGCTCGTTCGACGAGGCCGAGCTGGCCGCAGCTGCGTTCCTGGCCCGCTACAACGGAAGAACCCTCGACGCGTACCGCCACGATCTCCGTACATTCTTCCAGTGGGCCGCCGACGTCGGACTCGCGGTACTCGACGCGACCCGCCCCCACATCGAGCTCTACCGCCAGGCCCTCGAAGCTCACGGACTGGCGGCGTCGACGATCGACCGGCGCCTCTCGACCGTGTGTGGCTTCTACCGGTTCGCGCACATCGACGGCCGGATCGCGTCGAACCCGGCCCAGTACGTGCGCCGTCCCCACGTACATCCGAGCCAAGGGCGCGGCCTCGACCGCACCGAACTCGGCACGTTCTTGTTCACCGCCGAACGCTTCGACCATGACCATGCCGCACTCGCGGTGCTGCTCGGACTGAACGGGCTGCGCGTCAGCGAAGCATGCGCGACGAACATCGAGGACCTCGCCTTCGAACGCGGCCACCGCACCCTGCGCATCATCGGCAAAGGCAACAAGCCCGCCGTCATCCCGCTCGTCCCACGCGCCGCACGCACCATCGACCTCGCGGTCGGTGAACGCCACGAAGGACCCATCCTGCGACGAGCAGACGGGCAACGACTCGAGCGGCGCACCGCCCACCGATGGGTCGCCGCCATCGCCAAACGCGCCGGACTCGGACCGGTGTACCCGCACATGCTCCGCTCCGCGTTCATCATATCCGCCCTCGACGCCGGCGTACCCCTACGCGACGTACAAATCGCCGCCCGGCACGCCGACCCCCGAACCACCACCATCTACGACCGACGCCGCGAGAACTTCGACCGACACGCCGCCTACGTCGTCGTCGCGTACATCGCCGGCGGCTAAAGCCAGCCCGTAGCCTCACCACGCAAGTGGCGGGTGTCCCAAAGATCACCCGCATATTCAGAGATCAGCGACACCGACGACAGCGTCACACCCCCGACGGCCATCCACAGCCCGGGTATCATCGATCGCCGCTCGACCGCGTTCGCGACCGCCTCCGTGCCGGCGATCGGTGACACCCCCTGGGCGTTGTTCGGGGGCGCGCGTTATGGGATACCCCGACGAGCGTTCCGTGGGGCGTTGCTATTTGGATTCGAGCAAGTGTCGCAGGATCCCGAGGTCGGTGATGCCGTTGAGGGGTGTCGCGATGAACCATTCGGTCCCGAAGCGGTTTCGGAATCCTTCGAGATCGGGGTGCTCGCGGTCCCAGTCGTCGGGGATCTGGGAGAGATGGTTGGCGAGAGCTGCCAGCTTGGCTTGCATCCAGGGTTCACCGGTGACGTAGTGGGTGAGGTCGGCGTCGGCGGTGGCGAAGGTCGGATCGAGGGTGCCGTCGCTGTCGGGGAGTCTTGCGAGGTGCTCGCGGTTGTAGGTCGCGTCGAGCACCCAACCGGCACCGAGTGTTGTCGCGGCGGCGTGGGCGACGTGGTGGACTTGGAGGTGGTCGGGATGACCGTAGGTCCCGTTTGCGTCGTAGCCGACGACCGCTGCGATGTTCTCGTCTGCGAGTACCTCGGCGAGTTCGACCGCGAGGTTCTGCGGCGATTGATTGGAAAAAGCATCCGGGTGCTCGGTGGTGGCGGTCTTGGCCATTCCGGAATCGGCGTACGGCAACCACTCGACCCGGCTGACACCTAACTCGGCACAGGCGGCCTTGGCCTCGCGTTCCCGGCGATCACCGAGCCGCTCGCCGGCGAGGTCGGTGTTGGTCTCGCCCGCGTCGCCGCGACTGCCGTAGACGACGATCGTCCGGATATCGAGGTTGGCAGCCTTCGCGAGGGTCGCGCCGGTCAGGATGCATTCGTCATCGGGGTGCGCATGCAAGAACACGATGGCTTCAGATGACGGTTCGGTCGACACGCCCGGAATCTACGGGCACGGTCGCAAGGCGCGCGATGACCACGGGCGGGCGGCCGCTCGTCGGGCTGCGGGCCGAGCACAGAGAAGCCGCTCCAGGGGACCATCCGAGACAGGGCTTGACATTCCTTGTACGCCGTATAGGTTTCTATACCAATGGCTAAGTCTGAGGTGAAGGTCGACTGGCGGGAGTCGCGACGCCAATCCGCGCGAGACGCGATCGTGGACGCGGCGTGGGCGTTGGTCCGCGAGGAAGGCCTCGCCGGGCTGTCGTTGCGTGATCTCGCAGCTCGGGCCGGGATCACGACCCCGACGGTGTATTCGTATTTCGAGTCGAAGGACGCCATCTACGACGCGATGTTCGGCCAGGCCGCCGCGGCATTCGCCGCGCATATGGCCGCACCCCACGACTCGGACGATCCTCGAGCGGTGTTGGCGGCGAGCGCGCGACGTTTCGTCGAGTTCTGCACAGCCGACGTCCCCCGGTATCAGTTGTTGTTCCAGCACGCCATCCCGGGTTTCGTGCCGTCGTCGGAGTCGTATGCCCCGGCCGTGCGGGCGCTGGACGGCACGCGCGAACGACTTGCCCGCAACGGGTTCACTGATCCGCGTCAGCTGGACATGTGGACCGCGTTGTTGAACGGGCTCGTCGACCAGCAGATCTCGAACGATCTGGGCGGCGACCGTTGGATCCGCCTGATCGATGACTTCGTGACCATGTTCGCCAACTACTGCGAGACACAACGTCTGCCACGGACCCGGCCGCCGGCTCGGTCTCGAACCAAAGGAACGAAACGATGACCACCAAGATCGACGAGATCGCCCCCCGGATCTACCGCTTGTCCACCCTCGTGCCCGAGATCGGGCCGACCGGGTTCACGTTCAACCAGTTCCTCCTCGACGACGAAGAACCACTGCTGTTCCACACCGGGCACCGCTCCATGTTCCCGTCCGTCCGGGACGCCATCAGCCAGGTCATGCCCGTCGAACGGTTGCGTTGGATCGCGTTCGGGCACGTCGAGTCCGACGAATGCGGCGCCATGAACGAACTCCTCGCCGTCGCACCCCACGCGCAAGTCGCGCACGGACAGCTCGGATGCATGGTCTCCCTCGACGAGATGGCCGACCGGCCACCCCGCCCCCTTGCCAATGGCGAAACGATCGAGCTCGGGGCGATGCGCGTCCGCCACATCGACACGCCCCACGTCCCGCACGGCTGGGAAGCCCGAGTTCTCTACGAAGAGACGACCGGCACCTTGTTGTGCGGCGATCTGTTCGCCCACTTCGGTGACGGTCCCGCCCTCACCGAAGACGACATCGTCGGCCCCGCCGATGTCGCCGAAGATGCGTTCGGGTCAACCAGCCTGGCACCCTCCACACCCGCAACGATCCGCGGTCTCGCCGATCTCGCGCCACGCACACTCGCGGTCATGCACGGCTCGTCGTACACCGGCGACTGCGCCGGCATGCTCCACGCGCTCGCCGACAACTACCGCGACCGCATCACCGCCGCTGCGGCCTAAACCGTCCACCACCAGTCCTTACGAGGGAGACCCGCCATGACCATGACGACGATCGATGTCCTGACGATCGCGCCGCTGACCCACCCCGAGGCAATGCGTCTCCTGGCGACAGAACTGGATCGCACCCTCGCCGTGCTCCGAGAACTCGATGGTGCCGATTGGGCAACGCAGACGGACTGCCCGGCTTGGGATGTGCGGGCCATGTACCAGCATGTCCTGGGCGCCTGCGAAGCTGGCGCGTCCATGCGCGAGAACGTGCACCAGTTGCGCTTGGCGCGAGCGCACCGCAAAGCCCACGGTGGTCCGCTCGAAGCCGGCCTGTCCAACGTTCAGGTCCGCGAACGTGCCGACCTCACTGGGGCTCAGATCGTTGAACGGCTCACCGCCGTCGCACCCAAGTGTGTGCGGGGCCGCCGCCGCACCCCCGGACTCGTACGCAACCACGCGACCCTCGCGATCGACGGCCCGGTACACGAGACCTGGAAACTCGGGTACCTCATCGACACCATCTACCTGCGCGACTTGTGGATGCACCGCGTCGACACCGCGCACGCACTCGACCGGCCGCTCGAGCTCAGCGCAGACCACGACGGTCGCATCGTCGCCGACGTCGTCGCCGAATGGGCGCGCCGCCACGGCAAGCCCTTCGTCCTCGAGCTCACCGGCCCCGCCGGCGGCACCTACATCAACGCACCCGACACACCTGACGCGGAGCACTCGAGCATCGACGCAGTCGAGTTCTGCCGCACCCTCGCCGGCCGCGCACCAGCGAGCGGCCTGCTCGACACCATCGTGCCCTTCTGACAACACCGCGGCTCGACGGCATGACTGGTGTTGTTGAAGAGTTGGCTGCGCCTGCACCGAGGTTGGGCGACGGCATCAAAGCCGATCAACAGGGCAAGGTGATGACGCGAACGCCCTCGCGAACGCCCCGCTGCCGGCGATCTGGGATATGCCTTCGGTGGGATTCGGGGACGCGGGTTCGGGGGCACTCTGCGGAATGGGGCACGCCGTCGGCTTCGTGCGTGGCGTGGTAGTCATCGGGTGATGCGTAGGAGTCCGACGATTCCGATCGCATAGATCGCAAGGGCCAGGATCGAATCCGGTCCTAGCCGTTTCGGTCGCGAGGGCCGCACGATGACGCCGCCGATGTACACGGCGGTGAGCGCAAGGCTCAGGCCGGCGAGCCAAGCGTTTGCTGCGCCAGTTGTTGGCAGCACTGCCTTCGCGGCGACGAGATCTGCCACGACGAATAGGCATAGTTGAAAGGCGTTACCGCCGAAGACGTCGCCGATCGCGAGTTGATGGTCACCCAGGCGCACAGCTTCGATACCGGAACTGATTTCGGGAAGTGC
Source organism: uncultured Actinomycetes bacterium (assembly GCA_963812205.1). Lineage (GTDB taxonomy): Bacteria > Actinomycetota > Acidimicrobiia > IMCC26256 > PALSA-610 > PALSA-610. The sequence goes on from CAWEUJ010000004.1 coordinate 1,142,002, forward strand.
GGTCGCCAATGCCAGGACCGTTGCACCAAAGACCACGCCATCCATTCCGGCGCGACCAGCGAGCTCGCTGCCACTGATCTCCAGTACAACACCCGCGACGAGCGTCACTGCCGAGGCGACACCGAAGATTGTCACAACGCGCAGCATCGAGTGTTTCGCTCGCGCCGCGTCCGCAACCGGATGACGCACGCGTCGGTGGGGTCGACCCGGTTGACTGCCCGGCATGGTCACTTCCCATTGGGGTTGCGACCGCACGTGATTGAGAACCCAGACTCCTCCGATTCACACCACCACGATCGCGAGTGAGGCCGGGCTCAGGCGGCCGCCGATAGTCACCGACCTCGGCAGCAGAGCGCCCATGAGAACCCCTGCGACGGTGAGCACTACGAGCAGACCTTCGAGCACCGGCACCAATGACCCGACGAGATAGGTCAACGGTCTCGACGCGAACAGATCGCAGATGACGAGGACCATCGTCGCCGTGGCGATGCCGCCAATGAGGTTCCCGGCGGCTAGGTCGAGGTGTCCGGACGCCGCCGCGGAAACGGTGATCGCCAACTCCGGCAAACTCCCGGCGATCGCAAGCAGCACCATCCCGCCTAGCGCGTCACCGATGCCTAAGCGCCTATCCAGCTCGTCGGTCGACTTCGAAAGTTCGACGCCGGCGGCCCAAGTCGCCGCAGACGCCGCCCCGAACATGACGAGCACGACCAGCACGGGCAGAGACGACATATCCGCATCATCGCCGACAAGACGACACCCGGCGCGTATCGCGGGCTCCGACGCCGTGCCGCGACCTACCCGGCGCGCCAAGCCGAGCTACGAACGCGCCCACTGCCGGCGAACTGGGACATCCTGGACGCGAGATTCGGGGATGCGCGTTCTCGTTCTGGGACAGGGTGCGCGGCTGGCTCGGTTGGTTAGGCCCCCGTTGGGGTGAACAATGCCACGATCTTGTCGATCGCGGCTTGTTCGTCGGGCTTCACGGTCTTCGCGGCTCCCGCGGCGGCCTTGGCGATGGCAACAAACCATGCACGGACCTGCGCGCCCTCATCGGCAGGCAACTTGGCAAGTGCGTCCGCCGCCGGTTGCAGGTCCGTCAGTGTGCGTTGCAGCGTTTCGTCCGCGGACCTGACTTGATGTTCCTTCATATCGTGGCGCGCTTCTTTCGTCTCGGCCTCGGCCGCGATCTCGGCGATCAACCCGCTCGCCGAGCCTCGATTGCCCGGTCGCGCGATCGCGTGGGCGCTCGCGGTCGCCTCCTTGACCATCGAGATCGGACCATGCTCGCCGGTGACGAAGATCGCCAGAGTCACCAGGAGCGGCGCATCGGTGAGCGCGTGCCACTCGGTGTCGCTGAACACGGACTTGTCAGTCATTCCGGCACTCCCAGATCGAGGTCTTCGCGAGGCTATGGCCTACGAGCTTCGCAGGCCCGCGTGCCAGGCGGCCCGCGGCCGGGCGGCGATCCGTCCAGACATGCACTTCGCCGAAACGGCACCCGCGGCTCCTAGCCGGCGTTCTGGGACAGGCTGGCTCGAGGGTCGTTTTGTGCGCGCCATGCCGTTGGCGTAACGCGCTCCTCTGTGCCGTTGCGCGCCCGGAAAGTCATGCCTGTCGAGCACGAATGCGCGCTCATAACAATGGCGCTCGGACCCGGCGGTCAGGGGTATCGGCGTACCTGGGCTGATGCCGTGAAGTGGGTACTGGTCGGGTGGCGGCTGTTGGTGTGTCGTGGTGAGCCTCAGGCCGGTTGGTGAACACATCGCCCAGGTCGATCGGCGCCTTGACCGGTGCTTCGGTGTCCCACGTTCCACACTCGTTGCCAAGAGCTCCTGGCGAAATTCGCCGAATCCAAGCGCAGTTTCGGGCGGAATGATCGCGGGGCGCAGGACGTTCGGCTCTGCCTTACCTCGTCATCGAAGCGCAGACTTCGAAAATGGTCTGGGAGGAGCAGCGATGAATATGCAGTCGCTTCGGCGCGCCTTGTGGCGCGGATCCGTCGTGGCCACGTGCTCGGTCGCGATAGCCGCCGCGGTTGTCGTAGGCGGACCGTCGACGGCATCGGCGACGGTCGCGCCGACCTTGTCGGTGAGTCCGAGCGTCGGGCCGGTGGGTTCGGTGGTGACGGTTCGGTTCGGACCGGCCGGCAACGGGTGCGGCGGCGTGACGTTCGCGGCCGCGGTCGGTGGTCGTGGCCCGTCACAGAGCTTGCCGTTCGTCGGCGACTCGGGCACCGAGACGTTCCTGATCCCGAGAATGCTCGGCGACTCGACCACGCCGGTCACTCCCGGCCGCTACGAGTTCTCGCTGACGTGCGACACGACGAACAACCCGGCAACCGCGATCACGGTGATGGTGCCGTTCACGGTCACTGCGGCGTTGTCGCACCGGATCGTCGGCATCGCGAACACGGCCGACGGCAAGGGCTATTGGCTCGCCGGCAACGACGGCGGCGTGTTCAGTTACGGCGACGCGCACTTCTACGGCTCGTTGCCGGGTATCGGGATCGCGCCCGCCGCGGAGATCGTCGGTATCGCGCCGACGCACGACTTCAAGGGCTACTGGCTGATCGGCGCCGACGGCGGCGTGTTCGGTTTTGGTGACGCGCAGTTCTACGGCTCCGCCGCGAGCCAGGCGCGCGCGGGTGTTCCGGTCGTGGGAATGGCGCCGACCAACGACGGCAAGGGCTACTGGCTCGCCGGCGCGGAGCTCAGCGTGTTCCACCTCGGCGACGCGACGGTGCTCACCGTCAACTCGTCGCCGTCGGGAGCCGTGAACCAACCGGTCGTGGGCATCGCCGCGAGCCGCGGCGCGCAGGGGTACTGGCTCGTGACTCCCGACGGCGGCGTCTCCGCCTTCGGCGCCGCGCACGCCTTCGGATCCATGGCGGGCAAGCCGCTCGCGCAGCCAATCGTCGGGATGGCAACCGATCCCGCGACGGCCGGTTACTGGGAAGTTGGCGCGGACGGCGGCGTGTTCGCGTTCAACGCCGGCTTCTTCGGCTCGACCGGCAGCATCCACCTCAACGCGCCAGTCACCGCCATGCTCCCGACACCGACGGGTCACGGCTACCGGCTCATCGCGAGCGACGGCGGCGTGTTCGACTTCGGCGACGCGCGGTTCTACGGCAGCGCCGCCTGAACAAACGCTTCGTCGCGGCATCCGAAGCACTCGAGACTTCGCGCCGAGATCGCGCGCTCATACCTAGTCCCTCGAGCCGGCGATCTGGGACACCCCGGACACGGTGTTCTGGGACGCGCGATATGGGACGCCCTAACGCGCCCTGGGCGCGCGCCCGAGCTCTCGCAATATGACGCCAGAGCGGGCAATCGGTGCGGGTTCGAGCGCGCGCATGATGTCGGAGTCGTCCACCGTGTCGTCGTTGTTTGGTCGCACTCGGGATCAAACCCGAGTACGACCCGACGACCGGTGGATGACCGCCTATCCGCGCGGCCCTCCTAGCCGCAGGTGTTGTGGCCGGACACGGTGTTTGCCCCGCCGGGGTCTCCGAACGATTCGCCGTTGGAGCCCGGGCTGTTGTTGGAGCATTGGGCGTTCCCGGCGACGGTGTTGAAGGCGACTTCCCATCCGCCGGGCCAAGAAATAGACGGGATACCGGTGAGCGCGTTGTCGGTGATCGTCAGTCCGCCGGCGGTGGCGTTCTCCTCGACCACGACGATGTTGCCGCCGAATCCGCTGACGGTAACCGGCCCGGAGATCGTGCTGCTGACCAGGTATACGGTGTTGTATGAAGGATACGAGTTCCCCGGAATTGCGTCGATCACCGAGTTGTTCCCGCCGCCGCCGCGGATGTTGATCGGGCCCGACACGTTCGTGGTCGAGATCTGGATCGTGGACGGGTCAGTCGCGCGCACGGGGCCGTGGATGGCACTTCCCGTGTTCACGTCTGGCGAGCCCATGATGAGCGCCCCGTGGCTCTGGACGGTCACCCCTCCGGCGACGCTGATCGAGGCCAGACCTTGGCCGAGGAGCAGGCCGTTCGCTCCGATCAAGACCGGCCCACCGACGTGGAGCGTGCCCGCCTCCACCACGACGCCTGAGGAGCCCAGGGTCAGCGGTCCGTTGATCGTGAAGCTATCGGCCGCGTAGAGGGTGCCACCGGGCAAGGGGTTGGCCGGGTCGACGCCCACGACAAGAAGGGCGCCGCTCGGCAGCGTCACGGGGTGGGTGACGGTGACCACCGCGTTTGGTGCGAGGAAGCAGACGCCCGTTATCGACAGCGAGCTGTAGGTGCCGGAATCAAGCACACCTCCGGCGCAGGTGGACCCACCAGGTGGTGCCGCAGCGGCCGGTGCTGCGGCTGCAAGGCCCGAAAATCCCATCGCGATCGCGACAGCCATCGCAAAGCGTCGTTGTGTGTGTCCTCGACCCGCTGCGTTTCGGGATGCCCGCGAGTCGGTCGGGATCGGTCGGCAGAAACAAGCCCTGCCGACCGGCTCCTGAACAGCGCGGGCTCTCGGGTTGTTGCGTTGTGCGTGTGTCGGGGACCTTCGGCACTGTTGGATCTATCCGGCCGATGAGAGACACGCGCTTGCAATCGCGAACCCGACCAGATTGCCCGGTCCGGGCGCGTTACGCCACCGGCTCGGGACGCACAGAACGCGCGGTCGCCCCGACCTCGACCGCGGGCGCGATATGGGCGCGCGTTCTGCTCGGGTCGACGAGTCGCGATTGCGCGCCCGATCGGCAGATCGGGCGCGGGCCGGGGTGCCAGTCCGAAGCTCTGTCCCGATGCGCCCTCGACCCGGGGTTCTCGGACGCTCGCACATCGTCGATCCGCGCGGCCTGATCGGCGCCAGAACGACTCTCGAGCGCGATTGGTCGGTGCCCGGGGCGCGTCGATGCTTGAGAGAGCGTTGACTCGCTGGCTTCGTCGATTGGGCTCGTGCCCGGATAGGGTGTGCGCGGTCGTGGCGGGAAGCGACTAGCCGCAGGTCACCTTCGTGAAGCCTCTGGCTGCTCTACCCGCGTGTCCGAGCCCGGGAAGAGGATCGACTCGTGCCCGTCCGCCCAGCGAACTCGGTAGTGGACGGCCTCACCCGCGCCAAGGATCGCGACGATCTCGCCTTTGCGCGCTCGATCACCCGTGTGGCGCGCGTCCACGACGATCTCGTCACCGACGTTTGCGTGCATCGCTTCCCCTGTCCGCTCACAGTTCAGATGGCTCGGTGAGCCACTGTTCCCTGATCTCGCCGTGTTGCATGCGCAAGCGCGTCATGCCCGCCGCCGCGCCCTCATCCGCGCTCCAGCCCACCGCGACCGCTTCGCCTTCGTCCTCCATGCCCGTGGTCAGATCGTCATGGTCGAACAGCGGACACGCAAGAAGCGCGCGCCGAGCGGCGTCGTGCCCAACCAGGCTTGCCGCTCCGATGTGTACGACGACATCCGGCGCGTACATCGCCACCGCGTCGTCGGCCTCGCCCGCCTGCACGTGACGGAGCCAGATCTCGGCGATCTCGTGTGCGGGTGCGCGTTCGAGATGCGTGACGTGCCACGGCCGTCGCCCGCTCATCGGCTCGTGGCCCGCTTGGTCTGGTTGCGCATGGGTGTCCTCCCCGCGCCGGTGCTGATGTACCGAGGTCCGGAGTCCGGGTACGAGCACCACGTTGATTGCGCGTTCCGCGCCATGCGAACGCTCGACATCGAAGTGCACGGGCGCGCCGGGAACTCGAGCGTCCGGCTCGATGTCGAGAACGTGCGCGGCATACTCGCGACCGAGATGCTCAATACGCGCATCGCCGCTGCGCTCGTCACACCAAGTGATGTGTCCTGCCGGCATCGCAAGCTCCTCGAATGCCCCTCGAAGAATCGACCCCATGGTCACAGCCCTCGCAACCCGAATCCAGAGGCGAAAGACCCAGCTGGCCGACGACCTGGTCCAAAAGCCCACCGGGAAAGAAGGATCTTTCCGTGACGCCCCGCCGCTCGTCGTGCGCCGCTCGGGGAACCGATGAGCCGGTCGAGGATGCTCGCGACCTCGAGCAGACGACCTTCCGCGAGCGCGCGTCGACGTACATATCTGCCGCTCGGCGCTGGACCCCACGCTCCGAGACGTGGAGGATGATCGCGTGGTGAAGCGATTCTGGTCGGGCCTTTGGAAGCCAATGGAGAGCGAACCGAACGCCAGGTGTCCGGTGTGCGACGCTCCGGTCGTCGCGTGGCCGGTAGGAATCACTCCGGTGGGTCCGATGACGGGGCAACGGACGCGCGAGGAACTTGTCGCGGCCTGCGCTTCTCATGGGCACCCGCCCTTCAACGAGAAGACCACGCGCTGGCTGGAACGGCATCCATAACTGCCGATACGCGCCCGCGAGATCACGCCGGTCGAGCACAGAATGCGCGCCCATAACAACGGTGCTCGGAGCCGGCGATCGGAGACACCCTCGGCGCGGCGTTCTGGGGCGCGCGTTCTGGGGCACATTGTCACCACCAGTAGCGGCGCCCGACCTCGGAGGTCCCACGATCATGCGTCGGTACAGATCGGGTGCCGCCTAGACAGGACGGTCACTGCTGGTGCACTCGGTCCTCGGAACGCCTCAACCGACGATCTTGTGCGCCAGCGTCTCGACCTGCGCGGTGCTGGCGAGCGGTGCCGTGATCCTGACGGCCACCGAACCTTTGAGAACGTCGATGAACCCGCTCACGGCATACGCCGCGTCTCCCAGCCCCGACACCGGCACCGCCGCGGCCCCGACCGCGGCCTTGCCCGCAGCGAAGGTTGTCGTCGTGGCTTTCTGGAACCGGATCCGCGTCGCAACGCCCGTCCCATAGGTGCACGTCAGCCCGAAGGTGTCAGACGTCGACACCGGCGCGCCGTAGCTTGTTCCCAGCGCCGCGTTCACGACTGACGCCGACGGGCATGTTTCCGAGATCGGAGCGTCTGTGGTCGGAGCGGTCGCCGTCGAGGCGGCGCCGGTACTGGTCGCTCCAGACGTCGTCGTCGACGTGGCGCTTACACCGGTGGCTCCAGACGTCGTCGTCGAAGACCCGCCCGCGGTCCCCTTGCTCGAACTGCACGCAGCAAAGAGCAACAGCGACGACACGACCACAAGACTCGGCACTCGGCTGGTTCGCACGACTGAACGAGACATCGGACCTCCCGAATATCCGCTCCCATGACAGAGCTCATCGTAGGGTCGATCCACGTCGCGTGCCCGTCGACCAGAACATCAACTTCTCGGACAGCCGGCTGGCCATGAACCTTTTCACTAACGTGGCTCTACGCGATGAAGCGTGGTTGACGGCCTCGCACTCTTGCGGTCGGGACAGTGTGCCACTGCACGCCGCAGTGCAACAGGAGCCGTAGCCGGTAGTTGTTGAAGTTGCGGAAGCCGTGCCCGACGCGCTTGACCTTCTTGATCAACAAGTTGATCCCTTCGGTCGGCCCGTTCGAACGGCCGGTCGTGTGGAAGGCGAGCACCTCTGCTTCCCAGGACCGGATCGTGCGGGCGAGGCGTCGGCACTCACGCACGCCAGCGTGATGACAGTGCTCGTAGAAGCGACGCAGCCGACGACGCGCAGCGCGGACCGTTGCCGCGTCGTAGACGTCGCGCAGGAGTTCCTTGGCGAGGTAGGTCGCGGTGACGTCACCGTGGCGGTCGCCGTGACCCAACATCGTGAGGACCCGTTCGTGTTGTTGGTCGCTGAGACGTTCGTGGCCCACGAGGAGGCGGCGGCGGATCCGATACAACGGATCGTCGCGCCGGCCCCGATGACCGAGCGATTCTTGTTGCACGCGGCGGCGGGTATCGTCGATCGCCTTGTTCGCGAGCCGGATCGCGTGGAAGTGATCGACCACGATCGTTGCGTCGAGCCGGTCAGTGAGCCCGGTCGCATACCCGCGGAACGGGTCGATGACCGCCACGTCGACAGCCGCAACCCATTCGGCCGGCCGATCGTCGAGCCAGTCGCGAACGACCTGACCAGGACGCCCTTCGGCGACGTCGAGGAGCTGGTGGCGGTCCAGGTCGACGAACCCGGTGATCATGATCCGCGAACGCTTCGGGCCCGACCGCAAGAAGCTGGTCTCGTCGAGGCCGAGCGCGTTCGGCGCACCCAAACGATCCGGATCATCCACGAGCCGCTCCCCGTGTTCGCGCACCGCGGCCATCGCGGTGTGCCAACCGACCCCGAACTCGCGCGCGATCTGGGCGACGCTGTCGGCGTCCTCACCGACCCGGCGGCAGATCTCGACCCGAGCTCGGCCCGTCAACGACGCCCGCGCGCTGATCTGATCGTGCTGTTCGCTCCACGTTGCCGTCGCGCAGTCCAGGTCGGCGCAACGCCAGACCCGCTTCGCCCACACCAACCGCACCGGCCGACCCGCGATCGGAAGATCACGCACCTGCACCCGCCGGCGACCATGACCGACCGCCCGCACCCCACACGACGGGCAGCCCACCCGATCGGTCGTCGTCTCAACCAACAGCCACCACTCACCGTTCTCGAGCACGTGCGCGCCGACCACGAAGCCCGGCATGTCGAACAACGCGGTCGCGCCATCGCTACCGTGACCAATCACCAGGGGTCTCCCTCTCTCGCTGCCTTCGACAGCCGCAAGAGTGGCGAGGCCCCTGGCCTCGTTGGTGGACCTACAAACCCGGCCCGTTCACGACACGCCCCCAGCGTTCATCGCGTAGAGCCGGTTTGGCGTTCGTGTCCGAGGCTGTGGGCGCGGCCGAGCCAGAGGGTGTCGTCGAGGTTGCGGTTGATGCTCTCGGCGTCGTTGCGTCGCCGGTAGAGGCGTTGGAAGTCCGGATCGCCAGCGGGGATGGGTCGTACGTTCTCAGTCCGGTTGAAGCGACGGCGGGTGTCGTCTTCGGTGCCGTGGAGCCGGACGGTCACCTCGCCACCGCCGAGGTGACCGGGGAGTTCGTAGTCGTTGTACCACCGGTACTTGCCGCTCTTGTCTTGGGTGCGGTGGGTCCGGACGCGGCGGAGGAGCGCGAAGTGGAGGTCGCCGCGGTCGTCGATTTCTCCGATACCGATCGCGCCGTCTTGGGCGTAGACCCGGGCGTCCGCAAGAGCGTCACGGTTAGCACTGTCATCCAAAGCAGCCACCCGCCGATGCTGATGCGTTCGTAGAGACCCATCCAGGGTGTGGGTTTGCCGTCGGGAATACCCGCGGCGAGCGGGCCGACCAGCGCACCGAAGACGAGGGCGGTTGCTGCGGTGACGGCCGAGTACACGCGGAACCAGGTTCCGAACGCGAGGGCCGCGAACGCGAGTTCGGCGAGGATGAAGACGATCGTCAGGGTGGTGAGAACGAGATGCCCTGTGTCGTTGGACGAGGTGCCGGCTCGGACCAGGTCCTGACGGGAGGTCATCGGGAACCAAAGCCACGTGATCGCGACGACGCCGTGAGCGATCAGCACGCCACCCGTGATGCGCAGGACGCGCTTGCGGTTCGCCGACATAGTGATTCCGATGCCGAAGGCGATCATCAATGCTGTCCAGATCGGCAGCATGGCGACCAGGAACGGCCTCGACGCGGCACCCTTGGCCGACAGTTCACTCACGGCCTGATCGATTCGGTTGTAGCCATGAAAGCGCGATGCAGCTACGACGTCATTCGCGATCATGTAACTCAACCCGTACAAGGCGCCGCACGCGACCAGCACCCTGGCAGCCGTGCTCCTCTCGGACGGGCCCACCGCGTCAGGCGTGGGGTCGGCGGAAGTCATCGCGAACCTCCTCGGTGAGAACTCGTCGATACTCAGGTGGTCAACGCCGGCGGTGGAGTCTGAGTTGCGACGGGGCGATCCTCTCGCAAGTCGATGGTGTGGGGTCGTGCATTCGTCGCTCGTTCGATGTTCTGCTTGAGCACTGCCAACATGCGTGCCTGCATGATCCAGACCACCGGGATGTAGAGCCAAGAAGCAACGAAGCGTTCAATCCATCGCGGGCGGAAGGCTTGATAACCGCCGATGATCAGACGCGTGCGGTTGCCCGGAAGTTTCGTGAGTTGGAAGCCCCAGAGTCCTTCGATATACGCGGATGGACGTGCCTGCGTGGGGTCGAGGTTGCGACCGCGCAGATCGGTCAACCCGCGCATTCCGAGGAATCGGTTCGGCTCAAACGCGGCCACTTCCCACGCGTCCACCGGACCGTTACGAGTCCAGTACTTCACGTGGTCGCCGAGGGCGAGGTCTTGCCATTCCGGATGAACCTCGGTGGCGCTTGGGCGACCGCCGTTGTCGAGGCGGTCCCAGGAATACCAACCGCCCCGGTCACCGCCCATCTGAACGAGCCACGGCCAGACCTGCTCAGGCGGCGCCGCGATCGTGACGGCCATCGTCGCCGCCCGCTTGCCCTCCGGGACGAGATCCGCGCCCGGATACGGCTCAGCGACCTCCGCATCGCTTGCACCCCACCGCATCAGCCGAGGGCGCACCCACACGCCATACACGGCTGCCGCCACGCCCGCGACAGCGACGGCCTTGCCTCGATACGTCATACCGAAAGCATGCGAGCAGCAGCACCGCTCAACAAGGGAACAAAGTCACCTGCGGCCCCGCCAGCCCGAACCCGAAGTTCCGCTCAACGCCCCCGAAGCGCGTCACCGGTTGCGATCGTCGTGATCGTGCGTCTTCCTCCGTTACGCCGTTACGGCGTTGGCGGGCGCGGTTTGTTGGCGCGCGTCGCGCTCGAACGTCCTGCCGAGGTCGTAAGCCTGGTCGAGGTACCGCCGGATCGTCTCTGGCGGGGCGGAGGTGGCGGCGTAGAAGTAGACGTGCTCGACGTCTTGGATGCCGGGGAAACGGAAGCCCCAGTCGTCGACGACCTTACCGATGGCGTCGCGGACGCCCGCGTCGTAGGCGTTCTTGTCGAAGATCGTCGACGTCATGATCAGCACCCGCTTGTGGTGCAACAGCGGGATCCGCCCGTTCACGTCTCCATGCCAACCGGCGGACGTCAGCCCGAACGCGAAGTCCAAGGTCCACACGCGGTCGATCCAACCTTTGAGGATGGATGGGAAGTTGCAGAAGTGGATTGGGGCAACAAACGCGAGCGCGTCCGCGGCGGCGACCTTCGCCTGCTGGGCGAGGACGTCTTTGGGCATGTGGCTCCGGATGAGCACCGCGATCTCCGCTGGCGTCTTGCCCCGCAACGCTCGCTCCGCGAGCCATCGCTGGCCGGGCCAGCGACACGACTGCATGACCCGGGCGCGCAAGTCCATCCGCTCGAGGATGTCGTCGGGGATGTCGCCGCTGATGTAGCTCGCCGTGTCTCGGTCACGGAGCACCGGGTCGAACTTAATGGCGTGCAGGTCGATGACCTCGCTGGTGTGGCCGGCATCTCGCAGCCCGTCGGTGAACCGTTCGAGCACGCCGTGGTTGAACGATCGTGGGTCGTGATGCGCGTAGATCGTCAAGACTCGCATAGGGACTCCTCGTTCGTTGCCCGGTTCGTGAACGGCAGTCGACCTAGTTCTTCAGTGGACTGCGGTCGGCTTCGGCCCGTGTTTCGCCGAGCGCGATGCGTGTCTTCGCCGCGGTCGGCGAGGCGCTCGCGGCGAGGAGGCTGTGGTGGATCGTGGCGATAAGCCACAGCCCGACCATCGCGATCATCACGACGGCGAGGCCGGTATCGCTCCCGGCTACCAGCATCTGTGCGCCGCCGATGACGGCAACCAAGCCAATGAGAGCTGTGGCGGCCAAGTAGGTCCTGTTGCCATGGAGGAGCTGATCGAAGCTTGGCACGACGGCCGTTGCTGAGGCCGCGAATCCGAGCGCGAGCACCACGATTCCGGTTGCTCGGGTGCCACTCATGCCGGGCAGTGCGGAGCCGGCGTCCCACAACATGTAGAGAACGACGGCGGCGAACACGAGGCAGCTGGCGATGATGTCCGTCTTAGGGAGGTGCATGGTGCCCCCTTCTCGTGCCCCGCGCAACAAGCCACGACAGCCGTCGCCGCTTGGCGGGAGCCGTCGCCGCTTGGCGGGAGCCGTCGCCGCTTGGCGGGCTCCCTTCAGTGTGCGTCTCGTGGCGGGTCCGGAACAGGGTCGTAGGACCTCTCGTATGCGCGCCGTGAGTTCCTCCGGTCGGACGGGACCTTCTCCTCTGGTCGCGCTGATGCGATCGGCTGCACCATCGAGGCATGAAGAAGGCACTTGTATTCGCAGCGGTGCTCGCCGGCATGGCCGTACTGGCAAAACTGTTCGGCCCGAAGATGCAGAACGTCGACTGGGAGACGAAGTTCGAGCGAATGCCCGACAACGCCCCACCGAAATGGATGTTCCGCAACATCACCGCAATCCGCGAGAACACAGACCGGATCCTCGAGCTTGCCGAGCGCGCGAACTCAGAATCGACGGCTGGGCTAGCCGCCGCTACATGAGCACGGGCTCGTTGAGCTGGCCGGAGCTTGCGGCGGTTCGTCCTACGCCGGACCAGTATCCCAATATGCCGCTCTAACCGCGGTGACGCGCGCCCCAGATGTGCCGATAGGGCGATGCTCGCGACCGCGAGCAAACGGCTGCGCGTCTCGCCCCTTCACGCGCACAGAACTGCCTGATTGAGTTCGTGGCGCTGGCGTTGGGGGTTTCGTAGCGTTGGTGGTCCCGGCGGGTGTGGTTCCCGAACTGCCTGCCGTCGGAGCGATCCGACTGGTTTTCTATCGAGTTTCCTGCCCGCCGGGACGGTTGGGGTGTGGCTCGAAAGAGGTGCGCGAGCACGATCCTCCGGAATCAGGAGTGCCCGCCCCGACGCTCACGACACGAGTGATTCGGTGTCGATCCGCACAAGGGATCGCACACGGCAGTCGCGATCGACGAGCACGAGCAGCAACTCGCGCGGATGCAGGTCCGTTCCGGCCCGCGGCAACTCGAGCAGCTGCTCGCGTGGGCAGCCGCGTTCGAGGACCGTGTTTGGGCGGTCGAGTCGGCGGGCGGGCTGGGCTACCTGCTCGCCCAGCAGCTTGTCGGCGTGAATGAACGCGTGTTGGACGTGCCGGCGACGTTGGCGTCGCGGGTGCGGGTGTTGGCGACGTCGAAGTCACAGAAGACCGACCCGCACGATGCGCTGTCGATCGCGATCGCGGCGTTGCGCGCGCCGAGCCTGCGGCCGGTGGAGCGGGCGGATCACGCGGTCGTGTTGCGTTTGTTGGCGAAGCGGCATCGGGATTTGGGCCGGTCCCGGAACCGGAGCGCGTGCCGGCTGCACGCGTTGTTGATCGAGCTCGTTCCGGGCGGTATTTCCAAGGAAATCACGGTGAACGCCGCCCAGCAGCTCCTGGACCGGATCGCGCCGACTGATCCGGTCGCGCAGATCCGCCACGACCTCGCGTGCGAGCATCTCGATGACCTGCGTCACCTCGACAGCCAGATGCGCGCGTCGAAACGGCGGCTCGAAGCCGCAGTGCACACGTCGGGAACGACCGTGACCGACATCTTCGGTGTCGGACCCGTCGTCGCCGCGATGGTCATCGGCCACGCGCGCAACATCGACCGGTTCGCCGACCGCGATCACTTCGCCGCGTACGCGGGGACCGCACCGATCGAGTTCGAGTCCGGCGGCCGTTCCATCCGTCGATTGTCGCTGCGCGGAAACCGGCAGTTGAACCACGCGATCCACATCGCAGCGGTCACCCAGATCCGACACCGACACTCGCCCGGCCGCGCGTTCTACGACCGCAAACTCGCCGAGGGCAAGACCAAGAAGGAAGCGCTGCGCGCTCTGAAACGGCGGATCACCGACGCGATCTACCGCCAGCTACGCGCCGACGCCGCCCGAACATGCGCGGGTCCGGGAGGGCAAGCGGGGACGACTCATCAATCCAGCGTGGCCGGCTTCGAACCCCGAACACCGACGCTTCGGAAGAACCACTCCCGGACCCGGCCCAACGCTAGAACCAGCTCCCGCCGAACACCACAACCCACCCCGACCGCCACTTGACAACAAAGAGGAGATCAATCGGCGCAACCCGGGCCCGCGTTTCGGATTTGTCGAAAACGCGTTTCCGGCTCCCCGCACTGAGGAGCATCCGGGCAGGTCGGCGCATTCCGCGCCGTCCTCACGGGCGCGAGGGTTGTAGAAAACCCGGTAGAAAACTACCGGAGGGTGAGGGCGGTCTCGACAGTTCGTCCCTTCGATCGACGCGCGGTGGTGTTCGGAGGCGCGAAAGCGCCCTCCCGGGTGCGGGAGGGCACGGCGGATCGTTCGCGGTCGGGTTGACTTACGCGGCTTGCGTAGTGCTGGTCGGCTGCGGGCTCGGGCGAGGCTGTTGGTCATCAGCTCGTAGCCGAGCAGGTTCAGTGTGTTGGAAGTCCGGATCGCCGGCTGGGATGGGCCGGACGTTCTCGGTTCGGTTGAACCGACGTCGCGTGTCGTCTTCGGTGCCGTGGAGCCGGACCGTCACCTTGTGGTGCCGAATATTCGTCCGCCGTGGTGACGGCACTGGTGGCGGGTTGTGAGGCGCGTGGTGGGGGAGCGGCGCGCCGAAGGTTGACGTCGTCGGTCTCGAGGTTGGCCGTTGTCAGCGTGTTTCAGGCCGCTTGTCGGTACTCGCTCATGAGTCTGTTGCAGGAGGGTGTCGTCGGATCGGTCGGCTTGCCCGGAACGCGACAACGTCGTGCCCGGACGGCTATTCGGCCCGCATAGGTTTGTCCTAGCTACAGCGAGCTACGCACAACAGGGACGTGCCGAAAGGGAGATCGACCTTTCGCAGGAGTTGTTGCTCACCGCGCAATATGCTCATCATCGTCCTCGTGACGAGGGGCCCCGAACGAGTTTCGACGAGCTCGGTGAACATCTCGGGTTCGGGCCGCGGGTGAAGAGCGTTGCTCGCGGATCGCAGCAGCTTGACCGTCCCGGCCGCGAAGAACAGCGGGAGGAAGAAGTAGCTCGTTCTCAGTACGTCGAAACCGCATCCTTCGAGAAGCGCTCGTGCGCTGGCTCGTGTGTACCGCCGCTTGTGGTGTTCGACGACGTCGTACTTCGACCACAGGATGGGAAAGGCAGGAACGGTGAGGATGAGGAGTCCGCGCCCGTCCGGGCGGTCCAATGCTCGGTGCACGCGCTCGAGCGCGCCGGCGTCGTCGGGCAGGTGCTCGATGACGTCCAAGAGCATGATCGCGTCGTAGCCGTTGGGTATCTCGTCGTGGCATACGTCCATGCGAAGGAAGCGACGACCCCGGACATCTTCGGCGAGTCGGGCCCGCGCTCGCCCGCGCGCCAGCACGAGCGCGTCGCGGTGGACGTCCGCGTAGTCGACCCGATATCCGTGCTCGTTGAGGAACGTCGCGACCGTGCCCGCCCCGCAACCGATCTCGAGTATCGGCGCATCGTGGTCCGTCACGATGGTTTGCAGGGTCTGCAGCAAGAACTCGCGCCGAGCGAGGTGCCAGTAGTGCTCGTCTTCCATCGAGGCTCTCGCGGCGAATTCGCGGTGATCGAAGTAGGAATCGCCGCTGCCCGTGCCATCACGTTCGGCGTCCGCGGCGCCGATGTCTTCGATCGCGGGGTCTTGGTCCATCGCTCCGAGAGGGTTCCTGCCGGGTCGGTCCGGAGACGGGCCCGACAATACCGCGAGATACCTCGCGGGAGTGCCTGACATGGTCGACCTCGAGCGCACAGCTTGGGTACGTTTGACGGCGGCGGGACCACGACGACGCGAGAAATGGGAGCATTCAGATTGTGCAACGGGCTCTCGTAACCGGTGCCGCGGGATTCATTGGTTGCCACCTGGTCGAGGCGCTGCACCGGGCCGGCGTCGACGTCGTCGGCATCGACAACGAGAGATCGGGCGACTGGCAGCGGTTGCAGGCGCCCTGCGAGCAGGTCCGGCGTGACCTGGCCGAGATCTCCCCGGCCGAGCTCACCGAGCTCTGTGCCGGCGTCGATGTCGTGTTCCACCTCGCGGCGGAGAAGTACAACTCGTCCAAGGTCAGCCCGCAGAAGATCATCGACGTGAACATCTCCGCCACCAATCGGTTGTTCGACGCCGCAGGACGCGGCGGCCGCGCCAAGGTGGTGTTCACGTCCTCGCTGTACGCGTACGGATCACTCGGGCCCGAGTGGATGCGAGAGACGGACGTTCCCACACCGACCACTACGTACGGAGTGTCGAAGCTGGCCGGGGAGCACATGCTGCGCGTCGCGCAAGGCCAGCATTCGCTCGGCTGGACGGTCGCCCGGTTGTTCTTCGTCTATGGGCCCCGGCAGTATGCCGAGGGCGGATACAAGTCGGTGATTGTTTCGAATTTCGAGCGGATCGCGCGGGGCGAGGCTCCGACGGTCTACGGCGACGGGGAACAGATGCTCGACTATGTATTCGTCGACGATGTGGTAGCCGCACTCATCGCCATGGCCGGACACCAACATGATGGCAAGACGGTGAACGTCGCGTCCGGTCACGGAATGCGCGTGACCGCGCTGATCTCGGCGATGCTCGGCGTTGCCGGCAGCTCGCTGGAACCACGGATGTGTCCGCCGGACTGGACGGCCGGGTCTCGGCGCGTTGGCGATCCGCGCCTCGCGGTCGAGGAAATCGGTTGGGCCGCCACGACTCCGCTCGACATCGGCTTGAAGAGCTGCTGGGAGTGGACGAGGTCGTCGGCCCGTGTCTGACATGTTTGCGTTGAGCGTTGTGTGTCCCTGTCTCAATGAGGAAGCCAACCTGTCGCTTCTCGCGGAGCGGTTGTTCACGTCGGCCAAGGAGGCCGACGTCACGACCGAGCTCGTGATCGTCGACGACGGCAGCACCGACAACACTTCGCGGGTCGTCGATGACCTCAAACTCGAGTACGGCGACGCCGTGCGGTGCGTGCGCCACCCCCAGAACCTGGGTATCCCCGCGAGCTGGCGCTCGGGCGTCGATGCCGCACGCGGTGCCTACGTGTGCTTCATCGACGGCGACCTCCAGAACCCCCCGGAAGAGGTCGTCACGCTGTACTACCGGCTCCTCGAGAGCCCCGCGGATCTCGTGCAGGGGACACGCTCGAGTATCGGGCGGCTCCGCGATTCGCGTTTGCTGATGTCGCGCGTGTTGAACGGTCTGCTGAACGTCACGTTCGGCATGCGGGCCAAGGACAGTAAGTCGGGCTTCGTGCTCGGTCCCAAGCGGGTACTGGACGACATCCTGAGGCACGACAAGCAGTACCGGCACTTCCAGACGTTCATTGCGGTGTCCGCTCACGCGAAGGGCTACACCATCCGCGAGGTGGAGACCCTCTTCGAGAGCCGGTACGCGGGCGAGTCGTTCCTCAGCAACCGGTCCTTGCGTGTCAGCGCGGAGGCGATCGTCGATCTCGTTCCGGCCATCTCGGAATTCCGGCTCGGCTCCCGTCATCGGCCTACACCGGCGGTCGGCTGTGATGCCGAGTCGCACCGGCCGCGCCACCCGTACCGGGGGTGGCGACGGGCGTGGTTCGAGCTCTACTTCGCCACGATGCCGCTGCACAAATGGCTCATCCGCCGCTCGGCACGCGCGATCTACCTCGATCTCAAACGCACCGAATGGCTTTCGCGGGCCGATCTCGACGCGCTCCAACTCGAGAAGCTGCAGCGGCTCGTTCAGCATGCGTATGTCCACGTTCCCTACTACCGGGGCGCGATGAAAGCGGCCGGCGTGCGTCCGCAGGATCTGGCGACGCTCGAAGACATCGCCCGTCTCCCGATGCTGTCGAAGGACAACGTGCGGCAGAACTTGTACTTTGGCCTGTTCGCCGACGATCACCGCAAGAAGCAGATGCTCAAGATCTCGACCAGTGGGTCGACCGGGGAGCCGTTCACGACCTACGCCGACCGTCACCAACTCGAGGTTCGGTTCGCATCGACACTCCGGGGACTCGAGTGGACGGGTTGGCGTTTCGGCGACCCTCAGGCGCGCCTCTGGCACCAGACCCTCGGCATGACGAAGCTCCAGGCTCTCCGCGAGCGGGTAGACGCCGTCTTCATGCGACGGTTGTTCATTCCGGCGTTCGAGATCGATTCCGAGAACATCGAGAGCCTTATCGGTGCTGTCCGGCGGCACCGTCCCGTGCTCGTGGACGGCTATGCCGAGTCACTGAACTTTCTCGCGTCGTATGTACGCGAAGGCGGGCGACCCGGCTTCTCGCCGAAGGCGATCATGTCGTCTGCACAAGCGTTGCCCGACAACGTTCGCGAGATCATCGAAGAAGGATTCAATACCACGGTCTACGACAAGTACGGCGCGCGCGAGTTCTCCGGGATCGCGTACCAGTGTGGGCATTCGCGTGATCATCACATCTCGGACGAGTCCTACATCGTCGAGCTCTTGGTCGACGATCGTCCGGCGAAGCCGGGCGAGATCGGCGAGGTCGTGATCACCGACCTCAACAACTTCTCCGTACCCCTCATTCGCTATCGGATCGGCGATCTCGCGGTGGCCGTCGAGGGCTCCGAGACCTGCCCGTGCGGGAGACAGCTTTCGCGCATTGGAAGGATCGAAGGGCGGACGCAAGCGATCGTTCACTGCGCGAACGGCACCTGGCTACCGGGATCGTTCTTCATGCACTTCTTCAAGGATTACGAGCACGTGATCCGCTTCTTTCAGATCCGCCAGGAGCGGGTCGGTGCGTTCGTCTTGAAGATCGTGAAGAACCGCCGCTTCACCGACAGCGAGTTCGACCAGATCATGCGGGAGCTCCGCCGGTTCGTCGGCGACGACACGCACATCGACGTGGACTTCTGTCAGTCGATTCCCCTGCTGGCCACGGGCAAGCGATCACCGGTCGTGTCGACAGTCGATCAGGATTTCCAGTCGATCTCGACCTTGCCCGGCACAAACCGATTGGCGTGACGCAGCCCGCGGTGCGCCGCAGCCGCACTTTCGTGCAACGAACCACGGCGTGGATCCCGGCGTTGGTTCTCGTCCTGCTGTTCGCGCCGATGGCCGTTACGAACCGGAGCTTCGGCATCGATTGGACGCTTCACCTCTGGCTCGTACGCCAGCAAGAACTGAACATCCAGACGATGTGGCACCCGGGCCTGTTCGTCTCCGCGGAGCCTCTCGGTGTCTTTTA
This sequence comes from uncultured Actinomycetes bacterium, assembly GCA_963812205.1. Lineage (GTDB taxonomy): Bacteria > Actinomycetota > Acidimicrobiia > IMCC26256 > PALSA-610 > PALSA-610. Next base: position 1,161,012 of record CAWEUJ010000004.1, read on the forward strand.
CCCGGTCTTCTCCTTCGTGGGTTCCGGCGTCTACACGGTCGGTGGCCTGCTGGCGATCGCCCTGGGCGACCGCCCTCTTCTCGCGTACAAGCTCCTGTACCTGGCCGGTCTCGGTCTCGCCTACGGCGGGATGACCTGGTTGTCGGTTCAGATCGGGTTGCGGGGTTGGCGATCGCAGATCTCAGGCCTCGTGCTTGTCACCGGTGCCTACTTCGTGACCGACATGGTGGGGCGAGGCGACCTCGGCGAGTTCATCGCGCTGGCGTCGATCCCGTTTCTGATCGCGGCAATCTGCGCGGCCTTGACCACGTCGACGCTGCGTAGTCGCAACCTGGTCGCGCTGGTACTCGGAACCTTCGTGCTCACCGGAAGTCACAACATCACGTTGCTCTGGGGGTCGGTGTTCGTCACGCTGCTCGGAGTCGTTGCGACGCTCGCGTTCGTCCGGTCGTGGCGCCCGTCGATTCCGTGGAGACGATTTCGCATGCTGGTTCTCGGCGCGGCAATCGGCGCTGGGCTCAACGCTTGGTATCTCTTCCCCGATCTGGCCTACGGCCTCGACACGCGAGGTGCGCAGACGAGTCAGAGCGGGCTTCCGGCGATCAGGCTCACGCAGCTCGGACTTCTCTTCAACCCTCTCCGAACCGCGCTCCGCCCGTCGCTGTCTCGCGACCTTCGCGTCACCTTCCCGTGGATGTTCGCGCTTTGGGCGTTGGCGTTCGGGATCGCGTTCTGGCGCGGCAAGGACCGCCCGTCGAAGACGCTGTTTGTCGGGCTGTTCGGCGTGGCCGTCGTGTATCTCGTACTTTTGTTCGACCAGAGCGCGTGGCGGTTGTTGCCGTCGGTCCTCTACAACCTGCAATTCACGTGGCGCCTGCACGCGTACCTCTTGTTGGTAACAGCGTGGCTGGTCATGATCGTGCTGCTGTGGCATACGTCGGCGCGCCCGTCCGTGCAGCGTGCCGCGACGCTTGTCCTGGTGGCCTTCGTGTTGTTCAACGTCGGCGCCGCGACGTGGCAGGTGTGGCGTGTTCGCCCGACGGCCATGCAAGACGGACACCTTCGCACAACGAACGACGCCTACGTGAATACCGTCGTGGCCGCGCGCACGACCGCGCCGTCGAGCTGGTACGCGCCTGCGCAGTTCCGGGACGGCTCGCCGCCGGTTGTGACCACCGATCCCGCGCGCACCGTGGACATTCCCGCGGCCGCGGTGGTGGGGGACAGGTTCGAGGGTGTCCTTCGCTTGCCCGACGGTCCCGCGCCGTTCGGAACGAACATTACGGCTGCTCGCTCCTTCCTTCGATTCACCGGCATCGCTGCCGTCGGCCGGGATGCGCGCGGCTTCCTGGTCGCGGTTCGGGCCCCGGACGCGCCGGTCAACGGTCCGGTGAAGGTCACGATTCGGCAAGCCAATACCGTGGTCCTCACCGCCGGAGCCGCGATGTCGCTCCTGAGTCTCGTCGTCCTCGTGGGTCTCCTCGGCTGGCCATACATCGCCCGTCTTCGCACCCGCGAACGCGCCCTGAGCACTGACGCCGGGCACAGCTCTCAACCCTGATCTTTCAGTGGCGGTACACGATGTACATGCCACCGTCGTTGATGGGCACGCCGCAGTCGATGTACTCGGCGCTCGATCCCAGCAGGGTGGAGTCGCAGATGACGCCGACGAGGAACGCCGGTGCAAGACGTGCGGTGCGGGCCGCGGTTCATATCGCGTCAGCGGAGAGGTCACATGGCGGTCACGCAGTTTGCCGTGCGGGGGTCGGATTGGTATCCGCAGATGAGCCAGAAGCCGCCGCGTCGTGCAACGACGAAGGTGTTCCGAAATGGTGTGACCTGTTCGGCGAGTTGGCGGGGAGGCGTCGACCGCGTGATGGTCGTGTCACGTTGCTCGCCTTGCAGCGCGACGTCGATTTCGGGAAAGACTTGGCCGATGGCGCGCTTCGCGACGGTCACGGTCGCGTGGTCGAACCGATAGGTCGGAACGACGAGCGGCCCGGTCGTCGCGCAGATCGTCGAGATCAGGCTGTCGAGCCAGGGAGTGCGTGCGACCTCTGCGGCAACGGCGGGGTTCTGGTGTTCGATCGCGTCGGCGGCGATCGCCAGGTCGTCGATGACGTCACGCACGATCTGTCTCGCTGATTCTGTGGTGACTCTGGTCGCGACGTTGATCGCGTTCCTGACGAGCACGGTCGGCAGCGGGCCGGCAGCGACGGTCGGTCGTGGTTGTGCGATGGAAGTCGAGCTGCTGTCGGCACAGTTCGTCGGCACGGGCCGAGTCGCAGACGTGACGTCCGCTGTGCTCGCGGGTGCGCCCGCACCGACGATGATCGCCGAGTACGCCATCGCGAAGGCGACGACGACCGCGACGCGGCGCAGGCGTCGTCTGACGCTTGCGGGGCGTGTGAGTGGGTTGCTGCTCGATGCTTGTCCCAGCCCGAGCATCGTCGCGAGTCGGTCGGTGGCCGAACCGGCTACGGGGAGGAACCGTTCGAGGATCGGCCGGGCCGCGCAGACCACCGCGAGCGCCGCGAGGAGCGCGACCTTTGTGGCGAACTCGGTTCGTTGTGGCGCAGCCAGCGCGACGAACACGAGCGCGATCGCGGCACCGTACGCGACACGGGCGATTCGCCCATGCGGGACGGTCTTGGGATCGGTGATCATGAAGAACATGAACACGAGCACCTCCGGCGAAGTCACCAGCACCGTCCAGAGGTAGTGATCGCAGACGGGCCCGATGTGCCATCGGGCGGTGATGCAGTGCCCACGGGCCGCGAGTAGCGCCAACGCGGCTGCGTACGACAGCCAGAAGCTCGTGACCACTCCGAGCATCTTCACCCGCCAAGCGAGGAGCAGCCCGCCGACGACGGTCAGCGCCAGCGCCAGCGCCAGTCCGATGCCGGGCCGTACCCACCAGAAATCGAGCGGATCGACTCGCCGGCTCCCCAGCACCAAGAACGCCAACAACAGACCGAAGTTCGATGGGTTGAACAGCGGCCGACCGCCCACCCGGATCAGATACTTCGACCCCAATGACACGACAGCCACCACGGCGAAGATCCACCCACCACGCAGACTCCACCAATCGCCGTGCTCGGTCCCGGGAACGCGTAACACGAACGCGACACCGTTTCCCGTCAACAGTGCACTCGCGGGCCACGCGATGACTCGGTGCCGCCGCAACGTGATGGCGAATTCCAAGACGGCGCATGTGCCGACTGCGATCAAGATCTGTGCGATCGAGACGTCGAAATGCAACAGCGTCTGGCCGAGCACCTGAAGCGATACCACGACCAGAGCAACGTGAAGTCGAGGATCTCGAACGTCGGGACCAACGAACGGATACATCCGACCTACCCAGCCCTGCTCGCCCGGGCGACCTACTTCGGGTTCGGGATCCCCGGTTCGCATTCTCACCGCGCCCAGTTCGCGTCGTGGTATCGCGCACCCCTCCGCGAGCGTCCCCGTCGGGGCCGGGCATCGTCAGTCTGTTCGGCACGCGGGGCCTGACCATGGATGGCGCGCACCCGTGCCTCGCGGAGGCGAAGCCTGTGTGCATCGAGGGCGCGTCGTTGATGGTCGGGCTCTACCGGGCGAACATCGCGATGAAGTATCGGGTGCCGGGCACGAGGTAGCGGTTCGCACTGCGTTGCATGTTGGGTAGGAGTTTGGATGGCACCACCGGCCCGTTGGTGCCGGGGAGGAAGGTGTCGAAGCTCACCCAGTACGAGTTGATGTCGAGTTCCATGGCCCGTACCGCGCCCGTGGCGCGGAGCACGTCGGCGAGGCTCACGATGTCGAGTATGCCCGCGGCGTAGACGAGGTTGCCTCGGGCGTCGATCCCGACACCGGAGCGCCAAACGAAGACGTGGCCGCCGAGGGTCTCGCCCCAGCGGAGGTGGTCATCGCGCGAAAGGCCCGGGACGTCTCGGCCGCCGTCGACGATGAGATCGAGGCTCTGGAACGCGGATGCATACGGGGTTGCGGGCTGGAGGTCGCGGCCCCACACCCCGAGATCGACCGTGCCGTCGGCGCGCACTCCGAACGTGGCGCGGCCCCCCACGAAAGGATGTACGACGCGGCCTTCGCTCTGGTAGCCGCCGCGCGCCATGTCGAGGCGGAAGCCTCCATTGAACGCGGCGACCAGGCCAGGTGTCTCCGAGGCCGGCACGTGGTCGCCGTGGTGCCAGCCGGACCCGCCCGGCTGATCGTTGCCGTTGTAGACCACGGCGCGTAGCGCTCGCCGGTCGAGCCAGGCGACACCCGCGAGCAGGCTGGTGTGCACCGGGTCGGGCCGCATGAACGTCTCGTACACGGCGGGACGGCCGTCGACGAGACGGCCGGTGGGCTGCCACACGCCCTCACCCGCGAGCGCAGGACTCGCGATCGGTCTGATCGGCGGGGGCGAGTACCAAACCGTGGTGGGCGTGCGCGCGATGGCGGCTGGGGGTGTCGTAGGGCCAATGGGCGCGGCGACCTTGGGGATGCCGCCCTTGGGGGTACCGCCCTTCGCAGGTTGATGGTGCTCGTACCACGTGCGCTCGATGACGTTGACGATCCCGCCCCCACCATGACCGCGGACCCATTCCACGAACTTCACGCTGACCGGATCCGACCCGCGCACCAGCGCAGTCCCCAGCGACCAGCCCACCGTGATCACCACTGCAAGCAGCACCACCATGACGATGCGACGCGCCCGGCGCCGCACCTGGCGCCGGGCTGGTGTCACCTCGACCGTGTCGCCCTCTTCGAGCTCGGAGCCGGTCGAAGCACCCGCGCCGGGATCAACCCGGTCAGGCGTGAACGTCATGCGAAGCACCATATGGCCGTTCGACCCGACGGCCGGGCTCGGCCCGCGATGAGCCAACGCTCTTCCTGGCGGTGGCGGGGGGGGCGCACGAAGGCGGGGAGGGTCCGAAGCCGGGGAGCAGACCCGTTCAGCTCGACGGCGTCCAGCGGATCGGCAGGCACGCCGGGCCCCAGATCCCGAACGTCTCGGGCTTCCATCCGATGGGCCCGTCGAGTTCGAGGCCGGGGAGCCGTTGCGCGATGACGGTGAGCGCCTCTTGGAGTTCAGCGCGGGCAAGGTGAGCGCCGAGGCAATAGTGGATACCGGACCCGAACGTCATCTGTGGCGTTGTCGTTTCGCGGGTGATGTCGAAGCGTTCCGGCTCGGAGAAGATGTCGGGGTCGCGGTTCGCCCCGGCGAGGGAGAGCGCGATGAGAGTTCCGGCCGGGAACAGCACACCGCGATATTCGATGTCTCGAGACGCGACCCGCATCGTTCCCTGCACGGCCCCGAGGTAGCGCATCGTCTCCTCGACGACCCGTGGTGCCAGCTGTGGTTGTGCGACGAACCTTCGCCATTGTTCGGGATGCGCGCCGAGGAGCGCGATGCAACAGGCGAGCTGGTTGCGGGTGGTGTCGGTGCCGGCCATGAGCACGGCTTCGGCGAGCATGATCAATTCGTCGTTCGAGAGCCGGTCACCGGATTCTTCGACCGCGATGAGAGCGCTCAGCAGATCCGAGCCCGGCTGGTCGCGGCGGCGGTCGACCAGGGTCCGTACGTAGGTTTCGAGCTCGGCGGATGCGTCTTGGATCGCGGGGAGGTCTTCGGCCAGGTTCTGGTTGAAGATCCGGAAGATGTCGGTCGCCCATCTGGAGAACAGTTGCCAGTCGTCTTTCGGGGCACCGAGGAGTTCACAGATGATCGGGATCGGGTACGGCTCGCACACCTCCGCCACCAGGTCGCAATGGCCCGTGGGCGCGACGGTGTCCATGAGTTCGCCGATAACGGTCCGCATGAACGGCCGTAGACGGTCGGCGGCGGTCGGGGTGAACGCAGGAGCGACCAGGCGACGGAGCCGAGCGTGTTCGTCGCCTTCCATCGACAGGATCGACGGGCGCCGCGTCTCCAGGTAGCTGCCGTCGACACCTTGCATCTGCGGGATCAACGACAGCGCCGAATGGAATCGCCGATCCCGCAATACCGTAACGATGTCTTCGTACCGTGTCAGCGCGAAGCCCATTGGGGTGCGCGCGAGCCAGTGTTGGGCACGAGCCTCGGCGAACACCGCCAGACGCTGATCGCGATCGACGCCGGCCGTGTCGCACGACGGCAGATCGAGCTCGTAGGCCGATATCGCGACCACGCCACTCCCTTGGTCGACCCGGAAGGTTTCCCCGGATGCGCGACATTAGCTCCGGCGGTGGGAGCGCTTCCCAGCTCGCGACCGTCACGCGCAAGGCCCGTGACCCGACGCGACGCCCGCTGCGTCCGCGATCGGCCCGGCGTACCGGCGCGGGGTATGGCGCGGCGTATCGGCGCGGTGGAGCAGACGAGTCTCTGAAAGACTTGCACCCGTGACGTTCGATGACGCCCGGCGTGATCTCGAGGCCTGGCGCGCCGACTTCCCCGACGATCCCTTCGCCGCCGATGCATCCCTGCGCCGGCTACTCGACCGCGCCTTGCCGGCCGAGCGCATGGCCGCGCTCGCGCACGAGGCGACCCGTTTCGGCCGGGCTGTGGTCGACACCATCGGTCCGGCGTGCGCGCGCTATGAGCACCGCGCGCACCTGCCCGAGTTGGCGCGCTACGACGGTTTCGGCCGCCGAATCGAGGCCGTGAGCTTCGATCCCGATTACCACCGCGCGGGCGAAGCTGTCTGGCGGAGCGGCCTCGTCACCCACGCGGGTACCCCGGGTCGCGCGTACGAACAGGCGACGCTTCTCTACCTCCTGTCACTCGAAGGTGAAGCCGGTCACGCGTGTCCGGCGGTGTGCACGATCGGTCTTGCGCGCGCGCTGCGGCGAGCCGCGGACCCCGCGATTCGTGACCTGTTCCTGCCTCGGCTGCTCGACACCGACTACGCGCAGGCCGAACGAGGGTCTCAGTTCCTGACCGAAGTGCAGGGCGGCAGTGACGTCGGGGCGAACGCGACGATCGCTCGACCGCAAGCCGATGGCACCTATGAGATCACGGGCGAGAAGTGGTTCTGCTCGGTTGCCGACGCGCAGCAGTTCCTGGTCACGGCCCGCGTGCCGGACGGTCCGCCGGGTACGCGGGGACTCGGTTGCTTCGTGATCCCCCGAACGGTCGATGACGCGCCGAACGGCTTCGTGCTGCGACGCCTCAAGGAGAAGCTCGGCACTCGAGGTATGGCATCCGGTGAGATCGACCTCGACGGAGCCCGCGCCTGGCCGATCGGCGCAGTCGAGAACGGCTTCCGCACCGCGGTCGGGATCGTTCTGAACACGAGCCGTTGGATGACCGCGATCGGATCCGCCGGCATGATGCGACGCGCGTACCTCGAAGCGTCGGCGTACGCGCGCCACCGCCGCGCCTTCGGACGCCCGATCGACGAGTTCCCGTCGACCCGCGCGACGATTGCCGACCTGCGCGTCATGTGGCTCGGCGCACTGCACCTCGTGTTCGCGCTGACCGCGCTCGAAGACCGCATCGACTCCGCGAGCGCCGATGACGAGGTCACCATCTACCACCGCTTCCTCGTGAACGCGACCAAGTACGCCCTTTCGGTCGACGCCACGAGCGCGACGCGCAAGGCGATCGAGGTACTCGGAGGCAACGGCACGATCGAAGACTTCAGCGTCCTCCCGCGCCTCTACCGCGACTCGATCGTCTACGAGTCGTGGGAAGGCACACACAACGTGCTCGTCGCGCAGGTTCTCACCGACCTGCACCGAATGCCCATCGTCGACGTCGTCGCCGAGCGCCTCGGCAAGATCCTGCGCGCAAGCACCGCACCCTTCGCCGAGCAGGCGCACGCCGAACTCGACGACGCGGTCGACGACATGCGCCGATCGATCACCGACGGCGACTTCGGCGACCGCCACTTCCGCAGCGTGCTCGACCACGTGGTCACGATCGCGCGCGATCGCAGCTCTCCTCGAAGGCGGCGAGGACCTCGCGGCCGAGCACCTCCTCCAGACGCGACTCGTCGCTCGGAGTCCGCGGCGCGGCTCCGACTACGCCGCCCGCGTCGACATCCTCGCCGCCGCCGACTGACCCGCCCCCGTGGCCGTCAGCACCGAGCGGAAGTCGGCGGAGCCGATGCTCGGGGCGGTTTCGCGCCCCCCACCCGGCGTTTCGGGGAACCATCCGAGGGCCGGCCGGGCGTCGCGGAAGATCGACGGTCCGGGGTGCCGGCTCCTTCGGCCACGACGAATGTGCCGACAGAATGTCAGAGCACGAGCGGTGCCCGATGACAAATGACGACGGCCTGGGATCGCGAATGAGCACGACGAGCACGGCCTCCGATGGCCTGTCGCGGAGTGAGGCGGCGGCTCGGCTCGCGCGTGACGGTCCGAATCGGCTTCCGGTCCCGGCTCGCCTTCCGGCATGGCGGCAGCTGCTGGGTCAGGTCATCCACTTCTTCGCGCTGATGCTGTGGATCGCCGGCGGTCTTGCGATCGTCGCCGGGTTGGTGCAGCTCGGCGTTGCGATCTTCGCCGTCGTTGTGCTCAACGGAGTGTTCGCGTTCGTGCAGGAGTTCCGCGCCGAGCGCGCGGCCGAACGCCTCCGTGACCTCCTCCCGCGGCGCGTCACCGTGCTGCGGGACGGAAACCCCGTCGAGCTCGACGCCTCGGAGCTGGTCGTCGACGACGTCGTCCTCTGTGTCGCGGGTGATCGCATCAGTGGCGACCTCCGGGTCGACGAAGCGCACGCGCTCCTCGTCGACACTTCCACGCTGACCGGGGAGAGCGACGCGGTCCGCATCGAAGCGGGAGCGACGCTCTTCGCGGGAACGTTCGTGATCGAAGGCGAGGCCCGGGCGACCGCGGTGGCGACGGGCGCGGCGACGCGCCTCGCCGGCATCGCGTCGATGACGCAAACGGGCGGTCGTCGGACGACCCCACTGGCGCGCGAGCTCGCGCGAGTCGTTCGGATGATCGGGTTCATCGCGGTCGGCGTCGGCACGTTGTTCTTCGCGCTCGCTCTCCTCATCGGGACCGACGCACGCGACGGCTTTCTGTTCGCGATCGGTGTCACGGTCGCGCTCGTCCCCGAGGGATTGCTCCCGACCGTGACGCTGTCACTGGCCATCGGCGCGCAACGCATGGCGCGGCGACATGCGCTCGTCCGTCGACTCGAGTCGGTCGAGACCCTCGGTTCGACGACGTTCGTGTGCACCGACAAGACCGGAACGCTCACCGAGAATCGCATGGCAGTCGTCGACGCGTGGACTCCGGTCGGTAGGGCACGCATCGTCGGCGAGGGCTACGAGCCGACCGCGACGATCGACGCCGATCGCGCCGTGCGCGACGCGGTACGAAGCTGTGCGGTCGATGCGACCCGCTGTTCGAACGGACGCGTCGTGCAGTCCGGGGCGACGTGGATCGCGACGGGCGACCCGATGGAGGCCGCGCTGCACGCACTTGCGCTGCGGTCCGGTGCCGACCTCGACGACGAGATCGCGCGCGAACCCGAGATCCGCCGCTTTCCCTTCGATGCACGGCGACGCCGCATGTCGGTGGTCACGAGCGATCACGTGCTCGTCAAGGGTGCGCCCGACTCGGTGCTGCCGGTCTGCGGCCCGATCGGCGGCGTCCATGACGTGATCGTCGACATGACTGCGAAGGGCCTGCGCGTGTTGGCGGTCGCGGCCCGTGACCTTCACGGAGCAATCCCGGACAGTGCAGACGAGGCCGAACGAGAACTGACACTCGTCGGCATCGTCGGGCTCGAGGACCCGCCCCGGAGCCACGCACGCGATGCCATTGCCGCCTGCCGCCACGCCGGCATGAAGATCGCGATGATCACCGGAGATCATCCGCTGACCGCCCGGGCGATCGCGCAGGAGGTCGGGCTGCTCGGCGACCCCGCCATGGTCTTGGAGGGCCACGAGCTGCCGGACGACCTCGAGGTCCTCGGCGCCCTGGTCGACCACGATGGCATCGTCCTGGCTCGAATCGAGCCCGAACAGAAGCTCCAGATCGCGCGTGCCCTGCGGGGCCGACATCATGTCGTCGCGATGACCGGTGATGGCGTCAACGACGGCCCCGCGTTGCACGAAGCCGACATCGGCGTGGCCATGGGAGGCGTCGGCACCGACGTCGCACGTGAAGCCGCGGACCTGGTGTTGCTCGACGACGACTTCGCAACAATTGTCGCCGCGGTCGAACAGGGTCGCGCGACCTTCGCAAACATCCGCCGGTTCCTCACGTACCACCTCACCGACAACGTCGCGGAGCTCACGCCTTTCGTCGTATGGGCCTTGTCGGGCGGCCGCTTCCCGCTCGCGTTGGGCGTGCTCCAGATCCTCGCGCTCGACATCGGCACCGATACGCTTCCCGCCGTTGCGCTCGGCGCCGATCCGCCGAGCAGCCGCACCCTCGAACATCCACCCGCGAGTGGGCATCTTCTCGACCGCACGGTCGGACGACGTGCGTTCGGCGTGCTCGGCCCATCCGAGGCGTTCATGGCGATGGCTGCGTTCGTCGTCTCCTTCGTCGCGGCCGGCTGGCGACCCGGAGAGTCGTTCCCCACCGGTCCGACGTTGCACGCCGCATCTGGTGCCGCCTTCGCAGCAGTGGTGCTCGGCCAGGTCGCGAACACCTTTGCGTGTCGCAGCCGATCGCAACCGGTCTGGCGCATACCGCTACGCACGAACCCACTCGTTGTCATTGCGGTCAGTGCGGAGGTCGCGCTCCTCGCCGCCTTCTTGTGGATCCAACCACTCGCGCATCTCCTCGACCAAGCCCCACCGTCGAACGCCGGATGGCTGGTCGCCCTGCTCACGCCGCTCGTGTTGGTCTTCGCCGACGCGTTCGACAAGCGCATACGCAGATGACGTCAGACCACTCAACGGGCTTCTCACCGGCCCGCGGACCCGGTCGTCGCCTAACCGGCATGTCCGGTTCGGGACTCGCGGAGTGACGTTTCGGGTTCGTGCCGGGACGTTCGGCTCTACGGACTGCCCGAGCGGACGCCGATGCAGTTCACGAGGCGAGAGATAGCAGGGAGGTTGTGCCATGACCGACCGTATGAAGCTCCTCATAGCGTTGTTGGGCGACGGCGACGGCGACGGCGACGGCGACGAGCACGGCGACGGCGGCGTCACCGTGTTCGAGGTGGCCGCCATGCTCTACGAGCTCGGGGACGAATACCGTCTACGAGCGCGCGCGTCCTTGGCGCTCACGACCGTCTGAACGGGCCCAGACGGTCGGCGGGAAGGATCCCGCTACGGTCAGGCCGCGCGAGCGCCAGGCAGTCGAGTCTGATCGGGCAACGTCACAACCGGGCGAAGGGCACTTCGGCCCTGGCCGGCGGGCGGCATCGGTGCCTACCTTCATTGTGACTGATCGGCCGCATACACCGCTTCGCAGCGCGCCCGCTCGGGACAGCCCAGGCACGCCGGGGGAGTGACCCGATGAACGAATCCGAGTTCGACGTGCCAACACCGGCCGCAGGTGCGGCAGGAGAAGTGCACATCTTGTGACTCGACCTCGACCACCGGCACCAAGTCGTCGGAATCGCATGCGGGACACCGGGCGAGCGGACGGCCGAACAGGTGCTCAGGTACATCGGGCGACGTCGCCATCGCTACCTCCGTCGTCGACGCGAACGGTGACGCACATCCATGGCGGACCGAGACCCTCGTGTGGCGAAGCGAGTGTTTCCACGTGCACATTCGCAGTTGGAGGGTCAACGGGCTCGTGCGAGTCCGACGAACCCCTCTTATCTTCGTCGCATCGTCGGGTGGTTTCAACAGCGAGAACCGGCGCTGCGACCACGCCGTTGGTCGGTGTCATCCTTGTCGATCCCGTGGCGGCGAGTCACCCCCGGCGAGTCAACGTCACTGTGTTCGTGCAGTTCGCCTCGGAGCGAGAGACTTGAGCCAGATGGATGACCTCGCACTGCCGGCGTCGCTCGCGCGTCGCTTCGAAGGGGTGATGTTCGACTGGGACGGCACGGCCGTCACCGATCGGAGCGCGGATGCGAGCGCGGTACGCCGCGTCGTGGAGCAGCTGTGCGCGCTCGGCGTTGATGTCGCCGTCGTGAGTGGCACGCACGTCGAGAATGTCGACGGCCAGCTCGCGGCGCGTCCGTCGGGGCCGGGGCGGCTGTTGCTGGCGCTCAATCGCGGCTCGGAGCTCTTCGAGGTCGGCGTCGATGGCCCTGTGCTCCTCGCGCGACGGCAGGCGACGACCGAGGAAGATGCTGCGCTGACGCGCGCCGCGGAGCACACCGTTGCCCAACTCGCGGCGCGCGGCCTCGAGACGCGCATCGTGTCGCAGCGATTGAACCGTCGCAAGATCGACCTGATCCCGCTCCCGGAATGGGCCGACCCACCCAAGTCCCAGATCGATCGACTGCTCGCGGCCGTCGAGCTGCGGCTGCGCGCTGCGGGCATCGACGACCTTGCGGAGATTGCCGCGCTCGCGACCGATATCGCGCGTGAAGCCGGACTCGCGGATCCGCGGGTGACGAGCGACGCCAAGCACGTCGAGATCGGGCTCACCGACAAGGCGGATTCGGCGCGTGCGGTCTTCGCGCAGCTTTGGGCCGACGGTATCGCTCCCGAGTCGGTGCTGATCGGCGGCGACGAATTCGGCGCTCTCGGCGGGCTACCGGGAAGTGACTCGTTCATGATGGTCGCCCAAGGCACCAGCGCGGGAGTCTGTTCGGTCGGGATCGAACCCAACGGGGTGCCCGAAGGCGTCGTGCATCTCGCGGGTGGTCCCCGGCGATTCCTCGAGGTGCTGAGCGACCAGGTGCGACGCCGCCGCGATCTTCCTCGCATCGTCGCGCAGGAGGGATGGTGCTTTGTCGTCGATGCATTCGATCCCGACATCGGGCGCGCGCGTGAGTCGCTGCTCACGATCGCCGACGGAGTGATCGGCACCAATGGCGCGCCGCTGTTCACGCATCCCGCGGCCCGGCCCGAGCTGATGGCTGCGGGCGTCTACGACGGCGAGGGACCGCTCACCGATCTCCTCGCGGGACCGCGCTGGGCGACGCTCGCGAGTGCGCTCGCACCCGAAGACCAGGTGTTGCGGGTGCTCGATCTGCGAACCGGTCTGCTCGGTGAGGAGGTCGTGGGAGCGTCCCGGGTGCAGTCGGTGCGATTCTCCTCGCTCGCTCGTCCGGGTATCGCGGTGTTGCGGGCCGATGTCGATCCGCCCGATACCTCCGATGCGCTCGTTTCCCCGGACGGACCCGTTCTCACGGGCCGCGATGGCGAGTACGAGTGGATGGCGGTCCGGGGTACCGGTGGGTCGGTCACTGCGGCTGCGTGGCAGGAACGCGACGCGATCCGTCTCGATCGGTTCGCCGCGTACGTCGTGGGCGAGGACGGCGCCGAGCCTGATCGCGCGGTTGTGGGTCTGGGGAGCGCACGCGCCGCCGGATTCGACTCGTTGCTGGCCGAACACCGTCGCGCGTGGTCGCGGCGTTGGGAGCGCGCGGACATCTGCATCGAGGGTGACGACGAGCTTCAGCTGCAGGTTCGTCTCGCGCTCTTCCACCTGATGGCGTCGGTCGCCGACCGGGGCGAAGCGGCCGTCGGTGCGCGGGGCATCTCGGGGCACGCGTATCGCGGGCACGTGTTCTGGGACGCGGATCTGTTCGTGCTTCCGTTCCTCGCCGCGACGGAGCCCGCCGCCGCGAGAGCGATGCTCGAATACCGATGCCGTCGCCTTCCCGCCGCGCTTGCCGCCGCGCGGGTCGAAGGGTGCCGGGGTGCGCGCTTTCCCTGGGAGTCGGCCGGCAGCGGATTCGACGTCACGCCCCACTCCGGGCGCGACCACAGTGGCCGCGTGGTGCCGATACGCACCGGCGAGGTCGAGGTACACATCGTGGGTGATGTTGCCTGGGCGGCGTGTTGCTACATCGACTGGACCGGCGATCACGAGTTCGCCGTCGGTGCGGGTCGGAAGATTCTTGTCGAGACCGCGCGCTACTGGGCGTCACGCATTCGTGTCGACGGCTCGGGGCGAGGGCATCTCTACGGGGTGATCGGGCCCGACGAGTATCACGAGCCGGTCGACGACAACACCTTCACCAATGTGCTCGCGCGTTGGAACCTGCGTCGCGCGGCCGCGTCGGCGGCTGCCGTCGATGACGGCGCGGTCGACGGCGAGGAGCTTCAGACCTGGCTCCGTCTCGCAGACACGCTGATCGACGGCTTCGACTCCTCGACCGGTATCTACGAGGAGTTCGCGGGCTTCTTCCAGCTCGAACCGTTGCTCATCCGTGACATCGCGCCCCGGCGTCCGATCACCGCCGACCTGTTGCTGGGGCGGGAGCGGGTTCGTAGCGCACAGATCGTGAAGCAGACCGACGTGTTGATGCTCCACCATCTGCTCCCGAACGAGGTCGAGGCGGGGTCCCTGATCCCGAACCTCGACTACTACGAGCCGCGCACGGCGCACGGCAGCTCGCTGTCGCCGGGCATTCATGCGGCGCTGTTCGCTCGCGCCGGCCGGATCGACGACGCCCTTGCCTGGTTGCGGATCGCCGCCGGAATCGACGTGAACGACCTCGCCCGGACCGGCGCCGGTGGTGTCCATCTCGGCGCGATGGGAAGCGTCTGGCAGGCGCTCGCGTACGGGTTCGCGGGACTGCAGCCCCGCGGCGACGCGCTCGTCGTCGATCCGCTGCTTCCGGACACCTGGTCCGGGTTGGAGCTCCGCGTCCGGTTTCGTGGCGTCCCGTTGGTTCTGCGGCTGGAACCGGAGGCCATCGTCGTGAGCGCGCCGGCGCCGGTCGTCTTGATCGTGGACGGTCATCGCATCATGTGCGCGGCGGGTGACACGCGCGTTCATCGTTCCAACCGAAGAGGTGCATCATGACGATCCTCGCTGCCATCGACGACTCGGCCGCGGCCCAGCCCGTGCTCGACCTCGCCCGCCGCCTCGCCGAATTGTTCGTGGCGCACGTCGAATGTGTCCACGTGCAAGAAGACGACAGTGGCCGGAGCGCCGCCGCGATCGCGGACGCGGCGCATGTCCCGCTGCACGTCCTTCACGGCGATGTCGTCTCGGCCTTGCGCGCGGAGATGCACGATCGGGGCGCGATCGCGCTCGTCATCGGAACCCGCGGCGTCCCCGCGGGCGCACGACCCGCCGGTCACATCGCGTTGGACCTCGTGCAGTCTCTCGACTGGCCGGTCGTGGTCATACCGCCGCACGCGGCCGATCGGCCGTTGCATCGCGTGCTCGTCGCGGTCGAAGGAGACGGCGAGAGTCACGCCCTGCGACGTCTGTTCGACCGGCTCGAGGACCGACCGACGCCCGAGGTGATCGCGTTTCACGTGATCGAACCGTCGGCGCTTCCTCCGTTCGCCGATAGTCCGGTGCACGAAGCCGACGCGTTCGAGCGCGAGTTCATGATCGGCGCGTCGAGCAGCGTGGTCGCCGATCCGTCTCGCGTCCGGTTCGAGATGCGGGTCGGTGACGCTGCGAGCGTGCTGTGCGACGCGGCTCGTGAGCTCGACGTCGATCTCGTGGTCATGGCGTGGCACCGGAACCTCGCCGGAGGACACGGTCGGCTCGTGCACGAGATGCTGGCGAGCGCCTCGGTTCCCGTGGCCCTCTTTCCCCTCGATATTCGCCTCGACGGGCCGTCGCAGCTTGCCGAGGGCTCCGGGCGGCATCCGGTGTGACGAATGACGGACCGTGCGCGGGCGCGGCGGCTCAGCTCGCGATGGGGCGCGACCGGAGGATCCGCAGGGAGTCCGGAACGAGGTCGCCACGTCCGCGCCAGGCGAGCAGCTCGCCCAAGTCCTCGGCGAGCACACGTGTCGCCTCGTCGTCGTGCAGGTACTCGAGGAACTGTCCCGTGCCCATCGTTTCCTCCGATTGTCTTTGGGTCGCATGAGCATGCGTCGGGACGATCCATGGCCGGCAGGGACGAAAGTCACCGCTCGAACGCCGGTCGTCCCGAGTGCGCGGGCGATCGACAAGATCGTCGCCCGGACTCAGCTCCCGGGCTCGAGTCGTCGATCGAACTACGGCCGGAGGTCTCCGGTGCTCGGGACGTCTGTCCCTGCCGTCCTCGTCGTCATCGGGGGATGCTGGGAGCTCATCGCAGATGACGCGGGAGGGACCAATGACGGCGAACGAACCCCTTGAACTCGGAGCGTGTGTGTGCGCGTCGATCGACGAAGCGCTGACCCGGTTCCAGGGCCGGACGTTGGTCAGCGGCACCGAGGTCGTCGACTTCCTGCTCGACCTGCGTCTCGTGATCGATGCCGAGACTCGGCTCGCCGATCTGCTCGTACCGGTAGGGGGCTAGGTCGACGGAAGGGATTCGAGTCATGTTGCAGACGTCCCAGATAGTGCAGTTCGAAGCGCTGGGGGTCGCGGATACGGCGATCGCCGGCGGCAAGGGTGCCAACCTCGGCGAGCTGTGCCGCGCCGGGTTCCCGGTGCCGCCCGGGTTCGTGATCAGCGCTCCGGCATACCTGAGCGCGATGGATGCCGGCGGCGTTCGCACCGGTCTCGTGGAGATCGAGCGCTCGATCGACATCGATGACGCGGACTCATTGTCCGACGGCGCGACCCGGTTGCAGGATCTGGTGCACAAGTCCGGCCTACCGCCTGCACTGCGCTCCGAGTTGCTCGATGCGTATCACCGGCTCGGGCCGAACCGCCGGGTCGCGGTGCGGTCGTCGGCCACCGCGGAGGACTCGGCCGACACATCTTTCGCGGGCATGAATCAGACGTTCACGAACGTGAGTGGAGACGAGCAATTGTGTGCGGCGGTGGTGGACTGCTGGATGTCGTTGTTCGGTGAACGGGTCGTCGCCTATCGGAGAACTCGCGGCATCGCCGACGAACCGGCAATCGCGGTCGTCGTGCAGGAGATGGTCGAGTCCGAACGCAGCGGGGTGATGTTCACCGTCGATCCCTCGACGGGCGACCCGTCGACGATCGTTGTCGAAGGTGCATTCGGCCTCGGCGAGGTCGTCGTCGGCGGGCAGGTCGAGCCGGATACGTACCGTGTTGCCAAGGACGGCCCGCGCCTCACCGACGTCCGTGTGGGCGTGCAGTCGTTCATGATCATCGCGGACAAGGCCGGCGGTGATCGGCGGGTCGATCTGTCGGCGGCCGAGGGCGGGCGGCGGGTGCTCAGCGACGACGAAGCCCTCGATCTCGCGCGGCTCGGGCTGCGCGTCGAGCGCCACTACGGCGCGCCACAAGACACCGAATGGGCGATCGCGGGAGGCGAGATCTTCCTCGTGCAGTCGCGCCCGATCACGACCCTCGGGCCCGTGGCCGCCGGGTCGTCGACCGCCGGGACTCCCGCGCCGGTCGACGTCGTGCTGGTCCGGGGACTCGGCGCGGCGCCCGGTATCGCGGTCGGACGAGTGCGCGTCATACGGTCGCCGTCCGAGGGCGATTCTCTGCGGACGGGCGAGGTGCTCGTCGCACCCATGACGAGTCCCGACTGGGTACCGGTCTTGCGCCGGGCGGGCGCGCTCGTCACCGATGGCGGCGGGATGACGTGCCATGCCGCGATCGTGAGCCGCGAGCTCGGGGTCCCGTGCGTCGTGGGGACACGGCGGGCGACGGAGCTGTTGCGCGATGGCGAGCTCGTCACGGTCGACGGCGCCAAGGGTGTCGTGCTCGAAGGCGATCGCACGCCCGGTATCTCGGCCGTCACGGCCGAGCCTCGCGACGCCGGTCCGGCGCAGGTCGCGGTCTCGTCGATCGCGACGAAGCTCTACGTGAACGTGGCGATGGCGGATCAGGCGGAACGTGTCGCCGCCCTCCCGGTCGACGGTGTCGGACTGTTGCGAGCCGAGTTCCTTCTCACCGAGGCACTCGGCGGCCGGCATCCGCGCGCCGTCGTCGCGAACGATCGCGCCGAGTTCGTGGAGCGAATGTCGTCGTCGATCCTGCGCATCGCAACGGCGTTTGCACCGCGACCGGTCGTCTACCGGACGATCGACTTCCGGAGCAACGAATTCGCGAATCTCGAAGGCGGCGCGGCGTACGAGCCGGTAGAGAGCAATCCGATGATCGGTTATCGCGGCTGCTACCGCTATGTGCGCGAGCCCGACCTCTTCTCCCTCGAGCTCGAGGTCCTGGCGCACGTGCGTGAGCAGGCGCCGAACCTGCACCTCATGCTCCCGTTCGTGCGAACGCGGTGGGAGCTCGAAGCATGTCTGGAGCTCGTTGACCGCAGCCCCCTCGGTGCGCAGCGAGGGCTGCACCGTTGGGTGATGGCCGAGGTGCCGTCGGTCGTCTACCGCATTCCCGAGTACGCGGCGTTGGGTATCGACGGTGTCTCCATCGGATCCAACGACCTCACGCAACTGATGCTGGGCGTCGATCGTGATTCCGAGGTCTGCTCCGAATTGTTCGACGAGTCCGACGCGGCGGTCCTCGATGCGATCGGGCGCATCATCTCCGCCGCGCGCGCCGCGGGGATCACGTCGTCGCTGTGTGGTCAGGCCCCGTCGAACAAGCCGGACTTCGCGGAGCACCTCGTGCGCTTCGGCATCACATCGATCTCGGTGAACCCCGACGCGGTCGACCGAGCCCGCGCCGGCATCGCTTCGGCCGAACGCCGCATCGTGCTCGACGCGGCGCGCGCACACGACCGGCCGAGCGTCGGCGACCGGTGACGAGCGCGCTGGTGAGCTCTCCCGCAGACACGCGGTCGTTCACGTATCGGGTTCACACGAACGGCCGCGCAAACGCCTCGTCCGGCACGGTGTAACCGCTTTCGGTCAAGGCGATGCATGCCGCGACGGCCGCCATCGCGTCGACGAAGCACAGTGCGAACAGCCAGCGCAGCTCGTCGATGACGTCGGTGACGCTACGGCCCACCTGCAGCAGTCCGTGGGCGTGGCGCAACGGAGCCAGATCAGTATCCATCCGGGGAGTAATCGGCGGGGCGTCGACCGAGCCGGAGCGATCGTCCGCCGGTGCGACGCATGTCACGACGGCCCCGTGGGGCCGCCGTCACGCGGTCGCGTCGTCTCGCCATCGTGCCGTCAGAGCGTGGCCCGGGCATGGTCGATGAGTGCCGGCAAGACATCGCGCGCGGAGACCACGCCGACGATCGTCCCGCGGCTCACGACTGCCACATGCCGGATTCCCTCGGTCGACATGCGTTCGGCGACCTCGACGATCGACTCCTGCGGTTCGGCGAGCACGAGTCGGTCCACCATGAGGTCGGCGGCCCACACCTCGTCGGGGTCGGCGCCGGCGGCAAGGGCGCGAACGACGTCGCGTTCGGAGACGATCCCCACGGACTGGTCGGGCCGGGCAACGAGCGCGATGCCGATATCCAGCTCGGCGAGCACGGCGGCAAGTGAGCGCATCGTCATCTTCTCGTCGACGGAAACCGCGCCGTGAGACATGACCTCACGGACCGGGTCGCGGGGTTCGGCCATCTCATCGATCCTTCCGTTGGAGCTCCGTCGTGGCTGCACCGACCGTTGCACCGATCTGCCGTGGCCACGACGACCGGACGGCCCGGATCCCGCTCACGACGTCGCGACGAGTTGACGCACCTCTTCGAGGAGTTCGGGCGCGCCGGCGAGGGGACTGTGCCGGCCGTCCGGCGACGGGACGAGATCCCGGAGCTGTTCGTAGATGTCGGCGTCGGTCGCGCCGCTGAGGACGAGCGTTGCGAGGAAGTGCACCGTGTCGTCGTGCGCGCCCTCCCGCTCGGCGAGAGCGTGCAGCTCGGTCTGGTGGAGCTCGATCCAGTGTTCGATGTCGGTCATCGCCGCGCTTCCTCGTTCGGGAGAACGTCCGGTTCATTGTCAGTGCGCTGGTGCGGTCTCCCAGAACTCGCGAAGCTCGCCGGGAAGTACCGCGGCGATGTCTTGCGCTTCCTCGCGGACGATCTCGCGGCAGGCTCGCGACCACGGCGCGGGTGATCTCCTCCGCGTGCCGTGGTTCGATGCGCCCCTGGGCCGTCACCGCGGCGACCAACTGCGGCAACGTCTTGAGCCGCGGCGAACGCTCGCCGCGCCGCTGCGCGGGCCCGGCCAGCGAGCGGACGTCGGCGGGCAGGTGCGCGA
Source organism: uncultured Actinomycetes bacterium (assembly GCA_963812205.1). Taxonomy (GTDB): domain Bacteria; phylum Actinomycetota; class Acidimicrobiia; order IMCC26256; family PALSA-610; genus PALSA-610. The sequence continues at coordinate 1,181,021 of CAWEUJ010000004.1, forward strand.
ACACATGGGCACGTTCGTGCTCGGGTATCCGATCCAAGAACCCGCACAAGACCGCGTGCACCGCCGCGCGCGCGTCCTCGGTCGCACCGGCGTCTCGGGCGGCCTTCAACAGGGTGCACATCGCGTCCGACGGAGGGTGCATCGCGCCCGCACCCTGAGAGGGCCGGGTATCGCTCGGAATCAGGCCCGCGTGCAGGTGTGACTCGAGACCGGTCACCCCGCTGACACGCATGACCGCGTTCTCGATCGCGCCGGCAACCCGCTCGTCGGGAACCTCCCCGTGCACGACGGCGACGTGGTCCTCGACCATGACGTGCACGCGGGGCACGTCGAGTCGCTTTTCGAGCGGCCCCAAGCTCGAACGGATGCGGTCCGCGAGGATGTCGTCGCTCACGTTCGGGTCGGGCCGCCGACCCGCCAGGCGGTATACGAGTCCCGGCGCGCTCGCGGCCGCGTACCGGACATCGCGTCCGAGGCGGTCGGCAAGTCTCCGGGCGCGGCGCCCGATCTCACTGTGCGGCTTCGTCGCGGCGACCACTCCGATCGCGCCTGCCGCCAGTCCCGCCGTCTGCACGAGCTTCTTCGTGATTGCCATCGCGCGCTCCCTTCGGCCGACGACCATCATCGGCCCCGCGCGGCCGTGACGGCAGTGCCGCGCGGCCCGTCGTGCGCGGGACCAACGACCCGCGCACCGGGAGCGACGTCGCGCGCGCGGTCAGGCGTTGCCGGTGTGTTCGGGTGGGGAGTCGTGAGGTGCGGAGTTGCGCCAGTGATCGACCCCTTCGTTGACGGCGAACCCGGCGACGAGGAGCGCGGCGGCGGCATCCGTCCACCACCAGGCGAACCAGGCGTTGAGCACGAGGGCGATGAGGATGCCCGTGCTCAGACACCCGTCGAGGAACGTCATCGCGGCCTCCGCGGTGAGCGGCTCGCTGCCCAGTGCGGCGGCGGTCGTGTGCTTGAGTCGTGCGAGGCCGAACATCGCGAACGCGGTGAGGGCCAGGTACGCGACGCCGAGAGGTGAGCTGTCGGGGCGGTCGCCCCGGACGAGGCCGCGGATGCTGACGACGATCAAGAACGCGGCGAGCAACCAGAACGCGGCGGCGATCAACCGAAGTGATCGGTGTACCCGCCGGTCGCCGGGGTCGCTGCGGCCGTCGTGCAGGTTCCGGATGACCACCATCGAGGCGAAGATCTCGACGACCGAGTCGAGCCCGAAGGCGATCAGGGCCAGCGAACCGGCCCTCAGCCCGAGCCAGAGGGTGACGACCACCTCCATGGTGTTCCAACCATTGGTGGCCCACTCGAGGCGCAGGCCCCGCCGGCGCAGCTCCTCGGTACTCCGGTGTGTCATCCGCACCATTGAAACCGGCGATCGGCGAGGGGCGGTTCAGCGCACCTGGGAGAGGAATGTCACGACCGCGTCGTTGAAGAGATCATTGCGGTCGCCCGCGACCATGTGGCCGGCGCCGGCGACGTCGACCAGCTGCGCGTGCGGCACGAGCTCGAGAAGCTCGCGCGCGCCCTCCTCGCTGAGCAGGTCGCTCACCCGGCCGCGCACCAGCAGCGTCGGAAGCGTGAGTGCCTGCGCTGCCTCCTTCAGCCGCACGGGATCGACGAGCGACGAACGGGTCTCGTCGGCGCCGCCCAGCCGACCCCCGATGAAGGTCGGGTCCCAGTGCCAGTACCAACGGCCGTCCGTGCCGTGCCGGAGGTTCTTTTGGAGACCACCGAGATCGGACGGGCGGGGCCGGTGCGGGTTGTAGCGCTGGATCGCGTCGGCCACCTCGTCGAGCGACGCGAATCCGTCGTCCATGTGTTCGGCCATGAACGCGCCGATGCGCATCCGGCCTTGCTCTTCCATCCGCGGCGCGACATCGACGAGCACGAGCGCCCGGGCGACGTGCTCGTCGGTGTGCTCACCGATCGCGGCGAGCGACGAGAGACCGCCGAGCGAGGCGCCGACGAGCGCCGGCGGAGCATCGAGCGCTCGGGAGATCGCGAGGACGTCGCCGGCGAACGCGTCGAGCGTGTAGTCGCCGTCGGCTGCCCATTCGCTCTCGCCGTGACCGCGCAGGTCGACGGCATACGACCGCCAGCCCTTGTCGGCCAGAGCGCCGAGCGTGGTTCCCCACGAATGACGCGTCTGGCCGCCGCCGTGCAACAGGACCGCGGGTGGGTCGTTCGGGTCGCCGGCAACGTCGGCCGCGAGGCGGTTCCCGTCCCTCCCCGCGAACTCGATCACGCCGCGCGTTCGAGGATGTGCACCCCGCACGCCGAGCCGAGCCCGATCACGTGGGCGAGCCCGACGCGCGCGCCCTCGATCTGACGATCACCGGCCTCGCCGCGGAGGTGATGGCAGATCTCCCAGATGTTCGCGATCCCGGTCGCCGCGATCGGGTGGCCCTTCGACTCGAGCCCGCCCGAGACGTTGACCGGAGTCTTGCCGTCGCGCCAGGTCGCGCCGGAGCGGAAGAAGTCGGCGGCACCGCCCTGCTCGCAGAGCATGAGGTTGTCGTAGTGCACGAGCTCCGCGGTCGCGAAGCAGTCGTGCAGTTCGACGAGATCGAGATCCTGCGGGCCGATGCCGGCCGCTTCGTAGGCCTGCTTGGCCGCGTTGCGTGTGAGCGTGTTCACGTTCGGCAGGATCTGGCACGCCTCTTCCCACGGGTCGGTCGTGAGTACCGACGCCGACACCTTCACCGCACGCTTGCGCTGCTCGAGCGAAAGCGTCTTCAGCTTGGCGTCACTCACGACGACCGCGGCCGCGGCGCCGTCACAGTTGGCCGAGCACATCGGCCGCGTGTTCGGGTAGGCGATCATGATGTCGTTCATGATCTCCTCGAGCGTGAACCGCTTCTGGTAGCTCGCGAGCGGGTTCAGGGTCGAGTGCGCGTGGTTCTTCTCCGAGATCTTGGCGAACAGCTCGAAGTCGACCCCGCCGTAGCGGTGGCCGTACTCCATGCCGATCTGCGCGAACACTCCCGGCATCGTCTCGGTACCGATGCGCCCGTCGATCGGCGCCACCGCGCCGTAACGACCCCTGGGCGTCCACGTGTCGGAGTCCGCCCCCCGGGAGCCGCCGGCCAGCAAACCGGCGCCCGCGAGCTTCTCGACCCCGACCGCGAGGCCCATGTCGCACTCGCCGGCCTTGACCGCCATGATCGCGGTGCGCAACGCCGTTGCGCCCGTCGCGCAGGCGTTCACGACGTTGTAGACGGGGATGCCCGTCTGGCCGATCTGCTTCTGTATCTGCTGGCCGATGCCGCCCGCGGCGCCCATCAGGTTGCCGGCCGCGAGGATCCCCATGTCGCGCATCGTGACGCCACCGTCCGAGAGCGCGCCCATCGCCGCTTCGCACGCGAGATCGACGGTGTCCTTGTCGGGGTGCTTCCCGAACTTCGTCATGTGGATCCCGAGGATCCAGACGTCGTCACCGGCCACTGTTGGCTCCTTCCAGCGGTTCGAACCCGAACCCGATTGCTTCGGTCCCGGCGGCGTCGGCACCCACGGTTTGCGTCGTCAGTCTGACCTTCATCCCGACGTGTACGTGCTCCGCGTCGGGTTCCACATTGACGAGATTGGCGCGCACGCTCGTACCGTCGCAGTCGACGACCGCGGCGACGAACGGAACGGGTATCCCCGGCGCGGCGAGCGACACGATGGTGAACGCCCGCACCTCACCCGTCGTCGCGATCGATGCCGGCCGGAACTCGGTCCCGGAGCAATGGGCGCATGCGTTGCGGCGGTCGAAGAAGCGCGCGCCACACGCCGCGCACTCGTGCGCGACCAGATGGGGCTCGGGCTCGAGCTCCAAGTAGTCGACCAACGGGATCCGATCCGGCATATCTGGCCTCCAGAGTGTCTCAGGACGCTATCTACCAGCACGAGCACGTTCGGCTCCAACCGGTGCGGCGCGCGCACCCGCCACGGGTGCGCCCGGTGAACGCGACCGTCACCGGGTCGGGGGCGTGGTCCGCGCCTGGAACTGGGGTGTCCGCAGCGGGCCCCCGCTCTCGGCGGGACCGGTCGGGCCGGCGCCGCCCTTCAGGGCCGCGTCGACGGCGACGCCGTCGACGGTCTCGTGCGCGACGAGGTCGACGACGAGCCGATCGAGGGCGTCGCGGTGTTCGGTCAGCAGCGCGAGCGCACGCTTTTCCGCTTCTTTCAGGAGGCCGGAGACCTCTTCGTCGATCACCCGTTGCGTCGCTTCGGCGTAGTCGCGGCTGCGCACCTGCTCGCTGCCGAGGTACATCGGGGAGCCGCTCGCGAAGCCGACCGGGCCGAGCCGCTCACTCATGCCGTACTCGCGCACCATGCGCGTCGCGAGGTCGGTGGCGCCCGAGAGATCGCTCGACGCGCCCGACGACGCCTCACCCAGCACCAGCAATTCCGCAGCGCGGCCGCCGAGCCGGACTGCGAGCGAGTCCTTGAGGTAGCTCTCGCTGTAGAGGTGGCGTTCGTCGGACGGAAGTTGCTCGGTGACGCCGAGCGCTTGCCCGGCGGGGAGGATCGTCACCTTGGCGACGGGGTCGGCGTTGGGCGACAGCGCCGCCACGAGCGCGTGCCCCGATTCGTGTACCGCCACCGCGTGCTTCTCGCCGGGCATCAACGCGTTCGTCGCCTCGCGCCGCCCGAGCAGGATGCGGTCGCGCGCTTCGGAGAAGTCGGCCGCGGAGATCGTGTCGCGTCCCGCGCGCACGGCGACGATCGCGGCCTCGTTGAGCAGGTTCGCGAGGTCGGCGCCCGAAAAGCCCGGAGTCGACCGGGCGACGACGTCGAGGTCGACGTCGGCGCCGAGCTTCTTGCCGCGCGCGTGTACACCCAGGATGGCCGTACGCTCGCGCAGGTTGGGCAACGGGATCTCGACCTGGCGGTCGAAGCGACCGGGCCGGAGCAGCGCGGGGTCGAGCGTCTCGGGCCGGTTCGTCGCCGCGAGCACGACCACGCCCGACGTCGGGTCGAAGCCGTCCATCTCCGCGAGCATCTGGTTCAGCGTCTGCTCGCGTTCGTCGTTCGACACGAGCGCGCCGCCGCGGCGTTGACCGATTGCGTCGACCTCGTCGATGAAGATGATCGCGGGCGCGGCCTTGCGTGCGGCGGTGAAGAGATCGCGGACGCGCGCCGCGCCCACGCCGACGAACATCTCGACGAAGCTCGAACCCGTCAACGCGAAGAACGGCACGTCGGCTTCGCCGGCGACCGCGCGCGCCAACAACGTCTTGCCGGTTCCGGGCGGACCGACCATCAACACCCCACGCGGCGCGACCGCACCGGCCGCCGCGTAGTGCTCCGGGTGTTTGAGGAAGTCGACGACTTCACTGATCTCGCGCTTGGCGCCTTCGTATCCCGCGACATCGGCGAAGCGCGTCTTCGGCCGTTCTTGGTCGTAGACCTTCGCCTTCGACGCACCGATGCCCATGACGCCACCCGCGAGCTGCTTCGTCGCGCGACGGCTGATGTAGAAGTACGCGCCGAGCAGCAGGAGGAGCGGCGCGAGACCACCGATGACACTCCAGATGCTCGTGGAATTGGTGGTTCCGCTGATCGTGACGTGGTGCTGCGTGAGCTCGGCCGTGAGCGCATCGTCTTTCAGGGCGGCCGGGATACGCGATTGGTAGTGCGACTTGTCGGTGAGTTGTCCGGTGACCTTGCCCGACGTATCGATTATGGCGGTGTCGACCTTGTCCGCGTCGACCTTGGTCTTCCAGTCGGAGAACGTGAGCGATGTGGTGTTCGGTGACGAGCTCGGGGTGAACAGCAACAGCAGGGTCAGGACGAGCCCGACGAGCCACACGGTGTGCAACCAGCGGGGTGCCGGCTTGCGCCCGGTCGACGGCGGCGGGGGAGTGGTCGGCGGACCCGACTTGGCCGAGCTCGAGTGGTGGGTGGAGAACGAAGACATGCAGATACCTGCTTCCGGAGCGCGCGCGTTCGCAAGCTACCGGAGCCCGGCGTACTTCCCGTACGGCGGTCTGCGGTGCCCGGCGGCGTCGGCGCATCACGGGCGCGGGTCGACGGAGTACGGGGAGCAAAGGCGATACTGGACGAATGGACCAGGGTCAGTTGAACGAGCTCGGCTTCTACGTTCTCGCCGGAGCGCCGCAGTCGCCGGTCGAGTTGATCGCGGAGGTCGCGGCGGGTGAGGAGCTCGGTCTGGGCTCGACCTTCATCTCCGAGCGCTTCAACATCAAAGAGGCGTTCACGCTTTCGGGCGCGGTCGGCGCGGTGTCGTCGACGCTCGGTATCGCGACCGCGGCGACCAACCACAACACCCGCCATCCCATCGTCACCGCATCGCATGCGACGACGATGCATCGACTCACCGGTGGGCGGTTCACGCTCGGGCTCGGACGGGGGATCGCACCGCTGTTCGACGCGTACGGCATTCCGCGGATCACCACCGCGCAGATCGAGGACTTCGTCGGTCTCATGCGGCGACTCTGGAAGGGCGAGGTGGTCTTCGGTCACGACGGACCTGCGGGCAAGTTCCCCGTCTTGCATCTCGACGCGTCGTTCGACGAGGACATACCGCTCGGCTTCGTCGCGTTCGGTCCGAACTCACTCGCCCTTGCGGGCCGGTGTTTCGACGCGGTCGTGTTGCACACCTATTTCACCGACGAGACCGTGGAACGCTGCGTCGCGTCGGTGCGCCGCGCCGCGGAGGAGGCGGGCCGCGATCCCGCGTCGGTGCGCATCTGGTCGTGCTATGCGACGATCGGCGACCATCTTCCCGAATCGGCGCGCCTGAAGAAGACGGTCGGGCGCCTGGCCACGTACCTGCAGGGCTACGGCGATCTGCTCGTCGAGACCAACGGCTGGGATCCCGCGGTCCTGGCGCGTTTTCGGGCCGACGAGATCGTGTCGACGTTTCCGGGCGCGCTCGACACCAAGGCCGACACCGAGACCCTCCAGCACGTCGCGACGCTGTTGCCCGACGAATGGCTCGAGCCCGCGGCGACGGGCGACGCGAAGCAGTGCGCGGCGCGTGTCCTTCGTCAGTTCGACCTCGGCGTCGACGGCGTCATCATGCACGGCGCGACTCCGACCGAGCTCGCACCCGTCGTGCAGGAGTACCGCGCGATCCGTCCGGCGGCGCGTTTCGATGCCTGGCCCGCGAATCCCGGGCGTTCCCGGCCCGGCTCGCGGTAACTCGGGATCGCGCTGTTCCGGGCCCGTCACCGCGAGCGGTTACGCGGGCGTCGGTTCGGGTTCGGGGTCGGGGTCGGGGTCGGGGTCGGGGTCGGGGTCGGGTTCCGGCCCGGCGGCAGTCGCCGCCGTGATCGGGTCCGGCGCTCCGTGCGCGGTGGGGTCGCCCTCGGCCGGGATGTTCGGGACGAGCAGCGAGATCACTGCGCCGAGGGTCACGACGACACCGGCGAACGCGACCGCGGGTTGGGCCGCGTCGGTGACGCCGTTCGAGACGATGCTGCCGATACGACGGCCGGTCGGCGTGTCGTTCGCGCCGGCGGGCGCGCCGCCGCCGACGCTGTCGCCGACGCCCGCGATCACCTGCTCGCGGACCGCGACCGGAATGTCGGTTGCCCGCGCGAGATCGTGGCGGACGTGGCTTGTCGCCTGTGAGACGAAGATCGCGCCGATGAGCGCGATGCCGAGCGCGGTGCCGACCTGGCGCACCATTCCGGCCGCGCCGCTCGCCGAGCCCGCCTTCTGCGGCGGGATGTCGCTCAGCACGACGTTGGTCAACTGGCTGGTGGCGAAGCCGATGCCGATGCCGTGCAGCATGAGCGCGGGCAGCAGCCGCAAGAACGTGGTCGACGACGAGAACGCGGCCACGTAGAGCCAGATGCCGGTGGCCTCCAGCATGAGTCCGACGGTGATCACGTACTTGGGCCCGTGGCGGCGACTGATCTGACCGCCGATACCGCCGCCGACGAACGCCATGATCCCGGCCGGGAGCAGCCACGTACCGCTGCGGATGGCCGTGAGGTGCAGGCCGGCCTGCAAGAAGATCGGGAGGACGAAGAACGCACCGAACTCCCCCATGGCCAGCACGGTCGTGTTGATCAGCCCGTACCGGAACCCCTTGTGAACGAGATCGGAGAAATCGAAGACGACCGGCTTGCCGACGCCGGCGCGGCGAAGTTCGAGGAGGACGAACATCGTCAGCACGAGCGCGGAGATCGCGAGCGATACGGGTACGACCGAGACCGCGTGTATCGGCCAGTCCCAACCGCCGATCGATTGGTCGCCGATGGGTTTCCACCAGCCGTAGCGTGCGGCTTCGATGATCCCGAACACCAGGGCGAGCAGCCCGACGGTCACCGCGACGACGCCCGGAAGATCGAGTCCCTTGGCTCGCTCGTCGCGTGAGTCGCGGACGTAGATAATTCCGGCGATGATCGCCAGCGGTGCGATGACCACGTTGACCCGGAAGGCCCACCGCCACGAGTAGTCGGTGGTCAAGATGCCGCCGATCCACGGACCGAGTGCGCCCGCGCCGCCCGCGACGGAGCCCCACACCGCGAAGGCCACGCCGCGCTCACGCCCTTTGAACGTCGCAGAGAGGATCGACAAGGTGGCGGGCAACATCATCGCCGCGCCGATGCCCTCGAGCAGCGATTCTCCGAGGAAGAGTTGCACGACCGAATGCGAGACCGACGCGACGAGCGATCCGACCGCGAACAGTCCGGCGCCGAGGAAGAACATCTTCCGGCGTCCGACGATGTCGCCGAGCCGGCCGAAGCTGATCAGCAGCGACGCGAAGATCAACGAGTATCCGGAGATCACCCACTGCAGTGACGACACCTGCGTATGAAGCTCGCGGATGATCGTCGGCACCGCGACGTTCAGGATCGTGTTGTCGAGCACGATGATGAACAGCGTGCTCGACAAGATGACGAGCGCGATCCAGCGCTTCGGGTCGTCGGGCGCGTCGTTGCCGCGGGTCCACCCGGTGGCCGTGGCGTCGGGGCTCGTCGTCAAGTTTCGGAGATTACTGCCGCGTCCATCCGGGCGCATAGCGTCTGGGCCGTGATGGAAACTCTCGGAACTCTCGTCATGCGCTTCGACCTGCGCGCGCCCGATTTCGGCGCGCCCGTCGCCGATCTGTATGCCGCCGCGCTCGACATGGCCGCTTGGGCAGAGGAGCACGCCTTCACGGCCGTCGTCGTGTCGGAGCATCACGCCACCGCCGACGGGTATCTCCCGTCGCCGCTCGTCATGGCTTCGGCCATCGCCGCGCGTACGAGCCGGGTCGCGATCAGTGTCGCCGCGCTCCTGGTGCCGCTCTACGACCCGGTCAAGCTCGCCGAAGACATCGCGGTGCTCGATCAGGTGAGCCGGGGCCGGGTGTCGTACGTCGCGGGCATCGGATACCGCCCGGCGGAGTACGCATCGCTCGGCCGGCCGTTTGCCGATCGGGCGTGCGACATGGAGGCGGCGATCGCCCTGATGCGGCGCGCGTGGACGGGTGAGCCGTTCGAGCACGACGGCCGGACCGTCCACGTACGACCCACTCCCTACTCACAACCGCATCCGCTCCTGTGTTACGGCGGCGGTTCCGTGGCCGCGGCGAAGCGGGCGGCGCGGCTCGACATGCCGTTCTTCCCGCAGCTGCGCTCGGACCGGCTGGTCTCCGAATACGAGAGCGAGCGCGAGCGCCTGGGCTTGGGCCCGGGCTTTGTCGTCACTCCGGGAACCGGCCCGTTGAACGTCTTCGTGTCGGAAGATCCCGACCGGACGTGGGCGCAGATCGGTGCGCACCTCCTCCACGACGCCCGGAGCTATGCACAGTGGCAGCTCGACGCCGGAGTCGACTCAGTGGCGCTCGATACCGCGACCACGGTCGACGAGCTGCGCCGGAACAACGTGTACACGGTCGTAACGCCCGACAAGTGCGTCGAATTGGTTCGAACGCACGGTTCGCTCGCGCTGCACCCTCTTTGTGGGGGCATCCCCCCGGAGATTGCGTGGGAATCACTCGAGCTGGTCGGTGCAAAGGTGCAGCCCCGGCTCGCGGGCTGATCAGTTCGAGCCCGTGTGCGTAGAGAGTTGGCCCGCGCCTACGCTCCGTTGAGTGTCGCGGGAACCTTTTCGTCTCGAATACAAGTGGATCGTCGCGATCGTCTTTGTATGCGGGATGTTCATGGACATCATGGACACGACGTGCGTTGGCCCTTCGACTACATCGAAGGAGACCAACCGACATGTTGACAAACTTCACCGATTACGAAGCCTGGTACGTCCAGCGCACCATTCGGCGGACTGGTAACCCACCAGCCGCCACAACGCTGGAAAGCAACCGATACCGACTGCGTGCGGTTGCGGGATTACTAAGCATCGAAACTGACGCGCAACTCGGGGCACTACTCGGAGACCGTTCCGCGGTCTGCAACTTGGTCGACCTGCTCTACGCACGGCAGAAACCCATCACCGTGCGCTCTACGTTGGTTGCGCTGCGTCACTTCGCTGCGTACGCCGTCGCTCAGGGATGGGCGAAGGAGTGCGCCATCACGTCCGACGACGCGCCGAAGCACATTCAGCAGAAGGTCATCGAGGTCTACCGCCCCGACGAGATGGAGAAGCTGCTCCTCTTCGACGCGGGCGAGAGGTCACCATCGCTTCTGGATGATGCTTGTGACCCTCATCGACACGGGGCGAAGGGTGAACGAGGTTCTTGGGCTGACGTGGGACGACCTCAAGCTCGACGCTGAGCCGCCCCACTTCGACTTACCTCACACGAAGAACAAGCGTCAGCAGTACGTCCCGCTCACCGTTCGACTGCGGGAGGAAGTGTTCACCCCCGCCAACATCGAACGATGCCAGACGAAGGGCAACCCTCGGTTCAAGCGAAGCATCACGGAGGTTCCGTTCCCGTGGCAGTACCAAGCTGCGCACGACTTGCTACAGCGGGTGTGCGACGCGAGCGACGTTCCGTTCAAGTCGTTCCACGTATTCCGCCACACGCGAGCAACCACGATGTTGTCGCAAGGCGTACCGATTCAGGCGGTGTCATCGCTGCTCGGTCATGCGTCGGTCGCGACTACCGACCGCATCTACAACCACGCTCACTCGCTGGACTACGTCAAGTCACTCGCGATAGAGGGCTACTAGAAGGGGCGGTACGATGAAAAGAATGCGTGCGGCTGCATTGGTCCACTCGGGGGACTGGTGCAATCGTTTCGTTGTCGCCCAGGGTGTCTGCGCGGACCCCGCGCGGTGGACTACCCGTGAGCAGATATGTGAGCACACATGGGGTGACGCGTTCGACGGCCCGTGTTGGGCATGGAGAACCGAGCCGCCAACGTTCGGTCACTTCCGTCGCTCGTCCGGCTACTACCTCACTACCGACCAGGGGAACACGTTGGAACAACCGTCCTGGTTCACGGAGGCAATCGTGGGACGGGACCCACGACTGCCGGACTAGGCTTTCGACACCTAACGAGATGAAGCCCTGGCGCTGTAGGGCGTCCAGGGCGTCTCTCGGGTTACAGGAAGAATGCGTATTACGCATCTCTCCTAGTTCGTGGGCCGGGTAGGCCACGGGCTTGCAACGTCCGCGCGTAGCGTCGTCGTTGTCATTGTCCGCCGTACTGCCGTTGAACGAAACGTCCTCGGTCGTACGCGGTGCCGTGTCGAACGTCTGCTCGCCGCCGACGCGGTCCGCGTTACGCGGGGCCGAGTTGTATTCAGGATTACCCGTAGCAAAGTCAGCTTCCGCAAGCGCGGAGGGGCTAACCGGCGTGGGTACCTGCATACCGTCTACTGAAACTTTGTCTGCTCCCATATGAATCACCGCCTTTCGTGCGTAGTTACGCATTGGTCTAGAAGGGGCTACACGGGGTTGTCTGAATGACGAGACAACCCAGGTCGAAACGGCTGTCACCAACTTGGTGACCCGTCGATTGTTGAATCATTACGCGCGCTTGAATGTCGCCGGTCGGCCACACACCGCCGTCCGTGCCATTCATGCAATGGATTGTGCCGCCCGCGTCACTCACACCATCGGCCGTTTGGCACAGATGGTAGGTACCGTTATTCCATGTGGAGCCACCATCGGTAGAGATGTCGACTCTCACGCTGGCATTACAAGCGGTAACGTCAGTAACGCCAATCACCCTGCATGAAAACTTAGCCACAACATTTTGTCGGATAGACGCACCATCTTTCTCGATGGGCGTTAGCGTCATGGTGGTAGTGCCCCACAACGTATCGGTGTTGACAACCGCCACCGTTTTGATGGCGCTATACGTCGCTTCCTCATATCTCTGCCGATAGCCAAGGATGCCCTGGCTTCCGGGGTTGAGCATACCGACGTGAACGCCGCTGTAAATGCTAGGGAATGTTGCTTGGAAGTCGTTGTAGTAGCTGACCTCCGTCACTTGGAGAAGCGAACTAGAGGGCTTGAAGCCTTCCACACTTACTACGAAACTGACTGCGGCCACGGGAATCTGGAACACAGCGGTCATCTGTTTCCAAGTATCCGATGTTGACGCGTCGACAGTAACAGTTGCGGCAGAGATTGCCCCGTCGATGACGGTGTGACTGGCGTCATAGAATGTGATGAGTGCCTCAAAAGTGCATGAGTCGGCTACGCGGTGCCACCGGAAAGAACCTGTCAGTGACAGTACGGTCGCGCTACTGTTCTCCGGTAGTGGTTCCTCAGCGAACGTGACGGTATGCACAGTCCTTGTACCGGAGGGAGTGTGCTTGACAGACGCATCCGCTGTGTTGACAACGGTCGTGTCGATTGAGAGCGACCCGTCCGTGTCGAGTATGTCAACATCGGTTGGCGTTGTGTTGATAATCGCCATGAGCGAGAGTGGAGCGCCATAGACAGAAGCGACACCTTGACCGGCGTCGAGTCCGGCCTTCGCTGTAGGTGCGAAGTCAGCGATGTCGCTCTGCGTCTGGAACAGGTCAATAACGTCGAGCGGGCTCACGTCGCCGCGAAGTCCACTTGAGTCTGTAGTGGGATTACGCACTCTGTCTGCCATGATGTTTCACCTTCTCTCTTTCAAGACGTTCGGTTCTCTCGCGCACGATGCGCCTTGCGTCATCGTCGGTTTCTGGAATGCGGAGGTCCCACGGCCCGCCTCCTTTAGGACATGGCTTGTCGGGCCGCGGGGGGTTCTTGTAGCCGCTAGTCAAGGCGTCACTTCCGCTTCTGCTCCAACGCTCTACGCGCCCTGTTCTTGGCCTTGGCTTTCTTGCGCGAAAGCCGACGTTGTTCGTCCTTCGCTCCGGGATGGGTTTGTCGAGGCATTACGCATTCTCACCACCCTTCACGATGGCAGCTAGAGCACCACCGACAAACGCTTTGAGCGCATCGTCGGCGATGGTCACCTTGCCGTTCTCTGCCGCCTCAATCGTGTTGGGCGAAGCCCCCACGATTTCCGCAACGTCGCCTTGCGAAAGCCCGAACGCTTCTCTCGCGTATACGAGATTCGTCAGGTCCTCCACGGGAGTTGTAGTCGGAATGAAGCGCCGCCACTGAGCCACCATCTCGCCTTTGCTAGCGAGAGCGTCATTACGTTCACGCTCACGCGTAGTGCGAGGGTCCTCTTGCGGAGCAGGCATTCCTCTATCGGTAAGGAACTTCTCTAACGGCGGTCGCTTGTCGTCGTTGTGCATTACGCTTCCAACTTTCGCTCTAGTTCCTTGTCGGCCTCGTAGCGCGCCATTACCTCGTCGGCGTGCTGTGCAAGGGTTTCGGCACGGCGCTTGTCAAGTGCCTCTTGCGTCTTGCGTTCCTCAGCATTCAACGAGCGACGATAGAAGCCCATGGCCGCTGAGATGATGTTGACAAACTGCTCACCGGGGTAGGTGCGAACACCATTCTTGACTGAGATGAGGTCATCATCGTCGTAGTTGCCGGAAGCGCCACAAGCTGCTCGGGAAATCGCACTCTTAGTGATGCCGGTCTTAGCGAACATGAGGTTGCGGGTAGCAACCGTTCCGATGTCTGCGCCGAGTCCAGCCTGGCTGGCTCGCTCCAACTTCTCAGCCCATACAGCGTCGGTACGATTCTGCTCGTCAGCGGCTTGCTGACGTGCTACAGCTTCCGCGTCGACTTCTGCCTTGGCGGCGATGAGGTCAGCTTCCACAAGTGCTGCGGCCTGACGTGCCTCAAACAGCGCCTTCTCGTCGGCGAGTTGCTGACGCAACCTACGCTTGACTACCTGCTTGATATCCATTTGTGTTGCCTCTCTTTCTGACGCCAATGGCGTCGGTTGTAGGACCGCGGTTGCGGTCCTTACATCTCGCCTCGCTGACAACCCCTCAGGGCTGCGGTACGGCAGGAATGGGACGGTCCTGCGGTCGCGCCCTAAGGGTTGCCAGCACCGGACATTGTGATGGAGGTACACAACTCCGGGGGTTACCGCTCAGGCGCAATCCAAACGCCTGCCGGTGTGACCTAGGAATCCTGGCGGTAGCCAGCGATTCCGATTCGGAGTTGACCTAGGGTCGACTCCTAGTTGCTGTAGCCCTTAGCTTTGAGGAACGCTCTTGCGGACTCAGCGATGACCGTCATCGACCCATCGACTGACCGCGCTCGTAGTGCCTGCTCTTGTCTTGCCCTTGGTCGACAACCAAGCGATATACGAAATGTCTTGCTCGGCTATCTGCTCGATAGTCGAACCCTTCCACTTGCCAAAGCCGACTCTCGCTTGACCGGGGGTCGGCTCGACTCGGGTTACCTTGACTTCGGAGCGGGGTCCTCGCGTACGCGGTTGCTTCCGCCTCGGTTGGTACTTAGGCATCGGACAATGCCTCTAGGCGTCCATCCCAACGAAGCAACGCCTCACAAGCGCCAAGCCACCGGAGAAGGCTTCTCTCGAAATCCGGGTTGAGCCCGGTCACATTGCCCGCCTCAACCGCTGCAATCTCGCGGATACCTTCGGGCCGTTGGAACCCTTCGTCATCCCATCGGATGACTTCGGCGACGGCGTTCAAGCTGACACCGCACAGCAAGCGCGAACTCTTGAGCGTGGCAAGCGATGTCGCGGGTTCGCAGATAGTCATGGCCTCGCGCCATTTGCCGATGTGGTACGCCCGCTCGGCACGTCGTGCGTCAGCGAGCGAGCGGGGTCGCCCGCCGACTCTGCTCCACGTTGTAGCTCATTCATGGTGCTCCAATCTGTACGTCCGATGGAATCGGACTGCGAGGCGACACCCCAACGGGGGTCGCTGCGCCAGCTTTGCTGGCTCTAGAAATCGTGGGTTCGCCCTGCTCACTTGCGAAGGCGTGAGCAATGAGCAGGTACCGGGTACCACTAGGTACTCGGGTTGAGGCGCAAGCCCCTCGTACCGCAAGGTTGAGAGGGGCGCTGCGGCACCCGTCGCCGGTAGCTCCGGGTCCCTCCGCGCTTACGCATTCAGGTCTAGGCCGTCCCTAGACGGCGTGGCCTGAGCGGTTGAGTGCCTATATCCTCAACCTCTCAGCGGAGCCGGTGGGCCTCTCAGGCTCCGTTTGGGCTTCGCCTGAGCGACCCCTTTCCGGGGGGCGCTCGGTGTCTCAATCCCTCGCGCGCGCTCTCATAGAGAAGTGGGGAGGGCCATGAGACAAGCTCACCAGCAACATGAGCAACACGAACAGGTCGGTCGTTCCGGTAGGAACGAGCCTCCGACGACCCGGATTCTCCGGGTCTGAGGGGTGTCTGAGGAGCGTTTCCGAACCCGGTTTAGGCCCTTGTGCCAACCTCCGATAGAGCCCATTTGACGGCTCTCGGAGCACGCCTGAGAGGGCGTCTGCGTGTGTAAGTTTGTACCTCATTGGGACTGCGCGTGTAGGCGGTTTGTAGGTACTACTTACACAGCACCTCCATGTGTAAGAACCCCCCAAAAAATGCCCTAGCGTGTCTAATATATCTCCTCATCTATCTAATACCTAACACCCGTTTGGGTCCCTCGGGGGGTTGGGGACCTAGTTGTGACCCAGGTCGCGTACAGAAAATCCATGTACCGGGCGAAGCGCGCAAAGGGTCACATACCACCTCTGACCTGGGCATATACCCCATCCGTGCGGGTAGGTCGCGGCCTCCCGAGGCCGACCCCGCATGTTCCCGCCGAACACTACGCATCGAACTAGGACAGGCGTAGACACTGGCCCCAGGGCGCTAGCTACAGCTAGCAAGCGGGCTCTATGCAGTCTGATTATGCAGTCTAATGCATAGCTTCCCGGCTGTAGTTACCGGTTAGTAACTTGTGGTAGTTGGTCGGGACAGGGTACGGGGGGCTGCCACGGCTACGGCCCAAATACCCGATTCACCCCTAACCGATATTCCTTGTCTCTTGCACTTTACTATTGACTATGGTCTGCCGATAATCACTAGTGAGCCACCCGACACCGACCCGCTGCGACGGGACGTGAAAAACGGGGAGAAGGGCAAAAAAGCACTAGGCGACATCGGACCCGCTAGGGCAGTCGTTAGGCATTGGCAATACGGGGTGAGTCGTGACCAACGGCCCGCACTCGCTAGGCCGCTAGGTCAGTCGCCACAAGCCCGAGAGATAACGGGTCGACGCTAGGGGCAGTAGCGGGGTAGTGCGACGGGTCGGGAATCGGTGGCGCGGCTTGCGAACCCCTCAGACGTAGTGCGGTCAATCCTTGCGACTAGGCCGGATGGAATGCGCTTGCCGAAACCCCTAGATACCACGATTAGGGCCGGACGCTGTAGCCCCTGAACCCCTAGCCCCTGCGTAGTTCGGGCTTGCGCTGCGTCGACAATCCCCGCCCTAGTTCCTGTCAGCAGGCGCGGCGTTCGCGACGCCGCTAGGGCACTGAGGCAATCGGGCGTAATCCCGACTGCCGGGTCGTCCCGATTCCATCGGAGGTTCACCTAATGCCTAGCAAGTCTCGCCTAGTTCGGCGCGGTCAGATTGCGACCCCGCAAGCCATCGCCGACGCATTCGCAATCCACGCGGCGCGGCAACGTCAGAAAGTACGGGGTTAGGTACGCGTCGATTAGCACGACGTTCACCGCTGGCAATGGTTCGGGCGCGGCTCGCGGTCACGAACAGCGACCGCACGCTAGGAAGCGCGGCCTACCGGCTACGGCCGACAGCCGATGAGCGCAAGCGCCACGGCGCACGACCTACCGACAACAACGCGCAGTTCTGCGCTTACGACCGCTCGTAGAGCGAACGACACAGCGCACTAACGGTCGGCCGACGTGGCCGACGCGGACAACGGAGACACAACTACGGAAGGGCTTGCTATGACGCGGAAAGATTTCAACCTGCTCGCCTGGGAACTTGCGAGCGTTCGGCCTTGCGCCGGACCGTTGCCCTCGCGGTACGGCGAGCACCTCGCCGCCGCGCACGCCGCCTGGACGGCGAGCGTGACGGCCGTAGCCGACGCCTGCGCCGCTACTAACCCGGCATTCAAGCGCCAGCGTTTCATCGACGCGTGCGAGACGTGGAACGGCACCATTCGCAACGGCGAGCGGGTGTTCGCATGACGTACAAGCCGGGAACTACTCGCGTCGGGGAGCCGACGCCACAGTCGGACCCCGACCTTTTCACTGACGCCGAAATCCTGGCGGAAGTGAAGTACCTGCTCCGCCTCAACAAGAAATACGGCACGCATCATCTGCGCGTCATCGCCTACTCGAAGTTGCTCCACATTCTCGCCGAACGAAAGGCCGCACAATGAAGCGCATTCTCGCGGTCGTCCTTCTCGGGACAGTGGTCGCCATTGGCGGTTACGCCGTAGAGCACGACCCTTCCACCGTCACGACTACGACCACGACGACCACCACGCAACCCGCCGAAACGGGGCGCGGTCCCGGCGGTGCATACGGCTACTGCGCGGATGGCACCTACTCGATGTTGCCGGGACCACAGACCTGCGTAGGTCACGGTGGCACCGTCGAGTACTACGACCATCGACGGTGGGCGGTGAACCCGTAATGCGTACACCCACGCATACTCCGTTGAGCTTCCACGGTTACGACGTAACCGAGCGCGTCAACCCCGACGAGTCGGTGACGAACGAGTCCGAGGACAACCGCGCCCGACTACTACGACTACTCGGACGCCGACCGCTACGAGGACTACGACGAAGTACCGCGCGACTACACAGCGCGCCTCGATTACTACCTAAGCTGATAGGCCAAAAAACCCTTACAAATAAGGGTGTTTTCGCTCTCCCCGAATGGAGTCATCGTGAAGATTGTAAGCACTAGCAACCCTGCCGCGCTCGGAGCGCGGTGGACCGAGGACACCATCGAATACGAACTAGCAGTACCGCGTGGTACCGAGTCGGTGTGGTTCGGGTCTAAGGGTGAGAGCGGCAAGTGGAACACGACGCCGGTCACGAACCCCGAACGGTTTGGCCCGACGCCGACGAACGACCGCGAGATGCGAGCATTCGCCTCCGCCTTCATCGGAGGTGGATTGTGAGGCGCTCCGATGGACTTCGCTTCCTGACGCAATGCGCCGACCTTGACGGCCGTCACTGGTCGGGCGGTTACGAGTACGCCGAAGCCGAGTGCCCGACGTGCAACGGCACGAACTGCGCCGGTCATCTTGCGTGCTTTTCCGAGTACGGCAGCACTTCGGCGGACTGCGCGCCGGTCGCATGGCGCGTGGCGTACATCTTCGCCCGCGAATCGGGCGAGCCGATTACGCGCGAGTCACTCGACTACGCGATGTCGCTCGTCGTGAACGAACACGATGTCGTGCGCCACTTGATTGCCAACTACGGATGGAGGCATTACCGATGAGTGACAACGAGGAAACGACGTACTCAATCGTGCGGTTCACGTTCAACGCACCGAGCGAAGTCATTGCCACCGGCCTCACGTTGGAGGAAGCGCAAGAACATTGCGAGGACGAGTCCACGCACGGCGACGGTTGGTTTGACGGATACAGGGCTGAGTAGCGAGATGCCTACCAACCGAAAGGGAGTGAACTACGATGCCGCGCCGTATGCTCCAACTGGCCGGGACTGCCGAAATCGCTGAGCTACTTGGCGTGACTCGGCAACGTGCTTACCAACTGTCAACCGCCAAGGGCTTCCCGGAGCCGGTGGCGGTCATTGGCACGGGAGAGCGACCCCGCCCGCTGTGGCGCTACGAGGACGTTCTGAAATGGGCTACGGAGCGGTCGAAGCGACTCGGAATCCCCCTGGGTTAGTCGGACTAGGAGGACTCGGTACGCCGCGTCCGCCCCCTTTCCCCGCCCTCGCTGTAGCAGAGCCTCCTAAGCCCCTTGTAGGGCGTCTCACGGGACGTGAGCGCAAAGGACGGCACTGAACTCGCGCCGCCCCGTCTGTGGGGTGGTGCTAGTGAGCAACTCTGTAACAAGCGGAAACAAATCGTTCCTTGTCAAAGCTCGATTTTCGTACAGACACTGTATGTAGGGCGCGCGAGGAGTAAGCGACCGAGCGCCAGCAAGACGAGGAATAACGCAATGAGGTTTACGCATTGGTGCCGGGTCGCTGACTTGCTAGGAGAAGCAAGTCAAGGCCGGTAGCCAGGCAATGCCTAATGATTCTTCTCCTGCTCATTGCTCACGACTTCGCAAGTGAGCAGGGCCGGTAAGCCGAAAAGCGAGCGCGGTGACGGTTTTTTCTGACCACCGCTGCCCGAGTATGCCCTGGTTTGCACCGCGTAACTTGCCCGGTTATGCCCTTCGGTGTGGCAAATGACCGATGCGGCGCGGAATACAGACCCTTTATGAGAGAAGAAATAAGCAACGCTGAGGACGAAAACAATGCACGACTCTGACATTCCCGAACCGTTCGGTATGCCGTCGCAGTCGCAGACTGCAAAGGCTGAGGCGGAACGTGACTTCATCATGTCCGCTGAACCCGAACCGCCGATGACGTTCATAGAAGGCGATGAGGACGCTGACGAGGAAGTCAGCTTGCTCGACGTGTTCTGTCTGCTCATCCGCATCGCTGACGCACTCGGGCTCGGCGCTGACGAGGACATTCAATGAGTGTCCAGCTTCGCAAGCGCGTCTATGAAGCGAATCGGTTGCGATGCTTCCGCATTACGAAAGACGCTGACCTTCCGCTTACGCTCAGGGTGCCCGCGTCACCGAGTGGCGCTCCGTCTCCCTTGACGGTCGCCGAACGTCCGCAACGGAGTTGTAGGGGCGAGCGACGCGAGGGACGACGCACCACGTACCCTCAGTGTGTCTTTCCTGAGTGGTGGAGTGTTACTACCGAGAAGCAGTACCCGCAAGGGTACGACTCTCCGAGTCCGGTAATGCCAGCGGGCTTGCCCCTCTCGCCCATTCCCCCCGCCAGAAACGGCGCGGCCTTTACTGAGGATTTCACGTTCAAGTCACGGGGCGCGGTGTGGAGTGCGAGCTATGCAGAGGACGAGACTCACGTTTTCGCCGCTCCGCTCTCTGGCACGTCCGCCCGAACGAGCGAGACGTGGATACGGGACTTCTCATGGCGCAAGACTGAGCCCCTGAAAGAGGCTCCACCGACGTACAACGCAGACCCTAACGTCTCACGTCGCGCTACCGCTTACTACGCTAAGTGGGTCGGGAGTGCCGACCTCGCCGAAGTGGTGTGGGCGAAGGCATACAAGCGGCTTCACGCTACCGAGTTGAGAGACAATGACGGCGGTATAAAGGATGCGTTGAGTTACGCATTCAGTGAAGCATGGCACAACATGGAACCGAGAGAGGGGCTGTCTCTGGCTACGTCATTTGTAGCCGAAGGTGACGTAATCAACGGAGTTACACAGACTCGGGATATGGCGTATGCGTTGAACGCGTATCGCCTAGAGGTTGAGGTAGTGCGTCTCGCTATTGACCTCCCCGAATATGGCTTGACCGCGGAACGCAAAGCG
Source organism: uncultured Actinomycetes bacterium (assembly GCA_963812205.1). Taxonomy (GTDB): domain Bacteria; phylum Actinomycetota; class Acidimicrobiia; order IMCC26256; family PALSA-610; genus PALSA-610. The sequence goes on from CAWEUJ010000004.1 coordinate 1,201,801, forward strand.
ATGTACCCGACGCGTGAAGATGGCACTCCGACAGCGGGAGGCGTTCGGGTAGTCGTCAACGACTCGGGAGCAGACGTAGACCCCGAAAGCGATAGCGGTTGGAATCCGCACCTTATTGAGTGGAAAGACCTGACCGGCGACACAGCGTGCAACGCTGTGTGCGAGGGAGTCGGGGAGCCGCGCTTTAGCAACCAGGAAGTGGAACGCAAATGGCGTGCCATAAACGCTGAGTACGAACGGGACCAACTCACCGGAGGGCCGGAATATGCGAGACTCCAAATGGAGTGGGCAACCGCCGACGCTGAACACTTGCGCGCCAGCAGTCGTGCTCAACTTGCCCGCTACGGCGCGGCAGTCGTTAGAGGCATTCAGTGACGCTCACCCGGGCGTGTTAGCGGAGTTGTTTGCTACTTGGCGTGCCCTTCGCTGGCCCACCGATGACGTTATGGACAGAGCCGCCGATGAGGCCAACGCGTCCGATACCTACGAGCGTCCGTAGAAGCGGAGCAGAGTCGGCAATGTCGGGCACAGACTCACGCGTCGGACTCGCCCTCCGCTACCGGAAGCGCCTGCCCTTCGTATAACGCCCACACGTTGGCGCTTCGCAGCTTCCCGCGCGCGCTGGGCCTTGGCCACCTTGCGCTTGAATCGCTCGCGGTGCTGGGGGTCCAGCGAAGCCCGTCCAACCTGCGCGAGGCTCAGGGTCGTGCCAAACGAAAAGCACTTGGAGTTCATCCAAGCCGTTATCGCCCGCATGTCGGCTGCGTCAGGTCTGGCGAAGGCTTGGTGCTCGACCGTTGCTACTGCCACGGTCGGATATGCCGTCGTCAAGGACGCGAGTCACGTCGTTTGGCTGACGGTGTTTGCGACCCTGATGTTCGGGCTCTTGGACGTGAGGTATCTGCGTGAGGAAAGGAAGTTTCGGTGTCTCTACGAAGATGCACGAACCGGTCAGGTTGAGCCCTTCGACATGAGCACGCGCAAGTACGGCGTACACGAGGACTGCCGATGGCGGTCCGTCCTCGGGTCCTGGTCCGTGTGGGGCTTCTACGTGCCCATACTGGTCGTGTCGGGTGCGGTCCTTGTCGGCGGCCGAAACGTCAGCCCTAACCCCCGAGCTGGTCGCGAATCGCCTGCCACGCACTGTCCTTCTGGTTATCGGAATAGGCAGTCTCAGGGGGCCAAATGCGACCCAGCGCATCCCCAGCCCACCGCGGCACCACATGGACGTGGAGGTGCATGACAGTTTGCGTGGCGGCGTCTCCGTTGGACTGGATGACGTTGAGTCCATCTGGATGCATTGCAGCGTTCACGGCACGGGCGACGCGAAGCGTTGCGACCGCGATGCGCTCGCCCAGCGTGTCATCCACTTCCCAGATATCTCGCACATGGCGACGAGGCGCCACGAGCGTGTGCCCGAGTGTTGCAGGCTCCGGCGGGAAAAACGCTATGACGTACTCGTCCCGATAGACCTCCCGAGCGTCGGGCGCATCGCGCGCTGCAATCTGGCAGAACGGGCAGTCGGGGTCAGCTTCGCTTGTAGGCATTGTCCGCCCACGTCTTCAGGTTCGCTTTGATGGATGCATAGACAGCGTTGCTGTCGGCGCCTGCTGGGTCGTGCAAGGTGATGTAGTTCGCCAGCGTCAACTCGCTGTCCTTGATTTTCACATTCGCGAAGGGATTCGGTCCAGCACTGTCCGTCTTCTGGTCGTTGTCCTTGAGGCCATGGATTCGCACTCCGACAAGTGGGCGCTTCTCGTTCCAGGCTTTCAGAATCTCGTACGTGACCCATTCCCGTGATGCCGTCTCTTTTCCGACCAACACGACTACGGCGCTCTTGTACTTCATCTGGTCGTCTATGTACGTTTCAATCGCGGATTTGCCCTGCTTCTTCACTGCCTCCCACTCTTGCGAGTTGAGCAGCGGCTGACCCTCGACGGCTCCCATGTTCATGACCTGTTGAACGCGCCATGCATCCCTTTCGTAGTGAAAGCTGAAAAAGACTGCCACGAGTCGCTCCCTTCGTCCCGTTATCCGTTGCACCCGTCTCGGGATGTTCTAGGGCGCTATTGCACGACATGCAAGCACGTGCGGTGTCCCCGTAGTAAGAGGCTGCACGACCATTGCCAAACCGTCCCCAACCGCACGTAGCAGCGTCGGCCGTCACCTCCGTCGTAACGTCCCGCCGTGTTGGGGGCAGGCACTCTCTACTCAGCCTCGGTAATGAGGACACCTTGCCCGCGTTTGGCTCCGATTCGCCTATCGGAGAACCGTGCGCCACTGCTCTCGCTCGCCTTGGTGCTTCGCCAAGGTCGGCATCGCTGGTCATCCCAGCAGCGAAGCAACTAGTACGTCGAGCGTCTCAGCAACGCCAGCGGCCACGAGCGCTTCGCGCACCTTCTTCCGAGCAGTTTGGAACGACGCAATACCGGACAGGTCAACGTCCGCCGCAACTGCCTCCGCGTGCTCGGCGACAGCAGCGAGTGCCGCGTGCTGCGAGTTTGCAGGGTCGAACTCAGGAATCGGCAACCACCAGACGTACTTGTCGAAGTGCCGAGCGCCAAATAGTCCGCGCGCCTGAAGTGGTGCAACCCGACGCGTTGCTTCGGTCGAGTTGAGAACGGCCGTCAGGTAGCGCGTCTTCGTCAGTACTCTGACAACTCGCCCAGTAGAGCCCATGGTCGATAACGGCGGTGGAGTCCAAGTGCGCAGCGGCAAGCGTATTCCCCGCCTTCGTATACACAACGCGGCAGGGAAGCAATCGGAAACTGTGTACGCAACGACTTGTGGTAGTCGAGTCGGTCGAGCAACGACAGGGATTGCGACTGTCCGTTCGCCGCGCCAGTAGAGGCGCTCGCCAGTTCTCCACCAGTCCGCCAGGTGTGGATACTTGTCGATGGCTGATGTTGAGCCGTCGAGCATCTGGACGCCGTCCCATGGAACAATCAGTCGCTCAGGTTCCAACATGCGGAAGGGGACGAGGGTGCTCCCGAGGTGAACCTGGAACACGAAGCGGCTCTCGATATTCGCCTCGCGGTCCGGTAGCTGTTTCCAGGGCTTCTTTTCTAGAGTCGAGCGCTTTGACCGCACATGCACAACGCCTTTCGGCAAACCGAGCGCTCCGGCCGCCGCTACTTCTTCCACGATGTGCAAGACGCGGTGGAACGACAGCGGCTCCCTGAGCGAACCGGGTTGCATAGGGCGACTTGGCACTCTGTTTCGGCACTCGCCGCCACAACCGTCGAACCCCGAAGGCTGAGCAAGGGCTCTGCCGTCGCCCAACTCTGTCCGGCGTTCCGTCGCAGAGTGCCTGACCATTGGACGGCTTCGGATGGCAGGGTAGATGCCGTATCGACGTTGCCCTCTCCGATGACCACGCTTGACGGCACCGGGAAGAGATTGGGTCGTACCTTGTCGAGGTCCCAGGGGAGCGGCGAAGGCTATGCGGCTATGCGGCACGTAGCTTCCTGCTCGAAAATCCGGCGAAGGCTTGTCTGCTCAGAGCGGCCCTCGGCATTACGAAGCCGAGGCGCCCTCCGGGCTTGAGGTACAACTCAGTTGAGCGAACGACGAAGTATGCGGAGAGGTCTTGCTGCGTTGCGAGCTTCCCCCCGGCCCAAAGACTGCGTTCCTCGCACCTCTTCCGAAACACTTCCTGCATCTCGGGATTCATGTGGCGATAGGAGAGCCATGGAGGGTTCCCCACGAGGCAGTCAACTTTGCCCTCTGGTCGGCTGAGCCAGATAGGCCGCGGAAGGTTGCGCACGTAGTAACCCCACACATGGTTGCGTCGGTTGTCGTGCAACTCGCAAAGCAATGAGAACGTCGTCCGAAGGGTGTCCGTGCCGGGACCACTAACACCGTAGCGCCGAAGTATCGCCTCGACGCTCTGGTCGCCTGCTGCAGCCGCGTCTTCGCGAAGTGGCCTTGTCGCTCAAGTCACTGACGAGACGGTCAAACGAATGAACACTCGCCAGCACGCTGGCAGGGAACACGAGATGCTCTGCAAACAGCCCGCCTCCATCGGACGTAAGCACGCTGAGCGTGTTCGCGTTGAAGAGAGAGGTCGAGGTCAATCTGCCACTGCAACGAGTCGCCCAGGTACACAGGTACCGAGAACTCACCGCGTTGGCCGCTGAGCCGTTCGGTTCCCAACGCCAGTAGGTACGTCGTACGAGCAAGCGCGACTGCGACCGGATGAAGGTCGAGACCGAGGACATGCTCAACCGCTCCGGCGATGGATTCCTCGTTGCTCATCCCCGCCGCGTCGCCCGCAGCGAGGTACTGCCTCACCGCGTGGAAGAGAAAAGTGCCCGAACCACACGCGGGGTCGAGGACTCGCTGCTTGAGCGAGTCGTCAACAACCTCAGCCACCATTCGTTCAGCAAGCCAATCTGGCGTGTAGTACTCGCCGAGGTGCTTGCGCTGCTCCGCGTCGATGACGCTCTCGTAGAGATGCTTGAGCACGTCGTGCTCTACCGCTGACCAGTTGAACCTGCTCAGCCTGCGCGTGAGCGAACGCACGAAAGCTTCTCCGTCAGGAGCATCAAGCACCCAATCGAAGAAGTCGCCCTCAACAACTCCGTGAACGCCCGCTTGCGAGAACTGCGTACCAGCAACGACATCCCGCGGTGCCAGCGTCGCCGAAGAGATGCCTACGACTTCGTGCGCGATGACGCCAGCGGTCAACACGAGGTAGGTGTGATTCAGGAACAGTTCGTCGGCGTCCTCGAAAAGCGACCCAAACACCGTCGTCAAGAGTCGAGCCCAAAGTGCCCGCTTGATTTGGACCTGCGGGTCGTCCTTCGACGTGCTCCACAAGTCGCGAAGGGTCGCGCGGATCGAGAGCGTGTCCGGGGCTCTCCGCTCCGAGACGCCGGTCGACCTCCGTTGGAGTCGGCGCGACGTGCTGCTCCGTAGCGAGCACCGCTCCAAGCCAGGCGAGTAGGCGCGCCGTGTCGGGTTCGCTCTCGTTGAGTTGCAGCCGCGATACCTCGCGGAGAGTGCCATCGGGCTCAGGGTGGTAGAGCCGCCAGTCGAGTCCGTCCGTAAGGACTCCGACATACCGCTGGTGGAACTGCGCCACCCTCTGACTCACGTAACCACCGAGTTGGACGATGGCCTCCGGCACGATTGACGCTGGACGGAGGTCCTTCTTCACTTCGATGACGGTGAAGCCAGCCTCTACGTCGATGCGTCTCCCGTCGCCCGCCTGCGCTTCAAGGCGAACCTGGATGTCTTCGTCGTCAAGGTCGAGCCCGCCGTTTAGCAGCAAGGCGCGAACGTCCGATTGGACGTCAGCTTCAGTCCTCGTCGCGTCACGCATGACGAGGCGCGGAACGACGCGAGTCGCTTCGAGCAGGCCCTCGGCTGTCTTGGTCACGGCACGAGTCTTGCCTGTATCTCGTAGGCGTGTGGGGAACCGCGCCGAGTTAGGCGTCTCACCACCTCGTAACACGGTGTGCGCCTGGCGATTGGTAAGGTCGAAGACGCATCATCCGATGCGTAGAAACCTGTCGACTGCGTAACGGCCTCGCTCATTCGGGCGGGGTCGTTTCGCGAGCCAGCGCCGTGGCATCTACGCTCATCGTGTGGACATGAGCGACCCCGCGGAACAAATCTTTCAGGTACGCACGCACCTCCTCTACGAGGTGACGTGGCTGATATACGCGGCGGCACGATTCTCGGAGAATCGCGAGGACGACCCTCACGTTGCGTTGCTCGACAGCGCGGCCGTACACGCGCAACCTCTTTGAGTTTGCAGAAAAGAAAGACCCGAAGGCGTTCACGTTGGCCGCTCTCGGTGCCGAGCGGCAGGATGGAGGGAGTTGGCGCGAGTGGGCCAATCAGTACGTTACGCATATGCACTACCGCGAGTCGAAACGTTTTGGCTATCCGGCAGGCGTCAAAGGCGATGACCCTGAGAGGCTCATGAAAATGGCCGACCACGCGCGTGGTGTGCTTGGAGGAAGGCGGTAAGTCCATTCCTGAGGCTTCCGTCAAGGAATGGTTGGACAAGATTGTTGACGACGCGCGCGGTATTGGCAGGAACCGACGACGGAACGACACGACGAGTTGCAGCGACACTACGACGCGAGCCGGGACGACCGCGACTACTGACAGCACCCCGGCGACTACCTCGTCATCGACGCGGAACTGGTGGCAGTGATGCGCGCGATAATGACGAGGACTGAGGAGGTCACGTTGTCAGAAGAACCGAGCGAAACCCCGGCTCAGCCGGAAGTGTTGACCCGTGCGTCAGCAAGCGAGCAGTCGTCGCTTGCCGACACTGCTACGCGCGGCGACAGCGGCGAAGGCACGTTGCGGCACAGTACCGAGGGGGTTGCAGCGGCAGTTGCCGCGGGCGTGGCGGCAAACCTCGCAACGCCGTACGTGAAGGCGGCAATCGACGGCGTTGTCCAGAAGGTGAAGGACCACAACGTCCTGAGGTCATCGACCTACCGCCGACCGAAAGCGAGTCACAGGGCTCGGAGTAACCCGCCTAGCGGAGCTAGGGCGTGCGGAGGACTAACTACGTTCGTCCGTAGCTGGCACACCTCGCCGCTACCGTCCGCGGCGTGTACCAGTACGAAGTTACCTGCGAGTCGTGCGGCACGCGCTCCGGCGCGTGTTCGCCGACGAGGAACCCGAAGCGGGGGAGTGCATCGCGTGCGGAGCAACGACCTATCAGGTGTCACTCGTCGGCACGCGCTTCACGCCGTAGGCTGCGCGGATGACATCGTGTAACTTGCGCGGCAAGTCACACTTGCTGCGCTGTTGGCGGTCGCGGTAGCGCAACCGTGCGTGATATCTTTGGCCTGGGTCAACGCATCGAATACAAGTGGATCGTCGCGATCGTCTTTGTATGCGGGATGTTCATGGACATCATGGACACCACGATCGTGTTCGTCGCCACGCCGGCACTCGCGCGGGAGTTCCGCGCGACCCAGTCGGCGATTGAGTGGGTCGTTCTCGGCTACCTCTTGTCGCTCGCGATCTGGATCCCGGCATCGGGATGGATCGGCGATCGGATCGGCACGAAGAAGGTGTTCCTCTTCGCGCTCGCGATGTTCACGCTGGCGTCCGCACTGTGCGGGCAGGCGCACAGCCTGAGCGAGCTCGTCACATTCCGCGTGTTGCAGGGTGTCGGCGGTGGCATGTTGACCCCGGTCGGGACCGCGATGTTGTTCCGCGCGTTCCCACCGGTGGAACGGGCGAAGGCCTCGACCGTGCTGATCATCCCGACCGTGCTCGCGCCGGCGCTGGGCCCGATCGTCGGCGGTTGGCTCGTCACCGACGTGTCATGGCGCTGGATCTTCTACGTCAACCTGCCGGTCGGCGTGTTCGGGTTCGTGGTGGGAGCGTTGTTCCTGCGCGAGCACCGCGAAGGCACCGCCGGAGCATTCGATCTTCCCGGGTTCGTTCTTTCCGGGTCCGGATTGGCCCTCGTGCTCTACGCGTTGTCGGAAGGCCCGCAGAAGGGCTGGAGCTCGTCCACGGTGCTGACCACCGGGATCCTCGGTGTCTGCCTGTTCGCACTGCTCGTAGTGGTGGAGGCGAAGGTCGACGCGCCGATGCTCGCGCTGCGTCTGTATCGAGAACGGATGTTCCGCAACGCGAACATCGTGCTGACGCTCACCTACGGCAGCTTCGCCGGCGTGTTGTACATCCTGCCGTTGTTCCTGCAGGACCTGCGCGGCCTGAGCGCGCTGCAGTCGGGCCTGACGACGTTCCCACAGGCCATCGGTGTGATCGTCTCGAGTCAACTCGTCGGCCGGCTCTACCACCGGATCGGGCCCCGCCGCCTCATCTTCTGGGGAATGGTCGGCATGGGGGCCGTGACGATCATGCTCGCGGTCGTCGGCGTGCACACGGATCTCTGGTGGATCCGCCTGATCATGTTCGGCCGCGGCATCTGCATGGCCTTTGCCTTCGTCCCATTGCAGGCGGCGACGTACGCGAACATCACTCCCGCGGACACGGGCCGCGCGTCGGCGATCTATTCGACGCAACGGCAGGTCGCGGCAGCGCTCGGGGTCGGCGTCTTGTTGTCGGTGTTGCTGTCGGGCGCGAAGAACCAGAACCCCGCGCTCTCGGCGTACCACGCCGCGTTCTTCGTCGGCGCGTGCCTGGTGGTCGTCGCCGCCCTCTCCGGACTGTTGATACGCGACGAGGACGCAGCCGCCACGATCCAGCGTTCCGGATACGGCGACGATCTCCCGGTCGTGCTCGCGGACGACTGAGTCAGCGTTCGTTCAGCCAGCGGTGCACGGGGTCTTCGTGCATCGCGAGCTGGCGAGGTTCGCCGACCAACGCCCAGAGGTAGTAGAGGCGGTAGCCCGGCGCGGCGCATACGGGGTGATAGCCGCGGGGGATGCCGACGATGCTCCCGTGCTGGAGGAAGACCGCCTCGGCCCGGCCGTTCGCTTCGTAGAGGCCTTGGAAACCGAAGCCCTCGGGCCGGTCGAAGCGGTAGTAGTACACCTCTTCGAGGACCGGTTCGCCGGCGGCGCCGTCGTGCGTGTCCGGCGGGAACGACGACCATTGCCCGGGTTCGTTGAAGGTCTCACCGACGAGGAGTCGGCGTGACGGTACCGCGTCGGCGATCACCTCGTGCACGTCGCGTTGCCATCCCGGCTCGCCGCCCGCTTGCACGACGACGTCGTCGGGTTGCACGAGTGTCGGGTCGTCGGTCGAGGCCAACTCGTACCCGACCGTCGTGACGAGCGCGAGCTCGGTGCTCGTCGTCACGTCGATTGCGAGGGCGGAGTCGGGCGGGAGATACACCGCGCGTCGCGCGAGCATCGAACACCGAGCTGCGCCCGGCCGGCTCACCGTCGAACAGGACCGTGCCCTGGAGGAGCACCAGCGCGCCCTCCTGGCCCTCGGGCGGGCTCACGACGCGCGACTCGCCCGCGGCCAGCGACACGATCTCGAGCTGTACGTGCTCGCCGCGGTACGCCGCGTCGATCACTGCCGAATGCCGACCGCGTGCGGGTTTCCGGTAGGAGGCAGCGGGTGGCGGAAGAGGAGCGCCGCGTTCTCGTGGCTGATCTTCGCGATCTCGTCGGCGGGGAGGCCTCCGAACACGTCGGCGAACACCTGTTGCGTGTCGGGCCACGTCCCGTCGCCGTGCGGGTAGTCGGACTCGAACGTGATGTGGTCGATGCCCACGGTGTGGCGCGTGCCGAGTGTCGACGGATCGTCGAGCGTCGAGAACCAGAAGTTGCGGTGCAACACCTCGGCCGGCCGGAGCTCGCCCGGGAAATAGCTGCCGTAGCCGGAGCGGTCGACGATGTTCTCGAGCCGGTCGTGCAACATGGCGACCCAGCCGATGCCGCCTTCGCTCATGATGATCTTGAGGTCGGGGTACTCGGCGGGATAGGGCGACCACAGCCACTCCGCGCAGGCGCTGAGCGACAGCTGGCCGAAGAGCGTCGCGCCGAGCGGAACCATCGGTGCGCCGGGCGGCATGTCGGCGACGCCGGTCGACCCCACGTGCAGGCACACGACCGTGCCCGTGTCCGCGCACGCGGCGATGATCGGTTCCCACCACTTGGAGAAGATCGGTTCCATCCCGATGCGATGCGGCCTCTCCGGCAGCGTGACCGCGGTGAAGCCGCGCGCCGCGTTCCGGTGGATCTCCTTGGCCGCTTCGATCGGATCGGCGAGGTACGTGATGCCCATCGGGACGATGCGGTCGGGGTGCTTCGTGAACCACTCGTCGTGGAACCAGTCGTTCCACGCTCGTGTCACCGCGAGGCCGAGCTCGGGATCGCTGCACCGGGAGAATACCGAGCCGCAGAATCCGGTGATCTGCGACGGGAAGTTGACCGATGCCCATACGCCGTTGATGTCCATGTCGACGATGCGCGCGTCGACGTCGTAACAACCGGGGCGCATCTCGTCGAAGCGCGTCGGCTCGACCTTCCAGTCCTCGCGCTTGCGGCCGACGACCGCGTTCAGGCCGACTTGGAAGAAGGTCTGGCCGTCGAATCGCCACACCTCGTGGCCCTCTTCGGTCTCGACGACTCTCGGCGCGAGGTCTTGGAGCTTGGCCGGGAGCCGGCCGTCGAACATGCCGGGCGGTTCGACGAGGTGGTCGTCGGTGGAGAAGAGCGTGTAGCGGATCGGGCGGGGAGCGGGATCGTCGTCGAAACCGTGCGTCTCGCTCTTGCGCCAGTTGAGCCGGATCGTGTCCGCCATCCGGGCAAAGTAACGCGCGGGGAGAGCTCGTGCCCTCCCCGCGATTGCGCCGTTACTCCTTGACCCACTCGGCGTCGATCGTGAGCTTGACCTTGTCGCTCACGAGAACGCCGCCGGTCTCGAGCGCGACGTTCCATTCGAGGCCCCACTCCTTGCGGCTGACCTCGGTCTCGGCGGTGAAGCCGATCCGGGTGTCACCCCACGGCGACGCCTGCGTGCCGAGGTACTCGCCCTTCAGGGTCACCGGGCGGGTGACGTCCTTGACGGTGAGGTCGCCGTCGAGCGTGAACTCACCGTCGCCGTGGTTCTCGACCCGGGTCGAGCGGAAGGTCACGGTGGGGAACGTCTCGGCGTCGAAGAAGTCGGCCGAGCGGAGGTGCTCGTCGCGCTTGGGGTCGCCGCTGTCGACGGCGTTGACGTCGATCGTCGCCTCGACCACCGACTGCGTGGGATCCTCGGCGACCACGAGCTTGCCGGCCGTCACCGGGAAGCGGCCGCGGACCTTGGTGACCATCAGGTGCCGGGCGCTGAACGACACGTGGGAGTGGCTTTGGTCGAGGGCGTACGATCCGGCTGTAGGGATGTCTTGTACGGCTTGTGACGATGTGGTGGTCATCTTGGGGCTCCTGTCGAGTATCTTTCGGGCGCAATCGTTGCGTGCGCAACTGGGTAGTACAAGCTTGCGGACGCAAGAACTATTCCCGGCTACCGGTAGGGTCCCGCGATGAGCGAGGCCGAAGTGGTGCAGGAAGCGGCATGGCTCACCGAGCCGCAGATGTTCGCCTGGCGAAACCTCGTCCGGGCGTCGACGGGCCTTCTCGCAACACTCGACAACGAGCTGCAGGCCGAGCACGGAATCAGCCTCGGTGACTACGAGGTGCTGCACTTCCTGTCCGAGGCCCCGGCCCACGCCATTCGCATGAGCGAACTGGCCGGGCACCTGCATCTCTCGCCGAGCGGGATCACCCGGCGCGTCGACGGGCTCGTGAAGAGCGGGCTCGTCGAGCGGCGCCCGTGCCCGAGCGATCGTCGGGGCTCGAACGCCGTGCTCACCGAGCGCGGCGCGCAGACGCTGCGCACCGCGGCGCCGACCCACGTGCGCGGTGTCCGCCGCCACTTCGTCGACCGGCTGAGCGCGGCGCAGCTCGCCCAGTTGGCCGACGCGCTCTCGATGGTCGACGTCGACGAGCAGTTCGCGGCCGGCGGTTGCGACCGCGTCGACCCGCCGCGGTCGTGAGCGAGGCGCGGTGGTGAGCGAGCGCCGAAGCTAGAGGCCCGCGCCGGCGCGCCGATGTGCGTCGAGCGCAGCACGCGCGAGCTGCTCGTGATGGTGATGCCACTCGTCGGCATGCATCTCGTCGATCGCGCGCCACGCAACGGCGTGGACTTCGTGGAGCTGCGGTGTCACCCGGCCGCCGGTGATCGAACACCGGTAGACGATCGAGACCGTCCCGTGGGGGTGCTCGCCGGCGCGCGGGGCGGAAGAACACGCCCACCAGACCCTCGATGCGCGCTTGGAGCCCGGCCTCCTCCGCGAGCTCGCGCAGCACCGTGTCCTGCGGTGACTCGTTCGGGTCGACCCAGCCCGCGATGAGGCCCCACTTGCCGTCGTCGGCGCGGTGCACGAGCAGGATGCGGTCCCGATCGTCGAACACGGCGGCGTCGGCGCCGACCTTGGCCGTCGCGTATCCGACTTCGGCCGCGAATCGCTCAGCCACCGCAGCGCGGCCGATCGTCGTACGCGCCGCGTACTCGCGTTGCGCGGCCGTCAACAGCTTGGTGTAGCGCTCACGATCGAACGGATTCTCGCTGTAGTGCAGACCCGTGCGCGCGATCGCCTGGACCTCGTCGATCAGGGCGAAGACGTCGAGCGGTTGCTCTTCGGTCACCGGTCTGCGCCGGCTATCCAGTCGGCGACGACCCGCGCCAGCTCGGCACCTTCGTCCTCTTGCAGGAAGTGGCCGCCGCCCTCGATGGTCGTGTGCGGTTGACCGGCACAGCCCGGTACGTCGCGCCGGAACGCGCGATCGCCACCGCGCGTGATGGGGTCCTGGTCCGAGAACGCGGTCAGGAAGGGTTTCTCCCAGACCCGCAGCGCGTCCCATGCTTTCCGGTTCGCGGCCGACGCGGGGTCGTCGGGTGCCGTCGGTACGAGCAGCGGGAACTGACGAGCCCCGGCTTTGTAGGTGTCGTCGGGGAACGGAGCGTCGTACGCGGCGACGACCGCGTCGGCCGGCTTGGAGTGGCACCCCGAGCCGACGATGAACCCGACCGCGAAGTCCTCCACCGTCTGGGAGAAGCGCTGCCAACCGAGGAAGGCCTCGCCGGGCGGAGTGTCGCCGGTGGGCAAGAAGGTGTTCGCGGCGACGACTCGGGCGAACCGGTCGGGATGCTCGCCGACGAGGCGGAGGCCGATCAGGCCACCCCAGTCCTGGCACACGAGGGTGACGTCGTGGAGGTCGAGCGCGTCGAACAACGCGGCGCGCATCCATTCCACATGACGCGCGTACGTGTAGTCGGTGCGCTCGGTCGGCTTGTCGGAGCGGCCGAAGCCCACAAGGTCGGGGGCGATGCAGCGCAGGCCGGCCGCGGCGAGCACGGGGATCATCTTGCGGTAGAGGAAGCACCACGAGGGTTCGCCGTGCATCAGCAGGACGATCGGCGCCGACTCCGGACCCTCGTCGAGGTAGTGGACGCGCAGGGTGGCGCCTTCGCCGTCGGGCACCTCGACGTAGCTGGGCGCGAACGGGAAGTCGGGCAGGCCTTCGAAGCGATCGTCGGGTGTGCGTAGCGCCTTCATCAAGCGGGTCCTCTGTTCGTGTACCTCCGACACAAGCGCGCGTGAACGTACTGCCCGGCACCACCGGCCAACAATGCGCACCGAATCACGTGCAACGGCAGCGATGGCCGTTCGACTTCTTCGGTTCTACGGCCGGGCGTAGCGCTCGACGTAGCGGGGCGCGGCCGCCGAGATTCCGGGCTCCGGTACCGGTGTCCCGAAGGCGGCGCGCACGGGGAGTTGCCCGGCCCAGACGGGTAACGCCAGGTCGGCTTCGTCGTCGACGGGTCCGCCGCTGCGCACCTTGGCCGACGCCTCGTTGATCACCAGCCGCGCCACGGTGGTCGAGCGCAGCTCCGAATCCGTCGGCGGCCGGGCATCGTTCGTGCGCCCGGGCACGACGTGTTCGACCAGCGCCGCGAGCGCCGCCCGCTTCTCCTCGTCGTCGTCGACGATCGTCGCCCGGCCGAACACCATGACGGAGCGATAGTTCATCGAGTGGTGAAACGCGGAGCGGGCGAGTACGAGCCCGTCGACGATGGTGATCGTCACGCACGCCTCGATCTCGCCGGCGAGCGAGCGCAGCATGTGGTTGGCGACCGCGCCGTGGAGATAGAGCCGCTCAGCGATCCGGGCGTGGATGGTCGGAACGACCCATGGCCGACCGTCGACGGCGAAGCCGACGTGGCACGAGAGGGCCTCGTCGACGACCGCGTAGACGAGGTCCCGGTCGTAGCTCGCGCGTTTCGCGAGGCGGCGGACCTTGGTGCGGTCGGTCGGAACGATCTGCATCGGACAACGGTAGGTTTCGCCGCCGCTCCGGCGGGCGCATTTTCCTGCGGCTGTGCGAAAGTACCGGTATGGCCACCGATCGCGTACGAATGGGGATCGTCGGTACCGGCAACATCGCGACGCTGAACGTCCCGGGGTATCTCGAACACGAGCAGTGTGACGTGGTGGCGGTGTGCGACCCCCGGCCCGAGGTGCTCGAGCGCCGGACGGCCGAGTGGGGAGTCGAGCGCGGCTACACGGAGCTCGGCGAATTGCTCGCCGACGACGACATCGACGCGGTCGAGATACTCAGCCCGACGCCGCTGCATGCCGAGCACACCATCGCCGCGCTGCGCGCCGGCAAGCACGTCTCGTGCCAGAAGCCGATCGCGAACGACGTGGGCGACGCGCGCCGGATGATGGAAGCGGCGCACGCAACTGATCGTGTGTTCCGGGTCACCGAGAATTGCTGTCACTACCCGCCCCTGCGCAAGGCGCGCGATCTCATCCGCGAAGGCGCGATCGGTACGCCGACGGTGGTGCGGATCAAGACGGTCGTGGGGCGTACGGAGTCGCGGTTCCAGGCCAGTCTGGACCCGGCCGGATACTCGTGGCGTTTCAACGCGGAGAGCCCCGGCGGTCACCTTTTCGACGACGTCATGCACAAGTACGCGATGGCGTTGTGGCTCGTCGACACCGACATCCGCAGCGTGCAATCCGTTGCGCGTCAGGGCCCGCTGTTCTTCGAGGCGCCCACGGTCGCGCTCTTCGAGTACGCGCGCGACGACCTGCTCGGGATGATGGAGGTCTCGTACGCGCCCGACATGTTCATCCGCAGCGACTACTACGGCGCCGACGAGTTCTTCGAGATCCAGGGGACGCGCGGGTTCATCTGGGTGACCCGACTCTGTGGGAACCTGCACCTCGCGCTGCCACCTGTCGTGCTCTACGAAGAGGACGGCCGTCAGACGTCTTTCGCCGAGCTCGACGCGTCGTACGACGGATCGTTCCGGCGTTCCGCGACCGCGTTCGTCGACGGGCTGCTCGGCGGAGAGGCGCCCGATCTCGACCCCGCGACCGCGACCCGCGCCCTGCAGCTCTGTTTCGCGGTATACCAGGCGTCGAACGAGCGCCGGCCGGTCGATCTCTCGAGCATCGACGGCCGGGTGAGCCCCAACGGCTGGCCGCCCACGGAGGAGAAGCTGCGCGGCGACGTCGAGGAGATGTTCCGGCGTGAGGCCGCCCGGGCCGAGCGCCTCGGCCCCGGGCATCCGTAGCCCGGGACCGAACGTAGAATTCCTTCATCGACAAGCACGCTCACGCCCGTGGTCGCGCCCTGGTGTTCGCCCTCGTGGCGAACGCCTTGTTCCTCGCGGTCGAGGTGATCGGCGGGTTCGCCTTCGGATCGCTCGCGTTGTTTGCCGACGCCGCGCACATGGCGACCGACGTGGTGGCGCTGGCCGTCGCCTACGCGGCGCTGCGCATCACGCAACGCCCACCGACCGAACGCCACACGTTCGGGTTCGGCCGCACGGAGGTGCTCGTCGCCCAGGGCAACGGCCTGCTCCTGTTCTCCGGTGCAATTGTGGTGATCATCGAGGCCTTTCGCCGCTTCGGTTCTCCCCACGACGTGACTGCCTCGGGCGTCTTGGTGGTCGGTTCCATCGGGCTCGTCGTCAACGTCGTGAGCGCGGGCGCGCTCTTCCGCCACGCACACGGCAACATGAACATGCGCGGCGCGTTCTTGCACCTCTTCACCGATGCCCTGGGCTCGATCGGTGTTATCGGCGCCGGCGCCGGCGTCGCGATCTTCGGAGCGCTCTGGCTCGACCCCGCCGCTTCGATCCTGATCTCGGTGTTGGTGATCGGCGGTGCCTGGCAGCTGCTCCGCGACGCGGCTCGGGTGCTGCTCGAAGCCGTGCCGGCGGGCCTCGACGTCGGCGCGGTGCGCAACGCGCTCTCGTCCGAACCGGGCGTCGAGGCGGTGCACCACCTGCATCTGTGGACGACCGGGAGCGAGCACGCCGCGCTGTCCGCGCACGTCGTGCTCGGCGGAGCGCTCAGCCTGCACGATGCCCAGCTCCGCGCGGGCGCGCTGAAGCGCATGCTCGCGTCGACGTTCGGGATCGAGCACTCGACCCTCGAAGTCGAATGCCACGCGTGCCTCGACGACGAGGCGCACGAGCACGCGCACTAGGCGTCGAACGTCTCGACCCGCTCGCGCAGTCGAATGAGCGTGCGCGCGAGCAGACGGGAAACGTGCATCTGGCTGATGCCGACTTCTTCGGCGATCTCGGTCTGGGTCTTGTCGTGGAAGAAGCGCAGCTCGACGATCTCGCGCTCGCGCTCGGTCAGGTCGGAGAGAACGGCGTCGAGCAGCACACGATGTTCGGCGAGGTCGAAGCCGCGGTCCTCGGTACCGAGGCGGCGCTCGATCGAGGTGGGGTCGGCGCTCTCGCCGGCGCGCGTGTCGAGTGACGACGATCGGTACGCGCCACCGACCTCCATTGCTTCCAGCACTTCTTCTTCGGCGACGCCGAGCTCGGCCGCCACCTCCGGGACGCGCGGCGTGCGCGAAAGCCGTTGCGAGAGGTCGTTGATGACGTTGCCGAGACGGAGATGCAGCTCCTGCGGGCGACGGGGCACGCGGACAGACCATGTCTTGTCACGGAAGTGACGCTTCAGTTCACCTTCGACGGTGACCGTCGCGTACGTCGAGAACTCGAGGTTTCGTTCGGGGTCGAAGCGCTCGACGGCCTTCAACATGCCGAGGTACGCGACCTGGAGCAGATCGTCGAAGGGCTCGCCGCGGTTCGCGTAACGGCGCGCGAGATGCGAAGCCAGCGACTTGTGCGCTTCGATCAGCTCGTTGCGAAGCTTGCGGTCGCCGGTTCGCCGGTACTCGACGAACTTCGCCCGCGATTCGGCGCGCTCCTGCGCGGAGAGCGCCATCTCAGATCAGAGGCCGGCGGGTGACGCACGAGAAGCAGACGAAGCCGTCGTCCGTCCGGAGTTCGTAGTCGTCGATGACAGCCTTGAGGATCTGCGCGGTCAGCGCCTCGACGCCGACTTCGGCGCCGTCGGCGACAGGGGCGCGGCCCGTCACGTGCAGTTCGCTGTCGGTCGTGAAGAACGTGAGCTCGAGCATGCCGGGCGCGGCGACTTCGATCGCCATGCTCGCGAGTTCGTCGAGCGCGACGCGGAAGTTCTCGATCTCCTCGACGTCGAATCCGAGCCGGCTGGCGACGCCGGATCCCGTAAGACGGATGATGCGGAGGTACTCCAACGCAACGGGAACGCTCAGTCGCACTGCGTCTTCTCGGGGCTCGGCCTCGTCCATTGCCTATGCCTCGATCACGGCGCGCGTGTCGTCGCGAAGGGTCGCGAACGTCTGGTTCGGCTGCACTGCTTCATCGTCCACGGTGCCCGTCCTCTCGCCGAACCGTCTCGACGAACGTACCGCGTTGGCCCGATACGTAAACAACCGCTGTCAGCTTCAGATCTCACCGGGGATCTCGCGTACCACCTGGCGCGGCTCCAGGTCGGTACGGGTTCCGAGGAACGTCGGGTGACGGACGTGTCCCGCGCTCGTCCATTCCGTGAAGCGGACCTCCACCACGAGGGCGGGCTCGACGAAACGGGCCCCCTTCGGCACGCGCCCCGCGCCGAAAGGGCTCTCGTCGAGCGCGGTCACGGCGAAGAGCCGTTCCAGCTCGGCGATCATCGGGCCCGAAAGGCCGCTGCCGACCCTGCCTGCGTAGCGCAGCACCTCGCCGTCGTAGTACCCGATCAACAGCGATCCGATGCTTCCGGTGCGGCCCTTCTCGCCCGGTTGCCACCCGCCGACGACGAACTCCTGGCGCATCTGGTTCTTGAGCTTGATCCACGCCGGCGACCGGCGACCGGGCTCGTAGCGCGAGTCGAGTCGCTTCGCCACGACGCCTTCGAGCCCGAAGCGACGGCTCACGTCGATCGTGGCGCCACCGTCGCCCTCTTCGTGCGGGGGCGTCTGCCACGACGCGCCGTTCAGTTCGAGCTCGCGCAGGCGAGCGCGCCGTTCGCGGTAGGGGAGGTCCATCGTCGAATGGCCGTCGAGCCACAACACGTCGAACAACACGTACGCGACCGGCACCTCCCCGACGAGCTTGCGGATCGCGGAATCGCCCTCCACATGCATGCGCCGCTGGAGCAACTCGAAGCTCGGCCGGCTGTCGTCGTCGAACGCGACGATCTCGCCGTCGAGCACGACCTCGCGCGCGCCGAGCGCCTCACCGAGGCGGCGCAACTCGGGATAGCGGCGGGTGACGTCGTTGCCGTTGCGGCTCACGAGTTTGATCCGGCCTCCGTCGACGTAGCCGAGCGCGCGAATGCCGTCCCACTTGAGCTCGTAGGCCCAGCCTTCGCCGCGCGGTTTGTGGGTCTTCAGTGTCGCGAGCATGGGTCGAAGGTCGTTCGGCGGCGGTCGCCGGTCCGGGTCAACAGGTGGGTCCATGCGGTGGATCATCCATTGCGTTCCGCCCGTGCGGAAGAGCACGTACCTCCCGTGGACCCGCTGTCCGTGGAAGGTGATCATCACCTCCCGCTCGTCCCACTTGTGGGTCGCGAACGTGCCCGTGTCCCACACGCCCATCGAACCGCCGCCGTACTCGCCCGCCGGAATGTCGCCTGAGAAGTCGAGGTATTCGAGCGGATGGTCTTCGGTCCGGATCGCGAGGTGGTTGCGCTCGGGGTCGACCGGAATGCCCTTCGGCACCGCCCACGATGCCGCCACGCCCTCGTGTTCGAGACGCAGGTCCCAATGCAGCGACCGGGCGTGATGCTCCTGCACGACGAAGCGCGGATCGGCGTCGTCAGACGAGGGCGGGCCCGCGGCGCGCGGTCGAGGCTCCGGCGTCGCGGCGAAGTCCCGCTTGGCTTCGTACTGCGCCAACTCGGGCCGGCCCGGCTCGGGCCGGCCTTGCTCACCTCGGCCTGGATCCCGTCGGCCTGGATCCCGTCGGGGCGCCATCGAGCGAGGGTACGGCAGGCGCGGTTCGGCGGGAACGTCGAGGCCGGGCGGCGATCCTCGACGTTCCCGAACCGGTACTGCAAGAACCCGGCGCACTGTGCGGGGGGCAGTGCGGGCGAGTCCGGAGGTGGAAGTACCCGCGCTCGGCCGGCGCCTAAACCCGAATCTCCGAGATCTCGCTATTCCCGGCCCGAGTGAATCCCTAATGGACTTGTCAGGAATCGGGACCTACCGTGAACGCATCTTCTGATCAGCCGTTCGGATCAGTCCGGTCGTAGCAACAAAGGAACACGCGCATGTCGAATTCAGCCTGGGGCCTCGAGACCCGTCTCGTCCACGCCGGCGCCGAGGCACCGGACCCTGCCACCGGTGCGCGGGTCACGCCCATCTACCAGACGTCGTCGTTCGTGTTCCGCGACACCGACCACGCCGCGGCCCTCTTCGGTCTGCAAGAGCTCGGGATGATCTACACGCGGATCATGAACCCCACCCAGGACGCCTTCGAGCAGCGCATGACATCGCTCGAAGGCGGCGTCGGCGCGCTCGCGGTGGCGAGCGGCCAGGCCGCGCAGACCATCGCGCTGTTGAACCTGGCCGAGAACGGCGGGCACATCGTGTCGAGCGCCTCGTTGTACGGCGGCACCTACAACCAGCTGCACTACACGTTCCCGAAGATGGGGATCGAGGTCTCGTTCGTCGAAGACCCCGACGACCTCGACGCGTGGCGGAAGGCGATTCGCCCGAACACCAAGGCGTTCTACGGCGAGAGCATCGGCAACCCCAAGGGCGACATCTTCGATTTCGAGGGCATCTCCAAGATCGCGCACGACAACAAGATCCCGCTCGTCATCGACAACACCCTCGCGAGCCCGGCACTGCTGCAACCGCTGCGCCACGGCGCCGATGTCGTGGTGCACAGCGCGACGAAGTTCATCGGCGGTCACGGCACGTCGATCGGGGGCGTCATCGTCGACGGCGGAGTCTTCGACTATCCCGGGAGCGGCCGGTTCCCCGGCTTCACCGAGCCCGACCCGAGCTACCACGGGCTCGTGTTCGCCGAGCTGCCGCCGGAGTTGCGTCCCGCGATGTACGTGTTGAAGTGCCGGTTGCAGTACCTGCGTGACCTCGGCGCGGCGATCGCGCCGTTCAACTCGTTCCTGTTCCTGCAGGGCCTGCAGACGCTGAGCCTGCGCATGGAGCGGCACTCGCAGAACGCGCTGGCCGTCGCGCAGTGGCTCGAAGGCCGCGACGAGGTCGAGTGGGTCGCGTACCCGGGCCTGAAGTCGAGCAAGTGGAACGCCCGCGCGCAGAAGTACCTGCCGAACGGGCAGGGCGCCATCGTGGCGTTCGAGCTGAAGGGTGGCATCGAGGCGGGCAAGAACTTCATCAACAGCCTCGAGTTGTTCAGTCACCTCGCGAACGTCGGCGACGTGCGCAGTCTGGCCATTCACCCGGCGAGCACGACGCACAGCCAGCTCGAGCCCGGTGAGCAGGTCACGACCGGGGTCACGCCGGGACTGGTGCGGCTCTCCGTCGGCATCGAGACGCTCGACGACATCCTCGCCGACCTCGACGCCGGTTTGCGCGCCGCGAAGTCGTCCTGACCGGTGGCCGGCGATCACCTCGCGGCCGGGGCCTGGCGTCCGGGTGATCCGCCCGGACGCCGCCGATTCGCGACCCTGTTCACCGAGCGGCCGCTCGCGCTGCGCGCGGGTGGGACCCTGTCACCGGTCACGGTCGCGTACGAGACGTGGGGAGAGCTCGACGCCAACGCGTCGAACGCGCTGCTGTTGCTGCACGCGCTGACGCTCGACAGTCACGCCGCGGGCCCGGCCGAGCCCGGCCACGCGCAACTCGGCTGGTGGAACCCGCTCATCGGTCCCGGACGCGCGATCGACACCGACCGCTTCTTCGTCGTGTGCTCGAACGTGCTCGGGGGATGTCAGGGCACGACCGGCCCGGCGTCGATCGATCCGGCGACGGGCACGCCCTACGGCTCGCGGTTCCCGGTGACCACGATCCGCGATCAGGTCGACGTGGAGGCCGCGCTCGCCGACCATCTCGGCATCGAACGGTGGCATTCGGTCATCGGCGGCTCGATGGGCGGTATGCGCGCGGTCGAGTGGGCGGTCAAGTACCGCGATCGCCTCGAGCGGGCGGTGATCATCGCGTCCGGGGCGGCGGCGACGGCCGAGCAGATCGCACTGTGCTCGCTGCAGATCCGTGCAATCGAAGCCGACCCCAACTTCCGCGGCGGCGACTACTACGACGCGGTCGAGGGGCCGGCGCGTGGACTGTCGATCGCGCGCGGCATCGGCCAGGTGTCGTACCGCACCGAGCTCGAGCTGGCCGAACGATTCAATCGTGGCCACCAGAACGACGAGCACCCGCTCGAGGGGGGTCAGTACACGATCGAGTCGTATCTCGAATACCACGGCGACAAGATCACGCACCGTTTCGACGCGAACAGCTACATCGGATTGTCGCGGGCGATGAATCATCACGACGTGGGCCGGGGCCGCGGGGGAGTCGCCGACGCCTTGGCGCGCGTGAAGGCCGATGTGACCATCGCGGGCATCTCGAGCGACCGGCTCTACCCGCTGCGTCTCCAGTACGAGCTCGCCGACTTCATCCCCTGCAACAAGGGGGTCGCGGTGGTGAACTCGATCAGCGGGCACGACGCCTTCCTCACCGAGCACGAAGCGATCGGCGACATCGTCGCCGGGGCGCTGGTGTGACGGAATTCCTCTCCGCTCGCGGCCCGAACGTCACGATGCCCGGAGATGGGCCCGAATAGGCGGATCGCGATGGGGGGCAGTGCCGACGAGGCAGTCCAGGCTTCCAATCGCCGCACGGCGTTCCGGCTCCCTACCGCGTTGGCGGTGCGGGTGCGCTGCGCCGAGGCGATCGCGGGCATGGACGGATGGACGCGCGAGGGCGGGGCCCGCGTGCTCGAGACCGTGACCGAAGACGTGTCGGCCGGCGGCCTGCGCTTCCGGGCCCCGGCAGTGCTGGCGCGGGGCACACCCCTGTCGGTTGCGTTCGCACTCGACGAGACCCGGGCCGAGGCGCAGGGCGAGGTGGCGCACGTGAGCGCCGACGAGTTCGGTGCCGGTATCGGTATCTCGTTCACCGACCTCGGCGCGGCGACGACGTCACGGCTCGTGCGGTTCATCACCGCGCGCGAACGGCTCCGACTCCCGACGGTCCCGATCATGTACCCGATCAACGGTCATGCCGGTCGGGAACAGGTCGAGCTCGACGGTGCGACCGAGGAGTGCTCGCCGAGCTATGTCCGGGTGTTGCTGTCGCACGCCGTGCGCCCGGGCGAGCACGTGGTCATGGTGGTCAACGTGGGGCGGTCCGAGATGCGGCTCACGGGCCGCGTCGTGAGCTGTCGTCGCGCCGACCAGCTTTGGCGGACCGAGATCGAGCTCGGCGACCTCGCGGGAACGGTCTCCCTGCAGTGGCGCGAGCTGGTGGTGCGAATTCGCGACGCCGCGCGCTAGTTGCGCTCCCAGACCTTCGGCGCCCGGCCCTTGCCGCTGTGCTTCGGATCGTCGATGGGATCGGTGACCGTTCCGGAGGCCGCGAGCTCGTCGAGGACCTTGCGCACGGTCGCCGGCGATCCACCGACCTCGCGCATGATGGCGCTCACCGTCAGCCACGTACCCGCCGGCTTCGCGCTGATGGCATCGGCGAGGTCTTTGGTGCTGACCCGCGGCGCGCGCGTCGAGGTCGTCTTGGCGCGCGGCGCGCCACCGCCGAATACCAAGTCGAGGACGCGGCGGGATACCCCGAGCGCGGCGAAATCTTCGCGCCCGTAACCGTTGACCTCTGCCCATACTTTCCCGTATTTGATGAATCCGTCCTCGGCGGCATCGCCGACAACGATGTTTGCCACCCGTTCCCGCTCGGCTTTGATCGCTGCGAGCTTGGCCAGCGGGTCGGTCATACCTCTGGTGGCTTCGGCGAAATCCGGTTTCGGCCGGGCCTGGCGGCCGCGGGGCTTGGGCTTTCCGACGGTTGCGAGGTATGCCTTGACGGCGACTTCTGCTTCTTCTGAAGCGGATACGCGGACGTCGCTCTTCGCAACTGCTTTTGCCATCGAAATCGACCTTCCCGGGGCGTTGTCGTATTGAACGTCGTATTGAACATTTCTGAAGTGCGCGGCTCGGCTGCCAGTTGTAGCACAAACAGAAATGGCGCAACTTTCGTATTGGAAAATGCCGAGGCGCGGGTCTGTCAGTGCAGCTCGGCGTCGTCTGCATTGCCTATGACGTGGTGCGAGCGGAGCCCGGACGGGTGCTGGGTAGCGTGGCGCCGTGGCCGACTGGTCGACGATCGCCTCGCTTTCGACCGCCGCCGGCACGCTTGTGCTCGCGGTGGCGACGTTCAGCTCGGTGCGCTCGGCGAACCGGGCCGCTCGGGCCGCCGAGGGCACGATGCTCGCGGGCCTACGGCCGTTGCTCGTTCCCTCGCGTCTCGATGACCCGATCGAGAAGGTGGGTTTCGTCGACGAGAAGTGGGTGAAGGTCCCGGGCGGCGGCGCGGTCGCGGAAGTCGGTGACGGCGCGATCTATCTCGCGATCTCGTTGCGCAACGCCGGCAGCGGGATCGCGGTACTCGACCGCTGGAAGGTGTATCCGGAACGCCTGGCCGGGGAGGCAGCCGGGCAACCGGACCCGGCCGACTTCCGGCGACTGACGCGTGATCTCTATCTGCCGCCGTCCGATCGAGGATTCTGGCAAGGCGCGCTGCGTGACGGGTCGGAACCGATGTTCGAGAGGCTCCGCACGGTGATCGAGGCGCGGGGGCCCTTCACGATCGACCTCCTCTACGGCGACTACGAAGGTGGCCAGCGCATGATCAGCCGATTCGGGATCATGCCGCGGGGAACGGACGGTTGGATCGCCGCGTCGTCACGGCACTGGAACCTCGACCGCCCCGCGCCCCGCTGATCATCCGAGGGTTCTCCGGCTCCGAGAGCGGGTGACCGGGATCGAACCGGCATGGCCAGCTTGGAAGGCTGGGGCTCTGCCATTGAGCTACACCCGCGTGCGGTTGGTCGCCGCGCGGCCAGACTAGGCGGCTCGTACGCCATCCGCGAACGAGCTGGTCTTCAGGGTCGGTGCGGTTCGGGCGGATCGGGCTCGCGGTGCTCCGACGCGAGCCCGGTCTACCCCGTCAGCTCGGTAGGTCCGCGCCCCCTCGCCGATTCCCGCTCACATTCGTGCACTCAGTTCACGGGAGTGATTCACGCCGAGGCGGGCTGGATCTCGGCGATGTAGCCCTGACCCCGCACGGTGTGAATGCGCATGCCCACCGGTGCGATGCGCCGCCGCAACGCCTTGATCCGGGCATCGACCGACCGGCCGTTCGGCCTGCCGCCCGGCCACCCGGTTTCCTCGAGCCGGCCGCGTGAGATCACGCGCCCGGGCCGCGCGATGAACGCGGCCGTCAACCTGGCTTCGATGGGCGACAGCGCCACCCATTTCGATCCGCGCCAGAGCAGCCCGTGATCGCCGAGGATCGGCCGACCGATACTCGCGCGGCTGCGCAACTCCACGATCTGCGCTTGCACGTCGCGCTCGTACGCGGGCATGCGCACCCACGCGGACAGCTCGTCGGACAGCTCGGACCCATCGGGCGGTTCCGCGTCGGCCGCGACGAGAAGCAGTCGCGGTATACCGATGCGCGCGAGCTCACGCGCGTGTTCGGCATCTTCGGGCCAGTGAACGACGACCACGCCGTCGCTCGCGGTGCGCGTATCGAACGCGCGTGGGAACGGAGCATCGAGTAGCTCCACGATGAGCACCTCCACATAGGCCGGCATCGCGCCGGCACCGTCGGCTCAGGGGGCGACGAGGAGGAGCGGTGGACCGCGCCGGCGGACGTGAAATTCCTCGACGCGGCGCCGGGAGGTGTGCCGGCTGCGAGTAGCCATGGACAGAGCCGCGAGTGCGGCGATGCCCAGCACGGCGAGGAGCGCGCCGCCCACTATCACGCGGTGCGAGCGCGCCGAATTCGATGAGCTCGCGCTGCCCGAGGCCCGCTGCGACACGTGTGTGGTGTGGTCGCGGCTGTGGCCCGGGGGTGACGGAGAAGCACCGGACGCGCCGGCGGCCAGTGTGCCGACCAGCAAGAGCGCGCCGACCGCTCCGACGACGGCCAGGCGCGCGCGAGCCGCGAATGCGACCTCGCCCCGGCGGGAATGTGCGCGGATCATGTACGCCACATCGTACGCAGCGAAACGTACGACCAGGTTGTGATCGCGTGAACCCGGCCGCGCACCCTCGTGTCCGTATTCTGACGGAGGCCCCGGATGCGGCCTGCCCGGCGTCAGGGCGTGATCGTCTGCAGATGCTGGAGCACGATCGCATGGGCGATCGCGCCGGCGATCAGGTGCATGTGGGCCACGGCCTGATCGAGGAACCGGCGCGCGTCGGCAGTGCGGCCGGCGACGTCGGCGTCGATGTAGTCCGTCAGGTCGCCGACGTGGCTGTGCAGCAGGTTGGTCACGGCGACGAGCGGCACCCCACCCGCGGTCGCGGTGGTCACGAAGCTGGCGAAGTCGTTCTGGTAGTCGAGAAGCCGGCCTTCGGCCTGCTTCTTCGCGCCGCCGTCGTGGGTGCGGTCGGCATTGGCGTAGTCGATGAAGAACTGCGTGTGCTGTTCCCAGAGTTGCGCGAAGGCCCGCGCGCCGTCGGCGCCGTAGACCACCGCGATCGCGTCGGTCAACGAGCGTGTGTTCGCGGCGAGGGCGTTGACGGCCGGGCCGGTGTCGCTGTCGCCGGCGCCGACTTCGTGCATGAGGGTCGCGACGAGCGTCGCGTGACGCGAGAGGAGTGCATCGAGGCTCGCTCGCAGCGCGGCGCTCGTCAGGACGACGCGGTGCCGCGGGTCGACGGGAGGGAGGTCGACTCCGGGATCGGCCGACATCTTGAAGACGGTGACCGGTGTCGATGACGGATGCGGGCTGGATCCGCACGCCGCCGATGCGGTAACGAGCAGGGCCAGTCCGGCCGCGGAGAAGACCCGGCGTGTCCTCATCGTTTCACCTCGACGGCGTTGTGGGATCGGATCCAGGCCATGCATTCGTCGGCAGGTGCCGGCCGGGCGAAGAAGAAGCCTTGGACTTCGTCGCAACCGAGCTCCTCGAGAACGTGCAGGCTTGCCGCGTCCTCGACGCCCTCGCCGACGGCCGTGAGCCCGAGTGTGCGCGCGAGCTCGATGGAGTAGCGCGTGACGGCGAGGTTCTCGGGAACGGTGAGGTCGGAGATGAACGATTGATCGATCTTCAGGGTGCTGATCGGGAGGCCGGTCAAGTACGCGATCGATGCGTAGCCGGTACCGAAGTCGTCGACGCTCGCCGTCACTCCCAGCTCGGTGATCGCGTTCAGGACCGTTCTGGCGCGGGCGGGGTCGTCCAGCACCGCGGTTTCCGTGAGCTCGATCTCGAGGAGCGCGGGGTCGATGCCGTGGCGGCCGATCATCTCCTCGATCTGCGCCGGCAGCCGTACGTCGCCGGCACATGCGGCGCCGACGTTCACCGCGACGCGTACCCGTTCGCCGGCGTCGCTCCACGACCGCACCTGGCGCAACGCCTCGTCGAGCACGTACAGCGTCAACGGCTTGATCAGGTGCGTCGACTCGACGACGGGCAGGAACTCTCCGGGGCCGAGGAGGCCCCGGGTCGGGTGCTGCCAGCGCACGAGTGCCTCGACGGCCTCGGATCGGCCCGAGTGCAGGTCGATCTTGGGTTGGTAGTGCAACACCAGCTCGCCCTGTTCGATCGCGCGCCGGACCTCGGACGCGAGCGCGAGGCGCTCCGCGCTGAACCGGTCGTGACGCTTCGAGTACTTCTCGATGCCGGAGTGGGAACGCTTCGCGACATACATCGCGACGTCCGCGTGGCGGAGCAGGGCCGCGGCGTCGTCGGCGTCGTCGGTGCACGCCACTCCGATGCTGGCGCGCACGTCGATCTCGATGCCGTCGATCACGAACGTCTCTTCGAGGGCGGTGGCGATGTCCTCCGCGACACTGACTGCGTCCTGCGGGTGGGCGAGACCGGGGAGCACGACGCCGAATTCGTCGCCTCCCAGACGGGCCACGGTGTCCTGTTCGCGCAGGCGAGTCGCGATGCGCGCGCCGATGAGGCAGAGCAGTTGGTCGCCCGACTCGTGCCCGAGCGCGTCGTTGATCTCCTTGAACCGGTCGAGGTCGAGGAGCAGGGTCGCAGCGACCGTCCCGTTGCGGCGCGCCTGCCTCGCGACCTGGTCCAAACGATCGGTGAACAACATCCGGTTGGGCAGGTTCGTGAGCATGTCGAACATCGCTTGGTGCCGGTTCGTCGCAACCTGGCGGCGGAGGTCACGCGACGCTCGGGCGACGAGCCGGAACAAGACGAGATAGAGGAGCGCGAGCCCGATGGCGAGTGTGAGATAGAGGCGCCGCGTGTCGTTTGCGATGGTGTGCGCGATGGGTTGGTACGGGAGATAGATCTCGAACGCGCCGAGGATCTTGGCGTTGGCGTCGTCGGTGAAGTGGCCGTCGCTACCGACGCGCAGTGGAACGTAGACCGACAGCAGCCGCTGATTGGCGCGGTCGTCGAGCTCTTCGGGGGCCTTCAGGTCGGTGACGTCGGCGGTGACGTGTCCGGTGAAGCTCTCGTTCAGGTCCGCGTCGCCCGGAAACCAACGTTGCAGGAGACGCGTGTTGTCCGACCACACGACGAAGTGCTGTGCGTTCCAGATCTTGAGCCGGACGATGTTGTTCCGCGAGAGGCTGTCGAGCAGCGCCGCGTCGAGCTCGACGCGGCGGGCGGCCGGCAACGGCAGGAAGTCGTGTTCGAGGTCGCTCGGCTTCAGGACCGGGCGGACACCGATGTTGGCCGCGACCTCCGCGGTGCGGACCGCGTCCCCCACCGTCCGGTCGCGCAGCGATCCCTGGAGGAGCGACCCGACGACGACACCGAGCAGGACGACGAGCAGGGCGCTGATGACGCCGAAGCGCGCGACAAGGCTGACCTTGTCCATCAGCCTGCGCACGCCGCCCTCCTTGGCCGACTCTCCTGGCAGAGGATCGGGCCGAAACGGTCATCCCTTGACCCCCAAATCGTCAGGTCGGTGGCGGCGGTCGACCCGGGAGTCGCTCGCGGCCGGCGCTGACGCGGCCGAGGATCTCCGTCAGTCGCCGGCGATCGGTGGGGCCGAGGTGGCAGCTGAAGGAGGTGCGCAGCGCGTCGGTGTAGACGGCATTCCCCTCTTGGAATCGCTTGCGACCGGCGGGCGTCGTGACGACGATCGTCGCACGGAGGTCGGCCGGATCACGGCGGCGCTCGACGAGACCGTCGGCCTCCATCCGTTGCACGAGCCGGCTGAATCCGGGCTGGCTGTAGCGCGGGTGCATGAGCCGCTGCAGTTCTCCCATCGGGAGCCGGTGCGCGGGCCGGGCCCGCTCGAGGTACGCGAGCGCGGAGAAGACACCGGAGTCGATCCCCACCCGCGCGTCGAGCGCGGCGACGACGTCGTGCAGCACGGATTGGTACACGTCGACGAGCGCGCTCCAGCTCGCAAGCGGATCATCGGTGTTCACGGTCGGCGCGGGTCGTCGAGCACGAGCTCGAACTCGCCCGGGATCCGGTGTTGCAACGCGTCGGAGATCGTGTCGCGCAGCTCGTCGGGCGGGAGCACGCAGTCGGCGCACGTCACACTCTCGAGCACCAGCGTGAGATGGATGCGGGCCGTCTTCGGGTCGGCCTCGCGCACGAGCAGGTCGGCGCCGTCGGCGCGCAGGAACCCCGCGAGCTCGTCGACCGCTTCGACCACCATCGCGCGGTCCATCGTCACGCGCCCCGTAACACGGGCTTGCTCTGCATCGTGCTCTCGCCGAAGCTCGGGAGCCCGATCGCGTGCAACGAGCCGAGGCCGCCGCACACGATCGGCACGATCTGGTCGGGACGCTCGACGAGGTGGACACGGCCGCGGCCGTCGACGCGGCCGCGATCGTGCAACATCTTCGCGTTCCCTTCCGGCCACATGTCGACGGGCTGCCATGCGTTGTCCCGGAGGTACGCGGTCAGGTCGTCGACGTCGGGGAACGCGGCACCGAACCGCTCGGCCCACATCGGGTTGAACGCGACGACGACCTCACCGTTGCCCACGTTGCCGAGGAACATGTTCGCGAGCGGGTACGCCATACTCTTGGCGATGAGGTAGAGCAGGTCGCGCGGGTCGTCGTTGTGGATGTCGGCCATCGGGAACGTTCCCTTGCCTCCGTGGACCGTCACGACGTCGTCGTCGGCGGCGAAGCCGCGCCGCTGCGCCAGCGACGCCCAGGGCGAGCGTTCCTCCCATTCGCCGATGCAGAAGCCGAACCGCGCCGGTTGGCCGAACACCGACTTCGTCGTCTCGCCGGCGCGCTGACCGCCGATGTTGCGCAGACACAGCGCGACGGCGCGCCCGATGGTCATCGAGCCGCGGCCCGCCGCTCCACCCATGCAGCTCGCCCGGTAATCGATGCCGAGAGTGTCGCGGCTCGGACCGTTCACGATGAGCATCGGGAACACGCTCGAGGTGGTGGTCGTGAGGCCGAACGCGTTCCATTCCGGCTCGGACAGGGCCTCGAGGGCCGCGAGCACGGTCGCGAACGCGGCAGGCTCGACGCCGGCGAGCGCGGCGTTGATCGCGACGAGTTCGACGGTCGCGACACCGTTGACGGGCGGGAGGACGCACACGACGTGCTCGGCCGGGTACGGCGACGCGGCGAGGAGGGCTTCGATCGCATCGTCGGTCGCCGGGAGTTGCGGGACACCGTCGCTCCAGTGCTCGGCTATCGCGAGCTCGTAGAGCACCCGGGGGTCGGCCGGAACCTCGAGACGTTCGCTCGTGAGGGTCACGCCGTCACCCCGAGCAACTCCAGCACCTTGGGGTAGTACTCGTCGGCGATCTGCTGCAGCTCCTCGGCGGGCCGCGCTTCGAGGGGGTAGGGGAGCACGAGCACCCGCAGGTCGCCGTGACCGACGTGGCGCGCCACGTTGTGCGCGTGCACCGTGAACTCCTCGCACACGATCGCAACGACGGGCTTGCGGTGCTCCTCGATCGCGACGGAGTCCTTGATCGTGAACGTCGTGCACGAACCGCAGGTGCCCAGGCCGACGATCGCCGCGTCGACCTGCTCTGCGAGGTCGTCGACCTGCTGGCGGTCGCTCGACGCGGGCTGACCGACCTGCGCGCCGGTCTCGACCGCGAGCGTCTGCGCGCCGTCGCGCCGCAGGTAGCCCTCCCAGACGCTCGCGATCAACTGCCACGATCGCCACGCCCGGTCGGTGCGGATGCCGATCGTCACGCCCGTCAGCGGTGCGTCGAGGCGGAAGGTCGGTGCGCTCACGTCACCGGCTGGCGGCGCGGTCGGCCTTCGGACCCAGATGGTGTTGCCGTTCGTGCTCATGCGGTCGTGCTCATGCGGTCGTGCTCATGCGGTCGACACTACAGATATATGCGTCCGCATACAATGAGCCGGATTCGTAGGCCTAGCCCGGTACTGCGAGCCCGCCCGTTGACAACGGTCCGCTAGCGGGCGCGCCTGATCTCGCGGGTGCGCACGTCGGCCGCGTGCATGAGGTCGTCGAGCGTCCCGGCGCCGACGTTGCGGACCATTCCCGCGGTGAGCGTCAGCTCGTCGGGTCCATTGGATCCGGCGGTGAGGTCGCGCACGCCGTCGACCGCCGCCAGCGCCTCTTCGGTGCAGTCGGGAAGGAGCACCGCGAAGCGCAGCGTGTCGAGCCGGCCGACGACATCGGACGCGCGGAATGCCTTGCGCATCAGTTCGGCCATCGTCATCAGGATCCGGTCCACCGTCGGACCGCTCGGGGCGGGCGCGTCCGGACCGACGGCGTGGATGTCGAAGTACGCGAGCGCGACGGGTGTTCCGCGGCGCAGGCACGACATGAACATCGGGTTGGCGGCGGCGACGAAACCGGCGCGATTCCACACGCCGGTCAGCTCGTCGACGCCGACGGTCTCGCGTGTATGTCCGTTCGAGCGCGCTTTGCTGCGGATCACGACCCTGACTCCCCTGAGATCTGGCTTCCCGGCCCACCGAGGTTGGCACGTCGCCGTCGGAACGCCACCGCCGCGGACGAATTCGTGGCGGATGTCACGTTGTCAGTGGGAGGAGTCGTCGGCGCGTATCGTGCGCCACGCCTGCCAGGTGATCCGCAGGATGAGCGCGGTGATCGCGAGCCCGATGAGCGGGTCGGCGATCTTCAGCCCGGCCCCCACCACCGCGGCCGACGCGACGACGCCGAGCGATACGAAGCCGTCGACGCGGGCGTGGTGGCCGTCGGCGACGAGCGCGGCACTTTGCAGATGCCGGCCGGCGCGCAGCCGGATGCCGGCCGCGAGCTCGTTGCCGGCGAAGCCGACGGCGCCCGCCACGGCGAGTGGGACCAGATAGTGGAGATGCTGGGGATGGACGAGTCGATCGATCGATTCGGCCGCTGCGATCAAGGCCGACGCGAGGATCGTCAGCACGACGACGTAGCCCGCCCACCGCTCGCCCCGTTCGCTGCGCGCGAGGAACGCGATCGCGAGCGGGACGGCAGTGAGCGCGTCGCCGCCGTTGTGGATCAGGTCGGCGAGCAGCGCAACCGAACCGGAGACGGCGAACACGACGGCCTGGATCGCAGCTGTGGCCGCGAGGACGGCGAGGCTGGCAGAAACGGCGCGGACGCCGGCGCGCGACCTGACGATCGAGCGATCGACGAGGCCGTGAGTGTGCCCGTGCCCGTGATCGTCGTGGTCGTGGTCGTGGTCGTGCCCGTGCCCGTGCCCGTGCTCGTGATCGTGATCGTCGTGATCGTCGTGATCGTCGTGATCGTCGTGATCGTGGTGCTCGTGGTCGGCCGGCTCGTGCGACCGGAACGGAAGGCGCGCGTGCCGGTGCGGACCGTGATGGTGGTGCTCGTGCGTCCAGGGGCCATGCCGGTGTTCGAGCGTGTCGGTCACGTCCCCAGCGTACGCGCCCGCCATGATGCGGCGATTCCGGAATGCGAGTACCGTCCGCGACGGCCTCAGAACGATGGGCGGTCTCAGATGCCTGAGCACGGTTCCGACGCGACGCGGGGGCTCGTGGAGCTCCGGATTCACGGTGTCAGCGGGACTCCCCCGGAAGGGATGCTCGACACGGCGGCCGTAAGTCGCGTCGCGGGCGACGCGACCACCGGCTTCTACGAGCCGGAGCCGAACCTGCCCCGCGCCGCCGCGAGCCCGCGCGGCCGGTTGCGCTGGTTGGAGGGCTACTCGTGGCGGGGGATGACCTCCGGTTCGCCCGTGCAGGCGCTGTGGGTGCTGCTGGCGCCGTTCGCCCTCGCGAACACGGCGGCGGCGATGCGGCCGCCGGTTGCCGGCACGTTCGCAGGTCGCACGGCCGCCGCGCTGCACGCGGCGGCCGTGCGGGTGTTCGCGCTTTCGCTGACGCTGACCTTGGTGATGGCCACGTTCGTCGTGTCGGTCGACGAGATCGCATGGCAGTGCGGCAACAACCCCAGCTGCGTGACCGGCCATTCGGTGACGCGCGTTCTCGGTTGGAGCGGTGTGTCGAGCCCGGCCCGGCGAGTCGCGATCGCGCTCGCGTTGCCGCTGGTATCGATCCTCTTGCTCTGGTTCCTCGCCCGGCGCGCGTGGAACGCGCGCGCGGCGGTGCTCGCGATCGTGGGCGCGCGTGACCTCGACCACGTCGCGATCGCCGAGCAGACGACCGGGCTCGACGACCCCAAACTCTGGGAGGACCGGGAGCCGAGCGAGTACCTGCGCCATGTGCACGTCGCGTCGGCGCTGAGCATCGTCACGGCGATCGCCGCGATCGGCCTCGCGTACTGGTCGGACTCCTCGGCGACGGGCTTTCGCGTCGTCGGCGGGTTCGCGCTCGCCTCCTTGGGCGCGGCGACGGTGGCCGCGGCGATCGGATGGGACAAGCGGTCGGAGCGCCTGCGCCGGGCGCTGTCCGTCGGTGCGCTCGTCGCGTCGGGTGCGGCGTTCGTCGCGCTCGTCGGGGTCCTCGTGACCGACCCGACGGTGCAGACGCCGCGCGGTACCGATCTTCCGGCGGTCGAGTCGGTGATCGTGTGGCTGTTCCTCGTGCAGATCGTGATGATGATCGTGATCGGCGCGCTCGGACTGGCGCCGTGGGCCGCCAACCGCCGCCATCGCGTCGGGCTCCGGGACGCCGGAAGCGCGCTGGTGTGTGGGCTGGCGCTCGTGATCGGTGCGATGTTCAGTGCCGGAGTCGTGCTACGCGTCGGCGACTACCTCGGCCAGACGACGACCCAGCTCACGCCCGGCCTGCGCGCGGATCGCGTACCGATGGTCGTACCGAACGCGTTGACGTGGGCGGCGCGCGGCACCGCCCTACTCGCCGTCGTCCTCGCCGCGGTCGCGCTCGTCGGTGGCGTCGGGTGGCTCGCCGTGAGGACGCTCCGGGCCCGTCATCCGCACGTCGACGCGCGCGCCCGGGCGATCGCTGCGGCCGAGTGGCGCGCCCGCCTGACCGATCGGATCGGCATCGTCGTGCTCGTCCCCGCGCTGGTCGCGTTCGTGATTGCCGTGGCCACGACGGTCGTGGTCGTGCTCATCGACACGAACCACTACCGGCCCGCGTTCGAAGTCGATCACCGCGGCTGGATCGCCGACCACGCCACGATCTACGGCAGTTGGATGATCACCGCGTTCGCGGCCGCGATGGTGGTCGTGGTGCTGCGGGCGCGGAGCAACGAGAGCTTGCGGCGCAAGGTCGGGATCCTCTGGGACCTCACCACCTTCTGGCCCCGCCACGCGCAACCGCTCGGGCCCCCGTGTTACACGGATCGCGCGTTGCCGGAGCTCGTGTTCCGGATCACGTGGTACGTCAAGGAGCAGAACCAAGACGTGATCTTCTCCGCGCACAGCCAGGGGACGGTCATTGCCGCGCCGGTCGTGTTGCAGCTGCGCCCAAGTGTTCGCGAACACGTCGCGCTGCTTACCTACGGCTCGCCGCTGCAGCGCCTCTACGCCCGATGGTTCCCCGCATTCTTCAACCGGGCGACGTTCTCCGAGATGGAGATGCGGCTTTGCGGGAAGTGGCAGAACCTGTATCGCAACACCGATCCGATCGGCGGGAGCATCCCGGGCGGACCGGGCAATGTGATCGTCGGGCCCGACAACACGATCGCGCCCGGCGACTTCGTCTACCCGCCGATCCGCGTGCACTCCGACTACCCGCTCGAGCCCGCGTTCACCGCAGCCGTCAGCGAGCTCGACGAGCGCCTGCGCGCCGCGAACGCTGCCGAGCGGCACGCGCGCACGCGCGTAACGAGCCTCGGCCGCGGCGTTCGCGGCTTCGAAGAGCGCGAGCGCGCGTTCGACGTCGAAGGGCTGTTCGCGGTAGGGCGCGCCGACCCACTCGCTGCGCGCGGCGGCGAAGAAGTCGCCGCCGTAGATGTGGATCGCGCCGGCGAACTGCGTCGTCGGATTGGTGACCGCGTGGATGGTGTCGTCACCGAGGAGGAGCACGTCGCTCGGTGCGAGCGAACGTCCGCCGGACTCGGCGAGCTCGTCGCGGTCGCGGCGAAAGAACGCGTTGTCCTCACCACCGCTGTAGACGCCGATCGCGGCCCACATGCGATGGTCGTGCGGTCCGAGCGCCATGCCCGGGGCCCAGACGACCCGCAGGACCGTGAGCTCGGGTGACACGTGCAGCCCGGTGATGCCCGCGCGCGGGGCGGTAGGGCGGCGGCGACGTCGGCCGGCCGCGCCACGGCCTGCTCGAGGACGGCCTTGATCGCGAGTCGCGGCTCCGACTCTGCGCCGGCCGCGATGCAGTCGGCGATGAACGTGTCGACGTCGAGCATGCGAGCAGTCTCGCGCGCCCCTACCAGTCGAAGAAATGGCTGACGCCGGCTTCGTCCATCTCGGCGCGAAGCCGAGCGGAGGCGTTCTCGAGGGTGACGCGCGCGCCCCGGCGCTGGGCCTGGCGCGCGATGAGCACCAGCATCCCGAGCGTTCCGTCGTCGAGTACCTCGACGCGGGAGCAGTCGAGACCGACGGGCCCGACCGTGTTACCGGCGGCCTTGTCGATCGCGCCGCTGGCCGACGCGATGAACTCGCGCCGCGCTTCGATATCGAGACCACCGATCACGACCAGATGATCCGTCATCACCTCACCCCACTCACCGTAGAAAGACCCGTAGAAAAGAAACGGGAGCCGCCGAGCGTCGATCGCCGGCGGCTCCCGAACAACGAAAGGCGATCTCAGATCACCCGAACGTTCTGCGCCTCGTCACCCTTCTTGCCCCGGCCGACCTCGAACTCGACGGTCTGACCCTCGTCCAAGCTCTTGTAGCCGTCGCCTTGGATGGCGGAGAAGTGCACGAAGACGTCGTCACCCTGCTCGCGCGAGATGAAGCCGTATCCCTTTTCTGCATTGAAAAACTTGACTGTTCCCTGTGCCACAAATACTCGATTCTCAGCGCGGCGGACCGACTCTTTCGGGCTGCTCGCACCTGTGACTGTAGCCACCCGACCGCGTTCGAGATCCCCGGAGGCGTGTGCACCGCCCCCAACCTGCGTTGTCGGGCCAACTGCATGTGTCTTTCGTTATCGTCTGCCGATGAATTCCGACCGGCGTCCACCCACTGTCGCGATCATCGGCGCGGGCGCGGGCGGCCTCGCACTCGGCGCCAAGCTGAAGCGCGCGGGCTACGACTTCACGATCTACGAGAAGTCCGACGGCGTGGGCGGCACGTGGCGCTTCAACACCTATCCCGGAGCGGCCTGCGATGTTCCGTCGCACCTCTACTCGTTCTCGTTCGCGCTGAACCCGTGGTGGAGCCGCACCTACGCGACCCAGCCCGAGATCCTCGCGTACCTCGAGCGGTGCGCCGACCAGTTCGGGTTGCGGCCGCACCTGCGGACCGGTGTCGGTATCGACGAGGCGCGCTGGTCGGAGCCCGACCAACAGTGGCGGCTCGCCGCGTCGACCGGTGAGGAGTTCACGGCCGACGTCGTCGTCAGCGCGCTCGGCATGTTGAACATTCCCGTGGTTCCCGACATCCCGGGCGCGGATCGCTTCCGCGGCCGCACGTTTCACTCGTCGCGGTGGGACCACACCAAGTCGCTCGACGGCGAACGGGTGGCGTCGATCGGCACGGGCGCGAGCGCGATCCAGTACGTACCCGCGATCGCGCCGGCCGTGGAGCACCTCACCGTGTTCCAGCGCTCTCCGATATGGATCACGCCGCGGCTCGACCGCGCGTATGCGCCGGCCGAGCAACGCCGGTTCGCCCGTGTCCCCGGCGCGGCGCGATGGCATCGTTGGAAGATCTGGTGGACGTACGAACGGGCCAACTTCGAGGCTGCCGCCGAGCAGACGGTGACGATGACCGCGCTCGCGCAGTCGTATCTCGAGCGCAAGATCACCGACCCCGAGCTCCGGGCGAAGTTGACGCCCGACTATCCGGTCGGGTGCAAGCGGCCGTTGATCTCGCGCGAGTGGCTCCCGGCGCTCACGCGCCCGAACGTCCGCCTGGTGACCGAGCCGATCACGGAGATCACCGAAGCCGGTATCCGCACCGCCGACGGTGAAGAGCACGCGGTCGACACGATCATCTTCGGAACCGGATTCCGCGCGAACGAGTACCTGACCGCGGTCGACTTCTACGGGCGTGACGGTCGCCGGCTCCACGACGATTGGCGTGACGGTGCCGAGGCGTATCTCGGTCTCACCGTGTCGGGCTACCCGAACCTCTTCATGTTGTACGGGCCCAACACGAACGGCGTGAACTCCGTCATCTTCATGCACGAAGCGCAGGTGAACTACATCATGAGCGCGCTGCGCACGATGAAGCGGCGGCGCGTTCGCTCGCTCGACGTCCGCCGCTCGGTCATGGACCGCTACAACCGCGAGATCCAGGCCGCGATGGCCGCAACGGTGTGGACCGCCGGGTGCACGAACTACTTCCGCACGGCCGGCGGCAAGGTCGTGACCCAGCTGCCGTACAGCGGCGGTCGCTACTGGCTGCGCACGCGCCTCTTCCGGAGCCGGTCGTACCACCGGAGCTAACGCCGGCGCGGTAGCACGTCGATCGCGATCTGGTCGACGATCGCCTCGGGTTCGTCCCAGACCGGATCGTCGGCGCGCGGATGGTGGAACACGAGGTCGGTGAAACCGATCTCCGCGTACCGCCCGACGAAGTCGTCGAACGCGGCCGCACTCGCGAGCGGACGTTCATCGCCGTTGCCGATCAGGAAGATGCGTTGCAGGGTCGCCGGATCACGCCCGATCGCCGCGCACGCGTCGTCGAGCCGGTGTGACTGCGCGCGCACCGCCTGCTCCGTGCCGGCCGCCGAACGTTCGCCGTTGATGGTGTCGCCGTAGGTGATCCACGCGTCGGCGAACCGCGCGACCAGTGCCAATGCCTTCGCGCCACCGGCCGCGATCGCGAGCGGGACGCGCGGAACCTGCACGCACGCCGGGCGGACGCACGCCTCGTGCAACGTGAAGTACACGCCTTCGTAGGACACGTTCGGCTCGGCGAACAGCCGGTCGAGCAACATGACGAATTCCTCGAGCCGCGCGACGAGCTCCGCGCGCCCGAGCCGGTCGGCGCCGAGCACGGTGGCGTCGAAGCCGACCCCACCCGCGCCGACGCCGAGGATGAATCGGCCGCCCGACACGTGGTCGACGGTCACCGCCTCCTGCGCGAGCGTCGCCGGATTGCGCAGGTTCGGTGACGACACCATCGTGCCGAGGCGGATGCGATCGGTCGCGCCGGCCATTCCGGTGAGCCACGGGACGGCGGCGTGCCAGGCGCGCCCGCGGTAGCGGCGCCAGGAGAGGTGGTCGTACGTCCAGAGATGGTCGTAGCCGAGTGCCTCGACGTGGCGGGCCCGCGCCACCGCCTCGGGCCAGGGGTCGGTTGGGAGCATCAACACGCCGACGCGCACAACGCCGAGTCTGTCCGGTGGTGCGCCGCAACTGCGACCTGGTCAGTCGGGGAGGGGGGATTTGAACCCCCGACCTCGTGCTCCCAAAGCACGTGCGCTACCGCTGCGCCACTCCCCGTGGAGTGCGCCAATCGTAGAGCGTCAGCTGATCGCCGGCTCCGGGAGCGGCGCCGGTGGTGCGGCCCCGCTCCCGGAGCCCGCATCGCGCAATGCGCCGAAGATCTCTTCCCATTCCAGGCGACGCTTCAGCCAGTCCCGCGCCCGTTCATCGTCGGATTGCGCCTGCATCCGTGCCGTCGTGACCATGTCCTGCCTTCGTTGGTGGCATCGTCAACAGTCTGGGCGCGCCGTGTAACGGGCACGTGTCGCCGGAGAGAACCCGAGGTTGCCATCGGTAACCTCTTCGTGTGCACGAGACGGCCGCCGACATCGCCCGGCTGCAGCAGCTGCTCGACGCGTCGTACGCGCGCATCGGCATCCACATGCGCAGCATTCACACACCCGAGCGCCGCGTCGCGGCCTCGGACCTCGCCCGCGTCCTGCGGGGCGTGCGCGTGCTCGACCTCGCGACCGTCACGGCCGCGTGTGAACCGCGCGTGAGCCCCGTCGACGGATTGTTCTTCCGCGGTCGCTTCTATTTCGGGTCCGGCGAGAAGTCGATGCGCTTCCGGCATCTGCGCGCCCGCCCGCAGGTGAGCGCGTGCCACACCATCGGCGAGACGTTCGCGACGATCGTGCACGGCCGCGCGGTGGAGATCGACGTGCGCGGCGCCGAGCAACAGGAATTCCTCGCGTACATCCAAGAGGTGTATCCGGAGTGGGACGAGTGGTACGCCGGCGCCACCCCGCCCTACGCCCGGATCGAACCGGACGTGATGTACGCGTACGCGTTCGAGCCTTCCGTGCTGGACGGCCTGCGGGGAATATAGTTGCGGGCGCAAAGGTTCTGGACCGCCATGGACGAGCGTTCGCAACCGTCGAGCGTTCGGAACCGAGGAGGACGCCATGCCCGCCATCACACCCGTTGACCCGTCGGTACTCCCGGTGATCGAGGAGTCCGAGGCCGCACCCCGGCCCGTGCAGTCGATCGTGACCGCGCAGGCGTCGTTCGAGGGCGCGGGCTTCCCCGTGCACCGGCCGTTCCCGCAGCCGGGCGCCGACCTCGGCGCGACCGATCCGTTCCTCATGCTCGACGAGATGGGCCCGATCCGCTACGGGCCGGGCGAGGCGGTCGGTGCGCCCGACCATCCGCACCGCGGGTTCGAGACCGTCACGTACCTCCTCGACGGCGAGATGGAGCACCGCGACTCGACCGGGGGCGGCGGCCTCCTGCGCGGCGGCGACACGCAATGGATGACGGCCGGCGCCGGCCTCGTGCACTCCGAGGAGCCGACCGAGGCGATGCTCCGCGACGGCGGCCTGATGCACGGCGTGCAGTTGTGGGTCAACCTGCCGCGTGCCGACAAGCTGACCCCGCCGCGATACCAGGATCTGAGCGGCGACAAGATCGCGCTCGCGCGCAGTGCGGACGGCAAGACGTTGCTCCGTCTTGTCGCGGGCGAGCTCGGCGGGCAGGCGGGTCCGGGGACCACGCACACGCCGATCGTGTACGCGCACGCGACGATCGACGCGGGCGGCACGCTCGCGCTCGCGTGGCCCGCCGAGTACAACGCGCTGATCTACGTGTTGCGCGGACGGGTGCGCGTCGCCGGCGACTCGCGTACGGTCGGAGAGCATCAGCTCGCGGTGCTGGATCGCGTCGGCGAGAGTGTCGTGATCGAAGCCGGCGACGACGCCGATGTGTTGTTGCTCGGCGGTCGCCCGCTGCACGAGCCCGTCGCGTGGTACGGACCGTTCGTGATGAACACGAAGCAGGAGATTTTGGACTCAATCGACCTGTTCGAGCGCGGCGAGCTCGGCTCGATCCCGCCGAAGCAGGGCTGAATTCCCGCGTCGGTTGGCGGCTTGAGGGGAGGGGCGGGCAGTCCCCGGCGCGCCTCGCAAAGTGTCGCGCCAGGGGCCGCCTCTCAGCCCCTTCCCCGTGATCAAGTGAACACCTGGCCCGCTTCGGCTGGCAAGGGGAGAACCGTCATTCGGGAAGGATTCGCGGACGCCGCGGTACCTCTTTCGCGAAGCTGAAGAGCATCGTTTGCGTGGCGTAGGCAACCAGGCGGGGTGCGCCCGTTCCGACGTCCCACAGCTCCATGTCGGCCGAGGCGTAGCCGTCGCCTGCGTGGCGGGCCCGGTTGACCGCCAGCACCCATTCGCTCCGGGCGACGCCGAGGATGTGGACGGTGAAATCGGCGCTCGGCGGGAGCCACTGGCGCCCGCGACCTTCGGGGCCGACCCGCTCGCCGACCGCGCCCGGCATCGTGTCGCACAGCGCGGCGAGGGCGAGCGGGTCCCAGGTGCCGTCGTCGGCCCGGGGCGGGTCGTCGAAGCGATACCACTGCGCGCGCAACGACGACGTCGGTTCGTAGTCCTCCCAGGGCGCGTGGCCGAGGGTCGCCCGGCCCTCCACGTGCTCCCAGAACCTGAACGGCAACCGCTCTTCTTCGAATCCCTCCGGCGGTGGGTCGCGATACGACGGGCATTCGAGCGGCGGCATCACCCCGTCGGGCACCCGCGCGTCGGTGAACGTGAAGCCCTCCCGCTCGGCGCCGAACACGCCGAGCCCCTCGAAGCCCGCCGCGGCGCCGGGATTGCGCAAGGAGACGCGGGCCTGCGATATCGACCGCCCGCGCCGCAAGACGACGACCTCGATCTCGACCGGACCGTCCCGGACCTGGCCCGCGAACACTCCGTTGAGGCTGCGCAGCGGTTGCGCGGGCTCGGCGAGGGCCGACGCCATCGCCCGGGCCGCGGTCGCGGCGACGATGCCTCCCTGGGGAACGATCGGGCAGTTCCAGTGCTCGCCGAGGTCGCCGGTATAGCGGCCGTCACCGACCGGTTCGATCGCAGTTCCCCGGCTGAAGAGTGACGTGCCCACCGCCGGTCATTATCGTCGGTCGCCATGAGCGACGCGATTGATTTGATTCGGCGGTTCTGTGACGACTGGGGGCGCGGTGCGAGCGTCGACGAGATCGTCGCGTATTTCACCGACGACGCGATCTACCACAACATCCCGGTGGATCCCGCGGTCGGCGTGGAAGCGATCAAGGCGACGTTCGCGATGTTCACGACCGGAGTGGAACGCATCGAGTTCCGGGTGTTGAACATCGCGGCCGACGCCAACACGGTCTTGACGGAGCGACTCGACGTCTTCGTGCTCCCGAACGCCACCATCGAGTTGCCGGTCATGGGCACGTTCGAGATCCGCGACGGCAAGATCGCGAAGTGGCGCGACTACTTCGACCTCAACCAGTACATGACGCAGTTGGCAGGCGCGGCGGGCTGAAGCCGCGCGCGCGTGGTCACGGCGCGAGGAGCGCGCGGACCGCGTCGATCGTGTCGGCATCGGTCGCCGACTTGTCGGCCCGGTACGCGCGTACCCGCGCGAACCGGAGGGCGACGCCGCCCGGGTAGCGCGTCGACACCTGCACGCCGTCGAGCGCGATCTCGACGACCAACTCGGGCCGGACGTAGACCGTGTGCTCGTCGCGGTGCGCCGCGATCTCTTGGAGTCGCTCGGTCTGCCAGGTGAGGAGCTCGTCGGTGAGGCCCTTGAAGGTCTTGCCGACCATCACGAATGCGCCCGACGCCGGGTCACGGGCCCCGAGGTGAAGGTTCGAGAGCCACCCCCGGCGCCGGCCGTGGCCCCACTCCGCGGCGAGCACGACGAGGTCGAGGGTGCGGACGGGCTTGACCTTGCGCCACGCCGCGCCCCGGCGACCGGCGTCGTAGAGCGAGTCGAGCGCCTTCACCATCACGCCCTCGTGCCCGGTTGCCAGCGCGTCGGCGAGGAACCGCGCCGCGGTCTGCGTGTCTTCGGTCTCGATCGCCGGCACCCGCCACCGGCCCGTCAGCTCCGTGAGGATCGGGCTGCGCTCGGACAAGGGTCGGTCGAGCAGGTCGTCGCCGTCGAGGTGGAGCACGTCGAAGAAGAACGGCGCGAGGGTCAACGCGTGGCTCGCGGCGTCGTCGGCGCCGAAGCGGCTCATCGTGTCCTGGAACCGGCGGGGGAGCGCGCCCTCGTCGACGCCGATCGCCTCACCGTCGAGCACGAATGTGCTCGCCTCGATGGCCAGCGCGACCTCGACTACTTCGGGCAGGCGCGCGGTGACGTCGTTCAGGTTACGCGTGAACACGCGCACCTCGTCGCCGGCGCGATGAACCTGGATGCGCGCGCCGTCGAGCTTCCACTCCACCGACGCGCAGCCCGTTGCCGCGAGCGCGTCGGCGATCGACGTGGCGGTCGCGGCGAGCATCGGCTGGACCGGGCGCAGCACCGTCAACCGGACGGAGGCGAGCGCGTCTTCGCCGCCGGTGAGGGCGCGCCGGGCCGTCGCGGCCAGGTCGCCGCTCAACATCGCGGCTCGCCGGACCGCGCCGGCGGGAACGCCCGCGGCCCGGGCGATCGCGTCGGCCATGAGCCCCGCGAGGGCGCCCTGATGCAATGCTCCGGTGAGCAGCTGCACGACGAAGTCGGCTTCGACCGCACTCGAACGCGCGAACAGCTCGCCCAGCATCTCCTGGCGGGCCGCAACCGACCCCGGGCCCGTGGTGGCGGCGACGCGGTCGAGGACGTCGTCGAGCTCGGCGACCGTGATTCGCCCGCGATCCGACGCGCCGTCGCTGTCGACGAGATCGCGCGCGGCCGACAACGTCGCCCATCCGACGCCGATACGACCCTGGCGCGGCTCGCCCGTCAGCAGGCACACGACGGTCGCGACCTCATCGGTCGTGCATACGCGCAGCAGGGTCGCGAGCGCGTCGATCTTCGCCTTGCGCGAACGGGTCGCGGCAACTGTCTGCGACGTCTCGACGACGGCGGCCAAGAGCACGCCGGCCAGGGTACGGTCGGTGCCATGGAATATCGACGTCTCGGCCGCAGCGGCCTGCAGGTCAGCGTGTTGTCCTTCGGTTCCTGGGTGTCATTTCGCGATCAGCTCGGCGTCGACGCCGCGATGGAGTGTCTCGATGCCGCGCGGCAAGCCGGCGTCAACTTCTTCGACAACGCCGAGGGCTACGCGGAGGGCGAGTCGGAACGGATCATGGGTGAGGCCATCTCCAAGCTGGGATGGGCCCGCCACAGCTACGTGATCTCGACCAAGGTGTTCTGGGGCCTCTACGACGAACCCAACATGAAGAACACGTTGAATCGCAAGTACCTGATGCAGGCGATCGACGGCTCGCTCGAACGGCATGGGACTCGACTTCGTCGATCTGTTGTTCTGCCACCGCGCCGACCCGAACACGCCGATCGAGGAGACGGTGTGGGCGATGAGCGACATCGTCTCGAGCGGCAAGGCGCTCTACTGGGGCACCTCGGAGTGGGCGCCCGACGAGATCCGTGCCGCGTGGGAGATCGCCGAACGTCATCACCTGCACAAGCCGGTGATGGAGCAGCCGCAGTACAACCTGTTGCACCGCATGCGGGTGGAGTTCGAGTACGCACGCCTCTACGAGGACATCGGGCTCGGGCTCACCACGTGGAGTCCGCTCGGGTCGGGCGTGCTCACGGGCAAGTACTGCGAACGGCATGCCGGAAGGGTCGCGCGCGAAGTTGCCGGGCTACGAGTGGCTGCAGGGGATGCTCACCGACCCGAAGACGAACGAGAAGGTGCAGGCGTTGAAGGTCGTCGCCGACGATCTCGGTTGCACGCCGGCTCAACTCTCGATCGCGTGGTGCACCAAGAACCCGCGGGTCTCGACCGTGATCACGGGCGCGAGCCGGGCGTCTCAGGTCGCGCGAGAACATGGAAGCGCTCGAAGTGGCGAAGCTGCTCGACCGCGACGTGATGGCGCGCATCGAGACCGCGGTGCCGTTCACGGCCTAATCGGCCGTGCCGGTCGTAGCGGTCTCGGCGCCGGTCGCG
This sequence comes from uncultured Actinomycetes bacterium, assembly GCA_963812205.1. Classification (GTDB taxonomy): domain Bacteria; phylum Actinomycetota; class Acidimicrobiia; order IMCC26256; family PALSA-610; genus PALSA-610. The sequence goes on from CAWEUJ010000004.1 coordinate 1,245,526, forward strand.
ATCCGATCGAGAACCCAGATCTGCATGCGCCCGGTCTCGGCGGGCGCTTCGGCGCGGCGCGTCTCGATCCGGTCGAGGGTGTAGCCCAATCGCTGCGGGATCGCCGCGCTCCGCACGTTCGCCTCGTCGCACACGATGATCATGCGGTCGATGCCGGCGAGCCCGAGCCCGGCGCCGGTCAGGGCCCGCGCCGCGGTCGTCGCGTAGCCGCGGTTGCCCGCGTCGACGTGCAGCCAGTAGCCGATCTCGAGCGTGCCGGGACCGCGGCGCGTCATCAGGCCGACGGAGCCGAGCAACGCGCCGTTGGCCGTGGAGAACAACCCGTACTGCCACTCCTCGCCGCGCTCACGTTGTTGCCGCTGGTTTCGGAGCCGACCGCGCTGGAAATGCGGGTCGGCCGACAACGGTTCGGCCCAGGGCATCCACGGCTTCAGGTGCTCGAGGCTCTGACCCACGGCGCGCGCGACGGGGTCGGCGTCGTCGACGGTCATCCAGCGCAGGTGCGTGTCGTTCGGGAGGTCGATGCGCTCGGGGGGAGAGATGCTCATCGGTCGTCGCGCACGTAGCTGTGCGCGCGCTCGACCCGCGCGACGCGCAGCTCGTACGCGTCGTACCAGCGCGTGCGTCCCTCGTATTGCGCGAATGCGTGGTCGGCGTTGCGCCTCCACGCCGCGATCGCGGCTTCGTCGGCCCAGTAGGACACGGTGATCCCGATGCCGGCGCCCGCGGTCTCGACCCCGAGGAAGCCGGGCTGCTGCGCGGCCAGCGCCATCATCCGCCGGTCGGTCTCGTCGAATTCGTCGCCCGCTCGGCGGTTCCGGCGGGCCGAGAAGATCACGGCCCAGTACGGCGGCTCCGGGGTGCGGGCGAGCCCGTCGTGGCGGGCCGGGGCCCGGTCGGTCGACTCCACCCCTCGCTCCTCCCGCCGGTCGTTCGCCGCCCATTCTGTCGCCCGCATTCTGCCGCCGGCTCGACAACTCGAATCCGGATATCTATTATCCGGATTAGAGAACGCCCGGGAGGAGGTCGTCATGCGAGTGTTCGTTGCGGGCGCGACGGGGGTGCTGGGGCGCCGAGCGGTGGCCCGGCTGGTCGCTGCTGGTCATCAGGTCACCGCCGTCTCGAGATCGCCCGAGAAGGATGCGCTGCTCGAGTCGCTCGGGGCCACACCCGTGCGCGTCGACCTGTTCGACGCCGGCGCGGTACGGGCCGCGGTGGCGGGTCACGACGCGGTCGTGAACGCCGCGACGAAGATCCCGCCGGTCGCGCAGATGGCCCGCAAGCGCGCGTGGGACGAGAACGAGCGGATCCGGCGCGAGGTCTCGGGTCATCTCGTCGACGCCGCGATTGCCGCCGGCGCGAACGTGTTCGTGCAGGAGTCGCTCGCGTTCCTCTACGGCGAACACGGCGACCAATGGCTCGACGCCGCGTCGACGCCCTCGGCCGCCACCGAGCTCAACGGCGCGGTGCAAGCCGCGGAGGACAACGTCGCCCGCTTCCGGGCGCACGGCGGGCGGGGAGTGGTGTTGCGCTTCGGCCGTTTCTACGCGCCGGAGAGCGACCAGGCGCTCGCGACCATGCAGCTGGCGCGGCGCGGGCTGATGCTCGACGCCGGCACCGCAGACGGCTACACGCCGATGATCGATGCCGACGACGCGGCTGCAGCCGTCGTGGCCGCGCTCGACGCCCCCGCCGGCACCTACGACATCGTCGACGACGAGCCGCTCACGCGCGCCGAGCAGGCCGCGGCGTTGGCGGCCGCGGTCGGGCGCCGCCGGTTGCGCCGCGCGCCGCGGTGGGCGGCGCCGAAGGCGTCGAGCCATCTCGCCGCGTCGCAACGGGTGTCGAACCGAGCGTTCCGCGCCGCCACCGCGTGGAGACCGGCGTCGCCGAACCTGCGCGTCGGCTACCGGAAGCTCGCGCAGTCGCTGCGGACCGAACCGGCCCTGCCCGGGCGCGCGCGGCTCATGCTGTGGGTGCTCGCCGTGAGCGGCTTCGGTGTGGGCGTGCAAGCGGCGTTCTTCCCGCGTTCGTTCTACGACGACTTCCCCATCGGGCGCGGTTGGGTCGCCATGGACGGGCGCTACAACGAGCACCTCATCCGCGACGTGGGCGAGCTGAACCTGGCCCTGCTCGTGGTGACGATCGGCGCGATCGTCGTGGGGACCCGCGCGATCAGCCGGATCACCGCGGGCGCGTGGTTCGTCTACGCGGCGCCGCACCTCGTGTACCACCTGCGCCACCTCACGATGGCGATGGCGGGCGTCGACAAGGTCGCGATGATCTCGTCGTTGTCGGTTCCGGTGATCGCGTCGATCGTCTTGGCGTTCGATCGGCCGCGGGTCGCGCCCACCCCGACGATCGACGTTCGGGACACGCCGCCGCCGGCGCACCTGACGCAGGTGTCAGTTCGCCGCTAGCGTCGGAGGTGCATGAAGCCTGCGCCGTTCGAGTACCACGCACCGACGACGATCGAGCAGGTGTGCGAGTTGCTCGCCGAGTACGGCGACGACGCGAAGGTCCTGGCCGGAGGGCAGAGCCTCGTCCCGATGCTCGCGCTGCGGCTGACCGGCTTCGATCACCTCGTCGACGTCAACCGCGTCGGCGACCTCGTGGGCTTCGAACGCGAGAACGGGTCGCTCGTGGTACGCGCCGGGACGCGCCAGCGGGTCATGGAGCGCGACGCCGCGATCGCGGCCGCGGCGCCGCTGCTCGCGGAGGCGACCCCGCTCATCGGTCACTTCCAGATCCGCAACCGGGGGACGGTCGGCGGTTCGCTGGCCCACGCCGATCCGGCGTCGGAGTACCCGGCGGTGGCCGTCGCGCTGGGCGCCGAGCTCGAGCTGGCCCGGGCCGGGGGCACGCGCCGACGTGTGGCGGCCGACGACTTCTTCCGCGGCACGTGGACGACCGCGGCCGAGGCCGACGAACTGTTGGTCGCGGCGCGCTTTCCCGTGTGGCCGGCTCGCAGCGGGTTCGCGATCGAAGAGGTGGCCCGCCGCCACGGCGACTTCGCGCTCGCGGGTGTGGCGTGCGCGGTCACCGACGGCCGGGCGCGTATCGCGTTGTTCGGTGTGGGTTCCACCCCGGTGCGCGCTCGCGCCGCCGAGGATGCCCTTCTCGCCGGCGCGACCGCGTTCGAGGTCGCCGAGGTCGCCGCGGCCGATCTCGATCCGCCGGGCGACGTCCATGCGAGCGCGCCGACCCGCGTGCGCATCGCGCGGCATCTCGTCCAACGCGCGGTCGCGCGTGCCCAGGAGGATTTCCTTGTTGCCGGTTGACATGACGGTGAACGGTGAGCGCCGGCGGGCGACGGTCGAGCCGCGCCTGACGCTGGCCGACTTCCTGCGCGAGGAGTGCGCGCTCACGGGGACGCACCTCGGCTGCGAGCACGGTGTGTGCGGCGCGTGCACCGTGCTGGTCGACGGTGACGCCGTGCGCTCGTGCCTGCTGTTCGCGGTCCAGGCCGACGGCCGCGAGATCACGACGATCGAAGGCCTGGGTGGTCCCGACGGCGCCTTGTCGGAGGTGCAGGAGGCCTTCCGCCAAGAACACGGACTGCAGTGCGGCTTCTGCACGCCGGGGTTCGTCGTGTCGGTCACCGCGCTGTTGCACGACAATCCGCACCCGTCGGAGCCGCAGATCCGCGAGGCGCTCTCCGGCAACCTGTGCCGTTGTACCGGCTACCAGGGCATCATCCGTGCCGTGCAACGTGCCGCCGGGGTGACGGAGTGAGCACGTCGACCGCGGGGCGGTTCGTCGGTCAGTCGGTGAAGCGGCGCGAGGACCCGCGCCTGCTGACCGGCCACGGTCGGTACGTCGACGACATCGTGCGCCCGCGCATGTTGCACTGCACGTTCGTGCGCAGTGACGTCGCGCGCGGTCGCATCGTCGGCGTGGAGACCGCCGCGGCGCGCGCGCTCGGGGGTGTGATCGCGGTGCTCACCGCCGCCGATCTCAATCCGCACGCGGGCACCATGCAACCGACGCTGCTGCTCGAGGCGCCGGGCGCGCCGCTGCGCCCGCTGGCCGACGGCGACGTGCGGTTCGTCGGCGAGCCGATCGTGTTGATCGTGGCCGAGAGCCGGTACATCGCCGAAGACGCCGCGGAACTGGTCGAGGTCGACATCGACGCCGAGCCCGCCGTGATCGACGTGGAGCGCGCGCTCGACGACGGTATGCCGATCGTGCATCCCGAGTTGGGTACGAACCTCGGCGCGGAGATGGCCTTCCCGGTGTCCCCCGAGCTCGAAGCGCTTCTCGCCGGTCCGAACGTGGTCCGGCGCACGTTCCGCCAGCACCGCCACACGCCCGTGCCCATGGAGACGCGGGGCATCGTGGTGGAGTACGAACCCGCGGCCGCTGCCCTGCACGCGTGGATGAGCACGCAGAACCCGCACGAGGCGAAGTACGCGATCTCCCGGGTCACCGGCGTGCCGTCGCATCTCGTGCGGGTCGAGGGCCACGACGTGGGTGGCGGTTTCGGGCAGAAGTTCTTCGCGCCGCGCGAAGAGCTCACGGTCGCGCTGGCGGCCCGCCGCTTGGGCCGGACGTTGAAGTGGATCGAGGACCGGCGGGAGAACCTCATCGCGTCGAACCACGCGCGCGCCGACGTGGGGCACTGCGCGTTCGCGCTCGACGCCGACGGCCGCCTCCTGGGGTCCTACATCGACCACATCGAAGACGCGGGATCGTTCCCGGTGGGCGCGACCGGGGGTGCCGGAGCACTCGTGGGCCTCTTGTTCACGGGTCCCTACAAGTGCCCGGTCGCCTCGTTGCGGACGCGAGCGGTGTGGACCAACACGTGCGGGCGCGGCGCGTACCGCGGCCCGTGGATGTTCGAGACCGTCGCCCGCGAGCAGATGGTCGACGCCGCCGCGCGCCACGTCGGCATCGATCCGCTCGAGTGGCGGCGCCGCAACGTCGTTCCCACCGCGGAGTTGCCCTACACGCTGCCGACCGGATTGCCGCTCGACATGGTCAGCCCGTCGGAGACGCTCGAACAGGCCGCCGAGATCATCGGTTACGACGCGTTCCGCGCCGAGCAGAAGCGGGTGTTCGCCGAGGAAGGACGCCTGATCGGGGTCGGGCTCGGGCTCTACGTCGAGCCGAGCACCGCGATGATGGACCCAATGGGTACCGAGACCGCCGTCGTGCGCGTGAACCCGAACGGTCAGGTGACCGTTTCCCTCGGAACCGGCGCCCACGGTCAGGGCATCGAGACGACGATGGCGCAGGTGGTGGCCGAAGAGCTCGGCATCGACATCGACGACGTGACGATCGTGCAGGGCGACAGCGCCGTCACGGCCTACGGGCGCGGAACCGGTGGCAGCGGCACCGCGGTCATCGCGGGCAACTCGTGTCGCAACGCATGCGCGGTGGTGCGGGCCAAGGCGATCGAGATCGCGGCCCACCTCATGGAAGCCGCGCCCGACGACCTCGAGATCGCCGGCGGACAGATCGCGGTCAAGGGAACCCCGACACGCTCGATCGCGTGGAGCGAGGTCGCGCGCATCTCGCACCTGGAGACGGCCCGCCTCCCCGAAGGGATGGAAGTGGGTCTCGAAGCCACCGCAACCTTCAAGGCCCCGCCGTTCTCCTGGTCGAATGCGTGCCACGCGTGCACGGTCGAGGTCGATCGCGTCACCGGTGTCGTGACGATCCTGCGCTATGTCGTGAGCGAGGACTGCGGCGTGATGATCAACCCGATGATCGTCGAGGGTCAGGTGGCGGGTGGCGTCGTGCAAGGCATCGGCGGCACGTTGTACGAGCACTTCGTCTACGACGACGACGGCAACCCGCTCACCACGACGTTCATGGACTATCTGTTGCCCACCACGACCGAAGTGCCGACGATCGAGTACGGCCACGTCGAGACGCCCTCCCCGACGCCCGGCGGGCACAAGGGCATGGGCGAAGGCGGCGCGATCGGTTCGCCGCCCGCGATCTTCAATGCCGTGGCCGACGCGCTCGCACTCGTGGGCGCGACGATCGACCACACGCCACTGTCACCTGACGTGATCCTGGGCGCCCTGCCCTGACCGGATCCACGCGGGCCGAGCACGTTCGCGCCCGCGTGCGCCAGTTCGTAGGATCAGCGGCGTGAACCCGTATCTCGTCGAACGGTTGCAGCCGTTCGGCACGACGATCTTCGCGGAGATGTCGGCGCTCGCGGTCGAGACCGGCGCGATCAATCTCGGACAGGGTTTCCCCGACACCGACGGTCCGGATGCCGTCCGGCAGGCCGCGATCGACGCGATCTCCGCCGGCCACAACCAGTACCCGCCGGGAATCGGGATCCCGGAGCTGCGCCGCGCGATCCGCGCGCACCAGCAGCGCTTCTACGCGCTCGACTACGACGCCGACGCGGAGATCCTCGTCACGGCCGGCGCGACCGAAGCCATCGCGGCCGCGCTGATCGCGCTCTGCGGCCCGGGCGACGAAGTGGTGATGTTCGAGCCCTACTACGACTCGTATCCGGCGTGTATTGCGATGGCCGGCGCGACGCGGCGCGTCGTCACCCTGCGTGCTCCCGACTACACGTTCGATCCCGACGAGCTGCGCGCCGCGATCACGCCGCGCACGAAGCTCGTCCTGGTCAACTCCCCGCACAACCCCACCGGCAAGGTGTTCACCCGCGCGGAGCTGACGACCATCGCCGAGCTGGCGCGTGAACACGATCTGCTCGTCGTTACCGACGAGGTGTACGAGCACCTCGTGTACGACGGCGAGCACGTGCCGATGGCGACGCTCCCGGGCATGCGCGACCGCACGGTCACGATCGGCTCCGGTGGCAAGACGTTCTCGTTCACCGGATGGAAGGTCGGCTGGGTGTGCGCGCCGCCGGAGCTCGTCGTGGCGGTCAAGACCGTGAAACAGTTCCTGACCTACGTGAGCAGCGGCCCGTTCCAGTACGCGATCGCGGTCGGGCTCGGGCTCCCGGTCGAGTACTTCGCGGGATTCCGCCGCGAGATGCTCGACAAGCGCGACCGGTTGTGCGCGGGACTCGCCGACGCGGGGTTCGAGGTCCGAAAGCCGCAGGGCACGTACTTCGCGACGGTCGACATCCGTTCGCTCGGTGAGACCGACGGGCTCGCGTTCTGCCGCTCGTTGCCCCATCGGTGCGGTGTCGTCGCCGTGCCGAGCGTCGTGTTCTACGACGACGTCGCCGCCGGTTCGCCGCTCGTGCGCTTCGCGTGCTGCAAACGCACCGAGGTGCTCGACGAGGCGTGCACCCGATTGAAGAGCCTGGCCGAGTGATCGTCGCCGGCATCCAGCACGACATCGTCTGGGAGCAGCCCGAGGAGAACTTCGTCCGGCTCGCGCCGATGATCGCCCGGGCCGCGGCCGGCGGGGCGCGGCTCGTGGTGCTGACCGAGATGTACGCGACCGGATTCTCGATGAAGACCGAGAGGATCGCGGAGCCGGTCGACGGTCCGAGCGCCGGGTTCCTCGTGGCCCAGGCCCGGACCCACGGTGTGTGGGTGTGCGCGTCGGTGCCCGAGCGGACCGGCGACGACGCGCATCCCTTCAACCAGCTCGTCGTCGCCGCGCCCGACGGCCTGACGCACCGCTACGCCAAGATCCATCCCTTCACCTACGGGCGTGAGCACGAGCACTATTCGGCGGGATCGGATTTCCTCACCGTCGACATCGACGGCACGCGCTGCTCGTTCTTCGTCTGTTACGACCTGCGCTTCGCCGACGAGTTCTGGGCGCTCGCCGCGCGGACCGACTGCTACGTCGTCCCCGCCAACTGGCCGGCCGCCCGGCGCGAGCACTGGATGGCGTTGCTGCGCGCCCGCGCCATCGAGAACCAGGCGTACGTGGTCGGCGTGAACCGCGTCGGCACCGGCGGCCGGCTCGACTACGCCGGCGACTCGATGGTCGTCGACCCCTTCGGTGAGGTGATCGTGCAGGCCGGAGCGACCGAGACCACGATCACCGCGAACATCGACCCGGAGCGCGTTCGATCGGTTCGCGCCGAGTATCCCTTCCTGCAGGATCGACGTTGAGTCGCCTAACGTCGCCGACATGAAATTCGCGCTCTTCTACGAGATCCCCGTCGCCCGGCCGTGGGCGCCCGACAGCGAGCACATCGCGTACAAGAACACGCTCGAGCAGGCGATCGCCGGCGAGCGGGCCGGCTTCCACGCGTTCTGGACGGTCGAGCACCACTTCTTGGAGGAGTACTCCCACTGCTCCAACCCGGAGGTGCTCTACGGCGCGATCGCGAGCCGCACGACCAAGATGCGGCTGGGGTACGGCGTGCGGCTCATGCCCAAGCCGTACAACCACCCGGTGCGGACCGCGGAGTCGGTGGCGGTGCTCGACCTCCTGAGCGACGGCCGCGTCGACATGGGCACCGGCCGCTCGGCCACACGCATCGAGCTCGAGGGTTTCGGCGTGGATCCCAAGGACACCCGCGAGATGTGGCGCGAGGCCATCGAGCACGTTGTCGGTTGCTGGACCAACGAGCGCTACTCGATCGACAGCAAGTACTGGACGCTGGCCGACCGGCGCGTGCAGCCGAAGCCGTTGCAGCAGCCGCACCCGCCGATCTGGGGCGCGACGACGAGCGACGACGGCCACGCGCAGGTGGGCGAGCTCGGTCTCGGCCTCTGCTCGTTCGCCGTCGGGGTGTCTCCCGAGGACGTGAAGAAGAAGATCGACATCTACCGCGCCTCGGTCGCGCACTGCACGAACCCGATCGGCAAGTTCGTGAACAACCAGGCCGCGACGTTCACGATGGCGTTGTGCGCGCCGTCACAAGACGATGCGTGGAGCGCGGCCCGGGAATCATTCGAGTGGTACCCGAAGGTCGGCGCGCGCCAGATCGCACAGGTCGCGGAGTGGATGGCCGAACGCAACCAGGAGCTCGGCAACTACGACTACGCGGCCGACATGAAGGCGCACGCCGACGACGGCTCGCTCGACCTCTTGTCGCTCGAGTATCTCGTCGATTCGGGCGCGTGCGTGCTGGGCACTCCCGAGCAGTGCCTCGACGCGTGCCGGCGCTACGAGGCCGCAGGCGTCGACCTACTGCTCTGTCTCGTGAACCCGTACAAGATCGACCACGAAACCGTGATGCAGACCATCGACCTCATGGGCCGCCACGTCATCCCGCACTTCGGCTGACACGCCCGGGCGACTACTTCGTGTCGGCGGGGATCGGCACCGTGTAGGTGTCGCGGCCCGAGCGGAGCACCTTGCCGGGCAACGCGCCGGTCTGCTTGCCCTCGTTCACGATCGTGGTGCCGTTCACCATGACGCGCTGCACGCCGATCGCGTCGGCGAACAACCGTGCTGTCCCACCGGGAAGGTCGTTGACCAGCTTCACCTCGTCGGTCGCGACGGTGGTGGGGTCGAACATCACGACATCGGCGTGGTTGCCCTCGCGGAGCTCGCCCCGATCGCGCAGCCCGAACAGCTGTGCGGGTGCCTGCGTCATCAACTGCACGCACCGTTCGAGCGAGAGGAGCTGGCGCCCGCGGATCGTGTCGGCGAGGAACGACGTGGTGTAAGGCGCGCCGCACATACGGTCGAGGTGCGCGCCGGCGTCGCTGCCGCCGATCAGCACGAGCGGGTGGTCCCACGCCTCGGCGCGCATCTGCCACGACTTCAGGTCGCTGTCGGACGGCAACGGCCACAGGATCGTCTGCAGGTCGTCGTTGATCACGATGTCGAGCAACGTGTCGAACGTGCCCCGGTTCGCGCGCTCGGCGAGGTCGGCGACGACCCGGCCCTTCAAGCCGTCGTTCGCGGCGGAGTAGGTGTCGCCGATCTGGTAGCGGCCCCACGACGCGAGCCGGGAGAACACACCGGCTTCCGGCGCGCGGGCCCGCTCGTTCATCCACTGCCGGACGGCCGGGTCGCGCAGCTTGGCGATGCGCTCCGGCACCGGGAGGCTCATGACCTCCGACCAACCCGGCAGCATGAACAGCGCGCAGTAGTTCTTGAACGACATGTTCATCTCGACGAGCGTCGGCATCGTCAACGCGATCGCGGTGCCGCCCTGCGCCCGAGCGTGCTCGCACGCCCCGACCTGGTCGTGGTAGCGCTGCGGCTCGCGGGAGTCGATCGTCAGCACGTTCCAGTTCAGCGGACGCCGGCCGGCGAGCGTCATCGCGGCCATCTGGTCGACCTCTTCGTCGCTGAACCCGCGCAGGCAGCCGCTGGTGACGTACTCGAGGGTCGTGCCTTCGTGGCCGGAGACCGCGCGGCACAGCTCGAGCACCTCTTCGCCCGACGCCCACCGGGATCCGACGGGCTCGCCGTCGCCGTCTGAGTGTGTGAACGACAAGGTGGTGGAAAAGCCCAGCCCGCCCGCCGCGATCGACTCCTCCAGCAGGCGCGTCATCGCCGCGAGCTGCTCCGGTGTCGCCTCGTTGCCGATCGCGTCCTTGCCCATCACGTTGCGGCGCAGTGCGCAGTGGCCGACGAGGAAACCCACGTTGAGTCCGACCCGGTTGTCGACCGCGTCGAGGTAGTCGCCGAACGAGCGCCACGACCACGGCACGCCGGTCTCGAGCGCGGGGAGGGGCATACCCTCGACTTTCGCCATCATGCGGCGCAGGTAGTCGGCGTCCTCGGGATTCACCGGCGCGAGCGTGAACCCGCAGTTGCCCGCGATCATGCTCGTCACGCCGTGCAGGTTCGACGGTGTGGCCGCCGGGTCCCAGAACAGCTGCGCGTCGTAGTGGGTGTGCGGGTCCACGAAACCGGGCGCGACCACGAGGCCGCCGGCGTCGACGACCTCGGCGGCTTCCTCGGTGATCTTGCCGATCTCGACGATCCGGCCGTCACGGATACCCACGTCGGCCCGGCGCGCGGGCGCACCCGTGCCGTCGACGACCGATCCCCCGCGAATGACGCTGTCGAGCATCACAACCTCCTAGCGCGTCTTGCGCTTTGCCGCGTGCACAGCTTGGCGACGTTTCTCCTGCGCGGCGGCGCGGGCTTCGCGCTCGCGCGCCTCGGCGGCGCGCTTGGCTTCCTTCGCGGCCTTGCGCTGTCCGCGCTTGGCTTCCAGCGCCGCTTTGTCGACGACGGGCTCGGGCCGTGTGGACAGCTCGGCCTTCGCCTCGACGGCCACCGGTTCGCCGATGACGAAGCGGTCGTCGGTCTCGAGGAGCTCGCGCATCACGGGCCGGCAGAGCGCGTCGCTCGCCGCGTAGCCGGCGAGCATCAGGGTCACGAGCGTGACGCCGTGGTTCTCGATGACCGCGGGCAGCACTTCGAGCAGGTCGTCGCGGGTGGGTTCCTCGGCGCGCGGGCCCAGGGCCTCGATGGTGTCGTCGTTGACGTGCTGGGCGAGCGCGAACAACACCTGCAGCTGGTGATCGGGTGCGGCGGTCGCCAGCTTGCGCCGCACGAGAGGGATCAGCGCGTCGCCGAGGCGCATCGTCGCCCGGGGCAGCTGCAGCTGCGCGGCGACGTCGAGGCGCGACTTCTCGCTCATGTCCGCGAGGGCGTGGCGCAGGGTGCCGTCGTCGAGCGCGGCGAGGGCCTGGGCCATCATCGCGGTGTCGGCCTCGGCCTGGGCCGCTTCCTCCTCGGTGAGCTCGTGGTCGTGCTCGTCGTGGTCGTGCTCATCGTGGTCGTGGTCGTGCTCGTCGGAGCTGGGCTCCGGGACCTCTTCGTCGGTCGATTTGGCGCTCGATTTGGGGCTCATCGCCCTGCAGCTTCGCGCACGACGACCGGCTACCGTGGAGTGGACATCGCCGTCGACCTCTGACGGGAGAGCCCGGACGCGAATTTCGAGCGATCCGGGCGCCGAAGGAGCAACCACTCCCCGGAATCTCTCAGGCACCCGAACCGTCGGAGCGAGGCAACTCTGGAGTTCCGCGACAGAGGGGGAGTCGGGCCGTGCGCGGCTCGCACCCACGACGCGGAACGAGAGGTTTCCCGCCATGCCCGACCAGCTGGCCAATGCAGATTCCGGTTTGGAGGCATTCGTCGACCGCCACATCGGTCCGCGACCGGTCGACCAGGCCACGATGCTCGCGACGTTGAACTTCGGCTCGCTGGCCGAACTCGTGGATGCCGCGGTCCCGTCGGTGATCCGCGAGCCCGTTGCGCTTTCACTGGTCGAGCCGATGTCGGAGACCGAGGCGCTCGCCCGGTTACGGGAGCTCGCCGGGCGCAACGAGCTGTTCACCTCGCTGATCGGGCTCGGCTACCACGACACGATCACGCCCGGTGTCATCGTGCGCAACGTGCTGGAGAACCCGGCCTGGTACACCGCGTACACGCCGTACCAGCCCGAGATCAGCCAGGGCCGGCTCGAGGCGTTGCTGAACTTTCAGACCATGGTGAGCGACCTCACCGGCATGGACCTCGCGAACGCGTCGCTTCTCGACGAGGGCACGGCCGCGGCCGAGGCCATGGCGATGTTGCACCGCATCAATGCGAAGCAGGGCGTGGTCTTCCTGGTCGATGCCGACGCCCATCCCCAGACCGTCGACGTGGTCCGCACGCGCGCCGTTCCCCTCGGGATCGAAGTGGTGGTGGGCGATCCGCATTCCGGCGATCGAATCGACGGGTGCTTCGGTGTCTTGGTGCAGTATCCCGGGAGCAGTGGTCGCCTGCCCGACCTCGCGCCCACGATCGAGCGCGCGCACGCCAACGGCGCGCTTGTCTGCGTCGCCGCCGACCTGCTCGCGCTCACGTTGGTCACGCCACCCGGTGAGATGGGCGCCGACGCAGTGTTGGGCACGACGCAACGTTTCGGGGTGCCGCTCGGTTTCGGCGGCCCGCATGCCGCGTATCTCGCGGTGCGCGACGAGCATCGGCGCACCCTGGCCGGTCGGCTCGTCGGCGTCTCGATCGACGCGCAGGGTCGTACCGCGTTCCGCCTCGCGCTGCAGACGCGCGAGCAGCACATCCGGCGGGAGAAGGCGACGAGCAACATCTGCACCGCGCAGGTCCTGCTCGCCGTCATCGCCGGTCTCTACGCCGCGTATCACGGAGCGGACGGGCTACGCGCGATCGCCCGGCGCGTCCACGGATTGACCGCCGGCCTGGCGAGGTCGCTGCGCGCAGGCGGCGTCGAGGTCGTGCACAGCCACTTCTTCGACACGCTGACGGTCCGCGTACCGGGCCGTGCCGCCGAAGTGTTGGCGGCCGCCGCGGCGCGCCGGATCAACCTGCGCCTGGTCGACGCCGACACGCTCGGAATCGCGCTCGACGAGACGACGACGCCCGCGGTCGTCGCGGGGGTGCTGGCCGCGTTCGGTATCGATGGCTCGGCCGACGCGCCGGCAGGCGAGGGCGCGATCCCGGCGGCGCTCGTGCGCACCTCCGAGTTCCTCACGCATCCCGCGTTCAATGTGCACCGTTCCGAACATCAGATGCTGCGCTACCTGCGTCGGCTCGCGGATCGCGACCTGGCGCTCGACCGCACGATGATCCCGCTCGGATCGTGCACGATGAAGCTGAACGCGACCGCGGAGATGGAACCCATCACATGGCCGGAGTTCGCGCGTATTCATCCGTACGCGCCGATAGGCCAGGCGCGCGGATACCTCGAGCTCTTCGACGACCTCGAGCGTTGGTTGGCCGAGATCACCGGTTACGACGCGGTCTCGCTGCAACCGAACGCCGGTTCGCAGGGTGAGTACGCGGGCCTGCTCGCGATCCGCAAGTACCACGCGTCGCGCAATGAGGCACACCGGCAGGTGTGCCTCATCCCCGCGTCGGCGCACGGCACCAACGCGGCGTCGGCCGCGATGGCGGGTATGCGCGTGGTCGTGGTCACGTGCGATGACCAGGGCAACGTCGATCTCGACGATCTCGAGGCGAAGGCCGTCGAGCACGCCGACAACCTTGCCGCGCTCATGGTCACCTACCCGTCGACGCACGGTGTGTACGAAGAGGCGATCCGACAGATCTGCGCCATCGTGCACGAGCAGGGCGGTCAGGTGTATCTCGATGGCGCGAACCTCAACGCGCTGGTGGGCGTCGCGCGTGCCCGGCAAGTTCGGTGCCGACGTGTCGCACCTGAACCTGCACAAGACGTTCTGCATCCCGCACGGCGGTGGCGGTCCCGGGGTGGGGCCGATCGGCGTGCGTGCGCACCTCGCGCCGTTCCTGCCCAACAACCCGTTGCGGCCCGAGGCCGGGCCGGCGACCGGCGTCGGCGCGATCAGTGCCGCGCCGTGGGGATCGGCGGGGATCCTGCCGATCCCGTGGATGTACGTGCAGATGATGGGGGGCGCCGGGCTCACGCAGGCGACGCATGTCGCGATCCTCAACGCGAACTACCTCGCGCGTCGGCTCGCTCCGTACTACCCGGTGCTCTACACGGGTTCGAACGGGCTCGTCGCGCACGAGTGCATCATCGACATCCGACCGATCACGCACGACACGGGCGTCACGGTCGACGACATCGCCAAGCGCCTGATCGACTATGGCTTCCACGCGCCGACGATGTCGTTTCCGGTCGCGGGCACGCTGATGATCGAGCCGACCGAGTCGGAAGACCTCGGTGAGCTCGACCGGTTCGTCGACGCGATGATCGCGATCCGGTCCGAGATCACCAGGGTGGGGGCCGGAGAATGGCCGGCGGACGACAACCCGCTCGTGCACGCGCCCCACACCGCCGAGGACGTGGCCGCCGACGATTGGTCGCGCTCGTATCCGCGTGAGCTCGCCGCCTTCCCGGTCGCCACGCTGCGGCACGCGAAGTACTGGCCGCCGGTCGGTCGCATCGACGGCGTCTACGGCGACCGCAACGTGTTCTGCAGCTGTCCGCCCATCGAGGCGTACGCGTAGCTCCCGGGCGTACGCAGGTGTTCAGCGGGTTTCGGCCCAGCCGCCCGGCGTGTGCCCGTCGGTGCGGACGAGCCGGTGCGCGAACACCCAACGGTCACCTTCGGGAACGAATCGGTCCTTGTAACGCCCCCAGTGGTCGACGCCGGCACCCGTCATCACCGTGAAATAGCTGGTCGCCGTCGCGTCGGCCGGCGAGACGATGTCGACGCGCACGCTCGAGACGTGGTGTTGCATCCGTCCCGGTGGCGCGGTCGTGACGACGTCGCTGCCGACCCCCCGAAAGAAGCCGAGGATCGCGTCGCGTCCGTGCGCGACGGCACCGCCTGTGCCTTGGACCTCGAGCATCCCGTCGACGGCGAACAGCGCGGCGACGTCCTCGAACCGCCCGTTGTCGGCGGCATACGTGTACGACGCGATCGTGTGCCGCACCGCTTCTCGCGCGCTCAACTCCCACGGTTCCACGGCCGTGGACGCTACTCATCGCGGCCACGCTCACGAAGACGGCTCCCGCGAAAACGAGGTGCAAGCACGCGCGCTAGCACGGGTGCTAGCGCGGGTGCGAGCACTCCGAATTCGGGGCACGCTGCGTTTTGGGCCGTGACGCGATCAGTCCAGGCGGCGATCAGCCGAGGCGCGATCAGCCGAGGCGCGCGGTCGCGGCTTGCAGCAGGTCGGCGAAGGCGCGCTTCGGCGCGGGGCGTCGAGGTGAGTCGTAGGCGTCGAACCGGGGGCGGATCGCCGCCGGTGGCAGGGGAACGCGAACGGTCGAGCGGGCTTCGAGGGTCTCGACGACCGGGTCGAGGGCGACGAGCGCGTCGGTCAGCTCGGCGAAGGCGGCGCGGTCGCCGCCGTGGTCGGGGTGGGTGACGAGCGCCCGGGCCCGAAAGGCGCGACGAATCTCGGTGGGTCCGGCGTCGTCGCCGACGCCGAGCACAATGCGTGCGCGACGGCCGTCCATGGCCACCTCGTCCTTGAGTCCTGCTCCCGTCCTGGGAGCGCTTGCACCGCGGATCCTTCCGCAGCTCTGTCTGATCGGCGCCCGCTAGGCGGGGCTGAACCAAAGGAGCCCGACGGTGTCGGAAGCGTGCTCGATCTCGACGACGACGGGGAGATCGAGCACCAATTCGGACGGTTCGAGACCGCGCAGGTTGCCCACCAGCCGCGGGCCCTCTTCCAGCTCGACGACCAGGATCGCGTACGGCGGGGTGAACGCGGGATCGACGGCCCGGTGGGTGACGGTCCACGAGTAGACGTGGCCGCGCCCCGTTGCGGGTTCCCACGTCACGTCGTGCGAGCCGCAATGGGCGCAACGAAGGCGCGGCGGGTGGCGCCAGGTGTTGCACGCGGAACACCGCTGCAGCCGCAACTCGCCCCGGGCCAAGAACGCGTAGAACTCCCCGTTGAGCCCGAACGCGGCCGGCAACAAGCGATCGCTCATCGGTCGTGCGCCAACACGACGATGCTGCCGTCGCCGAAGTCTCCCCAACCCGTGACGCAACCGATCTCCGCATTCGCGACCTGCGCCGCGCCCGCCTCGCCGCGGAGTTGGCGCACGGCCTCGACCACGTGGTTCATGCCCCACATGTGTCCCTGCGACAACAACCCGCCGTGGGTGTTCGTCGGGAGTGCGCCACCGTCGAGCCGGAGCACACCGTCGCGCACGAACGCGCCCGCTTCACCGCGATCGCACAACCCGAGTGCCTCGAGCTGCAGCAACACCACGTAGGTAAAGCAGTCGTAGATCTCCATGAAGTCGAGCTCGGCGGCGCGCACGCCCGCCGCGCCGAGCGCCCGCGGCGCCGCGTCGGTGAGACCGATGCAGAACATGTCGGGCCGGTTGGCGATGTCGTCGGCCGGGTAGGGGTGGCCCTCCGCTCCGGCGAGGATCACCACGGGTTCGTGCGGCATGTCGCGTGCCGTTTCGACGGCGCTGACCACCACCGCGGCCGCGCAGTCGGTTTCGAGACAGCAGTCGTAGAGCCGGAACGGCTCCGACACCCAACGGGCACCGAGGTACTCCTCCATGGTCAACGGTGTCCCCCGCATGAGGGCTCGCTCGTTGAGCTGGGCGTGAGCTCGGAACGTCACCGCGATCTCACCGGTGTCGGTGTCGAGCGTTCCATAGAGCTGCTTGTGCCGCATCGCGATCCACGAATAGAACTGCGCGGCAGACCGGGCGCCGTACGGCAGGTAGTAGTCGAGGACGACGTCGCCCACTGCGCTGCCGTCCATACCGCGGCGCGGTTGCGGCACACCTTCTCGCGGGCGGAACGCCGAGTAGCCGTTCCAACCGACGACGACGAGCACATGGCGCGCAACGCCTGCCGCCACCGCCATCGCCGCGTGTTGGAGCGACGCGGTCGGGCTCGCGCCACCCATGTGCACTGTGGTCGCCAGGCGCAGCGTGTCGATCCCGAGGTTGGCCGCGAGCTCCTCGCTCGTGGTGTAGCCCGGCGGAGGAATGATCCCGTCGATGTCGGTGGCGCGCAGACCGGCGTCGGCGATGGCGGCGTCGGCCGCCTGGAGGATCAGCTCGACGGGCAGGAACGGCGCGCCCCGCATGTAGTCGGTCTCGCCGATGCCGACGATCGCTGCCCGCCCCCCGAATCCCGATCCCAACCCAGTGTCGCCCACGGCGGTGGAACCTAGTTGGCGCCGCCGGGCGGCCTTTGGGTGAATCGCTCCCTTTCGGAGCCGATCCTCCGGTCGCTACCCTTTCAGGAGTGGTGGGGGCTCTGGGGGATTGATGACGTTGTCTGAGCGCTGGCGGCGTACCCGCGGGTATCGACGCGGCCGCGCGGCTGGTCTGGTCGCGGGCGTTCTCGTCGCGGGTGTGATCACGGTCGCCGGCGCGGAGCCGGCGTGGGCATTGCCGCCGGATGCTCCGGCGCAGCCGTCGGTGGTGGCGGGTGATGCGAGTGTGGTGGTGACGTTCGTGGCGCCGGCGGATGGTGGTTCGGCGATCACGGGGTATACGGCGGCGTGTTCGTCGTCGGATGGTGGTGCGGCGGGTTCGGTGGGTGGGGTGTCGTCGCCGATCACGGTGACGGGTTTGACGAACGGCAAGACGTATACGTGCACGGTGTTCGCGACGAATGCTGATGGTGACGGTCCGGTGTCGCCGGCGTCGGTGGCGGTGGTGCCGAGCACGGTTCCGGATGCTCCGGCGCAGCCGTCGGTGGTGGCGGGTGATGCGAGTGTGGTGGTGACGTTCGTGGCGCCGGCGGATGGTGGTTCGGCGATCACGGGGTATACGGCGGCGTGTTCGTCGTCGGATGGTGGTGCGGCGGGTTCGGTGGGTGGGGTGTCGTCGCCGATCACGGTGACGGGTTTGACGAACGGCAAGACGTATACGTGCACGGTGTTCGCGACGAATGCTGATGGTGACGGTCCGGTGTCGCCGGCGTCGGTGGCGGTGGTGCCGAGCACGGTTCCGGATGCTCCGGCGCAGCCGTCGGTGGTGGCGGGTGATGCGAGTGTGGTGGTGACGTTCGTGGCGCCGGCGGATGGTGGTTCGGCGATCACGGGGTATACGGCGGCGTGTTCGTCGTCGGATGGTGGTGCGGCGGGTTCGGTGGGTGGGGTGTCGTCGCCGATCACGGTGACGGGTTTGACGAACGGCAAGACGTATACGTGCACGGTGTTCGCGACGAATGCTGATGGTGACGGTCCGGTGTCGCCGGCGTCGGTGGCGGTGGTGCCGAGCACGGTTCCGGATGCTCCGGCGCAGCCGTCGGTGGTGGCGGGTGATGCGAGTGTGGTGGTGACGTTCGTGGCGCCGGCGGATGGTGGTTCGGCGATCACGGGGTATACGGCGGCGTGTTCGTCGTCGGATGGTGGTGCGGCGGGTTCGGTGGGTGGGGTGTCGTCGCCGATCACGGTGACGGGTTTGACGAACGGCAAGACGTATACGTGCACGGTGTTCGCGACGAATGCTGATGGTGACGGTCCGGTGTCGCCGGCGTCGGTGGCGGTGGTGCCGAGTGCCCGGCCGGACGCGCCCGCACCGCCGGCGGTGGTCGGCGGGAACGGTCGGATCACGGTCACGTTCGTGGCGCCGGCCGATGGTGGCTCGGCCATCACGGGATTCACCGCCTCCTGCACGTCGTCCAATGGCGGCGCGGCGCGCTCTCTCGCCGGCCTGGCGTCGCCGATCACGGTGACGGGTTTGACGAACGGCAAGACGTATACGTGCACGGTGTTCGCGACGAACGCGAACGGCCCGGGCGCGAGCTCCGCTGCATCCGCGGCGGTGATCCCGAAAACCGTTCCGAGCCGGCCGATGGCACCCGCCGTCTCCGTCGGGAACGGTCGGATCGTCGTGTGGTTCCAAGCTCCTGGAACCGGCGGTTCGCCGATCACTTCGTATCGAGCGCACTGCGGAGCGACCAACGGCGGCTCGAGTAACACGACGACCGGCCGGCAATCGCCGATCACCGTGACCGGGCTCACGAACGGTTCGACCTACGTTTGCGCAATCGTCGCGATCAACGCCGTCGGCGCCAGCGCGAGTTCGCCGGGTTCACGCGCGGTCGTTCCGTTCGGCAGTGGCTTTCGGATGTTCTCCGGCGACGGAGGTGTCTTCGCGTTCGGCGACTCGGGGTTCTACGGCGCGGCCACCGGTGCGACGCAGTCGCTCGTCGTCGGCATGGCGACGACACGAGATGGCCGCGGCTATTGGCTCGTCGCGCAGGATGGCAGCGTGTTCCACTTCGGTGACGCGGGAGCCTTCGGTTCGATGTCCGGCGTGCACCTCAACCGTCCGATGGTCGGCATCGCGGCGACACCCTCGGGACGCGGATATTGGCTCGTTGCCTCGGACGGCGGGATCTTCGCGTTCGGCGACGCTCGGTTCTACGGATCGACCGGCAACATCCGTCTGAACCAGCCCATCGTCGGCATGACGTCGACGGCATCGGGACGCGGATACTGGTTCGTCGCGGCCGACGGTGGGGTGTTCGCGTACGGCGACGCGCGCTTCTTCGGATCGGCGGCCGGTCGGAGCACGTCCGTCGTCGGGATGGCGACGACCGGCACGGGACACGGATACTGGATCGCGTCCGCGGACGGTCAGGTGTTCGGGTTCGGCGACGCCAGGGTTTCGCGATCCGGTCCCATTCTCGGTCTCCGGCTGCCGATCATGGGCATCGAGGCCACTCCCGATGGCGGGGGCTACTGGATGGCCGGCGCCGACGGCGGGCTCTTCGTCTCGGGTGACGCGCCCTACATCCACTGGCCCGGACCTCTGCTGCTGCGCAGGATCATCCGGGGCATCAGTCGCTGACGACGACGCGACGCCGGCGCGTACGACGGCAACGGCCCCCGCGACATTGCGGAGACCGTTCCCGTCATAGCACGTCTGAAGTTCGCTGAGGGGCGAACCGTTCACAGCATCGGTCGGTCGACCCCGCCGACGTGAGGTTCCGTGACGATTGTCACATGCGTAGCGCGCGGGGGAGCTGGGAGCCTCGCGCCGGCCGTCCGCGCGCCGCTCAGTGCGCGGCGGCGAGCGCGACCGCGGTGGTGTGCGTCGTCGCGGGTTCGCCCCACGCCGTCGCGTTACCGAACGCGACGACCTGGCCGTCGGACAACAGCATCCAGTAGCCGCCGCCGGCCGGCGTCTGCGCGAATGCCAGCGCGGTCGGCCCGGGACACCAGCCCGCGCCGGGGATGGAGCCGGCGAACGGCGCGTGACCGAAGCTGAAAAGGCCGCCGTCGCTCGCGAGCAACATGTAGCCGTTCCCGTCCGGGGTCGCGATCATCGACGTCACGGGCGCGGCGAGCTTCATGGCGCCTGTCGATCCGCGGAAGCGCGCGTCGCCGAAGCTGAACACGCCACCGTCGGCGCCGAGTAGCCAGTAGCCACGGCCACGGGGCGTCGCGGCCATCGAGACGATGGGCGAGTTCAACGTCATCGAGCCGGTCGAGCCGTAGAAGTGCGCGTCGCCGTAGCTGAAGATGCCGCCGTCGCGCGCGAGCAGCCAGTAGCCGTTACCGGTGGCGGTCGGCGCGATCCCGAGGACGGGTTGGTTCAGCCCGATCGTGTCGGCGCCGCCATAGTCGTGTGCGGTGCCGAACGCGTGCACTGTTCCGTGCGCGGTGACCGTCCAGTAACCATGGCCGTCCGGTGTCGAAGCGAGCGCGACGTAGGGGTCGCCGGGTGCCGCCGCGGGCGCGTTGGCGAACTTCGGAACACTCCCGAACGCGAGCACCGTGCCTTGCGCGCTCAAGGTCCAGAATCCCTGCCCGGCCGCCGCGCTCGGATGCGCGGTGGGGTTGGTCGGGTATGCACACAGGCCGTTCGCACCGGCTCCCTGGGCGAGCCGCAACGACGTGTAGGGGTCGATGAACGTGTCATCCGGTCGGTGCAGTTCGAAGTGCAGGTGCGGGTCGGTCGTCTCGGCCTCCCCGCTGTCGCCCATGTACGCGATGAACTGGCCGCGCTTCACGTGCACGCCTTCGGCGATACCCGGGGCGAAGCGCCACCGTGGCGGGTTCGCACCGTCGTCGGTGCCGGGCGTGTCGTTGTTGATGTGGATGTACCAGTACTTCCACCCGTCGGTACCGGTGAGGATGAGCATGTTCCCCGAGTGACCACTCGAGTCGCCGCGCACGAACGTGATCGTCCCGTCGTTCGCGGCGAGCTCGTGATCGAGCTTGGCGCCCATGAGGTCGTTGCCGGGGTGCTGGCGGACACCACCGAAGTCGTCGTAGTAGTGCACGGGCTCGCGGACCGGGAACGTCAACGGGTGGTACTCGGTGTGGTTCGGCGTGAACGCGGCCTGCGCGTTCGGCGCGCCCGCGACGAAGAGTGCGACGGCCGCGACCGCGACAACGAGCACTCGATCCTTCAACGGGTCCCCCTGCACCGTGCCGCTCGCCACATCGAGGCGAGTCGACGAGTCGGCTTCCCTCTTCAATTTCGGACGGGCGAGACCGACGCTTGATGAGCTCCGGGTGCCTCGAACGGGTGATATTTGCCCTCGCACGCGGCTGGTATGGTGGTATTACCGACCGGTAACATGAATCTAGAGCCTTCTCGTAAGGGTGGTCATGACCGACTTCACGCTCGATCTCAACGAGGATCAGCAGCAGATCCAGAAATGGGTCCACGACTTCGCCGCCGACGTCATTCGACCCGCCGGGCCCGAATGGGACGAGCGCGAAGAGACGCCGTGGCCGATCATCGAAGAGGCCGCTCGCATCGGCCTTTACTCGTGGGAGTTCCTCGCCAACGCGTTCAGTGACAAGACGGGGCTGACGCTCGCGCTCGTGTCGGAGGAGCTCGCCTGGGGCGACGCGGGCATCACGCTCGCGCTCCTCGGTACCAGCCTGGGTGTGTCGGGGATCGTCGGCAGCGGTACGCCCGAGCAGGTCGCGGAGTGGGTGCCGCAATGCTTCGGCACCGCCGACGATCTGCGCATGGCCGCGTTCGCGGTGAGCGAACCCGACGCCGGCTCAGACGTGTCGGGACTGCGCACGCGCGCCGTCTACGACGAAGCCAAAGACGAGTGGGTCATCAACGGCGCGAAGACGTGGATCACCAACGGCGGCATCACCAAGGTGCCGACGATCCACGTGGTGGTCGCGTCGGTCGATCCCGAGTTGAAGAGTCGCGGTCACGCGTCGTTCGTCGTGCCCGCCGGCACGCCCGGCGTGAGCATGGGCCAGAAGTTCAAGAAGATGGGCATCCGAGCGTCACACACGGCTGAAGTCGTGTTCGACGACGTGCGCATCCCCGGCGCGTGCCTCCTCGGCGGCAAGGAGAAGCTCGACTCCCGCCTCGCGCGTGCCCGCGAGGGCAAGAGCTCGCGCGTGCAGGCCGCGATGAGCACGTTCGAAGCGTCGCGTCCGATGGTGGGCGCGCAGGCGCTCGGCATCGCCCGCGCCGCGTACGAGTACTCGCTCGACTACGCCAAGGAACGCCAGGCCTTCGGGCGGCCGATCATCATGAACCAGGCGATCGCGTTCAAGCTCGCCGACATGAAGATGCACATCGACGCGGCCCGACTCCTCGTCTGGCGCGCGTGCTGGATGGCCGCGAACGGCAAGCAGTTCCACGCCGGCGAGGGCTCGATGTCGAAGCTGTACGCGGGCGAGACCGCAGTCAAGGTGACCGAGGACGCGATCCAGATCCTCGGCGGCGCCGGCTACGTGCGCGAGCACCCGGTCGAGCAGTGGCACCGCGACTCGAAGATCTACACGATCTTCGAGGGGACCTCGGAGATCCAGCGACTCGTCGTCGCCCGGAGCATCAGCGGCCTGCACATTCCGTAGCGACGAGCGGCCTTCAGGACCGACGAGGTACGCGCCGCCACACCGCCGTCGTTGTTCGTTCCGCTCGGCGAGTGCCGATCGACCTCGCGCTCGATGTCAGTCTGTGTGAGGCAACTCGGCCGCGGGACCAATCGCCGCAGGCGCGACCGACACGGGCGGTGCCGTGCTCGGAACCGTTGCGACGGGGTGCACGGAAACCTGAAGGCGAGTCGTGTGTGATGCGCGCGTGGTTGCGACGCGTTCCGGTCGCGGCGCCACGGCAGGAGTGTCGGTCGGTGCCGGGGTGTCCGTCGTGACCGCGGGCGCTCGCACCGCAATCGTGTGTCCGTGGGTAGGACGGTCGACCACGACCAACGCCATGACGATGCATGCCGCAATGACGGATACGAGCCACCAAGGAAATCGCTGTCGCCGGTGTTGGCGTGAGGTCGCCATAGCCGCACCATCCTGCACGATCCCGACCTGACGGGCAACTGTCACGGGACCGGGCAAGAACTCCCGAGGGCTGCGAGGGAGTCTGAAGGGGCGTCGCTACTGGACTGTGAGTTGCGCATACATCCCGGCCGCATAGTGACCGGGGAGATTGCAGATCAGTTCGTAACGACCGGGTGCGAGCGAAACGGTCAGCCAACTGGAGTCGCCGGGAGCAATCCCGTCACCGGCTCCCGGGCCGCAGCTGTTGGACGCCTCGCCGAGGCTCCCCCGCTCGTCGACGCTACCGTCGCCCAGCAGCGACCGGGTGCCGACGATCTGCTTGTCGGGCAGTGGGAGCACCAGCAGTTCGTGGTTGATCGAGCCGGCGTTGGTCGCGACGAACGAGATCGATCCGTGCGGAACCGTCGCCGTGTCCACGCTGAGTCGCATCATTCCTCCGCGCGCGTTGCCGCCTCCCATCATCGGCCCACCGAACATCGGCCCACCGGCGTTCGTGAGCGTGACGTGTACGACGGTTCCCGACAGGTTCGGCACCGTGCACCCTGTCGAGGGTGAAGCACCCGCGCCGAAGAAGTCGCGGTGGCGGTCGAACCCGCCCCGGGCGCCCGCGATGGCGATCGTGCTGATCGCCGCGAGCAACACCACGATGCCGGCACCGACCGCGATCACCAGAGGGCGGCGCACGATGTCAACGCCCCCGGAGCAGGTCGCGTCGGCGGGTGTACTCGTCGGCGTCGATCTCGCCACGCGCGAAGCGCTCGTCGAGAATCCGTGTCGCGTCGTCGTGCGGTCGCGCGCTCGGGCCGGCCCCGTGTCCGTGGTCGGTGCGCACCAGGGCAATGATCGCCGCGACGACGATCGCCCAGAAGACAACCATCACGAACGCCATCGCCACCCATGCGCCTGCACCCCAACTGTCATGCCACCTCATACGTCACGCCACCTCCGGTTACCAGCGTGCATCGGCTCGTGCATCGGGGGACAGGGGCCAAGGTCCCTTGCATCGATGCGTTTCGACACGGTGGCCGCCTCAGCCGCGGGCGCAGGACGCGCCGAGAGTGCGATCGTCGTTGGTCCACCCGGGCGACTGGGTATCGGGCCAGTAGTCGCCGGTGTGCTCGTCTTGTCGGTAGCCGACCGGTGCGGGCGAACCGCCGGCGAGTTCGGTGATGGCCTCGATGAGGCGGTCGATGTCGGCGGGAGAAGTCGAGATGCCCGCGCTGGCTCGTACGGCGCCGGGCATCTCACGCCGGTCGTGGCGCAGGACCGCTTGGCGATACGCGTTCACTTCGTCGGCGGGGAGGTCGAGCAGGCGGAGCAGGTAGGGG
Source organism: uncultured Actinomycetes bacterium (assembly GCA_963812205.1). GTDB lineage: Bacteria > Actinomycetota > Acidimicrobiia > IMCC26256 > PALSA-610 > PALSA-610. The sequence goes on from CAWEUJ010000004.1 coordinate 1,270,341, forward strand.
TGCGCGCAGAAGCAGCCGTGCCGGACCCCGATGCCGTACTCCGCGCTGAGTCGAGCCGCGACGAGCGCGTGATGCATGCCATCGATGATGAACGTCGCGAGCGGCAACGTCTCCGTTTCGAGACCGGGCCCGAGCAGGCGGACGCCGGGTATCGCGCTGAGTCCGGAGCGGAGTTGCGCCGACAGTCCGCGGTCGTGTTGCTCGATCCAGGCCCACCCGATGCGTTCGATCTCGTCGATCGCCGCGTGCAGCGCGACCGCACCGACGACGTTCGGTGAGCCGGCCTCTTCGCGTTCGGGTGGGTCGGTCCAGACGACCTCTTCGAGGTCGACCAGATCGACTGCGCCGCCGCCGGCCAAGAATGGGTCTCCGTCGGCGAAGGCGCGACGCGGGCCGACGAGCGCGCCCGCGCCGAACGGTGCGTACATCTTGTGGCCGCTCCACGCGACGAAGTCGACCGAGGCCGGCAGGGCCCGATGGGGTGCGACTTGCGCGGCGTCGAGGAACACCGGAATGCCGCGTTCGTGCGCGGCGGTGACGATGTCGTCGATCGGCGGGAGCCAGCCCGTGACGTTCGACGCGCCGGTGATGGCCAAGAGCTTGGGTCGCGGTGTGACATCGAGCGCGGCGACGACCGCGTCGGTCCCGAAGGTTCCCTCGGGTGCACACTCGACGAACCGCGGGCGGCTCGCGCGCGCCCACGGCAGGAGGTTTGCGTGGTGCTCGACCACGGTCGTGACCACGACGTCGTCCGGGCCGAGCCGGAGTCGGTACGCGAGGTGATTGATCGCCTCGGTCGTGTTCCGGCAGATGATCGCGATGTCGTCGCCGTCTGCGGGCCGCCCCGCGAATCGGAGCATGGCCGATCGCGCTTGTTCGTACGCGTTCGTCGCGGTTCGCGACTTGTAGCCGGCGCCGCGGTGCACGCTCGAGTACCACGGCATGAAATCGTTCACCCGGGCGGCAACGGCCGGGAGCGCGCTCGTGGATGCCGCCGCGTCGAGATTGAGGTAGCGGCGCGCGACACCGTCGACGCACGGGACCTCCACGTCGTCACCCATGAGCTCGATCGGGAGTGTCGACTCGCCGCTGTCGGCGGGACCTGACATCACCGCGCTCCGGTCGGTCGAGTTGCTCGTACGAGTACGTCGATCGCCGTCTTCTCGCCGTCGTCGGTCTGCACGGGACGCGCGACGCGCGCCGCCTTCACGACCTCGAGCCCTTCGATCGCGGCGGTGACGTCGTCGGGTCCGTACAGCACCGCCGAGTCTTGGGGGCCTCCCCAACCCTCGGTCGGGTTCGTGATGTCGTGGCCGACCACGAGCAGCGTTCCGCCCGGTGCGACCGCGTCGGCGGCATGCCGCAACGCTCGCGAGATCGCCGTTCCCGGAAGATGCAGGTACATGACGATCACCAGGTCGAAGCCGGCCGCGGTCGGCGCGTACTCGGTGACGTCGGCGGTTTCCCATCGCACCGATACGCCTCGCGCCTCGGCAAGGCGGTGCGCCTTGCCGAGACCGACGGCGGAGAAGTCGACACCGGTCACATTCCAGCCGCGTTCGGCGAGCCAGACCGCGTTGCGCCCTTCGCCGCACGCGAGATCGAGCGCGCGGCCGGGCGCGAGCCCTTCGACCTCGGCAACGAGGAACCGGTTCGGCTCAGCCGTCCACACCAGCTCGTCACCGGCGTAGCGCTCGTCCCATGCGTTGTGATCCATCACGACACCACGGGCGGAACGAACTCGTCGAATGCGGCCAACGCCCGCGGCCCGTACACGCTCGCCGGTCCGCCGCCCATGAGCAGGCTGACGGCCAGCACCTCGACCACTTCCTCGCGGCTCGCGCCCTTCTTCGCCGCACCTCGGGCGTGGTACGCGATGCACCCGTCGCACTGCTGGGAGACCGCGATCGCGAGTGCGACGAGCTCTTTGACGTGCGCGGGAAGTCGGCCGGGCGCGAGTGCCTTCTCGTGCAGCGCGCTGAAGTCGGCCCAGGCTTCGGGGATTGCATGTCGCAGCTCGCGCGTGGGTTCTCGGAGCTCGGATATGACGTCGTGGAAATGGGCCATGGTGACGGACTCCTCTGCTTCAGCGACGCGTACTCGTCACGAGCTGCATCGTGGTGTGATCCCGAATCGCCGTGCAATCAGCGACGCCGGGCAGTTGCCGACCGCGACGAAGATCCACTGGTTGATCCCCACGAAGGTAGTGAGCAGCAAGAACCAGGGGCTGACGGTCGCGGCGAGCAGAACGCTGAGCAATGTCATCGTTCCCGCCAGCGCGAAGAGGACTCGTTCGAGGGGCCACCTCGGAGCAACCGGCGAGTTGGGCCGGTGCGCGTCGGTGGCGGTGTCGAGTTCGGACAGGTGAGCCATCGTGGATCCCTCCGTGGGTCGGTCAGTGACTGAAGTGGATATTGGGGAGGATGCGCTCGAGCCAGCGCGGGAGATACCAGTTGCGATCCCCGATGAGCGCCATCGTCGCGGGGACGAGGAGTACCCGGACCACGGTTGCATCGAGGAGGACCGCCATCGCCAGGGTGAGGCCGAGCTCGGTCGGCGGTATGGGTCCGGTGATGCCGAACGCGATGAACACGATGATCATGATCAACGCCGCGTTGGTGATGGGTCGACCGGTGCGGGCGATCCCTTCGCCGATGGCCCGGCGGGTGTCGCCGGTGGCTTCGTACCGTTCGCGGATCGCGGCGAGCAAGAAGAGCTGGTAGTCCATCGACAGGCCGAACAACAGAGCGAAGAAGAACAGTGGTGCCCAAGCGTCGACGAACGGTTGGTGCTGTATGCCGAGCAGCCCGGTACCGAAGCCGTGTTGGAAGACGAGGGTCGCGAACCCGAAGGCGGCGCCGACGGTCAGCAGGTTCATCAGGATCGAGGTGACCGCGATGACGAGGCTGCGGAAGACGATGAGCAGGAGAAGGAACGCGACGATCAGGATGATGCCGATCGCGTATGGAGCACGTCCGGTGAGCACCGCCGTGAGATCGCGGTTCTGCGCGGCCGGACCACCCACCTGCGCGCTGGGAACGGCCGTGGCGAGGCGGGCGCGCAACGTGTTGACGAGCGTTGCCGTGTGGGAGTCGTCGACCGGGGTCGAGCCGGTGACGCGTACGACGACGCGGCCCGTCGCTGCGGGCGCGGTGACGACGCGCGCATCGACCACGCCCGCTACTGCGGCGGAGGTCCGGATGACGCCAGCCGCGTCGCCCGCCGGCGTGGTGACGAACGCCGGCGCTGCGGCACCGGGACCGAACGCGCCGACCAGCATGTCGTAGCCGTCGCGGCTCGTGTTGCCCTTGTCGACCACGTGCGCGCCGGGCATGCCGAGATGCATACCGAGCGCGGGGGCGATGAGCGCGCCGAGCATGACGAGGCCGATGGCCAGCACCATCGCCGGTCGGCGCAGTGCAACGCCGGTCCACCGTTGCCAGCGGCTCTCGGCGGTGATGTCGGGATCCTCTGTGTTCTTGCGGACGAGCACGCGGTCGCCGAGACCGACGAGGAGCGCGGGCAACAGTGTGAGCGATGCCAGTGCGACGGCGACGACCGACAGGATCATCCCGAGCGCCATGGACCGGAAGACCATGACCGGGACGATGAATACCGCGGCGAGGGCCATGACGACGGTCAGCGCGGAGAGGAACACGGCCTTACCGGCCGTCGACATGGTGTTCTCGATCGCGGTGATCGCGTCCTTGCCTTCGGCGCGTTCCTCGCGGTAGCGACTGACGATGAACAAGCTGTAGTCGATGCCGACCGCCAGGCCGATCATCATCGAGAAGTTCATCGACCACACCGACAGCGGTGTGAACCATCCGAGGATGTGCAACAGCGCGAACCCGACGGCGATGCCGGCCAGCGCGAGCACCAACGGGAGGCCCGCCGCGATCAGCATGCCGAAGGCGACGAAGAGCAAGATCATCGTGGGTAGGCCGCTCACGAGCTCTGCCTTGTGCAGCGCCTCGGCGTTGATCTTGTTGAAGTCGCTCCAGACCGGCCATTCGCCGGTCACCTCTGCACGCGCGCCCGGAACCAGCGTCAGCTTGTGTACGTACGACCCGAGCTCACCTGCGGCGGCGGGTCGGTCTGCGTCTTTGTGCACGACCTGCGCGACCGGGATGAGCGCGGTGTGCCCGTCGGGTGATATCAGGCCGGCCGACGCCGGCAATGTGAGTGGGTTGGCGACGCCATTCGCGCGCGGCGCGTGCGCCAGCTGCGCCACGAGCTGCTGGAGCGGTGCCGGGTTCGTCGCGATCGGAGCCGCCTGGTGGTAGACGACGACCGGGTCTTCCGCTCCGAGTTGGGGGAAGTCACGGCGGATCTCGTCGCGCACCCGTTGCGCGGTCGAGCCCTGGGCCTCCCACCCGGCACCGGAAAGCGCGCCGGTGAGCGTCAGCGCGAGGGGTGCGGCGGCGAACGCGAGGAGCAGCCAGACCGTGATGACGCTGCGCCGGCGGCGTGCCGAGAATGCCGCGAGGCGCGAGAACAGCGCCTTCGGGTCGGGCGGTCCCGACGGTTCGTGTCCGGTGACGATGTCGTGTGTGACGGTCATGGCGGTTGCTCCTGGAACTAGAAGACGAGGCGGTAAGCGACGAACCAAAGCGAGAATGCGACGAGCAGCACGCCGAAGGCGCGTTGGAGGTGTTCGGTACGAATGTGTTGAGCCCGGTGACTCATCGCCCACGACGCGGGAACCGAGCCCAGGGCGAACACGAGCGCGGCCGCCCAGTCGATGTGGCCGAGAGCCCAATGCGTGATGAGCGTCGGGACCGTCAGTGCGGCGATGACGACGAGGCTCGTTCCCGACGCTTGGCGCATCGACAGGCCGAGGACGAGCAGGTACGCCGGGACGAGCAGGAAGCCGCCCCCGTTCGCGAGCAACCCGGTGAACAACCCGACCGCCGCCGCGATCGCGGTGATCAGCACCGGCCGGTCACGGCGAGCGGAGCCGGCCGCGAGGCTCGCGGCCGAGATCGGGCGCAGGACGCGCACACCGACGACGCCGAGCACGACGCCCGACGCGACGAGCAGGGCAGGACCACCGACCACTCGTGACAGGAGAGCCCCGACGATCGTCGCGGGGATGCCGCCGATGAGCGACCACCGGGCCACGTCGGCGTCGACCTCGCCGCGGCGTGCGTACTGTCGCGCACCTGCGAGCGCGGCCGGAATCGTCGCCGGCAGAGGCGACGCGATCGCGGCGAAGCCCGACAGCCCCAACAGCGACATGATCGGGGTCGCGAAGGAGGAGCCGCCGACGCCGAACAGACCGAAGAGCGCGCCGACCACCAGTCCTGCGACTCCGACTCCCGCCAGTTGCACGAAGTGCCCTTCAGCCGGCGGCGCGAACGCCGAGGACGTCGACGGCCGCTTGCAGCTTGCCGGCGGCCTCGTCGGCGAGGTCGCGAAAGCGCGGATCGTCCATGAGTTCGAGCGGGTCGACGATCCGCACGCGCGTTCCGCCCTCGGTCGACTCGAGCACGACGTTGCACGGCAGGAGGAGCGCGACCGACGGGTCGATCTCGAGCGCACGGTGCGCGAGGGTGGGATTGCACGCGCCGAGGATCTTCAGCGGCGGGCGATCGACGCCCAGCTTCGCTTTCAACGTCGCGGCGACGTCGATCTCGGTGAGTACGCCGAAGCCCTGCGCACCGAGCGACTCGCGGATCGCGTGCTCGGCATCGGCGAGGGTCATCGCCACGGTGGTCTCGAAGGAGCGCATCATCATGCCAACTTCAAGAACATGCGCTCGACGTCGTCGAGCGCGTAACCGTCTGCTTCGGCTTCTTCGGGTCGCTCGACGCAAAACGCGAGCCCGGCCGCGACCAACTTGAAGCCGGCCTGTTCGAGCGCTTTCGTCGCAGCCGAGATCTGGACCACGACCTCGCGACATTCACGCCCTTCCGACAGCATGCGCTCGACTGCTTGCACCTGGCCCGCGGCGCGCCGTAGTCGCTTGCGGACGTCGTCGACGACGTTCTCGGGAATCTCCATCGGGTCCTCCTTGCCGCTCAGGCAGAGCAGCGGTTGGGACCGACCTCGAGTCGCTGGAGTTCCACCAGCGACAGCGGGGAGCGGCCCATGTTCGCGTTGATGATCTCGGCGTAGTTCGGTGGCCTCGGGGTAGTGCGTGCGACCGCCCATTCGACGAACCGGGCTTCGTCGAGCGCGAGGGACGGCAATGCGGCCCGCAACCGGCCGAGGCTGGTACCGACCGGCTCGGCCGGGGTGACGCGAACCCCGTCGCCGTAGTGGCCGGGAAGGACGAGCGTGTCGTCGGCCAGCGTGAGCACGCGTTCGTGCAGCGACCGATACAGGTTGTGCGCGAACTCCTCGGCGCGCTCGGCCAGATCGGGGCGGCCGACGCCGTCGACGAACAACGTATCGCCCGTCAACACGACGCGATCGCCCACGAAGTAGATCGTCGAGCCCTGGGTGTGGCCGGGCGTACGCAACGCGGCGACCGACAGCTCGATGTCGGCGCCGAGAGGGAAACGATCCCCATCGTGGAGGGCTTCGTACGCGAAGTCGAACGTGTCGGCCGGGTTGAGGTGCAGCGACGCGTCCGAGCGCTCAGCGAGCGCGCGGGCCCCGGAGAGGTGATCGGCATGCAAGTGCGTGTCGAACACATGGCTGATTCGCCAGCCGTGCTCGGTCGCGATCTCCGTGTAGACGTCGATATCGATCGACGGATCGATCACGAAGGCTTCGTCGCCGCCGACGGCACCGATGACGTACGAAAGACACCCTTTGCCGCGGCGCCGTGCCTGCACGATCCGAATGTCATCCAGTTCGACGACCACCCAGTCGTAGGTCGCGCCCCAGGCCACCATTCCGCCCCGGAGATTGGCGACCCGCCGGCCCTGAGCGGCGACGAAGTCGGCCGCCTGCGACGAACGGCTCCCCGAGGCGCACACCACGACGATCTCGCGGTCGCGTGGGAGCTCGTCGATGCGACCCGGGAGCAGGCCGATCGGGATGTTCTTCGAGCCGGGAATCGCCCATTCGGCGGCCTCGCTCGGTTCGCGCACGTCGAGTACGAGCGGTTCGTCGTCCGTCCCCAACCGCGCCGCCAGCTCGGCCGCGTCTATGTCTCGGTACATCTGAGTACTCCCCGATCGAGGTGACCGCGACGGCTTCTGTGGGGTGTTCCGAGCGGATACACCGCCGTGTAACCAGTATACCCCGGGGGGTATTCCGGAGGGCTCTCGAATCTCACGGCTTCGCGCCCACGGGTCGCGTCGCGGGCAAGGGCGCGGCAGGAGCCGCGCCGAGGGACGGGGTCGATCTCGCCGGGAGTCACTGATGAGGCCATCGAGTCGATCTTCCCCGGACCCGGCCGCTCCGAACACCCGCGAAGGTCGTACGTGTGCGGCCGAAGGTCCCGCGTGCCTCGGGCGGCAGCGGCAGGGCCGAACGTCCGCTGCGGCGGAGGCGCACGTCCCTAGGCGGCCCTGGGCCGGTCGGCCACGCTGAGGTCGTGACGTTCGTCGGTCTCGTCCTGCACAACGTGCTCCGCCGCCGCATGCGCGCGGTCGTGACCGCGATCGCCGTTGCGATCGGTGTGACCGCGGTCCTCACCCTCGGGGTCCTGACCACGTCGCTGCGCCAGACGGCCGTCGCCATCCTCCGGACCGGGAACGCCGACTTCAGCGTGTCGCAGAAGGGCGCGTCGGACATCCTCTACAGCGCGCTCTCGCAGGGCGACATCGACACCCTGCGTGCCACCCCCGGCGTGGAGGCCGCGACGGGGGTGTTCGTCGCGACCGGGAAGATCAACGCCAAGCACCCGTTCTTCATCGAGATCGGGATCCGCACGGCCGACCAACCCGAGTTCGGCGTGACGGTGCTGACCGGCCGTTCGTACCGCGAGACGGCGTCGAGCGCGCAGGGTACCGGTGAGATGATGCTCGGGTATCGCGCCGCGAAGGACTTCGGTGTCCGCGTCGGCGACACGTTCGCGGTCGAAGAGCGCAAGTTCCGCGTCGTCGGCCTCTTCTCGACCGGAAACGTCTTCGGTGACGCGGCCGGAATGTTCCCGCTCACCGACCTGCAGGGGTGGCATCGTCAGCCGGGCGTGTACACGCTCGCGTTCGTCCGGGCCCGGCCGAACGTCTCCATTCCCGATCTCCGCCGTCGCATCGAGAACGCCAGCCCGCGGCTCGCGACCGCACGCAGTGAGAGTGACTACGGGCGCGTCGACCGGAACCTCGTCCTGATCACCGCCGCGAACGTGGGAGGGTCGATCCTCGCGCTCTTCATCGGCGCGACGGGTGTGATGAACACGTCGCTGCTGTCGTTCTACGAGCGCCTGCGGGAGTTCGGTCTGCTCCGCGCCGTCGGGTGGAACCGGCGGCGAGTCTTCCGCCTGGTGCTGGGTGAGGCGCTGATCGTCAGTCTCGTCGGAGCCGGCGCGGGCATCGGTATCGGCTTGGGCGCGATCCAGGTGCTCACGCACGTGGACGCGCTGGTGGGCGTGTTCCAGCCCGTGTACGAGGCGTGGCTCTTCGGCCGCGCGCTCCTGTTCGCGTTCGCGATGGCGATTCTCGGCGCCCTGTACCCGGCCGTGCGCGCCGCCATGCTCACACCTCTGTCGGCGCTCCAGCATGAGTGATCGTCCCGTTCCCGCGCTCGAGTTGATCGACGTCGTGAAGTCGTACGGCGGCGGTCGCGGGGTCGTGCTCGATGGCGTCTCGCTCACTGTCGGCCCGGGCGAGTTCGTGGTGATGGTCGGCCCGTCGGGGGGTGGGAAGTCGACCGCGCTGCACCTGATCGCGGCGCTCGACCGCCCGAACTCGGGAACCATCCGCGTCCACGGTCGCGACCTCGCCCACGGCCGCCACTTGGACCGCTACCGCCGCCAGGAGATCGGGCTCGTCTTCCAACTCCACAACCTTCTCCCGCACCTCGATGCGCGCCAGAACGTCGAGATCGTCATGCTCGGGACGAGGACACACCGGGGTGCTCGCCGCGCGCGTGCAGTCGCGCTGCTCGACCGGGTGGGCCTCGGGCGCCAGGCCCGCGTGCGCCCACCCGAGCTGTCCGGCGGTGAACGTCAGCGCATCGCAGTGGCACGCGCCTTCGCCAATCAGCCCAGGCTCGTCCTGGCGGACGAACCGACCGGCAGCCTCGACGAGGAGAGCGGCACCGCGGTGATCGCGATGCTGAGGTCGTGTTGCGACGAGGGCGGCGCGGTACTGGCGGTGAGTCACGATCCCCGGCTCACCGCCGCGGCCGACCGCGTCGTGCGGCTCGCGGACGGCCGCATTCACCCGGTCGGGGGCGCGCAGGCTCCGATCGCGCGCTGAACCGGCGCACGAATCCGGCACCGGTAGCTCCGGTCAGCTTCCGTCTTCGAGGTTCAGCATGGTGGCGTAGGGGACGAGCAACGGGACGAGCTCGAACGCCGGGTCGAGTTGCGCGGCGACACCCTCGCACATCGTCACCGTCTTGAGGAGCAGCGCGAGATCACTGGGCAGCCGCAGGTGGTGTGCACGCACGACGCCCATGAGATCGGTGAGGAGCGGACCGATGTGGAGCTGCTCCAGGGGAGTGCCGGCGTATTGGTCGAGGAACCGGAACAGGTCTCGCTCGAGCGACGGGCGGTCGACGTCTTCGCACGCGATTCCGAGGCGCAACAAGCCGTCGGCCATACGCTCGGCATCGGTCGTGACGAGCGCGACGACGATCGTCCCGAGTCCACGGGTTGCCTGCCGTGGGACCGATCCCACCATCCCGAAGTCGACGAAGCCGATGCGGTCCGCCGATTCGACGAAGACGTTGCCCGGATGCGGGTCGGCGTGGAAGAACCCGCGGGCGAAGACCATCGAGAAGTACGCCTCGGCGAACGTCCGCGCGACGATCCCCCGATCGATTCCGCTTGCGTCGAGCGCGTGCAGGTCGTCGATCTTGACGCCCCGGACGCGTTCCTCGGTGATCACGTCGGCGCGCGTGTAGTCCCAGAAGATCTTCGGTATGTGCACGCGCTCGTCGCCGGCGAAACCGGCCGCGACCAACTCCGCGTTGTGACCTTCTCGCATGTAGTCGAGCTCGCCGAGCAGCGTCCGTCCGAACTCGTGCGCGAGCCCGACGGGGTCGTAGCGGGCGGCGACCGCCGAGCGTCGCGCGGCAAGGCCTGCGAGCCGGTCGATCAGCCCGAGATCGATGTTCACCTGGTCGATCACTCCGGGCCGGCGCACCTTCACGATCACGTCCGAGCCGTCCGGCAACGTCGCGGCGTGGACCTGGCCGATCGAGGCGGCCGCGATCGGCACGGGGTCGAACCAGGCGAACGCCTCTCGCAGCGGGCGGCCGAGCGCCGTCTCGACGGCCGTGACGATCTGCTCCGCCGGCACGGTGGGTGCGGCGTCTTGGAGGCGCGCCAGCTCGACTTCGTATTCGGGTGAGACGAGATCCGGGCGCGTGGAGAGCACTTGCCCCAACTTCATGAACGTCGGCCCGAGCTCTTCCAGCGCGCGGCGAAGATGCACCGGACCGGGTTCGGAGGTGCGCGGCGATGCGTGACGCGTGCCGTGGACGAGTCCGCGCAGGTCCAAGACGTCGAGCAGTGAGCCCAATCCGTGTCGCAGGAGGACGAACGCGACCTCGCGGGCCCGGTGTGTGCTCGACTGTTCGTTCGCGCTCATCGATCTCGGTTCGGAACGGTCATCGGCGAACGGTCGAGGTGCAGTACCCGGTGCACGTCATCACGCCGTCTTGACGACGGCGTACCAGATCCGTTCGGCCACGCGGACGAGGCTCTCGCCGAGGCGCGCGTACCGACGGTACAGCTCCCGACGGCCGGTCACCTCGCCGACGTCGCTCACGGCCTGCAGATCCGACATCGCCTTGCGGTAGAGGCGCTCGAGGGCTCGCTCGCAGCGGATCGCGGCATCGGCCTCTTCGGTGGCGCGGTCCTTGTCGCCGGGCAGTGCCGCGAACGCGGTCGAGAGGTGGCGGACGCCGTCGGCGAGCGTCACGCTCATGCTCGCCAGCGCGGTGTCGGGCGCCATGTTCATCAGGTCGGCTTCGCGCACGGCATTCTTGGCGCCGTTGAGGATCGCGTCGAGCCGCTCGGACAGCTCGTAGATGTCCTCCGGGTCGAGCGGGGTGCTGAACGCGGCGCGGAGTTGGCCGAGGAGCTCGCGACGAGCCGCGTCGGCTTCATGTTCGGTGTCTCGCACCGTGCGCGCGGCGGACGCGTTCCCGGCCGACCACTGCGCGAACGCGTCGAGGCCGGCGACGGTGATCTCGGCCTGCGATCGGAGCAGCGCGATCAGATCGGGTGTATGGGGCAGGAACCACCGCTTCATGTGAACGCCCTCCAGAGGGGCAAGAGCACGCCCGCGAGCATCGCGCAGGCCGGGAGCGTCACGACCCAGGCCAATCCCATCTCGCGCACTACTGCCCACCGTACGTGTCGCCAGCGTTGCTGGGCGCCGACACCCACGATCGAAGAGGCCACCACGTGAGTCGTGCTCACCGGTGCGCCGAGCGCGGCGGCAGCGAAGATCACGCTTGCCGAGCTGGCCTGGCTCGTCAGGCCGTCGAGGGGCCGTAAGCGCACGATTCTCATGCCGAGCGTGCGAACGATGCGCCAGCCTCCGAGGCTCGTGCCCAACGTGAGCGACGCCGCGGAGAGCAGCTTCACCCACAGCGGCACCGCGAAGTGCGCGAGGTTTCCGTGCGCCACGAGGAGCAACGTGATCACGCCCATCGTCTTTTGCGCATCGTTCGTGCCGTGACTGAACGCGAGCGCGGCCGAGGTCCCCCATTCGGCGCGCCGGATCGGCTTCTCGATCTCACGGCGCGCGCGCCGCAGCGCGGTGACCGCGAAACGATGAGCACCGAACCCGACCGCGAAGCCGAGCAGGGGTGAGATCGCGAGTGCACTCAGCACGCCCGCGACGCCGACCGGGCGCACACCGTCGAAGCCGCCCCAGCGCACCGCGTGTGTCCCGCGCCGGCGACGGCCGCGCCGACGAGGCCCCCGACGAGCGCGTGGCTCGAGCTCGACGGCAGGCCCTTCCACCACGTGAGCACGTTCCACAGCAGCGCGGCGCTGAGGGCCGCGCCGACGGTGGCCGTCGTCGCGCTCGAGCGGACGTCCACGACCCCCGCAACGGTGCTCGCCACCGCCGTTCCCGCGATCAGCGGTCCGAGGACGTGAAACGCAGAGACCCAGGCGAGCGCGGGGCCCGGACGAGCGGCCCGGGTCGCGACGAGCGCGGCGATTGCATTCGATGAGTCGTGGAATCCGTTCGTGAAGTCGAATGCCACCGCGACCAGCACGGCGACGAGCAGGCCCAGCACTCACATCACCGTCGGGCCCGGTCAGACATGTCGACCCCTCGCTGTGGTCCCCGTCCATCGTCGCCGGGGCCCGCCCGGCCAACGAGGGCCGAAGGACCCGACGACCCGGCCCGCTCGTCCCTGTCCGGCGACGCGTTCCTCCGTCATTGTGGGGAGCAGATCCGCAACAAGGAGTCACTCAGCGTGATGGCCCGCATGATCATCGTCCCGCTCGACGGCTCGGAGTTCGCCGCGCGCGGTTCCCGTTGCTCGCGCCGTCGCTTGCCGGGTCGGCGCCCGGATGATCGTCATGTCGACCCGGTGGGAACAGAATCCGGAGGAGACTGGGAAGTACCTCGAACGCGTCGCGCAGGAACAACACGACGTCGAGACCGAGGTGATGCTGGTCGACCAGCATCCGGCGTGGCGCGCGATCGCCAGCGTCTCCAGCGCGCACCCCGACTCCGTCGTCTGTATGACGTCGCACGGCCGGGGCGCGTTGCGCTGGGCGATGCTCGGCAGTGTTGCCGAGGATGTCGTGCGACATGCCCGAAAGCCGCTGCTGCTCGTCGGCCGTCATTGCGCGGTCGACTGGTCGCTGCGTACCGGGCGTCTCCTCGTCTGCGTCGACGCGTTCAGTGATCCCGAGGCGGTGGTGCCGGTCGCGTCGGAATGGGCCAAGGCCTTCGGTCTCGATGTCCAGGTCGCGATGGTCTCGCATCTGCTCGACGCCGAGTCCGAGACCTATGCGAACACCACCGTCCACGCGATCGCCGACCGCTTCGTGGACGAGGGTGTGGCCGCCGAAGCGATCATGTTGCGCGGCTCTTCGCACATCGCGGCGACGCTCGCCGACTTCGCAGGGGATCTGCCGGCCGACCTGGTCGTGATCAACGCGAGCGGGCGCGACGGCGTGTCGCGTGTCGTGCTCGGGAGTGTCGCGATGGGCGTGGTGGGCCTCGCGCCCTGCCCGGTGCTCGTCATACCCGCTCCCGCGCACAAGGCGCCGAAGGAATCCTGACATGCACGGCATCAAGGGCTTCCGCATCGGTTCGATTGCGGGGCTCGATATCAAGCTCGACTGGAGCATTCTCATCATCTTCTGGTTGTTGACGTGGAGCTTGGCCGCGTCCGGGCTCCCCGCGTTCACCGCCGGATACGGGACCGCGCAGTACTGGGTCGCGGCTGTCGCGACGACTGTCGCCTTCTTCGTTTCGCTCCTGGCCCATGAGTTGAGTCACTGCGTCGTGGCCCGCCGGCACGGCATCCACGTGCGCGACGTCACGCTCTGGCTGCTCGGGGGAGTGTCGCGGTTGGAGCAGGAGCCGCCGACTCCCTCGGCCGACCTTCGCATCGCGCTCGCGGGCCCGGCGATGAGCTTCGCGCTGGGCGCCGGCGCGTTCGGTGTGGCCGTGCTCCTGGTCGCGCTGGGCGCACCCGACCTCGTCACGTCGTGCGCGGTCTGGCTCGCATCCGTCAACATCATCTTGGCCGTATTCAACCTGGTGCCGGCCGCGCCGCTCGACGGCGGTCGGGTCCTGCGCTCGATCCGTTGGCGGCAGACGGGCGATCGCGCTCGGGCCACGATCGACGCTGCGCGCGCGGGCCGCGTCTTCGCGTTCGTTCTGGTCGGGTTGGGATTCTTCGAGTTCCTCGTGGGTGTCGACGTGTCGGGCCTGTGGTTCGTGCTCCTCGGCTGGTTCCTGCTCTCGGCCTCGCGCGTCGAGGAGATGCAGGCGCGGATGACGCGCAGTCTGGGAACGACCCGTGTTCGCGATCTCATGACCCCGGACCCGATCTCCGTGCCCGGCACGATCAGCGTCCACGACGCGCTGCACGACTACGTGCTCGCGCGGCACTGTTCGTCGTTCCCGGTGCTTGCGGCCGACGGCGGGTGCACCGGACTCGTCACGCTCGGTCGCATGCGGTCGGTCAGACCCGAGCTGCGCACGACGACGCCCGTCTCGGCGATCTCCTGGACGCTCGTCGATCTCACGACCGCCGCTCCCGACGAGCTGTTGCTCGACGTGTTGCGCCGGAGCAAACCCGGTGGAGACGGTCGGATCCTCGTGTGTGAGGGGGCGGCGGTCGTCGGCATCATCTCGCCGACCGATATCACCCGCGCGCTCCAGGCGATCGACGCCGAGACCGTCTCGTGATCGCGGTGGTCGACTCTGTCGTGGGAGGTACCCGGTGGTGCAGGAAGAACGCATACACAAGGCGCGAGTCGCAGCCGTGGCGCCCAACCTCGACGACTACGACGCCGCGCGTCGGTCTTTCGGATGGGACACGGCGCGCGGCCGCCTCGACGGGCTGCCGGCCGGAGGCCTGAACATCGCGCACGAGGCCGTGGTCCGCCACGCGCGCGGACCGCGGGCGGGTCACGTCGCCATCCGGTGGCGCGGCAAGGACGGAGCCAGGCGTGATCTCACGTACCGCGATCTCGACGCCCTCACGAATCGCTTCGCCAACACGCTGCGCTCGCTCGGGGTGCAGCTCGGTGACCGGGTTTACACGTTGCTGGGACGCGTCCCGGAATTGCACGTGGCGGTGCTCGGCGCGCTCAAGGCGGGCGCGGTGGTTTCGCCGCTCTTCTCCGCGTTCGGCCCCGAACCGATCCGCCAGCGGCTCCTCCTCGGCGACGCCCGGGTGCTCGTGACGACCGCCGCGTTGTATCGGCGCAAGGTCGAGTCGATCCGCGCCGACGTGCCCGGTCTCGCGCACGTGCTGTTGGTCGGGACCGACGAGTTCGACGAGCAGCAACGGCGCGCGTCCGACGAGTTCACGATCGCGCCGACCGACCCGGCGCAACTCGCGCTGCTGCACTTCACGAGCGGCACAACCGGGACGCCGAAGGGTGCGATGCACGTGCACGAAGCCGTCGTCGCGCACGAAGCCACGGCACGGTTCGCGCTCGACCTGCATCCCGACGACGTCTTCTGGTGCACCGCCGATCCTGGCTGGGTGACCGGGACGTCGTACGGCATCATCGCGCCATTGACGATCGGCGCGACCCTCGTTCTCGACGAAGGCGAGTTCGACGCGCAGCGGTGGTACGAGACGCTCGAGCGTGAGCGCGTCACCGTCTGGTACACCGCACCCACCGCGATTCGCATGATGATGCGGGCGGCGGGGGTCGACGCCCGCACACGCGACCTGTCCGCGCTTCGCCTCGTCGCGAGTGTGGGCGAGCCGCTGAACCCGGAAGCCGTGCGCTGGGGTGTCGACGCGCTCGGTCTCGCGATCCACGACAACTGGTGGCAGACGGAGACCGGCGGGATCATGATCGCCAACTACCTGTCCGCCGACATCAAGCCGGGTTCGATGGGCCGGCCGCTCCCCGGCATCGACGCCGCGATCCTCCGGCGCGACGAACACGGCGAGGTCGTGGTCCGCGACGGAGTCGTCGAGAGGTGCGAGACCGGTGAGGAGGGGGAGCTCGCGCTGCGCGTGGGCTGGCCTTCGATGTTCCGCGGGTATCTCGGCGAGGACGAGCGTTACCGGAAATGCTTCCGCGACGGCTGGTACCTGAGCGGGGATCTGGCGCGCTGCGACGACGACGGCTACTACTGGTTCGTCGGCCGCGGGGACGACGTCATCAAGTCGGCCGGTCATCTCATCGGCCCCTTCGAGGTCGAGAGCGCGCTGATGGAGCACCCCGCGGTCGCCGAGGCCGGGGTGATCGGCAAGCCCGACCCGATCGTCGGTGCGGTGGTGAAGGCGTTCGTGGTGTTGCGCGCCGGCTACGAAGCGAGCGACTCGTTGCGCCTCGAGCTCGTCGGCTTCGCCCGCAAGCGGTTGGGAGCCGCAGTGGCCCCCAAGGAGATCGACTTTCGCGCGGACCTCCCGAAGACGCGTAGTGGAAAGATCATGCGGCGGCTGTTGCGGGCGCGTGAGCTCGGATTGCCCGAAGGAGACCTTTCGATGCTGGAGACGCAGTCATGACCGAGCTCCTCGACTCCGCGGACGCCCTTGCACTGCTGCGCGAGATGTTGCGCGTCCGGCGGTTCGAGGAGCGCTGCGTCGAGCTCTACAGCGCGGGACGGATCCGCGGTTTCGTGCACCTCTACATCGGCGAGGAAGCCGTGGCGGTGGGCGTACTCGACGCGCTGTCTCCCGACGACGACGTCGTCGCGACCTACCGCGACCACGGTCACGCCCTGGTCCGGGGCGTGGCCGCGCCGGCGATCATGGCGGAGATGTACGGCCGCCAGGAAGGATGCAGCCGCGGCCGCGGCGGCTCGATGCACCTCTTCGACGTCGCTCATCGCTTCTACGGCGGCAACGCGATCGTGGCCGGCGGCCTGCCCGTGGCAGTCGGTCTCGCGTTGGCGCGGAAGATGCAGGGCCGCGGCGGTGTCGTTGCGTGCTTCTTCGGCGAGGGCGCGGTCGCGGAGGGCGAGTTCCACGAGTGCATGAACCTTGCCGCGCTCTGGGAGCTCCCGGTGCTCTTCTGCTGCGAGAACAACCTGTACGCGATGGGTACGGCACTCGGTCGATCGGAGTCGGAGACCGATCTCGTCCTGAAGGCTTCGAGCTACGAGATGCCGGCGTGGCCGGTGGACGGGATGGACGTCGTCGCGGTGCGCGGCGCCACCCGGCGCGCGGTCGAGTCGATCCGGGCCGGGGGCGGTCCGCATTTCCTCGAGCTGCGCACGTACCGGTTCCGCGCCCATTCGATGTACGACCCGGAGCGCTATCGCGACAAGGTCGAGGTCGAGGAGTGGAAGTTGCGCGATCCGATCACGGCGCTGGTCGAGCGCTCCTCGATCGGCCCGGACGACGTCGCCGCGCTCGAAGGGGAGATCGCGCAAGAGGTCGACGCCGCGGTCGCGTTCGCGGAGGCCGGAACGCCCGAACCCGTCGAGGACCTGACCCGATTCGTGACGAGTGAAGCGGGCCGGACATGACCGGGGAAACGATCGAGCTCACCTACCGCGAGGCGATGCGCGAAGCGATGCGCGAGGCGATGCGCGCCGACCCCCGCGTGTTCCTCATGGGAGAGGACGTCGGCCGCTACGGCGGTTGCTTCGCGGTGAGCCTCGGACTGCTGGAGGAGTTCGGACCCGACCGGGTGCGCGATACGCCGCTGTCGGAGTCGGCGTTCGTCGGCGCGGGCATCGGCGCCGCGCTCGGCGGCATGCGCCCGATCGTCGAGATCATGACCGTGAACTTCAGCCTGCTCGCGCTCGATCAGATCATGAACAACGCGGCGACGCTGCTGCACATGTCGGGGGGCCAGTGCAACGTGCCGGTCGTCATACGCATGACCACGGGCGCCGGCCGCCAGGTCGCGGCGCAGCACTCGCACAGTCTCGAGGGGTGGTACGCGCACATCCCCGGGCTGCGCATCCTTGTGCCCGCGACGGTCGAGGATGCGCGCGACGATGTTGCGGCCCGCGCTGGAGGACCCGGATCCGGTGCTCATCTTCGAGCACGCGGGCCTCTACAACACCTCCGCCGAGGTCGCGACCGATCTCGGAGCCATCGACATCGAGCGAGCGGCCGTGCGCCGGCGCGGCGCCGACGTCACGCTGATCACCTACGGCGGAACCCTGCCGATGACCCTCGACGCGGCCGAACGGCTCGCGACCGCCGGGACGGAGGCCGAAGTCGTCGATCTGCGAACGCTTCGCCCGCTCGACGACGAGACGATCATCGATTCCGTGCGGCGGACACATCGGGCGGTGATCGTCGACGAGGGCTGGCGGAGCGGCTCGATCTCGGCCGAGATCAGCGCCCGGATCATGGAGCAGGCGTTCTACGATCTCGACGCCCCGGTCGAACGGGTGTGTGGGGCCGAGGTCCCGATGCCGTACGCCAAGCACCTCGAGGAGGCGGCACTCCCCGGCGTGGACGCGATCGTTGCCGCCGCGACCCGGATGGCGCCGCGTGCCTGAGCCGAGCGGGATCTTTCGCATGCCGTCACTGGGCGCCGACATGGATTCGGGCACGGTCCTCGAATGGCTCGTGCACCCGGGCGACGTGGTGCACCGGGGCGACCTGGTCGCGGTGGTGAAGACCGACAAGGCCGACATCGACGTCGAGATCTTCGAAGACGGCGTGATCGGCGAGTTGCTCGTCGCGGAGGGAACCGAGGTCGCCGTCGGGACACCGCTCGCGACGCTCGTCGGCTCGGCGCCGGTCGCGCCGCCGGTCGCGCCGCCGGTCGAGACGCCGGCCGCGCCGCCGCGCCCGGTCGTGGCTCCGGTCGAGACGCCGGTCGAGGCGCCGGAGCCCGTTGCGCCCCGGCCGGCCCCTCGCGTCGTCGCGCCGCCCCCGCCCGGCCCCGGTGGGCGCGTCATTGCGTCACCGTACGCACGCCGGCGCGCCGCGGAGCTCGGCGTCGACATCGAGGCACTGACGCCGGAGCGCGCCGGTCATCCGATCTCGGCGGCCGACGTGGAGCGCGTCGCGGCGGCGACGACGACGACAGGGGAGCGAGCGGCCGGCACCGAGCCCGTCGATCAGGCCGCCGCGATGCGTCGTGCGATCGGCAATCTCATGGCTCGCTCCAAGCGCGAGATCCCGCACTACTACCTCGAACACGACATCGCGTTGACGCACACCCTCGCGTGGCTCGCATCGCACAATGCCGGGGTCCCGGTGGAGCAGCGGGTGTTGCCGGCGGCGCTGTTCTGCAAGGCGGTGGCCCTCGCGGCCCGTGAGAGCCCGGCGCTCAACGGCTTCTGGCACAACGACGGGTTCACACCCGGTGCCGGTGTGCACCTCGGAGTCGCCATCGCGCTGCGCGGCGGCGGCCTGGTGGCGCCCGCGATCCGCGACGCCGACGGGCTCGAGTTGGCAGAGATGATGGCGCGATTGCGCGACCTCACGGCGCGTGCCCGAAGCGGCCGGCTCCGCGGCTCGGAGATGACCGACGCGACGATCACCGTCACGAACCTCGGCGACCAGGGCGTGCGCGCGGTGTTCGGTGTCATCTATCCCCCGCAGGTCGCGCTCGTCGGCTTCGGGAAGGTCTCCGAACGTGTGTGGGCCGATGACGGTTCGATGGCGGTGCGCCCGGTCGTGTCGGCCACCCTCTCGGCCGATCACCGCGCCACCGACGGCCACCTCGGCGCACGGTTCCTGGCCCGTATCGAAAAGCTCCTGCACCGACCGGAGGAATTGTGAGCACAGACGTTTCTGCGGCGATTCGGCGCGCGATCGCCGGAATCGCCCCCGAAGCCGATCTCGACGCGTTGGCGCCCGATGCCGATCTCCAAGAGGAGCTCGACCTCGACTCGATGGACTTCCTCAACTTCCTCATCGCGCTCGGGGAGTCCACGGGCGTGCACGTACCGGAGTCGGACTACGCGCAGGTCCGGACCTTCGGCGGTTGCAGCGCCTACGTGAGTGCCCGCCTCGAGGCCACACAGGGGTGAGCACCGATCTGCCGGCTCGGCGGCCGCCGCGGTCGCGGCGCCGGATCGTCGTTGCCGTCGTGGTCGTCGTGGCGTTCGTCGCGATCGTGGTCGTCGTGATCCTTTGGAACCGAAGCGGTGCGCACCAGGCGTCGACGAGCGACGCGCAGCGCCGCTTCGAGCAGAGCTCCGCGACCCAACCGCCGAACACGAGCGTGCTCCGACCTGCGGCCGGCGTGTACTCGTATCGCGGTTCCGGAACGGAGCACCTCTCGCTCCCGCCCAAGACGCAGAACCAGGGTCCGCTGATGCCCGCGACGGTGACGCACCGCACCGACGGCTGTTGGACGTTCCGGATCGACTACAACACCGCGCACTGGCAGACCTGGATCTACTGCCCGCGCAACGGCGGCCTGGTCGAGCTCGGCGGTCAGACCTTCGAGCGATGGGACTTCGTGTTCACGAAGTACGACAGCACGTCCACCTTCACGTGTGATCCGCCTTCGGTCGCGATCCGGGCCACGATGCGTGCCGGCGATCAGTGGCGCCAGACGTGTAGCGGGAAGAGCTCCGGCACGACGGGAACGGCGACGACGTCGGGGCCGTACACGTTCGTCGGCCCGGAGAACGTCGTCGTGGGCGGCACGGCGGTTCCCGCCTATCACTTCCGCCAGGTACGTACGCTGAGCGGGAATCAGACCGGGACGCAGAGCGCCGATCTGTGGTTTGCGGTGAACGACGGCCTTCCATTGCGGAACGAGCGTCAGGTCACCGTGCACACCGACACGGTGATCGGATCGTCGACCTACACCGAGAGCGGCAGCTTCGAGCTCACGTCCCTGGTGCCCCAGCACTGATCGAGCCGCCGGCCGTTCATTCCACGAAGCGCAGCGTGCTCGGCAGGTTCATCGCGCGCAGGCGGCGAACGTTCAGCAAAGGGGCGAGCGCAGCGGCGGCGAGTCCGATCGCGATGGTCAGCAGGTACGACGCCGGCGTCACCGCCTGCAGGACGGCAAGGTCGGGCACGGCGGAGGGGAACACCGTGTCGAGGATCCAGCGCAGGAGCGCGGCGCCGAAGCCGAGGCCCAGCGCGACCCCGACCAGGCCGAGCAGCATGCTCTCCGTCACCGACATGAGCGCGACGACGCGGACGCGCACACCGAATGCGAACATCGTTGCGTGCTCGCGCGCACGTTCCTCGGCACCGATGTGGCTGGCGTTGAACGCGACGAGGAATGCGAGCGACGCGATCACGATCTGCAGGATGACGAAGAAGTTTCCGACGACCGAGAGCAGGTTGCGCATCGTCTTCGACAGTGAGCCGGCCGAGAGCGCCGACGCGACTCCGGGCATCGCGGCGATCGATTGTTGCAGACGCGACATCGAGACATTCGCTCGTGGTTGGACCTTGACGGTGTTGACGATGCCGTCGAGTCCCATGATCTTCTCGACGCCGAGATTCATGAAGGCGACGAATCGGTACGGACTCGTATGCACGCCCGCGACGGTGATGGTGCTGTCGGCGAAGCGGAAACCGGTACCGACCCGCAGCGGATGGCGCAACGTGATCCGGTCGCCGACGCGAACATGGAGATCGGATGCTGCCTTCTTGGAGACGACGATGCCATCGCCCTTCACGTGGAGCGCGACGATTGCCGCGGGCGCGGAGAGGCGGCTGTCGAGGTCGACGAGACTGAGCGAGACACCGAGCGTCGTCCTGCCGTGCACGAGATATCCGCCGGTGTTGAGGCCCGGCTCCGCCTTGCCGACGAGCGCGGAATGTTCGATGCGCTGCACGAGCGGCGACGAGACACTCTGGTAGCCGGCGAGATCGACGAGCAACCGATCGCCGGTGGAGCCGGTCAGGATGCGCTCGCCGTTCGAGATCGTCGCCGACGCCGAATCGGTCGCCCCGAGCGCGGCCAGCAGCGGCGCCATGATGAACGAGATTGCGAGGATCGTGAGCACCGATCGCGCCGGTGCGCGCACGATCCGGCGGACCGGGGCCTGCAGGGTGATGCTGCCGGGAAGACGCACGCGTCGCAGGAGCCGGGTCAGACGGTGGCCGCCGGTCCGGAGGTGGGGCGGGAGGAGCGCGTCGACGGGCCGCACCCGCACCGCGCGCCAGACCGGGAACGCGCTCGCGACCAGGGGGACCAGCAGGCCGAGGAGCGCGGCGCGCGCGAAGAGCCCGGCCTGGAACGGAGTCCGCCACACCGGGAGCGGAGCGCTGTCGCGGATGACGGAGACGATCCAGGTGGCGATCAGCCAACCGGCGCCGACGCCGAGCGACACACCCAAGATCGTGATCTCGGCCGCGACGAGCATTGTGCGGGCCGCGATCTTGGTGCGCGGTACTCCGAGTGACATCGCGATGCCGATGTCGCGCCGCTGGGCCTCCACGACGCGCTTCGTCAGGTTGAACGCGGCGAAGCCCGCGCCGGCCAGGATCATCAGCGCGAAGACGTCGAAGAGATGCCGCTCGCTGTCGACCTCGCCGTAGAGCGCGCGCACCGACGGTTCGTCGCGTCGCGCCGTGACCGTGAGCGCGAGGCCGGGAAGGTCCGTGGCGAGCGATCGCCCGAGCCCGGCGGTCGCGCGCTCGATGTCGGTGCCGGGTTCGGCGCGCACGACGATGTCGTCGACTTGACCGGAAACGCCGGCGAGCCGCTCGGCCAACCCGATCGGCGCGAACAGGACGGCACGGGTCGCCTGTCCCTGGATCGCCTCGCCCGAGGTCGTGTTCAGGTCGAGGTACTCGGGTGACAGCGCGAGGCCGACGTAGTGCACGTCGGTCTCGCCCACGCGAAGCGTTCCCGCGGCGGGGAGATGGTGCTGGCGCGCGAAGTGCAGGTCGAGGAGCGCGACCGGAGCGCCGGCATCGGCGATCGTGAGGTCGCGGCCCGCCGTGACCTTCCACTGGTCGATGCGCCGCCCGTGCGCGAGGTCGACGCCGAGCACCTCGCCGGCCGCGGGCACGAGCGACGTCCCGCTCGTCGCGGTGACCGGCACGTGGACCAACAGGCGCGCTTCGAGGCCCGCGATCCAGGCGCCGCCCGCGGCCGCGACCGCGGCGACGGCGCGATCGCGACCGATCGTCTGTCCGCCCAGCACCGAAATCCGTACGTCGTGGGCGTTCAGCCGGGCGGCGCTCGCGTCGAGCGAGCTGCGCCGCCATACCGACGTGGACCCGAGGCCCGCATAGATACCGGACCCGAGCGCGATGATCGCGGCGATCGCGATCACCTGGGGCGCGCGCTTGCGCAGGTCGCGACCGGACCACCTCAGCCAGAACCGCAGGCCCACGGCCCTACCAGCGCAGTTCCGCGACCGGCACACGGCCGCCGGCCGGCGGACCGTCGGAGACGATCCGACCGCCACTCAACTCGACGACGCGATCGGCCACCCGCGCGATCTCGCGATTGTGGGTGACGACGAGCACCGTCCGACCGGCCTGCGACTGTTGCTGCAGCAGGCTCAGGATTTGCACGCCGGTGTGGAAGTCGAGCTCGCCTGTCGGTTCGTCGGCGAGGAGAACCGGGTTGCCGGTCGCCAGCGCTGCGCGCGATCGCGACGCGCTGCTGCTCACCGCCCGAGAGCTCGTGCGGGTAGTGCTGCACCCGCGCCGCCAGCCCGACGTCCTCGAGTACCTGCAGCGCGCGCTCGGCCGCTCCGCGCCGACCCGAGATCTCGGCGCCGAAGCGGACGTTCTCCAGCGCGGTCAGCTCGGGGAAGAGGTTGAACGCCTGGAACACGAAGCTGACGGTCTTTCGGCGGTACTCGAATTGCTCGGCCGTCGACGCGCCGGTCAGCCGCCGACCCGCGACCTCGATCACACCGGCGCTGGGGGTGTCGAGCGCCCCGATCAGGTTGAGCAGCGTCGTCTTGCCGCTGCCGGACGGTCCGAGTACCACGAGCAGCTCGCCCACTCCGACCGACAACGTCGCGCCGTCGAGCGCGACGACGACTCCGGCGACCGTGTCGAATCGTTTCGACACGTCCCGTAGCTCAATGAGCGACATGGCGTCGGAGTCGATCCGGCGAGACGTAGAGGCCGGGTGCCGATGTGCGGGTACTCGCCATACCGCTCAGTAGCGGACGATCAAGACGATGCCGCCGTGGTCGAAGAGCGTGCCGTCCGGGACGGTCGTCACCTGTCCGCCGTGCTCGAGGACGGCTTCGATGACCTGGTCGACCGCGTCGTGGTGCGACTCGGTATCTGCAGCCGCGACACGGAAATTCTCTTCGAGGATCAACTCGTGTCCCCGTCCTTCGAGCGCAGCGGTCAATACCGGGGCGAAGCGCGTGGCCGCACCGCTTCCGACGGCTTCCTGCGCGCGGCGCACGGCCTCGTCGGACCGGCGTGCGAGCTCCGCCTTCAGCGCCGGTTGCACGACGGCCTCGATGCTCGCGACGCTGTCCTCGACGTGATTGCCGTGGACTCGCCCGACGACGTCAGCTGCGAACTTCGTCACCTCGTCGAAGTACGCGAGCTCCCGAACCGGCGCGACGACGACGAGCGGCCGGTGGTCGCGCGCCTGCAGCTCGGCCAGCGCGGTGTCGACCTCTCGTAACACGAATCGATGCGCCTCGGCCTCCTCGTGCTCGCCGATGGGAAGATCTCGATGGGGCGTGTCCTCTTGCACCGGTGGCGAGAGGTGCAGTGGAAAGCCGTGACCGTGGACCTCACGCAGGCTCGCGCCGATTGCCTCGAAGCAGCGGGCCCGTTCGGCGGCGAGGACGAGCACCCGCGCGTGCAGCGTCTGGCGGATCGCGTTGACAAGATCGCGGGTCGCGAACGCCTCACCGACGACGACGCGGCTGAACACCGGGAACGGCAGGGGCGCGACGTGGGCTTCGTCGGCCGTCACCAGAACGGCAACGGCTTCCGACGGGTGGGCGAGGTCGACGCCCACGATCGCGGCCTCGATGCGACCGAGCAGCGGCGCGACGAGCCGCTCGTCGTACGTGTTCAACACGGCGTCGATCGCCTCCTTGCGGAGTGCTTCGAGGCGGCGCGGATCCTCCAGGTTGCCCGGACGGCGCCGGTCCAGCCGGCACAGGATCGACACGGCGGGGTTCCCGCGAACCTCCGCGAGCTTCTCGATGTCGGTCATGTCCATCGAACGCCTCCTCGTTGTGGCCGGGTCCAGCGTGGGCTGTTCCGGCCCCCGAAGCCAGAGCCGAGGGCCTCGGTCGGCGCGGACGTTCGGCCCTACTCGCGGTGCACCCTCAAAGGACGCGTTGCATCAAGACCAGCTCGAGCCAACGGTCGAACTTGCGGCCTACCTCCGGCATTCGTGCCACGGTCGCAAATCCGAGCCGTTCATGGAAAGCGATCGAATCGGTGTTGGCGCCGTCCACGGCTGCGACCATGACGTGGACGGCGTTGGCGCGGGCCCGTTCGATCAATGCTTCGAGCAACGATCGGCCGAGGCCTCGACCCCAATAGTGCTCGTGGACGTGGACGGTGTGCTCGACGGTGTGGCGATAGCCGGGCCACTTGCCCGAGCCTCGAAAGCTTCCGTAAGCCGTGAAACCGACCACCTTTCCGGCGACCTCCGCGACGAGGACCGGGTACCCGCAGCGCTGCTGACGGCGAAACCACGCCTGGCGCTCCCGAAGCGTCTGCAACGAGTCGGTCCACGCCACAGTCGTCGTCGGGATCAAGGCGTTGTAGAGGTCCCGCAACGCCGGCATGTCGCCGTCAATCGCGTCGCGAAGGTTCGAATACCTCGATTCCAAGATGTACAGACTGCCCGATCGCGCGCTGTCCCGGCGAACGCATGACCGTGGTGGCGCGTGGGTGTGAGCTGTGGACGGCCGCTCATAACTTGCCCATCAATGGGAATTTCTTTGATGCTCGTCGGTGTCAGCCGTGGTACTCCGTCGCGGGGTCGATGGTGATTGTCATTGCCGGTTTGGGAACGCCGGCGTTGCCCTTGTCGCAATCGAAGGTTCCGGGCTGGATCGGATCGACGCGGACAAACTTGTCGTTTTGAACCTGCATGGCGACCAGGCAGGTGCTCCCGATGCGACGCCCGACGTCGATGGGCGGGACCATGCCGCCGCCGTCGAAGCTATGCATGTTTCGCAGCGCAGTCAGGAGATTGGGACGGGTGATCGCGTTCGGGTTGTTGCCGTTCGCCTTCATCGCGTCGTTCACGGCCTGGGTAAAGATCTCACCGGCGATGAACGCCTGGGCGCCGAAGGCATCAGGCGTCTTGTCGTACTCGAGGAAGTTGTCGAGGGAGGCATTCGAGCCTTTGTCCTCGAAGGGCAGGAAGTTCAGCCATACGTACTGACCTTCGACCGCGCTGCCACCTTCGGAGATCAACCGGGCGTCGTAGCACTGTAGGGAGCAGTCCCAGGCCTTGACGGTGGAGACGCCCTGTACCTGTGCCTCCTTGCGCATGAGCACGGTGCTCTTGTAGTCGGACTCGCTGCGCGCGTACGTGGACGTGTGTTCCTTGATCGCTTGCACGACCTGCGTGTAGTCGGTCTGAAGCGCGGTGCCGCTCTCGCCGAACTCCGCATCGCTGGTGATGCCCAT
This sequence comes from uncultured Actinomycetes bacterium, assembly GCA_963812205.1. Classification (GTDB taxonomy): domain Bacteria; phylum Actinomycetota; class Acidimicrobiia; order IMCC26256; family PALSA-610; genus PALSA-610. The sequence goes on from CAWEUJ010000004.1 coordinate 1,296,561, forward strand.
CTTGTTTTCGGCGCGGATGAGCGGCATCGAGGCCGCGATGGTGGACGGCAGGTCCTTCGGGATCACGAACACGCCGTGCAACGCGCTCGCGCCGAACTTGTTCAGGTAGTAGTCGTATTCGGTGCGGGCGACGTGCTCCGTGCGCGGGCCCTGGCCGCTGTACGGGCACGAGTAGCCAATCGGCAAAGCGACGAACGAGACGGGCGAGCACTGCTGCGCCGCCTCGGTCTGCAACTCGGCGATGTCGGGCAGCCCGATCGACTGACCCGCCTTGTCCTTGCAGCCGTTCATCACGCTCACGTCCTGTAAGAACAGCGCGGACGTACCGACAGTCGCGATCGAATCGCTACACGCGGTCGCGACCGCGTTCGCCGCGTCGGTCGGGCTCAGCTTCGCGTCGCCCTCCTTCACCACGACCTTGCGACACGCCAGGCCGCCCTGGGAGTTGATGTAGTCGCCCCAAGCCTTCATGCCGTCCCACGAACCCTTGAACAGCCCCGGCCGGATGGAGTTGTTCACGTCCGCGATGACCGTCACCGTGATCGTCGATGCCGTCACGCCCGTTTCGGTGCTCTGCAACGTCGCCGTCTTGCATACGTTGTTGGTTGTCGTCGGTGGCATCGTGGTGGCGCCCCCGAGGCCGCCGCCGTCATTGTTGCTGTTGGCGCTCTTGCCACCGCCACACGCGCTGACAACCAGTACCAAAGCCGTCGCGAAAACGTAGCAACGCAGCCGCATTCTGTCTCCCCCGGGGTTGTTTGACGGCCGAAGCGTACGGGTCGCCAAACCGGAAGATATGTGATGCTCCGCATCGGAAGACGCGCGAGAGACCCCGCGCGCTGCGGAGCGCGTTCCCGTTCGACGCGGCAGCCGGCCTGCCTATGGTTCGACGATGAACGTCGTCACCATGCCGAACATGCCGTTCGGTCCTTCGGCGTGCGTGAGGATGTGGCAGTGGAACGCCCAGATGCCGGGCGTGTTGTTCGGGCCGAGGAAGTCCGACGTCACGTGCACGAGTGTCGTAAAGCGTTGCCCCGGGGCGATCGACAGTGTGTCGACGGTGTACGGGGAGGCGAGGGGATAGCCGTCCTCGCCGATCACGAGTTGCGGCAGCCCGTGCAGGTGCATCGGGTGGATCTGTAGACCTTCGTTGAAGTAGTTGATCTCCACCCACTCGCCGACGTGTGCGATGACCGGTGCCGTTGCGGGGAACGACTTCCCGTTGAGCGACAGTCCGATCACGCCGGCGTCGTTGAGCACCATCGGTACGGTCTGGGTGACAGGCCCCGTGTTCGGCGGCAGCGCGGGGTCCCCGACTTGGAAGATCCCCAGCATTCCGTTCGGGACCTGCACCTGCGCGTCGTGGTGTGAGTGATACATGCCGAGCTCGGGCTTGTTGATCGTGAACGTCGTACGTGAAGCTCTTGCCCGGCTTGATCGGGGCTTGTGTGATGTCGGGGACGCCGTCCATGTTGAACGGCACCTCGAGCCCGTGGAAGTGCACTCCCGTCGACATCGGCAGCTTGTTGTCGACGACGATGCGCACGGGGTCACCGACGTTGACCTTGATCGAAGGGCCCGGGACGGTGCCGTTGAACGTCCACGCGCGGACGGTCTTGCCCGGAGAAACCTCCCAGTTGGCGAGCTCGGCCGTGAGGTGGAACACCTTCGTCCCGTCGGGCAGAACCTGTGGGACGAGGGGCGTGTTGCCGACGCCCTTGGTGTTCGCGCCGTTCTTCAGTTGTTCGGTGTAGACGTTCACGGCCTTCGCCATCGTGGCGTCCATCTGGTCGTTCATGGCCGAGAGCTGTTGGGGCGTCATGCTGTTGAAATCCATGTTCGCCATTCCCGACGCGCTCGACGCGGCGGCGCCGGAACCGCCGACGACGAGTGATGCCTGCATGCCCAGCTGTTGATGACCGGAGATCGCGCAGAACGCCGTGTAGCTGCCGGCCTCGAGTCCCTTGAGGTCGACGGTGGCCGACTCTCCCGGCTGCAGGTCCTTCGTGCGGATGTTCGTGCCCTGCACGTTGAAATTGTGCACGGCCGAGCCCGCATTCGTTACGACGAGTTTGCCGTTGAGCGGCGCGGAGATCGTCGCCGGGGTGATGGAGAACTCCGCCAACGTCACCTGCACCGCGCCCGCGGGCGATCCGATCTTCCGGCTGTCGGCGTGCGCCGCGACGACGAACGCGAGGAAGCCGAACATGAGCGCGACCAGCGCCAACGCGACACCGGCGGTTCCAACTGCTTCGCGATCGCGACGCGTGAACAAGGGCACGACTGATCTCCTCGAGGTAAACGGTGAAGGTGGACAGACGCAGGGCGCGTCAGCCGACGCTGACCGGAGTGCCCGGGCTCGCGGCGCCGACGACTGCGGTGAGCTCGAGGTGCTTGACCTGTCGTTCGTGGGCGAAGAACCCGAGAGCGAGCGCGAGCAGTACTGCAATCGCACCGATGAGCGCGCCGAGCCCGACCCAGTACGCGATCTCGCCGACGACCGACCAACCCCACGCGTACAGCAACAGGCCGCGCAAGGTCTCACCGCGGAACAGTGTTTGGGTCTGGCCCGCGAGCTTCGCGTCGTTCGGGTTGGCTTGCGCGGCTGCGCTCACCTGCGAGTAGGTCTGGCCGTTCGCGATGCCCTTGAGGTGGACCTTGATGAACTGGTCCGCATAGGCCTTCGCCTTCGGACCGTTGTCGACCGCCTGGCCGGCATAGCGCTGCAGCCCCGGGAACTCGTTCGGAGCAAGTGCGGGCGTCCCCTTCGCGGGGAACCGGATCTGCTGTTCGGCGAGCTGGTTGTGCACCATGCGGTGCGCGAAGCCCGAACCCCACAGCAAGAGCCCGCTCCCGATGGAGAGGACGAGGAACAACACCGAACCGATGATTACCAAGGTCGGTACGGTCTTCAGCCATTTCGTGATTCGCATTCCGGCTCCCCTCGCCAGAGTGACGCGCTCGATCAGCGCGTTCATGGGTTCATCGTGGTGGAGCTACGTGTTGGCGGGCAGGGGCGATGCGCCGGGATGAGCAGGGCCTTTCGACCCGCGGCGACGGGGCGTCGGCCTCTCGTGAGCTCGGGGGTGGCTCCGTAGCGTCGGTGCGAGCACCGCCACGAGCGGCGTATCCGATCCGTGTCCGAGGGAAGCCCGATGGCCAGCGAATACGGAGTGCATTCCGAGGTCGGCCGGCTCCGCCGTGCGATCGTGCATCGCCCGGGCCTGGAGTTGCATCGACTGACCCCGAGCAACTGTGAGGCGCTGTTGTTCGACGACGTGCCCTGGGCCGCGAAAGCGCGTGAGGAGCACGACGCGTTCGCGCAGGTGCTCCGCGACCGCGACGTCGTGGTCGACCACTTCGACGCGCTGTTCGCGCAGACACTCGAGATCCCGGAGGCGCGGGCCTTCGTGCTGGATCGCACGTGCAGCGCCGAACAGGTCGGGCCAATGCTGGCCGGACCGTTGCGCGAGCTGACCGACGGCGTCGAAGCCGCGACGTTGGCCGAGCTGCTCATCGGCGGGGTGACGCGCTCCGACCTGTCACCCCTGCACGTGCGCAGTCTGCGCTGGCAGACCCTCGGCCTCGACGACTTCGTCCTCGCCCCGCTACCGAACACGTTGTTCCAGCGCGACAACTCCGCGTGGGTGTACGGCGGCGTCACGATCAACCCGATGGCCAAGGCCGCCCGGCAGCGCGAATCCCTGCACAGCCGGGCCGTCTACCGGTTCCACCCGATGTTCGCCGCCGCCACATTCCCCGTGTACTACGGCGACGACGACGTCGACCACCGACCGGCAACGCTCGAGGGCGGTGACATCCATGTCCTGGGGCGTGGAGTCGTGCTCATCGGGATGGGCGAGCGCACGACCCCGATGGGCGTGGAGATCCTCAGCCGTGAGCTGTTTCGCACGCGTCAGGCCGAGACGGTCATCGCGGTGCAGCTCCCGAAGTCGCACGCGCTGATGCACCTCGACACCTTGTTGACCATGATCGACCTCGACACGTTCGTCCGCTACCCCTACCTCGACCCCGCCACGATGCGGGCCTTCGTGGTCACGCCCGCCGACATCGAAGAGGTCGTCGAACACGACACCGGTGGGCTGCACGTCGAGCCTCGCGACGACCTGTTCGGTGCCATCGCCGAAGCACTCGGTGTCGACAAGGTGCGCGTCCTGTCCGCCGACGAGGACGCGCGTGCCGCCGAGCGGGAGCAGTGGGACGACGCGATCAACTTCCTCGCCGTCGCCCCGGGCGTCGTCGTCGGCTACGAGCGCAACACCGTCACCAACGCGATGCTGCGTGATCACGGCATCGAAGTCGTCAGCATCCCGGGCAGCGAGCTCGGCCGCGGGCGAGGCGGGGCTCGCTGCATGACCTGCCCGATCGAACGCGACGGGATCTGAGATGCTGATCGTCGCGGCCCTCGGTGGCAACGCCTTGCTCCGGCGCAACGAATCCCTCGACTCCGAGGTGACGCAGCGCAACGTGAAGGTCGCCGCTGCGGCGCTCTCGGACATCGCTCGCGAGCATCAACTCGTCATCACGCACGGGAACGGGCCGCAGATCGGATTGCTCGCGTTACAGAGCGAGGCGTTCCGCGACGTGCGCACCTACCCGCTCGACGTGCTCGGCGCGGAGAGCGAAGGCATGATCGGCTACCTGCTCGAACGCGAGCTCGGGAACGCGCTCGGCGAACGCCCGGTCGCTTCACTCATCACGCAGACGGTGGTCGACGCGCTCGACCCGGCCTTCCGGCGGCCGACCAAGCCAATCGGTCCTGTCTACGACGCAGCCCGGGCGAAGTCGTTGGCGCGAGAGCGCGGCTGGACGGTCGCGGCCGACGGCAAGGGCTGGCGGCGCGTGGTCGCGTCGCCGACCCCGCGCTCGATCGTCGAGCTGCCCACCATCCGCTTGCTGCTCGACCACGGAGTACTCGTCATCTGCGCCGGCGGCGGAGGGGTACCGGTGGTGGTCGACTCGGCCGGCGTCCGCCACGGCGTCGAGGCGGTCGTCGACAAGGACCTGGCCAGCGCGTTGCTCGCACGGCAGCTCTCGGCGGATCTCTTGCTGTTGTTGACCGACGTGCCCGCGGTCGAGGTCGAGTGGGGGACGCCGGCCGCCCGGCCTCTGGGAACGGTCACGCCCGCCGAGTTGCAGCGATACCGGTTCGCGGCGGGTTCCATGGCGCCCAAGATCGAGGCCGCGTCGGCGTTCGTCCGGTCGACGCGCTGCCGGGCCACGATCGGGGCGCTCGGCGACGCCTACGCACTCGTTCAGGGAACGGCGGGAACCTCGGTGGTGAGCGGCTAAGAGGCCTGACGGACGGGCAAGGCGGCCCCCTCCGGCTGCCGGGCGCTACTGTCGGGCGGCCGGCGACCGGGGAAATTCGATGGGTATTCGCGTATTCTTGTTGGACGACCACGAGATCGTTCGGCGCGGCGTTCGTGAGCTGCTCGAAGCGGACGACGAGATCGAGGTGGTCGGCGAGGCGAGTACGGCCGAGGAGGGCGTGGCCCGGATCCCGGCGACCAAGCCCGACGTGGCGATCATCGACATGCGGCTGCCCGACGGCAATGGCGTCGAGGTCTGCCGGGAGGTGCGCTCGCTCGACGGCTCGATCCAGTGCCTGATCCTCACGTCGTTCTCCGACGACGAAGCGCTGTTCGACTCGATCATGGCCGGCGCGGCCGGCTATCTGCTCAAACAGATCAAAGGGACCGATCTCGTCGACGCCGTCCGGAGAGTCGCGGGCGGCCAGTCGTTGCTCGACCCGAGTGTGACGGCCCGCGTGCTCGAGCGCCTGCGCACCGGTCCCGAGGAAGACCCGCGACTCGCGCGGCTCACCGACCAGGAACGCAAGATCCTCGATCTCATCGCCGAAGGCCTCACGAATCGCCAAATCGGTGAGCGCCTGTTCCTCGCCGAGAAGACGGTGAAGAACTACGTGTCGAATCTGCTCTCGAAGCTCGGCATGGAACGCCGCACGGAGGCGGCCGTTTTCGCGGCCAAGTTGTCGGCCCAGCGAAGGCCCGAGGCCCCTCCCGAATAGGTGACCATCGGCCCTGGTCCCCGCGCGCGCCCCGGTGGATCATCCGTAAATGAGCACGAAGATCGACCGTAGAACCGGTCTCGAAGAGCTCGATCGGGACGAATGTCTCCGGTTGGCCGCTTCGGCGCCGCTCGGTCGCCTCGCCGTCGTCGTCGCCGGGCGACCGCTCGTGTTTCCGGTGAACTTCGCGTTCGACGGAGACGCGATCGTGTTGCGCACCGACGCGGGCACCAAGCTCCACGGCGCGCGCAACGGCCCGGTCGCCTTCGAGTGCGACGGTATCGACGGCTTGTTCCACACGGGCTGGAGTGTCCTCGTCCTCGCCGTCGCCGAAGAAGTCCGCGATCCCGTCGAGATCGCCCGGCTCGAGCAGCTGCCGCTCGGTCCGTGGTGCCCCGGTCCGCATTCGACCTGGTTGCGGCTCCGGAGCCAATCGGTCACCGGGCGTCGCATCCCGCCCCACGGTCGCACCATTACGGAGGAGGAGTTGCCATGTCGTTGAACATCATGGTCCTGGAGAGTGACCGGGGCGCCGCCGACAAGGCCGTCCAGGATCTGACCGATGCCGGCCATGTCGTGCTCAGATGCCACGAGCCCGATGCGCCCGCATTTCCGTGCCGTGGGCTCGAGGATCAGTCGGCATGCCCGCTGCGCTCACATGCCATCGACGTGGCGCTGACAGTGCGGTCGCGGCCGCGTGCGCAACCGGCGCCGCACGAGGACGGCGTGCGCTGTGCGCTCATGCATCGCGTCCCGCTCGTCGTCGCCGGCCCCGCGGTACTCGATCCGTACGACGAGTACGAGATGCGCGTGCTGGATCGCGGCGACGACGTCGTCGGCGCGATCGAAGAGGTCGCGGCGAGCGAGCTGCCGCGTCACACCCGTATCGCGACCGAGGCGCTGGCCGCGTCGCGAACCCCGAACGCGGCGCTGGCCGGCGCCCGGGCCTCGGTGACACGCCGGCGGGGCAGTCTCCTCGCATCGGTCAGCGGTCTCGACAGCCTCACGCCCCACCAACGCGATGCGGCGATCGTGCGGATGCTGGCGAAGCTACGGGAGTACGACTCGTCGGCGCGAGGCATCGACGTCATTCACGAGGGCTCCGGGGCGAGTGGGACGCGCCACTCGATCTGAGTCCCGCCCGCGCTCGACAACCGGCTGACCTCGCACGCTCCGCCGAACGTGATGGCGCGCTCGGCCATGTTCTGCAAGCCGCTTCCTACGTCGTGACCGTCGATCCCGACCCCGTTGTCGGACACCACCAAGACGAGTTGGCGCGGGCCGGCCGCGAGTTCGACGCTGACCTTCGACGCGTGCGCGTGCCGGGTCACGTTGCTGAGCGCCTCGCGCAATGTCGCGAGGACGTGTTCTCGGATCGCGTTCGTCGTGACCGTGTCGACGGGACCGTCGAACGAAACCGACGGCTCGAAGCCCAATGCGCGGCCGGCTTCGCGAGCGACGTCGAGGACGTCGTCGCGCAGGCTCTGCGCAAGGGGCCGTCGCGTGTGCAACGCGAAGATCGACGACCGTATCTCGCGGATCGTCGTGTCGATCTCGTCGATCGCGAGCTGCACGCGCTCGAGGGCCGGGTCGTTCGGCCGGCTGAGCGCGGCTTGCAAGGAGAGCCCGACCGCGAAGAGCCGTTGGATCACCGTGTCGTGGAGATCGCGGGCGATGCGTTCCCGGTCGTCGACCAGTGCAAGCTCCTCGTGCGCGCGTCGGAGCTCCTCGTCGGCCGCCCGCCGTTCCGCGACGTCGCGGATCATCACCACGACGAGGAGCCCGTTCTCGGTGCGCAGCGGGCTCAAGCTGATCTCGACGGGGAACTCGGTACCCGAGTGGCGGCGCCCGTGCAGATCGAGCCCGGTTCCCATCGATCGGGTGCGGGGATGCGCGGCGTATTCCGCTCGCCGGCCGGCGTGCGGGGCGCGCACGGCCTCGGGCAGCAGGACGTCTACCGACTCACCGACGAGGTCTGCGAGCGCATACTCGAAGAGTCGCTCGACCATCGGGTTGGCGAAGAGGATCGTTCCCTTCTCGTCCACCACGAGGATGCCGTCGGGAGCCGCATTGAGAGTCTGGCGGAGCACATCGTCCGAGAGCGGTGATTCCGATGACATCGTTCCTCGGGCCTTTGTCACTGCACGTTGGTAACGCGAGGATCTTGGTCCAGAATTTGGACCCGGGTTGATTGGCCTTTCGGCCCTGCCCGGTGGCGGGGTCACCGTCGAGACTAGACACGATGACGGACGCGAGCATCTTGTCCAATCCCGGTGATGGATTCGTCCCGTTGACGGACGCGGAATGCCGGGCCCTGCTCGGGACACGGACCTTCGGTCGCATCGGGATGACGAGCGGCGGCCTGCCCGTGATCCTCCCGGTCCGCTACATCTACGCCGACGACACGATCACGTTCCGCACCGGCAACGATGTGAAGCTGCGGGCCGCGGGGAACGGTGACGTGCTCGCGTTCGAGGTCGACGCGTACGACGCCGGGGCCGACGACGGTTGGACGGTGCTCGTTCTGGGCCGAGCGACTGTGCTCACGACCGAGCACGAGCACGACGGGCTTCCGACGCTCGATCCGCCCTCCACCGGCAGACCTCGCAGCCATTACGTGCGGCTGAATTGCGAACTCCTCAGTGGCCGGCGTCTCACGCCGCCGATCGCCACCCGGAGGGCCTGAGGTGAACGACGGCAACGAGCCGGTGTGTGGCCCCCGAGCAACCGCGCGCGTCGTACCCCCGAGCGGCAAGCGAAGCTGAGCGAGCCGCCGGGCATGAGTGCTGCCCAGGTCGCCGAGCAGCGGACGCGCTTCGGCGAATGGCTGCAGCGCCGGGCGCCGCAGACGCCGATCGTGGTGGTCGAGACGCACGTATCGATCGTGGCGTTGGGTGACGATCGCGTGTGGAAGCTCAAGAAGGCGGTGCGGTTTCCGTTCATCGACCTCTCGACTCCCGAGCTGCGCCGAGCGAACGCCGAACGAGAAGTCAGTGTGAACCGGCGGTTCGCACCGGACGTGTACCTCGGCGTGGTCCCGCTGGAAGATCGCGGGGGAGAGGTGGTCGACACCGTCGTCGAGATGCGCCGGATGCCCGACGAGCGTCGCCTCGCGTCGTTGGCCCGCACGGCGGACCCGACCGCGTGTGTCGACGCGATCGCACAGGAGCTCGCGCGCATGCACCGCGCGGCGCCGACGAGCCCGGAGATCGACCGAGCCGGGATGCCGGCGACCCTGCTGCGCTTGTGGTCGAGCACCGTCGACGAGCTGAACCTGTCTGCGGGATCGGTCCTGGACGCTGACCTTCTCGGTCGTGTCGATCGCCTCGGCCGGGAGTATCTGGCTGGTCGCACTCCGCTCTTGGAAGCGCGCGTGGCCGGCGGTCGGATCCGAGACGGGCACGGCGACCTGCTCGCCGACGACGTGTTCTGTCTCGACGACGGCCCGCGACTCCTCGACTGCCTCGAGTTCGACGACGCCCTCCGATTCGGCGACGTCGTCGCCGACGTGGCGTTCCTGGCGATGGACCTCGAGCGGCTGGGGCGCGGCGACCTCGCGCGCCGCCTGCTCGACCGGTACCGATCGGCGAGCGGCGACAGCTGGCCCCCCTCGCTCGCCGACTATTACGTCGCCTACCGCGCCCTCATTCGCTCGAAGGTGGCGTGTCTGCGGGTCGACGCCGATCCGGTCGCCGCCGCGTCGGCCCGGCGGTTGCTGGCGCTCGCCGCCGACCACCTCACGCGCGGACGCGTCCGCCTCGTGCTGGTCGGCGGCGCGCCGGCGACGGGCAAGACGACACTGAGCCGCGAGCTGGAACGCAGTACCGGATGGCGGGCCCTGCACTCGGACGAGATCCGCAAACACCTCGCGGGGCTGCAGCCGACGACATCGGCCGCGAGCGTGCTCGATCACGGTTTGTACGCGCCGCAATGGAACGCACGCACGTACGACGCACTCCTCGAATCGGCGCGGGGCCTGCTCGCTTCGGGAGAGAGCGTGATCCTCGACGCGTCGTGGAGCGACCGGGATCGTCGCGCCGACGCGCAGCGCGTCGCGGAGACGACGTCGAGCGAGCTCGTCTCCTTCTGCCTGAGTGCCCCGCCCGAGGTGGCCGAGGCGCGCGTGGCCGAGCGGGCGACCGCCCGCGTCGAGGGCTCGGCCGCCGACGCGTCGGACGCGACGGCCGCGGTCAGCGCCGCGGTCCGAGCCCGGTTCGACCCGTGGCCGTCGGCGTTCGTTCTCGACGCCACCCGCGCTCCGGCCGTCCTCGCGTCCGAAGCGATCGAACGCCTCGACGAGGTGACGTGATCGTCACGCGTTCGGGTGGAGCCGGCGCCCTTCGATCTTCTCGATGGTGACGTGCACGAGATCGTGCCGCTCGCTTGCGGGCCAGAACTCCTCGAGCCGGGCCGAAGCCTCGGTGAGTGCCGGTGTCGCGACGCGCGCCTCGTGCGCGTGCCCGACCACGAGCACGCTCCAGCCGCCGTCGCGGTCGTCGACCTCGAAGGCCACGCGGGTGTCGAGCGCCGCCGCCATCAACTTCGTGCCCGGGTCGGTCCGGAACACGACCTCGTCCTTGGCGACCGCGTAGTAGACGGGCAGGATGACCGGCTCGTCGGCGATCTTCGTCCCGATCCGCCCGAACGAGTTGGCCCGGAGCAATTCCATGCACTCGTCAGGCCCGATCCGGTCGAGTCCTCGGCTGGTCATGGCGCCTCCTTCGTGTCGGTGGCAGCGTGCCACATCCAGAACCCTGCCTGCTCTGGTCCCCGCCAAATAGAGGCGACCGGCCCTGGTTCTCGTGCCGCTCGCGATTGACGATCGAAGCGCAACGATGCTCCGACGAGAGGAGACGGGGATGAAGGCACTCGTGTATCACGGCCCGGGCCGCAAAGCGTGGGAGGAAGTGCCGAAGCCGGCACTCGTCGCCGACACCGATGCGATCGTACGTGTCGACGCGGTAACGATCTGCGGTACCGACCTCCACATCCTGAAGGGGGATGTGCCCGAGGTCGTCGACGGTCGGGTGCTCGGCCACGAAGCGGTCGGTACCGTCGAAGAGGTGGGCGCGGGTGTGAAGAACGTCAAGCCCGGCGACCGGGTGCTGGTGTCGTGCATCACGTCGTGCGGCGCGTGCCGGTTCTGCCGTGAAGGTCACTATGGCTTGTGCATCGGTGGTGGCGGCTGGATCCTCGGTCATCTGATCGACGGCACGCAGGCCGAGTACGTGCGCGTGCCCTTCGCCGACACGTCGACGTATCCCGTACCGAACGGGGTCTCCGACGAGGACACGCTGATGGTCGCCGACATCTTGCCCACCGGCTACGAGGTCGGCGTTCTGAACGGCCATGTCTCTCCCGGCGACGTCGTCGCGGTCGTCGGCGCGGGACCGATCGGGCTCGCGGCGATCACCGGGGCGCGGCTGTACAGCCCGGGCCACATCGTCGCGATCGATCTGGCGCCGTCACGGCTCGAGGCCGCGAAGCAGTTCGGGGCCGACGTCGTGGTCGACCCGGCCCACGAGGACCCGCTCACGGTCGTGCGGAGCCTGACGAACGGCCTCGGCGCCGACGTCGCCATCGAGGCGGTCGGTACTCCGGCCACGTTCGAGCTGACCGTCTCACTGGCCCGCTCCGGAGGTCACATCGCGAACATCGGTGTGCACGGCGAGCCGGCGACGCTGCATCTCGAGGAGCTGTGGATCAAGGACGTGACGATCACGACCGGCCTCGTCGACACGTCGTCCACGCCGACGTTCCTGAAGCTGCTCGCGGGACGTCAGGTCGACGCCGGTCGATTCGTCACGCATCACTTCGCACTCGACGAGTTCGAAAAGGCCTACGACGTCTTCGCCCGCGCGGGCGAGACCGGCGCGTTGAAGGTCGTGTTGCAGCGGCATTGACCCGAGTCCGGGGCGGGCGCGGCCCTGATGTTCACTCGGCGCGGTGCAGGGTGTTGTGATCGGTGTGGGGAAACGGCTCGTCGAACTCCGTCATGTCGAGCATCGTGATCTCGTGGTACGTCCAGGTGCCGTCGTCGTTGATCGTGATCGTCACCGCGTAGCTCGAGGTCGACGCGTTCGCAGCCAAGTACTTGTTCTGGCCAATGGTGTAGTTGGGATCGTCGGCCGCCGCTTCGAGGGAGAAGGTCGTAGCGTCGTGCGGGACCGTTCCGCCCGCGAGCACCGTGATGCCACGCGGTACGACGAAGCCGCGGAGGGTCTCACCTGTCGCGCCGTCCCAGAGCCAGTATCCGACCTCGGTGTGAAACGGGTTCTCCTCGTCACCGCGCCACATCGCGGTCTTGTAGTCGAGGCCGTAGAGCGATTGGCGCCCGTTTTGCACCGGACCGAACGGTTTGAAGCTCAACTTCTCGCGATACGGCGTCGCGAGCACCGCGTGCTGCGTGTGCGAGTAGGCGGTGTCGAGACCGCCCTCGCCGTACCAGTCGCCGGCCAGCGGCGCGAGCGGCCCCCAATGGTCGGCCATGTCGATGCTCCGTTCGGTCGTTCGCCGAGCGATCAGGGAATGATCAGCAACGGGCGGTTCAGGTGATGCGACAGGTGGTGGCTCGTGCTCCCGAGGATCAACTCGGCGAAGCCGCCGCGGCCCCGGCGGCCGGTGACCACGAGATCGGCGTCTTCCTTCTCGGAGAGCGCGATGATCGCCGGTGCCGGCGAACCGTCGATCACCACTGCCCGAAACGGAACATCCGCTCGCTCGAGGGGAGCGCACCATTCGTGCAGGATCTTCTCGCGTAGCTCCGCCCGATCCGCGTCCGACGGCGCCGGCAGCGGTGCCGGAATCGGGGCGAAGCCGAAGCCCCCGTCGGCGTATATCGGCATCTCGAGCGCGTATACGGCGATGATCTCCGCGTCGAGCGCCTTCGCGTGCGCGGCACACCATTCGAGCGCTCGAGTCGCCGGCGCCGATCCGTCTACTCCCACGATGATTTTCATACCCTGATCTTGTCGCGTCGGCGAGCCCGTCGTGAGGGGCGAAAGACCCTGAGCGGCGGGGCTCCGGCCCCTGACGGCCGAAGCCCCCGGGAACGAGGGGGCGAGCTACAGGTAGAGCTACAGGTAGTCGCCGGCACGGAAGTGCCAGAGCGGCTCCGCGCCGTGGAGCTCGCGCCCGCTGATCGCCCACGGGTCGACGAGCAGCCAGGCGTCCCTGCCCGCGAGCCACGGCTCCGAGTCGTACTGCTCCCGAAACGCATCGGAGTTGGGCGTGGCATGCAACAGATCGCCGCGGACGAGGACCGACCAGCCCTCGTGATGCCCGGGATCGATGCTGTCGACCTCGAAGGCCACGCTGGTGGGTGCTTGCTCGACGAGGTTGCCGGGCCGTGTCCGCAGCGCGATCAGGGTCCCAGACGGAGCATCGACGACGCGGTAGTTCACGGGCAGGATGACCGGGCCCTCTTCGGCAATGAACGCGATGCGACCGATGCTCTCTCTCCGCAAACGCTGCAGGCATTCTTCGTCCGAGAGTGTTTCGAGCTCGCCGTCAGTCATGGCCGGTCGCCTCGGTCATGTGATGGGTCACGAGTAACGGGCACGGCGCGAGATGCAAGACGCCCATCGTCACGCTGCCGAGCGCCACCCGCGCCAGGCCGTGCCGGGCTCGGCAGTTGATCGCCACGATCGCCGCCGGGAGCTCCTCGGCGTAGTCGGCGAGCGCACCGGGCACGTAGCTACTGCGCAGCAGCGCCGACCGCACGTGATCCGAGCCCCCGAACGGAGCGGTCACGAGGCCGAGGAGCTCGTCGGGATGCTCCGAGTTCTCCACGTCGAGCGGATGCGTCACGACGGCGACGTCGACGTCCAGACCCAGCAGGGCTGACCATTCACCGGCCGCGGCGGCGAGCTCTTCGGACCCTTCGAGACCGTCGGAGCACGCCAGGAGGTGTGAGGAACGCGTCAGGAAGTCGGCCCGGCAATGCTGCCCGACGAGGAGTATCGGTCGTCCGGCGTGCCGTATCACCTCCTCGGCCACGCTGCCGAGTGCCGCCCAGCGCAGTCGACCGCGGCCGTGCGTGGTCATGCAGATGACGCGATCGTCGTCGCCCTCGACCACCTCGACGAGTGCCGCTACCGGGTACGTGGTCTTCGTGCCCACGATCTCGACCGGAACCCGCGCAGTGCGCGCCGCGCATTCTTCGAGGTACTCGGTCGGCTCGAGGGGTCCGTAGTGTTGCGCCGAGACCAGCAACAGACCGCCGCCGACCCGTTCCGCCAGCGTCTGCGCCACCGGCAAGGCGCGCTCGGCGAACTCGGATCCGTCGAGCGGGACGACGAACGTCTTGGGTGCCATGTCGATCCTCTCGGTGACGCGGCCTCTCGGTGGCGCGCGGCCTCTCGGTGGCGCGCGGCCTGTGGCTTCGACGCTAGGCGCGATGCCGGCACGGGTTCAGGGGATCACGCCCCCGCCTGACGGGACGAAGGGCCCGAGGGTCGCCGGCGATCCGATTGAATGCCCGGCGTGAGCGATGGCGACGCACGCGGATACAGCCTCGGCGCGGGCCCGCTGCAGGTTCGTCTGACGGCCGGCGGCGTGTTACGTGTTGGATGGGACGAGCCCGACTGGCTCGGGCCCGCAACGCTGCGAGTGCCGGGACCCCCCACGATGCCCGCGGTCTCGGGCTCCGACGCGTGGCTCACCGTGGAGTCCGGCGGTATCCGCAGTGAGGTGCGCGCCCTCTCCGGAGAACCGGTCGTCGTCGTCCGCCTCGAGGCGCTCGTCGCGCGCTCGGGCGCGGGCTCCGGGAACTTCGCGGAACCCGCGATCGCGTGGCACTTCGCGCCCGCCGAGCGCGCCGAGCGCGGCGCCCCGGAAGGGATGCGCGCGTTCGGTCACCAGTACACGGAGTTCGCGTTGGCGGTGTTCAGCGACGCCGCGTTGTCGCGTTGGCGACTCTTGCCGTTCCGACCGGCCGTGGTGATGCCGCTCGGGGTGGTCGCGCCCGACGGCCGGACGATGTTGCTCGCGCCGCTCACCGCGTTCCACGAGCAGGTGATCGCGGTGCCCGCCGGCCGGGAGCAATCCGGGGCCGGTCTGCGCGCGGGCTGGCACGGCGACATCGACGACGTGGAAGCAGGATTCGCGACCGAGCTCGCGATCATCGCCGGCGATGGAGTGCGCGACTGCTTCGCGCGCTGGGCTCGCTTGCTCCGGGAGGCATCCGGCGTGGCCGCACCGTCGCGAGACGCCGATGTGCTCGGGACCCGGCTCTCCTACTGGACCGACAACGGCAGCGCGTACTGGTATCGCACCGAGCCGGGACTCGACACCGCGTCGACGATCGTCGCGGCGGTCGATGATCTCGAGGCGCGCGGTGCGCCGGTCGGTGCGGTCCAGCTCGACTCGTGGTGGTACCCGCACGAAGTGTTGCGCCCGTTCGACACGGACGAGTGGGTTGTCCCGCCGACCGGCATGGTTCGCTGGGAACCCCGGGCCGACGTGCTGCCCGACGGCATTGCCGCGTTGCGCGAACGGCTCGGGCGACGTCCGCTCGTCGCGCACTGCCGGCATCTCTGCGCGCAGTCTGCGTACGCCGGCGACATGGCGATGTGGACCGACGGCGACCGCGCGCATCCGCAGGACGCCGAGTTGTACGAGCGTCTTCTCGACCAGGCGGTCGCGTGGGGCGTCGAAGTGTTCGAGCACGACTGGCTCATCGAGTGCTTTCTCGGCGTGCGCGGCCTGCGCGCGCCCGGCCGGGCCGCGGCCTGGCAGGAGGGCATCGACGCCGCGCTCGAAGCGCGCGATCTCCACGCGCAGTGGTGCATGGCATCGCCCGCCGACTTCGCGCAGACCAGCCGGCTGCGAAACGTCACCTCGATCCGCACGAGCGGCGACCACGGCTACATGGTCGGCCCCGAGGTGTTGTGGGCCTGGTTCCTGCACACCAACGTGATGGCGCGCGCGCTCGGCCAGTGGCCCTACAAGGACGTGTTCCACTCCGCCCGCACCTCCGAGACGCGCGAGGTCGAGGCGTTGCTCGCGGCGCTTTCGGCGGGTCCGGTCGGCATCGGTGACCGGATCGGCGCCGCCGACGTCGACCTGATCCGGCGGACATGCCGCGCCGACGGCGTGCTCGTACGCCCCGACGTGCCGATCGCCGCGATCGATCGCGCCGCTTTCACCGCTCCCGTATGGTCGGGCGAACTGATCGTCGCGAGTACGCACTCGCAGCACTCCGCCGGGCGGTGGGCGTACGTCACAACGTGCAACGTGGGATCCGACGAATCTCGATCGGCGCGGGTGTCCCTTGCCGACCTCGGTGAGGACCGTCCGGAGACGCAGGAGGTCGCGGTCTACGACTGGCGGAGCGGCCGGGTCGAGGTGATCCCCGGCGACGGCGGATTCGAGGTCACGCTCGCGCGGGCCGAATGGGACTACCGGGTGGTCGCGCCCGTGCTCGCGAACGGCATTGCGGTGCTCGGTGACCCGACGCTCTATGCCTGCGCAGGCGACACGCGCGTGGCCCGCGTCACCGATGAGCGCGACCGGGTGGTCGTCACGTTGTTGGGCGCGGGCGAGCGCGTGCACGTGCGCGGTTGGGCGCGCCGGCCGGTCGCGGCACGAGCCTGGTCGCCGGCTGCCGGCGGTGCCGAGGTCGAGGTGACCAACGCCGCCGATACCGGCGAGTGGGACGTCGAGGTCTCCGTCCCCGGAGCCGGCTGGGCGAAGCTGTACGTCCGGTTGGCCTGATCGCGCCCTCGGGTGCCCGGCGGCTCGCGGTGACGGGCCGTGCTCGCCGTGACGGACCGTGTTCGCCGTGATCAACGTCCCGGGCGCGGCGAAACTCGCGTGCCGGGATCGGATTCCCAGGCCGGTGGCGAGCGCGACACAATGGTCGCGATGCTCGAAGTCGTGTTGGTGGAACCGCAGATCGCGACGAATACCGGCAACATCGTCCGGCTGTGCGCGAACGTCGGCGCGCGGCTGCACCTGGTACGACCGCTCGGATTCTCGCTCGACGACGCGGCGCTGCGCCGCGGTGGGCTCGATTATCACGAGCTCACCGACACACAGGTCTGGGATACGTGGGCCGAGTGCCGCGCCGCGCTCGGGGGAGAACGCCGCTGGTTCGCGACCACGACCCGCGTTCCCCATCGCCGCTACGACGACATCGCGTTCCGGCCCGGCGACGTGGTGGTGTTCGGCTGCGAGGCGAACGGTCTCGGTGATGTACTTCTCGGCGAGTTTGCGGACGATCACCGCCTGCACATCCCGATGCGGCCGTCGAACCGCAGCCTCAATCTCGCGAACGCAGTAAGCGTCGTCGCGTACGAGGCGTGGCGCCAACACGACTTCGTCGACGCCGCGACCGGAACGTTCGAAGAATCGCTGCGCCCGGCCCGTCGAGTAGGGCTGCAGGTGGTCGGTCCGGAATGACCCGGCGCCCCTTACGGTTTCCCGCGCCATGAACCCGGGCCACACCGTCACCATCACACCCGCCGACCTCCACGTCGTCGTCGAGGTCGACGGCCACCGGATCGCCGAGACCGAGCATCCGGTATTGCTCGAAGAGACGGGAATGCCCACCCGGTACTACCTGCGGCGCGAGGACGTCCGCATGGATCTGCTGCGGCCGACGAGCTTCAGCACGGAGTGCCCGTTCAAGGGCCAAGCCTCGTACTGGACGCTCCAGCTCGGCGACGCGGTGCACGACGGCATCGTTTGGAGCTACGAGAACCCCGTCGCCGGCGCCGAAGGCATCGCGGGGCTGCTGTGCTTCTACAACGACCGCGTCGACCTCACCGTCGGCGACTGAACGTCAGCGCGAGACGGATTCGGCCGGCGTGATGAACCGGCCGTCGGGGTCGCGTGCGAAACGCCCGGCGTCGCGCGGGTGCACCGGATCGTCGCTGGGCCACGGCCAACCGCCGAACTGCGTCGCGCGGTAGTCGGCGAAGGCCTGCTCGATGCCGGCCTGGTCGTTCATCACGAAGGGCCCGTACTGCGCGACGGGCTCACCGATCGGCCGACCTTGCAGGACGAGGGCTTCGGCGCCGTCGGGCCCGGCGGTGACGGTGACGTCGTTCTCGACGCGCAGGCGGGCGCCCGTCGAAGCTTCGAGCTCGTGCTCGCCCACGTGCGCGCCGCCTTCGAAGACGTACAACACGCGTACGGTGTCCGGGCCCGCGGCGGGGGGAAGAGTCCACTGCGCGCCGGGCGCCATCTCGACGAGCCAGATCGCGAGATCGGATTCGGGCCGGGACGCCCATGAATCCGGCGGGGGCGGTGGCGGTCGGAGCCCGGCGAGCACGCCCGCGACCACTGTGACGTTCGTCGTCCGCCCGGCCGGGTCGGCGACGACGTGACGAGGAAGGTCCTCGTCCCACAACATCGTGAAGTACGCGTCGACCATCTTGTCGTGGGCCGGGAGGTTCAACCAGATCTGGAACAGCTCCACCGGATTCGGCGCGTCGCGCTCGAGCAGGGGGAACATCTCGCAGTGCACGATTCCCTTGCCGGCTGTGAGCCATTGCACGTCGCCCCGGCCGAAGCGCGCGGTCGCGCCGAGCGAGTCGGAATGGTCGATGAAGCCGCGCCGTACGAGCGTGACGGTCTCGAAGCCCCGGTGGGGATGTTGCGGGAAGCCGGCGACGGCCGTCCCGTGGTACATGCGCCAACCGTCGATGCCGGCGAAGTCGTTGCCGATGTCGCGGCCGGCGAGTGATGCGTCCGGGCCGAGGCGGTCGTTGCCGGCGGGGTAGTTGTCGACGTGATGTACGCAGAACAGGAACGGGTCGATGGTCGCCCACTGGAACCCGAGCGGCGCGATTTCGATGACCGGATCGTCCATCCTCCAAGGATACGGACTCTGCCGCCGCGCCGGATTCCCCGGAGTCAGTCGAGCTCCGGCAGGTTGATGGGTTCGGGCCGGGGATGGCAGGCGCCGCATGCGAGGGCGTCGTCGACGACGATCGCTCGGACCGGGCTCGAGTGTTCGAGGAGCTCGAGGATGAACGGCCGCGTCTGCACATGGTCCTCGCAAACGGCGCGTCCGCAGAATCGGCACACGCCGACTGCGGTTCGCTTGCAGTGCCAACAGTCCATCGTGGGTTCCTCGGAAAAGTGGGGTGAGACCTCGACGTGGTCCGGCGACGTTATGCGCGCTCGAACACCGTTGGCGCCGACGACGCGCGCTGCGGGTGGGCGAGGGCGTCGGCGACGAGCTCCTCGAATGCGGGTCGCTCGAGCCGGAAGACCCGGGCGGGTGTGGCGGCGCGAACCGTCGCCGTGCGGGGCTCGTCGGTCAACAACGCGATCTCGCCGAAGTGATCGCCGGGCCCGAGGGTCCCGACGGGTTTCGCGTCGCGGGCGACATCGAAGCGCCCCGATCCGATGACGTAGAACGCGTCGCCGGGTTCGCCTTGGCGTATGAGGGTTTCGCCGGGCGCGACCCGTTGCCAGGTTCCCCGCGAACGCAGCGCGCCGAGCTGGGGGAGCGTCAGGTGCGCGAACGCGGGCAGGGCCTGCAGCGCACCGAGCTCGTGGACCGTCGGCGCCAAGGTGGGTACCGCGATGCGATCCGCGAGCAGCCGGTCGAAGGTTCCCTTGTCGATGGCGAACAACTCGGCGCGCGTGAGTGCCCGCACGCCGGCATTGCGCGGCGCTCCGGTCGCGACACCGAGCTCACCGAACGCGTCGCCGGGACCGAGCCTCGCGATCGATCGTTCGCCCGCCCGGTCGGCAAGGTGCTCGACGACCTCGAGTATTCCGCTGCGGACGACGTACATCGCGTCGGCGCGATCGCCCTGGCTCACCACCGTGGTCTGCTCGGAGACGGGAACCAGGCGGACCCGTCCCGCGAGGTCGCTCAGCACGTCGGCCGGAAGATCGTCGAACAACGGCGACTCGTCGAGCAGGTGGGCCGCCTCCGTGCGCCAGCCGCGCTGAGAGCGGAACCGGATCCGCTTCAACATTCGCGCGCGGAGCGCGCTCGGGCGAGCAGGAGGGAGACGATGCCCCCGATCAGCGGGCCGGCGATGAACGTGACGAGAACGACCAGGAGGACGATCCCGGCGACGCCCTCGTGCGACATGCGGTCGAGGATCGGTCCGAAGGTGTCGCGCCACAACAGACCTGACCATGCGAGCGCGATCACGGTGAACACCGCCCCGAGCGTGCCGTAGAACGTGATGCCGATCTCGGCCACGGTCAGCCGCTCGCGGCGGCGGAGCTTGTGCCAGAGGTCGTGTCGGAGGAACGCGACCGAACGCGGTCGGAGATCGGGAACGCGTAACGCGTCCGAGAGGGCCCAGTAGCAGTCGAGCTCGAGAAACGGCACGAGATTGAGGATCAGCACGAAGTAGTTGAGGATCACGAACGTGTAGAGCACCGGCGCCAGCGCGATGTGAGGCCGTGCCCACAGCGCGATCGCGGCGACTCCCGTCACCACGGCTTCGAAGAACGGTCCGGCCAGCGATTGCGTGATCCGCTTGCGCCGATCGAGCATCAAGACGTCGGAGCTGTCCACGTAGAACGACGGATTTCCGAAGGCGATCCGAAAGCCGGAGCTCCGGACCCGCCGACCGTGATGGATCAGATAGGCGGCGTGTCCGAGCTCGTGCACGAAGACGAGTAGGAGATTCAGCGCGAGGAGAACCGCGAACACACTTCCGGACGAGTTGGAGCTCAACGCGTGCGTGTGCCCGCGCACCGACACGAAGG
Organism: uncultured Actinomycetes bacterium; assembly: GCA_963812205.1. Classification (GTDB taxonomy): domain Bacteria; phylum Actinomycetota; class Acidimicrobiia; order IMCC26256; family PALSA-610; genus PALSA-610. The sequence continues at coordinate 1,317,301 of CAWEUJ010000004.1, forward strand.
CGGCAACTCCTGCGATCGCAATCGCCAGACCGGCGACGGTCGCAACGCGCGTGAACGCGTACCGCAGCCCGCGCGCGTGTAACCAGCGGGTGAACGCCTCGGCGCCGCGCCACTCGACGCTCGGGTCCCTGGCGAAGGTGATGAGCCGGGTCCGCAGGCGGTGGGGTGCGGTCGCGCGCCGAAGCGCCTCCTCGACGTCGACGTAGCGATCGGTGAGGAAGCCGCCCGAGTGGAGCAGCCGTACGAGCTCGACGACGGGCGCGACGTCGAGTCCACCCGTGCTCTGCAGACGGCTCACGCAGATCTCGCCGACGGTGCGCGTGCCGTCCATCAGTGGGAGCAGCGCGGCTTCGTCCGGCTCCAGCCGGAAGTACGTCAGGTCGCGCCGGTTCGCGACCATCACGTAGTCGCGACCACCGCGCGCGTCGAACGCGGCGACCTCGACCCATTCCCCGACCCGGGGCCGGGAGCGCGCGTCGTCGACGCGCTCGCCGACGACCTCCCAGAGGTTCAACATCGCGTCAGCGGTGGCCGAGCGGCGTTGCGGGCGTGCTAGTCGTCGATCTTGTTGACGTGCGCCTCGTGCGTCTTGATCTCCTTGCCGTGCCTTTCGAGCGCGACCGTGAGCCCGTCGCCGATGACGTGCTTGTCGGTGATCGCACCGCGCTCACCCTTGAAGTCGCCCTCGGTGATGATCACTTTGTCGCCAACTTTGAAGTGGGTCATGCCTGATCCTCGCACGGGTACGGTTCGTCCTCAACGATGGTCGGCCGGCCGTTCGCCCGCCGCGCGGCGAGCCGGACGTGGATCACGCTGCCGACTCGCCGGTCGCCGGTGCAGATTCGGCGGCGGCCTCGTCGGGTGTGATCGACGGACCCTCGACGTCGAGGTGGGGGAGGATGCGATCGAGCCAACGGGGCAGCCACCAGTTGGCGTCGCCGAGGAGCTCCATCGTCGACGGGACGATCACCATCCGGATGAGTGTGGCGTCGATGAAGATCGCGCTCGCGAACCCGATCCCGAACAGCTTGATGATGATGTTGTCGCCGAGGACGAACGACAAGAAGAGCGTGCACATGATCGCGGCGGCCGCGGTGATCACGCGCGCGGTCGCCGACAGGCCGTCGGCGACCGCCCCGTTGTTGTCGCCCGTGCGGAGGTATTCCTCGCGGATGCGTGACAGCAGGAACACCTCGTAGTCCATGGACAGGCCGAAGAGGATGGCGAACATCATGATCGGGAGGAACGCCTGGATCGGCCCCTCCTTGCCGACGCCGACGAGCTGTTTGCCCCAGCCGTACTGGAAGATCATCACCACGACGCCGTACGCCGCGCCGATCGACAGCAGGTTCATGATCGCGGCCTTGAGCGGCACGAGGATCGATCGGAACACCGTCATGAGCAACAAGAAGCTGAGGAGGATGACGACGGCGATGAACAGTAGGAGCCGTTGTCCGAGCAAGGTCGCGAAGTCGTCGGTCAGGGCGTTGAACCCTCCGACGTAGACCTTCTCTCCGGTACCGGCCGTCGCCTGCGGTATGACGTCGTGGCGGAGATGGTGCAAGAGGGTGCTCGTGGCACTGTCCTGCGGCGAGGTGGTCGGGTAGAGGCGAATCACCGCGGTCGTCCCGGTGGGGTTCGTGACGGCCGGCGACACGGATGCGACGCCGGCCGTCGTGGCGATCGTGGTGCGCAGCCGGGTCAGGTCCGCAGTGTGGTCCCGACCGGCGGGCATCTCGATCGCGAGGAGGAACTGTCCGTTGAACCCGGGACCGAATCCCTTCGCGAGGAGGTCGTACGCCTGGCGCGACTGCGTGCCGGCGGGATCGTTGCCGGCGTCGACGAACCCGAGCCGCAGCGAGAGCACCGGCGCCGCCAGTGCGAGCACGATGCCGAGGCCGGCGATCGTCAACAACCACGGCCGGCGTTGCACGAACCGGCTCCAGCGGTGCCAGATCGTCTCGCGCGTACCGCCGCCGTCGTTGTGCACCCACGGCAGGCGGAGCTTGTCGATGTTGGTGCCCACGAAGCCGAGGACCGCGGGGAGCAGCGTGACCGCGGCGGCGACGGTGAGGGCGACGACCGCGGCGGCGCCGATGCCGAGCCCGCTGATGAACGACAGGCCAATGGCCAACATCCCCAGCAACGCGATGATCACCGTGAGACCCGCGAACAGCACCGCGCGTCCCGACGTGTCGACGGCGGTGATCACCGCCTGTTCGGGGTCGAGGCCCACGTGGAGCCCCTGGCGGTAACGGGTGACGACGAACAGCGCGTAGTCGATGCCGACGCCGATGCCGATCATTGTCGCCAGCGTGGTCGCGAAGCTCTGCAGCGGATAGAGGTGCGTCAACAGTCCGATGATCGGAAGGCCCACCGCGATGCCCGCGAGCGCCACGATGATCGGCAGCGCCATGGCGAGGACCGATCCGAACGCGATGAGCAGGATGAGGATGGCCGCGAGGATGCCGATGCCTTCGCTCGACGGGGGTGCCTGGCGCTCCGACTGCTGGATGAGCTGACCACCGAGGCGCACCTCGAGTCGCGCAGTCGTGTGGCGATCGGCGAGCGCGAGCATCATTTTGCCGACCGAATTGGGAACGTCCTGCGACTTGGTGTCGAGTTGCGCGTTGGTGAGGGCCACGGTCCCCGATGCCGAGATGCTTCCCGGCGTGGTGAAGGGGTCGCCGACGCCGGCGACGTGTTGCACGCGGGCGAGCGCGGCGAAGAACGCCCTCGCCTGCTGTTGCACCACCGGGTCGTGCATCGACGGGGTGCCCTTCATCACGACCTGTACCCCGTCGCCCGATTCCGCTTTGAAGTTCGCGGCGAGCAGGTCGGAGGCGCGGGTCGATTCGGTGTTGGGCGCGCTGAAGTTGGTCGTGAAGTTCGTCCCCGCCGCGGCGGAGGCCATGTTGACGCCGACGAGCGCCGCGAGCCACAGCAACACGACAAGGCGACGCCGGCGGTAACAGAAGCGGGCGAGGGCGCGCAGCGACATGGGGGGAGGCCTCCGGGAACACCGTGTGAAGGGGGCGCGCGGCCCCGCACAATAGTAAGGAGACCTGACTATAGTGGGTCGTGTGACCGCCTCCCGAACTGCCGCGTCGCGTTCCTCGTCGTCGGCCGGCCCGCCGCCGGAGGACGTGCCCGCGGACGTGCCCGGGGACGAGCTCGTGGTCCTCGTTCTCCGTACCGCCAAGGCGATCGTCGACGGGCTGCGGGCCGCGCGCCCCGCCGGCTCGTCGTCGCCGATGACGGTCGTGCACGGCCTGGCGGCCCGGTACCTGCGCGGTCGTGACGACGTCACCACGGTCGACCTGGCCCGTCACCTGGGGATCACCAAGCAGTCCGCGTCCGAAGTCGTATCCCTGTTGGAGCGGACCGGAACCGTGCGGCGCGCGCCGCACCCGAGCGATGGCCGCGCCCGCGTCATCTTGCTGACCGAGGAAGGGAACGCTCGGCTCGAGCTCGGACGCGAGCGTTGGAACCGAATCGAAGACGGGTGGGCGGAGCTCGTGGGTCGCGACAAGCTCGACGTCATGCGCGACGTGCTCGAAGAGATTCTCGCGGCCGACATCGCGGCGCGCGACGAAACGCGGGTGGTCGATCAGAACGCGACCTGCTCGGCTTCGTAGCTCGTGCAGTCGACAGGTTGCGGCAAGGCCGCACGCGCCGGCACTGCCGACGCCGGGCGCGCTGCACGATGGCCTAGCGTTTGGCGCGTCCGAACGATATTCGCGGGTGCGACGGGAACGAGACATCGTGGGCACGACGGCGCGCGTCCTTTTGGCAACGCTGACGACTGCCGTTGCCGCGGTCGCAGTGGATCCGACGCCCGCGGCCGCAGACGCAAGCAGTTGCCTGGCCGGCACGCCGACCTCGGCCGCCGGCTACCAGGCGGTTGCCGACGGCCGGAACGCGAGCTTCGGCGTCGGTGACATCACATCCTCGGTCGGGCTGCCCGACGGCCGGCGCTTCTTCGCGCTGGGCGATACCGCGTACTACAACGTCAACGCGAACGGCAGTCCCGGTCCGTTGCAGGGGTTCGGTACCAACTCGGCGTGGGTGCAGGCGGGCCGCTGTTTCACGCTGCTGAACCGGTCCGGCGGGAGTTCGAAGAGTTGGGTCCTGCCCCCGCAACAAGACGGTTCGTTCTACTGGCCCGGCGCGTCGGTGGTTGTCGGTTCCCGGCTGTACGTGTTCATGCAGCAGTTGGTCCGGAACTCGGCATTCGGGACTTCGCTGGGCGCCACGGTCGCGGCGTTCGACCTCCCGTCATTGGCGCTCGCACGCATCTCCACGATCCCGTGGAGCGCGGCGCGGGTGTACGGCGGTGGTGCGGTGTACGACGGCGGCTACGTGTACGCGTACGCATCGCAACTCCGCACGTGTGCGTTCTGCTTCTCGAGCGACATGTATGTGGCGCGTGTCCCCGAGAGTCAGATCATGGTGCCGAGCGCGTGGCGCTTCCGCTCGGGATCGACGTGGGTCGCGGATCGCCTTGCGGCCACGCCGGTGTTGCGCGCCGCGGTGAGCAACACCGACGTCCAGCGCTATGGCAACGGCTTCCTCCTCATCACGAAGACGGTCAGCATCATCGGCCCACCCGTCGAGGCGTGGTGGGCGCCCGACCCCGCGGGCCCATGGCGGGATCTCGGGACGGTGTATTCCGTTCCGTCGCCGCCGCCGTCGCGCGTCGCCGGCTACACGTACCGACAGGCGTATACGTACAACCCCATGGTCGTGGCCGACACCCGGCTCGGTGACGGTGGGATGCTCGCCTCGTACAACGTGAACAGTTTCGATCCCGCCGACGCGCAACGCGACGGCCGGATGCTCGGTCCCCGTTTCGTCTCGATCGCGCTGCCGGCACCTCCGAGCGCGCCGCCGCGCCCCGCCGGGCCGCCGCCCGCGGTGTCGCCGTGGACGCCGACGTTCGGCGTCGACCGCTCCGGCCGCGTCACCACCGTCGACGGCGGTGTGGGATTCGGCCGATCATTCACGACCCAGGCCGTGGCCGTGGCGCGAACTGCGACGGCACGCGGTGGATGGGTCGCCGCGGCCGACGGCGGCGTGTTCGCGTTCGGTGACGCGCAGTTCTACGGCTCGATGGGTGGAGTGAAGCTCAATCAGCCGATCGTCGGCATGGCGGCGACGCCGACGGGCCGTGGCTATTGGCTCGTCGCGCGCGACGGCGGGATCTTCTCGTTCGGCGACGCGCGCTTCGCCGGTTCTACGGGGAGCATCCGTCTCAATCAGCCCATCGTCGCGATGGCGGCGACGCCGACGGGCCGCGGCTATTGGTTCGTCGCGCGCGACGGCGGGATCTTCTCGTTCGGTGACGCGCGGTTCTTCGGTTCGATGGGCAGCAATCCTCCGGGCTTCGGCGTCACGGGCATGGCCGCCCTGCCCGACGGCCGCGGCTACTGGCTCGTGAGCGCCATCGGTCAGGTGTTCTCCTTCGGCGACTCGGTCTACAAGGGGAATGCTCCGTTGCCGCTCGCCGCGCCGGTGGTCGGCGTCGTGGCCGCGCCCGGGGGCTACCGCCTGGTCGACGCGGCCGGGCATGTGTTCGTGCACGCCGCGACCCCGGCGTCCGGGACGCAGGGAACCCTCCGGATCCCCGGCGCGTCGGCGTTGGTCGGCACAGGCTGATGCGCAGTCGCGGGGCGGCGCGTCGGTCAGCGGGCGAACGCGAGCAGGGCGCCGGACAGCAGCGCGATGCCAAGGCCGTACGCGATCGTGAGGGATCGCTCCCGGATGCGCAGCGCGGTCGCGGCGCCGACGGTCGCGAGCGGTACCGAGGCGAGTCCGAAGACCAGTGTCAGCGACCAGTCGATGTGCCCGAGCCACGCGTGCACGATCGTTCCCGGCACCGCGAGGATCGCCGCGAGCGCGAGTGACGTCCCGAGCGCGCGCCGGACGGGCATGTGCAGCACCCTCATGAAGAGCGGCGCGAGCAGGAAGCCGCCGCTGTTGCCGAGGAGGCCGGACACGACCGCGACGACCCCGACGACGGCGAGCGTGCGGGGACGGGACGCGTGGTACGACGCGCCGGCCCCGTCGTCGTCCTCGTGCGCCGCGAACAACACGCGCAGCCCGAGCACGAGCAGGATGGCGTCGGTCGCGAGGACGAGGGGCTCGCCCGGGATCCAACGGGTGAGGAGCGCGCCGAGCGCCGTCAGTGGCAGGCCGATGATCAGGCCGGTGCGCACGACGGATCGATCGATGTGACCGGCCTGGGCGTAGCCGCGGCTCGCGAGCCACGTCGACGGGATGGTCGCCGGCAGCGGCGATGCGATCGCGATCAGCGCGGGCACGCCGATCAGGTGCAGCAGCGGCGTCGAGACGGCGGACCCGCCCTTGCCGAACGCGCCGGAGAGGAAGCCGACCGCGGCTCCGATCAACACTGCGCCGATCAGAACATGCAGGTCCACAGGCCTATTGAACGGCCTTCCGGTGCCATTGGTCAAGCCTGTACGACCTACCGATAACATCGTATTTGCCTATGAATACAGGGAGTCGTCGGATCGGGGTCGGCTGATGGAACTGCGCCACGTCGAGTACGTGCTCTCCGTCATCGACCAGGGCAGTTTCACCGCGGGCGCGGCTGCCAGCGGAGTGACGCAGCCAACGCTGTCGGAGGGCATCCGCCGGCTCGAGACGGAGCTGGGTGTGCGGCTGTTCGATCGGATCGGCCGCCACGTGGTGGTCACCGATGCGGGCCGCGCCTTCGAAGGCCCGGCCCGGACGATGGTCCGGGCGCGCGCCGTCGTGCTCGACGCGGTCGGCGCGGTGCGCGAGCTCGATTCGGGCACGCTCGACCTGGTCGCGCTCGCGACGCTCGCGGTCGATCCGCTCGCGGCGTTGGTCGGTCGATTCCGTGTGCTGCATCCCGGGGTCGTCGTGCGCGTGGCCGAGCCGGAAGACGCGAGCGCGCTCGAGGATCGGGTTGCCGGCGGCAGCAGCGAGGTTGGTCTGGCCGAGCTGCCGGCGCGCCGCGACGACCTCGTCGCGATCGCGCTCGCGCGCCAGGAGATCGTCGCGGTGTGTCCGCCCGGTACGCAGCTACCGGCGCCCGGCCGGTTACCCGTCGGTCGCCTTGCCGGTATGCCGCTCGTCGCCACCCCGCCCGGCACGTCGACGCGCGACCTCCTCGATCACGCGCTGGCCGCCGCATCGGTCGCGCCGGCGATTGCCGTCGAGATCTCACAACGCGAGGCAATCGCGCCGCTCGTGCTCAGCGGGGCGGGTACGTCGTTCCTGCCGTGGTCGATGGCGGAGTCGCTCGGCGCGCAGGGCGCCGTCGTCGCGCGGCTCGTTCCCGCGCTGACCCGCACGATCGGCCTCCTGCACCGCGCCAACCCGCTCACGCCGTCGGCGCGCGCCTTCGTCGAGCTCGCGCGCGCCCACTCGGATCGCTGACGCGATCGGCACTCGTGCTCAGGACGCGCGCTCGACCGCGCCGGCGAGAAAGCCGTCGAACGCGCGGATGATCGTTTCGTCGGTGATGTCGGAACGCCCGGCGTCGTGCCAGCGCCACGTGTCGAGCGTCCGCCAACCCGCGACGTCGACCACGTCGAACCACGCCAGATCGTCGACGGGTCCGTAGCGCCGCGCGAACTCGTCGGCCACATCGGGACCGAACAGCAACGCGAGATTCGCGCGGCAGTGCGCGACGTCGGCGGCGGCCGGGCCGATGCACGTGCTCGTCCAATCGACCACCCCCGACACCTCCCCGAAGTGCCACAAGACGTTGCCGGGATGGAAGTCGCGGTGGCACAACACCGGGACATACCTCGGTACCGGCCGGTGGGCGATGGCGAACGCCCGGCGCCACACCTCGGGCCGGCGCGACCACGCGGGCGGATCGGAGAGGTCATCGAGCCCCCACGGCGCGTACCTGCCGAGTCGGTCTCCCGCCACGGGCACCGAATGAATGGCGCGCAGGGCCGTGACCAGCCCGTCGAGATGGGCGTCGAGGTTCGTCGGCGCGAGCACGTCGCGGCCGGGGAGCCGGGTCATCACCAATGTCGGCACGTCCGCGCTCGCGGCCGACGGGTCGGCTGCGACGAGTGTGGGCGCCCGCGGGGAGCTCGCCGATGCCAGCAACGTCAGGGTCGCCGCCTCGTTCTCGACGGCGACGGCGCCGGCGGCGGGCGTCGTGTCGGTTCGCGCCCAGCGGCGGACGACGAGCTCGTGCCGATCGCCCGCGGCATCCTCGACGTCGACCGCATGCACCGCCGCGGCCCACGCGTTGTGCATACGCCGTACCGCCGTGACCTTCGAACGGCGACCGAAGCGGCCGGCGATCCACTCGAGCGTGGTCGTCGGCGGCAGGCGGCGGAGTTCGAGCGGTATCTCCATGCGCCGGGAACCTTTTGGGTAAAACGATGGTTCACTGGACGGTATCCGCCACACGAAGAGGTGTATCGATGTTCTTGCGTCGCGACAAGGCCCACCTGCCCACCGCCGACGAAGCACTTCCCGGTCGCCCGAACCGGCCCTTCGTGGTCCCCGAGCGCCACTTCGTGCTCGACGCCCCGCTCGAGCCGCCGTTTCCCGCGGGCCTCGAGCAGATCGTGTTCGGCATGGGGTGTTTCTGGGGTGCGGAGCGGAAGTTCTGGACGGCCCCGGGCGTGTACACGACCGCGGTCGGGTACGCCGGCGGCATCACTGCGAACCCGACCTACGAGGAGACGTGTTCGGGACGCACCGGGCACACCGAGGTCGTCCTCGTCGTGTTCGACCCGAAGGTCACCTCGCTCGACGAGATGCTCCGCATCTTCTGGGAGAACCACGACCCGACCCAGGGGATGCGCCAGGGCAACGACATCGGCACGCAATACCGATCGAGCGTCTACACGTTCAACGACGAGCAAGCACGCGCGGTCGAGGCGTCGGGCGCGATGTTCCAGCAGCAGCTGACTGCGGCGAACTACGGCGCGATCACGACCGAGATCGCGCCGGCGCGGGAGTTCTATTACGCCGAGGACTACCACCAGCAGTACCTGGCCAAGAACCCCATGGGCTACTGCGGGCTCGGTGGTACCGGCGTGAGCTGCCCGATTGGTGTTGCACGCGCGGAGTGACGAAGGCTGCAGCGGGGGCCTGAACATGGATGCGCCGGAAGAAGCAGAGCTCGACCCGTACGTCGACTTCACCCGCGAGGAGTGGAGCCGGCTGCGGGCATCGACTCCACTGTCGTTGGCCGAGGACGACCTCGCCGCGCTACGCGGGCTCAACGAGCCGATGCCGATGGGCGAGGTGGAAGACGTCTACCTCCCACTGTCGCGGCTGTTGAACCTCAACGTCGCGGCGACGCGAGAGTTGCACGCGGTCACCGAGACCTTCCTCGGTCACCTCCACGCCGGAGCTCCGTTCGTGATCGGGATCGCCGGTAGCGTTGCTGCAGGCAAGAGCACGATCGCTCGCATGCTGCAGGCGCTGCTCGCCCGTTGGCCCGACCATCCGCGTGTCGATCTCGTTACCACCGACGGTTTCTTGTTCCCGAACGCGGAGCTCGAAGCGCGCGGGCTCATGGCGCGCAAGGGTTTTCCCGAGAGCTACGACGTGCGCGCGCTGATGCGGTTCCTCGCCGAGCTGAAGACGGGTGCGCCGAAGGTGCGGGCGCCGCTCTACTCGCATCTCACGTACGACATCGTCGACGACGAGGAGATCGTGCTGGCGTCGCCCGACATCGTCATCGTCGAGGGCGTGAACGTGTTGCAGACCCCTTCGCGCCGGGGTCGGGTCGAGGCGAGTGTGGTCGTGTCGGATTTCTTCGACTTCTCGATCTACGTCGACGCCGCGGAAGAGGACCTCCGGCGCTGGTACGTCGACCGGCTCCTCCTCCTACGGGAGACGTCGCTCCAGAACCCCCGCTCGTACTTCAACTTCCTCACCCAGTACAGCGAGGAAGCGACGCGCGAGTTCGCTCACTCGGTATGGAACCAGGTCAACCTGGTGAACCTGCGCGAGAACATCGCCCCGACGCGTGGTCGCGCGCATCTCGTGCTCGAAAAGGGCAGCGATCACGCGATCGGGCGCGTGCGGCTGCGCAAGCTCTAGTCGACGGCGGCGTCGGTGCGCACGCCGCGCAGCCCGAACCACGCGAGCTCGGCGATCCACTCTGCGAGTTGGTCGCCGTCGACCACCGCGTTCGGATCGCGCAGCGCCTTGCGCCCGACCGATTCGGCCATACCGACGATCGCGTTGGCCAGCATCTGGCGCTGCTCGTCGGGCGCGGGGATCTCGATCAGCGTGGCGATCGTCTCCGCCGCCGCGTCGAGGATCTCCTCGACGATGCGCGCGAACTCCGGGTCGGAGCGCAACGACGTGCCGAGGAGGAACAAGAACGCGGAACGGTCGCCGATGGCGAACCGGAAATATGCGCGGAACCCGATCTCCACCCGTTCCCGCAGCGATCCCGCCTGGGTGCTCGCTTCCGCGAGCGTGTTCAGGAGTTGGCGTCCCGTCTCTTCGAGCAGTTCCACGTAGAGCGCGCGCTTGCTCGGGAAGTGTTGGTACAGCACCGGCTTGGTGACGCCGGCGGCTTCGGCGATCTCGTCCATCGACGTGGCGTGGAAGCCCTGTTGCGCGAATCGGTCGCGCGCCACCTCGAACAGCTGCTGGCGGCGTTGGTCTGCCGGCAGGCGCAGGACCGCGGCGGGCCGCACGGGGAGCTCCGACGGCTCAGACACTCGACTTCAGGGGCATCGAGTAGCGGTCGACGTGGTCGAAGTTGCGCGCCCACAGGTCGTCGACCGCGTTGGCTTCCTCGGTCGTGAGGGGAAGCTCGGATGCCCGGGCGTACTCGCGCACCTCGTCGACGGAGAGGACGGTCGGCAACACGCAGGCGAAGGCCGGATTGGCGAGGATGCCCGCGATCGCGGCCTGGCCGATCGTCCGGCCCGTGTCGCGCCAGAGGAACTCGAGTGTCTCGGCCTTCTCGAAGTTGTCGAGCATGTTGTCGCGGTTGCGGTGGGCGCGGTGGTCGCCGGGGGGGAACTCCGTGTCGAGCGTGATCTTTCCCGAGAGCGTGTCGGACGCGTGGGGAACGCGTGCGATCAGCGAGACGTCGCCGTTGCGGGCGCGTTCGCGCGCTGCGAACGTCAGCCCCGGCTCCTGCTCCAAGATGTTGAAGACGGTCTGCAGTGTGCTGATCGGTCGGTCGTCGATGGAGATGTTCCCCTCCTCGACCCAGCCGATCGCCGGACCGAGCGCGACGCCGAGCTCGCGCACCTTGCCTTCGGTACGCAGCGCGACGAGCGTCTCCCACAAGGCGTCGTCGACGATGGGCTCGATGCGCGGGTTATGCAGCTGCAGGAGATCGATGTGGTCGATCCCGAGCCGCGCCAACGACGCTTCGACCTGGCGGCGCACCGACTGTGGTTCCCAGTCGTGCGGGCGTTCCGACTGCCCGGGGAACCGGCGCTCCGCGGCGATGTCGTAGCCGACCTTCGTTGTCAGCACGATGTCGTCGCGCGCCGACAGGTAGTCGCGCAGGATGGTCTCGCCCGCGCCGTCGGCGCCGTACACCGGCGCGGTATCGAAGAAGGTGATGCCTTCGTCGAGCGCGGCCTTGATCATGTCGTGGGGGTCGTCGGTTCGGCCCCACCAGTCGGTGACGAGTGTCCAGGTTCCGAACCCGACCTCGGAGACGACGAGGTCGCTGTGACCCAAGCGGCGTTGGCGCATGGCCGCGAGGCTAGTTAGATCCCGTAGTCGACGACCGATCGGGCGACTTCGCCCGCTTCCATCGACGCGAAGGCGGCGTTGATGCCCTCGAGGCCGATTCGCCGGGAGACGAGCTCGTCGAGCTTCAGGGTCCCGTCCTTGTAGAGCGAGACCAGCCGGGGAACGTCGCGCTGCACGTCGGAGGATCCGTACCACGAACCGCGGACCTGCTTCTCGTTGACGAGCAATTCCATGGCGATCGGGATCTCCATGATCTGCTCCATCTTCGGCACGCCGACGATGATCGCCTGGCCGCCGCGCCGCGCCATGGCGAAGGCCTGTTGCACGGTGTCCTTCAGCCCGATGACCTCGAACGAGACGTCGACGCCGCGGCCGCCGGTGAGCTCTTGCACCTGGGCGACGGGGTCGCCGTTGCTCGCGTTGACGAGATCGGTCGCGCCGAACTGCTTGGCCATGTCGAGCTTCGAGTCGAAACGGTCGATGGCGATGATCCGCTCCGCGCCCTTCCACTTCGCGCCCTGGATCGCGTTCGAGCCCGACGCCGCCGCAGCCGATCACCGCGACCGTGTCACCACGAGCGAGGTCGGCGGTGTTCGCGGCCGCGCCAAAGCCGGTGAGCACACCGCAACCGATGAGGGCCGCGCTCGTGAACGGCACGTCGGCATCGATCTTCACCGTGCTGATCTCCGGGCAGACGAGGTCTTCGCTGAACGTGCCCAGTGCCGACATCTGGTGCAGCGGCGCACCGCCGCGCGAGAAGCGCGGCGTCATGTCGAGCTGCGCGCCCATTGCCATCGCCATGAAGCCCGTCTCGCACATCTCCGGCGTGTCGTGCGTGCACATGTAGCAGGTGCCGCACTGCGGGACGAACGAGAGGACGACGTGGTCGCCGGGCTTCACCCGCGTGACGCCCTCGCCGACTGCTTCGACCACACCCGCGCCCTCGTGGCCGAGCACGGCCGGCAGCGGCGAGAGCAGGGTTCCGTTCACCACCGAGAGGTCGGAGTGACATACCCCGGACGCGCCCATGTGCACGCGCACCTCTCCGGCCTTCGGGCTGTCGAGCTCGACGTCCACGACCTCGAGCGGTTCGTTCACGGCGGGACACACTGCTGCCTTGGGCATGGGAATCTCCTCTTCGGCTCCGCGACTGCGCGTCGCGTGATGCTAACGCCGGGTCAGATCCCCCGTTCCCGGTCCTCGCGTGCCGCGGCCCGAACGCCGTAGCCGAGCACGATCGGGATCGGGAGCACGACACACGAGACCGCGAGCCCCGCGATCGAGACGCTGACCGTCCACGTCGGGAACGACGTCGCCACACCGATGAAGAAGGTCACGATCGCCACCAGGAGCGCCGAGTAGCCGATGCGCTTGCCGAGGGCGGCGAACCGGGCGATGCGCTCGCGCCGGGCGACGACGGGGTCGTCGGCTACCACGCGACCCACCCGTGTGCGGAGAACGACTCGTCGATCGCGGCCGGCAGGTCGGCGAGTGCGAATGACACGGAGGCCCGGTGCACGTTCGCGTCGAAGTAACGGTCGCGCGCCTCTTGGGTGTCGTCGAGGAACTTCGCGACCGCTTCGGGCTGCTGGCTCGAAAAGACGCGTACGCCGGCGGCGACGAGCTCGGCCAGTACCGGGTACGGGTACGCCGCGCAAGCGCGCCGGTGCGCGATCGACTCGACGACCGGGTTGCCGAAGCCTTCCCAGGTGGAGGGGAACACGACGAGGTCGGACGCGGCGTACGCGTCGCCGGCCGTGGCGGCCCGGCCGACGGTGATGGGCAGCCGGGCGCGTTCGATGATGCGCTCGAGGATCGGGGCGTACCCGTCTTCCGCGGGACCGGAGATCCAAAGGCGCACGGACCGCGCCGGCGAGAGCGCGTGCAGTTGCTGCGCGAAGCGCAGCGCGCCGGGAACGTTCTTGCGTTCGATGGCGCGGGCGGGTTGGAAGAGCACGAAGTCGTCGTCGACGAAGCCGAACTGCTTGCGGGTCGCGGCGCGGTCGCCGGGCGCGGGATGCAGGTCGAAGTAGTTGTGAATCGTCACCGCGTCGGTGTAACCGCGGGCGTGCAACTCCCGCCGGCTGCGCAGATTGATCGTGGCGTGCAGCGCACCGGGGACGCGCGGCGGGAAGTCGGCTTCCAGATGCGCGAGATGACGGCGCTGCCACGGCAGGTCGTGATGACGAAAGCACACCCGGCCGGTGTGTTCACTGGCGACGTGCGCGACCGTGTTCGCCGCTTCGACATTGAGCGGCAACGAGCAGAGATTGTCGACGATGACCAGGTCGGCACCGTCGAGGGCGTCGCGCAGCGCGCGCAGGTCGAGCGGATCTGCACCCGACGGAGCGATCGCGAGACCGGGAATCACCACGTCGTCGTGCTCGGCGGGCCCCTCGAAGGCGCCCGCGACCCGCCGCGTCTCGAACCCGAGCTCGTGCAGCGCCCACGACCACTTGCGCGCTTCGACCGACACTCCGTCGTCGCCGCCGAGCCGGAACGAGACCGTGACCGCCTGCGGCGCCATGGCGGCGACGATAGGGCGAACTAGGGGACCGGTACGTACGCGAGCCGGCGGTTCGTGGCGTCGAGCACGGCCCGGGCGACCGCATCGGGCTCCTGTTGGGGCCGCACGATCGCCGAGCCCGAGACGAGTTGCTCGGCGGGCGGGATGACGAACACGACCGTGACCACCGCAACGTCCAGCGCGCCGATGCGCACGATCTGCGCGTGGTCGACGTCGACGCACTCGGCCGCCGGTTCGAGCTGGCGTAACGAATCGACGGTGGCCAGCGCGACGAGGCGGTGGCGCGCGGTCGTGGCGATGGAGCCCTCCGCGAATCCGACGGCTTCCTCGTCGCCGAGCGCCAAGGTGACGCGCACGAGCGAACGGAGGCCGCTCGCCTCGGCGGTGATGGCGACGATCGACGGACGCGGCTCGGGCGCCGCGGTCTCGTCGAGGACATTGGCGCCGAGTTGCACGACCGAGATCACCCGTCGGTCGAGCTCGAGCCCGAACGAAGCGAGTGCGATCGACTGCACGTCGCGCACGATCTGCTTCGGGTGCTTTCCTTGATGCGCGACAACGTGGACTTCGGAGACGCGGCCGTCGGCTTCGGCGACGATGCGAACGATGGAGACGTCGGGCAGCCGACAGATCTCCCGCTCGACTTCCGTGAGGTCCAGTTCATCCATGGCTGTTGCTTTCCACTCGTCCGCGCCGACGACATTAGGTCGTGGCACCGACGAACGGCGTGACTCTCCTACTCGGCCGACGACGATGCCGGTTGCTCGATCAGCTCCACGACTTCGTCGTCGGGTCCGCGGAAACAGACGAAGCGCAGCGTGGGCAGGCCCGGACCCATCGCGAGCGCGACCGGCGCGGAGATGGTCACGATCTGCTGCCGCCCGAGCTCGCCCACCGCGGCGTCGAGATCGGCGACGAGGAACGCGGCGCGCCACATACCCAGCGTGTTCGCGGCGCGGGCCGCGACCGGTTCGCACGGTGGTGTTCGGAACCCGACGAGGATCACGAGCACCTCTCCGCCGCCGGGCGCGGCGAGGACGACCTCGTCCATCGCGACCGGACCGTCGATGCGTAGGTGGCGCCCGTCGGGGTTCTCGGTCGAGTAGCGCGCGAGCTCCCGGAACCCGAGCCCCTCGTAGAACCCACAGGAGCGGTCGAGGTCGCGGCAGCCGATCGCGACGAACGAGACCGCGGCGGGCCCGCCCTCGATCAGCTCGAGCGCGGTGCCGTCGGGGTCGGCAGCGAGCACCAACCTGATCCGGGTGCCGTTCCCGGGCTCATGGGTGAGCGGCTCGCTCCAGACGGAACCGCCGAGTGTCCGGACGCGGCCGAGGGCGGCGTCGAGATCGGTCACGCGCACGCCGAGGCGCTGGAACCCCGTCTCGGTCAGCCCCGCCGGCGGCGCCCCGATCGGTTCGGGCTCGTGCCATTCGAGGAGATCGATCGCGCCCCCCTCGTACGCCCGCGGACCGAGCAGGATCGACGCGTCCCAGCGGGCCCGATCGAGTCCGAACGCCGCGCCCGGTTGTGCCACCTCCGGCGCCGTGTGCGCGCCGAGCGCGAGCCCGAGTCCTTCGGTGTAGAAGCGGCGGGAACGGACGAGATCCGAGCAGTTCACGTTCACGTGAAAGAGGCGTGCGCCGTCCAACGCCATGGCCCGACACCGTATCTGCGGGCCGCGGCGCGCTACGGCTGCAGGACCGAACGGATCTCGTTGACGGGGTATGTGCGCGTCGAGGTGATGGTCGCGTTGCCGAGGTCGACGGTGGGCAGGCCGCCCGGCAGATCGGGTCCGGTGATCGCGGCGACGCCGTGCCACACCGCGCTCACGGCGACGGTGTGATTGCCCTTGGTCTCGAACGTGTAGTGACCGGTGCCCGCGTCGGTTGCGGGTTGCCCGTCGACGCTGATCGAGTAGTGGTCGAGCGTCGCGGTGCCGGTGATCGTGTAGCCCCGGATGGTCGCGCTGATCGTCACCGTCGTCGCGCCGCCAGTGGAGATGCGCGTGTCGAGCCCGGTGATGCCGCGGCGCGCCGGATCGAGCGTGACGGCGGGCGGCGGCAACTGCACGCTGTTCCACGCTTCGCCGAAGGTGGGAACCGCCGGGACGGGCGGCGCGGCCGGTCGCTGCGTCGGATCGCCGTTCACGAACGCGACGCACTCGAAGCGGTCGTCGACGATCGCGCCCGTCGGATCCGTTCCGACGAGGTGGTAGAGGAACCCGAACACGGGCTGGCCGGCCGGGCCCGGAACCGTGCACAGCCCGTTGAGGCTGCCGGTCTGCGCCGTCGTCGGATCGACCGACCACGACAGCAGATACGAGACCAACGGCCGCCCCGAATCGTCCCCCGCCTGCCCAGAAGCTCCCGACCCCGGTCCCGACACTGCGACGCCAACCGTTACCTGTCCCTCAGGTGTTGTCGAACCCCCGCTTTCGACGAGCGCACGCGCGGTTCCGGTTGACGCAGGCGAGAATCAAGATCACGACAGACGAGAAGCGCGTCTCAAGAGAGCCGTTCCGGTGCACGTGTGACGTCAGTCGAGGCGAGATACCAGCGTCCGTCGACGCGCACGACGAGAGCGAGGTAGGTCGTCAATCCGGCGAACCGACCTTCCCGGCGATCGTCGCGCCAGCGAGCCAACTACGCGGCGTTCCGTGATGTGCTGAACAATCTTCGCCGAGAACGCGTTCGTCGTGGAACTGATGATGGTGTAGCCGGTCCTGCTCCGTTCAGCCGGTCAAAGAGGCGTTGATTCTTCTCGCTGAGGATCGTGAGGACGTCCAGGTACGACCGAAGAAGTTTGGTTCCGCCGGCGACGAACCCCGACGACCAGAGCTTCGATCCGGTCGATGCGCGGCGAGCCAATTCCCGTAGCTCTCCAGCGACTTCAGGATCGCGACGTAGTCGGTGCCGGTGTTGATGAGCTCGGGCGGGGGGACGGAGTCGTCGAAGCTGAACTCGGGCATCGTCGTGGTCGTCGTCGGGGCCACGGTGCTCCCGGGCGCGCCTGCGGAGCCCGGTTTCGTCGTAGGGGCACTCGTAGTGGCCGAACCACCGCTGCACGCGCCGATGACGAGGATCCCCGCGACGAGAACGCCTGTTGCCCGTTTCCCCACCGGGGGGACGGTAGGGAACCGCGTCCCAATCACAACAATCGGCAACTTCGTGCTGAAGTACCGAAGATGCCCGTATGTCCGTATTCTTGGTCCCCACGGTTGCGCAAAGCCCGCACTGCGGCGAGAATTGGCGCAGAGCCCGGTGGGCCGTGCGAGAATCCCGCCGGGCGGTGTGTGTGGCTGCTGTTGTTCGCGTGACACGTGCGAGCAAGAGTGGCTGGTGGCGGCGGGAGGTTGCCTAGGCACAACGACCTGGAGACAGACGGCAAGGTCTCGGGCCGGGCTTCTACTTCACAACTCGATGTTTCCTCAGCGGAGCGGATGTCCCCGTCGCCCATAGCGGCTGCGATGGAGGTCGTGACGCAAGGGGGAATTCCCGTGAAGAAGATTGCTGTCCGTGTGACCACCATTGCCGGTGGGTTCGCTGCGCTGCTGCTTGCTGGTGGCGCTTGGGTTCACCGCTAAATCGGGCTCCATTTTTTCCCGGCCCGCGGCCTTGCCGCCTCTCTCCTAGGCACCGAAACCTGCCGAGAAGAGTTCTAGACCGAATGACCGCACCTCCTCCGTTCCCGAAGCGACTCGCCTGGTACACGGGTGTTCTCTTCGTCGCGGCCGTTTCGACCACGGTGATCCTGGCCGTCCGGGAGGGGCTGCCGCCGGCTGCGGCCATCTTGTCGTTCTCGTTGGTCGTGGTCTTCAGCGCCCACCGGCGCGTCTATTTCCCGAACGGCGTCGCGGTGTCGCCCGCCTTCATGGTCTCGATGGCGGCGATCGTCGTGTTCGTGAGCTGGCACTCGCTCGCGGGCTGCATGCTCATCGGCATCCTGAGCGCGCTCTACGTGCCCGGTTTCACGCGTTCCACATGGGCCTGGTTCCCCTTCAATGCGGGGATCACGGCGCCCGCGATGCTGGCCGGCGGTGTGGCCTACGCGCACCTGCCGATGCGGTTCCGCGACGTGATGCCCTGGGCGATCGTCGGCGTCATCCCGGTCGCGGTGATCTGCGTGCTGGTCTCGGGCTCGTTGCTCGTCGGTTCGTACGTCGTCGAGACGGGCCGGGTGGAGCGCGACGTGCTCATGGGCATCCGCTCGTCGTTCGGGCAGGTCGTCCCGTTCGCATTGCTGGGCGTGCTGCTCGGCCGCCTGTATCTCTCGCTCGGGCCGACGGTGATGCTCCTGATCATCGTGCCGATCCTGATCGCGCGCGAGATGTTCGCGTCGTACATGCGGGTGAAGGAATCGCACGACGAGACCGTCGGGATGCTCATCCACGCGCTCGAGGCCAAGGACCGGTACACGTCGGGCCATTCGGAGCGGGTTGCCGACTACGCCCGCTACATCGGCGAAGAGCTGAACTTCATGCCCGCCCGGCTCGAGCGCCTGCGGTTCGCGGCGCTCATGCACGACATCGGCAAGCTCGTCGTGCCGAATCAACTCCTGAACAAGCCGGGACGGCTGACACCGGAGGAGTTCGCGCAGGTGCGGGTGCACGAGAAGGTCAGCGTCCAGATGCTGAGCCACATCGACTTCCTGCGCCCGATTGCTGCCGCATCGCACAGTGACCACACCCGCTTCGACCCCGACGACCTCGACCATCCGATCGAGCCGTACATCGTGATGATCGCGGATGCGTACGACGCCATGACCTCGACGCGGGCCTACCGCAAGGCGCTGGCCCAGGATGTGGCGTTCCGAGAGCTCCGCGACAAGGCGGGCGTGCAGTTCCACCCGGCCTGCGTCGAGGCCCTCATCCACGCGGTGGAGAAGCGGGGCGAGCACCACGGCGACGGGTTCGAGAGCCACGCCGAGTTCGACAACGCGCCGGTGGCGGGGCTGGGCAGCGCCGGCCTGGGTGACCTGCTCGACAGTGAGTCCTCGCAAGCGGCTTCGTCGTCCTGACCGGGCCAAACGCACCGGTGGGACGGGCGCGCTGACTACGGTCGCGCTGACCAAAAGGGCTGATCAGTCCTTTTCCGCCTGCCGAAGGCTGCCGAGTAACAACTGATGCGGATCGATCTTCGAGATTCGGGCCCGGTGCGATGAATCGCCGCCGCGTGGCACTCGTCTGCATCCTCGGGCTCGTCGCGGGCGCGGTCGCGCGATTTCGTCGACTCCGCGAGCCGGGCCGACGCGATCACCTGGCTCGCCGCGGGGCTCGTTCTCGGTGAACTGCTCGCGCTCCGCCTCGAAGACCGCGGCGCGCTGCCGCTCTCGTACGCGGTGCTGGTCGTGCTCGCGTCTTCGTTCACCCTGCGCGAGTACGCGATCGCCGTGCTCGGCGCCGAATTGGTCTCGATCCTGATCCGCATCACCGACCGCAGCCGCGGCTGGCGCCTCACGATCTTCGCGGTTCGCTTGACGGTCGCGGCCGCGACCTACGCGGCGTATCAAGCGGCATGGCATCTCGTCGGCCAGCGCGAACAAGTGGCGCCTGTGCTGGTAGCGCTCGGTACCGCGGCGGCGGCGCAGCTCCTGGTCGACGTCGCGGCCAGCAGGCTCCTCCGTCTCGGCGCGTCGTTCTCGGCGCGCGGCCGGCTCGCGTGGTTGGCGATCGCGTCGTCGGGCATGTTGATGGCGATCGGCTACCGAGGTGTCGACGGCAGCGGTCGCCTCGGGATCTGGGGACCGTTGCTCTTCTCGACGCCGTTGTTGGCGGCCTGGTACGCGTTCGAACGACTCGACTCCGCCACCCGTTCTTATCGGCAGACGATCGAGGCGCTGGCGATGGCGCCCGAGCTCGGTGGCATGGTTCCGCCCGGGCACGCGGAGCGGGTGGCGACGTTGGCCACCGCGATGGGCGAGCAGCTCGGGCTCCCCGCCGCCGACGTGCGCGATCTCGAGATGGCCGCGCTCTTGCACCATCTCGGGCAGGTCACGCTCGACGATCCGGTCGACGAACACGGTGTCGATCCCGGGGAGGTGACCGCGGTGACGGGCGCGATGTTGCGCCAGATCCGTCCGCTGGCCGCGGCGGGAGAGCTCGTCTCCGGCGACGTCGAGGATCCGAGGCGGCGGCTCGCGGTGCAGGCGTTGCGCCTCGCGAGTGAGTACGACGACCTCACCGTGCGCGACAACGTCCCCGGCAATCTCGCGGTCGAATCGCTGCGCTCGGCGCCGTCGTACGTCTACGACGAGCGGGTGGTCGTTGCTCTCGAGCGCGTGCTGCGCGATCGGGTGAGCGCCAACTCCTGATCCTCCGCCGACCCCGGTGCGGGCGGCGAGCTGTCCGGAGCATCGGCGGTGAGGTCGAGCGGGGTCCGGCGCGGCGTGTGGACGCGGCGGGAGCGGGCCCGCCGCGAATCCTTGGCCCGGCGCGCCCGGCGGCCGCGACGAGGTTCCCGGGGCGGCCGCGGGCTACGGGACCTGGCCTTGCGGCTGGCGTTGTAGGCGACATCGCACAACCCGACCATCAAGATGAGGTCGCCGAAACTGATGACGGAATCGAACGGCGACTTCAACACGATGATGTCGGAGAGGAATCGCAGCTTGTCGTCGGGTTGCTGGGGATGGTGCTTGACCGTCGCCTGGGCCCACGACTTGCCTTGCCACTCGGGCGGGAACTTCACGGGCATCCCCTGATTCGCGGTTACCACGAGCGCGTTGCAGGCGATGCCGATGAGGACGATCCCCATCCCGCGAATGACGAGGTTGCGGGCCGCGAACGCGAGGATGAAGACGTAGGAGGCGACGAGGAGCCCGAACCCCACGTCGTGCCAGTGGGCCCTCGGGATGGCCACGTACTCGAGCACGATCTGGATCGCGAGGCCGGCGAACAGGATCGAACCGAAGCGCCAGCGCACGCCGAACATCCGGCCGTACGAGCCGCGTGTGACCGCCGGGATCACGAACGCGACGGCAACGGCGATCGCATACACGAGCACGGGGACGATCGTATGCGAATACGATCCGGAATTGATGGCTCACGAGGTGCTGTACGAGAACGCCGCCGGTATCGCGCGCGTGACGATCAATCGTCCCGAGCGCCGCAACGCGATGTCGTTCGAGGTCATGCAAGGCTTGCGCGAGGCGTTCGCGCGCGCCCGTGCCGACGACGACGTCCGCGTGGTCGTGCTCACGGGCGCGGGCGAGAAGGCGTTCTGCGCGGGCGCCGATCTCGGCGGTGGCGGCATCGCCGACGGCGCGGCTTCCGCGCACGACGGACGCGGTCTGCTCGCGGATCTCTTCCGCGACATGTGGCGGCTCGGCAAGCCCGTCGTCGCGCGCGTGCGCGGCTACGCGCTGGCGGGTGGCTTCGGCCTCGCGTGCGCGTGCGATCTGGTCGTCGCGTCCGACGACGCGGTGTTCGGCACGCCGGAGATCAACGTCGGCCTGTGGCCGTACATGATCACGGTCCCCTTGCTGCGGTCGATGCCGCCGAAGACGGCGCTCGATCTCATGATGACGGGCCGGCGCGTCGCCGCGGTCGAAGGTGAGCGCATCGGTTTCGTGCAACGGGTCGTTCCGGTCGACGAGCTCGACGCGACCGTCGACGCGCTCGCGACCGAGCTCGCGTCGAAATCGCCGATCATCATGCGCTGGGGCCGCGACGCGTTCTACCGAGTGCTCGAGATGGACGCCGACGCCGCACTCTCGTATCTCCAAGGCATGTTGACGGTCACGGCGCAGACCGAAGACGCGGCCGAGGGCGTTGCCGCGTTCGCGGAAAAGCGCGCGCCACAGTGGAAGGGACGGTAACGATGGCCGACGCGCGTCACGACTGGGGTCCGCTCGTCGGTGATCTCGCCGAGCGCAAGGGCCGCGCCCTCGCGATGGGTGGCGAGAAGTTCGTCGAGCGCCAGCATTCGCTGGGCAAGTTGACCGTCCGGACACGGCTCGACCTGCTCGTCGATCCCGGTACCTGGGTCGAGTACGGCTTGCTCGCCGACCACATGGACCCCGGCCTCGGCGATCGCTATCTCGCCGCCGACGGCGCGATCACCGGTATCGGCGAGATCGACGGCCGGCCCGTGGCCATCGCGGCCTACGACTTCACGGTGATGGCCGGTTCGATGGGCGCGGTGGGGGAAGCCAAGATCGCCCGCATGCGCGCTCACGCGGTCCGTCAACGCATCCCGTTCGTGTGGCTGCTCGACTCGGCGGGGGCGCGCATCCAGTCGACGAGTGGCTCGACCTTCGCCGGCGCCGGCGCGCTCTTCCGAGAGCAGGTTGCGATGAGCGGGGTGGTGCCGATGGTGGCGGCGATGCTCGGCCACTGCGCCGCGGGCACCGCGTACATCCCCGGCCTCGCCGACTTCGTCCCGATGGTCAAGGGAACGTCGTCGATGGCCCTCGGCGGACGGCATCTCGTGAAGGCCGCGGTCGGTGAGGACGTGACCGAAGAGGAGATGGGCGGCTCGGCGGTACACACCAAGGTCTCGGGCGTCGCCGACCTCGAAGTGCCCGACGAGGAGGAGTGTCTGCGGGTCGTGCGCGAGTACCTCTCGTTCTTTCCGCAGCACAACCGCGAGCGGCCACCGCTACGACCCACCTCCGATCCCGCCGATCGGCGCGCCGAGGAGTTGTACGAGATCGTGCCGACTGCGCCGCGGCGGGCGTACGACGTCCGCAAGGTGGTGCACGCGATCGTCGACGACGGCAACGTGTTCTGGATGAAGCCGGAGTGGGCGAAGAATCTGGTGACCGGTCTCGCGCGCGTCGACGGCCGGCCGGTCGGGATCGTCGCGAACCAGCCGATGGTGCTCGGTGGGGCGCTCGACGTGAACGCGGCCGACAAGGCGGCGCGGTTCGTCTGGCTCTGCGACGCGTTCGGCATTCCTCTCGTGTTCCTGCACGACGTGCCCGGGTTCATCGTCGGCTCCGCGGTCGAAAAGCAGGGCATCATCCGCCACGGCGCGAAGATGCTCTTCGCGGTGAGCGAAGCGACCGTGCCGAAGATCTCGGTCATCTTGCGCAAGAGCTACGGCGCCGGGTACTTCGTCATGAACGGGCTCGCGTACGAAGCGGACTACATCGTGGCGTGGCCGACCGCCGAGATCGCGGTCATGGGTCCCGACGGCGCCGTGAACATCATTCACCGCAGGCAACTCGAGGCGATCGAGGACGACGACGAACGCGCCGCGCGCCGGCTGGAGCTGGCCGAGGAGATCCGGGCCAACATCGATCCGTACATCGCCGCCGGGCACGCCCAGCTCGACGACGTGATCGATCCCGCCGACACGCGCGCGGCGATCGCGCGCGGCCTGCGCATCACCGCCGACAAGCAGGTCGACCGGCCGTGGCGCAAGCACGGCGTTCTCCCCGTGTGACCGCGCGCCAGCCCCGGGATGCGGGCGCGCACCCGAGCGCGACCGCCACACCGCCCGCGCCTCGCGGTCGCGGGCGAGGAGTGGTCACTCGCAGATGCAGCAAGAGCGTCTGGCGCCGCATACGATCCTCGCCCATGGCCGAGATCCACGCGGAGATCACCGCGAACGTGTGGCAAGTCGTCGTCGAAGTGGGTCAGATGGTCGCCGAGGGCGACGAGATCTGCATCCTCGAGTCGATGAAGATGGAGATCCCCGTCATCACCGAGGTGCCCGGTGTCGTGCGGGAGCTCGACGTGGAACCGGGCCAGACGGTGCAAGAGGGCGATCGCATCGCGCTGATCGACGAGTCCTGAATCAAGCGACCGCCACATGATCATCTTCGAGGAACGCGGCCATGTCGGCGTCGCGACGATCGACCGCCAGGAACGCCGCAACGCGCTGAACGCCGAGCTGTGCGACCAGCTGCGCGACCAGCTCGAGCAATCGGGCAACCTGCGCGCCTTCGTCATCACCGGCGCGGGGAGCGCGTTCTGTGCGGGGGCCGACCTGGTGTCGCGTTTCGCGGCGCACGGCGACGCGACCACCGACACCTTCCGGCCCGCGTTCGAAGCGGTGATCGACGCGATCGTCGCGTTCCCGGCTCCGGTCATCGCGGCCGTCAACGGCCCCGCGATCGGCGCGGGGATGCAACTCGCAGTGGCCTGCGACCTGCGGGTCGCCGCGCTCGGGGCCCGGCTCGCCATCCCCGGTGGGAAGCTGGGCATACACCTGAGCACGCGCAACATCTGGCGGCTCGCCCAGCTGGTCGGCCAGGGCAACGCCCGCGACTTCCTCCTCGCCGGTCGCGCCGTCGACGCCGAGGAGGCGAAGCACCTCGGTCTGGTCCAGTACGTCGACCACGACGCGCTCGGCGCGGCGCTCGGGCTCGCGGGCGAGATCGCGGCGTCGGCGCCGCTGACCGTGCGGGGCCACAAGCGTTCGTTGAATCTCGTCGCCGAGGCCCAGTGGCTCGGCGAGGAGGCCCGGGCGGAGATCGCCGCGCTCGAGGCCGGCGCGTTCGCGAGCAACGACCTGCAAGAAGGCATGGCCGCGTTCGCGGAGAAGCGCACCCCGAACTTCAGCGGCAACTGACGCCGGGTCGGGGTTCCTCCGTGCTCCGCCGGACGGGCTCCCGGGCGTGCGTCAGATGGTCTCTGTCGCCGCAGTCGTGAGCGGCTGAGCCGGAGCGCGTTCGGGCCGCGGGCATGAGGGATCGGCGAGGACGACACGGTTGCGGCCTGCGGCCTTCGCGTCGAGGAGTGCCTGGTCGGCGTGGTTGACGATTTCGCTGAACGTGTCGGCCGATTGAGAGTCGGCAACGCCGAAGCTGACCGTGAAGGGCGGGACGCGGCCACTCGTGAGCGCGAGTGCGAGGCGTTCTCGGACCCGTTCGAGGATCGTGATCGCGGTGTCGGTTCCGCAATCGGGAAGAACGATCACGAACTCCTCGCCTCCGTAGCGACACACCAGGTCGGCGGGACGGACCGAGTCGCGCATGACGCGTGAGAACAGGCGCAGCGCTTGGTCGCCCGCTTCGTGACCGTGGGTGTCGTTGAGTGCTTTGAAGAAGTCGAGGTCGCCGTAGGCGAGCGCGTACGGTATTCCGTCGTTGTGGAGGTCGCGGACTTGGTTCTCGAGGCTGCGACGGTTGAGGAGACCGGTGAGCGGATCCGTGCGGGCCTGGGTTTCGGACCGCTCGAAGGTACGGAGCAAGGCGACGCGTTCCGCGGCGCGGCGCGCGCTGAGTTCGAGGTTCTCGACGTCGGCGGCGGCCGGGAGCGTCCCGTCGGCCCCCGTGGCGTGCATGACGCCAATGGTGCGGCCCGCGATGCTCACGGGTATGCAGACCGCGGAGCATGGTCCCGAGGTTCGGTTCTTGAGGTAGGGGCAGGCGCTGAGGGCCTCGCTGGACGGGAAGAGCATCGTGTGGGCGCGCACCGTGGCCGGGCACGCGAGTGGTGACACCACACCACACCCCTCCCTCTGGTCGGTGCCATCGCGGCTGTCGACCACACGGTGGAAATGAGCACGGCTGGAATCTGCGATGAGGAGTTCGACGTCGAGCAGTGGGACCGCGTCGTGCAACGCTCGGCCGACGACGTCGTACGCGGCGTCTTCGGACTCCGAGAGCTCCAAGGCTTGTTGCAGTTCCGCTCCGTAAAGGCGTCGACGTTCGTCCAGCCGGCGGGCCCGCTCGCGGCGGGTCGTGCGCAATGCGAGAACAACACCCGCGCCCAGCGCCAGCAGAAGATTGATGCCGCCGATTCCGATCACCATCGTGCGCACGAGATCGAACCGGTCCGTAACCTTGCGAACGTTGGGTGCCATGAGGTCCTGCGCGATCGCCGAATCGATCGACGATGTGACGTCCCAGAGAGTCACGAACGCGCTGCGCTCGATGCCGAGGACCTTCGTGTACTCGGCCGGTGAGACGCGGGCTCCCGCGGCGATCGGAGTCAACTTCGTGAACGAGCCCGTCAACGCGGCCGACGCGGTGTCGAGTGCATGGGCCTTGTCTGCCAGGCCGCGTCGCCGGAGCGTGCTCGAGAGCGACTTTGCCTGATCGATCTGCGCCTGCGCGTACTGCGAGCCCTTCGCGATATCGGTCGGGTTGATCGTCGCGCCGGCAACCTGGCTCGCGTCCAGCGCCGGCTCCAAGAAGAGCTGCCACGCGACCAATGTCGATCGCAGGTCGGTGGACTGCTGGCGCAAAGGCAAGTCCTCGGTCGCGACACGCTTCGCGCTCGGCGCGACCCGCGTTCACGGGTTGCAGCAGCACGAGCGACACTGCCACGATCACCAGGCTCGCGAACAGGCCGAACGCGAAGACCCGCGCACCCTTCTCCCACGGCGCTCCTTGCCGGGGGCTCCCACGTAGACGGGTTCCGAGACCTCCGTCATCAGACACGTTCCGACCACCACATCGTCAACGGACCACTACGGGCCGGCGGTCCGGACGATCGCCGACGCGCGACACCTGCGGCCTCATCCAGGCTGCGCCCCGACCGTCACGCCATCGTGACAGCTGCGTCTCGGAGCAAGCGCTCGCCGCGCCTGCATCCTGGCCCCCGGGACGGTTCTGCGAGACGTTGAAGGTGGGACCGATAGGCAGTTGTCCCGTCGCGTGGCGGTTGCGGTCACGGTGAGGTGACAGCTCGGTGACGTCTCGGCCTCTTGCTGGGGTGCACACGACCAACCGAGTCGTCCTCGCCGCCGAGCTAGGAGGAGCACCATGCCTCGGGCCCGCCGATACCCCAGCCTGGTGATGCCGACCGCGTTCGTTCTCGCCTTGGGCCTGATCGCCACGGCGTGCGGCGGCTCTACGAAGAACCCGGCGAGCGGCGGCGCAGCCGCCACGACCGCGCCGCCGTCGAGCGGCGCGAGCACGACGACACCGGACCAGACGGCGCGCATCATGAAGTCCGGGCTCCTGCGCGCGAATGACGTGCCGAGCGCGTGGCGAGACAGCGGAACCTCGTCCGCGACGGCCTCCGATCAAACGCAGATCGAGCTCGCGAAGACGATCCCGCAGTGCCGTGACTTCGCGGAGACGGTGACGCGGGAGAAGCAGCAGACCAAGGTGTCGTCGAACATCTTCGTAGACGCGGCCGCGCCGCCCCAAACGCGAGGCGAGGTGAGCAACGACGTGGTGGCGTGGCCCAGCGCGGCAGATGCCAAGGCCGCCTACGACGTCTACTCGGCGAGCACGATGAAGAGCTGTCTGAGTGCCCTGTTCGGCAACCTCGTCGCCCAACAGGCCGCCGCGAGCGGCGTCAAGGCAACCGTCTCGGTCGACGATCTGCTCGCACCTGCCGTCGGTGACGCGTCGATCGGCTACCAGGCCGTCGCTTCGCTCACCTCACCGGCCGTGACGCAGCAGATCGCGTTCATCGTCGAGATCGTTCGGGTCGACCGCTACACCGTCAGCTACAACGCAACGCTCTACAAGGCGGCGCCAAACGAGTTCGGCAAGAACCTGATCGAGCGGTCCATCGCCCGACTCGAGGCACCGTAGCGAGCCCTGGCCGGGCGATATGCGTGCGATGATTCGGACGACGGGGTGGCTCGCGACATCGGCACCATAAGGCCGATCGGCTCTATCCGGATCGTCGGCGATCGGGCACCATGCAGCTTTTCGGCGCGCACAGCTGCCGGAGTCGACTTCAGGGAGATGAGCAGTGATCACAGGATTCAAGAACTTCTTGATGCGCGGCGACGTCGTGGTCGTAGCCATCGGTCTTATGGTCGCGCTGGCATTCAGTACCTTGATCAAGGCCTTCACCGACGCGATCATCAATCCGATCCTCAACCGTCTCCAAGGCGGCGGCGGGATCGGTTTGGGGATCCAGCTCGGCGACAAGGGCAATACGAGGACGTTCCTCGACATCGGATCGTTCATCTCGGCCGCGATCTACTTCGCCGTGTTCATGGCCGTGCTGTACTTCTTCATCGTCGTGCCGTACAAGACCGTCATGGCCCGTCGAGGCGCGACCGTGTTCGGCGAGCCGGCGGCGGTCAAGACCTGCCCGGCATGCCTCTCGGAAGATCTGCCGGCCGCCGCGACGAAGTGCCGGTACTGCGGAACCGATCAGCCCGCCGCGGCCGGCATCTGATCCACCCGTGATCCGTCGGAGACGCGAACGTCGGCCGGCGCGGCGCGCCTCGATCGTCGTCAGTTGTCGACGATCGATTCCTCGTCGACCTGCGCGTGGACGACGCCGTCGGAGCATTCGGCCTCGATGCTCGAACGGTGACTGCCGTTCTCGAACGTCTGGCGGATACCGCTCGCACTTTCGACGTCGGTGGTGCGCTCGTATCCCGTCTTCGGCACCGCCGCGACGTACACGATCGAGTCCGGCCCCGAGCACCGGGTGAACACGGTCCCGCCCTGCGAGGTCGTCACCGTGTTGTGTGACGTGTCGGGCGGTGACGATGTGACCGTCGTGGTCGGCCCCGGCCGCGAGGGTTGCGTCGTCGGTGACGCGGTCGGCGGCGGCGCCTCCGCGGTGATGGTCGTGTTGGTGTCGGGCGCGGCAGTGGGCTGCGTCGTGCCGATCGTCGTCGGCGTCGTGTGCGACGAGGTCGTCGGCGTCGTGCTGGACGACGACGTCGAGACCGTGCTCGACGACACACTCGACCGGGGCGATGAGCCGGCGGTGCGTGCCTTGTGGGCCGCGAGCTCCTGGTCGATGGCACTGGCAGAAAGGCGGGCGACGTCGTGGGGGGCGACGCCGTTGGCGACTCGGCCGACGGCCGCGAAGGCGACGGCGACGGCGACGACGACGCCGACGGACCACACGCCCGCCAGGAATGCTGCTCGCCTCACCGCTCCATTGTCATCCAGTTGTCGGCCTTGCGAGTTCAAGCGGAGCACAAGCTCGGGCCAAGCCTCCGCCGGGCGCGCGGTCCGACGGCGCGTCCGCCGTACCCTGTGAGCGCATGGCGAAGGTGCTCATCGTCGAGGACGACGACCGCGTCCGGGCACCTCTGGTCGGATCGTTGACGATTCGCGGGCACACGGTGACCGAGGCGGCCCGGGGGCTCGTGGCGCTCCAGGCGATCGTCGACGATCCGCCCGACGTCGTTCTCCTCGACCTCGGGCTCCCCGACATCGACGGCGGCGACCTCCTGAAGATGCTCCGCGCCGTCAGCGCCGTGCCGTTGATCATCGGGACGGCTCGTGACGAGGAGCACGAGATCGTCCGGCTCCTCGACGCCGGCGCCGACGAGTACATCGTCAAGCCGTTCTCGGCCGAACAGGTCGACGCCCGGATCCGCGCGCTGCTGCGGCGCACCGTGAGACCCGAACCGACCACCGTCGAGGTCGGCGCCCTCGTCATCGACGCCGCGGCGCGCACGGCGACGCTCGGCGGGGAGCGGCTCGAGCTGAGCCGCAAGGAGTTCGATCTCCTGCTCTACCTGGCGCGGCGGTGCGGCAGCGTCGTGACGAAACAGGAATTGCTCGCCAACATATGGGCCCAGCCGTACGGCGGTGTCGAAAAGACGGTCGATACGCACTTGTCGTGGTTGCGGGCCAAGCTGGGCGAGAGCGCGAACGCGCCGCGCTACCTCCATACGGTGCGCGGCGTGGGAGTCAAGATGCTCGCGCCCGCAGACTGAGTAGAACCTTCCCGTGCGCCGCCAACTCGTCTCGATGACGCTTGCGATCACGTCGATCGTCGTCATCGCTTTCGTCTTGCCGTTGGCGTTCCTGGTGCGCACGATCGCGGCCGATCGGGCGACGAGCAAGGCCGACACCGTTGCGCAGAACGTCGGGCAGATCATCGTCGGCAATCGCTCCTCGGCGCCGGCTCTCGTCGCGGAGGCCGACGCGTCGGTTCCGGGATCGATCTCGGTGTATTACGCCGACGGAGGCGTCGTCGGCGACCGCTCCCGACCGCCCGCGGCCGACAGCCTCGCGCTCGCTCGTGGTGGGCGCTCGTTCAGCCGCGCGGCCGGTGGCGGTGTCGACGTGTTCTTGCCCGTGCTCGAGCCGGCCGGCCAGACCGCGGTGGTCCGCGTGAGCGTGCCGCGCAGCGAGCTGCAGCGCGGCGTGATGGTCGCGTGGGTGTCGCTCGCCGGCTTGGCCGTCGTCTTGCTGCTCCTCGCGGCGCTGATCGCGGATCGCCTGGCTCGTTCGGTGACCAAACCGATGAACACACTGACCGAGATCGCGCGCCGCCTCGCCGCGGGCGACCTCGACGCGCGATCACGGGTGAGCGGTTCGGCCGAGGTCGTGGAGGTAAGTCGCGCGCTCGACACGCTCGCGGCGCGTATCGGTGATCTCCTGCAAGCCGAGCGGGACCACGCCGCGGACCTGTCCCACACCTTGCGCACGCCGCTCACCGCGCTCCGGCTCGACGCCGAGCGCCTGCACGACGACGACGAGGCACGACGCGTCATGGCTGCGGTGGACGACCTCGAGCAAGCCGTGACGAGCGTGATCGCCGATACGCGGCGCGTACGCGTTCCCAACGAGCGGCGCGGTGTCGATCTCAGTGAGGTGGTGCGGGAGCGGGTTGCGTTCTGGCAAGTGCTCGCGCGCACACAAGGGCGTCAGCTCGAGCCCCGCCTGCATCCGGAGCCGCTGATGGTCGACGCGCGGCGCCACGACATGCAGCAACTCGTCGACGTCCTCCTCGACAACGTGCTGCGCCATACTCCGGTCGGAAGTCCGGCTCGAGTGACGACCGCGCCGAGGCCCGGCGGAGGCGGTCGTCTCGTCGTCGACGACGGGGGCGCCGGATTCGCGACGCGTGCGATGCGCAAGTCGCGCGGGAGCGGACGCGGCATCGAGATCGCGCGGCAGGATCGCACGCGATGGCGGTGGATCGGTCGGGTTCGGCCGGAGCGATCTCGGCGGTGCGCGCATCGAGGTGGATCTGGCTTCGCCGGACTCCTGAGCCGGCGTTCGGGTGGTGAACGCCAAGCCCGTCCCAAGTCTGGGGCAAGAGCGCCGCGCGTGCCTGTTCTCGGGCACCTCCGTATCCGACGATAGGACGAGTCACCCGTCTATCGGAGGTTCCTGTGCCCTTCACCCAGACCACCGTTCGAGCCCTCGCCGCTTCGGCCGTCCTGGTCGCAGCCGGAGGCACCGTCGCCGGCGCCGCCGTGCTCCACGCGCCGATTCTCGGTTTCGGCCGCGCCGAAGCAGCGTCCGCGAACGCGGCGCCGGCGTCGGCTACGCCGGGCGTTCCCGGTGTGGAGCGCAAGGTCCGCCCGCGGGTGGTCGTGAAGACGCGTTACGCCGACGAGATCGTGCACCGGCCCGCGGCGAGCTCGTACGCCCGCCCGGCGTCGGCGCCTTCGAGCGCGCAGGAGGTGTGGTCGTCGGCGCCGTCCGAGACCGCGCCGACGACGACGTCGCCGACGACCGCGTCGAGCCCCACGACGACGATGGCTCCGCCGGTCGTCACGACGACCACGGCTCCGACGACATGGGTCGATGACGACCACGGCAGCGAGGCGGTCGACGGCAGCGAGACCGACAGCACCACGCCCGGGTCCGGTGCGTCGTCGAGCGTTCCCGCGGACCGATGACGGTCGAGACTCCGGGATCGGGGTCGATCCCGAAGCGTCGCCGGCGCCGCAAAGCGGCCGGGGGCCGGGTCGCGGCGACCGGGATGGGCGCCGGAGCCCTCCTTGGCATCGTCGGCGCCATCGGTGTGCAGTCGCCGGCGCCCAAGGCCACGTCGAGGTTGTCGTCGAGTTTGGCGTCGGCCCAGGTCGCGAGCGCTCCGCGTGCGAGTGGCGCTCGCCGTGAGGTCGCGCCGACGCCGACCACGATCGTATGGAAGGTCGTGCACCGGGTCATCGTCGTCACCGACCCGCCGGTCGGGCAGGCGGCGTCGACCGGGTCGCGGTCGGCGCCGGCGTACTCGCGGTCGTCCTCGGCTCCGAGCTACACGCCGGCGGCGCCCGCGTCGGCACCGGCGGCCGGTCCCGCGCCCGCCGCGCCGGCCCCGGTCGCCGCGCCGGCCCCCGCGCCGGCGCCGGCTCCCGCGCCGGCTCCCGCGCCGGCACCGGTTCCGGCGTGTCACGGATCGAAATGCCCCTGACGGCGACGCCTCCCGTGCTCACGCGCCAGGTGTACGCGATGGGTACGACCGCGGAGCTCATGGTGGTCGGCGGCGCCGGTCCGGCTCTCGTCGAGTGGGCGGTCGCGCGGCTCGAGGAGCTCGAAGCGAGTTGGAGCCGGTTCCGTCCCGAAAGTGACCTGCGCGCGCTCGACGAATCGGTCGGAGCCGCGGACGGAGCCGAAGTTCCGGCGCCACCGGAGCTCGTCGACGCGATCGGTCGCGCATTGTCGCTGTGGTACGTCACCGACGGTTGCTTCGATCCGACGGTGCGCCCGGCGCTCGAGGTCATCGGCTACGACCGGACCTTCCGCGACGTCGCGCCCGACGGAGGTCCGCTCACCGCGGAGCTCCACCCGGCGCCGGGGTGCGAGGGCATACGTGTCGATCGTGAGCGCGCGACGGTGACCTTGCCTCGTGGCGTCGGTCTCGACCTCGGCGGGATCGGCAAAGGTCTCGCGGCCGACCTCGTCGCGACGGGACTCGTCGAGCGCGGCGCGGCCGGCGCCTGCGTCGGGCTCGGTGGTGACGTGCGCACCGCGGGGTGTCCGGCCGGCTCCGACACGTGGGAGATCCGGGTCGAAGACCCGCTCGACGAGGCAAAGACGCTCGCGGTCCGGCGACTGTCGGGCGATGCGATCGTCACCAGCACCACGCGCTTTCGGCGCTGGACCCGAGGAGGAAGAACGTTGCACCACATCATCGATCCCGCCTCCGGTGCACCGGCCGATCGCGGTGTCGTCGCCGTCGTCGCGCAGGCCGACGAGGCATGGTGGGCCGAGGGCGTGGCCAAAGCCGCGCTCGTCGCCGGTGTCGACGGTGGGCTCGATCTCCTCGAACGGGTCGGTGTCGCGGCCGTCGTCGTGGAGACCGACGGCACGCGTCACGCGACGACCTCTTGGGAGCAGGCGTGAACGCGGCCCTCGACCCCCGCACGTGGTGGTGGATTACCCGGGCCGCGGGAATCGTTGCGTGGGTGGTCGTCGCCGCGGCGGTCGTGTGGGGCCTCCTGGCGTCGACGAAGCTGATCCGTCGACGCGGACTGCCCGCGTGGATCCTCGATCTGCACCGCTATCTCGGAACGCTGACCATCGTCTTCGTCGTCGTCCATGTCGGCGCGGTCTGGCTCGACTCGTTCGTCTCGTTCACGCCGAAGCAACTGTTCGTGCCGTTCGCGTCGTCGTGGCGGCCGCACGCGGTCGCGTGGGGAATCTTCGCCACGTATCTTCTGCTCGCGATCCAGATCACCTCGTGGGCGATGCGACGGCTGCCGAGGAAGCTCTGGCACCGCGTGCACGTGCTGAGCGTGCCGATGCTCGCAATGGCGACCGTTCACGGCTTCCTTGCCGGAACGGATCGATCGAACCGCGCGGTGCAGTGGAGCGCGTTCGTGGTGCTGCTCGGGATCCTGTTCCTGTTGGCGGTGCGAATGCTCTCGCCGTCACGCGCGTCCCGATCGAGCGCGGCTACGGCCATCCGTGCACCGCGGACCCCGCGACGCGAGGTTGCCTCGGACCGCGACGAGGTCGCGGTCTGAGTGCATCAGTAACCCGCGGGGAGCGCGCGTTCCAGGTAGACGTAGAACGGGAAGAGCGCGACCAGGAACGGCAGCACACCGATGATCCAGGTGAGCGGGTGGCGCCAGCGCCGGAATCCCCACCACCACACGAGGCCGACGAGCGCGGCGATGATGCCGAAGAAGATGCTCGGCGCGTAGCTGCGGGTCTGGCCCGACAGGCCTTCCGCGAGGCCGGCTTGCTCACTGATGCGCGATTTGCCGGCGCCGAGGGCGATCGGCTGCGCCTTCCTCGGCTTCGAGCTCTTGTCGTAGACGAGCTTGGCTTTGATCACGATTCGCTGGGATGCGGATCCCTTGGGATTGCACGAGGTGAGTGTCAGCTCGGGGTCGGGGGTGTTGGCGACCACCCACACGTCGGTGGGCTTGACGATGAGCTGTTGCGTCATCTGGTAGATCGAACGATCCGGCGACGGTCTGGATGATGATGTCGTCGCCCGGCTTCAGATTGTCGACGCCCCAGAACGGGTGCAGGTAGGTCGTGCGATGCCCGGCGATCGCGGCGTTCCCGATCGTGCCGGGTAACGGTGTGCCCGGGTAATGCCCCGGCCCCTTTTTCAGGTCGTCGCGCGAGGTGCCCTCGACGAACGCCATGCTCAGACCGATCTTGGGGATGGTGATGAATCCCTCGCCCTGGCCCTCGGCGGGCGTGGGGGGCGCCGGCCGGACGTTGTCCCGAGGAAGGGTCGTCGACGAGTTCGCCGTCGCTCCGGGCTCCTTCACGGTCGTCGTCGTGGTCGCCACGACGGGATTGTCGATCGCGGCCTGGGCCAGCTCCTTGCGGAGGTCGTGCTTCAGACCGGCCTGGGCGCGGGCCGTGAAGATGCCCGTCCCCCAGAGCTGATACACGACGAACAGCAGGATCAAGATCCCGAGGGTCACCAGCGTCCGGCCGATGCCCGCGATGGCACGGCGCACGAGGCCGATCGTACCGGTTGTGAACGCCCGATCGCTCGCGGTGGTCGCCTCGGTTCGCTGGGTTCGTCGGCGCCTCCGTAAGCTTCGTGCCGTACCGCACCCCCGGTCCCCGGAGCTCTGGTTGCGCTGCGTACGCCTTCGGTCGGCCGTTTGCATGCTCGGACGATTTCCCGCGCTCGCAGGTGCCGACCTCGACGTCGAGTCGGGAGAGGTCGTCCTGCTCAGCGGGCCGAACGGTGCCGGGAAGACCACGCTGCTTGCGACTGTGCGCGGGATTGCTGGCGCTTGCGCGCGGGAGAGGCTGAAGTGCTCGGAGTGGATCTGGCGGTCGAACCCCGGCGCGTGCGCCGCGCGATCGCGCTCGTCGGGCACGAGACGTTCTGTTACGACGACCTCACCGTCGACCGAGAACGTGCGCTTCGCCGCCCGCTCGACCGGACACCGTGCCGCCGACGGTGACGAGGCGCTCGAACGCGTCGGTCTGCAACGCGGTCGCGCACGTCGCGCACGGCCGGCTGTCGCAGGGCCAGCGGCGGCGGTTCTCGCTCGCGAACGCGTTGGCGCGCAAGCCGCGCCTGCTGCTGCTCGACGAGCCGCACGCCGGTCTCGACGAGCACGGCCGGGAGGTGCTCGAAGCCATCGTGCGCAACGCGCCCGCCGACGATTGCACGGTGATGCTCGCGTCGCACGAGCTCGACCTCGCGCGCCGGATCGCGACGCGCGAGGTCCGCATCGTCGCCGGGCAGGTGCACCCGGTGCCCGTCGCGCCCGTTCCCCCGGCATCGGTGCCCGCTCCGCCCGCCGTCGAGCTCGAGACCCGCGCGTGAGTTTCCTGCGCGATGCACTGCTCGTCGCGGGCAAGGATCTGCGCATCGAACGCCGTTCCCGCGTCGCGCTGCAGCAGATCGTCCCGTTCGGCGGGAGTGGTCGTGATGCTCTTCGCGTTCGCGCTCGACTCCGACCGCACCTTGCTCCGCCAGGCCGCGCCCGGCCTGTTCTGGGCCGCGATCCTCCTGGCCGTACTGTTGGCCGTCGGCCGATCGTTCTCGATCGAGGAGGCCGAATCGCGCCCGCGACGGCCTGCGCCTGTCGGGACTCGACGGCGGCTCGATCTTCTTGGGCAAGGCCGCGGCGGTCGCGGTCGAGCTGTTCCTGCTCGAAGTGATCGTCGGCGCCGCGGTCGTGGTGCTCTACGGGGTCACGGTGAGGGGCGTGATCGTGCTCCTGTGCGCCGCGCTTGCCGCGACCGTCGGACTCGCCGCCACCGGTACGGTTTACGGCGTGCTGGCCGGAGGATTGCGCGCCCGCGAGACGCTCGTTCCGCTGCTCCTCCTGCCGGCGGTGACGCCGGTCATGCTGGGCGGGACACGCTCGTTCCAGGCCGCGCTCGACGGTACGCCCGGCGACGCGTGGCCCTGGGTCCAGCTGCTCGCCGCGTTTGCCGTGCTCGCGATCACCGCCGGTACCGTCGCGTTCGGACCGCTCCTGGAGGAAGCATGAAACGGCTCTTCCTCGCCGCCACCGTCGTTGCCCTCGGGGTGACCGTCGTGTTCGCCCTGTGGGTCACGCCACCGCGGGCGGATCAGGGCTACGACGCGGTCCGGCTGCTGTACCTGCACGTCCCGACCGCCTGGGTCGCCTACCTCGCGTTCGGGGTCACCGCGTTGGCGTCGCTGCTGTGGCTCGTGCCGCGCACGCGCGACAGCGCGTGGGACCTGCTCGCGGGCGCGTCGGCGGAGGTCGGCGTGGTGTTCACCGGGCTGACGCTCGTGCTCGGATCGCTGTGGGGCAAGCCCACTTGGGGAACGTGGTGGGAATGGGACGCCCGGCTCACCACGACCGCGATCCTGTTCTTCCTCTACCTCGGCTACCTCGCGCTGCGCCGCACCGGGGCGACCGCGGAGGAGCGGGGCAAGCGCAGCGCGATCGCGGCCCTGATCGCGTTCGCCGACGTCCCGATCAGCTACCTGTCGGTCACGTGGTGGCAGACCCTGCACCAGCAGGGCACCGTGTTCAACGAACAGAACAAGGTGTTGATCGACGGTTCGATGGCGTTCACGCTCATCGCGGCCGTCGTGTCGTTCACCATGCTCTACGCCTACCTCGTCCTCGAGCGGTTCCAGCTCGCCCAGCTCGAAGAAGGTCGTGAGGCGCGTGAGCTCGAGCGCGCGATCGCGGAGCGCGTGCGTGCCGAGCCCGAGGTGGTGCCGGCGTGAGCCACAACTGGAACTTCGTGATCGCGGGCTACTCGATCACCAGCGTTGCGTTGGGCGGCTACTTCGTGTGGATCCGCCAACGATCCCGACATCTCCGGCGAACCTTGCGCGACGAGAACCGTGACTGACCCTTCCACCACGCTGCCGATCGTTCCGCCGCGCAAGGGCAACCGCGTGCGGTACGCGATCGTTGCGGTGCTCTGCCTCGGCGCGGTCGGCTGGATGCTGGTGTTGATGCAGAAGAACGTCGTGTTCTTCAAGACGGTGTCGCAGGCCGTGCGCGACGAACCCCACGACGGCATGCGCACGATGCGCATCGGCGGCGGCGTGATGCCGCAAGACCTCCAGATTCATCCCGGCGGCGCCGACTTCGACCTCACCGAAGGTGGGGTCACGGTGCACGTCCATCACGTCGGCGACGAGCCCGAGCTGTTCAAGGCGTGCGCACCCGTGGTTGCCGAGGGCCATTGGAGCGCACCCGGCTCGAGCACGTTCGACTCGACGCGCCTGCTGATCAAGCACGGCGCCGACTACAAGCCGCCCAAGACCGCCACCCAGTGCCCCCCCGATCCATTCGGCAACTGACGTCATGAGGGCCCAGCTCGGCTTCGGCCTGTTGACGATCGGCACCGTCGCCTCCGCGCTCGGTCTCGTCACGCTCGCGACCGGGCTCGCGACCGGGCGCAAGGCCCTGCTCGACATCGGGCGCCGCTACATCGCGGTGATCCTCGGGTCGGCGATCGGCGCGTTCGTCGTCATGGAGACGGCGCTGTACGGCCACGACTTCTCGATCAAGTACGTCGTCAACAACGTCGCGCGCGCCACTCCGGGCCTCTACACCTTCACCGCGGCCTGGGCCGCGCTCGAGGGTTCGATCTTGTTGTGGGCCCTCCTGCTCTCGGTGTACGTGGCCGTCACGGTATGGCGCTTCCGTAGCCGTTCCGACGACCCGCTGGTGGCGTGGGCCACGCTGGTCCAGTACGGCGTGCTGTTGTTCTTCTTCGCCCTGATGCTCTTTTCGGCCAACCCGTTCAAGGCCCAACCCGGCTCGATCCCGTTCGACGGCGCGGGTCCGAACCCGCTGCTGCAGAATCACCCGCTCGTCGCGATCCACCCGCCGTTCCTCTACGCCGGATACGTGGGTTTCGCGATCCCGTTCTCGTTCGCGGTGGCCGCGCTGGTCACCGGCCGCTTCGGTGAGGGTTGGCTCGCGGCGGTGCGCCGCACGACGCTGGTCTCGTGGGGCTTCCTCACCGTCGGCATCGTGCTCGGTGCGTGGTGGAGCTACGCGGTGCTCGGATGGGGCGGTTTTTGGGGCTGGGACCCGGTCGAGAACGCCTCGCTCCTGCCGTGGCTCACCGCGACGGCGTTCATCCACTCGGTGATGGTGCAGGAACGGCGCGGGATGCTGCGCGTGTGGAACCTGTCGCTTGTGCTCGCCACGTTCTGCCTGACGATTCTCGGTACCTTCTTGACCCGTTCGGGGGTCATCAACTCGGTGCACGCGTTCTCGCAGTCGAGCATCGGTCCGTGGCTGTTGACCTTCCTCGGTATCTGCGCCTTCGGGAGCGTCGCCTTGGTGGCGTGGCGCGGCGACAAACTTCGCTCGCCCGGTCGCATCGACTCCGCGGTCTCGCGCGAAGCCGCGTTTCTCCTGAACAACCTGCTGTTCGCCGGTTTCGCGCTCGTCGTGCTCACGGGCACGGTGTTCCCGCTCCTCGTCGAGGCGCTCCAGAACAAGCAGATCACCGTGGGCGAGCCCTACTTCACGCGGCTCGGCGTCCCGCTCGGGATCGCGCTGCTGTTCCTCATGTCGGTCGGGCCCGTGTTGCCGTGGCGGGCGACGAGCGGTCAGGTCCTGCGTGACCGCCTCCTGATCCCGGCGTGGGCGGGTGCGGTCACGCTCGTGGTCGCGGTGATCGCGGGCGCGCCCGGCATTGCCAACGTCGGCGCGTTCGCACTCGGCGCCTTCGCGCTCACGAGCATCGGCCGGTCGGCCGTCATCGGTGTGCGCGCCCGCAAGCGCGCGACCTCCGAGGCGCTTCCTGTCGCTGTGGTCCGCACCGTGCGCTCGAACCCACGGCTGTACGGCGGCTTGCTCGTACACGTCGGTGTGGTGGTCATCGCGATCGCGCTGGCCACGACCGGTGGATATACGACCCGCCGTGAGGTGCAGCTGTCGGTGGGGGAGTCGGCGCGCGTGCGCGGCTACACCGTGACGTACATCGGGCGTGAGGTCCAGACGTCGGCGCAGAAGACGACGATCAAGGCGCGCGTGAACGTGAGCGGGATCGGCGAACTCGCGCCCGCGATCTCCACCTTCCCGAACGCGGCCGAGGGCATCGGTACGCCTTCGATCCACACCACGCCCTGGCGCGACATCTATCTCACGTTGGTCTCGTCGCCCACGTCGGGGCGCGTCACGATCGGCGTGCAAGTCGGCACGATGGTGATGTTCTTGTGGATCGGCGGGCTCATCATGGCCCTCGGGTGCGTACTCGCGCTCGTGCCCGCCCGCAAGCGCGACGTCCTCGGGCGCGCCGCGATCGCCGACCTGGCCGATGCGCCCGGCGACGACGATGCGGCCGCTCCGCTCGCCGGGGTGTCGACCTGATGCAGGCGACTCGGCTCCGCACGCGATGGATCGCGCTCGCGGTCGGTGTCGTGCTGGTCGCGTTCGGGGTGGTGCTGGCGGTCCAGCACCGGTCGGAACCGTCGGTGCCGCGGCTCGTGCTCGAGCACGAGCCGGCGCCCGCGTTCACGCTGCACGGCCTCGACGGCAAGACGATCTCGTCGGCGGACCTGAAGAACAAGACCTACGTGGTCAACTTCTTCAACAGCTGGTGTATCCCGTGCCAACAGGAAGCGCCCGCCCTCAAGCAGTTCTATGCCGAGCACAAATCGGAGGCCGACTTCGCGATGGTCGGCATCGTCATCGACGACGACGCCTCGACGATGCGCGGCTACGTACGCAACGAGGGCATCACATGGCCGGTGGGCATCGATCCCAACGGCGACGCGTCGTTGGGCTTCGGCACCACCGGTCAGCCCGAGACGTACGTCATCGCGCCCGACGGCGTCGCGGTGTGCGGGACGCTCGGCGTGTCGACGGTAGCCGCGCTCGATCTGTGGCTACAGGCCGCGCGCAACGGCCAAGTATGCACGTGAGTCTCACCGGCGCATGAGGTCGCGCAAGCTCGTTCCGTGGTTCGCTCTGGCGCTCGTCGTGGTCGTGGGCGTCGTTGTCCTCGTCGTGCGCTCCCGTCCCGACAACTCGCCCGCGGCGCGCGCCGACCGGCTCGAGCATCAGCTCGCGTGTCCGGTGTGCGAGGGCCAGTCGGTGGCCGACAGCAACTCGCCGCAGTCGCGAGCGATCCGCGACGACATCCCGCGCCGCATCGCCGCCGGGCAGACCGACGCCGAGATCCGGGCCTACTACGTCTCCCGTTACACGGAGAAGATCCTGGAGACACCGTCGAACTCGGGGCTCGGCATCGTGGCCTGGGGCCTGCCCGCGTTGGCGGTCATCCTCGGTGCGGTGAGCATCTTCGTTGCGGTACGCCGTTGGAGCCACACGCCGCGCCTGACCGCGACCGCCGAGGACGAAGACGTCGTGCGCCGGGCCCGCCGGCACGAATCCGACGGTGACGACGGTGACGACGGTGACGACGACGACCGCGGGGCGGAGGGACGATGAGCGACGATCAGGGTGTTCGCTCCGATCGGGAGGCGCTCGAGGACGAGCGCGAGTTCCTGCTGCGTTCGCTCGACGACCTCGACAACGAGCTCCTCGCCGGGAACATCGATCCCGACACATACCGCGTCCTCCACGACGACTACACCGCGCGCGCGGCGGCCGTCATCGCGTCGATCGCCGACGGGGTCGAGCGCCGGACGCCGACCGGCGCGCGCGTACCGCCTGCGCTGCGCGTGTTCACGATCGGCGGCATCGTGGTGTTCGCCGTCCTCGCCGCGATCCTGCTCGCGCACGCAGTCGGGCAACGCCGTCCCGGGCAGGAGATCACGGGTGACGCGCAGGCGGGTCGCTCGCCGACCACCGTGTCGGCCGCGACCCTGCTCGCGTCGGCGAAGGCCGCGGCCGCGGCGCAGCCGAACAGCTACAGCGCGCGCATCAGCTACGCCCGCGCCCTCGTTTCCACGGGCGACTCGCCCGACGCGATCAAGGAGTACGCCGCCGCGTCGAGGCTCGACCCGTCTCAGCCCGAACCGCTCGCGTACGAGGGCTGGATCACGACCCTCGTGACCCGCCAGGTCACCGACGAAGCATCCCGGCAGACACTGCTCGGCGTGGCGCTGAACGACCTCAACCAGGCGATTTCCGTCGATCCGACCTACCCTGATTCCTATGTCTTCAAGGGGCTGCTGCTCGCGCAGTTCGAGAACAAGCAATGTGCGGGCGCGGTTGCGTTCCAACAGTTCCTCGCGACTGCACCCGCCGACCATCCCATGCGTCCCCAGGTTCTGACCGCGCTGGGGCAGGCCGTCACGGCCGGAAAATGCCCGGCCTCCGTAAGCACACCAACCACCAAGCCGTAAGGAGCTCGTCGTGGCCGCCAAGATGCCCGAACCGCAGACCGACGCGTCGAAGATCTACCGTGTCACGATCACGACCGATCGCGGTGCGATCGTGATGGATCTCGACCCGCAGCTCGCGCCGAACACCGTCAACAACTTCATCGGTCTCGCCCGCCAGGGCTACTACGACAACCTCACCTTCCACCGCGTGGTTCCCGAGTTCGTGATCCAGGGCGGTTGCCCCGAAGGCAGCGGCCGCGGCGGTCCGGGCTACAAGTTCGCCGACGAACCGGTCAAGGGCGAGTACACGCTCGGCGCGGTCGCGATGGCCAACGCGGGTCCCGACACCAACGGTTCGCAGTTCTTCATCTGCATCGACGACTGCACCCGCAAGCTCACGCCGAGCTACAACCTGTTCGGTCACGTGGTCGAGGGCATCGACGTCGCGCAGGCCACGCAGGTCGGCGATGTCTTCACGAAGTTCGAGGTCGACGAGCGCGACCGGTAGCAGCGGTAAGAATCCCTTCGTGCGGATAACGGCGAAGGCGGACTACGCAGTACGGGCCGCGGTGGAGCTCGCCGCGGCGGAGGAGTCGGCCAAACCCGTCAAGGGTGAGTATCTGGCCGGCCTGCAGGGCATCCCGCAGAACTTCCTCGAGAACATCCTCACGGAACTGCGCCGCGCCGGGATCGTCCGGTCGCGGCGCGGTGCCGACGGCGGGTACCAGCTGGCCCGGCCGGGGGCCGAGGTCACCGTCGCCGACGTCCTGCGGGCGGTCGAGGGCCCCCTCGCCGCGGTCCAGGGCGTGCGTCCCGACGAGCTCGCGTACGAAGGCGCGGCCGAGCGGCTCCCCGAGGTCTGGGTCGCGCTGCGGGCCAGCCTGCGCGACGTGCTCGAACACGTCACCCTCGCCGATATCGCTCGCGGCCGGCTCCCGGCCGCCGTGAAGGACCGCACGCGCCCGAAGGACGCGTGGAAGGCGCATTAGGGCACCGTGATCGTGGTACTCATCGTCGTCGCGCTCGCCCTGTTCGCGATCGGCGTGGCCGTGCAGCAGATCCGTGCGCGCCGGGCGCGAGTTCGGGCAGTCGTCGCGCTCGCGCCGCGCATCGGGTTCACCTTCTCGAGTGCCGACGTCGACCACATCGTCGACATGCCGTTCACGTTGTTCTCGCGGGGTGACGGCCGGCGCGTCGAGCTCGTGGTCTCGGGTACGCACGCCGGCCTGCCGATGCGCATGTTCGACTACTGGTACTACGACGAGGCTTCGGACGGCCGGGGGAGCAGGAGCCGCAGTTACCACCGGTTCACGTGCGGACTCGTGACGATCCCGGCCGCGTGCCCCCGGCTGCGGATCGGGCACGAGAACTTCGTCACCCGGTTCGGCGATCACCTCGGGCTGCGC
Organism: uncultured Actinomycetes bacterium; assembly: GCA_963812205.1. Taxonomy (GTDB): domain Bacteria; phylum Actinomycetota; class Acidimicrobiia; order IMCC26256; family PALSA-610; genus PALSA-610. Next base: position 1,360,181 of record CAWEUJ010000004.1, read on the forward strand.
GACGTCGAGCTCGAGTACGACGATTTCAACCGGCGGTTCCGAGTGAAGTGTGACGATCAGACGTTCGCCTTCTCGTTGCTCGACGGCAAGATGATGCAGTGGCTGCTCGACTCCGACACGTTCGACACGGTCGAGGTCGACGGTCCGTGGGTGCTCCTCGCGGCGCCGAAGCTCGAGCCCGCGCGTTGGCTCGAGCTGGGCGGCTGGCTCGACCAGTTCCACCGCCAGATCCCGCAGGTCGTGTACTCGACCTACCCGCCGCGGTGATTGCGAGTGTCCGTGCGCGCGGATCGGCGGTGATCGACCCATGACCGCGATCCTCCTGATCATCGTGATCGTGCTCGGCGTTGCGGTGCCGCTCGCGATGTACAACCGGCTCGTGCACCTGCGGAACGTCGCGATCGAGTCGTGGCGCGACATCGACACCGAGCTGCAGCGGCGCTACGACCTGATACCGAATCTGGTCAGCACCGTGAAGGGATACGCCGCGCACGAGCAACAGACGTTCGAAGCGGTGACCGCGCAGCGCGCCGAGGCCATGGCCGAGACGCGCGCGCCCGACGAGCAGGCGCCGCGGGAGCAGGCGCTCGGCCGCGGTGTCGCGCAACTCCTCGCGGTGGCGGAGCGCTATCCCGATCTGCGCGCCAGCGAGGAGTTCCTGGCGTTGCAGCACGAGCTCGCCGACACCGAAGACCGGATCCAGGTGGCGCGGCGCGTCTACAACGCCAACGTGCGGGCGTACGACACCCGGGCGCAGACGTTCCCGGGGATCGTGGTGGCCCGGCTCTTCGGCTTTGCACCGCGGCCCTACTTCGAGCTCGACCCGATCGTCCGGGATGTGGGCCCGCCGCCCGTAGACTTGTCAGGTTCGACGTAGACAAGTACAATACAGGTCGTGCGCTACCTCGATCTCGCCGATGCACTGCGGGCCCGGATCGCGGCCCGCGACCTCGGCGCCGGGGGAGCCCTGGCCGGGGAGCTGGAGCTGGCCCGCGAGTACGGCACCAGCCGGGTGACCGTCCGCCGGGCGCTCGACCTGCTGCGCCAGGAGGGACTGGTCACCAGCCGGCGGGGTGCGGGTTGGTTCGCGGCGGTCGACCCCGTACGCCAGCCGCTCGGGCGCGTCACCACGGTGGAGGCCGCGGTGGAAGCGGCGGCGCGCGCCCGGGCCGCGAGATCCTGGCATTCGGGTTCGTCGAGGCACCCGCGTACGTCGCCGACGCGCTGCGGATCGACCGCGGCGGCGACGTGCTGAGGGTGGAACGGGTGAACCTCGCCGACGACGAGCCGTTCGCGCTGGTCACGGTCTGGGTGCGCGCGGATGTGGGTGCCGACGTGTCGCGGGCCGACGTAGAACGCTCGCCGTTCTACGACCTGCTCCCGTTGCGCGGCGTCGAGCTCGGCACGGTCCACCAGACGATCACCGCCGAGATCGCGAGCGCGGCCACGGCCCGGCTGCTCGCCTGTGCCGTCGGAGCCCCGTTGTTGTTGTGCCGGCGCGTCACACTCGACGCCACCGGCGTTCCCACGCTCGTTTCCGAGCACCGCTATCCCGCCGACCGCACGACGTTCGAGATCGAGTTCTCGTTGAGAGCAGGAGCACTGCAACATGCCTGAGCAAATTGGTCCCACCACGCCGGTATCACTGGTCGAGGCCGTGTACGCGAAGTATCCGAGCGCGGTTGCGACCACGCGCGAACGGCTCGGCCGGCCGATGACGTTCGCGGAGAAGATCCTCGCCGCGCACGCCGACGACGCGCGCACGGTGGGGCTGACCCGCGGCGTCGACTACGCCGATTACCGGCCCGACCGCGTCGCGATGCAGGACGCGACCGCGCAGATGGCGCTGCTGCAGTTCATGCTGGCGAAGATGCCTTCGGTCGCAGTGCCGACCACCGTGCACTGCGATCACCTCATCCAGGCCCGCGTCGGTGCCGACACCGACATGCAGGTTGCGCTCGACACGAACCGTGAGGTCTACGACTTCCTGCGAATCGGTGTCGTCGAAGTACGGCATCGGCTTTTGGAAGCCGGGTAGCGGCATCATCCATCAGGTCGTGCTCGAGAACTACGCGTTTCCCGGCGGGATGATGATCGGCACCGACTCGCACACGCCGAACGCGTGCGGCCTCGGCATGGTCGCGATCGGCGTCGGCGGCGCCGACGCGGTCGACGTGATGGCGGGCTGGCCCTTCAACACGCGCGTCCCGAAACTGATCGGTGTGCGCCTGACGGGAACACTCTCCGGCTGGACGGCGCCGAAGGACATCATCTTGAAGGTCGCGGGCATCCTCACCGTGAAGGGGGGTACCGGTGCGATCGTGCAGTACTTCGGACCGGGCGCGCAGTCGATCTCGGCAACGGGCAAGGCAACGGTGTGCAACATGGGCGCCGAGATCGGCGCGACCTGCTCGTTGTTCGGCTACGACCACAACACGGCGAAGTACCTGAAGGCAACGGGCCGGGAGGCGCTCGCCGATCTCGCCGATCGCAACGCCGAGTTCCTCGTCGACGACGCCGAGGTCGAGGCCGATCCCGAACGATTCTTCGACCGGGTGATCGAGATCGACCTGTCGACGTTGGAGCCGCATCTGGTCGGTCCGCACACCCCCGATCTCGATCGCCCGGTGTCGGAGATCGCGGCCGCGGCCGAGCGCGAGGGGTATCCCCGGGAGATCTCGGCTGCGCTCGTGGGCTCGTGCACCAACTCGTCCTACGAAGACATCGGTCGGGCCGCGCACTTGGCGCGCCAGGCCGCGGCGCGGGGCCTGCACGTCAAGGCGCCGCTGATGATCACGCCCGGATCCGAGCAGGTGCGCGCGACGATCGAGCGCGACGGGCTGCTCGCCGACCTCGAAGCCATCGGCGCGACGGTGCTCGCCAACGCGTGCGGACCGTGCATCGGGCAGTGGCAGCGCGACGACGCGCCGGCGGGGCCGAACGTCATCGTCACCTCGTTCAATCGCAACTTCCCGGCCCGCAACGACGGCAACAAGAACACGCTCGCCTTCATCGGATCACCGGAGACGGTGGTGGGCATGGCGTTGAGCGGACGTCTCGACGGTTCCTTCCTGCAGGAGTTCGACCCGCCCGTCGCCGACGACCTGCCCGCTCGCGGGTTCGATCGCGGCGCGCTCGGATTCTCCGCACCCGCGACGGATCCATCGACGGTCACGGTGGCGGTGGCGCCCGCTTCGGATCGCCTCCAATTGCTCGAGCCGTTCCCGGCCTGGGACGGGCGCGACATCAAAGGCCTGCGGGTGCTGCTGAAAGCCAAGGGCAAGTGCACGACCGACCACGTCTCGCCCGCAGGGCAAGTGGCTCACCTACCGCGGCCATCTCACCAACATCTCCCAGAACCTGTTCCTCGGCGCGGTCAACGCGTTCGCCGACGGGGAGACGGGCTTGGGCGTCGACGCCCGCGACGGCTCGATCAAACCCTTGCCCGAACTGGCCCGCGAGTACAAGGCCGCCGGAATCGAATGGCTCGCGGTCGGCGACGACAACTACGGCGAAGGTTCGTCGCGTGAGCACGCGGCGATGGAGCCGCGGTTCATGGGTGGACGGGCAGTGCTCGCCCGCTCGTTCGCCCGGATCGCGGAGGCGAACCTCAAGAAGCAGGGCGTGCTCCCGCTGACGTTCGCCGACCCCGCCGACTACGACAAGATCCAGGCAGCCGACGTGCGTCGACCTCGACGGGCTGGCCGCCCTTGCTCCCGGCAGCACCATCCAGGTGGTGGTGCACCACGCCGACGGGAGCGCCGACGTCTTTGCCGCGAACCACACGCTCTCCGAAGAGCACATCGAGTGGTTCAAGGCCGGCTCTGCCCTCAACCTCCTGGCCGCCCGCGCCTAGATGATCCCCGCCGGCAGTTGGTGGGGATTCCGGTCCGGACGACCGTTTTCGCTGCCAACAGTTGGTGGGAATTCCGGTCTGGACGACCGTTTTTGCTGCCAACAGGAGGTGGGGATCAGGCGTGGCGGGCGAGCTCGGCTGGAGGTCGAGGCGCTTGGTGATGGCCTCGTGCTCCATGTCGCCCCACTGTTCGCGGGGGACCATCCACATGACCTCGAACTCGTTGCCGTCCGGGTCTTTGCCGTAGAGCGACTTGGTCACGCCGTGATCGCTCTCGCCGACGATGCTCGCCCATCCGGATCAGGCGCTCGCGGATCTCGGCGAGGTCGTTGATCGTCTCGACCTGCCACGCGAGGTGGTACAGGCCGACCCGGCCCGGTTCGGGCAGGGGCGCTTGCGGCGCCGATCGAGAACAGCCCGAGATCGTGGTGGTTCTCAGTGCCGGCGGCGCGCATGAACACCGCGGCGCCCTCGCCGTAGTCGGCGAGCACCTCGAACCCGAACGCCTCGCTGTAGAACGCGGCGGCCCGGCGCGCCTCGCGCACGTAGAGCACGGCATGGTTGAGCCTTCGGACTGTTGCAGTCATGCGGATCGCAACCCCCTCAGGCGTTCGACGATTCCCGGGAACACTTCCACAAACCGGTCGACGTCGGCAGGTCGTCGAGGACCATCCCACCGACACCCGCAGCGACCGGTCGGCATCGACCCCCATCGCCTCGAGCACCGGCGAGGGCTCGAGTGTCTCCGAGGAGCACGACGAGCCCGAGTGCACGGCGACGCCGTGCTGGTCGAGGGCGAGCAGGATGGGCTCGGCCTCGACGCCACCGACGCCCAGGCACAAGACGTTCGGGAGCGCTTCCGTCGCCGAAGCGTTGCGACGTCGGCGACGAGGTCGACGACGGTCGCGGCCCGGTCGACGAGCGCCCGCTGGAGCGCCGCCTCGGCGACGAGGTCGACGTCGGCGCACGCGGCTCCGAACCCGACCCACGCCGGCACGTTCTCGATGCCGCCACGGCGGCCGCGCTCCTGCGCGCCCCCGAGCGAGCAACGGCGGTACCCGCAGCCCGCGGCGAACGAGCATCGCGCCCGCGCCGAGCGGGCCACCGAACTTGTGCGCGGTCACCGAGCAGAGGTCGGCACCGAGCGCGCCGAAGTCGACGGCGACGTGGCCGGCCGCCGCGCACGCGTCGACGTGCACGAGCAGCCGCGGCTCGCGCAACGCCGCGCAGACCTTCGGCGACCGGTTGCAGCGTGCCGACCTCGTGGTTCGCGAGCTGCACGCTGACGAGCGTCGTGTCGGCGCGTACCGCGCCGAGCACGGTCGACCGCGTCGAAGCGCCCGCCGGTCGACGCCGACGACCGTCACGCCGGCCGCGCCCGTGCCACCGCGTCGCGCACGCACGAGTGCTCGACCGCCGTCGTCACGACGTGCACCCGGACTACGGGCGAGAGCCCCCGCGATCGCCGCGTTCACCGCCTCGGTGCCCGACGACGTGAACACGACCTCGCGCGGCCGCGCGCCGAAGAACGCGGCGACCTGCTCGCGCGCCGTCTCGAGCGCGACCCGCGTGGCGCGCCCCTCGGCGTGCAGACGGCCCGGGTCGCCGAACGACGGTCGAGGAACGGCTGCATCGCGATGCGGGCCGCGTCGCGCAGCGGGGCGGTGGAGGCGTGATCGAGGTAGGCGCGCTCGCTCGTCACGACGACGTCTCTCAGACGCGCGTGACGCAGTGCTGGTCGCCGTCGGGGCGACTCTCGGTGAGCTGCGGCTCGGTCTCGCCGTAGAGGCCTTCGAGCATGCCCCGCACCATCCCGGTGTCGACCGCGCACAACACGTGCGGCCAGCTGCTGCGCGGCCTCGCCGAACGGGCAGTGCTCGGACACGAGGGTGAGCAGGTTGCCGCGCGCCTCGGCGTGCGCCGCGAAGCCGTGCGCGGTCAGTGCGTCGGCGACCGATGCGACCGCGGCCTTGACCGAGCGGTGCCCCTCGGTGGGTTCCATACGCGCCGCGATCGCGCGGCCGTAGTCGTAGCCGACCTCCTCGGCGAGGGCGCGGGCGTCCTCGACCGGCAGTCGTTCGAGCGCCCGGGCGAGCAGGGTCGCGAGCAGGTCGTCGCGCTTGGGCGGGAACGAGAGGTGTCGTGTCGCCGGCCGCGGCGCGGTATCGCTTCGACGGCCGGCCCGCGGTGACATGCCGCTCGAGCTCGACGTCGAGGTAGCCGCCGCCCGCGAGCTTTTCGAGGTGGTGGCGGGCGACGTTCGGGTGCAGGTCGAAGTGCTCGGCCACCTCGGCGGCCTTGGCCCCTTCGGGCGACGACCGGACGAAGAGGTAGATGTCGCGCCGGGTCGGGTCGCCGAAGGCGCTGGTGACGGCCGCCACGGCGGCGCCGAACTCGTCCGCGGTGAGATCCTCGTTGGCCACGCTGGGTATTGTACCTACGTCGGTAGTGGAAATCCCCGGGAGGCTCAACTATGCCCAGCGTGCCCACCGAGGCCCAGGTGCTCGAAGCCCTGCGCCCGGTCGAGGACCCCGAGATCCACCGCTCGATCGTCGAGCTGAACATGGTGCGCGGCATCGCAGATCGACGGCGGGACCGTCAAGGTGACCATCGCCCTGACCGTCGCCGGGCTGCCCGCATGCGGGCCGAGATCGTCCGCCTCGTCACCGACGCGGTCGCGCCCCTCGCCGGCGTCGCCCACGTCGACGTCGACCTCGGGGTGATGACCGACGAGGAGCGCGCCGCGCTCGCGCAGCAGCTCCACGGGCGGCGCACGCGCACGGCGACGGCGGCCACGAGCACCGCACCAACCCGTTCACCGATTCCAACACCCGCGTGCTCGCGATCTCCTCGGGCAAGGGCGGCGTCGGCAAGTCGTCGGTCACCACCAACCTCGCCGTCGCGCTCGCGCAGCGGGGCCGCAAGGTCGCCGCGGTCGACGCCGACGTGTGGGGCTTCTCGATGCCGCGCATGCTCGGGATCGACCGTCCCCCGACCGTGATCGACGACGTCATCGTTCCGCCCGACGCCAACGGCGTCACGCTGATCTCGATGGGCTTCTTCGCCCGGGAGGACCAGCCGGTCATGTGGCGCGGCCCGATGCTCCACAAGGCGCTCGAGCAGTTCCTCACCGACGTCCACTGGGGTGAGCCCGACTACCTCATCGTCGACATGCCGCCGGGCACCGGCGACATCGCGTTGTCGATGGCGCAGTTCCTGCCGCGGGCGGAGGTGATCGTGGTGACCACTCCGCAGCCGGCGGCGCAGAAGGTCGCGCAGCGCGCCGCGTACATGGCCCGCAAGGTCAACCTCTCGGTCGTCGGCGTCATCGAGAACATGTCGTGGTTCCAGTGCGACCACGGCACCGAGTACCGGCTGTTCGGCGAGGGCGGCGGCCAGGAGCTGGCCGATCAGCTCGAGGTGCCGCTGCTCGGCCAGGTCCCGCTGGTGCCCGAACTGCGCGCCGGCGCCGACAGCGGTGAGCCGATCGTGGTCACCCATCCGGACGACCCGGCGTCGCGTGGCTTTCACGCGATGGCGGAACGCCTCGACGTCGAGATGGCGCCCAAGCGCATCTACCGAACCCAGCTCAAGATCGTCTGACGGCTAGGGTCCGAGTCATGGAGATTCGAATCGGCGTGGTGTACACGGCTCGGGAACTCACCGTCGAGACCGACGACTCGGTCGACGGCGTGACGGCCACCATCGAAGCGGCGATGGCCAAGAGCGACGCCTTGTTGTGGCTCACCGACACGAAGGGCCGGCGCATCGGCGTGCCGGTCGACAAGATCGCATACGTCGAGGTCGCGGCCGACGCGGGTGGTCGCAAGGTCGGCTTCGGCGCGAGCTAGCGCGCACGCCGCCGTGAACGGGCCCGCGCCCGAACTGCTCGATCGAAGGCTTCTCTTCTTCACGGGCAAGGGCGGGGTCGGCAAGAGCACGATGGCCGCCGCCACCGCGCTCCTCGCTTCGAGCATCGGCAAGCGCGTCCTGCTCGTCGAGGTCGACGCCAAGGGCGACCTCCCCGCGCAGTTCGAGCACGCACCCGTCGGGTTCGCCCCGAAGGAGATCCATCCCGGCGTGCTCGCGATGGCGATGGACACCGAGGCGTCGCTGCAGGAGTACCTGAAGCTCAACCTCCGCGTGCCGGTGATCGGGCGGCTCGGGCCCCTCGCTCACGTCCTCGACTTCGTCGCGACCGCGGCGCCGGGCGTGAAGGAGATCCTCACGATCGGCAAGATCGCGTGGGAGGTACGCGAGTCGATCGAGGGCCGTGCCGACTTCGACCTCGTCGTCGTCGACGCGGCCGCGACCGGGCACATCGTCGCCCAGCTCGGCGCGGCCGACGCGATCCGTGAGCTCGTCGACGTCGGGCCGCTGCGGAGCCAGACGCAATGGGTCTCGGAGCTGCTCGCCGATCCGGCGATCACCGCGGTCAACGTGGTCACGACGCCCGAGGAGATGCCGGTGGCGGAGACGATCGAGCTCGTCGATCGCATCCGGCGCGAGGTCGACGTGCCGCTCGGTGCGGTCATCGTGAATCGGGTGCTGCCCGGAGCTGTTCACGCGCAGCGACGAGGAGACCTTCGAAGCGCTCCGCGACGCCCCGACGTCGGAGCGTGCTGACGGCGCGCGTCGGGCGTGGCGCGATCGACGTGCTCGACGCGGCGCGGCTCGCCGTCTCGTTGCGGCGTACGGGCGCGACGCATCTGGAGCTCGCTCCGCCGCTCCGTCGACCTTCCGCTCTTGTACGTGCCGTACCTGTTCGTACGCGCGCACGGTCTGCGCGTGACGCGCATGGTCGCCGACGCGTTGGGCGCGGAGCTCGGGCTATGAGCCCGCCTCGGCGCGAGCCCGAGCGGGTCGTCACGCTCGAGCAGCTCCTCGCGGCCAAGGAGATCGTGGTGTTCTGCGGATCGGGGGGTGTGGGCAAGACCTCGGTCGCCGCCGCGACCGCGCTCGGCGCCACCGTCCACCTCGGCGGCAAGGTGCTGGTGCTCACGATCGATCCGGCCCGGCGGCTCGCGACCGCGCTCGGGCTCGAGGGGCTCGGCAACCGCGCGCACCGGGTCGCACCCGAGGTGCTCAAAGCCGCCGGGATCGAGGCGCGCGGCGAGCTCTGGGCCGCGATGCTCGACACCAAGCAGTCGTGGGACGACCTCGTGCTGCCGCCACGCGCCCGACGAGGAGACCGCGTACCGGATTCTCGACAACCGGCTGTACACCAACCTCACGGCGCGCTTCGTGCAGAGTCACGACTACATCGCGATGGAGCGGCTGTTCGAGATCCACGCGAGCGGCGAGTACGACCTCATCGTGATCGACACGCCGCCCACGCGCAACGCCATCGACTTCCTCGACGCGCCCGCGCGCATGGCCGACTTCTTCGGCAGCCGGCTGCTGCGCTGGCTGACGCTGCCGTACCGCGTGGGCGGCAAGCGCGGGAACGCGCATGCTCAACATCGCGAGCCGGCCCTTCTACCAGATGGCCGATCGCATCCTCGGCAGCAAGTTCCTCGCAGGACATCGCCGAGTTCTTCTTGAACTTCCAGTCGATGTACGACGGATTCGTCGCGCGGGCGCGCGCGGTCGAGCGCTTGCTGCACGACAAGCGCACGACGTTCGCGGTGGTGACCACGCTCGAAGCGGCGCCGCTGCACGAGGCGGAGCGCTTCTGCGAGACGCTCGTCGCACGCGGCTTCCACCTCGGCGCGCTGGTGCTCAACAAGACGCTGCCCGACTCTCTGCGCGATCCCGACGGCGCGGCGGCCGCGACCGCGTGCATCGACGACGCGGGACCACTCGCCGACGCGCTGCTCGAGACCGGCGATCCGGCCCTCGCCGATCGCGACCGGACTGCCCGGGTGCTGCGGACGGTCGGGGAGTCGTTCCGGAACTTCTCGGTCGTCGCGATGCGTGAAGCCGAGTTGCGGGCCGAGCTTGCCGGCGTTCCCGACGTCGTGGCCCGTGTCCCGACGTTCTCCGACGACATCAGCGACGTCGGCGGGCTCGCGGAGATCAGCCACTACCTCTTCAACGGAACGGAACCGGGCGCGTGAGCACGCTCGCAGACCTCGCGCTCGCGCCGTACCGCGCTGTCCGGCGCCGACCTCGTCCACATGGAGCGGCTCGTCTCGTCGTGGCGCCCGCTCGCCGACCTGTCGTTCGCCGACCTGCTGTTGCTCGCACCGATCACGGGCGAGGAAGGGCATCGCTTCGTCGTGCTCGCCCAGGTGCGGCCGGTCACGGGTCAGACGAACTATCCGCAGGACCTGGTCGGTACGGTCGTCGACGAGGTGGAACGACCGTTGTACGCGCGGTGCTGGCGTTCGGGCGACATCGTCCGGGGCGACACCGCCGCGCTCGGCTCGAAGGAACGGGTGCGGGTTCAGGTCATTCCCGTGCGCCGCGACGACCGGCTCATCGGGCTCGTGACGCGCGAGGAGTCGATGACGCTCTCCCGGCGGTCGGGCGAGCTCGAGCGCACCTACTTCGACGTGTTCGACCGCTTCGCCCGCATGATCGCCGACGGCACCTTCCCCTTCGACGTCGACGAGGTCGAGATGGAGAGCGCGCCACGTGTCGGTGACGGTGTGATCGTGATCGACGCGGAGACGCGGGTGAAGTTCGCGAGCCCGAACGCGGTGAGCTCGCTGCACCGCATGGGCATCCACGCGTACGCGCAGTCGCAGCGATTGATCGACGTCGGGTTCGACGACACGGCGGCGCGCAGCGCCATGCTCCTGCACCTCCCGGTCGCCGAGGAGATCGAACGCGACGACGTGTCGGTGCTCGTCCGGGTGCTTCCGCTCGTCGACCAGAAGCAACCCGCGGGCGCGCTCGTGTTGCTGCGCGACGTCAGCGACCTCCGGCGCCGCGACCGTTTGCTGCTCTCGAAGGACGCCACGATCCGGGAGATCCACCACCGAGTCAAGAACAACCTGCAGACCATCGCCTCGCTGCTCCGGCTCCAGGGCCGGCGGTTGCAGTCACCTGAAGGACGCGCCGCGTTGCGGGAATCGGAGCGGCGCATCCGTTCGATCGCGATCGTGCACGAGACGCTGTCGCGTGAAGCGGGCGACGTCGTCTCGCTGAATGAGATCGTGCGCCCGCTGGCGCGTCTCGTCGAAGACACCGCATCGTCACCGGAGCACACGATCCGCTTCAAGGTGGAGGGCGACGCGGGCGAGCTGCCCGGTGAGGTGGCGACGCCGTTGGCGGTGGTGCTCAACGAGCTCATGCAGAACGCGGTCGACCACGCGTTCCCCGAGGGTGCGAGCGACGCATTGGTCGAGGTGACCCTCAGCCGCTCCGACGGGCACGTCGACATCGAGGTACGCGACAACGGCACCGGACTGCCGGATCAGTTCACGCTCGAAGGATCACGTGGACTCGGCCTCTCGATCGTGCAGGCGTTGGTGACGAGCGAGCTGCAGGGTTCGATCGAGATGCACGACGACCACGGCACGTCGGTGCGCGTCCGCGTTCCCGTCGAGATGCCTCGTGTCGATCTGTAGCCCCGACAGGGTGCGGGTGCGGGGTGCGGGTGCGCTAAGCGGGGCGCGTGGCGGAGACCGGCGCCGCGACGTCGAGGCCCTTACGGAGCCGCCGCCGCTCGTCCTCGGTCGTTCCGCCCCATACGCCGGCTTCCTGGTTCGTCGCGAGGGCGAACTCCAGGCACTGGGTGTTCACGGGGCACTCGTCGCACACTTGCTTCGCGGCGTCGATCTGGTCGAGCGCGAGACCGGTCGTCCCGATCGGGAAGAACAGCTCGGGGCTGGTGTCGCGACAAGATGCCTTGTCCCGCCAGTCCTCGGCGTCCCAATCATGGGTTCGAATCCACGTCAGAGCCACTGTTCTTCCCCCCTGTTGGGTCGCGTAGCTGCGGCTGCTCGCCACGTACTTGTGCGCCCGATCACTAACGTCCCCACGGAGCCTCACTCCGAGGCGTACGCAGGCTACGGGACAGGTGTCGGGGCGGCAAGAGGTCTGACCAGGACTTTCGCGTCCCGGAGTGGAACGTGTTCCCGTTCACGCAGTCCGTAGGCTGGGTGGCCGTGGTCGATCGTCCGCTCGTGCTGGGTCACCGGGGTGCGTCGTTCGCCCGGCCCGAGAACACCCTCGTCGCCTTCGCGAAAGCGCGCGAGCTCGGCGCGGACGGGGTGGAGCTCGACGCCCGGCGCACCGCCGACGGCGAGCTGGTCGTGCACCACGATCCGCACGTCGAAGGGTTCGGGATCATCGTCGAGCAGTCGTTCGCGTCGCTGCGTGCCGCGCACCCCGAGATCCCGACGCTCACCGAGGCGTTGGAAGCGTGCGCGGGAATGATGGTCAACGTCGAGATCAAGTGTCTTCCGTGGGAGCCCGACCCCGACACGCCCGAGCGCTCGGTGGTGCGCGCGGTCGTCGATCTCGTCGCGCGCGGGCGCGTCGGTCCCGGTTGCCGACCTCATCATCTCGTCGTTCGACCTCGACGCAGTCGACGCGAGCCACGCGCTCGCACCCGAGATCGCGACGGGTTGGTTGACGAGTGGCCAGGTTCTTTCGGCCGCCGCGCCGATCGTTGTCGAGCACGGTCATGCCTGGCTGAACGTCGATCGTGAGGCTGCGCTCCGCGCCGCGCCCGATGACGTCGCAGCCGCGCAGCGCTCCGGGCTGAAGATCAACGTGTGGACGGTCGACGAGCCGGATCAGATCGCGACGCTCGCACGCGCGGGCGTCGACGCGATCATCACCAACGTTCCCGACGTCGCGGTGGCGACGCTCAGGGAACGACGACGGTGAGCGCGTCGGGCTCGTACTCGATGTCGAGGAGCTCGGTGTCGCCGACGTCGTCGCCGTCGACCTGGTAGGCGAACGGCTCGCCACTACGGATCATGATGCGGTGGAGGTCGTGGCGATGGTCGACTCCCCGGCGCCGCGCGAGGAACCGCCCGGCGCGCATTGCCGACGCCGCGCCCCCGAGCAGCGTGAACGCGTCGAGGGCCCGGAATGCGGTGAGCGCAAGGGGCCGGTCGAGGCCCGCGTCGGGCGCGACGGCGAGGGGGAGGCGGCCGAGAAACGTGTACGGATCGGTCTTGGAGACGATCGCGAAGCGCACGTCTTCGATCGTCTCGCCGGTGTCGAGCTCGACCTGGAGACGGGTACGCGTGCCCTCGTGGCGGAAGAACGCCTCGAACGCCGCCGCGATGTGCAGCGGATGGGACAGGTGTCGTTTCAGCTCGCCGTAACGCTCGACGCGCCGGATCACGGCCGCGTCGAACCCGACACCGGTGTTGAACAGGAACGGACGCCGATTCGCGCGGCCGACTCCGATGCGCTTCGTCGCACCGCGAGCAAGGGAGCGGAGCAGCTCGTCGGTCGCGTCGATGACATCGGTCGAGAAGCCGAGAGTGCGCGCGTAGACGTTCGTCGAACCTCCGGGGAGCGGCGCGAGCGCGGTATGGGTGCGCAGGAGTCCGTCGGCCGCCTCGTTCAACGTCCCGTCGCCGGCGAGGACCACGACGACGTCGAACCCGTCGTTCGCAGCTGCACGTGCGAGCCGGGTCGCGTGGCCCCGGCGTGAGGTCTCCGCGACCTCGACCTCGTGCTGCGCGGCGAGCAACTTGCGGATCATCACGCGCTTGCGGGCCGTGACCGACGACGCGGTCGCGTTGACGAGGAGCAGGACCCGCACCGCCCGAGGGTAGCGGCGGAGGGTGGCGGCGACCCGACCGTATGCTCGCACTCCGTGCCCTCCTCCGGCCTCGCGGCGCTCACCGCCGAGATCATCGAGTGTCGCCGCTGCCCGCGGCTCGTCGAATGGCGCGAATCGGTCGCCCGCGAGAAGCGCGCATCGTTTCGTGACGAGGACTATTGGGGCCGGCCCGTACCGGGGTTCGGCGATCCCGGCGCCCGGCTGCTGCTCGTCGGGCTCGCACCCGCGGCGCACGGAGGGAACCGAACCGGGCGCGTCTTCACCGGCGACCGGTCCGGCGACTTCCTGTTCGCCTCATTGCATCGCACGGGGTTCGCGAGTCAGGCCGAGTCGATGCGGGCCGACGACGGGCTGACGCTGGTCGACGCCTACGTCGCAGCGGCGGTGCGCTGTGCGCCGCCCGCCAACAAGCCGACGCCGGTCGAGCGCGACACGTGCATGCCGTATCTCGTGCGGGAGATGCAGCTCCTCACGCGGGTCCGGGTGATCGTCGTGCTCGGCGCCTTCGGCTACGAGGCGACGTGGGCGACGCTGCGCGCCGCCGCGATCGCGGGGGTCGGGCTGCCCGCACGGCGCCCGCGTTTCGCGCACGGTCTCGAGGTCGCGTGCGGATCAGTGACGATTGTCGGGGCGTTCCACCCGAGCCAGCAGAACACCTTCACCGGACGACTCACATCGGAAATGCTCGACGACGTCCTCGTGCGGGCCCGTCACTTGATCAGTGCGAGCACCTCGCCCGTGGCGTAGACGATCGCGACGATCCCGAGTAGGGCGCCGACACTCAGGCGCAAGATCCGGTCGGCCGCATTGATCGTGAAGCGCGCGCCGAGGCGCGCACCCGGGACGACGCCGACGGAGAGCGCGGCGGCGAAGGTCCAGTCGATGTGACCGAGATACCAGTGGGCCAAGGTCCCGGGGACGGCGAAGACCCCCACGCACGTGAGCGAAGTCCCGATCGTCTGCTTCAACGGGATCCCGACCCAGGCCGCGAACGCGGGAACCATGAGGATGCCCCCGCCGATACCCAGCAGCCCCGACAGCGCACCCGCGGCGCCGCCGATGACGGCGAGCCGCCACCATTCGTCGCTCAGGGGTTCGCCTGCCCGCTCGAGCGTGCGTGAGGTCGGGAACGCGGTGCGGTAGCCCGTGTACGCGACGAGTGCCGCGGTGAGGATCATGAGCGCGTGGCCGTTGCCGGGCACGGCTCCGGACAGGCGGGAACCTGCGATCGACGCGGGTATGCCGTACGCGGAGGTGATCGCCGCGACCCGCGGCAGGATCATGTTCTCGCGCCGGTAGCGCAGCGCCCCCGCGATCGACGACGGCAGGATCGATGGGAGGGTCGAGCCGATCGCTTGGAGCGCGGTGGCGCCGAGGGCCCGGATGGCGGGTGTGGAGACGACGGCGCCGCCGACGCCGAACATCCCCGAGAGCACGCCGGTCGCGACGCCGACGAGCACGGTGATCGCGACCTCGAGCCACAGCGGCATCCGGGGAAGGTACCCGTCCACCACCGCCACCCGGGAACCTCGGCTCCTTTCCAACTACGCTTGCGAGATGACGAGCGATCTCGATCTCCGCGGCGTCTGGGTGCCGCTGATCACCCCCTTCGACGCGCAGGGCGCAGTCGACGTCGGGGCGATCGAACGCCTGTGTCAGGAGTACTCGGCGGCCGGGGTCGCCGGCATCGTCGCGCTCGGCACCACCGGTGAGGCCAGCTCCCTCGACGCCGGCGAGAAGCAAGCCGTCATCGAGGCGGTCGTGCGCTCGTGCGCGGCGGCCGGCACCCGCGTGATCGTCGGCACCGGGTCGAACAATACCGACGCGACGATCCGCGCCAACGCCGCGCTCGCCGACACGCCCGGTGTCGTCGGCGCGCTCGTGGTCGTGCCGTACTACGTGCGGCCGTCGACCGAGGGCATCGTGGCGCACTTCCGCGCGGTCGCAGCCGCGAGTCCCGTACCCGTCGTCGTCTATAACATCCCCGCGCGTACGGGTCGCGATCTCGGCGCGGCGGGGCTGCTCGAGCTCGCGGGCGTGCCGAACATCGCCGGCGTCAAACAAGCCGTCGCCACGCTCGATGCCGACACGCTCGAGGTACTCGCGCATTCGCCCGGCGGGTTCGGCGTTCTCGGGGGCGAGGACACGTTGCTCTTCCCGCTCATGTGCATGGGCGCGGTCGGCACGATCTCGGCCGCCGCTCATCTGTGCACCGAACGGTTCGTCGCCATGATCGAGTGCGGACTGGCCGGCAAGATCGAAGACGGCCGGGCCCACGCCGAGGCATTGCTGGAGGTCGTGCGCTCCGCTTACGTCGACCCGAACCCGGCGATCTTCAAGGGCGTGCTCCACGCTCAGGGCCGGATCGCGACCCCCGACGTGCGCCTCCCGCTCACGAACGGGTCGGCCGAAGGGATCCGGCGTTGCCTCGATGCGGTCGCCCACGCGTCGCACCCCTAGCCTCGTCCCGTGTCGCGACGAGTTGCCTGGTTCCTGATCGCGCTGTGCGCGTGGACGCTCTACGTGTGGATCACCCGCGTGGTGATCATCGCCGGCCAGGACCAGTCGGTCGGCTTCAAAGTGGTGCACGACACGCTCGCGGTCATCTCGATCGCGTTCGGTCTCGGCGCCGGCTACGTCGGCTGGCGCGCGCTCCGCTCGCGCTGACGGATCGCGGTTCACCCCAGGCGGGCGATCAGCTCGATCTCGACGGCGATGCCGAAGGGGAGCGCGGCGACCCCGACCGCCGATCGCGTGTGGCGGCCGCGGTCGCCGAAGACCTCGACGAGGAGATCGGAACATCCGTCGATGACCGCGGGTGTCTGGTCGAACGAACCACCGACGTTGACCATGCCGAACACCTTCACGATCTGCGCCACACGATCGAGTGAGCCGAGATCGGCCCGCATCGTGGCGAGCAATGAGAGCGCAGTCATCCGTGCGGCCTCGCGACCCTGTTCGAGGGTCAGGTCGGTGCCGACCTTGCCGAGGATCATTGTCGGTCCGTCGACGGGGCCGTGTCCGCCGACGAACAACAGATCGCCCGTGAGCACCGACGACAGGTAGTTGGCGGCCGGAGGGAACGGATCGGGAAGCGTGATCCCGAGCTCTGCCAGCCGTGCATCGATCTCGGGCATGCGCCGAGGCTATTGATCCGACGCACCGGGCGGGCAGCGCGAAATCGGGCTAGCTAGCGCACGGTGCTAGCGCGGGTGCTAGCGCGGGTGCTAGCGCGGGTGCTAGCAGCGAGGTTTGCGGGTCGCGTCGATTTCGGAGTTCTCCCTTCGGCGCGCCCGCTTCCTCCCGATGACGGCCTGGCGTGTGAGTCGTACGGGGTCCCGGGTGACGGCGTCGACGCGGCGCGAATTCGCTGGCCGAGGAGCGCTCAGCCCGCGGGTTTCATCGGCCCGCAGGTCTCATCGCGAGGTCGAGGAGCGCGGTCTGCTCGGCATCGTGCACGGTCGAGCTCCCGCTCGCCGGGCTCGGGCTCTCGGCACGGGCGATCACGTCGACCGGGCGCCCGGTCGCGATCTCTTCGAGGCGCCGGCGGGCGAAGTACCGCGCTCCCATGTTTCCCGGTTCCTCTTGCGCCCAGAAGACGGCTGCATCGCGGTAGCGGGCCAACGCCGCGGCGATCTCCTCGCGAGGCCACGGGTAGAGCTGTTCGAGTCGCACGACGGCGATCGGCGCCTGATCCGCGTCACGCCGGGCGATCAACTCCTGGCCGAACTTTCCGGTGCAGAACACGACCCGCTCGACCTCCGAGGGCGGCGCGGGGTCGTCGAGCACGGGCTCGAATCCTCCCGACGTCAGCGCGGCCACCGGCGACGTGGTGACGGGCATGCGCAGGTAGCGCTTGGGCGTCATCACGATGAGCGGCTTGCGGGTGGGCTCGTGCATCTGACGGCGCAGCACGTGGAAGTACTGCGCGGCAGTGGTCGGGTACACGACCCGGATGTTGTCCTCGCGCGCACAGCACCAGGAAGCGCTCGAGGCGGGCCGACGAGTGTTCGGGACCCTGGCCCTCGAAGCCGTGCGGGAGGAGCATCACGAGCCCGCTGCGCTGGCCCCACTTGTCCTCGGCCGCGACGATGAACTGGTCGATGATCGTCTGCGCGCCGTTGTCGAAATCGCCGAACTGCGCTTCCCAGCACACGAGCGCGTCGTGGTCGGAGACCGAATAGCCGTACTCGAAGCCGAGCGCGGCGAACTCGGAGAGCACCGTGTCGTAGATCATGAACGGTGCGGCCTCGGCGCCGAGGTGCGCGAGCGGGGTGTACTCCTGCTCGGTTCGGTGGTCGACGATCGTCGCGTGCCTTTGGCTGAAAGTGCCGCGGCGCGTGTCCTGTCCGGCGACGCGCACCGGCGTTCCCTCGAGCAACAACGAGCCGAACGCGAGCGCCTCTGCGAGCGCCCAGTCGACCTGGTCGCGGTCGAACGCCGTACGCCGGCCCGCCAGGATACGGGCGAGCTTCGGGTGCGGCTCGAAGCCGGTCGGGAAGTTGGTGAGGGCCTCGACGATGTGCTCGAGGCGGTCGCGCGTCACGCCGGTCTCGACGTGCGACGGCTTCGGCTCGGGCCCCGCCGCACCGACGGTCGGTCGCGGCCGTGTGCTCGCCTTGGTCTCGTCGAACGCCTCTTCCATACGCGACCGGAAGTCCTCGAGCGCGTGCTCGGCCTCGTCGAGGGTCAGGTCGCCGCGATTGACGAGCAGTTCGGTGTAGAGCTTGCGGATCGAGCGGCGCTTGCCGATGACCTCGTACATCCGCGGTTGCGTGAACGCGGGCTCGTCGCTCTCGTTGTGCCCGTACCGGCGGTAGCACACCATGTCGACGACGACGTCCTTCTTGAAGACGGCGCGGAACTCGTTCGCCAACCGGATCGTGCGCACCGATGCTTCGGGATCGTCGCCGTTGACGTGGAAGATGGGCGCCTGCACCGCCTTGGCGATGTCGGTGGCGTGCACGGTGGAGCGGGCGAAGCCGGGCGTCGTGGTGAACCCGACCTGATTGTTGACGACGATGTGCATCGTCCCGCCGACGTCGTAGCCGGGGAGCTCGGAGAGATTGAGTGTCTCGGCCACGACGCCCTGACCCGCGAACGCGGCGTCGCCGTGGATGAGCACACAGACCACGCGCTCCTGCGCCCCGTTACCGAGCCGGTCCTGCTTGGCGCGCGCCATGCCCTCGGTCACCGGGTCGACGGCTTCGAGGTGACTCGGGTTGGCGGCGAGCGTGATGCCGATCGTCGCGCCCGACGCCGCGGTGAACTTGCCGGTCGCTCCGACGTGGTATTTCACGTCGCCGGAGCCCTGGGGCACGCTCGGGTCGAGCTCGCCTTCGAATTCCCGAAAGATCTGCTCGTACGACTTGCCCACCACGTTGGCGAGAACGTTGAGCCGGCCGCGGTGCGCCATCCCCATCACGACTTCGTCCATGCCGGCGTCGGCCGCGTCGCCGATCAGGAAGTCGAGCATCGGGATCAGCGTCTCCGCGCCTTCGAGGCTGAAGCGCTTCTGGCCGAGGAACTTGGTGTGCAGGAAGCGCTCGAAGGCCTCCGCGCCGTTCAGCGCCGACAGGATGCGGCGCTTGTCGTCGACGGTCGTGTCGCCGTGGGTGCCCTCGACCTTTTGCTGGATCCACGCCTTCTGATCGGGTTCTTGGATGTGCATGTACTCGACGCCGATGGTCCGGGCGTACGCGTCGCGCAACACCCCGAGGATGTCGCGTAGCTTCATGTGATCCCGGCCCGCGAGGCCGCCGGTGGGGAATTCGCGGTCGAGATCCCAGATGGTCAGGCCCCAGTAGTTCGGGTCGAGCTCTTCGTGTGTGCGCGGTTCCTTGAGCCCGAGCGGATCGAGGTTCGCGATGAGATGGCCGCGGACGCGATACATGTTGATCAGCTGCTGCACCGCGATGATCTTCTGCTGCGCTTCGACTGATCCTTCCAGCGGGCTGCGGTCGGCCGACCAGCGCGCGGGCTCGTAGGGAACGCCGAAGCTGGCGAAGATGTCGTCGTAGAAGCCGTCGCCACCCAACAGGAGATCGTGCACCTTCGCGAGGAACTCGCCGCTCTCCGCGCCCTGGATGATGCGATGGTCGTAGGTGCTCGTGAGGGTGACGGTCTTGCTGATGCCGATCTCCGCCAGCGTCTGCGGGTCCGCGCCTTCGTACTCCGGCGGGTAGGTGATCGCGCCGACGCCGACGATCACGCCCTGGCCGGGCATCAGGCGGGGCACTGAATGCAACGTGCCGATCGTGCCCGGGTTGGTGAGGGACACGGTGGTGCCGACGAAGTCGTCGACCGTCAACTTGTTCGTGCGGGCCCGCTGGACGAGGTCCTCGTACGCGGCGTGGAACGCGGCGAAGTCGAGCGCGTCGGCGGTCTTGAGGTTCGGCACGAGCAACGTACGGGTGCCGTCGCTCTTTTGCTGATCGATCGCGAGACCGAGGTTGACGTGTTCGTGGCGGACGACGATGGGCTTGCCGTCGACGACACCGAAGCTCGCGTTCATGCTCGGAACGCTCCGGAGCGCGCGGACCACCGCGAACCCGATGAGGTGCGTGAAGCTGACTTTGCCGACGCGATCACGTGCAAGTTGGTTGTTCAGAATCTGCCGGTTGATCTCGAGCAGCTTCGCGGGCAGGGCGCGCACCGAAGTGGCGGTGGGTACGCCGAGGCTCGCTTCCATGTTCTCGACGACGCGTGCCGAGGCGCCCCGCAACGGCTGTGGGATCTCACCGTCGAGCACCACCGGGGCGCGGGACCCGTCGGCTTTGGCCGGCGCGTCCGGAGTGGGCGTGGGCGCCGCGGGCGCAGGAGCCGCGACCTCGGAGCGGGGCTGGTAGTCGGCGAAGAACTCGCGCCACCCTGCCGACACGGCGTTGGGGTTCTCGCGGTACAGGCGGTACATCTCGTCGATCAGGCCCGCGTTGGGTCCGAGCTCTTCGAGGCGAGGCCTCGCGTGGAGCCTCGGGTCGGTCGTCATCGTGAACGCACCTCGTTCCGGGACAGCTGAACGCCCCTGGTTTCCTTCCGAGCGTATGACACCCAATCGGCCGATCCGTGCCCGCGCGAAGCACCGGCGCGTGCGAGCGCACCGGCTCGGCTACGGCTAGCGCTGGACGAGTTCGCCGAGCCGGAAGGCGAGGTCGAGCGACTGGCGGGCATTCAGCCGGGGGTCGCACCGCGTCTCGTACTTGTCCTCGAGCTGTTCGCCGCGCACGTCGTCGCCGCCGCCCAGACATTCGGTGACGTTGTCGCCGGTGAGCTCCACGTGGACCGCGCCCGGCCACACGTCGGCGGCCCGGCATGCCAGAAAAAACTGCTCGACTTCGTGCATCACCGCGTCGAAGTGACGGGTCTTGTAACCGCTCTCATGGGTGTAGGTGTTGCCGTGCATCGGGTCGCAGGCCCAGACCACCGGATGACCGGCGCGTGTCACGGCCCGTAGCAGCGGCGGCAGCTTGTCGGCGACGAGATCGGCGCCCATGCGGCTCACCAACACGAGCCGCCCTTGCTGGTGACCCGGGTCGAGGCGGCGGCACAACGCCACCGCCTCGTCGGGAGTGGCGTCGGGACCCAGCTTCACGCCGATGGGGTTCTGCACGCCGGAGAGGAACTCGACGTGCGCGCCGTCGATCTGGCGGGTGCGCTCGCCGATCCACAACAGGTGAGCCGAACAGTCGTACCAGTCACCGGTGAGGCTGTCGCGGCGTGTCAGCGCCTCCTCGAATCCGAGGATCAGCGCTTCGTGCGAGGTGTAGAAGTCGACCTCGTGCAGCTGCGCCTCGTGCGCGAGATCGATACCGCACGCGGCCATGAAGTGCAGTGCGCGTTCGATGCCGTCGGCGACCTCTTCGTAGCGCCGGCCCTCCCGCCGCGACGCGATGAACTCCAGGTTCCACTGGTGCACGCGATTGAGGTCGGCGAAGCCGCCCTTCGTGAACGCCCGCAACAAGTTGAGCGTCGCCGCGGCCTGGTTGTAGCCGCGCAGCATCCGCTGCGGGTTCGGCCGGCGGGCGACGGCGTCGAACGCGTAGTCGTTGACGATGTCGCCGAAGTACGACGGCAGTTCCTGGCCGTTGCGCGTTTCGACCGGTGACGAACGGGGCTTGGCGAACTGCCCGGCGATGCGGCCGACCTTCACCGTCGGGACGCCGGTGCTGTAGGTCAGCACGACCGACATCTGCAGGATGACCTTGAGCTTGTCGCGGATGTTGTCGGCAGTGAACTCGTCGAACGATTCGGCACAGTCTCCGGCGTGCAGGAGGAACCCGTCGCCCCTGCTCACCGCGGCCAATGCTTCCCGTAGCGATCGTGCTTCACCCGCGAAGACGAGGGGCGGCATCCGGCGCAGCTCGTCGGTGACGCGTTCGAGCTCGGCCGTGTCGGGCCAATCGGGCTGGTGCGCGGCCGCGCGCCGGCGCCAACTCGCGGGTTCCCAGTCGAAGCTGCCCAAGGGCACGGGTGCGGTCATCGCGGAGTCAGAGGTACGCGCCGGGAACGCGTTGTTCGCCGGTCGGGGCGCCGCCGACGTCGAGCGTGCGGCGGTTGCGCATGTCCTCGAACTGACGCTGCGCCTGGACCTGCTGGGTGAACAGCGTGGCCTGGATGCCGTGGAAGAGCCCTTCGAGCCAACCGACGAGCTGCGCCTGCGCGATGCGCAGTTCGGAGTCGCTCGGTGTTTCGCTCGAGAAGGGGAGCGTCACGTCGGAGAGCTCCTTGCGCAGGTCGGGGGAGAGGATCTCTTGGAGCTCGTGGATGGAACGCTCGTGGATCTCCTTCAGCGATCGGCGGCCCGCTTCGTCGAGCGGGGCGCGGCGCGCCTCGTCGAGCAGCGCGCGCACCATCGCCGCGATCCGGATGAGCTTCGTGGGCCGGGCGACCTGTTCGCCGTCACCCTCCGCGCCTTCGGGCAACAGCATCGGGAGCTCGACGACCTCGGGCGTGACCGGTCCCTCGTCGGACGGGCTATCGGGTCCGGGTTGCATCTGCGTCACGGGAGCGCATGGTACCGGCCGGGCCGGCGATCATCCCGAGCGATTCCCGGGTCCTTCAGACCCCGGCAGTCCTGCGCCGGGGCGCCGGGCTGTCGAGGGCCACGAGGTTCGCGAGCCGCGGGTCGTTCGAGAACACCTCGATGATCGGCTCCCGCATGCCGAGGCGCCGTTGCAGGCGTTCGACCTCGAGCTCTTGGTCCCAGAGTACGAACGTCACGACCATGCCCTCGTTGCCGGCCCGCGCGGTTCGCCCCGAGCGGTGCACGTACGACTTGTGCTCCTCGGGCGGGTCGTAGTGGACGACCACGTCGACGTCGTCGACATGGATGCCGCGCGCGGCGACATCGGTCGCGACGAGCACGCCATGTTCTTCTTCTTGGAAGTCTTTCAGCGCCTTCTCCCGGGCCGATTGGCGCAGGTCGCCGTGGATCGCGGCGGCGGGGACGCCTTCGCGCTTGAGCTGCGAGACCAGCTTGTCGGCGCCGCGCTTGGTTCGCACGAACACCATCGTGCGCGACACGCCGGACGCGATCGCAGCCAGGACCTTGATGCGGTCGAGCTCGTGCACCTTCAAGAAGCGGTGCAGCATGTCGTCGACGTCGGCTTCCTCCGACACGACCTCGTGCAGGACCGGGTCGTGCATGTAGCGGCGCACCAACACGTCGACCTCGCGGTCGAGGGTGGCCGAGAACAACAACGTCTGGCGGTCGTTCGGCACCTTGCGCATGATCCACTCGACCTGGGGCAAGAATCCCATGTCGGCCATGCGGTCGGCCTCGTCGATGATGAGGATCCCGATCTCGTCGAGGTCGAGTTCGCCCCGCTCGAGCAGGTCGATCAACCGGCCGGGTGTGGCGACCGCGACCTCGATCCGGCGCGAGAGGTTGCGGATCTGGCGATCCATCGACGTGCCGCCGTAGAACGCGGCGACGCGCACGCCGATCTTCTTGCCGATCGGGCTCAGCACGTCGACGACCTGCTTGGCGAGCTCGCGGGTCGGGACCAGCACCAGCGCGGTCGGGTGACCGGGTCGCGAGGCCTTGGTGGTCTGGACGGCCGGAAGGCCGAACGCGAGCGTCTTGCCCGATCCGGTCTTGGCCTTGCCGCACACGTCGCGCCCGGCGAGGGCGTCTTCGATGGTGGCGGCCTGAACGGGGAACGGTTCGTTGATCCCTTGGTCCGCGAGGGCGTCAACGATCTCGGCCTGGAGGCCGAGCTCTGCGAATGTGGTCACGTTTCTCCTCAACCTGTACGTCGTGTCGGAGGCCGATCCTCGGCATCTCCGGACGGAAACAGGTGAGGGACGGCCGCGGGCCCCGGCAGGTGTTCATGGGAACCCGAACCACCAGAATAGCTGGTCAGGGCAACTGCCCGGCGCACCGCCTCCCACCAGGCCGCGGGGGGAATTAGCGTCGCGGGGGTGCCGTACGCGACCAGACCGATGCACGACGCCGACTCGCACATCATGGAGCCGGCCGACTGGCTGCACCCGTACCTCGATGTGCGCACGCGGGAGCGGTTCCCGCTCGTGTGGACGGACGACAACGAGGACACGACCCCACACGACGCGGTCGAGCGCGCGAGCGCCAAGCATCGCGACCCGTCCTACCGGGCCGACGACGCTGCGCAGATCACGTTGCGCAAGAATTTCCTCGCGACCGGCTCGTTCCTGAATGCCGACCGCGCGGGCGCGCTCGATCTCCTCGGCTTCACGAGCCAGCTGGTCTTCGACACCTTCACGAGTCCGCACGCGTTGCGCTTCGATCGCGACGGCGACCACGAGCTCGCGGTGAAGATCGCGCACGCGCAGCGCCGCGCGGTCATCGACTGGTGCTCGGTCGACCCGCGCCTGCTGCCGGTCACCGTCGTTCCCGTGGGCGATATGGCGGCCGCGGTCGCGCTCACGGTGGAAGCAATCGACGCGGGGACCGCCGCGATCTGGATCGGGCAGTATCCGGCCGGCCACTCGCCGAGCCATGCCGCGCTCGAGCCGATGTGGGCCGCGTGCGCGGAGGCGGGCGTACCTGTGGTGCTACACGTGGCCGGCGCGGGCGCGAACGTGATGCCCCTCGACTACTTCGACAACGGCCGGCCCGCCGTGCCGGACTTCCACGGCGGCGACACCAACTTCAAGTCGATCGACTACCTCTCGATCCCCTTGCCGGTCATGCAGACGTTGAACGCGCTGATCGTCGACGGCGTGTTGATGCGACACCCGAGCCTGCGGATCGGCGTCATCGAACTGGGCGCGACCTGGGTCCCGGGTTGGATGCGCGCGCTCGATTCCGCGCACGAGGCGTTTCGCAAGAACGAGACGCGGCTGCAGGAGATGGACCTTCGCCCGAGCGAGTACGTGCAACGGCAAGTGCGGGTCACGCCGTACCCGCACGAGGACACCGGCTGGACGATCGCGAACTCGGGCGACGACGTGTGCATGTTCTCGTCCGACTTCCCGCACGTGGAAGGCGGCCGGAATCCGATCGCTCGTTTCGAGCGAAGCATGGACGCCGCCGGCATCGACGCCGACGCCCGAACCCGCTTCTACGTCGACAACTTCGTCGATCTCCTCGGTCCCGTGCTCGACCGCCGCGGAGTGCTTGCATGATGCTTTGTCGCCGGAGCTACTCGCCGGGATACCCGGCTCGCTGACGCTCCGGACTCCGGCGAGCTCGCTGCGCTCGCCGCATCACGCTTTGTCGCGGGATCTATTCGCCGGGATACCCGGCTCGCTGACGCTCCGGACTCCGGCGAGCTCGCAACCTTCCGTTGCCTACTCGCGGGTTGCGCGCAGGGCGCGGCGCCAGACGGTTCGGTAGGCATCGATGCCGTCGGACGACAGCGGCGCCTCGGGGCCGGCGGCGATCGAAACGCGCTCGGGAACGCTGCCCCACACCTCGACATTCGCCTCCGTCCACGCGGCAACCACGTCGTTGTAGTCGCGCGTGTACGTGCGGGCCGACGAGATGACGAGGCCCACCGGCAGCTTGCGGGGGACGAGATCGAGGACGGCTTCCACCCGCGTTGTCTCGACGCCGCCGATGCGGGTCGGCACGATGACAACCGCGGCGCGCTCGATCGCCTTGGCCAAGAGGCGCTCGTTCCCGGGCGGCGTGTCGACGACGGCCACTTCCTCGGGGTCGATCCGGTCGAGGGCCTTGATCAGCAGCCGGTCGGTCGGAGCCTCGACGAGGGTCACCCGTTCCAGGTACTCGTCCTCGGCGCTCTCGATCCAATCGGCGGCGCTGGCCTGCGGGTCGGCGTCGACCAGCACGGCTGGGCGCCGCGCCGCCGCCAGGGCAGCCAAATACACCGATGTGGTCGTTTTGCCGACCCCGCCCTTGAGTGCCGCGACGACGATGATCATGGCCCGAACGTATCGAGTCCGGCCGCTGCGCCCCTAACCCGTTCGGCGCGGTCGCGGCCGGTGGCGCGCCGGTGGTGGAATTGCCTACCTACGGGTAGGTAGGCTTGGACCATGACGTTGACGAGCTCCCGCGACCTGGTGGACGTCCTCACGCCGCAGGTCGAGATTCTCTTCGAACGGCACCTCGCGACCACGAAGTCGTGGATGCCGCACGAGCTCATCCCGTGGGAGCGCGCGGTCGAGACCGCACCGCGCGACCCATGGGATCCGGAGTCCTCCCCGCTGTCGGCGGGCGTGCGCAGCGCCTTGGTCGTGAACCTCCTCACCGAGGACAACCTGCCCTACTACTTCGAGACCATCAACCGGATGTTCGCGAACGAGGTGTGGCGCGAATGGGGCCGGCGGTGGACCGCCGAGGAGATGCGCCACGGCATCGTCATCCGCGACTACATCACCGTGACCCACGCCGTCGACCTCGAGGCGCTCGAGAACGCGCGCATGCACCAGGTGTCGGGCGGTCAGGTACCCCAGCCCGACAGCGCCGTCGACACGATCGCCTACGTCGCGCTGCAGGAGCTGGCTACGCGCATCTCGCACCGCAACACCGGCAACCTCCTCGATGACGAGGCCGGCTACAAGGTGATGGCGCGCGTCGCCGCCGACGAGAACCTGCACTACCTCTTCTATCGTGACCTCGTTTCGGCCGCGCTCGAAGTCGACCCGTCGGGAACCGTGTGCGCGATCGAACGCCAGGTGCGCACGTTCGAGATGCCCGGCGTCGGCATCCCCGACTTCACCGCGCATGCGAACGCGATCGCCGCGGCGGGGATCTACGACTTGGTGCTGCACCACGACCAGGTGCTCGTGCCGGTCGTGCTGCGTCACTGGGGCATCGAGACCATCGAGGGCCTGAGCCCCGAGGCGGAAGAGGCCCGCGCCCGCATCGTTCACCACATCGACCGCATCGCGCGCATCGGTGCGCGACTCGCGAGCCGCCGCGCGTCGGAACCGGTCGCCACGCAGGCATGACGCGCGCGGCGCGCGCGGCGTAGCGACCACACGCCCGGTCCGTGCGCCGGGCTCCGGTGCAATGATGGCGGCGGTGGACGACGGCCTCGCACTGCATTCGGCGAAGGGCCGGGTCGCGCTCACGGCGACGGTCGCGGCCAGCGGAATGGCATCACTCGACGCCACCGTCGTCAATGTCGCGTTGCCGCACATCGGCGCCGACTTCCACGCCGGCGTGAGTGCGTTGCAGTGGGTGTTGACGGGTTACCTGCTCGCGCTCGCGTCGTTGATCCTGCTGGGTGGCGCGCTCGGTGACCGGTTCGGCCGGCGGCGCGTCTTCGAGGTCGGCACGGTGTGGTTCGCGACCGCGTCGTTGCTCTGCGGAGCCGCTCCGAACGTCGAGGTGCTGGTGGTGGCGCGGGTCATGCAAGGTGTCGGCGCCGCGCTCTTGACCCCCGGCAGTCTCGCGATCCTGCAGGCGAGCTTCCGCGAGAAGGATCGCGCCGCTTCGGTCGGTGCGTGGTCGGGGCTCGGCGGAGTGGCGGGCGCGCTCGGCCCCTTCGTCGGCGGATGGCTCGTCGACGGTCCGGGCTGGCGTTGGGCGTTCCTCATCAATGTGCCCGTCGCCATGCTCGTGATCGTCTGCTCGCGTGCCGCGGTGCCGGAGACTCGCGACCCGAATGCGGCTCGCGGCCTCGATCTCGTCGGTGCCGTGATCGCGGTGTTGAGCTTGGGCGCGGCAACGTGGGCACTGACCGAGGCCGGACCGCGCGGCTGGACCGACCCGGGTGTCGCCGCCGTGGGCGCGATCGCCCTCGTCGGCGTCGCGGCGTTCGTGCGGCGCATGCGGCGCACGCAGGATCCCCTGGTTCCTCCCGCGCTCTTTCGCAGGCGCGAGTTCACCGTGACGAACCTCGCGACCGTGTTGTTGTACAGCGCGCTCGGCGTGGCGTTCTTCCTCGTGGTCTACGAGCTGCAGGTCGCGGTCGGTTGGTCGGCGTTCCGGGCGGGCATCGCGCTCATGCCCGCCACCGTGTTGATGTTCGCGCTGTCGGCGCAGTCGGGCACGCTCGCGCAGCGGATCGGCCCCCGGCTGCAACTGACCGTCGGACCGCTCCTCGCGGCCGCCGGCCTGGCGCTCCTCACGCGTATCGGACCGGACAGCTCGTGGGTGAGTGACGTGTTGCCGGGCGCCGTCGTGTTCGGTCTCGGGCTCGTCACGTTCGTCGCGCCCTTGACCGCCACGGTCATGGGTTCGGTCGATCCCGATCACGTGAGCGTCGCGTCGGGCGTGAACAACGCGATCGCCCGCACCGCGGGCCTGGCCGCACTGGCGGTGGTTCCCGTCGTTTCCGGGTTGACGACGGCGTCCGGCGCGCATCAGGTCACGCACACGTTTCGCGTCTCGCTCGTGATCGCCGCGATCGTGGCCGCCGCGGCGTCGCCCCTGAGCTTCCTCGGCCTCCGTGCGCGCACTCGTGCCCGCCGAAGCGCGCGCACGGTGTACTGCTCGGTCGACGGTCCGCCGTTGCAGCCCGACCCGGCGCGCTGCGCGCCGATCAGCCGCGCCGAGGCACATGGGCGACGCCTATGGTGGCGACTGCCATGAGCGACTACGACGAGTCCGGCGGCGCCCCCGGCGAGGACCCCCAGGCCGCGGTTGCATGGCCCCTGCTCGACGACGCGACGCTCGCCGAACTGGAGTCGTTCGGCGAAGTCCGTTCGGTCGCGCGGGGCGACTTCTTGTACCGCGCCGGCGGTCCGACCCCAGATTTCTTCGTTGTGCTCGAGGGTGAAGCCGAGATCGTGCGCATGGACGACATCGGTGAGGTCGTCGTCGCGACGCATGGCGAGCGGCGGTTCCTCGGAGAGTTGAATCTCCTGACCGGACAACGCGCGTTCCTCAGTGCCCGGATCTCGAAGCCCGGACGCGTGCTGGTCATCGATCTCGCGACCCTCCGGCAGTTGATGAGCACGCGCCCCGACTTCTCCGACACGATCTTCCGCGCGCTCGTCGCGCGGCGCGAGATCCTCCGGTCGGGGGAGGGCGCGGCAACCATTCGCATCATCGGTTCGCGCTACTCGCCCGAGGCCATGGCGTTGCGCGCGTTCGCGAATCGTGCCCATCTCCCGCATCGATGGGTCGACCTGGAAGACGTCGACGACGCGCCGGTGTACCTCGCGAACATGGGTCTGCGGCCGCGCGACGTTCCCGTCGTCGTGACGCCCACCGCGGTGCTCCGTAGACCGACCGCCGGCGAGTTCGCCTCCCATTTGGGGCTCACTTATCGCAATGTCCCGGGATACATCAGCGATCTCGTCGTCGTCGGAACCGGCCCGGCCGGCCTGGCGGCGTCCGTCTACGGCGCCTCCGAGGGGCTCCAAACCCTTTCCCTCGACGCGGTCGGCACCGGCGGTCAGGCCGGCGCGAGTTCCCGAATCGAGAACTACGTCGGTTTCCCGAACGGCGTTTCCGGCGACGACCTCGTCTCGCGGGCCGCGGTCCAGGCCATGCGCCTGGGTGCCCGGCTGAACGCGCCGTGCGAGGTCGGAGGCCTGCGCCTCGAAGACGGGTTTCACGTCGTGGTCCTGGCCGACGGAAGTGAGATCCCGGCGCGCGCGGTCATCATCGCGTCGGGTGCGCGTTATCGCCGGCTCGACGTCGACGATCTGGAACGCTTCGAAGGCGCGGGTGTGTACTACGCCGCGACGGAGCTGGAGGCGCGGGTGTGCCGCGGCTTCGACACGATCGTCGTGGGCGGCGGCAACTCGGCCGGACAAGCCGCGCTCTACATGGCGCAACAGGGCAGCCCCGTCTCGCTGGTGGTGCGCCGGCGCGAACTGGTCGAAACGATGTCGCAGTACCTCATCGCCCGCATCGAGGCCGACGACCGAATCGAACTGCTGCGACACACGGAGGTGCGTGGACTCGAGGGCGGCTCGCATCTCGAACAGGTGACGCTCGAGGACAACCAGACGGAGGAGCGGCGAACGGTTCCGTGCCAGGGCCTGTTCTGCTTCATCGGTGCCGTTCCCGCGACCGCGTGGCTCGGAGGCTGCGTGCTGCTGGATCGGTCCGGCTTCGTCGTCACCGACCGGTCCCTGCCCGACGACGTCGCGAAGGGACCCACGTTCGGGGGTCGCGATCCGTTGCCGTTCGAGACGTCGATTCCCGGTGTCTTCGCGGTCGGCGACGTCCGCAGCGGATCGTTGAAGCGCGTCGCAGCGGCGGTCGGCGAAGGATCGAGCGCGGTCCGCCAAGTCCTGGAATTCCTCGCTACCCACGCGTGAGCACAGACGAGGTCGAAGGGACGGTCATGGGGAAATTCACTCGGGGCTTCGCCGGCCGGGGCCGCGGGGAGCGCGATGCGAGGTTGCCTCCGGGCCAATACGACACCGGTAGTACCTGGCCCGTGCTGACCGCGGAAGTCACGCCGCGGCTCGACACTTCGTCGTGGACCTTCAGGATCGAAGGACGGGTCGACCACCCGACCACGTGGACCTGGGACGAAATCCACGCGCTCGCGCCGTCGAGCTACTCCGGCGACATCCACTGCGTCACCACATGGTCGAAGCTCGGAGTGCAGTTCAGTGGCGTGTCCGTCGACACGTTGCTCGAGATCGCGGGCGTGCAGCGGACCGCGACCCACGTGCTCGCGTTTTCGCACACCGCGTACACCACGAATCTGCCGCTGGCCGATGTGAGCAACGGTCAGGCTTGGGTGGTGTGGGACTACGAGGGCCGCCCGCTCGAGCCCGAACACGGTGGCCCGGCGCGCCTGCTCGTGCCGCATCTCTATTTCTGGAAGAGCGCGAAGTACATCGCCGGGTTGCGCCTGCTCGATCACGACGAACCCGGGTTCTGGGAGCAGAACGGCTATCACGACCGGGGCGATCCCTGGCTCGAGCAGCGATATCAGGGCGACTGATTGAATACGCCGATGCCGGCTCTGCCTGCGCTTCCGAGCACGTGGCAGCCGGCACGCGTCGTCGAGATCCGGGCCGAGAACGCGCGGGCGAAGACGTTCCGGCTCGCGGTGCCGCAACCGGCCCCGCACCGAGCCGGTCAGCATTGTGTGGTCCGACTCACCGCGCCCGACGGATACACCGCGTCGCGCTCGTATTCGATCGCGTCGGCGCCCGATGACACACCGGAGTTCGAGATCACGGTCGAACGCCTCGAAGGCGGTGAGGTGTCGTCGTTCTTGCACGACGAGGTCGCGGTCGGCGATGAGCTCGACGTGCGCGCGCCGATCGGGGGGTACTTCGTTTGGGACGGCGACGCGCCCGTCGTGCTGATCGGCGGGGGCTCGGGTGTCGTCCCGCTGATGGCGATGCTCCGGCTCGCGCGGCGCACCGGCCGGTCGGGTCTCGTGCGGCTCGTCGTGTCGGTGCGGACGCCCGACGAGCTGTACTACGCCGGCGAGATCTCCGGGCCCGAGACGACGATCGTCTACACGCGCGCGACGCCGCCCGGGTTCGGGCGCCCGCCGGGCCGGCTCGTCGCGGACGACATCCCGCAGCCGATCGGAGCGGGGACGCGCGCGTACGTGTGCGGCTCCTCGGGATTCGCCGACGCGGCGAGCCGGTTACTCCTCGGTATCGGCGTCTCCACCGCAGACATCAGGGTGGAGCGCTTCGGTCCGTCCGGCTGACGCGTTCCCGTCGCCAATCCCGGGCGAGTGCACGGCTGCGAGCCGGGCCCGACGTCCCGCAGCCCGATGACCTA
Organism: uncultured Actinomycetes bacterium; assembly: GCA_963812205.1. Classification (GTDB taxonomy): domain Bacteria; phylum Actinomycetota; class Acidimicrobiia; order IMCC26256; family PALSA-610; genus PALSA-610. Next base: position 1,391,837 of record CAWEUJ010000004.1, read on the forward strand.
TGCCTCTGTCGTTTGCGGGGTGCTCGGAGCATCGTTGACCAGTTCTCCGAGCAAGAGGGGGTCGGCGATGCGTGTCTTGGTCGTGTACGGATCGAAGCGGGGTGGGACGCGAGGAATCGCCGAGAGCATTCGCGATGCCCTGGTCGCGCGTGGCCTCGAAGTCGACGTGGCACCGGTGGAAAAGGTGAAGTCGGCCGCCGGGTACGACGCCGTGGTCGTCGGCGGGGCGCTGTACGCGATGCGATGGCGCCGGTCGTCTCGCCGGTTCGTGAAGCGCAATATCGCATCGCTTCGCGAAATGCCCGTGTGGTTCTTCAGCAGCGGCCCGCTCGACGCGAGCGCGACCGAGCGCGACATCCCACCGGTGGGTCAGGTCCGCTCGCTGATGGACCGCGTGGACGCGCGCGGCCACGCCACCTTCGGCGGTCGGCTCGCGGCGGACGCCAAGGGATTCCCCGCGAGCGCCATGGCGAAGAAGAGCGCCGGCGACTGGCGAGATCCCGAGCACATTCGTCACTGGGCGGAAGATATCGGCAACGTGCTCGCTCCGACACGCGGCACGAAGGGATAAGCGCGTGGCTTCGACGAATCCATCCGGATACCCGATCTCGTTCACGGTCGACGTCGCCGAACGGGACCGCAATCGCCTGACCGTCGCGTTCCGCCTCGTCCTGGCGCTGCCGATTCTTGCCCTCGCGGCAACGATCAGCGGCGGCACCTACTCCGCTGCGGGCTCCAACACGTCCGCGAGCGCTGCGGGAGGCCTTCTCGTCGCCGGGCCGGCGCTGATGATCCTCTTTCGGCGCAAGTACCCGCGTTGGTGGTTCGATTGGAACTACGCGTTCTTGCGCTTCCAGAACCGCGTGGTCGCCTACCTCCTGCTCTTGCGTGACGAGTACCCGTCGACCGACGACGAGCAGTCGGTCCACCTCGATGTCGCGTATCCGGACGTGCCGAATGAGCTCAACCGCTGGCTCCCACTGGTGAAATGGTTCCTGGCCATCCCGCACTACGTCGTACTGGTCTTCATCGACATCGGCGTCTTCTTCGCCGTCCTCGGAGCGTGGTTCGCGATCGTCTTCACCGGCAGCTACCCGCGCGGGATCTACGACTTCGTGGTCGGCGTCATGAGATGGCACAACCGCGTCATCGCCTACGCGTTCGTCCTCGCAACGGATCGCTACCCACCGTTCTCGCTCGCGGCGTGACGCAGGGTCGCCGACCGCATGTACACGGTGGCCCGGCGTCTCGCGCTCCTCAACCCACTGTCGACACGACGGCTCGCGCCTGCCTCGGCCAATCGGTGACGACCCCGGCCAGGCCGCAGCCCGCGGCGAGGGCCAGGCGAGCGCTTTGTGTCTCGAGGCTCTGGTAACCGCAATACACGGCGATACCTCGGTCGCGGGCCCGCGCGATGAATGCCGGAGTCGCGGTGTCCTGATGCACCGATACCGCCCGCGCGCCGACCGCTGCCGCGTCCACCAACAAGCGCTCGTGAGCGTCGTCGTCGTAGGTGTCGCGGAAGAGCGCGAGCTCGACCTCGGGGAGGGCACGTGCGAACGTTCGGAGCGTCGACATGTGTTGTGACCAGAGCAACAACCGATCGACCGTGCCCGTCGACTGCACTGCCTCGAGCACAGCCTCGGCGGCTCCAGCGTCCTTCGTGTCGATCGCGACGCGCAGTCCCAACGAGCGCGCCAGTTCGAGCGCCATGGCCAGCGTCGGCACCTCGAGCCGGGCGAGCAACGCGTCGCTCGTCCATCTCAGCGGCCAGGGGACGTGCTGGATACGACCCAGCCACGGGTCGTGCAGCAGTACGGCCGTGCCGTCGCGACTGCGCCGCGCATCGATCTCGACGGCGTCGGCTCCGAGCTGCGCCGCGAGCTCGATGCCTGCGAGCGAATTCTCGCGTGCGTTGCGCGGGCACGTTCGATGCGCGACCACCACCGTCATATGGTCACGGTAACAATCCCGCTCGGCACTCCGCTCGCGCGCCGGCGCGGACGTCGTTACACCGACGCGCCGTCGCTGCCCGATGCTGTGGGCTGCCACGTGCCGGGCGTGAGCGTGGTTGACGAGACCTGATCCGCGGCCGAAGGCCCGCTGCCCTTCGCGCGTACGCCGCGATGGTGCGCGATGCGGCTCGCGATGTTGTCCAGCCGCGCTCCGCTCAACTTCGAGCCCGCGTCCTGGAGTCCTTGTTTGATCGAGCTGACGAGCTGCTTTTCCGAGATGCCCTTGCCGGCGGCGACGGCAGAGAGATTGCCCGACTGGGAGATGCTCGAATTGAGCTGCTGCGGGGACATCGCGAGAATTCCGGTCATGTCGCTCATGACGCCCTGCAGCTGACCTTCGAATCGCCCGCCGGTCACGGGGCTCGCGCCCGAGACAGTGTCTGCCGGCATGGGTGCGCCGACGCCGCCGATGTTCATGGGTTGCTCCCTCCGGTTATGTGTGCCATCGGACGGAATTCGGGCGAGCGGAGCAACTGCGCCGAGCCTTTGCCAACCTCTCAACGCTTTCCCAGCAAGCGTCTCCTCCGGCGACTTCGGTGCTCGCCGATCAGTACGACATGACGCCCAGACACGAAGCGCACCTCGACGTCATGGGCACGATCGCGCACGTCATCACGATCGGCGACGACGGAGCCGAACTCGTCGAATCTGCGTGTGCGCACTTGCGCGAGCTCGAGGCGCGCTGGAGTCGCTTCGAGAGCTCCAGCGAGATCAGCCGGCTGAACGCGAACGAAGGCATGCCCCTTGTCGTGTCGGCTCCCACCGTCGCATTGATCGCGCTCGGTATCGAGGGTTGGCGTGTCACCAAGGGATGCTTCGACCCGACGGTTCTCGGTGACGTGGTGCGTGCCGGCTACGACCGATCGTTCTGCGACATCACCGACGCGACTGCCCGCGCCTCGAGCTCGTCGTTCCGATCCGGTTGCGCCGAGATCGAGGTCGACCGGGCATCGGGCATCGTTCGGCTTCCGGCCGGAGTGGGTGTCGATCCCGGTGGCATCGGCAAGGGGCTCGCCGCAGACCTCGCGATCGACGCGCTGTGTTCCGCGGGGGCCGACGGTGCGTGCGTCAACGTCGGCGGAGACCTGCGGGTCGCGGGCGCCTCACCCGGCGACGGCTGGGTGATCGATCTGAGCCACGCCGGCTCTCCTCGTCAGTGCGACTCGGTTCAACTCGTCGACGGGGCCATCGCGACCAGTGCGACCACCTACCGCTCGTGGCTGCGGGACGGCTCGCGTCAGCACCACCTGATCGATCCGCGGACGGGCGGACCGATCGACAACGACATCGTCAGCGTCTCGGTCGCGGCTGCGAGAGGTTGGCAAGCAGACGTGCTCACCAAGGCGATCTTCGTCGCCGGTATCGCTGACGGACTCGACCTCGCCGGAGAACTGGGAGCAGGTGCACTCATCGTGACCGCCGGCGGTCTGCGCCATGCCAACCGGAGGTGGTGCGAGCTCGCGACACCCGCACGATCGCCTCAGCCGGCGAACGTCGGCTGAAGCTCCCTGGCAGCGATCAGACAGCGCCCTCGGCAGGATTCGAACCTGCGCACACGGCTCCGGAGGCCGATGCTCTATCCCCTGAGCTACGAGGGCAAGGGGAGCCGATGGTAGCGGGCGCGCCGCGGCCTGACCGTTGGCAGATCGCTCGCGCGCTCAGCGCCCGCGGCTCAGACGCCGGTTCAACGCGTCGAGTGTGGCCCGGGCGGCCGCGTCGATGAGGCTGGTGCCCGACGCCAATCCGTAGTGCGTGTCGGAGCGGGGATCGACGCCGTCGAGCGCGACCGCGACCACCTCGTGGTCGTCGGCCATGCCGTCGTTGTCGAGCGCCCGGGCCCACCGGAGGCGCGGGCGGATACCGGAGCCGAGGTCGCGCACGGCGTCGAGCGTTGCCGCGACGGCGCCGTCGATGCCGCGGCTCGCGGGGCGCGTCCGATGGTGCGCTTGCCGTCGTGGACGAGGTGTACCTCGAGCTCGTCGGTGTCGGGAAACGCGAGCACGGCGAGCAGTCGGGTACGAGCCGGTTCCGCGGGCTCGGTCGCGGCGACTTCCGGCGATGCGGCTTCGGGAGTCGAGGTATCGACCGTCGCGGCCGGTTCCGGTGCGGGTTGCGGTTCGATCGCGGGCGCCGTGCGCCACCGCACGACCTCGACCGCAACCGGGCGATCGGAGTGCCGGGCCGCGATGCGCGACGCGGAGACCGGTACCGGTTGATCGGTGCGCTCGGAGCGGTTGATGCGTTCGACGCGATCAGCCACGTGCAGTTGCACGAGCAGCATGTCGTCGAGGTCCTCGAAGCCCGCGGCGCGCACGCCGGGGAGCTTGCGTAGCTCGAGCTCGAGGTCGTCGATCGACCAGACCGAGTCGCTCCGGGTCACCGGTATCATCGTTTGACCTGCTTCGCCTCGTAGAGCCGGCTGTCGGCGAGTTGCACGAGCTTGTCGAACTCGGTCGCGTCCTGCGGGCACTGAGCGACGCCGAACGAGAAAGCCGGGCAGGCGCTCTCGACCCCTTCGGCCCGGCGTACGCGATCCAGCAAGGCGGGTACGAGGTCGGGCTCGGTGTTGGGCAGGATCATCGCGAACTCGTCACCACCGATGCGGCCCGCGTTGTCGCCGAAACGCAGCGTTCGCCGGAAGCGCTCACCGAGATCGCGCAACACGGCGTCGCCGGCCTGGTGGCCCTGCTCGTCGTTGATGTCCTTGAAGTGGTCGAGGTCGAGGAGCACCAACGTGAACGGCCACTCGTAACGCGTGCTGCGCGCGATCGCCATCTCGAGCAACCGATCGAAGCTCCGGCGGTCGTACAACCCGGTGAGCGCGTCGTGCCACGCGTCGTAGCGCAGCACGTCGAGACGGAGCGCCAATACACAAAGAGTCAGGAGCAGTGAACGGTCGAAGCTGTGGTCGTCGAGCGCGGGCCGCGTGTAGAGGCCGGGCGTCGACGCCAGGAGCTCCTCGTCGTCGACACCGAGCGGGCGCCGCCCGGCACAGAACACCTGCTGGCCGAGGCTCACCTCCTCGATGACGACGGCCGCGTCGTCGAGCTCGAACTGCTCGACGAGCGCGTCGAGTGCCTTGTAGATGAGGGCAATGCCCGACTCACTGCTGGCAACCGCTGAGGCAAATTCCTCGCCGAGCGCGTTCATCCGCTTGACCCCAGTGGGAGCGTCGATGCCGGTCGCGGTCGAGTCGGTCACGCGTTGGCTCGCCGGACCGGGAAACAATGCCCCGAGCCCACGAGCGACCCCCGGCGGTTGCGACACGACTGCCCTCCTTGGCCCATCGCAACGGCCCCCCGACCCTATGGCGCGCCGCCCCCTTGTGAAACCTGATCCCTTGTGCACTCAGCATAGTGAGCTGCGCGCCTCGCGTGAAAATGGGTCAGAGCCGCGATCCGGTCGCAATGTACGATTCGCTCACCCCGAGCGAATGGCGTGCCAGCCTCCGTGATCTCGTCGCCATGATTCGAGACGATCTCCGCACGGCGCTCGGTCGCGCACTGGAGCGCGCCGGCCTGCCCGAACCGCCCGGTGGCATCGATCTCGACCCGGCGCGCAGTCGCGAGCACGGCGACTGGGCGTCGAACGTCGCGCTGAAGCTCGGGGCCACCGTCGGCAGCAATCCCAAAGAGGTTGCCGAGCGAATCAAGGTCGCGCTCGAGGCCGAGACCGTCGCGCACCTCGCCAAGGTGGAGATCGCCGGGCCCGGGTTCCTCAACCTCTTCCTTGCGCCCACGTGGCTGCATGACGCATTGCGCGATGTCGTCGCCGCCGGTGACGAGTACGGGCGCTCGACGGTGCTCGCGGGCCGGCGGATCAATCTCGAATTCGTGTCGGCGAATCCCACGGGTCCCTTGCATGCCGGCGGTGGGCGCTGGGTCGCAGTCGGCGACGCGATCGCGAACCTGCTCGCCGCGCAGGGCGCCGAAGTGCATCGTGAGTACTACCTGAACGACGCCGGCGCCCAGCTCGACAAGTTCCGCGACTCGCTCTACGCGCGGTACCGGCTGGAGCCCGTGCCCGAAGACGGGTACCACGGCCAATACCTCGCCGATATGTCAACGCTCTTGCACGCCGAACTCGGTGACGAGGTCACGCCCGACGAGGCGTGCGAGTGGGGGTATCGCAAGATCCTGCAGAGCCTGCAGGATGACCTCGGGCGCGTCGGTGTGCATTTCGACACGTGGTTCTCCGAGCGGACGCTCCATGAACGCGGCGACGTCATCGACGTGCTGGAGCAACTCACGCAGAAAGGCGTCGTGTACGAGAGCGAGGGTGCACGCTGGTTTCGCTCCACCGATTTCGGAGATCAGCGCGACCGCGTCCTCGTGCGCAGCGACGGAAGCACGACCTATCTCTGTAACGACCTCGCATATCACCGTGACAAGTTCCGGCGCGGGTTCACGCACCTCATCGACATCTGGGGCGCCGACCATCACGGTCAGGTCAAGTCATTGCAGTCCGGGATGGAGGCGCTCGGCTTCGATGCCGGTGAGCCGGAGATCATCCTCGGTCAATTCGTGAAGGTTGTACGTGACGGCGCCGAGGTGCGGATGTCGAAGCGGACCGGCAACATCGTGACCCTCGCCGACATCCTCGATGAGGTCGATCCCGACGTCGCGCGCATGACCTTCTTGTTGCAGGGCATCGACACGGCGCAGACGTTCGACCTCGACGTCGTCACCGAGCAGTCGCGCGAGAACCCCGTGTACTACGTGCAGTACGCGCACGCGCGCATTGCCTCGATCGGCCGCAAAGCCGATGCCGCCGCTGTCGTTCGCGAGCCGCTCGCCGAGGTCGACCTCTCGCTCCTCGCCCACGAGCGCGAGGACGCGCTGCTGCGCGCGCTCGCGAACTATCCCGATGCGATCCACGAAGCCGCCGAGGCGCGCGCGCCGCAGAAGGTCAGCACTTGGGTCCGCGAGTTCGCGGCCGAGTTCCACGGGTTCTACCGGGACTGCAAGGTGTTGTCCGACGATGCCGAGCTGACCCAGGCCCGGCTGTGGCTCACCGAAGCCTGCCGCATCGGGCTCGCGAACGCGCTGGCCGTGCTCGGCGTGCACGCGCCCGAGGAGATGACCCGACTCGAGCGCGACGACGTCCTCGACGAAGAGTTCGACGCATGAGCGCATTCGATCTGTCGTTGCTGCCCGCGTCGGCGACCGTCGACGCTCGAGGGAGGGTCGCGATCGCGGGAGTCGATCTCGTGTCGCTCGCCGAGCGTTTCGGTACGCCTCTCTATGTCTACGACGAGGACGACATCCGGGCCCGGTGCCGGGAGTACCGGGCCGCGCTCGGCGACGGTGTCGCCTACGCGAGCAAGGCGTTCTTGTGCGTCGCGATGGCGCGCCTCGTGCACGAGGAGGGGCTGCACCTCGACGTCGCGACCGGCGGCGAGCTCTACGTCGCGCTCGCAGCCGGCTTCCCGCCCGAGCGCATCGTCTTCCACGGCAACAACAAATCGACCGCCGAGCTGCACGCCGCGCTCGCAGCCGGGGTCGGGCGGATCGCGGTCGACTCCACCGACGAGCTCGAGCGCCTCGAGGCGCTGGTGGCGCAGGGAATGCCGGCGCCACGCGTGCACATTCGAGTCACACCGGGCGTAGAGGCCCACACGCACGAGTACATCGAGACGGGCACCGAGGATTCGAAGTTCGGATTCGGGCTCGACAGCGGCGCCGCGCTCGCCGCGGTCCGCCAGGTCGTCGAGCGTGGCGTCCTGCGTTTCGTGGGAGTGCACTGCCACATCGGATCGCAGGTGTTCCGCCTCGACTCGTTCGAGCGCGCGGTCGAGAAGATGGTCGGTCTCGTGCGAGCGATCGAGGTCGAGGTCGGCGTACCGGTGGAGGAACTGAACCTCGGTGGTGGTCTCGGCGTTCGGTACCTCTCCGACGACGCGCCTCCCACGATCGAGCAGTACGCCACCGCGGTGCGCGACGCGGTCGGCAAGGCGCTCGAGAACGCCGGAGTGCAATCGAAGCCGCGGCTCCTCTCGGAGCCCGGGCGGTCGATCGTCGCGCCGGCCGGCACCACGCTGTACACGATCGGCACCATCAAGGCGATCGCCGGAGTCCGCACATACGTGGCCGTCGACGGCGGGATGAGCGACAATCTCCGTCCGCTCACCTACGGCGCGCGCTACGAGACCTTCCTTCCCGCACGGGCAACGGCCGAGCGACCGACGGTGGTCACGATCGCGGGCAAGCACTGCGAACAAGGCGACGTCATCGTGCGCGACGCGCAGTTGCCGGCCGACCTCGCGATCGGCGAGGTACTGGCGACACCGGTGACCGGCGCGTACTGCCAGTCGATGGCGTCGAACTACAACAAGGTCACCCGCCCGGCCGTGGTGTTCGTGCGCGGGGGCGAAGCCCGTCTCGTGGTCCGCCGCGAGACCGACGCCGACCTCGTTCGCCTCGACGCCGGACTCGACGCTTAGCGGCGCGCCGGCCGATATGGGCGTCCGGCCACGTCGGGGCCACGTAGTCGGCGACCTTCAGCGCACTCAGCCACACCCGGTCGGTTCGGATGCCAACGGTCGAAACGCGCGATGAGTTTCGGTGACTGCTCCGGTCTACCGTCGCAACCGACCGAGGAGCGATCAGTGGGAACCATTCGCGTACACGAGTTCATGAGCCTCGACGGCGTCATCGACGCGCCGACGTGGACCATCGACTACGGCTTCGACCCGAAGATGGGAGACGCGATTGCGCGCGCGATGGCCGGCTGCGACGCCATCTTGCTCGGCCGCAACACCTACGAGATGTTCGAGCCGGCGTGGTCGGTGCGCACGGCCGACGACGACCCCGGCGCACCGTTCATGAACGACACGCGCAAGTACATCGTGTCATCGACCCTGGAGGCACCGACCTGGAAGAACTCGACGATCGTCGGCCCGTACGATCCCGACGCGATCCGCCGGGTCAAGAACGGAGTTGACGGCGGGATCTATATCAGCGGCAGCGGGACCTTGGTACGGGCATTGATCCGCGATGGGCTGGTCGACGAGCTCCACCTGTGCGTCTATCCGCTGACGCGCGGAACGGGCCCACGCCTGTTTGCCCGGGATGCTCCGCCGGCGAAGTGGTCGTTGACGAACAGCGAGAGCTACGACAACGGTGTGCTCTATCTCTCCTACCGCTGGGAGCCGCCGACGCACTCCGCGAGGTTGCCGGAGTAGCCTCGCCCGACGTCGGTTTCCCCGCGGCGCCGCAACGAGTCTCCCTCGAGGACTTCGCTCTCGCCTTCCCCCCGCCTTCCCCCGGTGTCGTCGGTCCCCGGGAGCAACGATGGCGAAGATGCTGGCCGCCGAGGCGCGGCTCGCCGCGGTGGCTCTCGCCCAGCGCGGCGTGTTCACACGCGTGCAAGCGCTGGCCGCGGGCTTCGGCGCGGGCCAACTCGAACGGCGCGTGCAGGTGCAGGTCTGGCGGCGCGTGCTCCCGCACGTCTACCGCCACGCCGGCACTCCGCTGTCGAACGTCGGTAGGTATTGGGCGGCCGTGCTGTGGGCCGGCCCCGGGTGCGCGCTCTCGCACTCGAGCGCGGCGGCGATCTGGGGCATCGGGTACGGGGCCGCCGACCGCCCGGAGCTGATCGTCCCGAAGGGCCGTGGTCCGCGCTCGGGCGCGGTCGTCGTCCACCGGGTGACCCGGATCGGCCGTGGCGACGTGCTCCACGTGCGGGACCTCCCCGTCACGAGTCCGGCGCGCACGATCGTCGATCTGGCCGGCGTGCTCACCGAGCGCGACCTGGAAGTCGTGCTCGACGGCGCGATGTCTCGCGGCCTCGTCACTCTGCGTACGGTTCGCGTCCGCCTGGACGAGCCCGGAACGGCCGGACGCCCGGGCCGTGCCCGCCTCGCGAAGGTCCTGGCGGCATTCGGTTCCGGCGCGGTGGAGTCATCCGCAAGAATGGCGGGGTGACCGACGTCGTACGAGTGGGACTCCTGGGCTGTGGAAACGTGGGCGCGGCGCTCGTGCGCCTCCTCGACTCCAACGCCGATCTGATCACCCAACGCGCCGGGGTGAAGCTCGAGGTCGGGCGGGTGGCGGTCCACAACGTGGCCAAGGAGCGTGACGTCGACCTCGCGCCGGGCGTCTTGACGAACGACGCCGACGCGGTCGTGAGCGATCCGACGATCGACGTCGTGGTCGAGGTCATCGGCGGGATCGAGCCGGCCCGCCGTCTGATTCTCGCCGCCTTGAAGTCGGGCAAGCCCGTCGTGACCGCCAACAAGGAACTGCTCGCAAACTTCGGCGAGGAGCTCTTCGAGGCCGCGGAGACCGCGGGCGTCGACCTCCTCTTCGAGGCGTCGGTGGCAGGTGGCATCCCGCTCATGCGCCCGTTGCGCGAGTCGCTCGCGGGAGAGCGGATCACGCGCGTCATGGGCATCGTGAACGGAACGACGAACTACGTGCTGACACAGATGACCGAAGCCGGTTCGAGCTTCTCGGAGGCAGTCGCCGAGGCCCAAGATCTCGGCTACGCGGAACGCGACCCGACCGCTGATGTCGAAGGCGTCGACGCGGCGGCCAAGGCCGCGATCATCGCGAGTATCGCGTTCGGCGCGCGGATCGTCGCCGGCGACGTGTACCGCGAAGGAATAACCCAGATCACCGCCGACGACATCGCGGCCGCGAACGAACTCGGCTACGTCGTGAAGTTGCTCGCGGTGGCCGAGGAGCACGACGGCGCGGTCGGCGCACGCGTGCATCCGGCGATGGTGCCCGTCGATCACCCGCTCGCCTCGGTGCGCGGTTCGTACAACGCGGTGTTCATCGAGGGTGAGGCCGTCGGCCAGCTGATGATGCTCGGCCGGGGCGCGGGCGGCGGGCCGACTGCGAGCGCGGTGCTGGGTGATTTGATCGACGCCGCCAAGAACTTCCGGGCCGGCGCGCGGGCGCGACGATCGGCGACCTCGTGCGCAAGCCGATCCGTCCGATCGACGAGACCGCGTCGCAGTTCTACGTCTCGCTCGACGTCGCCGATCAGCCCGGTGTGCTCGCGACGATCGCGGGGGTGTTCGGAAATCACGAAGTCTCGATCCAATCGATGCAGCAGAAGGGCCAGGGCGAGGGCGCTCGCCTGATCTTCGTGACGCACCTGGCGCGCGAAGCGGCCTTGACCGCGACGATCCACGACGTGCGCGAGCTCGACGTCGTGCTGCGCATCGGATCCGTGCTGCGCGTTGTCGGAGGCGAGGAGTAGCCGTGGCCCGCTGGGCAGGAATCATCGAGGCATACCGGGATCGGCTGCCGGTAACCGACAAGACCCCCGTCGTGAGCCTGTGTGAAGGCAACACGCCGCTCGTCGACGCGCCGCGGCTCTCCGACGCGGTCGGCGCGCGCGTGATGTTGAAAGTCGAGGGTGCGAATCCCACCGGTTCCTTCAAGGACCGCGGGATGACCATGGCGATCTCCAAGGCGGCCGAGGACGGCGCCAAGGTCGTGGTCTGCGCGTCGACCGGCAACACCTCTGCGAGCGCGGCGGCGTACGCGGCGCGGGCCGGGATGCTCGCCGCGGTGATCATCCCCGACGGTCACGTTGCGCTGGGCAAGCTGGCGCAGGCGCTCATCCACGGAGCGAAGGTCGTGTCGATCCGCGGCAGCTTCGACGACGCGTTGCACGTGGTGCGCGAGCTGGGGGAGCGCGGCGGGGTGACGATCGTCAACTCGATCAACCCCTTCCGCATCGAGGGCCAGAAGACGGCCGCGTTCGAGATCTGCGACGCGCTGGGCGAGGCCCCCGACGTGCACTGCATCCCCGTGGGCAATGCCGGCAACATCACCGCCTACTGGAAGGGCTATTGCGACTACGCGGGTGACGGCATCGTCACGAAGCGGCCGCGCATGCTCGGCTGGCAGGCGGCCGGATCGGCTCCCCTCGTCCTCGGTGCGCCCGTCGCCCATCCCGAGACCATCGCCACCGCTATCCGGATCGGCAATCCGGCCAGTTGGGATTACGCGATCGCGGCACGCGACGAGTCGGGCGGTCACATCGGCGCGGTCACCGATGCCCAGATCCTGGAGGCCTATCGCATGCTCGCGTCGCAGGAGGGTGTGTTCGTCGAACCCGCCTCGGCCGCGTCGGTCGCCGGACTCCTGCAGGGGGCCGCGGAAGGTTTGGTCGAACGAGGTGAGACAATCGTGTGCACCGTGACCGGCCACGGATTGAAGGATCCCAACCGGGCGATCGCGCAGATCGAGGCTCGACCTGCCGTCGATGCCTCGGTCGACGTGGTGCTGGAGGAGCTCGGGCTCTGACCGATGAGTCACGATGGAGTCGGTATGACGAAGAAGCGATGGATCGCGTTGGTGAGTGTCCTCGGCATCGTGATCGCGGCCGCCCTCACGACCGCCGCAGTGATGAACCGCGGCTCCGCCCACGCGGGCGAGGACGACTCTCCCCTCCTCGTCCCCTCCACGGTCGCGGCTCCGACGACGGTTCCGCGCACGTCGACGACGCACGCGACCACGACCACCGTCGACCTCGCCAAGCTGCCGCACCCCGTGGCGCCACCGGCGGATCCCTACGCCGCGACGCCGATCGTGCAGATCGGGAGCATCCAGATCCCGAAGATCGGACTCCTCCACGCGGTCTTCGAAGGCATCACGCTCACCGTCATCGATCACGGCCCCGGCCATTGGCCCGGATCGGCGATGCCCTGCCAGGTGGGGAACACCGTGTTCCCGGGGCATCGCGTCACCCATACCCATCCGTTCCTCAACCTCGACCTGCTTTCTCCGGGTGACGACATCGTGTTCCACATGCCCGGGAAGGATTGCGTCTACAAGGTCACGGGCACGCAGATCGTGCTGCCGAGCGCCCTCTACGTGACCAATCCCACACCGACGGCCACGGTCACGCTGATCGCGTGCAACCCGAAGCACAGCGCAGCGCAGCGCATCGTCGTGACGGGGACGCTCGTGGCCGACATCCCACGCCCGGCGTAGCATCCCGCGGACGGCCGGCACGGGTCGCGCCGAGAGAAGGTGGGCATGGGTAATCCCGTTGCGTTGGTAACAGGTGCCTCCGTCGGTATCGGCGAGCAGTTCGCGCGCCAGTTGGCGGAGCGCGGTCACGACGTCGTGCTCGTTGCACGCGACGCGGCTCGCCTCGAGGTGCTCGCGAAGGAGATCGAGGCGGCGAGCGGTGTGCGCGCCGAGGTGTTGGCGGCCGACCTCACCGATGCCGCGCAGTTGGCGAGCGTCGAAGCGCGGGTACGCGACGTCGATCTCCTCGTGAACAACGCGGGGTTCGGCACGTTCGGGTCGTTTCACACGCTCGACATCGAGACCGAGACCCGCGAGATCGATCTCAATGTCATCGCGCTCGTACGGCTCACGCACGCGGCTGCGAGCGCGATGGCCGCGCGCGGCCGGGGTGCGATCCTCAACGTGTCTTCGCTCGCGGGATTCCAGCCCGGGCCGTCGAACGCGACGTACGGCGCGACCAAGGCGTTCGTGACGTCGTTCACCGAGGCCGTGCACGAGGAGTTGAAGGGCACGGGCGTATCGGTGACCGCGCTGTGCCCCGGCTTCACGCACACCGAGTTCCAGGCCCGGGCCAACGCGCCCGCCACCGCCGTGCCCGGGTTCTTGTGGCAAGAGGCCCCCGAGGTGGCGCGTGCCGGCCTCGACGGGCTCGCCAAGAACCGGGCGATCGTCATCCCGGGTACAGCCAACAAGGTGATGGGCAATCTGTCGGCCGTGTCACCGCACGCGATCACCCGTCGGGTCGGCGCCGCGGTGCTGCGGCGCGCCAATCACTGACCGGCGGGCGCGCCGTCAGCTCGCGGTGATGCGGTACACGGTGCCGCCCCGCGCGACCGCGTACAGCTCGCCCGCGTTGTCCTCTCCGAACGTCGTCAGTGCGGCGACGCTCGGGCCGAGGTCGCGTCGGCTCACGACGCGACCGTTGGTCGCGACGACGCCGACGAGGTTCGGACGGCAGTCGTCACCGAACACGTAGACGCCGTCGAGCGCGGGAATGGCATGCCCGCGGTACACGTAGCCCCCGACGATCGCGCACGCGCCGCCGGAGTGGGGGACCTCCAGGAGGGGATCGCGCGCGTCGCTCGGCGCCCGGCCGCGATACGCGTGGAAGCCTTCTCGCGCACTCCAACCCCAGTTGAGGCCCTTCTCGCCCGCGCGTGCGACGTCGACCTCTTCGTATTCGTCCTGACCGACGTCGCCGATCCACATGTCGCCGGTCGCCTGGTCGAAGGAGAAGCGCCACGGATTGCGCAGTCCCCACATCCAGGTCTCGGGTCGCGCGCCCGCCCGTGCGACGAACGGGTTGTCGGCAGGAACCGAGTACGGGGAACTGCCACTCGCCGCGGGATTGATGCGCAGGATCTTCGACAAGAGCGTGCCCAGGTTCTGCCCGACGTGGTTCGGGTCGCCTTCGTTGCCGCCGTCGCCGAGTCCGATGTAGAGCATGCCGTCCGGACCGGTGACGACCTCGCCGCCCTTGTGGTTCGACGATGGTTGGGGCACGACGAGGATCGAACGCCGGGTCGCGGCAACGACGGTCTCGCCCCGCATCGCGTACTCGTCGACGTGCGTGTCGTCGTGCGGGTCGGTGTAGTCGACGTAGAGCTTCGACCCGTCGGGGGAGAAGGTGATGCCGAGGAGTCCTTCCTCGTTGCCGCCGGACAGCGGACCGACCGTGAGCACGGGTGTCGCTGCGAGCCGTCCCGTCGCGTCGACGAGCCGCACGCGACCTCGCTGCTCGGCCACGAACATGTTCGGGTCGTGTGCTCGCCACGCGAGTGCGATCGGGCTGTCGAGGCCGGAGACGACGCGCGTCAACCCGACGTGCACCCGGCCGAGGTCGACGTCGGCGGCGTCGGTCGTCGTCGTTGCCGCCGAACCGGCCGAGGGCAGACGGGTCGTGGTCGTCGACGGCGCGGGGCTCGTCGGCGGAACCGGAGTGGTGGTCGCGGTCTCGGCGTTCGAGCCGCCGCCACAGGCCGCGAGCCCGAGCGCCGCGACGGCGAACCAGATTCGACGCATCCGACGGAGGCTACGGGCCCACGCAAGTCGCTCGGCCGCGCCATCGAGACGCGTGGCCTTCGCGGGGTGTGCGAGGCCACCCGTATGATGCGCGCGATGAAATACGTCGTGTTCGTGCCCGACGGTTGCGCCGATGTCGCGCTGGCCGAGCTCGGTGGTCGTACACCGCTCGAGGCGGCGCGTATGCCCCGCCTCGCCGCGCTCGCGGCCCATGGCGACGTCGGGCTCGCCGCGGTCATCCCGCCGGGGCTCCCGCCGGGCAGCGACGTCGGGAACATGTCGATCCTGGGTTTCGACCCCGCCCGCTACCACACCGGTCGTGCGCCGATCGAGGCGGCGGCGATGGGTGTGGAGCTCGCGCCCGACGAGGTCGCGTACCGCTGCAATCTCGTCACGCTGTCCGACGACACCGCGCCGATCATGGTCGACTTCGCCGCGGGCCACCCCACGAACGAGCAGAGTCACGCGATCATCGCGGCGCTCGACGCGGCGCTCGGCGCCGGGCGCGACGGCGTCCGGTTCCACGCCGGTGTCGAATACCGCCATCTCCTCGTGGTGCCGAAATCATGGACCGATGCGGAATGCACGCCCCCGCACGACCTCACCGGTCAGGTCGCCGTTTTCCCTCGGGGTCCGGCGGCGCCGCAGCTGAACGCACTGATGGATGCGTCGCGCGCGGTCGTGCGCGCCGCGGCCGCACCGGTCGGTTCCATCGCCACGCAGATCTGGCTCTGGGGTCAGGGTGTCAGGCCCGCGCTGCCGTCGTTCGCCGAGACCTTCGGTGTGCAGGGTCGCATGTCGTCGGCGGTCGATCTCGTGCAGGGCCTCGGTGTGCTGACCGGTATCGAAGTCGTCGACGTTCCCGGCGCCACCGCCGGTTTCGACAACGACTACGGCGCGCAGGCCCGGGCGTGCATCGACTCGCTCGTCGATCGCGATCTTTTCGTCTTGCACATCGAAGCCACCGACGAGGCCGGCCATCAAGGTCGCTCCGACATCAAGGTCGACGCGCTCGAACGTTGGGATACCGACGTCATCGGGCCCGTCGTCGACGCGCTCGACGCGGGCGGCGACGACTATCGGATCCTGCTGATGCCCGATCACGCGACGCCGTGCAACACCAAGACGCACAGCAGTCAACCCGTTCCCTACCTGTTCTACGACTCGACGCGCGCGGGTGCCGGCGGTACCTACACCGAGCCCGCGACGGCCGGATGCGCTCCGGTTGCCGGCCACTCGCTGATGGCTCGTCTCGTGCAGGCCTGAGCCAACGGTGCCGCGCCCGCGCCGGCGGCCGGGCGTCCGGGAGAGCACGGCACTTCGGAACATGTAAGGAATCGAACGTCTTTGCCGAGTGTTCAATGGGGAGCATGCACCCGCTGGGCCCGTGGGTATAGGGTGCATTCGATCCCTCGAGACCTCGACCCGAGAGCGTTTCTCGGCGGTGGGGGCCGGGTCACCTCACTTTCTTCCGTGCTCGGCACGCCCGGCGAGATCGTGCAAGACCTTCCGAGGGTTTCGTCCGCCGCCGCCATTTCCCTTGCGTCGGCTTTGGCAACACGGATCACACGATCACACTCCGGTCGCTGTCGGCAGGGCCGCAGCCGCTCGGTAGGAGCAGAACAATGAGTGAGACCTTCGACCGTTCACAACTGGACGGGAAGGATCGCGAACAGCTTTCGGAGATCGCGTCGGCGCTGGGCGTGAAGTCGACGAGCCGGATGCGCAAAGCGGACCTGGTCGACGCGATCGTCAGTGCCGCGACCGCTCCCTCCGAGGCGGGCTCGAACGGCACGACGAGGTCGGTCCCGCGCAAGGTGCGGTCGACCGCCCCGGTTGCAGACGACCTCGCATCGATCGCCGAGGAAGAGAACGCGCTCGCAGCCCGGAACGACTCGGGCGACGACATGGCCCTGATCAGGCCCCGCCGGCGGAGCGAGCGCAATGGCGCCGAGGAGGCGTCGACGAACGGCGAGGCGGCCGGCCCGTCGGGGTCGACCGCCGTCGAGACCGAAGCTCGCACCACCCACGACGAGCGCTCGGCCGGCGGCGGCAACGACGGCGGTGGCAACGACGGCGGTGGCAACGACGGCGACGGTGGATCGGGCGACCGTACGGGCACCGGCCAGCAGTGGCACGACGACGACACGTCGGCGAACAAGCGCCGGCGGCGCCGGCGCGGCCGCGACCGAGAGCGCGGTCCCGGCGACGGCCGGATCGAGGGAAGGCCGGAACGAACCGACCGCCCCGATCGGGGCGACGACTACAGCGGTGATCTCATCGAGATCGAAGGCCTGCTCGATCTGCGCGACGAGGGCTACGGCTTCCTGCGCGCGTCGGGGTACCTCGCGGGGCGCAACGACGCCTATGTGTCCGCGTCGCAGGTGCGGCGCTTCGGGTTGCGCAAGGGGGACCACGTCAAGGGCGCGACGCGCCCGCCCGCCAGCAGTGAGAAGTATCCCGCGCTCGTGCGCGTCGACCTCATCAACGATCTCTCCATCGACGAAGCCCGCCACCGCGTGCGCTTCGAGGATCTCACGCCGCTGTTCCCCGACTCGCGTCTCAAGCTCGAGCTCGCCGACAACCCGGGCGAGATCACGGGCCGCATCATCGACCTGATCGCGCCGATCGGGAAAGGTCAGCGCGGCATGATCGTGTCGCCGCCCAAAGCGGGCAAGACCACGATCATCAAGCAGATCGTCTATTCGATCGAACGCAACAACCCCGAGTGCCACGTCATCGTGCTCCTCGTCGACGAGCGACCCGAGGAAGTCACCGACATGCGCCGCCACGTGCTGCGCGCCGACGTCGTGGCATCCACCTTCGATCGCCCGTCGGACGAGCACTGTCACATTGCCGAGCTCACCATCGAACGGGCCAAGCGCCTCGTCGAGTGCGGCAAGGACGTCGTGATCATCCTCGACGGCATCACCCGCCTCGCCCGCGCGTACAACCTCGCCGCGCCGGCGTCGGGACGGATCATGTCCGGTGGTATCGATGCCGGCGCGCTCTACCCGCCGAAGAAGTTCTTCGGCGCGGCGCGCAACGTCGAAGAAGGCGGATCGCTCACCATCCTCGCCACCGCGCTCGTGGAGACCAACTCGAAGATGGACGAGCACATCTTCGAGGAGTTCAAGGGCACCGGGAACATGGAGCTTCGGCTCGATCGGCGGACGGCCGATCGCCGCATCTACCCGGCGATCGACGTGGAGCAGTCGAGCACCCGCCACGAGGAGCTGCTGTTCGACCGGACCGATCTGCAGCAGGTCTGGAAGCTCCGTCGCGTGCTCGGCGCCCTGGAAGGGGGTTCCGGCCTCGAACTGCTGATCGACAAGCTCCGCAGCACCAAGAGCAACACGCAGTTCCTCACCGAGATCGCCAAGGCCCCCACGGGAATGGGAACCTGACCTCTTGGGTTACAGGGCGTGCCTGCCCCTAGACTGGACGACACCATGAAGACTGACATCCACCCCGAATACGTCGAATGCCGGGTCCACTGTTCTTGCGGGAACGAGTTCGTGACCCGCTCGACCGCCTCCGAGCTGCGTGCGGAGCTCTGCTCCGAGTGCCACCCCTTCTACACGGGCAAGCAGAAGCTCGTCGACACCGGTGGCCGGGTCGAGCGCTTCCAGCGCCGGGCCGCGAAGGCCAAGACCAAGAAGGCGTAATCCCAAGATGCCCCGGGCCGAGCCGCGCTACATGGGCGGACAGGCCGTGCTCGAGGGCGTCATGATGCGCGGCGCGTCGCACTGGGCCGTCGCCGTGCGCGATCCGGACGGTGCGGTCCTGGTCGAGGTGCGCGAGGTGCCGGGTTGGGCGGAGCGCTATCGCAACATCCCGATCCTGCGCGGTGTGATGGGCCTGGGTGAGTCGCTCGGGCTCGGGTACCGCGCGCTCACGTGGTCGGCGAATCAACAGGTACCCGAACAAGACCGGGTCTCCGAGAAGGTCATGGGCTGGTCGGTCGGCGTCGCGGCCGTCGCGTTCAGCGCCCTGTTCATCGTGCTCCCGGCGCTGGCCGGTCGCTCCTTGAGCCATCGGCTGCACGGCTCCTTCTCGATCGTCGAAGGTGTCGCCCGGCTCGCGATCTTCGTCGTGTACCTGCTCGCGATCTCACGCGTGCGCGACATCCGCCGGGTGTTCCAGTACCACGGCGCCGAGCACAAGGCGATCGCCGCGTACGAGAACGGTGTCGAGCTGACGCCGCAGACCGCTCAACAGTTCTCGACCGCGCACGTGCGGTGCGGAACCAACTTCCTGCTCATCGTGATGGTCGTGGCGATCCTGGTGTACTCGGTGATCCCGCGGCCCAACCTCCTGTTCGTGCTCGGTTCTCGCATCGTGCTCGTACCGGTGATCGCGGGCCTCAGCTACGAGGTCATCCGCTGGTCGGCCAAGAACATGCACCACGTGGTCGTACGCGCGCTGATGCGGCCCGGTCTCCTCCTGCAGCGGCTGACAACCCGTCAACCCGACCTCGCTCAGCTCGAGGTCGCGATCACCTCGCTGCGCGCCGTGATGACGGCCGGCCAGCTCGCAGAGGTCGACGCGCGCGTCGGTCGGCGCGTTCCCGCGACGGCGCCCGCGGTCTAACTCGGTAACGACGCCGACGCCGACGCCCACGCGGCGACGGTCGCGCGAATCGCCGAGGCCTCCAGCGCGACGAAGCCTTCGTCGCGCGCGGCGTCGCCGTAGTCGAGCCAGTCGAGCACTGCGTCGACGAGATGATCGAAAAGCGTCTGCGCAGCCCACTCCGCGAGCGCGGGCGCGACCAGCGGTGTGACGACGTCGCGCGCCGCGTTCACCGCGACATCGCGCAGCGACAGCGCGTACTCGCCGAATTGGGGTTCGCGCGCCGCGTGCCGCCAAAGGAGGCGGAAACCGTCGGGCCACTCGCGCCCCACCTCGAGCAGGGCGCGGGTGCTGCCTTCGGCTTCGAGGCCCTGGGCGATGTTCGCCAAGAAGAGCTCGACCTGGCGTTCGAAGACCTGTTCGAGCACCGCGCGGTAGAGCGTCTCCTTGGTCTGGAAGTGGCGGTAGACGATCAGCTTGGTGATGCCGGCCGTCGCCGCGATCTCCTCCATCGAGGTGGCCGCGTAGCCGGCGTGCGCGAACGCCTCGGCCGCCGCCTGCAGCAGTGCGAGCCGCCGGGCCGGGCTGCGGCGGGGGGCGAAGGGGTCGACCTGCGCGCTGGCCACGGGTGTAACTCTAGCGTATACACTCACGGCCGTGAGCAACCTTCAGGTGACATGGTCCGAGGCGGAGCTGCTTGCGAACGACGAGGTGGACGAGCCACTCGTCGCGGGGGGCGTGCGCTGTCACGGCGGGTTCGCGAGCAACGGTGCCTACCTGTCGCCCCGCACGAAGTACCGCGTGCCCGCGACGAAGGCATGGCAGCAGTCGCACCGTGAGGCGTTCGGCACCGAGATCCTCGACGCGCCGATCGAGTTGTGGCCCGAGGTGTTCCCGAACGTCGCGCAGACGAAGTTCCTCCTGCGTGCCGGCGTGACCGAGCCGACGATCGGCGCGCTCACGCGCATCGGCACGGTCGAAGGGTTCGGTTCGATGATCCGCGCCGTCGTCGTCGAAGACATGCAGCGACACTTCGACGAGAGCATCGAGGGAACCGCGATCGCGCACCTGCAGTGCGGTCTGTTCGAGGCGCACGCGCGCGACGAGGCGGGTTGGGAAGAAGAAGCCGGACACAAGCAGATGTGGTTCGCTGCGCGCGACATCGGATTCGAGAATCCGGTGACCGAGGACATGACCCAGACGATGCTCGTGCGCATGGGCATCGTGCCTGCCGATGGCAGGCCGCCGTCACCGGAGGAGGTGCGCCGCAACGCCGAGGCGCTGCGGCGGTTCCCGCAGATCGATCTCTCGCTCGAGATGATGGTCCGCAGGATGGTGGGGTTGCTGTTCATCGAAGTGTCGGCCTTCCACACGTTCGCGTGGGCCGAGACGGTGCTCGCCGACACAGACCTCGTCGCGGGCGATGGTCGTGCCGCCGACCTCGTGCAGTACATCCGCGCCGACGAGACGCCGCACGTCGACTACCTGCGTACCGCGCTGACGGAGATGCGGGACCGGACGTTCGTGGGCGAGGGCGGAACGCGGATTGCCGGGACCGAGGTGATCGGGACGCTCTGGGACGGCGCGCTCGAGCAGTCGCTCGGCGTCAATCGGGAGAACTTCCTGCGCACCGCCATGACCGAAGTCGAGCACGCGCTCGCGTCGCATCCGCATCGCGGCGATCTGATCGAGGAGTTCCGCGCCCTGGGCCCCGACGCGACGGTGCAGGCCGCGCGATGAAGTTCGGGATCTTCTACGAACACCAGCTGCCGCGGCCGTGGACCGACGATTCCGAGTATCGACTCATCCAGGACGCGCTCGACCAGATCGAGTACGCCGACGCGCTCGGCATCGACTACGTGTGGGAGGTCGAGCACCACTTCCTGGAGGAGTACTCGCATTCGAGCGCGCCGGAGGTGTTCCTGGCTGCCGCGTCGCAGCGCACCAAGAACATCCGGCTCGGGCACGGGATCGTGCAGACGCCACCGCCGTTCAACCACCCGGCGCGCATCGCCGAGCGCATCGCCATGCTCGATCTCGTGAGTGGCGGCCGCGCCGATTTCGGGACGGGTGAGTCGTCGTCGGAAGCCGAGCTCGGCGGCTTCATGGTCGATCCCGAGAAGAAGCGGATGATGTGGGAAGAGGGCCTGCGTATCGCCGTGCGCTGCATGACCGAGACGCCGTTCACCGGCCACTCGGGCGAGTTCGTCACGATGCCGCCCCGCAACGTCGTGCCCAAGCCTCGCCAGAAGCCGCACCCACCGCTCTGGGTCGCGTGCAGCCGGCGCGACACGATCCATCTCGCCGCGCAGAAGGCCATCGGCGCACTGGCGTTCGCGTTCGTCGACCCGGAAGAAGCGAAGTACTGGGTCGACGACTACTACGCGACCCTGGCGGCAGAAGCCGTACCGATCGGCGACGCGGTGAACGCGAACGTCGCGTGCGTGACCACCTTCATGTGTCACGACGACGAGGACGAAGCGATGCGTCGCGGCCTCGAGGGCGCGAACTTCTTCGGGTACTCGCTCGCGCACTACTACGTCTTCGGCCGGCACCGGCCGGCCGTCACCGACGTGTGGGACGAGTTCCAACAGCGCCGCGCCGAGCACGGGTACGACCCCGAAGCGGTGGTCGCGGCGGCGGAGAACGACGACCGGCTCGGTGCCAAGGTGGTCGAGCAGGGGATCGGCGGGCTCCGGGGCGCGGTGGGTACACCCGAGCAGCTGCGCGACTACCTGCGCCGCTACGAGGAATGCGGTGTCGACCAGGTGATCTTCTGCTTCCAGGCCGGGAAGAATCGCCACGAGCACATCATGGAAGCGCTCGAGCTGTTCGGCCGCGAGGTTCTCCCCGAGTTCAAGGATCGCGACGAACGGCTGACGCGCGAGAAGCAGGCGCGCATCGCACCCGTGATCGACTCGGTGATGGCGCGCAAGCCCGCGGCCGACCATCCGCCGTTGCCGGCGGACGACTACGCGTTCCCGGCGATCCCGCGGGCCATGGCCGATCGGTTCGGCTCGGACGAGTTCCACAAGATGCTCGATCAGCTCGCCGAGCAGTCGGCCGTTGGACCCGGGGGGATCGAGGGCCTGATCAGCGGCCGCTAGCACGCCCGACCGCGGGCGTGCGCTGCTCAGGTGGCGTTGCTCAGGCGACGGCGCGTTCCGGTGTCGCGGTCGCAGTGGGCGCGAGATCGGGTGACGCGCTCGGCGCGGCGGCCAAGGTGATGGGCGCCGCCTGCGGCGTGACATTGACCGCGGGGAGCGGGTCGGGTGTGGGCGCCGCCGCAGCCGGCGTCTGGCCGTAGCGCTGGTACGCGTCGACGGCACGTTGCGTTTGCGCCGCGTTCGCCGCAACGGCGGGCGACTTGGCCTCGCCGCCGACGGCCTCTCGCGACTTGGCCGCCGGCCCGACCACGACCGGATTCGCGGGCCGTCCCCAGGTGGGCAGGTCGACCTCGTGGGTGGGTACGAGCAGCGTTGCATCCCCGCCTGCACCGGCGGCTCGCGGATCGATGAGGCCGTCGCCGTTCGCGTCGAACCAGGCCAAGCGGGTGAGCGAGATGCCGGCCGCGGGAGCATGCACCCGAGCGCGGCCGGCCGCACCGTCGGTGTGCGCCGGCGCCGGGATCCCGCCGTCGGCAGCAGCGCGCGGGAGTGGGGGAATGCTCCCGGGGCCCTGGGTGATGTTCGGTACGTTCATGCTGCCGTCCCTGGCAGACATCGGTTCCCAGCCCGTACCTGCCGGTGCTTTCGACCCGCGCGCCGACCACCTTGAGCGTTCGACGCGACGATTTCGGATCCGTGCCCGATGTGGGCGTATTGATCGGGGTTGCGGGGCGGGGCCGGTACCCTCCGATCCGATGTTCGAACAGTTGGCTGCGCTCGCCGACGAGCTCGATCGGCTCGAGGCCGACCTTCCCCGCATCTACGCCGCGGGTGATCGGCGCGCGTCCCGCGACGCGGGGCGCCGCCAACAGGAGCTACGGCCGGTGGTCGAGGCCTACGCCGAGTGGCGCCAGGTCACCCAGGACGTCGAGGACGCCCGGGAGTTCTTCGAAGGGGCGACCGATCCCGCCGAGCGCGACCAGTGGCGCGCGGAGTTGGCCGACAAGGAGGCCCAGGCCGCGGCGTTGGAGGAACGGATCAAGGAGCTGCTCCTGCCGCGCGACCCGAACGAGGGCCGCAACGTCATCATCGAGATCCAAGGCACCGAAGGCGGCGAGGAGGCCAATCTCTGGGCCGGCGACCTCTACCGCATGTATCAGCACTTCGCCGAGCGCCACGGTTTGAAGATCGAGGTGCTGTCGAGCCAGCCGTCGGAGCACGGCGGGTACCGCGACGTGACGTTCCTCGTGAAGGGCGACGACGCCTGGAGCCTGCTCAAGTACGAGGGCGGGCCGCACCGTGTGCAGCGGGTTCCGGCGACGGAAAGCCAGGGCCGGATCCACACGAGCGCGGCAACGGTGGCGGTGTTGGCCGAAGCCGAAGAAGTCGATGTCGAGGTCGATCCGAACGATCTCGAGATCGACGTGTTCCGGGCGACCGGGCCCGGCGGGCAGTCGGTGAACACGACCGACTCCGCGGTGCGGATCCGGCACAAGCCCACCGGCCTCGTCGTGTCGTGCCAGGACGAAAAGAGCCAGCTCCAGAACAAGGACAAGGCGATGCGCATCCTGCGGGCCCGGCTGTTGCAGGCCGAACAGGACCGCCAGCACGCCGAGGTGAGCGCGGCGCGCCGCGACCAGGTGAAGGGCGGCGGGCGTTCGGAGAAGATCCGCACGTACAACTACAAGGAGAATCGCCTCACCGACCACCGCATCCCGATCACGTTGCATTCACTCGACCGCGTGCTCGAAGGCGAGCTCGACGAAGTGGTCGAGGCGCTGGCCGCGGACGAACGCTCCCGCCAGCTCGCTGGTGAGTGACCGGCGCGCGATGACGTGGCGGGAACTGCGGTCGGACGCGGCCCGCGCCTTCGCCGACGCCGGCATCGATCCCGCCGACGCCGAGGCGAGGTTCGTCGTCGAACGGGCGTCGGGGTACGACGCCGGGGAATGGCTCGAGATCGCCGAGGAGACGCCGCCCGCGCGCGGAGACGGCGCTGCGCGAGATGGTGCGGCGCCGGTTGGCCGGTGAGCCGCTGCAGTACGTGTTGGGCGGGTGGGGCTTTCGCGGTCTCGATCTCTTCGTCGACCGTCGCGTCCTCATCCCCCGGCCCGAGACGGAGTACGTCGTCGAGGTCGCGCTCGAGGAAGCGGCGCGCGCCGGACTCCGTCGAACGCACCGTCGCCTTTCGCTGGTCGAGGCGCCCACGCTCGCGTCGGTCGCCGTCGACATCGGGACGGGCTCGGGCGCGATCGCGATCGCGCTCGCGGCAGAGCTCCCCGACGTCGAGGTGTGGGCGACCGACGTGAGCGAAGATGCCCTCGCGGTCGCGCGTGCGAACGTCGCCGGCTGCGCCGCCACCCGCGTGCGGATAGCCGCCGCGGGCGAATGGTTCGATCCGCTTCCGGAGACACTTCGGGGTTCCCTGGGGATCGTCGTGTCGAACCCGCCGTACATCGCCGAGTACGAGGTCGTCGATCTTCCGCAGGAGGTCGCGGCCTACGAGCCTCGGCACGCGCTGGTGTCGGGTCCGACCGGTACCGAGGCGATCGAGACGTTGCTCGCGCTCGCGCTCGAATGGCTCGCGCCGGGCGCGCCCTTCGTGTGCGAGATCGCGCCGCACCAGGCCGACGCGATGAGCGCGCACGCACGCACGCTCGGGTACGACGACGTGCTCGTGCGCGACGACCTCACCGGTCGGGCCCGCGTCCTCGTCGCGCGCAAGGGGTAGCTTCGTCGCGATGGCCGACGATCAACTCGACATCGACGGAATGCTCGAGCGGTTCCGGGAGCGGGCCGCGGCCGTCCGCCAGCGGCCGTTGCCTCCGGTCGCAGGCCCGGAGCGTCAGCAGTTCTTGGAGCGGGCCCAGCTCGACTTCCAGGATTTCGCCATGCTCGGCGACGCGACCTGGTCGTTCACCGACGGCGTGCTCACGCTGACCATCGACCTGCGGTAAGCGCGCGAGGCGCCGGATCCTCTCAGAGGTGCGCGAGGAACGCGCGATCGATCGCGACCCAGAGCGTCTTCGAGTAGGGGTAGAACGCGATCGGCCCGAGGGCCATGAGCGGGATCTCGGCCGCCAACAGCGTGACCCACGGGATGTCGGGGACCGTCGCCGCGCTGAACACGATGAGGACGATCGCGAAGAGGAACCCCACGACGGCAGTGTTGATCGCCACCGCGCCCACCCAATATCCGGGCTCGCGCTCGAAGTGGAGCTGGCAGTTCGGGCAGTCGGCATCCATGCGGAACCAGCGGTGGAAGAGACTGCCGGTGCCGCAACGCGGGCACTTGCGCCGCAGACCGCGCCACAACATGAGCCCACGTGAGGGCTGCAACGTCGGGTTGTTCACGCGTCGCCGATCGAGTTCGTCGAACCGTCGTTCGTGATCTTCACGCTCTGGCCTTCCCACGGTCGCACCGTCATGTCGCGCAGGACGTCGGTATCGCGCGCGTTGGCGATGACGCGCCGACCGTCGTCGGCGATCGCGGTGACGAGACCGACCGACGGTGTGCCGTCGCGCTCGAACGCGACCGCCGTGGCTTCGATCGTCGCCTCGGCGTCGACGAGCCCGGCGGCGACGCGGCGGGGAAGTGCGTCGACCGCGCCTTGCACGTCGATCCGCCGAAACGGACGGGCCGGCGGCCGGCTCGACCACACCGCCGCGGTGTGCTTGGTCGCGTACCAACCGATCGCGGTGGTGAGGCCGACGTCGCCGGGGTGCGAGCGCAGGCGGTCGACCATCGTCGCGATCGCGTGGGTCGGATAGTTGTTGACCGGTCCGCCCGCGAATCCCAGACCCCCCGTCACGGTGAGCGGCCGGGGGTCGTCGTCGGCGAGTCCGAGCGCGTTGCGTGCGAGCTGTACCGCGGACGGGAAGCACGAATAGAGGTCGAAGTGGCCGATCTCGTCGAGGGACGTGCCCGAGGCCTCGAGCGCGCCGGATCCGACCGCAGCGATCGCCGGCGATTCCGCAAGGGACCACCGTTCGCCGACGTTCCAGTGGTCGTGTCCTTCGGCGGCGGCATGCAGGAACACGATCTTGTCGTCGGGAACGCCGGCCGCACGCGCCGCCTCGTACGAACAGAGCAGCACCGCCGCGCCCTGGTCGACGTCGATGTTCGCGCACATCCGCTTCGGGTACGGGAAGCACACCGCCCGGTTCTCGGGCGAGATCGTCCGGATCTCCTCGGGGGAGTACGCCACGCGCGACCACGCATGCGGATTACCGGCCGCGACGGCGGCGAAGCCCGACCACAGCTCGCTGACGTAGCGCTGGTGCTCTTCGACGCCGTGTCCGAGACGAGCGCGCAATGCCGTCTCGAACAGCGGGTACACCATGGTCGGCGCGACGAGGAGGTGCGCCATCTCGAACGCCGTGGTGCCGGGGGTGTCGTCACCGATGACCAGCCCGCAGGGTTCGTCGTCGCCTGATTCCCAGGTGAGCTCGACTCGCGGCTCGCGCCGCGCCCGCCAACGCGTATGCATGCTCTCGGCGCCGCCGACGAGCACGACGTCGCAGTCGCCATTTCGAATCCGGGTGGCGAACTCGTCGATCAACAATTGCGGGCTGTTGCCGCCCACCGTCGAGACCGCAGTGACCCGCGGCGAGACGCCGAGGTTGCGAGACAAGAGCGCGCCCGGGTTTGGATACGGCCACGACCCGATCGCGACGACCGCAACGGCCTCGGCCCGCGCGAGGAGCGAGACCGGCGCGCCGGTGTCGGCGTCGGCGGCGCGGGCCGCGTCGGCCAGCAGCTCGATCGGCGCGCGGGCGAGATCCGGGGCCACCCGCTGTTGGGTCTGCCCGACACCCACCACGACCGGCGCCCGGGGATCGACTTCGGCCACGACGGCACCCTACCGGTCGGGTCTACGCGTTCTCGGAGTGATCGAAGGCCTCGGTCGGCTCGGTGCTCAGCACCGGCCACGCGGGTTCGCCCGGCGCCGCGCTGTCACGACAGATCGACCGGTACCGGCAGGTGCGGCAGGTCTCGATCTCGGAAACGCCGCGCCATTCCTCTTCGGCCCACATGCGTTGCACCGCGGCGCGCAACTCTTCTCCGATCGCGTCCAGCGTCTCGTCGTCGAGGTCCCACGGCTCCGGATCCTCGTCGACCTCCGGCTGCAGGTACTCGTAGCGCAGCCGCAGGCGGAGTCCTTGCGCCGCGCGCGCTCGGCCAGCACGTACGCCTGGACGTGCGCGGCCTTGATCTCGCAGACGCGGTCGACCCACTTGCCGCCCGTCTTGTAGTCGCGCGCGTCGATCATCCCGTCGTGGACCCAGACCGCGTCGATGCGCGCGGTCGCCATGAACATCGGTGGCGGCAGGCGGTGGAATCGCGCAACGTCCACCTCGTGCGCGGCGCGCTCGGATGCGCGCGACGGGCAGCGGTCGGCGTGGCGGGCGACCATTTCGCGCACGGCCGGTGTGTCCATCCCGTGCGCGACGAGCACGTCGGCCACATGATCGGCGTCGAAGCAGTTGCCGTCGAGGTGGATCTTGCGGAGCATGTCGTGGACGACCAGGCCCTGCACCGTCGACGGCGCGGGATCGCTCGCCGGCAGCCCGAGCAGCGCGTTGCAATAGAAGAGGCGCGGGCAGCGGGTCAAGTCTTCGTAGTTGCTCGGGGTCAGCGAGACGATGTCGGAGAGCAGACGCTTCGCGGGCACGGCCGATCAGCCCGGATGTTTCGCGCAGCCGGATATGAACGGACATCCCTGGCAGTCGCGCCCCGCGTGCGGCCGGGCGTCGTCGGCGAGCTCGAGCACGAGCGCGACCCGTTCGGAGATCCAGGCGTGCGCTTCGGCGCGGTCGGCCTCGAGGTCGGGCGCGTGGTGCGCTCGGCGTTGCTCGATCACGTCGACCGCGACGATGTCGAGCTGCACCGGCGCCCACTCCTCGGTGCGGACGAGCGCGACCCGCACGTCGACCTCGTCGAGGAGCTTGGTGTCGCGCCGGGCGCCGACGAGAACCTTCCGCAGCTCTCGCCGGCCGTCGTGGAGCTCGGCGGCGATGCCGAGATTCGACGTGAGCTCGACGCCGAGGTGGGGGAGGGCCGTGCGATACCCGAGCTCGGTGACCCGGGCGTGGTCGCGGCCGAACGCGTCGAGGTAACCCCGGGCCGCAGCGTGATACAGCGCCTGCTGTTCGGGCTCGAGGTCGTGGGGCTCGACGAACGCCTCCGGGCGGGGGAGTCCGGGCTCGGCCTGCGCGAGGCGCGCATCGGCCTCGATGCGGTTCGACACCGCGAAGCGCATGTCGCCGGTCCGGTTCGCGTTCCGCTTGCCGCTGTGCACCTCGCGCGCGAGGCGCCGGCGGCACAACTCCTCGGCGAGCCGGAGATGGCGAGGGCTGATGTGCGCCGGCTCCTCGGTCTCGCCGGGTCCTGACGCGATCGGGGCGGGCATGGCCGGGACGCTAGTTGCGAGGTGCGCCGACCTCGCAGGACCGTTCGAAGCTGCTGGGTACACTCGCCGGGTGCGCATCGCAATCGGCAGTGACCATGCCGGCTACCCGCTCAAACAGCACCTCATCGGGGTGTTGAAGGGCTGGCAGCACGAGGTCGACGATCTCGGCACGCACTCCGAGGAGCCGGTCGACTATCCCATCTACTGCGCGGCGGTCGGCCGCGCGGTCGCGTGCGGCGACGCGGACATGGGCGTCGTCCTGGGGGGCAGCGGCCAGGGCGAGCAGATCTCGGCCAACAAGGTGCACGGCGTCCGCGCCGCGCTCTGCAACGACCTGTACACCGCCCGCATGGCGCGCCAGCACAACGACGCGAACGTGCTGTCGATCGGCGCCCGCATCGTGGCGGCCGAGCTCGCCGAGGAGATCACCCACATCTTCTGCTCGACACCGTTCGAAGGCGGGCGCCACGTCCGCCGCATCGAGGAGATCACCGCCATCGAGACCGAGGAGGCCGATCGATGACGACACCGCTGGAGCGCACCGATCCCGAGATCGCCGCGATCATCCGCCGCGAAGTCGAACGCCAGAACACCACGATCCAACTCATCGCGTCGGAGAACTTCACTTCGCGCGCGGTCATCGAAGCCCAGGGATCGGTCCTCACCAACAAGTACTCCGAGGGCTATCCCGGCAAGCGGTACTACGGCGGCAACCTCGTCGTCGACGAGGCCGAGAACCTCGCGCGCGACCGCGCGTGCGCGCTCTTCGGCGCCCAGCACGCGAACGTGCAGCCGCACTCGGGTGCGAACGCGAACCAGGCCGCGTTCATGGCGTTGCTCGAGCCGGGCGACAAAGTCATGGGAATGCGCCTCGACCAGGGTGGTCATCTCACTCACGGTTCGCCGGTCAACTTCAGCGGCCGCATGTACGACTTCGTGGCCTACGGCGTCGACGACGACACCGAGATGCTCGACTACGACGTGATCCGCGATCTCGCGGTGCGGGAGCGCCCCCGCCTGATCATCGCGGGCGCCACCGCCTACCCGCGCATCATCGACTTCGAGGCGTTCCGGGCGATCGCCGACGAGGTGGGCGCCCTCCTGTTGGTCGACGCCGCGCACATCGCCGGTTTGATCGCAGGCGGTGCGCACCCGTCGCCGGTACCGGTCGCCGACGTCGTGACGTTCACCACCCACAAGACCCTGCGGGGCCCGCGCGCCGGCGCGATCCTGTCCCGCAGCGACTACGCGTCCGCGATCGACAAGGCCGTGTTCCCCGGTCTGCAAGGTGGTCCGCTCATGCACGTCGTGGCCGCCAAGGCGGTCGCGTTCCGCGAGGCGAGCGAGCCGTCGTTCCGTCAGTACGCGGCCGACGTCGTCACCAACGCGCAGGCGCTCGCGGCGTCGCTCGCCGACGAGGGGTTCCGCATCGTTTCCGGCGGTACCGACAACCACCTGATGCTCGTCGACCTCAGGCCCTTCGGTGTCACCGGCAAGGTCGCGCAGGAGGCGCTCGACGTCGCCGGCATCACGTGCAACAAGAACGCGATCCCGAACGACCCCGAAAAGCCCTTCGTGACAAGTGGTTTGCGGCTCGGCGCGGCATCGTGCACGACGGCCGGGATGGGTCCCGACGAGATGCGAGAGATCGGCGCGCTGATCGGAGCCGTGCTGCGAGCCCCGGGCGACGTCAACGTCACCGCCGACGTTCGCGAGCAGGCCAACCGGCTCTGTTCGAAGTTCACCCCGTACCCCGAAGGCGCGTGAGCGCGCGGGTGAGCGGGTAACGCGGTGGCCGGATACGCGGTCGTTCTCGCCGTCGCACTCGGTACAACGCTGCTCCTGACGCCGCTCGTCCGGCTCCTCGCTATTCGCTTCGGCGCGGTGGTGGCACCGTCGTCAGACGCGCGGCACGTGCACACGCGCCCCACGCCCACACTGGGCGGTACGGGAATGTTCGTCGGCTTCCTGGCGGCGATGGCGGTCGCGTCGCACATGACGCAGTTCCACGAGATGTTCCAGTCGAGCTCCGAGCCGTTCGGCCTCATCCTCGGCGCGGGCGTGATGTTCGTCGTCGGCGGTCTCGACGATCTCATCGACGTGTCGCCGCCCGCCAAGGTCGCGGGGCAGGTCGTGGCCGCGAGCCTGCTCGCGTTCTACGGCGTCACGATGTTCTACTTCCGCATGCCGTTCAACCTCTTCCACACCGACACGGTGGTGCTCGGCTCCCAGTTCGCGCCGCTCGTCACCGCGTTGTGGGTTGTGTTGATGACCAACGCGGTCAACCTCATCGACGGTCTCGACGGGTTGGCGGTGGGCATCGTCGCGATCGCCGGCAGCGCGCTGTTCTTGTTCGCCGACCGGTTGTTCAAGCAGAACTACATCGACGGCACCAACATCGGCCCCCTCGTCGCGATCATCGCGGTCGGGGTGTGCATTGGGTTCCTGCCGTTCAACTGGCATCCCTCGAAGATCATGATGGGCGACGCGGGGGCGCTCTTCCTCGGGGTGCTGCTCGCCGTGCCGACCATCACCATCGGCGGACGCACCGACCACGCGTTCTCGGGGAACACGTTCTTCTTCTTCGGGCCGCTCCTGATCCCGGTGTTGATCCTGGGCGTGCCGATCCTCGATACCGTCTTTTCGTTCCTGCGCCGCATGGTCCACCGCCAGCACTGGCATCAGGCCGACGCCGGTCACCTCCATCACCGCCTCATGCGCCTCGGTCACGGGCCGCGCCGCACCGTCGTGATCCTCTGGGCCTGGACCGCGTTGCTCTCGGGAGTCGCGCTGGTCCCGACGTACTTCCCGAAGAGCGGCAGCAACGCGCTGGTGCCGTTCGTGGTCGCCGCGCTCGGGCTGCTCCTGCTCGCGTGGTTCCACCCGGGTGTGCGCTCGCGTCGTGAGCGCCACGAACGGGCCCGGCACCCGACCGGAACTCAGGGCCCGGGTGAGGACGTGGTGGATCTCGCCGAGCGTCGCCGCCGGCGGGCGTAAATTTCCCCGCTCCGGTTTGACTCATTCTTCGCGCCGCCCGTAGATTGCGAACGGATTCACAAGCGCCCTCCGGCAACGGTGGCGGGGGTCAGAGGCTGGTGATCCGGAAGGGGCTTCGGCGTGGTTCCGGCAGGGGAACGTCGCGACCAGCGAGACACATGGCACGGGTTCTCGAACGCACTCTCCCACGCGTTCGAGCTCGTCGCGACCACGGTGCTCTTCGTCCTGGCCGGTCTCTTCGTCGATGACCGCGTTCGGCACGCGCCCGCTGTTCACGGTAGTTCTCGGGCTGCTCGCCGTGATCGGACTCGGTGTACGCGCCTATTACACGTACATGGACCAGATCCAACGCGACGAGGAAGGGAAGCCGTGGCTGCACAAGAGCCGCTAGTACCGCTCGTCGAACGCGAGGTCGCGCTCGACATCGTCAAGCGGGGCCTCATGGTCGCGCCCCTGGTCCTGCTCGTGGCCGCGGTACGCGGCTGGGACGGCGTCGCCAGCGCGGCGATCGCGCTCGCCATCGTGCTCGTCAACTTTCTCGCCGCCGCGGCGATCATGACCCGCGCGGCAAAGAGTGGTCCTACGGCGATCGGGGCCGCCGCGCTCGGTGGTTACGTGCTCCGCCTCGCCGTGATCGTCGTCGCACTCGTATTGTTGCGCCACCAACCCTGGATCGATCTCCCGACACTCGGTATCGCGATCGTCGGTACCCACCTCGGGTTGCTCGTCTGGGAAATGAAATATGTGAGTCTCACGCTCGCTGCGCCGGGGTTGAAGCCGGCACGACCTACCGGAGACCAATGAACCTCCTGCTCGCGGTCGACGTACCGCCGATCAGCAACGTCACGATCTGGGGAAGCGGCCCGCTCGGCTTCAACAAGACCGCGGCCATCTACGTGTTCGCCGCGCTGGCGACGATCCTGTTGTTCGCGCTCGGCACGCGGCGCAAGGACGCGCTCGTACCGTCGGGACTGCTGCAGAACACCGCGGAGTCGGGCGTCGGCTTCGTCCGCAACCAGATCATCATGCAGACGATGGGCACCGACGGGCTGCGGTACCTGCCCTACCTGACGGCGCTGTTCTTCTTCATCTTCTTCAGCAACATCACCGAGATCATCCCGGGCGTGCAGTTCCCGGCCAACGCCCGTTTCGGCATGCCGCTCACGCTGGCCCTCGCCACGTGGGTCATCTACAACGTCGTCGGCGTCGTGAAGCAGGGCCCGTTCCACTACCTCAAGAATTCGGTCATCCCTCCGGGCGTCCCGAAGGCGATCCTCCCGCTCGTCATGATCATCGAGCTGGTCTCGACCTTCTTGGTGCGGCCGTTCTCGCTGATGGTCCGGCTCTTCGCCAACATGCTCGCCGGTCACCTCATCCTCGTGACCTTCGCGGCGCTG
Source organism: uncultured Actinomycetes bacterium (assembly GCA_963812205.1). Classification (GTDB taxonomy): domain Bacteria; phylum Actinomycetota; class Acidimicrobiia; order IMCC26256; family PALSA-610; genus PALSA-610. The sequence goes on from CAWEUJ010000004.1 coordinate 1,425,357, forward strand.
TCGGCGGCGCTGTTCGCGCTGAAGCCGACGGTGGTGATCATGCCGTTCTCGTTCCTCCTGCTGGTCGCCATGACGGGCTTCGAGATCCTCGTCAGCTTCTTGCAGGCCTTCATCTTCACGATCCTGACGGCTGTCTACATCGACAGCTCGATGCACCCCTCGCACTGACCGTCAACTACTCGCACTAAAGAGAAAACAACAAGGAGAACCCACGTGGCTCTGCTCCATCTCCTCCTCGCCCAGGCGGCCGCCGACCCCACCAAGGGTCTGACCGCGATCGGTCGAGGCATCGTCTACGGCGGCGCCGCCATCGGCCCCGGCATCGGCATCGGCTTGGTCGTCGGGAACGCGATCACCGCCATGGCGCGCCAGCCCGAGTCGGCCGGCACCGTCCGCACGACGATGTTCCTCGGGATCGCGTTCACCGAGGCGCTCGCGCTGTTCGGGTTCGTCCTCGCGTTCATCATCTCCGGCTAAGGGGTCAAACGTGCGAAAGCGCATTCACGCACTCGTCGCAGTGCTGGGCATTGCGTTCACGATCGCGTACGTGGCCGCGCCCGCGTACGCGGCCGACACGGGTACCGATCCGAAGTTCACGACCGAGTCCGCCAAGCAGTGCTACGACAAGCTCAAAAAGGGCGGCGACGTTACGGCCGACGACTGCCAGAAGGCGCCGTCGCCGTTGCTCCCGGGCCCGAACGAGATTGCCTGGGGATCGGCGGCCTTCGTCGTGCTCCTGCTTGCAGTGTGGAAGTTCGGCGTGCCGGCCGTGAAGAACATGGAGAAGGCACGCGAGGACCGCATCCGCACCGACCTCGAGGGCGCCGAGAAGGCGAAGGCCGAGGCTGAGGCCGAGAAGGCGCAGTACCTCGCGCAGATCGCCGACGCCAAGAACGAAGCGGGCCGGCTCATCGAAGAGGCGCGCCAAGCGGCGGAGTCGGTGCGCGCCGACCTCATCGCCCGGGCCGAGCAAGAGGCGAACGACATCCGGGCGCGGGCCCAAGCCGACATCGCCAACCAGACGAATCAGGCGATGGCGCAGCTACGGACCGACGTGGCGGCGCTGTCGATCGATCTCGCGGGCCGGATCGTCGAGCGCAACCTCGACACCGACACCAACCGCCAGCTCGTCGACAGCTTCATCGACCAGGTATCCGGGAGTAACTAGCCGTGAGCGAACGTCGTGAGGCGTGTATCACGCCGAGCAGTGAGCGGGGCCCGAGCGGCCCGGCCCACAGGGCCGAGAGCGGAGAACGATGAGCGACCGCATCGAAGCGTGGGCGCAGTCGCTGCTCGACATCGCGCAGACCGAAGGGAACCTGCACGAGGTCGAAGACGAGTTGTTCCGGTTCGCCCGGATCGTCGAAGGCAACGACGACCTGCGCATGGCGCTGGCGAATCCGGGTCAGCCGGCCGACCGGCGCGCCGCGATCGTCGACGAGCTGCTCGAGAACCGTTCGTTGCAGACGACGCGGGCGATCGCGGCGTTCATCGTGGGTGCGGGTCGGGGTCACGACCTCCCCGCGATCGTGGCGAGGTTCGTCGAGCTCGCGGCGCAGAGTCGCGAGCACGAGGTCGCCGAAGTCCGCTCCTCGGTTCCGCTCGACGACACCCAGGTGCAGCGGTTGGCGACGGCGCTGAGCCGGGCGACCAAGAAGAACATCGAGGTCCGTGTGGTGGTCGACCCGACCGTCATGGGCGGGCTCGTCGCCACGATCGGCGACACCGTGATCGACGGCACCGTCCGTCACCGTCTCGATCAGCTCAAGGAGACGCTCTAAATGGCAGAGCTCACCATCGACGCAGCCGACATCGCGTCGGTACTGCGCAAGAACGTCGAAGGCTTCCGGCCGGAGGTCGACCGGGCCCAGGTCGGGCGTGTGCTCGAGGTCGGTGACGGCATCGCGCGCGTCGCCGGGCTGCCGAACGCCGCGGTCAACGAGCTGCTCGAGTTCGAAGGCGGCGCCCAGGCGCTCGCGCTGAACCTCGACGAAGAGACGATCGGTGCGGTCATCCTCGGTCACGCCGACTCGGTCGAGGAGGGCCAGCTCGTCACCGCGACCGGGCGGATCCTCTCGGTCCCCGTCGGCGACACGCTCATCGGCCGGGTCGTGAACGGCCTCGGCGTCGCGATCGACGGCAAGGGTCCCGATCTCGCAGGACGAGATGCGCCGCCTCGAGGTGCAGGCGCCCGGCATCACCGGTCGCAAGCCCGTGCACGAGCCGTTGCAGACCGGCATCAAGGCCATCGACGCCATGACGCCGATCGGCCGGGGTCAGCGCGAGCTCATCATCGGCGACCGCAAGACCGGCAAGACCACCGTCGCGATCGACACGATCCTGAACCAGAAGGGTCAGGGCGTGAAGTGCATCTACGTGGCGATCGGGCAGAAGGGCTCGACGGTCGCGCAGACCGTCGAGACGCTGCGCGTGCACGGTGCGCTCGAGTACACGGTCGTGGTGAGCGCGCCCGCTTCCGACGAAGCGGTGTTCAAGTACCTCGCGCCCTACACCGGATGCGCGATGGGCCAGCACTGGATGGAGAACGGCGAGCACGCGCTGGTCGTGTACGACGACCTGTCGAAGCAGGCCGAGGCGTACCGCCAGATGGCGTTGCTGCTCCGCCGCCCGCCGGGCCGCGAGGCATACCCCGGCGACGTCTTCTACCTGCACTCCCGTCTGCTGGAGCGCGCCGCGAAGCTGAACGACGAGCGCGGCGCAGGTTCGCTCACCGCACTCCCGGTCATCGAGACCAAGGCCGGCGACGTCTCCGCGTACATCCCGACCAACGTGATCTCGATCACCGACGGTCAGATCTACCTGCAGGACGACCTCTTCAAGTCCGGTGTGCGTCCGGCGGTCGACGTCGGCATCTCGGTGTCCCGCGTGGGTGGCGCGGCGCAGATCAAGGCCATGAAGTCGGTGTCGGGAACGCTGAAGCTCGACCTCGCCCAGTTCCGTGAGCTCGAGGCGTTCGCGACCTTCGGCTCCGAGCTCGACGCGGTGTCGAAGGCGCAGCTCGAGCGGGGCGCGCGCCTCGTCGAGCTGTTGAAGCAGGGCCTGCACGCACCGATGCCCGTGGAGGAGCAGGTCGTGTCGATCTACGCGGGCACGAACGGCTACCTCGACGACATCCCCACCTCCGACGTGAAGCGTTTCGAGAGCGAGTTGCTCGACTTCATCCGGACGCGTCACACCGACTTGTTGAACAACATCCGCAACTCCGGCGCGTTGCCCGAGGGCGACGTGATCGCGACCGCGGTCGGCGACTTCAAAGCCCTGTTCGTCCCGACTGCCTCGAGCGCGACGGAGTCAGCAGGCGACGTGCCTGTGGCGATGCCGGCGAAGGAGCGCATAGAAATGGCAGGTGGGCAGGAGCGGATCCTGCGTCGGCGCATCAAGTCCGTCGAGTCGACGAAGAAGATCACGCGCGCCATGGAGCTGATCGCGGCTTCGCGCATCGTGAAGGCGCAGGCGCGGGTGCACGCGGCCCAGCCGTACGCGGAGGGCATCACCGATGTCGTGCGCAACCTGCAGTCGGCCGGTGGCGGGTCGAACAGCGCGCTGCTCACGCCGCGCGCCGAGGTGCGCAAGGTCGCGAACATCGTCATCGCCGCCGACCGCGGCCTGTGCGGTGGCTACAACTCCACCGTCATCCGCGCCGCCGAGCACGACATGCGTGATCAGGAGCGCGCCGGCCGGGAGAACGCGCTCGTGACGGTCGGTCGCAAGGCCGAGGGGTACTTCCGCTTCCGCGACTACCCGATCGACGCGGCCTACGCCGGGTTCAGCGACAGCCCCACCTACGAGGACGCCCGGCGAGTGGCGTCGGCGGTCGTGAGCGGCTTCGAGTCGGGCGAGCTCGACCGGGTCCAGCTCGTCTACACGCGCTTCGTCTCTGCGGGCCGCCAAGAGGTCGTGGTCGAGCCCCTGTTGCCGCTGGAGTCCGACGAGGCCGGCCGCGGCGGCGTCGAACGAGACGGGCGAACCGAGCGCCGACTACGAGTTCGAGCCGAACCCGGACACCATTCTCGAGACGTTGTTGCCGCGCTACACCGAGTCGCGCGTGTACGCGGCGCTGCTGAACGCGGCCGCGTCGGAGCACGCCGCCCGACAGCGCGCGATGAAGGCTGCGACCGACAACGCCGAGGAGCTGATCCTCACGTATCGCCGCCGCATGAACCGGGCCCGCCAGGACTCGATCACCACGGAGATCATGGAGATCGTCGGTGGCGCCGAGGCGCTGAGCCAGGGCGCGTCCGACGCACGACGACGTGCACGCCGCCGAGTACTACGACAAGACCGCTTGAAACTTCGGGAGCAACAGCTGCCATGACCGCAACCGCCGAACCGCAGACACGAGTTGAAGGACGGATGGGTCGTCGCGATCCTCGGTCCCGTCGTCGACGTGGAGTTCCCGCCCGACGCGTTGCCGGAGATCAACTTCGCGCTCGAGATGGACATCGAGCTCGAGGGCGAGAAGATCACCGTCACCGCCGAGGTCGCCCAGCAGATCGGCGAAGGCCGCTGCCGCGCCGTCTGCCTGAAGCCGACCGACGGTCTGCAGCGCGGCACCGCCGTGCGCAACCTCGGCCACGGCATCCAGGTGCCGGTCGGCGACGGAACGCTCGGTCACGTGTGGAACGTGATCGGTGAGCCGCTCGACATCGCCGAGTCGGAGGTCACCGGCATCGCCGACCGGTGGAACATCCACCGCGACGCACCGCCGTTCGACCAGCTCGAGCCGAAGGCGTTGATGTTCGAGACGGGCATCAAGGTCATCGACCTGCTCGAGCCCTACGTGCAGGGCGGCAAGATCGGTCTGTTCGGCGGCGCCGGCGTGGGCAAGACGGTGCTCATCCAGGAGATGATCAACCGCGTCGCCACCCAGCACGGTGGTGTGTCGGTGTTCGCCGGTGTCGGCGAGCGCACCCGTGAGGGCACCGACCTCTGGCTCGAGATGCAGGAGTCGGGCGTCATCGAGAAGGCCGCGCTCGTCTACGGCCAGATGGACGAGCCGCCGGGCGTGCGGCTGCGGGTCGCGCTGCAGCGCGCTCACGATGGCCGAGTACTTCCGTGACGTGCAGAACCAGGACGTGTTGTTGTTCGTCGACAACATCTTCCGGTTCGTGCAGGCGGGCTCGGAGGTGTCGACGCTGCTCGGCCGCATGCCTTCGGCGGTCGGTTACCAGCCGACGCTGGCCGACGAGATGGGTGAGCTCCAGGAGCGCATCACCTCGACCAAGGGTCGTTCGATCACCTCGTTGCAGGCCGTCTACGTGCCCGCCGACGACTACACCGACCCGGCACCGTTCACGACGTTCACCCACCTCGACGCGACCACCGAGCTCGCTCGCGAGATCGCGGCGCTGGGCATCTACCCGGCCGTCGACCCGCTGGCTTCGACCAGCAACATCCTCGCCCCCGAGATCGTCGGGCAGCGCCACTACGACGTCGCCCGCAAGACCCAGGAGACGCTGCAGCGCTACAAGGAGCTGCAGGACATCATCGCCATCCTCGGTCTCGACGAACTCTCCGAAGAGGACAAGGTCACTGTCGCCCGGGCGCGCAAGGTGCAGAAGTTCCTGAGCCAGCCGTTCTTCGTGGGCGAGGTCTTCACCGGTTTGAAGGGGATCTTCGTGCCGGTGGAGGAGACCGTCGAAAGCTTCGAGGCGCTCGTCAACGGCGACCTCGACCACGTTCCCGAGCAGGCGTTCTTCAACGTCGGCGGCGTCGAGTCGGTGCTCGCCAAGGCGAAGTCGCTCGAGGGCTAGGGGCTTCGTCGTGGACGTGCAGCTCGTCTCGCCCGAGCAGATCCTCTACCAGGGCGTCGGGAAGATGGTCGTCGTGCGCACGCTCGGCGGCGGCGACATCGCATTCGAAGACAACCACGCGCCGTTCCTCGGCGCGCTGGCCGACTGGCCCGCGCGCGTGAAGTTCGAGGACGGCACCCAGGCGTGGTTCGCGGTGCACGGCGGTTTCGTCGAGGTCAGCCACAACCAGGTGATCATCCTCTCGGATGTCGCCGAGCCCGCCGACGCCATCGACGTCGCCCGCGCCACCGAGGCGAAGACCCGCGCCGAGGAGGCCCTGCGGGCCGACGCCGACGACGAGATGGCCGCGGCCGCACTCCTGCGCGCCGACGTCCGCCTCGAAGTCGCTGCCTCCGCCTAGCGACGCCGACAGCAGCGCGCGCAATTCGTCACTGCTAGCGCGGGTGCGAGCGCGGGTCCTCGCAGTGCGGCCGGTCCGAGCGTCTACGTGTACCCGGGAGCTCCGGGAAACGACCATCGGCACACGGGGGAGAATCGCTCGCCGCTCGCCGCTCGCCGCTCGCCGCTCGCCGCTCGCCGCTCGCCGCTCGCCGCTCGCCGCTCGCCGCTCGCCGCTCGCCGCTCGCGGGCGCGTCCGCGGACGCGCCCCGTTCCTTCCTCCGGCCTACCGATTAGGCGTACTTGACCGCGGAGTAGGCGTTCAGCTTGGTCCAATGGTGCTGGGCGTCGATCACGCGGATCGTGCCCGACTTCGACCGCATCACGAGGCTCTGCGTGCCGGCGCCTTCGCCCCAATAGCGCACGCCGCGCAGCAGTTCGCCGTCGGTGATGCCGGTGGCGGCGAAGAACACGTCGTCGCCCGAGACGAGGTCGTCGAGCATCAGCACCTTGTCGAGGTCGTACCCGGCGTCGAGGGCCGCGTTGCGCTCCTCGTCGTTGCGGGGCCAGAGCTTGCCCTGGATCGTTCCGCCGAGCGCCTTGAGCGCGCACGCGGCGATCACGCCCTCGGGCGTGCCGCCGACGCCGAACAGGATGTCGTTGCCGGAGTTGCGCCACGCGACCGAGATCGCGCCGGCGACGTCGCCGTCGGGGATCAGGCGGATACGCGCGCCGGCGTCGCGACATTCGCGGATGATGTCGGCGTGACGGTCACGGTCGAGGACGACCGCGGTGACGTCGCTCACCTTCTCACCCAGCGCTTTCGCGACGGCTTCGAGGTTCGCCTTCACCGGCGCGTTGATGTCGATGACGTCGGCCGCGGCCGGACCGACGGCGATCTTCTCCATGTAGACGCACGGACCGGGGTCGAACATCGTGCCCCGTTCGCTCATCGCGATGACGGCGATCGCGCCGCCGCGCCCGAGCGCGGTGAGGGTGGTGCCGTCGACGGGGTCGACGGCGATGTCCATGCTGGGCGGCGAGCCATCGCCGATCTGCTCGCCGTTGAAGAGCATGGGGGCTTCGTCCTTCTCGCCCTCGCCGATGACGACGACGCCCTCCATCTGGACCGTGCTGAGCACGACTCGCATGGCCTCGACGGCGGCGCCGTCGGCCGCGTTCTTGTCGCCCCGGCCCATCCAGCGGCCCGCGGCCAGCGCGGCGGCCTCGGTGGCCCGCATGAGCTCCATTGCGAGGTTGCGATCGGGCTGTTGCTCCGATTCCATTTCCCCACTCCCGCTGTCTCGATGGTCGACGGACAATAGTCGAGCATCCGTCGGATTCCAGGGGTTGGACACGCGGCCGGATTCCCCGGGCCGGTCCGTGCGTACTAGAAACTCGGGCATGGGTCGACTCGACGGGAAGTCCGCATTGGTGACCGGCGCGGCCTCGGGGATCGGGCTCGCGTGCGTCGCCCGCTTTGCCGCGGAAGGCGCGCAGGTCGTGGGCGTCGACATCACCGAGCCAACGGTCGATCTCGATCTCCCGATCGGCGCGGCGGAGGTCACGTTCGCGGCGGCGGATGTGCGTGACGAGGCCGCGATCGCCGGCGTCATCGATGCGATGGTCGCCGAACACGGTCGCATCGACTCGGTCGTCACCGCCGCCGGTGTCGCGGGAGGCGGTCCCGCGCACCTGCTCGATCGCGACGAGTGGCAGCGGGTGCTCGACATCAACCTCACCGGCACGTTCTTGTGTGCCAAGCACGCCATCGCCCACATGCTCGAACAGGCGCCGATCGACGGCGAGCGAGGCAGCGTCGTCACCATCGCGAGCGTCGAAGGGCTGGAGGGCACCGCGGGCGGGAGCTCGTACAACGCCTCGAAAGGCGCGGTCGTCATCTTCACCAAGAACCTGGCGATCGACTACGGCCGCGCCGGCATTCGTGCCAACGCGATCTGTCCCGGGTTCATCGAGACGCCCATGCTCGAAGGGGTCTTCGGTATGCCGGGGATGGAGCACGTCCGCGAGGAGATCCGCAACGAGCACAAGCTCCGCCGGCTCGGCCGGCCCGACGAGATCGCGGCCGCCGCATTGTTCCTCGTGTCGGCCGACGCCTCGTTCGTCACCGGGCAGGCGCTGGCCGTCGACGGCGGGTACACGGCCGGCCGCGACCACGGCGTCACGGAGATGTTCGGGTTCTAGCATGCAGTGGTGAGCCACGACTTCGGACCGGACTCCGGTGCCCGGTTCGAGACCATGTCGGGTGTTCCCGTCGAGCCGGTCTACGGACCCGCCGACGCCGAGCGCCCGGGCGCGTACCCGTATACACGCGGGCCCTACGCCGACGATGTACCGCTCGAAGCTCTGGACGATGCGCATGTTCGCCGGCTTCGGCACCGCCATCGACACGAACCGCCGTTTCCGCGAGCTCTTGAACGCGGGCGGCGACGGTCTGTCGACCGCGTTCGATCTTCCGACGCTGATGGGGCGCGACTCCGACGACCCGCTCGCGCTCGGCGAGGTCGGCAAGTGCGGAGTCGCGGTCGACACGTTCGCCGACATGCACGATCTCTACCGCGGTATCGACCTCGGCGCGGTCACGACGTCGATGACGATCAACGGTCCCGCGGCGGTGATCTTCGCGATGTTCGTCGCGCACGCGGAGACGACCGGTGTCGAGCGGGCGCGCCTGGGCGGGACGCTGCAGAACGACATCCTCAAGGAGTACCAGGCGCAGAAGGAGTTCATCTTCCCGCCGCGGCCGTCGCTGCGGCTCGTGCGCGACACCATCGCGTTCGCGACCTCGGAGATGCCGCGCTGGCACCCGATCTCGATCTCCGGCTACCACATCCGCGAGGCGGGTTCGACCGCTGCGCAGGAGCTCGCGTTCACGCTCGCCAACGGCTTCGCCTACGTGGAGCTCGCGTTGCGCGCCGGTCTGCCCGTCGACGCGTTCGCGCCGCGGCTCTCGTTCTTCTTCAACGCGCACGTCGACTTCTTCGAAGAGATCGCGAAGTACCGCGCCGCGCGCCGGATCTGGGCCCGGTGGATGCACGACCGTTACGGCGCCCGGCTCGAACGATCGCTGCAGATGCGCTTCCACACGCAGACTGCGGGCGTGTCGCTCACCGCGCAACAGCCCGAGGTCAACATCGTTCGCACCGCGATCGAGGCGCTCGCGGGGGTGCTCGGCGGGACGCAGAGCCTCCACACCAACTCGATGGACGAGACGCTCGCGTTGCCGTCGGAGAAAGCGGCCCGGATCGCGTTGCGCACGCAGCAGGTCATCGCCCACGAGACGCGCGTCGACGAACGTGGCCGACCCGCTCGGCGGTTCCTGGTACGTCGAGGCGCTCACCGACGAGATGGAGCGCCGGGCCGAGGAGCTGTTCGAGCGGATCGAGGATCTCGGCGACGGTTCGATGCTCGACGGCGCGGTGCGCGGCGTCGAGGAGGGCTGGTACCAAGGTGAGATCGCCGACTCGGCCTACGAGCTCGAGCGCAAGCTGAACGCGGGCCGTGCGGTGGTGGTCGGTGTCAACGGCTTCCTCGAGGGCAGCGACGAGCCGCCGCCGCCGATCCTGCGCATCGGGCCCGAGGTCGAAGAGGAGCAGCGGCGCCGGCTCGACAAGGTGAAGCGCGAGCGCGACTCGGCCGCGGTCGCCTCGGTGCTCACCCGCATCCGCGCCGGGGCGGCCGACCCCGAGGTCAACGTGATGCCCGCCCTGATCGACGCCGTCGGGGCCTACGCGACCCTCGGGGAGATCGTCGACGCGCTGGCCGAGGTGTTCGGACGCTGGGTCGAGGCCGCCCGGATCTGACGACCCGGCGCCGCGCGGCCCGAAATGGCGCCTGCGCCGACCTAGTGTGCGCGCCCGTGATGGACGATCGCCTGCTCGAGGTCGCGCGCGCGGCCAAGGGCTTCATGCCCGACGACGAGGGTCTCGCGCTGCACGATGCCGCCCGGCAGGCCGGTCGGCTCGGGCCGCTGCTCGAGGTCGGTACCTATTGCGGGAAGTCGGCGGTCTACCTCGGCGCCGCGGCGCGCGACGCGGGGACGGTGTTGTTCACCGTCGATCATCACCGCGGCTCCGAGGAGAATCAGGAGGGATGGGAGCACCACGATCCCGAGGTCGTCGACCCGGAGACGGGGCGTATGGACACGCTGCCGTTCTTCCGGCGCACGATCCTCGCGGCCGATCTCGAAGACGTCGTGGTAGGTGTCGTCGGCTCTTCGGTCCCGGTCGCGCACGCGTGGGCGACGCCGCTCGGATTCCTGTTCATCGACGGCGGCCACGCCGAAGAGGTCGCGACCGCCGACTACGAGAGCTGGGCGCGGCACGTCGTCGCGGGTGGAACGCTCGCGATCCACGATGTCTTCGAAGATCCCGCCCAGGGTGGGCAGGCGCCCTTTCACGTGTGGCAACTCGCCGTCGCCGACGGCTTCGAGCCGGTCTCGGCGACCGGCTCGTTGCGAGTGCTCAGGAACGCGACCAGTACCCCACCGAGCCGTTGACCCGGCCGGGTTCCTGGTGCCCGTTCGCCCCGTGCCCGTTCGCGTGAGGGGCGCCGGGGCCTGATCCGGGCGGGGAACCGCTCAGCTCCTCGAACGTCTCGACGTGACGGATGTTGGTGGCGTCGAAGAGCTCGGGGAGCACCACGCCGTCGCGCCGGCGCCGGAGGCGGTAGCGCGGGCCGGCAGGGGTCGTCATGACCTCGCAGATCTCGAAGCCGTCGACCCACCGATCGCCGAACTTGCCCCGCACCTCGACGGCGATCTCGATCATGGGCGAGGGCACCGATGCGACCTCGGGTTGGGCGCGAGGCGCCGATTCGGCCTCGAGCTCCGGCTCCGGCTCCGGCCCGACCAGGTCGATGACCGGCTCGGCCCGGGGTTCGGGACGCGGTTGGGGGTGGGCGTCGGTGGCCGGATCGGGTCCGGCGGGCATCGATCCACCGACGACGCGCTCACGTAGGGCGAACGCGAACGGCTCGGCCGGGGCCTTGGCGGTCTCCTCGGCCGCGATCTCGGCGGGCGCGGTGTTCGCGACCGCGGTAGCCGGTGCCGTGACCGGAGGGGCGGCCGCGACGGTCACGGCGATGCCGTCGGTGATCACGCGGCCGAGTTGGCTCAGGGTCTCGAGCATCAACCGGCGCTCGGCCCGGTCGGCCTCGATGTACTCGATGACGTGATCGCACATGCTGGTCACGACCTCGAGGAGTCGCAGGATCTCGACCTGTGACTCGGCTCCGGGCGCGGCGGCGGAGGTGATCGCAGCCGGTTCCACCGGCGCGGCCGGGGTCACGGGCGCGACGAATGCCGTCTCGTGTGCCTTGGCCTTCGTTCGCCCACTCCGCCAACCCCGCATCCATCGCGGATGGTACGACGGCGACGACCGAATTCCGCGCATGCCTGTCGGTCGGGAACGCGTCGGTCCCGGGCCGGGGACGCGAGGGTCAGTGCCGGTCTTGCGAGGAGCGTTCGGCCTCGATGGCGGCACCGGCCTCGATCAGTTCCTGCGCCGTCAATCCGCCGGGAAGTCCCTCGCCCCTGAACATCCCCGCGGTCGGACCGGAGCCGCCCAGCGCGTTGGCGGCGAGAACGACCGCGGCGCTGTTCCACGTCGGCTGTTCGGCGGTGAAGTACTCACCCGCCTCGTCGTAGCGCTCGCCCTCGAAGTTCATGCCGGTCCAGTACGAACCGTCGTCGTGACGCAGGAACTGCACCCACGCGAAGAGCTCCTGCGCGCGGTCGTGGAGGCCGATCGCGTCGAGGGCCATGACGAGCTCGCACGTCTCGGCGGCCGTCACCCACGGCTGGTCCGAGACGCAGCGCACGCCGCGACTCGGCGCAACGAAGGTCTCCCACTTGGACGCGAGTCGTGCCTCGGCCGCGTGCCCACGCAGGACCCCGACGAGAATCGGGTAGTACCAGTCCATCGCCCAGCGGTCCTTGTCGAGGAACCGTTCCGGCCGGTGCGCGATCGCGATCGCGAGCGAGCCGAGTGAGAGCTCCCAGTCGGGGCGATCGCGGCCGAGCCGTTCCGCGGCTGCGATCGCGCAACGCAGCGACGAGTAGATGCTCGACGAACCCGTGAGGAGCGCGCCCTTGCCTTCGACGCGGGCGGGGTCGGCGTCCCATTCGATCTCGCCGGTCGGGTGCTGATTGTCGAGCGCGAAATCGATCGCACGTTCCACGACCGGGAACATGGTCTCGAGGAATCCCGAGTCGCGAGTGCACAGGTAGTGGTGCCAAACGCCGTTGGCGACGTAGCAGCTGACGTTGGTGTCGAGCGTGTGCTCCTTGACGTCGTCGCCGACGTAGTAGGCGTGCCACGAGCCGCCGTCGTGCTGCATGCGGGCCAGCCATTCGTACGCGCGCTCGGCCTCGGTGAAGCGGTTGCCCGACGTCGAGGGCCATCGCGGCTTCGACGAGATTCCACGGGATCGGTGTGGTGCCCGGGCGTCCACGGGATGTTGCCGTCGGGCAGCTGCACCGAGGCAATCGCGTCGATCGTCTGCCCGACCTGCGTCCGGCTCAGGAGGCCGTCGACTTCGGGGAGGTCGTGATCAGGCAAGGCTTCGCTTCCCCCACTTCGCCGCGGTCGGTGCAACCTTCTCGCCGTACAGCACGACGCTCTTGCCCAGCACCGGGTTCAACGCCCGCTCGGTGACGCGCGCCCAGGCCGGGTTGTTCTCGATCAGCCCGCACAAGAAGTCGTGGTAGTGGCGCACCGGTGCGGCTTCGGTGTTCTCGAGCCCGAACGCGCACTTCAACCACCAGTACGGCGAGTGGAAGGCGTGCGCGTGATGCGAGCCGCGCAGGTAGAAGCCGGACCGTTCGAGCTTCAGCTCGAGCTCGTGCTGGCGATAGATGCGCACGTGGCCGCCGGGCGTGTCGTGGTAGTGCCAGTTGAGGGCCCACGACACGCGCTCGGGCCAACGGGTCGGGACCGTTGCCGCGATGCGGCCGCCCGGGCGCAGCACGCGGGCGATCTCGCTCAGCGTGCGCTCGTCGTCCCACACGTGCTCGAGCACCTCGGAGACGATCACGCGGTCGAACGTGCCGTCCGGGAACGGCAGGTCGAGCGCGTCGGCGTTCACGACTCCGGCCCACTGCTCGTAGGAGACCTCGCCCGTGTCGATCATCGCGCCCGCGACCGCGGCGACGTCCTTCAGATCCGACGCGGAGTAGTCGAGCGCGGTGACACGCGCGCCGCGACGCATCGCCTCGAACGCGTGGCGGCCCGCCGCCCGCGCCGAGGTCGAGGAGTCGTTCGCCCCGGACGAGGCCGAGGCGGTCGAAGTCGACCGTCAGCATCAGGCGCCGTGTCCCGAGTCGTGGCGACGCTTCGCGTGCGCTTCCAGCTCGAGGTAGTACTGCTCGGCAGTGCCTTCCGCGGTCTTGCGCCACGTGAACCGGTCGAGCACGCGGCGCCGGCCGCGCTCGCCGAGGCGAGCGCGCATCTCGTCGTCGTTCAGTACGTCGATGATCTGCTGGGCGAGCGCGCCGGGATCGCCGGGCGGCACCAGCATGGCGCCGTCGCCGGGCGTGCCGACGACCTCGGGAAGTGCGCCGCCGGTCGTGGTCACGAGCGGAACCCCGCAGGCCATGGCCTCGATCGCGGGGAGCGAGAAGCCCTCGTAGAGCGACGGGACCACGGCGATCTCGGCTTCGGCGTAGAGCTCGACGATGCGCTCGTCGCTCACGCCGCTGACGAACTCGATCGCGCCCTGCAGCCCGAGCCGCTCGATCTGCGCGGGAACCGCCGACTTGTGGCGGGGCTGACCGATCACGACGAGGTGCGCGTCCTCGCGCTCGGTGCGGATCTTGGCCAACGCCTCGATCAGGTAGGTCAGGCCCTTCAACGGCACGTCGGCGCTCGCGGTCGTCATGAGCCGACCCGGGACGCGCTCGATGTGCGGCATCGGGCGGAACTGCTTTTGGTCGACGCCGACCGGCAACGATGTGCAAGGTGTCGGGATCGACGCGCATCTGGGCGACGATGTCCTTCTTCGAGTTCTGCGACACGGTGATGTGACGTGGCAGCTGGCGCGCCACGTTCATCTGCATGCCGAGGAACCCGTACCAGCGGCGCAGTGTCAGCCTGCGCAGCGGTGAGCTCGCGGCGGCGAGGTCGAGGTCGCGGTCGACGGTGATGGGGTGGTGCAACGTGTTCACGAACGGCCAGCCGTCGCGGACGAAGCCGAGCAGTCCGCGTCCGAGGCACTGGTTGTCGTGGACGAGGTCGAACTCGTCGCGCCGGTCGCGCAGGTGCGCGTACACGCGCCGGCTGAACGCGTAGGGCTCGGGGAAGCCGGCGCCGGCCATGATTGCGAACTCCTCGACGTCCGACCGGGTGCGGAACTCGTGCGGCCACGGGACACGGAACGGGTTCTCGCGCTTGTACAGGTCGAGGCTCTGGATGTGTTCGAGTGCCACCGGCGCGTCGGCCACGGGCCACGGCGGTCCCGGCGAGCATGGTCACGCTGTGGCCGAGCTCGGTCAGCTCACGGGTGAGGTGCCGGCTGTACACGCCTTGGCCGCCGCAGTGCGGGTTGCCGCGGTAGATGAGGAACGCAATGCGCAGCGGGTCGCCCGGATTGGGCGTGCGCGTGCGCGAAAGGGCAGATCGGGGGGTCGCCATGTGTCACCCAGGATGGAGGCCGGGCGACCCGAAAGGCAAGCCGCGCACTAGCGTCGGCGGTCGGTGGCGCCTCGAATTGTACCCACGATGCTGAGTCGGTCACGGAGCGTGAGCAACCCCTGCTGGTCGCCCTCCGGCCGCCGCCTGGCGTGGGTCGACGCATACGACGGCCGGGCCGACCTCGTGGTCGCCCCGGCGGATCTCGCCGGATCCCATGGCGGCGGACCCGCGGGTGTGGTGACGGCCGAGTGCGGCGTCGCCGGCGGGTACGCCTGGGTCGACGATGACACCCTCGTAGTGGCGGGGGCCGACGGCCGGTTGGTGCTCGTCGGCGCCGAGGGCGGCGTCGAGCGGGTGTTGACGCACGACGGCCGGGCGCTCGCACCGGCGGTATCGGCGCGCGGCGAGATCGCGTGCGCGATCGAACGCGACGACGCGTGTGACGTGGCGACCGTCGGCCTCGACGGCACCGGGTGGCCCGAGCGGGTCTCGCACGCCGACTACGCCTGGGATCCCGCGTGGTCGCCCGACGGCGCCACACTCGTGTGGCAGGAGTGGGATCTCCCAGACATGCCGTGGCACGGGTCGCGCGTCATGCGGCGCGACGGCGCCGGCGCGAAGCCGTTCGTCGTCGACGACGCGGGCGCATGCAGTCAGCCGCGTTTCTCGCCCGACGGTGCGCGGCTCGCGTGGGTGCGTGACGGTGCGCTGATCGTCGACGGTGAACCGCTGTCGGCCGGCGACGCGCAACAGGAGTGCGCGGAGCCGGGGTGGTCGGCCGGGCAGCGATCGTTCGCGTGGTCGCCTGCGGGCGATGAGCTCGCGTGGTGTCGCAACGAGTCGGGATTCGGCCGGCTCGTGATCGGCGCGCCGGGACGCAAGTCGGCGCGGGAGTTGTCGCGCGGCTGGCACCGCGATCTCTCGTGGGGCGAAGCGGGGATCGCGTGTGTCCGTTCGGGGGCGGTCACGCCCGGGCAGGTGGTCGTGCTCGCTCCGAACGGCTCGGCTCGACGGCCGGTCGCGCGCGGGCCCGTCGCCGGTTTCGAACGCACCGGCCTCGTCGAGCCCCGGCCCGTCATGTGGAAGTCCGCCGGCGCGGCGGTTCACGGGCTGCTGTGGCGTCCGGCCGACGGGCATGACGCGATGCCGATGGTCGTCCAGATTCACGGTGGCCCGACCGGGCAGGCGTTGGCCGACTGGAATCCGCGCGTGCAGTGGCTCGTGCAACAGGGCTACGCGGTGCTGCAACCCAACTACCGCGGTTCGTCGGGCTATGGCGTTGTCTATCGGAACGCGCTCGACGGCCGGTGGGGCGAGCTCGACGTCGCCGACGTCGCGGCGGGCATCAGACACGTGCTGAAAGAAGGTTGGGCGGCGCCGGGCCGGGTCGCGCTCATGGGTGGGAGCGCGGGTGCGTTCACCGCGTTGAACGTCGCCGCTCGGCATCTCGATCTCGTCGCCGCCGTCATCGCGCTGTATCCCGTGACCGACCTGCTCGATCTCGCGGCGACGACCCATCGGTTCGAGTCGGGTGACCTCTCGAGGCTGGTCGGTCCGCTACCGGGCGCGCGCGAGCAGTACGTCGAACGGTCACCCATCACCCACGCCGGCACTCTGCGCGCGCCGGTGCTGCTGTTGCAGGGCGATGAAGATCGCGTCGTCAGCGCCGCGCGCACGCGGGAGCTCGCCGAGGCCCTGCGGCGCGCGGGTGCGACCGTGGAGCTACAGGTATATGCGGGCGAAGGCCACGGC
The DNA here is from genome assembly GCA_963812205.1 of uncultured Actinomycetes bacterium. Taxonomy (GTDB): domain Bacteria; phylum Actinomycetota; class Acidimicrobiia; order IMCC26256; family PALSA-610; genus PALSA-610. The sequence goes on from CAWEUJ010000004.1 coordinate 1,441,912, forward strand.
TGGAAGCGCGCCGCGACCGTCGCCGACGAGCTCGCCCGCGTCGAGTCGTTCCTCTCCCGTTGGTGTTGATCCGCTGAGGTATTGACGTGTTGACCGACTTCGCTTACCAGGGGCCCAAGCGCGGCGCGGATCGCGCGGTGCTGCTCGCGCACGGTGCCGGTGCCGACATGCACGCGGCAACCCTCACCACCGTTTCCGACGCCCTGGCCGCGGCCAAGGTGCCGTCGTTGCGCTTCAACTTCCCGTATCGGGCGGCGGGGCGGCGCGCGCCGGATCGGGCGCCGGTGCTGGAGGCTGCCGTGCGAGAGGCCGCCTCCGAGCTGGCGCGCCTCGCCAAGCTGCCGTGCGAACGGCTCGTGCTCGGGGGTCGCTCCATGGGCGGCCGCATCTGTTCGATGGTCGCGGCCGACACCGACGCGCTCGGTCTCGTGCTGCTGGGATACCCGTTGCATCCGCCCGGCCGGGCGGCGCAGCTTCGCGTCGAGCACTTCGCGCGACTGCACATGCCCGCGCTGTTCGTGAGTGGGACGCGTGACGCGTTCGCCACGCCGGCGGAGCTGCGCAAGGAGACGAAGAAGATCAAGGGGCGGGTCGAGTTCCATTGGATCGACAGTGGTGATCATGGGTTCAAGCCCCTGAAGGCAAGCGGGCTGACGGCCGAGGTCGTGCTGGCCGACGCCGCGGCGGCCGTCGTCGAATTCGTCAATGGTCTGCCCGGCGGGAAGTGACAGACTCCTGCCGTGCGTGTCGATCGTTGGTTCGGGTTCGTCGATCTTTCCGGATTCACCTCGTTCGGTGATCGATTCGGTGACGACGAGTCGGTGCGGGTGCTCACGATCTTCCGCGGTGCGGTCCGCCAGGTCGCAACCGATTTCGGCGTTCGCATCGCCAAGTGGCTCGGCGACGGCTGCATGTTGGTGTCGGTCGACCCCGCGCAACTCATCGCCGCGGTGGTGAAGCTCGAGGCGCTCACGCACGATCTGGAACTGCCACTGTCGATGCATGCGGGCTGCGCGGGCGGCGCGGTGATCCTCCTCGAGGGCGACGACTACACCGGTCGATCGGTGAACCTCGCGGCCCGGCTCGCCTCCGCCGCCCAGGCCCACGAGCTGTTCGCAACCGTGGAACTGGCCGAGCACGCGCCGGCGGGGACGCCGATGGAACCGGCGGGCATGATCACGGTCGCGGGGATCCAGGAGCCGGTCGAGGTGGTGCGTTTCGGATGCGCGGCGGCCGGCGATACCGTTCGCACATGAACGCATACGAAACCGTCGACTTCACGCGCGAAGGCTCCGTCGGCTGGCTCCGCCTCGATCGTCCCGAGAAGCTCAACTCGTTCACGATCCAGATGTGGCAGGAGCTGCGCGCGCTCGGCAAGGAACTGCGCGACGATCCCGACTTGCGCGCGCTCGTCGTGATCGGAAAGGGCCGCGCGTTCTCGTCGGGCATCGACACGTCGGTGTTCACAGGTGGGTCGACCGACTCGATCGAAGGCGGTGACGACGTCGGGACGCGGCATCGCGACCCGACGGTCGACGGCATCCTGCGCGCGCAGGAGGCGTACTCCTGGCTGGAGCAGGCGCGGTACCCGACGATCGCCGCGGTGCGCGGTTTCGCGCTCGGCGCCGGGCTGCAGATGGCACTGGCGTGCGACATCCGGGTGTTCGCTCGGGGCACGTCGGTCGGCTTGCTCGAGCACAAGTACGGCATCCTTCCCGATCTCGGCGGCACGCAACGGCTGCCACGCGTGGTCGGCGCGGGGAAGGCCAAGGAGCTCATCTGGACGGCGGCGCGCATCGACGCCGACGAGGCGTACCGCATCGGTCTTTGTGAACGCCTGGTCGACGACGACGCGCTCGAGGCGGAAGCGGGCGCTCTCGCGGCGCTCATCGCCGCGCAGCCGCCGCTGGCGGTGCAGGGCGCCAAGCGCGCCGTGGAGGCGGCCGACCGGGTGACGGTGGCGGAAGGACTCGTCGTGGAGGCCGAAGCCCAGGCCGTATGCCTGCGATCCGACGACATGCGCGAGGCGATCCAGGCCTTCGTCGAGCAGCGCCGACCCGATTACTCGGGTAAGTAGTCTCTTCCGCCGTGACCCGATTTCGGGTCCGCGCGAGCGGGCCGCTCTCCGGACGGGTGCAGCCGTCCGGCGCCACCAAGAACGCGGGCCTGAAGCAGATGGCCGCCGCGCTGCTCGCGCCGGGCGTCACCACGCTGCGCAACATGCCGACCGTGCGCGACCTCGACGTGATGATCGAGCTCCTGCGCGCGACCGGCGCCCGGGTCGACCAGCCCGCACCCGATGTCGTACGGGTCGATGCCGCCGGCGACCTCACACCGGAAGCGCCGTACGAGCTGGTCGCGCGCATGCGTGCATCGTTCAATGTGCTCGGTCCGCTCCTGGCGCGCTGCGGGCACGCGCGCGTCGCGCTTCCCGGAGGCGACAACATCGGGAGTCGCAAGGTCGACATGCACTTGCGCGGGCTCGAGGCGATGGGCGCGCACGTGGAGGTCGCGCACGGATATGTCGTCGCGCACACCGAGCTGTTGCACGGCGCTCGCACGGTCCTCGAGTTCCCGAGCGTCGGCGCGACCGAGAACCTGATGTGCGCGGCAGTGCTGGCGAAGGGGACGACCGTCATCGAGAACGCGGCGCGCGAGCCCGAGGTGACCGCGCTCGCCACATTCCTCAATCGCATGGGCGCGCACCTGTTGGGTGCGGGCTCGTCGACGATCGAGATCGAAGGTGTCGAGGAGTTGCACGCGGTCGACAGCGAGATCATGACCGACCGGGTCGAGGCGGCGACGCTGCTCATGGCGTGCGGCATCGCCGGGGGCGAGATCGAGCTCGTCGGTGTGCGCTCCGAGCACGTCGAGATGGTCTCGATGAAGCTGTGCGAGATGGGAATGCGCATCTCGCCGACGAGTGACGGCCTCTGGGCGCTCGCGCCGAAACGGCTCCGCGCGGTCGACGTCGCGACCCTGCCCCACCCCGGCTTCGCCACCGACTTCATGCCCCTCGCGGTCGCGGTCCTCACCGTGGCCGACGGCAGCGCCATCGTGACCGAGAACGTCTACGACGGCCGGTTCCAGTTCGTCGACGAGCTCGCCCGCATGGGCGCCGACGTGCGGACCGAGGGTCGCCACGCCATCGTGCGCGGCGTCGACCGCCTCTCGGGCGCCCCGGTGCGGGCCTCCGACGTCCGCGCCGGCGCGGCACTCGTCCTGGCCGGCCTGGTGGCCGACGGCGAGACGATCGTGCACGACGGCGAGCACATCGAACGGGGCTACCCCGATCTCGCGGGGCGCCTGCGGTCGCTGGGCGCCGACGTCGAGCGCCTCGACCCCTGAGCCGGCGGCGACCATCGGTGCCCGAGGTCGAGGCGCCCGGGGAACAAGCGCCATACTGGAGTCGTTGAACCGTGTATTCCCACCTTCTGACGGTCGCGATTTGGAGATCTGATGGCGCTTGATCTTGCCGAGATGGAACCGGCTGTGCTCGAGGCGATCGAGATCATCCGGCCGGCGTTGCAGAGTGACGGCGGCGACATCGTCTTCAACGGCATCGACGAGGATGCCGTCGTCCACGTGTCCCTGGTCGGAGCGTGTGGCACCTGCCCGGTCTCGATGATGACCCTGAAGGCCGGCGTCGAGCGGATCATCATGGACCGCGTACCGGGCATCACCGAGGTCGTTGCCGACGAGTAGCGTCGGCGCTCCATGGGAGACGCCACCGCCGCGCTCGTCGAGGGCGCGCTGCAAGGTGACCGGCGCTCGATCGCCAAAGTCATCTCATTGGTCGAACGGGGCGGCGACGGCGCGCGCGATCGCGATCCAGATGCTGCACCCCCGTACGGGCAACGCGTGGTCGATCGGGATCACGGGCGCGCCGGGCGCGGGGAAGTCGACCCTGACCGACCAGCTCGTCGGGCGCCTGCGGGCAACGGGCGGCGAGGTCGGCGTCCTCGCGGTCGATCCGACGAGCCCGTTCAGCGGTGGTGCGATCCTCGGCGACCGGGTGCGTATGCAGAGTCACACGACCGACCCCGGGGTCTTCATCAGGTCGATGGCCACCCGTGGCCATCTCGGTGGTCTCGCGCTCGCCACTCCGCAGGCGGTGCGCGTGCTCGACGCGGTCGGGAAGGCGTGGATCGTCATCGAGACGGTCGGGGTGGGTCAGGTCGAGGTCGAGATCGCCGGCCACGCGGACACGACGATCGTCGTCGTGAATCCGGGCTGGGGCGACGCGGTGCAGACGGCCAAGGCCGGGCTGATGGAGATCGCCGACGTGTTCGTGGTGAACAAGGCCGATCGGCCGGGTGCCGCGGAGACCCAGAGCGACCTGGCGGGGATGCTCGAGCTGTCGAGCCGGCGGTCGTGGCGGCCACCGATCGTGCGTACGGTCGCCACGACCGGCGAGGGTGTCGACGATCTCTTCGCGGCGATCGCCGCGCACAGGGCCCATCTCGAGGAGACCGGCGATGCCGGCGCCCGGCGCCGGGCGCGGCTGCGCGAGGAGCTGCACGGGTTGGTCGCGGCCGAGATGCTCGAGCGGGCGTCGGCGCTGTGCCGCGGCGCGCGGTTCGAGGCGATCGTCGACGAGGTCGCGGCGCGCACACGCGACCCGTACACCGCGCTCGGCGAGATCCTGCAGGGGTGAGCGGCCGGGGTGTCACCCGGGTCCGAGGTCGCGTTGGTGCGCTCCGTCGATCCGGCGCCTGAGGGTCGGTAATAGGGTCCGGGCATGTCCGACGATCTCGTTCTCACCGAACCCCACGCCGACGGCGTCGTGGTGGTGCGCCTGAACAACCCACCGATGAACCCGCTGTCGCGCGCCCTGTTGGAGCGGTTACGCGACGTGGCGCGCGAAGTCGGCGCACAGCGATCCACCAAGGCCGTCGTGGTCGCGGGCGGGGAGAAGGCGTTCGCCGCGGGCGCCGACATCTCCGAGTTCGCCGACCAGGAGTCGGCACGTGTGATCGGTGGCGCGTTCCGCGACGCATTCGACGCGGTCGCGGCCATCCCCCGCCCGGTGATCGCGGCGGTGCGGGGCTACGCGCTCGGCGGCGGGCTCGAGCTCGCGTGCGCGTGCGACTTCCGGGTCGCCGGCGAGACCGCGCGTCTCGGTCAGCCCGAGATCCTGCTCGGCATCATCCCCGGCGCCGGCGGTACGCAGCGATTGACTCGCCTCGTCGGGCCCGCGCGTTCCAAGAACATGATCTGGAGCGGGCGCCAGGTCCGCGCCGAGGAGGCGCTCGCGATGGGTCTCGTCGACCGCGTCGTCGCGCCCGACGAGGTCGAGCACGCCGCGCTCTACTGGGCTTCGGAGCTCGGGCGCGGCGCGGTCGTCGCGATGGGTCTCGCCAAGCGGGTGATCGACGGCGGCATCGGTCGTCCCCTCGCGGATGGACTCGACCTCGAGCTCGACGCGTTCGTCGAGGTCTTCGGCACCGAAGACGCGGCGACCGGTGTTCAGTCGTTCCTCGCCGAGGGTCCCGGGAAGGCGAAGTTCTCGGGCCGTTAGCCCCGTCTCGACCGGGCGTCAGGCGAGGGCGCGCAGGGTCTCGGTGACGGTGGCACGCCGATCCTCGCCCCATGGCAATGCGAACACGATCGGCACGTCGACGCCTTGGTCGGCGTACGCCTGCACCTCGTCGCGTACGTGTTGGGCGTCGCCCATGATCTGGATCGCGTCGACCCAGCCATCACTGATCGCCGCGAGCGCACCTTCGCGATCGCGTGCAGCCCAACGGTTCCGGAAGTGCTCCACGTCGTCGACGAATCCGGCCCGCTCGAACTGTGTCGCGTACGCGGCCACGACCGCGTAGTTGAGGAGGTCCTTGCGAGCGAGGTCGGCGTAGCGGTCGCGATCGGTGACCGCGCAATGCACGTACGCGTGGATCTCGGCGTCGCCGCCGGCACGCACCTGTTCGACACACCAGGGAACGAGGCGGGCGGGCAGGTAGTTCAGCAACACGACGTCGGCGAGTTCACCGCCGAGCGTCAGCATCTGCTTGTTCAAGGCCGCCAGCGCAATCTTGGGTCGCCGGTCGCCGAGCTTCAACCCGAGCCGGAATCGCTTGACGTCGTAGAAGTCGCCTTCGAAGGTCACGGTCTCACCGGTGAGGCACTCGCGCAGCAGCGTGAGGAACTCGCGCACCTGGGCGATCGGCCGGTCGGTGTAGCCCGCACCGTGCCACTGGCCCGCGACCGCGGGCGACGAGATCCCGACGCCGAGGAACACGTCGCGGTCGCCGGCCAGTTGTTGCAGCGTGGCCGCCGCCATCGCGTGCAGCGGCGGAGTGCGGAGCTGCAGGGCAAGGACCCCGGTGCCGATTCCGATGTGGGGCGCGACCTGGCTGATCGCGCCGAGAAGCGACAAGCCTTCGGCCGCGTTGGCCTCCGCGACCCACGCGGTCGAGTAGCGCAGGTCGTCGGCCTCTCGAGCGACGTCGAGCGAGAGGCTCGCGCCCAGCGTCTGCAGTCCCGCGAGGCTCACTGCTCGATTCGTCATGCCGCCTCCACGATCGCCTTCAGCCGGCGCAGGTTACGGCGCCAGATCGTGCGCAGCACCGGCTTGGCCGCGAGCGCGCCCACGGGTCCGCCCATCCACCAGGGAAAGACCAGGCGTTCGTTCCAGGTGAATCGAGTGCGCCCGCGCGGGCGGCGCCGCAACGTGAACCGCCCGCGGCCCGTGACCATGCCCCGATGCTCGATGCCCATGACGCGGTTCGGCTCCCACTCGGTGACGCGCATGCGATCGGTCAGGCGGATCGGACCGACCTTGGTGACGCATTCGAAGGTGGTGCCGATGCCGCGAGTAGCCGAGCCGGTGAAACGAATCGACTCCGCGTCGGCCATCCACTCGACGTGGTGCTCGATCGGTTCGACGATGCTCCAGGTCTTCTCCGGCGACGCGTCGATCGTCAGGCCGACCCGGATCTTCATCGGACGGCCCGCAGCGCGGCCGCGGCGTCGGCGGGGGCGACGACGTTCACGGCCAGACCGGTTCCGAGCTCGAATCCCGCCGTGACCGCGACGCGTGGAACGATGTCGATCCACCAGTGGAACGGTTCCGTGTAGTCGCGCGGCGCCGTCTCGATCACGATGTTGTAAGCCACGGCGCCGAGCACGTCGTGCATCCGTGTGACTGCATCGCGGAGCGCGACGCCCGCGGCGCGGGTGTCGGAGTCGGATGCCTCGTCGAAGCGCGCGCCGCCGTCGACGACGGCAAGGCGGAGTGCGAAGGGCGATGGCGACGCTCGCGGGCACCACAGCGTCACTGCGCCGTCGGCGACGCGATGCTGCTGGTCGCTCGCGAACGATGCGGCCGAGAAGCGATCGAGACGCGCTCGGGCACGCGAGGGCACGAGATCGAGCGCGACCAATTGCGCGTGGGGGTGCTCGATCGAAGCGCCCGCGGCCTTCCCCTGGTTCACGAAGGCCTGCGCGTACGCGTGACCGCGCGCGAGATGAAAGCGCGCCCGGTCGCGCAACGCGACGAGTACGTCGGCGGCCGCGGTCTGCGAAAGCCCGCCCAGATCGGCGTCGTGCGCAGGAGAGAAGATCACGACCTCGTGCGCGCCCCGGACCCCGTCGCCGACGATCGGGAACTTGTTGGGAACCACCCTGAGCGTCCAGCCGGACGTGTCTGGGGGGCCGGGGCCGATGCGCGCGACCTCCGGCGGTGTCTCGTGCTCGTTCCCGCGACAGAACGGACACGTGGCGACGCTCGCGGCGAGGGGGTCGGCCTCGACTCGGAATGTGTCGGGCCGCAGAGCGCGCGCCGGGGCGAGGATCACCGTGTCGCCGGTCAGCTCGTCGACGAGGAGTTGTTGCATCGAACGGTCAGGGTAGGCGGCCCGCGCCGCGTAGCCTGGTCCGTATGGCCGTGCGGTTGGTGATCATCGGAGGCGGGCCCGCCGGGAACACCGCGGCGACGGTCGCGGCGTCGATCGGGGCCGAGGTGACGATGATCGAGCGCGACATCGTCGGCGGCGCTGCGCATCTGTGGGACTGCATCCCGAGCAAGGCGATGGTCGCAACGGGGAACGCGCTGGCCGAGCTCGGGCTGGCGCAGACGATGGGCCTCGAAGCGACGGGTTGCCTCGACGTCGACGCGCTGCGCGCCCGCATCTCAGGGATGGAAGCCAAGCTCCGCAACGGCGTGACCAGCCTGCTCGAATCGCAGGGCGTACGCCTGATCCGCGGTACCGGTCGCCTGACCGGCGCGTACACGGTCGAAGCAGTTACGACCGAGGGCGCCGAGGAGCTCGAAGCCGATGCCATCCTCTTGGCGACGGGCTCGCGGCCGCGCGTTCCCGACTGGGCGGTAATCGACGGTGAGCGCATCTTGACCACGCGTCAGGCGTACCCGCCGCCCGAGATCCCCGAGCATCTCGTCGTCATCGGTTCCGGTGTCACCGGCGTGGAGTTCACGCATATGTTCAGCGCGCTCGGATCGCGGGTGACCTTGATCGTGTCCCGCCAGCAGGTCTTGCCGTACAAGGATCCCGAGGTCGCGGCCGTGCTCGAGGACGAGTTCCTGCGCCGCGGGGTGAAGTTGTTGAAAGGTGCGCGTGCGATCTCGATCGGGCGCGAGAGCGACAAGGTGTTCATCGCCTGCGACGACGGCCGCGCGGTCGACGGCTCGCACGCGCTGATGTGCATCGGGTCGGTCGCGAACACCGAGGGACTGGGCTGTGAGGCCGCCGGTGTCGAGGTCGACGAGTCCGGATACGTCCCCGGCAACCGGCACTGCCAGACCAACGTGCCCCACATCTACTCTGCCGGCGACGTGTCCGGCCGCTTGCCGCTGTCGTCGGTGGCCGCGATGCAGGGGCGCAAGATCGCCGAGCACGTGATGGGGCTCACGGCGCGCGCCCACCGCCATCTCGACTACGACAAGGCTGCGCAGGCCATCTTCACCGACCCCGAGATCGCGGAAGTCGGCGTCGCGGAGGCCGAGGCGTTCGCCGCCGGCCGCAAGCTGCGCGTGACGAAGGTGCCGTTCTCGGCGAACCCCAAGGCCTTGATCAACGGCGACACGCGTGGGTTCGTGAAGATCCTGTCCGACCCCGCGACGGGTGTGGTGCTCGGCGGCGCGATCGTCGGGCGCAACGCGGCCGAGTTGATCTCGGTGATCGCGGTGGCGGTAACGAATCACCTGAAGGTCGTCGACATCGTCGACTCGCTACTCGTACATCCCGCGCTGTCGGAATCGCTCGCCGACGCCGCTTCGTGACGTGCGGACGCTCGTAACCGGTGTCGCCGGATTCGTCGGGAGCCATCTCGCCGATGCGCTGCTCGCCCGTGGTGATTCCGTCGTCGGAGTCGATTGCTTCACGCCGTATTACGCCCCCGCCGAGAAGCAACGGAATCTCCTCGCGGCGCGTCAGCACCCGCAGTTCGAGCTCGTAGACGCCGATCTGCGCACCGCCGCGATCGAGCCGCTCCTCGACGGCGCCGACGCGGTGTTCCATCAGGCCGCGCAGGCGGGCGTTCGCCGGTCGTGGTCGACCGGCTTCTCCGACTACGTCGAGCACAACCTGATGGCGACGCAGCGGCTGCTCGACGCCGTACTCACCGCGCGGCCCGGAGCGCGGGTCGTGTACGCGTCGTCGTCATCCGTCTACGGCAATCAACCGCGCTATCCCACACAAGAAAGTGACCTGCCGAGACCGTTCAGCCCGTACGGCGTGACCAAGCTCGCGGCGGAGCATATGTGCGGTCTCTACGCCGAGAACCACGGCATCTCCACGTTGTCGCTGCGCTACTTCACGGTCTACGGCCCTCGCCAGCGGCCCGATATGTCGATCCACCGCCTGTGCGAAGCCGCGATCCACGGGACTCCGTTCCCGCGCTACGGCGACGGCTCGCAGATCCGCGAGTTCACCTTCGTCGACGACATCGTGCGCGGAAACCTCCTCGCGACCGAGCGCGACGTCGCGCCCGGGTCCTACTGCAATCTCGCCGGCGGCGGCGAGATCACGCTCTCGGATCTGATCGCGCTGGTGGGTGAGCTCGCGGGATCGCCCGTGAAGATCGATCAGCAAGGGCGCCAACCCGGCGATGCGTTTCGCAACGGTGGCTCGATCGAGCGAGCCGGCGAGCTGCTCGGGTGGGCGCCCCAGGTGGCGCTGCGCGACGGCGTCAACGCGCAGCTGGCATGGCACCGATCACGCGCGTAGCTCTCCGGCGAGCACCGTCGTTGCCCGTCCGGTCAGCAGGGCCCGGTCGCGCTTGCGCACCACGGTGACCTCGCCGCCGCGAGCCGAGGCCTGGAACGTGTGCAACTCGTCCTTGGCGAGGCGCGGGCCCCAATACGCGACGAGCACGCAGTGCATCGAACCGGTGACCGGGTCCTCGTCGATCCCGACGCCCGGACCGAAACACCGCGAAACGACGTCGTAGCCGCCGTCGCCGGGTGCAGTGACGTACACACCACGCACGCCGGGCACTCGCGCCAGGCGGGAGAAGTCGGGCGCGAGGGCGCGCACGGTCGTCGCCGAGTCGACGACGCACATGTAGAAGTCGCCGTCGGTCCGCAGGACTTCCGCCGTCACCAGACCGAGCGCGTCGAGGAGTCCGGGTACGGGAGGTGACGGCACCGGTACCGCGACGGGGAAGTCGAGCGTGATACCGAGCGTGCCCGCCGCCTCGGCGTGCAACTCGCCGCCCCGTGTGTGGAAGTGCACGGTCGTTCCCGGCGCGACCCGTCCCGTCTCGAAGAGCACGTGCGCGCCGGCCAACGTCGCGTGCCCGCAGAGATCGACCTCGACCGTGGGTGTGAACCAGCGCAGGTCGAATCCACCGTCGGAGCGCTCCCGGACGAACGCGGTCTCCGAGTGGCGCATCTCCGCGGCGACGCGTTGCATCCAACCGAGTTCGCCGTGGTCGAGCACCACCGCGGCCGGGTTCCCCCGGAACGGCTCGCCCGTGAACGCGTCGACGACGAAGATCGGAAGGCTCATCACCCGATGTTGCCACGCCCCCGCGCCAACCCCGACCCGATTTCCCTGCCAACTGTTGGCATGGTTTCCGGCTCTGGGGGCGGGTTTTCCTGCCAACTGTCGGCATGGTTTCCGGCTCTGGGGGCCGGTTTTCCTGCCAACTGTCGGATGGATCGGCGCGCTATTCGATGACGGCGAGGACGTCGCCGGTGCCGACGGAGTCGCCGGCGGTCACGCGGATCTCCTTCACCGTGCCCGATGTCTCCGCGTTGATGTGGTTCTCCATCTTCATCGCCTCGAGTACCACGAGCGCCTCGCCGGTCGTCACCGCGGCGCCCACTTCGACGAGCACCTTGACGATGGTTCCCTGCATCGGGGCGACGACCGTTCCGCTCCCACCGGCGCCGCCACTCCCGCCGGTGACGGCCGGCTTCGGACGGCTCCGTGTCGCGCCGGCCGCGGCCGCGCTGCGGGCCGGCGGTTCCGGCAACCAGACCTTCACCGAGTAGCGGCGCCCGTCGACCTCGACCGGGACCGTCTGCTCGGTCAACGGTGCGGCGCCCTCGGCAGGAGGCGCGCCCGCCACGAGCGCGCTCGCACCGCGCACGTGGGTGGCGAACACCGTCTGGTCGACCTCTTCTTCGACCCACTTCGTCGAGTGACCGAGTTCGCGGAAGTCGGTGGTCTGCAGCAGCGTCAGGTGCGCGGGGATCGTCGTCTTGATGCCGGTGATCTCGAACTCGCTCAGCGCGCGGACCATGCGTTCGATGGCACGGTTGCGATCGGGCGCCCACACGATGAGCTTGCCGACGAGATTGTCGTAGTACTGGGAGATCGCGTCGCCCTCCTCGTACCCGCCGTCCCACCGCACGCCGGGCCCCGACGGGACTCGTAGCCGGATGATGGTGCCGGGCGAGGGGAGGAAGTTCTTCGTCGGATCCTCGGCGTTGATCCGGCATTCGATGGAGTGGCCCCGGAGCTCGATCGTCTCCTGACCGAACGAGAGCGGTTCGCCCGCCGCGACCCGCAGTTGCTCGGCCACGAGGTCGAGGCCGGTGACCTCTTCGGTCACGCAGTGTTCCACCTGCAGGCGCGTGTTCATCTCGAGGAAGAAGAAGTCGCCGTCCTGGTAGAGCATCTCGACCGTGCCCGCGTTGACATAGCCGCACGCGAGTGCGACCTTCACCGCGGCTTCGCCCATTGCGCGGCGCGTGGCGTCGGGGATCTCCGGGGCGGGCGCTTCTTCGATCAGCTTCTGGTGCCGGCGTTGGGTCGAGCAGTCGCGGTCGCTCAGGTAGACGCCGTTGCCGTGGGTGTCGCAGAAGATCTGGAGCTCGACGTGGCGCGGGCGCGTGAGGTAGCGCTCGAGGTAGCACTCGGGCCGACCGAAGTATGCCTGCGCCTCGCGCGCCGCGGAGTCGAACGCGCTTTGCGCGTCTTCGGCGCGTTCGACGACCTTCATGCCGCGTCCGCCGCCGCCATACGCGGCCTTGATCGCGATCGGGTAGCCGAACTCGTCGCCGAACGCGACGATCTCGCGCGGCGTCGGTGATCGGGGTGGTGGTGCCGGGCACGCTCTCGACCTCGGCGCGCGCGGCCGCGAGCCGGGAGGAGATCTTGTCGCCCATCACCTCGATGGCCTCGGGCGGAGGCCCGATCCAGGCGACGCCCAATCCGGTGACGGCCCGGGCGAAGTCGGCGTTTTCGGAGAAGAAGCCGTAGCCGGGGTGCACCCCGTCGGCGCCGCTCTTGCGGATCGCGTCGAGAATGGCCTCGGTGTTGAGGTAGCTCTCGGCCGCGGTCTGACCACCGAGGGCGTACGCCTCGTCGGCGTAGCGCACGTGCGCGGCGTCGCGGTCGAGCTCCGAGTAGACGGCGACGCTGGCGATGCCGAGCTCGCGGCAGGTCCGCATGACGCGAATGGCGATTTCGCCCCGGTTGGCGATCAGGATCTTCGAGAGCACGGCTGCGTATCCTAAGGGTGGGCGCGCGGGCACAGCGAAGTCGCCGGTCGTCAGCCCCGGCGGCCCGACGGCGACGGGTACACCGAGCCCGCGACCCGCCGGCGAGGAGTCGAGGTGACTGCACGCGAGTCGCGCGAGCCCGAGGCGTGGACCGATCCTCGCCTCGCGGGCACGCGGTTCGACGACGTCCGCTGGTTCTCGTTCGTCGACTCCACCAACCGTTACCTGCTCCAATGCGCAGCGCAGGGCGCGCCCGAGGGCGTGGTCGCCGTCGCCGACGAGCAGACCGCGGGCCGGGGCCGACTCGGTCGCACCTGGGTGGCGCCCGCGGGATCGGCACTCCTCGTGTCGGTGTTGTTGCGTCCGGAGCTGCCCTTGGAAGCGACCCATCTCGTGACACTCGCGGCCGGCTTGGCGGCGCTCGATGCCATCGACGTGCTCGCGTCGGTTCCGGCCGGATTGAAGTGGCCCAACGACGTCGTGATCGATGACCGCAAGATTGCGGGCATTCTCGCCGAGGCCGACGGTGCGGGCGCGGTGGTCGTCGGGATGGGCTGCAACGTGGTACCCGGCGCGTTGGCGCCGGAGCTGCGCGACATCGCCACGGCGGTGCCGCTCGACCGCGGCGGAGCTGCTGGTCGAATGGCTCCTCGCATACGACGCCCGGCTGGCCGCGCTCGACCGCATTGTCGGCGACGCGATCGCGCGTTCGGCGACGATCGGCCGGCGGGTACGGGTCGAGCTCGCGCACGAGACGTTCGAGGGAACGGCGAGCGCCTTGACCGGCGAGGGGTTCTTGGTGGTGGACGGCCGGATCGTGAGCGCGGGAGACGTCGTACACCTTCGCCACGACGCCGTCAGCTGATCAGCCGAATGTCGCCCGGGAAGACCGAGCATGGCGACGTCAGGGGTCGAGATCGCGCCCGACGAGGTCGCCGAACGCGGCCGCGAGCCGTCGGCTGACCGGACCACCCACGTTGGCCAGCGCCACTCCGTCGACGTGGCTGATCGGCTGGACCTCGCGCGTCGTCGATGACAGGAACGCTTCGGTGCTGACCACCAGGGCGTCGATCGGTACGTCGCGCTCCTCGGCCGGGATCCCCGACGCCTTCGCCAGTTCCAACAGCAGGGCGCGCGTCACGCCGAGCAGCGCGCCCGCGGTGGCCGGAGGTGTGACGAGCACGCCGTCGAGCACGAGGAAGACGTTCGAGCCGGTCGCCTCGCACAGATCTCCCCGGGTGTTCGCGAAGACCGCTTCCCCCGCGTCGCGTGTCATGCGCGTACGCGAGCGCCCGCACGTTCGCTGCGTAAGAAATCGTCTTGAGTCCGGCCAAGGCGCCGTTCTCGTTGCGGGTCCATGGTGCGATCACGACCGCGACGCTCGCCGCGGCGGGTTCGATCGGGGACGCCAGGAGGAACGCGGTCGGGGGTGCGGCGCCCCGTCCGGAGCCGGGCGGTGCGATCCCACCGGTCACGGTGATGCGCAGCCGTGCGTCGGTGAGGTCGTTGGCCGCAAGGACCGCGTCCGCCGCCTCGCGAAGCTCGACGATCGGCGGAAGCTCGAGGCCGAGCCCGTCGGCCGACGCCTGCAGCCGGGCCAGGTGGCGGGTCCAGGCGAAGGGAATGCCGCGATACGACGCGGAAGCGTCTCGAAGACCCCGTCGCCCACGACCAGCCCGTGGTCGAGTACCGACACCTTCGCATCGGCCAGTGCGACGAGCCGGCCGTCGATCCACGCGGTCATCGGACGTCGACCGTTTCGTCGCGGCGCGCGCCGGCGGCCTGCAACAGTCGCGCGCCCTTCAGTTCGGTCTCGGCCCATTCGTCGTGCGCGCACGAATCGGCGACGATGCCCCCACCGATACCGAGATGGGTCTGTCCGGCCGCGATCGTGAACGTGCGGATCGCCACAGCCAACTCGGCGCGGTCGCCGCGTCGCGTCGATCCAGCCGAACGCGCCGCAGTAGACGCCGCGCCGAACAGGCTCGAGCTCCTCGATCGCCTGCATGACGCGCGGCTTCGGTGCGCCCGTCACCGACGCAGGCGGGAAGGTGGCGCGGATGAGGTCGGCGAGACCGACGTCGGATCGGAGCCGGCCCTGCACGGTGCTCACGAGGTGCGCGAGACCGGGATGGTCCTCGATCGCGAACAGCGCCGGGACGTCGATCGATCCGAACTCGCAGACCCGCCCGAGATCGTTGCGGGCGAGGTCGACGATCATCAGGTTCTCGGCCCGGTCCTTCTCGCTCGTACGCAAGGTGGACGCGTCGATCGCCGTGCCCTTGATCGGGCGCGTCTCGACCGAGCGGCCTTCGACACGCAAGAACAGCTCGGGCGACGCCGACACCACGGCGATGCCGGGCAGCGCGTCGCCGAAGCTGCACACCGCCGCGTGCGGTGCGGGGTTGAGGCGCGCGAGTGCGCTGAAGAGATCGAACGGGTCGGGCGCGGCGTCGAATGTGAGCCGCCGGGTCAGGTTCACCTGGTAGCACTCACCGGCGGCGAGCAGGTCATGCACGCGGGCGACGCGCGTCGCGTGCTCGCCGGGCGTCAGGCTCGAACGACCTCGACCGAGTTCGCAGCCCATTGCGAAAGCACCGGGCGCGCGGGCGAACGTGCCGGGCGGCGGGAGGTCGTCGACCGTGCGCGTGTCGTCGAAGCGGACGAACGCGAGGTCGGGGAGACCGAGATCGTCGTCGATCCGGGATTCGATGTGCTCGATGGCGCGGCCTGCGTCGTACGCGACGAATCCCACCCAGAAGCCCTCACCCGCGATCTCGTCGAGCGCAGCGAAGACGTCGGCGCCGCGGGCGAGGAGCACGCGTGTCGGTCTCGTGCAGACGATCCAGTGTGCACCGTCGCGCACGACGGCGTAGCCCGGGCACGCATCCACGGGACGCACGGTACTGCGACGAGTACGGTCGTGACCGTGGAGTTCGATCCGACGCCAGAGCAGGAGCAATTCCGGGCCGTCGTGCGCGATTTCGCCGAGGGCGAGATCGCTCCCCACGCCGAGGCCTGGGACCGCGACCACGAATTCCCGGTCGACACCGTCCGCGCGATGGGCAAGCTCGGGCTGTTCGGCCTCCCGTTTCCCGAGGAATACGGCGGCGGTGGCGCCGACTACCTCACGTATTGCATCGCCATCGAGGAGATCGCGCGCGTCGACGCGTCGATGGCGATCACGCTCGAGGCCGGGGTCAGTCTCGGCGCGGCGCCGTTCTTCTACACCGGCACCGAGGACCAGAAACAGGAGTACCTCGTCCCGATGATCGCGGGAGAGGTGCTCGGCGCGTTCGGGCTCACCGAAGCCGAGGCCGGCTCCGACGCGGGCGCGACTCGCACGCGCGCGACTCTCGACGACGCGGCGAACGAATGGGTCATCGACGGCCAGAAGACCTTCATCACGAACTCCGGAACCGCAATGACCAAGTGCGTCACGATCACCGCCCGGACCGCGCCGAACGAGATTTCCAACATCGTCGTCGATTCCGGAACACCGGGCTTTGTCGTGCAGCCTGCGTACCGGAAGATGGGCTGGCACGCTTCGGATACGCACGAGCTCGTGTTCGACGGTTGCCGGGTGCGCGCCGGGCAGTTGCTGGGAGTGCGGGGCGAGGGCTTCAAGACGTTCCTGCGCATCCTCGACGACGGTCGCATCGCGATCGCCGCGATGGCGCTCGGCATGGCGCGCGCGTGTCTCGACGCGTCGGTCGCGTACGCGAACGAGCGCCGCGCGTTCGGCGGGCCGATCGGTCGCTACCAGTCGATCGCGTTCAAGTGCGCCGACATGGCGGTCGCGGTCGAGAACGCCCGCAACCTCGTGTACAAGGCCGCATGGTTGCGCGAGCAGGGCCGGCCCATCCGCGCTGCGGCCGCGATGGCGAAGCTCTACGCGAGCGAGATCGCGGTCGCAGCGACTCGCGACGCGGTGCAGATCCACGGCGGGTACGGCTACATCGACGAGACGCCCGTGAGCCGCTTCTACCGTGACGCCAAGATCCTCGAGATCGGCGAGGGCACGAGCGAGATCCAGCGGATCGTCGTCGCTCGGAGCTTGGGACTCCCTGTGGAGTAAACGGCCTGCGCCATGCGACCGGACTGGTGACGGGCGTTCGGGTGAAGGGCATGTGAAGACGGCCGGGCCGTCCGAATGTCCGGACCGCGCGTCAGTACACTCCAGCGTCGCGTGCCCTCGCCTTCGACCCTGTTCTCGTTCCTTCGCCGCTTCGCAATCGCATTCGTCGTCGTGGTCGTCCTGACCGCGGGCGTGCTCGTGTCGGCGGACGCGTATGGGAAGCGGAAGTTCGCCGAGAGCCACGTCGTGCACATCCCGCCCGGCATCCTGGCGCCGGCGAAGTCGGGTCAGCCCGCGAACTATCTCCTGATCGGCTCCGATATCCGCCCGGCCGACGAGACGCCACAAGAGGCCCAGGCCTACGGCACCGGCAAGGACGTGGGTCCGCAGCACTCCGACGTGATGATGGTGCTGCACATCGACCCCGCCGCGCGCACGGGCATGCTCGTGTCGTTCCCGCGCGACCTCATGGTCGAAATCCCCGGTCACGGCCGCAACCTCTTGAACTCCGCGTTCGCCTTCGGTGGGGCGCCGCTGGTGATCCAGACGCTCCAGCAGGATTTCAAGCCAATGCAGATCAATCACTACCTCGAGGTCGACTTCCGCGGTTTCAAGAAGATCGTCGACACGATCGGCCACGTCCACATCTGGTTCCCCACACCGGCGCACGATCCGTACACGGGCCTCGACGTCAACCAGGCCGGTTGCGTGAGCCTCGACGGCGACCAGGCGCTCGCGTACGCGAGGTCGCGGCACTACTACGTCCCGCAGAATCTGCAGAACCCTGCGCCCTGGCAGTGGAATTACAAGACTTCGAGCGGCGGGAACGGCTGGTTCGCGACCGGGAGCGACATCGACCGGATCCCGCGCCAGCAGTACTTCCTGCGGACCGTGAGCCAGGCTGCGATCGACAAGTCCGGGAGTGATCCGTTCGCGATCCGATCGCTGCTCGGCGCAGTGTTCGCGAGTCTCGGGCACGACCCCTACCTCAAACAAAGCGAACTGAATCTGCTCGCCCTCACCTTCCGTGGGCTCAACCCCGCCAAGGTCGAGATGTCGACCCTGCCGAACATGCCCGACCCGTCCAACCCCAACCGGGTCGTCGTGAAGTACCCCGACTACGTCTTCGTGACCAATCAGCTCGCGAACTTCACGCCCCCGAAGAAGGCAGTCGTGAAGCCGCTCGCGGCCGACAAGGTGAACCTGCGGGTCGTCAACGGCTCCGGTGTGAAGTACGCGGGGAGCAGCGCGCTCGACGCGTTCGTCGCGGCCGGGTTCATATCGGCGGGCCCGGCCGAAGACGCCGACCGCAGCGACTACCAGACTCAGGTTCGCTACGCGCCCGGCAAGTTCGCGGAGGGCTACACCGTGGCCGTGGCCGTGGGGACCCTGAATCTCGTCGAGGCCGCGTCGGCGAAGAACACGCTCGGCGGCGACGTGCTGCTCATCGTGGGGCGCGACTACGCGACGCTCAAGCATCGGTTCGATCTCGTGCCGCACCCGGCGAACCTGCCCGAGGCCACGACGACAACGACGGTGTCGGCCCCGACGTCGAGCACGACGACCACCACGGTCGCGCACCACACCGTCGACACGCGTTTCGTGCCCGTCGATCCGAAGACCGGCGGCGCGCTCGTCGGTTGTCCGTCGAAATGACGAAACGCGCGTGATCGCGTGAGCGCGTTGTCGCCGCGGGCGTTCCTGCACCGTTTCGTCACGGCATTCGTGATCGCGGTCGTGCTGGCGACGGTTGCGGTCGCGGGCGCGTACGCAGAAGCGTCGAACAAGGTGAAGGGCGTAGCGAAGGCCGCCATCGATCCCTCCGTGCTCCAGCCGGGTGGGAACTACCTCCTGATCGGGTCCGACTCGCGCGCGTTCGTCAACACCCCGCAAGAGGCCCAACAGTTCGGCAGTGCGCAACAGCAGACCGGGCAACGCTCGGACACGATCATGGTCGCCCACATCGACGACAAGACGGGCACGGCGTTGCTCGTGTCGTTCCCGCGCGATTTGTGGGTCGCGATACCCGGCATCGGTCACGCCAAGATCAACGCCGCGTTCAACGCCGGGCCGCAGCGCGTGATCGAGACGATCGAGAGCGATTTCGACGTCCCGATCAGCCACTATCTGGAGGTCGATTTCGAGGGCTTTCGCAAGATGGTGAACGCGATCGGGACGATACCGATCTACTTCCCGGCGCCGGCGCGCGATGCGAAGACCGGCCTGTTGATCAACACGGCGGGCTGCCAGCAGCTGAACGGCGACCAGGCGCTCGCCTACGTGCGCTCGCGGTACTACGAATCGTTGATCAACGGGAAGTGGCAGGCCGATCCCACTTCCGATCTCGGCCGGATCCGACGCCAGCAGTACTTCCTGCGCACCCTCGCGCAGCAGACCCTGCACGCCGCGACGGCGAAGCCCTGGAAGGCGAGCTCCCTCCTCGACTCGATACTCACGGACCTCCAGCGCGACCCCAAGCTCGGCTTGTCGCCGCTGCGCGCGCTCGCGTACGCGTTCCACCGCCCGGGGGGTGTCGAGACACAGACGTTGCCCGTGAATCGCCAATTCATCGAAGGCCAGGACGCACTCGTGCTCGACACCGCCAAGGCGGCGCCGCTGCTCGCCCGACTGCGCGGTATCGGGAATCCGTCGAACGCCTCGAACCCCTCGAACGCGTCGAGCGGGACCAGCTCGGTCGACCCGTCGACGATCCACGTCTCCGTCGAGAACGGCAGCGGCCGCACCGGATTGGGGGCACGCGCCAACGATGCCCTCGGGGGTCTCGGCTTCTCCGTCGTCGGTTCCGCGACGAACGCCGATCGGAGCGATTACGCGGTGACCGAGGTCCGCTACGCGTCCGGCGCGGCCACCAAGGCGCAGTTCTTGCTCTCCGAGCTGGGCGGCGCGGGCAAGGTGGTTCCGCTCTCGAGTGCGCCGGCCGGAGTCGACATCGTCCTCGTCCTCGGCAGTGACTACAACGGGCTCAACCGCCCCGCGACGAAGGCCACAACGGGCGCCACCGCGAGCACGACGCCTCCCACGAGTGCCTCGTCGGGATCGGGTTCGCCCTCGCTCACATCGCTGCCGGCGGCGGGCTGTTGAGCTGGATGGCCCGGCTCGGTGCCCGCCTAGACTGATTCGTCGTGTCGGGAGTCGGACGGAGAGAGTCGTGAGGGTCGCGGTCATCGGAGCCGGCTACGTCGGGCTCACCAGCGCGGCGTGCTTCGCTCACCTCGGCCACGACGTCGTGTGTGCCGATATCGACGCCGAGCGCGTCGCCCGGCTGCGAAAGGGCGAGGTGCCGATCCTCGAGCTCGACTTGCCCGAGCTCATTGCCGAAGGGCTCGCCGCCCACCGGCTCGAGTTCGTGATCGGCGCCGCCACGGCCGCCGAACGGGCCGAGATCGTGTTCTTGTGCGTGCAGACCCCCCAAGCCGACGACGGCCATGCCGACCTGTCGTTCGTCGAGACCGTGGCCCGGGAGATCGCGCCGGTGCTCGCGCCGAACACCGTGGTCGTCAACAAGTCGACCGTGCCGGTGGGTTCGACCCGGTTCGTGCAGCGGGTGTTGTCGGAGGCGGGAGCGCGCGCCGACGGCGTGACCGTGGCGTCGAACCCCGAGTTCTTGCGCGAGGGCCAGGCGGTCCGAGACTTTCTCAATCCCGATCGCATCGTCATCGGCTGCGAACAGCGGGAGGCGGCAGTACGCGTCAGCGAGCTGTATCAACGCGTGAACGCGCCGGTGCTCGTCACTGATCCCGCGTCGGCGGAGATGATCAAGTACGCGTCGAACGCGTTCCTCGCGACCAAGGTCTCGTTCATCAACGCGATTGCCAATATCTGCGAGGCGGTCGACGCCGACGCGCGCGAGGTCGCGATCGGGATGGGCTACGACACGCGTATCGGGTTCCAGTTCCTGCATCCGGGCCCGGGGTACGGCGGTTCGTGCTTCCCCAAGGACGTTGCCGCGCTCCGGCACATCTCGAGTGCGGCCGGATACGAGTTCGAACTGCTCGCGGGAGTCGTGAAGGTCAACGAGGCGCAGCACGAGCGGATGATCGAGAAGGTCCGTGCAGCTGTGGGCGGAAGCCTCTCGGGCGTCACGATCGGGGTCTGGGGCCTGACCTTCAAGGCCGATACCGATGATCTCCGGGACTCGCCCGCGATCTACGTCGCCCGGCGCCTCATCGAGGAGGGCGCGGTGGTCCGGGCCTACGATCGCGGCGCCGGCGACCGTCCCCGCGATCTCGTTTCCGGAGTCGAGCTGTGCGCCGACGCGTACGACGCGGCGACCAACGCCGAGGCCATCGTGCTCATGACCGAGTGGGACGAGTTCCGGTGGGTCGACTTCGACCGGGTGCGCGACGCGATGCAGGGCCGGGTGATCGTCGATGCCCGCAACCTGCTCGACCCCGCCGCGATGCGGCGGCGCGGCTTCGCGTACCAGGGCGTCGGGCGACGGTAGATGGCACGCGTCGTCGTCACCGGTGGCTCCGGATTCGTCGGGTCACATCTCTGCGACGCGTTCCTCGCGCGCGGTGACGAGGTCGTGGCGATCGACAATCTCTCGACCGGCCGCCTCCAAAACCTCACCCACCTCGCGGAACGCCCGGGCTTCACCTTCGTGCGCGCCGACGTGTGCAAGGAGATGCCGGTCGAGGGTCGCGTCGACGGCGTGCTGCACTTCGCAAGCCCGGCGAGCCCGCCGGAGTACCTCTCGATCCCGCTCGAGACGCTCGACGTCAGCTCGCTCGGTACCCGCCGCGCGCTCGACCTCGCGCTCGCGAACAACGCCCGCTTCCTGCTGGCGTCTACGAGTGAGATCTACGGCGACCCCGAGGTCCATCCGCAGTCCGAGTCGTACAACGGGAACGTCGATCCGAACGCGCCCCGTGCCGTATACGACGAGGCGAAGCGATTCGCGGAGACGCTCACAACCACGTACCGCCACCTCTACGACCTCCCGACGGCGATCGTGCGGATCTTCAACACCTATGGCCCGCGGCTGCGCCCGGCCGACGGCCGGGTGGTGTCCAACTTCTTGATCCAGGCCATCGACGGCAAGCCGTTGACGATGTACGGCGACGGGAAGCAGACCCGGTCGTTCTGTTATGTCGAGGACGAAGTTCGCGGGATCATGGCCCTGTTCGACTCCGACGTGAAGGATCCGGTGAACATCGGTAATCCGAACGAGATCACGATGCTCGAGCTCGTCGATGTCGTGCGCGAGGTCACCGGGTCGCACTCCGAAGTCGTGTTCGAACCGCTGCCCGTCGGCGATCCGACGCGGCGCCGGCCCGACATCACGAGGGCGCGTAGGCTCCTCGACTGGGAACCGACCGTAACGTTGCGCGAAGGGCTCACCCGCATGCGCGACTGGTATCTCGAGGAGAGAACCCTTGGCCGCGCCTGACGAGTCGACGCCCCCGAAGTTGCGCAAGCTGTCGGTGGTCGTGCCCGTGTTCAACGAGCGCAACACCGTCGTCGAGATCCTCCGGCGCATGCGGGCGGTCGAGCTGCCCGACGGCATCGAGAGTGAGATCATCGTTGTCGACGACGGCAGCTCCGACGGTACCCGCGACGTACTGCGCCAGCTGGGTGACAGCACTGTCCGCATCGTGCTGCACGATCGCAATCGAGGGAAGGGCGCCGCGCTGCGCACCGGTTTCGCGCATGCCGCCGGCGAGTACGTGTTGGTGCAGGACGCCGACCTGGAGTACGACCCCGAGGACTGGCCGAAGCTGCTCGCGCCCGTGGTGCGCGGTCGGGCCCGGGTCGTCTACGGATCGCGCTTCACCGGCGAGCGCCGCAACATGCTGCTGCTGCACTGGATTGGCAACCGTTTCCTCTCGTTGGTCACCAACGTGTTGTTCAACACGACGCTTTCCGACATGGAGACCTGTTACAAGCTGATCGATCGGTCGCTCATCGAGGAGCTGCAACTCAAGTCGAATCGTTTCGACATCGAGCCCGAGATCAGCGCCAAGATCCTCAAGCGTGGCATACGCATCTACGAGGTCCCGATCTCGTATTCCGGGCGGGAGTTCGAAGAGGGCAAGAAGATCACCTGGCGCGACGGATTCGCAGCGCTGTGGACGCTCGTCAAGTTCCGCTTCCGGGACTAGCGGTCGCGTGACCCACGCCTGGGCCGCCGTCGTCGTCAACTATGAAGCCGGTGCGTTGCTCACCGAGTGCGTGCGCTCGGTGCTCGCCGATTCGAGCGCGGGCGAGGTCGATCTCGTCGTCGTCGACAACGGTTCCACCGACGGCTCCGTCGACGCGTTGCGAGCGGCGTTCGCCGATGCGCGCGTGATCACCGCGCCGGGCAACGTGGGCTACGCACGGGCGGCGAATCTCGGCATCGCCGCGACGCGGGCGCCGGTGGTGGCCGTGCTCAATCCCGACCTCACCATGGAGCCCGGTACGGCGAAGGCGTTGTTGGCCCGGTTCGACGAGGAACCGGGCCTCGGCGCGTGCGGCCCCCGTATTCGCAACCCCGACGGCACCGACTACCCGTCGGCCCGCCGTTCCCCGACCGTCGCGCTCGCGGTCGCCCACGGCCTGCTCGGGCTGTGGTGGCCGACCAACCCGTTCACCGCGCGCTACCGCCAGCTCAACGCGGATCCGTCGCAACCTCGCTCGGTCGACTGGGTCTCGGGCGCCGCGATCTGGCTACGGCGCCGCGCGCTCGACGCGGTGGGCGGATGGGACGAGCGGTACTTCATGTACATGGAAGACCTCGACCTCTGCTGGCGCTTACGGAGCGCGGGCTTCGACGTCGCGTACGAGCCGGCCGGCAGTGTCACCCACGTGCAGGGCGCGAGCACCTCGCGTCGGCCCTACCGGATGCTGGTCCAGCACCATCGGTCGGCGTGGCGCTTCGCCCGCCGTCGCCTCACGGGCGTACGAGTGCTGTTGTTGCCCTTCGCAGGCGCCTATCTCGCGGTCCGGTGCGGCCTGGCCATGTCCGAGCACGCGTGGCATGCATCCAGGCCCGGCCCGGCTCGCGACTAGCCTGCGGCCGTGACCAACGCCTCCCGAGCGAAGCGCAAGCGCGCCGCCGTCCGGTCAGCGAAGCGTTCCCGCCAGAACACGTGGTGGTACGGCCTGACCGCAATAGTGGTGATCGCGGGCATCGCACTCATCGTCTACGCCCGCGCAACGGCGCCGGCTCCCGTCGGGCCCTTCTTGCCCGACCCGAACAACGCGACCAAAAAGGACACCCACTGGCACGCCGCCCTGGGCGTCTACGACTGCGATCACTGGATGGGCGACTCGTCGGGCACCGGCATCTGGAACTGGCCCGCGGCCACGTCCTCGGGCCAGCCGGCCCGGGCCGCCAACACGAACGTGTACGCCGGTCTGCACAGCCACGATGACGGTGTCATCCACATGGAGCCGCTCGTGTCGTCCGAGGCCGGTCGTGGCGCCACGGTCGGCCTGTACTTCGAGTACGGAGGCTGGAAGCTCTCGTCGAGCAGCTACAGCTTCCTCGGTACGACGGTGAAGAACGGCGACAAGTGCGGAACCGCCACCGGCAGCTTGCAATGGGAAGTCGGCAAGTGGGACGGCGACACGACCGGCAAGGTGAAGCAGAAGTACGTCGTCAAGACGGGTGATCCCGCCAAGTACAAGCTGAACCAGTACGACATCGTGGTGATCGCGTTCTTGCCCGAGGGGAAATCGATCTCGAGCATCGGAGACCCGCCCTCGGTGCCGAACCTGGCCAAGGCCCTGGGCGCCGAGAGCGCCGCGCCCGGCTCGGCCACGACGATGCCAGTGGTTACGGTCCCGGCCAGCACGGCGCCGCCGACAGTGACACCGACGACATCGAAGCCGTGAAGGCGGTCGTCCTCGTCGGCGGCGAAGGAACCCGGCTCCGGCCGCTGACCTTCACGACGCCCAAGCCCTTGTTGCCCATTGCCAACCAGCCCCACCTCGAACGTCAACTCGCCTGGCTGGGGTCGCACGGTGTCGACGAGGTCGTGCTGTCGATGGGCTACCTGCCCGACGCGTTCCACCGGCACTTCGCTCACGACGGCTCGGGTCACGACGTCTTCGGCGACATGGTGTTGCGCTACGCGGTCGAGGACGAGCCGCTCGGCACCGCCGGTGCGATCCGCTTCGCGGCCGACGGGATCGACGAGCGCATCATCGTGTGCAACGGCGACGTGCTCACCGGTCTCGACCTCGACGCCATGGTGCGCTTCCACGACGACAACGGTGCCGAGGCCACGATCTCGCTCACGCAGGTCGAAGATCCCAGCGCATTCGGGGTGGTGCCGACCCAAAGCGACGGAAGTGTCATCGCGTTCGTCGAGAAGCCTGCGCCGGGCAAGGCGCCGAGCAACTGGATCAACGCCGGGACGTACATCGTCGAGCCGGCGTTCTTGCAGCGCATCCCGCCCCGGCTCAACGTGTCCGTCGAGCGCGAGACGTTCCCGCGGATGCTCTCGGAACCGGGTCTCGTCTACGGATTCCAAAGCGACGCGTACTGGCTCGACATCGGGACACCCGAGAAGTACCTCCAGGCCCACGTCGACGCGCTGGCGGGCCGGCTCGCCGATCCACCCGCGCCCGGCGCGCCGCGAGATCGCCGCGGGCGTGTGGGTGCAGGGGACGGCCACGATCGAACCCGAGGCCCGTATCGAGGCGCCCGTCCTCATCGGCGACGGCGCGCGGATCGAGGCCGGCGCGCGGGTGCATGCGTCGGTGCTCGGCGCGGCCGCGGTGGTCGAGGCGCGAGTCGAGCTCGAGCGCGCAGTGTTGCACACCGGCGCCCGGGTCTCCCACGGTGGCAGCGTGCGGGACTCCGTCGTCGGGGCGTACGCCGTACTGAAACCCGACGTCTCGCTCTCCGCCGAGACGATCGTCGGTGCCGGCGCGACCATTCCGTCCGGTACGCGGATCTCGGGCGGGCGGGTCCCGGCCGAGCGCGAATAGGGGCAGCGCGGTGCAAGCTCTGGTCACGGGCGGGGCGGGCTTCATCGGATCGACGCTCGTCGACCGGCTCCTTGCCGAAGACTGGCGCGTCGACGTCGTCGACGACCTCTCGACCGGTTCGCTCGCGAATCTCGCCGGCGCGCGGGCCCTGCCCGACCGCCGTTTCTCCTTCCACCGGCTCGACGTCGCTTCGCCGGCCGTCGTCGAGCTGATCAACCACAGAAAGCCCGAGGTGATCTTCCACCTCGCCGCGCAGATCGACGTACGCGTCTCGGTCGCCCGTCCCGTGTTCGACGCGACCGTCAACATCATCGGATCCCTGAACGTCCTCGAGGGCGCGCGCTCGGCCGGAGTCAAGAAGGTGGTCTTCGCCGGTTCCGGTGGCACGCTCTACGGCAGCCCGCAGAAGATTCCGACGAAGGAGACCGCGCCGCAACACCCGGAGTCGCCGTACGGCGTCGCGAAGAAGGCCGTCGGCGACTACCTCTACTACTACCGTCGCCAGCACGGTCTCGAGTACACGGTGCTCGCACTCGCGAATGTCTACGGCCCCCGCCAGAATCCCCATGGAGAGGCCGGTGTCGTTGCGATCTTCTCGGACAAGCTGCTCACTCGCGAGCGCCCCGTCATCTTCGGCGACGGCTCGCAGACCCGCGACTTCGTCTTCGTCGACGACGTCGTCGACGCGTTCGTGCGCGCGGTCGGTAAGGGCGGTGGCTTGATCGTGAACGTCGGCACGAGCCTCGAGACGAGCGTGCAGCAGCTGTACGACCTCATGGCGATGCTGACCGGCTTTCGCGAGCCGGCGCGGTACGAGCCGGCCCGGACGGGCGAGCTGCAACGCAGCGCGGTCGACGTGGGCAAGGCGGAGATCCACCTGGGCTGGACGCCGTTCACCGGGCTCGAAGAGGGTCTGGCTCGCACGCTGGAGCACTTCAAGGCCCAGCGTCCCGACGCCGGCTAGGCGAAGCGGCGGATCTCGTCGAGCGGGACGGGTGGGCGGTCCCGGCCGACGTACGCGGGATCGGGCCGTCCGACGAGCACGAGCGCGTGCGGCAACCATTCGGCCGGGAGCGAGAGCGCGTCGCGTGCCTCCTCGGGACAAAAGATCGGTGCGGCCACCCAGCACGATGCCAGGCCCCGGTCGGTCGCGGTGAGCATCAGGTTCTCGACGGCGGCGCCGAGTGAGAGCAACGCCATGCCCCACTCGGCGCGTTGACGCCGTTCGTCGGGATAACGGTCGAGCCCGTTCCACGTCAGGCAGCCGACGACGAACGCCGGCGCGCGCTGCGAGCTTCCGATACGACGCCTCGACCAGCTCGTCGACGCGCTCGGGCGCGACCCCGTCGGCGCGAAGGTCGCGTTCGCCAGCGCGCGCCCATGCCGCGCGCGAGTGCCTGCTTGGCGCCGTCGGTGTCGACCACCACGAAGCGCCAGGGTCGTGAATGGTGCGGCGCGGGCGCGAGGCAGGCGGCCTCGACCATCGCGTCGAGGTCGGTACGGGGGAGCGTGTCGGGCAGGAAAGCGCGGATCGACCGCCGAGCCTCGACGAACGCGGGTACCGCACTCACGGGACCGGGCTCATCGGAACAGATCTTCGTCGGTCGGGCGGATGAGCTCCCGAACCGAGCCTTCCCGAAACCACGACGCGTCGACACCGCGCACGATCGCGACCGGCACGTTGGTGGCCTTGCCCATCACCAGCTCCGCGGCCGACGCGATCTCGTCGGCGACCGCGACCTCGGTCACCTGGAGCACGCGTCCGAGCGCGTCGGTGGTGTCGCGCAGATCGACGACCGCGGCGATGCCGCTCACTCCGATCGCGACGTCGGTGAGGCCGCGGCGCCACGGCCGGCCGAACGTGTCGGAGACGATGACCGCGACCTCGACGCCGGTCGCGAGCACGCATCGCGTCACGGATGTGCTTGGCGGAGCGGTCGGAGTCGACCGGGAGCAGCGCCGCCCATCCACGTTCGACGTTCGAGAGGTCGACGCCGGCGTTGGCGCAGACGAAACCGTGCCGGGTCTCGCTGATGACGAGGTCGCCACGCCGCCGTACGATCCGCACCGATTCCGATTCGACGAGGGCCCGGCGCGCGTCGAGGTCGTCCGGGTCGAGTGGCACGAGCCGGTCCTCGGCCTTGGACACGATCTTCTGGGTGACGACGAGGCAGTCGGCGTCGTGCGAGGGGCGTGCCCTGCGCCCGGGCCGCGTCGGCGATGAGCACCGCGAGCTCGTCGCCCGGGTGGATCTCGCCGATGCCCTCGATCGGGATGATGGAAAGCGTCACGCCACGGCGGCAAGCGTCTCGGCGGCGAGCGCGGCGGCGATCTCCGGGCTGCGCATCATGGTGTCGGTGACGACCGCATGGACGCCGGCGGCCTCGACCTCCGTCGCCCGGTGGGCGTCGACCGCGTCGATCACCAACGAGCTGCAGAACTCGGCGTAGGCGCGGGCGACGCCGACGCACGACACCTCGATCCCGAGGGGCGCCATGAGGCGGTCGGCCGGACCTTTCACGGGTGCGCCGCCGACGATCGGACTGACCGCCGACGACCCTGTCGCGCCGCGCCACCAACATCTCGCGCACCCCCGGGATCGCCAGGATCGGACCGATCGAGATCACGGGGTTCGACGGGCAGATGACGATCACGTCGGCGAGGGTCAATGCCTCGAGCACACCGGGCGCGGGCCGCGCCCGTTCGGCACCCTCGAAGCGTACGGAGACGACCGGCGGCTCGGCGCGTTCGCCGACGAACCAGCGCTGCATCGCGAGCTCTTCGACACGACCGGAGTCGCGCTGCACGGTGATTCGCGTCCGCACGGGATCGTCGGTCATCGGTATGAGGCGGGCGGCGACCGACCACGCCCGCGAGATCTCGGCGGTCACTTCCGACAGTGCAGCCCCGGCCCGCAGGCGCTCGGTGCGAAAGAGGTGGGTCGCGAGATCCTTGTCGCCGAGCCGGAACCACGTGGGAACCTCGTAGCGTGCGAGCGCGTCGAGCGTGGCGAAGGTCTCACCTTCGAGCCCCCAGCCCTGGGCGACGTTCGACGCTCCCGCGAGCGTGTAGGTGACCGAGTCGAGGTCGGGGGAGACGTACAGCCCGTGGAACTCGTCGTCGTCGGCGGTGTTGACGATCGCGACGACGTCGGGCGGCGGGCACGACCCGCACCAGCCCCGCAAGGAATCGGGCGGCGCCCACACCACCGGCGAGAGTCGCGAGCACGCTGCGACCCTACCGCCGGTGGTCGGCCGTACCGGTTAGGCGGCGTTGCCCGCGATCTCACGAACGCGCGCCGTCACGGGCTCCATTGCCTGCACGACTCGTTCCGGAAGGTCACCGAGCTGCGCCTGGACCTGACCGACGACCGGCTCGACGCGCTTTTCGACCTCGTCGCGCAGCGCGCCGGCGCGGGCGACGGAGTTGCGGACCTGGGCCTCGGCCTGCGTGCGCGCAGTCCGGGCCTGCGCGTCGAATGCGCCGCGCGCCTCGTGCAAGCGACCCGCGAGGCATCCGCCGACCTCACGCACGCGTCCTTTGGTGGCACGGGCGCGGGCCTGCGCCTGTTGGAAGCCCATGACCCCGAGGCCGACGGCGATGTACCCGGCGTCGGTGAGTGCCTTTTGTGCGTTCTTGGCCATGACGTGCTCCTGTTTCCTGGCTCCTGGGAAAGACCTGGGGTCGATCTCTGGTGGTGTGTGCTCGCGAAGATAACACAATCTGCTAGCTCTTGCAAGCACTCGTGATCGCGCGCACAAGCTTTGCGACGGCTGCGGGCTAACCTCTCCCGGCCTCATGGAGACGATCGACCCCGACTCGATCAGCGCCGAGCTGCTCGAGGGTGACGACGAGACCGAACCGGCCCAGGCGGTCCCGCCCGTGGTCGCGGTCATGGTCACCCACGACCCCGGACCCTGGTTGGAAGAGAGCCTGGCAGCGCTACGGGCACAGGACTATCCGGCCCTGTCGGTCCTGGTTCTCGACAACGGCTCGGACGAGGACCCGACCGATCGCATTGCCGAGGCCCTGCCCGGCGCGTTCGTCCGCCGGTGCTCCGGGAACGGTGGATTCGCGACGGCGGCGAACGAGGCGCTGGCCTCCGTCGAAGGCGCGGTGTTCTTGCTCTTCTGCCACGACGACGTCGCCTTGGACCCCGACGCGGCGCGTCTGATGGTCGAGGAGGCGTACCGTTCGAACGCGGGCATCGTCGGGCCCAAGATCGTCGACCGCGACAATCCCGAGGTCCTGCTCGAGGTCGGGATGTCGATCGACCACTACGGCGTGCCCTTCTCCGGCATCGAGCCCGACGAGGTCGATCAGGAGCAGCACGACGGCGTGCGCGACGTCTTCTACGTGTCGCACGCGGCGATGCTCGTACGCGCCGACCTCTTCCACGAGCTCGGCGGCTTCGACCCCGCGACCACGCCGGGCGCGGACGACATCGATCTCTGCTGGCGTGCCCGGCTCGCCGGCGCTCGCGTGATCGTCGCTCCCGCGGCGCGCGTCCGCGAAGGGCGCGCGGCCGTGCTCGAAGCGCGCCACGCGCGCGATCTGACCCCGGCCGAGCTGCGGGCCGAGACGCGGGCGCGCGTCCGCCTGCTCTGCAAGTCGTATTCCGCGCTCGCTCTCGTCTGGGTCCTGCCCGTCGCCTTCGTGCTCAGTGTCTTCGAGGCGCTCGGGTTGCTCGTCACCGGGCGCGTGGCGCGCGCGTGGTCGATGCTGGCGGGGTGGTTGCAGGCGTTCGCTCGTCCGGGCGAGCTCCGCCGGGCGCGCTCGGCGACACAGAAGGCGCGCCGGATCGACGACGGCGACGTGCGCGACCTGATGATCCGCGGCAGCGCTCGCGTGCGCCGCTTCATGATCGAACGCGTCCACGCGGGGGAGCGGCTCGCCGAGGTCTCGTCGCGGACACGCGACCGCGTCGACGACATCTCCCGCCGCGCGCGCCAACTCCCGGCGCTGATCGCGGTCGTGCTCGCCGTACTCGTGTTGTTCGGTTCGCGCTCGTTGCTGTCCGGTCACGTCCCCGAAGTGGGCTCCTTCGGGAGCTGGCCCGGGGTCGGGTCGGCGTGGTCGACGTTCACGGCTTCGTGGCGCACCACGATGATGGGCTCGTCCCGCCCCGCGACCCCGGCGTTTGCGCTGATGGCAGTCATGAGCGCGGTGCTCTTCGACCATCCGGGGCTCGCCCAGTCCCTCGTCGTCGGCGGGGCGCTCCCACTCGGGATCTTCGGCGCGTACCGACTGCTCCGACCGTTCACGTCGTCGGCGTTGCCGGGCATCGCCGCGGCGGCGGCGTACGCGGCCAACCCGATCGCGCGCAACGCGATCTGGCAGGGCGAGCTCGGTCCGCTCGTGTGTTTCGCCCTCGCGCCCTACGTCTTCGGCGCGTTCGTGCGGGCGACGATCGAGACCGCGCCCGACGAGAGCGCGAGCGCCCGGAAGCGGAGTCGCCTGCACAGCGTGTGCTCGGTGGCGTTGCTGGTAGCGATCGCGGGCTCGGTGTGGCCGCCCGCGCTGCTGCTCGCACCTGCGCTCGCGCTCGCGTTCTGCATGGTGCTGCCGTTCACCGGAGGCGCGCGCCAGGCGCGGCTCGTGGTCGGGGGCGCGGTGCTCGCGAGCGCAGCCGCGACCGTGTTGCTCGCGCCCTGGTCGTTCTCGCTTCTCGGTGCCGACGCCGCGACCCTGGGCGCGCAACCCCGCCCGTCGCTCTCGTTCGCGACCGTGCTCCATTTCCACACCGGCCGATCCGGTGCCGGCCTCGCGCCCTGGGGGATCGTCGCCGCGGCGGTCGTGCCCCTCGCGATCGCGACGGGACCGCGGCTTGCGTGGGCAATGCGGGCGTGGGCGTTGGCCGTCGTGGCGCTGGCGCTTGCCTGGTTGCCCGGGCGACTGTCGGCCGGCGCGACCGTGTTGTCGCCCAACGGCGTGTTGGTCGCCGCGGCGATCGGGCTGGCGTTCGCGGCCGGCCTCGGCGTGGCGGCTGTGCTCGACGACCTTCGCCGTTTCCACTTCGGCTGGCGCCAGATCATGATGGTCGTCGCCGGCGCCGGTCTCGCGCTCGCGGTCGTGGGGCTCGCGGCCGACACGCTCTCCGGTCGCTTCTCGCTCCACGCCGACGACTGGCCGGGGACGTACTCATGGATGGCCGACAACGCCCCGGCCGGCGGGTTCCGCGTGCTGTGGGTCGGCGATCCCAACGTCTTGCCGGTCGACGCCAAGGTCGTCGGCGACGTCGGGTTCGCGCTCACCCGCGACGGCGTCGGCGACGCGCGCGTCGTCGTGGGCCGCGCCTTCGCAGAAGGCCGATCGCATCCTCGCGGGCATGATCGCGGCCGCGGCGTCGGGCTCGACCGTCCGGCTCGGACACCTCCTGGCGCCCGCCGGCGTCCGCTACATCGCGTTCATCAGCCGAGCGGCGCCGACCAGCGGTGCGCGAGGCCGCGACGAGACTGCGCTCGCCAACGCGCTCGGCCGCCAACTCGATCTCACGCTTTCGCGTGTCGACACGTCCGGAGTCGTCTACGACAACGACGCATGGATCCCGATGCGCGCGGTCGTTCCTGCCGGCAACCGGTCGGTGCAGGCCGACGGCCGAGATCCGCAGGTGGCCGCACTTCGGTCGGAGCCGACCGGCGTGACCGGCGCGGGCGCGCGGGCGGGCACGACGACCCCCGTCGGACCGGGGACGCTGCTGTGGTCGGAGGCGGCGAACGGCGACTGGGTCGCGACGGCCGAGTGGTCATCACCTGGCTCGCAGCGACGCCTTCGGGTGGACGAATGCCTTCGCCCTCGACGCCTCGGCACCGGTGCGTGTGCGCTTCTCCGGCGGAGGCCTCGTGTCGGCGGCGCGATTCGCGGAGATCGCGATCTGGATCGCGCTCTTGGTCCTGTGGTTCGCGACGCGCCGGCGCCGGGTCGAGTCGTCGCCGCGCGAGATTCGGGCGGGGTCGCGCGTCGTTCGAGCCGGCGGACCGCGTGAAGTCGCGGCGGTTCGTCTTCGTCGTCATCGTCGCGTTGCTCGTCGGTGGTGCAATCGCCGCGGGTACGGCGTCGAGCGCGTCGCGTCGGCCGCCGCAGGTCCCGGCGGTCGGGCCGAGCGCCGCGGTCGTGGCGCCGTCGAACACGGTGTGGTTCTGCCCGGGCCTTCCGCCGGCGTTGCCCCACGTCGCCGGGCGCGTCACCTTCGCCAATATCGGCGCCGCCACGGCCGACGTCGTCGTCACCGACCTGGCCGACAGCGGAACATCCAACCCAGGCTCCGGTCGAGGTGCCGGCGAATTCGGTGGTCACCCGCACCCGCGATCAGCTCGGGGGACCGGGCGCGCTGCACCGTCGAGACGTTCGGTGGCCGGGTCGTGGTCGAAGAAGGGATCGAGGGCCGCGATCTCGAGACCACGCCCTGCGCCAGCGAGACGTCGGCGCATTGGTACTTCGCGGCCGGCACCACGCCGCGCGGCGTGCAGCAGTGGCTCGTCCTCGACAACCCGTACGCGTCCGACGCCAAGGTCGACGTGACGCTGCGGACGAGCAGCGGAGTCCTGCGCCCGGGCACGCTCCAGGGTCTCGACGTCGCGCGTCGATCGCGGGAGGTGGTCTCGATCCACGACGTGGCCGTCCGCCAGGACCGGGTCGCGGTCGCCGTTGACACCGAGGTGGGCGCGGTCGTCGCCGCGCAGGCGATCGTCTACACGCCGACCGCGGGGACACCGGGCGTCGCGCTGTCGCTCGGCGTCGCCGACCACTGCAACCAACTGGACCTTCGCGGGCGCGACGGCGCGGCCGAAAGCCGACCGCCCTCGTCGCGATCGCGAACGTGGGCGACGACGACGCCCAGGTCGACGTGCAGGCCACGGCGGAGTCGACCAAGCAGGCGCTCGCCCCCGTCACCGTCGCCGTTGCCCAGGACGCCGTGACGTGGGTCACGCTCGGTCGGTGCTCGGCGGCCAACGCCAGGTCGTGTATCGCCATCCCGGACGGCGTGCGCTACAGCCTCGACGTGCGGTCCGAGCAGAACGTCTCGATCGTCGCGCAGACGC
This sequence comes from uncultured Actinomycetes bacterium, assembly GCA_963812205.1. Taxonomy (GTDB): domain Bacteria; phylum Actinomycetota; class Acidimicrobiia; order IMCC26256; family PALSA-610; genus PALSA-610. Next base: position 1,475,888 of record CAWEUJ010000004.1, read on the forward strand.
TGAGCCGCTACGACGACGCGCCGGCCGCGGTCGGTGTGGTCACCTCGGCGGGCGCGACCGTGCCGGCGCGGCGTGGGCGTTCGCCCGCAGCCGGGTGCAGGGCGAGCAGTCGACCGAACTCTCGTTCTTCAACCCCGACGCCGGTCCGGCCGTCGTCAGCGTCGGTCTGGTCCATGGCGGCCGGGTCGATCGCCCGAGCGCGCTGCAGCGGGTGCGGGTGCCGCCCGGCCGGGCGGTGACGGTAGTGGTCGTCGGCGGCCGCAAGCCGGCGACGTTCGACGCGGCGCTCACGATCGATGCGAGCGTGCCGGTGTATGTCGAACGGTCGATCGTCGCCGCCGGCGAAGCCGCGAATTCCGTGGGAGCGGTCGTCGGATGACATGCCAACGGGCGAGGATCCGGCGCCGGGGAGGGACCGTCTAGATGGTCGTGCGTATCGTCGTCGCGGTCGCGTTGTTCGCGTTGCTGGCCGTGCTCGCGTGGTGGCTGGAACGACGCCGGCACAACGACGCGCCCACCCAGACGCCGGGCGTCGCGCCGACCCAACTCGACCGGGCCGACTTCGTGCGCCCGGACGCTTCGTGGCTCGTCGTGCTGTTCACGTCGAGCGACGTGCGATTCGTGCGCGGGCCTCTACGACAAGGCCGCCGCGCTCGAGTCGGACGAGGTCGCAGTCACCGAGGTCGAGTACTTCGCCCGCCCGGAGCTGCACGAGCGCTACCACGTCGACGCTGCGCCCATGACCTTGATCGCAGATGCCGAAGGCGTCGTGCGGATGTCGTTCCTCGGCGCGTTCGCCGCGCCCGAGCTGTGGACCGCGGTCGCGGAGCTGCGGGCGGGGTAGGAAGCGTTCGCCTTATCCGGGTTGCGGCTCGGCGAGCTCGTCGCCCGACAGGTCGTCGAGGAGGCCGCCTTCTTCGGGGGCGACATCCTCGGTGCCGTCGGCCTTCGTGATCAGGCGGGGACCACCGACCTTGCGGCCCATGGCCTGGTCGACGATGTCGGCGACCTCTTGTCCGCTCAGGGTCTCGCGCTCGCGCAGACCCTTCGCGACTCCGTCGAGGCCGGCCCGGTACTCCGTGAGCACCTTGCGGCAGCGGTCTTCCTCGTCGCGCAGGATCCGCTCGACCTCTTCGTCGATCACGCGTGCGGTCTCGTCGGAGTAGTCGCGGGTGTGCATGAGGTCCTCGCCGAGGAACACCGCACCCTGCGAGCCCCAGGCCATCGGACCGATGCGATCCGACATGCCCCACTCGCGCACCATCTTGCGGGCGAGCTCGGTGTTGCCGACGAGGTCGTTCTGCGCGCCCGTCGACTGGTGGCCGAAGATGAGCTCCTCGGCGACTCGACCGCCGAGCCGCACGACCAACGAGTCGGCGATGTACTCGCGCTTGTAGATGTGACGCTCCTCGAGCGGGCAGCTGGTGCGTGACGCCGAGCGCCATGCCCGTGGGCAGGATCGTCACCTTGTGCAGCGGGTCGGCGTGCTCGAGCACGTACGCGCACACCGCGTGGCCGCCCTCGTGGTAGGCGATGATCTCCTTTTCCTCTTCCGACAGCGCGAGCGACTCGCGCTTCAGTCCCATCAGCACGCGGTCGCGCGCCGCGTCGAAGTCGTCGCGGTGCACTTCGTGGGCTTCGCGCCGCACCGCGAACAGGGCGGCTTCGTTCACGAGGTTGGCGAGATCGGCGCCGCTCATGCCCGGGCGTGCCCCGCGCGACGACGTTCGACGTCGACGTCGGGGTCGATCTTCTTGTCGCGCATGTGGACCTTCAGGATCTCGACCCGCTCGTCGAGCGTGGGCAGCGGGCACCATGATCTGGCGGTCGAAGCGGCCCGGGCGCAGGAGCGCGGGGTCGAGCACGTCCGGGCGGTTCGTGGCCGCCATCATCACGATGCCCTCGGTGGCCTCGAAGCCGTCCATCTCCGCGAGCATCTGGTTGAGCGTCTGCTCGCGTTCGTCGTGACCGCCGCCGAGCCCGGCGCCGCGCTTGCGGCCGATGGAGTCGATCTCGTCGACGAAGATGATCGCCGGCGCCTGCTTCTTCGCAGTCTGGAACAGGTCGCGCACACGAGCCGCGCCCACGCCCACGAACATCTCCATGAAGTCGGAGCCCGTGATCGAGATGAACGGAACGCCGGCCTCGCCGGCCACCGCCCGCGCGATCAGGGTCTTACCGGTGCCGGGCGGCCCGACGAGCAGGACCCCCTTGGGGATCCGAGCGCCGATCTCCTTGAACTTGCCCGGCGACTTCAAGAAGCCGACGACCTCGGTGATCTCCTCCTTCACCGCGCCGTAGCCGGCCACGTCGGCGAACGTGGTCTTGGGCTTGTCGGTGTTGTAGACCTTGGCGCGCGAGCGCCCGATGTTCATCACCGCGCCCATCTGTCCCTGCGCTCGCCGGGCGATCAAGAACCAGATCGCGCCGATGAGCACGAGGGGCAGCAGGTAGACGAGCAGCGTCCCGAGGATGTCGCTCGATCGGGGCTTGTAGTTGCGGGCGACGTTGTACTGATTGAGGGTCGCGATATCTGCGTCGGGCAGCTGGTTGAGCTGGCCCTGGGTCGTGAATTCCTTCTTGCCGTCGTTGTTCTGCGTGTATCCGGCCCTGAACTCCCCGGTGATCTTCCCGTTCGAAGCGTCGTACTTGATGCTCGCGACATGGTCTTGCTTCACCAGGGTGAGGAAGGTTCCGTAGTCGAGCTTCTCCTGCGCCGTCGTCGAGCTGGGTGTGGCCTTCCAGACCAAGAAGATCGCGACGATCAGACCGATGACGACCCACGGCATCCACTTGGGGCGGTTACCCGTCTTCAGCGGGCCACCGGGCCCACTCGGCCGCGGCGAACGACCCGGCGGTGGTTCCGGCGGGCGCCACTGGTCTTCGGGGCCTGGGCTCATGAGTGATTCTCCACGGCAGTCGAACGCAGCCCATCGTATGGCGGACGAGAGCCGTTTCCCGTTCCCAGCTGTTTCCAGGCTCGCGCGGACGTCATGTGTCGATCGGCCGCGATCACCTGCTCGGTAGCCTGAGTCGGTGGATCCGGGATCTTCTTCGCCGTCTCCCGGTCCACGTCCGGACGACGGGCCCGCGATACCTGCACCGCGCTGGGGAATCGGCGACTTCTTCTGGATCTATTTCGCCGGAATCGTCGCTTCCCTCGTGGGCGCGTCGGTCGGCTTCGCGATCACGGGAGATACGTCCGGTCACGTCGGCGCGCTGACCACGGCGTTGTCGACCCTCGCCCAGTTCGGAACGTGGTTGGGCGGTGTCGCCTACATCGCGCGCGTCAAGGGCCGATCCCTCCGCGACGACTTCGGCCTGACCCTCGATGTGAAGGACTGGTGGGCGCCGTTCGCCGGTCTCGGGCTGTTCTTGATCGGAACGGTCATCATCACGCCGCTCGTCAACATCGCGAACGCGCACCAGGCCGTGGTGAACGACCTCGAACACGCGAGCGGCGCCAAGCTCGCGGTGTTCGCCGTCGTGGCGGCGCTCATCGCACCGGTCTGCGAGGAGCTGTTGTTCCGCGGGCTGTTGCTGCGGGCGCTGCGCCGCCGGATGTCTCCGACCGCCGCCGTCATCGTCCAGGCGCTCGCGTTCGCGCTCGCGCACCCGATGTTGAGCCCGACCATCGGTGACCTGGCCGTGGTACCGGCGCTGTTCATGATGGGAGCCGTGTCGGGAGTGGTGGCCGTGCGCAAGGGCGACCTCTCGGCGTCGATCATGATCCACATCGGGTTCAACCTCATCACGACTCTCTTGGCGCTCTAATCAGGCCTCTCGGTGCTCTAATCGCGCGAAACCGGCGTTTCGGCCGCCGCCGTGCGCGTGCGTGGCGAATGTCACGGCTCGAGGTCTTCAGCCGGGGGTCGCGCGTGCCGAACAACAGCATCGGCGCGGTGTCAGGGAGGCACGGAATGCTGGTTTGCACAGGATGTGCGAAGACGGTGCTCATTACGATCCGCATGCGCGTTGCAGGCCGCGAGATCGTGTTCCACCGTTGTTCGAAATGTGAAGCCAACACGTGGCAGGACGACGCGGGTGTCCTGTCGCTGAACGAGGTGCTCGAGCTCGCCCGCACCGGTCACTAGGGCGGCTCCCCGGCCGGACCGGCGCCAGGGTGAGTCCGGTGCCGGGTCGCGGTCTGGCATCCTTGCTCCCGGTGGCTGCCCCGACGACGGAACCCGAGACCGAGACGACAACCGCCCCTGAGGCCGTCGCCGCCGAGACGGCGGCCGGTAGGCCGGTCCGGACCGTCGCACCGCTCGACGAGGACGACCAGCCGCGCGCGCTCTGGGAGCGCGCGGCGGGGTGGGTGATCGTCGCAATCTGTACGTTCCTCGTCTTTTCGATCATCGATCCGGCGCACCACTGGACGCTTTCGCCGGGCAGCTTCAAGTTCGGCGATCTGTTCCGCAACACCACCGCGAACGGCGGCGACATGGGCGCCCACGTGTGGTGGCCGAAGTTCATGATCGACAACTGGTTCCCGAAGTTCCGCCTTTCGGGCTGGGCGCCCGACTGGTACGCGGGATTCCCGGTGGGCCAGTACTACTTCCCGGTCCCGGCGTTGATGATCTGGGCCCTCAACGTGGTGATGCCCTACAACGTCGCGTTCAAGCTCGTGACCGTGAGCGGGCCGCTGATGCTGCCCGCGGCGGGGTACGCGTTCGCTCGGGGCATGAAGGCGCCCTGGCCCGCACCGCCGGCGTTCGCGATCGCCGCGTTCGGCACGCTCGTGCAGACCCGCAACGACTGGCAGATCTACGGCGGCAACATCGCGAGCACGTTGGCCGGCGAGTTCTCGTTCTGCATCGCGCTCGCGTTCGCTCTGTTCGGCCTCGGGGCGCTCGCCTACACGCTCGACACGGGCAAGCGCCGCTGGCTCCCGGCGCTCCTCATCGCGCTGGCGATCATGTCGCACATCGTGGTGGCGATCTTCATCATCATCGCGGCGTTCCTGTTGTGGCTCACGCGGCGGCCGCTCCGCACGTTGGCGATCGCGGTGCCGGTCGGGGGAGTCGCCCTCGCGTTGAGCGCGGTGTGGTTGTTGCCGCTGCTCTGGCAGGAGGCGTTCACGCAGAGCATGCGGTACACGAAGCTCCTCCCGAAGGGGAACTTCAAGCTTCCGTCGTGGGTATGGCTGCCCGGTCCGGTGCGCCACACCCTCGAAGGTCTGTGGAACGCGGTCGGACGGGCACCGATCGATGCCAACACGAATCCGCTACGACACTTCTCACCGACGTTGTGGCTGCCCTGGTGGATCTGGCTCCTGGCCGGCGTCGCCATCGTCGCGGCGGGCTGGTACCGGCGACGCTCGACGCTCGTCCTCCTCGTCTTGGCGATCGTCATGGGCGTGATGTTCATCGAATGGCCCGAGCACGCGATCTGGAACACGCGGTTCTTGCCCTTTTGGATGCTCTCGTGGGCGTTCATCGCGGCGATGGGCGCGACCGAGATCGCCCGTCTCGGCGCGCTGGGCGTGAGCAGCGCGTACTCGTGGATACGCGACGGCGACCTGCGTGACGCCCGCGCCCACGCGTGGGCCGAGGTCGCGACCGCGCCCGAAGACGCGCTCGGCCCCGAGATCCGCAACGAAGCGGTGTGGGCGCTCGCCGACCGTCACTTCGATCGCGGACCGGAGGGTTGGGAACCGCCCGAGCGCTTCTCCGAGGTCGAGGTCACGAGGATCCGTCGCCGTCTCGGCGCGATCACGCTCGCCGTGGTCATGGGCTTCGCGGGAGCCTTCGCCCTGCACCGCGGATTCAACGCCACCGACCACAACCCGGCGATCGCGATCCGGGGTTGGGCGGCGTGGAACTACTCGGGCTACGAGCAGAAGGCGGCCTATCCGCAGTACCACGCGGTGATGACCGCCATGGAGCAGGTCGCCGACACCAACGGCAACGGACGCGCGTTGTGGGAACCCTCGTCGGGCGATCCCGACGCGATCAACAGCTACGGCACGAGCCTGGCGTTGGAGCTGCTGCCGTACTTCACCAACGGGAAGATCGACTCGATGGAGGGCATCTACTTCGAGTCGTCGGCCACGACCGACTACCACTTCCTCACCGTCGCGGAGTGCTCGCAACACCCGTCGAATCCGGTGCGAGGCCTTGTCTATGGATCCCCGAGCTCCGATTTCGACCTGTGTGTGCGGCACCTGCAGATGCTCGGCGTCCGCTACTACATGGCGTGGACGCCCGAGATGCAAAAGCTCGCCGCCGGGAGTGCCGACCTCAAGCTCGTCAAGACCATTCCGCAGAATCCCCCGATTGCCGGTCCGGCGCCCGACAAGGAGTTGAAGGACTGGAAGGTGTACGAGGTCGCGAACAGTGATCTCGTCGTCGGCATGGATCACGAGCCGGTCGTGCTCACATCGCTGCCGGGTGGCCGCCCGACATACTCGAAGTGCTGGGGTCAGGCATGGGACCCCGCGAACGGCGCCGAGCCGCGCATGCAGGACGGTTGGGAGTGCACGACCGCGCCCTGGTGGGTCAACCGCAACGTGTTGAGCACCGCGTACGCGCAGACCGGACCGAAGAACTGGGCGCGCGTGAAGGCTGCCGACCTCGCTGCGGCCAAACCGACGACGGTCACGCCGGTGCAGGTCGCCAACGTGCAGACGAGCGTCGACAAGATCTCCTTCGACGTCTCCGACATCGGCAAGCCGGTCGAGGTCAAGGAGTCGTACTTCCCGAACTGGCACGTCAAAGGCGCCAAAGGCCCGTACCGGCTCGCGCCGAACATGATGGTCGTCGTGCCGACGTCGAAGCACGTGGAGTTGACCTACGGACTCACCGGCGCCGACTGGGCCGGGCGCGTCATCACCGCGGCCGGCGCGGTCGGCCTCGTCCTGCTCGGGCTCTGGGGCGGCGCGCGACGGTTCGCGGCCGGAGGCGAGGGCCGACCCGACACGGGTGGGTCCGACGAGCCGAACGACGACGACGCCCCGGAGCACGACGCGCGGAGCACGACGGCTGGAGCACGACGCGCTGGAGCACGACGCGCTGGAGCACGACGCGCTGGAGCACGACGGCCAGGAACCGGATCGGTCTCCGGAGCGTCGAGAACCCGGTTCCACCGAAGGTGAACCGCCCGGGCCGCCCGAACCGGTCCCGGCGCTACCATGATCCGGCTCTGAGGCCGGAACAGCTCTCGGAAAAGTTGGTAGGAGCAGCGTGTCTCTCGACGGAGTCTTCAAGGCGTACGACATTCGCGGCGTGTATCCCGCGGAGATCGACGAGGCGCTCGTGCGCCGGATCGGCAACGCGTTCGCACATTTCACCGGCGCGCAGCAGTTGGTCGTCGGACACGACATGCGCGCGTCCTCCGAGCCGCTCGCAGCCGCGTTCATCGAGGGCGCGACACTCGCCGGCGCGGACGTCACCGACATCGGACTGGCTTCGACCGACATGGTCTATTTCGCGTCCGGTCACCTCGACGCGCCGGGCGCGATGCTTACCGCAAGCCACAACCCCGCCCAGTACAACGGCATCAAACTCTGCCGCGCGGGCGCGGCTCCCGTCGGTGAACAGTCGGGACTGCAGCAGATCAAGGAGATGGTCTCGTCGGGTGTGACCGCGCGCGGTGAGGTAGCCGGCAAGGTCGAACATGTCGACCTGCTGTCGGCGTTCGGTGATCACGTGCGTTCGTTCGTCGACGTCTCCGTGCTGAAGCCGTTGACGGTCGTGGCCGACACCGCCAACGGCATGGGCGGACTCGTCGTCCCGCGCGTGTTCGAAGGCCTGCCGTTCTCGTTGACCGTCTTGTTCGGCGAGCTCGACGGCACCTTCCCGAACCACCCCGCCGATCCGATCCAGGCCGAGAACCTCAAGGACCTCCAGCGCGCGGTGCTCGATCTCGAAGCCGACGTCGGGCTCGCCTTCGACGGCGATGCCGACCGGGTCTTCCTCGTCGACGACAAGGGAGTTCCGGTCAGCGGCTCGACCACGACCGCGATCGTCGCGGCCGGCATCCTCGACCGTCACCCCGGCGAGACCGTGGTGCACAACCTGATCTGCTCGCGCGCGGTGCCGGAGATCATCCGCGAGCACGGCGGCATTCCGGTGCGGACGCGCGTCGGCCACTCCTTCATCAAGCAGGTCATGGCCGAGACCGGGGCGATCTTCGGCGGTGAGCACTCCGCGCACTACTACTTCCGCGACAACTGGCGCGCGGATTCCGGATCGATCGCCGCGCTGTTGGTGCTGGAGCAACTCGGGCGTGCCGGCGTGGCGCTGTCGGAGCTGCGCAAGCCGTTCGAACGGTACGTGCAGAGTGGCGAGATCAACTCACGGGTCGACGACCCGCTGGCGATCATCGAGGCGGTCGCCGCTCGGTATTCCGACCGGTCACAGGACCGGCTCGACGGCTTGACCGTCGACTGCGGCGAGTGGTGGTTCAACCTGCGGCCGAGCAACACCGAGCCGTTGCTGCGCCTGAACCTGGAAGCCCCCGACGCGGCGCAGTGCGAGGCGCACACGGCGGAGATCCTCGCGCTCGTCAACGCAGGCTGACGGCCTGCGCCACTAGTCTGCGCGGCATGGCCCTCGACCCGAAACTGCTCGAAATTCTTGCGTGCCCGCAGGACAAAGGTCCGCTGCTGTACTTCGCCGACGAGCAGTCGCTGTACAACCCGCGACTCCACCGTCGCTACCGGGTGCTCGAGGGCGACATTCCCGACCTGCTCATCGACGACGCCGAGGCGGTCGACGACGCCGAGCACGCGCGGCTGACCAAGAAGGCCGAGACCGACGGGGTCGAACCCACGTTCGAGCAGTGACCGTCGACACGCTCGGCTTCCTCGACGCGGTCGCCGGGCTCCCCGAACAGCTCGCGCACGCCCACGAGGTCGCGGGGCAAGTCCACGCCGACCAGTTCCCCCGCGGCGACACCATCCGCAACATCGTCGTCCTCGGCATGGGCGGTTCCGGCATCTGCGGTGACGTGGTGGCGGCCGCGTTCAACGACGAGCTTCCGGTCCCGATCGTCGTGCTCAAGCAGATCCGCACCCCGGCATTCGTCGGACCGGAGACCCTGGCGATCGCGATCTCGTACTCGGGTGACACCGAAGAGACCGTGTCGATGGCGTCGAGTGCGGTCGAAAGAGGGGCGCAGCTCGTCGCGATCTCGTGTGGCGGGCGTCTCGCCGATGTCGCGCGCGACGCGGGTGCGCTGCATCTCCCGTGCCCGCCGGGCTTCATGCCACGCGCCGCGATCGGTGCGCTCGTCGCACCGTTGCTCGTCACGCTGTATCGCACCGGGCTCGCACCGGGCGCGCACGCGAATCTCATGACTGCGCAGGCTCAGCTCGCGCGGCGGCGCGACCGTTGCGTCCCGGCCGTCACCGGCGCCGCGAACCCGGCGCGGGAGCTCGCACGGCACATAGACCGAACGATCCCGCTCGTCTACGGCGGTGGTGCGCTCGGCGGGGTCGCCGCGTATCGCTGGAAGTGCGACGTCAACGAGAACGCGAAGGCCCCCGCGTTCTGGCATCAATATCCGGAGCTCGACCACAACGAGATCTGTGGGTGGGGACAGCACGGCGACGTCACCCGCCAGTTGATGACGGTGGTCGAGCTGCGTCACGGGTTCGAGCACAAACGCCTGCAGCTTCGGTTCGACGCGACGCGCGAGATCATCGAAGAGTGCGTGCACCAAGTGCTGGCGGTCGAGGCCGAGGGCGACGGCCGGCTCGCGCAGCTCCTCGACCTGATGTATGTCGGCGACTGGACGAGCTGCTACCTCGCATTGCGAAACGACGTCGACCCCGGTCCGATCGATGCCATCGCCGACCTGAAAGCGCGCCTCGCGAACACCCGCTGACCCGTCTTCAACCACACCTGTCGGCATGGAAACTGGTCCGTAGGGCCAGTTTGATCCACAACTGTTGGCATGAATTCCGGTCCGTAGAGCCGGTTTGATCCACAACTGTTGGCATGGAAACTGGGCCGTAGAGCCGGTTTGATCCACAACAAGCTCGGCTGGGTTCGACCGCCCGGCCGGGTCGAGCGCCGCCTCGCATGTTTGGCTGCGGGAAAACCCGTACGGATCGCCCGAGCGGGGAGGATCCACCTGTTTCGCCCAGTCGCGGGTGACACTGGCGGCGTTCGGTGCGGCCATTCGCTGTGGTGTCGTTTGGGGAGGTCCCGATGATGCAAGACCCGCCTACCTATCCGGCGACCTACGCCTACAACCCGCCTGAGAAGATCGCGAACTGGCGGCCGCTGGTGCAGTGGTTGCTCGCCCTGCCGCACTACGTGATCCTCTACGTGCTGCAGATCGTCGCAGAAGTCATCGCCGTCGTCTCATGGTTCGCGATCGTCTTCACGGGCAACCTCCCGGAAGGCCTCGCGGGCATCCAGATGATGTACATCCGGTACGCAGCGCGGGTCTACTCGTACATCGGCTTCTTGCGCGAGGAGTACCCGCCCTTCACCTACGCCACCACGGGAGCCGACCCGCTCGACGACCCGCGCGTGCGCGTCGACATCCAGCCGCAGCTCACCGACCGCAACCGGGTCACGGTGTTCTTCCGCATCTTCATGCTCATCCCGCAGGCGATCGTGCTCGCGTTCCTCGGGATCGCGCTCTACGTCGTGTACGTCATCGCGTTCTTCGCGGTGTTGTTCACGGGGAAGTGGCCGGCGGGACTGCGTGACTTCGTCGTCGGTGTGACGCGGTGGTACATCCGGGTCATGGTGTACGGATTGCTTCTCACCGACGCGTACCCGCCCTTCGCCCTCGACTGATCGGTCCAGCGGGTGTACCTCTCGCCTCGGTCCGTGGGCTGGTGCGCCACTCCGAGTCGGACAGGTGGGCACTGTGAGCGCCTCGGCGAGCCGCGTCCCGTAGCGGCCGCCGGGCCCGAATGCGCGCTAACATGGGTTTTCGGTCGGGCCCGTTTGGGCTGTGATCCGGTGATCCGGGCCGGCCTCCGTGGACGATGGTGGCGCATCCGGCGCACCATGAGACGGCGCTCCGCGCGCCCACTTCGGAGGACCCGTTATGGCCAAGACCGACTCGCACGTGCCCGCGTCGGGCACTTTCACCGACTTCAAGGTCGCCGATCTCTCGCTGGCCGAGTTCGGCCGCAAGGAGATCGCGCTCGCCGAGGTAGAGATGCCAGGCCTCATGGCGTGCCGCGAGGAGTTCGGCGCGTCCAAGCCCCTCGCCGGGGCGCGCATCACCGGCTCCTTGCACATGACCATCCAGACCGCGGTGCTCATGGAGACGCTCGTCGAGCTGGGCGCGGAGTTGCGCTGGGTGAGTTGCAACATCTTCTCCACCCAAGACCACGCGGCCGCGGCGATGGCGGCGGCGGGAATCCCGGTCTTCGCCTGGAAGGGCGAGACCCTCGAGGAGTACTGGTGGTGCACCGAGCAGGCCGTGCGTTGGCCCGACGGCGGCGGCCCCAACATGATTCTCGACGACGGTGGCGACGTCACCCTCCTCGTTCACAAGGGCGTCGAGTTCGAGCGAGCGGGCAAGGTGCCCGGACCCGAGACGGCCGACAGCGAGGAGTATGCGGTCGTCCTCGGTCTGCTCGCCAAGCTGCAGGCCGAGTCGCCGCGGTTGTTCCATGGCATCGCGGCCGACATCAAGGGCGTCACCGAGGAGACCACGACCGGCGTGCATCGCCTCTACCAGATGCACCAGGCGGGCACTTTGCTGTTCCCGGCGATCAACGTCAACGACTCGGTCACCAAGAGCAAGTTCGACAACCTCTACGGTTGCCGGCACTCGCTGATCGACGGCATCAACCGCGCGACCGACGTGATGATCGCGGGGAAGATCGCGGTCGTCTGCGGGTACGGCGACGTCGGCAAGGGCTGCGCGCAGTCGCTGCGGGGTCAGGGTGCGCGCGTGATCGTCACCGAGATCGACCCGATCTGCGCGCTGCAGGCGGCGATGGAGGGCTACCAGGTCACGACGCTCGACGAGGTCGTCGGCGAGGCGGACATCTTCGTCACGACCACCGGCAACCGCGACGTGCTGACCGTCGACTCCATGTCGAAGATGAAGCACAACGCGATCGTCGGCAACATCGGGCACTTCGACACCGAGATCGACATGGCCGGCCTGACGAAGGTGAAAGGAATCGAGCGCCGCAACGTCAAGCCGCAGGTCGACGAGTGGATCTTTCCCGACGGCCACGCGATCATCGTGTTGGCCGAGGGCCGGTTGCTCAACCTCGGTTGCGCCACCGGACACCCGAGCTTCGTGATGTCGAACAGCTTCACCAACCAGGTGATCGCGCAGATCGAACTGTTCACGCATACCGACTTCTACGAGACGAAGGTGTACGTGCTGCCGAAGCATCTCGACGAGAAGGTCGCCCGGCTCCACCTCGACAAGCTCGGGGTCAAGCTGACGACACTCACCGAGGAGCAGGCCGAGTACATCAGCGTGCCGGTGCACGGGCCGTTCAAGCCCGACCACTACCGCTACTGATCGCGCCGGGGTCCTGCACGGTCGGGCGTTAGCATCCGGCCGTGCAGGATTTCAGCGGCAAGGTCGTAGTGGTCACGGGTGGCGCGAGCGGCATCGGGAACGCGTTGGCTCGGGGTTTCGCCGCCGAAGGCGCCCGGATCGTCGTAGGTGACGTCGAGGCCGACGCACTCGAACGCGCGGTCGCGGAGTTGCGGGCGGCGGGTGCCGAGGTCGAGGGCGTCGTCACGGATGTGACCGACGCCGAGCAGATGCAGGCGTTGGCCGACGATGCAGTCGCGCGCTTCGGGGGCGTCGACGTGTTCTGCAACAACGCGGGTGTCGGCGGCGGCGGGTTGTCGTGGGAGATGCCGCTGTCGACCTGGAAGTGGGTTCTCGGGGTCAACCTCTGGGGGGTGATCCACGGCGTGCGGTCGTTCGTGCCGTTGTTGATGCAACGACCGGAAGGCCACATCGTGAACACCGCCTCGGTCGCGGGACTCATGGCTGCGCCGTTCATGGGCCCGTACAACGCGAGCAAGCATGCGGTCGTGGCGATCTCCGAAACGCTGCACCACGAGCTCGCGATGACCGCGCCCCACGTGAAGGCGTCGGTGCTGTGCCCGGGTTGGGTCAGGACCGGTATCGCCGAGAGCGCGCGGAACCGGCCCGCCGAACTGCAAGAGGGTGACACGCCCGACGAGGGTGCGGCTGCGCTCTTGCGCGGCTTCATCGAGTCGGGCATGGCGCCCGAAGACGTCGCCGCGAAGGTGCTCGATGCGGTCCGCGCGGAGCGCTTCTGGATCCTCACGCACGACGAGGAGGGCGACTTCTGGGTCGAGGGGGTCAACGGGCGCCTACGTTCGATCGAATCGCGCGCGAACCCGCAGCTCGGTCTGCCCATCTGACGATCGCGTCCGCCGGACCTCCGAACGGGATCACATGACCGTCGACGATCCGATACCGCCGTCCGTCGAATGGCGACACGACACGGTCCGTCTGATCGATCAACGTGCGCTGCCGGGCCGGCTGCGGTTCCTCGCGTGCACGGATGTGGGCACGTTGATCGACGCCATCCAGTCATTGGCTGTGCGCGGCGCGCCCGCGTTGGGCACGGCCGGCGCGTTCGGGGTGGCGCTCGCGGCGTCGACGTTGCGCACCAAGCGCCAGGTACGCGCGGCCGCGGCTCGCATTGCGCGTGCCCGTCCGACGGCGGTGAACCTCGCCCGGGGAGTGGGCTGCGCGCTCGCTGCGTACGAGGCCGGCGGTCGTGACGCGGCCCTCGCTGTTGCCGAGGGGGTCGCGGCCGACACGCTCGACCGCAATCGGATGATCGGCGCGCATGGCGCGGCGCTCGTTCCGGTCGGCGGTGCGGTGCTGACGCACTGCAACACGGGCGCGCTCGCGTGCGGCGGGTACGGCACCGCGCTCGGAGTGATCCGCGCCGCGTTCGAGGCCGGGCGTCGACCACGCGTGTGGGTCGACGAGACCCGGCCGCTCCTGCAGGGTGCCCGGCTCACGATGTGGGAGTGCGACCGGCTCGGTCTCGACGCGACCCTGATCGCCGACAGCGCCGCCGCCGCGTTGATGGGACGGGGGATGGTCGACCTCGTGATCGTCGGCGCCGACCGCGTCGCGGCGAACGGTGATGTCGCGAACAAGATCGGAACGTACGGGCTGGCCGTCACCGCGCGGCACCATCAGATCCCGTTCTACGTCGCCGCGCCCGCTTCGACGGTCGATCTCGCGTCGCCCGGCGGTGACGCGATCGACATCGAGGAGCGCGATCCCGACGAGGTCACGCACGTCGGGTCACGGCGGGTCGCGCCCGTTGGTGTTCAGGCGTACAACCCCGCGTTCGACGTCACACCCGCCCACCTCGTGACCGCGATCATCACCGAGTGCGGCCCGGCCCGCCCGCCGTATCGGCGGTCCCTGCCGGCGCACCTGCGTCGCGCCGGGGAGGTTGTCACACCTCGCCCCTAGCGTCGCCCGCCATGATGCTGCGGGCCGCGCTCGACGATCTGCTCGACACGCTGATGCCCGCGCGCTGCCCCGGCTGCGGGCAGCGCGGCGCAATCGTGTGCCCATCGTGTGCGACCGGCCTCGCGCCGGCGCCGCCGGCCGCGCCGCCGCCTCCGCTCGCGTGGTGGACGGCGTGCTTCGCCTACGAGGGGGTGGCCCGCGAGCTCGTCGCCCGAGCCAAGTATCGCAACGAACGTCGATCCCTCGTGCTGATCGCGCGCGAGCTCGCCCGGGCTGTCGTGTCCGCACCCGCGGGTGTCGACCTCGTCACGTGGGCCCCGGCCAGCGCGCAACGGCTCCGGGCCCACGGCGTCGACCACGGCGAGCTGCTCGCGCGCTCGGTGGCACGGTCGATGGGTGTGCGCGCCGTGCCGTGTCTGGCCCGCCGGCCGGGGCCGGCCCAGACCGGGCTCGATGCGCGGACACGCCGGCTCGGGCCGCAGCTGCGTGCGATCGCGGACCGCCCCGGCGCGACGATCCTGGTCGTCGATGACGTCGCAACGACGGGTGGGACGCTCGCCGCCGCGGCCCGGGCGCTCCTCGCCCACGGCGCCGGGGTGGTCTTCGCGGCGACGATCGCCCGCACGCCGCGCCCCGGAACCGGTCGGGAGACGCCCACGTATACTTCGGTTCTTCCAGCCGGCATCCGGGTCGCGAGGAATTCGACAGGGAGAACGTGGACGTCGTCGTCGTCGGCAAGCACGTAGAGGTCGATCCGGCTCTCCGGGCGCTCACGCTCGAGAAGCTGGAGCGCCTCGGCAAGTTCGCGAACGATGTGCGCCGCATCGACGTCGACTACGGGCTGCACCAGACCCGCCGTGCGGGCGATTCGTGTACGTGCGAGATTCTCGTGCATCTCACGCACCACCTCGTGAAGGGGACGGCGGCTGCGGTCGAGCACGCCATGGCGCTCGATCTCGCCCTCGACAAGGTCGAGCACCAGATGCGCCGCCTGCACGAGCGTCGGGTCCGCCAGGGCAAGCGTGTCCGCGGCGGTCGAGACGCGCTCGTCAACGGATCGAACGGTGCAAGCACCGACGTCGAGGGCCTCGTGCTCGACGGCCGCGAAGGCGTCGACGACACCGGCCCGGCGATCGTGAAGACCAAGCAGTTCGCGGTGAAGCCCATGAACCCCGAAGAGGCGGCCCTCCAGATGGAGCTCCTCGGTCACGACTTCTTCCTCTTCCGCAATACCGAGTCGGACAACGCCGCGGTCATGTACCGGCGGCGCGACGGCGCGCTGGGTCTCATCGAAGTCACGGGCTGAGTCCAGGTGGTCGACGTCGTCGGCGACGAAGCGCCGCCGATCCGGGTGCTGGTCGTCGATGACCACGCGCTCTTCCGTCACGGGCTCGTCTCGGTCCTGCGTACGCGCGTCCGACCTCGTCGTGGTCGGTGAGGCTTGCGACGGCATGGAAGCGATCGAGCAGGCCGCGGAGTTGCAGCCCGACGTCGTGCTGATGGACGTGCGGATGCCGTCGGTCAACGGCATCGAGGCAGCGCGCCGAATACGGGTGGCGCAGCCCTCGGTCCGCATCTTGATGCTCACCGAATCCGAAGACGAAGAGGACCTCTACGGCTCGGTGCGCGCGGGCGCGACCGGCTATCTGCTGAAGGAGGTGGCGATCGACGAGATCGCCGACGCGATCCGCGCCGTCGCGAGTGGCCAGGCACTGGTTTCGCCCTCGATGACGACCAAGCTTCTCTCGGAATTCAACGCGTTGTCACGACGGCTCGAAGAAGAACACGACGGCCGGCGCCTCACCGATCGTGAGCTCGAGGTGCTGCGGCTCATCGCGAGGGGTTTGTCGAACAAGGACATCGGTGCCGAGCTGGTCATCGCCGAGAACACCGTCCGCAACCACGTGCGCAACATCTTGGAGAAGCTGCAGGTGCGGTCGCGGGTCGAAGCCGCGATGTACGCGGTGCGGGAGAAGCTCGTCGACGCACCCTGACCAGGACATGTACGGGTGCCCGGCACGGCCCGAGCCCGGGTGCAACCGCCGGTAGACTCGCCCGCCGCATGGGATTGTTCAACAAACTCCTCCACGCAGGCGAGGGCCGGCGACTCAAAGCGGTCCAGGCGATCGTGCCCGAGGTCAACGCGCTCGAGCCCGAGATCGAGCGCCTGTCCGACGAGCAGTTGGTGGCGAAGACCGCCGAGTTCAAACAGCGCGTGGACCGCGCACGCTCGGAGGCCAAGAACCCCGAGCACGAAAAGCAAGTCGTCGCCGACACCCTCGACGACATGCTTCCCGAGGCGTTCGCGGTCGTGCGCGAAGCGGGCCGGCGGGTGCTCGGCCAGCGGCACTTCGACGTCCAGGTCATGGGTGGCGCCGCACTGCACCTCGGCTGGGTGGCGGAGATGAAGACCGGCGAGGGCAAGACCCTCGTGTCGACCTTGCCTGCGTATCTGAACGCGCTGGCAGGCCGCGGTGTGCACCTCGTCACCGTCAACGACTATCTCGCACGGCGCGACTCGGCTTGGATGGGTCGTATCCACCGGTTCCTCGGGCTCACCGTCGGCGTCGTGGTGCCCGACGACTCGACTCCCGACGAAAAGCGCATGCAGTACGACTGCGACATCACGTACGGCACGAACAACGAGTTCGGGTTCGACTACCTGCGCGACAACATGGTGGTCGACATCCGAGAACAGGTGCAGCGCGGAAACCGCAACCAGTCGTGGTCTCCGCACTTCTTCAGCATCGTCGACGAGGTCGACTCGATCCTCATCGACGAGGCGCGCACCCCGCTCATCATCTCGGGACGCGCCGCCGACGCGGCCGAGCTCTACTACCAGTTCGCCCGCGTCGCCCGCGGTCTCCAACGTGACCGCGACTACGAGGTCGACGAGGCCAAGCGCACCGTCGTCCCCACCGAGGAGGGCATCGCGCGCGTCGAGGCGGCGCTCGGTGTCGAGAACCTCTACGAGAACATTCACCAGAACTACGTGCACCAACTCCAACAGGCCCTGCGCGGCAAGGAGCTGTTCAAGCGCGACATCGACTACATCGTCCAAGCGGGCGAGGTGAAGATCGTCGACGAGTTCACCGGACGTATCCTCGAGGGCCGCCGTTGGAGCGAGGGTCTGCACCAGGCGGTCGAAGCCAAAGAGAACGTGAAGATCAAAGAGGAGAACCAGACCCTCGCGACGGTCACCCTCCAGAACTTCTTCCGGCTCTACGAGAAGCTCGGCGGCATGACCGGCACCGCTTCGACCGAGGCCGGCGAGTTCGCGCACACCTACGACCTGCAGGTGGTCTCGATCCCGACGAACCGGGAGATGGTGCGTCTCGACCACGCCGACTACATCTACAAGACCGAGGAGGCGAAGTTCTCCGCCGCGATCGACGACATCGCGGAGCGTCACGAGAAGGGTCAGCCGGTCCTGGTCGGCACGATCTCGGTCGAGAAGTCGGAGAGGCTCTCGCGCGAGCTGCAGAAGAAGGGCATCCCGCACGAGGTGCTGAACGCGAAGCAGCACGAGCGGGAAGCGGAGATCGTCGTCCAGGCGGGCACGCTGAAATCGGTGACGGTGGCCACGAACATGGCCGGTCGCGGCGTCGACATCCTCCTGGGCGGGAACCCCGAGGGTCTGGCGCGGCGTGAATGCTTGAAGGAAGGCCTGGATGCGGGCACGCCCGAGTTCGAGGCGCGCTACGAAGCGCTGCTTCCGGGCTTCGAGGTCGAATGCAAGACCGAGGGCGAGAAGGTCCGGGCCCTCGGCGGTCTCTACGTGCTCGGCACCGAACGCCACGAGTCGCGCCGCATCGACAACCAGCTACGGGGCCGCGCCGGTCGCCAGGGCGACGCGGGCGAGAGCCGCTTCTACCTCTCCCTCGAGGACGAGCTGATGCGACTCTTTGCCACGGGTCTCATGTCCCGGGTCATGAACGCGTCGTTCCCCGACGACATGCCGCTCGAGTCGAAGATGGTTTCGAAGGCGGTCGAGCGCGCGCAGGGAACCGTCGAGGATCGCAACTTCGAGATCCGCAAGAACGTTCTCAAGTACGACGAGGTGATGAACGAGCAACGCAAGGTCATCTACCGGCGCCGCCAGCAGATCCTCGACGGTGAAGACCTCGGTGAGGAGGCGCTCCTCGCGATCGAGTCGGCCATCAGCCGCCTCGTCGCGCAGTACTGCCTCGGCGAGTACTTCGAGGACTGGGATGTGCCGGGGCTGCTCGACGCGGCGCACCTGTACTACCCGACGCGTATCACGAAGGAACAGATCAACGACGTCCTCGGGCGCGAAGCGCTCGAAGCCGCGTTCGTCGAGGACGCGACCACGTTGTACGCGGAGAAGGGCGAAGCGATCGGCGCCGAGAACCTGCGCGACATCGAGCGGCGCGTGATGCTCTCGGTGATCGACCAGCACTGGCGCGAGCACCTCTACGAGATGGACTACCTGCAAGAGGGCATCAACCTGCGGGCCATGGGCCAACAGGATCCGCTCTCGGAATGGCAGCGAGAGGGCTTCGACATGTTCGAGGCCATGATGGGCCAGATCGAAGACGACTTCGTCCGGTACGTCTTCCACCTGCAGGTCGTCGTCGACGAGGAGCCCCGCCCCGACATCCGCAACGTCTCCTACAGCGCGCCGACCGATCCGGTG
This sequence comes from uncultured Actinomycetes bacterium, assembly GCA_963812205.1. Lineage (GTDB taxonomy): Bacteria > Actinomycetota > Acidimicrobiia > IMCC26256 > PALSA-610 > PALSA-610. The sequence goes on from CAWEUJ010000004.1 coordinate 1,494,966, forward strand.
CAGGGCTCGGACGCGATCGAAGCGGCCCGGGTGGCGCAGGTGGCCGAGATGCCGCTGGCATTCGACGACGCGCCGGAGGCCCTGGCGACCGAGCAGGTCGTCCAACAGCCGGTGCGGACCGAGAAGACGCCCGGCCGCAACGAGCCGTGCTTCTGCGGCAGCGGCAAGAAGTACAAGCTTTGTCACGGGAGATGAGTGAAGGACTTCTCCGAGGAGCTTGGTGATCTCGCGCGTCGTGTCGGCGACGCGCACAGATACCTCCGGATCGACGAGGCCCGCGCGCGGCTCGCCGAGCTCGAGGAGCAGGCGAGCGCGCCCGATCTCTGGGACGACGCCGATCACGCTCGCCAGGTGAACTCGGAGCTGTCGAGCGTGCGCGAAGACGTCGAGCTGATGGACCAGCTCGACGGTCGTCTCTCCGACGTGCAGACGCTCTACGAGCTCGCCCGCGAGGAAGACGATGCCTCCTTGGAACCCGAGATTGCCGAGAGCTCCTCGGCGCTGGCGCGCGATCTCGACAAGCTGGAGCTGCGCGCACTGTTCAGCGGCGAGCACGACGAGCGCGACGCGATCTGCGAGGTCCACTCCGGTGCCGGTGGCACCGACGCCCAGGACTGGGCGCAGATGCTCTTGCGCATGGTGAGGCGCTGGGCCGACACGAAGGGCTTCGAGGTCGAGGTCGACGAGATCCAAGAGGGCCAGGAGGCGGGCATCACGTCGGCGACCTTCATCGTCAAGGGCCGCTACGCCTACGGCATGCTCGAAGGTGAGCGGGGCGTGCACCGCTTGATCCGGATCTCGCCGTTCGACGCCAACGCCCGCCGCCAGACCGCGTTCGCGTCCCTCGACTGCGTCCCCGCGCTCGACCAGGCCGAGCAGCCGGAGATCGATCCGAGCGACCTGCGCATCGACACCTACCGCTCGTCGGGCGCGGGCGGCCAGCACGTCAACGTCACCGATTCCGCGGTCCGGATCACGCACGTGCCCACGGGCGTCGTCGTGTCCTGCCAGAACGAGCGCTCCCAGCTGCAGAACCGGGCCAAGGCGATGCAGATCCTCGCGGCCCGGCTGGCCGAACGCCAGCGCGAGGAGCAGCGCCGCGAGCTGGAGCGGCTGTCGGGGGACAAACAAGACGTTGCATTCGGCAACCAGATCCGCACGTACACGCTGGCGCCGTACCAACTCGTGAAGGACGAACGAACGCGCTACGAGACCGGCAATGTGCAGGCCGTGCTCGACGGCGATCTCGATCCCTTCATCGAGGCGTACCTGCAATGGCGTAGATCACGCAATTCGTCCTAATCCGGTACTGTTCACGGCCGGGATGAAGGCACTGCTACCCTCGTTTCGCTTCCGATGCTGCGCTCCTCATGATTCGTTTCGAAGACGTCACCAAGACGTACAAAGGCGATGTCGTCGCCCTGAAGGAGCTCTCGCTCGAGATCCTGAAGGGTGAGTTCGTCTTCCTCGTGGGCCCTTCGGGCTCCGGGAAATCGACCTTCTTGAAGCTCTTGTTGCGCGACGAAGTCGCCACCGAGGGCCGCGTGCTCGTCGCGGGCCGCGACATCGGGCGCCTGGGTTCGTGGAAGGTGCCGCAGCTGCGCCGCAACATCGGCTGCGTCTTCCAGGACTTCAAGCTGCTGACGAACAAGACGGTCTACGAGAACGTGGCGTTCGCGCTCGAGGTGATCGGGCGGCCGAAGCACATCGTGCGCACCCAGGTGCCGCAGATCCTCGATCTCGTCGGTCTGACGAAGAAGTCGGACAGCTTCCCGACCGAGCTCTCCGGGGGCGAGCAGCAGCGGGTCTCGATCGCACGCGCGTTCGTCAACCGGCCGCTGATCTTGTTGGCCGACGAGCCGACCGGAAACCTCGACCCGGCCACGACGGTCGGCATCATGCGGCTGCTCGACCGCATCAACCGCACCGGCACGACCGTCGTCATGGCCACCCACGACCAGCGCATCGTCGACGCGATGCGCCGGCGCGTCGATCGAGCTCGATCACGGCACGCTCATGCGCGACCAGGTCCGCGGTGTGTACGGCGTCGGCAGCTGATGTCGCGTCTGGCCTACTTCGTGCGCGAGACGCTGATCTCGCTGCGCCGCAACCTCTTGATGACGATCGCCGGCATCATCACGGTTGCGATCTCCCTGTTCTTGTTCGGTGGCATCCTGCTGGTGTCGGCGACGGTCGATCACGGCACTCAACAGTGGAAGCACGGTATCGAGCTCGAGATCTTCATGCGGGTGGGGGCGACGCCCAAAGACGTTCAGGTCATCTCGGACGAGCTGAGCAAGGACCCGAACGTCAAGAGCTTCCAGCACCTGACCCAGGCCGACGCCTACGCCATCTTCAAGAAGGACTTTGCCGACCAGCCCGCGCTGGTGGAGTCGACCAAGCCGTCGGATCTTCCTGAGTCGTTCCGCGTCGCGCCGAAGCAGGCGGAGCTGACCGCGCAGATCGACCTGGCCTACAAGGATCAGCCCAACGTCGATACCGTCATCACCGCCGCGCAGCAGATCAAACGACTGCTCACCGCCACCCGCTGGATCCGGCTCGCGTTCATCTCGATGGCGAGCGTGCTCCTGGCGTCGTCACTGTTCCTGATCGTCAACACGATCCGGCTGGCCACGTTCGCCCGCCGGCGCGAGATCGAAGTGATGAAGCTCGTCGGCGCGTCGAACTGGTTCGTCCGGGTGCCGTTCATGGCCGAAGGTCTGGTGCAGGGCGCGATCGGCGCGGGATTCGCGTTCGGGCTCGTATGGGCGCTCAAGATCATCATCTCGAACCTGTTGAGCAACCAGCACACGTTGCTGTCGACGTTTCGCGTCACCTCGGCCGATGCGTTCGGCATCGGGATCCTCGTGCTGTTGATCGGCGCCGGGATCGGCGTGATCGGCTCGATCGTGGGCTTGCGCCGGTTCCTCGAGGCCTAGTTTCGAGTCCGGCCGGCCTGGTTCTGTAGCGGCAGCAGCGCCGCCGCTGCCGCGGCGAGCTCGTCGTCCCAGTCCGGCGGTTCGCCGAGCGGGACGAGCACCAGCTTCGAGAACCCGACCGAGATGTAGCGCGCGCAGAGGTCGTGCAACTCCGGCCAGTCGCGCGCGACGAGGTCGTCGAGCTCGACGTCGGGATTGCGGCCGGCGATCGCCTGCGCGAACGCGCCGGGGACGCCGTTGCGCGCGTACAACACCATCGCGCCGAAGTGCTCGCCGTCGATCTCGCGGCCGGCGGCGTCGGCGCTCTCTTCGATCGTCACGCGCCCGGTCTTGCACTGGTCGGGTGTGGTGAAGCTCGCGAGCCAGCCGTCGGCCAGGCGCCCGACCCGGCGCAGCTCGGCCGGCGCCGCGCCCACCGAGCCACACGTCGAGCCGATGCGTGGGCTTGGGCAGCACGTTCATGTGCTCGTAGTGGAACCAGCGACCGTCGTGGTCGACGTCGTCCTCGGCCCACAGGCGCCGCACCAGCGGCAGGGCCTCGTCGAAGATCGATGCGCGGTCGGTGCGCTCGACCCCGAACGCCTGTTGCTCCACCGGGTGCACGACCCCGAGCCCGAACGCGGGGAGGGCGCGCCCGCCGGAGAGGACGTCGAGCGTGGCCCACTCCTTGGCGACGAGCGCGGGGCTGCGGCCGGGGAGCACCGAAACGCTGGTGCCGAGCTTGATCGTGTCGGTCCGGGCCGCGGCGTAGGTGAGGCCGAGCACGGGATCGGGCGCGGGCCCGCTGATGCGCTCCGAGAGCCAGAGCGAGTCGAAGCCGTTGCGCTCGAGTCCCTCGGCCATCGCGCCCAGCGCGTCGCCCGAGAGCGGTCGCAGGTTGCCGAGGCCGTAGCCGATCCGGACCTTCACGCTCAGGAGCCGGCCGGGCGCATGCTCGCGTACTTCCCGAGCTCGTCGCGCGCGATCTGGCGGAGGTGCACTTCGTCCGGGCCGTCGACGAGGTGCAACGTGCGTGCGTGCGCGTACATCGACGCGAGCGGCCAGTCGTCGGTGACGCCCGCGCCGCCGAAGACCTGGATCGCGCGGTCGATCACGTCGGTGGCGACCCGGGCCGCCACCACCTTGATCGCGGCGATCTCGGTGCGCGCGTTCTTCTTGCCGACGGTGTCCATCATCCACGCGGCCTTCATCGTGAGCAGGCGGACCTGCTCGATCTGCATCCGCGACTCCGCGATCGTCGCCTGTACGACACCCTGGTCGGCGAGCGGCTTCTTGAACGCGACGCGGGTCTGGGCGCGCATGCACATGAGGTCGAGGGCGCGCTCGGCCATGCCGATCGCCCGCATGCAGTGGTGGATGCGGCCGGGGCCGAGGCGGGCCTGCGCGATCGCGAAACCGCTGCCCTCGTCGCCCAGGAGATTCTCCTTGGGGACGCGCACGTTCTCCCACAGCGTCTCGCCGTGACCGCCGCCCTCGGAGTGCCCGAACACCGGCAGCCCGCGCACCACGCTCACGCCGGGCGCGTCCATCGGTACGAGGATCATCGACTGGCGGTGATACGTGTCGGTGTCGGGGTCGGTGACGCCCATGAAGACCGCGAGCTTGCAGCGTGGATCGAGCGCGCCGCTCGTGAACCACTTGTGCCCGTTGATGACGTAGTCGTCGCCGTCGCGCTCGATCCGGCTCGAGATGTTCGTCGCGTCGCTTGACGCGACCCACGGCTCGGTCATCGCGAAACACGAACGGATCTCGCCGTCGAGCAGAGGCCGCAACCACTGCTCCTGCTGCAAGGGGGTGCCGAACTGCGCCAGGATCTCCATGTTGCCGGTGTCGGGTGCCGAGCAGTTCGTGGCCTCGCCGAGCAACGGCGACGTTCCCATGACCTCGCACAGCGGCGCGTATTCCACGTTCGTCAGCCCGGGCCCGTGCTCGGCCTCGGGGAGGAACAGGTTCCAGAGGTCGCGCGTGCGTGCCTCGACCTTCAGCTCCTCCATGACGGGAGGTGGAAAGTGCGGGTCGCCCGACGCCGCGCGCTGCTCGCGGTAGATCGGTTCGGCGGGACGGACGATCTCGTTGTCGAACTCGACGAGCTTGGCCTTCAGCTCGTTGGCCCGGGCGCTCATTGCGAACTCCACTGCGAACCTCCTGGAGATGTGCGCGAGACCCTACTCTTCGGCCCGTGAGCGAGACCCCGCTGGCCGGCCTGCGCGTGCTCGAGCTCGGCGCGTTCATCGCGGGGCCGTTCGCCGGTCAGCTCCTCGGCGATCTCGGCGCGGAGGTCATCAAGATCGAACCGCCGGGGGCGGGCGACATCATGCGCCGATACGGCGTCCGGGTCGACGCCAAGAGCCTCTGGTGGCCGGCGATCGCCCGCAACAAGCGTTCGGTCGCCGTCGACCTGCGCGACGCTCGGGGCCGAATGGTCGCGCGGCGCATCGCCGCCCGCTGCGACGTGGTCCTGGAGAACTTCAAACCCGGGACGCTCGCGAAGTGGGGACTCGACTACGAAACGCTGGTCTTGGACAATCCCGGCGTCGTCCTCGTCCACGTATCGGGGTTCGGTCAGACCGGCCCGCGCGCCGCCGAACCGGGCTTCGGTTCGATCGGCGAGGCGATGGGCGGTATCCGCCACACGACCGGTGAACCCGACCGGCCGCCCGCGCGCACCGGCGTATCGATCGGCGACTCGCTCGCGGGCTTGTTCGCGGTCATCGGCACCTTGGCCGCCGTCAACGAGCGAACGCGCAGCGGCCGGGGCCAAGAGGTCGACGTGGCGATCTACGAAGCGGTGCTCGCGCTGATGGAGTCGACCGTCGCCGACTACGAGCTGGCCGGAGTGACGCGCACGCGCTCGGGTGGGATCCTGCGCGACGTCGCGCCCGCGAACGCGTACCCCACCCTCGACGGGCACGACGTGGTGATCGCCGGGAATGCCGACGCGGTCTTCGCCCGGCTCTGCGATGCAATGGGTCGTCCCGACCTCGCCCGCGACCTCGCGTCGCACGAGGCCCGCGCCGCTCGCCAGGATCCGCTCGACGAGGAGATCGCGGCCTGGACGCGCACGATGAATGCCGACGATCTCGTCACGCTGCTCCGGGCGCACGATGTGCCGGTCGGACTGATCAACCGCGCCGAAGACCTCGCCTCCGATCCGCACATCGCGGCGCGCGAGATGATCGTCAGGCTCGCGGCCGGCTTCAGCGCCGACGTGCCGATGGCCGGTGTCGTCCCGCGGTTCTCGCGCACACCGGGGGCGATTCGCTCGGTCGGTCCGGAGCTGGGTGAGCACACCGACGCGGTGTTGCGCGAGCTCGCGCATTACACCGACGAGGAGATCGCGGCGCTACGAGACGACGGCGTCGTTGCGTGAGCTCGCCTCGAAGAACTGGATCGGCGGCTCGGCGCGGTTGACGCCGGGCTTCTCCGCCATGAGGAGCTCCTGCGCTTCACGCGTGTCGTCGGCCGTGAACGCGCGGGTCGTGGCGCAGAACTCGACCATGATCCCGTTGGGGTCGTTCGCGTAGATCGACGTGCACCAACCGTGATCGATGCGTACCACGTCGAGTCCGTGGTCGAGCCAGCGGTCGCGCTTGGCGTCGAGGTCGTCGAACGCGGAGTCGAAGGCGATGTGGTTCACGAAGCTCGGCAAGCCGAGCGCGGTCGAGATCGCGGGGTCGAAGTCGGGCACGCTCTCGTCGTGCAGGTCCCAGATCGCGAGCATCTCGCCGTTGCCCGTGTCGTAGAACAGGTGCCGCGCCCAGCCGTGCTCCATGTAGGGGATGGTGTCGACGTGGGCCAGCTCGAACCCCATCGCCTCGCTGTAGAAGCGGTGGGTCGCCTCGAGGTCCCGGGTGGCGATAGCGACGTGGTGGAAGGCCATGGCGACATTGTGGCACCGGCCGGCCCGGTCTGGCACGGTTGGCGGCTGTGCCGCCCGCTCCCGAACGCCTCGACCCGGAGTCGGCCGCGGCCGATCCCGTCACCCAGTTCCGCCGTTGGTACGACGAGGCCGTCGCGGCCGGCGTCGCCCAGCCCGAGGCGATGACGATCGCCACTGCCGGCCCCGCGGGCGCGGTGTCGGCGCGAATGGTGTTGTTGCGCGGGCTCGACGAGCGCGGCTTCGTGTTCTTCACGAACTTCGACAGCGCGAAGGGTCACGAGCTCGCGGCCAACCCGCGGGCGGCGCTGGTGTTCCACTGGCGCGAGCAAGAGCGCCAGGTGCGGGTCGTCGGACCGGTCGCGCGCGTCGCCGTCGACGAGGCCGCGCGCTACTGGGCGAGCCGGCCACTCGGCCATCGTTTGAGCGCGTGGGCGTCGCCGCAGAGCACCGTCGTCGGGCGGGCCGAGCTCGAGGCGCGCGTCGCCGAGGTGCAGGCGCGGTTCGCGCACGAGGATCCGCCGTTGCCGCCGTTTTGGGGCGGGTTCGTGGTCGGCGTCGACGAGCTGGAGTGCTGGCAGGGGCGGCCGGATCGAATGCACGACCGGTTGCGCTACCGCCAGGACGAACGCGGTGGTTGGCTTCGCGAACGGTTGGCCCCGTGAACGCGGCGGCGGCAGGTGCGTTCGCGGTAGCTGCCGCGTTCGCTGTCGGGAACTGGATCGCCAAGGCCCGTTCACTGCGCGCGTTGGAGTACCTGTGCAAGCCCGCCACGCTGGTCGCGTTGATCGTCGCCGCGGGCGTGCTCGATCCCGCGACCGACGCGCACACGCGCCGGGCGTGGTTCGTGGTCGCGCTCGTGTGCTCGCTCGCGGGTGACGTGCTGTTGATGCTGCCGCAGGATCTGTTCGTTCCCGGCCTGGCCGCGTTCTTGGTCGGTCACGTCTGCTACGTCGCCGGCTTCTGGACGCACGGGCCGTCGGGTGCGGCCCTCGCGATCGCTGCGGTCGTCGTGATCGCAGTCGTCGTACCGCTCGGCCGTCACATCCTGGGTGCGATCGGCCGCGCCGGTCAGCCTGCCGCGCTCCGAGGGGCCGTTGCCGCCTACATGGCGGTGATCTCAGCCATGCTCGCCACCGCGCTGGCGACGGGCAACGTCATCGGCGGAGCGGGAGCGGTGCTCTTCGTTGCCTCCGACTCGATGATCGCCTGGGACCGTTTCGTGCGCCGGTTCGCGTGGGCTCCGGTCGCGATCATGGTCACTTACCACCTCGGTCAGGCCGGCCTCGTGGCGTCGCTGCTGCACTAGCCCGGTCCCGGCCACAGGGTCGCCGGTGCCGGGGCCGAGCGGTTTGGCGAGGTCTCCCGCCGCTTTGCGTGACGCCCGACCGGCGTTTTCTGTCACGCTCAGTGTTTTTTCTCCTTGAGTGACTTGCGGAACGTGTCGATGGCCACTCCATGCGTTTGGGAGGCGCTCGAAGTGCCAACAAATGGGGTGTGACCGCGCGGCGCGTGGTCGCGGCGGGGGCAATCCTCGCCGGGGTCACCGCCGCAGGCTCGGGCTCGTCCGCGCAGGCCGCGGAGGTCACGAGAGGCCTGTGGGCGGTTACCCGGGACGGCAGCGGACATATGCACGTGGTGCGCGGCATGGCCGCCGCGGTCGCGTCGATGGACAACCGCCTCGGTCGGGTCTCGGCCCAGGTCGTGTCGTCCGAGCAGGACGAGACGGTCAAGGTGCTGTCGACGAACGACGCGCTGCGCCCTCAGCAGTGGGCGTTCGATGCCGTCGACTTCGAGTCGGCGTGGAAGCTGTCGACCGGCGCGGGCGTCACCGTCGCGGTCGTCGACACGGGCGTGCTCGGAACGCACGAAGATCTCGCGGGTTCGGTCCTGCCGGGGCTCGACCTCGCCGCCGACGCGTCGACCTACGACCACGCCGGAACCGGTGAGGTCGATCCGGCCGGGCACGGCACACACGTGGCCGGCATCATCGCCGCCCACGCCAACAACGGCGTGGGTATCGCGGGCGCGGCACCGGGAGTCAAGATCCTGCCGGTGCGGGTGCTCGATGCGTCGGGAAGCGGTTCCTCCTCCGACGTTGCCGAAGGCATCATCTGGGCGGCCGACCACGGCGCCCGCGTCATCAACCTGAGCCTCGGGGGAGGCCCGTCGCCGGGAATGCAGATCGCGATCCAGTACGCGCTCTCGAAGCAGGTCGTGACGTTTGCCGCCGCGGGCAACGCGTACCAGGACGGCAACCAGCCGACGTATCCCGCCGCATACCCGGAAGCGGTCGCGGTGGCCGCGATCGACCAGAGCCTGAATCACGCTTCGTTCTCGAATACGGGTTCGTACGTCGACGTCGCGGCGCCGGGTGACCTGATCTGGTCGACCTACGGCACGGGGCGCTCGCAGTACGCACTGATGAGCGGAACGTCGATGGCGACGCCGTACGCGACGGCGACCGCCGCGCTCGTGCTCGCCGAGAGCCCGAACCTCAGCGCAGCCGAGGTCACGAGTGCGGTCGAGGGCAGCGCCACCGACCTCGGCGCACCCGGGCGCGACAACGTGTTCGGCTACGGGTTGATCAATCCCCGCGGGGCGTTGCTGGCGGCGTCACCCGAGAAGATCGACCGCGGCACCAAGGGCAACGGCTACTGGGTCGTGACCGCCGATGGTCACGTGCGTACCTTCGGGAGCGCGCGGTTCTACGGTGACCTCACCGGCCAGGCACTGTCGGCGCCCGTCGTCGCCGCCGCCCGCACCCCCGACGGCAAGGGTTACTGGCTCGCCGGCTCGGACGGCGCGGTCTACTCGTTCGGCGACGCGGCGTACCGCGGCGGGCTGAACGGCCGTGGACTGAACCAGCCGATCGTGGGCATGGCCGCGACTCCGAGGGGTTCGGGCTACATCCTGTTGGGCCGCGACGGCGGGGTCTTCGCGTTCGGCAATGCGAAGTTCTACGGCTCCACCGGCAACCTGCGGCTGAATGCGCCCGTCCTCGACGTCACGATGACCGCCGACGGGGGCGGCTACTGGTTCGTCGCCGCCGACGGTGGCATCTTCTCGTTCGGCGACGCGAAGTTCCACGGCTCGACCGGATCGATGAAGCTGGCCCAGCCGGTGAAGTCGATGACCGCGGCCGCCAACGGCAAGGGCTATTGGATGGTGGCCGCCGACGGTGGTGTCTTCGCTTTCAACGTGCCGTTCGAGGGCAGCCTCCCGCGGGTGCGCGACCTCTACGGCTACCCCTACATCTCGAGCGTCCGGATGCGGTCGCTCGCGTCGAACGACGGCTACTACATCCTCGGTCTGGACGGCACCGTGTGGGCCTTCGGCAACGCGCGGTACTTCGGTTCGCTCTCGGGAACATGGGCAGTTGACCTCATGCAGGCGCCCTGAGCCCGGAGCTATGAGGTCGGGTGACGACGCCGACAACGGCGCCGGCGTCGTCACCGGACCGACTCGACCACCGTCGATTGCCACGGGCTCTCCGGCCAGCCGCGCCGACCTCGTGCTCGCGCCACGCGGTCGAGGTGCTCGACCACGGCGCGCGGCTCGTGGCCGAGGGTCACGAGCGCGACGCCGATGACCGTGCCGGCGCGGCCGCGTCCACCCATGCAGTGCACGGCCACCCCGATCCCGCGTTCGAGGTGCGCGACCACGTCGGCCGCGGCGGCGTCGACCAGAGCGCGTTCGCGTTCGGGATCGTCCGGTTCGCCACCGCTGACGAGATCCTGCAACCTCACCGCGGTGATCGTGCACGGCGCCGGGTCGTACGCCGGCGCGCTGTGCGACAGGCACACGACGTGGCCGATGCCGTTCTCGTGCAACAGCGTCCAGTCGGCCCGCCCGGGATATGACATCCCGACCAGCGCCACCGGCTCGCGCGCGATCCAGTAGAGATCGTCGGGAACGCACAGCGCACCGAGGAAGCCGGTGTGCGCGCCCGGCGGAAGCACGCGCAGCCGGGCCACTAGTTGAAGAAGCGTTCGGAGTACTGGTCGTCGGGCTCGTAGCAGACGCCGTCGGCGATCAGCCCGTCGATCTCGGGGTCGCGGTGACCGAGCTCGTGTAGCACCGCGCGGGTGTCCTGCCCGACGAGCGGTGGCGGCCCGGCGATGCGCCCGGGCGTCTCCGAGAAGTCGATCAGCTCACCGAACTGGCGCATCTCACCGAGCACCGGATGCGCGTAGCGGGCGACGAGCCCGAGCTCGACGTTGTCGGAGTCGAACAGTGGCGCCTCGCCTCCGTGCGTATCGGCCGGCACCTCGTTGGGCACGCCCGCGTCGTCGAGCGTGCGGGTCCAGAACATCGCGGTCTTCGCAAGGAAACAGGGCTCGAGGATCGACTCGAGTTGGCGGCGGTGTTCCGAGCGGCCCGAAGTCGTCGCGAAGCGGGGGTCGTCGGCGATCTCGGCGATCCCGAGCACGGTGCACAACGACCGGAACTCGGCGTCGGTGACCGCGGCGATGCAGATCCAGTCGTCGTCCTGGGTGCGGTACAGGCGATAGGTCGCGGAGAGACCCATGAGGTCTTTGTCGAGGTGTGGACGCGGCGCGGGCACGCCGCCGACGAGGTGCGCGTCGGAGGTGAAGATGGCGCCGCCGTCGAACAGCGACGTCCACACTTCCTGGCCCTCGCCCGTGCGCTTGCGGTGGTAGAGCGCGCCGAGCACCGCGACGATCGAGAGCATCGCGTTCGACGCGTCGCACATGCCGAAGCGGTAGTACAAGGGCGTATTGCCCTCGTGCACGGCCGCGGACTCGTGTTCGAGTCCCGACGACGCCTGGTAGAGCGGATCGAGCCCGCCGAAACGCGCGAGCGGTCCTTCGAGCCCGTATGCCCACGTGTTGCAGTAGACGATGTCGGACTTCACCGCCTTGCACGCGGGATAGTCGATACCGAGCTTGGTCGCGACGCCGGCAGTCATGTTGTGGTGCACGACGTCGGCGGTGGCGACGAGCTCGAGCGCGACGGCGAGGCCGCGGGGGTCTTTGACGTTGAGGGCGATGTCGCGCTTGCCCCGCTGGCAGCCGAAGAAGGGCTTCGTCGCGAGTCGCATGCCGTCGCCGGTGACCGGTTCGACCTTGATGACCTCGGCGCCGAGGTCGCCGAGGATCATCGGTCCGAACGGGCCGGCGAGATACTGCCCGAAGTCGATCAGGCGCACGCCTTCGAGCGCGAGCGTCATAGTCCCAACTCCCTCAGGATCTCTTCGTTGTGCTGGCCCGGTGTGGGCTGCGGGCCCTGGACCGCGGTCGGCGTGCCGAACATGTGGAGCGGCGAACCGACCTGTGTGGTCTCGCCGACGACCGGGTCGACGACGGTCTGTACCATGCCGTTTGCGATCAGTTGTGGGTGGGAGAACTGTTCGTCGGGCGTGATGATCGCCTCGATCGCATGGTTGTTCTCCTGGAAGGCGGCGACGATGTCGTCTCGCTTCCATTCCTTGAACTTCTCGCGGCGCCGGGCGTTGAACTGCTCGCGTTCGTCGGGGGGCAGGGCCATGAAGGTGAACGGGTCGGGCGCGTCGTCGAGGCCGAGGATCGCGTCCTGCGATTTCGTCGGCGTGAGCCCGCTCATGATCGACGCGTGCACCCAACCGTCGGCGCACTCGAAGACCATCGCCTGGTGGATGCCGGGCGGGTACGACTTGCCCATCAGTTCATGTGTCGGCGCGGTTCCCTTCTCGAGGTGCTGCCAGATCTGGGTGGTGTAGAGCATCGCGCCCGCAAAGAGCGAGGTGGTCACGTGTTGTCCGCGTCCGGTGTTCTCGCGCGCGATCAACGCGGTGAGCACTCCGCTCGAGACGAGATAGAACGCGCCCATCGATGGCATCGGCATGTGCAAGAAGATGGGTCCCATGCGCCAGCCGGGTTGTTCCCACATCTGGCCGCTGCTCGCTTGGACGAGCGCGTCGTAACCGGGCCGTTGCGCGAAACGGTGGCCCTCGGGATAGGCCGGGCACGAGAGGTAGACGATCCTCGGGTGGGCGGCGTGCACGGTCTCGTAGCCGAAGCCGAGCCGGTCCATCACGCCCGGTCGGAACGATTCCACGACCACGTCGGCCGTCGCGAGGAGCCGGTCGAACACTTCGCGGCCGCGCTCCGACTTGAGGTCGACCTCGAGGGAGCGGCGGCTGCGGTTCCAGACCCGGTAGCCGTCGTAGGCGCGGAACGGATCGCCGCCCGGCGGTTCGACCTTGATGACGTCGGCGCCCTGCTCCGCGAGCAGGAGCACGCCGAGCGGACCGGCGATTCCCCACGAGAGGTCGAGGATGCGGACGCCGTCGAGTGCACCGGGCATGGCGCGCACGATACCTGACGTCGACGTCAGCTGGTCGTGACTGCCAGCGTGAACGCGGCCTGGAAGCGGCGGCCGGGCTCGACGACCGGTGCGGTGCCGCGACCGAGGGCATCGATCTCTGCCGTCATCGGTTCGATGGCGACGAATGCTCCAACGGGCGGGACGAACAACTGCGCGAACGGATACGCGGGATCGAATTGCAACGTGAGCGTGCGGCGGTCGCGTCCCGAGCCGCCGGTGACCGAGAAGGTGCGGTCGGGTCCGAGTGCGTAGTGGTCGTCGAACGTTCGCTGCGCCAGGGTCTCGCGCTGCGCGGCCTGCGGTGTGCGCGCACCGGTCGGGATCACGCGGTCGTCGACCTCGACGTGGTCGCACGCCGGCCAGCGCAGCTCCCATTCCGCACGGGGAGCGTGCGGGAGTCGGACGAACGGATGCCAACCGAACGAGATCGGAACGGCGCGCCCCGACGTCGGCTCGACCAGTGTGACGATCGTGAGGCCGCGGGTCGGATGGAGCCGCGCGTCGACCGTGACAGTGTGCGGGAACGGGAACGCGCGGAGTTTGTCGGGATGGGCGCCGTAGTCGAGGCGGGCGACGAGTCGTGTGTCGGTCGCCTGCTGTACCTCGAACGGAACCCCGAACAGGTTGCCGTGTATCGCGATCCCGTTGGGGTCGTGGGGGAGCGTCAGGCCGTCGAGCGAGACGCGTTCGCCGGCCGCGACGTACGCGTCGCCCGCGAGCCGGTTGGCCCACGGGTGCAAGAGCGGGACCGCCGTCGCGCGCCCGGCCTGGAACTCCTCGATCGTCCGCGGCCACGCGACGTATTCGTCGTCGCGGAAACGCAGCGACGTGCACAGCATCGCGACGTCGGGCCGGAACGTCGCTTCGTACTTGCCCGCATGCAGTGAAAGGCCACTCATCGCGGGCGCCGGTCAGCTGTTCGGCTTTTCCTTGGCTTTGGCCGCGGCTTCCATGGCCTGCAGCCGCTCGAGGATCGGCATGGGTTCCTGGCCGACCTCGCCGAAGCGCGCCGAGATCTCGTCGACGGTCCAACGGCCGCTCTTGCGCATCTCGCGCACCTCGATCGGCTGGTTCCACACCGCGATGCGCCCGCCGTTCACGGTGTAGATCTGGCCGGTGACCTGACTCGCGAGATCGGAGAGCAGGTAGCAGACCATCGGCGCGACGTCTTCGGGTTCGCCCATCTCGAGTCCGAACGGCACCTGCCCCGACATGCGCGATTTGGCGACGGGCGCGATGCAGTTGGCGGTCACGCCGTACTTCTGCATGCCGGCGGCCGCGCTCCGGACGAGCGACACGATGCCGCCCTTCGCAGCCGAGTAATTCGCCTGGGCCACGCTCGCCGCGAACGCGCCGGAGGTGAAGCCGATCATCCGGCCGCTCTTTTGGGCTCGGAACACCGAGGCGGCGGCGCGGAACACGGTGAAGGTCCCCTTGAGGTGGGTCTCGATGACCGGGTCCCACTCGTCTTCGGACATGTTGAAGAGCATGCGCTCGCGCAGGATGCCGGCGACGCACACGACGCCGTCGACCTGACCGAACGTGTCGATCGCCGACTGGACGATCGACGCGCCGCCTTCCATCGTCGTCACGGAGTTGGCGTTCGCGACCGCGCGCCCACCCGCGCTCTTGATCTCCTCGACGACGGCGTCGGCGACCTCGCTCGTCGGTTCGTTCCCGTCCATCGAGACGCCGTAGTCGTTCACGACGACGGCCGCGCCTTCGGCCGCCGCCGCGAGCGCCACGGCCCGTCCGATCCCGCGCCCGCTGCCAGTAATTGCGATCACCTTGCCGTCGAGTGCACCCACGTCGCCTCCGAGAACGGGTTCCGGTCGGAGAGCGAAACTACAAGTCGGGCGCACGGTCGGACGACTCGGGTCTGGCCGGGCCGCCGGCACCCCTCGTAGGCTGGCGGCGTGAGACCGGCCGGGATCCACCACGTCGCCATCTGCGTCCGCGACGCCGGCGAGGCCGTCGCGTTCTACACCGGCGTGCTCGGACTCACGGTGCTCGAACGCCCCGACTTCGGGTTCGGCGGCTACTGGCTCGACGCCGGCGGCCAACAGGTGCACCTGATGGAGAGCGCGAGCTCGCGTGCGGGCGGCGACCACTTCGCGATCCGCGTCGACGACCTGGAGTCGGCCGTCGCCGACATCCGGGCCACGGGATACACGGTGAACACGATCGATCACATGGTCGGTGCCGGTCACCAGGCCTTCCTGCACGACCCGTCGGGCAACTTCATCGAGCTGAACCAGCCCGAGAACGACGGGTAGCCCGTCGAGCCGGTGTCAGCGCGCGGTGTCAGCTGCGATCGGCGCGTCGACGGGGAGCGGTAGCGGCGCCGGCGGGGAGATGTGGGCGGGCACGACCCGCGAGACGACCGCGGCGAACCAGGTGTAGGCGCGTTTGAGCAACGTGACCGCGGGCTCGTCGACCCAGAGGGTGAACGCCCACGCCGCGCCGATCGACACGCCGATGATCACCACCGCGGCGACGAGCGCGGCGCGGCTGTACGGCAACGGGCCGTGCAGAACGATCAGTGTCTCGGCGCCGAGCGGAGAGCTACTCGCGCGACACTCACGCGACCTCGACGCGGAACCCGCCGGCCTCGAGTGCGTTCACGATCTCGTCGGCATGGGCCCGGTCGCGGGTCTCGACGGAGAGATCGAGCCGCACGCTCTTGAGCGCGACGCCCGGCAGATCGCGGCGGTGCTCCACGTCGACGATGTTGGCGCGCAGGCCACCCACGATCTGTGCCACCGCGGCAAGCATGCCCGCCCGATCGGGGAGCTCGATCTGAAGCCGCACGAGCCGGCCCGAGCGGGCCAGGGCGCGCAAGAGCACCGAGGCGAGTATCCGCACGTCGATGTTCCCGCCGCTCAACACGACCGCAACGGTCCGGCCCCGGAACAGGGCGGCGTGCTCGACGATGGCGGCCAGGCCCGCGGCGCCGGCCCCTTCCAGAATCGTCTTTTCGATCTCGGCGCCGAGCGCGACGGCCTCTTCGATCGCCTGTTCGGAGACGACGACGATCTCGTCGACGAGCTCGGCCACGATGCGGCGCGTCATCTGCCCGGGTTCGGCGACGGCGATGCCCTCGGCGATCGTCGGACCGCCCCTGGGCGCCGGTGCCCGCCCGAGCGCGTGCAGCATCCCGGCGTAGCCCTCGGCCTGGACGCCGATGATCCGCACGTCGGGGCGTAAGGCCTTCACCGCGACGGCGATGCCCGAGATCAGTCCGCCGCCGCCGATCGGCACGACGACGGTGTCGAGTGCGTCGACCTGGTCGACGAGCTCGAGTCCGAGCGTGCCCTGCCCGGCGATGACGAGCGGGTCGTCGAAGGCGGGGACGAGCGTCGCGCCGAGCTCGTGGGTGAGTCGCCCGGCCGCGGCGAGCGCGCCCGCGTAGTCGGCTCCTTCCAGGAGCACGCGTGCGCCGAGGTGCGAAGTGTTCGACACCTTGGTGAACGGCGTATCGGCGGGCATCACGATGGTCGCCGGCACGCCGAGCAGGCGGGCGTGGTACGCGACGCCTTGCGCGTGATTCCCCGCCGACGCGGCCACGACGCCTCGCACCCGTTGGGCGGGGGAGAGCGACGCCAAGAAGTTGCGGGCTCCCCGTTCCTTGAACGCGCCGGTGAACTGGAGGTTCTCGAACTTCAGCCACAAGTCGGTGCCGGTGATGGCCGACAGCGTCTCCGAGCGCGAAGCCGGCGTCAGCCGCACCGCGCCCCGGATGGTGTCGGCCGCGGCTTGCACGTCGGCCAGGGTCACCGGGAGGTCCACGCCGGCATCTTCGCACCGCTGCGACCCCGAGAGGTGCGTTGCCACCTCGGATAATGATCGTTATCATCCCCGCGATGGCCGCTCTCCACGACCCGTCCACGCGGGACCGGCTCCTCGCCGCGGCCGTCGAGGTCTTCGTCGAACAGGGGTACGAAGGCGCCCGCCTGCACGACATCGCCCGCGCTGCGGGCCTCACCACGGGCGCGGTCTACGCCAACTTCCGGGGCAAAGACGAGCTGCTCTTCGCCGCGATCGGTGCCCGCGCCGACATCGAGATGGATTCGCTGCTCGCCGAGGCGCAGGACCGCCGGCCTCGGGCGCTGCTCGAGTTGCTGGGCGACCGGCTCGTCGCCGCGCGCCGCCAGCCACCGCTGTTGATCGACGCGATCGCCGCCGCCCGGCGCGATGACAACCTCGCGGTCGCGTTGCGCGACCGTCTCGACGAGCGCGAGCGAGTGTTGGTCGGCATCGTGGAACGGGCGAAGCGCGACCGCGCGATCGACGCGTCGATCGACGCCGAGGTATTCGCGCGTTTCGGCGTGACCCTCGCCATGGGTGCACTCGTGATGCGCACCCTCGACATCGAACCGCCGGCCGAAGGCGCCTGGCACGAACTGATCGAGCGCCTGCTCGACGCCGTCTCCGAGGAGCAATCGAATGACTGACGACAAGCTCGACCTCGTCCACGCCGTCACGGCCGAGGTCGGCACCATCTTCACGTGGGACTACGAGCGCAGCCGGGTTCCCCTGATCAAGCTCTACGAGAAGGCCAAGACGTCGCAGTGGAACGCCACCACCGATCTCGACTGGTCGGTCGATGTCGACCCGGAGAAGGTGGCCGACGAGCTCGGTCAGGGCGGAACGGCGCGTTTCCAGGCGCTGGCCGAGGCCGAGGGTTCGCCGGTCAAGCACTTCGGTGACAAGGAGTGGCGCCAGGTCGGCATCGAATTGCAGAACTCGCTGCTCTCGCAGTTCATGCACGGTGAGCAGGGTGCGTTGCTCTGCACCGCGCGCATCGTCGAGACCGTCCCGTGGATCGACGCCAAGTACTACGCCGCAACGCAGGTGGTCGACGAGGCCCGGCACGTCGAGGTGTTCGCGCGCTACCTCGACGAGAAGCTCGGTACGCAGTACGGCATCAACGAGAACCTGAAGGGCATCCTCGACGACATCCTCTCCGACCCACGGTGGGACATCGCCTACCTCGGTATGCAGATCATGGTGGAGGGACTCGCGCTCGCGGCCTTCGGTTTGATGCAACAGATCACGAGCGAGCCGCTGTTGAAGAAGTTGCTGCGCTACGTGATGAGCGACGAAGCGCGTCACGTTGCGTTCGGAGTGCTGTCGCTGCAGGAGTTCTACAAGGAGCTGACCGACGCGGAGCTGCGCGAGCGCCAGGAGTTCGCTTTCGACGTTGCCCGCCGCCTGCAGCGCCGGTTCGCGCACACCGAGATGTGGGCGCGCATGGGCGTCGATCCCGATGCGATCTACCGCACGATGGAAAAGGTCAATCCCCCCGCGCAGCAGATCTTCCAGCAGTTGTTGTTCTCGAAGATCGTGCCGAACTGCAAGAAGCTCGGCCTCCTCGACGCGGCCGACGGCTGGCTCCGGCAACGCTTCACCGAGATCGGTGTTATCCAGTTCGAGGACTGGGTCGACACCGGCGACGAGTACGCGGCTCTGGACGAAGTGGAGAAGGACCGGCAAGCATCGTCGGCGTGAGTGGTCCCGATCTCGAACGGCTGAACGCGGCGGCCGATCGGGGGATGCTCGCCGCCTTCTGGGCGGACGTCGACGGCGACGCGCCCGCGGTGATCTCGGAGGCCGGCGACCGAACGCGTGCCGAGGCCAATGCCAACGCGAACCGGCTCGTCCGCGCGTTGCGGGCGCGCGGTGTGCAAGCCGGTGACGGGCTGGCGCTGCTGTGCGCGAACCGGCCCGAGTTCTTCGAGACGGTCGCGGCCGCGCAGCGCGCCGGCTTGCGGCTCACGACGGTCAACTGGCATCTCACCGGCGACGAAGCCGGCTACATCGTCGACGACTGCGAGGCGACGGCGTTCGTCGCCGACGCGCGCTTCGCGCCGGTGGCCCGGCGCGCCGCCGACCTGGCCCCGCGCCTGCTCGCGCCGATCGCGGTCGGCGGGACCGTCGAGGGATTCGAGCAGTGGGACGACGTGCTCACGGGGGAGCCGGGCGCCGACATCGACGACCCGGTGGTCGGCGGGCAGATGCTCTACACGTCGGGCACGACCGGACGGCCCAAGGGCGTGCGCCGCCGCGCCCGACCGCGCGCGCCGCGCTCGGTGTGGCCATGCTCACGCAGTACCGCGGGCACCGGCACATGCATCTGTGCACCGGGCCGCTGTACCACGCCGCGCCGTTGTCGTTCTCGCTGACCGCGCCCGCGGCGATGGGCGTCCCGATCGTGATGATGGACGGCTGGTCGGCCGAGCGCACGCTCGCGCTGGTCGAAGATCACCGCATCACGCACACGCACATGGTCCCGACGATGTTCCACCGGCTGTTGTCGCTGCCCGACGACGGTAAAGGCGCGCCACGACCTCTCGTCGCTCGTCTTCGTCCTGCACGGCGCGGCGCCGTGCCCGGTCGACGTGAAGCAACGGCTGATGGAGTGGCTCGGCCCGATCGTGTGGGAGTACTACGCGGCCACCGAGGGATCGGGCACGCTCGTGGCTCCCGGCGAGTGGTTGGCCAAGCCGGGCACCGTGGGCAAGGTGCAGCCGCCCGACCAGGTGCGCATCCTCGACGAGGCCGGCGCCGAGGTCGGGCCGGACGTGGTCGGCACCGTCTACCTGAAGGCGCCCGACGGCTGACCGGTTCGAGTACTTCAAGGCGCCGGAGAAGACCGACGACGCCTATCGGGGCACGCACTTCACCCTCGGCGACGTCGGCTACGTCGACGCCGACGGGTACCTCTTCCTGACCGACCGCAGCGCGCACCTGATCATCAGCGGCGGGGTGAACATCTATCCGGCGGAGGTCGAGGCGGCGCTCCTGGCGCACCCGGCGGTCGGCGACGTCGGCGTGGTGGGCCAGCCCGACGAGGAGTGGGGTGAGGTCGTGGTGGCCGCGGTGGAGCCGCAGATCGGTGTCGAACCGTCCGAGGCGCTCGGATTCGAGCTCGTCGAGTGGTGCCGGGACCGCATCGCGCACTACAAGTGTCCACGTCGCGTGATCTTCGTCGAGGCCCTGCCCCGGCACGACAACGGCAAGCTCTACAAGCACCAGCTGCGCGAGCAGCTCCGAAGTTAGGGATGCATCGATGGGTATTTGCGACGGCCGCGTTGTGATCGTGACCGGGTCGGGACGCGGCATCGGCCGTGAGCACGCGCTCGCGTACGCGCGAGAAGGCGCCAAGGTCGTGGTCAACGACCTCGGCGGTGACATGCACGGCGACGGCGGCTCGCTGAGCCCGGCCATGGAGGTCGTCGAGGAGATCAAGGCGATGGGCGGCGAGGCCGTCGCCGACGGCGAGAACGTCGCCGACTTCGCGGGCGCCGGCCGCCTGGTGCAGCGCGCGATCGACACGTTCGGTCACCTCGACACGCTGGTGAACAACGCCGGCATCCTCCGCGACCGCATGCTCGCCAACATGGAGGAGAGCGAGTGGGACGCGGTGATCGCCGTCCACCTGAAGGGCGCGTTCTCGCCGACCCGCCACGCGGCGGCCTACTGGCGCGACCAGGCGAAGGCGGGTACGCCGCTGAAGGCGCGCGTCGTCAACACGTCGTCGCCGTCGGGCATCTTCGGCAACGCGGGCCAGACCAACTACGGCGCCGCGAAGGCCGGCATCGCGGCGTTCACGATCATCTGTGGGCTCGAGCTCGGCCGCTACGGCGTCTGCACGAACGCGATCGCGCCGGTGGCCCGGACCCGCATGACCGAGAACCTCGGATTCGGTGCAGCCGCCGAAGGAGCGTGGGACGCGCTCGACCCCGCCAACATCTCGCCGCTCGTCGTCTGGCTCGGCTCCAACGACAACGAGGACGTGAGCGGTCGTGTCTTCCTCGTCGACGGTGACCGCGTCTCGGTCGCCGAAGGTTGGCGGCGCGGCCCGACCGCGACCAACAACAAGATGCGGTGGGAGCCCGCGCAGTTGACGAAGGTCGTTCCCGACCTCGTCGAGCAGGCCGCCGAACCGTCGAACATGCTGTCGTGAGGCTCGTCATTCAGCTCGTCAACCAGCACGAAACGCAGGGAGTATCACCATGCCGATGAACCTGGACGCCGTTGGTGCGGTCTCGAACCCGGGCCGCAACTCGTGGACCTCGAAGGATGCATTGCTCTACGCGCTCGGTACCGGCGCCGGGCAGATCGACCCGACGGGCTTCGAGCTCGAGTTCACGACCGAGAACTCGCAGAACATCCAGCAACGGGTACTGCCCACGATGCCGGTCGTGCTGGGCATGGGCGGCGGTCCCGGCCTCCCGAGCTGGGGCGACTTCGATTTCCGCATGCTGTTGCACGGTGAGCAGGGCGTGACGGTGCACGGCCCGATCCCGCCCGACGGCGAGGTCGACTCGATCACGAAGATCGTCGGCATCTACGACAAGGGCAAGGCCGCGGTCGTGCGGCTCGAGTCGGAGTCGAGCTACGTCGACACCGGCAAGCCCGCCTTCACGACGCGCTTCGCCGCGTTCATCCGCGGCGAGGGCGGTTTCGGCGAGAGTCGCGGTCCCGAGATCGCGGACCCGCCGAAGATGCCCGACCGCAAGGCCGACCACGAGGTGACGTACGCGACCCGCCCCGACCAGGCGCTGCTCTACCGCCTCTCGGGCGACCGCAACCCGCTGCACTCCGACCCCGAGCTCGCGAAGTTCGCCGGGTTCGAGCGCCCGATCCTGCACGGTCTGTGCACCTACGGCGTGACGGGTCGGGCCCTGTTGCACGAGCTCTGCGGTTCCGACGTCGACCAAGTTCGGGAGCATGGACGCGCGCTTCTCCAAGCCCGTCTACCCGGGTGACACGCTCACGGTGAAGATGTGGGACGAGGGCGCGGGGGCCACGATCTTCCAGACCGTGAACCAAGAAGGCGTCGTCGTGATCGACGGCGGCCGCTTCCAAAGCAGCTAGTCAGCGCGATCCGCGAACAGCGCGACGGCGGCGGCCCCGATCAAGCGGGCCGTCGTCGCCGAGCGCGCCCGGCACGACGCGGGTGCCGCGGGAGTAGTCGAGCCGGCAGCGCGCGTCGATCTCGGTCTGGGCCGCGGCGAAGAACGCGTCGCCGTAGCCGAGCGCGACCGAGCCGCTCACGACCGCGAGCTGCAGATCGAGGAGGTTCGCGACCGATGCGATGCCGCGCCCGACGAGGCGCCCGGTACGCGCGCGGACGTCGGCGGAGGCATCGGCGGGGGGACGACCGGTGCTGCGTTCGATCGCGGTGCCCGACGCCTCCGCCTCGAGACAGCCGCGCGCACCACATCCGCAGATCGCGCCGTCGGGCTCGACGATGATGTGCCCGACGTGGCCCGCGTTGCCGTCGGCGCCGTCGAGGAGCCGGCCGTCGACGACGATGCCGCCCCCGACGCCCGTCGACACCACCATCCCGATGAAGTCGCGCACGCCCGCGGCCGCGCCGATCCAGCCCTCACCGCGCGCGAGCGCCTTGGCGTCGTTGTCGATCCACACCGGGAGGTGACAGTGCTCGGCGAGGCGCGCCCGGAGCGGGAAGCCGCGCCAGGCCGTGATGTTGAGCGGCGAGACGGTCTCGCCGCCGCCGGTCATCGGCCCACCGCAGCCGACGCCGACCGCCTGCGCGCCCGCCGCGGCATCCCCGAGGCCGTCGATGGCGGCTGCGAGCGTGCCGAACAGCTCGCCGGCATCGACGGTTCGGGGCGTCGGGACGAGTTGGCGGTCGAGGATGCGGCCCTCACCGGTCACGACGCCGACCGCGAGCTTGGTGCCGCCGATGTCGATCGCGAGGACCGTCTGCACCGGCGGCCCGCCGGTCGGGGTGGCCGATGTGCCCGCGCGCATGCGCGGAAGCGTAACGGTCCGGATTCGCGCGCCGGAGCGGTGGCGGTCGACGGGTAGCTTGCGGTCGTGTCGCTCGACAGCTTTGGTGCCCGGGCCGAGTTCACCGTCGGCGACCGAACGTACGACATGTACCGGCTGGACGCCGTCGTCGACGACCCGCAGACACTGCCGTACTCGTTACGCATCCTGCTCGAAAATCTGTTACGCCACGAAGACGGCGCGAACGTCGGTGCCGACGACATCCGCGCTCTCGCCGACCGCTCGCGCGCCGCGACCGAGGCGGGAACCCGTGAGTTGCAGTTCATGCCCGCGCGCGTCCTCATGCAGGACTTCACCGGCGTACCCGCGATCGTCGACCTCGCGGCGATGCGCGATGCCATGGCCGATCTCGGCGGCGATCCGCGCCTGATCGAGCCGGGCATTCCGGTCGACCTCGTCATCGACCACTCGATCGTCGCCGACGTCGCGGGAGTTGCCGACGCGTTCGTGCGCAACGCGCAGTTCGAGTTCGCGCGCAACCGCGAGCGCTACACGTTCTTGCGCTGGGCGCAATCGGCATTCCGCACCCTGCGGGTGTTCCCGCCGAACCGCGGCATCTGTCACCAGGTGAATCTCGAGTACCTCGCGCAGGTGGTGTTCCGTGGGCCGGACCGGCTCGTGTATCCCGACACACTCGTCGGCACCGACTCGCACACGCCGATGGTGAACGGCCTCGGCGTGCTCGGCTGGGGTGTCGGGGGCATCGAGGCCGAGGCCGCGATGCTCGGTCAGCCGCTGTCGATGCTGTTGCCGCGTGTCGTCGGGATCGAGCTGGTCGGCGCGCTGCCCGTGGGATCGACCGCGACCGACCTCGTGCTCACCGTCGCCGAGCTGTTGCGCAGGCACGGTGTCGTCGGCAAGTTCGTCGAGTTCTACGGCGAAGGTGTCGGCCGGGTACCGCTCGAGAACCGTGCCACGATCGGCAACATGTCGCCCGAGTACGGCTCGACGTGCACGATCTTTCCCGTCGACGACGAGACCCTCCGCTACCTGCGCGCGACCGGCCGGCCCGACGATCTCGTCGCGCTCGTCGAGTCGTACGCGAAGGAGCAGGGTCTCTGGCACGATCCCGCGGTCCGGCCCGTGTACGACGAGACGATCTCGTTCGATCTCTCGACGGTCGAGCCGTCGCTCGCCGGTCCGGCGCGGCCTCAGGACCGCGTCACGTTGCCGGGAGCGCGTGGCGAGCTTCGAGCAGGCACTGCTCGCGTTCCGCCGCGAGGAGGCCACTGCTCCGAGGCCTCCGATCGGCGCGACCCGCTCGAAGGCCGACGAGCCGTCGATCGAGTCGTTCCCCGCAAGCGACCCGCCCGCGCCGGCGGCCGGCGCGCCGCGCGACGAGGCGCCCGCGGGCGAAGGTGTCCGCCCGATCCTGCTCGACCGCAAGCGTTGTCCGGTGACGCTCGCCGACGGTCGCAGCTTCGAGCTCGCCGACGGGCACGTGGTGATCGCCGCGATCACGTCGTGCACCAACACGTCGAACCCGTCGGTGATGATCGCCGCGGGACTGCTCGCGAGGAACGCGGTCGCGCGCGGCCTGCGTGTGCCGCCGTGGGTGAAGACCTCGCTCGCTCCGGGCTCGCTCGTCGTCACCGAGTATTACGAGCGCGCGCAGCTGATGGAACCGCTGCACCAGCTCGGCTTCGACGTGGTCGGCTACGGGTGCACCACCTGCATCGGAAACTCCGGTCCGCTCGCGCCCGAGATCTCCGAGGCCGTCGATCACGGCGATCTCTCGGTGGCGTCGGTGCTCTCGGGCAATCGCAACTTCGAAGGCCGCATCTCGCCCGACTGCCGGATGAACTATCTCGCCTCGCCACCGCTCGTCGTGGCCTACGCGCTCGCCGGCACGATGGACGTCGACCTGTCGAGCGACCCGGTCGGTACCGATCGCGACCGGCGCGCCCGTGTATCTGCACGAGTCTGTGGCCGTCGGAGGCGGAGGTCGCCGAGGTCGTCGGCCGGGTGTTCGACCGGGCGATGTTCGAAGAGAGCTACGCGACGATCCTCGACGGCGACGAGAACTGGCGCGCGCTGCCGGCCCCGACCGGCGATCGCTACGAGTGGGATCCCGACTCCACCTACATCCGCCGCCCGACGTTTCTCGAGGGAATCGCCGCGCACGCCTCGGCGCCGCGGGACATCGCCGGCGCGCGCGTGCTGGCGCTGCTCGGCGACAGCGTCACCACCGACCACATCTCACCCGCGGGCGCGATCCGGCGCGACGGGCCGGCGGGCACCTGGCTGCAGGAGCACGGTGTCCGATCCAACGACTTCAACTCCTACGGTTCCCGCCGGGGGAACCACGAAGTCATGGTGCGAGGCACGTTCGCCAACATTCGTCTGCGCAACCGACTCGCACCCGGTACGGAGGGCGGCGTCACGCTGCATCTTCCCGGTGGCGAGCCGACGACCATCTACGACGCGGCGATGACGTACGCGGCGGAGGGCGTTCCGCTGGTGGTGCTCGCGGGCAAGGAGTACGGCTCGGGTTCGTCGCGCGACTGGGCGGCGAAGGGTTCGCAGCTGCTCGGCATCCGGGCGGTGTTGGTCGAGAGCTTCGAACGCATCCATCGTTCGAACCTGGTTGGGATGGGTCTGCTCCCGCTCGAGTTCGTCGACGGCGCGTCCACGGCCTCGCTCGGGCTCACCGGCCACGAGGTGTTCGCCATTGCGGGGCTGGAGGCGTTGGCCGAGCCTGGTCCGTTGCCCCGCGATGTGTCCGTGACCGCCGACGACAAGCAATTTCGGATGCGCGCCCGCATCGACACGCCGTTCGAGCTCGCGGTGTTCCTCGAAGGCGGCATCCTGGCGTACACATTGCGCCGCCTGGTTCGCAGCACCGCGTCGTAACGACGAGCGGCGCTAGTTCGCGAGGTCGACCGCGGCCGCGGCGTTGCCGGCGACGGAGCGATACGCCGCGTCGACGAACGCGTGCGCGCGGAGCGCGTCGGCGAACGTGGGTGCGGCCGGTTGCCGCTCGCGTGCCGATCGCACGAACGCACGCGCGGCCGGGTAGAGGTAGACGAAGAAGTCGCGGCGGTCGATTCCCTCGGCTTCGAAGTGACGATCCCGCAGCGCGGCCACGTCGAGACGCTCGGGCTCCTGATCGGGTTGCTGGATCAAGAAGCCGTCTTCGCGCGCCCCGACGAGGAAGTCGGTGGTCACTTCGACCGCGCCGCGCTCGAAGAACACCTCGAGCCTGCGTTCCTCGCGCCCGCGCACGCCGTTGAAGATGGAGATCAGGGTGCCGACGACGCCCGAGGTGTGCTCGACGGTGCAGACCGCAGTGTCTTCGACGTCGTAGCCGAACACGTTGCGGGTGCGGGCGTACACCTGCGTGGCCGGTCCGAACAGCCAGCTGAGGATGTCGGCACTATGGATCGAGTGCTCCAGGAGTGCGCCCCCGCCCGCGTGGTCGCGTTGCGAACGCCAGGAGCTGTGGCCGGGCACGACATCGCCCGTTGGCCAGTACTGGTCGTCGCGCAACGTATAGCCCATCGGCGCGCCCAACTCGTTCGTCGTGACGAGCCGGACGAGCTCGTTGATCAGCGGGTGGAACCGCGAATGGAAGCCGACCTGCGCGGTGAGGCCGGATGCCGCGACCAGCGTGCACATCTCCTGCACGGTGTCGAACCGGGTCGCGAGCGGCTTCTCGCACAAGAACGGCTTGCCCGCGGCCACGACCGCCCGCACGAGGTCGCGGTGTGTCGTCGTCGGCGTGACGATGACGACGGCGTCGACGTCGGGATCGTCGATCACGGCTTGCGCGTCGGGCGCGATCCGCTCGAAGGGGCAGATGCCGCGCGCCGATGCGACCGCCTCGGCCGAGAAGTCGGTGACGGCTACGGGCCGGACGTCGCCGTCCTCGGCGAGCAGCCGCAACGCGTAGGCGTGCCCCTGGCCGATCATCCCCGCGCCGATGAGCCCGACCCCGAGAGGTGCGTCGTCACCGCCTGCCATGCAACGATCGTGGCCCGCGGCGCGGGCCTACATCAAACGGAGACGATGTCCGTGAGGTCGCGCCGCTCGTCGGTGTTCGTCGGCGTCGGGTTGAGGACGCGGCCGGCGACGCGGGTCGCGGCAACGGTGCAGTACACGACCGTGGGCCCGAGCAGGAGACCGCCGGCGACGTCGGCGGGGTAGTGCATCTTCTTGGAGATCACGCAGAAGCCGACGATCAGCGGGACCGCGACGGCGAACGGCCGCAGCCGCGAGTTGCGGTCGAGGATCAGCCACGCGAACGTCGCCCATGCCGCGGCGGCCGTGGTGTGCCCCGACGGGAACATCGGTCCGCCGAGGTGGACCAGATGGTGATGGATGCCGACCTCGTGGGTCCGGTAGCGATCGACCAGCGGCTTCAGCACGAGCTCGGCGCATGCCGCGGCCGCGAGACATCCGGCGACGCCGGTCACCGCGAGACGGGGCCGGCCCCGCGCCGCGGCCGCGAAACCGAGCGCGAAGGTCGTCAGCGTGAACGGGATCGGCTCGAACATCGCGATCCAGAAGTCGCGGCCCGGGCGCGGCAGTCCGACGATCGTGTGGATGATCGGGCGTTCCCACGGTGTCGGGGCGTGGGTGGCCCAGACGTTGATCGCGAGCAGGGCGAAGGCGGCGACGGCCACGAACACGGCGAACCATTGGAACGGGTGCGTCGGGTCGGTGCCCTCGGACTGCATATGTGAAGTATCGCCCCGGTCGGGCGTTGTTCCAGCAAAGTGCCCAATCAGTCGGGTGACGGCCCCCGGCAGGGTGGAGTGGCGGGGGGCCGTCACGACGACCGGACTTGTCCGGACGCGAGTCTGCGCCACGCGGCCTGTGGGCAAGAAGGGGAAAACGTTGGGGGTTGTCGGTGGATAACCGGCCGTGATATCCGCAGTCGGCCGTGACCAGGCGCGGCGGCGCGAGCGGTCACGAACCCGTGACGCGACTCTGGAACCCTGCACAGCCTCGGGACAACTGCTCGGCCGGTTCCGGCCCGGAAGTCCCTGGCGATGCCTCCCGTCCCCCGCGGGGGCGTCGCCGCGCGGTGTCCGGTCTTGTTGTCGACCCGGCGTCGCGACTCTCAGGTAGTCGTGACCGGGCTCACAGGCACGCCCCATGTGCGAGCTGCAGACTCTCGGACGAGGCCTTGGATCTCGGCCGGTGTCCGCCTCCCCCCCACGTCGACCCGGCCGAGATCAGGCTTCGTCCCTGACGAGCCGCCTGACCTGCCCGGCGCGATATCGGGCCTCTTGACGGTGCGTGGTCGCCAATGTCACGCTTAGTGCTCGGGAATGGCGTTGGGGGGCAAGGATGCGTTGGCTCATGGCGTGGTGCGTACCGGATCATGCGTTGCGGGTGAGCATCGGCTGAGCAGACCTCGCGACTCGGCGGGCGGCAGCGTGGCCGCGCAGGGTCGCGCCCGGGATCGTGCGGACGCGGGGGGAACCCCGGGCCGCCCCCCGGCGCCGCCCCGAACGGCGACGTGGCCGCGTTCGCTCAGCGCCGGTGTGACCGCGCGCGCCAATACGCGTCGAGCGGATCGTCTTCGGCGACGGCGTCGCGGCGATGCGAGCGCGCCCGCTCGATGTGGGTGAACAGGTCGTCGGACGACGGCGCGACGGCGCAATGACTCGCGCCCGCGGCGTGCGCCCGGGCCACGACCTCGGCATCGACGATGCGCGGGAACACGACCAGCACGGCGGCATCGCCGCGCTCGCGAACCTCGGCGATAGCGTCGACGAACTCGTGGGTCAGCCCGCCCGGTTCGGGTACGACGAGCACGACGACATCCATCGGCGCATTGATCGATTCCCCGATCGATTGGGGTCTCGCTCGTGGTGTCGGGTCTTCGGCGAGCATGTGCGCCTCCGTTGCGATCTGCACCTGGATGAGGCCTGTGGATTCAGGCCGCTCCGGACATGAGCGTGACCGGGGCCACGTGCGATTGCCCGGCACTGTCTTGATGCCGACGTGCGTTGCGGCCATCTTCTCGTTCAGATCTGAGATCGGGCTGATAGATGCGCTGTTGATCGAGACGATCGTGGCGCCCGCAGCGATGCGCGCTCGCAGCCGCGGAGCCGGTCTGCACGCCGGCGACCTGAACATTCGTGGTGGTTCCCGGCTCGCCGGCCGAGCGCACGGCGACGCCGATCCAGCCCGTTCATTCGATGCGGACGCCCTCGGTCGCGGTGCCCACTGCGGTGTGACCGGGTCGCGGCCTGCTCGGTGTCGGGTACGCGGGGAGGAGAGTGTTACCGAGCGTTCGACACGGTGATCATTTGCGCCCTCGGCATGATTCGAACATGCGACACACGGTTTAGGAAACCGATGCTCTATCCCCTGAGCTACGAGGGCTCACCTGCAGTTTTGCGCGTTGGGCAATCTACTTACGGCCACGTGAGCGCCGCGCTTGTTCGCTCACGTTCGTGTTGGTCCGCCCCGGGCAGCTGCGACGCGTTCTCAGCACGCGCCGTGCTGCGGACCATTGGGTCGTGTGGGCGGCGCACGCTCGGGCGGAGTCATCTTCATACCCGGGAATAGCGCAGCGCGTGGCCGGAAACGCGACGAGAAAGCTGAACTTCACGTGCTCGTCGAGCAAACAGTTCGCCGGACACTGGCCTAGAAGTGTTGTGACCAGGGAAACGTGCCCCGAGGACGCTTCCAGGCCGCGGGGAGGCCGCGGCTCGCGCAACTGTTCTGACGTACGAGCACGGCACGATCCGCAGGCTCCGAAGCGGTTCAGGCGTCCGTCTCACCGTCTGACATCGCGACCCCGAGGGCCGCTGGTCGATCTATGTGGTCGACCGGCGACTCGACACCGCGTGCCCCCGCTACTACGGACCAGCCTGCACGAACATCGACCACGTTCGGATCGACATTCGTGTGGTCCGTTGAGGACGCGCAATGTTGGAGTCTGCGCGGCTTCGAGGGTCCACTCAAGGCAGGGTCGGAGTGTGCGCGCCGCTGAGGTGGGTCAGTAGTTGAAGGTCAGTGCCCCACCCGCTGTGAACTCGTAGAGCGACGGCGCACCTTTGACCTCGGCACCCTTCACCCACACGGCCGACTCGAGACCGCGGGTCTTGACGCACACGGGACAGGCGAAGAAGCGACCGCCCCTCTCCACGTATTCAGCGTGAAGATCCTTGATGGACGGCGCGCCGGGCACCGAGAGTCCGTCGGAAAAGCCGTCGGTCGCCACATGAACACCGTCCTTGGTGAGCCACATCAGCGCCTCTTTGCCGGCGCGGAGCGCCTCGACCCCGAGTAGGTAACCGATCAACACCGCTTCGGGATCGTCGGATCCGTGGATGAGACCGATCACGACCTTGTCGTCTGCTGCCATCAGAAGCTCCTTCGTTGTGTTCGAGCTGACTGCTCGTTATCTGACCCGGGTGATGATCTTCAGGACTCTTGGGTTGGCTTCGTCGCCAGGAACGAGACACTCTTCACTCCGAACGTCTCGGTTGCTCCCTGCGCCGAGTCCGAGATGAAGCGGTACTGCGGGTTGTCTTGCACCGTGCGCAACTCGAGCCCGGCCTCGCCGATGGCACGCCGGTAGTCGTCCTGTTGCATCGCGCCACCGATGCACGACGCCCACAAGTTGACGTCGCAGACGATCGCCTCGGTCAGCTGGCGTTCAGTCACGATGTCGGAGATCGCCATCCGGCCGCCGGGCTTCAACATCCGGGCAATCTCGCGAAAGACCGCCGTCTTGTCGTCACAGAGATTGATGACCCCGTTGCTGATCAGGACGTCGACCGACGCGTCGGCCACCGGCGCTGCTTCGATGTAGCCCTTCTCGAAACGCACGCGGGTGAAACCGTCGCGTGTCGGCGAGGCGCCGTGCCTTGGCGAGTTGCTCGTCGGTCATGTCGATCCCAACGACATCTCCGTCGGGTACCGCGTGTTGCGCCGCGACGAATGCATCCATGCCCGCACCGCTGCCGAGATCGACCACACGCTCGCCGTTCGCGATCGCAGCCAACGCGAGGTGGTAACCGACACCCGCGAACGACTCGATCGCTTCCGGAGGTACCGCGTCCAGTTCGCCGACTGGGTAACCGAGCCGCTGCGCCAGCACCCGTCCCAGCTCGAAGTGGAACTCGCCCTGCGGCGCCTCCGCGACCGCCCGGTACATGACCTTGACCTTGTCCCTGAGCTCGTCGACATCGATTCGTGCCATCAGGCCCCTCCTACTTCGCCAACCACGACGTCGCCGTCGGGCATGAACCCGGAGCACAGGAGGTCGAGGGCGTTGATGCGCTTGCCCGCGTGCACGTAGGCCTGCTGCTCGATGACGTGCCAGTGGTCATCGCCCCATGGTGTCGGGCGCAGGCGGAGCCGCCAGGCGAGATGGAGACGATCGCCGATGTCGCCCACGGTGCCGTCGAGGATCTCGAATTCGTCCGCGCTGCCGAACCAGGTCTGGAAGTTCTCCGCGATCTGCGCCGCGCCCTGGAACTCGGCCGGCCCGCTGGGGAGCAGCGCGCGCATCGTTGCTGCGGGATCGAAGCACTCGGACACGGCGGCGTAGTCCCGCTCCGCTAGCGCCTCGAGAAGCAGGCCGCCGACCGACCATCTCTTCGTCGGCGGTGGGTTTGCCTCGACCGGGAGTTGTCGTGAATCGCTCATGCACCCGTTGTACGGCGCACCGGTCCTGCACCGCATCGGGTCTTCGCCCTATTTCTCGGCGCTCAGTCCGCGACTTCGCCCACCGTGATCAGCCCGTGCCGCATGGCGAACAGCGCGGCCGCGCCTCGGCTGGTCACGCCGAGCTTGGCGTAGACGTGCTCCACGTGGGCGCTGACCGTCTTGGCCGAGATGGTCAACTCCTGCGCGATCTGCTTCTTGGTCATCCCCCGAGCAAGCAGCACCAGCACCTCGACCTCTCGGGCGGTCAGCCCGCCCGCGTGAGCCGCTTGACGACGCACTCGATGCCCGGCCGCGTCCAGCACGGCCCGGACCGCGTCGCCGTCGAGGCGACCGTCGGTCACCTCCGACGCGAGCACCTCCCGGGCCGCCGTCCGGCGTGCAACGGCGCGCGGTGGGGTCGCGGTTCGAGCAGCGCGTGGTAGACGTCAGCGGCCGCGATCACGCGGGCGGTCATCGGGAGGGCGTCGGCCGTGAGGCCCGACGGGTAGCCGGAGCCGTCCATTCGCTCGTGGTGCATCGCCGCGAGCTGCCCGATCGCGGCCAGCGCCGGGGGCTTCGAGAAGGTTCGCGCGGTGAGATAGGGGTGGGTGCGGATCCGCTCACGTTCGGCCTCGGTCAGCCGCCCGGCCTTGTCCAAGATTCCCGCCGACACGCCGATGACGCCGACGTCGTGCACGAGCGCAGCGCGACGCACGAGCACGATGTCGTCGTTCGGCAAGCCGATCGTGGCGGCCGCATTCGCGGCAAGCTGCGCGACTCCTCGCGAGTGTCCGAGCGTGAACGGCGACTTGATATCGGCGTAGTCGGCGAAGGCCTCCAGCACCTCGATCGAGTTCGTCGCCGGTGAGTTCACGCCCCAACGCACCGTGCCCGCCGATGAGCGTGTCCCAGCCGTCGAGCTCGTCGATGGAGGCGAGCAGCTCGTGGGCATGCGCGCAGAAGCGGTCGACGAGTTCCGGATCGAACTCCGTGGCGCGCCGGGAGCGGAGCATCTCGACCGCAGCGTCGACCCCGCCGATCCGATGCAACGCCTCCACGTCGTTGGCTACGTGGACGATCCGCATGATGCGGGCGATCTCGCAGCCCGATAGCTGGGCCGGAGAGCCCTTGCCGTCCCAGCGTTCGAACGCCTGCTGAAGCGGGTCGCGCACCTCGAGTCCGAGTCCGAGTCGCAGCGACAGTTCGCCCGAGGTTTCACAGTGGGCGGCCATCGACCGCTCGATCTCCTTCGACCCGCCCGCAAGGAACCGACCGATCATCGTGAGCCGCCGGATCGGGGAGCTTCCGCTGGCGACGTGGCCGATCATGAAGCGCATCATCGGCAGACCGGTCATGTCGACCAGGTAGCTGTCGGCCCGCACCGCCATGTCGTCGCCGAACCACTTGCCCATCTCGTGCGCGTCGGCCACGCAACCAACCCACGCGAGCAGCGACACGTAGAAGATCGCGGTCCGCTCGTCGTCGGATAAGCCCTCGAGCTCAGCCACCCGCATCGCGATGAGCGTCTGGCGGATGATGTGCTGCTGCGGTTGACCGAGCCCCAGATCGGTCGCGAGCGACAGCGCAGCCACCAGCTCAGCCAGCCGAACCCCGTCTCGAGCGCCCCTCATCTCCACAGCGTACGAAAGCGTGCTCGGCTGCCCAACCCCTCAACCAGACGGTCGGCCCACAGCAGCGACGTCGCGTCGGCGCGTTTGGCAAATCGACTTCGGCGATCAGACGGGCACGGCCGCAATCGCAAACCGTACCGACGGGCGCGCCTTCACACGAGGACGTCGGGCAGGTCCATCAGTCTCTCAATTCGGGTCGATGAGCCCTACCGATATACCCCTAGGGGTATGACGTTAGCACCCATGACAAGGGGTGGGCGGTATGGCGGCATGGGGCGCGGTGTACGACTGGGTGGTCATCGAGGTCGGCGATGTCCGTGTGATCCAGGTGCGGCGGCGCGGCAAAGGCTGTCTGTCGTACCTCGTCGGTGACGGTGACGGTGACGGTGACGGTGACGGTGCCGGCGATGCAGCCTTCGTCGTCGATCTGTCGATCGACATGGACATCTACTTCGAGATCGCGGCGGAACACGGCTGGCGAATCGCGCACGTGTTCGACCCGCATCTGCATGCCGACCACCTCTTCGGGCGCGCGGACATTGGCCGCGCGGGCGAATGCGGTGTTGCACCTCAACCCGGCGGACACGTTCGACTTCGCGTTCACCCCGCCGCACGATGGCGACCGCTTCCCTCTCGGCGCGCAAAGTGCGCTGTCGGTGGCGGCACTGCGAACGCCGGACCATACGGAAGGTTCGACGATCTACTTCGTCGGCGATCGCGTCGTGTTGGCCGGCGACACGCTTCTTGTCGACGGCGTCGGTCGACCGGATCTTGCCGAACGGGCCGAGGAGTTCGCGCACAATCTCTGCCGTTGCTCCGCGATCGCGTCCTGACGCTGCCCAATGACGCGTTTGATGCTCGCCACTGGCGATCGTACAGACGAACAGATGAAGGGCGCCCGGACAAGCCCGAGCCCTCACCTAGTGATGTGGCGCGTGCGTAGCACGCGGTTGGTCTGTCCTAACCTTTGATTGATGCGGTTGCGTCAGCCTGGGGTGTTCGATGCATTGGCGGCAGCGGGATTGTTTGGTGCCGCAACGCCGCTCGCGAGCCGACTTGTCGGGGCGACTTCGCCGCAGGTGCTCGCGGGGTTGCTGTACCTCGGAAGCGGCGTGGTGTTGTGGGTGTCGATGTGGTGGTGGCCTGCGCGTCGCGAAGCGCCGTTGACCCGTCGGGAGCTGCCCGCGCTCTCGGGAGCGATCTTCTTCGGTGGCGGGCTCGGACCGGTGCTCTTGGTGATCGGTCTGCGCACCACTCCCGCGGCGAGCGCTTCGTTGCTCCTCAACCTCGAAGTGGTGTTCACAGCTCTCGTCGCATGGCTCGCATTCCACGAGGGATTCAGCCCCCGCGTCGGTGTTGGTCTCGGACTGATACTCGGCGGCGGCGTGCTCGTCTCATGGCAGCCCGGCCACGTCGGCTTCACCTGGGGAGCATTCGCGATCGGCGGCGCGTGCGCGTGTTGGGCGCTCGACAACAACCTCACCCAGCTCGTCTCCG
Organism: uncultured Actinomycetes bacterium; assembly: GCA_963812205.1. Classification (GTDB taxonomy): domain Bacteria; phylum Actinomycetota; class Acidimicrobiia; order IMCC26256; family PALSA-610; genus PALSA-610. The sequence continues at coordinate 1,529,681 of CAWEUJ010000004.1, forward strand.
CCAAGGATCCGCGTCAGATCGCGACCCTCAAAGGCGTCGTCGCGGGGAGCACGAATCTGGCGATCGGGCTCCTTGTCGGCGGGACGCTCCCGAGTGTTGGGACGACTGCGGGGGCGATCACCATCGGCGTGTTCGGCTACGGCATCAGTCTGATGCTGTTCGTCAGCGCGTTGCGCGCGCTCGGCGCGGCTCGCACCGGCGCCTTCTTCGCGGTTGCGCCGTTCGCGGGCGTCGTCGTTGCGATCGTCGTACTCGGTGACGCGATTCCATCGCTTCTCCTGCCGGCGGGCGCGCTGATGGGAGTCGGGGTGTGGCTCTACATCTCCGAGCATCACGAACATCGCCACGCGCACGAAGCCGTCACGCACACCCACATGCACACCCACGACGATCAGCATCACGAGCACGAACACCCGCCCGGGACCGACCTGTCCTCGCCGCACAGTCACGAACACAGTCACCCTGCGCTCGTTCACGATCATGCTCACCGGCCGGACATCCATCACCGGCACCGGCACGACGCCACCAGCACGTCCTAGCGCGGTCGCCATCGGTCACGCGGAATGGCAGAGGTGTACTAGCGATGGACGGCCGCGGTCGACGAGTGAACGGGCCTTCGGGTGACCTGAGGCGCGTGGAAGATGCAAATAGGACGCCGCGGGTTGGGCATGAAGCGGGGCGTTCATCGAGCGGAGCGAGGGCGTTCCGGCCTTTGCGAGCAGATGGAGCGCGGCGTTCGAGTGAACCGGGAGCAGCACTCACTCGATGTCACCGAAATGTCACCAACACGCGAGTGCGTATTGCCCTGATGGAGGATCTGGTGCACGTCGTTGCGGTGTTTTCGTAGCGTCGAGGGCGCCGGCGGGTGGTCCCGATAATGCCCTGCCGTCTTCGGGTTGGCTTCTGAGCGATGAGTCTGCCCGCCGGTTCCCGTGCTGTGGCGTGGCTCGAAACAGGAACGGCATCCCCGCATCAGGAGTGCCCGCCGCGGCGACCAACTTCTGAGGAGGAGGACACGTGTTCATCATTGGGATTGACCCGCACAAGGGTTCGCATACGGCCGTCGCGATCGACGGTGACGAACAGCTCGTTGGTGAGCTGTTGGTGCGTGCCGATCGCCGACAACGTGAGCGACTGTTGTGCTGGGCGGCGGAGTTCGAACCCCGTGTGTGGGCAGTCGAAGGCGCGACCGGGACCGGTGCCTTGCTCGCCCAGCAGCTCGTCGCGCGGGCGAGACCGTGTTGGATGTCCCGCCCGCGTTGTCGGCGAGGGCACGGCTGTTGGACTCCGGCCACAAGGACAAGACCGATCCCTACGACGCGCGCTCGGCCGCGATCGTCGCGCTCCACAACCGCAAGCTCCGCCCGGTCGCGCTCGAGGACCACCGCCAGATCCTGCGGATACTGGCCCGACGACACCATCAGCTCACCGCGGCCCGGACCCGCGCGATCTGCCGGTTGCACGCGGTGCTGTGTGAGATGACCGAAGGCGGATTACCCCCAAGACTTTCGGCGAAACGGGCCGCGTTCGAGCTTCGCAAGCTCCGTCCGTGTGATGCGGTCGGGATCGAACGCAAGCGCATCGCTTCGGAGTTCCTCGACGAGGTCCGCCGCGCCGATCACGCGCTCGTCGAGCTCCGTCGCCGTGTTGATGTCGCGGTCGTCGGCGTCAAACACGACGGTCACCGACGTGCACGGCGTCGGTGCGATCGTCGCCGCGTACCTGATCGGCTACACCGGCGACATCTGCCGGTTCCCGACCGCTGGCCACTACGCCCGTTACAACGCGACCGCGCCGATCGAAGCGTCCTCGGGACCGAAGAAGCGGCATCGGTTGAACCTGGCCGGGAACCGGCAACTCAACCACGCGATCCACATCGCCGCGCTCAGCCAGATCAGTCACGACACACCCGGCCGCGCGGTACTACCTCGCGAAACAAGCCGCGGGGAAGTCCCGCAAGGAAGCGATGCGCTGCTTGAAACGACGGATCAGCAACGCCGTCTACCGACAGCTCCGCGCCGACATCACCAGCTGAACGCAACGGGCCCGGGAAGGCAATCAGGGGCGACTCTGAATCCAGCGCGGCCGGCAGATCCCTGAACACCGGCACTTCGGAAAGGCCATTCCCGGACCCGAACCACAACGTTAGAACCGAAAACCGATCCTGTCACCAGGATCACCCGAACGCGCCCGAACAGACCCCGAAAACCTGGCCCTTGACACAAACAGGGTTCGATCAGCGGTGCGATATGGCGAGCAGGTAGGGAGCGGCGAGTCGACAGGTGCCGTCGCTTGCTTCGTTGGATTCTGCGAGTGCCGCGCGTAACGCGTTGAGGGCTTCGTCGGCACGGCCGAGACTTGACGCGGTTTCCATGAACTGCACGTAGGGCCCGGAGGCACCGACGAACGTCTTCAGCGCGTCTTCTTCGGACGAGAACCGGAACGCGAACGACCGGCGCTCGACCGTCGCGGGCAAGCCGGCCGCAGCGAACCGTCTGAGGACTTCGTCGGGGTCGCCCCACTCGTCGGGGGTTGGGCTGCCCGGCGGTGGCGCAGGCAGGAGGTGGGCGGCGTGGGAACGCCAGCGGTGCGACCATCCACCCTCAGCCCACGTCGTGATGGCCACGGTGCCGCCCGGGCGGCATACCCGAGCCATCTCCGCGATGGCCCGGGTGTGATTCGGGGCGAAGATCATCCCCATCACGCTGAGCACGACATCGAAGCCGGCATCGGGCACATCCATCGCTTCGGCGTTCCCCACGCGCAGATCGACCTGCACGCCTTCGGCAGCACAACGGAGCCGGGCCCGCTCGATCTGCGCGGGCGTGAGGTCGATACCCGTCACGGTCGCACCGCGTCGGGCCGCTTCGATCGCCGCGTTCCCGCTGCCGACACCAACATCGAGCACCCGATCACCGGACCGAATCCCAACCGCCTCGACGGTCTCCACGCTGATCGGCAAGAGGTGACGAGCGATGATCGGATAGTCGCCGATCGTCCACACCCGTCGTTGTGCATCGATAGCTCGGTCGGTCACGATGCCAGTGTTGCACCCGGCACCGCGATGATTTGCATTTCGCAAGCGCACTCATCGCGGTCGTTCAGCACCTCGTAATCGCAGGTCAGCCGCCCATGCCGGGCATGCTGTGATCGCTGGTCTGACGGTCGAACCAAGCGTGAAGCGCTGAGACCAACGCAGGTTCCGTGGCCGTGTAGGTGATTTGTGCTCCAGCGGCGGTCTGCGCGTAGACCACTTTGATGCGGGTCACGCCTTGTTCCATCTCGTTGACGCCGGGCATGTCCATGCCGTGAATCTTGGCGGGGTCGGAGTAGTTGCCCTGACGGAAGTTCTCGGCTTCGATCTTCAAGTGAGCGCGGATGAGGTCGCGGTCGCGGGTGTCCGAGGGTTCGTTGACCTCGACCTTCTCGACGCCGCCTTGCGGAGTCTGCGTGAAGGTGTGAGTGGTCCGGCTGAGGTCGAACGGCATGACTTGTTGAGCACGGGCCGCCATCGCGGTGTCCGCGGTTTGGTGATGGTCGCGTCCGAACGCATACCAGGCGCCACCGGCGGCCGCGATCATCAATACCGCCAAAGCAGCGACTCGCCACCGACGCGTTCGGACCGGGATCGTTGCTTCACCAGAGGTGTTCACGAAGTGCCCTTCACTCGGAGCGCTCGTCGGCGTGGTCGCCAATGTTGCGTTTGGTCGATAGTTGGTTGAGCCGACTAGAAGGTCACCGTCTTGTCGGCCCACAGGACCCAGTCGGTGACTTCCTCGAGCGAAGAACGGCGGGCGGAGCTGACAACCATTTCGTCGGTGATGCCGCGTGCGGCCATGCATGTGCCACACAGCCCGACCTCGGCGCCGTGATGCGCGGCCGAGCTGATCATCCGGTCGAGGTGGTAGTAGCCGTCGGGTACGGTCTGGCCGCTCATCGCGCACGTGACTGAGTCGCCGAAGCAGAAGACGCGCACGGCGACGTCGTCGCGCTTGGCGAGCGAACCCGCGAGCCGTAGGCCGTTGTAGGAGCGTTCGTCGCCGTAGGCCGGTCCCTGGAGAATGATCAAGACGTTCATGCTGTGATCCCCATTTCGATGGGCAGGCCGGCGCGTCGCCACTCGGGGTAGCCGTCCTCGAGCCGCCGGGCGGGGAGTGCCTTGCGTCGGAGTTGGCGGACGGCGTCGTCGGCGAAAACGCAGAATGGCCCGCGGCAGTACGCGACGATCTCGATGTCGGCCGGAAGGTCGCGCAGCGTGCGACGCAGCCGCTCGATTGGGATCGAGCGTGCACCTGCGATGTGTCCCGCTTCATATTCAGCGGTGGGGCGTACGTCGAGCACGATGACGTCGCCCTCGCGGAGGCGGCGCGCAAGTTCGTCGCGCGTGATCTTTTCGATGCCGTCGCGTCGGCCGAGGTACGCGAGGGCGAGTTGGTCGAGCGTTGCGTGATGATCCCCGGCGACGTCGCGCACCGCGCCCCAGAGATCGCCTACTCGTTCGCCAGCGAGCCGGTAGTAGATGCGCGTGCCGTCGCGTCGGGTGGTCACGAGGCCGGCAGCAGCGAGGCTGCGGAGATGGTGGGACGTGTTGGCGACGCTCTGGTCGATCTCTGTGGCGAGCTGCTCGACGTGGCGTTCGCCTTGGCCCAACACGTCGATGATCTCGGCGCGCCGCCCGTTCCCGAGTGCTTTGGCGACCTCGGCGAACGCGTCGTAGAGCGCGTCCTTCGCGACCCGATCAGCCACCGTCGACCTCTCCTCGGATCCTCAAACTAACGCTTGAATAGTAGCAGGCGGTCCCCTATATTCAAAGTCTTCCTTGAATAGGGGGATGACCCGTCATGGACGCCGACGGCACGCTCGCCATCACCGACTTCGTCGACGAGGGCTTGGGGCATTCGTCGTATCTTGTCGATCTCGGCGACGGCCGGGCGCTGGTCGTCGATCCGCCGCGTCTGCCGTTGGCGCATCTGGACGCGGCCGCCGCCCGCGGCTTGGAGATTACGTGGACGGCTGACACCCACTCGCACGCGGACTACGTGTCGGGCAGTCCGGAGTTGGCAGCGCGGGGCGCGGAGTTTGTCGCGTCGGCGGGCGCGCGGCTCGAGGTCCCGCATCGCGCTATCGACGATGGCAATGAGATCGCGTTGCGCGATGGGCTCGTCCTTCGGGCGATCGCGACGCCGGGCCACACGCCCGACCATCTCGCCTACCTGCTCGTCGAAGACGGCCGGCCCGTAGCGTTGTTCTCGGGTGGGTCGTTGATGGTCGGGACGGTTGGACGAACCGATCTGCTCGGCCCCGAGCCGCGCGAGGAGTTGACGCGGCGCCTCTTCCGGTCGTTGCGAGAGCGGATCTTGGTGTTGCCCGACGATGTGGTCGTGTATCCGACGCACGGCGCGGGTTCGTTTTGTTCGGCGCCGGGCGCGGCTGCTCGCACCACGACGATCGGGCGCGAGCGAACCACGAATCTGTTGCTGCAGATCGACAACGAGGACGCGTTCGTCGACGCGCTTGTGGGCGGCCTGGGCAGCTTCCCGTCGTATTTCTCGCGTCTGCCGGAAGTGAACCGGCGAGGCCCCCGCCTGTACGGATCGCTGCCTACGCTTCCGACACTCGACCTCGACACGTTCCGCGCCCATATGGCCGCAGGCGCGGCCGTCCTTGATGTGCGCCCGATTCGGCACTTCGGCGCCGCACACATACCCGGTGCCGTGTCGATCGAGCTGCGGCCGGTGCTCGCAAGCTGGCTCGGCTGGCTCGTCGGTACGGGACGACCGCTGCTGTTCGTGCTCGACGACGACCAAGACCCGAACGAGCTGGTACGGCAATGCCTGACGGTCGGCCACGAGAACCTCGTCGGCGCGCTCACCGGCGGCATGCGCACCTGGCGGTCCGCCGACCTGTCGACGACGTCGATACCCTTGATCGGGCCCGACGCGCTCGACCGGCACGGTGATCGACGTCCGCCAACACAACGAGTTCGTCGCCGGACACATTCCGGGAGCAACCAACGTCGAGCTCGGCGTGCTCGCGGACGCGGCAATCGCGGATGACGCCATCACGGTGATGTGCGGTCATGGCGAGCGTGCGATGACGGGCGCCAGCCTCTTGGCCGCGCACGGACATACGAATCTGCGGGTGCTCACGGGTGGCCCGACCGAATGGGCATCATCGAGCGGCCTACCGCTCGAGCGCGACGACGCATGACCGACACCAACTCGGTCGCCGCGCCCGCGTGCGGCTCGGCTTGCGCGAGAACCTCGCACAGTTTTCCTTGTTGGTCGGCGTCAACGCGCTCGTCGGCGGCATGATCGGCCAGGAACGTACCGTGCTGCCGCTCCTTGCGGATCGCGTGTTCGGCCTGACCGCGTTCACCGCGACGATGACGTTCATCCTCGCGTTCGGTGCCGTCAAAGCCGCAACGAACTTCTTCGCAGGAACCCTGTCCGACCGCGTCGGCCGCAAGCCGGTCCTCGTCGCCGGCTGGCTCATCGGATTGCCCGTCCCGCTGCTGTTGATCTGGGCGCCGAGCTGGAGCTGGATCGTCTTCGCGAACGTGCTGCTCGGTGTCAACCAAGGACTGACCTGGTCGACGACCGTCATCATGAAGATCGACCTCGTCGGTCCCGAACGGCGCGGGCTCGCGATGGGTTTCAACGAAGCCGCCGGATACGGCGCCGTCGCGATCACCGCGCTCGCGACCGGCTACATCGCCCAGACACGCGGGGCTTCGACCCGAGCCGTTCTTCCTTGGGATCGCCTACGCCGGATTGGGCCTCACGCTCTCGACACTTTTCGTCCATGAAACGCGCGGCCACGCGCATCACGAGGCACGCCAACACAACACGACCAACGCCGCGCTCCACGAACAACTGTCCACCCGTGAAGTGTTCGCGCTCACCAGCTTCCGCGAGAAGGCGCTGTCGTCGTGCAGCCAAGCAGGACTCGTCAACAACCTGAACGACGGCCTGGCGTGGGGCATCTTCCCCATCTACTTCGCCAACGCCGGACTCTCGATCGCCCGCATCGGCGTACTGGCCGCCGTCTATCCGGCGATCTGGGGCCTCGGTCAACTCGTCACCGGCGGACTCTCCGATCGCATCGGCCGCAAATGGCTTATCGCGGGTGGCATGTTCACCCAGGCTGTCGCGATCGGCTGGATCGCCAGCACCACCGGCTTCGGGCCCTGGATGCTCGGTGCCGCGTTTCTCGGCGTCGGTACCGCGATGGTGTATCCAACGTTGCTCGCCGCAATCGGCGACGTTGCACACCCCCTATGGCGCGCCCGTGCCGTCGGCGTCTACCGGCTCTGGCGTGACGGCGGCTTCGCGGTTGGCGCGATCCTTGCCGGCGTGCTCGCGGACGTCTTCGGTATCACCACGGCGATTTGGGCTGTCGCCGCCCTCACCGGCCTCTCGGGTCTTGTCGTTGCGGTACGAATGTACGAGACACACCGTCCCGGCTCGACAAGACCGCCCGTCAGCCATGTCAGTCCGAGCGGTGTGCGGTGACGATCCAGGTCGCCGCACCGAGTCGCACGCCGTCGTTGTCGTAGTGCTCGGCGAGGACCTCCCGCGCGGCTGCGGTGGGCTCGTCCTCCCCGGGCTCGCGGCCGCGCACTACCTACCGCTACCCGACCCGGTCTCCGGCGGCGGGCCTGGTCCGTTCTCCCTCGCCGATCGTGATGCGATCGAAATGCTGCTCGACTCGGCCGGATTCGCCCGAGCGAATCGTCGAGACTGCCACCACCAGCGAGGAGCATCGGGACCTCATAGGCGCTGATGTCGACATCAAGTCGTTGCGCGCGAGCTCCTGCCAGCAGGCGAAGACGAGCCGACCGCCGCTGCGGCGTTTCTGCTCAACACCGGAGCTGCCCGCGCCATGTTCGACGGCGCCGAACCGTCTGCGGCCGAGCTCGCCCGTCGCGTGCACCGCGGTGCTTGTCGCACAAGCACCGCTCGCAGCACCCACAATCGCCCAGCCGGCGCTCCGCGCGGTCGGACGGTCGCTCGCACGACGCTTCATCAAGCACTACCGCGATCAGATGCCGCTCGACCCCGACCAACTCCGCTGGCACGAGGCATGGCAATGCGTCCGCGCGCTCGCCGAAGTCGGCGATAACCGACTCGCAAGCAACCACAACAACGTCAACCACCCGTTCGAAACCTCGGTCGAGGGCGTCAGCCGCCACCTCCAGCTGACGACCGGCATCCAGGTCGAACTCCCGCCGCGTAACGCGCACATCTAGGTAGCAATACGCTGACGCCGCACCGCCCGACCGGAGGTCATCGTGGCCGAGCCCAACATCGACATCGTCATCGACTGCGCCGACCCCGAATCGCTAGCCGAGTTCTGGGCCGAAGCACTGGGCTACACCAAGGCCGGCATGTTCGAGCCCTACTACGTACTGCTCGCACCGACGCGAGAACGCCCGCCAGTCATCCTGCAACGGGTACCCGAACCCAAAACCGTCAAAGCTCGCATCCACTTCGATCTGCGCGTCGCCGACATCGAGACCGAAGCGAAACGCCTCGAACAACTTGGCGCCCGCCGCATCGACATCGGCCAAGGATCCGACCCCGGCTGGATCGCCATGGCCGATCCCGAAGGCAACGAGTTCTGCGTCTGCCCCGGCATTCCGCTGCCGCCCCTGCAATAGGTCGAGCTCGTGACTGTCGTGCTGGTCAAATCCATCAGATCGAGTCATACCAGTACGGCGGCGACGTCCTCGCGGTGGCCGTTCGCATCTGATCACTGGACGGGCATTCGCTCAGATTCCAATCCGGTGCGCTTCGGTCGAGTGTCGATCGGCTCAGATGTCCGCTCCCGATGAACGAAGTATGTCGAGGAGCTGGTCGACGGTCGGAGCGCCTTCCGCGCGGCACGCGAGCGCTGTCGGCGCGTCTGGAGGTGCGAAAGGATTGCGACCGTCGATGAGTACGGTCGGGGACCCGTGCAGCCCCGCGCGTCGGGCGTCATCCTCGCTATCGACGCGCAAAAGCTCGACAGCAACGTCTGATCGATCCAACGCGGCGAGCGCCGCGTCGACGCGCTCTTTCGCCATCCTCCAGTTCGGACAATCGTCGAAGTACACGATGCTGACGCGCATACGGGCCTCCCGTAACAACGCTCGCCGACGCCCCATGCGCAGTCAAGAGGTGAACATGAGGCGATCGGACCGCCCGCCTGTTCGGGGTTTTCGCGAGATGAGAGACGGTCGTCGAGCCCGGTAGTGACCTCTGGCCCTGCGCACGCACGCTCGCCGCAGGCACACTTGGGAACGTGGCAACAGGCATGACCTATGGCGTACGGGCGACAACGCTGGGAGACGGCGTTTCCGTGGCATACGCCAAGGAAGCGACGATCCGGTTCGACTCCTCGCCCGAGCAGGGCCCGTCGCTGCCGGGTCCCGCGGACCTCCTGGCCGCTGCCTTCGCCGCGTGCATCCTGAAGAACGTGGAACGGATGAGCGCGTTGCTGCCGTTCCGCTACCACGACGCCGAAGTCGAGGTCACCGCCGAGCGTCAAGATCGACCACCCAAGATGACCAAGATCAGCTATGTGCTGCGAATCGCTACCGACGAACCGACACATCGGGTCGAGCTGCTGCACCAGAACATCCGCGAGTACGGCACGATCTACAACACGCTCGCGGCGGTCTGCGAGGTACACGGCGAGATAACGACGGTCGCGCCGCCCATCCCGATCGCGTCTCCGGGGGCGGCAGGTTGACGGCCAAAGTTACGGCCAACAGGCCGAACGGCTGCGGCGTTCGGCGGACAGCGGCGAACGTGTCGGTGCAGCCGGTGGGCGAGTGCGGACGTCCGCGACTCTCGGCGATCACCGCCGAGTCGGCTTAGGAAACCGATGCTCTATCCCCTGAGCTACGAGGGCATACGTGCTCTGACCTGCGCTTTCGCGTGTCGACAGTGCACGTGACGGCCCAACGGTAGCGAGTTGACGGCCGTACTGACGGCCAACGCGCCCGCACCCTCGTACGTCGGCGGGTCGGTGCGAACGTCGACAAACGGCAGCGGATCGCGCGACAAACGGTTCGCGCGACCGTGCATCGTGTGCTCGCGCGGGCCCGACCTCGGTGCGGGATGCAACGTCGCCTGAGCGCGGATGACTTCGGCGCATCGCGGTCCCGGTCAGCCGATACCGGGGATCTGCTGCACCATTGCCTTGAGTTCGAGATCGGGGAATCCGTGTCGTTTGTCGAGTGGCCCGCAAGGAGTGTGTGCCAACTCAAGCGACAGCGCGAGGAGGTCGTCGTCGCCTCTTTGGTCGCGATGGAACTCGGCGAGCGACGAGAAGTCGTTCATGGATCCCAGGACGCTGCGATTCGCGGTCTTCGCAAAACGGTGTTGTGCCATCTCGGAGAGTTCGGAGTCGATGAACCGAGGATCGAGGCCGAACACGTCGAAGACGGAGCGGAGATGGGACACGAAGCGCGGCGCGAGCGTCGCGGCGGGAGCGAGCGGTACGAACACGGGAAGGCGGGTCGGCTCGTTGACGAAAAGCGCGACTTGGGGTTTCCAGAACAGGGCGGTTGCGTACCAATCGCCCAGCGCCGTCGTCGCCGGCTCATCGGAGATCGAGGGACCGCCGCAGCGGTCGAGCAGCTTCTTGGTCGCTCGGACGACAATCACAATTCGCAGTCTGACGCGGGGGCCGAGCCTCGCCGCGGCCGATCCTGCGGCCGCCCGGCTCGCACCGAGGTGACTCGACTGATCGGCCGGTATGAGCCTTGACGCACCATGTTCCAAAAGGGTCATTTCGGTGTTCGGTTGCAACCGAACACCGAACGACTACAGTGGGTCGAGTGATACGAAGATCTCAGGCAGACGTGGCGGCCGACGCCGAGGCGGCGTTGGTCCGCGCCCTGCAGAGCGTGCTCGGCAACGGAATCGATGTCATGAGCTCTCCTGGCTCGGGTCCCGACCTGGTAATCGCTCTGCCGAAGGGGCCGACGTTGGCGATCGAGGTCAAGGCGGTTTCCCGCCGCGCCGAGCCCGGCCCGGTCGCCAACGCAATGCGAACATGGAATGAGCGGCTTGTCGGGTTGCGCCGGTCGACGGGCAACGCGGTCTATGGGGTTGTTGTGGCGGCGGCCATTCCGCAAGCGACGAAGGCGATCCTTCGCGAGAACGGTTGGGGATGGCTGGATCGTCGGGGTGAACTGGACTTGCGGATTCCGGGCCTTGTCATTCACGCGACCGATATCGAGCCGAGCGTTGAGAGTGCCGGCGCCGTCGGCGATCGACAAGTGAAGGACCCGATCCGGGGCCGCGCCGGGATCACGGTGGCCGCGTGCCTACTCCTCGAACCCGGCGCGACGCTCGGGGTTCGCGAGATCGCACGAGCCGGCGGGCTCGCGCCGAGCAGCGTGAGCGCGGCACTCGCCGACTTACGGCACGCGTCCTTACTCCGAGCCGACGGTGGCGCGTTGATCCCCGAGCTGTTCTGGGCGCTCGCCGATGCGTGGAAGCCAAAGCGCGACGCGCTCGCCGAAGTACCGAGGCTCGGAGGAAGGGCGCGGCTCGCGCTCGGGCTCGACGATATGGCTGCGCCGGGATGGGTAGCCGGAGGCACACTCGCCGCGGCGGCTTGGTCGGCGCCCGTAGTTGTCGCGTCGGGCGCGCCGCCCGACTTCTACGTACCGAACGAGAACGAGGCCCGCGCGGCGCGACGCGAACTCCACGCTGTCGTCAATCCCGACGAACGTGCGTGCACCGTCGCGGTCGCACCAACAATCCTCGTGGTTCGGCCTCGTAACACGCCGAACGCGATGGCAACATCGTGGCTCAAGTGGCCGATCGTGCACCCCCTGTTTGCTGCACTCGATCTGGCACAGGATCGCGCGCGGGGAGTGGAAATACTCGAAGACTGGACACCCCCCGCGCCGTTCGCGAGAGTCTGGTGAACACGACTCAGATCGTCCTCGCGGGCGAGCCAGTCGCAGCAATGACTCTCGCCGCCGAGCGGGCGTGCGCGGTGCCCGATCTCCCACTCGCGATCATCGGCGGCTTCGCCGTGACGTGCCGGCTCGGTCATGTCCACCGAGCGACGGGTGACGTCGACGCGGTGGCCGATGAACTCGCGACCGTCGGCGCGGAAGGTTCGAGCGCCCAAGCCCTTGTTGAACGCGGCATCGCGCAACCCGATCCTGGTGGTAGAGACCACCGCGTCTTCGTTGATGGAACCAGGCTCGAGATCATCGATACGCAAGCGCTTAGCGATGATGTTGACGACATCGAATCGGCGCTGGATCGTCTCTTCTTACTCGGTCATCGTTGGGCGCTCGACTCAGCCGAACTGCTACGGATCACTGTCGCGGGAACCGACATCGATGTCACGCTCCCCGTCGCCACATCGGCTGCACTGGTCGCAACCAAACTCCACGCGTTCTGCGATCGTCCGCGTGACGAGAAGCGAGCATCCGACGCCTACGACATCTTTCGCCTCGTCGAGAGCTACGACAGAGATGGCGGTGTCGCAGATGCTCTCAACCAAGGCCCACGCGGCCTCGCCGAAGTGGTGCACGAAACCGCCGCCCAGAGACTCGTCGAAAGCGCCGAGCGCGTCATCCGATACCTGAAGGTCTACGGCGAACCCATCTGGGGTGAGATCTCCGCGGCCGACATCCGCCGCGTGCTCGGTTCACTTGTCGATCGACTGCGCAACTGATGGGTGTTATCGGTAGCTGGCGGATCGTGGAGATGGATCTCTGGGATCGCGAAGCGCTCGACTTGCTCGGCCCGGCGTTCATTGACTTCCGCGAGGATCACACCGGCGAGTTTCGCTTCATCGCCGTGGAAGCCTGGATGGATTGCCGCGGCGCGTTGCGCGACGGGCGGCAAATCGTCGAGTTCTCGTGGGACGGCAGCGATGAGTGCGACCCGGCGAGCGGACGAGGCTGGGCCGCCCTCGACGAAGACGGTTCGCTGGTCGGGCACATCTACTTTCACCTCGGCGACGACTCGGGTTTCCGGGCGAGGCGCGCTGCGAGTGCCGTGGAACGGCAGTGACTACCGCGCTCGGCAGTATCCGTTCTCCCTCTGATCCCGATCGAACAGCCGGAGTCAAGGGTCGCGCCGGCAGCGGAGTAGTCGCAGTCCGAGTAGGCCGAGCGCCAGTCCAGATCCGACAAGGATGACAAGCAGGGCGATCGACGAGGCGTTCGTTAGGAAGCCGGTGATGTCGGTCAGGGCGAGAAGAACGATGATGGCCCCGGCGAAGCACAAGTAGATGCCTGCCGCGACAAGGATGACGCCGATAGCCGTCAGCCATCGACGCCTGGAGCGCGGGGCCTCTCGTGCGACGCCCTCCGGCTTGGTCGCCATGTCCCATTGATGCTCCAGCGGCCCGCCCGTCGCCAGGGCCATTGGAACTCTTCGCGCTGGCACGCTGGGCCGGACTCAGGACGAGGCTGCGCGGCGGTGCTGTTCCGGACCTCCGGCCCTGGCGCTCGCACGCGGGCACGATGAAAGCTGGCTGCGTATGCGGATCCCCCTCAACCCGTTCTGGATCTTCGTCGTTCTCGCAGTTGTCGTGCTCGTCGCGACCGTGCTGATCTCGTACCGGCGCAGCGAGAAGCAGGCACTGACCGGCAAGAGCGAACCGGGAGTGACCATCCCCACGGATGCCCTGCCGATGAGTGTTGTAGTGATCGCACTTGCGGTCATCCTCGTGCCGTTCGGCATCGCCGCGGCCGCGTTAGGAGGCCCGGAGGTCGGCATCGTCGCTTATGGCGTACTCCTCGCCGGAGCGTTGATCGGACGAGCCCTGTGGAGACGATCGCGCGGCTAGCCCGCCGCGATGTTCTCGACGACACCCACACGCCATCGTCAGTGCCGACCAAATTCTGCCGACGGCGCCAGTGCGACCCTGACAGAACATGTCCGATCGCGTCGGACGCTTCTTCTCGCGCCGAAGGGACTTCGTGCTCTGGCCGGACACGACCTGCGGCGCGGATGCTGGGGTACACGCGCGAGCAATCGAGGTCGTCATGGGCATCGGTACGCCGCAGCTCGAGAAGGCTATGGAACTACCGCCGAGACGCAGGCGCTGGATATGGATTGCCGTCGGCGTTGTCGTCAGTCTCTTTGCGCTCTTCTGGGTCGTCGTCGGCCTCGGCATGGTGATCTACCACTCGCAAGAGAGCCGACCGATCCCCAGCTTCCCGTCGCTCGCGGATCATCCCGACCCATCGCTGTCGGGCACTGTTGCGTATTACGACTCGCAGTCGGGCTGCATCCGCATCGTCGCCGCCGCGGGCCAGCCGTCGAAGCAGGTGTGGTGCCTGCCCAAGGAGGGCCCGTCCACCTGGCTCGACGTCGGGAAGCCCGCGGGACCGCAGATCGTCTGGCGTAAGGACGGGCGGCTCGAGGTCACGATGTTCCGCTGGACGCCGACCGCGGACAAGACGAGTGCACCGGCGTTGGGGCCGGGCTGGCAGAAGATCATCGACGTTCCCACCGGCGCGGTCGAGAACGTCCCGACCGCCCGGGTGCCTTCTTCGCCGAACGTCACGACGGAACCAACGACCAGTCCGAGCGGTGCGCGGATCACGTGGACGTCGGATCCGCCGACGGGCAAAGCGAACGTGTTCGTCACCGACGCCTCCGGCTCGAAGCGAACGCTGCTGTCTGTGCACGGGCCCGGCGAGTACGCGTACCAGTTCGGGCCGGTGTTCTGGGCGCCCGACTACAAGTGGATCGCGGCCGCCGACGACGGACGCATCCTCGTCATCACTCCTACGGACCCCGCCGTGATCCGCGTCCTGCGTACCGGGACCGGCGGAGGCGCGGGCGGCGGCACCGCGGGACCGGCGTTCGCGATCACCACCGAGAACATTCTCACGTCATCGAAGTGATTCGGAGCGCGGGGAACTCTCAGGCTTGGTCGTCAGCTCCACCGGGACGTATTCGGGGTCGTCCTCGTCTCGTATGCTGAACCGCCATTTGCAGCACACGTCGTCCGGGTCCTTGCGGGGAGGGATGGCGAGGATGTCGACCAACATGTTCGGGTTGTACATCTTGGTCGTGACGATCATCGACTTCGGACAGGTCGAGTGGCAGTTCTTCTCCAAGATGTCCGGCCGGCCCATTGCCTCCCATTGGTCGACTGCGACGCAGCGGTTGAAGGTCATGATGCCGACGTCGGGTTCGGGCATTTCGAAGGAGAGGTCGAACGCCTTGCCGGGCATCGAGGTGGCGTCCGTTTGCAGGTCCTTCATCCAGTCGGCGACGGTGTTCCCGGTGATCCCGAGGTACTCCGCTTTGAGTTGCTTCACTCCGGGCAGGACCGTGTTGCCCCACAGCGTGTACTGGATGTCGAACATCACGTCGAGCCCGTAGCGAACCGTGATCTGCGCGGCCCACGCCTCGATGCACTGCAGCAGATACTCGTGACTCCCGAGCAACCAGGTGACCAGCTGCGCCTTGGAGAGGTCGACCATGTTCGGACCCGGCGTGAACAGACCGGTGTAGACGACCCGGGTACCGACGCGGTCGTCTGGGTGGACGTGCCGGTTCGGATCGTCGTAGACGGTGCCGGCGGGTAGGAACTCGTTCCTCATGCGCTCGAGCTCAGGGACGACCTGGTCGTTCCACGCGGTCCACTCGATCTCGGACATCGTCTCGGTGCCGTACCGTTCCGCGACCTCGGCGGCCCACCCGTCCACCACGAGCTGCAAGTACCGCTCGCTCCACGGCACGAACTTCGTAGCCAACGCCTCCTTCGAGAAGTCGGTGAACCGCAAGTCGGCCCGGTAGGTACCGCTGTAGTCGGAAAGCTCGGCACCGGAATCGACATCGACCTGAGAGCGGATGTCGAGGTCGGCCTTGGGATAGGTCACGCCATCGTCGACCCGGGGGAACTTGGGAAAGTTGACGAGGTCGACGCCGAGCATGAGGACGAAGTCATCGGCGATGACACCTTCCTCGAGGTGAGCTCCGGGCTTGCGGATCTCAAGGAATTCCTGGAGGTTCTCGTCGAGCTGCTCGGACATGTCGTTCCCCTCGCTCCTGGATCGCGGGTCTGGCGGGCCCGAATTGCGAACAGCCAGCTTCGGCGAGGGTAGCCGATCGGCCAGGAAATACAAGCCGATCGGCTACCCTCCTTCTCGTGAGCTTCGCCGACACTGCGACCATCACAACATCGCCGTCGGTACCGCGCACTGCAGCCCAGACACGCATCATCACTGCCGCGCTCGACTTGTTCGCCGCGCACGGGGTCAACGGGACCTCGCTCCAGATGATTGCCGACGCCATCGGCGTCACGAAGGCGGCGATCTACCACCAGTTCAAGACCAAAGAAGAGATCGTGATCGCTGCCGTCGAAGTCGACCTCGCGAAGCTCGAACGGGCACTGGACATCGCCGACGCCGCCGGACGCGTCCCGCGCGCACGCCAGCTCGTGCTCGCGCAAGTGATCGACCTCGCCGTCGAGCGCCGCCGCATGGTGAGCACGGTCCAACACGATCCCGTCATCGTCCGATGTCTCACGAACCACGAACCGTTCCGGCAGCTCATGAGTCGTCTCTACACCGTGCTGACCGACGGTGACACGAGCGTCGCGGCCAGGGTGCGGGCCGCGATGGTCTCGACCGCTATCGGCGGCGCCGCGATGCACCCCCTCGTCGCCGATCTCGACGACGAAACGCTCCGGTCCGAGCTCCTGGAGATCGCGAACCAACTCCTCGATCTCCCGCATGAACTCCGGGACGATCCCTCTCGTCCGACCGTCGCAGCTCAGACGAGATGATCGACTCGATCTCGGTCGCGGCTCGGATGACGAGCCCCAATCCGGGCGTTCGCTGACGCTACGTGCACGTGTGCGAGGCCGTCGTTCGGCAGCTGCGTACGAGCTCGTCGACCACGAACGCCGACGCGGCGAACTCGTCGATCGTCGCCTGGAGCGCCGCGCCGGTCGAGTGCGAGTGCGCGGTGCCGAGCGGCGGCCGGCGGCAACAGCGGCCGGAACCCATGAAACGGCGGGCCGTCGAGTGTGCAGTTCCGCAAGGCATCGCGAAGACGCGACTGGCATGCGCCACGCGTCCCCGTGCTCACCGGCGCCGACCACCCGGCACGGGGTGACCGCTCTCTCGGCGAACGGCGTTATCTCGCTGCGGGCGCCGGCCTCCGGTCGGCGCTTCGGGGCCGGACATTCACGCGCAGTGAACCGAGGCGACGAAGGGATGAGCGTACGAAGGCCCACGCGCGCGGTCGGCGGAGAATCCACGATCGCGTTCCCCGGTAGGGAGCGTGCAGCGAGCGGTAGAGCAGTGCCGATCCCAAGTGCTCGTGCAGAAGGCCCGTCGCGACGTCGAGATCCGCGTTCTTCAGCTCTTGTTTGTACGGCTCGTCGCCGCGCGCGAGGTCGACGTACGAGAAGTGTTCGTCACACGCACGTTGGATCATTCGCAGCCTCCGGATGGCGCCCGGCGAATAGCTCGCGAATTCGTTGTCATAGGAGCTGAACCAGGCGGCGAACACGTCGCGGTACACGAGGCTCATGTCGGCGGCGACGAGGTCGTCGCCGGCTCGGAGCGTGGTCGACACCACTTTGAGATCGCCGTCGCTCCGCTCCACGAGGACGTCGAGCGCGTCGCGAATCCACGGTCGAGCGAACGGGTCCGGCCATCCGCTGCGCCGGTATTGCAGGGACTTCCATGCGACCAGTTGAGCAAACTCCTCGGCGGAGGCCGCGCCCCAAGTGAACTGGAGCGGCCCGTGCTCGCGTTCGAGCCGGCGTGCCCGCCGCATCGCTTTGCGGACGTCGCTGTGACGGCGCGCCCGCTCGAAATACGTGTCCCAGCCGATCGATGTGTCGATAATCGGAGACCGGTGCAGCGAAAGACCGTCACCGGCCTCGGCTTGTGATCCGACGAGATCCGTGAACTCCACTGCATGGACACCCGTCGCCCGCATGAGTTCCGTCCAAGACCATCCCGCGGCGTCCGTATGCACGAATCCCTGCCGATAGTTGAGTCGTCCGCCAATAGGTCGGGCGACTCCCAACACGTTGCTGTTGTACGCCAGGAAGCCGACGCGGTCGCCGGCGTCGTGGATGACTGCGACGCGAGCGTGCTTCGACGACTCGCCGATCGCTCGTGCGAACTCCGCGGTCAAGAATGGGTGTCGCAGCTCGGGCATGGCACTCTGCATGCGCCGCCAGTGCTCGAGATCAGGTTCGCCGAGTTCGCCGGGATGGCAAACGGTCGCCTTCACGAGTCGATGACCACGCGGGCACGCCATCCCGTACCGTCGGGTGCGAACTTCGCGTTGCTCCGAACGGATCCCTGCTGCACCGAGATCGGCTCGATGAGATCGGCGATGGGCACGAGGAAATACGCGCCGCCGAGGTTGCCCTTGCCGTCCTCGTGGAGCGACACGTCGGCGACCAGCAGGCCGGCGGAATCGAGCAGGAAGTAGAGATCGTCCAAGATCGCGAGCATGAGCTCGGTGTCGGTGGTGGCATCGACCCGAAACGGCATGGTGCGAGTCGGGGACGCATCTCGGATCTCGCCGAAGGTCTCGACGACGCCGCGGACGAGCTCTTCGAGGCAGCCGGAACGACTCGGCGCCCATGCACCGATCGTGACGTCGCGCGCGTGCGTCACGACCTGGTGTCCTACCTCGGTTCGGACCGGGTTACTCATGAGGTTGCGATGATGTGGCGGACCGGGTGGAGCCGCTACCAAGGCTTCCCGACTCGGACGAGTGGCGGCTCTGCAAATAGCGCCAAGGGCCGAGGAAGAGGCCGGCGCGCTCGCGCCAGACGAGCTCGCGTGGGAAGTCGGTCGGTCGCCGCTTGTTCTTTGCCGAATCAGCGGCGAAGTAGTGCCGTGCTGCCGGGCGCATCAGCGACGTCGCCCCCAGAGCCCGCCGCGGGTGCGTCTTCAGTACGTGAGCGGCATACGCGCCCATGCCGACGCCGTAGCCGAATGCCTGGTGTCGCAGTGACGCGTAGTCGGGGCGATGCGTGTGAAAGACGATTGCCGACGGCTCGTAGACGAGGGCGTAGCCGGCCGTGATCACGTCGAAGAACGTCGCGAGATCGTCGCCGCCGCGGGCCGGTGTTCCCGTGCCGAGCGCGGGATCGAAGCCGTCGATCGCGTAGAGCACGTCGGTCCGAAGCGCCATGTTCGCGCCGGAACCGAACGCGCCGGCCGTGAACGGGAACAGCGGATCGTCGGGCGGACCGGCGCCGTCCTCGTACCGGCGGCGAACGAGTCCCTTCCCGAACCCGGCCCAGCTCTCGAACCAGGCCTGGCTCGCCGTCTCGAGCTCCGCGGGCATGATCATTCCCGTAACACATCCGACCGTCGGATCGTCACAGAACACGGCGGTGATCGCTCCGAGCCAATCGCGGTCGACAACGACGTCGTCGTCGGTGAACGCGACGATGGTTCCGGTCGCGTGGCGGAGGCCACGATTATGGGCACGCGCAAGGCCCGGCGTGTCTTCGCGCACGTAGCGAACCGGGCGGCTCGACTGCGCGAATCGCGTCACGAGCGCGGCCGCCTCCGACGAGGTTGGACAGTTGTCGACGACGATGATCTCGAACGACGGGTAGTCGAGTCGCGCGAGTGATTCGAGACAGCGAAACAGCGCGTCCGGTCGGTCGTGGGTCGCGACGATGACGCTGACGAAGGGCAAAGTCGTGCTGTACGGAGCCGGGTCGACGAGCGAGGTCGACGGCGGTTCGGCCGGCGCGTCGCCCGCGAACGCGACGAGCTCCTTCACGCGGGCGCGAGGGAGTCCACCGTCGGGCACCTCGCACTCGACAACGCCCAACGGTCGGCCGCGCCGGCGCGCGAGCGCGAGCGCCCGCCGGTACGGTTGCCCGCTGCGGTCGAGCCCCGGCTTGATGTCGACCGGATGGTCGACATCGATCTCGGTGACGAAGACCGGATCGAAGCTCGCCCGCGTCGTGAGCCTGGCCCGTACATACCCCGTGGTGGTGAAGACGACCGCCTCGAAGATGGTGCGGATCCGCGCGAACGCCCCGCGTCGCCGGAGGAAGAAGGCGTCGGTGAGCTCGCGTCCGACAGCACGGGGCAAGGTGTGGGCGACGTACGACCGCTCGCTGGCGAGGCCGCGCTGACGGCCGACGATCCGTGCGATCGTCGCCTTCGAACGACCTTCCGCAAGACACCGCGCGCGCAGATACTCACGAGTCGCCCGCATGTCGGGCACGAAGTGATGCACGGTCGCGTCGGGCTCGTAGAACATCTCGCCGCCCACCTCGCGGGTAGCGCGTATGCAGAGCTCGGTCTCCTCGCAACCGGCCGGTTCCGCCTCGGTGCGTCCGAGGTCGGAACGGAAGCCCGCGATCGCGTCGAACACGGACCGGCGAAACGACATGTTGGCCCCGATGAAGTTCCGCACAGGTCCGCGCGAGGCCCGGTGGCCGGCATACGTGCAGCCGACGACCCAATCGAGCTCGCGGGGCAGCCAGCGCGGGCGTTCACTCTCGAATCGGGGGACGACCCGACCGCCCACGCCGAGCACCTCGACGTCGAGATAGGGCTGCATCAGGTGGTGCGACCAGCTCGGAGCGGCCTCGACGTCGTCGTCGAGAAAGGCCACGATGTCACCGGTCGTGGCATGCACGCCCGCGTTCCGCGCGTGGGACAAGCCTCGCCGACCGTCGTTCACCACAACGGTCGCGTCGACCACGCTCCCGCGTAGGCGTTCGTAGAGCAGGTCGTTGTGATCGACGACCAAGATCAACTCGTCGATCGGCCGTACTTGATTCCGAAGCGACGCGATCGCGCTCTGCAGTAGCTCCCAGCGCGCCAAGCTGTAGCAGCAGACAACCACCGAAAGCGTCTGACGCGAAGGGTGACTCATTGCGCGGCTCGTTCGTCTTTGTTGTCGTCGCTCCCCACGGCATACAGATCCGGGGCCCCGGCCGCCGGAGGTGTCTTCTCGCGCCGGGAGACGGGTGCAGGGGGCTCGTACGAAGCAGCACGATTGCGGCGCCACTCGCCGACGATCGCCTTGAGTACGCGCATGCCGTCCGGGAAAGTCTGGAGGTTGCTCGAGCCCCAGATGCGGGGCGATTCGAAGCTGGGTACCTCGGCGATGCGAAGTCCGGCACGTACTGCTCGGATGTGAATCATGGTCTCGACCTCGAAGCCGGTGAAGGGGCCGTCGAGGCTCGGGAGCACGTCGCGCCAGAACGCGAAGTACCCGTAGCACAGGTCGGAGAAGTTGCTTCCGAATGCGAGCCGGACCAGCTTGGCAAGGGCCCAGTTGCCCGCCCGGCGATGAGCTTCCATGTCGGTGGTCCCGCCGCCCATGGCGAAGCGGGTTCCCAAGACCACATCCGCTCCGGATGTGAGCAGGCCGACATAGCCCGCGATCTCGGCCGGGTCGGTCGACCCGTCGGCGTCGAGCGCAACGATGACATCACCGCGCGCTTCTTGGAAACCGATGCGCAATGCAGCGCCTTTGCCGCGTGCCGGCGTGAGCACGACTCGCACGTTGGGACCGTGTTCCCTCGCGACCTTCACCGTGTCGTCGACCGATAACCCGTCGACAATGAGCACCTCGAGCGCCCAATCGGGGATTCGCGGCAATACCTGCATCAGATTCCGCGCCTCGTTCAGCGTCGGTATGACGACGCTCACGCTCGGAGTGCCCGGCCGCGGATGGTCGATCCGGTCGTATGACCTTCGGCCCCGGTGCGACCAACGCCTGTACCAGCGCCGGTCGTAGGTGCCGTGATCCGTCACTGTCGACTCGCCTGTTCGAGGCATACCCCTCCTCGGGCGGCACACGTCGCCGTCTGCACCGCTTCAGAAAGTGAACGTACGTTCCAGCCGTCACCGCAGCGTCACCATGTCGATACGTACGATGCGTCGTACTATCGCCCTGTGAAATCCCTTCGGGACGAGTGAGTGACGCTCTCGCTACGACGTCGGGGCGGCATCGAACAGCGTCTGCGCGGGATGCTTGGCGTCCCCCTCATCCGCAATGCGTACTCACTCGTCGGGGCGACGCTCGTCACGTCGGGTCTCGGCGTCGTGTTCTGGATCGTCGCGGCTCGGTCGTATTCGACCGCCGACATCGGGACCGACGCCGCGCTGATCTCGACGATGGTGTTCCTTTCTCGTCTCGCGCAGTTGAACCTGGCGAGCGGGTTCAACCGCTTCGTTCCGACCGCGGGAAGCGCCACTCGCCATTTGGTGCTGGTCGGCTACATGGCTTCGATCACGCTCGCAGGCGTCGCGGCCGCGGTGTTCGTCGCCGGCGTCGGCGTGTGGGCTCCCAAGCTCTCGATTCTCACCCATGACCACTGGCGCGGCCCGTGGTTCGTCGCGGCGACGATCATCTGGACCGTGTTCGTGCTCCAGGACTCGGTCCTCACCGGTCTCGGAGAAGCCCCCTGGGTGCTGTTGGAGAACGCGGCGTACGGGGTCGTCAAGCTGTTTGTACTCGTCGCAGTCGCGGCGCTTCTCCCGCACGCGGGGGTATTCGTAGCTTGGACCGTGCCGCTCGCGCTGCTCGTGTTGCCCGTCAACCGTCTGCTGTTCCGGCGCCTCATCCCGACGCGTGTCGATCCGCCATACGAGGAGGTCGGGTTTCGCTCGGTGGCTCGCTACGTCTCGGTCGACTTCGTCGCGTCGGGGCTCTCGGCCGCGACGAGTGGTCTGATGCCGCTGCTCGTCCTCGCGATCATCGGTGCCGACGCGAGCGCATACGTGTACCTCTCGTGGACGATCGCCTACACCGTGCACTTCCTCAGCGAGAACGTCGGCATGTCGTTCATCACCGAAGCCGCGCGCGACCCCGACCGCATGGTCGACTTCGCGCGCAAGACCCTCGTCCATTCCCTTCGCATCGTCGTGCCCCTTGCCATCGGGGTATCGATATGTGCCCCGCTCGCGTTGCGCGCGTTCGGGGCCGACTATGCCGCGCACGCGACGCATCTCCTGCAACTCCTGACGCTGGCCGCGATCCCGAACGCGGTCATCGTCACCTATCTGAGCGTCGCGCGGGTGAGGCGCCGCATGGGTGTGATCGTCGCGATCAGCGCCGTGCAGTCGGTCGCGACGCTGGTACTCGCCGTCGTGTTGCTCCGGGTCGTCGGTCTCACCGGCGTCGGCGTCGCCTGGCTCGTCTCGGAGACGGCGATCGCGGCCGTGCTCATCCTGGGGGAGTTCAGGACGTTGTGGTTGCCCTATGTGAAACCGGGTGCGTTTCGCAACGTGGTGAAGCGCACCCGTGTCGTATCGCGGCACCGCTCCGCGCTCGCCGCTTCGGCAGCGGCGCGGGACACGTTGCAGACATCGGGGCTCGCCGCACGTGGCTGGCAGCCCGTGGGGGACGTGATCGTCGGGACCGACCTCTACACACTCGCGCTTCGGTCTCCTGCCGATGGCGCGGACGCGATGCTCAAGATCGCCGCGAGCCCCGCCGGTGTCGAGTCGTTGGGGCGCCGCCGGGCGGCGCTGCAGGCCGTGCGCGCGGCCGCGCCTCCGAGTTGGAACGGCATCGTTCCGCGCGTGATCGGCGCCGATCCCGCGGACGATTGGGTGCTCGAGAGCCGGTGCGTGGGGGTTGATGCGCGCGGCGCGGCGGAGCAACCCGACCAGCGCGAGCCGCTCCTCGACGACCTGACGGAAAAGATGTGCACGCTGTACCGGGGGACCTCCGGCGTGACGCTCGTCGACGAGGAGCACTTCGCGGTGCTCGTCGACGAACCGCTCGTCGCAACGAAGGCGGCGGCGGCGACCCGGCTCCGGGCGCTCGCCGATGCGAGGAGCCTCGAACGCGCCCGTTCCGAGCTCCGCGAGCAGCTCGCGGGCCGCACGCTCACGACCTCCTTCGTGCACGGCAACCTCTGGCTCGGGAACGTGTTGTGGACGCCGGAGAGCGTTGAGGTGAGCGGCATCATCGACTGGATCCGCACCACGCCGGGGATTCCCGTCGTCGACGTCGTGCACCTCGTGTGTTCGACACGCGCGCTCGCGGAGCACCGGGAGCTCGGGAGCGTCGTCTGTGAGCTCCTCGACAACGACGACTGGCCGGCCCGCGAGGCACAGCTCCTGAGCTCGGTACCCGGAGCGGCGGAGATCTCGTCGCGAGCCGCCGTCCTGCTCGCATGGATGCAGCACGTCGCCATCACGGGCCACGGCACCCTCGAGAACGACGTGTGGGTGTCCCACAACGTGCACCAGGTATTGGAGCGCGTGTGACCGTGACGGTCGGGCAGCCCTCGCGGATCTGGGGGCATCGGGCGCGGTTCTCGGTCGGAATCCTCGCGGTCGCGACATTGCTCTGGGTCGTGTCGCTGGTTCGGATCAACGTCGATGCGATCGGTTCGTTCGGTCTCCTCTCCGCTTTCCCGGTCACGATGTACCTCGCGCTCGCCGTACTCACCGCGTCGATGTCTCGGGCGATCCATCGCCGCGAGGGAAATGTCGTCCTCGCGGCGCACGTGTTCCTGTTCATGCTGATCGCACACGGGACCCCGGCCGCGCTCTACGAGACGTTGCGGTACTCGTGGGCGTGGCAGCACCTGGGTCTCGTCGACTACCTGGCTCGACATCACACCGTCGACTCCCACGTGAAGAACCTCAACGTGTACCAGAGCTGGCCGGGCTTCTTCGCCGCGGCGACGACGTGGTTGGTCGGAAGTGGTGCGAGCTCGTGGATCGGCCCGGTCCAATGGGCGCCCCTCTTCTTCGAGCTGCTCGACGCGATCGCGTTGTACGCGGTGTTCGACGCGCTCGATGCCGACCGGCGGGTCGTCTGGACCGGGGTATGGCTGTTCGCGCTCGGCAACTGGATCGGGCAGGACTACTTCTCGCCCCAAGCGTTCGTGTTCTTCCTCTACCTCGTCGTGATCCTTCTCATGGTGCGTTGGCTCGGACGACGGCCCGCGATGCCACGCGTCCTCACCCGGTTCGTACGGCACTCGGCGAACGGCGAGCGCGCCGAGCCCGAACCCGAGCCCGAGCCCGAGCCCGAGAGCGACGAACGGCGAACGCATACGCGCGCGGCGGTGGGACTGGTCGTGTTGTGCACCGCCGCCATCGCGTCGAGCCACCCGCTCACGCCGTTCGTGCTCATCGTGGCGGTGTTGCTCATCGCGCTCGTACGTGGTCTCACCGTTCGCCGGCTCCCGCTCGCGGTGGCAGGCGTCGTGCTGTTGTGGTTGGCGACGGGCGCGCTGGGGTACATGCGGGTGACCCTTCCCTCCATCATCGACGGGCTCGTCACGTTGGGCGGGACGGTTGATCAGAGTCTGTCCAAGTCGTCGCATGCCGGGGCGAGTCAGCATCTCGTGTCGCTGGTCGGACGGAGTGAGGTCGCCGTCATCGCCGGCGTCGCGCTCGTCGGGGTCGTCCGCCGGGTGCGGCACGGCCGCTGGGACGCGACCGCGATCCTGCTCGCGCTGGCGCCGGTCGCGATCCTCGTCGGCGGCTCGTACGGCGGCGAGGCGGTATTCCGCGTGTACCTCTTCGCACTGCCGTTCCTTGCCTATCTTGCGGCGGCCTGTTGCTACCCGACGCCCGCACACGGTCGAGCCTTGTCCGCCGTCATCGTCTTCGTCGTGAGCCTTGCCACGCTTACCGGGTTCCTGTTCGGGTACTACGGCAAGGAAGCGTGGACGCACTTTTCGATTCGGGAGCTGTATGCGGCACAGACGGTGTTCGTCGACGCACCGCCGCGATCACTCGTCGTGGACGGAGCCGGCGACTACCCGATCGGGTTCGCGCACTTCGAGAACGTCACGTATCTGCACCTCTCGGCCGAATCCCCGGCATCGATCTCGACGCTGCTCGCGGCACCGGAGCCCGTTCTCTACGGCTGGCTCAGTGATGCTCGTTACGCACGCGGCTACCTGATCATCACCCGGTCTCAGAAGGCAGAATCCGACGCGCTCGGTCTGCTTCCACGCGGCGCGCTCGACCGGATCGAGCGCGTACTCCTGGCGTCTTCCCGATTCACGGTGCTCTACCACGATGTCGACGCGAGCGTCTTCACCGTCGCGCGCGCCGGAGTTGCGAGCTCGCCGTGATGCGATCGAGGTTCGCTCTTGTCGCGTCGACGGCACTCGTCCTGCTCGTCGTGGTCGCCGATCGCCGATCGGACGTCGGGGCGGTCTTCGTGCTCTGGTTCCTCTCGGTTGCTCCCGGTTCGGCGCTGTTGCGTCTCGTTCGGTTTTCCGACAACGGTGTGGCCGGCTGGGTGGTCGCGATCGGGGCGAGCTTCGCGCTCGACGTCCTCGTCACCGAAGCAATGGTGTACTCGCGCGTATGGACTCCGACGCGCGGTCTGATCAGTCTCGGGGTTCTCGTCGTTGCCCTTGTCGCGGTGGAACGTGGTACGAGTGCGCACTCGACGGAGAGCGCAGTCGACGAACAGACGCACTGACGCGCGGCACGTGTCCGTACATGTGGTCCGGACAAAGTGGGCATGTCGGCGCGATCGCAGAGAGATCCCGCCTTCGGGCCGACGCGCGCTATGTTGCGCGCCTCAGTTCGGCGTCGGTATCCGCCGAACAAGGAACACATGCGGCAATCGTCTCGACGCTCCTCACGAAGTATCTCTGTCGTCGTAGTCGCGCTCGCGCTCGCGGTCGCGCTCGTCGTGCTCGGCGCGTGCACGCCGCCGATGCGCGCGCCGACGTTGATCTCGAATCGCAGCCCGCTGACAAGCTCTCGAGCGACGACCCCGACGACCGCGCCGTTGGGCAAGATGCTCTTCGACTCGGAGTTCAACGGAACCGCGCTCGAATCGCCGTGGTATCCGAACCGTTGGTTCGCTACGACCTGTTCGCCGGGCGCGACGAGCGGCGAGTCGCAGTACTACACCCGACCGAGCGTCGCGGTCTCGGGTGGCTACCTCAGGCTGACCGCGCGGGCCCCGGCCTACACGTGCAACGAGGGATCGTGGTCGGGCACCAAGCCGTACTCCTCGGGCTGGGTGCAAACGGGCGGCGCGGCGACGGATACCGGGCTCAGGGTCAAGCCGGGTTTCGAATTCCTCTACGGCCGTGTCGACGTACGGTTCAAGGAACCGGTCGGCAAGGGTCTGTGGCCGGCAATCTGGCTCGCGGCGGACGGCAGTCCCGGTGCGCCGCAGTCGTACCCGTGGCCTCCGGAGATCGATCTGCTCGAGTCCTACGGCAACAACTCGACGTGGTCGTTTCACGTGCACCTCGCCGGATCCGTCAACACCGGCAAGGACGTCATCGGGCCGAACACGTCGAGCCAGTTCCACACGGTTTCGGTCGAGTGGCGCCCGACCAAGATCACGTGGTCGATCGACGGGACGCCGACGTACACGTACACGGGTCCGAACATCCCCAAAGTCCCGATGTACCTCATCGTGAACCTCGCAACCGGCGGCGAGGCCGGACCGACCGATGCGAGCAAGGTCCCCGCGACGATGCTCGTCGACTGGGTACGAGTTCGGGCGTAACGCGCGCGCACACGACGTCGTGACGCGCTCGTACGCCGACGCAAGCCGGCAGCCGACGGGCGGTACGCTCGACATCCGACGAACGGATGGTCAGCGATGAGTCGTGTCCGCGGCGTCCGACCCGCGGGCGTTGCCGTTGTCGCCGCGTTCCTTGCGCTGGCGGCCGCCTGTACCGACCAGTCGCGCAGCGCGCCTTCCTCCGGCCTTCCGGCCGCTCGTCCGAGCACGACGAGTTCGCCCGCGCCTTCGACGACCGTACCGAGCACGCTTCCCACGCTGCCTCGCGGGGCGACCTGGAAGGTGGTCTTCGGCGACGAGTTCGCCGGCGCGGCGCTCGACCCGGCGCACTGGGCGACTTGTTACTACTGGTCGTCGACGACGTGCACGAACGCCAGCAGCCGGGAACTCGAGCTCTACACACCGAAGAACGTCAGCGTGGTGTCGGGCGAGCTGAGGCTTACAGCCCGTCGAGAGCTCGCGTCCGGCGAGGGGCGGCGCTTCGATTACACCTCGGGGATGATCTCGGGCGCGAGCCCGACCCGTGTGATGTTCGCGTTCCGGTACGGCTACGTCGAGGCGCGCGCCCGGACCCCCGCCGGCGCCGGATTCTGGTCGGCCTTCTGGTTGCTACCCGCCAATCACGCCACGCTCCCGGAGGTCGATGTCTTCGAGAACCTCGGAGTCCAGCCGCGTATTGTCCGTGAGTACACGCACTGGCTCCAACCCGAGGGCGAGCAAGTGTTCGGAAATGAAGTCGACCTGCCCGAATCAAGTGCTGCGTGGCACGTATACGGGCTGGACTGGGAGGCGTCGGCGCTCACCTGGTACGTCGACGGCCGGAAGGTCTGGACCGTGAACTATCGACCGGCGGTTCCGCAGGTCGACATGCTCCTCCTTGCGAACCTCGCCGTCGGCGGTCCGTACGCGACACCCCCGACGTCCGCTACACCGTTCCCGTCCGCGCTGGGGTTCGACAACATCAAAGTCTGGCAGCACGGGTGAGGAACGATGCGCGAGTCCCCGTGCTGCTCTATCACTCCGTGCGCGCCGAACCGACGCCGGGTTTCGAACGCTGGGAGACATCCTCCGACCGGTTGCGAGCCCAGTTGGACCAACTCGAGGCCGCGGATCGGATACCGGTATCGCTCCCCACGTACGCGCAATGGCTGCGCAACGACGTCGGCGTCGCGCTTGCGGATAAGCCGGTGGTGATCACGTTCGACGACGGGTTCGCCAATTTCCTCGACGTCGTCCCGCAGTTCCTCGAGCGGGGATACCCGGTCACTCTGTTCGTACCGACCGCCTACGTCGGTGGCGAAAGCGATTGGCTGGCATCGCAGTTCCGCCGGCAGATGCTCACATGGTCTCAGCTCGCCGACCTCGATCGGAGTGGCATCGAGATCGGTTCACACGCCCACGTGCATCGACCGATCGACACGCTGCACGCTCGAGACCTACGGGCCGAGATCACGCGCAGTCGCGAGCTCCTCGAGGATCATCTCGGGCACGCCTGCGCGTCGTTCGCGTATCCGCACGGGTACTACTCGCGCCGCGTGCGCCGCGTGGTCGAGGACGCCGGTTTCGAGCAGGCCTGCGCGGTGAAGGACGCGATGAGTGGGGCGAGCGACGACCCGATGGCCGTCGCTCGCTTGTTCGTCGGGTGGGACGACGTGGGAGCGCAGTTCGATCGGCTGCTCGTCGCCGGCCACCGGCGGCGAGTGCGGCACGAACGGGTCGCGACGCGAGCATGGCGGATCGTCCGTCGCGCACGAGCCCGTCTGCAACCTCGCGAAGACGTCGCGTCCCGACGCGGTCGTGCCTGATCCGACGCCGACGTCAGTGTGGGACGCGGGCGATCATGTACGAGTGCGGGGGAGTGAGGTCGGCGCCGTCGGGGTCGGCGAGGTAGCCGGGCGCGCGTCCGTCGACGCCGGTGTGGCCGTACTGCCACACGATCGCGTTCGAGGTGGGGTCGACGACGATGACGCGGTTGTTGTCGTCGTCGGTGGCGAGGATGTCGCCGTTGGGAAGCGGTTCGGCGAGTGACGGATGATTGAGCGCGCCGGGCCCGGTAGGCGCGTATTGCCACAGGAGGCGGCCGTTGTGGTCGAACTCGACGATCTTGCCGGGCTTGGAGTAGTCGACGGTGAGGTATCGGTCGGCAGCGACCTGGTTCGTGTCCGACGGGTAGTGCACGCCCGGCGCGTGCGTTGACCACGACGTGGTTCCCGCGAGTGTCATCGCAGTGATCCAGTCGCCGCTGATCTCGGTGACGATGATGCGACCATCGGGCATCGGGAACGCGCCGTTGGGGCTCGCGAAGCGGGTGCCGGGTCGGTGACTGCAGTGGCCGGTGCGACCGAGTTGCTGCTGCGGAGCGGGGACGCCGGGGACGAGGAACACGATGCGGCAGTTCTTGATGTCGGCGACGATGATGCGGCCGTCGTGCAGCATGATTGCGTCGTCGGGGTTCCAGAGCCGGTTGGGTCCGGGCCCGTACGTACCGGGAGTGCCGTAGCGCCAGACGATCTTGTGGGTCGCGACATCGATGACGGTCACGACGAAATCGTCCTCTTGCGTTGCGATCATCTGTGTGCCGTCGGGCGTGAAGAACACGTCATCGGGCACCTTGAAGGTCTGACCGGGTGCAAGGTCGCCGGGGCGGGGGAACTCCCACAATGTCCGGCCGTGCGCATCGATCTCCAAAAGACGGTTGTTGCCCCGGTCGGCGATCACGATCGGACCGGGCAACACCGAAGGATCCGATCCGCCAGCCAGGTACGAGGCGCCGCCGCTCGCGGTCGTTGCCGTTACCGGGAGGGCGGAATGGCCCGGTCGAGGCGCGAGGTGCGGATCACCTGTGCTGCACGACGCCGCCAGGAGCGCCAGTGCGATCACGACGACCGCGATCACGACGACGCCGAACCGGCGTCGGTCCCGCCGCGGGACGAGCGCGACCCTCATGTGCATCTCCCCGGTCGATCAACTCGATGGACGACATCTTCCGAGCACCCTTGAATACCGCGGGACGAATCGCTAGAGCCGATCGTCACACCGTTCCCGGCGCGAGGTCCTTCGTTCGCCCCTAGCGCGTGACGG
Organism: uncultured Actinomycetes bacterium; assembly: GCA_963812205.1. Classification (GTDB taxonomy): domain Bacteria; phylum Actinomycetota; class Acidimicrobiia; order IMCC26256; family PALSA-610; genus PALSA-610. The sequence goes on from CAWEUJ010000004.1 coordinate 1,560,235, forward strand.
GTCGCGGGCTTACGGTCCCGTTCATGAGGCACGAGCGGCCTTGGCAGCGCGACGGCGTGTGCGTCGGATGCGCGGACCACGCTGACTGGTGGTTCGCGCAGCAAGCAGAGAGCGTTGATCGGGCGCGGGCGGTGTGCGCACGTTGCAGGGTACGCGACGAATGTCTCCAGTTCGCGGTCGACCACCGCATCACAGAAGGTGTGTGGGGCGGGTGCTCACCGTCCGAACGGCAGAAGCTGCAGTAGCTGTGGCCAGGGAGAACTGGAATCTCGCCCTAGGCGTCGCGACGTGCGAGGAGTACGGCTCCGAGTGCCAATGATGCAACGGCGTAGGCGCAAAAGACGGCGAATCCGACCCACAGTGACAGGTCGGTGCTGGCGAGTTTCGCGGTGTGGAACACGCTGTTGCCGGCCGACAGCGGCAGGTACTTCGAGATATCGGTGTTCCAGGGCGATGGCAAGAAGTTGACGAGGATCGGCAGGATCAACAACAGCCCGACGAGCGCGGCAATCGCGCCCGCGGTGCGGCGCAGGATGGTCCCCAAACCGATGCCGAGCGCGCCCAGGACGGAGAGGTACATCGCGCCGCCGATGACGGCGCGCAGCACGCCGGGGTCGCCGATCGAGGCGTGCTGGAGCTTGGTGGTTCCGCTCAGGATGCTCTGGCCGATGAAGAAGGCGGCGGAGCAGGCGACGAGTCCGACGACGAACACGACCACCATGAACACGGCGACCTTGGCTGCGAGCACAAGGTTCCTTTGCGGGGTCGCCCCGAAGGTCGCTCGGATCTGGCCTGTCGCGTACTCCGAGCTGATGACCAGCACCCCGAGCACGCCGACGGCGAGTTGGGCCAAGAAGATGCCGTTGAGGCTGAAGCCGGTCGGGTCGAAGTTGCGTAGCTCGCCGGGGTCGAGACGGTCGGCACGGGCGACCCGCGCCGCGCAGAAGAGCGCGCCGAGCCCAACGATGATCGCGATGGTGACGAGGAGCGACCAAAGAGTCGACCGCACGGACCAGAGCTTCGTCCACTCCGCGCGCACGACCGCGACGAACTGGCCCGCGCGCGATGGTGTCGGGTACGTCCGGGGCGTCGCGGACGTCAAGATCGGCTCGGCGGTACTCACAGCCCGCTCCCTGCGACGTTCGGGCCGGCGTGGAATTCGTCGCTGCCGCGCGTCATTTCCATGAAGGCCTCCTCGAGTGACGCCTCCTGGCGCGACAGTTCATACAGCGTGATCCCGGCGTCGGCGGCGATGATGCCGACATCGCGACACTCCAAGCCGGTCACGATCAGGGTGTCGTCGCCGGCCGGCTCGGCATCGGCGCCCGCCGCGGTCACGCGTGCGCGCAACGCCTCGGCCTGTGGCGAGATGACCTTGACATGATTGGCGGACGCTTGCGCGATGACCTCGGCCACGCTGGCGTCCGCGATGAGCCGGCCTTTCCCGATCACGATGAGGTGATCTGCGGTCAGCGCCATCTCGCTCATCAGATGGCTCGACACGAACACCGTGCGGCCCTCGGACGCGAGGGAACGCAACAGCTGGCGAACCCACTGAATCCCTTCCGGGTCGAGTCCGTTCACCGGTTCGTCGAGCAGGAGCACCTCAGGGTCGCCCAAGAGCGCGGCCGCGATCCCGAGCCGCTGGTTCATACCCAGCGAGAACGTCCCTGCTCGTTTCCGGGCCACCGACGTGAGACCGACCTGCTCGAGCACCTCGTCGGCACGGCTCGTACGGATCCCATTCGATTGGGCCAGCCAACGCAAATGGTTCCGGGCACTGCGGCTGGGATGAATCGCTTTCGCCTCCAGCAGCGCGCCGACCTCGTGTAACGGGAAACGCCGGTCGTGATACCGACGTCCGCTCACCGTGATGCGACCCGACGACGGAGCATCCAGACCCACGATCAACCGCATCGTCGTCGACTTGCCCGCCCCGTTCGGCCCCAAGAAGCCGGTCACGCGACCGTCGGCCACCGTGAACGTGAGGTCGTCCACGGCCTTGGTCGACCCGTACCGCTTCGTCAACCCAGTCGCTTCGATCATTGCGCTCCAAACGCATTCCGCCCGGCAGAGTCCCGGGCGTTCTAGCGACACGATCTGTGTGTGACCTGTGTCAATACCGACACGCTCGACGCAGTCGACGGCCGGCTGCCGCTCGCTTCTCCGGTGACGTGGACGGCGCCACCGCCATCCGGAGCTTTGTTGCCGCCGATCCGCCGATCCGTTCCCGCGCCGCCCCCGCCGGGAAACAGGCGAGCAGTTGACAACCGGTCGCGCGCAACGTCACTGCGACGGTGGAGATCGTGTCTACGTGTCTTGGTCGGCACGCAGCTCGTGCGAGCCGGCCGGGCTGGACGAGATCTGGAGATCTCCCGCACGAAGTCGATGGTTCGTAACATCCCTGGCGACGTCGGTGAGGAGACGATTGTTGCGTCGTGCGTACCCCCGCAAGAGCGCGAAGCCCTCGTCGGTATCGAGGCCGAGCCGTTCGGCGAGAACGCCTTTGGCTTGCTCGATCGCGATCCGGCTCTGCAATGCGTGTCCGAGTTCTTCGGCAAGAGCCGCGCCGTGACTATGAGCGCGCTGTTGGAGGACTCCGATGGTCGCGACGTCGACGAGTCCCCGTGTGAGTGATACGTCGACGGCGTCGAGGTCGCGACGTTGCATGTCGAAGATGTTCATCGCGCCGATGCGCTCGTCACGCCTTCGCATCGGTAGTGCGTGCACGGTCCGATAACCCAGAGCCCGCGCCTTGGGGCTGAAATGCGGCCATCGTTCGTCCGACACGTCGAGGTCGACGTTCACGAGCTGTTCGCCCGATTCCACCGCGTCGTGACATGGCCCTTCTTCGGACTGCAGCTCGAACAGTTCGATTCCATGCATCCGTTCCGTCGAGCTCGCCATGACCCGGAGCATCCCGTCGGTGTCCATCAGGACCACCCCGACTTCTGTCGCGTCGAGCAGTTCCGCGGTCCGTCCCACGAGCATCGAGAGGAAATCAACGAGATCGAAGTTGTCGACGAGGGTGTCCGCGATCTCCGGAAAGACACGAGCGATCCACTCGTATCGATTGTCCATCCGCTCACTCCTCGCTGCGACGATTGCGCATCCGGCGCGCTGTTCCGCCAGTCATTGTCCAATAATGGTCGTCAATTTCTCCAGCGGATTCTTCACACATCAGCGCTTGGTGCCCTCCAGTGCAGAGCGTGCCAAGACGGTGGGTGAGTCCTCCAGTGCCGTTCGCAATCGCTTGCATATCCGGTCATCGGGCCATTGGTCCCGCGCGCGTCCACGCCTACTGCTACGCGCACCACGTCCTGCGTCCGAGACGACCGCGGGAGAAACCCGCACGGCCGGCCGGCCCTCATCGTGAAAACGGGGACGTGCCGGGCGCGTTGGCGCAGATCCTCCGTCGACACGAGCACCTCGTCTCCCACCCCGATATCACCGAGAGCGATCGCGTTTCGATCTCGCGGCGTGACCGGTGAAAGCGCGCCGGGTCCGCAAACGCGACGCGAGATTGCGAGTTGCGGCTGCGGGGAACTACCCCTTGACGGAGCCCGGGTGACGACGGGTCTCCGAGTTGTGCGACCGGCGAACGTGGTGCGAGGACGAGGGTCGACCTGATTCGGGCGGACCGTGAGCCTACGAGGCGCCGGACACGATCGGGGTGAACCCACCCGCAGAGGTCGGCAATCCCGTCGGAGGAACCGCCGGCGTTTGGCTGAACCCGGTGCCGGTGCCGTTGCCGTTGCCGTTGCCGCCGTCGTCGGTCGGCAGGGTCGTGACCGTGGAAGCGCGGCCCGCCGTCGTCGCGGCGCCTGACCGCGTGCTCGCCGGCACCGAATGCGACGCAAGACCTGCGAAGAAGCCGGTCCCGACGATCGCGCCCGCCGCGGTCCAACCCGTGATGGTGCTCACCCGCCGTAACCCGCTGTCACGGCTCCATCGGGAAAACCGCCTGGTGGTCATGGAACCATACTCGCCGCAGACATTGTGAAGTCCCTTGCGATTTCGTGTGAAGGGACTCGGTGTCGGGCAAGGGTCTTGCCAATTCGCCGCAGGGGATCAGGACACGCGTCTGCTGCGGGGCGCGTCGCTGCCCGTCAACCGATCGCGGTACGCGACTTCTTGACGCGGTAGAGCCGCCACGCGTACCCGCCATGGGACGCCGGGAACTCGCGCACGAACGTGCCGATGCCGCCGCCGTTCTCGTAGAGGTGCGGATACGTGTGCTCCAGCACGTGGCTCGAGGTCGGCGCTGCGAGCAGGTACTGGACGCCCCAGAGTGCGGGGTCGGCGAGCGTCGCCTTGAAGTCGCGATCAGGCGTGATGACGAACGTCGACGGATCCTGCGACGCCAGAACGATCGCGAAGCCGTCGGTGGCGTCGAGCAATACCGCCCCGCGCCGGAGATGCATCGCCGCGATCGCGCTCGCGACGGCCCGGTCGTCGTCCCAGCGGCGAAGGGCATCAGGGCGGGGCCGACCGAGGAGCACGTCGCCGATGGCGCGCAACTGCGGTGCCTCCTCGCGCGCGATGCGCATGTCGACCATCGCGGCGGCGGCCGTCGGGAGCGCGGGGACGACCAGCGCGACTGCGACGAGGGTGAGAGCGACTGTCGCCGAACGTTGCGCGACACGGCGGAGCAGGCGCTTCGGCCGGGGTCGTTCGGCGCGGCCCGCGAGCGGGAGCGCGGCACAGATCCACAGGAGCGGGACCGCCGTGATCGAGAAGCGCAGCCAACCGTACGACCCGCCGGTGTCGAAGAAGAAGTCCTCGAATACGAGGACGCTCAAGAGCGCGGCCACGGGCGCGAGCACCCGCGCGTCGCGCCGCCGCAGCGCGACGAACCCGGCCAGCACGAGCGCGATCGACAACAGCGGTGCGAGCAGCGTGGTCTGGGTGAGGCGGTAGAGTTCGAAGGCGCGCACGCCGTGGCCGCCGGCGAGCCGGGCGAAATCGTTCTGCAGGTGCGCGGCGTCCGACTCCGAGCCGTACACCTGGCTGTACGACATGAACGCCTGGCCCATGATCAACCAGCGCGTGAGCGACCACAGCACCCAGGACGCTCCGATCGGCACGCCGACGACCGCGACGTCGGCGAGCGCGCGCGAGCGCCGGACCCGCCATCCGGCACCCGCGCGCACCCAGCTCACGAGCGCGACGACGCCCATCGCGCTCAGACCTGCGACCAACCCTTCGTACCGCGTGAGATAGGCGAGACCGAACGCGACGCCCGCCGGGGCAAGGTGCACCGGGTCGTCGTCGTGCAGCCAACGCAGCAGCGGGCGCGTCCCGGCGAGAAGCATGCAGAGCATGGCCGCTTCGCTCATCCCGTTCGCGCCGTAGTAGAGGATCATCGGATGTAGCGCGAACAGCACGGTAAGCAGAAGGCGGGTGCGCGTCCGCACGCCGAGGTCCTCGAGGATTCCGCGCATTGCCACGACTGCGCCTGCCATGAACAGCGCCGACGACAGGTTGGCCGCGAAGCCGGTACTCGCGATCGTGGGCCACCACGGTCGCAACTACCAGGAACGGGAGCATCGCGACCGACGGCAGCGGCATCCAGTCGAACCCGATCGCGGCGACGTGGGGATCGCGCCCGTCGAGCACGTAGGACGCGTTGGCGGCGCGGCTCAGCGCGTCGCCGACGACGCTGCCGAAGTGGAACACCAGGACGGCGCCGATCGGCCACGTACGCCGCGGCCGTGAGCGAGAACACACATTTCGTCTCGGTGGGCCGCAACACGCGACCGACGCGCGGCCAGAAGGTCGATCGGTCCCGCTCGTAGGTGCCCGGTCCGGTGAGGTCGATGACGATCGCGCTCACGTGAGCACGACCTCGGCCGGCTGGGCGTGGGGGTGCAACCCGTGCACGGTCTTCTCCCAGAACGTCGGCGCAGATGCGAGCTGCCAGACGGCCTTCACCGCGGCGACGGACATCATCAGCCAGTAGACGGGCGCGAGCAGCGCGGTGCCGACGAGGTCGGAGTTGCCGGCCAGGCGCGCGGTCACGACGTTGAGGTACACGCACGTCAGGTTGCCGAACACGAGACAACAGACTGCGACGTAGTACAGCGGTGCCGGGAACAGCGCGAGGATCCAGCCCGGCTTGCTCACGAACCACCAGATCGTCATGAACCACAGCAGCGGGTTCACCAGCGCGAGGAGTGGTGTGCCGCAGACGAACAAGTTGAACGCGACGAAGCCCGTCGTGCCGAGCTCTCGCCGCAAACGGCGCGGATGACGCATGTGCACCAGCCACGTCTGCAGGTATCCCTTGTGCCAGCGTGAACGCTGCTGCACCCAGTTCACGAAGTCGCTGTTGGCCTCCTCGAGTGTCAGTGAGTCGAGCACGCGCACGCGGTAGCCCAGCCGGTGCATGCGTATGCCGAGATCGGCGTCCTCGGTGACGTTGTGCGCGTCCCACGCACCGGCCGCGACCAGGGCCTCGCGGCGGAAGTGGTTCGACGTGCCTCCGAGGGGGAGCGGTGCGTTCTGCGCGACGAGGCTCGGGAGGAAGTGGGAGAACCACGTCGCGTACTCGACCTGGAACCAGCGCGTGAGCCGGTTGACGTCGTGGTTGTAGAACGCGAGGCGCGACTGCAGGCACGCGACGTCGTACGGCACCGATCTGAACGCCGCGACTGCTCGTCGCAGCTGCAGGGGCTCGGGGATGTCGTCGGCGTCGTAGATCGTGACGTACTCGCCGCGAGCGCGACAGAGGCCGTAGTTGCACGCCTTCGGCTTCGTGCGGGGCCCGACGGGCGGTACCACGACCACTTCGACGTACCGGGCCGGTCGGCTCCCGAGGACCGCGTCGCGGGTCGCGTCGTCGTCGGCTTCGATCAGGACCTTCACGTCGAGCCGGTCCTTCGGGTACTCGAAGCGGTCGATCGCGGCGAGCAGGGTTGCCACGACCTCGGGCTCCCGGTATGCGGGTACCAGCACCGTGTATATGGGGAGCTCGTGTGCGGGAAGCGCGCGCGCGGCCTCGTCGGCGATGCGGATCATCGCCGGATTGCGGATCGCCCGGCGGAACAGCATGAGGCGGTGCACGAGCGTCGCGACGTAGATGCCGAGCAGCACGGCATTGACGGCGATCGCGGTGGCGAGCGGCGCCCCGACGGCGGCGAGCGCGATCGTCACGACAATCGCGAGGACGAGGCGCCGGCCACCGCGCGTCAGGGTCCGCCGCGCGGAGAGCTCGGGATGGGCGCGGTCGAGGCCTTCGATGCTGAACGCGAGCTCCGGGTCGGCCAAGAGCGCGGCTTCCTCGGCCGGCGACATCAGGCGCCTTTCCCCGACGGGCCGGCGGTTGCGGGCTTCGGTGTCGCGATGCCGTGCACGATCGAGCGCGCGAACCCGACGAGGAACGGGGTGCTCGATGCGTTGCCCGGCGCCATCAACACGAGCCGCTCGTAGCGCGTGGCGCCCGAGGTCTGGCGCACGGGCCAGATCCACGACACGACGGTCCAGTCGGAGTGCAGTGTCGGCAGGGTGTAGCTGAGCGTCTCGGCCCGGATGCCGCCCGCGAGCTGCACATGCCCCTGGTCGCGCACTGCGTACCGGTGGAACCGGTAGCACGCGTCGAGGTTGTAGGTATCGAATCGGGAGAGGTCGCCCGTCTCCACCGCGTCGACGATCACCGTCGAGGGCGTGCCCGCGGTCGCGCGCGTGACCCCGTACTGGTAGCGCAGCCAGGTCGCTCCGCGCCCGAAGTACTGCTGAGCCCAGTCGTAGGTGTCGACGAGGTGTACCGACCAACCCGTGATCGGTGGTGGTGCGGTCGAGAACGCGGTCAGCCGCGGCGCGCCGAGATCGCCGGCGACGAGCGCGAACCGCTGCATGCCGGCATCGACGATGCCGACGGGCACCGCGAGCGCGGCGACGGTGAGCGCGGCGGGGACGACCCGCGACACGGCCGGCCGGCGGGCACGCAGTACGTCGCGCTCGGCGGCCGACGGCGCGGGCGCGGGTCCGATGCCGAAGCGCGGCATCACGACGATCATCGCCAGGACGCCGAGCGAGAAGGTGACGAGCCCGAGATACGGGTGCAAGGTCTGGATCGCGGGACCTTCACCCCAGCGGTTGCCGACGTAGAACAGCGCCGCGATGCGCACGACGTTCAAGCCCCACGTAAGGACCAGCCCGAGCCCGAGCCACAGCAGTTTGCGCGTGCGCGAGCCGCGCACCAGCACGAGAAACGCGCCGCCCGCGAGCAGGAAGCCGACGAGCCCGTTCACGCCGGAGCACGGCGACGCGACGCTCACCACGAAGCTGCTCGTACCCTTGCCGATGCGGAAGAGCGATCCGTCGGAGTTCGCGACGGGGACTGCGAGCGTCGTCGCAGTGGCGACGCGGTGTAGCGCCGTCAGCGTCGCGTTGGTGACGTCGTCGAGCGTGGTTCCGAGCATGCTCGTCCACGGCAGCGGCCACGCGAGGACGAGGAAGAGCAGCGGGACCCTCAACCGTCGCGTGGTGCGGGTGCCGAACAGCAATGTGACGACGCCCGCAGCGAAGAACGGGAGTGACAGCAGGTCGACGCGCCGCTGCCAGTAGAGCACCGACATTTGCGACGGCAGGACCGCGAGGATCACGAAGGCGACGAAGAACAGCGGGAGTGCCACGATCCAGTCGAGCTGGCGGTCGTGGATCTGCGGCTCGTCGAGCGCGGGTCGCACCCTCCCGAACGCGACAGCAAGCGCGAGCAACGGCACCAGTCCGAGGTACGCGAGCGGGGTTTGCAACCCGATCCCGCGCACGATCGTCGTGAGCGAGTACCGGTAGGCGAGCGCGATTGCGGCGACGGCGACGACCGCGAGGGTCGTCGCCGTCCGCCGTGTGTGGTCTCGCGTCGCCGTGCTCGCGAGCATCGTGCGTCAGGCCGCCAGCCGGTTCGCGCGCCGCCGCAGCAGGAGGAATCCGCCGCCGAAGAGCGCGCCGGCCGCGACGAGCATCCAGGCCGCGTACGGCACTTCGGGCACGACCGGCGGCGGAGCTGCATTCACCGTCACCGCCAGGTCGGAGCATTGGGATCCAAAGCCGGTCTGCACATCGACCGCCTGCAGGCTGTACGTGGCCGTCGCCGCGGGGGTCAATACGGTCGAGCCACCCGCGGGAACGAGAACCGGAGCGCCGCCGGTGCAGCCGGCGGCCGGGTACACGTCGAGTTCCGTCGGATCGATGGCGGTGCTCGTGTAACCGATCGTCACCGTGTCGCTCGCGTTGATCGTCGCCGAGGACGGGTTCACGCCGAGCGTGCTGTTCCCCGTGCCGTCCCAAGTCACGGCGACGCCGGTATCGGCCGCGAATGCCGGCCCGGCGGCGATCCCGAGCGTGGCCGCGAGTACCGCGATCATCACCACGAGGCGTTGAAATGTCTTGCGCATGGTCACACCTTTCTGATCAGACGACACGGGCGCGCCGTCGCCGGACTACGTAGAAGCCACCGCCGAACAACGCGGCCGCCGCGCCGAGTAGCGCGACCGTGTACGGCGCCTCCGGAACGTCGGGCGGTGGCGTACCACCGATCGTCGTCGACGTCGTCGTCGTGCCCAGATTCGTGACGGTGACTTCTAGGTTGTCGCACGCGCTGACCTCGAGGTCCGTGGTGGCCTCGAGGGCGTACGTGTCGGTCGACGTGGGTGAGATCGTCGTCGACGACCCCGAACCGAATGACGCCACCGAGTTGAGCGGCTGGCTACAGGTGCCCTCGGTCACGGAGAGAACACTTCCGGACGGGCCCGTATAGGAGATGTTGACGGAGTCGCCGTTGGTGATCGTGATGCTGCTCGATGGATTGAACGAGAGCTGGCTCACGTGCACTCCGTCCCACGAAACCGCCACGTTCGACGTCCCGGCGCTGGCCGGCGCGGCGGCAAGTGCCGTGACGAACAGCGTCGTTACGGAGACCGCTACGACGCGGCGAATGATTCCTCTCACTGAGTCCCCCCTTGATGTGCGTCCGCCGTCGCACGACGGCGGAGGATCCAAAACGACATCCCGAAGAGCGCCGCCGCGACGAGCGGCAGGAGCCGCGCGTCGGGGACTTCCGCCAGCTCCGGTGGCGGCGACGTGCCCGTGCCCGCAAGCGTGTAGGTGAACGGCGTCGACCCACCCGTCGCGGGGTTCGTCTCGGTTCCGCTGAGTGTGCCCGTCGCGGAACCGGCTCCGACCGGTGTGAAGACCAGTGTGACGCCGCACGACGCCGGTGACGGCACCGCGTTGCAGTTCGTGTCGAGGAGCGAGAACGGCGAGCCCGGCACGAGCGCGACGTTCGAGATCAGGTCGGAGCCGCCCGGGAAGGTGTCGCCCTCGATCATGACGGTCGCGGCCGTGCTGCTGGCGCCGACCGCGACCGTGCCGAAGTCGAGCGGCGAGGGCGGGGAGAAGGTCGCGGCGCCCGCTCCGGGAAGCGCGAACCCGAGTGCGAGCGCAACCACCGCGCATGCGACGAGCGCGCGTCGCATCACGCCACTCGCGCGCGGCGCCGGCGGGTGATCGTGAGCCCGACGCCGAACAGCAACAGGATCCCGGCGACCGGGAGACCGATCGTCCACACCGACTCGGACAGCGCCGGCGGCGGACCCGCGACGCCGGTGCCGGTCACCGAGATCGCCTGCGTGGTACCGGCGTTCACGCCGGTGAGGACGAGCAGGATCGAAGCCGTCTTCGCTCCGGCCGAGGTCGGCGTGAACGTCACCGTGACCGGACAGTTGTCGCCGTTGAAGCAGGTAGCGAGCGACGCCGTGAACGAGAATTCCGGGTCGGTGGTCGCGATGCTCGACACGCCCTGGAAAACGAACGGCGAGAACGTGAACGTTTGTGGCGCACTCGTCGTGCCCACGGTCTGGGTGCCGAACGCCAGCGACGTGGGCGACACCGAGAGCGCGCCTGCGGGCGCGGACATGACGACGGCCGCGATCGCGGCAATCATGACGGCGAGGACGAATCTCGGGCAGTGCTTCATGGATTGCTCCTCCATGTGGGGACGGTCTGATCGCCGGATACGAGAAGGGTGAGCTTCCGGCGCGCAAGCTCGAGGATCGTCGGGACGGTCTCGGGCTCGGTCCCGAGCGCGACGGCGACGACCCGGTTGGAGGCGCCCGCCTCGTGTAGCCGCAGTGCAACCGCGTAGGTCGACGGCAGCTCGTCGATCGCGTCGTCGCGTTTCACCGGCGCAACGTACGAAGACGGCGCGCTCGCGTCGTCAGTGGTCACTACGTACGCGCGGTTCGCGCGCGTCTACGTGGTCGGCGCCTCGACGGGTTCCGCGAGCTCGCGTAGCTCTGCCCGGCCACCTTCGATGCCCAGTTTCGAGTACACGCGGTGCAGGTGGGTCTCGACCGTGCGTACCGAGAGGTTGAGGGCACGAGCGATCGACCGGTCGGATCCGCCGCGTGCCGCGAGGTCCGCGACCTCGCGTTCGCGGGCCGTCAGCTGCGCGAACGACCTGCGTATATCGAGGTCGACCACGTGATGCTCTGCTCGGGCCGCGAGCTCCCGCGCTCGGCGCGTGGCGGCGTCGGCCCGCGCCCGGAGTCCCGAGCCCGCGAGCATTTCGGCCGCGACCTCGGCGGCTTCGGCGGCCACGCGCCAGCAACCCAGCGCCGCCAATCCTTCGGAGGCGCCGAGCAGCGCGCTGCCGTCGCCGGAGTCGAGCGCGTGGACGTGCGCGGCGAGGGCCGTTGCGAGCCGCCCCGGGAAGCTGTCGAGCATCGGAGCGAGGCGTTCCCGAGCCTCCCGGGCCGCACCGAAGCATGCGGCGTCGTGCACGCTCAACAGCGCGGGAAGACGCTGTCCCCGGTCGAGCGCGCAGTCGGCGACCGCGAGAGCCGTCGCCGCGGCACGCGAGCGTTCGCCTCGGGTCCAGGCGATCCAGGCGTCCGCTCGTCCCCGATCGGCCTCGAACAACGCAGAGGTGGTCAACGCGCGAGCCTCGTCGACCGAAACCTGCGCGGCGTCGGCGTCGCCGGCCATGGCCTGGGCCTGCGCGAGCAACCCGAGGTTCCAGGCGATCAGGTCGGGTGCCCAACGAACCAGCGCTCGCGCTTCTTGCAGGGCGCCGACCGCTTCCGACGCCCGGCCGCGCAGCATCGCGACGCGACCAAGGCCTTGGCTGTATACGAAGCGGAGCGCGACGTCGGTCTCCCGGGCCACCTCCTCGCGCAACAATCGGAATCGATCCTCGGCCGCGTCGAGGTCGCCCTCGTACAGAGTGCCGAGCGCGACGCCGTACCTGAGCAGGTCGCGTACGGGGAACGCGTCCGCGCTACGTCCCGTCGTCTCGAATCCCACGGTGCAACGCTCGACGGCAACATCGAGCTGCGCCGCGAGCAGCCACGCGGCAACACCGACGACGAGCGCGCCGGCCTTCGTCTCGTCGCTCGATGTGGAGCTGTCGAGCACGAGCTCGACGAGCCGGCCGAGCTCGTCGACTTGGCCTTCTTGCATCAACGCCTGGAGCCGGATCGGCCACAGCTCCTCCACGGCCTTCGGGGAGACGATCCGGGCTTCGGCGTCGCGCAGGACTTCGAGCGCTCGCGCGGGGTCTCCGCGCAGCCACAGGAGCGAGGTCGCGCGCGTCGACGCGATGGATGCGCGCGTGTGGTCGTCCGGCGGCTCTTGCGCCATCGCGACGAGCAGGTCGTCGGCCTCGTCGAGCCGGCCGAGGTTCGCCAGGATGTCGGCGAGCCGCAGGCGCGTCTCGATGCCCGCGCCGGCATCGACCGCGGCCGCTGCGAGCCGCCGCGCGAGGTCGAGGTCGTGAAGCTGCGCGTACTTGATGGCGCCGAGCAGTGCATCGGGATCTTCGAGCGCGCCCGCGTCGACGTGCCAGACGACGCGCCGCAACTCGGCGCCCGCGTCGTCGAGCGGCTTCGGGTGCGCGTCGGCGAGCTCGCGGGCGAACCGCGCGATCGTCGGCGGGGTGAGCTCGGCGCGCACGACCTCGCCGTACATCGGATGCGCGATGCGCACGTAGCCGTCGGCGTCGATGTCGATCACGCCCGCCCGGAGCAGCCGTTCGAGCGGCTCGTGACCGCGCATCTCGACAACCGGCCCGCTCGCGAGCGGCTCGGCGAACGCGAGCAGCATGAGCAGATCGCGCGCGTCGTGGTCGATCGTCGACAAGCGGGCCGTCAGCATGTCGATGAGTGCGGGCGCGACGGAAAGGTTGCCCGTCCACGTCCATGTTCCGTGCAGGACGCCGAGAACGCCCTGGTCGAGCGCGCCTCGTAGCAGCTCGCGCAACATCAGCGGGTTGCCCTGCGCGAGAAACGACAGGCGGTGCACGACGGCCGGGTCGACGATGCCCGGCAACGAATGCGCGATGAGCTGAGCGCTCTCGGCCCTCGAAAGTTGCTGCAGCTCGACCCGCCGACAGAAGCCCTCCTTCCACAGCGCGATCACGGGGTCGGGACACGGCTGTCGTGACCTGACGGTCATGATCGCAACTCCGACGCCCTCGAGCACCATGCGATGCAGCAGTGCCGCCGAGGCGTCGTCGAGCAGGTGGGCGTCGTCGACGAGCAGAATCACCGGGCCGCGGCCCGCCCGTTCCGAGCGGACGCTCTCGACGATCGCGTTCACCGTCTGCACGTCAGGGCCACCGCCTGCGGGAACGAGCACGCCGAACGCGCCGAGCGGGATCGACGCGGCGCTGCGCGTCGCGACGACGCGCACCAGCGGGGTGTCGGCGCCGGCGCGCTCGACGGAGAGCTCCGACGCGAGCCGGGTCTTACCGACACCCGAGACGCCGGCGATGACGATGCCGTGGCCCGAGGCAAAGAGATCGCGGGCGAGGCCGATCTCCGCCTCCCGCCCGACCATGGGCCATCCGTCGCACGATGCCTGCCGCCCGGCGCCGAAACCCGTCCGGTCGCGATCCGCCCCCACGCGCACAATCGTAAATCTGAGTCGGCGGTGACGGAAAGTGCTGATCGAACCGCGAACTGCGTCTCACCAGCCACTCGGGACGACTCGAGCAACCCGTCGCCCAACCCGTCGCCGCCGGAAGCCGCGGCATCTCGCGCCGCGCGTCTTCACAAGTTCTTGCCTCACCGCCAGGTCGCTACGACGTCCGGTCGCGATCGTGACGAGGTCCCAAACGGTTTGGGATGCGAGTCGAACGAAGGAAATCAGCCATGAAAACCCCCCAGAAAGGCCTTCTGGCCGCTTCGGTCATCGGTGCGATGGCAGCGGGAGGATTCTTCGGAGCCACCGTGCTCGCTCCCGGCATCAGCGGAGCCGCCACGAGCAGCACTCCCGCGGCGTCCTCCTCGATGCCGCACCCGAGCGGTGACCCGACGAGGCCCGCGTTCGATCCGACGAAGGGCGGCCACGTCGCGAACGGTGTCACCGAGACGTTGCTCACGGGCGAGACCGCGACGAAGGTCAAGGCTGCGGCAACGGCGGCCGTGCCGGGCGGGACGATCCAACGCGTCGAGAACGACGCCGAGGGCTCGCCTTACGAAGCGCACATGACCAAGGCCGATGGTTCGCAGGTGACTGTGAAGGTCGACGCCGGCTTCAAGGTAACGAGCGTCGAGTCAGGACCGCGATGAGCTGAGGTCGCGAGGCCGGGCCACGCCTCCCCGCTCCGCCCGGCTCGGCCTCGCGATCTCTCTCGGCCTGCAGGTGCCGTTGGTGACGGTCACACCTCGTTCGTACGGTCCCGGCGTGGACGATCCCGGCTCGAGGACATCACCGACGGCGGATCGGGTATAGGACGTAGGTGATCCACGACGCCGTGGCCGAGTCCGCGTCCAGTGCGTCCGGGTCGAGAACATCGGGAGGAAGTCATGGCTGGCCGCGGAAGCGCACCGGGTCCTGAGGAACAGCGAGAGATGTCGAGAGAAGACGAGCGTGCCGCTCGCGACGACCTGCGCGAGCGCGTCGACGTGGAGGCCGACGAAGAGGACGACGGTGAGCTGACGAACGACGAGATGTTGGAGCTCGATCAGACGGAGCTCGAAGAGCTGGGCCTCACGCTCGACGATCCGCATCAACCCGACGCGGATTAGTTAGCCCTTCGTCGAAGCCGTCCCTCGCCGTCGATAGGTTGCGGGGGTGGTTCTGCCCTCCGACCCGCAGCTCTCGTGGCGAGCCGATCCGCTGCAGCTGCTCGATGCGGTCGTCGCCGGGATGGAAGGCGAACGACGCGGCGGACAGCGGATGCTCGACCACGGCAATCGCCGACGCGATTTGCGCGGGTCACCACCTGCTTGCCGAGGCCCCGACCGGATCGGGCAAGAGCCTCGCGTACCTCGTGCCCGCCGTTGCTTCGGGGCTGAAGATCGTCGTCGCGACCTCGACGATTGCGCTGCAGGGACAGCTCGTCGGCAAAGACCTCCCGGCGCTGCGCGAGCACGTCTCGCTCCCGTTCACGTTCGCACTGCTGAAGGGGCGTTCGAACTATCTCTGCCGCGCGAAGCTGCGCGTCGCCGACGCGCCCGATGCGCTGTTCGAGCAACCCGTCGGCGCGGCGTTCCCGCGCCAGCTGGAAGAACTGCGGGCGTTCGCCGACGGTTCCGGCACGGGAGACCGGACCGAGCTCGACGACGACATCTCGCACGCGGCATGGGCCGCCGTCAGTTGCCGGAGCATCGAATGCCCGGGCAAGGCTGATTGCGCCGACGGCGCCGAGTGTTTTGCCGAACAAGCCCGCGATCGCGCGCAGGATGCATCGATCCTGGTGGTCAACCACGCGCTCTACTGCGCGCATCTGGCGGCCGGCGGGCATGTGCTTCCCGACCACGACGTGGTCGTTCTCGACGAAGCCCACTCGTTCGCGGACAACGCGACGAACGCCTTTGCCGGCGAGTTCGCGGCCGACGGCCTCGGCCGGCTCGCGGGGATGCTCGGGCGCGCCGGAGTCGCGACCACCACGGTCAACGAGCTCTCGCAGGCGGCGCGCACGCTCGCGACGATGATCGAAGATCGTGACGGCGCGATCGACATCGCCGGCGACGAACGGCTCGGCGCCGCGCTGTTGGTCGCGGCGGAGCGGCTCGCCGCCGCCAACACCAAGCTCGTGAAGGCCGACGAGTTCGCGAAGCGCACCGCGAAGCTCGCGGTCGGTCGGCTCGAGGTGTTGCGGCGGCTCGCCGCTCCTCACGACGACGACGTGGTGTGGGTCGACGCCGTCGGTCGGAACCGGCGGCTCCGGATCGCACCGGTCGAGCCCGGCGGTATGATCGGCGCCCGCTTGCTCGAGGTGCGCCCGGTCATCGCGGTGTCCGCGACGCTCGGCGGCGAACCGCCGTTCGCGGCGGTCGCCACGCAGCTCGGACTGCAACCGTCGTCGTCGCTCGGTGCGTGGGCCGGGCGCGACGAGCAAGGCCGGCTCCTGGCGAACGCGGGCCGCGGCTACGTGCCGCTGACGACGCCGTCGTCGTTCGACTGGAAGGAGCAGGCCGTTCTCTACGTCGGGCGCGACCTGCCCGATCCCGGGCGCGCCCGCTCCGAGTGGCTGGCCCAGTCGAGTGATCGGCTGTGTCAGCTCGTGAATGCAGCCGGCGGCCGGGCGCTGGTGCTGTGCACGTCGAAGGCGAACGTCGCGCACTACGCCGACGTTCTGCGCACCCGCACGACGCACACCGTGCTCGCGCAGGGCGAGACCGACACCGCACGACTCACGCGTTCGTTCCTCGACGACGAGACTTCGGTGCTCGTCGGCACGCGATCGTTCTGGGCCGGTATCGACGCCGCGGGGGTCGCGTGCGTCCTCGTGGTCATCGACAAGATCCCGTTCCCCGTGCCGGACGATCCGATGCACGCGGCGCGGCGCCGCCTCGCCGAAGCGCGCGACCTGAATCCGTTCGTCACCGTCGACCTTCCGGCGGCGGCACTGGTGCTCGCGCAGGGCGCGGGCCGACTGATCCGCCGCCGGACCGACCGCGGTGTGGTCGCCGTGTTCGACTCACGGCTCGCGCGCAGTCAGTACAAACACCATCTCCTGGCGGCAATGCCCGCGTTCCGCCGGAGTATCGATCTCGCGCAGACGTGCGAGTTCCTCGCGCAAGCTGCCTCTTCGGTTCCGGCGAAGCCCGCGCCGAGTTGACGCGCAGACGCGCAGACCGTGGCGGCCCGGAGAGGCGGTGACCGGCGATCAATGACCCGCCGCCGGTCCGACTCACCCGTCGCTGTCGCTGTCGCCGGCGTCGCGGGTCGCGGTTGCGGTTGCGGTTGCGGTCTCGGTCGCGACCCGGGGATCGGGCTCGGGCGCGCCGTGCTCGTCGAGACGCAGGAGCCCCGCGTCGAGCGCGAACCGTACGAGTTGCGCGCGGGTGTGCCGGTCGAGCTTTTGGTGGATGTGCGCGCGGTGGGTCTCGATCGTTCGGAGGCTCGCGCCGAGGAGTTGCGCGATCTCGGTGTTGGTGTGGCCGAGCGCGAGGAGTCGCAGGACCTCGGTCTCCTTCGGGGTCAGTCCGCCGGTCGTGGGCTCCGCCGATTCCTCCGGCGGACTGGACGCGAACGCGATTCCGATGGAGGGCTGGAGGTACACGCCGCCGTCCGCGACCGTGCGGATACCGGCGAAGAGGTCGGGTGTCGCCGCCGACTTCAAGACGTATCCGTTGGCGCCCGCCGCGAGCGCCCGGCGGATCGTCGCGAGGTCGTCGATCCCCGTCAGCGCCACGATCGCCGAAGCGGGGAAGCGCTCGCGGAGCCGCGTGATGACCTGGTCGTGGAATGCGTCGGAGAGCACGAGGTCGGTGATCACCACGTGCGGCTCGATATCGAGCTGCGTCGCGGTGCGCACGTTCGTGGCTTGACCGACGACCGCGAGGTCGGGCTCCTGATCGATCAGCGCCCGCAACCCCTCGCGAAAGATCGTCTGATCATCGACGAGCGCGAGCCGAACGACGTGATCTCCTTCGACCGGAGCTCCTGAGTGCGTCAATGTCGTTCTCCTTGCCGCCCGGCAACGAGAACGACATTGTTCCACCTCCGCAACCACCCGGATGCCCGAATCAGGCGGGATCTCCGCACTTCGACGGACGAGGACCTGACTCCCCGGGCAGACCTCGGGCCGAGAACCGTGTTCTCCCCAGTTCGGCCGCCGGTCGTCCATGACCGTTCGAGCCTCGGACGTCGCCTACAATGTCGGGTAACGGCTGTTCCGTCGATGCCATGTCGACATTCCGCTGACGCGGAGGGGCCGGGTTTCCAGCGCTCGGTCCGCCTCGAGGCGCCACCGGGACCAGAACGGCTTTCGGGCCCGCATTCTTCGAGGGACACACGTCGTGCCCTCCTTCATACCCAGCGGAGATCTGTGACAGGAACGCCGACGTCGACGCCACTCGCGCCATGGCAGTTCGACATGTACGTCGACGCCGAGATCGACGGCGAGGCCACGCCCGAACAACTCGCGGTGTTGCGCGCCGATCCGGTCGCGTGGCGGGCATCGTTGCTCGCGCTCCTTCGCGACGCGGAGGAGCACCTTGCCAGTCGCGCGCACGCTCCGCGGTGAAGAACGCGAGCAGGTCATCGCCGACCTCGAGTCGGAGCACCGACGGTTGGCCGACGCGTGGGCGCGCCAGACCGGCCAGCAGCGGGCGGAGTCGAACACCCGCCCGGCCCGTCCCAACCGCAACGCGCGCGACGTTCGCGCCGGCGCCGACGACCGAGATGTCGTCGACGAGCGCGATCGCGAACCCGGGGTGGTCGAAATCCAGGTCTCGTGGGAGCCGGGCCGCGTCGTCGCATGGGCTGCGGGCCGCAACGCCCCGACGGCGTCCGGCGATGAGCTCGCGAAGTTGCTCGCAACCGCGGGCGCGCCGAGCGCGGGTTGGACGCGGCACGGCCCGGTGCCGCTGCCGGGTGGCGGCCGCGCCGACGCGCAGGCCATTCCCGTCGGCGACGTGTTGGGCTGGCTGGTCGCGGCCGGCGCGGGCCAGGTCGACGGCATCGGCGAGAGCGTGCGCTGGCTGGGCCGCGTCGCGATTTGGGCGGTCGAGCTGACCGCGCGTGGCGCGATGGTCCCGTTCCTGCGCCAACGCACGCGTCGCGGCGGCACTGCCCGCGACTCCAACGGTTCGTACTCGGTGCGCTGGACCCCGGCGCTCGTCGAACCGACCCGGCTCGCGCGCCTGATCGAAACCATGCCCGGGTCGCTCCTCGCGCTCGACCAGGAGGTCGACGCCCGCGCCCTGACCCGGTCCGCGCTCACCGGGATGGTCGACGCGATCTGCCGCGACGGTGCCCGCCAGCTCGAGACGCCGGCACCGCCGCCCACCGTCCGGACCGCGACCGACGTGGCGGAGGCCTTCCTCGGTCGCCTCGACGGCAGCGCGTTCGACGCACCCACGAGGCTGGCGGGCGACGTCGCGACGCGGCTCGAGCGGTGGGGGCGTTCGGTGACGGGGGAGCGGGGGCGGCTGATCGTGCGGTTCGATCCGCCCGACGACGCGAACGTCTGGCATCTCGCGGTGTTCGCCACCGGGACCCGTGGCGAGATCCTGCCGATCGAGCAGGCCATCGTCAATGCCGGCGCGGGGCGCCCGCATCTGGAGGACGAGCTCACTCGCCTGGAACGGATGCTTCCCGCGCTCCTGCGCCCGGGGGGCACGCGCCGCGGCGAGGTCGTCCTGAGCCAGGACGAGGCGTGGGACCTCATGGCCACGACCGGACCGCAACTCGACGCCGCCGGGCTTCGACGTGCGCGTGCCGGCGCTCTCGCGGCGCAAGCCGACACCGTCGCTGCGCGTCTTCGTCGACGCGGCATCGGAGACGATCGTCGGCGCGAATCAGCTCGCCAACGTGCGTTGGTCGGCGGTCTTCGACGACGTCGAGCTCACCGCGGCCGACATCGCGCGCCTGGCCCGGGAAGCGCGGCCGCTCATCCGGTCGGGTGGCCGTTGGGTCGCGCTCGACAAGGCCGATCTCCAGGCCGCGGCCGACGCGCTGGCCGAACGCGCCGAGACCACCCAGCTCTCGGGTGCGGAGATGCTGCGGCTCGCCCTCGGAATCGAAGGGTCCTCGCTCGCGGGCGGGGTGTCGGTGGTCGGCGGCGGCTGGGCGGCCGACCTCCTCGAGGCTGCGGCCGAAGTGTCGTCCGCGCCCGCCATGACGCCCGACCGGATTCGTCGGCGAGCTGCGCAGCTACCAGGCCGAGGCGCTGGCGTGGCTCGGGTTCCTCGGCAAGGCGGGGCTCGGCGGTTGCCTCGCGCTCGACATGGGCCTCGGCAAGACGCCGACGATGCTCGCCGACCTTCTCGCCGGCTCGGGTTCCGGGCCCGCGCTCGTGGTCGCGCCGCCGGCCGTCGTCGGCAACTGGACCGCGGAGGCCGCGCGCTTCACGCCCGGCCTGCGTGTCGTCGTGCACCACGGCGCGAACCGCGCCGTCGGCCGACGAGATCGCGGCCGAGGTCGCCGAACGCCGACGTGGTGGTCACCACCTACGGCACCGCGGTGCGCGACATCGACGCCATCGCCGCGGTGTCGTGGTCGAAGGTCGTCCTCGACGAGGCGCAGGCGATCAAGAACCCGGCGAACGACACGTCGCAGCAGCTGCGCCGCATCCCCGCCCGGACGCGGATCGCGCTCACCGGTACACCGATCGAGAACGGTCTCGGCGACCTCTGGGCGATCCTCGACTTCACCAATCCCGGTCTGGTCGGTCCGCGCCCGCAGTTCATCGCCCGCCTCTCGAACGACGGCCGCGCCGCGCGCGTCGAGGCCGAGGATGCGATGCGCGCGCTCAACGGCATCCTCGTGTTCCGCCGCACGAAGGCCGAGCCCGCGATCGCCGCCGAGCTGCCCGACCAGATCGACGAGCTCGACCACTGCGCGATGACCCCCGAGCAGATCGGCCTGTACCAGGCGGTGCTCGACACGCTGGTCACCGGCGCCGCCTTGCCCGAGGGCGACCAAGGCGCGCAAGGGGCAGATCCTCGCCGCCATCACCGCGCTCAAGCAGATCTGCAACCATCCCGCCGCGTACCAGGACGACGACCTGCCGCTCGCCGGGCGGTCGGGCAAGCTCGCCCGCCTCGAGGAGATCGTCGACGCGGTGTTCGCCGCGGGCGAGAGCGTGCTCGTCTTCACGCACTTCGCGGAGTGGGGCATCAAGTCTGGCCGAGCACCTCACCCAGCGCACGGGGACTCCGGTCGCCTGTTACCACGGCGGCCTGTCGCGTACGGCGCGCGACCAGATCATCGCCGAGTTCCAGGGCGCCGAGGGTCCGCGCGTGCTCGTGCTCTCGCTGAAGGCCGGCGGCACCGGCCTCAACCTCACCGCGGCCAGCCACGTCGTGCTCTACGACCGCTGGTGGAATCCCGCGGTCGAGGACCAGGCCCGCGACCGGGCGTGGCGCATCGGTCAGACGCGCACCGTCATCGCGCACCGCCTGGTCTGCCCGGGCACCGTCGACGAACGGGTCGAAGAGGTCGTCGCGGGCAAGCGCCGCATCGCCGATCTCGTGCTGCCGAAGTCGAGCTCGCTCGCCGATCTCGACACCGACCAGCTCCGCCTCGCGCTCGGTATCCGTCCCGACGCACTGCTCACCGAGGAACTGCTGGACGACGATCCCGGGGCCGGGCCCGCAGCCGATCGGGTGAAGGCGTGAGCCCGCCCCGCCGCCGGGCCTCGGCCCGGTCGACCCCCCGGCGCAAGTCGGCTCCCCGCCGGGACTTCTGGGACGGAGTCGTTGTCGAAGACGAACCGGTCGCGCCCGTGCGTTCGCCCGAGGATCCCTCGGCCATGATCCGCTCGCTCGGCCCGCCACCCCTACCGGGTCGCGAGACGATTGCCGAGCAGTTCTTCGCCCTGGCGTACGACAAGGCGGCCCGGCGCGCGGTCGCGTTGGCCGCGGCGTCGGGGCTCATGGACCTCTCCGAACCCGACGCCTGACCTCAACCGCCGCGAGCGCGCCGCGGGGTGTGTCACGCGGCCGTGACGTTGCGGTGCTCGAGTCGGGGTCGGCATGCACATCTGACCGCCGCCGCGCGCCCCCGACGATGCGGGGCGGTCGGTGTTCCGAGTGGGGGAGTTCGGCCATGACGATTGCGGGCGGTCGGTCCGGTGATTCGGGGATCGATGGCTCGGGGATCGATGGCTCGGGGATTGTCCGGGCGTCGATCTTCGATCGCATCACCGACGGCGTGTTCGTCATCGACCGCACGTGGACCTGCGTCTTCGTCAATGCCGCGGGTGCGGCGTCGATCGACCTGACCCCCGCGGAGTCGGTCGGTTGCAACATATGGACGCTGTTCCCGTCCGCGATCGGGACACCGTTCGAGCGCGAGTGCCACCAGGTGATGGAGCATCGCAAACCGGTCGAGTTCGAACAGCGCGGACCTGCGCCCGACCGGTGGACGGCGCTCAGGGTCTTCCCGACCGATGAGGGGATCACGATCTACTCCGCAGACGTGTCGGAGCAGCGCCGCTCGGAACGCGACGTGCGCCGGCTCGCGGCGATCGTCGAAGCGAGCGACGATGCCGTCATCTCGCAGTCGCTCGACGGGATCGTGCTCACATGGAACGCCGCGGCCGAGCGCATGTTCGGCTACCGCGCCGACGAGATCGTCGGAAGGCCTGTCGTCGGGCTGACGCCGACGGAGCACCTCGACGAAGAACGCGAGATGCTCGCCCGCGTCCGCGCCGGTGAGCGGGTCGAGCATCGGTTCACGACCCGCGTCCGCAGCGACGGCACCGTCGTTCGAGTGTCGATCTCGGTGTTCCCGATCTCCGACCACGAGGGGATCGTTGTCGGCTTGGCCTCGATCGCGCGCGGCCTGACTGCGCAACCCGTTGCCGAGAACCAGGCGACGGAGACGCGTGATCGGCACGGCTCGGATGCGCGTGATCGTGATGGCGCGCCGGACGAGACCTTCGCGGCCCTGCGACTCGTGGAGGCGCGCGCCCGTTCCGAGGAAGCGCTCGCGGATCTCGCCCCGCTCACGCTGGAGTCGGCCGACATCGCGAGCTTCGGCCGCACTGCCTGCGGGCTGATCGCGCGCATTCTCGCGGTCGACCTCTGCGCGGTTCTGCTCCCGGGCGACGACGGAGCACTCGA
>CAWEUJ010000005.1:0-522097 GCA_963812205.1 uncultured Actinomycetes bacterium
TGCGCTCGTGCTGGAAGACGAAGATGCGGCGGCGGTCGACCCGGCCGACGAGTGCAGGGACTTCACGCAGGTGTCGATCTTCGGCTGCATGTCGCGGCTACTCCCGCGACGGTCAATGCCCAGAGTCCGGCTCGAAGTTCGCCGCGTGGCGACACCGCCCTGGCTGCAACTTCGTCCGCAAGAGGGTCCTCGGCATGAGCGTCATTCTCGGGCTCCCGGCGTTCATAGGGAACGTCGTACTCGGTGGATTCACAGCCGCGATCCCGCTCGTCGCCATGGTCACCGTTGGCGCCTGGTGGACGCTCCGCCGCGCGCACGCCCGGGCGCCCGACCCGTCGAGCGCGCCCTAACTGCCGACCTCGCGCACCCCACCGGCGCGCACCACCGAGCAGAACGTGCGCCCATATCGTGCATGCCGCTGGGCGACGCGGAGTGAGCGTTATGTGCGGCCTGGTCCGACCGGAGCCACTGGCAGAACGCACCCCTACCGGGCAATCTGTCCGCATGGCTCAAGCTGCGTGCCCGGGCTGCCTTGGCACTGTGAGATGCAGCGCCGACCACGTGCCAATTGTGATCGAGTTCGACCGACTTCCGGACGGTCGATACCTCGCATGGGC
Source organism: uncultured Actinomycetes bacterium (assembly GCA_963812205.1). Taxonomy (GTDB): domain Bacteria; phylum Actinomycetota; class Acidimicrobiia; order IMCC26256; family PALSA-610; genus PALSA-610. The sequence continues at coordinate 618 of CAWEUJ010000005.1, forward strand.
GGCGCTGGCGCCGGGCGAATCCGCGAGTGAGATCACGGTCGTCATCGAAAGCGACGACGGCTCGGTGACCTACTCGACGCACGCCTTCCCATTCCAGATCGGAATCTCGGACCGGAGGCTCGTGGCCGTACACGAGTGCGCATATGGCGGCGATGCCCACGATCGAACCGAAGCGCCCAATGCGCCGCCGAGACGTACCGGTTCAGTTGAGGTCGATCCGACGCGCCCCGATTGACCGCGCCAGATCTGCCGATTGGGTACTCGCCTTAGGAGCGTGCGTTCGGGCATTATGCGGCCGTGGTCGAAAACGCGAGCAAGTCGCTCTGCCGGTCTCCGTTCGTGTGGCTCGTTGCGACAATCCTCGCGTTGCTCTTGATGAACTCTGGGCTCGCGAGGATCGCCGAGCCACCGGGACACGGAAGCACCAGTCTCGCGATCGTGGGCGTGGTTGGAGCGGTCCTCGGAATCGGAATGTGGCTGTACCTCCGGACGGAACGCGTACGTCGGGAACTACCAAGACCTTTGCTCGTTCTGTTGAGATGGTTGATCGCGACGGTCCCGTTTGCCTTCGCCTGGGTCACCATCGCCGCCGGTGGTGAGCAATGGGTCTTCAGCATTGGATTCATTGCCAGCGTGGTCTTGCTCGTCTCCTCCGCACGCAGGACGCGGCGAGAAGAACTCGATCAGCCGATCCCGTAACGCCATAACTGCCGATCGGCGCTTGTTAGAACGACTCAGCTTCCGACGACTTGTCGCCCGACGGTGGATGCGGCACCCGGGGTTCGGCATCACCTGCTGAGCCGCCTCCGCTTCCGTGGTCCGGTCCAAGGTCGCTCGGCGGAAGCAGTACGGGCGTCGTGCGACCGTAGATCTCCACGTCTACCGCGACCTCATCGAGAACGGTGCCGAGAACTCCTTCGATCGCCGCAACTGTTCCCGAGAATCCCTCGAACGGGCCCCGAAGTACGCGAACGCGATCGCCGATCTGCCAGGGGGACATCACGCCAGCATCGCGCGCCATATCTGCCGATCGGCGTGACGAGCACAATCAGCATTCGAGGTGCTTGCCGTCAAGAGTGATCGGCTCCCACACGACCGAAGTGCCATCCGCCGCTAGAAGGCGCGCCGTGATGATTTGCCCGCCTGGTGCCTTGAACAGAAAGGCGCATCCGGGCTTACGACCTGGGTACTCGATGCCGCCGCACTTGCCGTGCGGGTCGTTGCGGAAACTCCCGATGCACAGCGGGTTAGCGCCGCCTGGTCCGAAGCTCGCTGTGACGCCCTGCACGATGTCGCCGACTCTCGGCGCAGCGTCAGTCGTGCTCGGGGACGTAGCGGATGCCGAACGTGGCTGGCTGGTGTGCGCCGAGCTACACCCGGCCACGACTACGACAAGTATGGCGAGCAGCTCCCGCTTCACGTCTATCGGACGATACTGCTGGCCGAGAGGTTCCGCGCCCACGCCATAACTGCCGCTCTGCGCTCGCCGGTTACGCTCCCGAAGCAGTAAGTGACCCGCCGCACCGGTCGATCTGGGAGAGACAAACGTGAGCATCAACCTGGTCGTCAACTTCCAGGCTTCGGACGGGAACGCGGAGTCGCTACTTCCGCTGCTGCGCGAGGGCCGAGATCTCAGCCGGAAGGCTGACGGCTGCGAGGCCTTCGACCTGTTCCAACGTCAAGACGATCCGCATAAGTTCATGTTCATGGAACGCTGGACCTCGATCGACGCCCACCACGCCAACATGGCCACGAACATCGTCGCGAGCGGTCACCTCGCGAAGATGTTGCCGTTGCTTGTCGGACCGCCCGACAACGGCGTTATCGAGACGGTGTAGTTCCAAGCACGCGTGCCCTCGATGCCGATCGGGCTGGGCTGATGCGATACCCGGTCGAGGTGCGCTGCGCCCTTCCGCAGCTATCGGGACCTTGTGCTCTGTACGCCCCGACCGGCCTGGCCGAGGGTGATGCGATGACGGATGCCGAGTTGAACCGACAGGAATGTCTCGCATTGCTCGCCAGCACAGCATTCGGTCAGCTCGCGTTCACTCGTAACGCACTTCCAGCAGTGACCCCGGCGTACTACATCGTGTACCCGGACCAGGTCCTCATTCACGCAGTCCCTAGTCTCGACGGACTCCCGTGGAAGGAGGGCGAGATCGTCGCTCTCCACGCGAGTGCGTTCGACGACCACGAACGCTTCGGCTGGAGTGTCACTGTGACCGGCGTCGGCCGCCAAGCGGGTGAACTCCTCGGTGCCGACGCCGCACCATCCGCTCCGTGGATCGCTCCGAGCAAAGGGGTCCTCATCGCGCTTGCGACCGGTCTCGTGTCGGGCGTAAGACTCGGGCCAACGAACGACTCGGAACATACATAACTGCGGCGGTCTCAGGGGGTCATCGCATCGGCACCTTCGATCGGGTTGGATCGATCGGGAGGTGTGTTGTGGTGGAACGGTTGTCGGAGTTGGAGAAGTCGCGGATCGTCGAGTTGTCGGCTCAGAGGGTGCCGTTACGACTGATTGCTCGGGAGATCGGTCGGTCGCATAGCGCGGTGCGGAGCAATCTTCAGGCGATGCTCCGCCCGCGGGTTCCGGAGCGGCATCGTTCGCCGCTGCGGTTGTCGTTGATCGAGCGGGAGGAGATCTCGCGGGGTTTGGCCGGCGGCGAGTCACGACGTTCGATCGCGCGCCGGCTGGGCAGATCGCCGTCAACGATCTCGCGGGAAGTGAACGTCAACGGTGGCGTCCGTCGCTATCGGGCGTGTCGAGCAGACACGGACGCCCTTCGTCGTGCGCTGCGGCCGAAACCAGCGAAGCTCGCGGCCTGCGGGCGGCTCCGAGCGGTGGTCGAGGAACGGCTCGAGCTGCGTTGGTCACCGCAGCAAATCTCGGGTTGGCTGGTGGAGGAGTTCCCCGACGATCCGGAGATGCGCGTGTCGCACGAAACGATCTACATGTCGTTGTTCGTGCAGTCCCGCGGCGCGTTACGCAAGGAACTGACCCGATATCTACGATCGGGTCATTCCACGCGCCGACCGCGCGGGCACACGGTGATGAACGGCCAGGGCCAGTTGCGGGGCACGCTCAACATTCGGGAACGGCCCGCCGAAGCCGACGACCGAGCCGTGCCCGGCCATTGGGAAGGCGACCTTCTCATGGGCAAACGGATGCACGCGATGGCGACGCTGGTGGAACGCAAGACCCGCTTCGTCATGCTGATCGCACTACCGAACGGACATGCCGCCGATGTCGTCGCGGACGCGCTCGCCGGCGAAGATCGTCGAGCTCCCCGACGCAACTCCGCCGTTCGATCACCTGGGATCAAGGCAAAGAGATGGCCGCCCACGCGAAGTTCAGCGTCAAGACCGGTGTCCCGGTCTACTTCTGTGACCCGCGCAGCCCGTGGCAGCGTGGCAGCAACGAGAACACCAACGGTCTGTTACGTCAGTACTTCCCCAAACGCACCGAGATCGCGCACTTCACACAGGCCGATCTCGACGACGTCGCCGCAGAACTCAACGACAGGCCTCGACAAACCCTCGGCTGGAAGTCACCATCACAAGCACTCGACGAGGTGTTGCGTTGAACCCCTGAACTCGCAGCCGATCGGTTCTCGCTTGAGGCTCGCGCGATGAGGCAGTCTGTGACCGTGGCTGCGCGGTCGGGTGCTGGTGATCCTCGCAATCGTGCGAGGTTCGGAAAGGTCGTAGTCGGTGTGGGGCTCGGCTCCCTCGTCGCCTCGGTCTTCTTGCTCATCCACGGCGGAACCAGTAGCGCGGCCTTCGCCGCTCTGTTGTCGGGTGTCGGCTGCTGTTTGTCGGGCACTTCCCTCATCATCGGTTCGCGGGGAGCTGGGCGTACGCCATAACTGCCGATCGGTCTTCGCCGCAGGTGCGCGCGATCAGGCAGTCTGTAGGTGTGGACGAGACTGTCGAGTGTCCAGGCTGTGGCGCGTTGATACGAACCGTCGAGCACGTCTGGGGGAACTGGAACTCATCCGTCTACTCGGCGATGATGAAAGCCCCGCTGTTGATGCTGGGGGTCAGGTCTCCGACGACGAGGTCACGGTTCGTCTTCATATCAACTTCGAACCCAAGGCCGAGGGTGGCTACGTCGGGTTTGATCTCATCAGCGGATCGAAATATCACGAATGCTTCGGACCGCGCGATTGGGGCGGCGGTGGTAGCGGTGACCGTTCCCCGAAACCCTCTGCGCCACCGTCGCCGGATGCGACCTTCTCGGAGCGCAAGCCGCCGCAGTAGTCGAGCGCCAGAACTGCCGATCTCGCGCACCCTCAGGACTCGTTGACCTGACCAGAACGTGCGTCCATATCGTGCGGGCCGCCGAGGGCGACGCGGCGTGAGCGTTATGTGCGGCCTGGTCCGACGAGGGCCTCTGGCAGAACGCGCCCCTACCGGGCATTCTGTACTTGTGTTTTCTCACCGTCGTCGGGCTCTCGCGGCGCTTGCGGTGCTCGGTGCGATGGTGTCGGGATGCAGCAGCACGCATACTTCGGCAGCACCCTCACGCACCCTGGCCTTACCCGCGGCGGGAAACTCGACCGCGAGCTTGCGAGCGACCGCGATTGCATGGGCGCATGCGTTTCTTGTCGGATCACTTGCCGACATTCGCGCCCTTCAGGGGCCCGAATGCTCAACACAGAGCGACACGTCGCTGCCAACACAAGTCGTTGCCGACTATTTGACCGCCGAACGCGGCGTCATGCGGCAGCATGTTGGCCGCCCGTTGAATCAGATCAAGATCACCGGCGTTGCCGTTCGCAACGTGACGAGCACCAGCGGAGAAGCCGTCGTCGAATACGACCTTCCCGCCGCTGTCGTGGGGAACGACAACTGGGTCACCTACAGCATTCACGACGGCCGATGGAAGGTCTCGGACTGCCACGCTCCCATCGGCGGCAGCTCGTCATCGGCGAGCACGTCGGTCGCCACGCCCGCGCCATAGCTGCCGATCGGGCATCCGTTCACACGCCCGGCTCAAGCGGACCTACCATTAGCCACATGCGCTCCGGTCATCCGGACAAGGTCGACGGAGTCCTTCGACGCGCACTCGCGGTCGGCCTAGGTGTGGTCGGGCTTCTCGGCCTATTCGTAGCCGCGATTGTGTTTCTCCTCGCGCAAGCAAGCGGCATCCCTTTCACCCCAAGTCACATGAGCTATTGGCTCGTCGTAATCCCCGGCGCACCCGCTGTGCTGTGTCTCATCGGCGCGGGCTTCGTCTGGTCGTGGCCGCGACCTTTCAAGGGTGCCCCCGTCTCCCGGCCATAACTGCCGTCGGGTACTCGACCCGCCGGATCGGGCAATGTGGAGCGTGGAACTGCGCCGGTGTGGGGACCGTCGAAGCAGTGTGAGGCGGCTCGCACTCCTTGTCGGCACGGCGCTCGTCTTGGCAGCCTGCTACTCGTCTCATCACGCGGCACCGCCGACTACCTCTACTGTTTCCAAGCTGACGGGCATGATTGTTGGTCGAATGTTGTTCGAGGGCGGCCCGCCTACGGGAAGTGATCGCGTGCCGCGCATTAGCCCGATCGCTGGTGTAGTCACGATCGCGAGGGCGAGCGATGGGGTGGTCACTGCGAGGGTGGCGACCGATCGTGATGGCCGGTTCCGAGTGACTGTGCCCGCGGGCAATTACCACGTGACGGGAACATCACCGAACATCTCCGGTCCGTTGGAAACTGGCGTCTCGGTCCGCGGGGGAACGACCGCGAACGCCATGCTGACGGTCCTGGCTACGTAATCAATCCTCGTCTCCTCGGCCGACACAGAAGCTTCGCTCGGTACTCGCCTTAGGAGCGCGCGTTCGGGCATTATGCGGCCGTGGCGGTCGTCGAAAGCGCGAGCAAGTCGCTCTGCCGGTCTCCCTTCGTGTGGCTCGTTGCGACAATCCTGGCGTTGCTCCTCATGAACTCCGGGCTCGGGAGGATCGCCGAGCCACCGGGACACGGAAGCACCAGTCTCGCGATCGTGGGCGTGGTTGGAGCGGTCCTCGGAATCGGAATGTGGCTGTACCTCCAGGCGTAACGCGTACGTCGGGAACTACCAAGACCTTTGCTCGTTCTGTTGAGATGGTTGATCGCGACGGTCCCGTTTGCCTTCGCCTCGGTCACCATCGCCGCCGGTGGTGAGCAATGGGTCTTCAGCATTGGATTCATCGCCAGCGTGGTCTTGCTCGTCATCTCCGCACGCAGAGTGCAGCGAGAAGAACTCGATCAACCGATCCCGTAACGCAATAACTGAACCGCCCCGGCTTTGGTGGAGGCTCTGATCTGTCCCCCTGACATTGGACTCGCGGTTCGAGAGTCAGGCGACGTGGGTGTGTTCGGCATTGAGTTTCTCATACGCGACCGGGGAGAGCATTCCGAGCGAGCTGTGCCGGGTGCGGTTGTAGAACACTTCGATCCAGTCGAAGATCGCGCTCGAGAGTTCCACGCGGGCTTCCACTTGCGGGTGTTGAGGAGCTCGGTCTGCATGCGACCCCAGAACGATTCGACCATCGCGTTGTCGTAGGCGTCGCCGACAGTGCCGAGCGAATGGTCAAGACCCGCGCCGCGGACGCGCTGGCTGAACGTCCAGGACGTGTATTGACCAGGCTCACTCGATCGAAGCAACACCGGCTGATTGCACAGAGCGTAGGTGTTCGTCGAGAGCTTCGGCTGGCGTCTTCCATCCGAGGATCTTTCGCGGCCGCGCGTTGAGCACTGCGCAGCAATACAGCTTCCCCTCACGGGTGGGATGTTCAGTGATGTCGGTCATCCACAACTGGTTCGGACCGTCACGATGGAACTCGCGGTTGACCAACTCCACGGTGGTCGCGCGGTTGATCAGATTGGGTTTGCCCTTCCGCCGTGCCGGAAGTCCCGCGATTCCCAGCTCGCGGATGATCGCTTGAATCAGCTTCTTGTTGACGCGTCTGTCCGTACGCGTCACCGAGCTCGGCGCGGACGCGCCGCAATCCGTACGTCCGACGCGACTGCTCGTGGATCTCCCGAATCACATCCGCGAGCCATGCTCGACGGATCGCCCGGTCCGACGGCGGGGTGCTGCGCCAGCGGAAGAATCCCGCCAGTCGTGTGGCCGTCGCCCGTGGCACAGCCCGAACCTGGAGAATCTTGGGGGGCGCGAGCCGCACACGCCCCGGCGTGGGCCGGGCGTGCCGGCGTGGTGCCGGGGTGGCTGGGGAGGGCGCGTCGACAACGTCAGCTTGAATCTCAGCGGGCGGAGGCGGGACTGTGGACCATCTGGACGGTGCTAATCGCCCCGACGACCTGGAACGGGGCGACGACCCTTACCAGTGGTCCGTGGGGCTTACGTCTCACCGCCAGATTGACGCAACATCGAAGCCGTGGAAGCCTTACCGCCTAGGCGCAGGCAACAGAATGCGGGGATTGATGTTCGGTCGGCCGTTTCGTGCGAGTGCTATTGCGATGGCGCTCATCGCCGGTTGTCTCGTTGCCAGTCCAAGCGTCGCCGCGGCGACGGTCACTGTCTCAGCAACGCCGACGACGGGCCTCACGGATGGCCAGTTCATTTCGGTAACTGTCTCGGGCCAAAGCAGCCCGGGAATCATCGGCGAATGCGGAAACGCTTATGCCGACGGGACACCGTTGCCGCAGTTTGGGCAGCGCATGGCTACCGATTGCTCGTTTCCGCCAACTCCTGGTCCGTGGATCCTCATTGGCAATGGCACGGGTTCCTTTCGGGTCCGCGAGACGGGAATCGGAACCGGGAATCGCAGCTGCGTCATTGTTGCTCCCAACCCCTGCTATCTCTGGGGTATCGGACCGCCGATTCTAATTTCTTTCGCGCAAGACATTACCGGGACCACCTATGACACGACGGCAACAGCCGCCGCGCCGTCCCTTTCCGTGGCCGTCGGCCATTCATTCGGCATTCGTGCTCACGTCGCAATCAATGGCAACTATGTGCCCGACGGCACCATAGAAGTCAGCGACGGCTCGAATGTCGTCGGGACAGGCCAACTGTCGTCCGGCGAGGCGGTCGCGACGATACCGGGACTGGCGGTCGGCGTACACCAGTTTGACGTGCACTACGACGGTAACGGTTCCTTCGCGCCCTTTAGATGCGCCGACGCCGGTAAACGTGACCGTCATCGGAACCAACAGCATCAGTATCGGCGACACCTCAATGTACGAATCCACCTCGGGTGCCGGTTCAGCCGTCTTTACTGTTCTGCTCAATAACCCGTCTCCGTCGAGCAAGGTAACGGTGAACTACGCCGTCACTGCTGGAACGGCGGTCGCCGGCACAGACTTCAAGCTGCAACACGGCGGGACGGGCACCCTGAGCTTCCCTCTTGGAACCGTGACGCAGCACGTCGTCGTTCCTGTGTACTTCCACGACATTGCGACCTCGCCACTAACCTTCTACGTCACGCTCTCGTCGCCAAGCGCAGGTTACGAACTCAATCGCGCCGTCGGCACTGGCACTCTCCTGGTACCCGTGTACGTCGGCGGAGCGAGCATTACGGCGCAGAACGTTCCCGAAGGTGATAGCGGCCCGTACCACAACATCCGAATCCCAATCGTCTTTACACGGCCGACGACCGCCGCCGGCAGCCTCACCCTCACGATTCAACCGGCCAGCGTGTGGGGCTCGACCCGCCGGAACGGCGGTGACTACGGCACCCCTGCCACGAAGTACATCTACTTCAACGCCGGAACGGTTGAACATATCGTCAACATCCCCATATATCCCGACACCAGGCCGGAAGGTGACGAGACGTTCCACATCAGCATAGGAACAGCGACCGCGTCACCCGACCAACTAAACGCCTACGTCACGATTCTCGGCGACGAGTAGCGCCACGCCGGGCAACGAAATGTTCGGGTGGTCGACGGGCCTCGTGGCTTTGGAGGCGGCGCAGTTCTCGCCACTCGCCGGGCCGTTGCCGGTGGCACGGCCGGAGCCTGGAGAATCTTGGGGTTACCCGAGTCGCCTTGCCCGGCACACTGGCTGACGCGCGGTGCCGGGTGCCTGGGTGGACGGGTCGCGGATCGGATACTTCCTCTTTCAAACCGTAAGCACGCTCCTCCTCAGATTGGCGTTGGGCGTGAGCCTGCCAAGGCGTTCGCCCTGTGTCGTCTCGTCATCTTGCTCACCCTCTTTGCCCTGCCCTGCCGTGCCTACTTGTTTCCGACCGGCAGCCGGCAAACACCGAGCGGCGATAGCAACGCTCGGAAGCAACTTCAATCCAATTCTCAAGTAGTACCTCAAGAGGTGATGTGCCAGCGTGGCCGTCTTCGGGTGACTGTGCGGCCGTGTAGTCGTCATTGCCGCTCATAGCAGGACGCGTGCACATAAGGCCGGTCTTGGTGGTCGCCACGACGGTGCTCCGGCCGCAGCTCGCAACATTTGGGCGGCCACGTCCCGAGCGATCGCGCGCCCATATCCCCGCACGGCGTACCGCCGCCGACACCGCGCGTTATGGCGCGGCTCGTCCGGTGGCGTGACACACCCGGAGCGGGCAATCTGGGCGGGTTCGCGATTGGAAGCGCCCAGGGCCCGTGGTTGGCTCAGGTCGAGGTGTGAGGTTCATTGCGTTCTGAGTGCGATGGCGGCCCGGGTGTGTGCGGCGGTCCGTGCGGGTGCGAACGCGATGAGGTTGACGATCGCGATCGTGGCGGGGACAACGAGAGTGAGTGCAAGGGTTGGGATGGTGGGGGTGTTGGTGACGCCGAGGTGGGTGGCGATGAATCGCCAGATGAGTCGGCCGGTGATGAGTCCGGTGGGTATGCCGATGACGAGTCCGGTTGCGGCGAGCGTGGTGGCTTGCCAGGCGATGGTGGTGCGGAGTTGTCGGCGTTGGAAGCCGAGGGTTTTGAGCACTGCGAGTTCGTGGGGTCGTCGGTGTACGGAGGTGATGAGGGCGTGCGCGACGGCGATGGTGGCGAGGACACTGAGGAGGACGGCGAGCGTGGTGGGGAGCCAGGCGATCTGGTGGATGCGTGCGATCTCGACGGGTGGTGTCGGGATGGTGGGTGGGCTGAGTTGCGGGTTGGTTGCGATCCAGCGGCGCGGGCAGGCTCAGCGGAACTCGTCTGGTCGGAGGAGGAATGCGAAGAGGACCATGCAGCACACGATGAAGACACAGCCCAACACCACAAACGCGACGTCTCCCATCGTTCTGTACGTTAGCGAGTGCTGTGGTTTGTCGCCGATGTCTTGAGACGCTGGCTTGGGCCTACGTGCGATCTGTAGTTCGATGCTGTTGCACACTTCTCGGTGAGCAAGATAGCGACGGGTTCTAGAGTTGTCGGGTGCGCAGCGAAAAGCGGTGGGGTGTCGTCGCTGCGGTCGCGATCGTGCTCGTCCCGTTCGCGGTGTTGCTTGTCCGCCTCGTCCACGGACCGAGCTTCTCGACCTCCGATCTCGCGAACATCGAGCTGCGAGTCCGCGAAGTCGGGAGCCGCCACACGCCGCTCGTCGGCGTGTACTCGCGCTACGGGTGGAACCATCCCGGGCCCCTCCTCTTTTATGCGCTCGCCATTCCATACGTAATTTTCCGGGTCGAACGCGCGCGCCCTGCTGGCAGGCGCGGTCTTGTTGAACGCGTCGGCAGTCGCGGGCGCCGCGCTGCTCTTGTGGCGCCGCGGCGGAGTCGCCGCGGTCGCGCTCGGACTCGTCGTACTCGCGGTGCTGCTGCGAGCGCTCGGCGGCAGCGTTCTGGTGTTCCCGTGGAATCCGTACGTGATCGTCCTTCCGATGTTCCTGCTGGGTTTGCTCGTGTGGAGCATCGCGTGCCGCGACCATTGGTTGGTGCCGGCCGCGGTCGCCGTCGCATCGTTCCTCGTGCAGTCGCACGTCGGCACCACGGTTGCCGCGGCGGCGATGGTCGCGGTCGCGGTGACCGCGCTCCTCATCGACTGGCGGCGTGGGCAGGCTCCCGCGTTCGTCGCCGTGCTGATGACCTCGCTCGCTGTCGGCATCGCCTTGTGGCTTCCACCCCTCGTCGATCAGTTCGACGGGAGCGGCAACCTCGGCGACCTCTGGCACTACTGGACGACCAAGCACACACCGACGGTCGGATACGGCACTGCGGCGCGGATCGTTTCGAATCAACTGTCGCTTCCGGCTCCGTGGATCACCCGCCACGAGACGTTCAATATCCATACGGGCGGCGTTGAGCCCGCATGGCATTTCCCGTTCGCGTTGGTGCTCCTGCTTGCGGCCACTGTCGTGGCGTGGATGCGGCGCGATCGAACGGCGTTCACACTCGCTGTCGTCGCAGTCACCTTCATCGGTGCGGCGTTCGTCTCGGTCGCACACGTCGTCGACGTGCGCCTTCCCCTATATCGTCCGCTGGACGTGGTGCGCGGGCGCGCTCGCCTGGCTCGCGGTCGGTTGGATGACGGTCGCCCTGCTGCAGACGGTGCGAGCGCCCACCGTGCGCCGCGTCGGGTTGAGTGTCGCGGCGGTGACGGTGATCGCGCTCACGACCGTGACGACGATCGACACCGTGCATTCCGGCTACCCGTATCCCGGGCTCGACCCAGTGATGCACACGGCTCTACGGCCCGACGCTCGCCGCGGCCCGCGCCGCACCGCAGCCGATCCTCTTGCAGTCCACTCCCGATATCGCCTCGGCCTCGATCGTCTCGGGCCTCCTCGTCAAGTTCTCCGAACAGGGCATCGACGCCGGCGTCGCGCCGTCGCTCGCCTACGTCGTCGGCAATCACCACACAGTTCCCGCCGACCGCGCCCGCTCAACGCTCCTCGTCGGCACCAACAACCGCATCGCAGACCTCGGCGCGATCTCGAAAACAGGTTGATCGCCACCTTCGACCCTCTCTCGCCCTCGGAGCGCGCGTTCTACGACCCCATCGACAAACTGCTCAGCCCGATGAGCATCACCGACCGCACGGCGTGGCTCGACGCGCACCCCACCGAGGCACGCCGGTACAACGCGCTCGTGCCTCGCTCGTTGCGCGGCGGCGGTGTTCCTCGTACCTACGCCCCGAATCGCGGGGTGACAACCCGGGGCACATCAGAGCCGCCACTAACCCGGGGGACGGTTTGCGCGGGTTTCTCGGCGGGGTTGTCGCGCTTTCGTTGATTGTCGTGTGAGCGGGGCGGTGTTACGGTCCCGCCTCGCGAGGCTCCCGCACCTCGCGCAGAAGAAGCACTGCGCGCAGCCCCGCCAGCCCGCACGGCGTCCATGGGGCTGCCTTGCCGACGACGACGACCACGACGGTTGGTACCGTGCCCGTGACCACGACTCCTTGGTTCGGGTGCATGCACGCAGAGCAGTGGTGCGTCGATGGAAAGGTAGTGAGGACAGATACCTCGTCCGAGTCGCCGACGCCGCACACGACCGTTAAGGGCAAGTGCTCGCCTACCAGCTTCGGGATCGACGGCTAGCCAAGCACGCCAGAACTGCCGATCTCGCGCACCCGCCCGGTGCGCGCCGCCGAGCAGAACGCGCGCACCCAACGCGTCTGCGGTCGAGGTCGGGGCGACCGCGGCATTCTGTGCGTCCCGAGCCGGTGGCGTAACGCGCCCGGAGCGGGCATGATGCGTGCGCGGGACCGAGTCGGCCGCAGTCCTTTGGGTCGCGCACGTCGACCCGATAACAGAGGTGTGAAGTCGTTGATTCGCCCAGCTCTTTGGTGGGTTATCCGCAATCCCCGAGTGCTGCTCATCACAGTCGCCCACGTGGTTGTTGACGGTCTGCTCGTCCTCGCCGTCGTCGCGACGTTCGTCGCTGCGCCCGTCGTCGGGATCTTGCTCGCGTTGCCCTGCGCGTACGTCGCCGCTTTCACAGCGGCGCTTGTCGACGCGACGATGGTGGTCGCGGCTCATGGGGACAGCGACCGAGGGCACCATCTCGCTTGGAAGGGCATGGTCGGTCGCGTGGCAACACCGCAAACCCCTTGCCGTGTGGGCATTCGATCTGCTGACCGTGGGTCTCGCGATACGTCTCGTCGCCGCGCTTTTCGGGCGCTTCGGCCGGGTTGTTGGCTGGGGTGCGGAAATCGCGTGGGCGATCGTCGCGCTGCTCGTTGTTCCTGCGATCGTGGTTGGCGAGGTACCCATGCCCGCCGCCTTCGACGTGTCACGCCAATCGCTACGACAGACCTTCGGAGACCGCGTACGTGGAGTCGGGGGTCTGAATCTGATCGGCGTTCTTGCCGTCGCACCCCTCGTCGCGTTCGTCGTTGTTGCAGCTCTTGCTGACGTCGGAGCACTGATCGCGGTGTCGCTCGGATGCCTCGTGGTCGCTGGATTGATCTATGCATTTGTTCTCGACGCCGCCACGGCGGTCCTCGGCTATTCGATCTACGCACATACCGCCGGGGCCCCGCTGCCGCCGGGATTCACTGGCGCGGAGATGTTCACGGGCGTAGCCGAAACGCCATAGCTGCCAGTGAGACTGGGGTCGTCGTTGTTCGCGGTTTCGCGAGTGACGGTGAGCCTCGTTTGATCTGACCTGTCGAAGTGCTCGTTTGATGGGAGCGCTTGTCGATCGGACGGTGCTGGAATTGGGCACGCCCCGTTCCGGAGGGTGACCGAGCCGGCTGCGCAAACAGCTGACTCGACACGGTCTCCTTCCCGGGACGTGCGTGCCACCCCTCAACCCGTTGAAGACAGAAGGGATGGCAATGACCATCGTAGATTCGTCGCGCCCGAACGTGGGTGGAGTCGACACCCACCTCGACAACCATGTCGCCGCCGCGCTCGACGCGAATGGCGGGGTGCTCGGGGTCGAGTCGTTCCCGGCAACGACCGTCGGGTTCGCTCAGCTGCACGGATGGTTGTGCGCGTTCGGTCCGATCGCTCGCGTCGGCGTCGAAGGCACCGGCGCGTATGGGGCGGGCCTGTCGCGCTATCTCCAATCGTGCGGTCTGGTTGTGATCGAAGTTGATCGCACCAACCGTCAGGTCCGCCGCATGCAGGGCAAGTCCGATCCGGTCGACGCGATCGAAGCGGCCCGCGCTGCGCTGTCGGGACGAGCGTCGGGGATCGCGAAAACCGCGGACGGGAACGTGGAAGCGATCCGGGCGTTACTGGTCGCGCAACGTTCCGGCCGTCAAGCACGCACCCGGTGCTTGAATCAGATCCGTCACCTCGGTTTCACCGCCCCTGACCAGCTGCGAGAGCAGTTCCGTGACGTCCCCAAAGCCCACCTCGCCCATCAGGCCGCGGGGCTGCGTCCTCGAGCGGACGGAGACCCGGTCCTGCACGCGACGAAACTGGCGATGCGGACTCTGGGCCGGCGCGCGACTCGCGATCGATGACGACATGCACGAACTCGAACACGTCCTCGCCGAGCTCGTCACCCAGACCGCGCCGGCGTTGTTGTCCTGTCATGGTGTTGGTGTCGACACCGCCGCGATCTTGTTGGTCGCCGCGGGCGACAATCCCGAACGGGTCCGTAACGAAGCCGCGTGGGCGCACATGTGTGGCGTCGCACCACTGCCCATGTCGTCGGGCAAACACGTCCGGCACCGCTTGAGTCGTGCAGGGAACCGGCAAGCGAACCATGCGCTGTGGCGGATCGTGTTCACCCGCATGGCGAGCGACCCCCGCACCCGCGTCTACGTCGAACGTCGCACCGAAGAAGGACTCTCCAAACCCGAGATCATGCGCGTCCTGAAACGCTACGTCGCCCGCGAGACCTACCAGCTGCTCCCGCGCGCCTGACCCAGTTCCGAGATCGCGGTCTGGCCCAATAACTGCCCGACACCGACCAAGGTTGTCCTTCGAACGATACGCCGACCGCGATCCCAACCCACCGCCGACACCACATGGCCTAATAAGAGCTCGCCCTCACCCGAGTGGCCCATCACTGGTCTGCCAGCACCGTCGGAAGCCCCTTGACAAACATAGGAGCATCGCTCTGGACTACCGTCGCACGTGCGAAATCGGTCATTCTGTGTGGCTCATGCCGCGACTTGACGCCCCGACCTTGATCCTGACGGGACCCCCGGATAGTGGTCCGCCTTTCGTGAGAGTCGATCGTCCAGCATGCTGGGCAGGAGGACTTCACGATGAAGCGCAAGCGACACACACCCGAGCAGATCGTCCGGAAGTTGCGTGAGGGCGATCGGATGTTGAACGAGGGCACCGAGCTGACCGAGGTGCTGCGGCATCTCGAGGTCTCGGAGTCGAGTTGGGCGCGTTGGCGCGCGCAGTACGGCGGCATGAAGGCTGACGAGGCGAAACGGTTGAAGGAACTCGAGCGTGAGAACGGCCGGTTGAAGAAGCTGCTCGCGGAGGCGGAGTTGGAGAAGGCGATGCTGAAGGAGTTGGCTGAGGGAAACTTCTGACCCCGGAGCGTCGCCGGCGAGCGGTGTGCCGCTTGCAGGAAGGCTTCGGGGTTTCCGAACGGTTCGCGTGCCGGGTCGCGGGTCAGCACCGCGCAACGCAACGCAAACCGCGCGTGCCGGTGGCGATCGATGATGGCGAGTTGCGGGCCGAGCTGCGGGCGATCGCGAAGGCCCATCCGCGGTGGGGTTACAAGATGGCCACGCGAGTCGTGCGCCGCGACGGCTGGCACGTGAATCGCAAGCGGGTGCAGCGCCTGTGGCGGGCTGAGGGCCTGAAACGGCCGCCGCAGGTCCGCAAACGACGGCGTGTGCGGCACGACACGACGGAACGGATGACTGCGCGGCGCCCGAACCATGTGTGGGCGATCGACTTCTGCTTCGACGAGACCACCGACCAACGACGACTGAAGATCGCGAACATCGTCGACGAACACACCCGCGAGGCACTCACCATGCGCGTCGGCCGGCACTGCACCGCCGACGACCTGCTCGTCGAGCTCGACCGACTCGTCGACCGCTACGACGCGCCAAGCTCGTTGCGCTGCGACAACGGCCCGGAGCTCATCGCGTGGGCGCTGCGCGACTGGCGCCGCATGTCGCGCATCGGGATCAGCTACATCGAGCCCGGCAGCCCCTGGCAGAACGCCTACGTCGAGAGCTTCAACGGCCGCGTCCACGACGAACTCTTGAACATCGAAGAGTTCGGTTCGCTCCTGGAAGCCCAAGTCGTTGTCGAAGCCTGGCGGATCGAGTACAACACCTACCGACCTCACGGCGCCCTCGGCGGACTCACCCCTGCCGAAGTACGCGCCGCATGGACCACCGAACACCAACCAGCACTCTCATGAGAGCTGGACCACCAAACGGGGTCCCGTCAATCCTTTCGGACGCGGCCGCGTTCCGGGACTGGCTCGACGCCAACAAGGACGGTTCGGGCGGCGTTTGGTTGGTTCTCGCCAAGAAGAACACAACTGACCCGACCAGCCTCACCTATGCCCAGGCCCTCGAGGAGGCGTTGTGTCAGGGATGGATCGACGGGCAGAAGCGGAGCCGCGACGCCACGACATTCACGCAACGCTTCACTCCCAGACGCCGCACAAGCCGGTGGTCGAAGCGCAATGTCGATCTTGCCGAAGGGCTGATCGCTGACGGCCGGATGCTGCCATCCGGGCTTGTCGAGATTGAGCGAGCCAAGGCCGATGGCCGATGGGCTGCGGCCTATTCGGGCCAGGCCGCCGCGACGGTTCCGGCCGATCTCGCGGCGGCGTTGGCAGCCAACGCTGCCGCGGGGAGTGCGTTCAGTTCTCTGAACGGCGCCAACCGGTACTCGGTGCTGTACCGCATCGAGACTGCGAGGCGCGCCGAAACGCGCGCTCGTCGGATCGACCAGTTCGTAGAGATGCTTGCTCGGGGTGAAACGATCCATCCCCAGTAACCCCCACGGCCGAAATAGCCCAATCACCGCTTGTCCGTTGAGCCACCGAGTCGGTCACAACGCACCGAACTGCCGCTCGGTACTCGCCGCGCGGATGGGTGATCGGGCATCATGCGTGAGTGGTTGGAGAGCCAGCGCGGTCGGTCTATGAGCTGCGGGTGATCGACCCTTCGGCCGTCGAGCACAACCGAGCAGCGGCCAAGACTCTCCTGGTGAGCCTGCTTACGGCGCACACCGGTGCTTGGGAGTTGTTGCCAGCACACGTCGAAGTCCAAATCGTTGACCGACGGACCGATGAGGTCGTCTTCACCCGTAAGACCCAGGCGGAGGTTGCGCGCCTGCTCGCTGTCGATGCAGACAAGGGTCTTGATCGCCTCGGCGCAGCGGACTTTGCTCGCGAGTGGGGAATCGGAGTCGAAGCCGCGCCGAGCCCCACGCCTTGGGGACTACGTGACTTGCTTCATGTGCCGGGCATTCTGTATCGCATGTTGCTCGGCCGCGATCCGCGGTAGCGAGAGCAGCACCTAACTGCCAATCTCGCGCACCCTCCCAGTGCGCGCCGCCGAGCAGAACGCGCGCACCGAACGCGTCTGCGGTCGAGGTCGGGGCGACCGCGCATTCTGTGCGTCCCGAGCCGGTGGCGTAACGCGCCCGGAGCGGGAAATCGGTATCTGGATTGCTCTGCTGCGAACAAGCGTTGCGGTCGATAAGTTCATCGCGCGTTATGGCCATCCTGGATCGGCACGTGAGGGACACTGACTGCGATGAGTGAACCCGCGATGGCGCTAGGACGCCGAGTCATAGTCACTGGGCTGGCCGGGTCCGGGAAGAGCACGTTCTCGCTCGCGCTGGCTGCCAAGACCGGCTTGCCGGTCATTCACCTCGACCTCCACTTCTGGAAGCCCGGCTGGGTTGCACCGTCGGAGACCGAATGGCGCGAGAAGCAATGTGGCGTGCTCGCTGGCGACGCGTGGATCGCCGACGGCAACTACCACGAGACACTCGATCTCCGGCTCGAACGCGCGGACACCGTTGTGTTTCTCGACATGCCCTGGTGGCTGTGCGCACGACGCGCGTTCCTGCGCGGCTTCCGAATGCCGGGCGAGTTGCCCGAAGGGTGCGACTATTCGGCCTGGCTGCGGTTGCGCGATGAGTGGCGTTTGGCCGTTCGCATCTGGCGGAAGAACCGCTCACAACCGGAGCGCGAACACGAGATCATTTCGCAGCACGGGCAGCATGTGGCCCTTTACGTGCTCAGATCCAAGCGGGCGGTCAGCGAGTTCCTCGACGGTCTGGACGCCGACCACGTGGGCGCCGACGGTTGATCGCGCGCCGAGTGACTCGCCTGTCGCGCCCTATCTGCCGATCTCGCGCACCTCGCTGGTGCGGGAACCGAGCCAGAACGTGCGCACATATCGTGCGCTGCGGACGCCATTTGGTTCCGATCCCGCTCGGGCAACATCGCAGACGTTGATTGACGCGGCACTCGTTGTCCGCAATCGACGACTGCCATGACGGACCCTCACGCGATGCACGGCCGATGCCGGCACACCGACGACGCCGGCCAATCGCGCCGGGCCGAGCTTGCGCGCGGGGCGAGCACCTCCTGCTCGGCGGTCGACGCCGATCTACGGAGCGTCGGCCTCGACGAGCGCGGCGAGTTTGTCGATCGACATCCGCCATCCGAGGTCGTTGTCGGCCACCGACACTCCGACCGGAAGGTTCTCGTGCACGCCGACGAGCTCGGTGCCGCCGTCGGCGTCGGCGAGCGTGTAGGTGATCGTCATCTCGCCGGTCAGCGACGGGTCGCCGGTCTCGAATTCGACGGCCTGGACGATCACCCGGTCGGCCACGAGCTCGACGAAGCGGCCGTGGAACGTGTCCGTCTGCGGGGTCGTCTTGCCCGCGGTGGTGGGCATGTCGTAGGTCAGCGAGATCCGAAAGGTTCCGCCCTCGCGGGCGTCGAACGAATGGATGTGACCGGTCATCTGATCAGGCACCATCCAGCGTTCGACGGCGTTCGCATCGAGCAGAGCACGGTAGACGGCTGCGCGTGGTGCTCGGATGTGGCGCCGTATGCGGGTATCGCCCACGGAGCCATACTGCTCGCCCCGGGGCGGTCATGCGAACCCGCCGGAGGCGAGCGTCACCGGTCGGCGCAACGCGTCATTCGTTGGCCGCGCCGAGCGCGGCCAACGAATGAGGAGCGCTACATCTCTAGGCCCGGCGGATCGCCCGCTTGCGCCCGAGGCCGATCGCACACACGCCGAGGTCGATCATGGCGGCGGCCACGACCAGCAACAACAGGGTGCTCCCACCGGTACGGGGAAGCGATCCCGCACCGACCGGTGTCGTCGGGCGCGCCGTCGTCGTGGTGGTGCCCTGGACCGAGATCGGGACGGTCGTCGTGGTCGGCAACGCCGCGCCCTGGGCGGCGAGGCCGAGGACCTCCGCGGTGCCGGTCGGCGAGCACGTGATCGTCGAAGTGAGGACCCCCAGTTGAGCCGTGTTGAGCGTCGCCACGATGTTGCCCGACTTCTCGGTGAAGATCACCGGGTCGGTCGCATTCTTCGGGTGCCACGTGCTGTTCGGAAGCGACGCGGTGGCGGTCAGCGCCTGGGCCTGACCGTTCACGATGTGAACAGTGCTCGTGGACTTCACCGTGTAGGTGTGTGTCCCCTCGGTGGTATTCGATCCCGCGAGCACGAAGGTCGCGGTCGACGGGATCTGCATCCCGTCGGTGATGAAGCTCCCCACACCCAACTGGATGAGGCTCGGGTCAATGCCCACCGTCACCTTGGTGTTGGAGAGCGTGACCACGTCACCCCGGTGCGGCTGCGGGTACCCGTCGGTCGAGATCGTGATCGTCACAGCGGTGTCTTGCGCTAGAAGCTGCGTCTGGTCGGCGGTCACCACGGACGACGTGCATTTGTTCACGTTCGTCACCGAGCCGTGAACCGTCGTCTGCACGACCGGGACGGTGGTCGTCGTGGTCGAACCCTGCTCGGCGATGGTCGTACTCGTCGACGTGTCGGGAGCGCTCGTCGAGGTGTCGGGAGCGCTCGTCGACGTGTCGGGAACGGTCGTAGTCGTCGGCGGGATCGTAGTGGTGGCCGCCGCGGTCGTCGTCGTCGTCGTGGCCTCCGCGGTCGTCGTGGTCGTGGCCTCCGCGGTCGTCGTGGTCGTGCCGCCGCCCCCGGTCGTCGTGGTCGTACCACCGCCCGCGGTCGTCGTCGTCGTACCGCCGCCCGCGGTTGTCGTCGTGGCGCCCGCGGTTGTCGTCGTGGCGCCCGCGGTCGTCGTCGTGGCGCCCGCGGTCGTCGTCGTGGCGGGCGCGGTCGTCGTCGTCGTGCCGCCACCGGTCAGGGTGACGTGCGCGGCGGGCGGTGGGGTGATCTTCTGCGTCGTGCCCGGCTGCGCGATGGCGCCTCCGGTCGCGAGCACGAGCGCGGTCGCACTGCCGGTCGCGGGCGGCGCCGGCAGCACCGGCGCGGTCAGCGGCGGGTTCCCGGTCGCCTGGATCGGACCCTTCACGTCGCCGGGCTCGCCCCATCCCGTCAACAGACACGCCGGGACCGTGGAGGTGGCAATGCCGGGCGCGCCGCCGAACACGAGGTCGATGGCGACCTTCTCCGTGATGTCCTTCACGGAGACGACGCCGATGTTCGCGGCCCCGCCGGACACGCCCGCGGTCGTGAACACGCTACCGGTGCTCAGCGCCGCGTCACTGAAGTTGACCGTCTTGCCGAGCCCGATGTTGTCACCACCGATCTTCGTCGTTGCGTTGAAAGTCGCGCTCGCTTTGAGCGTCGGCAGGCTGATCGTCGCCGACTTGCCGTCCCCGGCGACCGCGGTGATGACCGAGAGCGGATCGATGCGCTTGTCGGTCGAGCTTGCGATGTTGACGTAACCGACCGACATACCGACGTCGCTCTGGGCGAAGAGGTTGGTGGCCGAGGACTTGTTGATCGTCAACGTCTTCGAACCCAGCGCGTACGTGACCGTCGTCAGCTTGCGACCGACCGTACCGGCGGTTCCGGCCGGGACCGTGGGGAACGTGTGGCTGTAGTCGTAGGTGCCGGTGGCGGTTCCGTCGGTGGAGCCGATCGTGAACTCGGCCTTGACGCCGAACGTGGTCCCGACGAGTCCGACCGCTTCGATGCCGGCGACGACGGGGCCGATGATCGGGACGTCGACCGTTCCGGTGGCGCCGAACGTGGCCCCCGTCGGCGCGATGTTGTCGGGCGCGGCGTTGATGTTGAGACCGATGATGTAGGGCGCGATTTGGCCCGGCGAGAGGCCCGCGGTGCAGTCGGCCTCGTAGAGGACGTCGCCACCGGACGCGTTGGTCGACGCGATCGCCGCCGGTCCGCCGGCGACGGTCAGCATCGCGACACCGAGCGTCGCGATCCCGCCGTAGATGCCGAAGCGCCGCTTCCAGTCGATTCTCACTAGCCCCCCAGTTCCCCCGAGCCGACAACGCGCTGTGGCCCGCCCGGCCGTCCGCTCACCGATCGTGGTGAGACTGCCTCATCCTGGCAGCAATTGGCAAGTCCTTGCAACGACCCTCGCCACGCCGGGAGCCTCGGCCCGGCGGTCGGGCCCGGTTCGGCACCGCCCGGCCGCGGCCGGGCGGGCCGCCGGAACCCTCGTCAGCATGCGGGTGCGAGCGCGGTGCCGCCGGTCTCGACGGCCGCGAGGGCCGCGATCTTCACGTTGGTGGCGAGGATCGCGAAATCGGTCCCTTGGACTGCGGCAACGCCGTGGGCACTCCCGCACAACAGTGGGGTCTCGCCCGCGATGAAGGCGGCCGGCTGCACCGTCTGCGCGTTGAACGCGGCGATGAAGATCGCCGTTCCCCCCGGTCCGGAACATTCCGCGTACGCGGCGGGCTGGCGGTTCTTGTACCGGGGGTCACGGGCGTACTGGTCGCGGTCGAGGAGCTGCCGGCCGCTGCATCCGATCGCGGGCCGCGCCGCAAGCTGGGCGCCGAGCTGCGCGACGCGCGCTTCGGCGGCGGCGTCCCATACCACGTCGGAGTGCCCCGGGCAGGCGACGAAGGTATAGCTCGCCCCCAGCGCGGTCGCGACGCGACGCGCCACGCCCTCGCTCGAGAACTGGATCGCGTAGCCGTTGCCCGCCGCCCAGTGCAGCGCCGCGACGTTGTTCTTCGTGCTCGCCACGATCGCGCACAGCGCGTTGCTGCGTTGTTGGATGAAGCGATCGCGCGCCGCGGCCGACCCGAAGATGTTGAGCTCGGCGGTGTCGCCGTAGACCTGGCAGTCGACGACCGCGAGGGGCGCGTCGACATGGAGTCGCTTCACTCCCGCGAGGTACGCGTCGCGCGGCAGGAGCTGGACGTCGGGACATTCGCCCGGGGCCGCGTGCTGCAGGCGTATCGCCAGCGTCTTCATCGCCGACACGGCGGCGTCGGTCCATCCCTGGTTCACGCCGGGCGAGGTCGTCGAGACACCGGCGGTGCTCCCGCTGCTGTTCCCGCCGGTGTTGCTCTTCCCGCCGCTGCACGCGCTCACGAGCGCGACCATGAGCACGAGCGGAACCATGCCTCGCCGAATCACGACACCTCCCGGAGACGAGCCGGCATCCTATTGCGTACGGCCACGCCCGAATCCGCGCCGCGAAGACCGTGTGCCAACATGTCGGGATGAAGCTGAACACCTTCCAACGGCCCACGCGCGCGCTGGTCGGCCTGGCGCTGCTGACCGCCACGATCACGAGTTGCGGGGGCTCGTCCGGCGCCGTCGCGCTCGGCAAGGACCCGCTCGCCACGGTCGCCAAAGCGATGCTCACCGCGCGATCGGGGCGCATCACCGGCACGACGAACGGCCCGAAGGGGACGAACCCGGCCGCGCTCGACGGCAGCTTCGACGGCGACCTGACCGGGACGGGAGTCGTGCACGCGCAGTTCGTCAGCGCGAAGGGAACGAAGCTCCCCACCGAGATGCGCTGGATCGCCAGCACCCTCTACTTCACCCGGACACCCGCGGCAGGTGCCCGCGGACGAGAGCGTCGCGCTGTTCGCCCGGCCGGCGAACGCCAGACCCTGGCGCAAGCTGGTGCTGACCGGGCAGATCATCGCCCTGCTCCCTTCGGCGTTCTCGCCCCCCGCGCTCGTCAAGTGGATACAAGCCAGGAACGTCAAGGTCACGACGCACGCCGGCGAGACGGTCGGGTCGGTCAAGACAACACGCATCACGACCGCCGCCCCGGTCGGGATCGGCCTCTGGCTGGGCGCCACCGTCGACATCTGGGTCGACAAGGCCGCTCGCGTCGTACGGGTCCGGATCACCGCGCCCGACGGCGGCCTGCAGTACGACGTGCACGACTACGGCACCGCGGTGAAGGTCGCCGCGCCGCCCGCGAACCAGATCGCGACCAAGAGCGAACTGGCGACCCCCGAGCCGAACGGCCCGTTCGCAACGGTGAAGTCGGGGACGACCGGCGCCGTGACGTGGAACCTCCAGCGGGCCCCGGGCACGCAGGGCACCGTGTGCTGGCGGTGGCAGGCCACGCCGCCGCTGCAACAAGCGCACCTCGCCAAGCCCGACAGCCCGCTGTGCACGCCGCCACCGCCGGCCCAGTCGACCGACCCCACGGACTACGTGCAGTTCGTGGTCGACGGCAACGGCACCGGCTCGTACGACGCGCTCGCCGTGGTGCTCCCGCCGGGCGTGAAGAACCTCACGTACGGGTTCGTCGGCGGCAAGACGCAGTCGCTCACGCCGAGCACGCTCGTCGTGTGGGTCGGCCCGACCACGCCCGGCAAGGCGTACCTCGGCGTGACCCTCGCCGACGGCACGCACCTCGACTGCGGCGCCGGCGCGGTCTCGGGCGTCGGCGACCTCACCGACCCGAAGATCACGGCCGACCTCGGCACCGCGGCGTGGGCCTGCCTCCCGCCGGCGTGAGCGCTCCGGCGTTCCCGGCGCGAGCGCCGGGAGCGCCTCGCGTCGTCGGTACCGGCGCGTTCGGAACCGATCCGGCGGGCGCGCGACGCGCGGGCCGTATCGTCGGTCGCCGCAGACCGGGCCACGGGTCGGCCGCTCGGGCACACGATCCCGCCTGCACGCGTCGCCCTCCCGCCGGGCGCGCCGGAGGCTCGTAAGCGCGGTCATCGCACCCCGTGTGCATCCGCGTGCGCCGGTTTTCTTCGTCGGCGCTCGACCCGCCGGGAGGCGAGGCCGCATCGGCCGAGACCGGTCGCCGCACTCACCCGCCGTACGGCGTGCAGTCGCGAGGGCCGAGAGTGCCGACACGACCCGTCCGGACACGTTGCTCTCGACACGACGTCCGGAGCACGACGGTCCGGACACGACGATCCGGGCACGACGCGAGAGGGCCCGCCCCCTTCGGGGCGGGCCCTCCGCATTGCTTCACGCTCCGAGGAGCGCCAAGCGCTTCAGTTATTGACCGACCGTGAAGACGATCGGGGTCGTCACCGTGCCGAGGAGCGACGGCGTGGCAGCCGAGCCACCACCGCTGAGCACCTGGGCGATAGTGGCGTTGTTCGCCGTACCGTCCGCGCAACCGGCAGCCGACGTGAGGTCGAGCTCGTAGCCGGTGTTGTAGCCGGTGGCACCGTGGGTCAACGCGACCGGGTCTTCCCAGACCCCGCCGTTCAACGCCGCACCCGGGTTCAGACCCGAGAGCACGATGCCGGAGATGTTGGCGACGTCAGCCTGCGTCGGCGAAAGACCGACGAGGGAGATAGCAGCCTGCATCTTGTAGGGCTTCACGAGCGAGCGTCAGCAGGTCGGTGTACGTCTGCACGAACGTCCAGGTGATCTTGCCGGTCGGCGGGTACTGCAACGCCGCAGTGGCGTCAACCGCCTGCGCGGTCGCACCGTTGGCGCAGCCCGTGTTGCCGAGGAGCGCAGTCGCCTGCGACTTCGGGTTCATACGGGCCGGTCGGCTGCGGGACGTGGGTGTCACCGGGACGCATGATGCCGGTGCACGTACCGCCGTTGTTGACCACGAGCTTCGTCGTCTGGTCCTTCGCCAGGTTGCCGGCGATCTTCACGCCGACCTGGGTCTGGTCCGTCAGGGCGGGCTTGATCTTCAACAACGAGATCGAGTCCTGGCACGAGCCGACGGCCGTGGGGGTGGCGTGCGCCACCGGTGCGACCGTCAGCATCACACCGCCCGCAAGTGCCAGCGTGCTGGCCCCCGCGAGCAGCTTTGTCTTGAGTCTCAAAATATTCTCCCTTGTCGTTTGCTTGGTCCAAGCGGGCCGACCGTAGGCCCTACCAATGACAAAAGGACGTTCGACGCGACAGGCACCAACGCCATCATGGCGACACCCGACCCATCTGTTCCCCCCAGTGTCGATCCGACTTGCCTCCCGCTACGAGACAACACCCCCGAGCGTCACCAAGTGACCGAGAGCACTCCCCCGCAACCAACCCGCCGGAACGGTCGAGCGCGAGTCTTCCGGTAATTGGCAGAATCTGTCAAGCACCTCCGAACAATCGGGTACCGGCACCGTTCGAAATCGGCAGGAAACATTTGCCAATTCCTGCCGGCAACGCCATGCTGACTGATTCGAAATGAGCACCGTTGGGGCGGCATTGCTCACGTTGCGTGGTCGCAGACACCGTGAGGTGCTCTCGACCCCCGGGGGAGGACATTCGATGGCGCACGGTTCCACGGACGGACGCGGCGGACGGGGCGCACGCCGCGCGTCGGCGCTGGCGGCAACGGTCGCGATCATGGGCGGGATCCTCGCGGTCTGCGCCGTGCCGGCATCGGCAACCGCGGGCACCAACTGCGGCGCGACCTCGCCGACGTGCCAGCCCGCGGCCACCGACGACACGTACACCACGGCGTTCAACAAGAAGCTCGTGGTGGCCGCGCCGGGCGTGCTCGCCAACGACTCGGGGCCCACCAGCACCCTGGTCGACATTCCCGACTCCGACACGCAGAGCGTGGGCGGCGCGACGATCACCTGGACCCCGCTGTCGACCAATCCCAACCTCGGGACCGGGGCCTTCACGTACACGCCCGACCCGACCAATCCGTGGAGCGGCGTCGACTCGTTCGGGTACTGGATCCAAGACGGCGCCGGCGACACGGACTCGGCGACGGTCACGATCAACATTCCCGCGAGCGTCGCCAACGACTCGTACACGGTGCTCGTGAACCACCACCTGACGGTGGCCGCACCGGGAGTGTTGGCGAACGACGTCGGCATCGACCCGACCAGCACGATCTTCGACGGGCAGAGCGCGCAGATCGGATCGGTCAACGACGACGGCAACGGCGCCTTCGACTACATCCCGCCGCAGAACTTCAAGGGCACCGACAGCTTCACCTACAGCGTGTCGGACTACAGCGGCGACAACGAGTTCACCGCGACCGTCACCTTGCACGTCGTGGCACCCACTCCGCCGCCGCCGCCCCCGCCGCCGCCGCCGGCGAAGCCGAAGGGGTACTGGATGGCGGGCTCGACCGGCACCGTCTACCCGTTCGGTCAAGTCCACAACTACGGCAACGCCAACACCACCGACGTCACCCGCATCGAACCCACACCCAGCCGCCACGGCTACTGGGTCGTCAACGGCGCCGGCCACGTCTTCGCCTTCGGCGACGCCAAGGTCTACGGCAACGCCCCCAACCTCGAAAACGGCGAACTCGTCACCAGCCTCTCCTCCACCCCCACCGGCAAGGGCTACTGGCTGTTCACCAACCGCGGCCGCGTCGTCAACCGCGGCGACGCCCACTTCTACGGCGACGTCCACAACCTCACCCTCAACGGGCCCGTCGTCGGATCCTCCGCCACCCCCACCGGCCACGGCTACTACATGGTCGGCAACGACGGCGGCATCTTCACCTTCGGCGACGCCCACTTCTACGGCTCCATGGGCGGCGCCAAACTCAACAAACCCGTCAACGGACTCGTCCCCACCTCCACCAACCGCGGCTACTGGCTCGTCGCATCCGACGGCGGCATCTTCGCCTTCGGCGACGCCCACTTCCACGGCTCCATGGGCTCAGCCCAACTCAACAAACCCATCATCGGCATGGTCCCCTACGGCAACGGCTACCTCATGGTCTCCTCCGACGGCGGCATCTTCGCCTTCTCCAACCTCCCCTTCCTCGGATCACTCGGCGCCAACCCCCCCACCAACCCCATCGTCGGCGTCGCCAGCGGCGGATGACACACAAGGGGGCGTCACGTTGTGCACCGTGAGGTCCGGTTCGTATATTGGAAATAGCTGATCAGAGCACCGATCAGCGGGTTTCGGGGGAGGCATCGGGGTGGAGCAGGGCGGCGATGTGCGTGGCCGGGTGCGCGGTCGGGCGCGCGGTCGGGCGCAATACGTCATGGTCGGCGCGCTCGTGCTGGCCGCGCTCGTCGCCGGCCCGGCGCGCCGGGCCGGCGCGGTCGTGAACTGCGGCGCGCCGAGCGTCAGCTGCCAGTCCGCGGCCACCGACGACACGTACACGACGGCGTTCGACAAGAAGCTCGTCGTGGCCGCGCCGGGCCTGCTCGCCAACGACCGGGCGCCGAACGGCGTGACGATCTCGGTCGACACCAACTGCTCGTGCAGCACGACGCAGCTCGGCGGGACGGTCGCGGTCGCGGCCGGCGGTTCGTTCACCTACACCCCGCCCGCGGGATACAGCGGCTTCGACCAGTTCCAGTATTCGATCAACGACGGTTCGAACCTCGACGTGAGCACCGCCACCGTGCACCTCATCGTGACGCCGGTCATCGCGAACGACAGCTACACCACGGGGTACAACGCGGTGCTTTCGGTACGGGCGCCGGGCGTGTTCGGCAACGACCTGCGCGGCGAGCTTCGACTCGATCGCCTCGAGTACACCGGCCGCCCACGGCAATGTCGTGTTGAACGCCGACGGGTCGTTCGTCTACACGCCCGTGCACAATTACTCGGGCACCGATTCGTTCACCTACACGGTGTTCGACCTCGACTTCGACGCGACGTACACCGCGACCGTGCGCCTCACGGTGCTCCCGTCGACGCCGCCACCGCCTCCGCCCCCGCCGCCGTCTTCGAAGCCGAAGGGGTACTGGATGGCGGGCTCGACCGGCACCGTCTACCCGTTCGGTCAAGTCCACAACTACGGCAACGCCAACACCACCGACGTCACCCGCATCGAACCCACACCCAGCCGCCACGGCTACTGGGTCGTCAACGGCGCCGGCCACGTCTTCGCCTTCGGCGACGCCAAGGTCTACGGCAACGCCCCCAACCTCGAAAACGGCGAACTCGTCACCAGCCTCTCCTCCACCCCCACCGGGAACGGCTACTGGCTGTTCACCAACCGCGGCCGCGTCGTCAACCGCGGCGACGCCCACTTCTACGGCGACGTCCACAACCTCACCCTCAACGGGCCCGTCGTCGGATCCTCCGCCACCCCCACCGGCCACGGCTACTACATGGTCGGCAACGACGGCGGCATCTTCACCTTCGGCGACGCCCACTTCTACGGCTCCATGGGCGGCGCCAAACTCAACAAACCCGTCAACGGACTCGTCCCCACCTCCACCAACCGCGGCTACTGGCTCGTCGCATCCGACGGCGGCATCTTCGCCTTCGGCGACGCCCACTTCCACGGCTCCATGGGCTCAGCCCAACTCAACAAACCCATCATCGGCATGGTCCCCTACGGCAACGGCTACCTCATGGTCTCCTCCGACGGCGGCATCTTCGCCTTCTCCAACCTCCCCTTCCTCGGATCACTCGGCGCCAACCCCCCCACCAACCCCATCGTCGGCGTCGCCAGCGGCGGATGACACACATGACCCGGACGACGTACACGACGAACGCACACACCGGACCCGCTCCGGCGCCGGCTCGCAACGGAGGCATCGGCGATGCATGACAGCACCTCGACTACGGCGAATCGCAGGTCGCGCGGATTCGTGTCGGCATGCGCGACGCGCGCGGGACGCCTCGTCGCGCTCGTCGCCATCTCGGCCGGCGCCATCGCCGTGAGCGCCGCGCCGGCGTGGGCCGCCGCGCCGAGCATGCCAACGACCTTCTCGGTGACCGCGGGCCCGAGCGTCGGGAACATGACGCTGCGATGGGGCGCGCCCGGATCGAACGGCGGCGCGGCGATCACCTCGTACGCGTACGAGTACCAGGTCGACGGAGTGCTCGGCGCCTGGAGCGCGCCCATCACGATCGCGGGCGGGGGAACCGCGCGGTCGGCCGTCGTCGCATGCCCCGCGGCGCAGAGCGCCGGGCACGGCTGCGCATATCGCATCGACGCGAGCAACGGTGCCACGGGCCCGTTCAACATCTCCGGTGTCGTGCTCTGGGCCGCGCCGAGCGCACCCTTGATGCGGTTCCCGATCGCGGGACCCACCTCGAGCGCGGCGACGATCTCGTGGCGCGCGCCGCTCAGCACCGGTGGTCTGACCGTCGGTTACACGTACGACATGTACGACGGGACCACCTGGTCCGCACCGAACGCGATCGACCTCGGCACCGTCACGCAGACGAGCACGTCGCTGGGCGTCGTCTACTCGTTGTCGGTCGGATGCACCCTCGCCGCGGGCAACACGTCGGGGTGCAGCTACCGCATGCACGCCGTGAACGCGGTGGGGACCGGTCCCGTGTCGAGCACACGGCTGGCCCAGCTCGCGCTCCCGGGCTCGGTGAGCAGCATGTCGGTCACCACGACGTCGGTCGCGCTCGGCTCGGGAAACACGGCGCAGACCATCTCGTGGACGCCGCCGGCGAAGAGCGGCGGTCTCGTGGTCGACGAGTACGTGGTGTGGGCGTGCTCGACCGCGCTCGGCGGTACCTCGTGCCACGACAGCTCGACCGGCTGGGTGGGTCCGATTGCCGACTTCACGACGTTGCCGCTGCAAACCAGCACGACGTACCAGTGCCCGGCCAACGGGAACTGCGCCTACGAGGTCTGGACGAAGAACGCGGCGAGGCCCAACGGCCGGGCGTGGAGGCTCGCGGCGGCGCACCCGGCGGGCCCGATCGTGCTCTCCGCGACCGCAGACACGTCGGCGGCCGCGCAGATCGACCTGCACTGGACCGGGCCCGCCGACCTCGGCACCGCGTTCGGCCACTACGTGCTGTGGGAGTGTGACACCACCAACGCCTGCGCGAACAACGGCACGTGGACCAACCCGGCGAGCACGCCGGCGCCGTGGACGGAGACCGACCTCACGGGCACGGCCACCTCGACCACCTACCACTGCGCCTCGTTCCCGACGTCGTGCATGTTCCGTGTCGGCTACATCGACGCGGCGGGCCACATCGGCGGTGTCACCAATTCCGTCAGCGCCGCCGGTCTCGACGCGCCGACGCTGACCGCGACCAGCGGCGCCGCGCCGGGTTCCATCGATCTCAACTGGACGCCGCCCGCGACCCAGCCCAACGCGACGAGCTACCAGATCTACCGCGACACGGGCACCGGCTACGCGAGCCTGACGTCGGTCGCCGGCACGCAACTGTCGTACACCGACACGTTGTGCGGCACCGGAGCGACGTGCTCGTACAAAGTGCGCGCGTTCTACAGCACCGGGAGCTCCGCCGACAGCGCGCCCGCGTCGGTGGTCGCGGGCGACACCGCGCTCGCGATCACGACGCCCACCGCTTCGGCGGCAACCAACGACAACACGCCGACGCTCGCCGGCACCGCCGGGAGTGCGACCGGTGACGCGACCACGGTGACCGTCACGATCTACGCGGGCGTCGGCACCGGTGGATCCGTCAACCAGACGCTGACACCGACGCGCAGCGGCGCCACGTGGACGGCCAACGCGACGACGCTCGCAGACGGCACCTACACCGCACAGGCCTCGCAGGTGAACGCGCAGTCGACGCTCGTCACGAGCACGCCGGTCACCTTCACCGTCGACACCACCGCACCCGCGGTCACCGTCACCAGCGTGAACGGCACCGCGCACACGTTCCCGTACACCACGAACACCACCGTCACCAGCGTCGGCGGCACCTGCGGCACCGCCACCGGCGACGCCACCACCGTCTCCGTCGCACTCGGCGGCGCCGCCAGCGAAAACGGCAACGCGTCGTGCAACGCCGGCACCTGGACGTACACACTCGTCGCACCGCTGTCCACCAGCGGCGTCGACACCGTGACCGCGACCCAGACCGACACCGCCGGAAACACCGGCACCAGCGGAAGCCAAACCATCACCGTCGACACCACCGCACCCGCGGTCACCGTCACCAGCGTGAACGGCACCGCGCAGACGTTCCCGTACACCACGAACACCACCGTCACCAGCGTCGGCGGCACCTGCGGCACCGCCACCGGCGACGCCACCACCGTCTCCGTCGCACTCGGCGGCGCCGCCAGCGAGAACGGCAACGCCGTCGTGCAGCGCCGGCACCTGGACGTACACACTCGTCGCACCGCTGTCCACCAGCGGCGTCGACACCGTGACCGCGACCCAGACCGACACCGCCGGAAACACCGGCACCAGCGGAAGCCAAACCATCACCGTCGACACCACCGCACCCGCGGTCACCGTCACCAGCGTGAACGGCACCGCGCAGACGTTCCCGTACACCACGAACACCACCGTCACCAGCGTCGGCGGCACCTGCGGCACCGCCACCGGCGACGCCACCACCGTCTCCGTCGCACTCGGCGGCGCCGCCAGCGAAAACGGCACGACCGCATGCAGCCTCGGCGCCTGGACGTACACACTCGTCGCACCGCTGTCCACCAGCGGCGTCGACACCGTGACCGCGACCCAGACCGACACCGCCGGAAATACCGGCACCAGCGGAAGCCAAACCATCACCGTCGACACCACCGCACCCGCGGTCACCGTCACCAGCGTGAACGGCACCGCGCAGACGTTCCCGTACACCACGAACACCACCGTCACCAGCGTCGGCGGCACCTGCGGCACCGCCACCGGCGACGCCACCACCGTCTCCGTCGCACTCGGCGGCGCCGCCAGCGAAAACGGCACGACCGCATGCAGCCTCGGCGCCTGGACGTACACACTCGTCACGCCACTGTCGACCGAGCGGCATCGTACACCGTGACCGCGACCCAGACCGACACCGCCGGAAACACCGGCACCAGCGGAAGCCAAACCATCACCGTCGACACCACCGCACCCGCGGTCGCCATCACGGCGCCGACCGGCGGCGCGGCGCTGACCACCACTCCCACGATCACCGGGACACGCGGTCAGGCAACCGGCGACCTGGCGACGGTGACCGTGCAGATCTACGCCGGGTCGACCGCAACGGGAACGCCGGTGCAGACGCTGACCGACCCGACCTCGACCAGCGGTTGGTCGGTGACGGCTTCGACTCTTCCGGCGGGCACGTATACGGTGCAGGCTTCGCAGTCGGACACGGCGGGCAACGTCGGCTCGAGCGCAGCAGTGACGTTCACGACCTCTTAGCTTCCCCCGTCTCGCTCACTTACGCCGGAAGGACGCATCGATGCTCACCCGCCAACTCGTACGACCCCTCGCGATCGCATTGATTGCCGTCGCGGCAATTCTTGTGGTCCTCGGTCTCGTGTACGTCTCGGTGAAGGGGGCGTCGCTGCCGGGCTTCATGCCGGGCCATCTCCCGAAGCGCTACTCGAAGAAGGGCAAACTGCTCCCGACGCACGCGCACACGAAGCTCGGGATCGCGCTGATCCTCGCGGCGATCGTCTCGGCCGCCGGCGCCTGGTGGATCGCATTTCGCTACGAACCCGCCGACTGAGACAACCCCGCTCGCATGCCCGACGTCACCGACATCAAGACCGCGCTCCCGGACTACCTGGTCGAGCGCGAGCTCGGCAAGGGCGGTATGGGTCTCGTGTTCCTCGGCCGGCACGTGCGGCTCGGGCGGCTCGTCGCGATCAAGGAGCTGCCGCCCACGTTCGCGGCCGACCCGCACGTGCGCGAGCGCTTCTCGACCGAGGCGCGCACACTCGCGACCCTCTCGCACCCGCACATCGTCCCCATCTACGACTACGTCGAGCGCGACGGGCTGTGCCTGATCGTCATGGAGGAGCTGCCGGGCGGAACGGTGTGGGACCGCTTCACGACGACGGGGCTCACGCCGCCGACCGCGTGCGCGGTGGTCATCGCCTGTTGTGCCGCGCTCCAGCACGCCCACGACAAGGGCGTGCTGCACCTCGACGTGAAGCCCGACAACCTGATGTTCGCACGCGACACGGCGATCAAGGTCACCGACTTCGGGATCTCGCGCGTGCTGAGCGGCGATCACACGCTGGGAACGCTCGACGGCCAGGTGCTCGGCACCCCGGCGTACATGTCACCCGAGCAGGCCCGTGGTTCGGACCTCACGGCCGCGTCCGACGTGTACAGCGCGGGCGTGATGCTCTACGAGCTGTTGTGCGGCCACCTCCCCTGGACCGGCGCCGAGACTGCCACCGAGCTCCTCCTGAAGCGCCTGCGCGAGGATCCTCGTCCGCTCTCCGAGCTCGCGCCGCAACTTCCCCGCGCGCTCACCGACGCGGCGATGCGCGCGATCGAACGGGAGCCGGAGAAGCGTTTCGCGACCGCCGAGGACTTCGGGGTCGCCATCGCGACCGCGTGCGCCGACGCGTGGGGGCCGAACTGGCTCGACGCCGCCGGGGTCACGATCATCGGATCCGATCGCCTGGCGCTCGCGGCGCGCAGCACCCGGAGCCAGCCCGCGGTCACCGACCAGCCCGCGGCGGAGGGCCGATCCACCACGGCTTCCGGTCCTGCGCCCGAGACGACCATGGGGGCCGCACTCGACGGTGGTGACCGGGCCGCGCCCGAGACCACCGCGAGCGCGGCGTTGGCGCCATCGACGGGGAGCGGAGCCGGTGCCGCCGCCGGGGCGAGTGCCGCGCCCGCGCCCCGAGCGCGCCGCCCGAGTTCCAGGTGGTGCGAGCAGCCGGGAGCGAGCCGCGCATCGAAGGCGCGAACCTGAACGACATCGACCGGTCGGCCTTCCTCGACGTCGCCGAGGCGCTCGGGCACCCCCACCAGTCCAGAGGCCTGTTCGCGCTCGCGGCGCTCTTCGTCGTCGCGGCCGTGGTCGCGGCCGCGATGCTCTTCGGGCCGGCCACGCGCGGCGGCACGCTGAAGAACAGTCGCGTGACCCTCGGCGGGGTCGACGTCGCTCGCGGCCGCGTCACCGTCGATCTCACGGGCGACCTCCCCGTTCGCGTGGGCAATCCCGGCTTCGCCGCCCTCGCCGACAACGCGACCTTGAAGCTCTCGGTGGCCGGTGCGACCGTCGCCAACATGAAGACCCCGCTCGTTCACGGTGCCGGCACCTTCAAGCCCGGCATCGCGCAGTACATCGCCGCCGGATCGGTGACCGCGCGCATCGAGCTGCGCGGGCGATCGACGCAGATCGGCTCCGAGCAATTCCCGGCGACCGTCGATCGGCCCTGGTACCTCGAGCGCGTTCGGCATCGGCGGGCTCATGGTGGTCCTCGCCGGACTCGCGTACCTCGAGGGTGCGCTGCGACCGTTGCGCGCGGGGCGGCGGCGGATCGCGTCGTTCCTCGCCGGCGCGGTCTCGGCCGCCGTCGTTGCCGTCGGCGTCGCTGCGGTCGCCGCGGCGCTCGGGCACGCGGATCCATCGGTCTCCGGGCTCGTGGTCGCGGCCGTCCTGGCGGGCGGCGCGGGCGTCGTGTTCGGTCTCGCCGTTCGCCGCCGGGCCCTGCGCAAGGGTGTGCGCAGCGCCGTTCGCCGCGCCACGACCGCGCTGGGTGCCGGCGCCTAGCCTGCCGCGGCGACCTGGGCGAGCGCCGACACCGCTCGTGACGAAGAACCTGATTTCGACTACATTCTGTGGCAACTCACGGGGGGCAGGATGCCGACATTTCGCGTGAAGGTCGCAGCATTGCTCGCCTGCTGTGCAGGCATCGCTGTCGCCTCGACCGCGTCGGCGGGAGCGGCAACCGCGTCCGCTCCAACGCTCACGGTCATCGCGGCGAAGATCGGTGATCGCTCGATCACGGGCTCGACGCGGGACAATCCCGTGCACATCGACCCGCGCCAGCGCGCCACCTTGTCGATGACCGTGCGGAACAACGGTCCGGAAACGGTCCACGTGCGGTACCTGCGGCTCTCGGGAGCCGTCGTGGGAATCCACTTCGTCGACTATCAAGCCAGTGCGAACGTCGACATCGCTCCCGGCGAGACCGCGGGCGTCTCCGCGCCCGGAGACTTCTTCGACGTCGACGGCGTCGCAACCGGCTACGTCAATGCGAAGATGCAGCTCGTCGACGACCAGCGAGTCACCGTCGGCGCGCAACCGTTCGTCGCCGACGTGCGCGGCAAGCTCGCTTCGTCGGAAGGGTTTTTCTTCTTCGAGGTCCTCGCGTTCGCCGTCATCTCGCTCCTCGACATCGGGATCGGCGTCGCGCGACGCCGGCTCCCGCGCAACCGCTTCGTATCCGCAATCCTGTTCGCGTTCGCGGCGGCCGGCGCCGTCGTCGCGGTCGTCGTCGGAGCCGCGATGGTGCGCGTCGCACTGTTCGAGACGACCGCCTGGGTCCCGGCGTTGTTCGTCGCGACCGCCGGAGCCTTCTTCCTCGGCTACGTGTCCCCCGGTCGGCTCGCGCGGACGGCTCCGGAGTCAGCGGAAGATCGCGTCCTCGATATCGTCGCGGCGGACGCGGTCGCGCGTGCCACCGGCGAGCACGAACGGCGGACCACCGGCGAGGTTGCCGCGCACGCGTCCGGCGATCACACCGGTGTGGCAACCGCGATCGACCTCGCCGCTCCCACGCACCACGAGTCCGGCGAGTTCTCCCCCGTCGAACACGAATCCGGGAGCCACGAACCGCTGCAGTGAGCGCGCCGCCGCCTCACTCGCCGACGAAGCCGATCCATTCGAGCGGATAGACCAGGTGCTCGCCCTCGATGCCCTTCAGCGAGACCAGGCGCGGCTCACCGAAGCGGAGATCGCCCCGAGCCGACGCGATCTCGTGCACGAGCGACGAGACGAGGATCTCCTGGCCCGCGGCGTGGCCGGCGACACGAGCCGCCATCATCACGTGCCGACCGAAGATGTCGTCTCCGGCCGAGATCACCTCTCCGGTATGCACCCCGACCCGGATCCGCACCGAACCGGCCTTGTCCGCGCGCTCGGACTCCGTGAGCTCTTGTTGCACCGCGATCATGCATCGCAGCGCTCGCCGGGCGCCCGGGAAGGTGAGCATGAATCCGTCGCCCTGATTCTTGACCTCGTGCCCCGACCACTGCCGAACGTTGCGGCGCACGATCTCGTTGTGGCGGTTGAGCACTTCCATCCACGCGGTGTCGCCCAGCGAGGTCGCGCGCTCGGTCGAGGACTCGATGTCGCTGAACACGATCGTGATCGTTCCCTCGTAGTCCTGCGACCCGAGCAACTGCCGGGTGTCGCGCACGGAGCGGGCGACGGCGTCGATCGAGGTCTCGCGGGCGCCGGCCGGTACGTCGGACGCCGCGCGCACCGCGCCCGTCGCGCCCGCGGCGCCGACGCTCACCGTGGCGCGAGCATCGCCGGACGACACGGTCGGCCGGCTCGTCGGGGCGGCCGTCTCGACCAGCTCGATGGTCGTGTCACCGATGCGTACGACCGAACCCGGCCGAAGCACGACCGGCATCTCGACGCGCACGCCGTCGAAAAAGGTCCCGTTCGTGCTGCGCAGGTCTTCGACCATCACATCGCGCCCGCGGAGGCTGATCAGCGCGTGCTGCCGCGACGCCTGCGAGTCCGAGATGAGCAATCCGTCGCATTCGCGCCCGATGCGCAACGGCTCGACGACCTGGAGTCGCAACGACGCCCGGTTGGGCTGTTTGACGATGATGACCGGGTACTCCACTGCCAGCCTTTCTCGACGGGATCACGAATCGCGCGTAAGCAGCTGGTCTGCACGGAGCGTAATGGGTTCGATCCGGGTGACGGTCGCACGGTGGCCACCGATCGGCCCTAGAGGCGCTGCCAGGCCGCGATTCCCACGAGCACGGCAATCGCCACCACGATGACGCGCATCAGGTCGACGAAAAGAGGCTCGCGGAGCCATCGCAAGAACGCATTCTCATGCCCCGGGCGAATGCCATGCAAATAGGGCACCGGCGCGACACGGAGGCGCCGCGCCGGCTGCGGCACCGCCCTTCACGGGCGCGCGTCGACCGCAGTCGACCGTTCGAACGCGCGCGCCATGCACGCGTTCACGCCGCGCACGATGCACCGCCCGAACGACCCTCCGGCCCCGCGCCAGGCGTCGAGGAACAACGCGGCGGCACTCTCGTCGATCCCGCGCACGTTCGCGAGATCGACGACGACGCTCCCGGCGCGCGCGCGCAACGGCGCGCTCGACGACCCTCGTCACGAGCGCTGCGCCGGCACGATCGAGGTCGCCGGACACCTCGATCAGGACGGGCCCGCTGCGTTCGAGTTGACGGCTCACGACTCGCACTTCGGCCACGGTGCCTCGCTTCCGCGAATGACGCTACGCAGCAGAGCTTTCGCCGACCTTTCGACCGTCTTGGGACGATCTCGGTTTCGATCCGTGCACGCGACACGCACCCGATCGTCGTCAGGCGGGCTGGAGCCGTATCTCCTGCACGCAGCTCTTGCAGAGGT
This sequence comes from uncultured Actinomycetes bacterium, assembly GCA_963812205.1. Classification (GTDB taxonomy): domain Bacteria; phylum Actinomycetota; class Acidimicrobiia; order IMCC26256; family PALSA-610; genus PALSA-610. Next base: position 37,940 of record CAWEUJ010000005.1, read on the forward strand.
GCTTGTCGCGCAGGTCGACGAGATCTTCGGCGCTGGTCGCGCAGATCGCGCAGCTCGGTGCGACCCGGCTCAACAGCAGCTCGGTTCCGCGCGCGCTGAACGAGATCACGTCGCCCTCGTGAAGCCCGAGCAGTCGCCGGAGCTCCGCGGGCACCACTACCCGTCCCAGCTGGTCGATACGCCGTGTCGTGCCGATGATCCCCACATGCACTCCCGCTCTTCGAAGGCGAGCCGTCGGGCTTCGCCCCGTGTTTCCCTTTGCGTCCACTTTCGTACCATTGGATATTACTTCCAGTAGGGCGCGAGTGGTGTACCCGCGAAGTTGCGGCCGTGTGAACGATGTTGGCCCTGTGGCTGGGAACGACGAAAGCAGCTACGGAGCGCGTGTAGCCGAGCGCTCAGCGAGGTACGTCTCGAAACGCGCGACCAGGACCGCGGCCAGAGCCATGACCCGCAAGATGGCCTCGTCGTCGACCTCGGCGTCGCGCGCCCGGGCACCGATCGTGGCGAGCAGGAGGGTGCCGACCGACTCGGCTCCCGTCATCGGCTCCGACAAGAGCTCGCCCACCGCGGGTCCGAGCTCCGATGCCACGTCGGCCTGCGTGCTCGCGACGATCATCTCGCTGAGCAGATCGCCCATCGGCACCGATTCGGCGCGCAGATGCTCGGCGACCGCCAGGAGCGCCTCGTGCGGCGACTCCCACGCGATGTGACCGACCCCGCTTCCCAAGCCCGACTTCACGGCTTCCACCCCCCGGAATCCGCCGCCCCGGCAAAACCGTAGGCGGCGCCTGCGCCCGATGCCACTGCAATGTGGGACCACCGAGTACCCGACCGCGACGCACGGGCCCGAACCTGACGCTGCCGTCACCTCCGCGCGAGGATGAGCGGCGAGCGACGCCCGCCGCCGACACGCACCGCCGACACCCGCCGCCGACACGCACGCCGACGAAGGAACATACGTGGCAGACCGACCCCGAGCGCTCGTCACCGCGCCGTTTCGCGGCGAGGGCATGGACACACTGCAGGCGCTGGCCGACGTCGTCTACGACCCGTGGATCGAGCAGGTCCCGCTCCGCCTCTACAACGGCGAGAAGCTCGCGGCGCGGATCGAGGCCGAGGGCGCGAACCTCCTCATCGTCGAGTCCGACTCGGTCAAGGGCCCGGTCTTCGACCTGCCGCTCGTGTGCATCGGCTCGTGCCGGGGCGACCCCAACAACGTCGACGTCGCCGCCGCGACCGCGGCCGGCATCCCGGTGCTGCGCGCACCCGGGCGCAACGCCGACGCCGTCGCCGAGCTCACGATCGCGCTCATGTTCGCGGTGAATCGCTGGCTCGTACCCGCCGACCGCGACGTCCGCGCGGGCGAGGTCTACGCCGGGGGCAAGATCCCCTACCAGCGGTACCGCGCGTGGGAGATCAGCGGCCGGACCGCCGGCATCGTCGGCCTCGGCGCGGTCGGGCGCGCCGCGAAGTGGCGCTTCGAGGGCCTCGGGATGCGCGTGCTGTCGTTCGATCCGTACAACCCGCACGCGACCCACAACACCGACCTCGAGGCGATGCTGGCCGAGTGCGACGTCGTGTCGATGCACGCGATGGTCACGCCCGAGACCGAAGGGCTCATGGGCGCGGCACAGTTCGCGGCGATGAAGCCCGGCGCGATCTACATCAACTCGGCGCGCGCGATGTTGCACGACACCGATGCGCTCGTCGGCGCGCTGCAGTCGGGCCAGGTCGGCGGCGCCGGGCTCGACCACTTCATCGGCGAGAACCTCGCCACCGATCATCCGCTGTGCTCGATGACCAATGTCGTGCTCACGCCGCACATCGGTGGCGCGACCTACAACACCGAAGCGAACCACTCGAAGCTCATCGCCGACGACGTCGCCCGCATCCTCGCGGGCGACACGCCGGTCAACTGCGTGAACCCGGAGGTGCTCTCGTAATGGCAGAGGTCAAAGGCACCGCGGACGAGATCAAAGCCGAGCTGCTCTGGGTCGCGCAGGAGAGCCTGCGGACGAACCTCGTGCACGGGACCGCCGGCAACTTCTCCGCCCGCCTGCCCGACGGCAACGTCGTGCTGACGCCGTCGTCGCTCGCGTACGAGACGATGACGCTCGCCGATCTCGTCGTCTGCGACCTCGACGGCAACGTCGTCGAAGGCGAGCGTCATCCCACGACCGAGAAGATGCTGCACCTCGCGTGCTTGAAGGCGTACGACGACATCCACTCGGTCATCCACTGCCACGCGAAGTTCTGCACGATGTTCGCGCTCACACACCAGCCGATCCCCTGCGTGATCGAGGAGGTCGAGGTGTTCGTCGGCGGCGACGTTCCCGTCGCCGCCTACAAGTTCACGGGGTCGCAGGATCTGGCCGACGAGGTCTCGAAGTGGGTCGGCGATCGCGCGGCCGTGCTCATGGCCAACCACGGTCTGCTCACCGTGGGCAAGTCGCCCAAGGACGCGTTGAAGATCGCGAACCTGGTCGAGCTCACCGCCGAGATCATCTGGGGCGCGCGGGCCCTCGGGGAGATCGTGCCGTTGCCCGACACGACCCGGGCCAAGATGGCGCCCATCTACAAGATGATGCGGGGTATGTAGCTCGCGCCGCCGGCCGCCGACGATCGGCGGTCAACGCTTGCGGCAGATCGTGAGGCCGTCGGCGATCGGCAGCATCACCGTGTCGACCCGATCGTCATGCGCGACCTTGTCGTTGAACGCGCGGATGGCGACGGTGTTCTCGTCGGCGGCACCGGCGTGCACCACGCGACCGTCCCACAGCACGTTGTCGACGAGGATCGCTCCGTTCGTGCGCATCCTCGGGAGCAACGCGTCGAAGTAGCTCGCGTAGTTCGGCTTGTCGGCGTCGATGAACGCGAGGTCGAACGCGGCATCGGCCGGGAGCGCGGCCAGCGTTTCGAGCGCGGGCGCGATGCGCAGGTCGATGCGATCGGCGACGCCCGCGGCCGCCCACGCCCGTCGGCCGATCGCGGTCCACTCCTGCGACACGTCACAGCACGTCAGATGGCCGTCGGCCGGGAGGCCGCGGGCGATGCACAACGCGGAGTAGCCCGTGAAGGTCCCGATCTCGATCGCGTCGCGGGCGCCGAGCAGGCGCGCGAACAGCGTCAGGAACGCACCCTGCTCGGGCGCGATCTGCATCCCGGAGACGGCGCCGAGCGCGGCGGTCTCCTCGATGAGCGCGACCTGCGCGGCGTCGGGAGGCGAGCCGTGCGCGACCAGATAGTCGGCGAGCTCGGACGACAAGAGGAACGACTTCGGTGGACGCGCGGTGGGCACGCGCCGACGCTAGCGGCGACGCCGCGAGGTCTGCGTGCGGGTGAGGTGGTTTCGCGCCCGGCGGGGACTACGCCAGCTCGACGAGATCGAGGAGGTCGTCCGACCAGTAGTCGAGCACGCCGTCGGGCATGAGGAGCACGCGGTTCGGGGCGAGCTCGGTGACGAACTCGGGGTCGTGGCTGACGAGGACCATGGCGCCCTTCCAGTCGCGCAGGGCATTTCCGATCGCGGTGCGCGAGGGCGGGTCGAGGTTGTTGGTCGGCTCGTCGAGGAGGAGGAGGTTGTGGCGGCCCGCGACGAGCATCGCGAGCGCGAGCTTCGTCTTCTCGCCGCCCGAGAGCGTGCCCGCGTCCTGGAACGCGAGCTCGCCCCGCAGCCCGAACATGCCGAGCAGCCCCCGGAGGTACTGCTCGCTCTCCCCCGAAGCCTCGCGGATGTGCTCGATCACGGGACGGCCCGCGGTGATGCCTTCGTGCTCTTGGGCGTAGTAGCCCATCGACACCTGGTGCCCGAACTGCACCTCACCGAGGTCGGGCTCGAGCTCGCCGATGAGCGACCGCAACAGGGTGGTCTTACCCGCGCCGTTGAGGCCGAGGACGAGTAAGCGCTCGCCCCGCTCGACTTGGAACGAGACGTCTTCGAACACCACCTTCGGACCGAACGCCTTCGCGAGATCCAAGACCTCGAGCGCGACCCGGCCGGCGTGCGGCGGGTCCGGGAGCTTCACTCGCAGGGTTCGGTCGCCCTTGCCCAGCGAGATGCGGTTGGCGTCGAGCTTGTCGACGCGGCGGTCGAGGGTCTTCGCGATGCGCGCGCGCTTCGCGGTCTGGTGGCGCATCGAGTCGGCCAGCGTGCTGAGGCGGCGGATCTCCGATTCCTGGCGGACCGCGATCTTCGCCCGGCGTTCCTCGTCGGCCTTGCGCGACACGAGGTACTGCGAATACGTGCCCCGGTACTCGATGAGCTCACCCTCGTCGAGGTGCAACACCCGCGTGATCGCCTGGTCGAGCAGCGCGAGGTCGTGACTGATGACGAGCAGGGCACCGCGGTACGAACGCAGGAACGACATCAACCACGCCTTGGCGTCGACGTCGAGGTGGTTCGTCGGCTCGTCGAGCAGCATGAGATCGCCACCCGCGAAGAGGATCCGCGCCAACTCGGCCCGCCGCCGTTCGCCGCCGGACAGCGCGGTGATCGGGAGGTCGAGCCGGTCGGGCGGCAGGCCCAGGCCGGCGACGATGCGCCGGACCTCGGACTCCGCCGCGTAGCCGCCCACGGCCGAGAACGCCTCTTCCGCGTTCCCGTACGCCTTGACGTTGCGCGCCGACGGATCGGCGTCGACCTTGGTGCGCAGCTCTTCGAGCCGGTGCATGGCCGCATCGAGCCCGCGTCCCGACAAGACGTGCGACAGCGCGGTCCCGTCGAGTCCGGCACCGCGCGCGGGCGGATCCTGCGGCAAGAAGCCCACGAGGTCGGGGCGGAGAACGACCCCGAGCGCGGCCGGGGTCACGCCCGCGAGCACGCGCAGCAACGAGGTCTTCCCCGCACCGTTGCGCCCGACGAGACCCACCTTGTCGCCGGCGTGCAGCGAGAACGACGCGTCGGTCAGCGTGTACCGCCCACCGACTTCGACTGCGAGTTCTCGGACCTGGAGCACGGACAATTATGCCTGGTCCGGATCGGGGCCCGGTCCCCGTTCCGGGTTCGGCTCCGCGCCCGGGTCCCCGGGCCGCGGAGTCTGTGACCGGCGCCCGCGCACGATGTCGACGACGGCGTCGGCGGTCAGCAACATCACCGCGACCCACGCCAGCGTGCGGGCATGCGGGAACACGGTCGGCCATTCGAAGACCGGCGGGTACCGGTAGCGGTACTGCTCCACGACGATGTACGCACCGCACAGGGCGAGGAGCACGGCCGGCACCGCGAGCACCGGGTCCCGAAGGCGCGGCCGCGTCACGATGACGAACACGACGGCCGCGATGAGCACGCCGACCCACGGCGCGACGACCAGCGCCGCGAGGACGCCCGTCGCCAACGGCGCGAGCCAGCGGATGCGCGTGTCCCCCGTTGCACCCGCCGGCCCAGTCTGTTGCCCAAGCGTGTGCGCGGTCACGCCGAGTCCCGACCACGCGAGACCGACGTCGGCGTCGCCGGGCAAGGGAGTGCGCGCGGTCGCGACCACGCCGCGCCGGCGGATCCAGGTGAACGCGATGATCACGAGGCACATCAGCGCGCCGAGGAGCGACAGCCCGATCGCGGCCTTGACCTGCCGCTGCGGTGTCCATTCGAACACGACGTCGAAGGTCCCCGACGCCGGCGGGGTGACGAGCCAGCCGTTGGCGTAGCCGTCGACGAGTTGCGACGGACCGAGGTCGTGGCCGCCGACGACCCGCGCGTGCCAACCCGGGCTGCGCGATTCGCCGAGCACGATCCAGAACGGCTTCGTCGCGCCCTGCACGTGCACCTGCATCTTCGTGTCGCCGTTGTGCACGACCGCGACCCGGGCCGGTGTGGGCGCGGGCCCGGCGACGCGGACGTGACCGTTCGCGGTCGCGACCGCGACCGCGTGTGTGCCCGACGCGAACGCGAGCCGGTCGAGGGAGAATCCGACGGCCTTGCCGGGTGCGGTCGTCACCACGTGCGTGCCCTTGGTGAGCTCGAGCGCGCCGCGACACGGCGTGACCGAGAGGCCCATCGGCGCCTGAGCGGCGCTGACCTTGCCCGTCACCCGCACGGGTACGGCCTTGCCGTCGACGGCGACGAGATCCGAACGGCATCCGCTGTCGACGGTTCCGGTCGCCGGCGATGCCACCGACACGCCGGCCAGACCGAACGCGGCGATGCCTACCGGCTCGACGCGCGTCTGCGCGGTCCCGAACAACTTGGTGCGTTCCTCGCGCACGCCCTCGATCGTGATCCGGATCTTGTGCCCGGTCAGCGGGGCGAAGTGCAGCGGGACCGCGACCGTCGCGTTCGGTGCGCTGCGATCGGCGACGGGCGCCACGGTGAGGTCGCGGGTCTGGCCGTCGACGTCGAGGCGGAGCTTCGTCGGCACGGAATGGCGGCCGTCCGCGATCACCGAGAGGTCGAGATGGTCGAGGGTGACGGCCCGGGTGGAGTCGAGCTCGGCCCACTGGCCCCGGGTCTGATCGAACGGTGTCTGCCACGCCGTTTGCGGGTCGTCGTCGAAGGCCGCGTCGGCGCGGCACTCGAGGCAACCCTGGAGGAACGCGCTCGCCGACACGGCCGGCCCCGAACGGGCCGACTCCGGGCTCAGGGCCGCCTCGATCGCCGCGTCGGGAGCATCCGGGCTCACCGTGGCGTTGCCCGTGAGGTCGAAGGCACGCGCGGTCGCCAGCACGAACTGGCGGGCGATCGCAGGCTCGGGTTGGGTCCGGGGCGGCACCGGCCGGATCGCGTCGCGATTCATGACGATGACCAGCGGGTGGTCGGCCGAGGCTGCGCCGAGGGCGCCGAGGAGATCGCTCGGCATCTGCACGACCTCGGCGGCGCGCACGTCGTGGGTGGCATGCGCGTCGCGCATACGGATCTCGGCGAAGCCGACGGGATCGTCCTGGCCGAACAGGTTCGGTCGGTGATCGTTGGTCTGGACGATGCGGATCGTCAGGCGTGCGGAACGTACGGGTGGGGAACGTCACCGTCTGTCCGGCGGGGGTACGCGAGTCCGCGCCCAGCACCACGTCGACGGGCTTGGCGCCGTCGAAGGTGAGCACGGCGTTGGTGATGTAGCGGTTCGGCGTACCACCGAGCGGCTGGACGAGATTGACGTGATCGGTGGTGATGGCACCGTTCAGGTCGACCTCGATGCGCTGGCCGCGCGCGTCGCCGAAGCCCTGGGTCGTCCACGCCGTGGTGAGATCGCCGTCGAGCGCGGCGACCGGCCGGTTCTCGGGCCAGTACGTGTTGGTGTTGCCGTAGGCGGTCGCGACGACGCGTTGCACGCCGACGTCACGCGCGGTGGTGAGCGCCGACGGTTGCTCGCCGGGGAACACGTCGAGGCGCGCGTCGCCGGGATCGGTCGTCAACGGCTTGTCGGCCGCGCCGGCCTGCTCCGTGAACCCGACGGTCTGGGTGACCGTCGTCCACTTGCGTGCACGCAACCGGTTCTCGTCGGTGACGACCAGCACGTCGCCGGCCGCGGTCGCGCGGCGCAGCGCGTCGGCGCTCGTGTACGACGCCGAATAGCGCACCACGCCCGCGCCGTCGAGCAGCCCGACGCCCGCTGCGTCGACGAGACCCTCGCCGTCTCCGCTGACCATCAACCCGTGGTCGGCGGACTCGCCCCGCACGATCGGGGTGGCGTTCGTGACCGGGTACACCACCACGGGCGCGACGGCGCCGGCGGTCGTCGGAGTGCCGAGGCTGATCTCGTCGGTGTAGCCCGGCGGAAGCGGGAACAGCGACGGGGTCCCGTATCCGGTGGGTGTCCCCAGGCCGGGCGCGGCCGCGAGCACGGCCGCGAGATCGACCGGTCGTACGAGGTCGTACCGCTCGTAGTCGATGTCGTTGCGCGCCACGACGTCGCCGACGCCCATCCGCCGCCACAGCGCGACGAGCGCGGCGGGATCGGCGACCCCGACCTGCAGCCGGCGATCGATGGCGTTCAGGAGATCGGCGCTCCCGGGGGTGCCGTACGGGATCAGCTCGCGCGCGACGTACGGCCGATCGGTGAGGCCGGGCGTGATCGGGTCGACGGTGTTGCCCCAGGTGTACGACGCGAAGTCGGCGCCGGGCACTTCGAGGATGCGCGTCTGGTGGTCGCCGCCGTTGAGAGCGGCGATCGCCTGTGTCCAGTAGGTCGGGAGCGACTCGTCGCGCTGCAGGTTCTTGCCGTAGAAGGTGCCGTCGACCAGCGCGGGGAAGTTCACGAAGATGAGCACGCCGACGAGCACCGGCACCGCGTACGCGAGCACGACCCGCCCCCGCCCCCGCAGCCGGCCGAAGACGGTGTTCGCCGCCAATCCGAGGAACACCGCGAGCGCCAGCACGACGAGCGGCGCGGCGCGCCCGGTACTGCGCAGCGCGAGGCCGGCCGTCGACGAGTTCGCGAACGACTTGAACAGCGCACCGAGCGGAGTGGGGCTGTTGTAGGGATGCGCGCCGACGCAGATGACGATGCCCACGAAGAGCAAGAGCACGAAGAAGACGCGGTGGCGCCAGCGCGTGAACGCGGCGGCGAGCAACGAGAGCACGACGAGGCCGTAGCCGGCGAGGATGACGTACGAGTGCTGCGTGTAGTCGCGCGCGGCCTCGATCCACGGGCCGAGGCGGTCCTGCCCGTAGAAGAACCAGTAGCCCAGGCCCCGCAGCACCTCGTTGGGCGTGGAGGTCAGGGCAACGGTCTGGACCGTCTCGCTGTACTTCAACACGTCGAGCCCGTACGCGCCCTGCATGCGCAGGCCGGACATCCACCACAACGAGGTGAGCACCGTGAGGCCCCCGGTGCGCAACGCGACCCCGATCGCGCGGCGCGCGTCGACCTCGCGCGCGACGAGCCACGAGTACAGGATCCACAACACCGGTCCGAAGCCGGCGTAGATCAACGCGGTCGCGTTGACGCCACCGATCACCTGCACGATCAGCGCGAAGATCGCGGGATAGCGCCAGCCCTTCTCGCGCAGCGCCTTGCGGATGACCGCGATCATCCAGGGCAACGCCGCCCACGGCATGAGCAGGACCGAGATGCGCGCCGCGTAGTCGAGGACGTAGGGCGTGCACATGTAGGCGAGCGCGGCGACGACGAGACCCGGCCCGCGCAACCCGAACGTGCGCAGGAGGTACAAGCACGCCGAGCGCGGCCGCGAACAGCAAGGAGCCGAGCCAGAGCCGTTGCGCGACCCATGCCGGCGAACCGAGCTTCTCGAGGAGCCAGTAGTACGGGCCCATCGGGAACGCGTAGCCGATCGTCTGGTGGGTGATGGTGCCCATGCCGACGTGCGGATCCCACATCGACACCGCGCGGGACAAGAGCCGGCCCGGATCGAGGTAGAGGTACTGCTTGGTGTCGGCGCCGACGCGACCGGGCGCGGTGAGCAGCGGCGGAACGTACGCGAGCAGCGCGAGCAACGAGTAACCGAGCGCGGCGCGGCGCCGGCGCGTTGCCAGGAGCGAGCTCACGCGGACTTGCGGCGCAGGGCCTCGGCCGCGAGGACCTCCAGGGTCCCGCGGGCAGTTGCCGCCCACGTGTATTGCGATGCGTGCTCGAACGCGTTCTTCGCGAGCAGGGTGCGGAACGCGTTGTCGCCCAACACCCGGTCGAGCCCGGCCGCGAGCGCCTTGTCGTCGTCGGCCAGGACACCGGTGACGCCGTCGACGATGGCGTCGCTGTGACCGGCGATCCGCGTCGCGACGGCCGGGGTCCGGCACGCGGCGGCCTCGGTGATCGTCATCCCCCAGCCCTCGTGCCGCGAAGCGCTCGCGAGCACCCACGCCCGCCGGTAGAGATCGAGGAGCGTGGCGGCGTCGACCCGGCCGGGCAATGAGATCCACTCCTGCGCACCCAGCTCGGCAACTCGGCGCTCGAGCGCGTCGCGCTCGTACCCTTCGCCGACGATCACCGCGCGCAGATCGGGGTGCCGCGCCTTGACATCGGCGAGGGCGTCGATCAGCACGTCGAAGCGCTTGACCGGGACCAACCGGCCCACCGCGACGACGAGCGGCGACGGATCGCGCGTCCCGCCCGGGCTGAACGACGGATCGATCCCCGGCGGGATGACCGTGATGTTCGAGGGCCGCAGGTGCAGGCGTCGCGCGATCTCGAGCTTCGACGATTCCGACAGGGTCACGATCTGCGAGCGTCGATACAGCGGCGGCGCGACGCGGAACTCGATGGCGCGGCCGAGGCGCGCGAGCCGCGGCGGCAACGTCATCTCCCACATCGAATCGTGCACGTGGTGCAGCCAGACGGCACGCGGGCGCGTGGCCGCCCACAGCGGCGAGAAGAACGGCATACCGTTCCAGATCTCGACCAGGGCGTCGCTCGCTCCGTGCCAGCCCATCATCTCGCTGAACGCGGCGCGCGGGAACACGAGATAGCGGCCCGCCTTGCGGATCACCCGGTAGCCATCTCGCCAGCCGACCTGCGCGGATCCGGCCGCGTACGAGGTGCGCATCGTCACCTCGATGCCGGCCCGGCCCCACAGCGCGGCGACTCGGGAGGCGTGCAGCTCCGAACCGCCGGCCTCGGGATCGTCGAGGTCACGCCACGCGAGGATCGCGATCCGCCGCAGCCCGGCCGCCGCGGCGAGGTCGCCGAGCCGGCCGATGTCGTCGGGCTGCCCCGAATGCAGCGGGCCGCCACCGACGGGGACGGGATCGGACAAGAAGGGGCCTCCGCGCACGCGAGCGGACTACAAGGACGGCGCGGGAGTCTAGAGGCGGACCCCGGCGCCGGTCGGGCTTCGCGCCCACCCCCCGGCCGCCTCCCGGCCGCTTTCCGTTGTACGCTCGAACGGCTTGTTGGCGACGTGACGGAGCCGGAAGGACATGAAGCTCACGGGCGAACGCCCGATGCAGGGGGCGACACCCGATTCGCTGCTCGCGTTCCACGACGCCGGATACCGCGAGGTACTCGCGCGGCTCGGACCGGGCATCACGATCGACGTCGGCTGTGGCATCGGTGACGAGACCCGGCGCCTCGCCGGTCCCGACCGTCTCGTCATCGGCGCCGACTACAGCGCGCAGACGATGGTCGCGGCCGCGGCCGCGACCACACCGACCGACGGCCTGCGGTTCTGCACGCTCGACGGCGCCGCGCTCGCGGTACGCGACGCCAGCGTCGACTACATCGTCTCGTCGCACATCATCGAGCACTTCACGAACCCGGTGGGTCACGTCGCCGAGCTGGCGCGCGCGCTGCGTCCCGACGGCACCGCCTTCGTGATCACACCGAACGCGCCCGCCGACTTCGAGAACCCCTTCCACGTGTACCCGCTGGAGCGAGCGCACCTGGTGTCGCTGCTCTCGCTCTTCTTCGACGACGTCACCTGCCTCGGGCTCGAAGGCGACGAGGCGCTGCACGCGGATTTCGCGCAGCGTCGCGCCGGCGGCGAACGGCTCCTGCGGCTCGACGTGTTCCGACTGCGCCGGCGCATGCCCCGGTCCGCGTACGTGTGGACGTACGAGCGCGTGCTCCCGCTCGCCTACCGCATGCTCGGGAGCGAGCGCAACGGGATCGGTTCCGGACTCACCGAGCGCGACTTCTTCACGACCGAGCACATCAGCGAGCGCACGCCCGGCCTCTTCGCGATCGCCCGGCGCCCGCGGTCGAAAGCGTCCGCGACATGAGCGGGCTCACGGTCTGGGTCACCGTCCCGACCTACGAAGAGGTCGAGAACATCGAGCTGCTCGTGCGCCGGGTCCGCGACGCCGTGCCCGACGCCCACATCCTCATCGTCGACGACAACAGCCTCGACGGGACCGCCGAGAAGGCCGAGGCCCTCGGCGCGGAGCTCGGCGGCATCGAGGTGCTGCGGCGGCCCAAGAAGATGGGCCTGGGCAGCGCCTACCGGGCCGGGCACGCCGTCGGCATCGCCCGGGGCTTCGACGTCATGATCCAGATCGACGCCGACCTCTCGCACGATCCGGCCGATCTCCCGCGTCTCCTCGCCGCGGTGGAGCGGGGTGCCGACCTTGCCGTCGGGTCACGCTACGCGCCGGGCGGGAGCGTCCCGAACTGGCCCCGGCATCGTCTCGCGCTGTCGGTCATCGGCAATCGCTACGCCGCGTTCTGCCTCGGGATCGACGTGCACGACACCACCGCGGGCTACCGCGCCTACCGCGCTTCGACCTTGGCGACGATCGACTTCGACTCGACGCACTCGACCGGATACGGATTCCAGATCGAGATGACCTACCGGGTCGTCAACGCGGGCGGGAAGATCGAAGAGGTCCCGATCGCGTTCACCGACCGCGTCCGGGGCAACTCCAAGATGTCGTGGCGCATCGTCGCGGAGGCGATGCTGCTCGTGACGTGGTGGGGCGTGCGCGACCGGGTGCTCCGCCGCACCCACGCGACGCGCTGAGCCCACCATCGGCTCTCGCGGACCGCGAGCCGCTTACTTGCGCGGCAGGAACGGCGCGTCGCGGCCGGTGCGGCCGCCGCTGTCGCCGGTCTGCTCCTCGTGGTACTCGGCTTCGACGTTCACCGACCACACGTCGTGGTCGGCGCCGAGGATGTTCTCGACCGAGAGCATCGCGGTGAGCATCGAATGGTCCTGGTTGTTGTACTTGTGCATGCCGTTGCGGCCGCACGGGAACACGTTGGCCGCGTTCGCCGCCAACCACTTGCGCATGGTCTCGACGTTGCCCTGGTAGAGCTCGTCGTAGACGGGATAGGCCTTCGGCATACGCACGACGTAGCCGGCCTCGACGCGACTCGGATCGGCGATGAGCCCGAGCCGGTGCATCTCCTGCTTGCCCTGCTCGATGAGGTCGGCATCGGGCTTCGTCCACATCTCGTCGCCCTCGTTGACGAAGAACTCGAGGCCCAAGCAGGTGCGGCCGTCCTTCACCATGTACGGCGACCACGAGCCGAAGTTCTGCACCCGCCCGACCTCGACCTCGGGATCGTGGATGTAGATCCAGTTGTCGCTGAACGAGTACTCCTGCGGGACGACGAGCGCGACGGTCAGATGGTCGCGATAGCGGAGATCCTCGGCCGCGGACCGCGTCGCGGCGTCGGCCTCCACGTCCATCGCGAGGCACAGCGCGCCGATCGGCATCGACGAGATCACGTGCGTGCACGGGTAGACGTGCTCGACGCCGTCGGCATCGACGGCGACCACGGCGGTCGCTTCACCGTCGGCGTGACGGATCGCGGTGACGCGGCGGTCGAACTCGATCGTCGCGCCCGCGGCCACGACCTTGTCGGTCGCGACCTCCCACATCATCCCGGGCCCGAACTTCGGGTAGTTGAACTCTTCGATGAGGCTCGTGACCATCTTCGACTTGTCGCGCGTGGAGCCCGGGCGCCGCGGCTTGATCGCCTCCCAGACCGCGCGGAACAACGAGAGGTCCTTGATGCGCTGGGCGCCCCAGTCGGACGAGAGCTCCGACGCCGACACGCCCCAGACCTTCTCGTTGTAGGTCTTGAAGAAGTGCCGGTAGAGCCGCCACCCGAACCGCGCCGCGATGAAGCCCTCGAGCGTGTCCTGGTTCTTCGGTTTGCGGACGCGCACCCACAGGTACGAGGCGACGCAGCGCACGGCTTCCACCGGGCCGAGGTTCCGCAGCGCGTTCATCGGGACGAGCGGGTAGTCGTAGAGCTTGCCCTGGTAGAAGATGCGGCTCTGGCGCGGCCGGCTCAAGAAGTTCTCCGAGCCGAGGATCTCCCACCACAGCTCGTCGACGGCGCGCACCTTGGTGAAGAAGCGGTGACCGCCGAGGTCGAAGCGCCAACCGTCGCGCTGGACGGTCCGGCTGATGCCGCCGACGACGTCGTCCGACTCGAGGATGGTCACGTTCGCGGCGTGACCGGCCTTCATCAGTTGGTAGGCGGCGGTGAGGCCGGCCGGGCCCGCGCCGACGACCACGACCGACAGGTCGGACGGCGACGTTCCGGGCGTTGTGGCGGACGAATCGGCGGGCGCCATGACCGGGCGAGTGTAGTGAGCGTGCCCATCGCCGGCGGAGCCGACCAACGCTCAGGGCACCATGACGCCGGTGAACGCCAGGAGGGAGGCGATCACGAGACCCGCGCCCGCCAGGCACAGGATCACCCGTTCGCGTTGGGGCTCGGCGATGACGTCGGCACCGGCGAGGACGAAGGGCAACGTGGCGAGGCCGTAGCGTTCGAGCGAGTCGAGGTTGCGGCTGGCGAGCGCGACGACGAGCGCGACCGCGGCGTAGAGCGTGAACGACAACGGCCAACGCCGCGCGATGACGACGAGCAGGGCGACGAACACGAGCGCGCTCGCGGCGTGGACGCCGGCGCTGACGTGGTCGCCGGAGAACAACTCGTGCACGTTGTGCGCGACCGCGCGCACGGGATCGACCCATTGGCCCCGGCGGGTGGGGTCCTCTTGGGTGCGAAGCGGATAGAGGAAGTCGTGCGTGCGATGGGCGGCCCATGCGACGTACGCGACGAGGCCGACACCGGGCGCGGCCGCGGGCACCAACGCCTTCACGTCGCGGCGCTGCCAGCCTTCGACGACGGCCGGCACCGCCAGCAGCACGCCGACCGGGCGCGTCAACCCGGCCAGGAGACCGAAGATGGCCGCGAGCCACCAGCGTTGCGAGCGCAGGCCGATGAGCACGAGCGCCGTCAAGGTCATGAACGTCGCTTCCGAATAGCCCATGACGAGTACGAACGCGGGCGGCGCGAGATAGACGAGCCAGACCGCGCGGCGAGCGAGCTCCGGATCGTGGCGCTCTTGCATGACGAGCGCGTAGAGCGCGATGCCCAGCGCGAGCGCGGAGACGTTCGCGACGAAGAGCACACCGAAGCCCGCGTCGGCGCCCGGTAGCCACGAGACCACGCGCCCGAGCATCGGGAACAGCGGGAAGAAGCGCAGCCCTTCCGTCGCGACACCGTTGTACCCGAGCTTGGCGATGTCGCGGTACCACGACGCGTCCCAAGAGAGCAGGCCACCATGGACTTCGAGCGGAACGGGCACCAGGTGGCGCGTCGTGACGATGTGGCGGATCGTCGCCAGTGCCGCCACCACGACGATGCGCGAGACGACGTAGGGCACGAGCACCGGGCGAACGGCGCGGGTGGCGCGAGCGGAGACGCGCATTCAGCTCTTGGCGGGCGCCGGGAACATCTGCAGCGCAGGCTTCTCGAAGATCGTCGCGTCGGGCAGCGTGCGCTGCAGCCGCGTCCGGGCTGCGGCGAACGCGTCGGAGAGCGCCTCGCAGGTGCCGACATGGGTGATGTAGCCGGGCGCGCTCACATACCAGAGGGTGTGGGACCCGGCACGGGCGAGCGCGGCGCGGGCGAAGGTGGCCGGGTCGGCCGCGGCGAGCCGCTTCTTGTAGTCGACCCAGTCGACGCGTTCGGGGCCGGCGAAGCTCGGGTACACCACCTCGTCGAGGCCCGGTTGCACGAGGCGGTGCACCGATGGCCCGACCTGGTCCGGGCAGTACACGACCATGTCGCCGGGCTTCGCCTCCTTGCGGAGCACCGCGGCGACCTGCGGGGCCTGGGTGCGCTGCGTGGCGACGTTTCGCACTCCTCCGGCGAAGCCGAGACCGACCGCCACAACGAGCACCGCGGCGAAGATGCGCGGGTCGCGCAGCGTCATGAACCCGCGGGCGACGAGCAGGACGAAGAACGGGAAGAACATCGCGCTGTAGCGCGACTGAAACGCACTCCCGGCGAGATAGTTGAGCGACAACGCGGCGACGAGGCCCCCGCCGCCCACGAACGCGATCATGCGCGTCTCGCGGGGTACCTGCACGTCGATCTCGATGCGCCGCTCGTCGATCGCGCGCCCGAACACCCCGAGGATGAGCATCGGGACGACGATGAAGAAGAGGAGCCAGCCCTCCTGACGGTCGGCGCTGGTTCCGCTGGCGGCGCCGGCGAAGTCGCGCAGCGTGTAGCCGAACGGGATGCCGGGCAGCACGGGCGTGCCCCAAGGCGTCCCCGTGTGCGCGGCCTGGTAGAGGAAGGTCGGCACCCATGGGAGAAAGGCGAGCCCACCGATCGCCATCGCGGCGAGCACGCGCCGGGCCGCGTCGCGTTCGGGCGCGCGCCACGCAATCCACGCCAGCAACCCGACCACCACGGCCAGCAGATAGAACGCCCAGTACTGCGTGTAGACGAAGAGCGCGACGAGCACCGCGACCACCGCGAGCCGGCCGGCCGCGGGCTTCTCCATCGCCCGCTGGAACGCGACGATGCCCGTCGCCACGATCAGCATCGCGAGCGAGTACATCCGCGCTTCGGTGGCGTAGCGGATCGCGTAGGGGTTCGCCACCATCACCACCGCCGCGACCCAGGCCCCCGCCACGCCGACGAAGCGCCGGGCCGCGAACCAGGTGGCGACGACGGCACCGACCATGAACACGCCCGACAGCGACCGCGACGCGACGTTGCCGGTTCCGAACGCGGCCGTCCAGAAGTGCAACAAGACGTAGTACAGGGGCGGCGCGCCGTCTTGTTTCAGCGCTCCGTGCAGCTGCGACAGCGGGAGCCGTGCGATGTTGACGGTGAGCGCCTCGTCGAGCCAGAGCGCGGAGCGCGTGTAGAAGAAGAACACGACGCCCGCGCAGCCGACCGCCACCAACGCCGCGAGGACGAGCGGCGAAGGCCGACCGGCGGCCGACGACGAATGCTCCGACCCGGACTTGCGCGAGGGCGCGTCGGAGAGGATCGTCACGGGTGCGAAACCTAGTGCGGGGAGGCGCTCAGGCCCGGACGGCCGGCACGACTTCGCGGGCGACCGCCTCCAGGCTCTCCGACGACGGGAAGTCGCGGAACCACAGCACGAACTCCCGGCATCCCGCGTCGACGAAGGCCTGGGCCTTCTCCGCGACCTGCTCCGCGGTGCCGACCAAGTTGTCGCGCACGTAGTCGTCCGGATCATCGCGACCCCACAACGATCCACCGGCGGGCGAGTCGAGCCAGCGGCGGAGATCGGCTTCGGTGTCGAAGACGCGGCAGTCGGGACCGTGGGTCCGCACGATCGAGTCGAAGTCGCGGCCGATCTCGTCGCAGTAGCCGCGCAGCAGGTTCGACTTTCGCACGAACCCCTCGAGGCCGGTCTGCCAGTTCGTCTTGTCGGCGTTGCGCGCTTCGATGCGCAGCGTGACCTGCTCGCCGCCACCGCCGATCCAGATCTCGGGGAGCTGCTGGATGGGCTTCGGGTCGCAGTAGGCGCCGTCGAACGTGAGATGTTTGCCCTGATAGGTGACCGACTCCTCGCGTCCACAGGCGCTTCAGCACCTCGACCGTCTCCTCGAGGATCGCGAGCCGCGTCCGGGCGCCGGGGAACGGGTAGCCGTAGGCCTGGTACTCCCGCTCGTACCAGCCCGCGCCGATGCCGAGGATCAGACGGCCGCCCGAGAACACGTCGACGCAGGCCGCTTCCTTGGCGAGCAGGCCCGCGTTGCGGTACGCCGCGCAGGTGACCATCTGGCCGAGCTTGATCGTCGTCGTGTGCTGGGCGAGCGCGGCAAGCGTGGTGAACGCCTCGAACACGTGCGTCGGCTCGCGGCGCGGCACGGTCTCGACGTGGTCGTAGACCCAGAGGTGGTGATAGCCCAGCTCCTCGGTGAGCTGCGCGAGCTCCTTGGTCCGGTCCCACGCGTCGGCCGCCGACCAACCGGTGTACTCGAGCTTCCAACCTTGGGGGGCGAACGCGCCCCATCGCAGCGGCGCGGTCACGCGGACTCCTCCGGGTCGGGTCCGCGGGCGGGGCTCGCGGTAGTCCCACCACTGGATCTCGCACATCATGGGCAGCAGGTAACGCACGTAGATGCTCGTGATGGCCAGCATTCCGTGATCGTCGACATGTTTGTCGATGATGTCGACGCGATCGTCGCGGGCTTGCCAGACCTTGGCGCGCGCCAAGATGTCGTCGAGCTCCGACTCCGCGCCGACCGACAAGCCGAAATGGTCGAGGCGCGGGCATTCCATCGCCCGGCCGCCGTCGTCGGCGATCAGGAACACGAACTGCTCGATGTTGTGGACCTGGAACACCTGACGCTTGCGGTCGATCGTCATCATCGGTATGTCGTAGAAACCGAAGACGTCGCCGTAGAAGTCGGCGCGCAGCTTGCGGTGTTCGTCGTCGAGCATGTCCGCGGTGAGGCTCATCGCGACGTGATTGAAGCGGGGCTTACGCGTCGTGAACTCGGGTCCAATGGCGGGCATCGACATGCTCCTCGAATCCGGGCTCTACGAGACCCGTGGCACGATCATGGCCTTGGCGGCGAGGTCGCCCTCGTGCAACCCGACGGCCGCGTCGAGCAGACGGTTCAACGGGTAGTCCTCCTGCTCGACGAGCAGGTCGTTCGCCAGCTTTCCCGACGCGAGGAGATCGAGGGCACGCGGGAAACCGTCGTGGTCGTAGACGAACGCGCCCGTGATGACGAGCTCGTTCAACAAGATGCGATTCGGATCGAACTTCGGGCGCGCCATCCCGGCGCCCACGAGCACGAGGGTTCCCGCGCGCTTGAGTTGCGCGAGCGCCGACTCCTGCGCCCGACCGTTGCCCGAGCATTCCAACGCGACGTCGAACGGATCGGTGACCGTGTCGTACGGCATCGCGGGCGCTTCCAGGTCGGCGGGATCCACCGTGCGCGCGCCGAGCTTCTCGCACAACGCTCGCCGGCTCGCCTTGGGTTCGCTGACCACGACGTCTTCGACGCCGAGCGCCAGCAACGCCGCGACCGACAAGAACCCGATCGGACCGCCGCCGGTGACCAACCAGCGCGTTCCCGGGCGGGCACCGCCGGCGCGGGTGATGCCGTGCAGCGCGACCGCGAGCGGCTCGGTGAGGGCCGCGTGCTTGAGCGACAGACCGTCGGGAACGCGCAGCGCCTCGGCCGCGTGCACGGTCTTGTAACCGGCGAACGCGCCTTGCCAGGCGGTGTCGCCGCCCATCGAGTTCCGTTCGACGCACAACGACGGCCGGTGCGCCACGCAGTACTCGCAGGTGCCACACCGAGGCGACGGACCGCCGATGGCCCGATCGCCCACCGCCCACCCCGACACGCCGCGTCCGAGCGCGGCCACCGTGCCCGAGTACTCGTGACCCTCGATCACCCCGGGCCGCCCACCCCATTCGAGGAGGAAGTGCAGGTCGGATCCACAGATCCCGCAATGACTGACCTCGAGCAGCAATTCACCGGGCCCGGGCTCGGGGGTGGGCCGGTCCTCGACCGCCACGTCCCGGAGCCCCATGAACACCGCCGCCGGCATCGTCGGGGGTACATGCGTCATGGCAGAAGGGTCGCCCGAACCTGACACGCGCGTCAACTCGACGCGATACCCACCAACAGTTGGTGGGAAAAGCGGGCCGTGGGACCGGAAACCATGCCAACACGTTGGTGGGAAAAGCGGGCCGACGGACCGGAAACCATGCCAACACGTTGGTGGGAAAAGCGGGCCGACGGACCGGAAACCATGCCAACACGTTGGTGGGAAAAGCGGGCCGTGGGACCGGAAATGCCACCAACTGTTGGTGGGAAACTTGGCGCGCGAGACTGGGTGGCCCACTGACGTGGGCGTCAGCCTTCGAGGAGAGTCATGACTGCAGACGTTGTCATCCGGGGCGGGACGGTCGTCGACGGAACGGGTGCCCCCGGGCGCCACGCCGACGTCGCCGTCACCGACGGTGTCATCTCCGAGATCGGGCACGGACTCTCCGGCCGGCGTGAGCTCGACGCGGCGGGGCTCGTCGTCACTCCCGGCTTCGTCGACATCCACACGCACTACGACGCGCAGGTGTTCTGGGATCCCGCGCTCTCACCCAGTTGTTGGCACGGCGTGACGTCGGTGGTCGCGGGCAACTGCGGTTTCTCGATCGCTCCCGTCCGGCCGCAGGACCGCGAGCTCCTGGTCCGCACGCTGCAGCACGTCGAGGACATGTCCCCCGAAACGCTCTTCGCGGGCGTCCCGTGGGACGAGTTCGAGACGTTCCCGCAGTACCTCGACGCGATCGAGGCCCGCGGGACCCTGATCAACTTCGCGTGCTACGTCGGCCACACCGCCGTGCGCATCTTCGTCATGGGCGAGGCCGGCTACGAACGTGCCGCCACCGACGACGAGATCGCCCGGATGCAACAGGTGATCGCGGAGGCCATGGCCGCGGGCGCGGCCGGGTTCGCCACGTCGTCGTCACCGACGCACAGCGGCGACCAGGGGCGCCCGGTCCCGTCGCGCGTCGCCGACCTCGCCGAGTTGCGTTCGCTGCTCGAACCGCTGCGCGACGCGCACAAGGGCGTCGCCGCGCTGCTCCCGGGCGAGAAGGTGACGCACGCCGACGTCTACGAGCTGCAGCGCGCCACGGGCCGGCCGCTCACGTGGACCGCGCTCCTCACCGTCAAGGGCTTTCCATGGCACGAGAAGATCATGGAAGCCAACACCAAGGCGCGCGCCGAGGGCATCGAGGTGTGGCCGCAGGTCTCGTGCCGTCCCCTCACGTTCCAGATGAACCTGCGCGAGCCGTTCACGTTCAACATGCGCGCCGCGTTCCAGGAACTGATGGATCGCTCCGACGACGTTCGGCTCGCGGCATACCGCGACCCCGCGTGGCGGACGCGCGCGTGGGACGAGATGCAGGGCCGGCAGGGCGCGCTGCCCGTCAACTTCGACGCCCTTGCGGTGGCCGAGTCGAACGCGCATCCCGAGCTCGTCAATCGCAAGGTCGGCGACATCGCGTCGGAGCGGGGCGTCACCCCGCTCGACGTCATGCTCGACATCTCGCTCGACGAGAACCTCGAGACCCGGTTCACGAGTGTGCTCGCGAACAACGACCCCGAGGCCATCGCCTGGCTCCTCCCCCAAGACACCGTCTTGTTGGGGCTCGCCGACTCGGGCGCGCACGTGACGCAACTCTGCGACGCGTGCTTCGCGACCGACCTCCTCGGCAACTGGGTACGCGACAAGGAAGTCATGCCGCTCGAGCACGCGATCCACAAACTCACCGGCGAGCCTGCCGCGGTGTTCGGGTTGCACGACCGCGGGACGCTCGAGGTCGGCAAGGCCGCCGACATCGTCGCGCTCGACTTCGACACGGTCGGTCCCGGTCCCTTGCGGCGCATCCGCGACTTCCCCGCCGACGGCGAGCGGCTCGTCGCCGATCGCCCCGAGGGGATCGGTCACGTCTTGGTGAACGGCACCGTGATCCGAGAAGGCGGCACGCCGGTCGACGGCGCGCTCGCCACCCGCCCGGGCAAGCTCCTGCGTTCGTCGTAAGGCGGGCGGCGGGCGCCGTCACACTGCTCAGGCCCAGCCGTCACCATCGCGCGCCGACCCCGGGCACCGGTCCGGGCGAGCGGGGCGGGTGCTCGCGGAGTCGCGCGGGAAAGCCGAGGCGAGCGGTGCCGTCGCCGGCGTCGACCACCACGGCGCGCGCCCGGAACTGCTCGTCGGCCGACATCTCGGCCGGGTCGAGCGCCGGCGCGACGGGCGCGCCGGCGCACGTGAGCCGTTCGAGCGCGTCGGCG
Source organism: uncultured Actinomycetes bacterium (assembly GCA_963812205.1). Lineage (GTDB taxonomy): Bacteria > Actinomycetota > Acidimicrobiia > IMCC26256 > PALSA-610 > PALSA-610. The sequence continues at coordinate 59,382 of CAWEUJ010000005.1, forward strand.
CGCGTGAGCCGTATGCACGCGGCCGCGATCGCGTCCTGACACTCGTCGTACGCGTCGAGGCGCGCGAGGTGCCCGAGACCGCGCAGGCGCGGCGCGAGGTCGAGCGCCGTGCACACGGCTTCCCAGAAATGATCCTCGGAGATGACGGCCAGCGTGATCCAGCCGCCGTCGGCGCACGCGAAGACGCCGTACCCGGCCGAGCCGCGTGCCGGCCGGGACCGGCCTCGCATGACGTTGCCCACGCTCGTCCCCGACCATGACGCGACGACGTCGGCCATCGCCACGTCGATGCGTTCGCCCTCGCCGGTCCGGATGCGCTTGGCCCACGCCGCGCAGATGCAGAACGCGGCGAACGTTCCCGCGGCGAGATCGGCGATCGGGACACGCGGGATCTGTGGCGCCTCGCCCGCGCGCGGCGTGAGCGCGCCGGCGAGGGCCTGGTAGTTGACGTCGTGACCGGGACGCTCGACGTTGGGGCCGGTCTGGCCGTATCCGGACACCGAGCAATAGATGACCGACGGATTGACGGCCCGCACGTCGTCGTAGCCCACACCGAGTCGCGCCGCGACTCCGGGCCGCCAACCTTCGCAGAACACGTCGGCGCCCGCCACGAGCTCGAGGGCGCGCGCCCGGCCCGCTTCGGTACGAAGGTTCAGCTCGATGCTGCGCTTGTGCCCCGCGACGTCCCGGAACAACTGCGGGAACGTGCGCATCGGGTCGCCGCCGGGCGGTTCGATCTTCAATACCTGCGCGCCGAGGTCGGCGAGCATCTGTGTGGCGTGCGGGACCGGGCGCCAGATCCCGGCGTCGAGCACGCGCATCCCGTCGAGGAGCCCGCTCACTTCGCGGCGTCGTCGCGCAGCTGCGCGCGCAGCACGAACTTCTGGACCTTCCCGCTCGCGGTGCGCGGGAACTCGACGACCGAGCGCAGGTGCTCGGGCCACTTCTGGCGCGCGATCCCCGCCTGTTCGAGGTATGCCCGCACGGCGTCGAGGCCGGGCGGCGCGTGCCCGGGCTGCATCCGGAAGAAGGCGCACGCGACCTCGCCGAGGCGCGCGTCGGGCGCGGCGACCACGGCGACCTCGGCAACGGCGGGCATGCGCAGCAGGAGCTCCTCGACCTCTTGCGCGCTCACGTTCTCGCCGCCGCGGATGATGATGTCCTTCTTGCGATCGGTGATCGCGAGGTAGCCGTCGCCGTCGAGCACGCCGATGTCGCCGGTCATGAACCAGCCGTCGGCACTGAACGCGGCTTCGGTCGCCTCCGCGTCGGTGTAGCCGACGAACAGGTCCGGACCCCGGCTCCAGATCTCGCCGGGCATCCCCACCTCGACGTCGTTCCCGTCATCGCCGACCAGCCGGATCTCGACGCCGGGCAACGGGCGCCCGTCGGTGTTGATCCGCTTGTCGTGCGGCGCATCGGGCGTGCTGCCCGTGATCGACGGGTGCTCGGTGGATCCGAAGCTGCGCGCGATCTCGATACCGAGCGCGGCGCAGCGCTCGCCCACCGCCGCGGGAACCGCGGATCCGCCCAAGCCGATGAAGGGCATCAACGGAACATGGTGCTCGGGGTCGTAGTCGGGGTGATCGAGGAGGCTGGTGAGGAAGTACGTCGACCCCTGGCCGGCCGAGAGACCGTCGTCGAGCATCGCCTGCAGCACCCGGCCCGGATCCCACACGTCGATGAGATGGATCTCGCTGCGGCGGAACACCGGGATCAGCAGCGCCGCGAGCATGCCGATGCCGTGGCCCACGGGCGCGCCCGTGATCATCGCGGGACCCTCCCGGTCGTTCTGTATCGCCGACAGCTGATGGATCTCCGCGTTGATCGTGCGGTGCGAGTGCACGACCCCCTTCGGGTTCGACGTGGTGCCCGAGGTGTAGGCGACGAGCGCGGGACTGCGAGGGTCGACCGCCGGAATCACGGTGATCGGCTCGGCGGCCGCGAGGTCGGCGAACGAGACGTCGCGACGGTCGGCGGCGGTGCTCGCGCCGTCGCCGACGATCGCGACCCACTCCAGGTCGGTCAACGTGTCGCGCATACCGGCGAGATTGGCCAGGAAGTCCTGGTGACCGAAACGGTCGGCGGTGACGAGGGCCTTCACCTTGGTCTTACGGAGGATGTAGCCGACCTCCTTCGGACCGTAGAAGTGCACGATCGGCACCACGACCGCGCCGAGATAGGTGATCGCGTAGAACGTCGCCGCGGCCTCGCGCCAGTTCGGCAGCTGGAACGCGACCGCGTCACCGGCCCCGATGCCGCGGCGCTGCAGGCCGGCCGCGACGCGCCGCGCCAGCGTGTCGATCTCGCCGAGCGTTCCGCGAAACGGCATGCGATCGGAGTGCACCGTGAACGGGTGCGACGCGGCATCGCGCAGACCGGAGGCGAGGAGGGCCCCGAGACTGTCATCGCCCCAGAAGCCCTCTGCGACGTAGCGGCGGGCGTCGTCCTCGTCGACCGCTCGCGGCGTGAAGTCCATTACCGCCAAGCTATCGAGCCACCGGGGGTCATGCCCGCGGAAGACCGAGCACACGCTCCGCGATGATGTTGCGCTGGATCTCGCTCGTACCGCCGGGGATCGTCGCGCTGAAGCTGCGGAGGTACTGGATCCCCCAAGATCCCTCTCGCCACATCTGCGGACCCAGTTGGTCGAGGTCGAGCACGTCGATGCCGACCGCCTCCATACCGAACAGCAATGCCTTCTGCAGCGACTCGCTGCCGTAGAGCTTGAGCAACGAGTGCTCGGGAGCCGACTTGCCCGCCAAGAACTTGGAGAACCCGCGGTAGCCCATCGCGAGGAGCGCCTGGGCGTCGACGTGGAAGCCGGCGACCGCGTCACGGAAACGCGCGTCGTCGCCGAGCCGTAACCCGTCGGCGCCTTCGGTGCGGCCGAGCTCGACCAATGCCCGCACCGAGCGTTGGACGTCGTACGCGTAGTTGATCCACAACATCGCGCGTTCGTGCGCGAGTGATCCCTGGGTGATGGGCCAACCGCCGTTCAGCGGACCCATGAGGTTCTCCTTGGGAACGCGCACGTCGGAGAAGAACACTTCGTTGAAGTCGCAGAACTCGTTGTCCGAAAGATCGGGGAACGGCCGGCGTTCGACCCCGGGCGACGCGGTGTCGATGATCAGCGCGCTGATCCCCTTGTGCTTCGGCGCGCTCGGGTCGGTGCGCACGAAGCACAAGCACCAGTCGGCGTGGTGCGCGCCCGACGTCCACACCTTCTGTCCGTTCACCACGAACTCGTCACCGACGAGCTCGGCGCGCGTCTTGAGGCCGGCGAGATCGCTGCCCGCGCCCGGCTCGCTCATGCCGAGACACCACGAGATCTCGGCCCGCAGTGTGGGCAGGAGGAACCGTTCCTTTTGCTCGGGCGTCCCGTAGTCGTTGATGGAGGGAGCGATGATGCCGAGGCCCTGTGGGTTCGCGCTCCGCAGGACATCGCGGCTGCTCATCTCCTCGAAATAGATCATCTGCTGCGTCGGTGTGGCGTTGCGGCCACCGAGCTCCGGCGGCCAGCCCGGCACGAGCCATCCCGCGTCGAACAGTCGGCGCTGCCAGTCGCGGGCCCACTGCGGCATGTGCGCGCTCGACAGCTTCGGTTCCCGGACCCGTTCGTCGGACGGCTGGTGCTCATCGAGCCAGGCGTCGAGCTCGGTTCGGAAGGCTTCGTCCTCGGGTGCGTAGCGCAGGCGCATCGGGGCGCAGGGTAGTTTCCTGACGCCGGTGTCAGACAATTTCCCAGAGGTGTCAGTGGACTTCGAGTTCTCGCCCGAACAAGAGATGCTCCGGGAGTCGGTGCGCGCGTTCCTCACCGCCAAGGCGCCGCCGGCCGCCCTCCGCGCCGACGTACGACGCGCCGACGTTCGATCGATCGGTCTGGGACGGCCTGGTCGAGCTGGGCGTCATCGGGCTGCTCGTCGACGAAGCGCACGGCGGCGCCGGCATGGGAATGGTCGACGCGGCCGTCGTCCTCGAGGAGCTCGGGCGGGCGGTGTGCCCGGCCCCGTACGCATCGTCGGCCGTCGGCGCGGTCTCCCTCGCCGACGACGCGCTGCTCGCCCGCTTGGCCGACGGTTCGGTCGTGGGAACCGTGGCGATCTTCGAGGAAGGCACCCGCTACCTGTGGGCGACGCCCGGGACCCGAGCGACGCGTGACGGCGAGCGCTGGCGACTCGACGGCGTGAAGGTGCACGTCGCCGACGCGGTCGGAGCCGACGTTGCGTTGGTGACTGCGTGCGACGCCGAAGGGGCACTGGGCGTCTTCGCCGTCGAGGACTTCGACGCCGAGGCCACACCGACGGTCGACGGGTCGCGCAAGCAGGCGCGACTCGTCCTCGCGGGCACTCCGGGCCGGCGCATGGAATCGACCGGCGACGCCGCTACCGCGGTGGCGCGCACGCTCGACCGGCTCGGTGTCGCCGCAACCGTCGACGGGGTGGGCGCGGCGCAACGGGCGCTCGAACTCTCGGTCGAGTACGCGAAGGAGCGCGTGCAGTTCGACAAGCCGATCGGCGCGTTCCAGGCCGTGCAACACCTGTGCGCCGACATGCTCCGCACCGTCGAGCTGGGCCGGGCGGCGGGCTACTACGCGTGCTGGGCACTCGACGACGCGTCACCCGAGGAGGCGCACCGCGCGTGCACGCTGGCGCAGCGCGTTCGCGGCCGATGCCTTCCCGCAGCTGGGGGGCACCGCGATCCAGGTGTTCGGCGGCATCGGCTTCACGTGGGAGCACGACATCCACCTGTACTACAAGCGGCTCCTGTCGGTCGCGAACACGCTCGGCACCGCGAGCGACCACCTCGAAGAGCTCGCCACCCTCGCCATCACCTGAGCAGACCGCAGCGGCGCACGCCGCGGAATTCGGACTGCTAGCACCCGCGCTATCGCTACCGCTAGCGCGCGTGCAAGCACCGGTGCTAGCACGCGCGTTCGCGGGGGCCCTTTGCCGGCGCGACACCTCGCGTCGGCGGCGAGTGCGCTACTCGCGCACGAGCAGGAGGCATCCGCACGTGTTGCCGCCGCCGGCGGCGATCATGGCGACTTCGGGCGGGTTCGCGATCTGGCGGTCGCCCGCTTGGCCCCACATCTGCGTGGCCCCTTCGTGTAGGAAGCCGTATCCGTGCAAGCGCCCGGCCGACAGCTGGCCGCCGTGGGTGTTCAGCGGCAGCTGACCGTCGCGGGCGATCCGTTCGCCGCCCTCGATGAACGGTCCGCTCTCGCCGATGCCGCACAGCCCGAGCGCCTCGAGCCACGACATCGCGAGCCACGAGAACCCGTCGTAGAGCTGCGCCATCTGCACGTCGGCCGGGGTGTACTCGGTCCGCTCCCACACCTGTTTGCCCGCGGCCCGGTTGGCCATCGTGGAGAGGTCGTCGAACTGGTCCCACGATGGCCGTCCGTCGATCCGCACGCCGACGGCCTCGACCCGCAAGGGCGGGTTACGCAGATCCTTGGCCCGATCGCGTCGGGACACGATGACCGCGGTCGCGCCGTCGCACGGAATATCGCAGTCGTAGAGACAGAACGGCGACGAGATCATGCGCGCCGAGAGGTAGTCGTCCATCGACATCGGGTCGCGGTAGATCGCCTTCGGGTTGAGCGCGGCGTTGCGGCGCGCGTTCAACGCGATCCACGCGAGCTGCTCTCGGGTCGTGCCGTACTGGTGGAAGTGGCGCTGGGCAAACATCGCGATCCAGATCGCGGCCGACGGCGCCGAGAACGGCAGGTTCCATTCCATGAAGCCGGAAGCCTTGAACCGCCGCCGCCGCCACCGCCACCGCCGGGCATGACCGCGGCACGGCCCTTTTCGCCCTGGGCCGAACCCTCGTAGACCGAGCGGAAGCAAAGCACATGATTCGCGAGCCCCGACGCGACCGCCAAGCACGCGTTCACCACCGAGCCGAGCTGGCCGGAGGTCTCGAGCCCGCTGCCGTACCAACCGCACTTCAGCCGCAGCGCGTCGATCACCTCGTACGCGCCTGCGCCGGAGAAGCCGGCCGGCGTCCCCATCGGCCCGGGATAGGTCGACACCCCGTCGATGTCGTCGGTGGTCAAACCGGCGTGCTCGATCGCCGCGAGGCAACCGTCGAGCGTCAGGTCGAGCGGATCGCGGAACAGTCGGCGCCCGACGTCGGACTGACCGACCCCGGAGATGCAGGTACGTCGCTCGATGATCTCGTTCTCGTCCACGGTCGTCACTCGCCCTTCTCGGCGGCGGGCTCGAAGAGGGGGAGGTATATGTCGCCCTCGGGGTCGGGGTGATGCTCGAAGGTGACGCGCACCTGCATACCGATGCGCGCGTCGTCGGGCGCACAGTTCACGAGGTTGGTCGTGAGTCGCACCGACGGCTGTTCGACGATCTCGACGATCGCGACGACGTACGGCAACTCGGGCCCGGGCATCCACGGTTGGTGGTTGACCGAGAAGGACGCGACCGTCGCGTTCCCCGACACCGACTCCACCGCCATGTTCTTCGAATGGCACTCGGGACAGATCGGCTGGGGCGGGTGAATGTAGAAGCCGCAGTCGCGACAGCGCCAGAACCGCAACTCACCGCGCCCGCCCGCGGTCCAGAACTCGCGATTCCAGTCGGTGAGCTTGGGCAGGATGCGAAACGGCGGGGCCGTTGCTTGCACGTCGGACACGGTCACTCCTGTTCGGCTTCGCGCGCTTCTTCGTAGCCGCGGCGCGCGTGCGGGATCGCGGCGACCGCCGGCAGCAGTCCGTGTCCCGGGACGGTCAGCATGATCGATCCCAGGATCTCGTCCCACGACGCTCCGACCTCGCGGGCGAGGCGTGCGTGCCGACGCACCCCTTCGGGATTGCGTATCCCGACGGTCACGACGAGGCGGATGAGCTCATGGGTCTTGCGATCCGGCGCCGAGAGCGAATCGATCTGCGACATCCACGCGTTCTGCGCCGCGTGCAATTGCGGGAACACCTCGTGCAAGGGTTCTTCGAAGGGAAAGTTCCAGTCCTGTTCGTCTTCGTTCACGAGGCGCGACGCTACCGGTCAGTCGGCGCGGCGGAACACCGGGATCGTCACGTCGTCGGAGATCGCCTTGTACTCCACGACGACAGGGAGATCGGCGCGCAGCTCGTCGAACGGCACGCCCTCGATGTTCGTCATCACCCGCGGGCCTTCCTCCAGCTCGACAATGGCGGCGACGTAGGGCACGCGCTCGTTGAACGGCGGGAGATCGTTCGCGTGCACGACCGAGTACGTGTAGAGCTTGCCCCGGCCCGACGCCTCTTGCCACGCCACGTCGTCGCTCCAACAGGTGGGGCAGAACGGGCGGGGGTAGAAGTGGACGTTGCCGCAGGCGTTGCAGCCCCGGATCAGGAACCGGCCGTCCTTCAACCCGTCCCAGTACGGCTGGGTCTCCATATCGGTCGACGGCAGGTCGAAGCGGGGCGCCGTCACGGGAGCACCGCCACGGCAACGCCTTGCATCTTGGTCTCGCCCTGCTCGTTCACGACGGAGCAGTCGAGCACGACCTCGTTGCCCGAACGCTCGCGCACCTTCACACTCGTCGTCAGCACTTCGCCCGGCCACGTCTGCTTCGTGAATCGGACCCGGTACGACGTCACGTTGGCGACCCCGACGTAGTTCGTGACCGCGGTCGCGAGAAGGCCGGCCGTGAACATCCCGTGACCGAACACGGAAGGCAGGCCGGCCTGGCGCGCCGCGATTTCGTCGTGGTGCATGGGGTTGAAGTCGCCACTCGCGCCCGCGTACATGACGAGGTCGGTACGCGTGAGCGGGTGGCTGATCGGCGGTCCGGCATCGCCGGCCGACACGGCTTCGGAGTCGAGGACGCGCTCACCCATGGTGCGCTACGACTACCGGCTCCCTGACGCCGGCGTCAACTTCAGCTTCTGGAGAGTGCACCCGACGCGTGCAGCAGCTCGGTGAGCAGACGCTCTTGTTCGTGCAGCTGCGAACGCGCCGACTCCAGGTAGTCGAGACGGGCTTCGAGCCGGCGCAGGTCGTCCTGCACCCATTCGAGCCAGGTGTAGAGCTGCTCGGAGGGCAGGCCGGTGGGCGGCGCGGCGGTTGCGGCCGGCCCGTTGGCGGTACCCCTCGGGAGCTGCGTTGTCATAGCCATCGGTTGTTCCCCTCTCATGCCGCGATCCACGGCCGCCTCCTCGCGAAGCGATGTTTCCGGCAACACATCCAGGTCAATGGGTTCCCGCTTCACACGGGCTCGCCCGCGGACTCGGATGGGACGAAATCGAACTACCGCAACTGCTGCGACGACAGTGGCGCCGCCCCAGTTCAGGAGCCCGGTTGCCTCCACCGGTCCTTTTCGGACATTCCTTACGGATCCCGAGGCAAACCGAGGAGACGTTCGGCAATCACATTGCGCTGAATGTCGCTCGTGCCGCCGGCGATGGTCAGGCACCGGTTGAACAAGAACATGGCCGACCACGCCGCGGCGTCACCGTCGGTGGCGGCGGCTTCGATGCCCGACACCACCATCCCCACCTCTTGAACGTGCTGGTCATGCTGCACGCCGAGGAGCTTTCGGACCGCCGCCTCCGATCCGGAGGGATCCGCTCCCGCCAAGGCCGCGAGGGTCAGGCGAAACCCCAGCGCCGACAATGCGTGGCCGGTCACCACGAGGTCGCCGGCCTCGGCGAGGGCGAGGCGGTCGTCGCCTCGCCCCGCCGCCTCGAGGGCCTTCAGCACCCCGACCACGCCGCCACCGATCGTGTTGCCGGACCCCATGTAGACCCGCTCGTTGGCCAGTGTCGTACGGGCGGCCCGCCAGCCGTCGTGCTCCCGGCCGACGAGGCAGTCGTCGGGGACGAACACGTCGTCGAAGAAGACCTCGTTGAACATGGCCTGGCCGGTGAGCTCCCGCAGCGGGCGAATGTCGATGCCGGGGGTCTTCATGTCGACCATGAAGCACGAGATGCCGTCGTGCTTGGGGGCCTCGGGGTCGGTCCGGGCCAAGCAGATGCCCCAGTCGGCCTCCTTGGCCATCGACGTCCACACCTTCTGGCCGTTCAACAACCAGCCACCCTCGACCCGCGTCGCGCGGGTCGTGAGCGCGGCCAGGTCGGAACCCGCGCCCGGTTCGCTGAAGAGCTGGCACCAACTGATCTCGCCGCGCAGCGTCGGCATGATCCAACGCTGCCGCTGCGCCTCGGTGCCGTGGACGATGAGGTTGGGCAACGCCCACCCACCGACCCCGATGTTCGGCTTGGCGATCCTCGCGGCGCGGAACTCCTCTTCGATCACGAGCAGCTCGAGCGCCTTGGCGTCGCGGCCCCACGGCGCGGGCCAGCCCGGCGTGACGTACCCCGCCGCCGCGATGCGGTTGCGCTGTTCGGCCGCGGGCAATGCCGCGATCTCGCCGAGGAGCGTGCGGACCTCGGCGCGCAACGCTTCGGCGCCTCTACTCGCGCCGGCGTGACCGTCTCCGGCACCGGCATCGGCACCGGCATCGGCGCCGGCATCGGCGAGGTCGACGGCCAGGCGCCGCCGTGCGCCCTGGATCGCGGCCTGCGCGGCGCGGACGCGCCAGTCGTCGGGCGTTCCCGTGAGTTGGTGCAGCGTCATCGCCCGGCGCAGGTATATGTGGGCGTCGTGCTCCCAGGTGAACCCGATGCCACCGAGGGTCTGCACGCAGTCCTTGCCGTTGGCGAACGCGGCCTCGAACGCCAACGCGGCCGCGGCCGCGACGGCGAGCTCCGCGCCGCGGTCGGCGAGGTCGCCGGCCGCGGCCGCCGCGTCCCAGGCCGCGGCGCGAGCGAGCTCGACGCGCGCCAGCATCTCGGCACACCGGTGCTTCACCCCTTGGAACTGCCCGATCGGGCGGCCGAACTGGACGCGCACCTTTGCGTAGTCGGCCGCCGTGTCGACACACCATTGCGCGAGGCCCACCGCTTCGGCCGCGAAGATCGCGGCGGCCAAGAGGCGCACACGGTCGCCGGTCAGGCCCGGGAGCTTGCGCTGCGGATTCGCCCGGGCCGCGGTCGTCGCGCGCTCGGCATCGATGCGCGCCAAGCGCCGCGTCAGGTCGACGCTGTCGACCTCGCGTGCACCCAGGTCGGCCGCGTCCAGCGCGTACCACGCACCGTCGACCGCGCACACGACAACATCGGCGACGGAACCGCCCACGACCAAGGCGGCGCCGTCGAGCGCGACCGCGCCGGTCAGCTCACCCGACGCGAGACGCGCGAGCAACGCGTCGGCGGCGGGACCGCCGTCGGACTGCAACAACGCGGCGACGATCGCGGTCGGGACGTACGCCCCGGGAGCGCAGGCGCGACCCAACTCCTCGACCACCACCGCCTGCTCGACCAGCCCCGCGCCGCTCCCCCCGTGTGCCTCGGACACGTGCAGACCGATCCACCCCGGCTCGGCCATCGCTTCCCAGAACTCGCCGCGCGACTGGGTCGCGGCCTCCAGCGCGACGCGGACGACTCCCGGGCCGATGCGGTCGTCGACGAAGCGGCGGACCGCCGTGCGCAGGTGTTCGTGCTCTTCGGTGATCCCAATCGGCATCCGGGGATAGTCGCACGCTACTGACGCCTACGTCAGCTCGGAGGTACGTCAGCTCGAGGACCGGCCGGCGATCTCGGTGACGACGGCGGCGAGCTCGGCGGGGTGGCTGATCATCACGTTGTGGCCGGAATCGATTTCGACGACCTCGACGCGTCCGCCGGGCACCGCCTCGAGCGCCGCGATCGAGCCATCCTGCGCGCCCGGCGGGAGCGCGTGATCGCGGGCGAGGCGCACATACGTCTTGGGCAGCCCGGCCGGCATCCCGCTTCGGTGCACCGGCTCGACCATCACGTTCACGACCTCGGTACCGATGTGGTCGAGCACGAATCGAGTCTGCGCGGCATCGAGGTCGTTACAGAACATCGCCGTCACGAGCTCATCGGTCAGGCCACCGGCGACCTGCTCGATGATCTCCTCCGGCATCGCGTCGGCGGCGCTCACGCCTTCGGGCGGAACGAGCGCGGACACGAAGACGAGATGGGCGACGCGCTCGGGCGCGCGCCGGCCGACCTCGCCGAGGGTGAGCCCGGCCAGCGAATGCCCGACGAGGACGAAGCGCTCGAAGCCGGCGCGACCGGCGGCCGCCAGCACTGCGGCGGCGAAGTCGCCGAGGCGCAGGTCGTCGATTCCCGACGGATACTCGTGGCGGCCGGGACCGCCGCGGATCGAGACCGGGGGGAGGTCGACGGCGATGACGGGCCCGGACAGGAACGGGAGCATCGGCTCCCAGCACCATGCACCGTGACTTCCGCCGTGCACGAGGACGACGGGCGTCGCGGCCACGACCTGCTCAGACGATCTTCTCGCCGTCGCGCACGATCGAGATGGCCTGGGTCGGGCATCCCTGCGCGGCGAGGATCACCTTGTCTTCGGGTTGCGCGGTGGGGTCGACCACGATCGCGATGCCGTCGTCGTCCAGGTCGAACACGCCCGGGGCCCAGAACGAGCAATTCCCGGAGCCCATGCACGTGTCACGATTGATCGAGATGTCGAGTGCCATGTCAGCGCGCCCCATCCGCGTCTCGACCCTCGTCCGCGTCTGCGTGTTCGCCGTCGTCGTTGCCGCCATGGACGCGACGCTAACGCACTCCCCCGCACGCATCATCCGGCTCAGCCCGCGAGGTCACAGAAGCGGGCGTAGCGATCGGCCACCGCGCCGGCCCATGCGGGGTCGGGATCGACCACGTGCGAGGTGCGCGCCCACCGGGCCGCGTCGGGCATCGCCGTCTCGAGCCCCGCGGCCATGCGCGCGAGGAAGGCCGCGCCCAACGCGCCGCCCTCGGGTACCGCGCACACGTGGACCGGCAGCGCGGTGCAGTCCGCGAGCGCCTGCATCCACGCCTCGACGCGGGTCCCGCCACCCGTTGCGACGATGCGGCGCGCCGGGGTCGGCGACGCGTCGATCATGCGCCGGGTCACGAAGCCCGCGGCCTCGAACGCGGCTCGCCGGATCGAAGCGGCGTCGTGCGTGAGGTCGAGGTCGAGCAGCTGCGCGCGCCGGGACGGATCCTGGAACGGGACGCGCTCGCCGCGCGGGTACGGCACCCAGATCGGTACCCGCCCGGGATCGCCGACCGATGCGGGGGTGCCGTCGCCCGCGCCCCTGCCCACGGTCGCGCACATGCGATCGACCCAGTCGAGGAAGAGCCCACCCGCGTTGCTCGGACCGCCCATGAGGAACTTTCCGGGCGCGGTGTGCGGGATGGAGTAGTGCCGCGCGACCTCGACCCACTCCGCCAGCACGGCCCACACGATCAGGGTCGTCCCGCAGATGACGAGCACGTCGCCGACGTCGTCGGAGCCCGCGACGAGCTGTTCGCCCATCGCGTCGATCGTTCCGCCTTCGAGCACGCAGCCGGGCCGGCCGTCGACCTCGGCCAGCGCCGCGCCCGTCGGCCCGATCGTCGGCATCTGATCCGGCCGGGCGCCGCACTCGGCGAGCTTTTCCTCGTCCCACTGCTTCCAGTCGAACAGCGGCATCGTGGTCATCGCGACGGTCTGCGAAATGACGGGTGCGCCCGACAGCGCGAAGTTCGCGACGGCCTGCGCCATCCAGTAGCCGCGCGCGTCGGGAGCGTTGTGCGCGTGCCAGTGCATGAACTGCGCGAGCTCGCCCGCCTCGGCAATTCCCCCGGGCGATCGGCGTGGCCGCGCTCGTCGCCGTAGAGCAAGCCGGGCGCGCACGGAATGCCGCCGGCATCGACCGCGGTGAGCGAGGGAACCATCGCCGCGACCGACACCGCGCGGGGCTTCACGTCGCCGAGCGCGTCGAGCGCGCGGCGGGGCCCTTCGTGCCACGCGCGTCGCGCGTCGTGCTCGAACCGCAACGGGAGTCGGGACGAAGAACTCGTGGGGAATGCGCGAGCGGGCGACGATCGTGCCGTCGCCGTCGGCCGCGACCGCCTTCACCGACGACGTCCCGATGTCGATCCCTACCGTGAGGTCGGACACGGCCGGCGAGACTAGGCGAGCGCCGCGAGGACTGCGTCGTGCACCAGGCCGTTCGTGCAGACGAAGCTGTCGGCGTCGAGACCGGAACGCCCGGTGACCGTGGTCCAGCGACCACCGGCCTCCTCGATGATCGGTATCAGCGCGGCAATGTCCCAGAGCGAGACGATCGGGTCGATCGCGATGTCGAACGCACCTTCCGCGACGAGCAGGTGCTGCCAGAAGTCGCCGATGCCTCGAGTGCGCCAACACGCGTGGGAAAGACCGACGAGCTTGGGCCCGATGCCGTCGGCGTGAAAGCGATCTGCGGTGTCCCACGCGAAGGAGAGCTGCGCGTCGTCGAGCGACGCGACCGACGACACCGTGACGCGCTCGCCGTCGCGAAACGCGCCGAGCCCGCGGCCGGCCCACCACCGCATGCCGAGCGCGGGCGCCGACGCGACCCCCACGATGACCTCGCCCGCACGCTCGAGCCCGATCAACGTCGCCCAGATCGGCACGCCGCGCACGTAGTTCTTGGTGCCGTCGATCGGGTCGATGATCCAGCGGTACTCCGAGTCGCCCGCGCCCGCGTCGGTACCGAACTCCTCGCCGAGCACCACGTGCCCGGTTGCCGCGGCCAGCCGCTTGCGGATCGCGCGCTCGACGGCCTCGTCGGCCTCGCTCACCGGCGTCAGATCCGGCTTCGTCGTGACCTCGAGATCGTGGGCACGGAAACGCTCCATCGTGATGACGTCGGCCCGGTCGGCCAGCTCCAGTGCGAGCTCCAGTGCTTCGGCGGTCTCCACGCTGCGAGCATACGGGAGCACCGGATCGTGCCGATGAGAGCCGTATGGACGGTAGGGTCGGCGCCGTGGCCCGTCGCGACGACGTGATGGCGCAGATCTGCGAGCAGGTGCGCGCGGCGGATCCGCACGGTGCCGACGCGTTCGCCCGCTCCTACTACGCGCAACTCGGCGACGACGACCTCGCGAGTTGGACGACGTCCGAGCTGTCGCAGGCCGCGCTCGAGCACTGGCGCCTCGGCTCGCGGCGCGCGCCGAACGAGGCCCTGGTGCGGGTGTACACGCCCGCACACGGCCACACCGCGGTCGACGTCGTGATCGACGACATGCCGTTCCTGGTCGACTCGCTCACGATGGCGCTCGACCGGCGCAATCTCGGTGTGCATCTCGTCGTGCACCCGATCCTGAGTGTCCGGCGCTCCCCCGCAGGTGAGCTGCTCGAGACCGCGCCCGATCGCGACTCCGGCGCGCCGGTTCCCGGCACGGCGAATGGCGACGCATTCACGCACGAGTCGTGGACACACATCGAGATCGACCGCGAGACGAACACCGACGCCCTCGACTCCGTCCGCGTCGAGCTCCTCTCCGTCCTGCACGACGTGCGCGCCGCGACGCGCGACTGGCAGCCGATGCTCGAGGCGCTGCAACACGCGGCGGCCGAGATCGAAGCCATCGCGCCGCCGTGCGACCCCGACGAGCTCGTCGAAGGCAAGGCGCTGCTGGCGTGGCTCGCCGATCAGAACTTCACGTTCCTCGGGTACCGCGCCTACGCCCTCACGGGCGACGACCAGCTCCTGCCCGTCGCCGGCAGCGGGCTCGGATTGCTCCGCGCCGCGCCCGAGGAACCGTCGTCGAGCTTCGCCGCCCTCCCCGCGAGCATCCGCGCCAAAGCGCGGGAAAAGACGCTGCTCGTGTTGACGAAGGCGAACCGGCGCTCGACCGTCCACCGCCCCACGCACCTCGACTACGTCGGCATCAAACGGTACGACGAACGCGGCGCGGTTGTCGGCGAGCACCGCTTCATCGGTCTCTACGCATCGGGCGCGTACACGAGCAGCCCGTTCGACGTCCCGGTACTGCGCCGCAAGGTCGCCGGGATCGTCGAGCGCGCCGGGTTCCTGCCGCGCGAGCCACGACCAGAAGGATCTCATGCAGATCCTCGAGACCTACCCGCGCGACGACCTGTTCCAGATCGACGTCGAGGCACTCTTCGCGATCGCGATGGGAATCCTGCGGCTCCAGGAGCGGCGCAGGGTTCGGCTCTTCGTCCA
This sequence comes from uncultured Actinomycetes bacterium, assembly GCA_963812205.1. Lineage (GTDB taxonomy): Bacteria > Actinomycetota > Acidimicrobiia > IMCC26256 > PALSA-610 > PALSA-610. The sequence continues at coordinate 74,409 of CAWEUJ010000005.1, forward strand.
CCGCGAGGCGTACGGGCGCTTCATCTCGTGCCTCGTCTTCATACCCCGCGACCGTTACACCACCCTGGTGCGCGAACGCATCGCGCACTATCTCGTCGACGCCTATCAGGCCAAGGGCTACGAGTGGAACACTCGACTCTCGGAGTCGGTGCTCGCCCGGCTGCACTTCGTGCTCCACGTCGACGCGCCCGACGGTGAGAACGTCGACATCGCCGAGCTGGAGAAGCTCGTCGCGTCGGCCGCGCGTGCGTGGGTCGACGACCTGCGCGACGCGCTCGATCGCCACGCACGGCGAGGAGCCGGGTCTCGCGGTCCTCCGCATCTGGTCCGGCGCGTTCCCGCCCGCATACCAGGACGACTTCGATGCGACCGAGGCGCTCGCCGACCTCGGCCAGCTCGACGCGCTCGGACCGACTCGCCCGGTCGCGGCGCGCCTTACCAGCAGTGGCGGCCATCTCGACCTCAAGCTCTACGGCATCGGTGCGCAACCGTCGTTGTCGAGCGTTCTCCCCCACTTGTCGAACCTCGGTGTGATCGTCGACGACGAACACCCGTACGCGATCGAGCCGAAGGGGCTCGAAGCGCGCTGGATGAAATGGTTCCGCCTGCACACTCCTGACGCGACGTTGGTCGATCCCTCGGCGCTCCGGCTCTTCGAGGAAGCGTTCCTCGCGGTCATCGACGGGCGCGCCGAGGACGACGGCTTCAACCGCCTCGTCCTCACCGCGGGCCTGGCCTGGCGCGAGGTCGCACTCTTGCGCGCATACGGCCGCTACCTGCGCCAGACCGGCACGCGCTTCAGCCAGACATACATCGCGGGCGCGCTGAGCAACCACACCGAGATCGCGCGCCGGCTCATCGAGCTGTTCGTCGCACGTCTCGACCCCTGGATCACGCGTGGCAGTGCGTCCGGAGCGAACGGTGCCGGAGGCGGAGACGCCGACATGAGCGCACGACTCGTCGACGCCCTCCGCGGCGCGCTCGACGCGGTGACGTCGCTCGACGAGGACCGCATCCTGCGGGCCCTCCTCCATCTCGTGCTCGCAACGTTGCGCACCAACTGGTTCCAGGACGCCGAGTCGACAGGCACTTCGGTTCCCCCGATCGCGTTGAAGCTCGACCCGAGCGCGATCCCCGACCTCCCGTTGCCCCGCCCGCTCTTCGAGATCTTCGTGTACTCCCCTCGTGTCGAGGGCGTGCACCTGCGTGCGGGCAAGGTCGCGCGCGGCGGCATCCGCTGGTCGGATCGCCGCGAGGATTTCCGCACCGAGGTGCTCGGGCTCATGAAGGCCCAGCGCGTCAAGAACGCAGTGATCGTGCCGGCGGGGGCCAAGGGCGGTTTCGTCGTCAAGCGGCCGCCGGCCGATGCCGCCCAGCTCGGCGCCGAGGTCGAGGCCTGCTACCGCCTGTTCATCGGTGCGCTGATCGACGTGACCGACAACTTGATCGAGACCCAGGTGGTGCCTCCGGACAACGTGGTCCGCTACGACGGCGACGATCCATACCTCGTGGTCGCGGCCGACAAGGGCACCGCCGCATTCTCCGACATCGCCAACGAGATCGCGGTCGAGTCGCGGCTATTGGCTGGGCGACGCGTTCGCGTCCGGGGGTGAGCACGGCTACGACCACAAGGCGATGGGGATCACCGCCCACGGCGCTTGGGAATCGGTGCGGCGCCACTTCCGCCACCTGAATCTTCATCCCGACCGCGACGACTTCACCGTCGTCGGTATTGGCGACATGTCGGGCGACGTGTTCGGCAACGCGATGCTGTTGTCGGAGCACATCAAGCTCGTTGCCGCCTTCGACCACCGCCACGTGTTCCTCGATCCCGACCCGGACCCCGCGAAGTCGTTCTCGGAACGCCGCCGGCTGTTCGAGCTACCGCGTTCGTCGTGGGCCGACTACAACCCCGCGCTCGTCTCGGCCGGCGGCGGCGTGTACGCGCGTACGTTGAAGTCGGTTGCGATCACGCCCGAGGTGCGGGCCCGGCTCGGCGTCGCCGCCGATGTGAGCGCGCTGACCCCCGCCGACCTGATCCGGGCCATTCTCCGGGCACCGGTCGACCTGCTCTACAACGGCGGCATCGGCACCTACGTGAAGGCGCACACCGAGAGCCACGCCGCGGCCGGCGACAAGGCGAACGACGCGGTACGCGTCGACGGCCGCGAGCTCCGCTGCCGGAGCGTGGGCGAAGGCGGCAATCTCGGCTTCACTCAGGACGGCCGGATCGAGTTCGCGCTCGCCGGCGGGCGCATCAACACCGACGCGATCGACAACAGCGCCGGTGTCGACACCTCCGACCACGAGGTGAACATCAAGATCGTGCTCGACGCAGCGGTACGCGACGGCGAGTTGACCGAATCCGATCGCAACGCGTTGCTCGTCGCCATGACCGACGAAGTCGCCGCGTTGGTCTTGCGGGACAACTACCGCCAGAACCGTGCTCTCGACAACGCGCGCGCGCAGACTTCGGCGATGGAATCGGTGCACGTGCGGTTCCTGCACACGCTGGAGGCCGGTGGCCATCTCAACCGCGACGTGGAGCGCCTGCCCTCCGACGATCAACTCACGGAGCGCCACCGCGCCGGGTTCGATCTCAGCGGCCCCGAGCTCGCGGTACTGCTGTCGTACGCCAAGATCGCGCTCGAAGAACAGCTTCTGGCATCCGATGTTCCCGACGATCCCGATTTCGTGCCCGAGCTCGTTCGGGCGTTCCCTTCCGCCGTGCGCGAGCGCTTCCTCGATCGGCTCCGTGCCCACACGTTGCGGCGGGAGATCACCGCCACCGCACTGGTCAACGGCCTGGTCAACCGGGCGGGCACCACGTTCGCCTTCCGGCTGGCCGAAGAGACAGGCGCGGCCGCACCCGACATCGTGCGGGCTCACGAGGCGGCGCGCGCGGTCTTCGACCAGGACGCGCTGTGGCGCGACATCGAAGCCCTCGACGACCTGGTCGCGGTCGACGTGCAGACCCAGATGTACCTGGCCAGCCGCCGGCTGGTCGAGCGCGCCGCACGTTGGCTCCTGCGCAACCGGCCGCAGCCGCTGCCGGTGGCGGCAACGGTCGCGTTCTTCGCCGTCCCGGTCGCGCGCCTGACCCCCATGGCGGCGGTCTCACCCGCGCTCGAGCCGGTCACCGCGACGTTCCAGGCTCAGGGCGTTTCGCACGAGTTCGCGCAACGCATCGCCGCGCTCGACCATCTGCCGCGGGCACTCGACATCGCGGAACTCGCCCACGACCACTCCGTCGAGGTGGAGGTCGTCGCCGCGATGTACGACGAGGTCGGCGAGCGCCTCCGCTGCGAATGGCTCGGCGATCGCATCGTCGAGCTCGCACGCGCCGACCGCTGGGACGGGCTCGCGCGCAACGCGCTACGAGAGGATGCGGCCACGCAGTACCGAAGGGTCGTCGACGCCGCGTTTACGGCCGGCTCCTACGACGCGTGGGCCGCGCCGCGCGCGACGGTCATCACGCGTCTGCTCGCGTTGTTCGACGAGATCCGCGCGCACGCCGTGTTCGACGTCGCGACGCTGTCGGTGGCGCTCCGCGAGCTCCGCGGTCTCACCTAGTCGACCGGAACCGGTCGTGGCCCGTCTCGGTCGTCGGTCGCGCGTGTCGCTGCGACCACGGCGCCGAGGGCTGCAATGAGGAGGAGGACGTCGCTGTTCCCGGCGAGCGATTGCCAGGCGTTGAGGTGGTATTCCCGGTTCCGAGTGTTGGGAACGTCCCACACGACACCGAACCAAAGCGTCGCACAGAGCGCACACGCCAAGAAGACCAGGATGCGTCGCCGGAACCTCTCCTGCCGCGCCGAGCCGGAAACATGCGACGAGGAACGGCAGCACGAGGATCCAGTGATGCACCCAGCTGACGGGCGAGAGGAGGAGCATCGCGGCAAGAGCGATCGCCTCGGCCAGCCAGGGCCGGCGGTCGTGGAGTCGTCGCACCACCCACAGGATGACCACCGCGCTGATGATCGCGAGCGGGAGCCAGAGCACGCGGGCGTGGTCGGGATTGCCGGTGAGCCGCACGAGCACGCCGTTGATGGACTGATTACTGATGTATCCGATGCCCCCTGTACGGCGCGCATCGGCGAAGTACCCACGCAGCCAATAGTCGCTCGAAGCGCTCGGCGCGACGATCCACGCAAAAGCGGAAACGGCCGCAAAGGAAATTGCCGCGACCGCCGCGGCAAGGTATCGCCGCACCACGACGAAATAGGCCACGAGAAACAGCGGCGTCAGCTTCAGGGCCGCGGCGATGCCGGTCATCACACCTCGCGGAATGCGCGGCAGCACACCGGACAGGTCTGCGACGACGAGCAGCCCGATCAGCACGTTGATCTGTCCGAGATCGAAGTTCACGTGTAAGGGGTCGGAGCGAGCAACCAAGACGAGCACCACCAGCAACACCGAGATGTTCGTCGCCGCGACACCGACGGCGTAGCGCCGCATCGTCAACCGTACGAAGGCGCACAAGCCGAGGAGCGATGCCGCCATCCACACGACCTGACCGAAGCGGGACGGCACCAGTGCGAGCAGAGCGAAGAACACCGCCGAAACCGGCGGATAGGTGAACGGCAATCCCACCGGAGGAACGCGCAACGCGTAGAGATCACCCCGGGTCAAGATGGCATGCCCGCCGGCGCGGTAGACCCCGAAGTCGATCTGATCGTGCATGCCGGCAGATTGCAGGTAGCGCGCGAACACAACGAGCAACCCGGCCAACAAGATGAGTGGCACGGCGCGTCCGTCGACCCGATACGACGGCGCACCCGCCTTCGCACGACCTGCGTCTACCTCGCCGCCCGCGCCTCTCCCGCGACTCAACGAGACTCCACAGGCACGAGCGCATCTTGCCCGGTCGAAGACGCTCGTGCGAGCCCGTGCGACGCGCCCGCATCGACCGCGTTCTGTGCGGGGTGACTCAGGTGGTGCGGGGTCGCCCGGATCGCGGGACTACTCGGTTGCCGATCGCGGTTTCGGAGCCCAGGCTTGGGGGTCGAGGGTGCCTTCTATCGCGGCTCGGGCGACGTCGGTGAGGCGCAGATTGTGCGCACGGGCGTACTCCCGCAAGCGGGAAAAGGCTTCGGCCACGTCGATGCCGGCGCGCTCGAACAGCACGCCTTTGGCCTGTTCGATGATGATCCGGCTGTTCAGCGCACGGCTGAGTTGCTCGTTGACGCGTTGCGATTCGGTCGCGGCACGTTCTTGCATGACGCTGATCGTCGCGAGGTCCGCGAAGGCTCGCGCCACCAGCACGTCGGCGTCGACCATCGGGGCGTCGTCCACCGTCACGAGGGTCAGGGCACCAATGGTCGTGTCTCGCAGGCGCAAGGGAAGTGCGAGCGCGGAGCGGAACCCGGCTTCGACGGCGACGGTCGCGAATCGCGGCCAGCGACCCGTCCCCGCGCGCAGCGTTTCCTGTGCGACGGGCTCGCCGGTTCGGAACGCGTCCAGGCACGGGCCCTCCTGCGCTTGCAGCTCGAACACTTCGAGGACGCGCATGACCTCCGACGACGATGCCGCGAGCCGTAGGTGTCCGCTCGGTGAGGCGAGCATGACGCCCGCGGCGGTCGCGTGCAGCACGTTCACGCAGCGGTCGGCGAGCCGGGTCAGGAGGTCGACGACGTCGTAGTCGGCGACGAGGGTGTCGGCCAGGTCGACGAGCGACCGCACAACGTCGGATTCTCGCGTCATCGCCAACGCTCCTTTGTCGACCTAACCGGTCTCCGTCCATACGACGTCGACGGCGACACCCCCGGCGGCATCAGAACCGCAGCCTTCCGGCCATGACGTCCTCGGCTACGTCGCGCAACGACCGGGCGTTGCCGAAGGCGTAGGCCCGGAGCCGGATGAGTGCTTCGGTGATACTGATGTCGAGCTGCACCGACACTGCTCCGGCGGCGTTGTGCACGACGAGGTTGAAGTCCGCGTCATCCTCCAGCTCGGGAGCGACCGAGCCGGCAGGTGCATCGGCTTGCTTGTCGAGGATCCATAGGGAGATCAACTCGGCCATCACCATCGCGTCGGCGTGCTGCTCGTCGCTGAGGGGACCGGCCCCGTCGCGATAGAGGTTCAGCGCACCGAGGCGGACGGTTCCCACCTGTAACGGGAAGGCGAACATCGCGCGCACTCCCGCCTCGACCGCTTGGGGCGTGAACGCGAGCCACCGAGGTGTTTGCGGACGAGCCAGGTCGGGTTCGAGCACGACCCGGCTCTGGTGGTGCGCCTCGACACACGGACCTTCGCCGAGCGTGTACTGCAACTCCTCGATCAACAGGCTCACATCGTTCGTCGTGCACAACGAACCGACGGGCAGCTCACCCGCCATGAGCATCACCCCTGCACCGGACATCCCGACAATGTCCCTGGCAGCCTCACACAACCGAACCGATGTCCAGCCACCCTCACCTTCGGCTGACAGGTCCGCCAAGATCCGTGTCAGCCGGTCGCCCGGCACTCAGCCCACGTCCCGGTCACAAAGGATCCTGGACCGACCGGTGCACCGCTCAGACATCGAATGCCTCCGTGCCGGCGGGGGAAGGCGTCAGCGGGACCGGGCCCGACAGCCGTCCGGAAGGGACAGCCGCCCGCGAGGGACGGCGACCTCTCGTACGGCGACAGTACATCCGTCGTCCACCGCACGACACCGTCCGAGTCGACGCGACCAGGCGACGGACGAGACGAACGACGTGCGCAGTCGCGTTCGCGCGCGCAGCGAGCAGGTCGGTCGGGCACGCACGAAGGGGACATCGGCCCTGGCGCGGACGCGGCAAACGGCACGGAATGGGAGGTGACGGATCCGAGTGGGCCGCCAAGCGGGCGGCCCGTGGGAAGGGGGATCCGATGCGACGTGGACGTTGGAGTGTCGCCGCAGCGTGCGTCGGCGCCGTCTTGGTCACTGGTTCGGTCGCCTTCCGAACGTTTGGCGCATCGGCGTTGGTCCGCTTCCCGCTCGACGTCGACGAGACGGCCCGTTACACGGGCACGGCGCTCACGTACGTGGACCCGGCGACGCTGCTCCCGCTCGCGCACCCCAAGCAGGCGCCGGTTCAGATCAGCCGCCACGTGAAGGTCGTGTCGGGCACGTTCACCAAGGCCGTCATCGACGAGACCGTCACCATCACGACCGGTGGCACGACGAACGTCGAGACCTACCAGTACGTCATCGACCGGCGCTCGATGCAGATGGTGTCCGACCCGCGGCAGTACGCGTTCGGTGACCCGAAAGCGACCATGCACGCCGCCGGCGCCTACCGGGTCAACTTCGCGATGGGCACCAACACGAAGGGCTCCTACCTCGCGTACATTCCCGAAGAGGATGCCGTGAGCCAGATGCATCTCGTCGAGGGGCCACACCGTCACTCCGACGCGCCCGTCGCCGTCATCGACTTCTCCAGCAAGCGAGACGGCCCGGTGGCGCCGTACTACCTCGCGCACCTGAAGGCAATGGGCCTCCCGATGGAAGTGAGTCCTGCGCAGCTCGCACCGATCCTGCTCGCGGACGGCATCGACGTCAACAAGGCGCTGGCCGACGTCGGACCGCGCCTTCAGCCGGCCGAGTCGGCGTTGGTGACGGCGACGCTCGCCAAGTCGGTACCACTGCGGTACGTCTTCCTCAGCGACGGTGTGGTGTCGATCGAACCCAAGACCGGCGCCCTGATCGACGTGCACACCCAGCAACAGGGCGTGGCCGTGCAGCCGGACCTGAGCGGTGCGTCGGTGCTCCAGCCGTTGCTCGACCGGTACGCGTCGATCCCGTCGGTCAAGGCGCTCTCCGACGGCTTGGCCGCGCTGGCCAAGCGTCCGCCCCAGGTCGCGGAGAGCTACACGTACACGCAGACGGTTGCCTCGTCGCTCGCGGTCACGAAGGTGGCTCGAGAACACGCCCGCATGGCGAACCTCGTCGACGTACGGGCGCCGTGGACGACGGCTACGACCGGCCTGGTCCTGCTCGCACTCGGACTGATCGGGTGGTGGGGCGCTCGCCGCGAGCGCACGCGCGCGGCCCCGGGCAGCGGACCGCCAACGACGACGATCACGCTCGAGCCCGCCGCTCCTCCTCGAGTCTCGCACCGCTCTCCCGAAGGAGTCTGACCACGATGAACGCCACGACACCGGTTCGCGTCGAAGGCGACACGATCGTCGCCGCACTGCGCCACAACGTGCGCCGCATCCCGGGTCGTCCCGCGTTACGGAGTCGTGGCGCGCACGGCTGGGAGACGATGACCTGGGCCGACTACGGCCGGGCGGTCAGCGAGGTGACCGCCGGGCTCGCCGAGCTCGGGATCGGAGCCGGCCAGCACGTCGGGATCTTCTCGAACAATCGGGCGGAGTGGCATCTCGCCGACCTGGGGACGCTCGCGAACGGCAGCGTCACCGTCCCCGTCTACCAGACGAGCTCTCCCGAGCAGGTCGCCCACATCCTGGGCCACGGCGAGGCGATCGTGTGCTTCGTCGAGGACCACGATCTCGCGGGCCGGATCCTCGAGGTACGAGACGACCTGCCCAAGCTCGATCGGATCGTCGTGTTCGACAACGACGAACGTCTCGACGACCCGTTCGTGCTCGGCTTCGCCCAGCTGCGCGCGATCGGCGCGGCGCGTCTCGAGCGTGAGCCCGGCCTGTTCGCGGCACGTGCGGACGCGGTGTTGCCCGGGAGCCTGGCCACGCTCGTCTACACGAGTGGCACGACCGGCCCGCCCAAGGGGGCGATGGTCAGTCACGCCAACATCATGTGGACGATCGGGAGCGCCGTGGAACTGGTGCAGATCCGTGAGCGGGAGCGACTGATCTCGTTCCTCCCGCTGAGCCACATCGCCGAGCGGATGATCAGCGACTTCGCGGCGCTCGCGGTCGGTGCCGAGACGTGGTTCGCGCGCAGCTTGTCGACGATCGCCGAGGATCTCCGTGACTGCCGCCCGACGATCTTCTTCGCCGTGCCCCGAGTGTGGGAGAAGCTGCAGGAAGCGGTCATCGCGAAGCTCGACGACACGCACGGCCTCAAGCGGCTCGCCGTCGACCGCTACGTCGGCCTCGGCGAGCACGTCGCGGTCGAGCACGAGACCGCCGACCGGGCGCCGGTGTGGGAGAAGATTCCGTACGAGGCGCTCGACGCCGCGGTCGGGAGCAAGATCCGCCACGAGATGGGCCTCGACCAGGCCCGCATCCTCATCTCGGCGGCCGCGCCGATCCATCCCGATCTCATCTACTGGTTCCACGCCATCGGCCTGCCCGTCATCGAGCTCTACGGTCAGACCGAGACCTGCGGCCCGACGACGTGCAATCCGCCCGGGGCCAACCGGGTCGGAACCGTGGGTCCGCCGATTCCCGGCGAGCGGGTGCGTATCGCCGACGATGGCGAGATCCTCGCGAAGGGCGGAAACGTCTGTATGGGGTACTTCCACGACCCGGCCGCGACCGCGGAGTTGATCGACGGGGAAGGTTGGCTGCACTCCGGCGATGTCGGCCGGCTCGACGCCAACGGCTACCTGACCATCACCGGCCGCAAGAAGGACCTCATCATCACCGCGCACGGTCAGAACATCGCCCCGCAGGAGATCGAAACCGACCTACGGCAATTCGAACTGATCTCGGAGGCGGTCGTCATCGGCGACGGCCGCCGGTACCTCACCGCCCTGTTGACCCTCGACGGCGACACGCTCGCGAGTTGGGCCGACGCCCATCACAAGGTCGCCGACGTCGAGGCGCTCGCGGTGGATCCCGACCTGCGGGGCGAGGTCGATCACTTCATCGAGCGCGTCAACAGCAAGCGGTCGCGGGTCGAGAACATCCGCAAGTACCGGATCCTGGCGCACGACTTCACGATCGAAGGCGGCGAGATGACGCCGACGCTCAAGGTCAAGCGGAATGTCGTCAACACCAACTACCGCGTGCTGATCGACGAGATGTACGCCGACGAATAGCGATCACGCGGACGCGAGCCGACCGTCGTTGAACGCGTACTCGGCGTCGAGTGTGCGGCGCACGTCGTTCTTGCCCACCCAGTCGGCGATCTTCCCGCCGACGAGCGGGATCTTGACGTCGACGTCGAGCGTGACGTCGTGGCGCGAGCCCGTTCCGTCCGGCCCGAGCGTCATCGTGCCCGAGATGTGCGCGGGCGAGCCGTGCACCGCGATGTCGAAGGTGCCCGCCCACGACCCGTCGTCCTGCCGGCGCCACTCGTCGGTCTGCACCATCGTGTTCGTCGGTTTGAGCGCCCGCTTCGCGAAGCCCGGCAACTCCACGTCGACGACGCGCGACGACACGATCCGCAACGCGGTGTCGTCCGAGACGAACTCCACGATCTCGACGTCGCGATGGCCCATGCTCTCGTACTTGGCGACGGTGGCAGCTCGGTCGCGCAACATGGCGATCACGGCTTCGACCGGCACCGGATACACGTGTGAACCGCTGAGTCTCATGGCGACCTCGAGGGGGGAGGCTTCTGGTCGCGAACCTACGGCGCGGGCGGCCGCGAAACGTAGGGCCGGAGGTCACGAGTTCGGTCTCAGGTCGGTGCGGACAAGGCCGATCGGCCCTGGCACGTCGTTGTCCCCCGTCGCATGATCAGGGGGACTCGAGAGAGGTCTGCCGATGGCACCCGACGATGCGTACATGCGCGACAGCGACGCATTCTCCTGGTACATGGAGGCCGACCCGCTCCTGCGTTCGACGATCGTGAGCGTCGTGGTGCTCGACCGCACGCCCGACCTTGCACGCCTGTTCGACCGGATCGAGCGGGCCACCCGGGTATCGCCGGGCTTCCGCCACCGGGTCGTACAAGCGCCGTGGCGCATCGCCAATCCGCGTTGGGCGGTCGACCCCGACTTCAATCTCGAGTTCCACACCCGCCATATCGGGGTTCCGGCGCCCGGCACGCTCGCGCAGGTGTTCGAATACGCGTGCCAGACCGGCATGGCCGGCTTCGATCGCGACCGGCCGCTTTGGGAGTTCACGCTCGTCGACGGGCTCGAAGGAGGTCGAGCCGCTCTGATCCTGAAGCTGCATCACGCGCTCACCGACGGGATCGGCGGCATGGAGATGGCGAAGTACCTCTTCGATCTCGAGCCCGAACCGACCACGCTCGGCCCGATGCCCGACGCGCCGGAGCCCGAGCAGTTGTCGTCGGTCGATCTCGCGCGCGACGCGCTCTGTCACAACCTGTCGCAGATCACGCACGTTCCGCGGACCCTGCTCGAGACGAACCGCGCCATGGTGCGGCGAACGGTGCGCCATCCCGCGACCGCGGTGGAGAACTGGCTGGAGCTCGTCCGCTCGGTCGCGCGGACCGTGCGGCCCGTGAGCTCGACGTTGTCGCCGATCATGCGGGATCGCCGGCTCGCCTGGCACTACGACGCGTTCACCGTGCCCCTCGACGCGCTCCGCAGCGCCGCCCGGGCGTCAGGTCTCACCCTCAACGACGTCTTCCTGGGCGCGATCAGCGGCGGCCTGCTCCGCTATCACGAGCGCCGGGGCTTCTCGGTCGACGAGCTCCGGCTCACGATGCCGATCAGCATCCGGACCGCCGACGACCCGATCGGCGGCAACCGCATCACGCTCATGCGGTTCAAGGTTCCGACCGGACTCCATGATCCGGTCGAGCGCATGCGACGGATACACCAGTTGTGCCTGAACGCGCGCCACGAAGCCGCGATCCCGTACACCAACACGATCGCGGCCGCGCTCAACGTCCTTCCGCGGGGCGTCGTCGGCGGCATGCTCAAGCACGTCGACTTCCTCGCGAGCAATGTGCCGGGAATCGACGTTCCCGTCTACCTCGCGGGCGCGCGTGTCGCCGAGTGGTACGCGTTCGGTCCGACGATCGGGTCGGCGTTGAACGCGACACTCGTGACGTACGACGCTTCCTGCTTCGTCGGGGTGAACGTCGATACCGGTGCGATTCCCGACGGCGATCTGATGCTGGAGTGCCTGCGCGAGAGCTTCGGCGAGATCATCGAGCTCGGCGACTCCGAAACCCACGCGTGACGAGCCCATGATCCGGGCCGAGATTCGCCAGGTCGACGTCCACCCGATCGCGCTCGCGCGGCTGGCGCAGCTGATCGGCCCCGAGCGCGTCGAGCGGTTCGAGCGTACGGCCGCCGATGCCCGCGACCGGCTCGGAGACCGTCGTGTGGTCAACGTCAATTCCACCGCAGCCGGTGGCGGAGTCGCCGAGCTGTTGCAGACCCTGCTCGCTCACGCCCGCGGCGTGGGCATCGATGCCCGTTGGGTCGTGATCGAAGGTGACGCCGGCTTCTTCGAGATCACCAAGCGGATCCACAACCACCTGTACGGGACGGCCGGCGACGGCGGCCCACTCGGTCCGGCCGAACACCATCACTACGAGGAGGCGACGTCGCGCAACGCCGAGGCGTTGCGAGCGTTCCTGCGCGCGGGCGACATCGTCATCCTTCACGATCCGCAGACTGCCGCGCTCGCGCGCGTCGCGATGCCCGAGGGCGTGTCGGTCGTGTGGCGATGCCACGTCGGCATCGACGATCAGAACGTTCATTCCGAACGCGCGTGGACATTCCTACGCCCGTACATCGAAGACGTCGACGCGTTCGTGTTCTCTCGCGAGCAGTTCGCGCCGCCGTGGATACCTCGGGGCCGGCTCGCGACGATCCCACCCTCGATCGACCCCTTCTCCGCCAAGAACGAAGCAATGGACCCGGATCTCGTGCGGGACGTGCTGACGGCTGTCGGTCTCGTCGCGGGCCACGACGGCGGTCGGGAACTGCCGTTCAGCCGGCGTGACGGCTCGGCGGGAGCGATCTCTCGCCGCGTCGATCTCCTGGGGACCGGACCGCTGCCGCTCGCGTCCGCTCCGATCGTGCTGCAGGCGTCGCGTTGGGACCTCATGAAGGACATGCGAGGCGTCATGCACGGCTTTGCCGACCTCATCGCGCCGGACACCGACGCCCATCTCGTTCTCGCGGGCCCGGAAACGAGCGGAGTCGCAGACGATCCGGAGGCCGACGGAGTGCTTCGCGCATGCCGTGACGACTGGGAGCGTTTCCCCGAGGCCCTCCGCCGTCGCATCCATCTCGCATGCGTCCCGATGGCCGACGGCGACGAAGCCGCGGCGATCGTCAACGCGATGCAACGGCACGCGGCCGTCGTTGTGCAAAAGAGCCTCGCCGAAGGCTTCGGCCTCACGGTCACCGAGGCGATGTGGAAGACGCGACCCGTCGTCGGCAGCGCGGTCGGTGGCATCGTCGACCAGATCGTCGCCGGTGAGACGGGCCTGCTCGTCGACGCACATGATCCCGAGGACTTCGCACGGGCGGTGCGCTCGCTGTTGCACGATGCTCGCCTCGCGCAACGCATGGGTGCCTCCGGCCGCGACCGTGCCGTCGCGCACTTCTTGGGCGATCGTCATCTCGAACAATGGGCGGAGCTGTTCGAACAGCTCCTCTGACACCGGCGCACCGCGCGGCGGTGCCCTCGGCGTGGAGTTCGCGACGCGCTCCGGCCTCCCGCGATCACCATCGAGCGGCCCGAGGTTTCGCAACCCAGGTCGACGGGTACGTTCCGCATCGCAGTCACCGCTCTCCTCGTTCCGCACCGTCACCACCCTGAGTCAGCCAATTCCGACTCTCAGTGAAAGGTGCCCGGGCGCGTTGCATCGGCGGAGCAGTTGGGTAGGTAATTGTTTGGTAATCATCGCTTGACAGCCGAACCGCCTTCCGGACCCAGGAAAGAGGGGTCGTCAAGAACATGGTTCCCGAGCCCTTCTCGGAACTCACGCAACGAGCCACCGCACACGGGCCGCGGTGGCTCGTCGGTGCCGAGGATCACCAGCCGTTCGCCTACGCCCGCGGCCAGGACTTCTACCGCAGCAGCGACGACGCGCTCTGGGCGCATCTGTCAGACGACGGCTGGCTGCTTTCGGCTCGCTCGCGTGCACGCATCGCGTACCGGACCGGCAACTACTTCTACGACGCCGAGTCTCGTACGCCCGTCTTCTACGTACCTGCCGGGAATCCCGCTCCCGCGAGAAGCAATGATCGCTGACGACCAAGGCCCCCAACGGATGGTCGACTCGGACGAGTCGCCGGCGGCGATCGCTCGGTTGGGTCACGAATTTGCGTGGGTGATCGTCGAGCTCGCACCCGACGGGATCCTCGTCAGCGATGACGCGGGCCGCATCATGATGGCCAACCGTCAAATCGAAGCACTGTTCGGATATGACCGCGACGCACTCGTCGGCAAGCAGGTGGAAAGCCTCCTGCCGCCTCGGCTGCGGCTCACGCACGAGAGCCACCGCGCGAACTACGTGAACGCGCCGGCGTTGCGCCCGATGGGCTCGGGCCTGGAGTTGTTCGGCTGCCGTGCGGACGGTTCGGAGTTTCCGATCGAGGTGAGCTTGAGCCCGACCGCGACCGACCACGGCATCGCGACCGTCGTCGTCGTCCGAGACGTGACCAGCCAGCGGGCACTCGAACGCACCGCGCTGGACGCGTTGGCGCTCGATCATGACGAGCGCATTGCCGCCGACCTGCACGACCGGGTCATCGGTCACATCTTCGGGTGCGGTCTGACCCTCGCCAGCGTCCTCGGTCGCAACGAGCTGGACGGGCGTATCGCAGAACAGCTCCACGACGTCATCGACAAACTCGACAGCGCCGTGCGCGAGATCCGCGACGTGGTCTTCGCCCGCGTGGAACGCGGCACCGACGCCACGCCACCCGGCTAGTTCCGGCGCGGCCGAACCGAACCCGGTCGCCGAACCGGATGCAGTGGGCGCAGGACGCGTCAGCCGAAGCTCCGAGGTCACGATGCCACCGCTCGGTCTGTCGGCGCCTCGAATGACTGACCTTCGGCCCTACCTCCGGACGGACATGCGCTCGTATCGTCGAAGTGGCCCGCGAACGCATGGAGGCGTGCCATGAAAGCTGTAGTGATCTACGAATCGATGTATGGCAACACGCACCTCATCGCGAATGCCATCGCCGAAGGGTTACGGACCCACGGCGAGGCGATCGTTGTACCGGTAGACGAGGCCGACGCGGCGCTCGTCGGCAGTGCCGATCTCATCGTCGTCGGCGGTCCGACGCACGGGCACGGAATGAGCCGCGCCAGTACCCGCAAGGGAGCGGCGGCTGCGGCCGAGAAGCCCGGATCAACTCTGGTGATGGACGCGGACGCCATGGGGCTCGGCCTGCGCGAGTGGTTCGCGACCCTGGGAGAGGTCGAAACGAAGGCGGCGGCGTTCGACACGCGCTTCGACTTCCCGGCCGCGCTGACCGGACGGGCGTCGAAGGGCATCGCGCGCAAGCTGCATCACCATCGCGCGACGCTGATTTCCCCACCGCAGAGCTTCTTCGTCACAAAGGACAACCATCTCGATCCGGACGAGGAAGCTCGGGCCCGTACGTGGGGCGACCGACTCGGCTTCGACCTGGACGGGATCGGGATCGGGATCGGGATCTTCCCCCCGGCGACACCCTGGCCGGCCGACCCCGGGTGACCGTCGCGGGACGTACCCGCGTCAGTCGGCGCTCGCATCTCTGCGGTCACAGCTCGAGCGATCAGAACATCGCGGCCGCGAACTGTTGCCGTGACGCACCCCACCACGCGCGCCGGCGGTCGAACCGCGCCATACCGCCGATATCTGCCCACATCGCGGCGAAGTTCGGGTCCCCGGCCTCGACTCGACGAAGCACGAACTCACCGCCGCGGGCGATCGAATCGTCGAGCGCACCCATGACGGCCGCGCGCCCTTCGCGGCCGAGCCCGTAGACATCGGCGACCAGCCGCAGGCGAGCGGGCAGATCACCGCCGTGCCACCCAAAGCGGATCCGGTTCTCCTCGTCGTCGATCGGCACACACATGCGCGCGAAACACGCGAGGTCGTATTCCGGCCGACCGGGCGCCGCGAAGTCGAAGTCCAACACGGCAACGGCCTCGCCGTCGCGAAACACGACGTTCTCGAGGCACACGTCGTTGTGGCAGACGACGGGACCACCTGCAGGATCGGCCATCTCGTCGCTCCACGTGTCACTCGCCGACGCCACAAAAGTGCTCGCAGCGCGGTGGAAGCGACGTATGAGTCGCGCGATCGACGCCAATGCGTCGTCGCTTCGAGCCCACGGCGGATACTGCGGCAACGGCACGTCACCCGCAACGAACTGCAGCCGTTCCCTCCCGTCGTGATCGACACCGACGGGGACCGGAGCACCAACGAAGCCGTCGCCGGCGAGGTGGCGCAAGAATCGGTGGATCGTCGGTGTATGCGCATTCGCAGGGCGAAGGACATGGTCCCCCACACGCGTCACCGCGCCCGCGTTGGCGATGCCGCCCTCGAGCTCCAACTCCATACCGCCAGTATCGCGTTCGCCCGGTCACCCGGGCACCGATCCAGCAGACGGGTGCGACGACTGCTCGCGCACGACGCGGCGGCGCGCAGCCACGTCCGCCGAGGCGAGCGAGCGTGGCGCGTCGCCCGAAGCGCGACGACGCCCTCGACGGCGGGCTGTCGAGGGCGTCGTCAGCGGGTGAACGTCACCGGAGAACTCTGGTCCGGCTCGCCTTTCCCCAACACCCGATTCTGGCTCGCGGCGAGCGACGCACCGGAACCCTGAAGGTCAAAGTTCCGTAAAGGAATGCGGGGCCGGCACGGCGAGCCCTCTCCCACCGCACCGCCGGCACCAACAACACAATCAGGCAGATCTGCGGCTACGAGTCGAACTGGATGACGCCGTCGAGGACGTCGAGTGCGGCGTACTCCAAGGTCTGGCGCGAGGCCGCCGCGAGGATCGTGAGCCGGTCGAACGCCTCGATGGGGCCGCAGTCGCACGCCCTCGCAACGATGCCGGTCGCATACGCCACTACCACGCTCAGGCGGACGTCAGGCGGGCCGGTCTCCACGCGCGCATCGTACAAGTACCCCGGAGCCGAGCGGCAGTCGCCGGCGGGTCGAACGACCGCAAGATGTCGGCGCCTGTCGCCCACGGTGCGATCGCACACCGCGAGACCGCCTTGGTGGACACCTGCCCCCGAGCGGAGCCCAGGGGAAGGCGACCCTCCGATGTGACCGATGAACCTCCGGTCGGCCTCTCGGCATCAGTCGTCATTCGGTGTCCACGCGTCTACGGTTGCCGCACACGACGAGCCGGGGGACGTCGATGACACGGGTACGAATGCGCGGGACGAGGCGTCTGGTCGTGTCGTTCGTCGCGACCGCCCTCATCGCTTCGTGGACGGTCGCAGTTCCGGCTGCGCACGCGTTCACGGCGTGCGCGCCGGGCTGCCCGGTGGTGGCGAACGAGGCCGACTACTCCGTGAGCTACAGCCCGGCCGGGACGAAGCTGAGCGTGAACGGCGCCGATGGCGTGCTCGCCGGCGATTCGGGGCCTTCGACCACGGTCGTCGATCTCCAGGACACGCCCGACGTACCGGGCACGAACGTCGTGACCACGCTGCAGGGCTTCACCGTCACCATCAACAGCAACGGATCGTTCTCCTACAAGGCCGATCCGTCGTTCTCCGGCGTCGACTCGTTCGACTACTACATCTGGGACTCGACGAACCACGACAACTACGACATCAACACCGTCTACATCACGGTCGTACCCGTCGTCGTAAACGACTCGTATGGCATCACTGCGGGTCACACCTTGATCGTCGCGGCCCCGGGCGTCACCGGGAACGACCTCGGGGTGGACCCGACGTCGTTGACGTTCGACGTGTCCTCCGCCAATGGCGGTCTGATCAACGACCGGGGCAATGGCGGCTTCGACTACACACCGCCGCCGCACTTCACCGGCGTCGACACGTTCTCCTACGACATCTGGGACCTCGACACCGACAACGACTACACCGGTGTCGTGTCGGTATGGGTGTTCGGCACGGCGACGACGGTTCCCGATCCGCCGACGGGTGTGGTCGCAACCACGGGAAACGGACCGGCAACGGTGGCGTTCACACCGCCGCTGAACGACGGCGGCACAGCGATCACCGCCTACGCGGCCGCGTGCACCTCGACGAACGGAGGCGCGACCGCCGCCGCGTCGGGCACGGCCAGTCCCCTCGTCGTCACCGGGTTGACCAACGGTGACAACTACGCGTGCACCGTGACGGCAACGAACTCGGTCGGCACCAGCGCGCCATCGGCACCGTCGAACGTGTTCGTGCCGACGACGGTTCCCGATCCGCCGACCGGTGTGGTCGCAACCACGGGAAACGGATCGGCATCGGTGGCGTTCACACCGCCGCTGAACGACGGCGGCACAGCGATCACCGCCTACGCGGCCGCGTGCACCTCGACGAACGGAGGCGCGACCGCCGCCGCGTCGGGCACGGCCAGTCCCCTCGTCGTCACCGGGTTGACCAACGGTGACAACTACGCGTGCACCGTGACGGCAACGAACTCGGTCGGCACCAGCGCGCCATCGGCACCGTCGAACGTGTTCGTGCCGACGACGGTTCCCGATCCGCCGACCGGTGTGGTCGCAACCACGGGAAACGGATCGGCATCGGTGGCGTTCACGCCGCCGCTGAACGACGGCGGCACAGCGATCACCGCCTACGCGGCCGCGTGCACCTCGACGAACGGAGGCGCGACCGCCGCCGCGTCGGGCACGGCCAGTCCCCTCGTCGTCACCGGGTTGACCAACGGTGACAACTACGCGTGCACCGTGACGGCAACGAACTCGGTCGGCACCAGCGCGCCATCGGCACCGTCGAGCGTGTTCACACCCCTCGGATGCACGAGCGCGTGCGTGTCGGTCGGCGACCAGTCCATGCTCGAAGGTGACGCCGGGATGCACACGATGACGTTCCCGGTCACGTTGTCGATGCCTGCGGCGACGACGGTCACCGTGCAGTACGCCGTGCGCGGCATCACCGCGACGGGGGGAACGAGTTCGGCGCCGGGCGTCGATTTCCTCCTCAAGAACGGAACGGTGACGTTCAAACCCAACACCACGACGGGCAAGACCCCTACGAAGATCAACGTGACGGTCACCGTGTACGGCGACACGAACGCGGAGCCCGACGAGACGTTCGGAGTCACGCTCTCGAATCCGACGGGCGGCTACACGCTGGGCCGCAATGTAGGGACGGGAACGATCCTGAACGACGACGGGGTCGCATCGGGGACCACGATCGGCATCGGTGACAGCTCCATCGTCAACGCAGCGTCCGGGAACCAGAAGCTCGGCGTGCCCGTCGCACTCTCGCGAACCATGGCGTCAACGGTCTCTGTGCACTACACCGTCACCCCGTCCAGCGCGAGCTACAGCGCCAAAGCCGGCGGCGGCAGCGACTTCGGCGGGACGCTGACGGGAACGCTCAAGTTCGCGGCCGGAACCAAGCAGATGATGATCAACGTCCCCATCTGGTCCGACCCGAACGCCGACCCCGACGAGTTGTTCACCATCACGCTTTCGGGTCTCGTGGGTACCGGCGTCACGATGTTGCGATCGCAGTCCACGCAGGTGATCCTCGGCGGCTACTGACGCGCGCGATGCCTGCGCGTGTCGGTCCGGCCCTAGCCGGGGTAGACCTCGAACACCGTGGCCGAGCCCATACCGCCGCCGGCGCACATGCTCGCGAGCCCGATGCCGCCACCGCGCCGGCGCAGTTCGTACAGGGTGGTCATGATCATGCGCGCACCGGTAGCGGCGACCGGGTGACCGAGGGAGCACCCCGAACCGTTGGGGTTCGTGATGTCCTCCGAGAGGCCGAGCTTGCGACACGCCGCGACCGGCACCGACGCGAACGCCTCGTTGATCTCGGCGAGATCGACGTCGCCGACCGTGAGGCCCGCGCGCTGCAGCGCCTTCGGGATGGCCGCGATCGGGCCGAGTCCGGTGTTGCGCGGCTCCACACCCGACGACGCCCACGAGACGATCTTCGCCAGCGGCGTGAGACCGTTCGCCCGGGCGTAGTCGCTGCTCACGATCATCATCGCGGCCGCGGCGTCGTTGAGGCCCGAGGAGTTGCCGGCCGTGATCGGGAAGTTCTCGATCTCCGGGTGCAAGGGCTTCAGCGCCGCCAGCTTCTCCATGGTGGAGCCGCGGCGCGGGTGCTCGTCGGTGTCGAAGATCTTGGTGGAACCGTCGCGCATCGCGACCTCGATCGCGACGATCTCTTCCTGCAGCCGACCTTCGTCGATCGCGGCGATCGCGCGCTCGTGCGAACGCAGCGCCCACGCGTCGCAGTCCTCGCGGGTGATGCCGACCGCCTGCGCGGTGTTGTAGCCGACCGTGATCGACATGTCGAAGGCCGGCGCGTCGGGAGTGGCGGGATGCGACGGCGACATCCACTGCACCCAGTCGTCGGTACCGGGGGTGCGCTTCAGCGACTGCGGCGACGTGGAGAGCGACTCCGACCCGCCCGCGATCACGACCTTGTCCATACCGGCCATGATGCTGGCGGCCGCGCCCTGCACCGACGCCATGCCCGACGCGCAGTGCCGGTTGAGCGCGACGCCCGGGATCTCGACCAGGCCGAGCTCTACCGCGGCGTAGCGGGCGATGTCTCCCCCACCTTGCAGCGACTCGCCCATCGCGAGGTCGTCGACGTCGGTCGACGGGACACCGGAGCGCTTCAGCGCCTCCGCGACCGCGTACTTGGCGAGCTCGAAGGCACTCACGTCGAGGAGCGTCCCCTTGCGGGCGGTCCCGATCGGCGTGCGGGCCGCGGCGACGATGACTGCGTCAGGCATTGTGCTCCCCTGGGCGTGCGGTGCTGGCGATTCGCCGCCGAGCGTACCTGACACGCTCGTCAGGCTGCCCCTCCGGATCCGGAGCCGAGCGCGACCCGAGCGCGGCCCGCATCACGGCGCCGCGTTCGCGCCTTATGACCGCTCTTGCGGTTCCGCCGACGCGTGCACGGCGATGTCGAAATGCCGACCACCCATGAAGATGCCGAGGAGGGAGAAGTCCACGTGGTCGCGCAACGTCACCGTCACCCGGTTCCCGACGATCTGCACGTCGACCGCGTCGAGCGACGCCGAATGCCGATCCGCGTCGAGCGACGCGAGCGCGATGGAACGCGCCCGGACCGGATCGAGCACGAGGGTTCCGGTGCGCAGCGCGCCGACGTCGACGCCGTTCGCGGCTGCGGTTGCCGCGGAGTCCGCCATCGACGACAACTCGCGCCGCTCGGCGACCGCCCGCCACAGATCGAGGCTCAAGCCCCCGAGGAACATGAGCGAGATGCACAAGCCGAGGACCCACAGGGTGACGGTTCCGCTCTCCGGCGACAGGCACGGTCGCGGGCACGAAACGGCGACGCGGGCGGGTCGCATCACCGACTCCGAAAATCGTCGACACGACGCGTCGCCCGCGCGGTGTAGTGCCACGAACCGACCGACATGCCGGCGACGCCGATCGCCGGCATCGTGACATCCACCTCCACCGCCACCTCGTCGCCGCGCCCGGGTCCGACGGATGCGACGCGGACGTCGAGATCGGCCGCGTCCACCCCGTGATCGGCGGCAACGTCCTGCGCGACCAAGATCGCGGCGGCCGGATCGCCGTGGGGCCAGTTGTCGACCAGATCCCGCGCGGCCTCACGAGCCGCGACCGTCGCCGTGTGCCGCCGCTCGGCCCAACCGGGCAGCGTCGCGACCAGCACGACGATCGGGAGCAACAAGAGTGCGACCGCGGCGACCCATTCGATCGCGACGAAGCCGAGCTCGCGCCGATCGCACCCCCTCCCGCGCACCTCAGCGCTCCCGGTGGGCCGAAGCCTGCAACGTGAGGCGCCAATCGGGCAACAGCATCGGGAACCACGATCGCAATCTGACGTGCGCGCTCGAGACGATGCGTTCGCCGTCGCGCGTGCAGGACAGATCCTCCACCAGAACCGAGGAACCGTTCGCGACGGCACCCACGACGTCGTGAACACGCGCGAGGCAGTCATCGACGGTCGCCGAGATCGGAACACCGGCGCGCACACCTTCGTCGAGCGCGTCGCGGACCGCACCGCGCTCGTACAGGTCGACGAGCAGGTTCGCGACGAGCACGAACAGCAACAACGAGAACGCGGTCGCGACGACGTACTGGATCGTCGTGAACCCTCGTTCTCCCCGCCGGCGCACGATCAGAGGCTCAGTGGATCAAGGCGTCGCGCAACGATCGGACGATGTCGACGCCGAGCGTTTGGAGGAGTCCCCAGATGACGACCAACGCGAGCACTCCCAACGCGGCGTTGCCGAGCAACTCGGCGGTGGTCATTCCCGACTCGTCGCCTTCGTGAAGGCGTTTGGGCAGGCGCATAGCTTTCCTTTCGGTCAGTGGTGTCCGAGAACGATCGCCGGGAGGGGCGCAGCGATGAAGAGCAACATGATGGGAGCGAGGATCGCGATCGTGGGAACGAGCATCGCGGCGCGCCGGCGCACGGCGTCCTTGTGCATCTGTTCACGCCGGGCATCGCGAATATCGCTGCTCAACGCCAACAAGCCACCGCCGAGATCCACGCCTCGCTCCACGCCGGCTGCCAGCAGGCGGTAGGTGCGCGCCGCGCTCGGCTCCGGCGTCAGCTCCGCCGCGCGCCGGAAGGCCTCGGCCTCGTCGACGCCGCTTCGCGTCCAGGTCAGCACGTCGTCCAGCTCTCCGACGACGACGCCCCGGCCCCGCTCGACGACGCGCTGTACCGCCTGCATCGCACCCGAACCCGTCCGCACCTGCATCGCGAGCAGGTGGTTCACGGTGTAGAGCTCGAGCCGTATGCGTGCCGCGCGCAGCGCGATCAATCGCTCGAGCCGCGCACGCGCACGGCTCGCGCCGTACACGAATCCGGCGACACCCGAGGCCAACACGACGAGCGGCGTCTTCAGCGTCACGGCCGCGACCACCATCGCACCCACGCCGAACCCGCCCGCACGCCCGAGCTGCTGCAGGCGATACCGCTCCGGAGTGAGATCGTCCAACGCCGCCTGGCGCAGCATGCGCGCGAGGTGGTCGTCGCCGCGCGATTCGATGGCGTTGCTCACCCGTCCCGCCGCGGCGCGCAACGCGGGACCGAACAACCGCGGCAGCGTGGCGGAGGCGCGCGGACTCCCCTCGGCAACGGGCGCGAGCTCGGGAGCGTGGCCGAGCGCGGATCGCGCGACGACCGCATACGGACGTACCCGGGCCGCGAGGCGCCGGGTCGGTGGAAGCCACAGCGAGGCAACGCCCGCCGCGCCCGTCCCGATCGCTCCGGCCGCGAGCAACGCGACGAGGCTCACGGCGAGACCGCCGCGGCACCGAAGACCCGCTCTTCGACCTCGTCGCGAGCGAGCCGTCCGAGGAAGAGCATCCCGAGCGCGGTCAGGCCCGCGGCGACGACGAGGGTCACCACACCACCACTGGAGCGGTAGAAATCGCGAAACGGCCCGGGCCGGGCCGTCAGCGCGACGAGAACGAGCCAGGGCAGCACGACGACGGCACGCGCGTTGATCCGCATCTCGAGGCCCTCGGTCTCGAGCGCGTCGAGAAGTTTGAGGTCGCGCGTCGTCGCGTCGACCAGATCCTCGAGGATGTTGCGAACGATCGGCCCGCCGCGCTCGTGCGCCAAGAGCAGCACTTCGAGCACCCGGTCGCTGGTCGGGTCGGCCAACTCTTCCTTGACGACCTCGAGTGCCGGCCCGGTCCCGACGACCCGCGCGAGCTCGGGAAACCGGGCGAATGCCTCTTGCAGGACACCCGGGCCGGTCGCCGCGAGCGAGTTGACGGCTTGGGTGAGCGATCGCCCCGCCGCGATCGACGCGACGACGTCACGCAACCCGTCGGGCCACGCCGCCTGCACGTCGCGCATACGGAGC
This sequence comes from uncultured Actinomycetes bacterium, assembly GCA_963812205.1. GTDB lineage: Bacteria > Actinomycetota > Acidimicrobiia > IMCC26256 > PALSA-610 > PALSA-610. Next base: position 98,179 of record CAWEUJ010000005.1, read on the forward strand.
CGTCGTCGACGAGCGAAATATCCGCGCGGAAAGAGCGCGACCGCGACCGACGGCACCAGCGCAACGAAGACAGATCCCGTCAGCGCGACGAGGACGAGGAGCGCGAGCAGACCGGCCGCGGCGCTTCCCGACCAGAATCGGGCCGGGGTCAGGCCGGCTCCTGCTTGTTGGAGCCACACCCGATTGCGGGTTCGCCGCGACACGTGAAGCGGGGCCCGGAATCGGAAGTTCGGCAGCGTTCCCAGCAGCGCGCCGGCACTCAGTGCACAGCACAGGCCGATGAGACCCGCCGCGAGCACCCTCATGCGCACGCACGCCCGCGTTCGAGCAGCGCGCGCGAACGTCGTATCTTGCGGCAACGCCCGATCGACGCGTTGCTCGAGCGCGGGCGGCAACACACCCGTCCACTCGAGCGGCCGACCGAGCCCGTCACGGACGAACAACGGCTCGTAGGTCTCTGCGTCGCCGAGGCTCGGGACCACCGCGGCGATCTCGGTGACCTGGCGGCGCACATGACCATCCGCACGCGCCACGTCGTCGCGGTCGAGATGCACCACGATGTCGAGCGCCTCGACGAAGATTCGCCGCACGATCCGTTCCGTCACGTTCTCTCCGGCCATGAGCGCGGCATTCACCAAGGCGTTGACCGCGTCGCGCGCGCTGTTGGCGTGGAGCGTGCAGAGGAAGCCGCAGCCGGCGTTGATCGCCCGGGTCAGTTCGAACGCTTCTGCTCCGCGCACCTCGCCGACGACGATCCGGTCCGGCCGCATCGCCAGGACGAACTTCACGAGATCGCGCAGACTGATCTCGCCGGTACCGTCCAACCCGGCCGGACGGATCTCGTAGTAGCCGCCGTGGAGCACGGGCACCGCGAGCTCGCGGATCTCCTCGCAACTGCGGATGCAGTGCGCCGTCGGAACCGCCGACAGCAAGGCCGCGGCAAGCGTCGTCTTCCCGGCTCCGGGCTCGCCGGAAACGACGACCCGGCTCCGCAGTTGCATCGTGGCCCACAAGAAGTTGGCCGCCGTTGCCGTCAAGGCATCGCGGGCGACGAGCGCGTCGAGGGTGACGTCACGAACCGTGTAGCGACGAACGGTCGCCGAGAGTCGGTCGGCAACCGGCTCGATCGCCGCGGTCAGTCGAGCCGTACCCTCGAGCACGCGCGCCTGCACCAGAGGGTGTTTCGCGTTGAGCTGTCGCTCGGTGGCCGCCAACAGCCGATCGATGATCTGTCGATTCTCGGCTTCGGTGGTTGGTTCGGCCAGGCCGCGCAACCGGCCGTCGGTATCGAGATAGGTGACGCGCGCACCCTCGACGAAGACCTCCTCGACGTCGCGCCGGGCGAGCAGCTCACTCAGCGGACCGAGGTCGGTGATGGAACGCAAGACCCGCCGGGCCATCCCGGGCGGATCGCCGAGCGGAACCTCGTCGCCGAGGCGGGCGCGTCGCTGATAGTCGTCGACCGCTCGTTCGATCTCGACGCGCACCTCGCCGAGCTGAGCCGCGGGTTGCAGTCGCCGCCGCTCGATCCCCGTGATCGCGTCCCGCCGGATGATCTCGTACGCGTCGGTCCGGACCGTCACGACGCGGCCTCGAGTGGCGCGACGAGCGACGAACGGCGTGGTTGCGTCACGACCCGCCGTGCGAGCTCGGCAACCGCTCGGGTGAACGGCCCGCTTCCGACCGTCGTCCCGTTCCACGCCGCGTCGCCGACCCGTCGATCCGTCGGAACGAAGGTGACGTCGACGAGCGGGAGGCTCGCCGTGAGCTCTTCGTAGATCTCACCGCGCCGGAACCGGGTATCGGGCGCGCGGTTGGCCGCGACGAAGAGTGACGCCGTCGGAGCGAGTGCGATCGCTTCGACCACCCAACTCAGAAGCCGGCCGAACCCGTTCGGCGACGGGTCGCACACCGCGACGAGCACATCTGCTTCCGCGACCATCGTGCGAGCCGACGCGAAGCGACCGCGCGACGTTGCGGTGCCGACCTCTTCGAGCGCGCCGGCGCCGTCGGTGACGATCCAGTCGGCGTCGTCGGAGAGGCGGTCCACCACCCGCACGATCTCGCCGGGCCGTACCTGTGACCACGCACTGGCGTTCGGCAATCCCGCGACCACTCGCAGGCGGGACGACGGCTCGACGAGCAGGCAACGATCCAGGTCGCCGCGGCCGTGTTCGACGGCATCGATGGCGGTGCGAAGGTTGGGTTCGACGGACAGCTGCAGCCGGGCCGCGACCGCAGGCGCGACATCGTCGGTGTCGACCAGCACGACACCGAGACGCCGACCGAGCGCCAATGCGAGCTCGATCGCGATCTCGGTTCGACCGACACCCGGCGGTCCGCCGACGGTCACGACGCGTCCCGAGCGCATCGGGGCCACAGCCGGCCGGCTCGCCGCGCGCTCGTCGCGGCGGTTGGCGACGCTCGCGATCGCGCGGACGAACGCGTCCGGACCGGCGTCGGATTCGACGATCACATCGACGCCGAGCGCCACGAGGTGCTCCCGGCTCGCAAGTTCCTCTCGATCGTGCACGCCGACGACCGCACGTCCGTGCGCGTGGACGTCGGCGACGAGCGCCCGCGTGAGTGCCGGCCAACGATGGCCCGCGACGAGCACGTCGTACGACTCTTCGAGCGCGCCTTCCGGCTCGACGAGCAACGTCCGCACGCGCGCGCCGCCGTGGTCCGTGAGGTGGCGGTGCAACTCCTCCACCCACACGTCGGCCGTGAACGCGAGCGCGACCTCCGGCTCTCTCACTTGGTGGTCCGAGGCACGAAGGGGGCTTCGCCGTGCGCCACGGGCGCTCCGGTGGAACGGACGAGCATCACGGTCCCCGCATCCACCGCCGCCGCGAGTGCCGGCGCGGTCGTGGGATCGACCACGAGCGTGATCGTGACGTCGTCCGACGCACCCGAGAGCGCGCCGCCGCTCCGACCATCGACCGCGACGACCTCGGTGTCCGTCAGGACGTAGCCCGCTCGCCCCGAATCGTGGTCGACCGCGAGAACGTCGACGCGGTCACCATTTTGCAGCTTGCCCGCGACCGCCCGAGACCGTGCGACCGGGAAGCTCATGACCCGCGTCGACGCGTGCGCGTCGATCGTGCTCACGGCGCCGCGGGCCAACAACTCTCCTTCGTGTACCGCCGAGGTGACCACGCGGCCCCGCAACGCGGGTTGTTGGTCGCCACCGAACAACGTGGCGAGAACCGCGGTACCGGCGTGAACGCGCACAACCCGCACGCTCGCGTCGCCGATCACCGTTCCCGGAGCGAGGTCGTGCGCGGCGACGAGGACCGGACGCGAGTCGTCGGCCGATCGCAAGACCGTGAGCGTGAGCAGTACGCCGAGCGCGCCGGCCAACACCATCACGACGTGCCCCGTCGACACCCGGGAATTGATCCCTCTTCGGGTACGACTCAACACCGTGCCCTGCGTGGTTCCCACCGACACCCCATCCCCACGAATCTCAGCTTCCGTAGCTGCGGGGCATGGAACCGGAGGCGCGCGGCGAGCGGCGCATTCTGTCCGGTGAAGCGTCTGATCAATTCGCCCCTGGGAGAATCGAATGCCGACGTGCTAGGCGGCATCGATCACGTGCTCCTTCGGCGCGTCCCGATGCTTCACGTCCTCAACCCGCATTTCCAGCCCGTGGTGTCGCAGATAGCTCGAAGTTGTCGCAGGTGGCGAGTATCGTGCCGCTCATGTCGACCCCCGACGGCGATTCCCCCGCGGCGGCCCCTGCGGCCGGCCGCTACCCCGAGATCCTCACGACCGCGCTCGCGGCCGAGATGCTGCACGTGCACGTGGAGTACCTGCGCCGCATGGTGCGCGAACACCGGATCCCCGCGCACCGGTTCCCGGGCGGGCGGGAGATCCGTTTCCTCCGCGACGAGCTGATCGCATGGGTCAAGGCCCAACCGGGCGAGGACCGCTCCCCGAGCGCGGCCGAGCGGGCACAGCCGTGACCCGCCTCCAGGGCAAGGTCGCGATCGTCACCGGCGGCAACAGCGGCATCGGCAAGGAAGCCGCGATCGGCATCGCGCGCGAGGGCGCGCACGTGGTGATCGCGGCGCGCAATCCCACCAAGGCCGCGGCGGCAGTCTCCGAGATCGAGGCGCGAGCCGATGCCCGCGGGCGGGTCGAGTTCATCCCGATCGACCTCGCGTCGTTCGCGTCGGTACGCGCGTTCGTCGCAGCGTTCGACGCCGGGCACGACCGGCTCGACATCTTGCTCAACAACGCCGGGCTGGTACTGCGCAAACGACTCGTGACCGTCGACGGCCACGAGTCGCAGTTCCAGATCAACCACCTCGGCCACTTCTTGTTGACGAACCTCCTCTACGGCCCCCTCGTCCGCAGCGCGCCGGCGCGGGTCGTCAACGTGTCGTCGTACGCCCACACGACGGTGCGCAACGGTCTCGACTTCGACGACCTCGACTGGGAGCGCCGCCGCTACCGCAGCTTCTCCGTCTACTCCGCCACCAAGCTGATGAACCTGTTGTTCACGCGCGAGCTCGCGCGTCGCAACGACCCCGCCGTGCTCACGGCGAACGCGCTGCACCCGGGGTTCGTGGCCAGCAACTTCGCCCGCGAAGGCGATCTCGGTCTGTTCGGCACGCTCGTGATGCCGCTCGCCCGACCGTTCGCCCTGTCGCAGGAGAAGGGCGCGCTCACCTCGATCTACCTCGCCACATCCGCCGATCTCGACGGCATCACCGGCCAATACTTCATCAAGAGCAAGGCGGCGAAGCCGGCCGCCCAGGCGCTCGACGACGAAGCGGCGGCCCGCCTGTGGGAGATCAGCGAGAAGCTGACCGCGGCCTGACCGCACGGCCTGAGCGAACGTCGGCGAACGACCGGTCCCGCTGGGCGACTCGGAACGTGCCCCGGTGCACCCGATGCGCCGGCCCGGCCGCGGCGGCGGTCACCGAGCTCGCGTACGGCCTCACCGCCTGCGGATCCTGACCGGCGAGGTCGCCTTCGGCGGTTACGGCCGTACCGACGGGATATGGAGCGCGCGAGCCGTGCGCAAGGCCGAGTCGCGGCGCAGCGCCGCGACGGGCCGGTACGCGCGCCGGACGAACAGCAACGAACGCTTCGTCCACTCACCGCGAATGTCGAAGTCGAACCGCCACTGCGCGCGCACACCGAACGGTGGTCGCTCGAGGTCGAGCGTGCGCCAGTGCCCGATGGGGATCTCCGTGTTCAGCATCTCCGGCGCGATGTGGACGCTCGTGAGGTCGTTCGTGATCAGCGCGTAGCGATACCGCGGCAGGTTGCGAGTGAGGAACGCTTCCACCGACTCCAGATCCCAATGCTGGAGCACGTCCTTGCAGACCAGCAGGTCGGCCTTGGGCAGCCGCTGCGCGCGGATGTCGCCCTCGACGAACGTGACGTCTTGCGTGCCGAAGGCGCGGCGGTTCTCCTCGACGACCTCGGGGACAACGTCGACGCCGAGATACCGCTTGCCCGACCAGTCGACGAGGCGGGAGAACTGCCAGTCGCCGCATCCGGCGTCGACGACGTATTCGATGTCCGTGCCGGAGACCAATGCTTCGAGCACCTGGCGATACGGCTCGGTGGCGGCAACGTCGGAGCCCTCACCCGAGCCGCCCTTCCAGTGGTCGGATGCGTAGATCGCGCGGAAGATGTCGCGTGCGCCGTCGGGACCGTCCACGATGCCGAGGCTACAAGCGCGCCGAGCCCGATCCCGGACGCGTCGCCGTCACCCACGCGACGTGCGCGATCGGCACCAGCGTCTCACCATTGTCGGCGGCGACGATCGTCACGAGGTCGCGCCCGACCAAGAGCGTGCCGTCGATTCCCTCCGGCCGCAACGTCGTGCCCACGCGCATGCCCCCTTGGCCGTCGCGCTCCGACAACACGTCGCGAAAGGCCCGCCGCATCACCGAGCGCATTCCGCCACTGGTCGCGTGCTCGACGACCGCGAACGCGATCGGCACGGCCGTTCCGATCTGGATCTCGACCCGACCGTCGGGACTGCGCAATGCGAGGAAGTCGTCGCCGACTTCTTCGACGCGACCGACGAACTCCGCGGTCGCGAGCGTCACCCCGACACGGTCGCCCGCGTGCATCCGGTCACGGAGCCAGTCGGCGACACCGCGGTTGTGCCGCCACTGCGCCGCGGCGTCGGCCGCGGCTGAAGCCTGTTCGGCCCGCCACTGCGCCCGCATCTCGCCGGCGACACCGGTGAGGTCGGGATGGTCGACGGCGTCGGTGTGCTCGCTCGGCTCGTTCCCGTCCGTGGAACGAGCCATCAGCGAATCACCGGCGGCTGTTGGCGGCGGCCCGGTACTTCGACGTCGAGTGCTCGGGGTCCTTGTCGAAGCGCGGGATGACCTCGTCACCGAAGAGGGTCACCGTGCGCTCGAGCAACTCGTCGGAGTACGTGCTGCCCGACGGACCCATGATGAGCTGGTCGACACCGATGTCGGCCCACTTCTGGATGCCAACGGCACAGTCGTCGGGCGTGCCGACGATCGCCGCGCCGCTCTGGAACCCCTTCTCGATCGCCTCGGGAGTGGGGTCGGGGATCTCGGTCGGCCACTCGGGGACGAACGGGGGCCTGGGGAACGTGTCGAGGTAGTGGAACACGAGCGTCTGCTGACGACCGTTGCCCGAGTGCGCCATGTGGTTGCGCGCCTCGTCGCGGTCTTCGAGGCACATGAAGCTCGTCGTGATCGCGATGTTGTCGTTCACGTACTCGCCTACCGGCTCGGCGTCTTTGATGTGCTTCTTGTACGTCTCGACGAGCGGCGCCATCTTCTCGGGTGTGCCACCGGTGAAACAGATCACACCGATGCCCATCTTCGCGGCGCGCTCGAACGTCTCGGGATTGCCCGCGGCGACCCACAGCGGCGGGTGCGGCTTCACGAAGGGCTTCGGCAGCACGTGGCGCTCGGGCATCGAGAAGAACTTGCCGTCGTACGAGTACGGCTCGTCGCGCCACATGCGCACGATCTCGCGGATCGCCTCTTCGAACATGTCACGGGTGATCTCGGGATCGGTGATGCCGAAGCCACCCATCTCCGTCGTGGAGCTGCCGCGCCCGGTACCGAACTCGAAGCGGCCGTTGGAGACGAGGTCCATCATCGCGACCCGCTCGGCGACGCGCGCCGGATGGTTGACCGGGGGCGTGATGTTGATGATGCCCGACGCGACGTGGATGTTCTGCGTACGCGCGAGCACCCAGGCCATGAGCGTCTCGCTCGCGGAGATGTGCGAGTACTCCTGCAGGAAGTGGTGCTCGGTGAACCAGGCGTACTTCCAGTTGTGCTTGTCACCGATCTCGCACAGGTTGACCTCACTCATGATCCGATCGTGCTCGGCGTTCGGGTTCTTCGCGGCGAGATCCTTGTGAACGAAACCGCCTTGGAACAGACCGAATTCCATGATGTGCAGATCCTCCAAATTTCGCGAGCCGAGAGCGTTTTTAGAACGTGTTCTAAATCGTAGAACACGGCTCGGTTCGTGTCCAACACCGCGTGCCCGAACCCGCCGTACCACGAATTTGTCCCACCCCGGCGGTACCGTCGGCACATGGCCGCGCACCCTCCCGACAGGCTCGATCCGGCCAGGCCCGAAGCGGCCGAACCCGAGACGGCCGAACCCGACGCGGTCGGGCGGGTCCTCGGCACCGAAGACGCGACGCCACTGTCGTTCTGGGTCGCGATCGCGCCCGAGCAGTACCTCCAACTCGACGACGTCGTCGTCTGCGAACGCGAAGTCCCCGGCCGCGAGGAGTCGGTTCGCCTCTCCGGAGTGGTCACCCAGGTCCGGGCCCGCCACGAAGGCGCCCGCTTCGACTCCGACGTGTTCCTCATCGAGGCCGGGCAACTTCCCGCCGAGGCCGTCGAGTCCGCCGAGGTGCTGACCACCCGGGTCGAGCCCGAGGTGTTCGTCCCGCCCACTCCCGGCACCGCGGTGCACCGCGCCAGCGGCGAGGCGCGCGACCACGCGCTGTTCTTCGACCAGATGGCGCGCAAGCTGCCGATCGGTCTCGGCCGCGACGGTCGCCCGCTCTTCGCGAACCTCGAGTTCCTCGACGGCACGCGCGGCGCGCACGTCAACATCTCGGGCATCTCCGGAGTGGCGACGAAGACGACCTACGCCACGTTCTTGCTCTACTCGGTCTTCAACTCCGGCGTGCTCGACGACGAAGCCACGAACACGCGCGCGTTGATCTTCAACGTGAAGGGCGAAGACCTGCTCTTCCTCGACCACGACAACATCGAGCTCTCCGACTCCGACCGCGACAAGTACCGCGACCTCGGGTTGATGCCGGGCGCGTTCAAGTCGGTCACGGTGTTCGCACCACCCCGCAAAGGCGACGCCAACGCCCGCCCCGATGTCGCGAACCGGACGCTCGGCGTACACGCCTTCTACTGGACCCTCGCCGACTTCGTGACCGAGGAGCTCCTGCCGTTCGCATTCGCCGATGCGGAAGACGATCGCCAGCAATACACGATGGTCGTCCACAACGTGGCCGCGGCGCTGAAGCGCGACGGCGTTGCCGCGCCCGACGGCGGCTGGCGGATCGATGGTCAGACACTGCGCACCTACCGCGACCTCGTCGACTTCGTCATCTCGAAGGTGCAGAACGACGACGACCTCGAACGGCGCGACTGGGCAGGGCCCGCGACGGGCACCGGCACGGTCAACGCGTTCGTGCGCCGCCTGCTCACATCGCAGCGAGCGTTGGCCCAGCTCGTGCGCGCCGACATCCCCGAAACCGACCGGCACCGCATCGACACCGACGACGCGCAGGTAACCGTCGTCGATCTCCACAATCTCCCCGATCGCGCCAAGCGGTTCGTGGTCGGCGTCACGCTGCGGACGGCCTTCGATCGCAAGGAGCAATCCGGGACCGCGCGCCCACTGCTGTTCGTCGTGCTCGACGAGTTGAACAAGTACGCACCTCGCGAAGGCGACTCCCCCATCAAGGAGATCCTCCTCGACGTGGCCGAGCGCGGTCGCTCGATGGGCATCGTGCTCGTGGGCGCGCAGCAGACCGCGAGCGAGGTGGAGCGCCGGATCATCTCCAACTCGTCGATCCGGGTCGTGGGCCGGCTCGATCCCGCGGAGGCGAACGCGGCCCGAGTACGGCTTCTTGCCCACGACGCACCAGAAGCGGGCGACGATCGCGAAGCCGGGCACGATGTTCGTGATGCAGCCCGAGATCCCGGTGCCGCTCGTCGTCGAATTCCCCTTTCCGGCGTGGGCGACACGACCGTCGGAGCGCGGGGCCAATCCGTCCGCGACCGGCGCGGCGGCGCTGCCCGACGATCCCTTCGCGGGACTCGCGGACTCGTCTGCGCCCGCTTGACGTCGTGAAGATCCTCCACACCTCCGATTGGCACGTCGGCAAGCAGCTCCGCGGCATGTCGCGACTCGACGAGCACCGCGCCGTCCTCGCGGAGATCACCGAAATCGCGCGCGCCGAAGCTGTCGACGTGGTCCTGGTCACCGGCGACCTCTTCGAGTCGGCCGCGCCCGCGCCGGAAGCGCAACGCGTGGTGTGGGAGGCACTGCTCGCACTCCGCGACACCGGTGCCCGGGTCATCGCGATCGGCGGCAACCACGACAACCAGCACGCGCTCGACGCGTGGGCGCCCGTGTTCCGCGCCGCCGGGATCACCGTTCTCGGCCGCGCGGCCCGGCCCGACGACGGCGGCGTCGTCGAGTGCACGACCGCTTCCGGTGAACCCGCAGTGTTCGTCCTCGTCCCCTTCGTCTCGCAGCGGTTCGCGATCCGGGCCCAGCAACTCCTCGACCTCGACAGCGCCGGAACCACGGGCCTGTACTCGGAGCGCATGCGCGTGCTCGTCGACACGCTGTGCCGAGCGTTTCGGCCCGACGCGGTCAACGTGCTCGCGGCGCACTGCTATGTCCGGGGCGCCAAGCTGGGAGGCGGCGAACGCGACGCGCAGGTCGCGAACGAATACGGCGTCGAGGCCGTCCAGTTCCCCGCCGGCGCGCACTACGTCGCCCTCGGGCACCTGCACCGCGCCCAACGGATCGAAGCGCCCGCGCCGACCTGGTACGCGGGTTCCCCAATCCAGGTCGACTTCGGCGAAGAGCATGACGTGAAGCACGTCTTGGTCGTGGAAGCCGCGCCGGGCACCCCGGCTCGTGTCCGCACCCGGCCGTTGACGACCGGGTGGGCGCTGCGCACGCTCGAGGGCACGCTGGCCGAAGTCCGCGAGCAAGCCGAGACCACCGGCGACGCCTGGCTACGGGTCATCCTCCGCGAGCCGACCCGCGCCGGTCTCGCCGATGAGGTCCGCGCCACGTTGCCGCGCGCGGTCGAGGTGCGCGTGGAACGTGCTCCGACCGCGGACGGCACCACTGCGTCACGCTCGCGTCACGGGCGCAGCGCGCGCGAGCTGTTCGCGGAGTATGCCGCCGCCGAGGGCGTCGACGACGAGCGCGTCCTGCAACTCTTCGCCCGCCTGCACGACGACGCTCTGGCCGAGACCCGCTGATGCGCCCCGTCCACCTTCGGGCCGAGGGCTTCGGAGTGTTTCGCGAACCCGTCGAGCTGTCGTTCGAGGACGTCGACTACTTCGCGCTGGTCGGGCCGACCGGTGCGGGCAAGTCGACCATCATCGACGCCTTCTGCTTCGCGCTCTACGGCAGCATCCCGCGCTACGCCGACGAACGGCTCGTGGGCCGGGTCGTCAGCCTCGGCGCCCAACAGGCCAAGGTCTCCCTGACCTTCGACGTGGGTACGCAGCGCTACCGCGCGACCCGCGTCGTGCGCCTGCAAAAGGGTCGCACGGCCGGCGACGCGTTGCTGGAGCGCGTCTCCGCCGGCGGCACGACCGAGGTACTGGCCGAGAACCGCAGCCAGATGAAGAGCGCGGTCGAACACCTTCTCGGACTGTCGTTCGCGCACTTCACGAAGTGCATCGTGCTCCCCCAGGGCGAGTTCGCGCGGTTCTTGCACGACGAGCCCGCGAAGCGGCGCGACCTGCTCGTCCGGCTGCTCGACCTCGAGGTCTACGACCGCATCGGCCAGCTGGCCCGGGAGCGGGCGAAGGAAGCGGCGAGCGCGGTCGAACACGAGACTCGCGACCTCGAAATGCTCGCATTCGCGACCACCGAGGCCCGGACCGCCGCGCAACAGCGCGTCGCGCGGCTCCGCGAGATCTACAAGGCCGTCAACGAAGCCCGCGCCGACGACGACGCCGACGCGGCGGTGAGCGCCGAGCTGGACGCGCGCCTGCGGGTCGCCGGCACTCGCGCCGAGCTGCTCGAGGTGGTGGCCGTGCCCGCGGGCACCGACGCGGCCGCAGCCGAGATCGAGCGAACGAATGCCGCCCTCGCCGCCGCGCTCGCAGCGCAGACGGCGGCCATGGCCGAGGTCACGGCCGCCGAGACCCGCGTCGAGAGCGCCCCCGATGCGGCCGAGCTGCAGCGGGCCCGCGACGCGCACGGAGCCTTGGCCACGCTGGCCGAGCGCATCGCCGACGCCGAGACCCGCGTTGCGGCGTCGTCCGGCGAGCTCGCCCGAACCAATGCGCTCGTCACCGAAGCCCAAGATCTCGTCGCGCGGCGCGAGCGTGAGCTCGACGCCGCCAACGAGGCACACCGCGCGCATGCCCTGCGGGCCCATCTCGTCACCGGCCAGCCGTGTCCCGTCTGCGAGCAGCCCGTTGCCACGGCACCGAAACGGCGGAAGCCGGCGGGTCTCGCCGCGTCGGAATCCAAGCTCGCCGAAGCGCGCGACCTCTTCAGAGCCGCGCAGGACACCCGCGCGGCGGCTGCAGCCGCGCTCGTCGCCGCGACCACGACGCACACAGGCCTGGTCGAACAGCGATCCACCCTGCAAGCCGCGATTGCCGAGTACCCGGACCCGGCCCTCGTCGCGGCTTCGATCGCGCAGTCGGAAGCGTGGCAAGCCGACCTCGCTCGCGCCCGCGCCGCCGAACGGGCCTCGGCTACCGCGTCCGCCGAGGCCGCGAACGACCAGCGCGCGGCCGACGAGAAGGCCGAGCGGATCCGGGTCGACTATGCATCCCAGCGCGACGCGCTGCTGCGCGCCGGCCTCGATCCGCCCCAACCCACCAACGACATCGCCGCCGATTGGTCGACGCTCACCGCGTGGAGCGAACGCGCGCTCGCCGACATCGAGGCCGGCGCGGTCGAGGCCCGGATCGGGCTCGACGCGTTGCAGACGCGGCGCACGGCGCGCGCCACGAAGCTGATCGACGCAGCACGCCCGGAGGGAGTCACCGTCGGCGAGCCGACGCTGCAGACCTTGCGCGACGCGGTGATCGAGCAGGGAACCAACGCCCGCCACGACCTCGAACGCATCGAAGAAGCCGTCGAACGCGCCGCGAAGTTGCGCGAGCAGGTCGAAGCCGCGCGCGCCGATCACGACGTCGCACGTCTTTTGGGCGAGCTCCTGCGCTCGAACCGCTTCGAACGTTGGATGCTCACCGAGGCACTCGACGTGTTGGTGGAGGCGGCGTCCAAAACCCTCAACGCGCTGTCGCAGGGCCGGTATTCGCTCGGGTCGAACGCCGAGGAAGAGTTCGTCGTCATCGACCACGGCAACGCCGACGAGACCCGGTCGGTGCGCACGCTCTCCGGAGGCGAGACTTTCCAGGCGTCGCTCGCGCTCGCCCTCGCACTGAGCGAACAGCTGGCATCGCTGTCGACTGCCGGCGGCGTGAAGCTCGACGCGATCATGCTCGACGAAGGCTTCGGGTCGCTCGACGCCGACACGCTCGACGCGGTCGCGTCGACGATCGAAGCACTCGGGACCGAGGGCCGCATGGTCGGGCTCGTCACGCACGTCCCCGCGCTCGCCGAGCGCGTGCCGGTGCGGTTCCGGGTCTCCGCCGGCTCGGTCACGCGGGAAGAGACGTGAGATTCACCGTCGATCCGTGGGATCCGGGCTACGGAACGAGTGTCGAGTCGGAGCTCCAGCAGTCGGCAATCCAAGCCGAGATCGCGATCGAGGTCCCGGCCGAGCGATGGGCACCGCTCGATCCACGTCCGGACACCGCCGTCCCCGACGCGATCGTCTTCGTCGACGGCGTGCGGCGGGTCGAGGCGCGCGCGTGGATCGAAGTCGGCGAGCACGGGGAGACGGCGGTGCCCGGCATCTTCGCCTCGTACGCGGCCGGCGGCGTGCGGTGCGACGGCGCGGCGAAGGTCGTCGATCCCCTGGTCCGGCGGGGCGTGTTCGCGCCCGGCGACATGCTCACCGACATCGACACCCGGTACGGCCGCTTCGTCGCGCACAGGGCCGACGACGCGACACCGCAGAAGTTGATGCAGAAGCTGCTCGCGGTGATGGCCGATCTCGAAGTCGACGTGGCCGAGCGGGCCCGGCGCGGGGGCGACGAGCTCCTCCTCCTCGATGGGCCACTGAAGCACCGCCGCCACGTGCCGCACGCAGTCGGCATCGTCAAGACCCACGACGTCAAGTACCTGGAACCGGAGCAGGATCGTGTCGTCGGCGCGCTCGCGCCCGGGCAACGCACGCCGGTGTTCCGGGTCGACGCGCAACCCTTCAGCCGGTACTCCTGGTACGTCCGTCTGCCCGGGCCGCCCGGCGGCCCCTGGGCCGGGATCGTGCGCTGCGAAGCGACCGGCGCACTCGCCGCCCAGCCGATCATCGATCTCGCCGATACCGTGACCGCCGTGCTCCCCACCTATGCATCGGCCGCGCACAAAGACGCTCGAGCGCCACAGAACCTCTACCCCATCGGCGGCCTGGAGCGGTACCTGCGGCACCGGCTCGGCGACACCGCCGTCGTATACCGAGGCTTGCGCCGTGCGAGCGCCGTCGCCACGACGATCACCTGACCCCGTCCCGGGCCCGCGCCGCGGGGGCGATTTCAAATCGCGTCCGGAATTGTCGAGAATCTCAGGTACCGCCACCGAGGCACGAGAGTGAGAGGGATGACCCCGTCGAGGGCGAGATCACGAGGCGCAACAGCGTTCGCGCTGGCGCTCGTCGTCGCCACGCTCCCCGGCCAAGCCGTCGCGTCCGGAATCGCGACGGGCGCGAGCCGGCCCGCTCGCTTCGCCCCGCACATTCCCGCCGGCGCGACCGCGCTCGGCCTCGTGCCGGCCGACCAGCCGATCACCCTCGACGTCGTGCTCGCGCCGACGCACTCCGAACAGCTACAGGCACTGCTCGCCGACCAGCGGGATCCGGCGTCGCCGCGCTACCAGCAGTACCTCGCGCCCGGGCAGTTCGTGCGCGAGTTCGGCCCGAGCACGCAACAGGTCGGCGGGGTCACGGCGTGGCTGCGCGGTGCCGGCTTGAACGACATACGCGTCGACGGGTTCACGGTCGAGGTGCACGCCGGCGCGGCCGCGACCGCGCGTGCCCTCGACATCACGATGGAACGATTCCGCACGCCCGATCACCGCGAGTCCTTCTTCGCCCGCGGCGCGCCGCTGGTGCCGAACGCGATCGCCGGCGGGATTTCGGCGATCGTCGGCTTGACCGACACCACCGCCGCCCGACCCCGCCTCGACAGCACGCCGCAGAGCCGCGCCGCGGCCGCCCGCCCGTTCGCAGTGCCCCACGCCGACGGGCTCACGCCGTGCGCGGGCGCGACGACCAAGGCGGGCACGAGCTTCTACACGCCCGACCAGGTCGGCGCGCTCTACGGCGTCGGCGGCTTGATCACCCAAGGACAGAACGGGACCGGCAAGACCGATCGCGCTCGTCGAGCTCGCGCCCCACAACAATGCAAACACCAACACGTACAAGACCTGCTTCGGGCTGCACAACTCCGTGACGACCGTGACCGTCGATACCGGCGGGACGGTCGACGCCAACGGGACACTCGAAGCGAACATCGACATCGAAGAAGCGGCCACCCAGGCCCCCGGAGCCGCGGTCGTCTCGTACGAAGGGCCGAACAGCGGCAGCGGCGAGTACGACGTGTATCAACGGATCGTCACCGACGACACCGCGCAGGCCGTTTCCACGAGTTGGGGACTCTGTGAACCGAGCACCGACCCCTCGTTCATGACCGCGCTCGGAACGCTGCTCGCGCAGGCCGCGGCCCAGGGTCAGACCGTGGTCGCCGCATCGGGCGACAACGGTTCGGAGGATTGCTTCGCCGCGGGCACCGGCTCGTCGGCCCTCTCGGTCGACGCACCGGCCGACGATCCGAACGTCACCGGCGTCGGCGGCACGTATCTCCTCGGCGCAGGCGGCGCGGCGAACGAGCCCGCGTGGAACGACTGCCAGGGCGAGTCGAGCTACGCGCAGTGCACCACCGACCTCGGCGGCACGGGCGGAGGCGGCGGTGGCGGGCTCTCGACGCACTTCGCCAAACCCTCGTGGCAGCCGGTTGCTGCCGCGAGCACGTGCGCAACGTGTCGCCAGGTCCCCGACGTCGCCGCCAACGCCGGGATCGGCGAGGTCTTCCGTTCCGACGGCGTCTACGTCGCCATCGGCGGCACGAGCATCGCCGCGCCGAAGATCGCCGCGATCATCGCCGACGTGAACGTCGCCTGCACCGCCCGGGTCGGCGATCTCGCGCCCAAGCTGGAGACGCTCGCGGCCGGGAACGGATACGGGACCGCGCTCAACGACGTCACGTCGGGCAACAACGATCTCGCGCGAGTCGAACGCGGATGCGTTCCCGGCCGCCGCGCAGACCGATCTCGTCAGCGGTGTCGGCACCCCGATCGCGACGGGTTGGTCGTGCCCTCAGGTCCGTTCACTCAGCACGGTGAGCGCGGCCGCCGGCACCAGCGTGACGATCACGGGGTTCGCACTCGCCGACGCGTCCATCAGGTTCGGGAACGTCTCGGCCATCGTGACCGCTCGCGGCGCCACATCGGCGACCGTCATCGTTCCCGCCGGTACGGGCACGGTGGCGGTGAAGGGCACCAACGCGATCGGAACCGGCACCCACGCCGTGAACTTCACCTATCCGGGAGCGACGACCACCACCACACTCCCGCCGAATCCGACGCCCACAGCCGGTGAACACGCACGCCTACCGGATGGTCGCGTCCGACGGCGGCATCTTCAGCTTCGGCGGCGCGGCGTTCTACGGCTCGACCGGCGGCATCCACCTCAACCGGCCGATCGTCGGTATGGCAACCGACTTCGCGACCGGCGGGTACTGGTTCGTGGCGAGCGACGGCGGCATCTTCGGCTTCCACGCCCCCTTCTTCGGCTCGGCCGGCGGCACACCGCTCACCACGGCCGTCGTCGGCATGGCCGCGACCCCCAACGGCAAGGGCTACTGGCTCGCGACCGCGGGCGGCAACGTGTTCGGATACGGCCAGGCCGCGAACCTGGGCTCGGCGACGAACCCGCGCGCGCCGATCGTCGGGATCGCCTCGACCGCCGACGGCAAGGGCTACTGGCTCGCCGGCCGCGACGGGAGCATCTACGCCTTCGGCGACGCCCACGACTACGGCTCGATGTCCGCGACGCCGTTGGTGCGGCCGGTCGTGGGCATCAGCGCCGACCTCGCGACCGGCGGCTACTGGATGGTGGCGACCGACGGCGGGATCTTCGGCTTCCATGCGCCGTTCTTCGGGTCTACCGGCGCGATCCGCCTCAATCAACCGATCGTCGGAATCGCTTCGACCCACGACGGACGCGGCTACTGGATGGTCGCCCGCGACGGCGGGATCTTCAGCTTCGGCAACGCCGAGTTTTCCGGCTCCATGGGCGGCTCGAAGCTCAACCGGCCGATGGTCGGTATGGCCGCCGCATCATGACGAACGAAGCATCCTCTGGAGGCGGCGGCGGGAATCGAACCCGCGTACAAGGTTTTGCAGACCTCTGCCTGAACCACTCGGCTACGCCGCCGTGCGTTGTGCCCGCGTGAGCGGATCAGCGTAGTCGTCAGCCCGGGGTCCGACCGGCCGGACCGGGTCACGACCAGCGGCCGAGGAGCCCGCCGAGGACCGCGCCCACGGTCCACCACATTGCCACCGGGACCCGGCGAACCGCCGCGATCAGGCCGAGCACCACCATGACGCCGACCACCGCGAACGCGGTCACGGCGTCGAAGCGCACGAACGCGAGCACCGCGATCACCGCTGCCACAACGAAGAGCACGAGCCCGAGCAGCGTCAGGAGCACCGCGCTGTGGGTCAGCCGCCAGCTGTGCTCGCCCGAAGAGGGCGACGGCGGGATGAACTCGGTCGCGGCTCTCGTCCCGGCGACGCGGGGCGGAACCGGGGTCGGCGCGCGGTGCTCGCCCGGACCCGGCTGTTGCCGGGCACGGATCAGCGAATCGCGGTGTCGGGCAAGCCGCGCCAGGACCTGTTCGGGCGATTCCTCCACGGTCCCCTTATCGTCCGCCGTAGGGGCACGAGAAGCCAACGCTAGCGCCGACCGGCTCGCCGAAGACCACCGACGCAAGGCCCCCCGAGCAGCGATCGCGCCCGTCGGGGCCGCGTCCCGGCACCCGTGTTGCACCGGAGCGTTCGGCGGCGTCGCCCGCATCCCACCCGACCCCACCGAAACCACGTAGCGTGGCAGATGGGCTTACTCCGGTCCGGGGCCTCGTTCGAGGGCCGGCGCTCGCTTTGCGTGAGATTGGGCGATCCAACCAGTACCGCCGCCGCGACCGTCGGTGACGATGGCCGGGGGATGGGGAAAACCCGCTAGGGAGGCCGAACATCGGCAAGGAAACGGCGTGAAAACTCCGTGTTACATGCGCCACTTGACCTTGCTGGACGGTGTTGGCGGGACTACGCTCGGTGTTGTACTTCTCAGGTTGGGTGGAGCGACGATCTGGGCCGGAGTCGACAGGAATTCTTCCTGTCGGTGGTCGTCGAAAGGGGACGTGCGCGCATGGATGCTGCTGGTTCTGCGTGGATGACACCTGACGTACACGCGGCCCAACGCGAGGAGATCGCGGCACGGCCCGCGTCCGTGAGGCCGCATATCGTCCAAACGGCGCGCCAACAACGCCAAGCCGCTCGCGGTTCGCGCGCGCGAAGATCGCCGTCATCAGCACGGATGCCGCCGCCATCGTCGCGTCGATGTGCATCGCCGTGTGGATACGCCAGACCGCCGTCGCGTCGCCGGAAGCAATCGGACCGATCGTGCTCACCGGCGCGGTCGCGGTCCCGATATGGCTCTGCGTCTTCGCGCGTTACAAGCTCTACACCGCGGCAGCTGTCACGAGTGTGACGGCGGAGATACGGCGCCTGCTCCACGCGGTCGCGGCTGCAGTTGCGTGCACCGCGATTCTCAGCCTCGTCCTCGGCACTCAGACGTCGCGTGTGTGGTTGGTGCTGACGTTCGCAACAGCGCTGCCGATCATCGTCATCGAGCGCGCCGTCATCCGCCAAGCCTTTCGCCGGGCACGTACCCGCGGGCAGCTGCAGCGACGCGTCGTGATCATCGGCACGAACGCCGAGGCGCTCGGGATCGTGCAGATGCTGAGTTCCAACACCGGCCTCGGGTACAACGTTCTCGGACTGCTCGAGTGCGGCGATTCCACGCCGGGCATCTCCCCCGTTCGCGTGCTCGGGAGCTGGCGCGACGCGCCGGCGATCGTGCAATCGCTCGGTGCAACGGGCGTGATCATCGCAACGAGCGCGATCGACACACCGGTTGCGAACCGCTTGGCGCGTGAGCTCATCGAGATCGGTTGTCACGTCGAGCTGACGTCGGGCCTCGTCGACATCTCCGCCGACCGCCTCCTTGCCCGCCCGCTCGGCCGGCGCGCGGTCATGTACATCGAGCCGGTGCGCCGTCTCGGCTGGCGAGCGGTCGCGAAGCGGACGTTCGACATCGTCGTCGCCGCGGGCCTGCTCATCTTCGGCGCGCCGATCGTGCTGCTGGCCGCGATCGCCATCAAGCTCGACTCATCCGGGCCTGTGTTCTTCTCGCAGGTGCGCGTCGGCAAGGACGGCCGGCTCTTCCGGGTGCGCAAGCTGCGCACCATGGTCACCGACGCCGAAGAGCAACTCGACGTCCTGCGCGACCAGAGCGAAGTCGACGGACCGTTGTTCAAGATGCGTGACGACCCCCGTGTCACCCGGGTCGGCCGCGTCCTGCGCAAGGCATCGATCGACGAGCTCCCGCAGCTCTGGAACGTGCTCGTCGGCGAGATGAGCGTCGTCGGTCCCCGACCGGCGCTGCCGAGCGAGGCGTCCGAGTGGACCGAAGACCTGCGCAGCCGCCTGCGGGTCAAGCCCGGCATCACCGGCATGTGGCAGGTCAACGGCCGGAGCACATCGTCGTTCGACGACTACGTCCGCCACGACCTCTACTACGTGGACAACTGGTCGCTGCTCACCGACCTCGCGATCGTTGCCAAGACGATCCCGGTCGTGCTCTTCCGTCGCGGCGCATACTGAGCGCCGAGCACCGAGCCCCACCGCTGCCCGCGGTGGCCGGCGTCAGGGCTTGGCCGCGTGTGCGGTGGTGATGGCCGCGGCAAGGCGCGTGCCCCGCTCGGCCCAGTCGAATGCCGTCTCGCATCGCGAGAACGCATCGCGCTCGAAGCGCGTTCAGCGTGTCGAAGTCGTCGAGCACACCGAGCGCACCGTCGACCAGTGCGTCGACGTCGGGAAACTCGAGGAGACCGGCGCCGTTCGAGAGCGGCAGGCCATCGACCGACCCGGCCTGCACGAGCATCGGGACGCGGTGGAAGACGTAGTCGAGGGTCTTCAACTTGAAGCCGCCGCCGTGTGGCTCCGCGACGAGGGCGAGACGCGCCTGCGCGAACTCGTCCGTGAACGACGGGACGCGACCGAGCATCTTCGTCGCGGTCGTGGTGCGCAGTACTTCCGCCGTGAACTCGGAGGGTGCGTCTCCCATTACGACGATCTCCGCGCCCGCGGCCGCAAAGCGCGCGTCAGCCACGCGTAGGAGGGCGAGCAGATCGAACTGCTTGACCCGCCAGACGATGCTGCCGGCGATGACTGCCCGGCGCGGGACGGCCGCGGTGATCTCGCGATCCGCGACGCGGACACCGTCGTAGCCCGGCGCCAGCACCAACGTGGCGAGGTTGGGCCGGCCTGCGGTGAAATCCGCCGCGTCGGCTTCGGTCACGGTCGTCACCAGATCCGAGCCGTCGAGGATTCGCTCCTCGAGCGCGGCGACCTTGTATGCGTCGAGCCGCAAGACGGCGCGAGTCGCGGGATTCGACGAAGTTCCCGCGGCCACGCGCTTGCGGACGGCGCTCTCGTTGTTCTGGCTCGAATGCACCAGCACCGTCGATCGGGGAAGCGCGGCGGCCAGGGTCTCCAACGCCCAGCCCGACTGCACGTGGTCGACGACGACCGCGTCCCACTGCTCCCGGAGTGCATCTCGAAGGATCCGGCGAGCACGCGGTGATCCCGCGGTGAACGCCATCGCCGGCAGCCGCGATACCAGGCTTCCGAGGCGATTCCGGTTCGGGGCGCCGGCCGGGCGCCACTCGACCGACCGGTCGATGACCGCGTCGGTCGATTGCGAACCGAGATGCACGACGGTCACCTCCGCGCCCGTGCCAGCCAACGCGCGGATCAGCGATCGGCTGTACGTGAGTTGGCCGTCGGCCGATCGACTGGGATCGACGCTCAGGATCCAAAGGACGCGCATCCGCCACTCCTCATCGCGCCGGCGAACTCACGCTACGGCATGCCGTAGAGCCCGCCGGGGTGGCTAGTTGGCGTCGGGGGTGAAGAGCAGCACCCCGTGGTCGACCTTGGCGCCGCGCTCGTACGGTTCGATGACCTCGTCGGTGAAGCGCTCGCCGCGCGAGACGCTCACGAAGTCGCGCAGCGAGGTACCGGTCGACGACGAGTCCCAGTTCGGCGCGCCCCGGTTCGCGAGCACATCGGCCCGGTTGACGGTGCGGAAGTCGATGCTGAAGCGGGCCAGCCCCGACGTGTTCGGCACCGTCGCGTGCAGTTGCGCGCCCGAAAACGCGAGCACCCCACCTCGCTGCGGGATGTAGCGCGACTCGTTGTCGAGGTCGAGCGGCTCCTCGGCCTTGGGCTGGCGGCGCGTATCGGACGACACGTGCTTCGCCGCGTCCTTGCGCCCGACCGCATTCCACTCGTAGTAGTCGAACTCGGAAGAACCGTTGCGGACCGCTCGATCGAAGTACTGGTGGAAGAACGACATGCTCGCCTCGCTCACGAGGTCGTGCGTGGGAATCCACCAGTTGATCTGCGACATGGGCGCGGCGTACCAGGTGTCGCGGTGCGGGTGATGGGCATAGCCGACACCCGACGTCAGGTAGCCGTCGCTGGTGACGCCACGCAGGCGCGGAACATCGAGGAAGGTGTCCTCGGGGTCGCAACCGAGCTCGTCGACGAGCCGTTCCATGATCTCCCGGGTCCGGGCGTGGTGGATGAACAAGGGCTTGACCGGAGCGAAGCGCTCGACCCACTCCTCGACCGGCATGTGGAACTGCGCCTCGCGCGCCGCGTACGGGGCGAACGCGTCGCCAATCAGCTCCATCGCGAAGTCGGCGAGATCGGAGCTCGCCGGGGTGGCGCGGTAGACGAATATGTCGCCGTTGTACAAGCGGTCGAGCCGGGCGCGATCGTCGAGATCGCTCTGCACGTAGACGGTGGTCATTGCTGCACCTCTTCGGAACGGAAAGTCATACGACCACGACTTCGGCATCGACCGACTCGGCTGCGAGCATCTCGGCGATCTCGTCGCGGTACATCGGGTTGAGAATGAACACGACCTCGGGCCGCCGGGCGCCGAGCGTTGCCGGTGCGTCGATGACCACCCCCGAACCTGACATGTACGAGCCCAGCTTGCGCGGATTGATGTCGACGACGGCGTCCACCCGACGGTCGAGTAACGCAAGGAAGGTTACGGCCTTGGCCCCGGCACCCCAGAGCGCGGTCTCGCGGCCGTGGGCGCGGGCGGCGTCGAGGCGAGTCCGAGCGGCGTCGAGCCGGCTGTCGAGATGCGCGGCGGCGCGGCGGGCATCGTTCGCAAACACGGCGATCTCCTCCGGCGGAATGGGCGCGGCGGGCTCGTCGGTCGCCCGCGCCTCCAGCGACAGGTACTGGCCGCCGAAGCGGTGGTCGACGCGATCGACCACGAATCCGGCGCGCGCGAGCAGGCCGGCCAGGGCCGGCGCCGAGAAGTACGAGATGTGCGGATAGATGAGATCGAAGCTGGCATCGCCACCGAAGACAGCCTCCCCCGCGGGAACCTCGATGTAGAACGTCGCGCCGCCTTCGGCAACGGCAGGCCGCAGGCCCCGCAGGAACCGGAGCGGCTCGGGAATGTGCTCGAGCGCGTGCCGGGCGCAGTACAGGTCGCCGCGGACCGTCGCGGTCGCTGGATCGAACAACTCCGTGAAGACCTCGACCGACGACGGGAGATCGAGCTCGGCCCGGAAGCTGGGGTCGAAGCCGAAGCCGCGATTGTCGTTCCCCGCGCACAGTGCTCCGAGGAAACTCCCTTGCCCGCAGCCGATCTCGACGATCGTGCGGCCGTGGAGATCATGACGGTCGATCAGATCGTCGGCCAACTCGCGCAGGTACTCGCGAAAGCTCGGCGAGAAGTCGAGCGCGTTCTCGTAGGCCGCGTCGTAGGTGAGAACGGCGGGATCGAAGTCTTGGTTGCCGACGTACCCGCACGTGGGGCACAGCACCAGGCGCAACGATCCCGTCGGTGCCGCGATCGCGGCGCCGGCCGTGCGGTGCAACTCGGAACAGTTGACCGGAACCTCGGGAAACTCGAGCAGCACCTCACCGGAACCGGAGCCGCAGATCCGGCAGGCGGCGACCGGCCCGTCCGACGGTGCCGGGCTCCGGCGCGGGGACGACACCGAGCTCATCGCAGGCTCCGGCTCATACTCCGACGAGATCGGCCTCGACACCGATGCGGTCGAGCTCGGCTTGGATCTCGGCGAGATAGATCGGGTTCATCGCCACGACGAGGTCGGGGTCGTACTTCGCCAAGAAGTCGGGCCCGACGACCTCTTGACCGGTGCCGGCCATGAACATGCCCTGCTTGAACGGGTTGATGTCGACCGCGTAGCCGATCTCGTCCTGCAGGCCCAGGGTCGTGAGATACGAGACACCCTTCGATCCCGCACCCCAGATCACCGCGCGCTTGCCCTTCTCGGCCGACGAGCGCAGGTCGCGGCGCAGCTTCTCGATGACGACCGGATACTGCTTTTCGAAGTGGTCGACCGCGGCCTCGAGGCGCGCCATGTCGTCCTCGCCCGGGAGCGCCGCATTGGTTCCCGTTCCGGGCACGGAGTCGAGGAGCAGGTACTGGTCGTCGAACTCCGTGGCGAGATCGGTGATGTCGAAGCCGCTCGCGCGGAACAGCCGCGCCATCGAGCCGAGGCTGAAGTAGCTGCAGTGCTCGTAGTAGATGTCCCAGAACGCGACCTCTTCGAGCACCCGTGCGACGTCGGGCAGTTCGAACAGCACGACGGTCTCGGGATTGCGGATGGTGCGCTTGATCATGCCGACGAAGTCGGCGACGGGCGAGATGTGCTCGAGCGTGTGGCGGCACACGATGGCGTCGGCATGCAGGTCGGAGTACGACTCACCGTAGAAGTCGGCGATCCAGCGGATGCGCTCGCCCGTCGGGTCCTCCATGCGGTCGGCCCGGAAGCTCGGATCGATGCCGATGCCCGAACCCGCTCCGGCCTTCACCATCTCGACGAGGAACTCGCCCTTGCCGCAGCCGATCTCGAGCACCGACTTGCCCTGCAGATGGTGCCGCTCGACCCACTGCGTCGCGAGGTCCTGCGCGAACGCACGGAACCGCGGCGAGAACCCCTGCGTCTCCTCATAGCGCGCCGAGTACTCCGACTGCCCGATGTCGAACGCGGTGTTGAAGATGAATCCACACGACCGGCAGAACGCGAGCACCAGGTCGCCGCGCGGGAACGCGCGGGCGTCGTCGGCGTCGTCGAGCAACAGACAGCTGTTGACCGGGATACCGAGCTTCTCGTGGAAGATCCGCAGATCGGCACTCGTGCAGGCCGGACATTGTTTCAACGAGTTGGGTTTCGGCGAGTTGGGCTCGGGCGTCATCGACTGGGTCCTGTCAGGATCGCGGGCTCCGGCACCGGAACGATGAACTGGCCGCCGAGTGCGACGTACTCTTGCTGTTGCGCCATGATCTCGTCCTTGAAGTTCCACGCGAGCAACAGCACGTAATCGGGCCGGCGCTCGACGAGCGCGCTCGGGTCGAGGATCGGCTGATGCGTCCCCGGCATCAACAGTCCCTGCTTGTGCACGTTGCGGTCGACGACGAAGTCGACGAGATCGGTGTCGAGCCCCACCGTGTTCACCAACGTCGCGCCCTTGGCGGCCGCGCCGTACGCCGCGATGGACTTGCCGTCGCGGCGCAGACCCTCGAGCATCCGGCGCAGCGTCGTGCGGACGTGCTCCACCCGCTTCGCGAACCCCTCGTAGTACGCGAGTGACGTGAGGCCCGATGCCTCCTCGGACTCGAGGAACGCCTTCGCCGCCGCGCTGCGATGCGCGCCGTTGCCGAGGTGCCATCGCAGGGTGCCCCCATGCAACCGGGGGAAGTTCTCAACGTGGTTCAGCGTCAGCCCGTGGCGCGCCGCGAGTCGGTCGATCGCGGTACACGAGTGGTAACAGAGGTGTTCGTGGTAAATCGTGTCGAACTCGACGTGATCGATGAGGTCGCGCACATAGGGGTTCTCGATCACGACGACGCCGTCGTCGGCCAGGAGCGTGGCCACACCGGCCATCACGTCGTTGAGGCCCGGAACATGAGCCATGACGTTGTTGGCGATGATGACGTCGGCGCGCTTGCCGTCGGCCACGAGCTCGTTCGCGAGCTCGGAACCGAAGAACCGGGCGAGCGTAGGAACACCGGCGGCGTTCGCGGCCGCGGCCTGATCGGGTGCGGGGTCGACACCGAGCACCGGCACGCCGAACTCGGCGAAGTTCTTCAGCAGGTAACCGTCGTTGCTCGCGATCTCGACCACGAGGCTCGACGGACCGAGCCGGCGCTCCGCGATGAGGCGCAGCACGTTTTCCCGGCTGTGGCGCAGCAACTCATCGGAAAACGACGAGAAGTACAGGTAGTTGTCGACGAACATCTTGTCGGCCGGAACTTCCTCGAGCAGCTGCACGAGCGAGCACTTGGCGCAGAACGCGACGTCGAGCGGGAATCGCTCCTCGAGCTTGAAATCGAAGCCCGGGGTGACCAACGCGTCGGCGAGCGGGGTCTTGCCGAGCGAGAGGAAGGGGTGCAGCTCACCGGAGCCGCAGGAACGGCATTCGGCGACGTCACTCATTGCGCGCCCTTTCCGCCACCGATGAGCGCGCTGTCCGCCGATTCGACGAAGCGGAGGTCGGAGGTGATGCGGCCCGACGCGAGCAGTTCGCGCACGTGCGCGATCCGCATGATCGAAGCACTCGTGAGCGTCTCCTCGTCGAGGCCGACCCGGATGTACTCCTCATAGAGTTGCTGCACGCCGAGCGGGACCGTCCACTTGGGTTCGAACTCGGGGAACGTCCGGGCGAGCAGCTCGCAGTTCACGCGGTAGTTGCGCGCGTCGGGTCCGGCATCGGCGGCGAAGGTGACCTTGCAGTCGGGAACGATCGAGCCGACGATCTCGGCGACCTCACGCACCCGGTAGTTCTCGGCCGTCGAGCCGACGTTGAACGCCTGGTTGTGCACGCGATCGATGTCGGCGCCGAGCATGACGACGAAGGCTTGCGCGATGTCGTCGATGTGCACGAGCGGGCGCCACGGCATCCCGTCGCTCTTCATGCGCACCTCGCCGATCGCCACCGCGAAGGCCGTGAGGTTGTTGACGACGAGATCACCGCGCAGGCGGACCGAGTAGCCGTACGCGGTCGCGTTGCGCAAGAACGTGGGGCTGAACCCGTCGCCGGCAAGCGCGGCGATGTCGCGCTCGGCCAGGACCTTGGCGCTGCCGTAGGGCGTCACGGGCAGGAACTCGGCGGTCTCGTCGATGAAGTCGTCGCCATGCGCGCCGTAGAGGCTGCAGGTGGACGACTGCACGAAACGCCGGACGCCGGCTTCCTTGGCGGCGGTCGCGGCCCGCACCGAGCCGAGGTGATTGATGTCGAACGTGGTGTTGGCGTCGAGGTCACCCAGCGGATCGTTCGACAACGCCGCGAGGTGCAGCACCGCGTCGAATCCGTCGAAGTCGGCCGGGGTGACGTCGCGCACGTCTTTGCGGATCCAGGGAACCTCGACGAGGCTCCCGCCGAAGTCGCAGCCCTCGAAGAGTCCGCTGTCGAGACCCGAGACCTCGTGCCCCGCGTCGAGGAGCATCGGGACGAGCGTTGCACCGATGTAGCCGCGGTGCCCGGTGACCATTACTCGCATCGTCAGCTCCACACCTTCCAGGGCGCGTGGCCCGAATCCCAAAGCGCCTGGAGCAGTTGCTTGTCACGCAACGTGTCCATGCACTGCCAGAACGACTCGTGTCGGTACGCCATCAACTGCCCGTCTTTGGCGAGGTGTTCGAGGGGTTCGCGTTCCCACGCCGTGGCGTCGCCGTCGATGTAGTCGAAGACCTGCGGCTCGCACACGAAGAACGCACCGTTGATCCAGCCTTCGCCGGTCTGGGGCTTCTCCGAGAACTCGACGATGGCATCGCCATCCATCTCGAGGTGACCGAAGCGCGCGGCCGGACGGACGGCGGTCATCGTGCACAGCTTGCCGTGGCTGCGGTGGAACGCCAGCAGCTTGTCGATGTCGATGTCGGAGACTCCGTCTCCCCAGGTCAACATGAACGTGCCGCCGCCCGAGTGGGGCTGCAGTCGCTTGATACGACCGCCGGTCTGCGTCTCGGCGCCCGTCTCGATGAGCTCGATCTTCCAATCGGGGCGGCGCCCGCCCCGCGAGATCACGTCGCCCGCGCCGAGGTCGATCTCGAGATCGCCGATCAGGGAGCACCGATCGGCGAAGTACCGCTTCACCTCTTCGCCCTTGTATCCGAGGGCGACGACGAACTCGTCATATCCGAAGGAGGCGTAATGGCTCATGATGTGCCACAGAATCGGCAGGCCGCCGATCTCGACCATTGGCTTGGGCCGGATGGTGGTTTCTTCGGCGAGGCGCGACCCGACCCCGCCCGCGAGGATCATGACCTTCATCTCGTCTCCCTCCCGGCGTGGCAACTTCCCGCCTCGCCGCTTACCCCCCGCGTAGGACCACCAGCATACCGGTCACTATGCGTGACTGTCGAGGCGTGAATCTGTGAC
Source organism: uncultured Actinomycetes bacterium (assembly GCA_963812205.1). Classification (GTDB taxonomy): domain Bacteria; phylum Actinomycetota; class Acidimicrobiia; order IMCC26256; family PALSA-610; genus PALSA-610. Next base: position 125,365 of record CAWEUJ010000005.1, read on the forward strand.
GCATATCCGCCCCGAAGTGCGGAATTCATGAAGAAGTCACCCCGTTGCACCACTCGCCCTGACCACGTTACGCGGTAATCGGCGGCCGAGGGCCGAAGCGGTCGGAGTTGTCCGACGAGCGTCAGATTCACGCAAGAGTTCACCGCCGGTAGAGAGCGAGCGTAATCGAACGTAGGGGCTCCTCTGCTCGTGTCCCCTTTTGATCGGAAGATCGATTGCAAGGAGCAGCTGAAATCCCGGCGAATTGCAGAAATCGCCCCGGCGCGCGGCAAATCGAACCCGAGTAGGTTCCCCGCGGGGCGGAAGGACGCAGGGCTTACGGAGGGGCGTTCGATGGGACGTGTTCGTACGACACTCTTGCGGCGCGCAGCGCTGGGCGCGGTGGTGATGACGTCGGCGTTCGCTTTCGCGGGCCAGATTCCGCGCCCCGATTCGGCCGGCGCGGCAATTCCGACGTCTCGCATCGGGTTCTATCCCGGCTATGCGAGCGTCACGAACCTGAAGTCGCTGGATGCCTGGCTGGGACGCAACGCGAGCTACGTCGTCCAGTTCGGCGATACGCGGCCGACCGCGTTCGTGCCCAGCGTCTGGGGCGAGGTCGTCAAGACCGGCGCCCTGCAAACCATGGCGAACCAAGTGACCTTGGTGGAGTCCGTGCCACTGGGCTTCGGCGCAATGATCAACGCGTCGACCGCCGCCGGGCAGGCGAGCGCGCGCGCGAATCTGCAGGCAACGTTGAACGGAACCAACGACGCCGCGTATCGGACCGCGGCGAGCTACCTGAAGAGCGGCGGGTTCCCGAACGCGATCATCCGTCTCGGTTGGGAGTTCGACGGCGACTGGATGCCCTGGTCGTCGAAAGGCAACGAAGCCCTGTGGGTCGCGGCCTACCGGCACGTGCACGACCTCTTCGCGGCGATCTCCCCGAGCTTCCGCTTCGACTGGAACGGCGACTCGAGCTACCTGCAAAACGCGACCGCGGCCTATCCGGGCGATGGCTACGTCGACATCGTCGGCCTCGACGTGTACGACAAGGGCATGGGCGGCGCCGTCGCCTGGAACTCGTCGACCAAGACGTGGAGCGATCCGGCCGCGGCGTGGGCCGGGATCCAGCCGAACCTCGCCTACCAGCGCGACTTCGCGATCTCTCACGGCAAGCCGGTGAGCTATCCGGAGTGGGCACTGACGGGCGTGAACGCCACGGTGACGTCACAGGTCGGAGGCGACGACCCGACATTCGTCCAGGGCATGAGCGACTGGATGAACAGCCTCCCCGCCAGCGGCCCGGGAAGCCTCGCGTACGAGTCGTACTTCAACGAGGACACCGCGGACGGTCACCACCGGATCGACACCACGTATTTCCCGAAGGCCGCACTTCGCTTCCAAACGGTCTTCGGACTCGGCACGACCGTCAGCCTGGGCTCGAGCGCCCCCAGCACCGTGATGAAACAAGCAGTGCTGTTCATGGCGACGCCGTCGAACCCCGACGGGTCACCGGCAACTGGCACCGTGAGTTTCCTGAACGGTTCGAAGCTGCTCGCCTTGGTGACGGTAAAGAACGGGGTCGCGCTGTTCACGACACGTGCTCTCCCGATCGGAAACAGTTCGATCATCGCGAAATATCACGCGTCGGCAACCTCCTTGGGCATTGCTTCGGCGCCGGTCCTCCATCACGTCGACCCCGCGTCGACGACGACGAGGCTCGGTGTTCCGGCGGCCACGTACCTGGTTTCGGGCAAGCCGATCACGTTGAGTGCGACGGTGGCGCCCGTGTCGCCGGGATACGGGATACCGACGGGGACCGTGACCTTCACGAACCTCTCCACGCACGTGGCCGCCAGATTCGCCCTGGTCTCCGGGAAAGCCCACTACACGATCGCGTCGCTTCCGGCCGGCGGACATTCCTTCAGCGTCCAATACTCGGGATCCAGCGGTTATTCGCCATCGGTTTCGACGTCGGCGATGACGGTGGCAGCCGCCAAGACGTAGGCAAACGCACTCGTCAAGAGTGCGTCCGGGGTTGACGATCATTACCGTCGAACTGTGCGTAACCGAGCCAACCTCGTCGAGATTCTGCGTGCGTGCGTGAACGGTGATGACGCGCGTGTCGCGGCGTGCGCGCGTACGGGCGCCCCGCTCGACGGTCTGGCCGACCTCGCCCGGGAACACCGTGTCGTCGGATCCGTGTATCGATACCTGGAGCAACTTCGGGCGCTGTCCGGCGACGAGCGCCGGCAACTCACCGTTTCGTTTCTGCAGAATCGTGTCGCGCACCAACGCATCGCGAGCGACGTGCAATACCTGGCGCAGTTGTTGGCGCCCTTGTCCGTCCCGTGGTTGATCGTGAAGGGGCCCGCCGCGGCCGCGACGCTCTACTCCCCGCCCGAGCTGCGGGCCGCGGGCGACATCGACGCGTTGATCGACCCGGAGCATTTCGCGGCGGCGGTCGAGCTCCTCGAGCGCGCGGGGCATCCCGTCGACGACGCGAACTGGCCGTTGGTTCGTGAGATGACGGCCGGCCAGCTGCACATGACGCTGCCGAGTGGCACGCTGCTCGATCTTCATTGGCATCTCCTCTACGAGGCGGTGGAGCGCCGTCGCTATCCGGTGACGACCGCGGAGCTCATCGACCGGCGCCGGCTGGTGACCATCGCGGACACGGAGCTGTTCACGCTCGACCCCTCCGACACACTGATCCACCTCTGCTTCCATGCCGCCAACGAAGGCGCCGACTGCCTCGGTTGGCTGACCGACATCACGAGAGCCGCTGCTGTACCGGCGCTCGATTGGGAAGCGGTCGTGACGCGCACGATCGCGTGGCGCATGCCCCTCCCCGTCGGGACGGTGCTACAGCGCGCGCGCCAACAGCTCGGCGCGCAAGTGCCGGTCGAGGTGACGAACCGGCTGCTCTCGCTTCCCTGGCGCACGATGATGACGGCCGTCGACCGCGCGTTCCCGGTCGCGGCGACGCGCCGCGAGGTCGGAAGCCCGGCATCACTCCTGGCCAAGAGCTCGACGATCGCCGGAACACCCGTCAAGGCCTTCGGCGCGGCGGCGTCGGGTATCGCGCGCCGGATTCTCCGTCTCGCGCAAACCGGCGACACCGTACGCGTCGACCCCTCGGTCCAGCACGACACTCCGGCGAGCCTGCAGTTCAGAGCCGAGTTCGACGCCGGCGATCGCGAGGCATACTTCGCCGCGATCGGGGCCGAACAGGCGCGGTCGATCGAGTCCTAGGAACTCCTCGCTGGTCGGCCCGGTCTCACGGACCGGAGCACGTGCCGGCCCCGATGCCAGAGCCGGCGCGGCAAGCGACGCGCGGCGAAGATGCACGCCCTGACGAACTGCGCGCGCGCGTCGACGCGCACGTACCCGGAGCCGGGGGGCTCGATGGCGACGACGCGACCGATGAGCAACGCTGCGCCGACCGGCGCGTCGGGCATGGAGTTCCCGTCGCCCCAGAAGCGGTAGTTGCCGTGCCGGCGCCCGACGAATCGGTGTACCGCGACGGCGTGGTCCGGCGTGCAGAAGGCCCAGATCTCACCCCATCGCGGCCGCCGTGGTCCGACGACCCACACCGCCGACCCTGATACGATCGTACGGCCCATGGACGATCCGGCGACGTCGATTCGCAGCGGTTCCGCCTCGGCTCGGAGTCGCAGCAGCCGGGCAAACGACTCGGCGTTCGTGCTCGACATCGCCGGGCTACCGGTGCTGGTGAGCGCGGCGGCGGCCGATCACTTCGCGATCCTCACGAAGATCTTCGGCACGGTCGCGATCACCGCCACGCCGCCCGAGGCCGAGATCAGCTTTGGCGCGGGCGACCTCCCGTTGCCGGCACGAAGCCCCGACGAGCGCCAGCCGGACCTCGAGGTGTGGCACGACGGTGACGTGCTCCACCTGGCGTCGGAGCCACTCGACGTCCGGGCGCGGGTGACTCCGACGCAGGCGCGGATCGTCGGCGGTACGCCGCCGCGAGAGCAGGCCTTCCGGCGCGTCTTCCAACCCGTCATCACCCACATGCTCGCCTACCGCGGGATCTTCGTGCTTCACGCCGCCTCGATGCGCAAGGGCGACCGCGGGGTGCTCGCCCTCGGAGAGACCGGCAAGGGCAAGTCGACTCTGGCGCTTGCCGCGTTCCAACACGACTGGCGCGTCATGGGAGATGACCTCGTAGCGCTCTGGATCGAAGACGACACCGCAATGATACGGGGCCTCCCGAAACCAATGGCGCTTCCCCAAGATGTCGGCGAGAGCGAGTCCCGCACGCTCGAGGGCGCGTCGACACTCACCTGGGACCACCGGCGCCGGTTGCACGTTCCCGTCGATCAACTCGACCTCGGCGCCGTCGCGCTCGGAGCCATCCTCGTCGTCGAACATGGCGACACCGCCCGTTCGGTCCTCGAGCCCGTGGCCTCCGACCGCATCGCCTCCACGTTGATGGGGTCCTACACCTCGGTGGGGAACGGCCCGCTCATGCGTGCGTTCTTTCCCGTCGCGAGCCGAGCCGCGCGCGTCGTGCGCGGCGTCGTGCGTCACGGCACCGACGCGCAGACGCGACTCGGCGACGCCCAGCGCATACTCGCCGACATCGCCGCGTCCTGGTAACGAGGCCTCCGGGAAGCGGGCCGCAGGCCATCCGCCGGCCCGCCCGGAACGACACTCCCCGTGAAGACCCCGCTGCGCGACGAAGTACCATCGTGGGCTCGGCGACAGAGCTTGGAGCAGCTGCGTGGTCAAGAAGGCGCTCACCGAGAAGCCCACCGCGTCGGTGGAAGAGCTCTCGGGTAGCTCACTCCTCTCCGGCGGAATCTGGGTCGTCGCCAGCCGCGCCCTGCCTCAGATCTACGTCCTGGTCTCATCGGTGCTCATCGCCCGCTTCCTCACGGTGGGCGACATGGGCCGCCAGAGCTACATCTCGTTCATCCAGCTCTCGTTGGTCATGGTCTGCAGCTTCGGGTTCAGCGGGGCGCTCGTCCGCTACGGCGGCGAGCTCCTCGGCCAAGGCGACCTGGCGACGCTGCGCGGGCTCATCTCGTGGACGGCCAAGATCCAATTCCTGGGCGCCCTCGTCACGTTCGTGCTCATGGGTGGAATCGGGCTCTACAGCCACGACCTCCGCCGCGGCCTGGATCTGGGCGGGCGTGGGCACGGCGTTCTCGACCTTCCAAAACGTCCCGAACAGCGTGCTGAGCGTCCTGCGGCGTTGGCGCGAAGCCTCGATCATCACGCTCGTGATCGGACTCGGCTTCACCGTCGGCATCGCCGTCGAGCTTGCGCTCGGTGGGGGCGTCGCCGGTGTGTTCGCGGTCGGCGCAGCCCTGTCGATCATCGCGACGGCGTGGACGACATGGATCGCACGGCGCTACCTGCACTCCGTTGCACCGCACGTGGCGGCGAGCAACCACCTGTACCGGCCGATGATCGGCTACGCGGCCACGATCTGGGCGGGCTATCTCCTGACGCTCGTGGTGTTGCGGCGCTCCGAGTTCTTCTTCTTGGAGCGGTACTCGTCGGCCAAGGCGATCGCGTACTACTCGGTCGCATTCGCAGTCGTCGCCGGGCTCTCGTCGGGCATCGAATCGCTTTCGGGTGTGGTCGCGCCGACCGTTGCGTCGCTGCACGGCTCCGGCGACACGCGTCGGATCACGTCCGGGTTCTCGAGAGCACTACGCATCGTCGTGCTGGTCTCGCTCCCGCTCAGCGCGTTCGGCATCGTCTTCGGCCCCGCCGTCATACGCGTGGTCTACGGCTCCGACTACGCGCGCACGGCCGCGCCGCTGCGGATCATGCTCCTCGCCTTCCCCGTCATCGCGTTGATGAGCCTCTGCAGCGGGCTGCTCTGGGGGGTCGGGCTCGTTCGCGTCTGGCTCGTCGTGTTCTGCTTCGCGGCGGTCATCGACGTGCTTCTCGACGTCTTGCTGATCCCCGCGCACGCCGAGATCGGCGCGGCGTGGGCCAACAACAGCGCGCAGGTCACGGCCTCGCTGTTGGTGGTGGGCTACACCGTGCGCAAGTTCGGGCCGCTCGATTGGCAGTTCCGCGTTCTCGTGCGGGCGGCGGCTGCCGCGATCCTCGCGGCGTTCGTCGGCTGGGCCTGCGTCATCAACATTGCCGGACCGACGGGTGTCCTCGTCGGAGCGCTCGGTTCGTTGATCACGTTCGTCGCTTTGTCCCGCGGGCTACGAACCGTACCTGCCGTCGACGCCGACTGGATCGGCGAATCGGTACACGGCTCGGCGGGCCGTCGGATCGCGAGGATGATCACGCTGGTTGCGGCGCCCCGCCGCGAGTTGATCGGGCCCTGATGCCCGGTTCGACTGGCGAAGATCCCCGTTCGGATCTTCGCATCGCCATCGTCAACCAGGCGATCGACCGGGTGCTCCCCCCATTGCAGAACTCGGTGGGCGGTTGCACATGGGGACTCGGTGGAGCACTCGCGGAGAACGCCGACGTCACGGTCTACGGCCGCCGCAACGAACACGTCGGCGCGGCCGAAGCCGAAGCACACGGCGGCATGCGCTTCCGGTTCCTGAGCTCCCCGCGTGCGGATGGGGCCTTGTTCCGCTTCTACCACCGGTACTCGCCCTTCCTGCGGCTCCTCAACCACGGGATGAATCCCCCGGTTTCCTCGTCGCCCGCCCTGTTCCCGTTCTACACGCGCGCCGTCGCTCGCGACATCGCCGGACGGACGTACGACGTCGTGCACGTCCAGCACAGCACGCAGTTCATCCGCCCCTTGAAGGCGCACGCGCCTCATCGCGCGGTTGTTCTGCAGCTCCATGCCGAGCTGTATCCGCAGAACAACCTGCGCGCGATCGAGCGCCGGCTCGCGGCCGCCGATCTCATCGTCAGCGTGAGCGACTACATCACCGACAAGACCCGCGAGCAACTCCCTCGGCTGGCAGATCGGTGCCACACACTCTGGAACGGCATCGACCCCAACGAGTTCACGGTCGCCAAGGACCACCGCAACCGCATGGGACCGCTGACGATCATGTACGCCGGTTCCGTCTCGCCCCACAAGGGCCTGCACCTGCTCATCGATGCGTACGCGCAGGTCGCCGCGTCGTATCCCGACACGAAGCTGGAGATCGTCGGACCGTTACACACGGTTCCGCCGTCCGAGACGTTCCCGATGGACGATCCGGCACTTGTGCGCGAGATCTCGTCCCTTTACGCCGGCGACTACGTCGAGCGGCTGCGCGCGTCGATCCCCGGCGCACTGAAGGACCGAATCGCGATCACCGGAGGAGTTCCGCGCGAGGAGCTCTTGGCGCGCTACGCGGCCGCCGACGTGTTCGTGTTCCCGTCGATCTGGGACGAGGGCTACGGGCTCCCGCCGGTCGAGGCAATGGCGGCCGGTGTGCCGGTCGTGGCGTCGCGCTCGGGCGCGGTTGCACAGACCGTCGTCGACGGTGAGACCGGCTTCCTCGTCGACAAGAACGACAGCGCCGGGCTCGCCGCCGCGATCACCCGTCTGCTCGGCGACCTGGAGCTACGCGCAACGATGGGAGAACGGGGACGGCGCCGAGCGCTCGACCTCTATACCTGGGGCCGCTCGGCCGACAGCGCCCGGGCGCTCTACGACATCGCACGCCGGCCGCGCTGATACCCGCCGAGCGCTACGTGCTTTCCCTGGGTCGCTACCACTGCGACGAGCGGCGCAACATGCCGTGGCGCGGGGCGAAGCACAGATCGAGCTGACCGAGCGCGCCGTCGGACGGGCGGCGCGCGAATCCGGCGACGTCGTACACGACGTAGTCGCGCTCGTCCATGAACGCGACGACCTCCGAGAGCACAGGCGTCTGCGGAAGGAACTCGAACAACGAAACCTCCAACACGATCAACTCCGCCGCGCCGAAGATGCCACTCGCGCCCCGCAGGGCCTCGAGCTCGAAGCCCTGGATGTCGAGCTTCACCAGCTCGGGCCGGGCATACCCTTCGCGCGCCAGCAGCTCGTCGATGGTGACGATGGGGACGACACGCCGCGGACGATCACTCGCGGCCCCGTTCGGCTCGGGCGCCAGGAACGACGACCCGACGAGATCGTCCCAGATCGTGAGCGTCAGCTCCCCCGCAGTCGCGCCGGCGCCGGCCTCGAACCAACGACACCTGCTGTCGGGCGTGCACAGCGCGTCGAGGTAGCCGGCCATCTCGTGCTGCGGCTCGATCAGCACGAATTGGGCGTCGGGGAAGACAGTGCGCGCGAGGCGGGTCCAGTCGCCGCGATTCGCGCCGACGTCGAGGACCACGTTGCAGCGCAGCCCCCGTTCGCGGAGGTCTTCGAGGAAGGAGCCCATGACACCAATCGGCCGCGTCTGCGCGTACGACTGCACGCGTTGCACGTCGATACCGAGACGGGCGAGGGCGCGCTTCACGATCGAACGGGCCCGGAATGTCAGCTCACGATTCATCGATACCACCAGCTGCAGTCGAGGTACACGTCTGCTCGTTCGGTTCGGGCAGGCTATTGCTGGCGTTCATCGATGCGTGGCCCGAGGCTGGCCGGGAAGTGTGCGCACAACGATACCCGAACCTTCGATCACAGGGCTCACTAGTACGAGCCCAGTGTCCCGGTGACGCGGGCGGCGCGCAACGCCTTCTTCAACGCGAACAGCGAGAGAGGAAGCAGGACCACCGAGAACGCCACGAGGGCGAGGTAGTCACCGGCGACATCGGAGACCGGTTGGCCGTTGATGAGGCCGGCCCGCAACACCTGGAGCGCGTAGAACGGCGGGAGCAGGTGCGCGACGCCCTGGAGCACTCCGGGAAGCACGGCGATCGGGAACAGCGCACCCGCCAGGAAGTTGGTGGTCTGCGTGATCACCGGGGTGAACGGGTCACCCCGTTTGCTCAACACGATGAACGCGGCCGAGATCGCACCGATCGCCGCGAACAGTGCGAGGGTTGGCGGCATCGCCAATGCGGCGGTGAGCATGCCGCCGGCTTGGAAGTCGGCGCCGAGCGCGACGATCGCGACGCCGAAGACGAACACGATCTCGACGAGCGCGATGCCCAATGGAACGATGAGCGATCCCAAGAAGAGCGTCGGCAACGCGGTGGGCGTGGCCAACACGGCCTCGAGCGTGCCGCTCGACTGTTCCGAACGAATCGTTTCCGTGAACGCGCTGAGACCGACGCTGGAAATCGCGCCGAGCAACAGTCCGATGAGCACGAACTCGAAATACCGGCCCGTGTAGCCGTGAACCTGCTTGGGGTCGACGATCTTGCTGATGAAGTAGTACGTCGCGACACTGGCCACGATCGAAAAGGCGCGGGCCATCAACGCGAATTGATAGGAGAGCTCGACGGCCAGGTCTCGTTTCGCGATCGCGAGGATCTGTGCGAACACGGTCGACCGCTCGCGCGGCGCGGGTGCGCCGACATCTCGACTCATGGCCCGTTTACTTCCCGCTCGAGTATCTCGAGGAGTTCTCGGGCCGCCTGCACGAGGTCGCCGTCGCCCGCGCGTCCGATGTGGCGCACCGTGCCGTCGATGATCACCACGACCCGATCGCACCACGTTGCGACCTCGTCCATCCGGTGGCTCGACAGCAGTACCGACTTTCCGGCGTCGGCCTGCTCGCGCAGGATCTTTCCCACCGTGACGCTGGCTATGGGGTCCAAGCTCTGCGTCGGCTCGTCCAACACGACGAGCGACGGATCGCCGATGATCGCACGCGCCACATTGAGTGCGGCGCGCATCCCCGACGAGTAGCCCATGACGCGCCGGTCACGATGCGCGAGGCCGAGGCGGTCGAGCAACTCCGTCGTGCGCCGGCGCGCCTCCGGTAGTGGCAGGCCGGCGAGGACCCCGAAGAACTCGAGGTTCTGGCGGCCGTCGAGGCGCCAATACGTCGCGCGGTCGCCGGTGAGAACGAGCCCCAGCTTCTCGCGCGCCGCCCGCGGTGACCGGACCACGTCGACGCCGTCGATCGAGACAGAACCCGTCGACGGCTCCAACAACGTGCTGATGATCTTCAGGAGTGTCGTCTTCCCGGCCCCGTTCGGCCCGACCAGGCCAACGATCTCGCCCGCCGCGACGTCGAAGGTGACGTCCGACAACGCGTTGACGGTCGTCGTCGACGCGGTACGCATGACCGGCCGTAGGTACCAGGGCGCGCGCATGTATTGCTTGCCGACGCCGCGCACCTCCAGACTCATGATCGTTGTATCGGCCGTCAGCCGACGGACGACAAGAACCCGAGTCGGGCAAGCTCCGCAACGAAGGTCTCGACGTCCGCGGCGGCCTGTTCGAGGCTCACTTCGGGGAACGCCTCGGCCACGATCTCCGCGAGCGCGGGGATCGTCATCGGCTGCGCGGCCAACGACTGCCACACGACGGAGCCGACCGGGTTGAGCGTCACGAGCTCACTGGACGCGCTGTCGATGAGCATCGTCTTGGCGTCGACCTGCTCCCAGAGCACGCCGCTCGCGACATTGAAGGTTGCCAAGACCCGTCCTTTTCCGAGCATGCTCGTACTCCGACCGCGGAGAGTAAGCCTACCGAGACGGTTGCGCCGCGAGAAGGCGCCGACAAGGAACTGTGACGGAGGCCTCAACCACCCCCCACGGCCGTCCGAATACGGTATGTGGGAGTGCTACCGTTCTCCGCTACATAGCGCCCTCATCGCCCTCGCGCAGCCATTCGTCCAGTTTGTCAGGGATTCACATGATTAGTTCGGCTGTATCTGTGGATATCGACGGGGCTCCGGCTTCCGGCACCTCGATGCTGGTCGCCGGCGGCGGCGGCTTCATCGGCGGTTGGTTGGTCGCCGACCTGTTGCAACGCGGCTACCGGGTGAAGTCCGCCGACATCAAACCCCTCGACCAGTGGCACCAAGTACACCCCGGCGCCGAGAACGTCGTCGCCGACCTCCGGGAGATCGGTGCCTGCCGTGCGGCCGTCGACGGCGTCGAGCAGGTCTTCTGCCTCGCCGCCGACATGGGCGGCATGGGGTTCATCGAGCTGAACAAGGCTGCGTGCATGCTGACGGTGCTCATCAACACGCACCTGCTGAGCGCAGCTCGGGACGCGGGCGTCGGCCGATACTTCTTCTCCTCCTCGGCGTGCGTCTACAACGGCGACAAGCAGTCGCAGACCGACGTGGTCGCACTGCGCGAGGAAGACGCCTACCCGGCGCTGCCCGAAGACGGGTACGGATGGGAAAAGCTCTTCTCCGAGCGCATGTGCCGGCACTTCGAAGAAGACTTCGGCCTGTTGACGAGGGTCGCCCGCTACCACAACGTCTACGGACCTTCGGGTACGTGGGACGGCGGACGGGAGAAGGCGCCGGCCGCGATCTGTCGCAAGGTCGCGACCGCGGCGCTGACGGATGTCAAGCAGATCGAGATCTGGGGCGACGGCGAGCAAACACGCAGCTTCACCTTCATCGACGATTGCGTCTACGGGACCGAACGCCTGATGTGGAGCAATGTCAACGAGCCGCTGAACGTCGGTTCGAGCGAGCTCGTGTCCATCAACCAGATGGTCGACATCGTCGAGGACATCGCGGGCATCAAGCTCGCACGCAACTACAACCTCGACGCGCCGAAGGGCGTTCGCGGCCGCAACTCGGACAACACCCGGATCCTCGAGCTCTTCGGATGGGAGCCCAGCACCACGCTGCGCGACGGTCTCGAGCAGAACTACCACTGGGTCTACGACCAAGTGTCGAAGTCGCTCGGTCGTTGAGGTCGGGCCGGAGGAGCTCTTTTGGCCCCGCAACCTTCGAGGGTCGCGACGATCTGCGTCACGACCTTCCGACGACCGATCGGTCTGGCTCGGCTGCTCGAAGCCATTGGTGATCTCGAGCGACCGGATGGCTGGGATTTCGACGTCGTCGTCGTCGACAACGATCCCGCGGGCTCGGCCCGGACCGTCGTCGAAGCGGCCACGAATCTCCCTGTCCGCCATGTGGTAGAGCCGGAACGCGGCATCGCGCAGGTTCGCAACCGAGCGATCCGGGAGACCGCGTCATCGGCGTGGATCGCGTTCATCGACGACGACGAGTGGCCCGAGCCGACCTGGTGGCGCCGATTGACCGACGTACAGACTCAGACGGGCGCCGATGTCGTCATCGGCCCGTCGGTGCCGGTGTTCGAAGCGGAACCTGCGTCGTGGATTCGAGACGGTGGTTTCTTCGAGCGCGAGCGATTCGCGACCGGCACCCGGATTCCGTACTGGCTCGCGCGGACGAGCGGCGTGCTCATCCGCCGAGCCGCATTCGAACATCTGGGCGACCAGCCGTTCGACCGGCGCTTCGCCCTCAACGGTGGCGACGACATCCGGTTCTTCGAGATGCTGGACCGGGAGGGAGCGAAGTTCGTCTGGGTTGACGACGCGATCGTCAACGAGCTCGTTCCGGCCACACGATCGAACACTCGCTGGCTCCTGCGGCGTGCGTTCCGGACCGGCAACTCGCGCAGCGTTTCGCTCCAGATCGAGGGGGCCGGTCTCGCACTTCGAGCCAAGCGCGTCATGCGAGGCCTCTTGGACGTCGGCATCGGCATCGTCCGCGCGATCGCCGCGCACGGCAAAGCCGGGCGCATGAAGGGCGTCGCTCACTCCGCGCTCGGCGTGGGCCTGATCGCCGGTGCGGTCGGCATCCGTTACGACGAGTACGCCGTCATTCACGGCAAGTGAGACTCGAGCGAGCGCTTCCGGGTGCGCAGGATCGCCTCGTGACCCCGCTTCTGCGCGTCCTCGTCGTCAACCATTCGCCGAACGTATGGGGAGCCGAGCGTCAGCTGCTCGACCTCCGGCCCCACCTCCTCGACGCCGGAATTGCGATCACGCTCGCGTGCGCGGCCGGTTCCGACCTCGAGCGGGCCTGGCTCCGAACCGGCTCCGAGACGGTGCCGTACGAACCGGCCGGACCGATGGGTCTGCGCGAGGCCGACGGAAGCCGCAGCGGGATCGCGTCCCTCGCACGACAGGTCGGCATCACCGCGGTGAACGCGCGGCGGATCGTGAAGCTGATCCGTGAGGTCGGCGCCGACGTCGTCGAGTCGTACTCGCTCAATGCGAACGTCGAGGTCGTGCTCGCCGGTCGAACGTCACGCACGCCGACCGTCTTGGACGTACACGACATCGTCGTCGCCGGGATCGGACGCCGCATCCTCGATCTCTCGGCCGCGACCGCGACCGCAACCATCGCCAACAGCCGCGCCACGGCGTCGACGATGGGCCGGGGCCGCATCCACATCGTGTATCCGGGCGTCGACGTGGAGCGCTTCCGGCCCGGGCCGGCCGACCCCTCGGTGCGAGCGCGGCTCGCCCTCCGGCCCGACCGCCCCATCGTGGGCATCCTCGGCCGGATCGATCCCGAAAAGGGGATCGATCTCGTGGTGCGCGCCATCGCACAGCTGCCGGCGGCGTTCGACGACGCGCAGCTCGTCGTCGTCGGTGCGACGTTGATGGGCGGGCAGTCGTACGACACGCAGGTCCGGGCCGACGCCGCGAGACTCCTCGGCGATCGGGTGCGATTCGTCGGGCCCACCGACGACGTCCCCGCGGTGATGCGCGGGCTCGACGTGCTCGTGAACGCGTCGCGGGCCGAGCCGTTCGGGCTCACTGTCCTGGAGGCGCAAGCGTGCGGTGTGCCAGTCGTCGCGAGCGCGGCCGGCGGCATTCCGGAATTCGTTCACGATGGCATCAACGGAGTGCTGTTCCGGCCCGGCGACGAGACCGGTCTCACCCAGGGGCTGGCGCGCGTGTTGGGCGACGACACGCTGCGCACGCGAATCGCGGCCGAGGCGGTTGATACCGCGCAGCAGAAGTCGATCGAACGACAGTCGGCGTTGATCGCCCACATCTACCGGTCGGTCAGCACACCGAAACAATTGCCCTCGCGAAGGAGCGAGTGATCGTGCATCCGACACGCGAATCTGGCCCGGGCCAACCTCGGCCCACGATTACCATCACAGCGTGAATACGCCCACGCCTGCCGAGAACGCGTCCGAGTCGGAGCCGGTTCGCGTCACGATCGCGCTTCCCGTCTACAACGGGGAGAATTTCCTCGAGGCCGCGCTCGAATCGATCCTGCAACAGACCTACCGGGCGTTCGAGCTGGTGATCTCCGACAACGGCTCGACCGATCGCACGCGCGAGATCTGCTCGAAGTTCGCGGCTCGAGACCCGCGGATTCGGTACTTCCGTTCGGAGGTGAACCGCGGCGCGGGCTGGAACTACGAGAACGCGAGGGCGCTCGCCCGCGGGACCGACTATCTCAAGTGGGCCGCCCACGACGACATCATCGCCCCGACCTTCCTCGAGCGGTGCGTCGCGGCGCTCGATGCCGACCCGGGCGCAGTGCTCGCCTTCAGCGGCGTCGCCGCGATCGATGCCGACGGGAACGTCATACGGTTGAAGCGACGCCAGGTCGAGGCACTGCGACCCCGCCCGAGCGAACGCTTCCGGGGCGTCATCTGTACCGACGCCGACCCCGAGGCCGTGTTCGGGGTCATGCGGGTCGAAGCCCTGAAGCACACGCGCGGTCAGGGCGACTACGTCGCGTCCGACCGCGTGCTGCTCGCCGAGCTCGCGCTGCAGGGAACCTTCCACGAGGTTCCCGAGGTGCTGTTGTTCAATCGCGATCATCCGGCGCGGTCGGTGCGTATAACCGGGGGCGACTTCCGCAAGCTCACCTCGTGGTTCGCTCCCGACAAGCCCGAACAGTTCATGCCGAACTGGCGACTCTGGCGCGAGTACGCGCACGCGGCGCTCCACGCCCCGATCTCGCGAGCCGAACGCGTGCGTGCCGTCCTCATGTTGCCGACCTTCCTCCGGGGCCACGGTTCCAAGCTCGTCGGCGACGCGCGGTTCTTCGTCCTGCGCCTCTTCCGGCCGTGGCGAAAGCCCTCCGGGAGCGCGCTCTCCGCCGGAGCACCGCAGGTGTTGATGATCGACGCGTCCGATCGCGGCGGCATCGCCCGCTATACCGCAGCCCTCGTCGGCGACCTACGCGAGGAAGGACTACCGGTTGCGATCACCGCGCCACGAAATCGTCAGCTCGACGCGCGCGCGATCTCGCACATCCCGTGGGGCGACGAGATCGCCGGCTGGCCCACTTGGCGCACCAAGCTCCTCCTCCTGCGCAAGCTTCCTCGCCGCGTCGTCAGCGTGACGTTCGCGGTGCGGAGGAGTCGTCCGCAGATCGTGCACCTGCAGACGATCATCGGAGGCCCCTTCGATCCCATGCTCATGCGCCATTGGCGTTCACGCGGGATCGCGCTCGTGCGCACTGTGCACGACGCCGTCGCGCACGCCGACAGCCGATCGGCGCGACGCGACCAGTTGGTCTGGAGACTCGCCGACGTCGTCATCGTCCACGGCGACGATGCCCGCGCGACGGTCGAGGCGGCTGCCCCCGGGACCCAGGTGTGCGTCATCCCGCCCGACCCGCCGCCCGTCGTCACGCCGACGCGGACCGAAGCCCGGGCGGCGCTCGGACTCGACGACCGACCCCGGGTACTGCTGCTGGGCATCATCCGCTCGTACAAGGGGATCACAGTGATGGCCGACGCGTGGCCGGCGGTGCACGCGGCCCGACCCGACGCCGAGCTCATCGTCGTCGGGTCGTTGCCGGAGCCCCTCGCCGACTTCGACCGTCTGGCCGCGCTCGACGCCGTCGACGTCCGGCTCGGCTGGATGACCGATGACGAGATCCTCCGTTGGGCCGCGGCCGCCGATTTGTGCGTGCTCCCGTACTCGCACGGCGTCCACTCGGCGATCATGCACAACGCGGTCGTGGCGGGCACGCCCGTATTGGCGAGCCCGCCCCTTGCCGAGGAGCTGCAACGATTCCGGGCGGGCCGGGTCGTTCCGCTCGACCCGGCCGCGTGGGCGGCCGCGATCGTCGATGCACTCGGTCCGCACCCGCTGGCGCCACCGGTGCGCCCGGAGCGCGGCGCGCAGGCCGCCGCGACCGTGGGCGTCTACGAGAAGTTGCTGGCGCGGTAACGGCCTTGCGCGTCCCGCACCGCTTGCGCGCGGCGAGGGAAGGGGCCAGGGAACGCCGCAGAGGCAGAGGCGGGATCAGGTCAGGACGAGAACGCCGTACGAAGACTCTTCGGGCGATGCAGGCGCCGAGCATCGTTGATGAGCACGACGCCCCGGCAGGTCACACCCGCCCGTTCCAGTGTTCGCACCCCCGCGGCGATCTCACTCACCGACGACGTCCGCGCATCGACGGCGAGAACGCACGCCGGGTATTCGTGCTCCACCAACGCCCGCAGGCAGAGCTGATCGAGTAATGGCCCGACGACGACACCGAGGCGATCGTCACCGTCGACGGCTTGCGTAGCGCCAAACGGGGCGAACGCGCCGGGTTCCTTGGTCGCGGCGTGCATCTCCGCGAGATCGCTCTCGCCCTCGGCCAAGAGATCCGCGAACCACTCGGCAAGAGACTGATCGGTCAACGCCGTGACGACGACGCGCCCCTCTTCGTAGTCGTCCTGCAGGAGCGCGGCAACGATCGCCGCGAGCCGGTCGGCCTTGCGGCGGTGCCGACGCCCTGTCGCGACCGATCCGAGGACGCGCACGCCCTTGCGGCGGAGCGCGCCGGCGACGTCGCGCGCTTCTTCGAGTCGTTGCGCAGCGAACGCGACGAGCACGAACGAGAACAGCGCAAGCGCGAACACCGCCCCGAAGCTCAGGAGCCGAGCCTTCTTGCCCGTGATCCCAGCGCCCTCCGCGGGATCGAGGAGCTGCGCGTCGACGTATGGGTCGTTCTTCATACGATCGACCAGCGCGTGCGACAGCGCGCCACTCCAGGCGATGGCGGCGTCCACGTTGACCGAGCTCGCACTCAAGAGCAACGTGGTCGCCTGCGAATCGAAGGCCGCCGAGATCGTGACCGGAATGTGGGCATAGAGCGCCGGCACGCGCGGCAGTGCCGCGGTGCGCAGGGCGTCACTTTCGGCAACGACGATGACGTTGGGCAAGATCACGCGCAGGACCGACTCCGAGGCGAGTTGAAACTTCTCGGCCCGCGGGGTCACCAGCACGGTGCTCGTCGCCTGGTAGGTCTGCGTCGGGCGACCGATGATCACCAAGCCCACGCCCAATATCAGGATCGCCACGAGCAGGCTCGATCGCACATGACGGCGGAGCGCGCGACGGAATTCGATCAGGTCCATACCGGCTCCGACCATTGATTCTCGGAGATCTCCGCGCGTTGGCGCTCCGCGATCTCCGATCTCCGCGCCTGGGCTATGACACCGACGAAGAGCCCGAAGACGAGCGCGAGCCGATACTTCTGGGTGACGCTTTCGAACAGGCCTTTCGCGACGAGCTGGACGAGCACGATCCCCGCGGCAAGGGCGGCCGCCGCGACGGCCGAGCTCCGCGCGCCCCGCCAGGTGATGAACGAGTTCCACAGCGTTGCGAGCAACGCGAGGGAGAACAGCGCGAAGCCGGCGAGGCCCGTGGTGACGGTCAAATCGATGGCGATGTTGTGGAAATCGCCGCCGGTGAACGGGTCTTCCGACCCGTTGTTCTGGAAGATGTTGAAGTTCTGGCCCAGACCCCAACCGAACAGCGGCCGCTGTTCGGCCAACCGCCGACCGAGCGTCCACACGCGCAGGCGGATGTTCGCCGACTGCGTCTTGCCGACTCCCGTGAAGCTGCCGGTGATACTCGACACGACGGGCACCGACGAGGTGCTCGGACTCGTGCGCGCGTCGAGGACGGCAATCGTTCCGAGCGGGATCAGCACGAGCGCGACAACGGGGAGAAGTTGCCCGAGTCGAGCCCGGGACCGCCGCTTCCACTCGCGCCCGATCAACACGACGAACGAGCATGCCAGCGTGACGACCAAACCGATCAACGCCGCCCGCTGGCCGGTCACGATCCCGGAGACGATCATCAGGCCGCACCAGCCGACGACTCCGACCCGAGGAGAGGTAGAGCACAACTCGACCAGGAGCAGCAAGAACGCCAACGAGAGCAACGTGGTCGCCGTGTCGGCTCCGAGGCGACTCCCGAATCCGGCCTGGGGCAGGATCGGCAGGTTCACCGAGTGGTTACTGAACGCCGCCGCGATCGGCACGAGGGAGAACAGACCGAGCGTCCACGCCGCCTTGCCGACGAACTCGGGCGACGTGACCCCGCGAGCGGCACGCCGGCCATCACGATCGCCATGCCGCCGGCTTCCATGACGAACTTCGTCTGGAAGATGACGAGCGACGAGTCGTGTCCGTTGGCGAGCCCGATCGGAGCCGCCAAGAGGAACATCGCAAAGAACGCGAACCACGCGAGACCCATCCCGGTGACGCGACGGGGCAAGCCGCGCACGGCGAGGCGAGCCACCAGCGCGAGGACGATGACGAGGTCAGCGGTGCGGTAGTCGTGCCCGAAGAGGGTCGGCCGGAGAATCCCCGCGGGCTCGTTGCCGCCGTCGGGATAGACCAACACGTCGAAGACCACGATGGCCAGGACCACGACCATGATGACTTCGGGTCGGCCCCGCTCTTCCAAGATGATGCACGCGATGACGCCGATCACGGCGAAGACCGCGAGCACCGCGATAATCAACGCGCCCTCGGTGATCGACGGATTTCGGCGAGTAATCGGGTCCGCATCTCTCGCTCCACGGGGTCGCGCGGACGGTCACCCAGCCCGGGCGATCGTAGCCGACGGGTCACGCCGTGCGGGTGCAGAGCGAGGCGGCACGCGCCCTACCCGGCCGGCGCCCCTGTCACCCCGAGGTTGTCGAGGTTGAGGAACTGACCCGACCCGGCGGGCCCGTCGAACCAGACCTTCAGCGTGTGCGGGCCCGCAGGCAGATTCGGGGTAAGCGAGACCGACGACCACGCGTTCCAGGTGGGCGTCGCCGCAAACGTGAGGTTCGCCACGTACACCGATCCGTCGAGCTCGACCTTGCGCGTCGCCGAACCGTTGCCGGCGCTGTAACGGAGGGCGAGGTTCGTCGGACCGCCGGCCGCATTGAACGAGAACGTCACGTACTGACCCTGCGAACCCCAACAGCAGACGTACGGCGTGCTCTGCGCGCCCGACCGAGCGCGACTCCGTCGGGAGGTTTGTGGCCGACGTACCCGCGGCCACGAGGACGGTCGACGACACCGTCAGGTTGTCGAGGTTCAGGTACTGACGCGAGCCGGCGTACCCGTCGAACCAGACCTTGAGCGAGTGCGGCCCCGGCGCCAGGTTCGCGGCCAACGAAACCACCGACCAGGTCTTCCAGTCCACGGTCGCGGGAAAGCTCTGGTTCGCCGCGAACACAGATCCGTCGAGCTCGACCTTGCGCGTCGCCGAACCGTTCCCGGCCCCGTAACGCAGGGCAAGGTTCGTCGGACCGCCGGCCGCGTTGAACGAGAACGTCACGTACTGACCCTGCGAACCCCAACAGCAGACGTACGGCGCGCTCTGCGCACCCGGCCAGCGCGACTCCGTGGCGAGGTTCGTCGCCGACGTCCCGGCCGCGATCACCTGCGTCGCCGCCGGCGCAGTCACGGGTTGGAGATTCACCGGCGGGGGCGCGACCGTCGTCGTGGGCGCGTTCGTCGTGGTGGTCGTCGGCGCCACCGTGGTCGTCGTCGGCGCCACCGTGGTGGTGGTCGTCGTCGGCGCCACAGTGGCGGTCGTCGTCGGCGCCACAGTGGCGGTCGTCGTCGTCGGCGCCACGGTGGCGGTGGTCGACGTCGGGCCGAACAGCGCCTTGAAGCGGGCCTGGGCGTTGGGAAAGTGCGACAGCTTGTGGTAGCCGTCGTTGGAAGTGTCCTCGTTGAAGTACGAGTGATACGCCAAGCTGGCCGGGCCGGTGCTCGGCAGGCCGTTCATCCAGTCGTACATGCCCTGGATGAATGTCGGGTCGTCGTTGCCGGCGCTGTTCGGAGCTTCGGTGCCCCCGCTCGCGAGTGCCCATTCCGGGTAGCTGACCTGCTTGCCGTGGGCGATCGCGAAGTCGCGCTGGAAGGTGAGGCTCGGGATCTCCGTGGCGAACGCCGCGGCCGGGTCGACCCAGGTCTTCGTCGTCGAGTTCCACGCCACGCCGAGACCCTTGTCGTAGAGGTCCATGCCGATGATGTCGACGTAGGCGTCACCGGGGTAGGCACCTATCTGGCCCTGCATCCAACCCGGGTCACCGGTCCAGTCGAACCGGAAACTGGGAGAGATCGAACGGAACACGCCGACGACGTGACGGAACGCGCTGACCCACAGCGCCTGGTTGCCGTTCGACGACCACGGCATCCATCCGCCGTCGAACTCCCAGCCGAGCCGGATGACGGCGTCACCGTAGCCACCATCGCGCAGGTACTGCGCGGCGACGCGGTAACCCACGTCGTTCGCGCCGTTCACCGTCGCCTGCAACTGAGCACGCGCTGTCGCTTGCCCGGTGGCGGTCGACGCGTCGACGAATGAACCGAAGGCCAACGGGACGGACTCGACGAGATTGGTCTTGCTCGCGATCGTCTGCAACTCACCGGCCTTGACGACCTCGCCCCACACGCTCGCCATGAAGTTCGTCGGCGAGGCGATGTCACCGAACTGCACCAGGTAGCTGGTGTCGCGCCCCAACCAAGTCTGCAACGACGTCAGTTGCGAGAGATTCGCGTAACCCGGGTAGAACCCCAACTGCGCGACCGCGGGACGGTCCGCCGCCGACGCGCCGCTCAGCATGCCGGCGCCGACGAGACCGGTCGCGCACAACGCCGCGACGATGACGGTCACGCGCGTTCGAAGATTCACCACGGGACGCGAACGACGTCGGCCAAAGCGCTTCGATGCGATCGACCATTCACGGTCGGCACCAAACGAAGTCACGGACAAGATGACCCCCCCGGTCAATATTCGGACTCCACCTCAATCGGTCGGGCGGGTCGAGACCTTGATCAACTGGGCCGGTTCGCATCGGTCGATTGGGATTGCTCGGACACTCCGATCGCCCGAGTTGTCGCAGACGACGCAAACCGACGGAAACCTGACCCGCTTCTGCTGCGGACGCCGCGGCGGCCGCGAACGGGTTGCGCGTGCGACTTCGTCGAGCGCGCAACCCGAAGGGATCCGAGCCGCTCGACGATCGGGAACGCGCGTCGCGTGGAGAGCTTGCCGGTAGCGTGACGGGTCGTGACGTCCGGCAATCACGACGAGCATTCGTTGCCGCGATGGTCTTCGAACGATCGGTGGGGTGTCGCTCTCGTCGCAGTCGTGAGCGCGACAGCGGGCGCGGCGGCGGGATGCGCGCCGGTCGGGGGAACGATCGCCGATCATGTGCTCACCGGGTTGACCGCGGCTGCCGTGACGATCGCCGCCTCGAGCGCATCGGGGATTGCGCTGGCCCTGGCCTCGGCGGTCGTGGTCGCCGCGGGAGGATCCTGGCCCCTCCACATCGCCGGGATCCTCGCGTTGATCGCGACCGCTCTCCTCGAACGCTCCGGGCGGACCCTGCCGGTGGCGCGCACGGTCATCGGCGCGCTGGTCGTGCAATCGGTGCTGCGGCTCCCGTGGACCTCGCCGACCCGTGGATCGGCGGCCGTCGCGTTCGTCGTGATGGCGATGATCGCAACGTCGGGACTGCGGCGCGCACCCGCGCGGGCGCGCCGGATCATCGTCACGGCGGGAGTTGCCGTCGGCATGCTCGCCGTCGTCGCCACGATCACCTCCGCGTTCGCCGTGCTTCGCAGCCGCACCCTGCTCGAATCGGGCGAGTCCGCGGCGCGCGCCGGCGTCGACGCCGCGCGTGCCGGTGACCGCGTCGGCGCGGCCAATCAGTTCGAGGTCGCACAGACGCGTTTCGACGCGGCCGACCACGAGCTCGGATCGTGGTCGACGTTCCCTGCCCGCCAGCTCCCCGTCGTCGGGCCGCAGCTACGAACGCTCGAGCGCATCGCGTCGATCGGCGCGCGTACGATTCCCCTTGCCCGTTCGACCGCGACCAACATCGATCCCGATCGGCTGCGCCTCGTCGACGGGCGCCTCGATCTCGCAACGCTCGCGTCGTACCGCCCGATCTTCGATCGCCTCGCCGTGCAGACACGCGCGGTGCGCGCCGAGCTCGACGGTCTGGAACGCACGTGGCTGGTGCCCCCGCTCGATCGTCAATTGGTGCGCTTCGAGAGCACCGTCGCCCGCGCCGACGACAGCGCGCAGACCGCCGACGAGGCCGTGCGCCTCGCGCCGGATCTGCTCGGCGCGTCGGGTACCCGCACCTACCTCGTCTCGTTCGTGACCCCCGCCGAGGCGCGAGGCTCCGGCGGGCTGATGGCCAACTTCGGTGTGCTGACCGCGACGAAGGGCCGCATCCACCTCGAAGGGGTCGGGCGTGGGCCCGACCTCGACGGCCGCGGCCAGCAGCCGAAGCACCTGACCGGGCCGGCCGACTATCTCTCGCGTTACGGCCGGTTCCAACCCGCACAGACATGGGAGAACGTGACGATGTCTCCCGACTTCCCGTCGGTCGGACAGGTCATGGCCCAGCTCTACCCGCAGTCCGGCGGCGTGCCCATCGACGGAGTGATCCAACTCGACCCGTACGCGCTCGCGCAGCTACTCACCCTCACCGGGCCGGTGACCGTCTCGGGCCTGCCCGTGACGATCGACGCGAGCAACGCGGTGTCGTTCCTCCTGCGCGACGAGTACACGATCGTCACCGATCCGATCCGTCGCTCCAACCTGCTCGGCGACGTCGCGCAAGCTGTGTTCGATCGCCTGACGTCGGGCCGGTCGGCCCAACCGTCGAGCATCGCCCAGGCGTTGAGCCCGGTGATCGACACACAGGATCTCTCGCTGTGGTTCCGCGACCCGGCCGAGCAGCAGTTCGCACGCGACATCGGCGCGGACAGCGCACTGCCCGCGGTGCAGGGGGACTCGTTCGGCGTCATCGTGCAGAACGGCGGTGGCAGCAAGATCGACAACTTCCTCGAGCGCACCATCCGCTACTCGGCCACCGTCGCCGCCGCGACCGGCCGGGTGCGCGCCCGGGCGACGGTCGTGTTGAAGAACACCTCACCTTCCACCGGAGTGCCCCTCTACGTGATCGGCAACGGGCTCGGGAAGCCGGTCGGCACGAGCACCCTGTACGTATCGATCTACTCGCCCTTTTCCCTCGACGACGCGACCCTCGACGGCCGGGCCCTCTCCCTGCTCGCCGAACGTGAGCTCGGACGCAACGTCTACTCGTCATTCGTCGATATTCCCCCCGGCGGGACCAAGACGATCACCGTCGATCTGGGCGGCTCGATCGATCTCGCGGAGGCGAAGTACCGGTTCGCGTACATCGCGCAGGTTCTGCCGAATCCCGACCGGGTCACCTGGTCGCTCGACGTCACCGGGGCCAGGGTCGTCGGCGCGACCGCCCACGGGGCCACACCGGTGGCGATCGACCACGATCCGCTATCGGCGACGGTCACCAGATCGGGGGCTCGTGGCCCGTGGTCGGTAGAGGTGCGCATGAGACGATGACATTTGTCACTCAAAGTGATGACTCCTGCAGATCTCGGCCCGAACGACTGCTAGGATTCGACCCATGGAGGCGGCTGGCCGTCGCTCGACATGGACTGTCGAGTGAGGTCTTGGTCACCGGGAGGGCAGGAGTCATGAAGGTCCGCAGGCTTTTCGCATGTATGGGCACCGCAGCGGTGCTGTCGCTGGGGTTCGCCTCGGCTGCACACGCGGCCGACTACCCGCCCACGACCACGAGCCAGTTCGTCGAGGGATCGACGGTGGCCACGGCCACCACCGTCGCACCGGCCGCGGCGTCGACGGGCGGACTGCCCTTCACCGGCGGCAACGACAGCGCGCTCGCGTGGGTCGGTCTCGCCGCGGTGGGTACCGGCACGTTCGCGGCAATGCGCTTCCGTCGTCGCACCCGCGTTTCCTGAGGTCGAGCGCGGTCGATTCGTACGAAGCACGCGGCGCGCAGCATCGGCCGTAACCAGCCGGCGACGAAGGGCGGGGCGTGCGGCTCGTCGTACACGACTATTCGGGTCATCCCTTCCAGGTCCAGCTGAGTCGCGAGCTCGCACGGCGCGGGCACGAAGTCCTCCATCTCCACTGCGACTCGTTCGTGACCGGTAAGGGTGCGCTCGATCGCCTCGCGGACGACCCGCCGAATTTCCTCGTCGAGCCCATCAGCCTCGGGCAGCGTTTCGAGAAGTACTCGGTCCGCAAGCGACTCGAACAGGAGCGGCGCTACGGGCGACTTCTCGGCGCTCGCGTCAAGGACTACCGGCCCGACGTCGTGCTGTCGAGCAACACTCCCCTCTTCACGCAGTCGGTCTTCCAGCGCCACCTCGATCCGCGCACGAGGTTCGTCTTTTGGCAACAGGACGTGTACAGCGTCGCGATGGGAGACGCAGCTCGCCGCCGTATCCCCGTCGTCGGCGGCATCGTGGCGAAGTTGCTCGAACGCCTCGAACGCAAGATGTTGAAGGCGAGTGACGCCGTCGTGATCATCAGCGCCGACTTCCGCCCGATCCTCGACCGCTGGGGCATCGACCGCGACCGCACGACCGTGGTCGAGAACTGGGCCGGGTTGTCGGAGATCGAGCCGGGTCCGCACCGCAACGTGTGGTCGCACGAGCACGGGCTCGACGACGCGACGGTCATCCTCTACGCGGGCACGCTCGGCCTCAAACACAATCCCGACCTGCTCTTGCAGCTCGCCGCGCGCGCCGCGCAGGAGCGGGCCGCGAACATTCGCGTCGTCGTCATCTCGGAAGGACTCGGCGCCGACTGGCTCGCCGAACGCAAGCGCGCGCTCGGGCTCGACGCGCTGCTGCTCTTGCCGTTCCAGCCCTACGACGTGCTCTCGTCGGTGCTCGCGAGCGCCGACGTCCTCGTAGCGATCCTGGAGCCCGAAGCGGGTGTGTTCTCGGTGCCGTCCAAGGTGCTCACGTACCACTGCGCGGGACGGCCGATCCTCGGCGCGATACCAGCGGAGAATCTGGCGGCGCGCATCATCGAACGCGAAGGCAGCGGTCTGGTCACCGATCCCGGCAACGTTCCCGCGTTCGTCGCCGCGGCCATGCAGCTGCTGAACGACGAGGCATTGCGGGCCGACATGGGTGCGCGGGCGAGGCGCTACGCCGAAGAGACATTCGACATCCGAAGGATCGGCGACGAGTTCGAGGCCGTCTTGAAGTCACTCGACGAGCCGGTCGCGAACAGCGCCCGATGAAACGCGTGCGGCGCCGCTATCGGTCGGATGGCCGTCGGACGGAGGACAGCCGGCAGGCCGGTCGCATGACTCCCCGAGGAACCGCCATGAGTGGCGACGCCGACCAGAGCGGCACTGATGACGGCGGCGATCGCTCCTCGACCGGAGCCGGCTCGACCGCCGAGCTCCGCCAGGACGTGGTCAGCGGGAACTTCACCTTGGTCAATCCGGCGCGGGCGGGACGGCCGACGACCGTCGCGCGCCCGGCCATGGCCCGTCCGGACCCTGCCCCGGTGTTGGCGCGCGGCGACGCGCCGCACACCGATCGCGACTGCCCGTTCTGCTGGGGCAACGAGCAATCGACCGCGACGGAACTGCTGCGCGTCGGTCCGGGCGCGCCGGGTTCGCCCGGATGGCGCATCCGCGTCGTGCGGAACCGTTACCCGGTACTCGGCGGCACCGACGAAGCCACCGGACGGTGCGAAGTCGTCGTGTTCCGGGACCACGATCGCCGGCTCGAGGACATGGAGGTGGACGAAGTTGGCGAGATCCTCGACGTCGTCCGCTCCCGACTTGCGGCGCCGGCGCTCACGGCACGCACGTCGGTGCAGGTCTTCGTGAACGTCGAGGCCGTCGCCGGGGCGTCGATCGCCCACCCGCACGCGCAGATCATCGCGCTCGACTTCGTGCCCCAGGCACTTGCACTCGAATTCGACACGATGGCCCGGCTCGGCGCCGATCCCCTGCAGCGCGATCTCGAGCTCGCCGACGAACACGACCTCGTCGTCAGCGACGGGGCGATAACCGCGTGGTCACCATGGGGCACGACGAGCCCGTTCGCGGTGCGCATCGCGCCCCGGGTCCCGGGCCCCGCGTTCGTCGATCTCGACCCGGGTGCCGTCGCGGCCGTGGCCCGGACCCTCCGTGACACCCTCCGCGCGATGAACGACCTGCTCGAGCGGCCCGCCTACAACGTGGTGGTCTTCTTGGACCAAACGAGGGGCACGCTCGTGCGGCGCTGGCGACTCGAGGTCGTGCCCAAGGTCAACTTCGGCGGCGGGTTCGAGATCGGGACGGGTGTCACCACCCACGCCGCCGAGGCCCGGGCGACCGCAGACGCACTTCGGCGCTGCCTCGCTCGCGACGATGAGACTCCGGTGAAGAAATTGTCTTGGCTGCCCAACTGACCCCAACTCGGCCCCGTGCCGTCGTAGGCTCCCCCGAGGGGAGTCCGCCCAGCGCTTCGCACAACTCACGGCGCCCGTTCCCGATCAGGAATCACTCGTGAACCCCAACGACCTCCTCCGACTCCTCCGCCGTTTCCGATACCTCGCCCTCCTCGTCGCACTCGTCGTGATGGCCGCGGGAACGGCCATCGCGCTCCGGTCGCCGGATCGATACCAGTCGTCCGCGACCGTCGTCGTCGATCCGACGATCGTCGCGGGTCAGACCGCCAATGTGCAGCAGATCGACTTCCTGATCCCGCAATACCTCGCCAAGCTCGAATCGCGGCGGTACTTCCTCGCGGCTCGGGCGACACTGCCCGCGGCGATCCAGGACGCGCCGATCTCGGTTTCGGCAACCGGCGAGCCGGGCACCGGCATCATCGACATCCAGGTGACGAGCACATCGCTCGCCGCGGTCGCGCCGTGGGCCGGTGCACTCGCAACCCACCTGCAGATCGACGCCGGCGACAAGTTCGCCGTCCTGAGCGTCATCGACGTTCCCGTCGCGCCCACCCATCCGTACGCTCCGAACCGGCTGTTCGTGTTGCTCACGACCGCGCTCATTGCGTTGTTCACCGCCATCATCTCGGTCATCGTCGCCGCCGCGCTACGCGCTCGGCGCGACGGCGCGGTCGAGATCCGTGAGCGGTTCGGCATCCGCGTCCTCGCCGAGATCCCGACCCTCCCCCGCCGCCTCGCGATCTTGGGCCCACAGCAGCTGGCCCTGAGCTCCCGGGCGGTTCCCGCGGTCGATGCGCTGCAGACGTTGCGCGCGAGCGTTTCGTACCTGCTCGCCGACAAGCCGCACCCGTGGCTCGCGGTCGTGTCCGCGAGGGGTCGTGAAGGGAAGTCGTTCGTCGCCGTCCAGCTCGCGTGGCTCCTCGGAGCGTTGGAGCACGAGACGCTGTTGCTCGACGCCAACGCCCGTAATCCAACGGCACACCAGCTGCTCGATGTGGCGCTCGCACCCGGCATCGAAGAGCTCGACGCCACCAATCTCGGTGATGTGATGCAACGCACCGGGCGAGAGCACCTCGGATTCATCGGCGCGGGCCGGCCCGACCGCCACCCGGCCGAGGTCGCGAGCGCGCACTTCCCCTATCTCACGAAACAGATCGACGGCCACGACGTCACGCTCGTCGTCGACACACCTCCGATGGCCGGCGCGGCCGAGACAGTCGTGTATGCGGCGGGATGCGGCGCAGTGCTCCTCGTCATCGACGCCCGGCGGCGCGACTTCGCCGATGTCGAGCAGATGCTCTTGACGCTCAACGACCGGCGCATCGAAGTGCTCGGCGTCGTGATCAACCGGGCCCGGCGCAGCTCCCTGGGTCGGCGCATGACGTGGCGGCAGTCCACCGCCTCCGACGGCATCGCCACCGATTCGGGCCCGCCCACGAATGGGCGGGGGTCGGGCCGGCCGGCCAATCCGGGCTTGGTACGCACGAAGACGTGAATCGGCGCCGGCCCCAGAGCCGCCCGCGTCCGAATTCTCGCCCATAGCGCCCGTATCCCCCCTCCCGAACGTGACATCCGCCACGTTCGGGGCGCCTGGTGTCAAGTATCGACCCGCGCCATTCCATACGCGAGCCTCACCAGTTATTGTCGGTCCACGCGTCGACGGGGCGGAGGCTTGTCGACGCAACTGTGGGGGAATCGTGGGGACGCTCACGCAGAGTCGGCGCTCGTCGTCGAACGAAGGGCACAGCGTGACGGTGATGGTTCGCATACAACGGCGATGAGTACGACACCTGGCGCCCCCCGAAGCGACGGCGAGGACACCGGCGCCGCCGTCTTCGGATGGCTCTCTCACCAGCGGGAGCCTGGGGCCGAGGGTCGATCCGACGCACCGCAACCACAAGAAGAAGTCCCGGCGAGCCACACACACCTGCAACCGCATCTCGATTCGCTGACCGTTCAGACACTGATCAACCGGGGGCTACTCATCGTGCTTTGCCTGATCGCCGTGGCGGCGACCTACGAGACGGTGGGCGGGCTGTCGTCGTCGCATCCCGCGCGATCGACGATCGTGAACCCGGTTCCGGCGGATCTCACCCCCAAGACGGGCGTCGATAGCAAGCGGCCCGCCGTCGTCGTGCCCGCGGTCACGACGACGGTCGCGCCGACAACGACACCGGCCGCGATCACGCCGGCGCCCACCATCGCGCCGAGCACGATCACCACACCGGCGACCGCAGCGCCGCAAACGGTCCCGCCGACGACCGTTCGCAGCCAGATCCCGCCGATGCAACCGATCGCCGTGCCGGCGACGACACCGCCGACGACGACTCCGCCGAACACCATCGCCGTTCCGTTCACGCCGACCTCATGAACATGCTTACTCCGCCTCGCCCGAGCGCCTCACACCGGCACGCACGCCGTTTCACCGCTTGCATCGTCGCGACGTTCGTCGCCGTCGTGGTCGTCGCGCCCGCGGCCTGGGCGGCGCCACCCGATGCTCCCCTTCAACCCACCGTCGTATCGGGCGACAGCCAGATCACCGTGAACTTCTCGGCCCCGGCCGACGGCGGGAGCCCGATCACCAACTACACGGCGACCTGCACGTCGTCGAACGGCGGGACGACGGGCACCCAGATCGGAACGACTTCGCCGATCACCGTCACTGGGCTCGACAACGGCAAGACCTATACGTGCGCGGTGTTCGCCACCAACGCCGACGGCCCGGGCGCGCCGTCGCCCGACTCCGCGCCAGTGATCCCGAGCCGGGTACCCGACGCCCCGGCGCAACCCACGGTCTCGCCGGACGACGCTCAGATCGCGGTGTTCTTCAGCCCGCCGTTCGACGGCGGGAACGCAATCACCGGGTACACGGCGGCCTGCACCTCTTCCGATGGCGGCGCCTCCGGAAGCCAGACCGGCGCCGGTTCGCCGATCACCGTCACCGGGCTCACCAACGGCAAGACCTACACCTGCACCGTCGTCGCAACGAACGCGAACGGCGACAGCAGCGCGTCGGCGCCGTCGGCATCCGCCGTCCCGAGCACCACTCCCGGCGCGCCCGCCCAACCGGGCGCGAGCGCCGGCAACGCCCAGATCACCGTGACCTTCACACCGCCGGCCAACGGCGGGAGCCCGATCACCACCTACACGGCGACGTGCATCTCGTCGAACGGCGGCGCGACGGGCACCCAGATCGGAACGAGTTCGCCGATCACCGTCGGCAGCCTCACCAACGGCAAGACCTACACCTGCACGGTCGTCGCAACGAACGCGAACGGCGACAGCAGCGCGTCGGCGCCGTCGGCATCCGCCGTCCCGAGCACCACTCCCGCCGCGCCCGCCCAACCGGGCGCGAGCGCCGGCAACGCCCAGATCACCGTGACCTTCACACCCCCCGCCGACGGCGGGTCGGCCATCACCGGCTACACCGCCAACTGCACCTCCTCCAACGGCGGCACCGCCGGGAGCAACACCGGCGCGGGCTCGCCCATCACCGTCGGCAGCCTCGACAACGGCAAGACGTACACCTGCACCGTCGTCGCAACGAACGCGAACGGCGACAGCAGCGCGTCGGCGCCGTCGGCATCCGCCGTCCCGAGCACCACTCCCGCCGCGCCCGCCCAACCGGGCGCGAGCGCCGGCAACGCCCAGATCACCGTGACCTTCACACCCCCCGCCGACGGCGGCTCACCCATCACCGGCTACACCGCCAACTGCACCTCCTCCAACGGCGGCACCGCCGGGAGCAACACCGGCACGGGCTCACCCATCACCGTCGGCAGCCTCACCAACGGCAAGACCTACACCTGCACCGTCACCGCAACGAACGCCAACGGCAACGGATCGGCGTCGCCCGTGTCGGCCGCCGTGGTCCCCAAGACCGTGCCGGGTACGCCCGCACAACCGGCAGTGAGCGCGGGCAACAACCAGATCACCGTGACCTTCACCGCCCCCGCCGACGGCGGGTCGCCCATCACCGGCTACACCGCCAACTGCACGTCCTCCAACGGCGGCACCGCCGGGAGCAACACCGGCGCGGGCTCGCCCATCACCGTCGGCAGCCTCGACAACGGCAAGACCTACACGTGCACCATCACCGCCAGCAACGCCAACGGTGACGGACCCGCCTCACCCGCATCCAACCCCGCCGTCCCGAGCACCACTCCCGCCGCGCCCGCCCAACCGGGCGCGAGCGCCGGCAACGCCCAGATCACCGTGACCTTCACACCCCCCGCCGACGGCGGCTCACCCATCACCGGCTACACCGCCAACTGCACCTCCTCCAACGGCGGCACCGCCGGGAGCAACACCGGCACGGGCTCACCCATCACCGTCGCCAGCCTCACCAACGGCAAGACCTACACCTGCACCATCACCGCAGCGAACGCCAACGGCAACGGATCGGCGTCGCCCGTGTCGGCCGCCGTGATCCCCAAGACCGTGCCGAGCGCACCCGCCAAGCCTGGTGCCGCCGCCGGCGACTCCCAGATCACCGTGACCTTCACGCCCCCCGCCGACGGCGGCTCGCCCATCACGGGCTACACCGCCAACTGCACGTCCTCCAACGGCGGCACCGCCGGGAGCAACACCGGCGCGGGCTCGCCCATCACCGTCGGCAGCCTCGACAACGGCAAGACCTACACCTGCACCGTCACCGCCACCAACGCCAACGGCAACGGACCCGCCTCACCCGCATCCAACCCCACCGTCCCGAACACCACGCCGGACGCGCCCGCCCAACCCACCGCGGCCGCGGCCAGCTCGCAGATCGTCGTGACCTTCGCCGCCCCGTTCGACGGCGGGTCGCCCATCACCGGCTACACCGCCAACTGCACCTCCTCCAACGGCGGCACCGCCGGGAGCAACACCGGCGCGGGCTCACCCATCACCGTCGCCAGCCTCACCAACGGCAAGACCTACACCTGCACCATCACCGCCACCAACGCGAACGGCAACGGACCCGCGTCGCCCGTGTCGGCGGCCGTGATCCCCAAGACCGTGCCGAGCGCACCCGCCAAGCCTGGTGTCGCCGCCGGCGACTCCCAGATCACCGTGACCTTCACGCCCCCCGCCGACGGCGGCTCGCCCATCACCGGCTACACCGCCAACTGCACCTCCTCCAACGGCGGCACCGCCGGGAGCAACACCGGCACGGGCTCACCCATCACCGTCGGCAGCCTCACCAACGGCAAGACCTACACGTGCACCGTCACCGCCACCAACGCCAACGGCAACGGACCCGCCTCACCCGCATCGAACCCCGCCGTCCCGAACACCACTCCCGCCGCGCCCGCCCAACCCACCGCGGCCGCCGGCAACGGCCAGCTCACCGTGACGTTCACGACGCCGTTCGACGGCGGCAGCGCGATCACGGGCTACACCGCGACCTGCACGTCGTCGAACGGCGGCACGGCCGGCTCCGACACCGGGCCAACGTCACCGATCATCGTCAGCCCTCTCGACAACGGCAAGACCTACACCTGCACCGTCACCGCCACCAACGCCAACGGTGACGGACCGGCGTCGCCCGTGTCGGCATCCGTGGTCCCGAACCGGGTACCCGACGCTCCCGCCCAACCGTCGGTCGTTGCCGACGCCGGGCAGATCACGGTCACGTTCGTGGCTCCCTTCAACGGCGGAAGCACGATCACCGGCTACACCGCGACCTGCACGTCGTCGAACGGCGGCACGGCCGGCTCCGACACCGGGCCAACGTCACCGATCATCGTCAGCCCTCTCGACAACGGCAAGACCTACACCTGCACCGTCACCGCCACCAACGCGAATGGCACCAGCGGCGCCTCACCGGCATCGAGCGCGGTCACGCCGAAGACGGTCCCGAGCCCGCCGGCCAAGCCGACGACGGCGCCCGCCAACGAGCAGATCACCGTGACGTTCGCGGCTCCCTTCAACGGCGGAAGCCCGATCACCGGCTACACCGCCAACTGCACGTCCTCCAACGGCGGCGCCGCCGGCTCGAACACGGGGACCACCTCACCGATCATCGTCACCGGACTCACGAACGCCAAGACCTACACCTGCACCGTGACGGCCGCCAACGCCGCCGGCAACAGCTCACCCTCACCGGCGTCGTCCCCGACGGTGCCGAACCGCGTACCCGACGCTCCGACGCAGCCGACCGTCGTGGCGGGCAACGGACTCATCACCGTCTCCTTCACCGCGCCCAACGACGGTGGCAGCCCGATCACCGGCTACACCGCGAGCTGCGCGTCCGCGAACGGCGGCACGACCGCCGGCGCGACCAACGACGGAACCACGACGAGCATCGACGTCAGCGGCCTGACGAACGGGAAGATCTACACGTGCGCGGTGTTCGCCAGTAACGACAACGGCGACAGTGCGTTCTCGCCGGCCTCGGTGTCCGCGGTTCCGAGCGGCACCCCGAATGCGGTGCCGCGACCCTCGGTGCAACCCGGCAACGCCCGCCTGACGGTGACGTTCACCGCTCCGTTCAACGGCGGCAAGGCGATCGTCGGATACGCGGTGGCCTGCACGTCGACCAACGGCGGTGCGGCCGGAACCAACTCGGGAACCGGCTCACCGATCGTCGTCACCGGCGTCACGAACGCGAGGACCTACACCTGCACCGTGACCGCTTCGAACGCGAACGGCGCGGGCCCCGCGTCGGCGCCGTCTGCGGCGGTGGTCCCGAGCACCGTGCCGGGTGCTCCCGCCAAGCCCACGGTCGTCGCCGGGTCGCAACAGATCACGGTGAGCTTCCGCGCCCCGGCCGGCGTCGGCAACGCGGTCACGAGCTACACGGCATCGTGTGTCTCGAGCGACGGCGGGCGGGCCGGGAGTAGGACCGGAGCGTCGTCGCCGCTGATCGTCACCGGCCTCACCAACGCGAACACGTACACGTGCACCGTGACGGCCCGGAACGTGGTGGGCACCGGCGCCGCGTCGCCGCCGTCCAACCCGGTGATCCCGGTCGGAGTGGTCACGCCCGCGTCGACCCCGCACGGTTTCCGGCTGTTCGCCGGTGACGGTGGCGTCTTCAGCTTCGGCGACGCCCGCAACTACGGCTCGGCCGCGGGCATCGCGCAACATCTCGTCGTCGGCATGGCACCGACCCCGACCAACCACGGCTACTGGATGGTCGCGACCGACGGTGGCATCTTCAGCTTCGGCGACGCGCACTTCTACGGCTCGACCGGCGCCATCCGCCTCAACCAGCCCGTCGTCGGCATGACCCCGACCCCCACGGGCAAGGGGTACTGGTTGGTCGCATCCGACGGTGGCATCTTCAGCTTCGGCGACGCGCACTTCTACGGCTCGACCGGCGCCATCCACCTGAATCAGCCGATCGTCGGGATGGCGGCGACCCCCACGGGCAAGGGCTATTGGATGGTCGCATCCGACGGTGGCATCTTCAGCTTCGGCGACGCGCACTTCTACGGAACCCCCGCGGGCTTCGTGCAGGCGCACGTGGTCGGCATGTCCACGACGAACGACGGGCACGGCTACTGGGTCGCCGCGTCCGACGGGACCGTCTACAGCTTCGGGAACGCCGCCGCGCTCGGCGGCCTCACGATCAGGGGGACGCGCCTGCCGGTCGTCGGGATCGCGAGCACTCCGACGGGCCGCGGCTACTGGCTGGCGGCCGGCGACGGCGGCGTGTTCGTCTTCGGTGACGCGCCCTACATCGGCTGGCCGGGACCACTCGTGTTGGTGCAGACGATCCGCGGCGTGAGTCGGTAGTCGGTCCTCCCCGCCGTTCGTCCCGCTCGGCCGGGGAAGCCCGGCCGCTACAGTCCCCGTCCGGACCACACACCGCCGGGAGCCTTCGATGACCGTCCGAGTGCTGGGCGTCGGTGCCGCCACGCCGTTCTTGCGTCTCGCCGCGACCGAGGTCGGCGCGGCGTGGGGCCGGGGTGGACGGGGCCAAAGCGGGGTGTGCGCCCCCGACGAGGACACGCTCACGCTGGCGTGGCAAGCCGCCGTGCGAGCGCTCGACGCGGCCGGACTCGATCCCGCCGGCGTCGACGGCTTGTTCTGGGGAACGAGCCGCCCGCCCTTCGCCGAGGGGCCGAGCTTCTCGTTCCTGGCCGCCGCGCTCGGCTGCCGGCCGACCGTGTCGGGCACGTTGAGCGCGGGATCCGCGCACGCGGGCATGGAAGCACTCACCGCGGGTGTCGATGCCGTCGCAGCCGGCTCCGCACAGTTCGCGCTCATCGTCGCCTCGGATGCCGTAAGGCCCGGACCGGGAACCGGCTTCGAGGCGCGTTGCGGCGCGGGCGCGGCCGCGTTCGTCGTCGGCCGCGAGGGGCACGGCACCGCGACCTTCGGGACACGCGTCACCCGCACGCGCCCGTTCCTCGACCGGTACCGCGGCGACGGCGAGACCGACAATCGCGATCTCTACGACCCGCGCCTGTTCCGCGAGGAGATCTTCCTGCCCGTCGTCGGGGAGGTCGCCACGAGCCTCGCGTCGTTCGACGTGCGCGCCTGGTCGTTGCCCGATCCCGATGGGCGGCTCGGCCCGACGCTCGCCAAGCGCGTCGGTGCAAGCCAACTGACCTCGACCGCGGTGTACGACGCCGTCGGCGACACGGGCGCGGCCGCGGCGCTGCTCGGCGGCGTCTTGGCACTCGATGCACCCGGCATCGTCGCCATCGTCGGCACCGGCGGCGGTCGTACGACGGGCGTCCTCATCGACGTCGAGACACCGGTCCCGGGCGCCGCGCTCGGCGCCGACGCGCTCGCCGGCGGACGCGCCGCCAGCTACGCCGAGGCCTTGCGTTCTCGGGGCCAGCTGCAACCGACGGGCGAGACGATCCCGATGGGCGTCCCGCCCGAGAGTGCGATGTTCGTGCGCGGCGCCGATGAGATGCTCGGCCTGCTCGGAGGCCGCTGCGTCGACTGCGCCACGATCAGCACGCCGCCTTCGATCCACCCGCACTGCATCAACTGCGGCGGCGCGAAGCTCGAGCCGGTCGCACTGGCGCGCACGGGAACCATTCACACCTTCGTCGTCAACCAGACGATGCCGGCACCGTTCGTCGCGCCGTTGCCGATCGTGGTGCTCGACATGGACGACGGCTCGCGGCTGATGTTGCAGGCGATCGGTGACGGCGCCGACATCGAGATCGGCCGGTCGGTCGAGCTCGTGCTGCGGAAATACGCCCACGAGCGCGGCGTTCCCGTCTACGGATTCAAAGCCCGTGCGAAGAAGGAAGCTGCCGCGTGATGTGGGACGAGCCGTGAGTTGGAACCGGGTTGCCGTCGTCGGCGCCGGCCTCATCAAGATGGGTGAGCTCTTCGACCAGAGCTACGAGCAGATGGCTGCGGGCGCGTTCGAAGCTGCCGTCTCGAGCGTCGACAAGGGCTTCGAACCCCGCCAGGTCGAGGCCGCGTTCGTCGCCACCCAGCGGGGAACGCTGTGGGGCCAAGAAGGCATCGGCGGCAACACCGTCCCGACCGCGATCGGGCTGGCCGGCATCCCGTGCACGCGCATCGAGAACGCGTGCCCGTCCGGCTCGGACGCCTTTCGCGTCGGCGCGATGGCGGTGGCGAGCGGAGTGCACGACGTCGTGCTCGTCATCGGCGTCGAGAAGATGCGCGACAAGTCGTCGGAGGAAGGACTCCTCTCGCGCGCCGCGGCGGGCCATCCGATCTTCACGCGCGGAGAGACCGCACCCGTCCTGTTCGCGCCGTTCGCAACCCGGCACATGTACGAGTTCGGTACGACCCGCGAGATGCTCGCCTCGGTCGCCGTGAAGAACCACTACAACGGTGCCCGCGATCCGTACGCGCATTTCCAGAGCGAGATCACACTCGACGACGTGCTCAAGTCGGCGCCGGTGTGCCACCCACTCCACCTGCTCGACTGCTGTCCGCAAACCGACGGCGCGGCCGCAGTGCTGCTCGTCAGCGCGGAACGGGCCCGGGAGTTCACGGACAAGCCCGTGTACGTCGCCGGATTCGGTGTGGCCACCGACCACCCGTACCTGCACGAAAAAGACAGCTTCACCGAGATCAAGGTCACCCGCATGGCGTCGCAGCGCGCGTACGCGATGGCGGGCGTCGGCCCGGCCGACATCGACTGCGCCGAGGTACACGACTGCTTCACCATCACCGAGATCCTCGACATCGAAGACCTCGGCTTCTTCGAAAAGGGCGACGGCGGGCGCGCGAGCCTCGAGGGCGAGACGGCGTTGACCGGTCACATCCCCGTCAACACCAGCGGCGGTCTCCTCGCCAAGGGGCACCCGATCGGCGCGACCGGTGTCGCGCAGATCACGGAATGCTGGTGGCAGCTGCGCGGCGAGGCCGGCGAACGCCAGATCGAGACGAGGAACGGCTACGCGCTGCAGCACAACGCGGGCGGGCGCGGGTCGGGCGTCGCGGTCGTCAACATCCTCACCAACCGGGCCGACGCGTCGTGACGCAGACCGAGCTGCGCGTCGAACGCGACGTCGACGGAGTGGGCCGGATCACGCTCGACCGTCCCGAGGCGAAGAACGCCCTGACCATCGGCATGCGCGACGGGATCGTCGAAGCCCTGCGCGAGTTCCGGGCCGATCGCCAGGTGCGGTCGGTGCTCATCACCGGCGCGGGCGACGCGTTCTGCGCGGGAATGGACCTCTCCGCGTCGACGGTCTCGGAGGCCGGCCGGCCCGGTTTCACTTCCCGCACGACGTCGGAAGCCCTGCGGGTGGGAGTGCAGCGGTTCATCCAGGAGCTGTGGGAGCTCGACAAGCCGACGGTGGCGGCCGTGAACGGCGCCGCGGTCGGACCGGGTGCGCACCTCGCGCTCGGCGTGCGACTTCGTGATGGTGCATCCGCGCACACGGTTCATGTGGTCGTTCGCGAAGTGGGGGCTCGTCGCCGACGCCGGCGGCGCGTACCTCCTCCCGCGCCTGGTCGGGTTGGCGAAGGCCAAGGCGATGTTCATGCTGAGCGAGGGCGCGACGGGAGCCGAGGCGGTCGACATCGGCCTCGCATACCGGTGCGTCGACGATCCCGACGCGTTGCTCGGCGAAGCCATCGCCGTCGCGCGACGGTTGGCGACCGGCCCCACCCGTTCGCTCGGACTCTCGAAGCGCCTGCTCAACAGCTCCTTCGAATCCGACCTCACGAGGTCGCTCGAGCTCGAGGCGCACTTCCAGGCCCTCGCGACCTCGTCGCCGGATCTGGTCGAGGGCATGGCCGCCTTCCGCGACAAGCGAGACGCGAACTTCACGGGCGAATGAACGAGCGCGGCCAACAACCGGGCGCCGAGCGGGTCCAGCGCGTCGCCGCCTACAACGTCTGTGTCGATGCCGAGGATCGCTTGTTGCTGTGCCGCCTGTCCGGCATCACCGAGGCCCCGGGCGCGTGGACACTGCCCGGCGGCGGCGTGGAGTTCGGTGAGCATCCCGAGGCCGCGGCCATTCGCGAGCTCCGGGAGGAGACCGGCCTCGAAGGTCGCATCGACGAGCTCATCGCGGTCGACTCGATGCACCGCCCGGCCCGCGAGGGCGAACCGGGCGGCGACTACCACAGCATCCGCATCATCTACCGGACGACGGTGGTCGACGGAACCATCGTGCACGAAGCCGTCGGCTCCACCGACCGCGCCGCCTGGTGCACGCGAGCGGAGCTCACGACGATGCCGCTCGTCTCCACGAGTGAGCTCGGGGCGCGGTTGGCCTACGGTGA
This sequence comes from uncultured Actinomycetes bacterium, assembly GCA_963812205.1. Classification (GTDB taxonomy): domain Bacteria; phylum Actinomycetota; class Acidimicrobiia; order IMCC26256; family PALSA-610; genus PALSA-610. The sequence goes on from CAWEUJ010000005.1 coordinate 163,340, forward strand.
GGACCGATGACCACGCGCATTCCCATCAAGTACTCGAAGGTGTGGTCGTGGCTGCTCACGATCCTGCTCATGCCGAGGGGCCTCTCGTACATCGAGGTCGACGGCGACGCGATCCGCGTCCGCATGTCTTTCGCCTTCCGGGCCACGTTCACGCGCGGCGACATCAGCGCCGTGAGCCCGCACCGACCGGTCGTGAGCATCGGGGTCCACGGCTGGCGCGGGCGCTGGCTCGTCAACGGCGCGAACCGTCCGATCGCCCGGATCACGTTGGCCCTCCCCGCCCGGGCGCGGGTGCTGGGGTTCCCCGTGGCGCTGCGCGAGCTCCTGGTCAGCGTCGACGACGTTGCCGAGCTGCGACGCGCCCTCCTAACCTGACGCGCTCGTCAGCGACTGACGACACCGAAGCGCGCAACACCGAGGAGGAGCAGTGGGTCTGTTCGACGGCAAGGTCGCGATCGTCACGGGCGCCGGGCGGGGCATCGGCCGCAGTCACGCGCTGCTCCTCGCCTCCGAGGGCGCGGCCGTCGTCGTGAACGACCTCGGTGGATCGAGCGACGGCGCGGGTACCGACGCCACCCCCGCACAGCAGGTGGTCGACGAGATCGCCGCCAAGGGCGGCCGCGCGGTCGCCAACTACGACAGCGTGTCGTCGTGGACCGGCGCCGAAGCAATGGTCCAACAGGCCGTCGACACATTCGGTGGGCTCGACGTCCTCATCAACAACGCCGGGATCCTGCGCGACAAGATGAGCTTCAACATGGACGAGGCCGAGTGGGATCAGGTCATCGACGTCCATCTGAAGGGCCACTTCGCCACCTCGCGCTTCGCGGCCGGCTACTGGCGCAGCCGCTCGAAGGAGACGGGTGAGCCGGTCAACGCCAAGATCGTGAACACCGCGTCGGAGTCGGGGCTCTACGGCAACGCGGGCCAGGCCAACTACGCCGCGGCGAAGGCCGGCATCGCGTCGATGACGATCGTCATGGCGCGCGAGCTCGAGCGCATCGGGGTGCGGGTCAACGCGATCTGCCCCGTCGCCCGTACTCGTCTGACCGAGACGGTCGCCGGCGACTTCATGAACGCGAAGGACGGCGAGTTCGACCGCTTCGCTCCGGAGAACGTCTCCGCGGTCGTGTGCTGGCTCGCGTCGGATCTCGCCCAGGGCGTCACCGGACAGGTCGTCAAGGTGATGGGCGGCCAGGTGCAGCTCGTGCAGGGCTGGCGCCCGATCACAGAAGCGGTCGACGACAAGCCGTGGACCATCGAGTCGATCGACGCCGCGTCATCGACGCTGTTCGCCAAGTCCGACAAGGGCACGCCGCCGTTCATGCCCAACGTCGGCGACAACTAGTACGGGCGCTACGGGCCGGCCGACAGCGGGCGACGAGCAGACTCCCCCACGCCAACCCATAGGCTCGCGGCGATGAGTACCGAACTTCCCCACACCGACCTCGCGATCGACGACATCCGCCTGGGCGACATCGAGCAGTGGATGCGCCCCGACCGCGAAGGCATCTTCGCCAAGCTGCGCGACCAGCGCCCGGTCTCGTTCCACGCCGAGCCGGTCCCGCCGCCCGAGATGAACATCCCGCAAGGCCCGGGATTCTGGGCCGTCACGCGCTTCGCCGACGTCATGCAGGTTTCGCGCGATCCGGACACGTTCCATTCGGCGCCCACCTCGACGGTCGGCGACATGCCCGCCGAGATCGCGGAATGGCTCGGCTCGATGATCAACATGGACGCGCCGAAGCACACGAAGCTGCGCTTGATCGTGAACCGCGGCTTCACGCCGCGCCAGGTCGCCCGCATCGACGACTCGGTCCGCCAGCAGGCGCGTGAGATCGTCGAGCGGGTCGCGCCCATGGGCGAGTGCGACTTCGTCACCGAGATCGCGGCCGCGCTCCCCCTGCAGATCATCTGCGACATGATGGGCATCCCGCGCGAGGACACCCAGCAGATCTTCGAGCTCACGAACGTGATCCTCGGCGTCGGCGACCCCGAGTACGTGCAGTCGCTGGAACAACTGATGGCCGCCGGCATGGGCCTGTTCCAGTACGGGCTCGCACTGGCGCAGGATCGGCTCGACCATCCTCGCGACGACATCACCACCGCGCTGATGCAGGCCGAGGTCGAAGACGAGACGGGCAAGCACCGCCTGACCACCGGCGAGCTCGGTTCGTTCTTCTTGCTCCTGGTCGTCGCCGGCAACGAGACCACGCGCAACGCCATCAGTCACGGCATGCGCCAGCTCACGCTGAACCCCGACCAGCGCAAGGTGTGGACCTCCGACTTCGACGCCGTGTCCCCCACCGCGGTCGAGGAGATCGTCCGCTGGGCCACGCCCGTCATCAACTTCCGTCGCACCGCGACACGCGACACGGTCGTCGGTGGCCAGGAGATCGCGGCGGGCCAGAAGGTCGTGATGTTCTACAACTCCGCGAACCGCGACGAGCGCGCCTTCGACGATCCGTTCCGCTTCGACGTGTTGCGCAGCCCGAACGAGCACTTCGGATTCGGCGCCGGCGGCCCGCACTTCTGCCTCGGCGCGAACCTCGCCCGGCGCGAGATCCGGGTGATGTTCGAGGAGGTCCTGCGCCGCCTGCCCGACATCGAGATCACCGGCGAGCCCGACATGCTCCAGAGCAACTTCATCCACGGCATCAAGCGCATGCCCTGTGCCTGGCACACGGTGAACGACTGACGTCACCCGCAGCCGATGTCGTGAGACTCGGTGCCATTGCCGAGCACGGGCCGAACGACGCCGACACCGCTCCGATTCGGAACGTGCGATAAGACTGTGACCTCGCCCGGCTGGACCGGGGCCCCACTCACGGAGGATTACCTATGAGAAGAGTTCGAGTTCGACTTCGACGCGCGGCGAGGATGTTCATCGCCGTTCCCGCGGCTCTCGCGATCGCGGGCCTCGCGGCCACGCCGGCGGGGGCAGACCCCGGCAGCGGAAACGGATCCGGCGCCGCCGTCTTCGTGACATCGCATGGGCACGACTCGTCGACGTGCGGTCGCCCGTTCGACCCCTGCGCGACGATCGGTCAAGGCGTCGCGCACGCTTCGCCCGGTGAGCTGGTCGTGGTCTTCCCGGGGACATATGCCGGGACGGTCACGATCACGAAGCGGGTCCAGCTGCAGGGAATCAACGCGACTATCGACGCCTCGGGCGCGAACCAGGGCATCTGGTTGCTGAGCCCGGAGGCGTCGGGGAGCAACGTAAGCGGCTTCACCGTGCAGAACGCGATCGGTGAGGGCATCTTGTTGACCGCGGTCGATCACGTGACCGTGAGCAACAACCGCGTCACGAACAACGACAAGGGCGCGCACAGCAACGTGTACGGGCCCTGCGCCGACAACGGTCCGGTTCCGGGCGACTGTGGCGAGGCGATTCACCTTCAGGGCACGACCAACTCGCAGATCGTGGCCAACCGTGTCGACCACAACGTCGGCGGCATCCTGGTGACCGACGAGGCCGGACCGACCTCGGGCAATCTCATCGCGTGGAACACCGTGGTCGACAACACGGAAGACTGCGGTATCACGATGCCGTCACACGTTCCCGGTCTGGGCGTGACGCACAACGTGATCAGGAACAACTTCGTCGCCCGCAACGGCGGTGCGGGAGTACTCATCGCGACTCCGGCCCCGGGAACCGCAGTGACCGACAACCTGGTGACCGGCAATGTCATCTTGGACAATGGTGAGGGTGGTGTGCAGTTGCACGCGCACGCTCCGAGTCAGAGCATCGACAACAACACGATCACCAACAACACGATCGGGACCAACAACACCGCGGGGGACATCGACTCCGGCGACCTGCAGACAACGGGAGTGATCGTGTTCTCCGCGGTCGTGCCCGTTCACGGTCTCGTCATCCAGCACAACATGTTCTTCAACGATCAGATCGGCATCTGGCTTACCGCCGGCCTCGACACGAGTGGCATCGCCAACAACGCGTTCGTGCACGTCGGAACACCGGTCCACCAGTAACCCGTCACGACGCTCGCGGCCCCCGCACTTCGCGGGGGCCGCGTCGCGTCGTGGCTCGAACACAGTCCGGTCGAACGGCGCGTGTCGGACAATCGGCACACGACGGTCCTTGACGTCGATTTCGCATGCTGGGAGGCTCGGCACCGAGTTGGCGCCGCGGGTCTTTTCGAGCGAGGTTGGAGATCGCATGGGGATCGCGCACCGGGCCGAGCCATCCGTCGGATGCACCTTCGACGTCTGGGACGGGGAGGTGACCGCCGAGGACATCCGACAACACCTGATCCGTCTCGCCGACGACCCCAAGTGGCCCGCCGGTCACGCGCATCTCACGGACCTGACCACCCTCACGAATTCCCCGGTGCCCGACCCGGACGTTCTCGACGCCCTGTACGAAGGCACCGGCCTTGCCGACGACTTGAAGGTGGCGGTCGTCGTGGCCGCAGACTTTCCGACCGACATCTCGCTGCGGTATTCGACCGTGACCGAAAAGCTGCTGGCAAGAACGTTCACCGAACTCGGTCTCGCGTGCGCGTACCTCGGCATCGACCAAACGCGAGCGCGCGTGGTGCTCGACGAACTCGGCCAACGTCTGCGACGCCCGGCGGCGCCCGGGTTCGCGGGCGAGCCCTCGGTCGACGCACCTCGGGGCGTGTGCTTGGCACACGCCGAACGACTGCCGCTACGGTTCCTGACGCCGGCGTCAGGAACCTTGGGCCGTCGGTCCGCCGCTCGGGAGGGGTACAGGTGAAGCTCGCGTGGAGCCCCGAGGATGAGGCCTTTCGCGCCGAGCTCGTCGCCTTCCTCGACGAATTCACGCCGAGCGAGATGCGCACGGGCTACGACTTCCAAGACGTCGGCGACGCGGACGAGCTCGTGCCGCAGTGGCTGGCGGACTGGCAGGCGACACTCTTCGACCACGGCTGGATGATCCCCGGCTACCCGCGCGAACACGGCGGCCGCAGCTGCACGCCCGTCCAGACCCTCATCTACCTGGAGACGCTGTCGAGCCGCCGGATCCTGCGCAGCGGTCACTTTCCCGGGTACGCGATCGTCGCCCCGAGCCTGCTCGAGTACGGCAACGACGCGCAGAAGAGGTTGGTGCCCGCCGCCATTCGGGGCGACACCATCTGGTGCATCGGCATGAGCGAGCCGAACGCCGGTTCCGACCTCGCCGGACTGCAAACACGCGCCGAGCTGCGCGACGACCACTTCGTCGTGAACGGCCAGAAGGTCTGGACCAGCTACGCGATGATCGCCCAGAAGTGCTTTTGCTACGTGCGTACCGACCCCACGGTCGCCAAGCACAAGGGCATCTCGCTGCTGATCATCGACGTCGACTCCCCGGGCATCGACATCCGGCCGCTCCGCCACATCAACGGCAGCGCGGGATTCGCCGAAGTCTTCTTCACCGACGTCGTCGTCCCTCGCGAGAACCTCGTCGGCGGGCTGAACGGCGGGTGGGCACTGACGCAGGGATCGCTCGCGCACGAGCGCGCCGGCCTCTGGGTCGAAGGTGTCGCCCGCTTCGAGCAGACCGTCGAAGGACTCATCACCCTCGCCCGCCAGCAGGGTCGCGCCGACGATCCGATCATCCGGCGCAAGATCGCCTCGGCCTACGAGCTCGCGGTGTCGTTGCGCGCGCTCGGCTACCAGGGCTTCGCGTCGTTCGCGCAGGGATCGAGCGCGCCCGAGCACAGCTACATGAAGATGGCGATGTCGGAGGCCAGCAAGGCGGCGTTCGAGCTCGGCATGGAGATCTCCGGGGCCTTGGCACCCGTGACCGACCCGGAGCTCGGCGCGCAGACGAGTCGCTTCGTGCAGGGGTTCTTCGTGTCGTTCGCGAGCACGATCGCGGGCGGGAGCTCCGAGATCCAACGCAACATCATCGCCCAGCGCGTCCTGGGCCTCCCGAGACACTGAGGCGCCGGAACCGTGGACTTCTCGCTCACCCCCGACCAGGAGCTGCTCCGCGAGACCGGGCACAAGATTGCTCGAGCGCGAATGCCCCCCGGCGCGGGTGCGCGCGCACATCGACGACCCCGCCGCGTACGAGCCCCTCTGGCGCCACCTGTCCGAGTACACCGCGCTCGGCGCCGGACCGGCCACCGACCTCTGCTTGTTCCTCGAGGAGACGGGCTACGCGGCCGCGCCCGGGCCGTTCCTCGCCACGGTGGGATACACCGCGCTGACGGGCGACGACGCCACGACGATCGGCACGGTCGCGCTCGCCGGCGACCCGACCCACCCGTTCGTCCTCGAAGCCGACCGCGTCGACTCCGTCGCGGTGGTGCTCCCGGGTCCGCGGCTCGCAGTGATCGCGGCCGCGGATGCTCCGGCGCGTTTCGTCGCGACCGTCGACTTCTCCCGGCGCCTGTTCGTACTCGACTTCCCGGCCCTCGACCCTCACCCGATCGACGGCGACGCCTTCGCGCGCTGGCGCGACCGCGCGTCGGTGTCGATCGCGGCGGAGCTGGTCGGCACCGCGCGCCGCATCTTCGACATGGCGCTCGCATACGCCAAGGAGCGCAAGCAGTTCGACGTGCCGATCGGATCGTTCCAGGCGATCCAGCACAAGCTCGCCGACATGTCGCTCGCGCTCGAACGGGCCACTGCCGCGGTGCACTACGCGGCGATGACGATCGACGGCGACGACCCGGACCGCACTCGCGCGTGCCACGTGGCCAAGGCCGCCGCGGGTGAGGCCGCGCGCCGCATCCTGAAGGACGGCATCCAGATCCACGGCGGCGTCGGCTACACGTGGGAGCACGATCTCCACCTCTACCTGCGGCGCGCCACCGCCGACGAGTACCTCTTCGGCACGACCGGCTGGCATCTCGACCGCCTCGCCGACCTGCTCATCGACTCCTGAACCCTCGACCGGACAATGCCGTGACCGCGGGCGACGAAGGATCGCACGGGATCGCACCGTGCCGGATCGCGGCCGCTCGAGGACCGACGAGTGACGAGCGTCCCGTGTCCGAGTCGGCGGCGCGCGTTCGCAAGGCTGGGTCTAGACTTCCCTGACGTCAGCGTCAGTTTCGACCGGTCGGTTCCGAGGGAGAGCCCATGACGAACGTCGATCTGGTGCGCCTGGCCGGCAGCCGGGGCCGCATCTCCGAGTCGCCCACCGTCGACCTGGTCACGGCCGAGGTCATCCGGGGCGGCATGGAGACCGTCTGTTTCGAGATGGCCGAGTACGTGTCGCGCACCGCGACAACCCCGATCCTGAACCAGTCGAACGAGCGCAACGCCACCGTGCTCGACGCGCGGGGCCGCCTCGCAGCCCTCTCCGTCGGCATCCCGCAGTTCATGCTCACGTCAACGTTGCCCGTGCGCTTCGCGCTCGAGTTCCTCGGCGTCGACGAGTTCCGCGAGGGCGACGTGTTCGTTGCCAACGACCCGTACCACGGCGGCGGCCACCTCCCCGACTACAACGTCTTCGCGCCCGTCTTCGCGGCCGATCCGCAAGCCCCCGGCGGTCGGCGGATGGTGCTCATCGCGAGCATCCAGTGCCACCACGGTGACACCGGCGGCGGGGTGCCCGGCGGCTACAACATCACCGCCACCGACATTTGGGGCGAGGGCGTGCGCTGGCCGGTCGTGAAGGTTCTCGACCGCGGCGTGGAACGGCGCGACGTGCTGTACGCGCTGCAGGCCAACAACCGCATCCCGAGTTACATCGGCGACCTGCGCGCGCAGATCGGCTCCGCGCAGCTCGGCGCGGAGCGCCTCGGCGAGCTCATCGACCGTTACGGCGTCGGGGCGATCGAGGATTCCGTCGACTACATGATCGACTACGCCGCCCGCCGCTTCCGCGAAGAGGTCGCCCAGTGGCCCGACGGCGAGTACGAGGCCGACTCCTACGTCGACCACGACCCGCTCGGCCATCCCGACATCCATCTGCACGTCACGGTGACGGTCGCGGGCGACGAGCTGACCATCGACTTCACCGGTACCGACACGCGCGGCGAGTTGCAGTCGTGGTCGACGTTCGGCAACACGCGCGGCTACACGGTCGGCCAGATCGCCGCGATGATGGACCCCGAGATCCCCAAGAACGAGGGGTTCTTCGAGCAGATCAAGCTCGTGGTGCCGAAGGGCTGCCTCCTCAACCCCGAGCCGGGAAAGCCGGTGTCGGCGGGAACCCATCACCCGGGCGCCGACGTCGGCGAGGTCATCGCCAAGGCGATGCAGTACGTCCTGCCCGACCGCGCCGTGCCGCAGACGTACAAGACCGGTATCCCCACGATCATCGTCGGCGTCGACCCGCGTTCGGGCACGTCGTTCACCGACCACTCGGCCGAGGTGTACTCCGGCTGGTGCAATGCCTCCAAGGGGATGGACGCGTGGGGCGCGCTCAACGCGAGCTTCGGCAACCTCTGGAAGGCGACGGCGGAGATCAACGAGTCGTTGTACCCGCACGTGCAGTGGAGCCGCGACTACCGCACCGACGGTGGCGGCCCCGGGGAGTGGCGGGGTATCTGCGGTTCGCACTACGAAAAGGAAGTGCTCGTCGACGCCAAGGTGTACACGTACGTCGTCGGCATGAAGTACCCGATGCCCGGGATCTGCGGCGGCCGCGACGGCTCGCCCAACGAGATGATCATCCGCTACGGCAGCGAAGACGAGTTCAAAGTCGAACACACCGCCGATTGGGTCCCGATCCATGCCGGCGAGCGGATCATGTACGACTACGGCGGCGGCGGCGGTTGGGGCGATCCGCTCGTCCGCGATCCCCAGGCGGTGCTCGACGACGTGATCGACGAGTACGTGTCGGTCGAAGGCGCGAGCCGCGACTACGGGGTGGTGCTCCAGGGCTCGCTCGAGGAACTGACGCTCGAGGTCGACGAGGTCGCGACGATCGCGCTACGGGAGCAGATGCGGGCCGAGCGGGCGCGGGCCGAGCAGTCCTGAGATGGGCTTTCGCGTAGGAGTCGACGTCGGGGGAACGTTCACCGACCTGATCTGCGTCACGCCCGCAGGCGAGATCGTGCTCGACAAGACCCCGACGACGCTCGACGACCAGTCGACCGGCGTCATGAACGGGCTCGAGCAGCTCGCGGACCACTTCGAACTGGGGCTCGACGCGTTCTGCCGCGACCTCGACATCCTCGTCCACGGCACCACGACGGCCGACAACACGATGATCGAGATGAACGGCGCGCCGACCGGCCTGCTCGTCACCGAGGGCCACCGCGACGAGATCGAGTTGCGCCGGTGCCACAAAGAGGAGATCTGGGACCCCAACTATCCGGGCCCGATCCCGATCGCGCGGCGACGCGCGCGGATCCCGATTCCGGAGCGCATGGACTTCGAGGGCAACCCGCTGCTCGACCTCGACGAAGACGCGGTCCGCCGCGGTGTGCAGCGCCTGAAGAAGCTCGGCGTGCGTTCCATCGCGGTGATGTACCTGTTCTCGTTCGTGAACCCCGCGCACGAGCGCCGCACCCGGGAGATCGTGCTCGAGGAGTTCCCCGACGTGGAGCACATCTCGCTCTCGCACGAGGTCATGCCGCGAGGTCCCGAGTTCGAGCGCGTCTCGACCACGCTGGTGAACGCCTACGTCGCGCCCCGGATCGCGAGCTATACGCAGAACTTGCAGGACAAGCTGCGGCGCGCCGGCTACCTGGGCCCGCTGCTCATCATGCAGTCGACGGGCGGCGTCATGCCGCCCGACTACGTGTCGCGCCGCGCGGTCACGCTGCTCGCGAGCGGCCCGACCGGTGGCGTCATGGGCGCGACGGTCGCGGCCCGCGCCGCGGGGGTCGGAGACTTCGTCGCGGTCGACATGGGCGGTACGAGCTTCGACATCTGCTTGGTCCGCAACGGGTTGCCCGAGATCAAGACCGACTGGAACTGGCGCTACCGCTACTACATCGGGCTGCCGATGGTCGACGTGCAGAGCGTCGGTGCGGGCGGCGGATCGATCGCCCGGGTCCGCCAGGGTGCGCTACTCGTCGGGCCCGAGTCCGCCGGTTCGGCGCCCGGTCCCGCCTGCTACGGGCGCGGCGGCACTCGACCGAGTGTGACCGACGCCGACGCAGTGCTCGGCTACCTGCCCGTCGACGGATTCGCGGGCGGCCGCATGCACCTCGACGTCGCCGCCGCCCGCACCGCGATCACCCGGCACGTCGCCGACCCGCTCGGCATCGACCTCACCGACGCGGCATGGGGTATCGAACGGATCGTGAACTCCAACATGGCCAACGCGACCCGCAAGGTGCTCGCCGGCCACGGCGCCGACCCTCGCGACCTCTCGCTCATCGCCTTCGGCGGCAACGGAGCCGTGCACGCGGCCGCGATCGCGCGCGAGCTCGGCGTCGGCCGTATCGTCGTTCCCAAGGCCGCGCCCGCGTTCAGCGCGCTCGGCGTGCTCGTCGCCGACTACGTCGTCGACCTCGTGCGGTCGTACGTCACTCCCCTGTCGCAGGTCGACCTCGCACGCGTCCGCGATCTCCTCACCGATCTCCTCCAAGAGGTCGACAAGGAGCTCGACCCGACCGGTGTCGCCGCCGGCGACGTCGAGCGCAGCTTGTTCGCCCAGATGTGTTACCCGGGCCAGAACTTCGACATGAGCGTTCCCGTACCCGAAGGGGTCGCACTCGACGAACCCGGGCTCTTGGATCTCGCCGAACGCTTCCACGACCAACACGCGACCGAGCGCGGCTTTTGCTTCCGCTCCCAGCAACCGCTCCTGCGCGGTGTGCGCGTGATCGCGCGCGGCACCACACCGAAACCCGACCACCTGGCCGAGACGGGCGCGCTGGCCGACGCGGAGCAGGCGCGCCGGGGCACGCGGCCCGCGTACTGGGGTGACGGGTTCGTCGACACCCCGGTGTACGACGGCACGAAGCTCGGTGCGGGCGCGACGATCGCCGGCCCGGCGCTGATCGAAGAGCCGTACACCGTGGTGGTGTTGCCTCCGGACGCGACCGCGACCCTCGACGGTCTCGGCAACTACGTCGTCTCGGTGTGACGCCCGAAATCCTTCTCGTCTCCCACTTCCACTGGGACCGCGAGTGGTACCGCTCCTTCGAGGTGTTCCGCGGGCGGCTCGTCGACGCCGTCGACGCCGTCCTCGACCTCGTCGCCGCCGATCCCGGCTTCCGCTTCGTGCTCGACGGCCAGGCCATCGTGCTCGAGGACTACCTCGAGGTGCGCCCGGACCGCCGCGACGAGCTCGTCGCGGGCCTGCACGCCGGCCGGCTCGCAGCCGGGCCGTGGTACGTGCAGCCCGACTCGCTGTTGCCCGCCGGCGAGACCCACGTGCGCAACCTCCTGCTCGGGCGTCAGGTCGCGGGCGCGTTGGGTCCGGTGTCGGCGGTCGGGTACGTGCCGGATTCCTTCGGGCATCCCGCGCAGCTTCCCCAACTCCTGGGCGGCTTCGGCCTCGATCCCTTCGTCTACTGGCGCGGGAACGGCGCCGAGCTGGACACGCTCGGACCGATGTACCGGTGGTGCGCACCCGACGGGACCTCGGTACGCGCCTGGCAGCTGCCCGAGGGCTACTTCGCCGCGGCCGGTCTCGACGCCGATCGCGATCTCGCCGGCACGATCGCGCGGCTCCGCCCGGTCATCGAGCGCATCACAGCCGCCGGTGGCGATCCGGTGCTGTTGATGAACGGCTTCGACCATCTGCCGCCCGACACCTCGACCGCGCACGTCGCCGCGTTGCTCCCGGCCGAGCGCGTTCTCCTCGACGACGCCGCGGCCCGCCTGCCCGCCGCGTCGACCCTTGCGGAATGGTCGGGCGAGCTCGTCGGGGGTCGCACCGCGAATCTCCTGCCGGGCGTGTGGTCGACGCGCATGCCGTTGAAGCTGCGCAACCGCGCGATCGAGACGTTGCTCACCGACTGGGTCGAGCCGTGGGCGGCATTCGCGCGCGCGTTGGGGCTGACCGACGAACGACCCGCACTGGAGGGCGCGTGGCGTTCCCTCCTCTGCAACCAGGCTCACGATTCGATCTGCGGTTGCTCCATCGACCCCGTCCACGAGCGCATGCAGGCGCGCTACGACGACGCCGATGGTCTCGGTACCGCCACACTGCAGCGCGTGCTCGAACGTCTCGCGGGCGCCAACGTCACGCGCGACACGCCGTGGCGCGACGAGCAGGAGCTCGTGGTGTTCAACGCGACGGCCGCGCCCCGGACCGACGTGGTGCGGGTCCCGCTCGAAGGCTTCCCACCGTGGCGCGTGAGTGTCACCCGCTTCGACATGCATCCCTTCGCCATGCCCTCGTTCCGGGGCGTCACCGTCGACGGCCGGCCCGCGCGCCTCGTGCAGAGCGACGACCCCACGCGCGTCCGGTTCCTACCGGGTATGGGCGGACTCGACGTGGAATTCGTCGCGTCCGACGTCCCCGCCTTCGGGTGCCGCCGGTTCGCCCTGGCGCCCGCGGCCGAGTCGGCCGATGTCGTCGACCAGGGTCGCGATATCGAAGCCGGCGACCTGCGGGTGGCGGTGGCCGACGACGGCACCCTCTCGATCACGATCGGTGATCGCACGTACCACGGGCTGTTCGGCGTCGAGGACGTGATCGACCGCGGCGATTCCTACGACTGCGACCCCGACCCCGTTCGAGACATCCGGGTGCGCTTCGTCACGGTGCAGCGCACCGTCCACACATCGGGTGTCGCCCGACTGAAGGTCGTGCGCGAGCTCGACCGGATCGGGCCGCTGACGGTCGAGGCGTGCGTCGCTCCCGGCCTGACGTTCGTGCGGTGCGCGGTCACGCTCGACAACCGCGAGCTCGACCACCGGCTGCGCCTGCGCTTCCCCACGGGGGCGCCGGTCGACGAGTTCGACGCCGCGACCACCTTCGACACCGCACGCCGCTCGACCGCGACTCCCGACGCGACCGGCTGGGTCCATCCCGCGCCGCGCACGTTCCCACACCAGGGTTGGATCGCGGCGAACGGTCTGGTCGTCGGCGCGCCCGGACTCCCCGAAGCCGAGGTCACACCCGAGGGCGAGGTGCTCGTGACGCTCGTGCGCAGTGTGGGCATGCTGGCGCGCATCGAGCTCCGCACCCGGCCGCTCCCGGCCGGTCCGGAGATGCCCGTTCCCGGCGCGCAGACACAGGGTCGCGTCGCCGCGACCATCACGATCGCCCGCGCTCCCGCCGATGCCCGCGCCGCCGAGATCGGCCTGCGCGGCGTCATCGGCGGCGAGACGCCGGCGCTCGCGTCCGATGTCGCGCTGCTCGAACTGGACACACGCCACTCGGTCCTGTCGTCGTGCAAGCCTGCGCAGGAGGGAAACCGGATGGTCGTGCGCGTCCTCAATCCGAGCGCCGAGCCCGACGACGTGACCCTGCGGTTCGGTCTCGACGTGCAGCGCGCCCGCCCCGTGCGGATCGACGAGCACCCCGACGACTTCTATGTCGAGCACCACGGCCACACGGTCGCGCTACATGTTCCCCCGCACGCGTTGCGCAGCGTGCGTGTCACCTTCGGCTGAGCGCGCTCCGCGTCGGTAGTTGTCGCACCCGCCTGTCATCATCGGGGTGCGGCAGTCACGGATGACGAACACCGCATTTGTGGGGCGCCGTGGGCGCGCGCTCGAGGTCGTCAGACCTTGCGGCGGTACATGCGGACAGCGAACGGGGCGGCAACCACGATGATGGCGAGGCTCCAGGCGATCGCGCCGAGCACCTTGCCGGTCGACGCGAACTCCTCGCCATAGGTGAGCGCCCGCACCGCGTCGATCACGATCGACACGGGCTGGTGATTGGCGAACCATTCCAGCGGGGCGGGCATCGACGCGGCCGACACGAACGCGGTCGACGCGAAGACCAGCGGTGCCAGGATCGGGAACGACGCGGCCTGCGCGGCTTCGGCGTTCGCCGCTGACATCCCGACGAGCGCGAAGACCCACGAGAGCGAGTGGGCGAAGAGCAGCATCATCGCAATGCCGCCGATCAAGCCGAACACGCTGGTGTGGATGCGCCAGCCGACGATGAAGCCGACACCGACCATCAACAAGACCACGAACACGTTGCGAACGAGGTCTGCCAGCGTGCGGCCGGCGAGCACCGCCGAGCGCGCCATGGGCAACGACTGGAATCGCTCGATGAGCCCCTTGTGCAGGTCTTCCGCCAAACCGATGCCGGTCTGGATCGACCCGAACACGACCGTCTGCGCGAACACGCCGGGCATCAGATAGTCGACGTAGTGGTGAACGCCCGGAATGCGGATCGCGCCGCCGAACACGTAGCGGAACATCAGCACGAAGATGATCGGTTGGATCGTCGAGAAGACCAACACCTGCGGGGTGCGCTTCATTGCCACGAGGTTCCGCCACGTGACCGTCATCGCGTCCTGTATGGCCCAGCTGAACGCGCTGTGCTTCGGGCGTTCGATCGTCGCGGGGACGGCAATCGCGGTCATGCTGCACCTCGGGTCCGCCGGCGGCCGGACTCGACCGGCGCATCTTCGGCAACGGGCTCCTCGGCCTTGTGGCCGGTGATGGAGAGGAAGACGTCGTCGAGCGTGGGCTCGCGCACGGTCAGGGTGATCGGCTCGAGGTGCGCGTGATCGAGATTCCGGACGACGTCGAGCACCACGCGCGCGCCGTCGTCGACCTTCAGCTCCACGATCGTCGACCCGGAGCCGACGTCGCACAGGCCGATACGGGCCAACTCCGCCTGGGCCTGTTGCGCCGTCGCGGCGTCGGCGAAGCCCACCTCGACGATCGTCGAACCCAGCTTGGCCTTGAGCTGCGACGACGTGCCTTCGGCGATCACGCGGCCGTGATCGATCACGACGATGTGGTCGGCGAGACGATCGGCTTCCTCGAGATACTGCGTCGTGAGCAACAGCGTGGTGCCCTCGCGCACGAGACCTTCGATGACGCCCCAGAGGTCTTGGCGACCACTCGGGTCGAGGCCCGTGGTCGGCTCGTCGAGGAAGAGGACGGGAGGGCGGTGCACCAGCGCGGCCGCGAGATCGAGACGGCGCCGCATGCCCCCGGAGTACGTGCGCACCGGACGGTCGGCCGCGTCGGCCAGCGCGAACTGCTCGAGGAGCTCCGCCGCCCGGGCCAGGACGACCGGTTTCGACAGGTGCGAGAGCCGGCCGACCATGCGCAGGTTCTCGTGCCCCGTCAGGTTCTCGTCGACCGCCGCGTATTGCCCCGCGAGGCCGATGCGCTCGCGCACCTCTTGCGCGTGGCGGGTGACGTCGAGGCCGAGCACCTCCGCCCGGCCCGAGTCGGGCCGCAGGATCGTGGTGAGGACCCGGACCGCTGTGGTCTTGCCCGCGCCGTTGGGGCCGAGCAGCCCGAGCACCGTGCCCGCGGGAACGGAGAAGCCCACGCCGTCGAGGGCGACGACCGGACCGAACCGCTTCTGGAGGTTCTCGACGATGATGGCATCAGTCACGGGATCATGCTCCCATGATTCCTTGAATGATGTCAAGTATCTAGGTCATCAACCTTCGATTACTTGAAACATCGCGTGAACACCCGTACCATCCGTACGTGACCACCCAGCCGGTCCCGGCCTCCGTCCCCGCAGGCGACTCCGCGGCCGAGGCGTGGCGCCTCCTGACGGCGGTCGTGATGGAACGCAAGCAGGAGTTCCCCGCGCTGGCGGCGTCGTTCGGCCTGAACCCCGGAGCGATGCACGCGCTCCTCCAGCTCGACCCCGACGCGCCGCAATCGATGAGCTCGCTCGCGGGTGCGTGGAAATGCGACGCGTCGAACGTCACCTGGCTCGTCGACCGGCTCGAGGAGCATGGCCTGGCCGAGCGCCGCGCCCACCCGGGCGATCGTCGAATCCGCACGGTGGCACTCACCCGCAAAGGCGCCAAGCTTCGCAGCCAGGTCGAAGCCCGGATCTACGAAGCCCCCGACAGTCTGCGCGCGCTGAGCTCGCGCGATCTCGAGGCTCTGGCCAAGGTGCTCCGCAAGATCGCACCCGAAGACCGCACCCACGCGTAGTGCCGCGCTTCCTCTCCGACAGCGAATACGCCGTGGTGGCGGCCGCGGCCGATCGATTGATCCCGCCGCTCGACGCCCATCCCGGCGGCGCCGCGCTCGGGGTAGCCGACTACGTCGACAACCTGCTCGCCGCGTTCATGTTCGATCCGCCGTTGATCTTCGCGGGCGGACCGTTCAGCGGCCGCTTCGGCGGCGACCCGTCGTTCGCCGGCTTCATCGCGCTCTCGCCCAACGAGGAGCTCGCCTGGCGCACACGCGTCGAGGGTTCCCGCGCCATACCCGAACGCGAGTTCAACGGGCCGACGCGCGGCTGGCAGGAGATCTACCGCGAAGGCCTCGCCGCGCTCGGGGCCGACTTCTGCACCGTCGACGGCACCGAGCAGGATCGGCGCCTGCTCTCGCACCGCGAGTTGCGCAACACCTTGTACGCGCATGCCTGCGAGGGCGCGTACGGCGCGCCCGAATACGGAGGGAATCGTGACCTCGCGGGTTGGCGCGCCATCGCATGGGACGGCGACGTGCAACCGCGCGGCTACACCGATGCCGAAGTGAGCGGACGTGACTGAGCCGCGCGATTGCGACGCCGTCGTCGTCGGCACGGGTCCCGCGGGCGCGACCGCGGCCGACGTGCTCACGAGCGCGGGTTGGTCGGTGATCATGCTCGAGAAGGGGCGCAACCATCTCCTGGCGCTCGAGGAGCCGTTCACCGGCTTGGGCCACGTCTCGAACGACGAGATCAAGTCGTTGCGCCGGCACTTCCTCGGTCCCGACCCGTTCCTCGAACCGCGCAGTTACCGGCGCGACGAAACCGACGGCGACCGGCTCTTCGCCGGCGAGGTCAACAACCTCCCGTCGACGGTCGGTGGCGGCGGGTTCCACGCCGACGGCAAGCTCCCCCGCTTCCGCGCCGTCGACTTCAAACCGCGGTCCGAGCTCGGCCCGATCGACGGCGCCGACATCGCCGACTGGCCCGTCGAATACGACGAGATGGAGCCCTACTACGCCGAGGCCGAGCGCCTCATCGGCGTCGCCGGCGATGCCGCGGGGAACCCGTTCGCGGAATGGCGGAGCAGCCCGTATCCGATGCCGCCGGGCGCCGACATGTTCGGCGCGGTGCTCACGGCCGAAGCGGCGGCGCGACTCGGATATCACCCGTACCGAGCGCCGACGGGGGTCAACTCGATCCCGTACGACGGCCGGCCCGCGTGCAACAACTGCGGGTTCTGCGCGTTCTACGGCTGCCCGATCGAGGCCAAGGGCGACCCGGTCGCACCGCTGCGCAACGCGCTGCGCACGGGCCGGTGCGAGATCCGACCCGACGCATACGTCGAGCGGGTGCTCCTCGACCAGACCGGAAAGGCCGCCCGCGGCGTTCGCTACCTCGACATCGACGGCAACGCGCACGAAGTCGGTGCGCGGGTGGTGATCGCGGCCGGAGGGGCATGGGAGACACCGCGGCTCATGCTGCGATCCGACGTCGGGAATTCGTCCGGCCTCGTCGGGCGCTATCTCATGTACCACTTCCAGACCTTCGTCATCGGATGCTTCCCGTTTCGCCTGCACGGTCACCGGGGCCGGGCGGTCACGCACCTGCACGACGACCACATGCTCGTCGACGACGACGTGCGGGCCTTCGCCCGGGAGCACGGGCTCCCCTACTTCCGCGGCGGTCTCACCGAGCACGGTGGCGGCGGCGGCCCGGTGATGGAAGGCATGTACACGGCTCCCGGTCGCGCGCATACCCGTGAGATGCTCGACTCCGTGATGCGCGATCGTCTGTGGGCTTTCACCGTGCAAGGTGAGGATCTTCCGCAGGCGACGAACCGGATCGATCTCGATCCGTCGGTACGCGACGTGTACGGCTTCCCCGCGGGCCGCGCGACGTACGACGTGCACCTGCACGAGGTCGTCGCGTCGCGCTACTACGCGCCGCGGTTGGAAGCCGTGATGCGCGAAGCCGGGGCCGAGACGACGTTCGCCGCGACCTCGCCGCCCCTCGAAGGCGACCGCGCCGGCACCCGGAGCGCGTCGACGTCCCGGCACATCATGGGCACGTGTCGCATGGGCGACGATCCGGCCACGAGTGTCGTCGACCGATGGCAGCGATTCCACGACGTCGAGAACCTCGTCTGCGCCGACTCGTCGGTATTCCCGACCTCGACCGGCTACGGCCCGACGCTCACGATCGTCGCGCTGGCGATCCGGGCGTGCCGCGACCTCGCGGGACTGCCGAAGCTGACGAGTGCTCGCCCCGGCTAGGTCTGTAAGGATCGACCCATGGTCAAGGCCGTCATCTTCGACTTCTACAACACGCTCGCGCAGACGACGGACTTCGGTCCGTCGTGGGAACAGATCGTGGCGGAGCTCGGCTTCGAGCTTCGCGCCGATGTACGCGAACGCTGGTGGAACGACGGGATCGACGGCACCGAGCACGACCGGCACTCGCTCTCGCGCGACCACTACGTCGCCTGGCAACAATCCCGCGTCCGATCGATGCTGGCCGATTCCGGTGTGCCGGAGCGCGCACACGACGAGTTCATCGCGCGCGTCCGCGAGATCGGCGCACACAACCGCATCGACGCGTACGAAGAGGTCGGCGACGTGCTGTGCGACCTGCGCGCCCGGGGTATCGCGCTCGCGATCTGCTCGAACTGGGACTGGGACCTGCACGAGGCCGTCGAGTCGGCCGGGCTGACCGGGGCGGTCGACGTCGTCGTCTCGTCGGCCTGGGTCGGCGCCCGCAAGCCGCATCCCCGCATCTACGTGCACACCCTGGACCAGCTGGGCATCGCGCCCGAGGACGCGCTCTTCGTCGGCGACACGTGGACCTGCGACGTCGACGGGCCGCGCGCCGCCGGCATGCGCGCCGTGTACCTGCGGCGCCCGCACCTCGGCGTCGATCACACCGCACCCCACTCGAGCGCGCGCCCCGACGACGTGCACCACGCGCACGACCTCCGTGCGCTCGGGATCGTCAGCCGGGCGGGATCGCCGGGTCTGCCGGGTTCGCCGGGTTCGCCGGGTTCGCCTCAGCCGTAGAGACGGTTGACGGCCACCTCGATGTCGGCGCGGGTCGCCAGGAAGAGGCGAAGCGGCGCGCCGAGCGTCTCCCGCAGCTGCGCGACCGCGTCGTCGTCGGTGGGATCCGCGATCGCGACGTCGATCTGCCCGTTGACCCGTCGCAGCGGCAGCGCGGCCAGCCGCCGGGCCTCGGACTGCGCCAGGAGGCCGGCGACACCCTCGCCGAACTCGACGCGGGCGAGGTCGACGACCTGCATCCGGAGTTGCTCGGCGAGCAGCTCAACGAGATCGCGGTCGGTGATGAGGCCCAGGTCGACCAGGATCTGCCCGATCGGGCCGCCGGTCGTGGCCTGCCGGGCCAGCGCGAAGCTGAGCTCGGACTCCACGAGAAAGCCCCGGGTCAACAGCAGGTTGCCGAGCAACCGGCCCGAGTGGCGCGCGCCGTCGACCCCCGCGCTCGGACCGCTGCGCGCAGCCGGCCTGCGGGCAGGCGGCGTCGCGGCCGCTTCGACCGGGGGTCCCGGCTGCGAGCCCGTCCGCCGGCTCTCGACGAGGGCCGCCAGCCGCTCGGCGATGAGGATCGCCTCCTCCTGGGCCGAGGGGCCCGCAGGGAAGGCCTCGCGACCGCGCGGCGTCGCTGCGGGCCGGTCCTGGTCGGTCTGACCCCCCAGAGGTCGAATGCGCCGCACGAGGTTCCTTGGCAGTGGGCTGTTGTTGCAGTCCCCCGGGATACATCGGCACGCGGTGGCGAAAAGCTGACCGGCCCCGACCGGGGCAAGGCACCCGAACGCGTCAATTCACCGCGCGGTCGCGTCCGGCCCAGTAGGGCGCCCGCAGTTCCCGCTTCAGCACCTTCATCGCACCCGACAACGGCAGCGGCTCGGTCCGGACCTCCACCGACTTGGGGACCTTGTAGCCGGCGATCCACTCCCGGGCGTGCTCGATGATCTCGGTCTCCGTGACCGTCGCGTCGACCCGGACGACCACGATGGCATGCACCGCCTCCCCCCAGGTCTCCGAGGGGATGCCGATGACCGCCACCTGCGCAACCGCGGGGTGCGACGCGATCGCATTCTCGACCTCGACCGAATACACGTTCTCGCCGCCGGTGACGATCATGTCCTTCACCCGATCGACGAGGAAGAGATAGCCATCCGCGTCGAGGTAGCCCGCGTCGCCCGAGTGGTACCAACCGCCGCGGAACGCCTCGGCGGTGGCCTCGGGCTTCTTCCAGTACTCGGTCATGAAGTTGCCGGCGCGGGCACACACCTCGCCGGTTTCGCCCTGGGGCAACATCTCGCCGCCGGGACCCTGGATGGAGAGCACGACGCCCGGGAGCGGACGCCCGGCCGAGCGCAGTCGCGGGCCGCCGGCCCTGTGCTCGCCCGGACCCAACGCGGTGAGCACCGCCGACGACTCGGTCATGCCGTAGCCCTGGAACACGTCGAGGTCCGGGAACAGCGAGAGCAACCGGTCGAGCAACGGACCGGGCATCGGAGACGCGCCGTACGTCAGCGTGTGCAGCGCGGCGAGCGCTTCGGGGCGGAACTCGGGATGGCCCAACAACATGGCGAGCATCGTCGGCACCAACACGGTCTGGGTCACCGAGTACTGCTCGCACAGCGCAAGCGAGCGGGCCGGGTCGAACAACGAGAGGAACACCGACGCTCCACCCTGGGCGGGGACACCGAGCATCCCGCCCATCGACGCCGCGTGGAACATCGGCGTCTGGTGCAAGAAGACGTCGTCGGAGCCGAACCGCCACACCTGCATGACGTGGTAGAGGTTGAGCATCTCGGCGCGATGGTCGAGCAGCACGCCCTTCGGCAATCCGGTGGTGCCACCGGTGTACATCAAGACCGCGGCATCGTCTTCGTCGGGCTCGTCCGGGATCTGCGCGGAAGAGCCGGCGAGGAGGTCTTCGTAGCCGACATCGTGCGGCGCGTCGCCGGAACCGATCATCACGACGTGTTCGATGCCCACCGCGGCGCGCACCTTGTCGATGACGGGCGCGAAGAACTGATCCGTGACACACACCTTCGTGTCCGAGTCGGCGAGGATGTACTCGAGCTCCTTCGGCGCGAGCCGCAGGTTCAGCGGGTTGATCACACCCGCACCGAGGAACGCGGCGTGGTAGCACTCGAGGAACTCGTGGCCGTTGAGCGCCATGACCGCGAACCGGTCGCCCGCGCCGACGCCCAGGCTGCGCAGGCCCGACGACAGGCAACCGATCCGATCGAGGTGCTCGCCGAACGTGGCGTGGTACTCGCCGTCGTGGAAGCCGAGGCGATCGGCATTGCGCTCCACAGTGGGCAGCAGCAAGCGGTGATAGACGAGCTCTTTCATCTTCGTGTTCCCCTCAGATCCCGAAGCGGGCGGCGTGCACGATTGCGATCGCGACCGGGTCGCCGTCGATCACGACATCCGCGGCTTCCTTTCGGCCCGACATGTACAGCGCGAGCTCACCCGACGTACCTCTCATCGTCACCGCTCCACCGCCGGTCGACACGACGCGCTCCCGACCGTCGGGGGTACGCAATGTGAGTGCCGCGCCGGCGAGCGCCCGCTTCGACATCCGCGCGCCGAACCCGAGCATGCGCCAGAGGATCGCGTCCATCTCCTCGTCGATGACGCGCGGACCCTCGCCCGACGCCCGGCGTACGTCTTCGTGGTGGATGAAGTTCTCGTTCACGTTCGCGCTCGCGAGTGGCCCCGTGCGGTGCATCCAGGGCGGTCCGGTCCGCAGCATCGCCACGAGCGCTTCGAACCCGCGGGCCTTGTAACGACCCATGACCCGCCGGAGGTGGCCCGCCAACGGCGGGAGCACGAGCCCGAGCGCGGCGTCGGAGCGTGCTTCGCGTGCCACGAGGTGCGCGGCCAGGTCGAGCGTCGTCCACCCTTCGCACAGCGTCGGCGCCGCCGGGCCGTACTTCTCGAAGGTGTCACAGAGCGCGGCCCGTTCCTTCGTCAACACCTGGGTCGCAGTCATGTTCACCCCTCGTAGTAGCGGAGCTCGATCGTGTTGGCGTCGGGATCCCGGATGTACACGCTCGACGAGTAGCCCCGGGCGCCGAACAATCCGTCGGCGCGGTGCGCGCCGGGAAACCGGGCGGCGAGCGCGTCGAGATCCGTCGGTTCGACGACCAAGCAGAAGTGCGCCATGTTCTCGCCGGTGCGCTCGGCGGGAAACAGATCGATGAGGACCTCGGGCGTGACCCGCACCGACGGGAACAAGACCTCGCCCCGCCGCCACTCCTCGACGCGCACCGGTTCGAGGCCGAGCTCGTCGCAGTAGAAGGCGAGCATCGCCTCGGTGTTCAGCGTGTTCACGACGACGTGGTCGAATCCGACGACCTTCATTCCGGAAGGCTACGTCAGCGCGGGAGGCCGAGCATTCGTTCGCCGATGATCGTGCGTTGCACCTCACTGGTACCGCCCGCGATCGACGCGGCCTTCGACCACAACCACTGCCGCTGCCAAAAGCCGCCGCCGGGGTTGTCGGAGGCCGCCCACCACAGGGGCGCGGCCCCACCGACGATCTCGAGCGCTCGCTCCGACAATGCCTGGGTCATGTCGGTCCACGCGAGCTTCGTGACACTCGACTCCGGACCGGGTTCGATGCCCTTGGACAGCCGCGAGAGCGTGCGCCAGTTGTGCAGGCGCAGCACCCGCAACTCGACGAACGACTGCGCAAGGGCGTCGGCGATCGCGACGTCGTCGAGGAGCGCGCGCTGCGACGCCAACTGCCACAGCTCGTCGAGATACACCTCGTGCACGACCTGTTCCTTGAACGGGAAGGCGGTTCCCCGCTCGTGCGCGAGCGTGGTGTTCGCGACCGCCCAACCGTTGTGCAGCGCGCCGACGAGTTGATCGTCGGGTATGAAGACCTCGTCGAGAAACACTTCGTTGAACTCGGCATCACCGGTGATCTGCACGAGCGGGCGGACCTCGATCCCCGGCGCTGTCATGTCGACGACCAGGTACGAGATGCCCTTGTGCTTCGGTGCGTCGGCATCGGTTCGGGCCAGGCAGATCCCCCAACGCGCGAACTGCGCGTACGACGTCCACACCTTCTGGCCGGAGAGCAACCAGCCGTCGTCGACGCGGGTCGCGCGGGTCTTCAACGATGCGAGGTCGGAACCCGCATCGGGCTCGGAGAAGAGCTGGCACCAGATCTCTCGCGCGGTGAGGATCGACGGCAGCCAGCGCGCCTTCTGCTCGTCGGTACCGTGCGCGAGCAGCGTCGGACCCGCCAGGTTGATCCCGACCCGGTTGATGGGTTGAAGCGCACGCGAGCGCGAGTACTCCATGTTGAAGATGGCGACCTCCACCGGTGCCGCACCCCGGCCGCCGTACTCCGGCGGCCAGTGGATGCCGACCCAGCGGTCCGCCGCCAGCCGCGCCTGCCAGCGGCGACCGAACTCGACCTCGTCGGCGATGTTCTCGAAGCGCGGCGGGACCTCGACGTTGCCGGCCAACCATGCGCGCACCTCGAGTGCGAACGCGAGCTCGGCCGGCGAGAACGAGAGATCCATGCGGCTACAGGTCCCAGAAGCGTTCGCGTTGATAGCGCACGAACGACTCGTACAGCGCGCGCTCGTCGGCGGTGCCGAACTGCGCGGTAAACGGGCTCGCCCCGCTCGCGAACGAAGAGCTCGTCGGATCCGACGAGCTCGTGGCGAAACTTCTGTTGGACGAGCGTGCGCTTCACGATCTTGTTCGTGCCCGTCGTCGGCGGCTCGTGCATGATCCGCACGTAGCGCGGGCGCCACTTCGGCCCGATCGCATCCTGCGCGTCGAGCCACGCGGCGAACGTGGCCGGATCGAACTGCCGACCCTCTCCCAGCACGAGGCCGGCCATGACCTGATCACCGGCCTGGTCGTCGGGCACGCCGTACACGGCCGCGAGGACGACACCGGGCGCCTTCCGCAAGGTCTCCTCGATCGGGCCCGCCGGGAAGTTCTCGCCGTCGACGCGGATCCAATCCGCGGTGCGCCCCGCGAAGTAGAGGTAGCCCTGCTCGTCCTTGTAACCCAGGTCGCCCGACCAGTACCAGCCGTTGCGCGTGGTCTTCGCAGTCGCGTCGTCGTTGTTGTAGTAACCCTCGAACGGTCCGACGCCCTGCTTGTTGACGATCTCACCAACGCATTCGTCGGCGTTGAGCACGCGGCCGTGCTCGTCGAGCAGCGCGCGCGCCTTCTCCACCCCGTCGTCGTCGACGACCTGTACGTGATCCGGTGCGTGCCCGAGCGCACCGCTCGGCATATCGGGACCCCGGTTCACCGCGACCCCGCCCTCGGTGGCGCCGTAGGCGTCGATCACCTCGATGCCGAAACGGCGGGAGAAGCTCGCCACGACCTCCGGCGACCCCTCGTTCCCGAACGCGATGCGCAGCGGGTTGTCGGCATCGTCGGCGCGCTCGGGCTGCGCGAGCAGGTAGGCGAGCGGCTTGCCCGTGTAGTTGAAGTAGGTCGCGCCGTACCCGCGCACGTCGGCGAGCCACCGCGACGCGGAGAAGCGGCGACCGAGCGCGACCGCACACGGCGTGACGATCGACGGCGCCCATCCCACTTGCACCGCGTTCGAGTGGAACAGCGGCATGCACACGTAGCCGATGTCGTCGGGGCCGAGATCCATGAGCATCGACATGCGCTTGCCGGTCACCAGCAACCGGCGCTGCGAGCAGATGACGGCCTTCGGCGCGTTGGACGTGCCCGAGGTGAAGATGAGCGCCCAGATGGAGTCGACGTCGGGCTCGATCCCCGCGTCGGTCGCCCGGGCGTGCGGCGCGAGGGCGAGGGCGAGCGACGAGCCGAGGGTGGTCGCGGGATCGTCGGCATCGGCGAACCGCGTCGAGGTCAACACCGTCGGCAGGCGGTCGGCGACCGGCTCGAGGAGCGCTGCGTGCCGCGGCTCGGTGATGACCAGCCCGCAGTGCGCGTGCTCGATGTCGCGCAACAGGTGGACGTCGCGCCGGGTGTGGTTCAGGCCCACGACCGCTGCGCCGATGAGCGCGGCCCCGCCGAACGCGAACAGGTACTCGGGGGTGTTGTCGAGCAGGACGGCGACATGGCGAGGACCGTCGACCGGGAGGCGCTCGGCGAAGAGCGCGGCGAAGCGGATCGACTCCGCGTAGTACTCGCCGTGGGTCCACTGCGCATCACCGAACCGGATCGCGACCCGGTCGCCGTGCTCGCGCGCGTTGCGACGCAACAGGGCGGCAGCATTCGGAGCGACCAGCGGCGCCTGGCCGGGCGCCGGGGCGGAGCGCATGGGCGAAGCTGACATAGGCGTCAGAGACTACGCGTAAGCTTGCCCGCGATGAGCGTTGACCTGACGGGCGCGGCCGACCTGCACTGTCACTTCGGTCCCGACCCTCACCGCGAGCGCTCCGTCGACGCGTTCGAGGCCGCCACGGAGGCCGCGGCCGCGGGGCACCGGGCCCTGGTGCTGAAGTCGCACGACTCCCCTACCGCCGCGCTGGCCTGGGCGGTCCAGCGCGTGGTCGGCGACACGATCTCGGTGTTCGGAGCCATCAGCTGCGATCGCGAGGTCGGCGGCGTCAATCCGGCCGCGGTCGAGGTGGCCCTCGGCCTCGGCGCGCGCATCGTGTGGCTGCCGACGCTGAGCAGCCGCCAGGACTTCGAGAACGGCGTCGCCGCGCACCTCGGCATCCCCGGGCCCGGGATCGTCGTCACCGATGGCGACGACCGGCTGCTGGAGCCAACCCGGGAGATCCTCGCGCTGGTCAAAGACCACGACGCGATCCTGGCGACCGGCCACGTGAGCGCCGCCGAGCACTACGCGGTCGTGAAGGACTTCGCCCGCACCGGCAAGGTCGTCGTGACGCACGCGACCGAAGACCTCGCCGGGCCGAACCTCAGTGCCGCGCAGTGCCACGAGCTCGCCGATCTCGGAGCGTGGATCGAGCTGTGCGCGATGACCTGCATCGGCGGGCTCGCGACCCGCAGCGTCGCACAGATGGTCGAGACGATCCGCGCCGTCGGCGTCGACCGCGTCACCCTCGGGACCGACTTCGGCCAGAAGGTCAACCCGCACCCGGCCGCAGGCTTGCAGACCTACGCTGATGCCCTGTACGCAGAGGGCCTGATCGAAGCCGAGATCCGACGCATGGCGTGTGACAACCCGTGCGAGCTGTTGGGAGTGCAGTAGTGCCGCACATCACCGTTCCCGAAGGCCGAGCCGATCCGGAGGTGCGCGTCTGGGCGCTGCGGCCCGAGATGGGTATGGGCGCGGGCGCCCTGAGCCACGCGATCTACGACCAGAGCATCGTGCCGGTACGCGAGCGCGAGCTCGCGCGCATGCGCATCGCGCAGATCAACGGCTGTGTGATCTGCCAGCAGTGGCGTTCCACTCCGGGTGCGCAGGGAGCGGTGACCGAGGACGACTACGCGAACGTCCTCGAGTGGCGCACGCACGACGGCTACTCGCAACGCGAGCGCCTGGCGATCGACTACGCCGAGCGCTTCGCCCTGGACCACCACAGCATCGACGGAACGTTCTACGCGCAGCTGCGCGCGGCATCGTTCAGCGACGCGGAGATCCTCGACCTCACGGTGTGCATCGGCGGCTGGCTCGCGCTCGGCCGCACGCTCCACGTGCTCGGCCTCGACGACGCCTGCAAGATCGCTCCGTAACGGCCGATGGGCGACCTCGCCGCCGACACCAAGGTCACCGGCAGCGTCGGCCGTTACTCGGCCCGGCTGTCGCGCGACTGGGAGATCTGGGGCCCGAACGGCGGGTACCTCGCGTCGATCGCCCTGCGCGCCGCGGGTCAGCACTCGCGGTTCGGTCGCCCGGTGAGCATCGCCGGCCACTTCTTGGGTGTCGCAACCTTCGACGACGTGATCCTCGACGTGAAGACGCTGCGCGCGACGAAGCGAGCGGAGTCGATCCGCGTCTCGATGCGTCAGAACAGCAACGCGATCTTCGAGGCACTCGTGTGGACGTGCGCGCCGATGGAAGGACTCGAGCACGAGCTCGCGCTCAGCCCGGCGTCATTCGAGCCCGAGTCGGTACCGTCGACCGCCGAGCGTCTCGCCGAGGCGGGCGCCGAGCCGATGTACCGGTTCTGGTCGAACCTCGACGAACGATCGGAGACCTGGTCGACGCAGGAGGAGTGGCTCGAGCGCACTCCCGCCTATCCGTCCTTCGAACGCTGGTACCGGTTCCTGCCGACCTCGACCTTCGACGACCTGTGGGTCGACGCCTGCCGATCCCTCATCCTCATCGACACGCTCGGGTGGCCGGCCGTCACGCAACTGCACATCGACAGCGGCTACGTCGCGCCGAGCATCGACATCAGTTGCACGTTCCACCGCGCCCGGATCCAAGAGCCGTGGTTGTACGCACAGGCAACCTCGGTGAGCGCGAACGCGGGTGTCGTCGGGTGCGAAGCCAAGGTGTGGGCGCGCGACGGTGCGCTCCTCGCGATGGGTACCAGCCAGCTCCTGTGCCGGCCGCTGCCCCCGCCGTAGCATCCCGTCGTGGAGGATCGCATCACGCCCGGCTTGTATCTGGAGATGACCGATCGCGCAGTCGACGAGTACGCGCGCGAGCGCGTTCCCGAGGTGCTCTGCCGCCCTGGCGTGCAGCGCGCGACATGGTGGCGCAACGTGCAACGCGACCGCGGCGATCTCCCGGCCGTCCTCGCGGAGTTCGACCACCTCGGCGTGTACGAGGTCGACGACACCTTCCGTGCACCCGAGACACCCGCCGGGATCACCGGCCACCATTTCCGCCACTACCCGCGCCCGGGCCAGGGCACCGTGACGGGACGCCCGACCGTCGGGCTGTCGCTGGTGCTCATCTCGCCCAAGGACGGGAGCCGGGCGCAGGAGCTTCGCGACTGGGCCGACTTCGTGCACATCCGCCACATCGCCGAGGCGGCCGTGCCCGGGTACACCATGATCACGCCGTACGAGAACGTCACCGGCGGCGACCCTCGGTTCATGCACTTCTACGAGATGGACACCGACGATCCCGAGACCGCGTTCAAGGCCATGACGCCACTCGTGATGCAACGCATCGGCGACGAACGGACCGAGGCCTTCAGGCGCTGGGCGTGGGGACCGAGCCTGCGCATCATGTACGTGAACTCGTTCGTACGCGTCGGCGCGAGCGACGCGCGGTGAGCGCCGACTTCTTCGACGTCGTCGGGCGCCAGCGCGCGCACCGGTCGTTCTCGGCCGAGCCGGTCGACGACGACACCATCGCGCGCGTCCTCACCGCCGCGACCTTCGCGCCCAGCGCGGAGAACAAGCAGCCGTGGGAGTTCGTGGTGGTGCGCGACGAAGCACTCCGCGCCGCGATCGGCGACCTCTCGCGGCGAGCGTGGGAGGCGCGCGGCCGCGCGTTCTCGCAGACGCGGCTCACTCCCGGGATGCTCGCCGACGTGGAACACGGCGCGATGGGCGGTGTCGCTGCCGCGCCCGTCAATATCGTCGTGTGCGCCGACGTGCAGCGCGGCCTCGAGGCGACCATCGCGTCGTCGATCTTCCCGGCCGTGCAGAACCTCCTCCTCGCCGCGACCGCTCTCGGTCTCGCCAGCGCGCTCACGACGATCACCGCGGGCTTCCGGGCGGAGATCCAGACGATCGTCGGCCTGCCGGAGCACGTGTGGCCGGTCGCGCTCGTACCGATCGGCCACACGGGGAGGCGACTGCGTCCGCCCAGACGCGCGCCGTTCGACGAGCACACCCACCGGGAGCGCTACGGCCGGAGCTGGTGACACTGCCGCGCCCATCGTCGTCCGTGCCGTCGTCCACGCGGCGCGGAAGGGTCAACCGCCCGCGAGCAACACGCCGACGAACGTGGCCCCGATCGCGGCGAGAAGTGCCACCCCGGCCAGCGCTCCGCCGAGCGCGGGCCGGCGCCGTGCGTACAGGATGTGCCCGAACGCCCCGATGCCCGACACGCCGACGAGCAGGAGCTTGACGAACAGCGTGGTGAGGTACTCGCCCGATTGGTCGCCCACCTTCACCGCGAACAGGTTCCAGACCCCGGTGGCGACCAGAATCCCGAACGCCGGCCACACGATCAGTTGAAAGCGGCGCGCGGTCGCGCGCGCCGCTTCGATGCCGCCCACCCGGCGAACGACGGGAACGATGCCCGCGAGCGCGACCTGTCCGCCGACCCACACGGTCGCCGCGAGGACATGCAGGAACAGCCGGACGGTCTCACCATGTACGGGCAGCACCGCCCGAGGATACGGCGCCGACGAGATTGCACGACTCCTGCAGACCCTCGGGCTCTCTCAGCGCCGTCGGTCCCGCCGCGACAGCCCGGCCGGACGAAAAACCTGTCGGCAGCACTCAATTCTCGGCGCGAAGACGCCGATTCGTCTCGGAAGATCTGGCACGAGATTTCTCAGGAGACTGTCATGAGGACGATCCGAAACATTCGCACCGGACGAGACGATGAGGACGGTTTCACCCTCATCGAACTGATGGTGGTGGTGCTCATCATCGCCATCTTGATCGCCATCGCGATCCCGACATTCCTCGGCGCCCGTTCGCGGGCGAACGACCGGGCGGCGCAGTCTTCGCTGCGCAACGCGCTGACCGCGGCGAAGACGTCGTTCACCGACACCGGCGACTACACAGGCGCGACCCCGGCCGGCCTGGCCGCAATCGAACCGTCGTTGACCTACGGCGCCACCTCGAACGGCCCCACCGTCATCAGCGTGATCGCCGCCCCGACCGGCCAGACCTGGTGGGCGGAGGTGCTGTCGAAGTCGGGCAAGTGCTTCGGTATCGAAGACAACTCCGGCTCCGGTGGTGGAACCACCTACGCCGGGACTACGACCGCGCTCGCACCTGCCGCCGGTGTGTGCACGGCACCCGCGGCCGACCCGACGTGGAGCGACCCCAGCTGGTAGTCCTCGAATCCGGTTTCGACGCCGGGCCAAACCGTGTGTCGTCTTCCAGGTCGAGCGCGTGACCTGGAAGACGACGACACATCACGTCTCAGCACCCAGGCATTCCTGCGTCAGACTGCCTCTGCGATTGCACGCCACTGCGCTCGGCACGGTCGGTCGGGCGCGGCCTCGTCGATCGCGACGACGTGCACGAGTTCGTGCAGCTTCCATCCATCGGCGAGGGTCTGGCGCACGTCGTCCTCGCGGTAGAAGTGCGTATTCGACCGGCCGGCCACCGGCTGCCAGGCGGTACGTTCGAGGCGGTTCGGCGCCAGCCCCGCGGCCGCGCTGTCGCGTGCGCTATACGGGTTGAACAAGAACTTGCCGTTCGGACGGAGCACCCGGTGCACTTCGCGCACCGCGTCGATCGCCTCCGCCGGCGAGGCGTAGGAAAGCGAGCTTCGATCGAACACGAGATCGAACGACGCGTCATCGAACGGGAGCGGGCTGAACGACGAGCGGTGCAGATCACACGCGAGCCCCTCGCGGGCGAAGTTCGCAAGCGCAGCTTCGAGCGCGCGGTCACTCACGTCGATCCCGGCGACCCGAAAGCCCTGCTGCGCCGCGAAGAGCAAGGTGACGCCGCTGCCAAAGCCGATCTCGCATACGTCGACGTCCGTCAAGCGCATCTCACGGGGACGAAAACGGAAGAGGAAGCTCGCCACATAGTCGTACGGGCATCTCGCCAGCAGGCCGGGCTGCTCTTCGAATGCGTCGTTCCAGATGCCGCGATGATCGATTCCGGAGTCGTGGGCAACGCTGCTCATACCTCCGCATCGGAACGGGCCGGCCCGCATGAAGGAATACGGGAAAAGACCCCCGACCCGATGATCTCGTTCACGCACGCGTCCATCGGGCCGCGGACATCCGGGACCGCTACGAGCACCCCGGAGTCTCGCCGCCTCTACGCTTGTTCCATGGAGAACCCCGTACGTGCCACGCTCGCGCTGGGGAGCGGAGGCGCGCGGGGCTACGCGCACATCGGCGTCATCGAAGTGCTGGAGGAACGCGGCGTCGAGATCGTGACCGTTGCCGGATCATCGATGGGCGCTCTGATCGGCGGGCTCTACGCCGCCGGAAAGCTCGACGGATACACCGAATGGGTCAGGGGCTTGACGCAGTTCGACGTGCTTCGCCTCTTGGACGTCTCCCTTACGGCGCCGGGCATGATCCGAGCCGAGAGGATCTTCGCTCGAATGCGCGAACTTCTCGACGGCGCCCTGATCGAGGACCTTCCCGTGCCGTTCACCGCCGTGGCAACGGATCTCCTGGCGCGCAAGGCGGTCTGGTTTCAACGGGGCCCGGTCGATGCCGCGGTGCGCGCGTCGATCGCGATGCCGGGCGTGTTCACGCCGGTGATGTTGAACGGCCGTGTGCTCGTCGACGGCGGCCTGATGGATCCCGTGCCGATCGGACCGACCGCGTCGGCTCGCGCGGATGTGACGATCGCCATCGATCTCGGCGGTGAGCGAAGCGGATCACAGGAGGGGTCACCCGCTCGCGAGACCGCCGAAGCGCGCCCGGTCGAGGAATGGGGTGATCGTTTCCGCCGCGGCGCATCCAACCTGCTCGACCGCGACGTCGTCCGCACGTTGTTGAGCCGGTTCGGGGGCGCGTCGAGCACAGGCGACGACGACGCGCGCGCGGTCGACGATCCCCTCGACGCGTTGCCCGCCGGTCTCGGCCGCTTCGACGTGATGAATCAGTCACTCGAGGCGATGCAGAGCGTGTTGACCCGCTACCGCCTGGCCGGTAACCCACCGGACGTGCTCGTTACCGTCCCCAAGGACGCGTGTCGAAGTCTCGACTTCCACCGCGCGTCCGACATGATCGAGCTCGGCCGCGAACTGACCGTCGCCGCGCTGGATCGCTCCGTTCTCGCGCCTCCTTCGCCCTGACCTCGCAGTGCGTTTCGGTGACAACCGTCGAGCGGCGGGCACCGGCCTGACGGCAAACGAATCAACGGCGTCAGCCCGGTCGGCGAGGACGAGCTACTTCTCGCGCTTCGGCCGCACGACCAACACCGGGCACGGCGCGTGGCGGACGACCTGGTCGCTCACGGAACCGAGGAGCAGGCGCTCGATCGCCCCGCGCCCGTGTGATCCCACGACGATCAGGTCGACATCGAGCTCCGCCGCGACGCGACACACCGTTCCACCGACGTCGCCGACGTCGATCCGCTTGTCGATCGTCGCGCTCGTGAGGGCTCCGGCAGTTCGCTCGAGCTCCGCTCCCGCCTCGGCCAGCTCCTGCTTCCACAGGCGATCCTGCTCGCCCGGCGAATACACCGAGCCCTCGAAGCCGCCCGCGTCGTCACCGGGAACCTCGGTGATCACGTTCAGCAGCGTCACGTGCTCGGCCACCCGCAGGATCTCACTCGCGGTGCGCGCCGCGTCGATCGAGCTCGCGGAACCGTCGGTGGCGATCAATACATGCATGGCTTCTCCCTACCCAATCGGTGAGCCTGCGAGCTCGACAACTGCTCCGCCGGACGCGGCCGACGCGCGGATTGCGTCGAGGACGCGCATCTCCGCCACGCCGTCGACGAACGTGGCCGCGGCCACGGCCCGATCCGGTGCGCGGCCCTCGACCCCGGCCCGCAGCGCCTCGGCGAGACGCGTATAGGGCCCGAGCTCCAGGTGCGAGTAGCGCTCCCGGGGATCGATAGCGGGCGCCGGGGGTTCCGCAAGTCCGAGCTCGGGCGGAACCGGAAGCTCGCGGCGCCCGTTGCGGTCCGAACAGAACACACCCTGCGCGGTGACCTCGATCGTGCCTTCGGTACCGCCAACCACCGTGACGCCGACCGCGTGCGGGGTCCACGACGCGGCGGTCTGCTGCAACACGCCCTGCGCGCCGCTGCGCGTCGTCATCCGCACGACGAACGAGTCCTCGGCCCCGCGGGCGCGGGCACCGACGGTGACAAGCGCGGCGCTCACCGAGTCGATCTCACCGAACCACGTCCGGGCCTGGTCGACGAGGTGCGAGCCCGACGCTCCGAGCCACCCTCCGCCTCGCTGCTCGTCGAACCACCACGGCGGAACCCGTGCCGCGGGATCGGCGACGAACGGTACGTACGAGATCAACGAGAAGGTGCGCGGCTCACCGATCAGGCCGGTCGCGATGGCCCGGGCGACGACGACCCGGTCGGGCAGCCAGCGGAACTCGTGGCCGACGAGATGGGTCACCCCGGCCAGCTGCGCGGCGGCGAGCATCCGCTCCGCTTCCGCGGCGTCGAGCGCGAACGGCTTCTCGCACAACACGTGCCGCCCCGCGGCGCTCACTTCGATCGAGAGCGGCGCGTGGGTGTCGGGAGGCGTCGCGATCGTGACGGCGTCGACGCCGTCGAGAGCGAGCGCGTCGCTCAACGTCGTACACGCGTGCGGGATCCCGAACCGGTCGGCACGCCGCCGCGTGCGCTCTTCGTCGCGCCCCACGAGCGCGCGCACCGTGAACCCCGCGTTCCGCAGGGCCGGAACGTGGATCCGGCACCCGAACCCCGTCCCGATGACGACCGCCCCGGGTCCGCCACTTGCGCCTGCCACTAGTAGCCCTCGGCGGGATCGACGACGTGCAGCAACGGTTCCCCGCGCAGGTAACGGCCGATGTTGTCGACGAGGATGTCGACGGCCGCGGCCTGGAGCTGGGGCGTGTACCAGGAGATGTGCGCGGTCATCCGCACCTTCGGATGCTCGTAGAGCCAATGGCCGTTCGGGAGCGGCTCGGGGTCGACCGTGTCGAGCGTCGCCATCGCGACGGTGCCGTCGTCGAGCGCCGAGCGCAACGCGTCCTGATCTACCAGCGCACCGCGAGCGATGTTGACGAGGTGCACGCCCGGTGTCATCCGTGCGAACGCGTCGGCGTCGATCAGGTGCCGGGTCTTCACCGTCGCCGGCGCCGCGAGCACCACGTGCGCCGCGCCCGGGAGGAGGTCGTCGAGCGATCGCACGACCTGCACACCGGGAACCGGGCTCGGTGCATCGGTGCGCCGCAGCGCGCGTACCACCATGCCGAACGCGAGCGCGCGCGTCGCGATGGCGGCTCCGATCCCGCCGAGTCCGACGAGCGCGATCGTCGAGCCCTCCACCCGATCGAGCGGTGGGTTCGGGAAGTTCCAATACTTGGGCGGCGCGGAGAGGAACGTCTCCGGGAAGCGCTTGGACCACGCCAGGATCGCGGCCATGACCCATTCCGAGATCGGCACCGCGCTCGGCGCCGCGCGCGCAGGTGACGATGCGATCGTGGTCGAACACACCGCGCGCGACGTTGTCGACGCCCGTCCCCGAAAGCTGCACCCATCGCACCCCGGCCGCGTCGAGCCAGGCGAGGATGTCGTCCCATCCCATGTAGCCGCCGAAGAAGGCATCGGCTCGGAGCCCGGCGGGGGGCTCGCCGCCGGTGAACTCGACGAGCTCGACGTCGGGGAACAACTCACGAATCCGCGTGGCCTCGGCCGTCGTGGCGCCGAGCTGGGCGATGATGCGCACGCCGCCAGAAGCTAGCCCCTGAGGCCTTATCAACGTGACCGTCGCCGCGACGCGGGCCTCGCGCTACCCGCCGGACCCCGGGCCACGGAGGCGCGCCGCGAGATCCCTCGCCCACTGCACCGGATCGTCGAGTGCCCAACCGTTCTCGGGCAGATCGAAGTACTCGACGCTGAGCCGCCCGTGGTAGTCGAGTCGTTCGAGGGTGCGGAACACCGCGTCGAAGTCGACGACCCCGCCGGGATCGTCGACATGGAGCTGTGTGTGACCGGGCTTGCCCTGGCGGAGCTGGACGTGGTCGGCGAGCTCGAGGAGCTCGCAGGGATCGCCGCCCCAGTCGGCGACGTGGCCCGTGTCGACCAGCAGCCGCACGTCACCGGCCTCGGCGCGGAACGCGCGAATCGACTCGAGCGAATTCACCGTCGCCCCGGCCCAGGGCTCGAGCAACGCGCGTGGCGCGCGCCGCCACCAGCGCACGGCACGCTCCCACGCGCCGTCGAGGTGCGCGCTCGGCGCCGGGGTGGCGCACCACGTGTCGACCGGCTTCGGGAACGCCGTCGGGCATCCGATCGGCAGGGCGAGGCGATCCGGGTCGGTGCCGACGAGTGGGTCGATGTGCTCGAACCCGTCCGCCAGCGCGGCCCGGGCCCGGTCGGCGACGTCGGCGTACCGCGCGTACGTGACGTCGACCACCCCCAACGGCCAGAGAATCACTTCTCCATCGACTTGGGCATCACCATGCCGACGGTCTGCATGTGCTGGCCCAGCGTGGCGTCGAACTTCTCCGCGACCTCCGATGCGCTCCAACCGCCGTCCTTCCACATCCATGCGATCTGCTTGGGGTGTTGGAAGAGCGTGTACGCGTACTCCGTGCGGCCGAGGATCTGGCCGTTCACGTGCGCGGCGCCGTCGGACGCGAGGAACGCGACGAGTGGCGCGTTGAGGGCAGGGTTCTCCTCGGGAGGTGGCTGCTTGCCCGACCGCTCGTAGAGCGCGGCGGTCATGCGGGTCGCGCCCGCCGGCGCCACCGCGTTGACCGTGATGCCATAGCGACCGAGCTCCATCGACCATACGAACGTCATACCCATGATCGCGGCCTTGGCCGCGCCGTAGTTCGTCTGCCCGAAGTTGCCACGCAGCCCCGCCGACGACGTGATGTTGACGATCCGCCCGTAGCCCTTTTCCTTCATGACCTCGGCGGCATGGCGAGTGCAGTTGAAGGCGCCCTTCATGTGCACCGCGACCACCGAGTCGAAATCGCCTTCGTCCATCTTCAGCAACGTCTTGTCTCGCACGATGCCGGCGTTGTTGACGAGGATGTCAACGGTTCCGAACGCCTCGACCGCAGTACGCGTGATGTTCGCCGCTGCGTCGAAGTCCGTGACCGAGTCGTAGTTCGGGACCGCACGGGATCCCAACGCCTCGATCTCCTTGCACACCGCGGCCGCAGGATCTTCCTCGGTACCGCGCCCGTCGAGAGATACTCCCACGTCGTTGACGACGACCGACGCGCCCTCGCGTGCGAAACACAACGCGAATTCGCGCCCGATGCCGCGGCCCGAACCGGTGACGATCGCGACCCGGCCGTCGAGCAAACCCATCTACGCGACCGCCGCGCTGGCGGATCCGACGATCGCGACGACACCGTCTTGGTTCGCGACGGTGAGGTCGAGGTCGACCAGGCGTTCGCCGCCCTCTTCGCGCTTGCCCGTGACCTCGGCCGTACAGGTGAGTACGTCACCGGGCCAGACCTGCTTGGCGAACCGCACCTGCAGCCGGCGCAGCGCCTCCGGACCGAACCAGTCCTTCAGCACCCGGGCCGCGAGGCCCATCGAGAGCATGCCGTGGCCGAACACCGACGGGTTCCCCACCTGGGTGGCGATGGTGTCGTCGTGGTGCATGGGGTTGAAGTCGCCACTGGCGCCGGCGTACTTCACGAACATCGTCCGCGTGAGTGCGGGAAACTCCTGCGTGCGTTTCTCGCCGATGGAAACCGTGTCGTAGGTGGTCGCGCTCACTGGGCCCTCCGAAGCTGACGTCGGCGTCGGAGCGTAGTGGCGCAGCGCCCGTCCAGTCAGGGCGAGAGGCCCGAAACATGACACGAACGTCGGTTCCGGCCTACCCTTCCCCGGTGCCCCGGGCCGGTGGAAGCCAAACCGCAGCGCACCGGCGGGGAGTCAGCGAACCTCGAGAGCTGCGCGCCCGCGGACGCGACACGCAGCGCCGCCTGCTCGACGCGGGCGAAACCGTCCTCGCGACCAAGGGCTACCACGCCACTCGCGTCGACGACATCGTGAAGCTGGCGCAGACCTCGCACGGAACCTTCTACCTCTACTTCTCCAACAAGGAGGAGTTGTTCCGCGCGCTCGCGGCCGAGGTCACGGCGGACATGCAAGCACTGGCCGACGCCATGGAGCCGCTCAAGGCGGGCGCGACCGGGCGGACGCGGTTGCAACGCTGGATCAAGCAGTTCGTCGAGGTCTACCGGCGTCACGGTTCCGTGATCCGCGCATGGACGGAGGCCGAGATCGGCGGCAGCGAGTTCGGCCGGCTCGGCACCGACCTCTTGACCCAGTTCACCGGGGTGATCGTCGCCCGGTTCGCCGAGGTCACCCCGCCCGACGTCGACCCGACGATCGCGACGCTCGCACTCGTCGCGATGCTCGAGCGCCTCAACTACTACGCGCTCACGAAGCAGGTCCGGATCGAGCCCGACGCGATCGCCGAGACCGTGGCGCGCGTCACGCACGCCGCCTTGTTCGGCGCCTAGCCGGGTCCGCCCGCGTCCGGGCCGACGTCACCGCCGAGCACGCGCGCCTGGAGATCGCCGAGCTCGGAGACCGGGCCCGAGTACGCGACCTCGCCCTTCACCAACACGATCGCCTCGTCGGCCAGGGCGAGCGCGTGGTGTACGTGCTGCTCGACGATGAGCAGCGTCGTGCCCGCGTCTCGGATCTTGGCGAGCGTGTCGTACACCTCGTCGACGATGATCGGGGCGAGACCGAGCGACAGCTCGTCGGCGATGAGCAGCCTCGGTTGCTCGACCATCACCCGCGAGAGCGACAGCATGCGTTGTTCGCCGCCCGAGAGCGTTCCCGCGACCTGTCGGCGGCGCTCGCCCAGCCGCGGAAACAGCGAGAACGCCTCGTCGAGCGCGTCCTTGACCCCGGCGCGGCCGCGGCTGCGCCGGAACGTGAGCTCGAGGTTCTCCTCCACCGTGAGGGACGCGAACACCGAGCGACCCTCGGGCGCGTGCACGATCCCCAGCCGCGCGTACCGGAAGGCCCGTTGGCCGGTGACCGCGGCGCCGTCGAAGAGCACCTCGCCCCTGGTCGGAACGACCAGACCCGAGCACACCCGTGCGATCGTGGTCTTGCCCGCGCCGTTCGAGCCGAGCAGCGCGAGCACGCGGCCGCGTGCCAACGAGAACGACACGTCGAAGATCGCGCGGAACGGTCCGTACGCCGCGTCGACGTTGCGCAGCTCGAGCAGCGGTACTGCGTCGGGCTCGGCGGCCGCGGCCATCAGATCGTGTCCCCGAGGTAGGCCTTGCGAACCGCGCTGTCGGCGAAGACCTCGTCGGTCGTCCCCGATGCGATCAACGTTCCGAAGTCGAGGACGAACACGCGCTCGACGAGGCTGCGCACGAAGTCGACGTCGTGCTCGACCAGCAGGATCGCGAAGCCACGCTCTTGCTGCACCGTGCGGAGCTGCCCGCCGAGCGTCTCGGTCTCGTGGCGGTCGAGACCCGACGACGGCTCGTCGAGCAGCACCAGCTTGGGCTCGGTCATCAACGCGCGCCCGATCTCGACCAGCCGGCCGACACCGAGGCTGAGCGACTCGATCGGCCGGTTGGCGACTCCGGTGAGGTCGAGCAGTTCGAGCATCGCGTTGACCCGGGCGTTCTCGTCCGACGACGCGCGCCCGAGGAACAGCACGTCCTTCCACAGCGCGCCCCGACCGTTGCGCACCCGCTCCGCCACCAGGAAGTGATCGCGCGGCGACATGCCCGCGAAGAGCTCGATGCGCTGGAAGGTACGGCCGATGCCGAGCCGGGCGCGCCGGTGCGTGGCGACGCGGGTGAGGTCGCGGCCGTCGAAGGTCACGCGGCCGTCGTCGGGTCGGAGGATGCCGAGGAGGCAGTTGAAGAACGTGGTCTTGCCCGCGCCGTTGGGTCCGATCAGGCCGACGATCTCGCTCGGCTTCACGTCGAGATCAACGTGA
Source organism: uncultured Actinomycetes bacterium (assembly GCA_963812205.1). GTDB lineage: Bacteria > Actinomycetota > Acidimicrobiia > IMCC26256 > PALSA-610 > PALSA-610. The sequence continues at coordinate 201,942 of CAWEUJ010000005.1, forward strand.
TCGAGCGCGGTGATGCCGGAGAACGTCTTGGTGACGCCCTCGGCGACGAGGAGACTCACGACGCGGTCTCCGCCGGGCCGGCCGGCGCGACCTCCGGCGCCGGCGTCGACGTCGATCCGCGCTTGAACCGATCGATGAACGCCTGCACCTTCGCCAGCGACTTCAGCTTGTTGGCTTCGAGCACGCCCTCGGGATGCTTGGCGTAGGTGACCGCGCCGAGGCCGAAGAAGATGAATTGCGTCGCCACCGGCAGTGAGTTGACGTGCAGGAACGGCTGTACGTGATTGACCAGCCATGGCAGCCAGTCGGTGAGCACGCGAGCCGGGAACAGCACGAAGCCGATCGCCGCCTGAATAGCGCCCTCGACCGTGCGCGGTCCCAACGTCACGACGATCACGACCCAGAACAACCCGAGGGCCGCGCTGTAGTCGATCTTGTTGGCGTGGCCCTCGTAGCTCGCGAGCAGCGCGCCCCCGACTCCGGCGATGCCTGCGGAAAGCGCGAAGGCGACGATGCGCGCGCGCATGGGGTTGATGCCGACCGACGCCGCCGCGACCTCACTCCCCCGGACCGCCGACAGATAGCGCCCCGTCGTGCCGTTCCGGACCTGGATCACCACCACGCTGACGATGACCAGGACCACCAGGCACAGCACGAGATACGACTTGTCGCTCGCGAAGTCGATCGATCCCATTTGCGGCCGGGGCGCGACCACGGGGAAGAGACCGCCACTCACCCAACTCAGGCTGACGATCACGTTGTCGAAGAACAGCGCGAACGCGTACGTCGCCAGCGTGAGGAAGATTCCGCCCAACCGCAGCGCGGGAACGGCCAGCATCGCCCCCACCACCGCGGCGATCACACCACCGAGAATGATCGTGAGCACCACCGACATACCCGCGCTCGTCGCGAGTTGCGCCGATGCGAAGCCGCCGATTCCCGCGAACGTCGCCTGCGCGAACGACACCTCACCCGCGATGCCCGTGATGACGACGACCGAACAGAAGATGATCGAGTAGATCGCGATCTGGATCGCCTGTCCCACGACACTCGCATTGCCGTGGAAGAAGACGTAGTAGCCGACGCCCAGGCAGAAGAGCACACCGGCGACGCGGGTGCCGATCGTGAGCTCACGGCTCCGCTGCCCGGACGCCGGCGCGGGCGGCGGCGGGTCGACGCTCACCAACGGGTCGGTGAGCTCTTTGCGATTGCGCAGCCGGGGCGAGAGGATCAACACGAGGAACAAGACGACGAACGGCAACGACGGCCGGAGGTTGCTCGCCAACACGCTGTTCGTCGGCAGGAACCGGTTCAGCAGCTCCTGCACGACACCCAGGCCGACGGCGCCGCCGAATGCGAGCGGGATGCTCGTGAGCGAGCCGAGCACCACCGCCGCGATCGCGGCGGTCAGCAAGGTCGTGTAGTAGATGTCGCCGACTTGCTGGGTGACCGTGGGCAGGAGCACACCCGCGAGCCCGGCGACCAGGCTGGACAGCATCCACGAAGCCGTGCTGATCCGATCGGAGTCGGTGCCGGAGAGCTCGGCCATACGCGGGCTCTCGACCACGGCCCGCATGCGGATACCGAGAGCGGTGTAACGGAACAGCATGCTCAGGCCGACCGCGACCAACGCTGCGAGGATGACGATCGAGAGTTGATCGCGGTCGAGCGCGGCGCCGAACACGTGGTACACGACGGTGCCACCGGGCACGATGCCCGTCGGGTTCACCGCGTCGGTCTCGTTGAACCAGAGCAGCACGATCTGCGGGATGGCGACCAGCAGGCCCAACGCGGTGATGAGTCGCGCCATCGGTGGCGCGCTACGCAGATACCGGAACAGCCCGCGATCGAGGACCACACCGATGAGTGGCGCGACGATGATCACCGCGACGACGAACGCCGGGAGGATTCCCCAGCTCTCGTTCACGTGCAGTTGGTAGTAGATCGCGCCCGACGCGAACGCCTGTACCCCGAACGCGATGTTGAAGACGCCCGACGTCTTGTACGCCAGCGTCAGTCCGACCGCGAGCAGCGCGTACACGCAGCCGAACGCGACTCCGTCGATGAGCGCGCCGAGCAGTTTGTCCATTCGACCGGCGGTCTTAGCTCAGGGCCTGCGGCGATCGGGTCAACCCTGACCCCCGGGCGCGAACGACATGTGCGTCGGCTCCTTCGGTATCGGTGCACTCGGGTTCGGATCGAAGCAGATCCAGGGCTTACCCGGTTGCGTGAACTGCGGCACGAACTTGTTGTCGACGATCTTCATGACGGCGTCGCATTCGTACTTGCCCCGAACCGCGGGGTCGTTCGTCGGGTCGTTGTGCGCCTTGGTCCAGTCGATCGGCACGATCAGGCCGCCGGGCGATTCCGCCGTCTGCGTGTTGAGCGCGTCGATGACCTTCTGCTTCGTGAACTCCGGACCCGCGAGCTTCAATCCGTCGAGAAACATCGCGCCCATGATCCAGCCGACCTCGCTGAGCTCGACCGTGGTGACGTTGTGCGCGGAGGTGTAGTCGAGGAACTGCTTGGTGGCCGGCGACTGCGGGCTCGCCTCCCACGGAACGTACTGCGGGTTGATGAAGCTGCCGTCGAACACGCCTCCGCTCGCCGCCATGGCGTCGTGGTCGTAGGCGTTCGGAAGCTGCTGCACGGCGTTGAGGCCTTGCTTCTTCATCTCCCGGGCCAGCTTCGTGACCTCGTTCGTGTCCATGCATGTGTTGACGAACTGGACGCCTGCTTCCTTCATCCGGGTGACATCGGCGGTGATGTCGGCCGAGAAGGGTAACGAGTCGTCGAAGAAGGCGACCTTCACGTTGGGCGCGTACTGCTGGTAGCTCGCTCGGGTTCCGTCGGCGCAAAGACCCGACGACGCCGAGGTGGCCTTGCTGTAGGCGAGGATGCCGACCTTGGTGAATCCCTCTTGGATCGCCAACCACGGCAGGTAGTGCCCGCCGCAGGAGAAGCAGAGCGCGCCCAACGACCCGAAGATGTTGTCGTGCGACGGCCCGCCCTTCGGCGTCGCCATCTCGGGGTTGATGTTCCAGATGAACGTGGGCTGGTTCGCCTTGGCGAGCAGGTCCGCGCCGGTGAACTGCAGCGTCGCGACGAACGTGGCGAACGCGTTGTCGTCCGACAGGCTGGACTGCACCTGCTGGACGTTCTGGAGCCCGATCGTGTCGTCACGGTTCTTGACGATCACGAGCTTGCGGCCGTAGATGCCGCCCTGGGCGTTGACCATGTCGAAGTACGCCTGCAGGCCGTCGGCGTACTGCGAGTACTTCCCGCCGATCGGGTTGGTCTTGGTCGTGATGACCGCGACCCGGATCTCCCGCTTGGCGTCGTCGACGCCGGCGCCCCGCCCGGGCACGAACTTGTTGAGATCGGCGGCCGGCACCGTCGTGGCGACCGGACCGGTGTTGGCCGGAGTCGTCGGCGCCGACGACTGCGATTTCGAGTTCCCGCACGCCGACACCAGGAGCACCATCGCCACCCCGATCACGGTGAGCCGACCTACCTCGGTACGAGCGCGCATGAGTCCCCCGGTTCCGTTCCGCGTCACGTGGCCAAGCTGACGCTAACGTCATATAGGGCGGACCACAAGAACCCTCCACTGCCGGGGAGACCTCGTTGGCGTACACGCTCGTCATGTTCCATGCGCATCCCGACGACGAGTCGATCGCGACCGCGGGCACGATGGCGCGCGCGAAGGCGGAGGGACATCGGGTCGTGTTGGTGCTGGCGACGCGAGGCGAGCTGGGCGAATTCGCGCCCGACGCGCTGGCGCCCGGCGAGTCGTTGACCGAACGCCGCGTCGCCGAGCTCGCAGCCTCGGCCGAGATCCTCGGCGTCGACCGGCTGGAGTACCTCGGCTACCGCGACTCGGGCATGGACGGCGAACCCACGAACCACGACGCCGACGCGTTCGCCCGCGCGGATGTCGAGGAGGCCGCGGCGCGCCTGGCGCAGATCCTGCGCGACGAGCGGGCCGACGTGCTCACGGTGTACGACGACCACGGCGGCTACGGCCATCCGGATCACGTGCAGGTGCACCGCGTCGGCGTGCGCGCGGCGGAGCTTGCGGGCACGCGACGCGTGTACGAATCAACGATGAACCGGGACTGGATCCGGACGCTCATCGAACGACGCGCCGACGAGATGCTCGATGCACCCGACGCCGCCCAGATGGACGACTTCGGCTCGCCCGCCTCGATCATCACCACCACCGTCGACGTCGGCGACTACCTCGAGCAGAAGCGCGCGGCGATGGCCGCGCACGCGAGCCAGATCCCGCCCGACTCCTTCTTCTTGTCGATGCCGCTCGAGGCGTTCGCCGAGGCCTTCGGGGCGGAATGGTTCATCCGGCGCGATGCGCCCGGCAACCGGGAAACCTGGCTGTTCGACGATCTCTGATCCCTGGGACTCAGCGCTGGGCGCGGCGGGTGATCGCGATCCGGCGCTTACCCCACCCGTAGTGCGGCAGCGGGACGACCGGGGACCGATCGGAGACCCACGGCGCATACGGCGCCATGACGTACCCCGCGAGCGTGACGAGGACCGCGTCGTAGTTCACGCGCCACCCCGCGAAGTCGCGCCACGCCTGCTCCCGATCGCCCCGAACGGGTACGCCGGCGCCGGCGAGCCGAGCGTAGACCTCGTCGAACTCGTCTCGCGCGACGCTGATGGGGTCGTTGGGCGCAGGATCGTCGGCGTAGTCGAAGCCGAAGAAGCCCGCGACCTCGCGGAGCGCGAGATACCCGGATCGGATGCACAACGCGGGCTCGGGCGACCAGGGGATGTCGAGCACCGCGAGCCGTATCGACGCGGTGTCGAGCACCGCGCCCGCGGCGGTCACCCACGAACGGTGGGGGTTCGGCGAGCGGAAGAACGCGAGCGAGCCGTAGGAGGTGTGCGTTTCCTGCACCTCGGTGAACCAGGTCATCCACGATTCCCAGAACCGGTCCATCTCGTACAAGAACCCGGTGAGGTGCGCGCGCACGAGCATGCTGTCCGGAGTCGGCGGGCTGCCCGCTCGAATTGCCAGGTCGGTCACCGCGACCTCGCGCCGCGAGAACGAGTTGTAGATGGTCGGGAGGTACGCGATCAGCAACGCGAGGAGGGCGAGGCCGATCGCCGCTTCACTGAACGCCGCGAACGCGCTGGGAAGGTCGCCGGGCCGTTCGAAGCCGAGGGTCAGCAGCGACGATCCGCTCGTCATCACCGCGCTGCGCCAGCCGTCGCGCTCCAGCCCGGCGAAGATGCACGTGTACGCCCCGAAGACCACGAGCATCGAAGTCAGCGGGAGCGCCAGGAGCGCGATCGGCGCGTAGACGGCCATGACGCGGTCGCGGGCTTCGTACCCCCGGCGCGGCGATGCAAACAGCGCGAACACGCGCCGCGTGGCACGGAATACCACGACCGTGAACAAGACCACTGTTCCGCGCGGCACGACGAAGGTGCGGACCGCCGCGTCGAGCACCAAGCGCGATCGCGAGGATCCCGACGATGACGAGCACGGTGTCGGTGAACGCGTGCACGCGCCTAGTCCTCGCCCGACGGGCGGCGCCGGCCCCGCTTGATGTCGCCGTGGTGGCGCTTCTCGTCGACGCGACGTTTCTTCGCGGCGCGCGACGGCTTGGTCGAGAACCGCTTGGGATCGATGTGCAGCGCGGACGCGAGCCGTGATTGCAGGCGCTCGAGCGCCAGCTCGCGGTTTTGGTGTTGCGAGCGGCGTTCCGACGCGGTCACGCGCACGACCGGACCGAGCTTCTCCAGGAGCCGCGCCCGCTGGCGGGGTCCGAGCGACGGCGACGACGCCACATCGAAACGGAGCTCGACCTTGGTGTTGGACGTGTTCGCGTGCTGACCGCCGGGGCCGCCCGAAGCCGTGAACCGCCATTCGAGCTCGTCACCCGAGATCGTGCACGACCGCGAGACCCGCAGCACACCGTCCGGATCCACACCCGGACACTAGGCAAAAGAATCAGTGGGTCAGCGGCTTGTACTTCAGGCGGTGCGGCTGGTCGGCGTCGCCACCCAGGCGCTGGTGGCGGTCCTTCTCGTAGTCGGTGAAGTTGCCCTCGAACCACGTCAGCTGGCTGTCACCCTCGAAGGCGAGCACGTGGGTGGCGATGCGGTCGAGGAACCAACGGTCGTGGGAGATCACGACCGCGCAGCCCGGGAACTCGAGCAACGCCTCTTCGAGCGCGCGCAACGTGTCGACGTCGAGGTCGTTGGTGGGTTCGTCCAGCAACAAGACGTTGCCGCCCATGAGCAACGCCTTCGCCAGGTGCAGCCGGTTGCGTTCGCCACCGGAGAGATCACCGACGCGCTTTTGCTGGTCGGAGCCCTTGAAGTTGAGGCCCGCGACGTACGCGCGTCCGTGCACCTCCCGGTCGCCGACCTTCACGAGGTCGACACCACCGGTGATCTCCTCGTACACGGTCTTGTCGGGATCGAGCGCTTCGCGCGACTGGTCGACGTAGGCCATCTCGACCGTCGGACCCACCTTGAGCGAACCGCTGTCGGGCTCCTCCTGGCCGACGAGCATGCGGAAGAGCGTGGTCTTGCCCGCGCCGTTCGCGCCGATGACGCCGACGATGCCGCCCGGCGGCAACGAGAACGAGAAGTCGTCGATGAGGAGCCGGTCGCCGTAGCCCTTGGCGAGGTGTTCGGCCTCGATCACGAGATCGCCGAGGCGCGGCCCGGGCGGGATGGTGATCTGGACCTTCTCCTGGCGCTTCTCCGCCGACTCTGCCTCGGCGACCAGCTTGTCGTACGCCGTGATGCGCGCCTTGCCCTTGGCCTGTCGGGCGCGGGGCGCGAGACGGACCCATTCGAGCTCGCGCTGCAACGTGCGCCGGCGCGTCTCGTCGACCTTCTCCTCCTGCGCGAGCCGCTGTTCCTTCTGCTCGAGCCAGCTCGTGTAGTTGCCCTCCCACGGGATACCCGCGCCACGATCGAGCTCGAGGATCCAGCCCGCGACGTTGTCGAGGAAGTACCGGTCGTGCGTGACCGCGACAACGGTGCCGTGGTAGTCCTGCAAGTGCCGTTCGAGCCAGGCGACCGACTCCGCGTCGAGGTGGTTCGTCGGCTCGTCGAGCAGGAGCAGATCGGGCTTGCCGAGCAGGAGCCGACACAGCGCGACCCGGCGCCGTTCGCCTCCACTCAACTTCGTCACGTCGGCGTCGGCGGGCGGAAGTCGCAACGCGTCCATCGCGATCTCGAGTTGACGGTCGAGGTCCCAACCGTTGACGTGGTCGATCTTGTCCTGCAGATCGGACTGCTCGGCGAGGAGCTTGTCGAAGTCGGCGTCGGGCTCGCCCATCGCGTTGCACACCTCCTCGAAACGGTCGAGGAGGTTCTTGGTGCTCGCCACACCTTCGATGACGTTGCCCAACACGTCCTTGTCGGGATCGAGCCGGGGCTCTTGGGGCAAAAAGCCCACGGAGAAGCCCGGCGTGACCCGGCATTCACCCTGGTAGCCGTCGTCTTCTCCCGCGATGATGCGCAGCAGGGTCGACTTTCCCGCGCCGTTCAACCCCAAGACGCCGATCTTCGCCCCGGGGTACATCGAGATGTTGACGCCGCGCAGGACCTCCTTGTCCGGCGGGTGTACCCGGCGCAGATCACGCATCGTCAGGATGAACTGGTGAGCCATACTCCTCACCGTACCGGCCACCCGGAGGAGGAAACGTGTCGGAAGTCTTCGACATCGCCGATCGCTACTGCGACCAGCTCGGCGCGCTCGATCCGTGCAGCGCGACCTACGCGGGGATTCCCGGCCACGACCACGAGATGACCGACTACTCGCCCGCCGGCTCGGCCCGCCGGATCGACCTCGTGCGCGAAACCCTCGCGGCGCTGGCCGCGGCGCCGAAGGAAACCGACGACGATCGGCTCGCGGCCAGCGTGATGACGGAGCGCTGCGCGCTCGATGTCGAGCAGTACGACGCCGGTGAGCGCCTGCGTGACATCCGCATCATCGGGAGCCCGATCCAATCGGCCCGCCAATGCTTCGACCTGATGCGCCTCGAGACCGACGACGACTGGGCGGTGGCGACCGAACGCATGACGCGCGTCCCCGACTCGCTGGCCGGCATCGAAGATGCCCTGCGCGCCGGGGTCGAACAGGGCCTCGTCGCCGCTCGACGCCAAGCGCTCGCCTGCGCGGAACAGGCCGCGACGTGGGGCGGCGAAAGTGATTCCGAGCCGTTCTTCCGCGCGCTCGCGGCGAGGCGCCCGACCGACGGCGCGCTCGCCGCGGCGGCCGAGCTCGCGACATCGGCGTACGCGCGTCTCGCCGCGTACCTCCGCGACGAGTACGCGCCTGCGGCCGACCCGCGCAACCCGGTCGGTCGCGACCGCTACGCGCTGTTCGCCCGCGACTTCAACGGCATCGACCTCGACCTCGAGGAGACCTACGCCTGGGGCTGGGAGGAGTTGCATCGCATCGAGGACACGATGCGGCGCGTGGGCGAACGCATCCTTCCCGGCGCGTCCATCGACGAGGTGATCGAGCATCTCGACGCCGACCCGAATCGCGCGATCGAAGGCGTCGAAGCCTTCCGCCGCTGGAACCAGGACCTGATCGACCGGACGATCGCCGATCTCGGCGGGACCCACTTCGACATCGCCGAGCCTTTGCGGCGCTGCGAGGCGATGATCGCTCCTCCCGGTGGCGCGGCCGCGATGTACTACACGGGCCCGACCGAGGACTTCTCCCGACCGGGCCGAACGTGGTACCCCACCATGGGTGAGACCCGCTTTCCCCTGTGGAAGGAGGTGAGCACCTGCTACCACGAGGGTGTCCCGGGCCATCACCTGCAGGTGGCGCAGGTCGTATATCTCGCCGAGAAGTTGTCGCGGTTCCAGCGCCTCTTCGGCTTCGTCTCCGGCCACGGCGAAGGCTGGGCACTGTACGCCGAACGCCTGATGGGCGAGCTCGGGTACCTCGAAGACCCGGCGTTCGAGATGGGGATGCTCGCGGCGCAGGCGATGCGCGCAGTGCGCGTCGTCGTCGATATCGGGATGCACCTCGAGCTCACGATCATCGAAGGCGAGCCGCACGCGGGCGAGAAGTGGACACCCGAGCTCGCGTTGCCCTTCGTGGTCGGGCGCAGCCGCTTTCCCGAAGTGTTCATGCGCAGCGAGGTCGACCGCTACCTCGGTTGGCCGGGCCAGGCCATCAGCTACAAGGTCGGCGAGCGGGTGTGGCTCGAATGCCGCGCCGATGCGAAACGCCGCAAGGGCGCGAGCTTCGATCTGAAGGAGTTCCACACCTACGCGCTCGACCTCGGCAGCATGGGTCTCGGCCAGCTGCGCGACGAGCTGGCCCGGTTCTAACCTCCCGCCATGGCCGACGCGCTCGCGGGGTTCACCGAGACCACCTTCTCCCACAACGGCGAGGAGCGGGTGGTGTACCGCGCCGGCTCGGGCCCGGGCGTGGTCGTGATGAGCGAGATTCCGGGCATCACGCCGAACGTCGTTGCGTTCGCGCAGAGGGTCGTCGACGCGGGGTTCACCGTTGCAATGCCGAGCTTGTTCGGCACCCCGGGCCGGGAGATCTCGGTTCCCTACGTCATGAAGTCGATATCGCAAGGCTGTGTGTCGCGAGAGTTCACGACGTGGGCGCTCAATCGCACGTCGCCCGTCATCGACTGGTTGCGCGCATTGGCGCGCGATCTGCACGAACAGTGCGGGGGGCCGGGCGTCGGCGCGATCGGCATGTGTTTCACCGGGGGCTTCGCACTGGCGATGGCCGTCGACGACGACATGCTCGCACCCGTGCTCAGCCAGCCGTCATTGCCCTTCGCCGCCGGCAAGGCGCGCAAGCGCGCACTCGGTCTCTCGGATGCCGATCTGGCGACCGTCGCCGCCCGCGAAGACCTGTGCGTCTTGGCCATGCGCTTCACCGGCGACCCGGCCGTTCCCGCGGAACGCTTTCAACATCTGAGCGAGCTGTTCGGCGACCGCCTCATCGCGATCGAGATCGAGAACCGCAAGGGCCGTAACCCGTACAACTTCCCGAGAGCGGCCCACTCGGTGGTTACCGAACACCTCGTCGACGAGCCCGGCAACCCCACCAAGGATGCGCTCGATCGGGTGCTCACGTTCTTCCGGGAACGACTCACCGCGTAACGCGCTGCGAACGAGCCCGCCGACCGACAACGGTCCCGGTTACCCTCCAAGCTCCTCGCCCGCACGATCACACGGCTCGAGATCACGCACCTGTTCACGCGGCCCCACCGGATGCGCACGAACGGAACAGCAGAGCGGTTCATCCAAACGCCGCTACGCACGTGGGCGTACTTCGTCGTCTACCGAACAAGCGAGCATCGCGCTCGGGCGCTCGAACCGTGGCTGCACTTCTACGATCACCGGCGACCACACTGATCCCTCGGTCACCAAGCCCCCGCAACCCGCCTACCCGCGCCAGCCTGAACGACCGCCCGGGAACTACAGCTGCTAGCACCCGCGCTAGCACCCGCGCTAGCACCCGCGCTAGCACCCGCGCTAGCACCCGCGCTAGCGCCGCGACCCGCGCTAGCACCCGCGCTAGCGCAAGATATTGCGCGGTCGTGCGAGCGAGGCTTCGAACGAACCGATCAACGTAGGCGGGCGACGAGGCGGTCGGTCACAGCTCGCAGACGATCTTGCCGTAGGTGGCGCGTGATCCGAGGCGGGCCAGGGCGGCCGGCACCTCGGCGAGGGTCACGCGCTCCGAGATCAGCGGGTCGATCTTGCCGGCGTCGAACAACTTCACCAAGTCGTCGTGCGTCGCGCGCACGAGCTGCGGATTCACCATGTTGTAGAGCGCCCAGTGCACACCGACGACCGAATAGTTCTTGATGAGGATGTGGTTGGTGCGCGCCTGCGCGAATCGGCCGCCGGTGAACCCGATGATCAGGATGCGACCCTCGAAGGCAATGCACTTCGTCGACCGGTCGTAGGTGTCGCCGCCGACCGGGTCGTAGATCACATCCGCGCCGCGCCCGTCGGTGAACTCCTTCACCGCGTCGACGAAGTCATGCTCGCGATAGTCGAGCGCGAGGTGCGCGCCCAGCTTCCGGCACACCTCGACCTTCTCCGGTCCGCCCGCGGTCGCGACAACGCGCGCCCCGCGGCAAGGCCGAGCTGGATCGCGGCACTGCCCACTCCCCCGGCGCCCGCGTGCACGAGCAGCGTCTCCCCGGGCTGCAACTTCGCGCGTCGGTGCAAGCCGAGGTGCCCGGTCTGGTACACGACGTGCAGCGCCGCGGCCGAGGCGAACGGCATCGATTCGGGGATGGGGAACACCCCGCCCGCAGCCGACGCGGTCGTCGACTCCGCGAAGCCGCCCGGCCCGAAGTTCGGGACGGCCAGCACGCGCTCACCCACCCGCAGACCGTCGACGCCGGCGCCCAACTCCTCCACGATGCCGGCCACCTCGGCGCCGGGCGTGAACGGGAGCGGCGGCTTCACCTGATATTCGCCCCGGCACAGCAGCACATCGGGGAAATTCAACGAGGCGGCGTGCACCCGAATGCGCACGTCGCCGGGCCGGACCTCGGGCTCGGGACTGTCCTCGAGCACCATGACCCGCTCGGGTTCGCCCAGTTCGTGGACTCGCAGCGCCTGCACGATGCGCGAGTCTCGCAGAGTTCGCGCAAGACTTCCCGAGTGGAGCTGACGGTGACTCGGATGGTTGCCGGCGGCGATGCGCTCGGCCGCGTCGACGACGGGCGGGTGGCGCTGGTCGACGGCGCCCTCCCGAACGAGCGCGTGCGCATCGAAGTGACGGCCGACCGGGCCGACCACCTACGCGGCCGCGTCGTCGAGGTGCTCGAAGCCTCACCCGACCGCGTGATCCCGCCGTGCGTGCACGCCCGCGAGGGTTGCGGGGGCTGCGGCTGGCAACACGTCGCAACCGCGACGCAACCGCAGCTCAAGCTCGACATCATCCGTGACGCACTCAATCGGATCGCGCACATCCCGGAACCGCCGCTCGCCGAACCGGTGCTGCTCCCCACCGAGGGCTTCCGCACGACGGTGCGCGCGCTCGTGGTCGACGGCAAGCCCGCGTTCCGGCGTCACCAGTCGCACGACCCGATCCTGATCGACTCGTGCCTCGTCGCCCATCCGGCGATCGACGAGCTCCTCCGCGACGGCAAGTTCGGACGGGCGAACGAAGTGACATTGCGTGTCGGCGTCGCGACGGGTGAACGCGCCGCGCTCGCCGATCCCGCCGACACGATCCTCGATCTGCCCCCCGACGTCATGCGGGGCAAGACCGCGCACGTTCACGAGGTCGTCGACGGTCACACGATGCGCGTGTCGATCAACTCGTTCTTCCAGAGCCGGACCGACGGAGCGGCGGCACTCGCCCGGCTCGTGCGCGAAGCGACCGGGCCCGACCGGATCCTGGCCGACCTCTATTGCGGGGTCGGCCTCTTCGCGGTGACGGCCGACAACCCGCGACGGGTGGTCGCGGTCGAGCGCGGTCGCTCCGCGGTGGCCGACGCGAAACACAACCTGAAAGGCCGCGACGCCCGCATCGTGCGCTCCGACGTGGGCAAGTGGAAGGGCAACAAGGTCGACGTCGTGATCGCCGATCCGAGTCGCGCCGGCCTGGGCAAGGATGGCGCGCGCGCCGTGCTCGCGTGCGATCCCGAACGAGTCGTGCTCGTCTCCTGCGACGCGGCCGCGCTTCGCGCGCGACGTGGGCCTTCTCGTGCGCGCCGACTACTCGCTGACGTCGGTGACGCTCGTCGACCTGTTCGCGCACACGCCGCACATCGAGTGCGTGACGGTCCTCGACCGCTGAAGCGGGCGACGGCGCTGAGGCGAGCGACGGGCGTCGCGAACTACGCGAGTTGCTGTTCGAGCTTGGCGAGCGCCTCTTCTTCGGAGACGTTCAACGCGAAGCTCAACTCCGACACGAGAATGCCGCGGGCCCGCACGAGCATCGCCTTCTCGCCGGCGGAGAGGCCCTTGGTGACCTCGCGTAGTGCGAGGTTCCGGACGACCTCGGCCACCTGGTAGACGTCGCCGCTCTTCAACTTCTCCTGGTGGTTCTTGAACCGCCGGCTCCAGTTGGTGGGCTCGCGCACGTCCTTCTTGGAAAGCAGCTGGAAGAGGTCGTCGATGTCCTCGACCGAGATCGGCGGCCGCATCCCCACGTCTTCGGCCTTGTTCGACGGGACCGCGAGGGTCAGGTCGCCGTTGGCCACGCGGAGCACGAGGTATTCGGTCTTCTCGCCGAACGCCTCCCGCATCTCCTTGCGTTCGATCACGGCGGCCCCGTGATGGGGGTACACGACCCGGTCACCGACTTTGAACGCCATACCACTCCATGATCGAAAACTCCGGCGTCGGAAACCCACGAATCCGGGGCACCACGCGGTCTGCCATGGTACCAGGCGCCCGGACGGCCACTCTCCGTCGCGAAATCGTGGACTCGCCCCGCCGCGCGGACCGCTTCGTCAGGCTTTCTCGGCCCGCCGCTCGGCCTCGATCCACGCCTTCACCACCGGCGCGAAGTTCGCCGGGTTGTACGCGTCCTCCTCGGAGGAGAACTGCATGTTGCCGGCGTACTTGAGCACCGTGAGGTTGTACGCCTGATAGATCTCGCCGTCACCGGGGTCGCGGAAGCGGTTCTCGATCTGACAGATCCACCAGCCTCGCTCCTCGTCGCAGACACACCAGTCGTGCGGGAACTCCTTCATCTCGGAGTTCGGCCACTCGGCCATGGTCTCGCTGATCCACTCGTAGATGTTCTCCCGCCCCTGCATCGTGCCGTAGTGGTGCTCGATGTAGGTCGCGTCCTCGGTGAACGCGTCCGCCCAGGCTCGCCAGTCGTTCGTGCGCCCGGCCTCCTGCGCGACCGCGAGGTAGTTGTCGTGCGCCCGCTGCAGCTCTTCGCGTGTCCATGTGCCCATGGGCCCCAGCATCGCCCATCGAGCCGCACCGGTGCCAACGGCGGGCGGGTCGCTACTCGGGCGGGACGGGGCCCCCGTGCAGGGGCCGGTGGAGCGACCGGGGCGCAGACGCGTCGGGGACGACGTGCACCGCCTCGACGCTGGCGCCGGGCACGACACTCGAGGCGATGTCCGGCGCACCCGTGAGCTCGGACGGCCAGGCCTCGGCGACACCGACGAGCGTCGTCAACGAGGCGAAGCCCGAGTCGACGAGGCCTTGATCGGAATCGGCGGGCGCGGCGACACCCGTCGCCCGCAACTCGAACTGCAGGCCACCGCCGGTCGATTCCGCGATCGCGGCGCGCACCGACCCGAACGCCGCGAGGCGCGCCCACCGCACACCGAGCACCTCGTCGTACGCGAGCGCGGGAACGTTGAGATTGAGCACGCTGCGCGGCGGCGCGTCGAGCAGCATCGGGAGCACGTCGAGCGCGACGCGTACCGCGGTGTCGAAGCGCCACTCGTCGGAGACGTCGACACTGACCGCGAGCGCGGAACACCCGAAGCTCTGCGCCGTGAGCGCGGCGCCGACGGTGCCCGAGTGCAAGATCGCCCGCCCGGTGTTGCAGCCGGGGTTGACACCCGACACGACGATGTCGGGCGGATCGCCGAACGCACCGAGGCGCCCCGCGCACACGCACATGCCGGGCGGGCCGTCGATGGCGTAGGCGGGAACGCCCGGGCAGCCGGGCATCTCCACCTTCTCCACGTCGAGGTGCTGGTCGGCGTGCACCAAGCCGATCGCGGCGCCGATGCCGCTGCGGTCACGATCGGGCGCGATCACCACCACCTCGAACCCGGCGTCGTCCAACCCCGCGGCCAGCAGGTGCAGGCCGGGCGACTCGATGCCGTCGTCGTTCGTTACGAGGATCCGCGTCACGAGTGGCAGTGCTCACCTTCGGTGGGTGGGACATCGAGCGCGGGGTTGCGGTCGAAGAAGCCGAACGGCATCAGCATGAACCCGGTGTACTCGACCGGCATGACCGGCCAGTCCTCGGGGCGTACGAAGTGGGTGACGCCGAACGAGTACCAGACGACGAGGTCGGTGTTCGCGACGGGTCGATCCGCCGCGGTCCACCGCGGCAGGCCGTCGCCGCCGGGGTGCTGGTTCGGGTACTCGCCCGCGGCGCGCCGTTCGTCGGGCGAGTACGGCGTGACCCAGAGGTTGTGCTGGGCGAACGCCGCGCGCCGTCCGACCGACGACTCCGGGTGGGCCAACAGGGTGGGCGTCGACATGGTCGGCACCAGTTTGTACGCCGTTGGCTGCCCGAGACCGTTGCGTGCATCGGGGTTCACGATGCGCCACGTACGCGACTTCCCGCGTCGACCTCCCGCTGCGCGGTGAGCTCGGTCTCGAGGCGGGTCAACTTGGGCCGGAAGGCGTTCAACCACGGGTTGTCGGGGCCGGGCGGCATGCGCTCGGCGTCGACTTCGTAGATCTCGTTGTTCGCGCCGTCGACGTCGAAGTCGAGCCGGGCGTTGAACATGTGTTGATGGTGCGGCGCGGCGACGCCCTCGGCGATCACGTTCGCGAACGGCGGCGTGGTTCCCGGCTCGATCGCCATGGGCGACACGATCCCGGTGAGCTTGACCTCGAGCTGGATGTTGCCATCGAGGTAGAAGTACCAGAAGAAGCCGTATTCGTAGTTGCCGACGGTTGAAATGAAGCTGACGACGAGACGGCGACTTCGCCGCACCTCGTTGGTCCCGCCCCACATGTCGACGTGCTTCCAGAGGATCCCGAAGTCCTCTTCGTGCATGCAGATCGCGTTCCGGATTACCCAGGGCTTGCCCGACTCGCTCGCGAGCGTGGCGTCGAAGTAGTGGATCTCGCCGAGGCAGTCGCAGCCGAGCGTGAGTGACTGCGTCATGCGCCCGAGGCCCCACTCCCCCGCGTCGAACGCGTTCTTCCAGCCGTGCAACGGATCGGGTGCGCCGTAGGGAACCACCATCTCACTGATCGACGCGCGGTGGAGGATGGATCGCAACCGCCCGTCGTCGTCGTTGTAGCCGATCTGGTGCAGCACGAGGCCTTCGAACGGGTCGAACGCGACCCGGAACTGCCACTTCTGCCACCGCACGAGGTTCCCCTCGACGGTGAAGCTCGGGCCGTCGGGTTGGGTGATGTGCAGCGGCTTCAGGTCGGTACGCATCCGCGGCTGATCGGCGACGAGGTAGCTGGCGCGGTTCGGCGGCAGGGGCGTGACGCCGTGGTCGTTGACCTCCAACACCGCGTTGCGGCCGTTGTCGAAGTGCACGACCAGGCCTTCGATCGGGCGCGCGTACCCGTTGTCGGTCTGGCTCTCCCGTAAGAACGAGATGCAGCGCGAGATCCGGCGCCCGTCCTCGCAGTCGTAGCCGAAGACGCCCGCGGGCCACGGGTCGATCTGCACCTGCTCGACCATGTCGGCGGTGATCCCACGACGCGCCAGCGCGGCGAGGTACTCGGGATTGGCGCGGATCGTGCCGATCGCCTGGGCCGCTTCGTGCATCAGCAACGTCGGTCGCATGTCGGCGATCTCGTCCCACGCCTCGATCACACCCGCGCCGACGTCGACGATCGCTTCGACGACGACACACTCCGGGCCCGGCACGATGACGGCACGCACACGCCGCTCGACTCGCTCGCCGGGCTTCCATCGCGCCAGCGCATCCTTGGCGGGCTCGTGCAGGACGACGCTCGCGAAGAGCGCGCCTTCGGGCACGCGACCGCTTTCGCGCAGCACCGCGACCGCTCGCTTCACCTCGTCACCGGTGAGCATCTCCAACGGATGCGCGACCTCGGATCTCGTCATCTCGTGCTGGGTCATCGCGTGTTCACCACTCTCATCGACTCGGCCGCGCGCCCTTCGGGCAGGCCGACGGCTTGTGCATTCGCGCTCGTCCAGCTTCGCACCATGGTCTCCGTCGCCACCGGATCCGGGAGCTGGCTCTTGTGCGACAACAGGGCCTCGATCTTGCGATCGACCGTGGCCGTGATGTCGACGTAATGCGTCGCCGCATCGCGCCCGATCCCCATCCAGAGCGCGTCGACGGTCCACGGCTCGAGCCCGGCCTCGGCGAGGTCGGGGTGCGCCCACCGATTGCGTGCGTCCGGATACACGGCACACACCGTGGCCTCTCCGGTCGCGAGGTGATCGGGGTGGCTCACAAAGATGCGGTCCCAGTTACGGTCGGGCGACTGCGTGATCACGCGGTCCGGCCGCACGGTGCGGATCACGCGGGTGAGGTCCCGCCGCAGTTCGAGCGTCGGCTGGACGCGGCCGTCGGGGTATCCGAGGAAGCGCAGATCGCTGACGCCGACGATCGCGGCGGCGGCACGCTGTTCGTCACGCCGCCGCGCCGCCATCTCCTCGCGCGGGATGCCGGTCTCGGATCCACCGGCATCGCCGTCGGTGACGATGCAGTACACGACGTCGACCCCGGCGTCGGTCATGACCGCGACCGAACCCGCCCAACCGAAGTCGACGTCGTCGGGGTGGGCCACGACCGCGAGCACCCGATCGACGCCCGCCAGATCCAGCTCCTCCACCGTCCCGCTCCCTTGCGGCGCCCGCGGCACTTCCGGACCGGGACGCTAGTTGGCGGCCTTCCCGACCTGCGCCGCGACCATCCGCCGGAAGCCGTCCTTCCAGGCCACCGCCGTCGGCCCCACGAGCGCCTGCCGCTTGGTGTTGTCGGTGGGGATGCCGCCGATCGTGTTCGGCGTGCGGTCGAACACGGGCTCGACGCCGACGAGCTCGCCCATGTACTCGCACCACTCCTCGATGCTCGTCTCGTCGTCGCCGCCCCAGTTCACGATCGTCGCGGGCACCGACGCCGCGGCGAGCATGCCGGGCAATGTCGCGAGAATGTCGTCGTCGTGGATCGGGTTGAAGCGGCTCGGTCCGCCCGGGCGCACCGGCACGGCGTGACCGGCGAGCATCAGCGCGAGGTGAAACGCCGGCCAGCCCCCGCCGTCGCCGTAGGGCACGTTGAGGCGCGCGATCGTGGTCGGCACCTCGAACAACCGGCACGTCGTGCGCACGACGGCCTCGGCGGCGATCTTCGAGATGCTGTACGTCGGCATCATCACGCGATGGTTGTCGCCGAGGGGATCGGTCTCGCGCTGCGGCGAGCCGTCGGCGGCCTCGTAGACGCCCGTCGAGGAACAGTGCAGGAACGCCCGCGCGTCACGGCAGTGCCCCATGAGCAATCCGGCCGCCTCCGCGTTGCCCGCGAGATCGACCTCCCATTTGTTGGCCTTCACGACCGCGAAGTTGCAGACATAGTCGACGTCGCTCGGGACGCCCTCGAACGATCCCTGTGCGAGATCCACTACGACGCACTGCACGCCCGCGGCTTCGAGCCGTTGGCGCGATGCCGCGTCCTTGAAACGCGCCACCGCGATCACGTCGTTGTCGGCGGCCAGACCGAGGGCGACGGGCAGCGCGACCTGACCGGTCGCGCCCGTCACGAGGATCCGGGCGTCGTGCAGGGACGCCGTGTCGTGCAGGGACGTCGTGTCGTGCAGGGTCATGGCGTCACCGACAGTGTCGCGGCGGTGTCGGCGTCGATCCCGGTTCCCGCGGGGAGCCGGGCCGCGACCGCCTGGACGAATTCCTCGTTCGAGAGCTCGATATCGATGCCCTCGCCCTTGACGTGCGTCCGCCCAAGGCTCGCCGAGGTCGCGAGGTCGGGCTTCAACTCCTTGATCGCGAAGCGTGCGAACCGGGCCTGCCACTCGATCCGCGCCGCGGCTTCGCTCGGGGAAGCGGGAACACCGAGATCGTCGGCGTGGGTCGCGAGCTCGAACGCGAGGTGAAACGCCTGCCACCGGCTGGGATACGCGCCCACGCTGCTGTCGACGTCGCCGCCGTCGCGAGCGCGGAACGCTTCGCGATTGCGCGAGTTGCGCTCGCGCCAGGTCATGAGGATCTGCTCGGGCGGCTGGCCGTCGAGCTCGCGGATGCCGATCTCGTTGGCCGACGCGAGGTCGACCGCTCCCTTGGCGCCGATGTCGGCGAGGAACTGCTGCACCGTTCCGTCGAGGCACGCCTGGTTGTAGTCCTCGCTCGCCGCGAGGTGCGCGAGGAGGTCACGCCGGCTCCAGCCCGCGCAGCGGGTCGCGGCCGACCAGTCGTTCGCGCTCGCGCCGCCCAGGTACGCCTCGAGCCGCGCGGCTTCGGTTGCCATCAGTTCGTAGGGATCGAGCCCCACGAGGTCCTGATCGTCGACCATCCGCTTCTCCCTCCCCGATGTGACGGTCACCGTAACGCGTACGCCCCGCGAGCGGTGAGGGGAGGTGAGCAGCCGCTACGGCAGGCCCGACTGGGGATCGAGCCGGCACTCGGACGCGCTCTGCAGCGCGAACCCCTGCAGGTCCGCCTGCTGCGCGGGCGTCAACGCGTCGTTCCCGAGCGACAACACGAATCGTTCAGCTCCGGGAAGTTCGAGGAACACGCGGCCGACGCAGCGGGCGAGGTCGCCCGACGCGTTGTTCTCGGCGCCGCCGACGGCAACTTCCGACCGGAAGCTCAAGAGCTGGGTCGCATCGTGGAACCGTTGCGACGACGGCGCGGGCGCCGACTGACCCGGGTCGCACGCGGTGAATCCCACTCGGTCGCCCACCGAGTCCACCGCGGTGCGGGCGCGTCCTTTGGCCCAGGCCGAGACGGCCCGAAGGAGGGGGGTGCGGCTCGGCTCATCGGTGGGGGCGAGCACCACGCGGTAACACGTCTCACCCTGGCTGCGGAACGTCAGGGCCCGTCCGCCCGCCACGAAGTCGGCTGCCGCGAGAGCCTCGCCGGGGTCGATCCGCATCGCGAGGGTCAAGAACAACTCGAACGGACCGAACGACTCCGCCGCGCCGACCTTCACGCCGTCGGGCGAGGGCAACGGATCGGCGACGAATACCGGCGGGGTGACGTCGCCGGGTTCGGTGAACACCTCGGTCGACAGCGTGGGACCGGTGAGCGCGTTGTTCACGGCGGAGTTCCCGCCCGCCCCGAACAACACCTGAATCGTCGCCGGTCCGAACTCGTAAGGGGCGGCCGACAGGAGATCGACGATGTCGGGCACCGAAGCCGTCTCCTTGCCGATGCGCGCGCCCTCGGCATCGTTTTCGCGTTGGTACTCCTTCTTGTCCGCGGCCGAGAGCTGCTTCAGGTAGTCGTTCTGGATGCGGACCGCGTCGCCCTCGACGAGTCCCTTCAACGCACCGGAGTCGCCGGTGTCCGACGACGCGGCCGCCTTTTGCAGCTTCGGAAGGTTGAAGTGCTGGTCCTGCAGCACATGCGTCAACTCGTGCGCGACGGTCACGCGGTGCGCGACATCGAGTGTCGCACCCCGGACGATGATCTCCTCACGCGCCGGGTCGTAGAACGCGAGGGTTCCGGACGCCTGCGACGTGCTCTCCGCCTTCAGGAGGTCGACCTTGCCTCCGAGGAGTCCGAGCGCGCGAAGCACCGCCGTTTCGCGTATGACCTCGGCCCGGTCGGTCGCGCTGAGGTCGCTTCCGGTGCCGAGTTGCTTCTGGAAGTCGTTGGGCGCGAGGTATTCGATCGCGACGGGATGTACGAACGCGAGCCCGCGCAACCGGGAGACCTCGGCCGCAATAGGAGCGACGCGAGGATCCCACGCCTTGGGAAACCACGACTGGGTCGACCGCGCGCTCACGAACGCCGAACCCGCGACGGCACACAACAGCGCGGCGAGTGCGGCAATACCGAACGACCGCAGCCGATCGCGCCTCGGCTGCGTCACGGTCGGGCCCACGGTGGCGTCGCCGTACATCCGGTCGTCATCGACATCCGATCCGCAGCACATGAGTCGGTCGGGTGTCGCGCGGGGACGACTCGCCGCCGGGCCTCGCCCGCGCCGCCCGCGACCGTACCCGTCCCGCCTGCCTCATACCGCCCGATCGGTAGCATGCCGCCGTGTTCGACCCCTTCGATCCCGACCGTTCGCGAGACGCCTGGGAAGAGCTCCGAAGGCTACGCGACGCGGGGCCGCTGGCCACGGTGGGCGCAGGATTGCGGTATGTCACGCGCTACGCCGAGGCGCGGGGCGTCCTGCGCGACACCGAGACCTTCTCCAACGCGTCGGGAATGAAGGCGCCCGGCGTGGAGGTACCGCTCGTCGACCGTCTCCTCGGCGAGCTCGACCCGCCCCGCCACACCGCGGTTCGCCGGGTCATGGTCACCGCGATGACCCCGAAGGTCGTACACGCCGCGGAACCGTTCATCGCGTCGACCGCGACCGCCCTGCTCGACGGCCTCGCGCCCGATCGGTTCGATCTCGTCGCCTCGTACACCACTGTGCTGCCGAACCGCGTGACGATGCATCTCCTCGGCTTCGATCCCGGCGATTCCGACCAGGTTGCACGCTGGGCCAAGGAGTTGATGGAGAGCACGTTCCCCGCGCTCAACAGAACCGAACGCGGTGTGGGATTCGCAGCCGCGTTCCCCGACTTCGCCGGCTACATCGACGAACGCATCGCGCAGCGTTCCGCGCAGCTCGCCGCGGGCAATGATCCCGACGACGTGCTCGCCCGCCTGATCCGCCTGCAGGTCGACGACGAACCACTGCCACCCGAGCAACTGCGCGCTCTCGTGCGCAACCTCATCACCGGCGGCCTGACCACCACGAGCCAGCTCTTGGGCAATCTCTTGTTCCAGATCCTCGACCGGCCCGACATCGCCGCGGCAGTGCGCGCCGACCGCAGTCTGCTCTCGACCGCGATCGAGGAGAGCCTGCGGCTCTCGCCACCGATGTTGTTCTTGGCCCGTGGGTGCGTGCGTGACACCGAGATCGGCGGTTGCCCGATCAAGACCGGCGAACGGATCGCCGTCGGCGCGGCCTCGGCGAATCGTGACGAGCGCGTCTTCGCCGACGCCGACGAGTTCCGACTCGATCGCGCCAACGCCGACCAGCACCTGACCTTCGGCTACGGCACCCACGTCTGCCCGGGCGCGACACTCGCGCGCGCCGTCGCCCGCATCGGTGTCGGCGCGGTCCTCGACCATTTCGCCGAGGGCGACCTGCAACTCGAGCCCGGCTTCGTGTTCGAACAGGTTCCGACGTTCTTCGAGCACGGTCCCCGCCGGCTCCCCGTCGTGCGCGCGTTTGCCAACTAGCGCGATCGACGGCGTTTGGCCGTTCCGACCTCGCGCACGGCCGGGGCGACGCGGCGTTCTGCCGATCGATCCGTGCTCGCCGCGGAGAATCGACGACGTGCAAGTATGAACAGGCATGGGAGCTCGAGGCATCCGCCGCAGACATCGGCGCAAGGAGATGGCCGTGCGCCCGACGCTCCCGCCCGGCGACGCGCAGCGCGTCTTCGGTCAGTTCGCAAATGATGCGTACACCCCCGCGGGAAGCCTCGAACGCAACGGCTTCTTCTGGCGCCAAGTCAAGCGCCGTGGTCCAAGGGACGCGGACGGCGCAATCGCATACGGGCTCTGGGTCCTGTATGCGTCCGCCACCGCGCTCGTCGTCTTGGGGCCGATCGCGTTCGCCATCTGGCGGACGGTCCACTAGCAACCGCAGCCGTCACGCCGTGTCACGGACGCGACCTCCGGGCCGCCGCGAGCCAAGATGCCGCTACCGTGGCGGGCGGTGAACATCGTCGTGTTGTCGGTCCCCGACTGTCCGAACGTCGAACGCATGCTCGACCTACTGCGGGAGGCGACGGCCGGACGGCACGATGTGACGATCGAGTCGCGGGTCGTGGACCTGTCGCAGCCGATGCCGGCCGGGTTCTCCGGATCGCCGACCGTGCTCATCGACGGCAAGAACCCGTCCGGAGCGCCCGCGATCAGTGAAGCGGCTTGCTCGGCAGTGTTGCCCTCGCTCGACGACGTGACGGCGTGGATTCGCTGACGCCGGCGCGAGCGCCACGTCGACGCCCGCGGCCGGGGCGTACCTACGCGTGCGCGTCGCCGAACCCGAACACTTCCCGGTCGGCCAGCTCCAACCAGTAGCCATTGCCGGTCCGGGTCGGGACGATGCCGACGGCCGGCGACGACACGTGGAACGCTCCGAGCGAACCGGCGAACTTGGCGTCGCCGAAGGTGAAGACGCCACCGTCGGCAGCAACCATCCAATAGCCGTTTCCCGTCGGCGTCGGCGCGATCCCCACGATGGGAGAGTTCAGATGGATGTTGCCGGTAGAGCCGAAGAAGCGCGCCGTGCCGAAACTGAACACGCCCCCGTCACTCGCGACCAACCAGTACCCGTTGCCGTCGGGAGCGGCCGCCATGCCGTCGACGGGCGAGTTCAGATGGACGGCGCCGGTCGACCCGAAGAATCGGGCATCACCGAAGCTGAACACGCCGCCGTCCCACGCCAGGAGCCAGTAGCCTTTCCCCGACCTCGTCGGCACGATCGCGTTGACCGCTTGCACGAGCGGGATCCCCCCGGTCGAACCGTAGAAGTGCGCGTCGCCGTAGCTGAACACTCCCCCGTCGGCGCCGACCATCCAGTAGCCCGCGCGGTCGCGCGTTCCCGCCGCGCCGACCATGACCCACGCGATCGGGATCGACGCCGCCGACCCGCGGTTGACGAAGTCGCCGTGCGGCTCGATCCCGCCCAGACCGTCGACGGTCGCGTAGCCCGCGTCGTCGGCACTCGGCAACAGCGCGATCGCGTCGCCGCGCACGGTCGACGCGCCGAGGTTGCCGCCGTCACCGACCCATTCCCAATGCCACGGCTCGGGGCATGAGCTCCCGCCCGGTTCGGCGAACGCGGGATGGTTCCAACCGAGACCACCCGCGACGCGCTTCATGATCGCGTAGCCGGGGCTCGCGAACGTCAGCGACCGGCCCGCGTCGGTGAGGTCCGCGGCCTTCCCCCATCCGTGATACGAGTGCCCGACCGGCGTGCCGTTGGCCGACGTTCCCACGGTCGCGACGCACGCGGGATTGTTCCCGGGCTGGTTGGCCTGGTTGGCGAACTTCACCTCATCGGAGAGCGGGCGATAGCACTGGTCGGCGCCGAGCGCGTCGTTCAGCTCGCGCGCCGTCGCGAAGATGCGCGCCAGGCTCGGGCCGGCTTCGCGCGCGGCCATGCAGTTCGGCGCGACGTTCACCAGTCTCGATGTGGGCACCACCCCGTTGACCGTGCCCGGCAAAGGCGTCGGACGATTGTCCGGGTTGATCGGACTCACCGCGCCGGCCCGCTGCAAGCCGGCGAAGCCGACGGCCAAGACGACACACGCGCTGATTGCCGCCGAACGGCGACCGAGGATACGCACGGCGCGCATTCAAGCAGGGTTCCGCCGACCGGTCATGCGTAATGACCCGCAGCGCCGGCAGCTGACGCGCAGCCGCGTCAGAAGAGTTTGGCGAAATCGAACGTTCGCCAGTGCTCCGGCCGGAGCCGGACCGTCAGCGAATCGTCGGTCCGCGGGTTTCCCCGACGTACCACGCACCGAGGTCGGGCCCGAGACAGCGCGACGCCATCGCGAGCTCGTCGTGCATGGCCGGATCGGAAACGACCGGACCCTCGACGCTCACGTACTGGTACGGCGCGGCTTCGGTCTGCACGGTGAGCGATGCCCGGCCCGCGGCGCGGAGCAGCGCGTGCGGTCCGCGTCCGGGCGCGTCGACCGACAACACCCCCACGCGCACGGCCGCGAGGAAAGCCGCTCGCTCTTCCCCTGTCATCGCGCCCGACTCTGACATCGTCACGCGCTCAGTCGCGCTCGAGCGCGACGGCGAGATCAGCGGCCGACGCGGCCGCGTCGTCGACGGGCTCGCGCGCCGACCCGGGATCGCCGGCGTTGGCTCGCGCAATTCCCGCGGCGTCGGTGGCGCGCGCGGGGAGCCAGATGACGACACCCGCGACCGCGATCAACACGATCCCCGCGGCAACGAGCGACGCGAGATGTAGGCCACCGATGAAGCTCTGGTGCGCGGCCGCGACGATCTGGTCTCGGAATGTGGTCGCGGTCGGCGCCTTCGCCACCTCACCCACGGCGCGCCCTACCGAATCGCGCGCCGCGGCCACGAACGGTGCGGGCACCTTGCCCGCCAAGCGTGATGCGAGATCCGGTCCGTAGCGCGACGACAGGATCGAACCGAGTACGGCCACCCCGACCGCACCGCCGACCTGGCGAGTGGTGTCGTTCATCGCCGAGCCGACTCCGGCCTTCTCGCGCGGGAGTGAGCCCATGATGGACTCGGTCGCGGGCGACATGACGTTGCCCATCCCGACACCCATGATCACGGTCACGATGATGACGTCGAGCGCGCTCGAACCGACGTCGAACGTGAGGAAGCCGACCAGGGAGATCGCGACCAGCGTCAGTCCGAACGCGACGACCACCTTGTTGCCGAATCGCACGACCCACCGCGGGCTGAGAAACGCGAAGACCATCAGTGCCGCCGATTGCGGGATCAGGATCGCGCCCGCCTTCAACGTCGAGTACCCGAGCACGGATTGGAGGTACTGCGTCAGCAAGAAGATCGTGCCGAAGAGGGCGAGGAACACCAACATGATCGCGGAACTGGCCGCAGAGAAGCGCGGATTCTGGAAGAAGTGCAGGTCGAGCATCGGGCTCGACGACTTCAGCTCCCACGTCAGGAAAGCCGCGACGAACACCACACCGATGGCGAAGCCGGTGAGGATCTCGGGCGACGTCCACCCGTGCGCCGGCGCCTCGATGATCGACCAGAGGATCGCACCGAGGCTGACGATCGAGAGCCCGGCTCCTATCGGGTCGAGGCGCGGTGTGGTCTTGTCACTCGAGTCGGGCACGAAGAAGTAGCCGAGGACGAGCGCGGTCACGACGATCGGAACATTGACGAGGAAGACCGATCCCCACCAGAAATGCGTGAGCAGCGCGCCGCCGGCCACCGGTCCGATTCCGACTCCGAGCGCGGAGACGCCGGCCCAGATCCCGATCGCGCGCGCCCGTTCCCCCGGCGAGGGGAACACGTTCGACAGGATCGACAACGTTCCCGGCATGATGCACGCGCCGCCGATGCCCATCATGGAACGGGTCGCGATGAGCACGCCGGCCGACGGTGCGAACGCCGACAGCACCGACCCCGTACCGAACACGACCAGGCCGAAGGTCAAGAACTTGTACCGACCGAAACGGTCACCCAGGCTGCCCATCGTGAGCAGCAGTCCCGCGAACACGAGCGTGTAGGCGTCGACGATCCACTGCAGCGAGCTTCCGGAAGCGCCGAGCCCCCCGAGGTTCTTCGCATGGGCGAGCGTCGGCAAGGCCACGTTGAGGATCGTGTTGTCGAGCCCGATGACCATCAGGCTGACGCACAGCACGACGAGCGTCAGCCAGCGCCGGCGATGGGCAACCTCGGGATCCTTCATTTCCGATCGCACACGCGTTTCCCCGTCAGAGTTTCGAAAGCAGTTCGCAGAGTATTGAAGGTTCGACGCCGGGCGCGCCGATTTCATTCCCGATCAGCCGACCCAGACCGTCTTGACATTGCAGAACGCCCGGATGCCCGGCGACGACAATTCGCGACCGAACCCCGACTCCCGCACACCTCCGAAGGGCAGCTCGGGAAACGACGTGGTCATGCCGTTGACGAAGACTGCTCCCGCATCGAGCTCGGCGACGAATTGTGCCTGTTCGCCGGCATCGCGGGTCCAGATGTTGGAGCCGAGCCCGAACACCGTCGCGTTGGCGAGTGCGATCGCCTCGGCGGCGTCGTGCACTCGGAACAGCTGGGCCACCGGCCCGAAGAGCTCCTCGTGATACATGCGCATGTCCGCCGTCACGTCGGTGACGACGGTGGCCGGATAGAACCAGCCCGGCCGGTCGAGGCGCGCGCCACCGCACAACACACGCGCTCCCCGCCCGACCGCGTCGGCGATATACGCCTCGACGTCGTCGAGACCCTGTTCGTTCGCGAGCGGTCCGATGTCGGTCTTGTCGTCCATGGGGTCGCCGACCACGAGCGCCTGCATGCGTCCGACGAACAGCTTCTCGAACTCGTCGAAGACGGCGTCGTGCACGATGAAACGCTTCGCCGCGATGCAGCTCTGCCCATTGTTCTGCACGCGCGCCGTGACCGCGACCTGCGCGGCCTTCTCGAGGTCGGCCGACGGCATCACCACGAACGGATCGCTGCCGCCCAGCTCGAGCACCACCGGCTTGAGCTCCTCTCCCGCGATCCGCCCGATCGAGCGGCCGGCGGGCGTGCTGCCCGTGAGCGTCGCGGCGCGCACCCGCGGGTCGCGCAGGATGCGCTCCACCGACGCCGCGCCGACCAGCAGCGTCTGGAACGCGCCCTCCGGAAAGCCGGCGCGGCGGAACGTGTCTTCGATGATCAGCGCGGTCTGGGGCACGTTCGACGCGTGCTTCAGCAAACCGACGTTGCCGGCCATCAGCGCGGGCGCGGCGAAGCGGATAACTTGCCAGAGCGGGAAATTCCAGGGCATGACCGCGAGCACCGGGCCGAGCGGCTCGTAGCGCACGTAGGCGCGGGTCGCGCCCACCGCGGCCGGGTCGGCCGGTTCCTCGGCGAGCATCGCCGCCGCGTGCCGGGCGTAGAAGCGACAACCCTTGGCGCACTTCAGCACCTCCGCGCGCGCGGAGACGATCGTCTTGCCCATCTCCGTCGTCATCACGGGCGCGATCTCGTCGACCGCCGCCTCGAGCCGGTCCGCGGCCGCGTCCATCCACCGCGCCCGCTCGGCGAAGGTGGTGTGGCGGTACTCGGCCGCAGTCGCGGCGGCACGGGCGATCCGCTGGTCGACCTCGGCGTCGGTCAACGCCTCGAACGTCTTTTCGGTCTTGCCGGTCGCCGGGTTCGTCGTTGCAATGGCCATGAGATCTTGTACCACCACCGAGCGGCCGGGTGCGGAGCGCCGCTCGGATGCCAAGATGGGGAAGTGAGTGAGAACCCCTTCACCTCCAGCCCGTTCGTCGGCGAGATCGAGCCCATCGTGGAGTCCGACGCGGAGATCCGGGCCGCGCTCGCCGACGCCGAGGTCCCGCCGCTGTTGCCGGCGCTCGCGTACCTGACGGGCGACATGTCGCTCCTGCGCGCCCACCTGCGTCCCGACCCGATCATGTTGGCGATGCCCCAGGGCGGCATGACGGATGCCCAGGTGGAGGAGGCGCGTGCCCTGGCCCTCGAGACGCTCGTCCGATTCCGCGACGAGGGCTGTCGACCCGCGCCGCCGCCGCCGGAATCGGCGCTGTTGCAGATCATGGAGTTCGCCGTCGGCGGCGGGCCCGACATGGCGCCGTACCTGCCACTGCTCGAAGAGGAGCTCGGGATCCGCGGCGAGGATCGGCGCGCGCCCACATGGCGCAAGGCCGACGTCGCGCCCGACGCGGCGTTCCAGGTGGTGATCATCGGCGCGGGCATGTCGGGGCTGCTGGCGGGGCACCGGCTCCAGCAGGCGGGCGTGCCGTTCGTGATCTTCGAGAAGAACGACGACGTCGCCGGGACCTGGCTCGAGAACAGCTACCCGGGCTGTCGGGTCGACAACCCGAACCACACCTACAGCTACTCGTTCGCGCAACGCCACGACTGGCCGCTGCACTTCTCCACCCAAGACGTGCTGCTCGACTACTTCCGTCGGTGTGCCGACGCGTTCGGCCTGCGCGACCGTGTGCAATTGCGCACCGAGGTGCAGTCGGCGACCTGGTCGGAAACCGACGGGCTGTGGTCGGTAACCGTGCGCCACGCCGACGGCCGCCAGGAGACGGTCGCCGCGAACGCGGTGATCAGCGCAGTCGGCCAACTCAACCGCCCGCTCTTCCCCACGATCGAAGGGCGCGATTCGTTCCTCGGCCCCAGCTTCCACTCCGCCCGCTGGAACCACGACATCGACCTGCGCGACAAGCGGGTCGCGGTCATCGGCACGGGCGCGAGCGCGGTGCAGTTCGTCCCGGAGATCGCGCCCGAAGTCCGCGAGTTACTCGTGTTCCAGCGCACACCGCCGTGGCTCGGCCCGACCGAGAACTATCACGCGCCGGTCGAACCCGGGCTGCGCTGGCTGTACGCGCACGTGCCGTCGTACAGCGAATGGAACCGGTTCCTCATCTTTTGGAAGATGGGCGACGGCGTGTTGGCCGGCGTGCGCGTCGAACCCGACTGGGAACCGAAGGATCAGGCCGTCGGTCTGTTCAACGACATCTTGCGCCAGCTGCTGACCGGATACCTCTCCGAGCAGTTCGCCGACCGGCCCGACCTGCTCGACAAGGCCCTGCCGACCTATCCGCCCGGCGCGAAGCGGCTGCTGCGCGACAACGGCGTCTGGGCCGGCGCGCTGAAGCGCGACAACGTGCAACTGATCACCGAGTCGATCCGCGAGATCACACCGAAGGGTGTCGTCACCGCGGACGGCGTCGCGCACGACGTCGACGTGATCATCTACGGAACCGGCTTCCAGGCATCGAAGTTCCTGACGCCCATGCGAGTCACCGGTCGAGGCGGGGTCGATCTCCACGAGCATTGGCACGGCGACGCCCGCGCCTACCTCGGCATCACCGTTCCCGGGTTCCCCAACCTGTTCTGCCTCTACGGACCGAACACGAACATCGTGATCAACGGGAGCATCATCTACTTCTCCGAGTGCGGAGTCCGGTACATCCTCGGGTGCCTCGGCCTCCTTCTCGAAGGTGGGCACCGCGCGCTCGACGTTCGCACGGACGTCCACGACGAGTTCAACGCTCGGGTCGACGCCGAGAACGCGCAGATGGCCTGGGGTCACTCCACCGTCAACAGCTGGTACAAGAACGAGCACGGTCACGTGTCTCAGAACTGGCCGTTCACGCTGCTCGAGTACTGGCAGCGGACCCTTGCTCCCGATCCGGTCGAGTACGAGCTGATCGACTGAGTCTCGCGCCGGGCCCGGACTGCCGGTGCTGACCCTGCGGCGGTTCGCCGATCAGACGGTCCGGCGGGCGACGAACACGGGGATCACACGCTCGGTCTTGGTCTGGTATTCGGCGTAGGGAGGGTAGGCCGCGACGGCGCGTTCCCACCACGTGTCCCGCTCGTCACCCGTGACCTCGGTGACGGTCGCGTCGAACGGTTCCGGACCGTCTTGGATGACGACCGCACCGGGATCGGCCAACAGGTTGTAGTACCAGACGGGATGCTTCGGTGCGCCGCCCATCGACGCGACCAATGCATACTCGCCGTCGTGCTCGACGCGCATCAACGCGGTCTTGCGGAGCTTCCCCGACCGGTTGCCCCGGGTGGTGACGATGATGATCGGCAGTCCGGTGTCGAGAAGCGTGTTGGCCTCCCGCCCGCCCGTACGCTCGTAGGTCTCGACCTGGTCGCGTACCCACTTCGAAGGACTCGGTTCGTACTCACCGGAAAGCGGCATGCGCCCACGATACCGACACCGACGCAGCCGATTCTCAGCCGTCGTCGGCGTGCCGCGCGGCGCGGCCGGCGCTCGCCGAGTCACGAGCGAAGCCACTCGGCGCCCGGCGGAACTCGGCCGCGCACGTTTGGGAGCAGAACAAGTACGTGTGCCCCAGGTGAACTTCCCGAGCTTTGGGCGGCGTGTCGAGACGCATCCCGCAGACGGGGTCGCGTGGTTCGCCGCCGAGACCGGCCATCCCCGCCGGACCGCGGCCGACCGGCGCGCCGACGAGCGACGCGTAGAGGCGGAGCTCGTCGGCAACGAGACGCGTCAAGAGGAACCGTTCACGAACGACCTCGCGACCCGTCGCGCCGAGCGCGCGGCGAAGTTCGGCGTCGACGAGCAGTTCGTGCACGCGACTCGCGCATTCCTCGGTGCTCTCGACCAGGAACCCACCGGCGCCGTCGCGGAGCTGTAGCGGTATCCCACCGGCATGGCCCGCGACCACGGGTGTGCCCTTCCAGAGCGCTTCTGACACGACCAGACCGAAGCCTTCGCGAATCGATTTCTGGATCACGACGTCGGCGCAGCGCTGCAGCGCGTTGACCTCGATGTTGCCGACCCCGGTGAGGTTCGTGAACAAATGGATGTCCGGGTCGCGGCGTGACGCATCGCGAATCGTCCGGTACACGTCCCAGCCCTGCGGATCGTCGAGCGCCATCGACCCGGCGAGCACGAGCTGGGTGTCGGGCACCTCTCGTTTGACGAGCTGGTACGCGGCGATGACCCCGAGCGGGTCCTTCCACGGGTCGAAGCGCGAGATCTGGACGATGAGCGGGCGGTCGACCTCGACGCCGAGCCACGCGAGGACCCGGGCCGCGAGATGCGGTGGAAGCTCGAGGTTCTTCGGGCTCTGGGAGTCGATCGCGGGCGGCACGATGGCGACGCGGTCGAGGGGAAAGTCGCCGGGGACGAAGTTGCCGAGCGTGAACACGGCGGCGTCGTAAGCGGTGACGAAGGGTCGCAGGAAGGCCCACGTCTGCAGGTTGGGTGTCGACGTGTCGATGTGACAGCGCCACACCCACCGCGCGCCGCCACGGCCGCCAGTCGCCGGGATGGCGAGCGGCTGCGGATCGTGCACGACGATCACGTCGTAGTCGCCCTCGAGCAGCGCGGCGTTGGTCGCCGCGTGCCGCAGATACTCGGCGCGGTCACTCTCGTCGAGTCCCTGCTCGCCTCCCTGCAGCCCGTTGTGAACGGTCTTCGTCACTGCGAAGAACTCGTCGTCGCCGCTGATGGTGCTCCAGTCGGCTTCCAATCCGAGATTGCGCAGCAGCGGGATCTCGGAACGGAGGATCTCCGCCACACCACCGCCGTAAGGCGTCGCGTTGAGGTGCAGTACGCGCAAGCCGCGAAGCGGTTCGCCCAGCGCTACGAGCGCGTCGATCGTCCCGGGCACGGCATCATGCTCGTAGGCGCGTACGTCTTGGTTGCCGACGTCGACGTGCTCGAGCAACGCCGACCTCCCCTGCTCATCGCGTACGCGCCATTGGCAGAAAATGGGTGGTGGCACGCGAATGCCACCACCCTCTCACACGCTGACGCCTACGGGAGGCGACGCTCCATCACGCGTCAACCGTCATCCAAGGCCGCCCCGACCCACGTGAGGCGGTGGGCGCTCTCTCGGCTCGGTCGGACGTGGTGCGTACGTCCCGGCCATCGATCGCAGTCGTCTGGCGAGAGGCCTACGATACGGTGTACGTTGCATCGGAATGGATGTAGAGATCGACCAACGGCCCGCGGGGCGTCCGCGGGACGCCCGTCTGGATGCTGCGATCGTCGATGCGACGGTCGCGCTGCTCGAAGAGCGCGGGTACGGCGACCTCGCCTTGACCGCGGTCGCGGAGCGGGCGGGCACGACGACGGCGGCGATCTATCGCCGGTGGGGTTCGAAGTCCGACCTTGTCATGCATGCGGTGTTCCGCACTGGCGGCGACGACGTGGTGACCAATACGGGAGATCTCGCCGCCGACCTTGCGACGATGGTGGGCTGGTCGGTCGACAAGATCTGCCGGCCGGCGGCGTTGGCCGCGCTGGTTGGGCTCCTGGGTGAATCCGGGCGGGAACGGGCCGCTCGCGCGGGCGATGCCGCGATGGCGTCGCGTCGAACTGCCGAGCGGTTCGAACGGGCGAAGGCCGACGGCGAGATACGTGCGGACGTCGACACCGGCGTGCTCGTCGCGCTGATCTCCGGTCCGGTGTTGGAGGTCGCGCTACGCGGTGCTGCGCACGAGATCGACGACGCGTGGATCGCGGACCTGGTTGCTGTGGTTCTCGAGGGTGCCCGGCCCCGCCCTCCTCGTCGCCGCGCCGCGGCCCCGCACCGGAAGGTCACCCGACGATGAAGCAGATCCGTGTCCACGGGCCGAACGACGTCCGCCTCGACGACATCTCGGATCCGACACCCGGCCCGCGCGACGCGCTCGTGCGGGTCGCGGCGTGTGGCATCTGCGGCAGCGACGTGTCGTACGTCCACATGGGTGGTCTTACCGGCAAGCCGATGGCGCTCGGCCACGAGATCGCGGGCGTGGTCGAGTGGGTCGGCGACGAGGTCGCCGACGCGCGCGTCGGGGAGCGCGTGATCGTCCATCCCCACGGCGAGGAGCACGGCCCGATGGGAAGCGGCGCGGCCGAAGGTGGACTCACG
Organism: uncultured Actinomycetes bacterium; assembly: GCA_963812205.1. Lineage (GTDB taxonomy): Bacteria > Actinomycetota > Acidimicrobiia > IMCC26256 > PALSA-610 > PALSA-610. The sequence continues at coordinate 234,891 of CAWEUJ010000005.1, forward strand.
CCGTTGCTGCTCGTTCGGGAAGCCGCGAAAGGCCGGCGGCTGTTCCGCGTGCCCGACGGGATGCCGTTGCCGGTGGCGGCGTTGGCCGAACCGCTGGCCGTGGGCATGCAGGCGGTGAACCAGGCCGACGTCGCGCCGGGCGACAAGGTCGCGGTGTTCGGGTGCGGGCCGATCGGGCTGATGGCGATCGCGACGCTCGCTGACCGTGGGGTCGACGACGTCGTCGCGATCGACCCGAGTCGCCCGCGTCTCGAGTTGGCGCGGGAAGTCGGCGCGTCGCACACGTTCGATCCGACCGAGGTCGACGTGTGGGCGGAGTTGGGCCGGCTCCACGGCACCGCGCCGTTCATGTTCGGCCCGACGCCCGCGACCGATGCGTTCATCGAGGCGTCGGGCTCCGACCGCGTGATCGGCGAGATCCTGCAGAACGGACGTTTCGGAGGCCGTATGTCGGTGGTCGCGCTGCACTACACGCCGGTCCCGGTCAACTTCGTGCTGGTGCTGATGAAGCAGTTCACGATTCGTGGTTCCTTCGAGTACCCGCCGCGCTTCGAGGACGCGATCGAACTGCTGGAGCGACGAGACCTGTCGAACCTGGTCACCCACACGTTCCCGCTGGACGAGTTCGATCGAGGATTGTCCCTCCTCGAAGGGTCCAAGGACTGCGGCAAAGTCATGATCACGATCGAAGCCGACGCATGACGAACCGCTTGGACTTCCACTTCGATGAGACGTCGGTGTTGGTGACCGGCGGGACGAGCGGCATCGGCCACGCAATCGCCGCCGCGTTCGCGCACGCGGGCGCGAACGTCACGGTGACGGGCACGCGCGCATCAGCCGCGGACTACGACACCGACTTGTCGGCGTTCACGTATCGCCCTCTCGAGATGCGTGACCGCGACGCGATCGAGGCGATCGCGGCCGACCTCGACCGCCTCGACGTGCTCGTGAACAACGCGGGCGCGAACTTCCCCGACGGCCGCGACGAATGGGATCCCGATGCGTTCTCGGCTGCGCTCGACCTCAACGTCGAGGGGGCGATGCGCCTGACGGTGCGGTCGCGTGCCGCGCTCGCCGCGAGCACGATGGCGGGCGGCGCGAGCGTGGTGAACATCGTGTCGATGACCGCGTTCCGCTCGACGACGATCGTGCCCGGGTACTCGGCGGCGAAGGCGGCGTTGCTGGCGATGACGCGCAATCTCGCGGTGCACTGGGCGGGCGACGGCATCCGCGTGAACGCGGTCGCGCCGGGGTTGATCGAGACCCGGATGACCGCGCCGATGAAGTCGATGCCGGAGCTGCTCGAAGCCGAGGTCGGCAAGGGTGTCATCCACCGGATGGGCACGCCCGAAGAGGTCGCAGCCGCGGTGTTGTTCCTCAGTTGCGACGCATCGGCGTTCACCACCGGATCCGTGATCGCCGTCGACGGCGGCTACCTCGCACAGTGAACGGAACCCGACGATGAGCCAGGGGATCCGCATCGACGACCTCGCGTCGCCCGTGCTGAACGACGTGCAGCGGATGGCCATCGAGTACGGCGAGTCGCGCCACACCGAGCTGAGCATCGACGCGGTCTGCGAGGCCGCGATCGCGCGCACCGGGCTCGACGACTTCGGGCCCGACGACTTCACCGAGCGTCTCGGCCTGCAACTCGCGGAGATCGACGCCGACGAGGACCGCCGGGGCATCGGGCGCATGCTCATGTTCGGCGACTGCGTCCGCTACGCCGCGAACCGCCTCTTGATCGGCGACCTGTTGCGGCGGCACCCGGAGATCCTCGAGATCCCGATCGTTCGGCCCGTGATCGTCGTCGGGTTGCCGCGTTCGGGCACGACGCATCTGGTGAACCTGCTCGCGGCCGACACGCGGTTCCGTTCGATGCCGTTGTGGGAGTCGTACGAACCCGTGCCGAACCCGAACGAGCCGCCCGAAGCCGACGGTGTCGATCCGCGCTGGACGCGCTGCGACAACGCGTGGCAGGCGATGCAGAGCGCCGCACCGTTCGTTGCCGCGATGCACCCGATGGAGCCCGACCACGTGCACGAGGAGATCGAGCTGCAGCTACCCGACTTCTCGACGTACAACCTGGAATGGGTGGCCCGGGCCCCGCAGTGGCGCGACTACTACCTCGCGCACGACCAGACACCGCACTACGCGTACATGAAGACGGTGTTGCAGATCCTCCAGTGGTATCGGCCGCGTGAACGTTGGGTGTTGAAGTCGCCGCAACATCTCGAACAGCTCGGTCCGCTGCTCACGACGTTCCCCGACGCGACGATCGTCGTCACGCACCGCGATCCGGTCGCGGTCGTGCAGTCGACGATCACCATGGACTGCTACGGCGCGCGCACCACATACCGCACGACGAAACCCGAGTGGTACCGCGACTACTGGACCGACCGCATCGGCCGCCTGCTCGACGCGTCGCTGCGCGACCGAGACCTCCTGCCCGAAGGCCGGACGATCGACGTGCTCTTCCACGAGTACATGGCCGACGAGATGGGCACGCTCGAGCGCGTCTACGCACGCGCCGGCATCCCGCTCACCGACCAGGCGCGCGCCGAGATCGCCGCCTACCAGGACGCGCATCCGCGCAACCGCGGCGGGCAGATCGCCTACGACCTGCGCGGCGACTTCTCCACCACCCCCGAAGAGGTGCGGTCCCGGTTCGGGGCCTACCTCGATCGCTTCGACGTACGGATCGAGGTCCAGTGACCATCCAGGAACAAGTCGACCACCTCATCGACACGCGGCCCGGCAAGGAGCTGTTGCGCGCGGTCTACGACGACCCCGCGTATCCGATCAGCGACACGATCTTCCGTTCCGGTGGCAACACGGCGGCGTACATGCTGCTCACCGACAGCGGGCGCGTGATCGTCAACACCGGCATGGGCTACGAGGCGCCCCACCACAAGCGCGTCTTCGATGCAATCCGTCCCGGGCCGACGCACTACATCGTCACCACGCAGGCCCACGTCGACCACCTCGGCGGCGTCGACCTCTTCAAGGAACCCGGCACCAGGTACGTCGCCCAGGCGAACAACCTCGCCTGCCAGGCCGACGACACGCGCATTCGCGAGCTGCGCATGCGCACCGCAGGCATCTGGTTCGACATGCTCGGCACCGACGCCCGCCGCATCTACAAGGAGAACCCCGGCGTCTCGATGGCTCAGTCGGAGCCGACGCCCGACCTCACGTTCGACGAACGCCTCGGCCTCACCGTCGACGGTCTGCGCATCGAGCTGATTGCCGCGGTCGGCGAGACGACCGACAGCGCGATCGTCTGGCTGCCGGAGCACCGCACCGCGCTGATCAGCAACCTCTTCGGGCCGCTCTTTCCGCACTTCCCGAACCTCAACACCATCCGGGGCGACCGCTACCGGTTCGTCGAGCCCTACCTGCAGAGCGTGCGAAAGGTCCGAGAGCTCCAACCCGACGTGCTCGTCACCGGACGGCACGAACCGATCGTCGGCGCCGAGCTCATCGACGCGTCACTCGAACGCATGCACGGCGCGGTCGACTACGTGCACCGGCGCGCCCTCGAAGGCTTCAACGCGGGCGTCGACCTCTGGACGCTCATGAACGAGATCGAGCTCCCACCCGAGCTGCGCGTCGGCCAGGGCTACGGCAAGGTCTCGTGGGCCGTGCGCACGCTCTGGGAGAGCTACGTCGGGTGGTTCAAACTCCAGTCGACCACCGAGCTCTACCCCGACTCCTCCGGTTCCGCGCTCGCCGAACTCGTCGACGCCGCGGGCAGCGACACCGCGCTCACGCGCGCCGAAGCCGCGCTGGCACGCGGCGACGCGGTCCTCGCCGTCCGGCTCGGCGAGGCCGTGGCGGCCGCCACGCCCGACGAACCGCGCGTCAAGGCGCTCATGATCGGCGCGCACCGGTTCTTGCTCGACCACGGCGGCGACGTGAGCTTCTGGGAGAACGGCTGGCTGCTCGACCAGATCAAACAGTGGGAAAGCCGCTGACCGTCCGATGTCGACACTGACGCACCTGCAACGGCGGGGGCAGACCCGATGCGCCAGCATCGGAATGTCCACGTGACCGATTTCACGACATTGCTGACCGGGATCCGGACATTGATGACCGGATCCCGGTGACATTCCCTGACCGTCAACATCACGAACAGCCGCTGGTGCTCCCGCAGCTCGGGCATGCATAGCAACTTCCCGCCCGCTGCATCATGTCGCCGCAGACGTGGCACAGCACCATCTCGCGGGTCGGGGCCGCGGGCGCTGCCGACACCGGATGCTCGTTGCGCACCCGCAGCGCGTCGGACGGCGCCCGGTCCTCGGGCGGGAGATCCATCGACGTCGCCATCGGCGTCGTCGCTTCCTCCACCCCCGGCAGCGTCGGTTGCAGACGCTCCCCCACGGTCATGATGCCCATCGCCTCGCGCTTGTCCTTGGGGACGTACTCCACCGCGAGCCGGCGGAAGATGTAGTCGACGAGGCTCGTCGCGAACCGGATGTCGGGATCGTCGGTCATGCCCGCGGGCTCGAAGCGCATGTTGGTGAACTTCTCGATGTACGCCTCGAGCGGCACGCCGTACTGCAGCCCCATCGAGAGGCCGATAGCGAAGGCGTCCATGATGCCGGCGAGGGTCGAACCCTGCTTGGCGACCTTCAGGAACACCTCACCGGGGCGACCGTCGTCGTACTCGCCGACCGTCACGTAGCCCTGGCAGTCGGCGACCCGGAACGAGAACGTCTTGCTCGTGCGGGTGCGCGGCAGCTTCTGGCGTACCGGCTGTTGCACGATGACGGTCTCGACGATGCGCTCGACCTCCTGGGTCAGCGGATTGGCCGCCTTCTTCTGCGTCGACAGGGGCTGACCGACCTTGCAGTTGTCGCGGTAGAGCGCGACCGCCTTCAGCCCGAGGCGCCACGACTCGATGTGGAGCTCCTCGACATCTTCGATCGTCGCCTCTTCGGGCATGTTCACGGTCTTGCGTGATCGCGCCCGAGATGAACGGCTGCACCGCCGCCATCATCTTCACGTGCCCCATGTAGTGGATCGTGTTGTCGCCCATCGAGCATGCGAACACCGGCAGGTGCTCGGCCTTGAACACCGGCGCCCCGATGATCGTCTTGTGCTCGTCGATGTAGGCGATGATCTCGTCGATCTCGTCCGTCGCTGTAGCCGAGCTTGTGCAGCGCACGCGGGATCGTCTGGTTGACGATGAACATCGTGCCGCCACCGACCAGCTTCTTCGCCTTCGTGAGGCGCGAGATCGGGCTCGATGCCGGTCGTGTCGCAGTCCATCATCAGGCCGATGGTGCCGGTCGGCGCGAGCACCGTGGCCTGCGAGTTGCGCACGCCGAAGCGCTCGCCGAGCTCGACCGCGTCGTCCCACGCCTCTTGGGCCGCGCACAGCAGCTCGGCGGGCACGAGGTCCTCGTCGATCTTCGCGGCCTCGGCCCGGTGCATCCGCAAGCACGTTGAGCATCGGCTCCTCGTTCTCGCGCGTAGCCCGCGAACGGACCCATGCGGCCGCGGCCGTGCGAGCGCTGGTCGCGTAGGCGTGACCGGTCATGAGCGCGGTGATCGCCGCGGCCCAGGCCCGCCCGTCGTCGGAGTCGTAGGGCATGCCCTCGCGCCATGAGCAGCGCGCCGAGGTTGGCGTAGCCCAGGCCGAGCTGGCGGAACGTGCGGCTCGTCTCGCCGATCTTCTCGGTCGGGTAGTCGGCGTTGCCGACGAGGATCTCCTGGGCGGTGAACATCACCTCGACCGTGTGCTTGAAGCCGTCGACGTCGAAGCGCCCGTCGTCGTCGAGGTAGCTGCAGCAGGTTGATGCTCGCGAGGTTGCACGCGGAGTTGTCGAGGTGCATGTACTCCGAGCACGGGTTGCTCGCGTTGATCCGGCCCGGTGTTCGACGCCGTGTGCCAGCGGTTGATCGTCGTGTCGAACTGCATGCCCGGGTCGGCGCACTCCCACGCCGACTGGCTGATCTGGCGCATGAGCTCGCGGGCCTGCACGGTCTTGACCGTCTCGCCCGTCGTGACGCGCCGTCGAGGTTCCAGTCGCGCGTCGTCGACGACCGCCTGCATGAACTCGTCGGTGACGCGCACCGAGTTGTTCGCGTTCTGGTACTGGATCGAGTGGCTGTCCTTGCCGTCGAGGTCCATGTCGAAGCCGGCGTCGCGCAGCGCGCGCGCCTTGCGCTCCTCGACCGCCTTGCACCAGATGAAGTCCTCGATGTCGGGGTGGTCGACGTCGAGGATGACCATCTTCGCGGCGCGCCGGGTCTTGCCGCCCGACTTGATCGTGCCGGCCGACGCGTCGGCGCCGCGCATGAAGCTGACCGGGCCCGACGCGGTGCCGCCGCCCTTCAGGTTCTCGTGCGACGAGCGGATGCTGCGAGAGGTTGATGCCCGCGCCGGAACCACCCTTGAAGATGGTCCCCTCCTCGCGGTACCAGTTGAGGATCGCGTCCATCTGGTCCTCGACCGCGAGGATGAAGCACGCCGACGCCTGCTGCGGCACGCCCTTCACGCCGATGTTGAACCACACCGGCGAGTTGAACGACGGCACGTCTGGTGTGACGAGCACGTACTTCAGCTCGTCGCGGAAGGCCTCGGCCTCACGCTCGTCGACGAAGTAGCCGTCCTTCGTGCCCCAGTCGGCGATCGTGTCGACGACCCGGTCGATGACCTGACGCAGCGACCGTCTCGCGCTCGGGCGTGCCGAGCGTGCCCCGGAAGTACTTCTGGGCGACGATGTTCGTGGCGTTCAGCGACCATGAGGTCGGGAACTCGACGCCGGGCTGGAAGAAGGCGTCGCCGCCGTCTTTGTAGTTCTGGATGCGCGAATCACGCCGCTCCCACTCGACCGTGTCGTACGGATCGACCCCGGGACGCGTGAAGCGACGTTCGATCCCGATCCCGAGCTGCTGCGGCGCCATCGCCATGTCGTCGATCTCCCCTCCGAGCCCGCATCCGGACTCACCCGCCCTGCACAAGCAACCACCCTATGAAACCACTACATCTTGTGGTTGCTTCCCATCCCGACCGCGAGATGGGGGTGCATTACACCACTGTAATTCCACATGTGTCAACAGTTTTCGGGAGCCTCCGGACACATCGACTGCAAACCACCGCAACCGCCCTGGTGGGGCCCGGTCGGCTCCGCTGCCGCTCCCTCCGGGTCGCTCGCTACGCCTCCCATCCGGTCGGCTCCGCTGCCGCTCCTGACTCCGGGTCGCTCGCACTACGCCTCCCATCCGGTCGGCTCCGCTGCCGCTCCTGACTCCGGGTCGCTCGCACTACGCCTCCCATCCGGTCGGCTCCGCTGCCGCTCCTGACTCCGGGTCGCTCGCACTACGCCTCCCATCCGGTCGGCTCCGCTGCCGCTCCCTAGCGCTGTTTCGGCTCGGTCGTCTTTTGGAGCTCGCCGACCTCGCGCTCGAAGTCGGCGAGGTCCTCGAAGCCCTTGTAGACCGATGCGAAGCGAAGGTAGGCCACGTGGTCGAGCGCCCGCAGGCGTTCGAGGACGGCCATGCCGACCCGGTCGCTCGGGACCTCGCCCCCCATTGCCCGCAACTCCTCTTCGACGTCGGCGACCAACTGGTCGACCGCAGCACCGTCGAGCCGGCCCGACGCCGACCGTTCGATCCCCGCCCGCAACTTCGCCGCATCGAACAGCTCGGTCGCGCCACCGCGCTTGCGGATGAGCAGCGGCGCTTCTTCGACGCGTTCGTAGGTGGTGAACCGCCGCCCACATGCGAGGCACTCCCGCCGGCGGCGGATCGCCCCGGAATCCTCCGCCGCGCGCGAGTCGACGACCTTGTCGTCGTTCGCACGGCAGAAGGGACAGCGCACGAAACCACGGTAATCCCTGGAATCGCGCGATGTCCTACGCCGCGTTCGGTGCGATCAGCGAATGGGCACGGAGATGACCTGGCCGGGCGTCAGCGTGGTCGTCCCGAGTTCGTGCGCGATCTCGTCGACGACGGGCCGAACGTCGTGACCCGGCACCGCGCGCTGCGCGATCGACCACAACGAGTCGCCGGGTTCGACGACCACGTGTTGCACGTGCGGGAAACGCTCGGGGGTGGCGAGGGACGACCCGCCGAGCGTTGCCCCCGCACGTGCGATCGTCAGCAGCAGGCCCAGGCCGACCAGCGCGGCGAGAACGCGCCGACGTCGGTAGACGGCACGCTGATGGCGGCGCGCCGGTCGGGGGCGGTGCTGACGATCGGGCTCGATCAGCCGCAGACGCCGGACGGGAGGCGCGACCGGGTCGGCGTATCGGGGCTCGAGCTGGAATCGGGGCTCGAGCTGGAGAACTGCGGCCATGTCTGTGCTCCCGAAGGTGAGGGCGGTAGGTGACGAGACGATCGAACCAAAGGGGTGAGACAACTACGGTGGACGAACGCCTGTTCGATGTCAAGACAAAATGCGAACGGGTGTTTGCCCCGAACGCGTGATCGTGTTACCGTCGATCCATGTCGAACGCACAGGCCAGCCCAGACGGTCCCGCCCGGCTCACCGCCCGCCAGCGGCAGGTCCTCGAGTTCATCGACGTCGCAGACGCGCGAGCAGGGATATCCGCCGAGCGTGCGCGAGATCGGCGAGGCCGTGGGCTTGTCGTCGCCGTCCACGGTCCACGCGCATCTCGCGGCCCTGCAGGACAAGGGCTACCTCCGCCGCGACCCCAGCAAGCCCCGGGCGATCGAGGTCGCGCTCGAGCCGTCCACCGGCACGGCCATCGACCGCCGCCCGGTGCGCAACGTTCCCCTCCTCGGCGACGTCGCGGCCGGCACGGGCGTGCTGGCCGCCGAGAACGTCGAAGAGGTCATCCCGGTCCCGACCGATCTCTGCGGTGACGGCGACCTCTTCATGCTCCGCGTACGGGGCGAGTCGATGATCGAAGCCGGCATCTTCGACGGCGACTACATCGTCGCCCGGTCACAACCGAACGCCGACAACGGCGACATCGTGGTGGCGGGCATCCCCGGCGAAGAAGCCACCGTGAAGACGTTCCTGCGCAAGCGCAACAAGATCGTGCTGCGGCCGTCGAACGCCACGATGGAAGATCTCGTCTACGACCCCATGGACGTGACCATCTACGGCAAGCTCGTCACGCTCATGCGGCGGATGTAGCTCGGCTCCCGCTGCGCGTCAGCGAATACCGACGAAGACCTCGAGCAGTCCCAGACACACGTCGAGGCTCGCGCGCTCGACCCGTTCATCGGCGGTGTGCGCGAGTTCGGGATCGCCCGGGCCGAAATTGCACGCGGCGATGCCGTGTGCGGCGAACCGCGCGACGTCGGTCCAACCCAGCTTCGGCCGCACCGGCAGGTCGTAGACCCCGATCATCTCCGCGATCAGCGGATTCATCAGGTTCGGCGGCGCGGCCATCGACGCGTTGAGCACCTCCACGTGATCCGCGCCCGCCTCCGTGCAAAACGCCACGATCTCGGCGACGGCATCGTCGAGCGAACGCGACGGCGCATACCGGCGATTCACCACGACCGCGCACCGATCGGGCACGACGTTGTTCGCGATCCCGCCCTCGATCCGCACCACCTGCAACGCCTCGCGGTACTCGAGCGAGTCGACGTCGACGGTCGCAGCCCCGAAGTTCGCGCACTTCTCGAGCAGCGGCGCCGCCCGGTGGATCGCGTTCGTGCCCATCCACGGCCGGGCGGAGTGGGCGCGTACGCCGTCGAAGGTGGCACGCACGTGGATGGTGCCCTGGCAGCCGGCCTCGACCCATCCACCGGTGGGTTCGAGCAGGATCGCGAGATCGCCCTGCACGAGCTCGGGAGCCTCCTCGAACAGCCGGCGCAGGCCGTTGTGCTCGTCGGCGACCTCTTCGCCCTCGTAGAAGACCAGCGTCACGTCGAAGCGGGCCCGGCCGTTCGCGAGATCGTCGGCGAGCGCGAGGAGCACGGCGAGACCGCCCTTCATGTCGGCGGTGCCGAGGCCGTGGAGCACGTCGCCGTCGCGGCGCGGCGCGGCGTTGCCGTTCGCGGGGACGGTGTCGAGATGGCCGCCGAGCACGATCCGTTGGGCATGACCCAACTCGGTACGAGCGACGACGTTGGCACCGACCCGTTCGATGCGCAGCGGGGCCCGGCTCGCACGCAGACGGGCTTCGACCGCGTCGGCGAGCGCGGCCTCCGTACCGCTCACCGACGGGATCGCGCAGAGCTGTTCGGTCAACGCGAGAAGATCGTGGGTCACGAAACGATGCCGTGCTCTCGCAGGATCGCGTTCAACTGCAGCTTGTCGTGGCCGGCGCCTTCGGGGAGGTAGCGCAACACGAGCGCGCACGGCAGGCCGAACGTGCCGCCGGCGAACTCCTTCATGCGCGTGCCCCCGATGACGACGGCGCGTTCGGGGATGATCCCTCGCGCCAGCTCGGTCCCGGTCTCCGCTTCGATCACGTGCGTGGTCGACGTCACGACGAGGCCGGCGCCGAGCTTGGCGCCCTTCTTCACCCACGCGCCGTCGACGATCATGCAGCGCGACCCGATGAAGCAGTCGTCTTCGACCACGACGGGCACGGCCTGCGGCGGTTCGAGGACTCCGCCGATCCCGACACCGCCCGACAGGTGCACGTTCTCGCCGATCTGCGCGCACGAGCCCACCGTCGCCCAGGTGTCGACCATCGTGCCGCTCTCGACGTGCGCGCCGATGTTGACGTAGCTCGGCATCATCACCACGCCGCGGCGCGAGGTATGCGCCGAAGCGCGCCGACGCACCCGGCACCACGCGCACACCCGCGGCCTCGTAGCCGCGCTTCAAGCGGCAGCTTGTCGACGTACTCGAATGGGCCGGCCTCGATGACCTTCATCTCCTGCACGCGGAACCACATCAGGATCGCGTGCTTGGCCGACTCGTTGACCACGACCTTGCCGTCGATCACCTCGGCGACGCGGATCTCGCCGCGGTCGAGCATCCCGATCACCGACCCGACGAGCTCGCGCGCTTCGGCGAGAGCCATGACGTCGCGCCACTCGTCGCCGGCTTCGAACAACTGCGTGACCTGCTTGGCGTGGTCCACTGCGCTCCTCAGTTCGGGGTTCAGGCTCGGGCGTGCGACGAGACGATCGAGTCGCGAGCTCCAGGCGCTCGTGTGGCTGCACGAGCGCGAGACGCACGTGATCGGCGCCGAGCGCACCGTAGAGATCGCCGGGCGACACGAGCAGGCCCGCTTCGTGCGCGAGCCGGGCCGCGATCTCCCAGCCGTCGTCGGCACCGTCGGCGGTGCGCATCCAGAGATAGAACGCCGCGTCGCCACCGTCGTGGACGAGGCCGTGGGCCGCGAGCGCGTCGAGCGCAGCAACTCCCGGCGCTCGACGTAACGCGCGCGCTGCACGTCGACGTGCGCGTCGTCGCCGAGCGCGGCCGTCGCGGCCGCCTGCACCATGGTCGGCGCCATCAGCCCGGCGTGCTTGCGCGTCTCGACGAGGTACGTGACGAGGTCGGGGTCGCCGGCGTAGAACCCCACGCGCATCCCCGCGAGGTTCGAACGCTTGGAGACGCTGTGCATCGCGAGCACGCCGTCGAGCCCGCTGGAGAGGATCGTCGCGGGCCGCGGTGCGAACTCCGCGTAGCACTCGTCGCTCGCGACGACGACGCCGCGCTCGCGTGCCCACGCCGCGACGCGGGCGAAGTACGCGTCGTCGGTGGTCGACGCCGACGGGTTGCCCGGCTCGTTGATCCACAGGACGAGCGCGCGCGCCGCGTCGGCGTCGCTGATGGCGTCGAGATCGAGATGCCACTGCGCGTCGAGCGGAACCGGTACCGCGCGGCAGCCGCCGAGGACCGCGCCCATCTCGTAGCTCGGGTACGCGATCGCAGGGTACAGGACGGTGTCGCGCCCGGGATTGCGCAGGCGCAGGAGGTGCGGCAACGACGCGACGAGCTCCTTGGTGCCGACGCACGCACCCACGTGCGCGGGTTCGACGTCGACGCCGAACCGGCGCCCGATCCATCCGGCCGCGGCGTCGCGCAACGCCACGGTTCCGGCCGACGGCGGGTAGCCGTTCGATGCGGTCAGGGCGCCGGTCGCGGCCCGCATCGCGACCTCGGGAACCGGGTCGCACGGCGTGCCGATCGAGCAGTCGACGACGCCGCCCGGCAGCGAGTCGGCCAGGCGCTTCAGCGCGTCGAGCCGCTCGTACGGGTACGGGGGCGGGACGAAACCGCCGGTGGCCGCCATCTGCACCGAGACTAATCGGGCGTGCTCGCGTACTCCGAGAAGCGACCGGCGGCCGCCTCCGGGAGTCGGGCGCGCACGCGCGTGGCGTCGTCGCCGTGCACTTCGACGAGTACCTCGCCCGCGCGGTGGAGCGCGGCGAGCACGTCGCCGCGCTCGTACGGAACGACGAACTCGCTGACACGCGCGAGCGCCCGCAGGCGATCACTCGATCGGCGACGAGGAGGTCCGGCAGGCCGTCGCCGGTCGCGGCCGAGACCGCCACCGACCCGGGGTAGGCGCCGAGCAGGATCTTCAGCTCGTCGGGGTCGGCGAGGTCGGACTTGTTCCACACGATGAGGCGGGGCACGTCGTCGGCCTCGATCTCGTGCAGCACCGTGTTCGACCGCGTCGATGAGCGCATCCGACGTCGGACGCGCTCGCGTCGACCATGTGCACGAGCAGATCGGCGTCGACGACCTCTTCGAGCGTCGAACGGAAGGCCTCGACGAGTTGGTGCGGCAAACGGCGCACGAACCCGACGGTGTCGGAGAGCAGCGACCGTCTCGCCGCCGGGGAGGTGGAGTCGCCGGACGGTGGGGTCGAGCGTGGAGAACAGCTGGTTCTGCACCGAGCACGCCCGCGTGGGTGAGGCGGTTGAGCAGCGTCGACTTGCCCGCGTTCGTGTAGCCGACGAGCGCGACGTGCGGAATGTCACGGCGCTTGCGGGCCTTGCGTTGCGTGGCGCGGGTGGCGGCGAGGCCGACGAGATCGCGTTCGAGCTTCTGCATCCGGCGGAGCAGGCGCCGGCGGTCGACCTCGAGTTGGGTCTCGCCGGGTCCCCGGGTGCCGATGCCCGCGCCCTGTTGGCTCAGCTGGAGACCGCGACCACGCAGGCGGGGCAGGCGGTAGCGCAGCTGCGCGAGCTCGACCTGCACCGCGCCCTCCTGGCTCGTCGCGTGCTGGGCGAAGATGTCGAGGATCGAGCGCGACGCGATCGACCACGTCGACCTCGAACAGCTTCTCCAGGTTGCGCTGCTGCGCGGGCGTGAGCTCGTCGTCGAAGATGACGACGTCGATGTCGAGCGCTCCGGACGACGGCCTGCAGCTCCTCGGCCTTGCCCTTGCCGATGTAGGTCGCGGGATCGGGCGTGCGCCGGCGTTGGAGCTCGGAATGGACCGGATCGGCGCCGGCGGTGTCGGCGAGCAGCGCGAGCTCGTCGAGCGACGCCTCCGCCTCGTCGACCGTGGCGGTCCCGTAGGTGGTTCCGATCAGGAGCGCGCGCTGGCGCACGACGACCGAGGTCGACCTCGGTCGCGGTCAGGCGCCGGCGCTGGCGGCCCTGGTGGGCGCGGGACGGTTCGGTCACGGGCTCTGCTTCACCGGCCGATCGGCGGCGAATCCGACATCGATGTCGACGATCGAACACGTGCTCGACGGGACCGCCGAGTCGAACCGTCTGCTCCGAGCTTCACGTCGAGCTCGCCGCCGGGGACGCGCACTCGCACGTGCTCGTCGACGACACCCCGATTGTGTGCGACCGCGGCCGCGGCGCAGGCGCCCGTGCCGCACGACAACGTCTCGCCCACGCCGCGTTCCCACACCCGCATGTCGATCACATCGGGCGGGTGCACACGGACGAACTCGACGTTGGTGCGGTGCGGGAATCGGGCGTCGAGCTCGATGCGAGGACCGTGGACCGCCACGGGGACCTGCGCGGGATCGATGACGAAGCAGACGAGGTGGGGATTGCCGACGTTGGCGACGTCGCCCCAGTACTCGACACCGTCGACGACGATCTCCACGTCCTCGCCCCGAGTGTGACCGCGCCCATGTCGACGTCGGCCGCGACCACCGTCGCCGGACGGGTCGCGGGTCAAAGAGACGATCCGGCGGCCCGCAGCCGTGTCGCACGGTCAGCTCGTTCGGGCGTACCGAGGCCGGCACGAGCCGCGACCCACGCCAGGCACCGGATGCCGTTGCCGCTCATCTCGGCATCGCCGCCGTCGGCGTTCTGCAGCCGCATCGTGCAGTCGACGCCCGCGTCCGGATCGCCGGGCCCGATCGTGATGAGCCCGTCGGCGCCGATGCCACGGTGGCGGTCGCACAGACGCGCGACGGTCTCGGGCGCGAGCCGGTTCGCATCGGCGTCGAGGGCGAGACGGACGAGGAAGTCGTTCCCGGTCGCGTGCAACTTGGAGAACTGGAGCAAGGTCATGTGCGGTCGGCCGCGACCGTCGCGGCGTGTGACTCCCAGAGTGCCAGTACAACCGCCGCGAGGTCCTCGGGATTTCGCGAGGTGCCGACCCAGCGGATCCGGGGATCGCGCCGGAACCAGACCGCGCTGGCGCCGAGCGAACTGCCGGGTGCGGCGCACGGCGAGGTCGAAGGCGTCCTCGAGGCGAGGGATCTCGCCGTTCAGGTGAGCCAGGAGCTCCTTGTAGCCAATGGCCTGCGCCGCGGTCCGCGAGAGCGGCGTGCAAACCCGTGTCGAGGAATCCTTCGAGGATTCCTCGACACCGGGCGCGGGGGTGGTGGAGATGAGGGCGCGCACTTCGGCCTCGAGGCCGGCGGACCGCATGGCGGCGAACCGGGCTTCGATCCGGCGGCGGAGCTCGGCGCGGGGCAGCCACACCCCGACCAGAGCGACGTCGATCGCCGGCCGTCCGTACTCGCTCGAGCCCGGACCCGAACGACGAGAACGGGCGCCCCGTGGTCTCGATCACCTCGAGCGCCCGCACGATCCGGCGCACGTTGCCCGGCTCGACGCGCGACGCGGCGAGCGGATCGAGCGCGCGTCAACCGTTCGTAGGCACGGGCCACGCCGTCGTCGGTCGTCGTGGCGCGCTCGAGCGCGGCGCGCGCCTCGAGGTCGCGTGGCGGAACGGCGAGCCCGTCGACAACGGCCCGCACGTACAGACCGGTGCCGCCGACGAACAATGCCCGCCGGCCCCGGGCCTCGATGTCGGCCAAGGCCGCGAGCGCCGCGCGTTGCGTCTCGCGCACCGACCATTCCTCCGCCGGATCGGCGACGTCGACGAGGTGGTGGCGAACCGCGGCACGATCAGCGGGCGACGGCTTCGCGGTACCGATGTCCATCCCCCGGTACACCTGCATCGAGTCGAGCGAGATGATCTCGACATCATCGAGGGCCGCGGCCACCGCGAGCGCGACCGCCGACTTGCCCGACGCGGTCGGACCGATGATCGCGAGGTGGCGGGTCACACCACCGCGATCGGGATGCGCACGCGTCGCCGGGGCGCGGCTTTGACCTGACGGCTCAGAACGCCGCGCAGGAAGTGCGGCGCCGCGCTCGTGACGCGCACCTCGACGAGTGCTCCCGGACGGGTCTCGTCGGCCGGCGCGAAGTGGATGAGCTTGTTCTGCCCGGTCCGGCCGGACCACACCGCCGCATCCTTCTTCGACGGTCCTTCGACCAGCACGACCTCACTACGCCCGACACGCGCCTCGTGGCGCCGCAGCGCGGAGCCTTCGACCACATCCACCAGGCGGAGCATGCGCTCTTGCACGACCTCGGGCGCGACGAAGTCGTCGACCATGAGTGCCGCTTCGGTGCCGGGACGGGCCGAGAAGACGAAGGTGTAGGCGGCGTCGTAGTCGGCCTCGGCCGCAACCTCGAGCGTCCGGGCGAAGTCGGCCTCGGTCTCCCCGGGAAAGCCGACGATGATGTCGGTCGTGACCGCGAGGTCGGGAATCTGCGCGCGCGCCGCGTGCAACCGCTCCAGATAGCGCGCCGCGGTGTAGCCGCGGTGCATGCGTGCCAACGTGTCGTCGCTCCCCGACTGCAGGGGCAGGTGAAGGTGCTCGCACACGTGCGCACACTCGGCCATCGCCGCGATCGTCTCGGGCCGCAGATCCTTGGGGTGAGGCGAGGTGAAGCGAATGCGTTCGATGCCGTCGACCGCGTCGAGGGTCCGCAAGAGGTCCGCGAACTGTGGCCGAAACCGGCCCGCACCGAGATCGCGGCCGTAGGAGTTGACGTTCTGGCCGAGCAACGTGATCTCGACCACGCCGTCGCGGACGAGAGCTTCGACCTCGTGGACGATGTCGCCGGTGCGCCGGCTGACCTCTTTGCCGCGGACGCTCGGCACGATACAAAACGCACAGGTGTTGTCGCAGCCGATCTGAATCGTGACCCACGCCGCATGGTCGACTTCGCGCCGCGCCGGCAACGCGGAGGGATAGGCCTCGTGCTCTTCGAGGATCTCGACCACCGGACCGTGGGTGCGAGCCTCGCGCAGCAACTCCGGAGCGTGCGCAAGATTGTGCGTCCCGAACACGACGTCGACGAAGGGCGCTCGATCACGCACCCCTTCGCGATCCTTTTGGGCGAGGCATCCACCGACCGCGATCTGGAGATCGGGTCGCTGCGCCTTCAGGACCTTCAAGTCGCCGAGGTGGGCGTAGAGCTTGTTGTCGGCGTTCTCACGGATGCAACACGTGTTCAACACGACGACATCGGCCTCGGCCAGGTCGTCGGTCGACTCCATGCCGTCCGCAGCCAGGACCCCGGCGATCCGCTCGGAGTCGTGCTCGTTCATCTGGCACCCGTAGGTGCGTACATAGAAGCGCCGCGTCATGACGCGGCCAGTCTACGGGTCACCCTGCGGCCGCTGACCGAGAAGCGTCCCGTGGAGGGGGTCGCTTCTCGGTCATGTGCGGCCAAGAGGCTCTCTAAGCGTCGACATCCTGTTCGGCGCCGGCCTCTTCCTCATCCGTGAGGTCGACTTCGTCGTTGAGACCCGAAGCATCCTTGATCTTCTCGCTGATCTCGACCATGAGATCCACGTTGTCAGCGAGGAAAGCCTTCACGTTCTCACGGCCCTGACCGAGCTGTTCACCTTCGTAGGTGAACCACGCCCCGGACTTCTTGATGATGCCCAACTCCACACCGACGTCGAGCAGCGAGCCTTCGCGGCTGATGCCCTTGCCGTACATGATGTCGAACTCGGCCTGCTTGAACGGCGGTGCGGTCTTGTTCTTGACGACCTTCACCCGTACCCGGTTACCAACGACCTCCGGACCGTCCTTGATCGACTCGATCCGGCGGATGTCGAGCCGCACCGACGAGTAGAACTTGAGCGCCCGGCCGCCCGGCGTGGTCTCCGGCGAACCGAACATCACACCGATCTTCTCCCGCAGCTGGTTGATGAACACCGCGATCGTGCGGGACTTGTTGAGGTTGCCGGTGAGCTTGCGCAGCGCCTGGCTCATCAACCGAGCCTGCAGACCCATGTGCGTGTCGCCCATCTCGCCTTCGATCTCGGCGCGAGGGACGAGCGCGGCGACCGAGTCGATCACCAGCACGTCGAGCGCCCCGGAGCGGATGAGCATGTCGGCAATCTCGAGCGCCTGCTCCCCCGTGTCGGGCTGGCTGATCAACAACTCGTCGACATTGACGCCAATCGCCGCCGCGTACACCGGGTCCATCGCGTGCTCGGCATCGATGTAGGCGCACACGCCGCCGTTGCGCTGGGCCTCCGCGACGACGTGCGTTGCGAGCGTCGACTTGCCCGACGACTCCGGCCCGAAGATCTCGACGATCCTCCCCCGGGGCAAGCCGCCGATCCCGAGTGCGAGGTCGAGCGCGAGCGCACCGGTCGGGATCGCTTCGATCCCCACGTTCCCCCGCTCCCCGAGCTTCATGATCGAGCCCTTGCCGAACTGCTTGTCGATCTGGCCCAACGCCATCTCGAGTGCTTTCGCCCGGTCCACCTGTGAACCCCTTTCTGCCACCACGCCTTGCTCCATTCGGTTGAGGGGAAGCGTCGTGCTGGCGACCCTAACGATGGGGTGTGACAGCTACGGAGACGCTCACCACGGGTGAATCACACGCGTGTGAGACACACTAGATCGAACAGGCGTTCGACTCAAGCACCCAGGCGGAAAACTCTCCGCGCGATGTGCTCGGCGCCCTGCGGCCGCAGCACGCTCTCGAAGAGAACGACCTCGTCGACGAGGAAGGGTGGACCGACCGGTTCGGGCCCGAGAGCAGCACACAACGGGCGCAGGTCGGTCGGCACGCGGAACCGGGCGAGGGTCACGTGGGCCACGAACTCGTCCTCTCGATCACGTACGAACCCGAGCGGCGCCAGCCGGGCTTCGACTCGGCCGGCCAGCTCTCGCACCCAGTCGGCGCCGACGCGCAACCCGAGCGCGAGGATCCGTGCCCGGCGCGCGTCGCCCAGCGCGACCGCGCCGCCGAGCTGCAGCCGGCCGACGACGAGATCGAGGGGCTCGTGCGCCAACGCGGAACCGCACGCCGAGATGTCGGCGTCGTCACCCAGGAACTGCACCGTGATGTGCCGTTGATCGCGCGGGGTCGTGCGGCCGCCCGGCATCGGCACCGGCGAGACGCGCGCCTGCAGCGCGTCGAGCACCGGCGGCGCCAACCTGATCGCGACGAACGCCCGGGTCACCAACGCCCCTGACTACAGCAGCTAGCTGTCGCAGCCGCAGAGCTCGTTGCCCTCGGGGTCGAGCATCACGACCCGCCAGCCGTCGCCTTCGCACACGGGGCGCTCGCTGACGCGCCGACCTGTACGTCGATCATCGGGCGTCGAGCACGTCGAGGCGCTGGCGCAACAGGTTGAGGAGCGAGATCGTGGAGAACTGGCGCAGGCGTTCGCGGTCACCCGGCAGGCGGGTGCTCACCACCTCCGTCGGCACGCCCGGGAGGGCGATGCCGAAGAACACCGTGCCGACGGCGACGCCGTCTTGTTCCGTCGGTCCGGCCACACCGGTCGCCGAGATCCCCACGTCGGCGCCGAGCACGCGCTGGGCGGCCTCGGCCATCTCTCGCGCCGCCTGCTCGCTCACGACCGACGCCGCGGTCACGCCGAGCAGCGAACGCTTCACGTCGGTCGCGTAACTCCCGATCGTGCCCCGGAACGTGTCGCTCGCGCCGTCGACGTTGACGATCCGGGCGCCGATCAGGCCGCCGGTCAACGACTCCGCCACGCCCAGGGTCCAACCGCGGCCGCGTAGCCGTTCGAGCACCGCGTACTCCATCGTCTCGTCGTCGACGCCGAAGACGAGGTCGCCCAAGATGAGCCGCAGCTCCGCTTCCTCCAGCTCGACCAGTGCGCGGGCTTCGGCCTCGGTTGCGCCCTTGCCCGTGACCCGCACCACCAGGCCCTCGATGCCGCGCGCCAAGAACGCGATCGTGGGGTTGCCACCTTGGGCGTCGAGCGCGTCGAGCCGGTGCGCGACCATCTCCGCGAGCGCCGACTCCGACGTTCCCCAGGTCTTCAACGAGGACGACACGATCGCAGCGGCCTCACCCGAACGGCGCAACAGATCCGGGATGACGTGGTCGGTCACCATCTGCTTCATCTCGTAGGGAACACCCGGAACCGCGTACACGACCTTGCCGCCGGGGAGCTCGCACATGAGGCCGGGCGCGGTGCCGATCGGGTTCGGGATGGCCTCGCCGCCCTCGGGGACGTCGGCCTGGCGCAAGTTGTTCTGGGGCATGTCGCGCACCCGGGTACGGAACATCTGCGCGATCGCCTCGGCGAGATCGTCGTGGCGCACGAGCGGAACGCCCATCAGCTCCGCGATCGCGTCGCGGGTGAGGTCGTCCTGGGTCGGGCCGAGCCCGCCGCACACGAGCACCGCGTCGGAACGCGAAAACAGATCCCGCAGCGCGGCGACGATCCGCGTCTGGTTGTCGCCGATGGCACGGTGCTCGTAGGAGTCGATGCCCGACGCCGCGAGCTGCTCACCGATCCACGCACTGTTCGTGTCGACGATCTGGCCGAGGAGCAACTCCGTACCGATCGCGAGGACCTCACACCGCATCTCGCACCCTTCTGTCAGGACTCGACGCGCTGCCAATCGATGTAGCCGCGCCGGACGATCTCGATCCCCGACACCAGCGTGAGCACGACGGCGATGCCGAACACGACCTGCTGGAAGCCGACGTAATCGGACGTGAACGGCAACAACACGAAGCCCACTGCGCAGTATTGGGTGAAGGCCTTGTACTTGCCCAGGCGCTGTGCGGGCAGCACGACCCCGCGCCGGCCTGCGACCGAGCGGTAGGCGCTGATCCCGAACTCGCGCCCGGCGACGAGCAGCACCGCCCACCAGGGAAAGACGCCGCGATCCGCGAGCACGGCGAGCCCGCCGAGGACGATGAGCTTGTCGGCCACCGGGTCGAGGAACGCGCCGAACGGGTCGCGCCGTCGCGCCGGGCCAGCCAGCCGTCGAGGCTGTCACTGGCGGTGATGGCGAACCACAGGGCGACCGTGAGCCACTCCGAGCCCCGGCTTCGGATGAGCTCCAACGTGGGGATGGCCACCACGATACGGCTGAGCGTGATGAAGTTCGCCGGCGTGGCCAGCGCGTTCTGGCCGAACCGCTTCGACGCGCGGCTCGGCGGCGGGACTGCAGCCGCGGTCACGACGACACCTTCGCGTCGAGATCGGGACCCTCGATCCCGCACACCGTGGCGCGCACGATCGCGCCCGGCCGGGCGAACAGGTCGCCGGTACCGACGAGGCGGACGACTCCGTCGATCTCGGGGGCTTCGCGATGGGTCCGGCCGACCAGCACGTCGTCGTCGTCGGCGCCGTCGACGAGCACGTCGATCTCGCGCCCGACGAGCGCGGCGCGCGCTGCGGCGGTGATCGGCTCTTGCACCTCGGAACACTCGCGCAGGCGCTCGTGCACGAGCGAGTCCGAGATCCCGCCGGGCAGTTCCGCGGCCGCGGTCCCGTCCTCGCGCGAGAACGCGAAGAACCCGGCCCAGTCGAGCCGGACGTCGTCGAGGAAGCCGAGGAGTGTCTCGTGATCGGCTTCGGTCTCGCCGGGGAAACCGACGATGAACGACGAACGGAACGCGGCGTCGGGCTCCTCGGCGCGGATCGCGGCGATCATCTCGCCGAACCGCTCGCCGCTCCCCCAGCGCTTCATGGAACGCAGCAGGCCGGGCGCCGCGTGCTGCAACGAGAGGTCGAAGTAGGGAACGACCGATGGCAACTCGAGCATCGTCGAGATCAGCGGTTCCTTGACCTCCGACGGGTACAGGTAGAGGAGCCGCACGCGCCGGAGACCGTGGGAGCGCAACGGGTCGAGCCGGCGCAGCAGCGGCGCGAGCGCGCCCGCGGCGCCGATGTCACGGCCGTACCACGCCAGGTCTTGCGCGACGAGCACGATCTCGGCGACGCCCTGCTCGACGAGGCCGCGCACTTCGGTTTCGATCGCCTCCGGTGCGCGCGAACGCTGCTTGCCTCGAAACGAGGGGATGGCGCAGAACGCGCACGCGCGGTCGCAGCCTTCGGCCACCTTCACGTATGCCCACGGCGCGCTCGGCGCGGGCCTCGGCAATTCGAGGAGGTCGCGCACACCCGCGGGCTTGCGGCCCCGCAGCACGACGTCGACGAGCGAACCCTCGTCGGCGAAGCCCACGACGGCGTCGGCCTCGGGCAGCGCGGCGGCCAGCTCGTCGCCGTAACGCTCGGCCATACAACCGGTGACGACGAGGCGCGCGCCCGGCTTACGCGTGTCGGAAAGGGCGAGCGCGACGTCGATCGACTCCTGGCGCGCGGCCTCGATGAACGCACACGTGTTCACGACGACGAGGTCGGCATCCTCTGCCGACTCGGCGCGAGTCATGCCGTCGGCGAGCAGCGAGGCGACCACCTTGTCGGAGTCGACCGCGTTCTTGGGACAGCCCAACGTCTCGACGTGAAAGCGCGTTCGGTTCGTCGAGTCGGCCGGCATTCCCGTCATCGTACCGACGCACCCCCGTACACTCGCCGCCCGTGGACGAACCCAGCTTGTGGTGCCCGTCGTGTGGATCGGAATACCGGGTGGGAACGAGGCAGTGCGCCGACTGCCGGGTCGCGCTCGTGACCGAAGAGCCCACGCATCTCACCGATCCCGCCGCCGGCCTCGACGACGACGACGACGGCGACGGCCTGGTCGAGATCGGCGAGTTCCCCAAGATCCAGGCCCAGGTGCTGCGCCGGCGCCTCGAGACGGCGAGCGTTCCCGTGATGATCGAGTGGACGGGCGTGGCGGACGACCGGCGCGGCGTTCTCCTGGTGCCCGAGGACCAAAGCGAGTTCGCGGCCGCGGTGGTGAACGAGATCGACGTCGACGACGAGGTCGGCGACGACTCGCCGCACGCCTACGTGGCCCGCATCGAAGAGCACCTCTCCGCGGTCGCCGGCCTTCTCGACGAGCTCCGCACCCGCCTCGACGACCTCGAAGCCGAAGGCAAGTTGTGAGGGCACGAGCTGCGACGCGGGTATCCCGCCGACGAGCGAGCACCACCAGAGGTTGAGGTCCCCGTAACGTTTCCCGGCCGGCGGGGTCAGAGGTTGTGACGGACGGCGTGGGGCCGGCCGCAACCACCAGGAGGTGGCAGATGTACGACTTCGCGATCGTCGCGTTGCTCGCACTCGCGACGTTGAAGCTCGTCGATTTCTTGTCGGACGCGATCCCGCAGCTGCGCAGCATGCGTTCGCTGGCGACGTTCGTCATCGGCGTCGGCGCAACCGTGTTGCTCGACTACTCCCTGTTCCGGGGGTTCGGCATCGGTATCCGCAACGACACCGTCGGCGTTTGGGTCACGGGCTTCGTCGTAGCCGGCATGACCGTGCCGTGGCGGGCGCTGTTCGGATATCTGACCCACGACCGGGCTACGGCCGACGAGACCCTCGGTGAGCACACGCCGAAGGTCCGCGCCGCGTAACGCGTCGTTCGTCACACGATGAGCTGAGGGCGACGCAACGGCGCGTCGCCCTCAGGCTCGTTCCTGGAGCTCCTGCAACTCTTCGACGCTCATCAGCACCGAGCGGGCCTTCGATCCCTCCGACGGACCGACGATGCCCCGGCGCTCGAGCAGATCCATGAGCCGCCCGGCCCGGGCGAACCCGACCCGCAGCTTGCGCTGCAGCATGCTGGTCGAGCCGAGGCCGCTCGTGACGACGAGCTCCATTGCTTCGGCCAGCAGGTCGTCGCTCTCTTCGGAATCGGAGCGACCCCGACCGCCGGCGCCTTCGGTGCCCTGGACCCCTTCGATGTACTGGGGCGCCACAACCTGACGCTTCCAGTGCGCGACCACCTTGCGGACGCACTCCTCGTCGACCCATGCGCCCTGGATGCGATCGGCCCGGCTCGACGACGCGCTCAGCAACAACATGTCGCCCTTGCCGATGAGTTTCTCCGCGCCCTGTTGGTCGAGGATGACGCGGGAGTCGGCAAGCGTGCTGACACTGAACGCGATCCGGCTCGGGATGTTGGCCTTGATCACACCGGTGATCACGTCGACCGACGGACGCTGCGTGGCGATCACCAGGTGAATGCCGACGGCGCGAGCCATCTGCGCGAGCCGGCAGATGCTCGTCTCCACGTCGCGCGCCGCGACCATCATCAGGTCGGCGAGCTCGTCGACGACCACGACGATGAACGGCAGCCGTTCGTATGCCTTGCCCGTGTCGGGGTCGGGGTCGTCGGCCGTGGGGATGTCGCCCTTGTCGTACATCGCGTTGTAGCCGGTGATGTCGCGCACACCGATGTCGGCGAGGAGGTCGTAGCGCATCTCCATCTCGCGCACGGCCCAGTCGAGCGCGTTGGCAGCCTTCTTCGGGTTCGTCACGACCTCGGTGAGAAGGTGCGGAACGTTGTTGTACTGACCGAGCTCGACCCGTTTGGGGTCGACGAGGATCAGGCGCACCTCGTCGGGCGTGGTGCGCATCAGGATCGAGGTGACGATGGTGTTGATACAGCTCGACTTGCCCGCCCCGGTCTGCCCCGCGATCAACACGTGCGGGAACGTCGCGAGATTCGCGAACACGGCGCGGCCGGCGATGTCGCGGCCCATGCTGACTTCGAGCGGGTGCTTGGCCTTCTTCGCCTCCGGACTGCTGAGGATGTCGCCCAGCGTCACGATCGGGCGCATCTTGTTCGGTACCTCGACGCCGATCGCGCTCCGACCGGGGATCGGGGCGAGGATGCGCACGTCGTGGCTCGCCATCGCGTACGCGATCTCCTTGGAGAGGCTGGTGACCTTGTTGACCTTGACGCCGGCCGCGAGCTCGAGCTCGTAGCGCGTCACCGTGGGCCCGACCGTGGCGTCGATCAGGCGCGCGTCGACGCCGAACTCGCGCATCGTCGCCTCGAGCACGTCGCCGCCCTGCTTGACCATGCGCGTGTCGATCTCGCGCTTCTCGCTCTTCTTGAGCAGGCCGGTCGCGGGCAGCTTCCAGACGACCTTGGGAACGGGCCGAACGTGCGCGACTTCCTCCTCGCCCTCCTCGCCCTCCTCGCCCTCGCCGTCGTCTTCTTCTTCGCCTTCTTCGCCTTCGTACTCCTCGTCCTCGTCGTACTCCTCGAGGTCTTCTTCGGCGTACTCGCCGTCTTCTTCTTCCTCCTCGTATTCCTCTTCCTCGTCTTCTTCTTCTTCGTATTCCTCGTCCTCGTCGACCTCTTCGTACTCGTCTTCTTCGTACTCTTCTTCTTCGTACTCGTCTGCGTCGTCGAGCTCTTCCTCGGCGCTCACGAGATCGATCATCGGCTCGTCGAGTTGGTCGAACAGGACCGCGCGTTTCGGGGGCGCTACCGGCGCGGCGGCGCTCGGCGCGCCCGTGACGGGCGCACCCGAGCCGTCGGCACGCTCCGAAGGCAGGGTCAGCATCGAGCGGGCTTGGCGACCGACGAAGCGGCCCGCAGTCGCGAGCGACTGCACGATCTGGCGGATCCCGGTTCCGACCACGAGCAGCACGCCGAGGGTCCCGATCGCGACCAACACGATCACCGCACCGGCGTTGCCGAGGCCGGCGCGCAACGGTGCGCCGATCGCCGCACCGACGATGCCCCCGGCTCGCTTCAGCGGCTCGAGCGATCCCGACGCGGTCTTGGCCCGGGCAAGGTGAAAGCCACCGACGATCGTGCCGCACACGAGTACGAGACCGAGGCCGAAGCGCAGGCCGCGTTTGGAGACCTCCTCGTCGTCATCGGTGCGGCGTTGGACCACTGCCGACGCCGCGGCTGCCAGCGACGCGATCGGCACGAGCACCTTGCCGCGGCCGAGCAACCCGGCCGCGGCCGCGTCGATCCCCCGACCGACCGGCCCGACGACGTCGGAGAAGATGGCCAGCAGGCTCAGGAGACCGAAGACGGTCAGCCCGATGGCAAGTGCGTCGATGCGGTGATCCGCCAACTGCTCGGCGAGCTCGTCGCGCCACGCCGCGCGGGTCTGCATGCGGACCTTCGCTCGCTTCCGTGCGCGCGCGGACTTGGACTGACGGCGCGAAGCCATGTCCCAAAAGCTAACACCGACCACTCTGGCCCCACGGGGATCATGGCCCCGACCAGGCCCGCGACCAGGGCTTCTTCGGGCTCGGGCCGGAGCCGGTCGGGCGAGCGGACGCGACCCACGGCGCTACAGCTAGAGCGCCGAGGCGTACCCACCGTCGACCGGGTACACCTGGCCGGTGATCCACGCCCCGGCCTCGCTACAGAGCAGCGCCACGAGGAGCGCCGGTTCTTCGGGCCGTCCGAGCCGCGGCACGGTGTAGGGACGGACGAGCTTGGCCTCGAGCGCGGGGTTCCGGGCGAAGGCCTCTTCGATCACTCCCGTCCTCATCGTGCCGAGCGACACGCAGTTCGCAGTCACGCCGTGCGCGCCGACCTCGGCCGCCAGGCCGCGCACGAACCCCATCGCGCCGGCCTTGGCCGCGCCGTAGATCGCCTGGAACCGCTCACCGCGCCGGCCCGCGTCGGAGACGATCGTGACGACTCTCCCCCATCCCTGGTCGACCATCGCGCCGACGTAGGCATGGGTGACGTGCAACACCGCGCCGAGGTTGAGTCGCATCGCCGCTTCCCAGTCGTCGGGAGAGGTGTCGACGAAGAGCTTCAGCTCGCCGAACCCCGCCGGCGGGATGCCCGCGTTGTTGACGAGGATGTCGACAGGACCGGTCGCCTCCCGCATGCGCGTGATCTTCAGCGGGCTCGTGACGTCGGCTTTCACCGGCCGCGCGTACGCGTCGCCACCGAGATCGGCGGCGACCGCGGCGGCACGATCCTCGAAGATGTCGTTGACCCACACGAACGCGCCGGCGCGCACCAGCGCGGCGCAGATCTCGGTGCCCACACCGTTGCCGCCGCCGGTCACCAGCGCGCGCCTTCCCGAGAGGTCGATGTCGATGCTCATCCGGTCTCAGACTTCCATGACGACGGGTATCACCGCGGGGCGGCGGCGAGTGCGCTCGTCGATGAAACGCGCCAGTGACTTGCGACAGTGCCGGCGCATCGTCTCGAAGTCGGTCGCGCCTTCGCCGGCAGCCTTCGCGATCGAGTCCCGGACGACCTGCTTGGCGTCTTCGATGAGCCCCTCGGCTTCGGGGGCGTACACCCAGCCACGCGTCACGATCTCGGGGCCCGTGACGATCTCGCCCGTCGCGGCATCGACGGTCACGATCACCACGACGACGCCCTCCTCCGACAACATGCGTCGGTCGCGCAGCACGCCGTGGCTGACGTCGCCGACGATGCCGTCGACGTACATGTAGCCAGCCGGCACCGCGCGCCGTTCCACCTCGGCGCCGTCGACGTCGATCGTGACGGCGTCGCCGTCTTCGCAGACCAGCACATGGTCGGGCGCGACGCCGACGCTGCGCGCCAGCTCGGCGTGATTCACGAGGTGCCGGTACTCCCCATGCACCGGCACGAACCATTCCGGCGACAGCAGGCTGAGCACGAACTTCAACTCCTCTTGCGACGCGTGACCGGACACGTGCACGGGCGAGTTTCGGTCGTGCACCACCTCGGCACCGGCGCGGTACATCGAGTCGATGACACGCGACACGTTCGACTCGTTGCCCGGAATGGCGTGCGCGCTGATCACCACGACGTCGTCGGGCGAGACCTTGACGTATTTGTGTTCGTGCGCGGCCATCAGCGAGAGCGCACTCATCGGTTCGCCCTGCGATCCGGTGCAGATGACGCAGACCTCGCCGGGCGGGAACTTCCCGGCCTCCTCGATGTCGATGACGGCCGAGGCGGGCAGGTCGATGAAACCGCGCTCACGCGCGAGTGAGACGTTCTGCAGCATCGACCGCCCGATGAACGCGACCTTGCGCCCGTGTGCGATCGCCGCCTGCGCGACCTGTTCCACGCGGTGCAGGTGCGAAGCGAAGCTGGCGATGATGAATCGCTTGCCGGGATGCTCGCGGAACAACGACCGCATCGCGACACCGACCGTCGCCTCCGACGGCGTATAGCCCGGGCGCTCGGCGTTGGTCGAGTCGGAGAGCAGGAGTCGGATGCCGCCGTTTTGGCGGGCGAGCTCCCCCAACAGTGCGAGATCGGTGTGGCGACCGTCGATCGGCGTGAGGTCGAGCTTGAAGTCGCCGGTATGGACGATCGTGCCCTCGGGCGTGAAGAACGCCACCGCGAAGCCATGCGGCACCGAGTGCGTGACCGGTACGAACTGGCAATCGATCGGCCCGATGCGAAGCCGCTCCCCGTCGGTCACCGTGATGAACTCGGTGCGATCGAGCATCCCCGCTTCGTCGATCCGGTTGCGGGCCAGCGCGAGCGAGAGCGCGGAGCCGTAGATCGGGACCGAGACGTCGCGCAGCAAGAAGGCCAGACCCCCGGCGTGGTCCTCGTGGGCGTGCGTCAGGAGTACGGCCTCGACCCGCTCTGCGTTCTCACGCAGATAGGTGAAATCGGGCAGGACGAGATCGATGCCCGGCATGTCGGCATCGGGGAACATGATCCCGCAGTCGACGACCAGGATGCGGCCGTCGACTTCGAGACAAAAGCAGTTCCGGCCGATTTCGCCGAGGCCGCCGAGGAAAACGATCCGGACCGACATCAACCGTGCACGCTACAACGGCGCGCACCGAAGCGCGCGCCGTTGGAGGTCGGTTGTGCGCTCGCGGTGCTACGCGCCGGCTGCAGCTTCGCGGTCCTTGGCGACCTCGTCGAGCATCGCGTACTCCTCGCCGGTGTCGACCCAGTCCTCGAACTGGATCACGCCGAGCTCGGTGAAGCGCTCACGGAGCCATCCCTGGTTGCGGTCGAGCAGACCGAGCTTCTTGCAGTTCGGGACGATCTTCGAGAACAAGATGTTCTGGAAGATCTTGCGACCCTCATCGGCCATGACCAGCTCGAGTGCGTCCTTGACCGGCACGCCCATGCGGTCCCACACCTCTTGCTGCAAGAACCGGTCGCGCATGCGCACCGCGGCCTCGAAGGCGAACTCCTGGCGGTCCTTCATCTCCTTGTCGGAGAGCTCCTGGTAGTACTCCTGCAACGAGAGGACGCCGAACGCGACGTGACGGGCCTCGTCGCTCATGACGTAGCGGAGCAGTTGCTTCAGCAACGGCTCGGTCGTCATCTGGTGCATGAAGCCGAACGCGGCGAGCGCGAGACCCTCGACCATGATCTGCATGCCGAGGTACGTCATGTCCCAGCGGCTGTCGGTGAGGATGTCGTCGAGCAGCAGTTCGAGGTGCGCGTTGATCGGGTAGTGACCCGAGAGCTTCTCGTCGAGGTACCGGGCGAAGACCTCGACGTGGCGGGCCTCGTCGACCACCTGAGTTGCGGCGTAGTACTTCGCGTCGATCCACGGGACCGTCTCGACGATGCGGGCGGTGCACAACAGCGCGCCCTGCTCACCGTGCATGAACTGCGACAGCGTCCAGTTCTGACCCTCGATCGCGAGCTCGACCCATTCCTTCTCGGTCCACTTCGCGAACGGCGTGCCCGCGAGGTCGATCTGGTCGCCGAAGAACCGTACGTCTTCACGCTTCATCTCGTTGAGCGCCAGCGCCTCCTGGTCGACCGGAGTCGACCAGTCGAGGTCGGTCGTGACGTTCCACTGCGACGTCTTGGCCTTCTCGTAGAGCTTCCCGAGCGCGGGACGGGTGCGTTCGTAGTCCCAGGTGAAGACCGCGTCGAAACCGGCGCCGACCGCGTGGTCGACGGCGTCGACATCGGTATTGCTGACCGAGAGGATGGCTTCGAGATCGTTGATCTCGTCGCGGCCGATCAGCTCGTTATTGGTGGTCATCGGGAAACTCCTTGGGCGTTGACGAAACCGGGGACGACGAAGTCGTCGACGAGTGCACGAACGTGCGCTTCGTCGGCGATGTCGAAATGCTCGGATGGACTGAAGAGATACGAGAGTGCGATGCGCGCGATCCACTCACCGAGGCGGCCGGCGTCGCCGTCGCCGACGAAGCGCGAGAACGCCGGCGCGACGATGACGGCCGCGGTGCGCAACACCGCGTCTTCGCGCTCGAAGGCGAGATACGGCAACAAGAGCTCGGGCTCGTGCGCACAGACGAAGCTGAGTGCGGGGTGGCCGCCGAGGAAGCGGGCCGCGGTGGTGACGACCGCAGTGATCGCGTCGCCGAGCGTCTGCCGCCCGCCAGCCTCGACCTCGACCGCGTTGCCGAGGAACCGGGCCTCGCGAGCGACGAGGGCGATGAGGAGCTGCTGCTTGTTCGCGAAGCAGCGGTAGACGGTGGCCCGCGCGCATCCGGCCTCGCGGGCGACGTCGTCGAGGGTGGTCTTGGCCAGGCCGACCCGGCTGATGCAGGTGAGCGCGGCGTCGAGAATCCGCGACGCCAGGGGGCTGCGCTCGTCAGCCGAGAGGTCCATCACCTGAGACACTGGACCAGTGTACGTCTCATCGTCAACGTGTCCCGTGTCACAATGTGTGACTTGCCAAACCCACTAGTGTCCCGGGATCACGCTGACGACCTACCGTCATCGTGGGAGGGGCGAGTATGTGGGCACTCACCGGTACCGAGGCGGCGGTATCCCGTCTCGTGTCGGAGTTCTTGCGCGACCCTCACCCCGGTGGCCCGACGCACGCCGCGAGGTACTTCGTCGGGGCTGTCGGGGTGAGCGTCGCCCTCCTCGCATGGGAGGAGTTGCGCTCTAAGCGACCTCGCTATGCGAGGGAGGCCGCTGTACTCGCGGTCGGCCTACTCACTTGGGCAGCTTTCGTGCCGTGGGGCTACTCGTCGCTCGTCGTGCTCATCGTGGCCTGGGTCGCGGTGGTCGATTGCGATCGAGTCGCAGACAGACCGCTCTCGATGGCTCGCGGACGTTGAGATCAAAGAGGAACTCGGCTTCTCGCCGAGGGTGCTCGTGACCAACCTGGGGCGCGAAGCAGAGTTTGAGGCCGAGATCCTCCATCTGATCGGTAACGAGGACCGTTACGGACGACAACGATCATGGTCGATCAGATGGCGCGACGAGAACGGTCGCCGCATCCGTCTGCTGCACAAGCAGACCGGCACGCTTGAGATTGGCGAGTTCGATCTCACGGCCTTCTTGGTGACTCGTGCTCGCAACGGTGAACCGGCTCCCAGTTGGACGTTTCATAAGGCGGGGGGCGAGGAAATCGAGACCTCGTTCCTGCCCGACGATGGCGACCCGGCGTTCACATGGATGGCCCAGATACGGACTGCACCGTGTGTCGCCACCCGCCTCGCGGGAGTTCCTGTTGAGGTACAGGTTCGATGACAGTCAGGAAATCGACTTCATCACGGGTCACATAACGGGCTTCGCACCACCGCTGACACGCCGAGAAAAGTGCGTTCGATTGGTGAAGCGAGGATGGGCGTCCCTTGCTGGGCGCGTCCGGAAACCCGCTACGAGTCGAGGAGTCGGGTGATCGCTTCGTCGCCCGTCTCCGGCATCGGCACCAGCTCCGCAGGGGCGCACGGGATGGCGAGCAGCGCGCGCAGTACGTCGCCGGGGTCGCCTTCGATGTTCAGGCGTTCGTCCATGTCGCGTGTGGGGTCCACGGACCTAGCGTACGCCCCATATTCCACACCGGGCGCGCGGGCGTCCGTCGAAAGGACGGTTCCGACATGGGCGACTACGAGGCGACCGTTCTGATCATGGAGGAAGCTCGTCGACAGGTGGAAGACCAAACGGCGGCGCTGAACGCTCTGCGCGGAATGGATGCCACATTGCTGACGGGTGCGTCGGTGGTTACGGCCGTCTTCGGTGCTCTGCTTGCGCGGCAGCACCGCTCAGGGTTTTCGATCGGTTGCGAGGCCATTGCCCTGGCACTTTTCGTAGCGACGGTGTTCGCGAGCCTCGTTGTGCTTCGACCCGTGGACTGGAAATCCGAACACTCCCTAGAGAACAACTTCCTCCCCAGACTTCGCGAGAACAGGATTCCAGACGATGTGAGCGTCGCTGCGACCTTCGCTGCGATGTTCGATCGGTATCGAAAGAAGAACCACAACGAGCTCAAATGCTTGCAGAAGTGGTTTGCCGCCGCCTGCCTCTTGCTCGGCGTGCAGGTTCTTGCGTGGGGTCTCGCCGTGTTGTGATGTCCCCTGTTATCGCGATCGCCTCGCCGGGACATCCTCGATCTCGAACCATTCGATCTCGGCCGGATCGGATGGTGCCGCTGGTTCGTGAGCCGGTTCCGACTCTGGCCAGTGTTCGGGCGTCGCCGGTTCGATCGGCGGTTCCAGCGGCAGATCCGGCTCCAGCCCTGGTTCGGTCCTTCGTTCATCGACCATGCGACGAGTGTCCCACCGATGATCTCCGACGTCGACCGTACGGGACCGCTACTTCCCGGCCAGCGGGCGATAGGCGAGACGCCGGCCAGCGACCTGGCCCATGAGGCGCGCCATGCGCTGGGTGTCCGACAGCTTCCGGGTCGAGTACCGGAAGTCGAACTCCGACAGGTAGCGGTGCAGGTGTTCGTGCTGAGACGTGGTGGAACGTCCCGTCGATCGACCGCTTCAGCTGGCCGAAGTAGTTCTCGGCTTTGTTCGTGGTGACGTCGCCGCGGACGTATTCGCCGAGGTTGTGGGTCACGGAGTCGTGACCGCGGCCGAACTGGCGACCGACTGCCCGGTAGCTCATGGACTCGTCGGTCATGAGCCGCGAGTTGGCCATGTCGACCTGGTCCTCGATCGCCTGCCAGAGCGTGTCGCCCTTGACGTTCGGGACGACCCGCGAGCGAGCTTCGCCCGATTCGGCGTTGATGAGGGTGAACACCACGGCCTTGTCGGGAGTGGTGTGTTCGATCGTCGAGCGCAGCGTCCCGTACTTCCGGCGTGACGCCCCGCCGATGTACGCCTCGTCGGCGACGATCGTTCCGGCCATGAGCGATGTGAACCCGTCGTCGCGTTTCATGGCTTCGCGGAGCCGGTGGAGCATGTGCCAGGCGGTCTTGGGAGTCAGGTCGTACTTGCGTTCGATCTCGCGGGCGGCAACGCCATTCTTGGAGGCGACGATCTCGACGATGACGAACAGCCAGGTCTTCACCGGGATCTTGGAGCCATGGAAGATGGTCCCGGTCAGGACCGAGAACTGGCGACGACAGTCGGCGCATTTCCACACTCGACGTTCGGACACCTTGCCGCGGCGGGTCGTCCGGCCCGTCTCGGCTTTGGGGGTCAGGAAGTAGTGCTTGCGCACCGATCCGCAGTGAGGGCAGACCGGCCGGTCACCCCAGCGCAACTCCTCCATGAACAGGTAGGCGTCGCCCTCGGTCTGGACACGCTTGGCGATGGCGGGGAGTGAGATGCGCTGCATGACTCCAGGATATGCCACACCCATGGGTTTGGCAAGTCACACATTGTGTCCCGTGTCACAGTTCCGCTCGCGATCGCGAGCACCGGCCGCGCGGACGATCGCGGCATGGCCGCCGGTGGTCGCGGGACTGCGGGCCGAGGTCCGTGATCCGTGTCGGGGAATCCCTGGAAGATTCCTCGGAACAGGTCGACGGCCGGGGACTCCTGTGAGGATTCCTCGACACGGGTTCTCGGGCGGGCGACAACGAGGGTGGCCCGAGCGGCCGGCCCTGCGGTGCCGTGCGACGGATGCCGACCGCCGCTCAGGGGGCGGCGATACCGCCGAGCAACTCGACCTCGACCAGATCTGCGACCTCGTCGGGGTCGTCGAGGTCCCAACGGCCGGGCGCACCGATGAGGGAAAGGATCGACCGGGCGAGGTACTCCGCAGCCCGGTCGATGTCGACGCCCGGTCGCAGCCGCCCCGCTTCGGCCTCCCGTCGCAGATACGGCAACAGGAAGTCGGCGATGAACGGCAGGCTCCTGGCCGATTCGGTGGTCAACAACGGCAGGAGCCGCTCGGGCTCGGTCGCCATGATCTTGCGCAGCACCGCATGCTCGGACACCGAGCGATGGGCGTAGGTCAGCCCCCGCTGCAGGAGAACGGCCAGGCTGGGGGCGTCGCGCACCTGGTCGGCGAGCCGGTTGAAGTAGTTGGCGAGCTCCCAACCCACCGTCTCCAAGAGGAGCTCGTCACGGCCGCCGTCGAACTGGCGATAGATCGTCGCCCGGGAGACGCCCGACTCCTTGACGATGTCGTCGATCGTCGTCTTGGCCATCCCGAACCGCTCCACGCAGCGGTATGTCGCCTCGAGAAGCCGGTCCCGGAGGGTCAGCGGATCGCTCGCCTGCGTCATACGCCCACATTGTGCGCCAGAATCGAGTGGTGACGGCGCACGACGAGTGGGTGCAACGCGACGCGCAGGTCGTATGGCACGGCTTCACCCAGATGTCGACCTTCGCGGACAACCACCCGATCATCGTCGACCGCGCCGAGGGCCACGAGCTGATCGACGTCGACGGGAAGCGCTATCTCGACGCGATCTCGTCGCTGTGGGTCACCACACTCGGCCATCACGTGCCCGAGCTCGACGACGCGATCATTCGCCAGCTCGCGCAGGGCGCCCACTCGACGATGCTCGGCAACGGCAACCGCGTGGTGGTCGAGCTCTCCGAGGCACTGGCGCGCGTCGTGCCCGTCGACGATCCCCATTTCCTCTACGCCAGCGACGGTGCGTCCGCGGTGGAGCAGGCTCTCAAGATCGCATTCCAGTACTGGCACAACCGCGGCGCGCCCGGGCACACCAAATTTCTCGCGTTCGGCGGCGCCTACCACGGCGACACCATCGGCGCACTGTCGGTCGGCGACGACGGATTCGGCGCCGACGTGTTCAACCCGCTCCGCTTCCCGGTGTTGCGGGCCCCCGCCTTCGACGATCCCGCTTGCTTCGACGTGGCGGTGGGAATGATCGCGGAGCACGCGTCGGATCTCGCGGCCGTGATCGTCGAACCGTCGGTGCAAGCGGCGGCCGGCATGCAGCTCGCGGACCACACGGGTCTCGCCCGGCTCGGCGCCGCGTGTCGCACGCACAACGTGCTGCTCATCTGCGACGAGATCGCGACGGGATTCGGCCGCACCGGAACACTCTTCGCGTCGGAACAGTGCGACCTGCGCCCGGATCTGATGTGCCTGGGCAAGGGCCTCACGGCGGGTTACCTGCCGATGTCGGTGACCGCCGCGAGCGGGCCGATCTTCGAGGCGTTCCTCGGCGACGACCTGAGCGAGCAGACGCTCTACCACGGCCATTCGTTCGGCGGGAACGCGCTGGCCGCCGCGGTCGCGTTGCGCCACCTCGAACTGATCGACGCGTGGGACGTGCTGGCCAACGTGCGCGAGCGTTCCGACGAGCTCGCCGGCCTCCTGCACGATCGCATCGCGGCGAAGCCGGCGGTGCGTGAGGTGCGCTTGCGCGGGCTCATGGGCGCGGTCGAGCTCGCTCCCCCTACCGATGGCTTGAAGTGGGGCCGGCGCGTGAGCGCGGCCGCCGTCGACCGCGGCGTCCTTCTCCGCTCTATCGGCGACAGCGTCACGTTGATGCCGCCGCTGACCATCACGTCGGAGGAGTTGCATCGCGTCGTGCACGCCCTCAGCGAAGCGATCGACGAGGTCGGCCCCGAGGTGCCGTCGTGACCTGGAAGGCCTGGGCGGAGCGCGAGGTCAACGCCATCCGCGCCGCGGGCCGCTGGCGCGCGCCGCGCACGCTCGATGCCAAAGGTCCCGAGGGCACGCTCACCGCCGACGGTCGCGCCGTCGTATCGTTCGCGTCGAACGACTACCTCGGCCTGACCGCGCACCCCGCAGTGATCGCGGCCGCGCACGAGGCCCTCGATCGCTGGGGCGCGGGCGCCGGATCGGCGCGGCTCGTCGTCGGCGCGCGCCCGGTCCATGCGGAGCTCGAACGCGAGCTCGCGGAGTGGAAGTCGATGCCCAGGGCCGCGTTGTTCCCGACCGGTTTCGCCGCCAACCTCGGAGTCATCACCACATTCGCCGGCGCGGGCGTGTTGGTCTGCAGCGACGAGCTCAACCACGCGTCGATCATCGACGGTTGCCGGCTCGCGCGCGCTGACGTCGCCGTATACCGGCACCGTGATCTCGACCATCTCGCAACCCTGCTGAGCCGGCGCGGCGCGCGCCGAGCCCTGGTCGTCACCGACACCGTGTTCTCCATGGATGGCGACGTCGCCGATGTCGACGCGCTCCTCGAGATGTGCGCGCGCGAAGGGGCAATGCTCCTCGTCGACGAGGCCCACGCAGTGATGGGCCCCGACCTCGACGTCTCTGCCGACGCCGACGTGCTGCGCATCGGCACGCTCTCGAAGACGCTCGGTTCGCTCGGCGGATTCGTGGCCGGATCGGCACGCGCCGTGGAACTCGTCGAGAACCTGGCCCGGCCCTACATCTTCACCACGGCACCGACGCCGGCCGATGCGGCGGCCGCGCTCGCGGCGCTCCGGATCGTCCGGTCCCCCGAGGGAGCACAGCTCGTCGAACGCCTGCGCGCGCACGTGAACCGGCTGCGCCCGGGCCACCCGTCGCCGATCGTGCCGTTCGTCTGCGGCGAGGAACAGCGCGCTCTCGACGCGGCCGAAGCACTCCTCGACGCGGGCCTGCTCGTGCCCGCCATCCGCCCGCCGACGGTTCCCGCCGGTACGTCGCGCCTGCGCGTCACGGTCTCGGCCGCGCACACCGCCGCCCAGGTCGATCACCTGGTCCGCGCGTTGACCGCAGCGCTCGGGTCCGTCCCCGCGCGGTGAAGGACGACACTCGGTGAGGGTCGTCGCGGTCGCGGGTACGGGAACCGACGTCGGCAAGACGTACGTCGCCGCGGCGCTGCTCCGGAGGCTGCGTGACCGCGGCGTCGACATCACCGCGCGCAAGCCGGTGCAGTCGTTCGCGACCCGCACCGCACCGAACGACACCTTTCCGAACGACACCGTTCCGAACGACACCGTTCCGAACGACACCGCGTCAACCAACGCCGCGTCGACCGACGCCGACATCCTCGCCGCGGCGTGCGGCGCGGCACCGTACGACGTATGCCCTCCGCACCGCTGGTTGCCGCTGCCGATGGCGCCGCCGATGGCGGCCGAGGCGCTCGGCCGGGAGCCGTTCACGATCGCGCAGCTCGCGGCCGAGGCGGTCGCCGGCGTTTCGGAGGCCGGACGCGTCCTGGTGGAGACGGCGGGCGGGGTTCGCTCCCCCATCGCCACCGACGGCGACTCCGTCGCCCTCATCGCCGCGCTCACGCCCGCGGTGGTCGTGCTGGTCGCCGACGCGGGACTCGGAACGATCAACCTCGTTCGCCTGAGCCGCGACGCGCTCTGGAAGCAGCGCGTCGTGGTCGTCTACCTGAACCGGTTCGACGATCGCTCGGATCTCCACGTTCGCAACGCGGAGTGGCTCCGGACGCGCGAGGGCCTCGATGTCGTCACCGACATCGAGGCCCTCGCCACGTTCGTCGAACGCACCTGCGCCTGATCGGCCCTCGAAGCCGTCAGCTGTTCAGGAGCGACTGCGGCGAGAGCTCGGCGGTCTTGCCGTCGAGATCGGTCATCGGTCCGACGGCGACGGTGTGGCCCGCGGCCTTGTCGTACTTCACGAGCTGGAAGTTCTCACCGAGGAACCAATCGGTCTTGCTGGTGTCCCACTTCGCCCCCGGGAGCTCGAGCCCGGCGCCGGTGATCGGCTTCAGCGTGCGCGCGGTCTCCATCACCGACGCCCGATCGAGCTTCGGTGACTGCTCGAGGATCTTTTGCAGCAATGCCGCGGTCGACCATCCGTAGGCAACGATGCCGTCGGCGGTGTCGGCTTTGGGCTGGTATTTCGCGACCTGCTGCTTGTAGAGCTGCAGCGCGGGGTTGGAGGCGTTGGCCGGGTCGCCCGGGTCCATGAGCGGGGTGACGCTCAGCACGCCGTCGGCGCCGTCTCCACCCAAGGTGAAGAGGAGCTTCGAGACGCACGTCCCCGACATGTACGTGAGCGGCTTCCAGCCGGCGTCGTGCGCGGCGGTCAACGCGGTCGGGCACGCCAGGAGCGTCCCACCGATCACGAACGTGTCGGCCTTGGTCGCGGCGAGGTCGGTCACCTGCGGCTTCACGTCGGCACCCTCGGCGTTGTAGCTCGCTTCCTTGACGATGCTCAGCGTCGTGCCCTTGACGAGTTGCTCGAGCGTCTGCTGGTACGACTGGCCGAAGTCGTCGTTCGCGTAGAGCAGTGCGATCTTGGCGTTCGGCTTGTTCTGCTTCAGGTAGTCGACGAACATGCGCATCTCGAGCGGGTAGGGCACGAGCTCCGAACCCAGCATCCACGGATACTTCGTGTTCCCCCACTGCACTGCACCGGAGGCGATGAGCAGGTCGGGAACGCAGTCGGAGTTCACCGTCTCCCGGACGCCGAGGTTGTTCTTGGTGCCGACGGTGTTGAACAGCGCGAACACCTTGTCGCTGTTGATGAGCGTGTCGACGTTGGTCGACGTCTGCGCGGCGTCGTACGCGTCGTCCTTGCTGACGAGCTGGATCGTGTACTTCTTGCCGGCGACGGTGACGCCCCCGAGCGCGTTGACGTAGGAGAAGTACGCCGACTCACCCTGGAGGATCGCGTTGAAGGCCGAGTAGGTGCCTGAGAGCGGCAGGCTCGTACCGATCTTGATCGTGTTCCCGGTGATGCCCTGGGTCATGGTCGCGGGGTCGCATTGCGAGGTGTTGACCACCGTCGTGGTGCCGGTCGTCCCACCGGTCGCGGTCGTCGATGTCGTGTTGTTGGAGCTTCGCCCCCCGCCGCACGCGGCGGCCGCGAGCGCGAACACGGCGCCGAGCGCCACCACCCGCACCCTTCTCATAGAGCGATTCGGAGACTCACGTCGAACGTCGGTCATGGCGTCGAATCCTTTCCCGCCGAGCGGCGGAAGCTGGTCATAGCTGGACTGCAGAGGCATTTCGGCGACGGACACTCCGCCAGGTAGACATCGCGACGCGCCGACTTCCGCCGACGATGCCGTCGGGCAGAACGTACATGAGGAGGATCAACCCGATACCGAAGATGGCCGGTGAAAGGAGGCTCTTCACGGAGTCGCTGATGTGCCAGAACACCAGGGTGCTCGGGAACGACTCGCTGATGTAGCGGCCGCTGAACACGACGATCACGCCCCCCACGAACGGCCCGAGCACGGTCGCGGTTCCGCCCACGACGACGGCCACGAGGAATTCGATCGAGAGTTGGAACGTCGAGACCGACGACGCGGTCGCGAGCCGCTTCACGAGCACGAAGCACGAGCCGGCCGCGCCCGCGTAGAGCGCGCTCGTCGCGAACGCGATGACCTTGACCCGGGCCACGTTGATCCCGACCGTCTCCGCCGCGGCCTCGTGGTCGCGCACCGCGATCAGCGCACGCCCGAACCGGCTGCGTACGACCAACGCGAGGACGATGATCCCCAGCACTGCGACCGCGAGGGACGCGTAGTAGGCCCACTGGTCGTTGGCCGCGATGAAGTGCGGCGTCCACGACGGCGGGCGCAGCTTGACGCGCGCCAGCTCGCCGACCTGCGAGGTACCGCAGGTGCGGCAGAGATCGTGGGGGACGAAACGGCTCGTCAGCTGAGGGAACAGCACCGCGAGGCCGAGCGTCACGAGCGCGAGATACAGACCCTTGACCCGCAACGCGGGGAATCCGACGAGCACGCCCACGCCGAACGACAGCAGCGCGACGACCGGCAGTGTTGCGACGAACGGCCAGCCGTGCGACTCCATCAGGATCGCGGTGGTGTACATGCCGAGGCCGAAGAACGCGCCGTGACCGATCGACACCTGGCCGTTGTATCCCGTCAGGAGGTTGAGGCCCATGGCCGCGACACCGATGTAGAACGCCTCGGCCCAGAGATACGTCGTCGACGACTCGTAGAACTGCGGGATGTACCAGCCGAAGAGGTAGGCCGCGCCGACCAGGACGACGATCGCAACCGCGAGGCGTGCGCCGCGCACCCGCTCGAGGCCGAACCGGTCGAGATTCACACGCGCTCCACTCGGCTCTTCCCGAAGAGCCCGGATGGGCGCACCAACAACACGATCAAGATGAGCCCGAACGGCACGACGAGCTCGATGTCGTGGACGACGTGCAGATACTGGGTCGTCATCGTGCCGGCGACACCGACGATGAGGCCGGCCACGACCGCGCCCAACGGACTGTCGAAGCCGCCGAGGGCCGCCGCCGCGAACGAGTACACGAGGATCTCCTGCATGCTCGCGCCCTGCAGCCCGACCGGCGCGATGACGAGCGCACCTGCCAGCGCGCCGATCGCGGCCGCCATGGCCCAGCCGAGCATCAGCATCCGACCGACCGGTACGCCGACGAGGCGGCTCGACTCCGGGTTCGAGGCCACGGCCCGGAACGCGAGGCCGATCCGCGTGCGATTGAAGATCAGGTAGAGCACCAGGCATTCGGCCACCAGCACGCCGATGAGCACCAGCGTGTCGCTCGATACCTGCACGTTGCCGG
This sequence comes from uncultured Actinomycetes bacterium, assembly GCA_963812205.1. GTDB lineage: Bacteria > Actinomycetota > Acidimicrobiia > IMCC26256 > PALSA-610 > PALSA-610. Next base: position 274,707 of record CAWEUJ010000005.1, read on the forward strand.
GCAGCCACGTCTTGTTCGGGTAGGCGCGCGGCAACAGCTTGATGTCGTTTCCGAACTGCACCTGCGCGATCGAGTTGATCGCGAGGAACATGCCGATGGTGACGATCACCAACGTGAGCGGCGACGCCTTTTCCACCGGCCGGATCAGCACACGCTCGATCGCGGCACCACCGGCAAACGAGATCACCATGGCGATGACGATCGCGATCCAGACCGGTACCGACCGTTGGGTGAAGAACCACACGAGGTAGGTCGAGTAGAGCGCCATCTCGCCTTGTGCGAAGTTCAGGATTCCCGTGGTGCGGAACACCAGCACGAGCGCGAGCGCCAACGACGCGTAGACCGCGCCACTGCCGATGCCGTTCATCAGCTGGGTGAGGAAGAGCGACATCAGATCCCCAGGTACGCGCGGCGCACGTCGTCGTTGCCGGCCAGCTCCGACGCCGTCCCGGATGTCACGATCGTTCCGGTCTCGAGCACGTAGCCGCGGGCCGCGAGCTTGAGCGCGAGCCCGGCGTTCTGCTCGACGACCAGCATCGAGATGCCCTCGGACCGGTTCAGGTCGCCCAGTGTGCGGAACAACTCTTGGGTGACGAGCGGCGCGAGCCCGAGTGACGGCTCGTCGAGCAGCACGAGCTTCGGCCGGGCCATGAGCGCACGGGCGATCGCGAGCATCTGCTGCTCGCCGCCACTCATGCTGCCGGCTTGCTGCGCGCGCCGCTCCTCGAGCCTCGGGAACGTGGTGTACCAACGCTCGACATCCGACTCGATCTCCGGTCCGCGGCGCAGGTACGCGCCGATGCGCAGGTTCTCGTCGACGGTCAGGTCGACGATCGTCCCCCGACCCTGGGGTACGTGCGCGATGCCGGAGGCCGCGATCTGCTCCGGTCGGCGGCCGACGACCTGGTGCCCGTCGAACAACACCTTTCCGCTCGCGGCGATCATCCCCGAGATCGCCCGCAGTGTGGTCGTCTTGCCGGCGCCGTTCGCGCCGAGGATCACGACGACTTCACCCCGTTCGACCGAGAAGTCGAGACCCTGCAACACCCGCACGGCGCCATAGCCGGCCCGCAGCTCCGAGACCTCGAGCAGGGCCGTCACGAGACGGACGTTCCGAGGTAGGCCTCGATGACCCGCGGGTTGTCGCGTACCTCGACCGGCGCGCCCTCGCGCGATCTTGCTCCCGAAGTCGAGGACGACGACGGTGTCCGAGATCGCCATCACCATCGCCATGTGGTGTTCGACGAGCAACACGCTGAGCTCGAACTCGTCGCGCAACGACCGGATGAGCTCGCCGAGCTCGTCGACCTCGGAATGGGTGAGACCGGCCGCGGGCTCGTCGAGCAACAACAGCTTCGGCCGCGCCGCGAGCGCTCGCGCGATCTCGACACGCTTCAAGGTGCCGTAGGGCAGGCCGACCGCGGGACGGGAGGCGATGGCATCGAGCGAGAGCCGCTTCAGGATCGCGTGCGCCTCGGCCCGGCGCTTCGCGTTCGCGCGACCGTGCGAGTAGCCACCGACCAGGACGTTGTCGAGCACCGTGAGGGCCGGGAACAGCGCGAGATTCTGGAAGGTACGGGCGATCCCGACACGCGCGATCCGGTACGCGGGCATCCGCAGGAGGTCGTGGCCGTCGAACCGGATCATGCCGCTCGTCGGGTGATAGAGCCGGCTGACGCAGTTGAACAGCGTGGTCTTCCCGGCGCCGTTCGGCCCGATGAGCGCGCAGATCTGCCCGGCATCGATCGTGAACGACAAGTCGGCGAGCGCGACGATCCCGCCGAACTCGACCCGCACATCCTCGACCGACAACAACGCCACCGACGGTTCCCCCTGAAAGAGCGGAAGCTAGACGCGATGCGGGCGCCAGCCAAGGAGGTTCACAGGCCGAGGAACGCGTCGAGGCCGATCGTGAGTCCGGGCGTCTCCGCGACCTTGCGTACCGCGAGCAACACACCCGGCATGAACGAATCCCGGTCGTACGAGTCGTGACGGATCGACAGGGTCTGGCCGGTCGTGCCCAACAACACCTCTTGGTGGGCCACCATGCCGCGCATCCGGATCGAATGCACGTTGATCCCGTCGATCAGGCCGCCCCGAGCCCCCTCGGCCACGACGGTCGTGGTCGGGTCGTCGGCCCAGTCCTTCGACGCGGCCGCGAGGCGTTGCGCGGTACGGGCCGCCGTCCCCGACGGCGCGTCGATCTTGCGGTCGTGGTGCAGCTCGATGATCTCCGCCGTATCGAAGAACGGAGCCGCCATCTCCGCGAAGCGCATCATCAACACGGCCCCGACGGCGAAGTTCGGGACGATCGCCGCGTTCGCGGTCGACTGATCGAACAGCTCGGCGAACTCGGCGAGCTCGGCCTCCGTGAACCCGGTCGTGCCGACGACGGCGTGAACTCCGTGTGCGGCGCACCAGCGGATGTTCTCCCGGGCCGCGTCGAGGACGGTGAAGTCGACGGCCACCTGCGCACCGGCCACCTCGAGCTGATGGGCCTCGGCGGCGAGCCTCACCGCTCCCGACGCCGTACCCGCGTGCACCGGATCGACCGCGGCGACAAGTTCCATGTCGGGTGCTTCGCCAACCGCGCGACACACGGTGGAACCCATCCGCCCGCCTGCACCGAACACACCCACGCGAATCATGCGAGGCGCAGCCTACGACCCGGAACCGCCGAATTCCGCCGTGGAGTGCGGACCGACGACCGCCAGCGCCCGGGGTGTGCCGGCGAAGACCCGCTCGACGACCCGGGCGACGTCGTCGCCGGTCACGGCTTCGACCCGGGCGATCAGCTCCTCGAGACTCGGGATCTCACCTTCGACCAACTCGGAGCGCCCGAGGCGACGCATTCGGCTGGCCGACGTCTCGAGCGACATCGCGAGCGAACCGACGAGGTGGCCTTTGGCCGCTGTGAGCTCGGAGTCGGTGAGGCCCTCTTTGACCAGGCGGTCGAGTTCGGCGCCGATGACGGCCAACGTCTCGGGTACCCGCTCGGGCGCGGTGCCCGCGTAGATCGCGAGGTACCCGTCGTCGTCGAAGCTCGCGTTGTAGGAGAACACGGAGTAGGCGAGACCGCGCGACTCGCGGATCTCTTGAAAGAGCCGAGACGACATGCCTCCGCCGAGTACCTGATTGACGACCGTCAACGCATAGCGGTCGGGATCGAGCGCGGTGAGCGCGCGTACTCCCGTGACCACGTGCGTCTGTTCGGTGTCGCGTTCGAAGACGACGACCGGCTGCGGCGCGCTCATCTCCGACCTCGGCCGGGGCGGGCGCTCGCCCGCGGTCACCGGGAACCGCGCGTCGATCAGCTCGAGCACCGTGTCGTGCGTGAGATTTCCGGCCGCGGCGAACACCACATTCGACGGCCGGTAGTGGGCGCCGTGATAGGCGGCGATGTCGGCGCGTTCCATCTCGGCGATCGAAGCCTCGCTCCCGAGCACCTCGCGCCCGAGCGGATGCTCGGGGTACAGGGCTGTCGCGAACAGATCGTGCACGAGGTCGTCGGGCGTGTCGTCGCGCATCCCGATCTCTTCGAGGATGACCCGGCGCTCCGACTCGACGTCGTCGGCCCGGAACGCGGGATTCCACAGCACGTCGGCCAACACGTCGAACGCGGGCTCGAGCTGCATGTCGGGCACGCGCACGTAGAACACCGTCTGCTCGTGCGTCGTGAACGCATTCATCTCGCCACCGACCGACTCGATCGCCTCCGCGATCTCGCGGGCGCCGCGTGTTTCGGTGCCTTTGAACAGGAGATGCTCGAGGAAGTGGCTCGCACCCCACTCCGCGACCCTGCTCGTCGCGGGCGCCGCTGCCGACCCAGGCGCCGAGCGTCACCGAATGCAGTTCCGGGAGCGCCTCGGTGACGACGCGCAGGCCCGACGCCAGGCGCGTCCTGTCGACCTCGCTCACCGAGACGCTGTCCACGAACAGCCGGGTGTCGACCGCGACTACCGCCGAGGGCCGCCGCGGACCGCCGCCGCGGCCACCGCGCCCGACCCCGCCGCTCTCCACCTGCCGACTTCGACGGCTCTTCGGCCGGGCCGAGATCGCCGAACTCCTCGCGGGCCTGCTCTTCCCACGCCGACTCGAACGATGCCGTGACCCGGGTGCCGGAGGACTCGCGCGCTTCACGCCCGCCACCGGAGTCGCGGGACTCACGCTGCGGACGATCACCCCGCGGTGCGCGCGACTCGCGGTCGCGGTCACGCGGGCCACTGGCGTTGCCACCGTCACCATCGGTCGGCGCATCGCCGTCTTCGCCCAGGAGCGACAGCGAGAGCTTGCCGTTCTGGTCGATGTCGTCGACGCGCACCGAGAGCTCGTCGCCGAGGGCCAGCACGTCTTCGACGCGATCGATGCGCTTGCCCCGACCGAGCTTGGAGATGTGGATGAGCCCGTCGCGACCGGGAAGGATGTTGACGAACGCACCGAACTTCGTGATGTTCACGACCCGGCCTTCGTAGACCGCGCCCACCTCGGCGGTCGGCGGGTCGAGGATCAGCTCGATGCGACGCTGCGCCTCGGCAACCGCGGCGCCGTCCTTCGAACCGATCGAGACGATGCCCACGCCGTCGGCGTCGGCGACCGAGATGTCGGCGCCGGTCTCTTGCTGGATCGTGTTGATGACCTTGCCCTTCGGCCCGATCACCTCACCGATCTTGTCGACCGGGATCTCGAAGCTGACGATCTTCGGTGCGGTGTGGCGCACTTCCTCGCGGGGCGCCGAGATCGCACCCTGCATGACCTCGAGGATCTTCAGGCGGGCGTCCTTGGCCTGGAGCAACGCGGCTCGCGAGCACGTCGGCGGGGATGCCGGCGATCTTCGTGTCGAGCTGCAACGCGGTGACGAACTCGGACGTACCGGCGACCTTGAAGTCCATGTCGCCGAACGCGTCCTCCGCGCCGAGGATGTCGGTGAGGGTCGTGTACTTGCCCTCCGCGAACACGAGGCCCATCGCGATGCCCGCGACCGGCGCCTTGATCGGCACACCCGCGTCCATCAGCGAGAGCGTCGAGCCACACACCGAGGCCATCGACGTGGAGCCGTTCGACGCGAGCACGTCGGAGACGACCCGCATCGTGTACGGCCAGTCGGTGCCGGACGGCAACACCGGCACGAGCGCCCGCTCGGCCAGCGCGCCGTGACCGATCTCGCGGCGCTTCGGCGAACCCACCCGCCCGGTCTCCCCGGTGGAGAACGGCGGGAAGTTGTAGTGGTGCATGTACTTCTTGCGCGTCTCGAGCGTGATCGTGTCGAGCATCTGCTCCATGCGCGGCATGGCGAGCGTCGCGACCGAGAGCACCTGCGTCTCGCCCCGCTGGAACAAGCCCGTGCCGTGCGCGGTGTCGAGCACCCCGACCTCGGCCGAGAGCGGCCGGATATCGGCGGAACGGCGCCCGTCGATACGCACACCCTCGTTGACGATGCGCCGGCGCACGACTTCCTTCTGCAGCGACCGGAACGCCTTTTTGACCTCCCCCGCCTGCTCGGCGTGCACGCCGGGCGCGTCGACGGTGCCGATCAGCGAGTCGACGATGCCCGCGAGGATCTCGTCGAGCTTCGCGTTGCGCTCGTTCTTGTCGGCGATCGCCATCGCCGCGGCCGTCGCCGTCTCGGCGTGTGCCTTCACGGCTTCGTACACGGCGGGCGTGTAGTCGATGTTCGGCATGTACTCGATCGGAGCGATCGGGCCACGCGCCTTGATGAACTCGTCGCGCAGCTTCCTCTGCAGCTCGATCGACGCCGAGATCCACTTCTTCGACTCTTCGAGGCCCGCAGCGATGAGCTCCTCGGTCATCTTCGGGGCGCCCTGCTCGTAGAGCTCCCACGTGCGCTCGGTGCCACCGGCTTCGACCATCATGATCGCCACGTCACCGTCGTCGAGCTGACGACCGGCGACGACGATCTCGAACGTCGACTCGTCACCCTCTTGGAAGGTGGGGTGCGCGATCCACTCACCGTTGTGGTGCGCGAGTCGCACCGCACCGATCGGGCCGTCGAAGGGGATGCCGGAGACGGTCAGCGCGGCCGACGCGCCGTTGATCGACGCGACGTCGTGCGGGTTCTCGAGGTCGACACCCAAGATGGTCGCGATGACCTGGACCTCGTTGCGGAAGTCGGCCGGGAACGACGGGCGCAGCGGCCGGTCGGTCAAGCGGCACGTGAGGATCGCGAGCTCGCCCGGGCGACCTTCACGCCGGAAGAACGAGCCGGGGATCTTGCCCGCGGCGTAGGCCCGCTCCTCGACGTCAACCGTCAACGGGAAGAAGTCGATGCCTTCGCGAGGCTTGGAGGTGGCGACGGTCGAGAGCAGCGTCGTGCCGCCGACCGTGACGAGAACCGCGCCTGCGGCAAGAGATGCGAGCCGACCGGTTTCGAGCGTCATCTCGAGACCCGCGGCATTGATAGGACCGGAAACCGAAATTGCGTCACTCACGCGACGGTTCCTCTCTGTTCGAGCCAGAGGTACCGGTTCCCAGTTGTCAGCGTCTGGGTCGTTTCGACCCGGGCGCTCGCGACTGACAACCGACATACCCTCTCGGCGTTGCTTCGAATGTCAAGCGAGGAGCGGATGACCGCCCCTCGTGCGAATCCCTACCGACGAATGCCGAGCTTGGCGATGAGCGCTCGGTACCGCTCGACGTTGTTGCGCCGGAGGTAATCGAGCATGCGCCGACGGCGACCGACGAGCATCAACAGCCCACGCTGGGTGTGAAAGTCCTTCTTGTGGACCTTCATGTGCTCCGTGAGATGGCGGATCCGCTCCGTGAGGAGCGCGATCTGGACCTCGGCGGAACCCGTGTCGGAGTCGTGGAGCCGGTTGTCGCTGATTGTTGCGGCCTTGTCGGGCATACGCGCGTTCGAACCTTTTTCACTCGGTATGGCGTCGTTCGATATTGCTATCGAAACGGATTCAGCTCCGGAGGCTACCAGACCGCTCCGGTCAGGCCCGGCCCAGCTCGCGGGCCCGTTCCACGTCGCGGCGCATCTGGGCCACGAGATCGTCGACGCCGGCGAAGCGTTCCTGACCCCGGAGGTGGTGCGTGAATCGCACCCGGGCCGCCTGCCCGTAGAGGTCGCCGTCGAAGTCGAGCACGTGCGCCTCGACCAAGAAGAGCCCGGCTTCGGCGTAGAACGTCGGGCGGCGACCGGCCGAGATCGCGGCGAGGCGCTCGTGACCGTCGGCGCCGGTGAACGTACCGACGTACACACCGTCGGCGGGCAGGCAGATGTTCTCCCCCACACTGACGTTCGCCGTGGGGAACCCGAGCAGACGGCCGCGCGCGTCGCCGTGCTCGACCGGGCCGCGCACCTCGTGCGGGCGGCCGAGCATGGCGGCGGCGCCCTCGACGTTGCCGGCGGCGATCAGCTCCCGGATACGGGTCGACGAGTACGGGACCCCGGCGTCACGATCGGGGGCCGCGACCAGGCCGAGGCCGATCGCCTCGAACCCGAGCTCCGCGCCCATCAGCTGCAGCAGCGGGACGTCGCCGTGACGGCGGTAGCCGAAGTGGAAATCGGCGCCGACGACGACGAGGCGGGCACGCAACGCGCTCGCGAGCAGCTCCTCGACGAACTGCTCGGCCGGTTCCTTGCTCCGGGTCGCGTCGAACGCCAACACGAGGCATTCGTCGACGGCGCCGGTGGCTTCGAGCAACTCGAGCTTCTGCTCCAGCGTGGTGAGGACCTTGGGCGCGGAGCCGGGCCGGACGACTTCGGCCGGATGGCGGTCGAAGGTGAGCACGGTGGCGGAGAGGCCGCGGGCCTGCGCGAGCTCGTGCACAAGGCGAAGCACGGCCTGATGGCCGAGGTGTACCCCGTCGAACGCGCCGATCGTCACCGCCCGTCCCGCGAACCCGGCGACCGAGGCGGGCGCGGGCGGAGTCGGCGGCGGCCGGAGCGACACCCCGGGAAACGCCGGGAATCTCGGTGGGGTCGCGGTAGATCTTCATGAGGCGGCGGCTTCCGTCGCAAGGACGACCGAGGGCTTGACTCCCCCGCCGCGCCGTTCGTACACGGCGAGCAGCGTTCCCGATTCGTCGACCACGGCGAAGGGCCCGGGCGCGTCTCGATCTCCGAGCAACGCCGGCGCCGCAAACGTCGCGCCGTGCGCGACGGCTCGCGCCCGTTCGGCGTCGATCGCCACCGTCTCGAGATCGCGCACCGCCTCGCTCGCCGGCCGCAGCGCCGCGTCGGGGTCGGCCCCGATCTCCTCGAGACAAGCCGCGTCGTCGAGCGTGAAGCTCCCGACCCGCAGCCGCCGGAGCGATCCGAGATGCGCGCACCCGCCGAGGCTTGCACCCAGGTCGGCCGCGAGGGTCCGGATGTAGGTACCGCTCGAACACTCGACGCGGATCGTGGCCTCCGGGTACGCGCCGGGCGCGAGCTCTTCGATGTCGAGCGCTCCGATGTGCACCGGCCGCGCCGCCCGTTCGATCTCCTCGCCGGCGCGCGCCATCTCGTACAGACGCCGGCCGCCGACCTTGAGCGCAGAGACCATCGGCGGTACCTGCTCGATGTCACCGACGAAGGAACGGGCTGCCGTATCGAGATCGGCGCGAGTGAAGCGCATCTCCGTGCGCTCCAGCACTGCACCCGACGCGTCGAGGGTGTCGGTCGCGACGCCGAACACGACGCGGCCGCGATACTCCTTCGTCGTGTCCTGCAGGTAACGCATCAGTCGCGTCACCCGACCGAGACCGACGAGCAACACGCCGGTGGCGTCGGGATCGAGCGTGCCCGCGTGCCCGATCCGACGCTGGCCGTAGACGCCACGGAGCTTCGCCACGACGTCGTGACTCGTCCATCCGGGCCCCTTGTCGACCACCACCAATCCGTCCCGCATCGCGCCGCGCTCAGATCAGAGCGCGTCGAGGATTCGGGCGACGATGACCTCGGCCGACTCGTCGCTCGTGAAGCCGGCCGCGAACCGGTGGCCGCCGCCACCTTGGCGCTCGGCGATGAGCCGCACGTCGACCTCGCCGAGCGAACGCAGGCTGACCCGCCAGGTCGAGTCGGGACCCTGCTTCAACACGCACGTGACCTGAGCCTCACGCGTACGCCGCAGCGACATCGATGAGGCCTTCGACCTCGTCGAACGTCACGTCGTGGGTTCTGAGGTCGGCCTGGGACACCTTCGTCCAGACGAAGTGCTTCTCCGGCACGAGCACCGCGGCCTGAAGCGCGGCCGCGAGCAGCTGGAGGTACGCGAACCGGTGCTCCTCGAACAGGGTCCGTGAGAGCTCGGGAATCGGGAGATCGAAGCACGAGAGCTCGCGCGCCAACTCGAAGACCGCCGACGTCGTCGACTGGTACTGGAAACGCCCGGTGTCGCAGACCAGCGCCGCGTACAGGCACACCGCGGCATCGCGCGTCAGCGGGAGACCCAGCCGATCGATCAGACGACGCACGAGCACGCCGCTCGCGGCCGCGTCGGGATCGATGACGTTGATGGTCCCGTAACGCTGGTTCGAGATGTGATGGTCGATCACGATCAACTCGTCCGCGGCCTTGGCCCACCGTTCGAGATCGCCGAGTCGCGCCAGAGAACCCGAGTCGAAGGTGACCATCACGCCCGGTTCGCGCGGGAACCGGTCGGGCGGCGTGAGCAGCTCGAGCCCGGGCAGCTCGCGGTAGTGCGGCGCGACGACGAACGGCTCCGAGAACGACGCCACGCTCGCGATGCCCGCGGCGCGCAACACGTGATGCAGCGCGAGCATCGAGCCGAGCGCGTCGCCGTCGGGACTGACGTGGCACGCCAGGCTCACCTCGGTCGCGGCCAGGATCGCGTCGGCGGCTCGGGTCAGGGCCACTTCGACCGGAAGATCGCTGCTCACGAGTCCTCCCCGTCGCCCGCGTCACCATGTTCGTCGCTCGCCGACCCCCGTTGGTGGATCTCGCGCAGAAGGTCCTCGATGCGTTGGCCCGACACGATGCCCGGGTCGACGACGAACTCGAGGCGCGGCACCTGACGGATTCGCATCTGGCGCCCGACGACGCCGCGCAGGTGCGAACCGGCCGCACGCAACGCGGTCGCGGCCTCCTCGGGAACCGCCTCGCGGTGGTCGAGGGCGGTCGCGGTCAAGGTGGAGAAATAGACCTTCGCGTGCGCGAGATCACGGCTCACGTCGACGCCCGTGAGCGTCACCAGCTCGAGGCGCGGGTCGCTCATCCGCTCGAGCTCGTCGGCGAGCACTTCGAGCATCACTTCGTTGACACGAGCGGTGCGCGGGTAACGCCGTGCGGAGGTCACGCGCTCACGCCCGTTCGCTCTCGAGCCAGGCGGTCTCGACATCGAGCAGCTCGATATCGGAGGCGCCGGCGACGAAGCGTTCGATCGAGGCGAGCACTTCCCGGAGCTGAGATTCACTGCCCGCGACGACGGCCACCGCAATGGCAGCGCGCTGCCACTGGTCGTGGTGATCGACCTCGGCGACCGAGACGCGGAAGCGGTGGCGCAATCCGTCGACGATCGGACGAATGGCGGCGCGCTTGGCCTTCAGCGATCGACTCTGCGGGATATGGAGATCGAACGAGACGGCGGCCGCGTACACATCCGCATTCTCGCGCCGCTCGCGGCGACCCTTCGATACGAACGCGTGCCGGTCGCCGCCGCACCGGACGCCGACCGGTTCGATCACCCCAGGATCCGCAGCACCAACGCGGCCGCGGCCATCGCCGGAAACCCGACCGCAATGCCCACGCGGCTGTACCGGCGGGCGTCGATCTCCACACCCGCCCGCCGAGCGCCCGCCTGCCACAGCAACCCCGCCAACGATCCCGTCAGGACCAGCAGCGGCCCGAGGTTCACCCCCAACAACAGCGGCCACACCCGTCGCGGGGTCGACACGTGGGTCAGGCCGACCAGTACCGCAGGCAGGTTGTTGAGCATGTCGGCCGAGACCACTCCGGCGCCGAAGCCCCGAAATCCGCCGGCGCCGAGGCTCGCGAACGTGTGGGGCAGCTGCTCCGCGACGCCCGCGGCGAGCACAGCTAGGGCGCCCGCCAACACCACCGTTCCCACCGGAACCTGGCGCCAGGGCGCGCGCCGGTTGATCGCGATCAACCCCGCCTCCGTCGCGAACGCCGCCACCCACGCCGGCACACCGAGGGGCTCCCCGCCGAGGAGGAAGACGAGGAACACGGCGATCGCGCCCAACCCCAAGACCAACGCGCTCCGGTCGAGCGCGCGCGCGGCGGGCCGGACCGGGTCCCGCATCGGGAAGACCCGGCGGTACGCGAACCAACCGACCGTCGACGCCACCACCGACGGCAACGCGAGGTGCCGCAGGAAGTCGGCGTTGTGCAGCGACAGGTGCGAGGCCGCGAGCAGGTTCGTGAGATTCGACACGACGAGGACCCCGCTCGCGAGCGAAGCGAGCAGCACGGGCTGGAACGCGAGCGCGACGGGGTCGACCTCGACGAGCAACGCGGTGCGGATGTACAGGGGCGTCAGCAGCACGACCGCGGCGTCGAGGTTCAAGAACGCCACGACGAGAAAGGCGAGGATCCAGAGCACGCCGACGACGTGTCGGCTCCGCGCTGCGAACGCGGCCAACTCGTCGAACACGCCGACATGGTCGAGCGAGGCCGCGAGCGGAACGGCGACGAGCACGAACGCGAGCGGCGCGCCGAGCGGCCGCAGGACGTCGTGCAGCTCGGAACCGTCGACGACCCCCGACGCGATCGCGATCACCGCCGCCACGAGCGGCGCCGGCCACGCGGGGATGCCGCGCGGCCGGGCGATCGCGCCGACGAGCCCGATCGCGAGGAGGGCAACCGCGAGCGTGCTCACGCAATCACGCCCCGGCGATCAGCCACGAGCGATCAGCTGCGGGCGATCTCTCGTTCCTCGAAGGTCTCGATGACGTCGCCCGGCTTGAGGTCCTGGTAGTTCTCGAGCCCGATTCCGCACTCGAAACCGTCTCGCACCTCGCGCACGTCGTCCTTGAACCGGCGCAGTGTGGCGATGGATCCCTTCCAGATGATCGTTCCCTCACGCAAGAAGCGCACCTTCGAACCGCGGGTTATGACGCCACTCGTGACGTAGCAACCCGCGACCTTGCCGACCCGCGGCACGGAGAAGACCTCGCGCACCTCGGCGTCGCCGGTGACGACCTCTTCGTACTCGGGCTTGAGCATGCCGACCAGCGCGTTGCGCACGTCGTCGAGCACGCCGTAGATGACTTCGTACGTACGGATCTCGACACCTTCGCGCTCGGCCACCTCGCGCGCCTTGCGGTCGGGCCGGACGTTGAAACCGATCACCGTCGCGTTCGAAACCGCCGCCAGGTTGAGATCCGACTCCGTGATGCCACCGACACCGCGGTGCACGAACGACAACCGCACTTCGTCGTGCTCTTGGTCGAGCTTCTTCAACGCGTCGGTGAGCGCTTCGAGCGAGCCGTTCACGTCGGCCTTCACGATGAGGTTCAACGTGGCGACCTCGCCGCGCTGCACCATCGCGAAGATGTCCTCGAGCCGCGCCCCGCCGCCCAGCATCATCGGGTTGCGTTGCGCCGCGACCTTGCGGCGGTGGGCTCGGGCCTCGGCCACCGTCCGGGCCACCTTGTCGGACGGCGCGACCCGCAGCTCGTCGCCCGCGAGCGGGACGTCGTCGAGCCCGAGGACTTCTACGGGCACCGAAGGCCCGGCCTCGCTCACTTGCAGACCGTGCTCGTCGAACATCGCGCGCACCCGACCCCACGCGGGGCCGGCGACGATCTGGTCGCCGATGCGCAACGTGCCTTCTTCGACGAGTGCGGTGACGACCGGACCACGGCCCTGGTCGAGGAACGACTCGAGCACGTAGGCCTTCGCCGGGCGCTTCGGGTTGGCGACGAGGTCCTCGGCGATCTCGGCGTCGGCCACCAGCAACAGCGCGTCGAGGAGCTCTTCGACACCCTGACCGGTCGGCGCCGAGACGTCGAGCACGATCGTGTCGCCACCCCACTCCTCGGGCACCAACTCGTTCTCGGTGAGCTGTTGGCGGACGCGCGTGGGATCCGCGTCTTCACGGTCGGTCTTCGTGACCGCGACGACGATCGGCACCTCGGCCGCCCGGGCGTGGCTGATCGCCTCGACCGTCTGCGGCATCACACCGTCGTCGGCCGCGACCACGAGGATCGCGATGTCGGTGATCTGGGCGCCGCGTGAGCGCATCGCGGTGAACGCTTCGTGACCGGGCGTGTCGATGAAGGTGATGCGGCGACCGTCGCGAACAACCTGGTACGCGCCGATGTGCTGGGTGATGCCTCCGGCCTCGCCCGCCACGACATTGGCCTGGCGGATGCGGTCGAGCAGGGTGGTCTTGCCGTGGTCGACGTGACCCATGACGGTGATGACCGGCGGGCGCGGCTCGAGCAGCGCGTCGTCGTCCTCGTCGTCGGCAGCCAACAGTGCCTGCAGCTCGATCTCCTGCTCGCTGCCGGGCTCGACGATGAGGATCTGCGCGCCGAGCTCTTCGGCGATCAGCTCGATCATCTCGTCGGGCAGCGACGCCGTGGCCGTCATCATCTCGCCCGCCGCGAACAAGATGCGGACGAGGTCTGCGGGCGTGCGATTCAGCTTGGGCGCGTACTCCTGGATCGTGCTGCCGCGCGCGACGACGATCTCGCCGTCGGGGACGGGTGCGTCCGCCGGCGTGAGCCGCTGCGAAGCCGGCTCGAGCTCGGCGCGATCGCGACGACGCTTCTTGCGGCGCCGCTGCGGAGGTCCGCCGGGACGCCCCCGACCTCCGGGGCCGCCCGTGAACCCGCCGGGACCGCCACCGGGACCACCACGACCGCCACCGGGACCACCACGACCGCCACCGGGACCACCACGACCGCCACCGGGACCACCGCCGGGCGCTCCACCGGGACCGCCGCCGGGTGTGTATCCGCCGCCGCCGGAGCGCGCGCCGGCGAACCCGCCGCCGCCACCACCACCGGGACCGCTACGGGTGCCGGCACCGCCGCCACCACCACCGGGACCGGGTCGCGGGCCGCCGGGACGGCTCCCGAAGCTGGTGCGCGGACCGGGCGGCGGGGGCGGAACGCGCCCGCCGCCGGGGGGCGGGGGAATCGACCGGCCCGTACCGGACGTGGGCCGAGAAGGAGCAGTCGGAGGCGGGGTCGCGGCACGCGCCGCCGCGGGCCGCTCCTCGACGGGGGGTGTCGGGCGCGGCGCCGGCGGGGCCGGAGGCGGCGTGACCGATGCCGCCGCCGGGCGCTCGATCGGCGCCGGAGTGGGCGGCGCCACCGGCGCGGGCGACGACCGCACGACCCGATGCGCAGAACGGACGACGGCGGGCTTGGGCTCCTCGACCGGTGCGGGCGCCGGAACCGAAGCAGGGGCCGCCGGCTCACCGCGCGGGCGTGACCGGGACGACGACCGCGGGGCGCTCGGGCGGCGCGGGAGCCGGCTCGGGCTCGAGCTCGACCACGGGCTCACGCTTGAGTCCGCGGGAGTCCGCCAGGCGGCGGACGCGGTCCGCCGACGGCTCGTCGATGCTCGACGAGTGGCTCTTCACCCCGATCTTGAGCTCGTTGGAAAGCTCGACCACGACGGCGTTGTCAACGCCGAGCTCTCGTGCCAGCTCGTAGACCCGGATCTTCTTCGTCGCCAAAACAGTCCGTTCCCTTAGAAATTGTTGCTCTCTAGTCTCGCGCGCAACGCTTCGACTTGGGTGCTCGTCAGCTCCCGGCGCAGCGCCCGGGCGAGTGTTCCCCGCTTGGTCGCCCGGGCAAAACAGGCCTGCGAACAGACCCATGCGCCCCGGCCGGGCGCCGCCCGACCGATCTGTACCGCTCCGTCACGCGCCGCCGCAATCCGGATCCACCCTTTCGGGGCGGCAATCCGCCGGCAGCCGACGCATGTGCGTCGCGGCTCCGTCAGCTCTGATCTCCCGGCGTCTCTTCGATTTCCGCTTCCTCTTCGGCCTTCACGTCTGCGGGCTCGTTGTCGAGGTCGGCGTCGGAGGCGAGCTCGTCGGCCGCTTCGTCGGCAATCGACGCGTCGACGTGCACCGCGGCTTCCTCGGCCGCCGGCGCCTCGGGCGTCTCGTCGTCGAGGTCGGCGGTCTCCGGTGCGACCTCGGCCGGGGGCGCGCCCACGCCGGCGCCTTCACCGGCGATGGTGCCGTATCCGGCCTCGGCCGCGCTGATCGCCTCGCCGCCCTCGGCGGGCTGCCACATCAGCTGCCCGTCGGGACCCTCGACCCACTCGCCCTCGGCGTAGCCGCCGCCGGCCTCTTCTTCTGCGAGCTGGGTCTCGCTCTTGATGTCGACGCGCCAACCGGTGAGGCGCGCCGCGAGGCGCGCGTTCTGGCCCTCTTTGCCGATCGCCAGCGACAGCTGGAAGTCGGGGACGATGACCTCGGCGATCCCGGTGTCCTCGTGGATACGGACTTCGCGCACCTTGGCCGGCGCGAGCGCACGCATCACGAACTCCGGCGGGTCCGGGCTGTAGGGGACGATGTCGACCTTCTCGCCGCGCAGCTCGTTCACGACCTGGCGCACCCGCATGCCGCGAGCGCCCACGCACGCGCCCACCGGATCGACGTTCCCGTCGTTCGAGGCGACCGCGAGCTTCGTGCGGTGACCGGGTTCGCGCGCGACCGCCTTGATCTCGACGACGCCGTCGAGCAACTCGGGCACCTCGAGCTCGAACAGCCGCCGCACCAGCCCGGGGTGAGTGCGCGAGACGACGATCTGCGGGCCCTTGGCCGTCTTGCGCACCTCGACGATGTACGCCTTCATGCGCGAGCCGTGGTCGTAGCGGTCGCCCGGGACCTGCTCGGCCTGGGGCAGCAGCGCCTCGACCCGACCGAGGTCGAGCAGCGTGTAGCGCGCGTCGGTCTGCTGGATGATGCCGGTGACGATGTCGCCCTCGCGGCCCGCGTACTCCTCGTACTTCATCTCGCGCTCGGCCTCGCGAATGCGCTGCAGGATCACCTGCTTCGCGGTCTGCGCGGCGATGCGCCCGAAGTCGGCGGGCGTGTCGTCCCACTCGCGGGTGACGTTGCCGTCCTCGTCGAGCTCCTGCGCGATGACTCGGATCTCGCCGGTCTCGACGTCGATCTCGACGAGCGCCTCCTCGGCCGCTTCCGGCATCCGCTTGTACGCCGTCACCAACGCGTTCGCGAGCGCCTCGAGCATGATCTCTTCGGGAATGCCTTTTTCGATTGCGAGCGCGGAGAGCGCTTCGAGCATCTCGGGGTTTTTCATGACTTCCCTTTCGCGCGCGCGTGTCCTTGGTCCTTCGAGTGCTTGCCTCCGGACCGCTCACGCGGCTGCGGACCCCATTCGAACACCGTGCGGGCTTGTGTGACGTCGGCGATCGCGATCTCTTCGCCGACCCCGTCGTCGGACTCGACGACACAGTTCGCGCCGTCGAAACTGCGGAGCAGACCACGTACACGCCGCGGGCCCGCACTCGTGTGGAACTTGATCGACACCTCTTCGCCGACGGCGCCCGCGGTAGTGCTCCGGGCAGGCGCAGCGTCCGCTCGATCCCGGGGCTGCTGACCTCGAGCAGGAACGAACCACCGATCGGCGCGGCGTCGTCGACGATAGGAGAGACCGCATGGGTGACCGCGGTGATCGTCTCGAGGTCGATCCCGTCGTCACCGGTCACGGTGAGACGCAGGGTGCGCGCACCCGCGGCCCCGACGATCTCGACGTCGTAGACCGCCAGGCCGAGCGCGACGACGGCAGGCTCGACGGCGGTGCGTACCGCTTCGAGTTGCGTGTTCGTCGAACTCACAGTCCGTGCCTTCCGTGTGACCCCAAGAAAAAACGTGGGCCACGGCCCACGTTCACCGCCCCCATAGGAGCGCCCAATACAACCGTAGAAGTGTAGCGCGAACCGGCCCCGTGTACAGGCACGAACAGGCCGAATACCCCGGTCTTCGGGGCCTCAGCCGAACATTTCCCGCAGTTCTGCGGGGGGAACGGTCTCCAGCTGCGCGTAGGTGCAATCAGCCGGGTCCTTGTCGGGACGCCACCGGCGGAAGCGGGCGTTGTGGCGGAACCGACCGTTCATCATCCCCTCGAACTCGACCTCGCCACCCGCTCGATCCGCAGCGGTTCCCACGACAGGTCCTTCGTCGCGTTCCACCGGCTCGGGCCGCCGGGCATGCGCTGACCCTGCTCCGCCGCGGCCGACATCGTCTCGGCCCAGTCCTTCCACGGATGATCGACGAGCGCACCGGCGCGGAGCTCTTCGACCTCGGCCGCGAGCTCGGTCCGCAGCTTCGCCGCCATCGCGCTCGCGACCCCGACGTGATGCAGCGTGCCGCCGTCGTCGTACAGACCGAGGAGGAACGACCCCACGCCGTTGCCGTCCTTGTGCACCCGGAAGCCCGCGACCACGCAGTCGCAGGTGCGCTCGTGCTTGACCTTCAGCATCGTGCGCTTGCCCGGCTGGTATCCGCCGGCCAGCGGCTTGGCGACGACACCGTCGAAACCCGCACCCTCGAAACGCGCGAACCAGTCGGACGCGACGTCGCGGTCGAGCGTCGCCGGGGTGAGATACAGGGGCGGGCGCGCGTGCCCGAGCACACGTTCGAGCTCGGCGCGTCGTTCACCGAAAGGGGTGTCGAGCAACGACTCGGCGCCGAGCGCGAGCAGGTCGAACGCGACGTACGACGCGGGAATCTCGATCGCGAGCTTGTTCACGCGCGACGCGGCCGGATGCTGACGCAACTGCAGGGCGTCGAAGTCGAGACCCCGCTCGTTCGCGACGACGAGCTCACCGTCGAGCACGACGCGATCGGGCAGCTGTTCGAGGAGGGGCCCGCGGAGCTCGGGGAAGTAACGCAGCAACGGCTTCTGGTTGCGCGACTGCAGATCGAGATCGTCGCCGTCGCGGAACACGACACAGCGAAAGCCGTCCCACTTCGGCTCGTACGAGACCGCGCCCGCGGCCGGCATCTCCCGCGTGAGCTTGGCGAGCATCGGCTCGAACGGGGGTTGCACGGGGAGCGCCACGCCGGAACCGTAGCGAGCACTAGATGAGCCGGCGATCGGAGGCCCAGCGCGCGAGCTGATGGCGGCTCGAGAGCTGGAGCTTGCGCAGGACCGACGATACGTGCGTCTCCACCGTCTTCGCCGAGATACCCAGGTCGCGGGCGACCTCCTTGTACGCGTACCCCCGGGCAATCAGGCGCAGCACCTCGCGCTCGCGTGGCGTCAGCTGGTCGAGCTCGGGATCGGCCGCGGCGGGGGCGACGTCGGCGAACGCGTCGAGCACGAACCCGGCGAGTCGCGGCGAGAACACGGCGTCGCCGTCTCGCACGCGCGCGATCGCGTCGATGAGGTCCTCGGGCGCGATCGTCTTGGTCACGTAGCCCCGCGCGCCCGCACGAATCGTCGCGATCACGTCTTCGGGCGCGTCACTGACCGAGAGCGCGAGGAACCGGACCTCGGGATGCGTGCGGCCGAGCTCACTGATCACGCGCGCGCCACCACCGCCCGGCATATGCACGTCGACCAACACGACGTCGGGAACGCGTTCGCGGATCATCTCGACGGCGACGTCCACCTCCGACGCGGCACCCACGACGTCGACCACCTCGCCGAGCTCGGCCCGCACGCCCGCGAGGAAGAGTTGATGATCGTCGACGAGAAAGACGCGCGGCCGCGCGCGTCCGCCGCTCGCGCTCACGAGGCTTCGCTCACGTTCGCCCGGGGCTGGACCAACTCGACCTCGGTTCCTTCGCCGACGGTCGAACGCACCGTGGCGTGGCCGCCGACACGCGCCATGCGCCCGACGATGGAGTGACTGATCCCACCACGATCGGCCGGAACCGTCGCGGGGTCGAATCCGCGCCCGCGATCGCGCACGAAGATCGTGACCTTGTCCGGTTCCACCTCGAGATACACCGAGACCGTGGCCGCACCGGCGTGGCGGGCCGCGTTGAGGATCGCCTCGCGGGCCGCGGCCAGGAGCGGTTCGGTGCCCTCGATCCGGCAGTCACGCACCCGCACGACCTCGACCGGCACCCCGTGCTCCGCCTCGATGGCGGCCGCAATCTCCTCGAGCGCGGCCCCCAACGAAGATTCGCCACTCGCCGCAGGCGCGTCACCGCCCAAGAGCCACGCGCGCAGCTCGCGTTCTTGCATCCTGGCGAGCCGTACGACCTCACGCGGCTCGTCGGCGCGGCGCTGCACGAGTGCCAGCGTCTGCAACACGGAGTCGTGTAGATGGGCGGCGACCTCGGCGCGCTCGTCGGCCCGAATTCTCTCCCGGCGCTCGGCGACGAGCGCGTGTACGAGGCGAGACACCCCCGGCCCCAACACGAGCGCGACGCCGATGACGACCACGATGATCGCCACGAGCGTTCCCCGGAGCGCGCGCCACGAATCGACACTGACGATGAACGCCGCGAGACCCACGGCCACGCACGCGATACCCGCTGCAATCCGAGCGAACGCGCCTCGCCGCGTGCCGATGAGCACCGCGATCGCGTCGGCGGCGTCGGGAGGGAGTCGCCGGAGCACGTACCAGTCGGGTAATTCGGCCGGCGACGGTGGCGGCCCGGTGCGCACGGCGAGGAGCGCGAGACCGACGAGTGCTGCCGCGCCCGGCCAGACGATCACGTCTCCCGGCCAGAACCCGGTCGCGCGCACCAGCAACAACCCGCCGAGCACCACGGCCCCGAACGCGGTCGTGCCGATCGCATCACCACCCGGCGATTCCGCGCGTTCGTGGGCGGCGGGCGCGGCCGGTATCAGCGCCCAACCCACGCCGTAGAGAATCACACCGAGGCCGCTCGCGATCGCCAGCACGACGAAGCCGCACCGCACGACGTTCGGATCGAGCCCGAACGCATTCGCCAGCCCCGCGGCAACACCCGCGACCATGCGCCCCTCGACCGGTCGCGTGATCTCGCGACGACGCACAACGCCGGAAGCGGGCACCTGCAGATGATCGCGCCGAAGCCCGCCCTCCACATCCGGGTCGGCCTCAGGGTCATTCCCGATACCTGCCCCGGGGCAAGGAGCGCAGGCTGAACCCATGGACCCCGACGCGCCCCCGATCGAGCCTCCGCCTCCGCCGCCGCCTCCTCCTCCGCCCGACGTGCCGTTGCCACCCCGCCGGCGGCTGCACCGCGACCGCGCCAACGGGATTCTGGGCGGCGTGTGCGCCGGCGTCGCGGAGACGTTCGACCTCGACCCGATGCTCGTGCGCGCGTTGTGGGTCGTCGCCGCGTTCGTGTGGATCGGGCTCCCCGCCTACGTCATTGCATGGATCGCGCTGCCGAGCGCCGACGGCACCCCGGCGCGCGTCCGCAGCTCGCGAGACCGCGGAGCGTTGGTGGGCCTCGTCCTCGTCGCGATCGGCGTTGCGGTGGCGACCAATCATGTCCTGCCCCACCCCCTGCGGCCCGACCGGTTCGGCGTTCCGGTGCTCCTGATCGGCGGGGGCCTCGCCATCCTCCTGATGCGCCGCCGCGAACCCGACGGCACACCGATCGCACGCGACGGCCAGTCCCCCGCGACGCTCGCCGACACGACGTCGGTCCACCCCGCCGCGCAGCCGACCGACGCGACCGCGACGTCCGGCACCGTCCCGCCCAGCGCGTGGACGCAGACGGCACCGTGGCCCGCAGCGCCGTCGGGGCGCTCGCTTCGGCGCGCGGCCCGGCTCGAGCGGCGTGCCGAACGCCCGCGTCCGTTCCTCACCCCGGTCACGCTCAGTGTGTTGCTGATCGGCGCGGGGATCGCGAGCCTGTTGCAAGCGACTGGCGCGCTCGACGTGAACCTCACCGTCGTACTCGCGATCGGCACGTGCGTCGTCGGGGCCGCGCTGGTCGTCGCCGCGTTTGCCGGTCGGGCCCACACACTGATCGCGGTCGGCATCGTGGTGCTCGCGGCGACCGCGGCGTCGAACGCCATCGACGTGCCGCTGCGCGGCGGCATCGGGAACCACGAGTACCGGCCGCTGCAACGCTCGGAGCTGTCGACGCACTACGAGCTCGGCATCGGCGAACTCGATCTCGACCTGCGGGGACTGCCTCTCACCGGCCGCACGACCGTGGTCGACGCGCAAACCGGTATCGGCGAGCTCCTGGTCTTCGTGCCGAGCTCGGTCCGGGTCGAGGTCCGGGCCCACGCCGGCGCGGGCGCAGTCCAGCTGTTCGGACGCGCGAGCGGTGGAGTCCCGGCCGACGATCAACGCACCGTCGACGGCTCCGGTCCCGGAGTGCTCCGACTCAACCTGCGCGTCGGCGCAGGCCAGGTCCGCGTGCGCCGATTCGAACCCGGTGGCGTCGAGACGATCCTGGCGGACAGTACAACGGGAGGCAACGGGTGATGGATCGTCACTCCACCGACTTCGTCGAGCTGCTCTTCGGTCTCGCGTTCCTCGCGACCGGAGGTGGATTCATCGTGCACCAGACCACCGACCGCGCGTTCGACGCCGCGTGGGTCGCAGCGATCGCGCTCGTCACGATGGGTGCCGCGTTCCTCGCGGTCACGCTCTTGCATCGACCGCGCCGCGCCGTTCTCGACGAGACGATCGCCCCCGAGAACCCGCTCGACCCACCCGCGCCGGGACCCGTGCCGTAGGCGTAGCCGCTACGGCACCGTCACGACGCGAACGGATCTCCGAGGTCGGCCAACGGCAGCTCGTCGCGCTCGCCGGTCGCCCGCACCTTCCGCTCGACGACACCGCGCCCGACGCCCTTCGCACCGACGACGAGCTGGACCGGCATGCCGAGGAGATCGGCGTCGGCGAACTTCACACCCGGACTCACGTCGCGATCGTCGAACAGCACCTCGATCCGCCGGCCGCGGAGCTCTTCGTAGATGCGCTCGGCTTCGGCGATCACCGCCACGGCCTGGTCGCCCCGGCCCGGCACGACGATGAGGTGCACGTCGTACGGAGCCAGCGCGGCCGGCCACGCGAGACCGTTTTCGTCGTGGTACTCCTCGGCGACCGCGGCGAGAACGCGCGAGACCCCGATGCCGTACGAACCCATCACCATCGGGTACTGGTCGCCCTTCTCGTCGGTGTAGCGGGCGTCGAGCGCCTCGCTGTACTTCGTGCCGAGCTGGAAGACGTGGCCGACCTCGATGCCCCGGTCGATCGAAAGCGGGTTGCCGCAGCGCGGGCACGGATCGCCGGGCACGACGCTGACGATGTCGGCCCAGACGTCGACGTCGAAGTCGCGACCGAGCACCGCGTTGCGCACGTGATGGTCGGCGCGGTTCGCGCCCGTGACCCATGCGGCGCCCGCCCGCACACTCGGGTCCGCCACCACGACACTCGCGTCGGCGAAGTGCGGCCCGATGTAGCCCTTCGGGAGCTCGGGCTGCGCGGTGAAATCGTCGTCGCCGTACAGGCGCATCGGCTTCGGCGCAACCGCGGCCGCGAGCGCGAACTCGTTCACCTCGCGATCGCCGGGCACGATCGCGAGCCCGAGCTTGCCGTCGACGTCGAAGGCGATCGCCTTCAACAGCGTGTTCGGTTCGACGTTCAGGAGGTCGGCCACGCCCGCGATGCCGCCGACACCGGGCGTGTGCACCGCTTCCATCGCCGGAAGCTCGTCGCCGGTCGCACCGGGCGCCTCGGGGCCCGGCCCGGCTCCGCGCCGGGCAGCCTCGACGTTCGCGGCGTACTCGCAGCTGGGGCACCAGACGAAGTCGTCTTCTCCGACTGCGGCGACGGCCATGAACTCACGACTCTCCGACCCGCCCATCTCGCCCGACTGGGCTTCGACCGCGCGGAAGGTGAGCCCGCAGCGGTCGAACACGCGGTGGTAGGCGTCGTACATGAGCCGGTAGCTCTCGCGCAGCCCGTCGAGATCGAGATCGAACGAGTACGCGTCCTTCATCAAGAACTCGCGCCCGCGGAGCAAGCCGAAGCGGGGACGCAGCTCGTCGCGGTACTTCCAGTTGATCTGGTAGAGGTTGAGCGGCAGGTCGCGATACGACCCGTACTCCTGGGCGACGATGCTCGTGACCATCTCCTCGGCCGTCGGCGAGAGGCAGTAGCCCGTGTCCTTGCGGTCGAGGAGCCGGAACATCAGCGGCCCGTAGGCCTTCTCCCGGCCGCTGCGCTCCCAGAGCTCGAGCGGCTGGGCGATCGGGAGCAGCACTTCTTGCGCCCCGGCCGCGTCCATCTCCTCGCGGACGATCTGTTCCACCTTGCGCAGCACCCGATAGCCGAGCGGGAGCCACGAGTAGATCCCGGTGCTCACCTTGCGGATGTAGCCGGCCCGCACCAGCAGCCGGTGGCTCTCGACCTCCGCGTCCGCGGGGTCGTCGCGCAACGTGCGCAGGAACAGGGAGGTCATCCGCATGGCCGCCGAGGCTACCGACGCGAGCGCGAACGAGGTCGACGGAATACGAAGCGGCAGCGAAGCCGACCGGACGGAAGGCGCAGCGCGAGCGACCCCAATGGCACGAGCGGCAGCGAAGCCGACCGGACGGAAGGCGCAGCGCGAGCGACCCCAATGGATAGCGCAGAATGTTGACCACAGTGGTCGGGAAAATTCCCGACCTGTGCACTGGCATTTCGGGCTCACCCGGCGTAGGGTGGCGCCCATGATCCTGCGGGTAGTCGGGGCGGCGAGCATCTTCATGGGCCGCACCCCGCACGAAGTACGCGGCGAGCTGAGTCGCACCCGCGTTCGCTGACGGCCCCGGCCTCCGGCCCGCGCCCGTCACCTCGTATCCCGTCCGCCCCGCTCAGGGAGCCGCCCTCATGGCGATCGACGTCCGCGATCTCGCGACCCGTCCACTCGAACCGATCATCAGCGAAGAGCTCGACACCTTCGAACGGACTGTCAGCGAGTATCTCGACGGGCGCGTCGACGAGGACACCTTCCGTGTCTTCCGCCTGAACCACGGCGTCTACGGCCAGCGCCAGGGCGGCCGGGCCCAGATGCTGCGGGTCAAGATCCCGCACGGCCGGATCACCGCCGAGCACCTCGACACGTTCGCGTACATCGCCGACAACTACTCGCGCGGCTGGGGCCACCTCACGACCCGCCAGAACGTGCAGTTCCATTTCGTCCCCCTCGAGCAGTCGCCCGAGATCCTGCGGCTCATGGCTTCGGTCGGGCTCACGTCCCGGGAAGCCTGCGGCGACACGGTCCGTAACGTCATGGGCTGCCACCTGGCCGGCGCCTGCCCGCAAGAGGTGCTCGACATCACGCCGTGGGCGAAGGCGACCACCGACTTCCTGCTGCGTCACCCCTACGGACAGCGACTGCCCCGCAAGTTCAAGATCAACTTCTCGGGGTGCGCGACCGACTGCGGCCAGGCGATGTTCAACGACGTGGGAGTGGTCGCGACCACCCGCACGCTCCCCGACGGCACCACGGAGCCGGGATTCACGGTGTTCATCGCCGGCGGCCTCGGCGCCAACCCGCATCCGGCCCAGGCCCTCGAGGACTTCACGGCCCGCGAGGAGCTGCTCCCGACGATCTACTCGTGCCTGCGCACCTTCGACCACTACGGCAACCGCGACAACAAGATCCGCGCCCGCATGAAGTGGCTCGTCGACTCGATGGGCATCGACGAGCTGCGAGAGCGCATCTTCCGGGAGCGGAAGTTCCTGCGGGGTGCGAGCGACTGGCCGTGGGGCATCCCCGCCGCCGTGCTCGACGCCGGCGACGCGCCCGCGGGCGCCACGCCCGAGGCCACGAAGGTCGGACCCGGGTACGTCCCGGTCAAGCTCTTGTCGAGCGACCCGTTCGACCGTTGGCAGGAAGCGAACGTGGTGCGCGGCGTGGCGCGTGGCACGGTCAGCGCCGTCGCGTACTCCCGCCTGGGCGACATCACCGCCGAGCAGTTCCGCGCCCTCGCCGACCTCCAGCGCGACTTCGGGCTCGACGTCCGCATCACGAACCGCCAGAACCTGGCGCTTCGCGACATGCGACGAGGCGGATGTTCGCCCCGTCTATGACCGCCTCGTCGACATCGGGATGGCCGAGGCCGGCGCCGAGCTCGCCCGCGACGTCGTGTCGTGCCCCGGCGCCGACACCTGCAACCTCGCGGTGACCCAGTCGCGCGGCCTCGCCGCCGCGATCGGCGACGCCCTCGACGACGCGGGCCTGGCGGAGGTGCCCGGCGTGCGGGTGAACATCTCCGGTTGCACCAACAGCTGCGGCCAGCACCACATCTCCGACATCGGGTTCTTCGGCCTCGAGCGCCGGGCCCACGGGCGCGCGGCGCCGGGGTACCAGATGCTTCTCGGTGGGCACTTGGGCGAGACCGAGGTCGAGTTCGGGGACAAGGCCACGAAGATCCCCGCGAGGAACGCGCCGGAAGCGGTCGTGCGGGTGGTGCGCCGGTTCAACGAGGAACGCCAACCCGGGGAGTTGTTCCAGGGCTGGCTCGCCCGTTCGGGCGGGGCTTCGGCAGTCGGCGCGACGCTCTGCGAGCTCGACGACTTCCCGACTCCCGACGTCGGCCCGGAGTTCTACGTCGACTACGACGAGACCGGTCCCTACGTCGCCGAGGTCGGCGACGGCGAGTGCGCCGCGACATGAGCGAGCGTCGGGAGGCGGGTAGCCCGCCGAGCAGCGAACGGGGCCCGAGCGGCCCGGCGCACCGCGCCGAAAGCGGGCAGACATGAGCGAGCGTCGGGAGGCGGGTAGCCCGCCGAGCAGCGAACGGGGCCCGAGCGGCCCGGCGCACCGCGCCGAAAGCGGGCAGACATGAGCGAGCGTCGGGAGGCGGGTAGCCCGCCGAGCAGCGAACGGGGCCCGAGCGGCCCGGCGCGACCGCGCCGAGAGCGGACAGACATGAGTCTTGTGGATCCCGTCACCGTCGGCCGGCCGCTGGTCGATGTCGACCTCGCGGAGCTTGGAGCGGTCTCGGCCGCGCTCGAGAGCAGACCTGCATCGAGCGCGATCAAGTGGGCGTGGGATCGCTTCGGGACCGAGATCGTGCTGGCCGCGTCGTTCCAGGATTGCGTCCTCATCGACGTCGCGGCCAAGGCAGCGCCGGGCATCGAGGTCGTGTTCCTCGACACCCAGTACCACTTCGCGGAGACGCTCGCGTACGTCGACCGCGTGCGTGAGCGTTACGACCTCACGCTCACGGTGATGCAGCCGCTCGTCTCCCCCGACGACCTGTGGCAGACCGATACCGACGAGTGCTGCGCGATGCGCAAGGTCGAGCCGCTGGCGCGGGCACTCCGCGGCAAGCAGGCCTGGATGACCGGATTGCGCCGCGCCGAATCGCCGACGCGCAGGAATGCACCTATCGCGCACCTCGACGTGGGCCGCGGCATCATCAAGGTGAACCCGCTCGCAACCTGGAGCGACGCCGACATCGCCGCCTACAAGCGTGACCACGAGCTCCCCGAACACCCGCTCACGGCGCTGGGCTACCCCTCCATCGGGTGCTGGCCGTGCACACGTCCGGTTGGCCCCGACGAGGACCCCCGTTCCGGACGCTGGTCCGGACAGGGCAAAATGGAGTGCGGACTTCACGGGTGGCCCGAGGCCTGACCCTCGGGAGGGGGAACCAAGGAATGAACCGGCTGATCTCTCATCTCGACGCGCTCGAATCGGAATCGATCCATTTGCTGCGCGAGGTCGCCGCGGAGTTCGAGCGACCGGTACTGCTGTACTCGGGCGGCAAGGACAGCGTCGTGATGTTGCACATCGCGAAGAAGGCCTTCTGGCCGGCGCGGTTGCCGTTCCCGGTGATGCACGTCGACACCGGTCACAACTTCCCCGAGGTCATCGAATTCCGCGACTCGTCGGTCGAGCGGCTCGAGGTCAACCTCGTCGTCGCGTCCGTGCAGGCTTCGATCGACGCGGGCCGCGTGGTCGAAGACACCGGGCCCGCGCGCGTCGCGTAACCGGCTGCAGACCACCACGCTCCTCGATGCGATCGAAGAGCACGGCTTCGACGCCGTCATGGGCGGAGCGCGCCGCGACGAAGAGAAGGCCCGCGCCAAGGAGCGGTTCTTCTCCTTCCGCGACGAGTTCGGGCAGTGGGACCCGAAGAATCAGCGCCCGGAGATCTGGTCGCTCTACAACGGCCGGCACCGCAAGGGCGAGCACATTCGTGTGTTCCCGCTTTCGAACTGGACCGAGCTCGACATCTGGCAGTACATCGCCGACGAGCAGATCGAGCTGCCGTCTATCTACTACGCCCACCGGCGCGAGGTGTTTCGCCGCGACGGGATGCTCATGGCAGTCACCGAGTTCCTGCAGCCCGGGCCCGACGAAGACGTGTTCGAGGCGACGGTGCGCTACCGCACGGTCGGCGACGCGACCTGCACGGCCGCAGTTCCGTCAATGGCGGCATCGATCGAAGACGTGATCACCGAGGTGGCGGCCTCTCGGATCACCGAACGGGGCGCGACGCGCGCCGACGACAAGTTCTCCGAAGCCGCGATGGAGGACCGCAAACGCGAGGGGTACTTCTAATGGAGCTCCTACGCTTCGCCACCGCCGGCTCGGTCGACGACGGGAAGTCGACCTTGATCGGCCGGCTCCTCTACGACTCGAAGCAGATCTTCGAGGACACGCTCGAAGCGCTCGAACATTCCACGATGCTCCGCGGCGAAGAGGGCATGAACCTCGCGCTCCTCACCGACGGGCTGCGAGCCGAGCGCGAGCAGGGCATCACGATCGATGTCGCGTACCGCTACTTCGCCACACCCCGGCGCAAGTTCATCATCGCCGACACGCCCGGGCACGTGCAGTACACGCGCAACATGGTCACCGGCGCGTCGACCGCCGATCTCGCACTGATCCTCGTCGACGCGCGCAAGGGCATCATCGAGCAGTCGCGCCGGCACGCGTTCCTCGCGTCACTGCTCGGCGTTCCGCACCTCGTGCTGTGCGTCAACAAGATGGACCTCGTCGACTACGACCAGGCCGTCTTCGAACGCATCAAAGCCGAGTTCAAGGAGTTCGCGGCCAAGCTCGACGTGCGCGATCTCCAGTTCGTGCCGATGTCGGCATTGAACGGCGACAACGTGGTCGAACGATCGGCGAACATGCCCTGGTACGAGGGCACGTCGCTGCTGCACCAGCTCGAAGAGGTGCACATCGCCTCCGACCGCAACCTGATCGACTGCCGCTTCCCGGTCCAGTACGTGATCCGGCCCCGTGACGACAAGCACCACGACTACCGCGGGTACGCGGGCCAGGTCGCGAGCGGTTCGTACAAGGTCGGCGACGACGTCGTCGTGCTGCCCTCGGGATTCACCTCGACGATCGCGTCGATCGACACCGCCGACGGCCCGCTCGAAGAGGCCATTCCGCCGATGTCGGTGACGATCCGGCTCACCGACGATCTCGACGTCAGCCGGGGCGACATGATCTGCCGGCCCAACAACCAACCCACGATCGGTCAGGACGTTGACGCGATGGTGTGTTGGTTCGGCGAACGCGCCTCGCTGAAGCCGGGCGTGAAGTACGCACTGAAGCACACGTCGAAGTGGACTCGCGCGCTGGTCAAGGACCTCCACTACCGGCTCGACGTGAACACGTTGCACCGCGACGAGAACGCGGAATCGCTCTCACTGAACGAGATCGGCCGCGTCACGATGCGCACGACCGCTCCGCTGTTCTCTGACGACTACCGCCGCAACCGCGCGACGGGCTCGTTCATCCTCGTCGACGAGGCGACCAACGACACCGTCGCGGCGGGAATGATCGTCTAACCCGGTTTTCCGAGCGGCACAATGGCGTCGTGGTTCACAACGTCGCCGCGACGGGTTTCAACGACCCGACCGACTACGAGGCGGCGCGCCCGTCGTACCCGCCCGAAGCCGTGGCCTGGTTCGTCCGGCACCTGCGCATCGGAGCGG
Source organism: uncultured Actinomycetes bacterium (assembly GCA_963812205.1). Classification (GTDB taxonomy): domain Bacteria; phylum Actinomycetota; class Acidimicrobiia; order IMCC26256; family PALSA-610; genus PALSA-610. The sequence continues at coordinate 303,490 of CAWEUJ010000005.1, forward strand.
AGTGCCGCGTCGCCGACCTGGCGGCCGGTACGGGCAAGTTCACCCGCCTGCTCGAACCCACGGGCGCGGCGCTCGTCGCCGTCGAGCCCGTACCCGGGATGCGCGCCACGTTGCGCCGGGTGCTGCCCGAGATGCCGCTCGTTGCGGGCACCGCGGAGGCGATGCCGTTCGCGGCCGCGTCGTTCGACGCCGTCACGGTCGCCCAGGCCTGGCACTGGTTCGACCATCCACCGCGCGAGTGCCGAAGCGGCGCGCGTCCTGACCCCGGGTGGGCGCCTCGGACTCGTCTGGAACGCTCGCGATCGCGCCGAACCCTGGGTCGACGAGGTGTGGTCGATCATGGACCGCGTCGAGAAGCACGCGCCGTGGCGCGACCACGAGAACTGGCGCGACAGTGCCGCGCAGGGAATGCCGGGCTTCGGCACGCTCCACGCGCGCCGAGTTCCGCCACGTGCAACGGATCACCCCCGAGGGGGTGATCCGGCGGGTCGCGTCGGTCAGCCACGTCGCCGTACTGGCCGCCGGCGAACGGGAGAAGGTGCTCGACGAGGTGCGTTCCGTGCTCGCCACGCACCCCGCCGTGAGCGGCCGGGAGACGGTCGAGATCCCCTACCGGGTCGACTGCTACTGGGCCGAGAGAATCTGACGCGATCCCGGACCGGTGCCTGTAGGGACCACCGCGACCTGACGATTGTGTCAGCATGGGATCCCGTAGGAACGATCCGCCACGACGAACCGGCGAAGGGAGCATCGGGTGACGGCTTCGGTCGAGCTGTCGCAGACCCGCGCCACGCCGCCGCGGCTTCCCTACGGCCGCCGGATCGTGCTCCCCGACCGCGGGCGTACGTTCGTACGCCAGGTCGAAGGCCCGCCCGGCGCGCCGACGCTCCTGCTCCTGCACGGCTGGGTGGCGAGCGGCGGCCTCAACTGGTTCCAGGCGTTCGAGCCGCTGGCGCAACACTTCAACATCGTGGCGCCGGATCTGCGCGGGCACGCCCGGGGGCTGCGGACCCGAAGTATCTTCCGGCTCGCCGACTGCGCCGACGACTGCGCGGCGACACTCGAAGAGCTCGGCACCGGCCCGGTGATCGCGGTCGGGTACTCGATGGGAGGCCCGGTCGCGCAGCTGATGTGGCGGCGCCACCGCGACCTCGTCGATGGGCTCGTCATGTGCGCGACGAGCGCGGGCTTCATACCCAACCGCTTCACCCGCAACCTGTACCAGGGCGCGATGCTGAGCGCGACGGCGATGGTGCGCCTGGCATGGCCTTCGCGCCTCCTCCCGCCGCTACCGATGGTCAACCTGTCGTCGGCCAACATGCCGGCGTGGGCGGCGGGTGAGATGCGGCGCCACGACTGGCGGATGATCATCGAAGCCGGCCACTCGATCAGTACCTACAGCGCGCGCCGCTGGATCGGCGAGGTCGACGTGCCGACGGCGGTCGTGTGCACCACCGAAGACCGCGGCGTCGCGCCCGCGCAGCAGCTCGAGATCGCGGGTGCGATCGCGGGTGCGACCGTGCACTCACTCGCCGACGGGCATCTCGCTTGCGCGAAGCACGCGTTTCGTCGACCCGCTCGTCGCCGCCTGTCTCGACGTCGCTTCCCGCGCCGCCTGAGCTCTCCGACCCCTCACCCGCGCGCGCCGCGACCACCTCCGCCCACCACCGCGGTCGCTCGCGCCTCGCCCACTGCTCGGGCACCCAACCGCGCACCATCGAACGCAGCGAGTCGAAGTCGGAGAACGCGAACGAGATGTGGCCGACGATCACGACCATCAGCGCGATGAAGGTCCAGTCGTGCACGAAGGTCGCGCCCGTCCGCCAGCTGTCCGGGAACGGCTCGAACCAGCGCATGATCGATCCGGTCATCAACATCAGCACGATCGACGCGCCCACGAAGATTGCGTTGAGCTTCTGACCGGGATTGAACTTGCCCAGCTGTGCGCCGGCACGGGTCCGCCGCGACCACCAGCGCCGGTCGTCGGCCGTCCACCGATTGATCCGCGACACGTCGCGTCGAAGCTGGCGTCCCGCGGGGATCACCAACCCCAGCACGAGCGGAACGGGCAGCAACAAGCCCGCGTACACGTGGACGGTCTTTACGGTGTGGCGATGCGCGACGAGCGTCGAGAGGGGCTCGAAGTACAACGACGCGCCCGTGCCGAGGAGCGCCAGGAACAAGATGGCGTTGGACCAGTGCACGACCCGCTCGACCCGATCGAAGCGGGGGAAGTACCGGACCCGCGGACTCACGTCGACGTCGGCCGGTCGTCGCGGCCGTTGCTGCGGCCGACCCAACCGTCGACGTCGTAGCCGTTCTCCTCCCAGTAACCCGGGATCACGTGGTCGACGACCTCGATGCCGCTGAGCCACTTGCACGACTTGTACCCATACATCGGCGCGACGTACAGGCGCGCGGGTCCGCCGTGGTCACTGCTCAACGGCTTGCCGTCGAGGTCGTACGCAACGATCACGTCGTCGCGTCGCGCCTGTGCGAGCGTGAGACTCTCGGTGTAGGCCCCATCGAACGAGGTGAACCGCAACGCGGCGCCGTTCGCCTTCACACCTGCGCGGTCGAGCAGATCCGCCAGCCTCACGCCCGTCCAGTGCACGTTCGGCACCCGCCACCCGGTCACGCACTGGAAGTCCCGGGTGAGCATGGTCGGCGGCAGGGCGCGCAACTCGTCGTAGGTGAGCGTGAACGGCTTGTCGACGAGCCCGCTGACCGTGAGCCGGTAGTCCTGCGGCGCGCGCTTCGGGAAGCCACTCGTGATGGTGTAGAAGCGGAAATGGTCGCCGATCGGCAAGAGCGTCGAGAGCCCGGTGGGATCGGTCTTCGGGACCAGACCGGCAAGGGCGTCTTGCACCTTGGCGCCGAACACCACGCCCAACGCGCCCGCTCCGACAAGGCCGAGGAACACTCGGCGCCCGACCGGAGAACCCGCTTCTGCCACGGATTCAGGTTACGGCGCGCTCATGCGCCGACGGCACGCGCCCGGCGCCGTCAGTCGGCAATTTCGCGGATCTTCAGGATTCGCTCGGCGGACCGGTTCGCGTCGACGCCCTGGATCTGCAGCAGCTCGTCGCGAGCGGCCTCCGCCTCGGCCGCGGCGTTCGGGTCGGCGGCAGCGAGCCGGGCTTCGACGCCCTCGGCCATGATGCGCTCGGCCTCGTCGATGAGCGCGGCGACCATCTCCGACTCGGGGACGACGCGCACGACCTGACCCTTCACGAACAGATGACCTCTGCCCCGTCCCGCGGCGATACCCAAGTCGGCTTCGCGCGCTTCACCGGGTCCGTTCACGACACATCCCATGACCGCGACCTGCAGCGGGATGTTGCGCGATTCGAGCGCGGCCTGCGCGTCGGTGGCGACACGGATCACGTCGACCTCGGCGCGACCGCAGGACGGGCACGCGATGAGGTCGAGGCCCTTGCGCTCGCGCAGCCCGAGCGCTTCGAGCAATGTGCGCCCCGTCTTCGCCTCTTCGACCGGATCGGCCGTGAGCGAGAACCGGATCGTGTCGCCGATCCCCTCGGCAAGCAGCGTCGCGATCCCCGCGACCCCTTTGATCAGACCCTGCGGCAACACGCCCGCCTCGGTGACGCCGAGATGCAACGGGTGGTCGGTCGTTTCCGACAAGAGACGGTACGCGTCGATCATCAGCGGGACGCTCGACGCCTTCACCGAGATCTTCACGTCGTCGAAGTCGACCTCGCGGAACAGCTCGAGCTCGTGCATTGCCGACGCGACCATCGCCTCGGCCGTGATGCCGCCGTGGCGTTCGGCCATCGCCGGATCGAGCGAGCCCGCGTTCACACCGATGCGGATCGGTACACCGCGAGCCTTCGCCTCCGCCGCCACGAGCTTGATGTGCTCGGGTTTGCGGATGTTGCCCGGGTTCAGCCGCAGCGCGTGCACGCCCGCCTCGAGCGCGCCGAGGGCGAGCTTGTGCTGGAAGTGGATGTCGGCGACGATCGGGACCGGCGACCGGGGAACGATCTGCGCGAGCGCTTCGGCGGCCTCTTCCTCGTTGCAGGTACAGCGAACGATGTCGCAGCCGGCCGCGGCCAACGCGTAGATCTGCGCGAGCGTGCCGTCGACGTCCGCCGTCTTCGTGGTCGTCATCGACTGGATCGAGACGGGCGCGTCGCCACCCACAGGCACCCTGCCCACCATCACCTGGCGGGTCTTTCGACGAGGGGTCACCCGATCAGCCTACGGCGGAGGCCGGGTCCCGCCCCACCCGCGCACCAAACCTTCACGTGCCCTTCGCGCCCGCTCAGAACGGGTTGGCGACGGGATGGGCGATGTCGAGGAAGAGGCTCGACAAGAAGATGAATCCGAGCACCGCCACGACCGCAACGGTGATCGGCATGAGCTTGGCCACGTCGACCTGCACCTTCCGCCGGCGAACTCGCGACGCGACCATCTCGTAGAGCGCTATTGCGATGTGCCCCCCGTCGAACGGCAGGAGGGGAAGCAGGTTGAACAGCCCGATGAACACGTTGATCCCGAGGAGCAGCACGAACACGTCGACCCAGCCGGCCTTCACCGCGTCGGTCGCGAGCGCGCCCACACCTGCCGGCGAGACGAATCGATTCGCCTGATTCGTGCGGCTGCTCGTGTCGCCCGAGAGGATACGGAAATAGTTCGAGATCCCGGCCGGAGAGAACATGCCACCGATCGCCTTGATCGCGAGCCAGCCCTCGTCGGCGACCTGCTTGGGCGCCTGCACGAGCGACGTCACGATCCCGGGGTGCGGCACTGTCGCGCGCGGCGCGACGCCCGCGACGACACGCTTGACCCCCGGGTCGGTGCTCTCCTGCAGCGTCACCGGAATCGTCAGCTCCGCTCCGTCGCGTCGCACGACGAAGCGCACGACCTGGCCGGCCTGGGCGGGGTGCGCGGGCGAGTTGATCAGCTGCTGCACATCCCGCCAAGCGGTGACATCCGTTCCGTTGATCGCCACCACAGTGTCGCCGGCGCGGAGTCCGGCGGTCGCCGCGCCTTGTGTCGTCTCGGCCAGCGTCAGCGACGACTGCGCGTGGCGGTAGTCGCCGGCGAAGAAGAGGATCGAGAACATCAAGACGATCGCGATGGCGAAGTGCACCGCAGGACCGGCCGCGGCGACCAGCACCTTCGGACCCGTGCGCTTGTTGCGGTACGCACGCGGTTCGTCGTCGGGATCGACCTCCTCGAGGTTGGTCATGCCGATAATGCGGCAGTAGCCACCGAGAGGAATGGCCTTGATGCCGTATTCGGTCTCACCCCGCGTGAACGACCACAAGCGCGGACCGAATCCGACGAAGAACTCGGTGACCTTCATGCCGGTCCGCTTGGCGGCGACGAAGTGGCCGAGCTCGTGCAGCATGATCATCACGAACAGCGCGGCGATCACCGCCACGACGGCGGCCTGGGTCGGGAACATGACCGCACCGATCACGAGGGCGATCGCGACGAAAACCGTGATCGTGAGCGTGCGGCGCGGATCGACCGCGACATCCTCGAACGGATCACTGACCCTCACACGGCACCTCGGGATCGAACGACCACGGCGGCCCGCTCGCGGGCGCGGCGGTCGGCGGCAAGTACGTCGGCAACTTCATCGGCGGTTCCGGCGCCGTCGTTCAGCACTTCCTCGACGACCGCCGCGATCTCGGTCCACGCGATCCGGCCGCCGAGGAAGGCCTCGACGGCCACCTCGTTCGCCGCCGAAAGGATCGCGGGCGCGGTCCCTCCCTCGCGGCCGGCCTCGTAGGCGAGCGCCAGGCACGGGAACGTCGTGAGGTCGGGGACCTCGAAGTCGAGGTGCCCGATCGTCGACCAGTCGATCGCTCCGTAGGGCACCGGGAGCCGGTTGGGCGCGCCCAGCGCGAGCGCGATCGGAAGGCGCATGTCGGGCATCGACAACTGCGCGATCGTCGCGCCGTCGACGAACTCCACCATGCTGTGCACGACCGACTGGGGGTGCACCACCACGTCGATGTGATCGAAGCCGACGTCGAAGAGCTCGTGCGCCTCGATCACTTCGAGGCCCTTGTTCATGAGCGTCGAGCTGTCGACCGTGATCTTGGCGCCCATGTTCCAGGTGGGATGGGCCAGCGCGTCGGCGACCGTGACCTCGCGAAGCTGCTCGCGGGTGCGGCCACGGAACGGGCCACCGCTCGCGGTGAGCACGATGCGCTCGACCTCGACAAGCGCGGCCCGCGCGCAGGCACTGCCACACCGCGGAGTGCTCCGAGTCGACCGGGACGATCTCGCCGCCGCCCGCCGCGCGTGCCTTGGCCACGACCGGGCCGGCGGCGATCAGGCTCTCCTTGTTGGCCAGCGCGAGCCGCTTGCCGGCGTGGAGCGCGGCGAGGGTCGCCGGCAGGCCCGCGAATCCGACCACGGCGTTGAGCACGACGTCGACGTCGGAGAGCGAAGCCAGTTCGGCCAGCACGTCCGGTTCCCCGGCGCACGCGCGCACCGAGTCGGCGGGAACGTCGAACTCGGCCGCCTGCCGGGCCAGCAACTCGGTGTTGGTACCGGCCGCGAGAGCGACGACGCGGTACTCGTCGCGGTGCTGCGCAAGCACGTCGAGCGCCTGAGTACCGATCGATCCCGTCGATCCGAGGATGGCGACGCCGCGCTTCATGACCACGAGGTTAGGGGTCGCAGCGAGCGCCGAAGGTCCGGCCCACGACCGGCCCGATCTCGTTGCGCCGAGATTCAGACCAGTTTCAGCGAGATCGCCACGTAGTAGGCGATCGGCAGGCAAAAGAGCAGGGCGTCGAAACGGTCGAGTACGCCACCGTGACCGGGCAAGAGGGTCCCGAAGTCCTTGAGACCGAGATCCCGCTTGATCATCGACTCGCACAGATCACCCACGAATGCGCCCCCGGCGACGAGCAGCCCGAGGATCCACCCGGCGTAGTGCTGGTTCCACGGAGTGATGTGCCCGGCGACGACGCCGCCGAAGAAGAGCGATGCCGCCATCCCGGCGAAGGTGCCCTGGACGCTCTTGTGCGGCGAGATCCGCGGCGCGATCGGTGTGCGCCCGAACTGCGACCCGACGAAGAAGCCGAGCACGTCGTACGCGATCGTGCAGATGGCCACACCCACGATGAGCCCGACGCCGTCGCGTTGCGCGAGGAGCAAACCCGCGAAGCCGCCGAGGCCGCCGACGTACGCGAAACCGAGCACCGTCGTGGAGATGCCGAGCAGCGGCCGCCCCGGCGTGACCTCCCACAAGAACCAAAGCATCGAGACCACGATGACCAGCGCGAAGTAGATCGGGTACGCGCCGCTGCCGTAGTGCTTCACCGCGAGCGGGAGGCTCGCGCTGGCGATGAGCGCGATCAGGGTGGCCGGGCGGAACCCTTTGGAGCGCAACGCGCTGCTGAACTCGACCGACGCGATCCCGATGATCACGGCCGCCAACAAGGCGGTCGTCGTGCGGCCGACGCTGAAGCAGACCAGCGCGACGATGACGATCGTCGCCGCGGTCATGATCGCGGTCGGCAGATCGCGGCGCGGTGGCGCGGACCACCGGCCGGCTCGAGGTCGGGCGGGGCAATCCGGCGACCCGGGCGCGTGCGCACGGCCGAAGACGGCGCAGCGGCAACGGCGGCGCCGGCGCCGCGCCGAGCGTTCACGCTGACGCGCGCGGAGGCGGCGACGGCGTTGCGCGAGCGCCTCCGCGAACTCGGCTTCCTCGTCGACCGGCTCGGCCTCGGAGAGGGCGCCGAGGCGCTCGTTCTCGCCGCTCAGGTCGTCACCGAAATCGGCGTCGGCCCAGTCGGACCCTTCGGCTCGAAAGCGCGGTGTGCTCCCGGTCACCGGCGCCCACGCGTCGAAGTCGTCGACCTGATGCTCGCCGGTGTCGTCGGCGAAGATCGCCGGGATCGCACCGGTCGGCGGCTCGGTCCAGTGCGGCAGCGGCGGCACGTCGCCGGTCGGCGGTTCGGACGAGGACGGTCCGGCGTCGAGCGGTCGCGGACGTCCGAGCGGTCGCACGTCGAACGGTCGCACGCTCGAGGTCTCACCCGGCTCGTCGGCTGCGCTCGCGACGATCGGCACGGGTGTGCGATGGGTGAAGCTGCGGCGCTCCGCGGCCTCTTCGCGGGCGATCGCGTTCAGGTCGAGAGCAACCGGCTCGGCGTCGAAGTCGAGGCTGCGATCGGCGTCGCGCGCTCGATCGTGACCGCGTTCCGCGTCGCGCTCGTCGCGACCGACGGCCGGCGTCTCTTTCGCACCCAAGATCCGCACACCCTCGACAGGCGTCGCGGCGGCACGGTCGGATTCGTTGCGGTCCCTCACGTCATCCTCCCAGGGGCCTTGCCAGGCTAGGGGCTTACCCTCGACGCTCGCATCTCGACCCGTCCGCGCCGCCCAGGAGCGGCCTGCAAGCGGCAATCAGACCTCGAGTAGCTCTTTTTCCTTGTGGGTGACCAGGGCATCGATCTCGGCTCGACGTCGTGGGTGACCTTCTCGAGCTCCTTTTCGATGCGGGCCAGCTCGTCGTCGGAGATCTCGCCGTCCTTGGCCTGATGCTCGAGCTCCTGGCGGATGTTGCGGCGCACGTTGCGCACCGCGACGCGGGCTTCCTCCGCCATCTTCTTGACGACCTTCACCAGCTCCTTGCGCCGGTCGGTGGTGAGCTCGGGGAACGTCAGCCGGATCACCGCGCCGTCGTTGCTCGGGTTCACCCCGAGGTCGCTCGCCTGGATCGCCTTCTCGATCGCCTTGAGCGCGCCCTTGTCGTAGGGCGCGACCACGAGCACCCGCGCCTCGGGCACCGAGAAGCCCGCGAGCTGCTGCAAGGGCACCTCGGAGCCGTAGTAGTCGACCCGCAGCTTCTCGACGAGCGCCGGCGCGGCGCGGCCGGTGCGGACGCTGCCGAACTGATCCTGCAGGTGGACGACGACCTTGTGCATCTTGTCCTTCGCCTCGTCGACGTTGACGTTGGTCACTTGGCCTCCTTCGGATGCACGAGTGTGCCGATCCGTTCGCCGGTGAGCGCCTTCGCGATGTTGCCCGGCTGCATCACGTCGAAGACGATGATCGGCAGCGCGTTGTCCATGCACAACGTGATGGCCGTCGAGTCCATGACTTGCAGCCCGCGGCCAAGCACCTCGAAGTGGCTCAGCTTCTCGATCTTCACCGCGTCCGGATCGGTGCGCGGGTCGGCGCTGTAGACGCCGTCGACGCCCGAGTGCGTCCCTTCGAGGACGGCTTCCGCACCGATCTCCGCGGCGCGGAGTGCCGCGGTCGTGTCGGTCGTGAAGTACGGGTTGCCGGTACCGGCCGCGAAGATGACGAGCCGGCCCTTTTCGAGGTGGCGGATCGCGCGCAGCGGGATGTAGGGCTCCGCAACCTGCGCCATCGTGATCGCGGTCTGCACGCGCGTCGGTTGCCCCATCGACTCCAAGGCGTCCTGCAGCGCGAGCGCGTTGATGACCGTTGCGAGCATTCCCATGTAGTCGGCCCGGGCCCGATCCATGCCGCGCGTCGCTCCGGCGAGACCCCGGAAGATGTTGCCGCCGCCCACGACGATCGCGATCTCGACTCCCAGGTCGGCGCGCGCCTTGGTGACCTCCTCGGCGATGCGCTGCACGACCACGGCGTCGATGCCGAACCCGATCGTCTGGTCGGCGAACGCCTCACCCGAGAGCTTCAGCACGACCCGGTGGTACCGGCTCGTGGTCATCGGCAACTCCTCTCGTGCGGGTCGTGCGGTCGTCGGTCGGCTGCGTCTGTCGGTCGCGCTATTCCTCGCCGATCTTCGACCCGGGCGAATCCGCGCACGTGCGCTTCGCGGCCCGAGCGATTTCACGACCGCGTCGATCGTCTGCTTGTTGTCCTTGACGAACGACTGCTCGAGCAGCACGACCGTCTTGTAGAAGCCGTTCAGCTTGCCCTCGATGATCTTCGGCCATGCCTGCTCGGGCTTGCCCTCTTCGCGGGTCTGCACCTCGTAGATGTCGCGCTCGCGCGCCACCTCCTCGGCCGGGACCTCGTCACGTGTGACGTAACGGGGTGCGGCGCTCGCGATGTGCAGAGCGATGTCGTGAGCGACGGCGCGGGCGTTGTCGTCGGCGCGGTCGACGCCGCCGAGCTCGACCAGCACACCGACGGTTCCCCGCTCGTTCTGCACGTGCTTGTAGCCGTCGAGCAGACCGTCGGTGGTCGCGAACCGGTACACGCGACCGAGCTCGATCTTCTCGCCGAGCGTGCCCGAAAGACCCTTGACGTAGTCGTCGACGGTCTCGCCGCCGATCTTCTTCGCGCCGATCTCGGTGTCACCCTCGTCGACCACGAGCCGCGTGAGTGCCGACAACGCGTCGCCGAACGCGCCGCCCTTGGCGACGAAGTCGGTCTCGCAGTTGAGCTCGACCACGGCACCGACGTCGCCGGTGACGAGCACCTCGATCGCGCCCTGGTCGGCGGCGCGGCCTTCACGCTTGGCCGCGCCCGCGATGCCCTTCTCCCGGAGCCAGTCCTTGGCCCGTTCGAAGTCGCCGTCGTTCTCGAGGAGCGCCTTCTTGCAGTCCATCATCCCCGCGCCGGTGATCTTGCGCAGCGCAGCGACGTCCTTGGCCGCGATCTCAGCCATGATCAGCCCTCGCTCTCGGCACTCGGCGTTTCGCCGGTCGGCGCGGCCTCAGCGGTCGTGCCCTCGGCGGTCGTGGCCTCCGGCTCCGGTTCCTCGGCCGCTTGTGCAGCCGGAGACGACTTCGACGCTTCCTTCGCGAGCCGGGCGCGCTCTTCGATCTCGCGCTGCTTCGCCGCGGCCGCGTCGCGGGCTTCGGCCTGGCGGCGGTCGAACTCGGCCTGCTCCTCGGGCGTGCGTTGCGGCTTGGGCGGTGCAACGGGCGCGGCTTCCTCGGATCGCGTGCCCGCGCGGGCGCCTCGTCGGCGAGCGATCTCGCGGCCCTCGACGACCGCGTCGGAGATGACCCGGCACATGAGTTGCGCGGAGCGGATCGCGTCGTCGTTGCCCGGAATGACGTAGTCGATGATGTCGGGATCACAGTTGGTGTCGACGATCGCGACGACCGGGATCTGGAGGCGGTTCGCCTCGGTGACCGCGATGTGCTCCTTCTTGGTGTCGATGATGAACACCGCGGAAGGGAGCTTCTCGAGGTTCTTGATGCCACCGAGGTTGCGCTCGAGCTTGGCGAGGTCACGGCGGACCTTCAGGCCTTCCTTCTTCGACATCAGGTCGACTTCGCCGGAATCGACCTGGCGCTGGAACTCGCGCAGCTTGGCGACACGTGAGTGCACCGTCTGGAAGTTGGTGAGCATGCCGCCGAGCCAACGGAAGTTGACGTAGGGCATGCCGCAGCTCTTGGCCGCGTTCTCGATCGGTTCTTGGGACTGCTTCTTCGTGCCGACGAACAGGACCGTGCCGCCGTTGGCGGTGGTCTCACGGACGAACCGGTACGCGGTGTCGATGCGATCCAGCGTCTGGTGCAGGTCGACGATGTAGATGCCGTTGCGCTCCCCGAAGATGAAACGACGCATCTTCGGGTTCCAACGCCGGGTCTGGTGACCGAAATGGACTCCGGCCTCCAAGAGCTGCTTCATGCTTACGACGGCCACGGCCGCGCCTCCCTAGGTTGGGTCTACCGCCCGTGTGAGCGCCGATCGGTCGAGCACCGTCGGCACCACCTTGGGATCACGGGCGGGCAAATGGATGGTGATTGCGCCCGGAATCGGTCCGGAAGCGATGCCAGTGTAGCGACCGGCGCAACGGCTGATCCCGGGCGATTCGGGCTCCCGACTCCCCGTCAGGGCGTGAACCAACGCCCCATTGCCCGAACGGCCTGTTGCACCGTCGCCGCTCGCGCCTGGGGAGACCTGGGGGCGGCGCCGGGCCGCGAGCGCGCGGCCAGGCCTGCGCGCAGCGCCAGCCGCTCGGCGAACGCCGTGCTCGCGGCACGGGCCGCGGCGGGGAACGGCGCCAGATGGACGCGCCCGGCGAGGTCGGTGGGCCCGAAGAGCTGCAGCGGATCGACGTACTCGGCTCCGATCCGCAGGCCGAAGTGGAGGACGCGGCCGGTGTGGCCCTCCGTCGCAGCCCCGCCGGTCCCCCCGGTGCTCCCGAGCACGGTGGCCGGCCCGACGGCTTCCCCCGCGTGCACCCGGATCGACGCCAGGAACGAGTACGAGGTCCGCAGGCCACCTGAGTGGCGGACGACGACGTGGCGGCCGCCGGCGACGACCCCGGCGAAGACGACCGTTCCCGGACCGCTCGCATGCACGGGCGTGCCCGGCGCGGCCGCGAAGTCGACACCGAGGTGACCCGCCCCAAAGCGCGTCAGCGGGGCGCGGAACGGGCGGGTGACTCTGCCCGGCACGGGTGGTTGCCAGGTACCGACGGGTACGAAGGGCAACGCCGGCGCACCCGCGGCGCGACGCCGAGCACGATCCCGGCGACGGCAAGGAGGACGAGGCAACGTCGGCGCATCGGGCGACCGTACGGGCGCGCGGGCGCGCAGCGGTCGGATCAGCCGAGGCATTCACCGAAATCGTCGCCGTGCGAGCGATTTCCGTGCACCGCCCCGCCCGGGGCGGGTTCAGGTGACGATGCCGCGCTCGGGGAGTGGCTCCGACAAACGCGAGCGCAGCTGGAAGATGGCCTTCGTGTGGATCTGGCACACGCGGCTCTCGGTGACCCCGAGCACGTTGCCGATCTCCGCGAGCGTGAGGCCCTCGTAGTAGTAGAGCGTCAGCACGAGGCGTTCGCGATCGGGCATGCGGTTGATCGCGTCCGCGAGCACCTGGCGCATCTCCTCGGACTCGAACGCCTCGACGGGGTCGTGACCGCCCCCGGCGATCGTGTCCCCCACCGTCGCACCGCTCCCGCGCTCAGAGCCGGCCGAGAGCAGCTCGTCGAGGGCAACGACGCCGACGAAACTGATCTGGCCGAGCGTGGTGGCGAGCTCGTCCTCGGTGACCCCGAGCTCCGACGCGACCTCTTTGTCGTCGGGACTCCGGCGCAGCTCGTTCTCGAGCTTCGAGTAGGCCCGTTCGATGGCGCGAGCCTTGGCGCGCACCGAGCGCGGGACCCAGTCGATCGAGCGCAGCTCGTCGATGATCGCGCCCTTGATCCGGCTGATCGCATACGTCTCGAACTTGTAGCCGCGACCCGGATCGAACTTATCGATGGCATCGATGAGACCGAAGATCCCGTAGCTGACGAGATCGGACTGCTCGATGTTCTGCGGGAGGCCGGCGGCGACGCGCCCGGCGACGAACTTGACCAAGCGGCGAATAGTGGAGGATCAATCGCTCGCGCGCGTCGGAGGTGCCACCCTCCTTGTAATCACGCCATAGCTCGGCGATGTCCGCGGCGGACTCGTCCACTCTGCTCGCCCTGCTCCCTAGGCCCTTGGGTGCGTCCGTTCGTACACAGCCCGCATCCGCTCACGAGTGACGTGAGTGTAGATCTGTGTCGTTCCCACATCGGCGTGTCCGAGCAGCTCCTGAACCGCTCTGAGATCTGCTCCTCCTTCGAGGAGATGGGTGGCGTAGGCGTGTCGCAGCGCGTGCGGGTGCAGCGACCGGCCGTCGGCCAGCGGGTGCCGGTCGAGTACCCGGCGCACGTCCCGGGGGGTCATCCGGCGGCCGCGGGCGTTCAGGAAGAGCGCCTTCTCCGCCCCCGCACTGGGTTGTAGGGCGCCGGGCCACGCCGGGCGACCATGGCGGAGGTAGCCCGCGACCGCGTCACGGGCGGGCTCGCCGAGCGGAAGGCGGCGCACTTTTGCACCTTTTCCGAGCGCGGTGACGGTGCGCGACGCACGTCGACGTCATCGACGTCGAGCCCACAACATTCGCTGACCCGCAGGCCGGCTCCGTAGAGGAGCTCGACGATCGCGAGATCCCGAAGCGCGCGCGGATCGTCGCGTTCGGCCTCGGCCACGAAGCCATCGAGCAGCGCGGCGGCCTCGTTCTTCTTCGGCATGCGTGGGAGTCGCCGGACGCCCCTGGGCGTTTGCACCGCGGCGGCAACGTCGCGTTCGAGCAGACCGCGGCGGCGCAAATGGCGCAGATAGGCCCGCACGGATGCCGCCTTGCGCGCGGTCGATCGCGCGCGAGAAGCCGCGAGTCTGGAGGTACGCGAGATACCGGCGCAGCACCCGATGGTCGAGCGCCGAGGGGTCGGGACAGCCGCCGCGTTCGCACCACTGGACGAACTCACGCGCGTCGTGCTCGTACGCGAGGCGCGTGTTCTCGCTCAACGCGCTGAGCGCGATGACGAACCCGTCCGGGTCGTGCGCGGCCCGCTCGCGCGTGGCGGTCGTCGAACCCTTGGCCGACCGGCCGGTCTTCGGAGCAGGCATCGTCAGGCACCGTAGTTCCCGACTGTCACACCCGCCGCGTATGGTCACGCCGCCGTCGAGGTCGCGGTCACGACCCTCCTTCCACGTCAGGTTCGGAAGCAGAGGGGGTTCGACCGTGCTCGCATCCGTGCGCAGTGCCGTGCTGGAAGGTGTCGACGGGCGGATCGTCACCGTCGAGGTCCACGTGTCGCGAGGTCTGCCGGGCTATACCGTCGTCGGCCTGCCCGACGCGGCCGGCCGGGAATCGCGAGAACGCGTTCGGGCCGCGCTGTTGTCGTCGGGGCTCGAGTACCCCCAGCAGCGGGTCACCGTGAACCTCGCGCCGGCATCGGTACGCAAGACGGGTGCGGGCCTCGAGCTCGCCGTCGCGCTCGCGCTGACCTGCGCCGCCGGTGGGCTGCCGTCCGGCGCGCTGGACCGGGTCGCGGTGCTCGGCGAGCTCGGGCTCGACGGCGGCGTACGGCCGGTCGTCGGCACCTTGTCGCTGGTCGACGCGCTGGTACGAACCGGGATCGAACACGTCATCGTCCCCGTCGCCAACGCGGCCGAAGCCGCGCTCGTGCCCGGCGCGGCGGTGCGCGTCGCCCGCACGCTCGGCGAGCTCCACGCGTGCCTGAAGGGCGAAGCACCCTGGCCCGAGCCCCCCGATCCGCCGCCGATCGTGGCGTTGGCACCCGAGGGCGACGAACCCCTCGACCTCGGCGATGTGCGCGGCCTCACACACGCGCGCCACGCGCTCGCGGTTGCCGCCGCGGGCGCGCACCACCTCTTGATGGTCGGGCCGCCAGGTGTCGGCAAGACGATGCTGGCCCGGCGGCTGCCCACGATCCTCGCCCCGCTCGAGCGCGCCGAGGCGCTCGAGGTCGCGAAGATCCACTCGGCTGCGGGCACGCATCGCGGTCCCGGCTTGCGGATCGATCCACCCTTCCGCCAACCCCACCACAGCGCGTCGATGGTGTCGTTGGTCGGCGGAGGCTCGAGCCGCGTCCGACCCGGCGAGGTGAGCCTCGCGCACAGGGGGGCGCTGTTTCTCGACGAACTGCCCGAGTTCCCCGTGCACGCGCTCGAGTCATTGCGCCAGCCGCTCGAGGAGCGGGTCGTGCGCGTGAGTCGCGCCTCGGCGACGATCGAGTTCCCGGCCGACTTCTTACTGGTCGCGTGCGCGAACCCATGCCCGTGCGGTCGCGTGGTTACGGCCTGCAAATGCGGCGACGTGCAACGTACGCGCTACGCGCGCCGGCTCTCGGCACCGCTTCTCGATCGGTTCGACCTGCGCATCAAAATCGAGACACCCGGGACCGAAACCGGCGAATCGTCGGCAGTCGTGGCCGAACGGGTTGCGGCCGCGGTCGCGCGTCAGCGCGTGCGCCTGCGCGGTACCAACTGGCGCCGCAACGCGCACATTCCGGCCGGCGCGCTGGAGCACTACACCGTGCTCGTCGACGATGCGCGGGAGGCGTGGTTGGGTCAGTGCCGGCTCCGTGAGCTCACCGGCCGCGGCGCGGCGCGGATTCGGCGGGTGGCGCGCACGCTCGCCGACCTCGACGATCGCGTCGAGGTCGACGCGCAGGACATCGATCGCGCCGCATGGATGCGCGAGGACCTCTGGTGAGCCGGCGCGCCCACCGCTTCGAACGCGGCGCCGACTTCCCGATCCGCGACGCGGATGACCTCGACGCGATGATCGATGCGAAGATGCCGCACGTCTTGCTCGGCGAGGGCGACCGGCTCGACGCGTTCGACGCGCCGCGCGTGGCGATCGTCGGGACGCGCGCCGCCACCCCCGGGGGCATCGCCGACGCGCGCGAGATCGCCGCGTTTTGCGCCCGGGCCGGCATCACCGTGATCAGTGGTCTCGCGATCGGGATCGACGGCGCCGCGCACGCCGGCGCGCTCGACGCGGGCGGCCTCACCGTCGGCGTGGTCGCGACCGGCCTCGATGTCGTCTACCCGCGCCGGCACCGGCGCCTCTACGAACGAGTCCGGGAACAGGGCCTGATCGTCGGCGAGAACGACTACGGCACCCAGCCCCTGCCGTGGCGCTTCCCGATCCGCAACCGGATCATCGCCGCGCTGGCCGATGCCGTCGTCGTCGTGGAAGCGACCGTTTCCGGGGGCGCTCGTATCACCGCCGGCGACGCCGTCCGCTTCAACCGCGATGTGTACGTATTGCCCGGTTCGCGGCGCAATCCGGCCGCGGCCGGGTGCAACGCCCTCCTCCTCGACGGGGCCAAGCCGCTCCTCGATCCGGCCGACGTGCTGTTCGCCATCGGCCGGGGCGGAACGGTCGAAGGCGGTTGGAGCGCACCTCCCGCCCCCCTCGACCCGGACCAGCAGTCGGTTCTCCGGGCCCTCGGGGGCGACTCCGCCACGATCGACGAGATCGAGCGGCGGGTCGCCTTCCCCGCCGCCCGCCTGGGCGCGGCGCTCCGGGCCCTCGAGGTCGGCGGTCACCTCGAGCGCAAACGCGGCCTGTGGTGGCCCCGTTGAGTCAACTCTTGCGGGCAAACGCCGACAAACATCCCGTGGAGCTCACACAATGCCCCTACGACTACACCGAAATCGTTGCCGAGACGTGGTCCGGCGGATCGATGGTGATGTCGTGCCCGGCCTGCGAGGCGGCATGGGAGTGGCACGGCGCCTGGCTCCGCCGAATTCGCGAGCCCGACCGCGACAAGATGATCGAGGCTCGCAACCGAACCCGATCGAACGAACGCGCGACCTGATCGGCGCGTTACTCGCCGGTGAAGCGGGCCTCGCGCTTCTCGGCGAAAGCGATCATCGCCTCCGCGGTGTCGCGCGACGTGAACATGAGAGCCTGCGCGATTCCTTCGGCCTCGATCGCCTCGGCCATCGTGTGCGCGAGCCCATCGTTGAGTTGGCGTTTGATCACGGCGAGTTGCAGTGGCGGCATCGCCGCGAGCCGCGCGGCCAGCGCGGCCACCGTTGTATCCAAGTCGTCGTGGGGAACGACGCGATTCACGATCCCGATGCGCTCGGCCTCGACGGCGTCGATGATCTCCGCGAGGAACGCGAGCTCCTTGGCGCGGTGCAGCCCCACGAGGCGCGGCAGCACCCACGAACCACCGAAGTCGAGCGCGAGCCCGCGTCTGGCGAAGATCTCGGTGAACCGGGCGCGGTCGGACGCGACGATCAGATCGCAACCGAGCGCGAGGTTGCAGCCCGCGCCCGCCGCGACGCCGTTCACCGCCGCGATCGTCGGGAGCGCGAGCTCGTGCAGCCGCAGCGCGGCGCGCCCGACCACGCGCATCGCCGCCACCGACGCGCCGGCGCCGTTCGGCGCCTCGCCGTCGGCCGCTGCCGTCAGGTCGGCGCCGGAGCAGAACGCGTCGCCGGCGCCGGTGATCACCAGGACGCGATCGTCGCGGCGCGTCGCGATGTCGTCGAAGATCTCGACGAGTCCGCGCCACATGTCGTTGTTGATCGCGTTCTTGCGCTCGGGCCGATCGATCGTGAGTGTCACGACACCGCCGGCCCGTTCGACGATCAAGCCGTCCATGTCTGCCCACTCTCTCCGCGCGCTCGGGGAACGGATACGTCTCGCCGCGGCGGTACCGTAACCGGCGCATGAGCGCGCACGGCTGGACCGAACCCGACGACGGCGTCGACGTTCGCCACGTGCAGCCCTACGAGGCGGAGAAGACGTACCGGTGCCCCGGTTGCGACCACGAGATCCGCCCCGGCGAAGGTCACGAGGTCGTGGTGCCACGCGAGCAGCCCGAAGATCGGCGCCACTGGCACAGCGGGTGCTGGCACCGAGCGTCGCGGCCGAAGCGGAACGCGGCCCCGCCGGCATCGTCCAAACGCACGCCCCGCAAACGCCCCCGGCGGCCGCGCCCGATCTGACCTTCAGAACGCGGCCTCGAGCACGTCGATCGCCCACGCCCCGCGCCCGTCGGGTGTGACCGACGCGACGTCGAAGCGCAAGAGGTCGGCGTGGGCCCCGGTGTCACCGAGCCAACGCAGTGCCAGCTTGCGCAACCGGGCTTGCTTGCGCGGCGTGACCGCTTCGGCCGCCAACCCGAAGGCGTCGCCGCGCCGGGTCTTGACCTCACAGAACACGATCGTGCCCGCTCGCCGCGCGACGACGTCGATCTCGCCTTCACGCACCCGCCAGTTCCGGGCGAGCACCGAGTAACCGCAGTCGGCGTACCACTGCGCGACCGCGTCCTCCCCCGCCGCGCCCAGCGCGCGCCGCGGATCGGACACGCCTAGAGGTCCTTGCCGGGAAGCTCCTCGATGTTCACGTCCTTGAACGTGACCACGTGAACGTCGGCAACGAAGCGCGTCGGTCGGTACATGTCCCAGACCCACGCGTCGCGCAGCTGGAGCTCGAAGTACGTCCGACCGTTCTCTTGCTTGGCGTCGAGCTTGACGTCGTTGGCGAGGTAGAAGCGACGCTCGGTCTCAACGACGTACTGGAACATCGGCAACACGTCGCGGTACTCACGGTAGAGCTGCAGCTCTATCTCCGTCTCGTACCGTTCGAGGTCTTCGGCGCTCATCGAGGCCAGTGTACGACCGGCGGGCGACGCCTTCGGCGCCGCGAAATGCCCAGGTCAGACCGGTTAGAACCGCTTTTCCTTGATCTTTGCGGCCTTTCCGATCCGGTCGCGCAGGTAGTACAGCTTCGCCCGGCGCACGTCTCCCCGGGTGACGACCTCGATGCGGGCGATGATCGGCGAATGCACCGGAAAGGTGCGCTCCACACCGACGCCGAAGCTGACCTTGCGGACCGAGAACGTCTCCCGCACGCCGCTGCCCTGGCGCCGGATGACCGCCCCCTGGAAGACCTGGACGCGCTCGCGGTTGCCTTCCACGACCCGGACGTGCACCTTCAGGGTGTCTCCGGGCGCGAAGTCGGGTACGTCGTCGCGCAAGCCGGCGCGGTCGACAAGGTCGGTGCGGTGCATGAGAGGGCTCCCGTGAAGCGCGCGCCCGAGCGAGCGCGACCAGCGATGCTAGCGGGAAGGCGAGTTGCGGGGGAACTCGGCCCCGAGACCGCCGGATTCGGGACCGCTCGGCTCGGGGAACTCGGCCAACAGCGCGGCGTCCGCCGGGCCGAGCGGTTCGGTCAGCAGGTCGGGGCGGCGCTCGAGGGTCCGGCGCAGCGCCTGCGCGGCGCGCCAGCGCGCGACCCGGGCGTGGTCACCGGAACGGAGCACCTCGGGGACGGCGAAGCCCCGGAACTCGGCCGGGCGCGTGTACTGCGGGTACTCGAGCCGTCCGTCGCTGAACGACTCCTCGGCCGCCGAGGCCTCGTTGCCCAGGACTCCGGGCAGCAGTCGGGCGACCGCCTCGATCACGATCAGCGCCGCGCCTTCGCCGCCCGCGAGGACGAAGTCGCCGATAGACATCTCGCCGTCGCAGAGATGGTCGGCTACCCGTTGGTCGACCCCCTCGTACCGACCGCAGATCAGCGAGAAGCCGTCGCCCGCCGCCAACTCCCGCGCCCATTCCTGGTCGAAGCGGCGGCCGCTCGCCGACAACAAGAGCAACGGCCGCGCCGGCTGCGCGGCCTCGACCGCGGCGAACAACGGCTCCGGCATCATCACCATTCCCGCGCCCCCACCGAACGGCTCGTCGTCGACACTGCGGTGGCGGTCGGTCGTGAACGCGCGCGGATCGTGCAAACGCACGTCGACCACACCCGCGGCGCGCGCCCGACCGAGAAGTGAGACCTGGAGCGGCGGGTCGAGATACTCGGGAAAGATCGAGAAGACGTCGATGCGCACGGGTCCGGCCGCTCGGGGCTACAGGTCGAAGAGGCCTTCCGGCGGGTCGATCACCACCACGCCGGACTCGGACGACACGACGAACACCATCGGTACGAGCGCACCGTTGTCGAGTACGAGGAGATCGTGCGCAGGGTTCGCTTCGACCGACACCACGCGTCCCACCGGCGCGCCGACTGCGGTCGCGCACCGCGGAGCCGATGAGATCGTGCACCCAGAGCTCCCCGGCGGGCGGCTCCGCGAGCGGTTCGGCCTCTACGATCTTGCCGCGTAGCGCGTCCGCACCATTGCGGTCGTCGACGCCCTCGAAGCGGACGACGTAACGGTGCTGGTACGGGCGCGACGACGCAATCACGTAGGCACGATCGTCGACCCACAAGGTCGAGCCGCGTGCGAAACGCTCCGAGATGTTGCTGACCGGCGTGACGACGACCTCGCCGCGCAATCCGTGGGCACGACCGATGCGCCCGACCTCGAGCCGGGTCCTGTCACCGCCCACGCGGGCTACTCCGCGACGTCGACGGAGACCCGCACGCCTTCGGTGGCGCCGGCCGCGCGCGCAACCTGGCGCACGGCTTGGATGACTCGACCCCGCTTGCCGATGATGCGACCGAGGTCGCCGGGGCTCGCGTGCACGAACAGTGTGACGTTGTCACCCCGGTCGTTCGCGTCGACGAAGATCCCGTCGGGATCGTCGACCAGGTGACGGGCGATGTGCTCGACCGACGCGCGTGCCCGCGCGCCGACGACGCGGTTGCCCTCGGGTGCGACGTCGTCGTCGAAGTCGTCATCCTCTTCGAAATCGTCGTCTTCTTCGAAGCCGTCGTCGTCGAGTTCGTCGCTCATGCCTCGGCGGGTGCTTCCTCGGGGGCGCCGGCCTCGGCCTCCGGGGCCGCGATCGTCGGGGCGGCGGCAGCCGGCGCCTCGGCGACCGGGGCCTCCTTGACCGCCTTCGCCTTGACCTTCACCTTGGGCTTCGACGCCGCGACCTTGCCGTTCGCGTCCTTGTACGCGTCCCAGACGCCCGCGATCTGCAGCAGCTTGGCCGCGCTCTCCGTGGGCTGGGCGCCGGCGTTCAGCCAGTGCAGCGCGCGATCACTGTCGATCGACACGACTGACGGCTCCTGGCGGGGCGCGTACTGACCGAGGATCTCGAGGAACCGCCCGTCGCGCGGGCTGCGCGCGTCGGCCACGACGACGCGATACGTCGGCTGCTTCTTCTTGCCGACGCGCATCAAACGGATCTTGACTGCCAACAGAGACTCCTCTTCGGGGAACAGCGCGGGGAGTCTACGTCAACGGGGCGGGAAACCCGGAAGGCCCCCTCCCGGGCCGCCACCTTGAAGTCCGCCACCCTGAAGACCGCCACCCTGAAGACCGCCACCCTGAAGACCGCCACCCTGAAGGCCGCCACCCTGAAGGCCGGGGAAGCCGGCCGGCAGCTTCGGGCCCTTCATCTTCGCCTTGCCCTTCTTGCCCTTGCCCTTGGCCTTGCGGGTCAGGCCGCCCATCCCCTTCATCATCGTCTGCACCTGCTTGAACTGCTTCAGCAGGTTGTTGATCTCGGTGGTCGACGTCCCGCTGCCCTGGGCGATCCGCATGCGGCGCGACCCGTTGATCAGCTCGGGCTTGCGGCGCTCCTCCGGCGTCATCGAGCGGATGATCGCCTCGATCCGACCGAGGTCCTTGTCGTCGATCTCGGCGTTGCGGACTTCCTTGGGCATGCCCGGCAGCATCCCGAGCACGTTCTGCAGCGGTCCCATGCGCTTGATCTGTTGCATCTGCTCGAGGAAGTCCTCGAGGGTGAGACGGCCGCTCTGCAGGAGCTCTTCGGCCCTGCGCTTCTCGTCTTCTTCGAAGGTGGCTTCGACCTTCTCGATGAGCGTCAACACGTCGCCCATGCCGAGGATGCGGCTCGCCATCCGGTCGGGGTGGAACGGCTCGAACTCGTCGAGCTTCTCACCGGTACCTGCGAACAAGATCGGCTTGCCGACCACTTCCTTCACCGACAGCGCGGCGCCGCCGCGGGCGTCGCCGTCGATCTTGGTGAGGATGACGCCGTCGAGGCCCACCGCGTCGTTGAACGCCTCTGCGACGTTCACCGCTTCTTGTCCGGTCATCGCGTCGACGACGAGCAACGTGTTCTGCGGCTGTACCGCGGCGGCGATCGCCTTGAGCTCGTCCATGAGCTCGGTGTCGATCTGCAATCGCCCCGCGGTGTCGACGATGACGAAGTTGCGTCCGAGGCGTTGCGCTTCGGCGATCGCACCGCGCGCGACGCTCACCGGATCGGTCGCCTCGCTGTAGAACGGCACGTCGACCCGACCCGCCAGCACGCGCAACTGCTCGACCGCCGCGGGCCGTTGGAGGTCGGCGCCGACGAGCAGCGGGTGCAGACCCTGCGACTTGAGCAGGCGGGCCAGCTTCGCGGCCGCGGTCGTCTTTCCGGAGCCCTGCAGGCCCGCCAGCATGAGGACGGTCGGCGGCTTCGGGCTCATCGTCAGCTTGCCGGTGGTGCCACCGAGCGTCTCGACGAGCTCCTCGTGGACGATCTTGATGACCTGTTGGCCCGGATCGAGCGCTTGGGACACCTCGGCGCCCACCGCGCGTTCCTTCACACGCCCGATGAACGACTTCACGACGCGGACGTTGACGTCGGCCTCCAACAACGCGAGGCGGATCTCGCGCGAGATCTCGTCGATGTCGCGTTCGGTCAGCCGCCCGCGGCTGCGGAGTTTCGAGAAAATTCCGTCGAGACGATCACTCAGCGCGTCGAACACAGGCGTCCAGCGTACCTAGGCCTCGGCCCCTTTCGGAGAAAGCGCAGCCCTCTTCGGACAAGAGTGCACGAGACGCAGGCGAAGCCGACCGAAGGGGAGGCGCAGCCGGAGTCGACCCGGAAACGAGACGCAGGCGAAGCCGACCGAAGGGGAGGCGCAGCCGGAGTCACCAAAAAATGAGCTCAGCGCTCTTCGGAGAAGAGCGCCGAAGCGAATTCTTCGGGGTCGAACTCGATGAGGTCGCCGATGCCTTCGCCGACGCCGACGATCTTCACCGGGAGACCGAGCTCCGACTGGATCGCCAGGACGATGCCGCCTTTGGCGGTGCCGTCGAGCTTGGTCAGCGCGATGCCGGTGACGTCGACGGCTTCGGCGAACTGCTTGGCCTGGACGAGGCCGTTCTGGCCGGTCGAGGCGTCGATCACCAGGATCACTTCCTTGAGCGCACCGGGCGTTCGGTCGACGATTCTGCGCAACTTGCTCAGCTCGTCCATGAGGTTCTTCTTCGTGTGCAACCGGCCCGCGGTGTCGACGAGCACGAGATCGGCGCCTCGGCTCGCAGCGGCCGACATCGCGTCGAATACCACCGAGCTGGGATCGGCGCCCTCTTGGCCGCGAACGAGCTCGCCGCCCGTGCGTTCGGCCCACAGTTGCAGCTGGTCGGCCGCCGCGGCGCGGAAGGTGTCGCCCGCGGCCAACACCACCCGGCGCCCCTCGCCGACGCGTTGCGACGCCAGCTTGCCGATCGTCGTCGTCTTCCCGACACCGTTGACCCCGACGAACATCCACACGTTGGGCTCGCCGGCCGCGACGTGCAGCGTGCGATCGCTGCCGGTGCCTGCAAGCAAGGTCACGACCTCGTCGCGCAACAACGCGATCAGCTCGTCGGGCTCGGTCGCCGACTCCTCCTTCGCGCGTGCGCGCACCGCGTCGAGCAGGCGCGTCGTCGTCGCCATGCCGACGTCGGCCGCCAACAGCGACTCTTCGAGCTCGTCCCATGTCTCGGCGTCGATCTTGCGCCCGCGCATCCGACCGAACGCGCCCGAGAACGCGCCGCGGGTGCGACCGAGACGGTCGCGCAGGCGCGGGCGTTCGACGACCTCGGGGGCAACCTCGGCCTCGACCTCGACGACCGGCGGCTCTACCGCCGGGGCCTGCAGCAGCTCCTCGAGCTCTTCGATCGTCGGGGTCGGCACGCCGGGGGCCGAGACGGTGGGGGCCGAGGCGGCGGGAGACGCGGAGGCCGTCGGCCGGGCCGGCGCCGCCGGCTCCCCCGCGACCGTGCCGGACCGGTCCGAGCGGCGCGACACCCGGACCGCCACGACCACGCCGGCCGAGACGAGAACCAGCGCGACGAGAACGACGACAATCACGGCGACCATGTCCGGAGGCTACCCAGCGCCCCGAACGCCGCGGCTACGAGGACCGCGCCGGTGTTACTGGGTGGCTTCGTCGAAGGTCAGATCGCGCATGCGTTGCGTGACGACCCGCGACGACCCTCCCGGTGGCATCGAGACCCCGTACAGCACGTCGGCGGCCTCCATCGTGCGCTTCTGGTGAGAGACGACGAGCAGCTGAGCCTCGTTGCGGAACTCGTGCACGAGATCGAGGAAGCGGTGGAGGTTCACGTCGTCGAGCGCGGCCTCGACCTCGTCCATCAGATAGAAGGGCGAGGGTCGGGCCCGGAACACCGAGAAGAGGTATGCGAGCGCGCACAACGAACGTTCACCGCCGGAAAGCAGCGACAACCGGCGAACGGTCTTGCCCGACGGCCGTGCTTCCATCTCGATTCCGGTGTTCAACAGATCGTCGGGTTGCGTGAGCACGAGCCGGCCCGAGCCGCCGGGGAACAACAGCGCGAACAGCTCGGAGAAGTTGCGCGCGACGTCGGCGAACGCGGCATCGAAGACGCGCACGATCTCTTCGTCCACCGACTTGATGACGCGCGCGAGCTCGCGGCGCGTGTTGCGCACGTCGTCGAGTTGCTTTTGCAGGAACTCGTGCCGTTCCACGAGTGCTTCGTACTCGGTGAGTGCGAGCGGGTTGACCGGGCCCATGAGCCGCAGCTCGCGCTCCAACTCGCGGGCACGGCCCGGAAGCGACGTGCCTTCGGGAACCTCGGGCACGGGCGCCGCGATCGCCGTGTCGGGTTCGCAGTCGAAATCGCGGCGGACTTGTTCGACCGCTTGTTCGAGCCGCAGGCGGATCTCGGCTTCTTCGACCTCGAGCTTGCTCGCCCGTTCCCTCAGCTCAGCCAACTGCTTCTCCGCATCCGAGCGCCGACCCCGCAGCCCGTCGAGCCGGCGTCCGGCTTCGCGCGCGGCTTCCGACTGCTCGCGGCGCCGGGCGCGCAGGCGCTCGGCGAGGGCTTCGATCTCCCCTGTGCGAGACGCGAGGCGAGCCGCGATCTCGGCGACGGCTTCACGGCGCCGTTCCATCGCAACCCGGCGGGCCCGGGCGCGGGCTTCCTCGTCGGGCCGTACGGCCAGACGTGCCTCCACCTCGGCCAGACGAGCGTGGAGCACCGTGCGCCGCTCCTCCACCGCCGCGCCGCGCAGCTCGAAGTCGCGGCGCAGCGCGCTCGCCTGTGACCGGAGCCGTTCCATCTCCGCGCGCCGGGTACGGGCCTCGTCGCGCTGCTGTTCGGCCGCGGCCAAGCGATCGCGGGCGTCCGACACGGCGACGGGTCCGACCGACTCCACCGTTGCCTCGAGCTCGTCGGCACGCGCGGAAAGCGTCGCCCGCCGGGCGTCGAGGGTTGCGACGCCGACCTCGACCTCGCGCCGCAAGCGCGCCGCGAGTGCGGTTGCCTCCTCCAGCTCGATCCGCCGGCGCCGTTCATCTTCGGCGGCGCGCAGTTCGGCGCGCCGCGCCGCCGCGAGCCGTTGCCGCGCGATCTCGACCTCGGCTTCGGCGACGTCGCGCGCAACCTCCGCCGCGTCGGCCCGTGCGGTGGCCTCGGCCAGCGCCGCAGGTGTCACGACCGACGAACCCGCGGGACCGGCACGCCACGCCGAGGGCCCGCCGAAACGATCGCCGTCGCGCGTCACGGCGATCACACCCGGGTTGGCGAGCGCGACGTCGAGGGCGTGTTCCCATCCGCCGTCGACGAGCACGAACTGGGCGAAGAGACGAGCAAGCACGGCGTCGAGGCCGGCCCGCAACCCGCGGACCGACGCGCCGAGCGGATGGGTGCCCGCCGGCGCGAACGAGATCTGCATCCCCTGCGCGCGCCCTTCGGCGACCAGCAGCAAGGCCTGACGGTCGCCACGCTTCAGCCGCTCGACGGCCGCGCGCGCGGCATCGTCGCCGTCGACGACGATCGCCTTCAGCGCGTCGCCGAGCGCGGCCGCGACGGCAACCTCACAGCCCTCGTCGATCTCGAGCAGGTCGACCAGCGGCCCCAAAACGCCTTGGACGCCTGCGATCTCCTCGCCGCCCACCGCGGCATGGGCCTCTTCGAGCGCGAGCGCGAGCATCTCGGCGCGGGCCCGCCAGCGCGACGCGTCGCTGTCGGCGCGCCGGTGTACCTCGTCGGCCTCCCGGAGCGCCTCCTCGGCCGAGCGCAACTCCCGGGCCTCGGCCCGCAGCTCGGGCGCAACGCCCGCATGGGCCTCCACCTCCGCGCGGACGCGTTCCGCCTCGGCGTGGGCCGAGTCGGCTTCGCGGGCGAGGGGCTCGAGCGCGGCCCGGTCTGCGTCGACCCGTGCGAGTTCGGCACGCATGCGAGCGAGCTCACCCTCGATCGTCCCCGCGCGCGCCGTCAGTTGTTCGAGATCCTGCGCCGCCCGCTGGTACTCCGCTTCGGCCACCGTGACGGACACGACACCGAGCGCCTCGACGCGGGCCTCGGCGGCTTCGACCTCGTCGCGCGTCGGTGCGAGCGAATCGAAATCGGACTCGACGGCCAGGAGCTGTTCGCGCACGTGCGCCGCTTCCGCGACCAACGATTCGACGACACCTTCGTCGGCTACCGAAGCGAGTTCACGGTCGAGGCTGCGGCCCCGTTCGGTGACGAGGTTGACGAGCCCGCGGCTGCGCTCGCGCAGTGCTTCCGTGCGCGCCAGGATGTCGGCGACGTCGTCGTCGCCCGGAACCGCGAGCGCGCGCTCGGCGCCGAGCACCTCCGTATCGAGGGCGCGCAACACCACGCGCACGTCTTGTTCTTGGCGGGCGAGATCGCGACGCGCCTCGACGCGCTTTTGCTCGCGGCTGCGCAGCTGTTCGATCTCGCGACCGGAAAGGTGAAGGCGGATCGCGTGCAGCTCGGCGACGAGGCCGTCATGACGGCGAGCTGCGTCGGCTTGGCGTTCGAGGGGCCGCAGCTGCCGGCGGACCTCGCGGAGCAGGTCGGTCAAGCGGAGCAGGTTGCCCTCGGTGGCTTCGAGCCGCCGCTCGGCCTTCTCCTTGCGCTTGCGGAACTTCAAGATCCCGGCGGCTTCCTCGATGATCGCCCGGCGATCTTCGGGTCGGGCGTTCAACACTGCGTCGAGTTGGCCCTGCCCGACGATCACGTGCTGCTGGCGCCCGATTCCGCTGTCGGAGAGCAGCTCTTGGATATCGAGGAGGCGACACGGTGCCCCGTTGATCAGGTACTCCGACTCACCCGTGCGGAACAACATGCGGGTGATCGTGACCTCGGTGAACTCGATCGGGAGCAGCCGCGCCGTGTTGTCGATGGTGAGCGAGACCTCGGCCCGGCCGAGCGCGGGGCGATCGGCGGTTCCCGCGAAGATGACGTCGTCCATCTTCGTGCCGCGCAACGCCCGCGCGCCCTGCGCGCCGAGCACCCACGCGACCGAGTCGACGATGTTCGACTTCCCCGACCCGTTCGGGCCGACGACGACGCACACGCCCGGTTCGAACTCGAGCGTGGTCTTGTCCGCGAAGGACTTGAAGCCCTTCAACGTCAACGACTTGAGGAACAAGAAGGCCCCCTCTCCGGACGCCGATGGTAGGGGGCGCGCCCGCCACCCCCGCGGACCGAGCCCCGCCCGTAGGTCATCGGATGCGAAATCTCTGATCGCCGCAGGTGGGGACCATCGTGACCTCGACCGCGTCGACCCGCGCGCGGGGCGGGCCGCTCCGGCACCACCCGACGAGCCGGTCGACGGCCGCGGGGGAACCTTCGAA
Organism: uncultured Actinomycetes bacterium; assembly: GCA_963812205.1. Classification (GTDB taxonomy): domain Bacteria; phylum Actinomycetota; class Acidimicrobiia; order IMCC26256; family PALSA-610; genus PALSA-610. The sequence continues at coordinate 331,495 of CAWEUJ010000005.1, forward strand.
CTCGGCCTCGACCGCACCGTCGGCGCGGTTGCGGACCCAGCCGCCGACCCGCGCCGCGCGGGCCTGCTCACGACACGAGTCGCGGAACCACACGCCTTGGACGAGCCCGGCGACGACCACTCGCGCCCGGACCGCGGGGGTGCCCGGCGACGACTCGGTCACACCTGGCATGCCTCGCAGTAGAACGTCGAGCGATTGGCGAAGCGCGCCCGGTGCACGGTGCGCCGGCAGCGCGGGCACGCCTGGCCTTCGCGGTCGTAGACCTGGTGATGATGCTGGTAGTCGCCGGGATTGCCGAACAGGTCGACGTACTGCTCGTCGGCGAGTGACGAACCACGGTGTTTCACCGCATCCTGCAGCGTCTCGAAGATCGCGCGGTACAGCCGGCGGATCTCCTGCTGTGACAGCGAGTCACTCAGCCGGTCCCACTTGAGCCCGGCCTGGAAGAGGATCTCGTCGCTGTAGACGTTGCCGATCCCGGCGATGAACTTCTGGTCCATCAACAACGACTTCAGGCGCGCGTGCTTGTCGGCGAGCATGCGCCCGAACAGCTCCCACGACATCGCGGTCTCGAGCGGATCGAGGCCGAGATGCGCGAGCTCCTCGACCTGTTCTTCGAGGTCGTCGTACTTCGTCGCGAACATCTCGCCGAACGTGCGCGGGTCGACGAAGCGCAAGAGTCCACCCTGGGTGAAATGGATCACCACGTGCGTGTGCTTCGGCGGCTTCTCGCGAGCGGTCTTCGCGCGCAGGAGCTGGCCGGACATCCCGAGATGCACAACGAGTGCCTCCGGGCCGTCGAGCCGCATCACGAGGTACTTGCCCCGCCGTTGCACCGCGACGATCTTGCGCCCCTCGAGGAGCTCGATGAACTCCTTTTTGTTCTTGTGGCGGCGCACGGAACGCGTCCCGGTGACCTCCACCGACTTGATCTTCTTGCCGACCACCTCTTTTTCGAGGTCGCGGCGTAACACCTCGACCTCAGGTAGCTCCGGCATGGTCGCCCCCCTGACCGCCAGCCTCGTCCTGCAGGCGCGACCATGCGACCCACGCGGCGGACTGCTCGGCTTGCTTCTTCGATCGGCCCTCGCCCTCGCCGTACAGACGGTCATTCACATAGACGGCCGCGAAGAACTGCTTCGCGTGGTCCGGGCCCTCGTCGCGAACGACGTAACGCGGCCGACCGAGCGCGCCGGCCGCGGTGGCCTCTTGGAGGCGGGTCTTGTAGTCGCGGCCGCCGGGGCCGGCCGCGGCATCGGCGATTCGCTCCGAAAGACAGCGCAGCACGAAGTCGCGCGCGATCACGAAGCCCTGATCGAGATAGACCGCCGCGATGAGGGCTTCGAACGCGTCGGCCAGGATCGACTGCTTCGCCCGGCCTCCCGCCGCGTCTTCACCCTTGCCGAGCAGCAGGTGCGAACCGAGATCGAGCTCCACGGCCAACTCCGCGAGCACATGCGCGTTCACGACTCCCGCGCGCACCTCCGAGAGCTGGCCCTCGGGGAGCCCCGGAAAGTGCTCGAACACGTAGTGGGTCACGACGAGTCCCAGAACCGAGTCGCCGAGGAACTCGAGGCGCTCGTTCGATTCGGGCTCGCCGTGCTCGGCACACCACGACCGGTGCGCGAGCGACCGCAGCACGACGTCGCGGTCGTCGAACCGGACACCGATGTTCGCCTCGAGCTTGTCGAGACCCTCGTACGACGCGATCGGGCTCACTGGCTGCTCGCGTATCCGAGCCCGGCCGCGACGCACTCGACCGCGTCACGAACCGTGCGCATCTCGACGAGGTCGTCGTCGTCGATGGAGAACCCGACCGTTCGCTCGCCGAGCTCCGCAATCACGGCCTCGACCAGGTCGAGCACCACGAAATCGTCGGCATCGAGATCTTCGCGCAGGCGCGTGTCGAGCGTGATCGTGTCGAGATCGACGCCGAGGATCTCGGCGAGCTGGTCGCGCACGACGCGTTCGATCTCGTCGCCACCGAGGGGCCCGAGGTGGCTGTGCGTCTCAGCCGGCACGAGGCGTCCCGCGCTCACCGAGCCCGACGACGGCGTCGCGCAGCTTCGTCACCACGTCGGCGTTCACGCAGTCGCGCGCCACGCGGACTGCATTGACGATGGCGTCGGCCGACGACGAACCGTGCGAGATCACGCACACACCCTCGATCCCGAGCAACATCCCGCCACCGGTGTTGTCGGGGACGAGGGACGCCGCGGCTTCCAGAAGGCGCACCTTGAGCGCCTCGGCCGCGCCGGCCCACGGCGTTTCCGGTTCGTCGATGACCCCGAACACCAGGCCCGCCATGCCCATGACCGCACCTTCGAGGGTCTTCAAGGTGACGTTGCCGGTGAAACCGTCGGTGATGACGATGTCGGCGCTGCGCCGCACGAGGTCGCGGCCCTCGACGTTGCCGACGAATCCCTTCACGTCGACGAAGAGATCCGACGCGCGCTTGCGCAGCGCGTCACCCTTCCCCGCCTCCTCGCCGTTCGAGAGGAGTGCGATCGTCGGCTCCGCAACCCCGAGGCGCACGCGCGCGTAGGCGCGGGCGAGTTCCGCCCATTCCACGAGCCATTCGGCGTCGGGATCGACAGTCGCCCCCGCGTCGACGAGCAACTGCGGCCGGTCCTCGCCGAAGACGGGCAGCGGGATCGCGATCGCCGGACGGTGGACGCCTTTGATCCGGCCGCAACGCAACAGCGCGGCAGCCATCGTGGCGCCGGTATTGCCCGCGCCGACCATCGCCGCGGCCCGGCCGTCGCGCACGGCCTCCGCGCAGCGCACGATCGACGAATCCTTCTTCGTTCGCACCGCCGACGCGGGCTCTTCGTGCATCGCGATGACTTCTGCGGCGTCGAGCAACGTGACGCGCGCCGGCACGCGACCCTCCGGAAGGTGGGCGCGCAGGATGTCGGCCGGACCGACGAGCAACACGTCGACGTCGCACGCCTCCACCGACTTCAGCGCCCCCGCGACGATCGCCGCAGGCGCGCGGTCGCCGCCCATCGCGTCGATCGCGATCACGGGCGGCACGGGTCGCTTCCCGCTACTCGACGTCGAGGACTTGGCGGCCGCGGTACCAGCCGCAGTTGCCGCACACCCGGTGGGGAAGGCGTGACGCCCCGCAGTTCGGGCACAGCGAATGGGCCGGAGGCGCCAGCCGCATGTTCGCCGACTTGCGAGAACGGGTCGCCGAGCGGCTCATCTTGCGCTTCGGGACGGCCATGGTTTCGCAGCTCCTCGTGAAATCGTGTGATCGAAGGGGTCAGAGGTCGAGCGAGCGCAGAGCCGCCCACCGGGGATCGGGTTCGGAGCCGGCACACTCGCAGCTCGCAAGGTTGCGGTCGACACCGCAGCTCGGGCACAAGCCCTGGCAGTCGGCACGGCACAGGGGCACCGCGGGCAACTCGAGCAGGAGCGCGTCGCGGATCATGGGCTCGAGGTCGATGACATCGTCTTCGGCCAGCAGGTAGGTCTCGCCCTCGAGCGGATGGCGCTCGTACAGCTCGCCGACGGGTACCGACAGCTCGCCGCCGACCGGGGCGAGGCATCGGCTACAGGCCGCTTCCCAGGTGGCCGCGACGGTGCCCCGCACGACCAGGCCCTCCGACACCCGCTCCAAGGTGACGTCGACCGCGATCGGCCGTTCCGGCGCGACCTGCGCGCCCTGGCCCCGCACATCGGCGAGGACACCCTCGACCTGGACGACCCGGGACGCGCCGGGTCGGCGCAAGAGGTTGGCGACGGGGATGCGGAACGCGCTGGTTGTCGGCATGAGAAGTTCGCTTGGGACAACGCCGGACGGACCGGCTGATTCGACCCTGTGTATGACCCTTGTCTGTCGGGCCCGGCAGGCCGAGCGCGGGGAATGTACCGCCTGCGCACCGCCGGCGCGCTGGATCGTAGCAGGTCAGCCCCGCTTTTCCGGCGACAGGAAGCCGTCAGGAAGTGCCGGGGCTAGAGGTCGTCCTGGTCGAAGAAGCCGCTCTCGTCGGCGTCGGACTCGTGGACCACCGGTGACGGCGCGTGCACCTGGAGCCGCTCCCGACCCTTTTGCACGGTCTGCATGGTGCGGTCGAGCACGACCTCGAAGGCCGCGAGCTTGCGGTCGACGTAGTCCTCGGCCTCATGGCGGATGGAGGCGGCCTGGCGTTCGGCGTCCTCGAGGATCTCCTCGCTCGTCCGCCTTGCTTCGCGCACGAGCTCGTTCTTTTCGACCATCCGCTCGGCCCGGACCCGAGCTGCGTCGACGAGCCGGTTCGCCTCGCTCGCGGCCCGCTCGACCACCTGATCGCGCTCCTTCAGGAGCCAGCGCGCTTCACGGAGCTCCTCGGGGAGGCCGTCGATCGCGTCCTGCAGCAGCGCCCCGAACTCTTCGCGGTTGATCGACACCGACGCCGACATCGGGAGCTTGCGGGCCGCTTCGAGCATGTCCCGGAGCTGCTCCAGCACCACGGCGGTGTCGGGCACCTTCTCCGGTTCGTCCTCGAGCATGCTCAGCCTTCCTGCACACGGAACGTCTCGACGAGCCGGTCGTTGACGTGCTTGGGGACCATTCCCGAAACGTCGCCGCCGAAACGCGCGACCTCCCGCACGAGGCTCGACGACAGGAACGAATGTTGGGGACTCGTCGACAAGAAGAAGGTGTCGATCCCCGACAGGCGCTGGTTCATCTGCGCCATCTGGAGCTCCTGGTCGAAGTCGGAGACCGCGCGCAGACCCTTGATGATCGCGTCGACCCCGTGATCGCGGGCGAAGTCGACCAGCAATCCCTTGAAGAACTCGATGCGGATGTTCGGGAGGTGCTGTGTCGCCTCTTTCAGCATCTGCTGGCGATCCTCGAGACTGAACAGCGACTGCGTCTTTTGCGGGTTGCGGATCACGGCGACGAGAACCTCGTCGAAGTGCCGGGACGAGCGTTCGATGATGTCCAGGTGGCCGAGCGTCACCGGATCGAACGATCCCGGGCAGAGGGCGGTCCGCACGCAGTCTCCCCCAGTCGGAGAACCAACGCGGCCGGAGAACCGGCCGATCAGACGAACAAGAACGTCAAAAGGGTATCGCCGAACGTGCGCGCCCATCCGTTCGAGAGCCCCGCAGGAGCGACGACGGGGTGCCGGTATGGTCGCTCGACACTGACGATCGCGCCCGCCGCGAGCCACCCGGGCGCCGTCAAGGCGGCCAGCAACGCCGTGACGTCCTCGTCCGAAGTGGCGTACGGCGGGTCGACGAACACGACGTCGAAGGGAACCGGCGGCGGCCCACCGGCGAGGTAGCGGCCGACGTCGCGGGCCACGACCTCGGCCGGAACGCGCTCGGAGGCGTCGGCCACCAGGACCTGCAGATTCGTGCGGATGGCTTGCAGTGCCGACCGGTCCCGCTCGACCAGCACCGCGCCGGCCGCACCGCGTGACAGCGCTTCGATCGCGAGTGCGCCGGTCCCCGCGTAGAGGTCGAGTACCACCGCCTCGTCGAGCGCGCCGCGGGCGTCGAGCGCGGAGAACATGGCCTCGCGCGCGATGTCCTTCGTCGGGCGCACCTGATCTCCTTCGGGCGCGACGAGCCGGCGGCCGCGAGCGCTCCCCGCGATCACCCGAAGCCCCCTCGGACGGCTCATGACTTGAACAAGAAGTCGACCGCGTCGCCCAGGAGGTCGTGCACCTCGTCGCGGAGCTGCGCGTGACGAGCCAGCTCCGGATCGTCGTCGAGGATTGATTCCGCCACTTCCCGCGCGTCGAACACGATCGCCTCGTCGCGAGGGATGCGACCGAGCTTCAGGTCGCTGAACCCCGACTGGCGCTCACCGAACACCTCGCCCGAGCCACGGATCTCGAGGTCCTTCTCCGCGAGTGCGAAGCCGTCGGTGCTCTCGGCCATCGCCGCCAGCCGTTGCTCACCGTCTTGCGTGCTCGGGTCGGCGAACAAGTAGCAATACGACTTGTGACCGCCGCGGCCGACCCGGCCCCGGAGCTGGTGCAACTGCGAGAGCCCGAAACGGTCGGCGTCTTCGACGACCATCACCGTGGCGTTGGGTACGTCGACGCCGACCTCGATGACGGTGGTAGCGACGAGCACGTCGAGGTCGCCGGCGCGGAATGCGCGCATGACGGCCTCCTTGTCCTTCGCCGGCATCTGCCCGTGCAGGAGCCCGACGCGCAGGTCGTGCAGCTCCTCCGCCTGCAGCCGTTCGTACTCGACGGTCGCGGCCTTGGCTTCGACCTTGCCCTTGTCCTCGACGAGCGGGCACACGACATAGGCCTGGTGCCCGAGCGCGACCTCGGCCCGCAACGCCTCCCATGCCGCCGCTTGCGCGAGCGGGCTCGGATCGACGAGCCGGGTCTCGATCGGTGTGCGGCCGGGCGGCAGCTCGCGCAGCTCCGACTTGTCGAGGTCGCCGTAGATCAACATCGCCGCGGTACGCGGGATCGGGGTGGCGGTCATCACCAAGAGATCGGGCTCGTCGCCTTTCCCCCGCAACAGCGCGCGCTGCTCGACCCCGAACCGGTGTTGCTCGTCGACGACCGCGAGCCCGAGGCGCGAGAAGGTCGCGTCGCCGTAGAGCAGCGCGTGCGTCCCCACCAAGATGTCGATCGTGCCGGCTTCGAGTCCGGCGCCGATCCGCCGGCGCTCGGCCGCCGTCGTGCGATTCGTCAACAGCGCGACGCCGACGGGCCGGTCGGCGAGCAACGAACCCTCGGCGGCGACGGTGAGCCCTTCGAGCAGACGCAGCGAACCGAGGTAATGCTGCTCGGCGAGGACTTCGGTCGGCGCCATGAACGCACCCTGATATCCACCCTGCACCGCGACGAGCAGCGCCGCGAGCGCGACCACCGTCTTGCCCGAGCCGACGTCGCCCTGCAGGAGCCGGTGCATCGGCGCCGGACCCGCGAGGTCGTGCGTGATCTCCGCCAACGCGCGCTGTTGGTCGCCCGTCAGCGCGAACGGCAACCCGGCAATGAATGCAGCGACGAGCGGCCCGTCGACCGTGTGACGGATACCCGACTCCTCGGCCGCGAACGCACGCTTGCGCGCGACGAGACCGACCTGCATCCGCAAGAACTCGTCGAAGATCAGCCGGTTCTTCGCGGCGCCGAGCTCGGCCATCGACTCCGGCCGATGGATAGCGCGCAGCGCGGTGTCGCGGTCGACGAGATTGCCGCGGTCGAGTATCTCCTCGTCGAGGGGGTCCGCGAACCCGCGCGCGCGGCACTTCGCGAGCGCGTCCGACACCAACGCCCGCAGCTGCCACGTGAAGACCTCGGCCTTGCCCGACTGCGGATAGACCGGGACGATCACTCCCGTCTTCTCGTCGGCCACGCCCGCGCGCCCGACCACGTCGACCACCGGGTTCGCCATCTGGCGCTTCCCCCGGTACACGTCCAGCTTGCCGAAGAACGACGCTTCGGTCCCAACACTCAACTGCTTCTCGCGCCAGGCCTGGTTGAAGAAGGTGATCGTCAGCATCGAGGTGCCGTCGTGCACGACGGCCTCGACGAGCGCGCGCCCCTGGCGTGTCCGGCGGCCGTGGATCGTGCGCACCTCGGCGAAGACCGTGGCTTCCTCCCCGACCGCGAGCGCGGCGATGTCGGTCTTCTTCGTCCGGTCGATCCAGCGGCGCGGGTAGTGCTGGACCAGGTCGAGAACCGTGTGCAGCTCCATGTCCGCGAGGCGCGACTCCAGCGCGGGTCCGACCCCCTTCAACCGGGCGAGTGGGATGTCGCGCAGATCGGCCAACGTCAGCGGCGGATCACCGGTGGGCACGCGCGGGTCACTCCACGCCTACGAGGTAGGGATATAGGGGCTGGCCACCGTCGTGGAACTCGACCTCGAGGTGCGGGAACGCGTACTCGATGTGCTCGCGGATGCGCTCGGTCTCGTTGGCCGCCGCGTCGCAACCGACCAACACGGTGACGATCTCGCTGTCGTCGTCGACCAGCGCTTCGAGCAGCTTGTACACCGCGTCGGCCGGCGACCCCACGGCGGCGACGACACCGTCGCGTGCAAGCGCGAGCCACTCGCCTTCGTGCACCTGCTCGCCGTCGACGGTCGCGTCGCGAACTGCCTGAGTGACCTCGCCCGTACGGACCCGCGCCAACGCATCGTGCATCGATGTCGCGTTGGCATCGACCGATGCGCTCGGGTCGTACTCGACGAGCGCGGCCAGCGCCTCGGGGACACTGTGCGTCGCGATCACCGCGACCTGCTTGTCGGTCAGCGAGTCGACCTGTCGGGCGACGGCCACGATGTTCTTGTTGTTGGGCAAGACGATCACCGCGTCGGCCCGGCACAGCTCGACCGCCTCGAGGATCTGCGCGGTCGAGGGGTTCATCGACTGACCGCCGGCCACGACCTGTTGCACGCCGAGGCTCGTGAGCAGGCGACGGATCCCTTCGCCCACGCCGACCGCGACCACGGCGGTCGCGACCGCGGTTTGGTCGGCGAACTCGTCCAGGTCGGCCAGGACATCGGCCTCACGGACCCAACGCTCCTCTTCGACCTGCTCGATGAGGTCGGTGATGCGGATCTTGCGCGGCCGGCCGGCGTCGATGCCGGCTTCGACCGCGCCGCCGATGTCGTTCGTGTGGATGTGACAGTTCCACAAACCGTCGCCGCCGACCACCACGATCGAGTCGCCGATCGTGCTCCAGGTGTCGCGGAACATCGAAATGGTCTCGTCGGGCGCCTCGAGGAGGTACATCACCTCGTAGCGCAGGCTCGAAAGGTCTTCGCCCGCGAGGTGCGCCATCACGATGGCGGGCGCGGTCACGACCTCGGGCTCGGGGATCGCGCGGCCCGACACCACTTCCAGCAGCGCCGCGAGCAACAGCGTGAACCCTTTGCCGCCGGCATCGACCACGCCCGCGTCGCGCAGCGCCGGCAGCATCTGCGGCGTGCGCTCGACCGCGTCACACGCGGCGTCGTACGCGCGCTCGAGCAGCGCGACGAGCGAGAGGTCGGCGCCGAGCGCTTCCACGGCTTCGGCAGCCTCGCGCACGACCGTGAGGATCGTGCCCTCGACCGGGCGCATCACCGCCTCGTACGCGGCATCGGTCCCCCGGCGCAGGCCGGCGCGCAGGTCGGGCGCCCCGACCGACTCGAGCGTGCGGAAACCCTCGACCAGTCCGCGCAGGATCTGTGACGTGATCACGCCGGAGTTGCCGCGGGCGCCCATCAGCGAGCCACGGCTGACCGCGTGGCAGACCTCATCCATCGATTCCGCGGTCCGCAGCTCGGCGCTGACCGACTCCAGCGTCAGCGCCATGTTGGTTCCCGTGTCGCCGTCGGGGACCGGATAGACGTTGAGCCGGTTCAGTTCCTCTTGGTGCGCGCGCAGTGCATCTCGGAATCGGAGCACGGCTTGGCGCAGATCTGCAGCGGACAGGCAGGTCAGCGTCGGCATCGGGCGCAAGAGTACCGGGGTGCTAGCCTTTTTCCTGCTCTTCATGACGACTCGATGCAGAGGTGCTCGGACGATGTCCTCGGTTTGCGATGTGTGTGCCAAGAAGCCGATCTTCGGCATGAGCGTCAGCCACTCGCACCGTCGCACCAAGCGGCGCTGGAATCCCAACATCCAGCGCGTCCGGGCCATCGTCGACGGCTCCCCCAAGCGGGTCAATGTGTGCACGTCGTGCCTGAAGGCAGGCAAGATCGTCAAGGCCTAGCCCCACCCCGGAGGCCGAGCCTCACCGCGGAAGTTGGAGCGCACGCATGCAAGGCACCGTGAAGATGTTCGACCCGGCGACCCACGAAGGAATCGTCGTGCTCGACACCGACCGCTCCGAGCTCGTGCTCGCCCCCGACGCGCTCCAGGGCTCGCTCTTTCGGATGTTGCGCCAGGGTCAGCGCATCGTGTTCGACCTCGATGCCAAAGGCCATGCCACCCACGTGCGCACCGGGTCGGAGATCGACCTCGGGATTCCCACCGCCGAGATCTGACCGGCGAGATCTGACCGGCGAGAGCTGACCGGCGAGATCTGACCGGCGAGATCTGACCGGCGAAGGCTGATCAGCGCGCGGGTGCGGGCGCCGGCCTCAGCGTCCGCGTCCCGAGCGCGATCCCCGGCCGCCGGCCAGGCCCACGATCGCGAGCAGCACCACCGCGCCGACGAACGCGACGAACATCGAGCGCAGCCCGAAGCTGCCGATGCCCTGGTCGCCGGCCGCGTTGAAGAGCATGCCGCCGATCAGCCCGCCGACGACGCCGACCACGATCGTGCCCAGACACCCCAGGTTCCACCCACCGCCGGTAACCGCCCGGGCGAGCGCCCCGGCGACGAAGCCGACGACGATCCACCCGAGCAGACCCACGAGAGCGCTACTCCGCCAGGCGTTTGGCGAGGGCGTCGAGCTCGTCGTGCAGCGCGGTCGGAAGGCGGTCGCCGAACACGGAATAGTGCTCCTCGATCAACGGGAGCTCGGCGCGCCATTCGTCCTCGTCGACCGAGAGCAACTCGTCGAGCGCACCCGCGTTGAGCTGCAACCCGTCGGTCGACAGCGCACCCACCGCGGGCAGGCGGCCGATCGCGGTGTCTCGAGCCGGAGCCGCGTTCGCACAGCGATCGAAGATCCACGCGAGCACGCGGCTGTTCTCGCCGTAACCCGGCCAGAGGAACTTGCCGTCGGCGTTCTTGCGGAACCAATTGACGTAGAAGAGCTTGGGGAGCTTGCCTTCGTCGGCGGCCTCGCCGATGCGCAGCCAGTGCGCGAAGTAGTCGCCCATGTTGTATCCGCAGAACGGCAACATCGCGAACGGGTCCCGGCGCAGGTTTCCGACCGCGCCGGCCGCCGCGGCGGTCGTCTCGGAACCCATGATCGAACCGAGGAACACACCGTGCTGCCAGTTGTAGGCCTCGGTCACCAACGGAACAGTGCTCCGGCGGCGACCGCCGAACAGGATCGCCGAGATCGGCACACCGCTCGGGTCCTCCCACTCCGGCGCGACGCACGGGACCTGCGAAAGCGGAGCGGTGAAGCGGCTGTTCGGGTGCGCGGCCGGCGTCTCCGACTCGGGCGTCCACTCGTTGCCCTTCCAGTCGGTGCAGTGCGCGGGCTGCTCGTCGGTGAGCCCCTCCCACCACACGTCACCGTCGTCGGTCAGCGCGACATTCGTGAAGACGGTGTTGCGCGTGAGCGCGGCGATCGCATTCGCGTTCGTGTCGAGGCCGGTACCGGGCGCGACGCCGAACATCCCGTACTCGGGGTTGATCGCGTGGAGGCGGCCGTCGTCGGCGAACTTCATCCAGCAGATGTCGTCTCCGATCGTCTCCGCCGTCCAACCGGGAAGCGTGGGAACGAGCATCGCGAGGTTCGTCTTGCCGCACGCGCTGGGGAACGCGGCCGCGATGAAACGCGCCTGCCCCTGCGGGTTCGTGAGCTTCAAGATGAGCATGTGCTCGGCGAGCCAGCCCTGATCACGCGCCATGACGCTCGCGATGCGCAAGGCGAAGCACTTCTTGCCGAGGAGGGCGTTACCGCCGTAGCCCGAGCCGTACGACCAGATCTCGCGCGTCTCCGGGAAGTGGACGATGAACTTGTGCTCGTTGTTGCACGGCCACGGCACATCGGGTTGACCGGCCGCGAGCGGCATGCCGACCGAGTGCAGACACGGCACGAACTCGCCGTCGGCACCGAGCACGTCGAGCGCGCCCCGGCCCATGCGGGTCATCGTGCGCATGCTCACGGCCACGTACGCCGAGTCGGTGAGCTCCACGCCGATGTGCGCGATCCGCGAACCGAGCGGGCCCATCGAGAACGGCACGACGTACAACGTGCGGCCGCGCATAGCGCCCGCGAACAGCCCCAGCAGCTCCTTGCGCATCTCGTCGGGCGCCCGCCAGTGATTGGTGGGACCGGCATCGACCTCGCGCTCGCTGCAGATGAACGTGCGGTCCTCGACCCGGGCGACGTCGCCCGCGTCGCTGCGCGCGTAGAAGCTGTTCGGTCGCTTGGCCGGGTCGAGCGGGATGAACGTGCCCGACTCGACCAGTGCCCCGCACAGCCGCTCCGACTCCTCCTCGGAACCATCGCACCAGTGCACGCGATCGGGTTGCAGGATCGCCGTCCAGTGCTCCACCCATTCGAGCAGCTTGCGGTTCGCGGTCGGCGGGGTCGAGGGCGTGTCAGCCATCAGCCAAGGGTAGGCCCGTAAGCCGCTCCGAGGTAAACCGTGACCGTCAAAGGTGAACGACGGGACACGTGAGCGTGCGGGTGATCCCGTCGACGAGTTGCACCTGGGACACCACCATGCGCCCCAACTCGTCGATCGAACCGGCTTCGGCCCGCAAGATGACGTCGTACGGTCCGGTCACGTCGTCGGCCTGCACGACACCGGTGAGCAACCGGCAGGCGTCGACGACCGCCGAAGCCTTGCCGACCTCGGTCTGGATCAAGATGTAGGCGCTGACGGCCATTGCGGCCTCCTCGGGCGAATCGCGTGCATCGTACCGACCCGCCGCGACCGCGCTACCGCTGGCGGCCGCGGCGGACCGACCGGCGGCGGGCTCGGTCGATCGCGAGGTCGATGAGCCGGTCGAGGAGCTCGGAGTAGGGCACTCCCGACACCTCCCACAGCCGCGGGTACATCGAGATGGGCGTGAAGCCGGGAATGGTGTTCACCTCGTTGACGACGAACGCGCCGTCGTTTCGGAGGAAGAAATCGACGCGCGCCATTGCCTCGACCCGGCAGGCCTCGAACGCCTGCACGGCGAGCCGCTGCACCTCGGCGGTCTGTTCGGCCGACAAGAGCGCCGGCGCGCGCAGTTCGGCTTTGCCGTCTTCGTACTTGTCGGCGTAGTCGTAGAAGTCGGCCGCCGGGATCACCTCTCCGGGCAGCGATGCGACCGGCGGATCGTCGCCGAGGATGCCGACCTCGATCTCCCGGCCGACCACCATCTCCTCGGCGAGCACCCACTCGTCGAAGGTGAACGCGTGCTCGACCGCGTCGCGCAGACTCGGCAACGGTGCGCGCCTTGCTCACGCCGACCGACGAGCCCATGTTCGCCGGCTTCACGAAGCACGGGAACCCGAGCTCGGCTTCGACGCGCACGACGAATTCGTCGACATCGTGGCCGGCGCGGCAGGGTGAGCGCGCGCGCGTTCTCGAGACCCGCGCCGGTGAACATCCGCTTCATCGCGATCTTGTCCATCGCGACCGCGGATCCGAGCACACCCGAGCCGACGTAGGGAAGGCCCGCGAGCTCGAGCAGGCCCTGTACGGTGCCGTCTTCGCCGTAGGGCCCGTGCAGCAGCGGGATCACGACGTCCGCGTCACCGGGGCGCGCCGCGCTCGGTACCGCCATGACCTCGCCCTCGACCGCGAACGCGACCGGGAGCTCGTCACGTCCGGTAGCCAACATCCGGCGTGCCTCACCTGCGAGCAGCCAGCGCCCTTCGGTCGTGATCCCGACGGGCACGACGTCGTACTTCGCGGGATCGAGGGCGCGGGCGACGGCTACCGCGGTGACGCGGGAGACGTCGTGCTCGGCGGACTGGCCTCCGAACAAGACCATGACTCGGCGACGCGACCCGGGCACGGGAGCATTGTTGCTCATATCACCTGGAGCACCGCACGTATGCCGAGCCCCATGATGAACAGCCCGCCCAGGCCGTACGCGAGCTCCATCCACCCGCGCGCCTTCCACACGTACTTGTAGGAGTACAAGAGCCCGACCGTGATGAACGCGACGAACCCGTAGAACATGTGGAATCGCGGCGGCTCGTAGTGCTGCACGCTGACGAGCAGGACACCGAGAAACACCTGGATCATCATCATCGCCTCGGCGATGATCGTCGGCCACCACAGGTAGCGGGTCCGCCAGCGGGGCCAACGCCACGCCCCCAGCGTGTACGCGCCGGCGAGGAAGTTGGCGACGATCGCGCTGTAGCCCCAGACGCGATGGATGTCGAACAGCACTAGAGCGCTTGGTCGTCGGAAGCCGCGAAGGCCGACTCGCCGCCGCGCAGCAGGTTCTTCAGGACCTTGCCCGCGGGATTGCGCGGGAGCGGCTCGGTCCGCAGCTCGACGTACTCCGGAACCTTGAAGTCGGCGAGGCGTTCGCGGCAGAACACACGCAACTCCTCGGTGGTCGTCGACGAACCCTCGCGCAACTGCACAACCGCCTTGACCTCCTCGCCGAGCGTCTTGTGCGCGACGCCGACCACCGCGGCGTCCACGACGTCGGGATGATCGAACAACACGTGCTCGATCTCGACGCAATACACGTTCTCGCCGGCGCGGATGATCATGTCCTTGGCTCGGTCGACGAGATAGAGGAAGCCGTCGGGATCGAGGTAGCCGATGTCGCCCGTGTGGAACCAGCCGTCGGTGAACGCGGCCGCGTTCGCGTCGGGACGGCGCCAGTAGCCGTGCGCCATGACCGTCGGTCCCTTGATCCAGATCTCGCCCCGATCACCCGGGGCCGCGTCGTGACCCTGATCGTCGACCACGCGCAGCTCCACCGTCGGTGCGGCACGACCCACCGATCCCGGGTGGGCGAAGTAATCGTCGCCGCCGTGCGCGGTGGCAACGGACGCGGTCTCGGTGAGGCCGTACGCGGTCGTCAACGTCTTGCGCATGTGCGGGAAGACCCGTTCGATGCGCTCGACGAGCTCCGGCGCGGCCGGGGCCCCGCCATACGACGCGCGCTTCACGGTCGTGAGGTCGTACTTCTCGAGGTTCGGCGACTCGAGGATGCGCCACATGATCGTGGGCACGCCCCCGATGGCCGTCACCCGTTCTCGTTCGATGATCTCCATCGCGACATCGGGATCGAAGCGACCGACGGGCATCAACACGACCTTGGCACCGGTCGCGTACGCGAGGGTCATCGTCGAGAGGCAACCGGTGACGTGAAACAACGGCACGACGAGCAACGAGGACGATTGCAGGCCGGCTTCCGCCTCGGGCGGTGGCGTGCCCCGCATCGCCTGCGCGACACCCATCACGATGATGTTCGCCACGTTGGCGATCGCCTGACGATGCGAGACCGTGGCGCCCTTCGGCTTCCCCGTGGTTCCGGAGGTGTAGAGGATGGCGAGGATGTCGTCCTCGTCGAGCGGTGACTCGGGCATCCCCGGGTCGCCGGGCTCGGCGATCAGCTCCGAGAACGGGCGGACCGTCTCGTCGACGGGCCCGTCGATCACGAAGACGTGTTCCAGCGCCCGCAGCGCCGCCAGCCGGTCACGTACCAGCGCGATACGCCGGGCATCGCCGATGAGCACCTTGGCGCCGGAATCGGCGAGGCCGAACTCCAACTCCTCGGCCTTCCACCAGGCGTTGAGCGGCACGAGCGTCGCGCCGAGAACCGCGCACGCCCACCACGTGATCACCCATTCGGGCACGTTCGCCGAAACCAGTGCGACGCGGTCGCCGCGCTGCACGCCGAGCTGCCCGAGCGAATGGGCCAAGACCCGAGCCAGGCGGTCGTGTTCGCCGTAGGTGAAGCGGCGGCGCTCCTGCACGACCCAGTCGACGTCGGCGCGGGCGGCGTTTTGCGCCATCAGTTCGCGCAGGGAGCGCATGCGCTGCTTGTAGACCTGCATCGGATGGCCGACGACGTCCTCGACGACGATCTCGAACGGCCCACCCGGCCCCGTGAGTTGCGCGATCGGGTCGATCGCGGTCACGCGTACTCCTCTTGCACCACGTCGAAGGCGAGCAGGTCGGCCCCCGTGCTGACCGGTCCCTGTTGCGCGTGCTGGGACGTGGCCCTGACCGAATGCCTGGCTGTTGAACCAGCGCTCGTAGTCCTCGACCGAGCGCCAGCGCGTGTACACGAAGAACACGTCCTTGCCGTCGGTCGGGCGCAGGAGCTCGAACGCCTCGAAGCCTTCGGCCTTGGAGACCTCTCCGGCACGGTTGGCGAATCGCTCGACGAGGGTGTCGGCGCGTTCGGCCGGAACAGTGATGGCATTGATGCGGACAACAGACATGGGCAGCATTCTCGCGGCCGGGTCGGCCGGCCGCCCACTCGGGGCTCGGGGCCCGCTACTCGCCGGGTTGTTGGCGGAGGAACCGCTCGATCTCCGACACGAGGTCCTCGGCCGACGCGCCCTGTTCCCGGTCGATGCGGTCGACGGCCTCCTGCACCTCGGGGCGCGTCGCGAGCCCGGCGTCGACGCGCGTCGCGTACGCGTCGCAGCGGGCGTCGAGCGGGACCAGGTCGATCTCGAGCCGGCCGAGCTCGCCAAGGCGGCGGAGCAGCGCGCGGACCGCCGGCGGCGAAGGTGAGCCCGAGACGTACTGCGGAACCTGCGCCCAGAGACCGGCGCAGCGGATGTCGGCGTCACCGAGCGCGCGTTGCACGATCGTCTGCAGGCCGGTCGGACCGCCGTAGGCGAGGCGCAGCGGCGCAATCTCCTGCGCAAGCGAGTGATGCGTCGCGGTGGCGAGCACCGGGACGGGCCGGCGATGCGAGACCAGCGACGGCATACCCGCAACGGTGTAGGCGTCGCGGACGCGCAACGTCCGCGCCACCTCGACGATCGTCGCCGACACGGTCGGCCAGCGCAACGACGGTTCCGGTCCGGAGACGATGACCACGTCGCGGCCCAACGTGCCCGCAACGAAGGTGATCTCCGGCCACTCGATGACGCGATCGCCGTCCGGCGACCAGTGCGCGTTCGGGCGGGTCTGCTGCAAGTCCATGTGATCGGTGAGGTCGAGCGCGGCGAACTCGTCGGCGCCGACGAGTTGTTCTCGCAGGGCCGTCACCGTGCCGGCGCCGGCCGTACCTGCGTCGACCCACCCGGCGAGCGCGACCACCAGCATCGGTTCGTGCAGCTCCGGCCACTTCTCGACGTTCAACACGCCCGCATCGTACGGCCCCGGCTCGACACCACTGTCCCTCGAAACGACCGTCCCGTGAAACGACCGTCCCTTGATGCGGCTTCGTCCTGATACGGCGTCGCGCCGCACGTCCGGCGGCGACTAGGTTCCGCGGCGCATGCAGCTACGCATCTTCACCGAGCCCCAGCAGGGCGCGACCTACGAGCAACTGCTCGCAGTCGCGCGGGGGGCCGAGCGCCTCGGCTTCGACGCGTTCTTCCGCTCCGACCACTACCAGCGCATTGGTGCGGGCTCACCGGGACCGGGTTCCACCGACGCGTGGATGACGCTCGCCGCGATCGGCCGTGAGACCACACGTATCCGGCTCGGCACCCTGGTGACCCCGGTGACATTCCGTTTCCCCGGGCCGCTCGCGATCCAGGTCGCGCAGGCCGACGCGATGAGCGGCGGTCGGGTCGAACTCGGGCTCGGGGCCGGTTGGTACGACGGGGAGCACGCGGCGTACGCCATCCCGTTCCCGCCGACCGCGGATCGCTTCGCCATGCTCGAGGAGCAACTCGAGATCGTCACGGGACTCTGGAAGACGCCGGCCGGTGAGCGGTACTCGTTCCGCGGCACGCACCACTCGGTCGTCGACTCCCCCGCGCTCCCCAAGCCGGTGCAACAACCGGGTCCGCCGATCATCATGGGCGGTTGGGGCACCAAGAAGACACCTCGGCTCGCCGCGCGCTTCGCAGCCGAGTTCAACATGCCGTTCGCGCCCGTGTCGTACTTCCGGGAAGGCTGCGACCACGTTCGCGCCGCGTGCGAGGAGATCGGGCGCGATCCCGCGACGATGAAGTTCACGGTCGCCGCGGTGGTGTGCGTCGGGCGCGACGAAGCCGAGTTCCGCCGTCGCGCCGAGGCGAGCGGGCAGGACCCCGATCAGGCGCGCGCGGGCGCGGCCGGCGGAACACCCGACGAGGTCGTCGAGCGCATTCTCGAGTACGGACGCGAAGGCGCCGAGACCGTCTACCTGCAGTACCACACGCTCGACGAGCCGGATCACCTCGAACTGATCGGCACGGAGGTCCTGGGCCGGCTCGGAGCCGCGTCGTGACCCTGCGCTTCGGCGTCCATACCGGCCTACAGCACACCTCGATCGACGACCTGCAGTCACTGTGGCGACGGATCGAAGAGCTCGGATTCGACTGGATCTCCATCTGGGATCACTTCTACGCGGCCGACGCGAGTGGCGATCCGCATTGCCTCGAGGCGATCACGGCCCACACCGCGCTCGCGGCGTCGACCGCGCGCGTGGCGTGCGGATCGCTCGTGTACTCCGCGGGATATCGGCATCCGGCCGTGCTCGCCAACGCGATGGCAACGCTGGATCAGGTCGCGCACGGACGCACGGTGCTCGGCCTCGGCGGGGGTTGGCTGCGCGGCGAGTACGACGCGTACGGCCTTCACTACGGCACACCCGGCGAGCGGCTGCGGATGCTCGAGGAGTACGTGCGCTGCGTGCGCGGCCTGCTCACCGAGGATCGCACGACGTTCGCGGGCGAGTTCTTCGAGCTCACCGACGCGCAGTGTGAGCCCAAGCCCGTGCAGGCGCGCCTGCCCATCTGGATCGGTGGCGGCGGCGAGAAGGTCACGTTGCGCATCGCCGCGCAGTACGCCGACGGCTGGAACGTTCCGTTCCTCCCGCCCGAGGTATGGGCGCACAAAGCGCAGGTTCTCGACGCGCACTGCGAGCGCCTCGGGCGCGATCCGGCGGAGATCACCAAGTCGGTGAACGTGGGCATGGCGTTCACCGACGAAGAGCTCCGCCGGCAGTTCGGTCCGATGGCGAACGCGGTGAAGCCGGGCGTGCTCTCGGGCGGCGTGCAGGAGATGGTCGCCAAGGTCGGCGCGTACGTCGATGCCGGCGCCTCGCATGTGATCCTCGCCTTCCGCGCACCCTTCGATCGCGACGGCCTCGAACGGTTCGCGGCCGAGGTCATCCCGGCCGTGCGCGCCTGACGCGCGGCAATATTGCGGTGATGCCGGACCCCGTAGGCGAACTGCGCTTCGACCCGCTCACCCGCGAGTGGGTGAACATCGTCGGGAGCCGCCAGGCGCGCCCGAACCTCCCCGCGAGCGGCTGCCCCTTCTGTGTCGGCGGTCTCGAAGCGCCCGTTCCGTACGACGTACGTTGGTTCCCCAACCGCTGGCCCGCGCTGGCGCCGGGCGATCCCGTCGACTTCGTCGTCGCCGAAGCCGCGGGCACGGCGACCGTGCCCGCCGTCGGCGCGTGCGAGGTCGTGCTCTTTTCGCCCGAGCACGATGCATCGCTTGCGACGCTCCCGATCGCGCAGGTGCGCAAGGTCGTCGACGTGTGGGCGGACCGAACGGTCGAGCTGCTTGCTCGACCCGAGATCGAATACGTGCTCGTGTTCGAGAATCGCGGCCGTGAGGTCGGCGCGACCATCGACCACCCCCATGGCCAGATCTACGGGTACCCGTTCGTCCCGCCCGCGCCCGAGCGCGAGGCGCTCGTCGCACGCCGGTACGGCTGCGCGATCTGCGCGGAGATGGAAGCCGAGCGGGCCGCGGGCGCGCGCGTCGTTACGACGAGTGGCGACTGGGTCGCGTGGGTCCCCTACGCGTCGGGCTACGCCTACGGGATGCGCATCGCGGGCCGGGCGCACGCCGCCTCGCTCGCCGACCTCGACGATCGCGCACGCGACGATCTCGCCGCGATACTCATCGACGCGCTCGGCCGCTACGACCGGCTCTGGCCCGCGCCGGACCCGTCCTACCGATTCCCGTACCTGCTGTGGTTCCACCAGGCGCCCGCGTCGGGCGGCGACGAGTGGCACCTGCACGCCCACCTCGCGCCCCCGCTGCGCGCACCCGGGGTGGCGCGCTATGTCGCGTCGGGCGAGGTGGGGAGCGGCACGTTGTCGAATCCGGTGGTGCCCGAGGCCGCGGCGCAAACCCTGCGCGACGCGTGACGACCGCGCGTACGTTTCGCGCCCCCGGTCGCGTCAACCTGATCGGCGGCCAGGTCGACTACCACGAAGGTTGGGTCGTATCGATGGCGATCGACCGCGACGTGCAGGTGCGCTCGATGCCGCGCACCGATGGTCGCGTCACCGCGCGTTCGGCCGAATTCGAAGGTGCCGTCGACATCGCGGCCGACGGCACCGACGACCCGCCGGCGACGCATCCGGCGTGGGGACGGGCGATCGCGGGAGTCACACGCGTGCTCGCCGATCTGGGCCGGGCGCCGGTCGGTGCCGATCTCACGATCACCGCGACGCTGCCGGTGGGTGCGGGACTCTCGTCGAGTGCGGCCGTGGAGGTCGCCTGCTCGCTCGCGTTGACCGACGCGGCCGATTTCTCCCTCGGCGGTCCCGACCTCGCGCGGGCCGCGCAGCGGGCCGAGCACGTCGCCACCGGAGTGCCCTGCGGCATACAGGACCAGATGGCGTCGGTGTGCGCGCGGGCCGGCAACGCGTTCTTCCTCGACTGCCGGACGCTCGAGATCGAACACCTGCCGATTCCCCCGGAGCTGGGGGTGCTCGTCGTGCACTGCGGCGTCGCCCGCACCCTCGAAGGTTCGCCGTACGCGCAGCGGCGGGCCGAGAGCGAGTCGGTCGCCGCCGGCCTCGGCCTCCGGGTGCTTCGCGACGCGACGTTGGAGCAGGTTCACGATCAACCGCGCGGTCGGCACGCAGTCACCGAGATGGTGCGCGTGCGGGCGTTCGCCGACGCGTTGCGAGCGGGCGACCTCGGCGCGCTCGGGCCGCTGATGCTCGCGAGTCACGCTTCGTCGCGCGACGACATGCAGGTGTCGATCCCCGAGCTCGACACCCTGGTCGAGTGCCTCGTGGAGGCGGGCGCGTACGGCGCGCGTCTCACCGGCGCGGGCTTCGGCGGGTGCGCGGTTGCCATCGGCGGAGCCGACGAAGTGCACACGATCGCGGCGCGAGCAACGGCGCGCTACCGCGCCCGCAGCGATCGCGAGCCCACCGCCTGGGTCGTGCGGTCGGCGGGCGGTGCGAGCCGCGTCGATCCGCCCGACTGACGGGACCTCTGCCTAGGCGCCGAACGGCCCGCGGCCGCGTCCGTCGGTGCGGGCACGGAACGAACCCTGCAGCTCCGAGGTTTCGAAGCCCGGGACGGGCGTGCCGGTCGCGAATCGGTACAGCGCCACCTGAAAGATCCCGGTGAGGGTGTTGGTGACGAGCAACACGGCGACGACCCACAGCGCGAAGAGCCCGATGCCGAGCACGGCCAGCGGGCCGCCGACGGCGAGCAGCAACGCGAGCGGAATCGCGCCCGCCAACACGGCGACCATTCCGACGAGGCCGATGCCCACGTTCGTCATGAGGTTCTCGCCCCAGGTGCGCTTGAACAGCTCGCCCGACCGCTTCACCGCCGCGATCGGCCCAAGACCCTCGAACACCAGGACCGGCAACACCAAGAACGTCACGACCGACCAGGCGACGCCGGCCAGGCTGCCGACGATGCGGCCGAAGATCCCGCCCCGTTGCTCGACCGCACGCAACACGACCGAGACGGTCGCGCTCGTGAGCGCCCACGGCAAGAGGACGTGCGAACGGGCCGCGGCCGCGTGGATCGCCTCGTTCACGCTGACGGCCTCGCCCTGGAACCTGCTGTTCGCCGCGTAGACGAGCGCGGCGTTGAAGAAGACGACGATGTAGGTGAAGGCAACGGCTCCGATGAACCCGAGGACCCACACGAGGGGCTTCGATCCGGAGTAGCCGCCGCTGCCGTCGCGCACGATCAGGCTGATCGGCCACACGACCACGAGTGCGACCACGACCGTCGTGAGCAGCGACAGCAACGGGAGCATCGTGAGCTGCTTGTCGTCGCGCAGCACCTGCCACGACGACTTCGCGAGTGCGATCGAGTTCTGGAACCGGCTCATGTGCCCTCCCGAAGGCTGTTGACGCCAGAATACCGGCGGAACCGGCGGCCTCATTCGCGGCTCGAGGATTCGGGCGCCGGTCGAATCCCGGCGCGCCGTAGATTCGGCCGGTGCTCGTCGTGCACGCGCCCGGGCGCGTCAACCTGATCGGTGACCACACCGACTACCAGGACGGTTTCTGCCTCCCGATGGCGATCGACCACGAGGTCGTGGTGGTCGCGCACCAGCGCGACGACGGCTTGGTCGTGGCTCGCTCGGATGCGATCCCGGGCCGCGTGGAGATCCCGGCCTCCGGCTCCGCCGATCCCTCGGCGGTGGAACCGCGCTGGGGACGCTCGATCGCCGCGGTTCTCCGCGATCTGGGTGAGCTCGGCCGGGCCCCGGTCGGCTTCGACGCCGACGTCTCGTCGACCGTGCCGGTCGGCTCCGGTCTGTCGTCGAGTGCCGCCTTCACCGTCGCCGTCGCGATCGCGGCGGCCGAGATCGGCGGGCTCGCGCTTGCGCCGCGTGCGCTCGCACTCGCGGCGCAGCGCGCCGAGCAGGTCGCGACCGGCGTGCCGTGCGGCGTCATGGACCAGATGGCATCGGTGTTCGGACGCGCCGGCCACGCGCTGTTGCTCGACTGCCGGAGTCTCGACGTCGACCCGGTCGCCCTCCCCGAAGCCGTCGCGGTCGTCGTGGTGCACACCGGCGTCGCGCGCCGGCTCGAGGACAGCGCCTACGCCGAGCGGCGAGCGGCGTGCGAGGCGGCCGCGGCGCGCGCCGGCGTGGCCGTGCTGCGCGACGCGACGCTCGAGCAGGTCGCCGACGACCCATTCGCCCGGCACGTCGTGTCGGAGAATGCCCGCGTGCTCTCGTTCGCCGACGCGCTCCGCGCCGGCGCGCTCGATCGGTGCGGCGCCCTCATGGTCGCGAGTCACGCATCGCTGCGCGACGACTTCGCCGTCTCGACCCCGGAGCTCGACGCGCTGGTCGACGCGCTCCTGCACGCGGGCGCGTACGGTGCCCGCCTCACCGGCGCCGGCTTCGGGGGTTGCGTGGTCGCGCTCGCTCCGGCCGAGGTCGTCGACGACGTCGTCGCCCGAGCCGTCGCGAGCTACCGTTCCACCACCCGGCTGAAGCCGCTACCGCTCGTCGTACGCGCGGTCGACGGAGCCGGCGTCGTGAGGTAGCCCCGTCGCAACGGAGGAAGCGTGCCGAGCATCTTCAGCCGGATCATCGCAGGCGAGTTGCCCGCCAAGTTCGTCTGGAAGGACGACCGGGCGGTGGCGTTCCTGTCGATCGCGCCGATGATGCCCGGCCACACGCTCGTCGTGCCGCGCGACGAGGTCGACCACTGGATCGATCTCGAGGGCGGGCTCGCGGCCCACCTGTTCGAGGTCGCGCAGCAGATCGGACGCGCCCAGGACCTCGAATGGCAGCCTCGCCGCGTCGGCCTGCTGATCGTGGGCGAAGAGGTGCCGCACACCCATCTGCACGTGGTGCCGATCAACCATCCGGAGGAGCTGACCTTCGCGCACGCCGACCCGTCCCCCGATTTCGACGCGCTCGAGGATGCCGCGGTGCGGATCCGCGCTCGCCTGCGCCAACTCGGGCGCGCCGAGGTGAGCGACTAACGCCCGTACTGCTCGTCGACCGCACGCGCGAAAGCGCGGTGCACGCGCGTCAGGACGATTTCGCCGTCGTGATCAGACGGCCGCGCGCCGACCCAGCGGGCCTCGCCGACGAGCACGAGTGAGACGTACGCGACGATGGCCGCGGCGGCCAGCAGGAGCACCGCGGAACCGGCGCCCGAGAGCGCGGCCAACAGCGCGGCCGCGCCGGTGACGAGCAGGACCCACGCGGCGCGCGCCAGCACGCGACGCGCGCGGGCGCGCGTCGCTTCCAAGGGGAGGACTGCCGAGATCTTGGGTCCGAGCGGCGACCACGGCCGCTGCTCGGGCCGCAACACGATCCCGACGGGGTTCGCACAGTGCACGCCGGTCTTGACCGAGAGGGCGGGAAGGTCGCCCCGCTCGAGGTCGTCGATGACGACGCGAACGCGTGCCATCAGCCGACCTGCTGCAGGCGGGCGGCGGCAGCCGGCGTTCGGCTGCCCCACCAGAACAGGTCACGTCCGTCGACGAACGTCACGTCTACCTCGGATATCTCGTCGCGAACCTCCTGCGCGTGCCGCGCCGCGAACGCGTACGGCTCGCTCGGGAGCAACACGACACCGGGCCGGCGGGCCGCGACCTCGCGCAACGCGGTTTGCGGATAGCGCTCGACCGCGTCTGCGAACACATTGGCGATGCCGGCGTGCTCGAGCAGGGACGACCCGTAGGTGTCGGCGGCGAGCGACATCCACGGCCGGTGCCAGATCGCGACGAATGCCGAGGTCCGGACGGCACTGCGCGTGCCTTCCCGCCACTGCTCCCACCGCGCGAACGGTTCCGGCGCCTCGACGCCGATCCGGCCCGCGAGCGCGCATACCGCCGGCCCGACATCGGCGACCGAGCGCGGCGACATCGAGTGCAACGCGAGGCCGCGGCCGGCGAGTGCCCGCGCGTCCTGGATCCGGTTTTCCTCGTCGTTCACGATGACCAGGTCGGGAGCAAGAGCAACGACTCCGTCGACGTCGACGTTCTTGGTCCCGCCGACGGTGGGTACACCGTCGAGATCACAGAACCTCGTGCAACCGACGGGTTCGACTCCGAGGGCGACCAGCGTCTCGGTCGCGCTCGGCACCAACGAGACCACCCGCGGCGGCTTCACATTCGCTCGAGCAGCTGCGCCTTCTTCGTCTCGAACTCGGCGGCGGTGATCACACCCCGATCGCGCAGGTCTGCGAGCTGGTTCAACTGCTCGGGAACACTCGGGGCGGCGGCGGCCGCCGCCGCCGGCGCGGCCGGCGGAGCGGGGTTCCCCCACGACGCTCGCTTCTTCGCGTTGGCTTCCATCTGGCGGTACAGCTCCTGCTGGACGCCGTCGGGATGCCACACGTCGTCGAAGTGCGACTGCCCGTCCTTGCCCGCCGACTCGATGTCGAGATCGCCGGCGCCGATGAACCGCTCGAAGATCCCTTGGTGGAAGTTGATGTTGTTGATGCGCTCCATCGGAATCTCGACGCCGCGTTTGGCGAGCACACCCGTGCGATAGATGACGCGATCGTCGGTGACGACGAAGTGCGTGAAGTTCCACTCGAGGTATTTGAGCCCGAGCCAGCCCGCCCAGACGACCGCAACGATTGCCCAAAGCAAGAACAACCACTTGCGGGCCGTGTCGTGGGTCTGCGTGAGGATGACGACGAGCACGACGAACAGCGGGATGCCGCTGGCGATGTGCTTGGAGAAGAACCACCAGTGCGGGCGGAGGTCGAGCGCGACATCCTCGCCCTCGTTCAGCAGCTTCTTGGGATACGGCACAACGGAATTCTAACGCCGCCCGGGCCGGCTAGGGGCGGACGTCACCGGGGAGGAGCGTCGGGATCTCGTCGCCGTCATAGGGATCGAGATCGATTGCGATCAAGAAGCCGCGGGCCCGCTCCGCGTGGGGAAAGCGGTCAACGAGCGCGTCGTGGTCGGGGCCGTGGTTCGCCACGATGAGGTGCGCGAGCTCATGGACCAACACGTAGTCGAGCACCCAGGCCGGGTACGCCGCGAGCCGTGCGGAGACGCGGACGGTCTCGTCGGCCGGGGTACACGAGCCCCAGCGATGGCGCATGTTGTCGACCCAGCGCACGCTCCTCGGACGCGGCAGGCCGTACTCGCGCGCGAGGCGGCGGGCGCGCGCGGCGACGTCGATCGCGGCGGAATCGGAGCGGCGGCGCATGCGTTCGGCGAGCTCCTGCGCAGTGACCTGCGCCTCGTCGAGCGACATCCAGCGAGGGAACGAAACCCGCAGCCGATCACCCACCAGGACCGCTTCGACGTGCTTGCGTCGACGCGTTCCACGAACCAACTCGATCTCCATGTCCTCCATCTATACCGCTTCGGTGCGACGGCCAGCAGCGCGCCGTATGAATGCTGCGCGAACTGCGTGATGCCCGGCGAGCGGATCAGAAATCTCCTTGACGCGTTCGCGCCACGGTCGTAGTGTCCGTCTTCCCGGATCGCCGATGCGTCGGACTCCGAACCCGCTTGCGGGAACGGAACGGACGTACGTGCGAGCCGGGACGTGTGCCGAACTGCGGAGCAGAGTCCTTCGGGGCGATGTTCTCCGGGGAGGCACACGGCCGGCACTTCGGTAGCCGGGCGCCTGCGAGGGCAGCTCGGTGATGAAGGCGCCGGAAGTGAGGCCCCGAGGAGATCGGAGCTGCCAACGCAGCGAAGACTACTCGGGGCCTTGCCGCGTTCCGGGCTCGTCCGGAGCCTGCACGACGTGTCCGGCGGCCCGGTTGCGCGCGGGCCCGGCGGGCGGCGCACCGGCTGTGTACGGTCCGAGCGTGCGCGACGCGCTCCTCGACGATCTCGATCCACTCCAACACGATGCGGTCACGTCGACCGCGGCGCCGTTGGCCATCATCGCGCCGGCCGGGTCCGGCAAGACCAGGGTGCTCACGCGTCGTATCGCGTACGGCGCCCGAGACGGTCGCATCGACGCGCGGCACGTGCTCGCGGTCACGTTCACCCGGAAGGCGGCCGGTGAGCTGGTAGCGCGGATCGGTCGCCTCGGTGTCGAGGGTCGGATCAGTGCCGGAACCTTCCACGCGATCGCGCTCGGCCAGCTCCGCCGCCACGCGACCGAACGCAACCGCGAGGCCCCACGTGTGCTCGAGCGCAAGGCGCGCCTGCTCGCGCCGCTCATGGGCGGCCGCGGAGCGGCTTCCTCGGTCGCCGTCGCCGATGTCGCCGCCGAGATCGAATGGGCCAAGGCGCGACTCATCTCACCCGACGACTACGAGGCCGCGGCCGAAGCGGCCCGGCGCCGCACCCCCCGCGGGCCCGGCGAGGTGTCGCAGCTCTACGCGCGTTACGAGGCCGAGAAGCGCAAGCGGCACCTGATCGACTTCGACGACGTGTTGAGCCGATGTTCCGATGCCATCGCGCACGACGAGGAGTTCGCGGCCGGCCAACGGTGGCGGTTCCGCCATCTGTTCGTCGACGAGTTCCAAGACGCCACACCACTGCAGATGCGGCTGTTGCGTGCGTGGCTCGGCGGCACGAGCGAGCTGACGGTGGTCGGCGATCCCGCCCAGGCGATCTACGGCTTCACCGGCGCCGATGCCACCCCGCTCGTCGCGTTCGAGCGGGCCTTTCCCGGCGGGCAGACGATCGTGCTCGGCTGCAACTACCGCAGCACGCCCGCGGTCGTCGCCCTGGCCGAGGTCGCGCTCGGGTCCGCGGCGGGCAACACCAGGCGCCACCCCGAGACGGTCCGGGCCGACGGGGCCGCGCCGACGATCACCGCGTTCGACGACGACGGGGCCGAGGCGACGGCCGTTGCCGAGGCGTGTTGGCAGCACCACGCCGCCGGAGTTCCCTGGCACCGCATGGCCGTGTTGTTCCGTACCAATGCACAGTCGTCTCGATTCGAGACCGCGCTCACGCGGCGCGGGGTGCCGTTCCGTATCGGCGAGGGCCAACGCTTCGCGGCCCGGGCTCCGGTACGGGCCCTCCTCGACCAGCTCCGCGACGCCGAGCGGCGGCTGCCCGGGCGGCCGTTCGCGCACCATCTCGCCGACCTCGCCGCCGACGACGAGCGCGCCGCCGAGACCCCGGCGGCGGTCCCCGACCAACCTCGGGACGATCCCGAGTCCGCCGATTCACCATCCGACGATGCCCGCGCGCACCGCGACGCGCTGCTCGAGCTCGGCCGTGAATACCTCGAGTCGGCGGGAGGTTCCGGGAGTACCGGTGAGTTCACGACCTGGCTCGAGACCGCGACGGGCGGAGGATCGCTTCAGGTCCCCGGTGTCGACCTGGTCACGTTCCATCGCGCCAAGGGACTCGAGTGGAGCGTCGTGTTCGTCACCGGCCTCGAACGGGGAATGGTGCCCATCTCCTGGGCGACCACCGAGGCCGGACTCGCCGAGGAACGCCGGCTGCTGCACGTCGCCGTGAGCCGCGCCGAGGACGAGCTGCACTGTTCTTGGGCACGGGCCCGAACCGTCGGGTCCAGGCGCGTTCCGCGCGAGCCGTCACCCTGGTTGGGCGAGCTGGAGAACGCGGCGAACCACGCGCCGCACGGGCTGCTCCGGCACCGCCGAGGACCGCGTGACCATCTCGCCGACCTGAGGAGCACACTGGCGGCGGCAACGCCACCCGCCCCGCCGCCGGAGCGCGCGCGCCGTCTCACCCGCTGACCCTCGACCGTTGACGGGCGGGGCCCGGAGGGCAACGATGGGGGTGCGCGCCGTCGACGAGTCGCGGAGGCCGAGATGAGAAGCACACTGCCGCTGTTCCCCAGCGACGACGGTTGGCCCTATCCGGATTCGCCACACGGCGAGCCCGCCGCCGATGTACCGGATCTCGACGCGCTCGAGCTGCTCGGTCCGCACGTGTACGACTCCCTCACCATCCAAGAGCGCGACGCCTTGCGCCTCCGCTTCGGCTTGCACGGAAGCAACGCACTGTCGATGAAGGAGCTCGCGCCCGCCCTCGGCTGCAGCCGACCCGAAGCGGGCGTGGTGCTCGGGCGCGCGATCGACAAGATGCGGCTGCACCTCCAGCAGGAGTGAGCCCGCGGCGGCGGTAGCCTCCGCTCGATGCACGGGTACGACGCGGCGACGCAGGCGCTCGCGGACACCGTCCTCGAGATGCTCCGCGGCCTCGTCGCCGTCGATCCCACACCCCTCAACGGAACCGTCGCGCCGCAGGAGCTCGCGGCGCTCGTCCGGCCGATGATCAACGAGGCCGGAAACGATCCCGACGCGGTGCTCGAGCTCTTCACCTCGGTGCTCGCCCCGGCCGTCATTCGCGCCGACAGTCCGCGATTCCTCGCGTGGATCCCGTCGGCGCCGACCAAGGCCTCGATGCTCTTCGACGCGGTCGTGTCGCTGGCTTCGATCAGCGGTGTCTCTTGGATCGAGTCCGCCGGCGCGGTATGGGCGGAGAACGAAGCGCTGCGTTTCATCGCCGACCTCGCCGGCATGCCCGCCGACGCAGGCGGCACGTTCGTGCAGGGCGGATCAGCCGCCAACCTCTCCGCGCTCGCCGTCGCGCGCGACGCCGGGCGCCGCCGGCTCGGCGACGCGCGCACCCGGGTGCAGTTCGCGATCACGCACGACACGCACTCGTCCGTGCGCAACACGATGCACCTGCTCGACGTCGATCCGCTGCTCGTGCCCCTCGTCGACGACCGCCTCACGGGCGCAGCGCTCGCGCGGGCGCTCGACGACTGCGGCGATCCGGCGCGGGTCTGCGCGGTCGTGGCGAACGTGGGCAGTACCAACGCCGGGCTCGTCGACGACCTGGCCGGCATCGCCCGCGTCTGCGACGAGCGCGGACTCTGGATGCACGTCGACGCCGCGTACGGCGGCGGTGCGCTCCTCGCACCGTCGGCACGCCCGAGGTTCGCAGGGATCGAGCGCTCGGACTCCCTCGTCGTCGACCCCCACAAGTGGCTCTACGCGCCACTCGACTGCGCGGCGCTGCTCTACCGGAACCCGGTGCTGGCCCGGTCGGTCCACGGCCAGCACGCGGCCTACCTCGACTCGGTGAACGAGGAGACCGAGGGCTGGAACCCCGGCGACTACGCGTACCAACTCACGCGGCGCGCTCGCGGGCTGCCCTTTTGGTTCTCGCTCGCGGTCCACGGCGCCGACGTGTACCGCGACGCGGTCGAGCGGGTACTCGAAACCGCGCGTGCCACCGCGGCGCGCATTCGTGCCCTCCCCCACACCGAGCTCGCGACCGAACCCGAGCTGTCGATCGTGCTGTTCCGGCGCATCGGCTGGGATGCCGCGCAGTACGCGGCATGGAGCGCGCAGCTGTCGCGCGGCGCACGTCGCGCTCGTGGTGCCCACCCGCTGGCACGACGAGACCGTGGCCCGGCTCGCGTTCCTGCATCCCGGCACGACGCTCGACATCGTCGACGAGATCCTCGCCACGACCCGCTGACGCCGAAGGAACGGCCTACTTGAACAGGCCGTTGACGAGGTCGTGCAATGTCGTGTTGAAGTTCGCGAGCGACAACAAGAAGGTGAGGATCAGGAGCTTCGAGACGATGTACTCGGACAACAGCCCGGCCGAGGTCACGTACTCGCTGATCTGAGGGTTGTCTCCCGTCGGGAAGCCCGGCGGGGTCGGCGTGACGACCGCGGTCAGCGAATCCGTGATGCAGCGGAGAAATCCCGCGAGCCCCCGGCACGACTTCTTCACGACTCGTCGTGTTGCCACGAGTGTCGCCCCCGCGGGCGCCGCATCCGGCTCCTCCGCCGGTCCGTCGTCGCCTTGGCGCCGACGGATCCAACGGATCGCGGTCCCCAGCGCGACCAACAAGACGAGCGCCGTCAGGGGGTGGGTCGGCCGGACCAGGTAGCCGCCGATCTCGCGGTATATCCATTCGAAGATCCCACGCAACCCCGACGTATGAGCGCCCTCGAGTGCGAGGAGTGCGTAGTGGGCGTTGTTGGCGTCCGCCACCGTCCCCGAGGCCCGTTCCGACTGCTCGATCTCCGTCAGAACCGTCCGGCGCGCCGTGTCATTGTCAACGCGGTTCTCGGGGACGAACGAGACGAGCGCTTGATCCATCGACAGATCTGCGGCGGTGAAGCCGTCCATGATCAGCTTCTGCGGATCCTGACACACCGCGGTGTGGAGCTTGTTCGCGAACTGCACCCCGCGCAGCGTGGCCTTCGCCGTGACCGAAGTACTCGACATGCTCAGCGAGCAATTGAACGTGGCGCGGTCGAGGGCGAGATCGCGGAGTTGCGAACCGTCGAGCGAGGCGGGCCCATCGACCGAGAGCGTCTTGGCGTCGAGGTCGTCGAACGTCGCACCCTGCATCGACAACGTCTCGTGAACCGACGCGTCCGCCAGCGAGACCGGTTTGGCCGCACGAATGTGGTCCACGTCGAGACCCCGGGTATAGATCCGCTGGCCGAGGTTCGCGGGACCGTCGAACGACGCGCCGAGAAACGAGACGTTGCCATTGGCAACACCTGAGCGCGCGGTCGCGGAGAGACTGCCGCCGAGATCGAAGCTCGACGTGAAGTGGGCTCGATCGAACACGACGTCGTCGTCGAAGGTCGTCCCGACGAAGCTGGTGTTGTCGCCGAAGAAGGCACCCTCGAAGCGCAGCGCCGCCTTGAACGACAACCCGTCGAATGCCGAGGGCGCCTCGAAGCGGGCGAACGAGAAGTCGACGTCACCGTTCGCGCCGCCGCCCCCCGTGGCGTCGCCCCGGGCGAGCATCGGTCCCTCGAACTTGGCGCCACGCATGTCGACGCTCCCTTTCAGCATGACACCTTCGAGATCGACCGCCTCCGAGAACGTGACGTCGGACGCGAGCACGTCGCCGTCGATCACACAGTCGCGGCAGCGAATCGCCTGCTTGATCGTGTGCAGACCGGTGAGATCGAGAGGTCCGCCGGTCACCTCCAAGGAGTCGAACTCGATCGGGTCGCCACGTTGGATACGGGCGCGGAGCTGCTTCGCCGTCATCTGCGTCGCCGCCGCGGCGTTCGAGCTCCACACACCGATCGAGATCCCGACGATAACTGCGCACAACAGGGACCGCGCGATAGCACGGTGAACGGATACGCGCTCCTTCGACAACATGCGAGCCCCGATCTGCATGCGCGTCGGCAATGTTCGGCGCGGGTCTACCGCGACCGCGTAAAGAACCGGTAAAGCGAGCAGCCCGCAGGTGCCGCCGCGCTCACGGGCCCGCGCAGGCGCCCCAGAGTCCTCGGTGGGCGGCGCGGGCGGCGAGCTCCGCCAACAGCATTGCCCGGGCGTGCACGCCGTTGGGCGCGATGATCAACAAGCGGGCGAAGCCGAGCCGGAGCAGCTCGTCGTCGTAGCGCACGCCGCCGACGTACACGTACGCCAGCAACCGGCCGTACTTGTCGCGCGCCTCGGCATCCAACTCCAGCGACACATGGGTGCCCGGCGCGAGGCGCGCCTTGGTGTGTGCGCTTGCCTGCGGCCCATAGCACTGCACGCCCTTGCGCGGATCCACGGTCTCGGGCGTGTCGGCGCCGAGAATGCGAACACGTTCGCGGTGGCCGCCGACGTCGACCGTGATCGTGTCGCCGTCGGAGACGTGCACGACGACCGCGTCGATGCTCGCCGCGGCCCGACCGCCGGATCGCCAACCCCACCCGGCACTCCCGAGCAGGGCGACGGCGAGCGTCGCGCGCACGGCTCGGGAAAGAGCCATGCAGGCACCGTAACAAACGCCTGCGACAGCGAGCCCCGAGACGGTGACCTCAGGGGTCGCTGTGACGCCGGCCGAGGTTCTTCACCAGGCCCACGAGCTGCTGCGTCGGTTCGATGCCGAGCTCCTGCTTCAACGTCGCGCGATAGCGGTTGAAGGCTTCGAGGGCTTCCATCTGATTGCCTTCGGCGAGGAACACCTTGACGAGCGCGCCGTGCGCGCTCTCGCGGAGCGGCTCGGCGCGGATCGCCGCCAGCGCCGCGATCACGGCTTCGGCCCACCGGCCTCGGTCGGTCAGGTGCGCGGCCATCGCCTCGAGCGCGTGCAGCCGCAGCTGATGCCACTCCTCGTTCTCGATGACCACCCACTCGTCGTACCAACCGGGCAGGAGATCGGCCGACAGCGACGCGACCGCAGCCGCCGACTCGTCGCTCGGGAGGATCTCGCGGGTGGGATCCAGCAGGCGGTGTGCAAGTGCTCGCGAGTCGCGGATGTCGATGCGCACGTCGGGGTGGGGGGCGAGATCGAGATCTTCCACGATCACCGCCGCGCTCGCCGTCGGCTTGAGACGCCACAGTGCAGAGCGAAGACTGCTCGCCGCGTCCTGCGGCGGCGCCTCGGGCCACAACGTGGAAGCAACGAGGTGCCGAGTCGCCGGCCGGTCGCGGAGTGCCAAGAACGCGAGCAGCTTGCGGGAACCGCTCGGTAGCGCCAGGGTGTGATCGCCGGCGCGGAACGTGAACGTGTCCAGTACCGAGATCGTCAGATCGCCGAGTTTGGCCTCGATCGCCGTATCGGTCATCCGCCACCCCGACCGTTCAGATCACACACGACCCCACAGCGCACCCGACGATCGTGTCCTAACCGGCGTCACAGGTGCGTGACACCCGCGTGACCGGCCCGAGGACTGGCCCGACGACCCGCCCCGACGAACTGGGCCAGCGGGGTCGGCAGGGTCAGCGGGGCAGGAAGTCGATGAGCAGCCGGTTCACCGCGTCGGGCGCCTCCCACTGCATCCAGTGGCCCGGTCCCTCGACGCGCTCGTAGCGGAACGACTTCGCGCAGTACTGCGACGAGGCGGTCATCTGCTCCTCGAGCAGCGCGAAGTCGCCGCTGCTCCATACCCCCATGGTCGGCGACTGCACGGGGGGCAGCTCGAGCGGCGGATCGACGAGCGACTGCGGCGTGATGTTGGCCCGGTAGTAGTCGAGGCCCGGCGTGAGTGCATCGTCGCGCGTCAGGTCGGCGATCACCGCGTCGGCGTCGGGATGGTGCGACCACTCCCGGAAATTCGCCCAGTCGTTCATCGTGAGCCACTGCTCGGCGATATCGCGAAACTGGAACAGCAACATGTACCACGACTTCTCCCGCTGCGACATGCCCATGCTCGCGAACGCGCCGGGATGACCGACCGACAACGCGACGAGGTGATCGACGCGCTCGGGCGCGAACGCGGCAGTCGCCCACGCCACCGCCGCGCCCCAGTCGTGTCCCACCACGTGGGCGCGCTCGAGGCCGAGATGGTCGAGAATTGCGGTGATGTCGATCGCGAGGAACGGGATCGAGTACGCCTCGACCTCGGCCGGCTTGTCGCTGGCGCCGTACCCACGCTGGTCGGGGACGATCACCTGGAACCCCGCGTCGACCAGCGCGGGTACCTGCTTCGACCAGAGCCGCTTCGTGTCGGGGAAGCCGTGCACCAACACCACGGGCCGGCCCTCGCCTTCGACCTGAACGTCGAGCGTGACCCCACTGGAATCGATACGCATGCTCATCCGGCGACGATCGCCAACAGCTCGTCGCGTGTCGGTGCGAGCACCGGCACGTCCCGCCAGTTCGCGCCGAGCTCGACGACCTTTTCGAAGACGCCCGGCCGGGCCAGCACGTCGTCGGGACACTCGAGCACACCGACGATCTCCAAGAGCGCGCGGAAGAGCTCGGGGTCCTTGCGCGCGGCCGAGACGAGCGCCTGACTCATCTCGTACTGCGGATCGCCCGGGTCGTACGGCTTGGCGTCGATCCCCGCGTCGATCTCGGCCAGACGATGGCGGTCGAACGCGACCGTCGCTCGGTAGTAGGGCGCGACCTGCGCCTGGGTGACCTCGTGCCACCGTTGGGCCAGCTCCACCGGAAAGTCGATCGACGCGACCTGCAACAGATCGCGCAGCGCCACCGCGTGCATGAACGCGATCGACGCTCCCCGCCCGAGCGATGGGTTCGTGCACGCCCACGAGTCGCCGACGGCGAGCACACCGGTGGCGACCGGCGTGCCGTCGACGACGAACGAACGGTGCCGATCCTCGATCTTCGCCATGACCGCGACCTGGTCGTCGAGCGGCTCGGCATCGGCCCAGTGCGCGACCAGCGGGAACGACCGCCAGGTGCGCATCCACGTGTCGACGTCTTTCAGTCTGCGCAGCGCCGGGTCCTTGGCGCTGGTCACGAACGCGAGTCCCCACGTGCCGTTGTCGGCCGGAAGCGTGAGCGTCGACACGGTGCCCCACGGCATGTGGATCCCGCACATCAGCGGCGGGATCGATCCGTCGCCCGAACGGAAATGTCGCCCGTAGTACATGAACCCGGAGTCTTCGACCTCGTCCTCGGGCGCGCGGGCGCCGATCGCCGCGAGCATGGCCGGCAACGACGACCGGCGGCCGGCCGCATCGACCACGATGTCGGCCGCGACCTCTGCGCCCGCCTCCGTTCGCACCCCGACGACGTGCGGCACGCCGTTGGCGACGTCGCCCTCGCAGAGCAGGGCCGTCACGCCCACACCGCGCCGAACCTCGAGCCCGGGAGTGCGCGCGGCCGCGCGCGCGATCGCCGCTTCCATGACGGGTCGCCGGGCCGACACCATCGCGAACCGGGCGTCGGAATCGCGATAGCCGCCGCTCATCTCCGGCGGCACGAGTTGCATGACGTTGTACCGGATCGCACCCGCCGCGTCGGCTTCGGTGATCACGTCCGGGAGTTCTGCCTCGAGCAGCGCCCGAAAGCGCGCCGCGAACAGATGGACCATCCGGAACTGGTTGACGCCGCGCCGCTCCCAGGCGTTCCAAGCCTCGGTCGGAGCCTCCGGCGGCGGCGCCGCGTCGCGCTCCAGGACCAGCACGTCGTGGCCGTCCCGGGCGAGCAGCATCGCGCTCGTCAGTCCGCCGACTCCCCCGCCGATGACGACGATCCGTGCCATAGCGCGCCCCTCCCGATGCGCCACGACCCTATCCCGGGACACGTTGCCCGCTCCCGGTCCTTTCCCGGTCGTTGCGCATCTCTCCCGGATCCGAAATCCGCGCCACGTGCGGCCGAATTCGGCGCCGCATGCCCGCGGGTGCGGCGGGTCCGATGACCGGATCCGACGCGCCCGACGACTAGGGTCGGCGGCCATGCACGTGCTGCGCGTCGTACGCGTGCTGCTTCCCGTCCTGATCGTGGCCGCCGTCGTCGGTGCCGCATCGTCGGTGCTGAGCGCACGCCCGGATCTGCAAAAGGCCAAACGCGACGTCGACTCGTCGTGGTCGACGCTGTCGACACAACTGAACCAGCGCTACCTCCTCTTGGCGGCCGTCGACGACAGCCTCCGCCCCATCGCGGGACCGGTCCACAGCCTCGTCGGCGACGTCGACACCGCCCTGACGCGCTGGCGCGACGTGCAGGGACACGCGGGCGTCGCCACCCAGGTCGGCGCGGCGAACGACATCGAGGGGCTCGCCCGCCGGCTCCTCGCGACCGCGGCCGCCTCTCCGCGGGTGCACGACAACGCCGCCGCGCTCGAGGCGCTCGCGAAGTTCATCAAGGACACGTCTCGCGCCGGAGCCCCGGGCTTCAACCAGGTCGTCGACAGCTACGAGCGCGCCCGGCGAGGCCCGGTGCGCGCCGTGGTCGCCTCCGTGCTGGGTGACGGCACGATCCCGGTGCTCGACACCACCGCCACACCGGTGTCCGCGTCGGCGTAGCTGTCACACCCGATCTGTACGGTCGGCGCATGGTCTTCGCAGTGGTACTCGGCGTGGTCGGCGGCGGCATCGTGGGTTGGGTCACGGGCGCGCTCATCGTGTCCGCGGGCGGGGCCCGCCTTCGGCTGGAACGGCTCGAGCAGCCGCAGCCGCCCGATTCGGGCGAGCTCGTCTCCCGCCTGATCGAGGCGAACCAGATGATGCTCGAGGCCGAACGCCTCCGCGCCGGCACGGAGCTCGACGGGAAGAAGGGCCTCATCGACCAGCAGCTGGTGTCGATGACGGGCGAGCTCGGCAAGGTGAGCGAGCTCGTGCGCGAGCTCGAACAGGATCGGCACAAGGCGTTCGGCGAGCTCACGAACGAGCTGCAACGCCAGCACGCCGGCCTGAACGCGCTGTCGGAGCACACCCAGCAACTCCGAGAAGCGCTCGCCAACTCCCGGGTGCGGGGCCAGTGGGGCGAACGGATGGCCGAGGACGTCCTCCAGCTCGCAGGATTCCTCGAGGGCGTGAACTACCGCAAGCAGGCAACGATCGCGGGCGCGGGCCGCCCCGACTACACGTTCTTGCTGCCCAACGGGCTCGTCATGCACATGGACGTGAAGTTCCCCCTCGACAACTACGTCCGCCACCTCGAAGCCACGAACGACGTCGAGCGCGTCCGCTTCCGCGAGCAGTTCCTGCGCGACGTCCGCGACCGGGTCAAAGAGCTCACGACCCGCGGCTACCTCGACGCCGCCGACGAAACCGTCGACTGCCTGCTCTTGTTCATCCCGAACGAGCAGGTCTACGCGTTCGTGCAGGAGAACGATCGCGAGGCGATCGACGACGCCATGCGCCACAAGATCGTGTTGTGCTCGCCGCTGACGCTGTACGCGGTGCTCGCCGTCGTGCGCCAAGCGGTCGACAACTTCCGGCTCGAACGCACATCGAACGAGATCCTCGGACTGCTCCGGGAGTTCTCACTGCAGTGGGAGAAGTACTCGGGCCAGCTCGACCGGGTGCAACAGCGATTCGACAGCGTGGCGAAGGAGTACACCGCGCTGATGACCACGAGGCACCGCGCGTTGCAGCGCCCACTCGACAAGATCGATTCGCTTCGCCTGGAAGAACCCGCCCTGGTCGACCCCGACATCGTGCCGCTGGCCCTCGAGGCCTGAGCCCCGAGCCTGAGGCCCGAGCCCGAACGCTCGCAACGGGGTCGCTAGCGTGCCGCGCATGGCGCGCGTCGCAGTGTTGGGCGGAGGCCAGCTCGGCTGGATGCTCGGGCTGGCCGGTACACCGTTGGGCTGCACGTTTGCATTCCTCGACCCCGTCGCCGGCGCCCCGGCCGCGGCGGTCGGTGACCTCGTCGTGGGTGGACTCGACGATGTCGACGCCGCCCGCCGGGCCGCGGCCGGCGCCGACGTCATCACCTACGAGTGGGAAGGCGTTCCCGCTTCGACGGCGCGGGCGCTCGCGTCGATCGCTCCCGTCTACCCGCCCGCGCGGGCTCTCGACGTGTCCCAGGACCGGATCGTCGAAAAGGAGGCCTTGCGCGCGCTCGGGATCGCGACGGCGCCGTTCCGGGCGGTCGGTTCCCCCACCGATCTTGTCGAGGCCGTCGACGCGATCGGGTTGCCCGCCGTCCTCAAGACGAGGCGTGGCGGCTACGACGGCAAGGGCCAGACGGTGCTGCACGATCCGGCCGATGTTGACCGAGCCTGGTCGGAGCTCGGCGGGGTCGCGTGCATCCTGGAAGGGTTCGTGCAATTCGATCGCGAGCTCTCGATCCTGGCCGTGCGCGACCGCGACGGCGAGGTCGCGTGCTGGCCGGCCGTCGAGAACCACCACCGCGACGGCATCCTGCGGCTCACGCGCGCGCCCGCGCCGGGCCTCGACGATGCGCTACAGCACCGGGCCGAGGCCGCTATCCGTCCCTTGCTCACCGATCTCGACTACGTCGGGGTGTGCTGCGTCGAACTGTTCGACGTCGGCGGCGAGCTCTACGCGAACGAGATCGCACCGCGAGTCCACAACTCGGGGCACTGGACGATCGAAGGCGCGGAGACGAGCCAGTTCGAGAACCATGTTCGCGCCATCGTCGGTCTCCCCCTCGGCTCGACCGAGGCACGCGGTCCGAGCGCGATGGTGAACTGCATCGGGGCCATGCCCGACCGCGCCGCAGTGCTTCGCGTGCCCGGCGCACACCTGCACGACTATGCCAAGTCGCCGAGACCCGGCCGCAAGCTCGGGCACGTCACGGTGACCGCACCCGACCTCGACGCGCTCGAAGCCCGGCTCACGCCCGTACGCGCGCTATGCGACGGCGCCGGTCTCCCGTAGCTTCGCCACCTCGGTGCCGTCGATTCCCCAGTCGGCCAGCGCCTCGTCGGTGTGCTGTCCCGGCCAGGGCGCCGAGCGCTGCACCTCGCCCGCCGTACGCGAGAAACGGGGCGCGGGCGCTGGCTGCGCGACGCCGTCGATCTCGATGATCGTGTTGCGCGCCTTCATGTGCGCTTCGTTCGTCGCTTCGCTCATGGTGAGCACCGGTGCGTAGCAGGCGTCAGTGCCCAGCAACACCTCGTCCCACTCGGCGCGCGTCTTCGTCTTGAACAACTCGGTGAAGCGCGCCTCGAGGTCGGGCCACCCGCTCGCGTCCATCTGGGCCGGCAGGTCGGCGGAGTCGAGCCCCAGCCGGCTCAAGAGCTCCGCGTAGAACTGGGGCTCGAGCGATCCGAGCGCGATGTACTTGCCGTCCTTGGTCTCGTAGGTGTCGTAGAACGGTGCGCCCGTGTCGAGCACGTTCGTGCCGTGCTCCTCCTTCCACGCACCGATCTGCTTGAGGCCCCACATCATCGACATGAGCGTGGCGGTGCCGTCGACCATCGCCACGTCGATGACCTGACCCTTGCCCGATCGCTGCGCTTCGAGGATGCCGCACACGAGACCGAACGCCATGAACATGCCGCCACCACCGAAGTCGCCGACGAGGTTGATCGGCGGCGTGGGCTTACCGCCGGCGCGCCCGAAGTGCGCGAGCGCACCCGCGAGCGCGATGTAGTTGATGTCGTGACCCGCGGCCTGGGCCATCGGGCCGTCTTGGCCCCAACCGGTCATGCGCCCGTACACGAGCCTCGGGTTCCGGGCGAGGCAGGCATCGGGCCCGAGACCGAGGCGCTCGGTCACGCCCGGCCGAAAGCCCTCGAACAGCGCGTCGGCGCCTTCGACGAGTCGCAGGACGAGGTCCTTGCCCTGCGGATTCTTCAGATCGACACCGATCGAGCGACGCCCACGGTAGAGCGGCTCCAGATTCGGCTTCCCGAACAGCGCCGGGTTGACCTGCTGGGCGCGGTCGACGCGGATGATGTCGGCGCCCATGTCGGACAACAGCATTCCGGCGAACGGGCCCGGTCCGATTCCGGCCAACTCGACGATCTTGACTCCTGCAAGCGGTCCCATGGCTGCAACCTACGCGCGGCAATCCCGCGCCCGCATACCGGAGCCGGGCGCGCCGCCGTTCGCAACGGCGACTTCAGTAGTTGAGCTTCAGTCCGGGCCGCGGCCAGGGAACCGAGACGAGGCGCCCGGTGCCCGAGCACGTGACGTACGCGGTGCGCAGGTCGGGGCCGCCCCAGCAGACGTTCGTCGTCATCGGGTCTCCGGTGAGCACCTGGTCGAGCACCTCGCCCTCGGGGGAGATCACGGTGAGCGCACCGGTGACGAGTGTCGCCACCACCACGTTGCCGTCGCCGTCGACACCGAGCGAGTCGAAGAGCTGCATTCCGGCGAGCCCGCACAACATCGCGCCCGCGGCGCCCATCGCGTTCCGCTCGACCTCGCCCGGAGCCGTGACATTCCACGCGTACACGCGCCCGGTGTGGGTCTCGGCCGCGTACAGGCGAGTGCCGTCGGGTGAGAGGCCGATTCCGTTCGGCGACTCGCTCGGGAACACGACCTCGCGGATCGAGGAGCCGTCGGGTTGCGCGTAATAGATCGCGCCGACGTGTTGCACGCGTCCCTGGCGCCGGCCGTGATCGGTGAACCACATCCCCCCGTACGCGTCGAACACGATGTCATTCGGCCCGATGAGCGCGTTCCCGTCACACTCCGTGTAGAGCACCTGGACCGCCCCGGTGTCGAGGTCGATGCGTTCGATGCGGCCGCCGCTGTGATCGGCGGGCAGATCCGTGTCGGGGATCGTCAACCCGATCACCTCGCTGAACGTCCAGCCACCGCTGTTGCAGACGTAGAGCGCGCCGTCGGGCCCGATGGCGGCCCCGTTCGGCGATCCCCCCGGCGCTGCGACCTGCGATTTGGAGCCGTCGGGTTGCACCCGGGTGACGCAGCCCCCCTTCAGCTCCACGACGATCACGCTGCCGTCGGGCATCGCGACCGGCCCCTCCGGGAACTGCAACCCCGAGGTGATCTCCGTGATCTCAGGTTGGCTCATACAGCGAGCAGAGCACCGGCCGGTGCAACCGGTCAAGATACGGGGTATGCGCATTCGGATGGAACCGCAAGACGAGTACATGCACCCGCTGGAGGAGGCATCGAACTTCAACGAGTCGATGTACTTCAACGTCTACGACCCCGCCGAGCGAATCGGCGGGTTCCTGCGCCTCGGGAACCGGGCCAACGAGGGCTACGCCGAGCTCACGACGTGCCTGTACCTCCCCGACGGTCGCGTCGCCTTCACCTACAACCGACCGAAGATCTCCGACAACGACGCGTTCGACGCGGGCGGGACGCGCTTCGAGGTCGTCACACCGTTCGAGGAGCTCCGCACAACCTACGACGGCAAGCTCGCGATGCTTACCGAGCCGCTGCAGATGGCGAACCCGCGCAAGGCATTCACGGAGAACCCGTGGGTCGAAGCTCAGGTGGAGCTCACGCATCGAGGCGTCTCCCCCATGTACGGCGGGGAACCCGTGAACGACGACGGCACTCCTTTGTCCGAAGATCATTCCGGTGGGTTCGCCCGCGGCCACTACGAACAGCACATGGCGGTGACCGGAACGATCCGCGTCGGCGACGAAGAATGGGCCGTCAACGGATACGGGCTTCGTGATCACTCGTGGGGACCGCGCTTTTGGCAGGCACCGTGGTGGTACCGCTGGCTCACCGCCAACTTCGGTGCCGACTTCGGTTTCGTCGTCTCGATCATCGCGTCGCGCGACGGTGGTCGCCGCTACGGTGGCATCGTCTTGCGCGACGGCGTGTACGAGCACATCACGCACGCCACGATCGAGACGGTGTGGAACGGCGACGACCAGTATCACTCCGAGGTACGCGCCACGGCCACGACCGAAGCCGACACCTACGAGATCACCGGGCGGGTGCTCAACCTCATCCCGCTGCGTAACCGGCGCGAGACGCCCGAAGGCGACAAGCTCGTCACGCGGATCTCGGAGGGCATGACGGAGTGGTCGTGCAACGCCATGACGGGCTACGGGCTTTCGGAGTACCTCGACCAGATCATCGACGGGCATCCCGTCGGCGCGGCCGAGGAATCGGTCACCTCGTAGCGGGTCGCTTGACGAGCCGACGCCTAGAGCAGAAGCGTGCGGCGCGCGCCTGCGGTGGCGTCGGCCTGCTCGCGATACTCGACGAGCTGGGCCACCGACACCAACGCGATCCGGTGCTCCTGCGCGAACAGCTCGAGATACGGAAAGCGCGCGGGCGAGCCGTCGTCGTGCAGGACCTCGCAGATGACGGCAACGGGTGCGCACCCGGCGAGCCGCGCGAGGTCGACGGCCGCTTCGGTGTGACCACGCCGCTCGAGCACGCCGTCTTCGCGCGCGCGCAACGGGAACACGTGACCGGGGCGAACGAAGTGATCCGGGCGCGACGCGGGGTCGAGGATCTTGCGAACCGTGAGGGCGCGGTCGTGGGCGCCGATCCCGCTGCCGGCCTCGCGATGGTCGATCGACACCGTGAAGGCCGTGTCGCACCCGGCGACGTCGGCCGGCACCATCGGACCGATCTCCAGCTCCTCGAGTCGCCCCGTGCTGCAGGGCATGCAAACGAGACCGCGGGCCCAGCGCATCATGAAGTTGATGGCCTCGGGCGTCACCCACTCGGCGGCGAGCGTGAGGTCGCCTTCGTTCTCGCGGTCTTCGTCGTCGACCACGAGCACCATCTCGCCCCGGCGGATACGACGCAGCGCGTCATCGATGGAGGTCAAAGGCACCGGTACCGTCCTTCAGTTGATGAGTTCGGGAGTAGGCAGCGCCGAGAGCTCGACGCGGCCGGGGATGGTTGCGATCATGCGACACCCGTGCGGCTCATTGCGAGTCACGCGGATCTCACCACCGTGTAGCTCGACGATCCAGCGGGCGATCGCGAGCCCGAGACCTGCGCCGCCGTCGCTCGACGAGCGGGCCGAGTCGGCACGATAGAAGCGCTCGAACACGCGGCCGACTTCGCTTTCGGGGATGCCGGGGCCGTCATCGCACACCTCGAGACGGGCGCCACCGTCCGGCGCCGCAATCGCCCGCACCATCACCGTCCCATTGGGGGGCGAATGGCGGACGGCGTTCTCGACGAGGTTCGCTATCACCTGGTGCAGGCGTTCGGCGTCGGCCTCGAGGCGGAAGCCGCGCGGCACGGTCTCGATCTCGAAGTGCACGTCGGTGGCGTGGAGCTGCGACTCGCGGATGGCGTGCTCGATCATCGGGCGAACGTCGAACAGGTTGCGGTCGAGCGGGAGTGTGCCCGATTCCAGCCGTGAGAGATCGAGCAGCTGCTGCACGAGACGGCCGAGCCGCTCGACCTGGGCGAGCATCGTGCGCAGGGTCTCGGGGTCGGCCTTACCGACACCGTCGACGAGATTCTCGAGGACGGCTTGCAGCGCGGTGATCGGCGTGCGCAGCTCGTGACTCACGTTGGCGACGAGATCGCGGCGCAGGCGATCGGTCTCCGCGAGCTCGGCGGCCATCTGGTTGAACGCGCGGCGAGCGTGCCGATCTCATCGTGCGAGATTGCGGTGACGCGCGCCGAGAAGTCGCCGCGCGCCATGGCTTCGGTCGCGGCAACCATCTCCCGAAGCGGTGAGGTGAGACCGCGGGCCAGCACCCACACGACCGCGAGGGCGACGAACCCCGACACGACGCCCGCGACCGACGGCCAAAGACCCGCCTTCAGGCCCACGAAGAACACACCGACCGTGACGGCGACCGCGGCGAGGATGATGACGCTGATCTTGAGTTTCAGCGTGGGCAGCGGGTCGAGCGGGCGCTCCGGGGTACGGGGGCGCTTCACGCGCATGCGTGCGCCTCCTCGACTGCGTACCCCACACCGTGCACGGTCCGGACAATCGCCGGTCCGAGCTTGCGGCGGATCGAGCGGATGTGCGAATCGACGGTGCGGGCGCCCGACGGCACGTCGTAACCCCAGACCTGGGCGAGCAGCTCCTCGCGGGTCGAGACGCGGCCCGGGCGCGCGGCGAGGTAGTAGACGAGGTCGAACTCGATCGGCGTGAGGTGGACGAGCTCGCCGTCGACGCGGACGCGCCGCGTGGTGGCATCGAGCTCGACGGCGCCGATCCGAACGACGGGCGGCAGCGCCGGTTCGGCGGAACGCTCGGAGCGGCGCAGCAACGCGTGGACGCGGGCGATCAGCTCGCGCATGCTGAACGGCTTCGTCATGTAGTCGTCGGCGCCGACGGCGAGACCGACGAGAAGGTCGCTCTCGCCGTCGCGAGCCGTGAGCATCAGGACGGGCACCGGGCGCTCTCGTTGGATGTGCTTGCAGACCTCGATACCGTCGAGGCCGGGGAGCATGAGGTCGAGCACGACGACGTCGGGCTGGATACGCTCGCAGAGCTTGACACCGCTCGGACCGTCGGCCGCGATCTCGACCGCGTAGCCCTCGCTGCGCAGGCGCGCCGCGACGGCGTGGGCAATCGGCTGTTCGTCCTCGATCACCGCGACCGTCCGGACCAGCCCGTCTCGCGCTCTTGGCGCAAGCGAGGTCACACCGAGAGGATACGGACCTGCCGTGGACGAGTCCTCACGGGCCTGTGGAGAAAGTGTGCAGATCGGGTCGGAGGGCGGCGGGCAGGGTCTGCGACTCGGTGGCAACGATGCGTTGTCGCAGGGCGGAGTCATCACCTCGTCTCACCGGCGACACCCGGCCCGTGCTCGGTCACGGAGAATCCTGCGAGGCGCGGTGCGGGAGCGGGATCGCTCGCTAGCGTCCGGTCCGTGGCTCGACCTCCCGATCCCGAGGCGCTCGCTCGCGCGCTCGACCCCGTGTGCGGGCCGGGTTCGGTCGACCAGCTCCGCCGGCTCTCGGGCGGGGCGTCCAGGGAAACGTGGTCGTTCGACCTCGTCGCGGCCGACGGGAGCCGCTCCGGACTGGTGCTGCGCCGCGACCCGGGCGATTACGGCGGCGAGTCCGACCGTTCGACGGAGTACAGGCTGTGTGCCGCCGCCGCGGCCGCAGGAGTGGCCGTCCCCCGAGTGCGCCTCCTGCTGAGCCCCGAACACGACCTCGGCCGCGGGTTCCTCATGGACCGCGTCGAGGGTGAGACGATTCCCCGCAAGATCTTGCGCGACGACGCGTACGCCGACATCCGGCCCCGCCTCGCCGCGCAGTGCGGTGAGATCGCGGCCCGCATCCACGCCATCGACCCTGCCCGGCTTCCGCACCTGGCGGTCCA
Source organism: uncultured Actinomycetes bacterium (assembly GCA_963812205.1). Classification (GTDB taxonomy): domain Bacteria; phylum Actinomycetota; class Acidimicrobiia; order IMCC26256; family PALSA-610; genus PALSA-610. The sequence continues at coordinate 376,104 of CAWEUJ010000005.1, forward strand.
GGGCGGCGCCGACCAGATCGACCAGTACCGCGCCCTCATCGACGCCTTCGGTGAACCCCATCCCGCCTTCGAGCTCGCGCTCCGCTGGCTTGGCGATCGCGTGCCGACCGCGCCGGCTGCGCCCGAGCTCGTCCACGGCGACTTCCGCAACGGCAACTTCATCGTCGGGCCCGAGGGCATTCGCGCCGTCCTCGATTGGGAGCTCGCTCATCTCGGCGATCCGATCGAGGACCTCGGCTGGCTGTGCGTCAAGTCGTGGCGGTTCGGCGTGCCCGACAAGCTGGTGGGCGGCTTCGGCGCGGTTCCCGACCTGCTCGCCGCCTACGAAGCCGCCGGCGGGCGGGCGGTCGACGAATCGGCGCTGCGGTTCTGGATCGGGTTGGGCACGCTGAAGTGGGGCGTCATCTGCATGGGCCAGTCGTTCACGCACCTCAACGGCCTCGTGCGGTCGGTCGAGCTCGCAACCTTGGGTCGCCGGATCGCGGAGACCGAATGGGATCTGCTCCGGATACTCGACGAAGGTTGGTGAACCATGCCCCAGGACCGGCCGACCGCCGCCGAGCTCGTGCAAGCGGTGCGCGAGTTCCTCGAGCGCGACGTGCTGGCGGCGACCGAGGGACGCGTGCAGTTCCACACCCGCGTCGCGGTCAACGCGCTGGGCATGATCGAACGCGAGCTCACCGACGGTCCCACTTTCGTCGAGGCGGAACGGTCCCGGGCCGCCGCGCTCCTCGGCCACGACGCCGACGCGCGCACGCTCGAACGCGAACTCGCGGCCGGCATCCGGGACGGTTCGCTCGACGACCGGCTCGACGCGGTGCGCGAGCACGTGCGCGCGACGGTGCGGGAGAAGCTCCTCGTCGCGAACCCGGGCTACCTGCCGCCGGAACCATCCGCCTAGCCTGCGTGCCGATGCGGATCGCGACCTGGAACGTCAACTCGCTGAAGGCTCGGCTGCCTCGCGTCGAGGAGTTCTTGGGGTACGCCGAGGTCGACATCCTGTGCCTGCAGGAAACGAAGCTGGCCGACAAGGCCTTCCCCGCCCTCACGTTCTCGGGCCTCGGCTACGAATCGGTGCACTTCGGCCAGGGCCAGTGGAATGGTGTGGCGATCCTGTCGCGCGTCGGCATCTCGGATCCGTCGAACGGCTTCGGCGACGCGCACGTCGACCCCTACGACGGCGACGCGCGCGTGCTGGCCGCCACGTGCGGCGGCATGCGGGTGGTGAGTGTCTACGTACCGAACGGCCGGGAAGTCGGGTCGGAGTTCTACGAGCGGAAGCTCCAGTGGTTGTCCAGCCTGTACGACTGGCTGGACGCGACCACCACACGCGAAGACCCCCTCGTGGTGACGGGCGACTTCAACGTCGCCCCCGAAGACCGCGACGTGTGGGACCCGAAACGGTTCGTCGGATCCACCCACGTGACCGAGCCCGAACGCAAAGCGATCGCCCGACTCGAGGAATGGGGCCTCCAAGACGCGTTCCGCCACGTCTACCCGAACGACACCGGTCTGTTCAGCTACTGGGACTACCGGGCCGGCGACTTCCACCAACACCGCGGCATGCGTATCGACCTCGTCCTCGCGACCGCGCCGGTCGCGGAGCGCGTGACGTGGGCGGGCATCGACCGCAACGCCCGCAAGGGCACCGGCCCCTCCGATCACGCGCCCGTGATCGTCGACCTCCGCGACTGAGTTCTTGTCGCGGTCGGCGATCGTCAGACGCCACCCGCAGCGAACTCGAGCGCCCGGCGTGCGAGCGCCGGCACCCCGGCCTCGAGCGCGGCGAAGTACGGGTCGTCGCTCGTTCCCGCCCGGAAGCGGGCGAACGATCCTTCCATCACGCACGCGAGTTTGAACAACCCGAGCACGCAATAGAACGCGAGCTCCGACACGTCGCGACCCGTCTTCCCCGCGTAACGCGCGACGAGCTCCCCGCGGGCCGGGACGTCGGACCCGTCGGCAAACGGCGACGCTCCGGCGAGCGAGGCGCGTTCGCCCGGCTCGATCCACAAGCCGATCATCCAGCCGAGGTCGACGAGCGGATCACCGACGGTCGACTGCTCCCAGTCGACGACGGCCACGAGCTCGACCGGCAAGCGCGGCGCGAACATCACGTTGTCGAGCTTGTAGTCGCCGTGGATCACGGCGGGCGCTTGCATTGGTGGCGTGTTCGCCCGCAGCCAGCGTCCCGCTTCGTCCACGTCGGGCAGCGGCCTCGTCGCGTACCGATCGAGCTGACCCAACCAACGTGGAACCTGACGTTCGAGATAGCCGTCCGGCTTCCCGAAGTCGGCCAACCCACCCGCCGCGCCAGTCGAACGCGTGAATGCCGGCGAGTGCGTCGACGAGCGCGAAGGCGCAGTCGCGCGGCGCAGTCTCGGCGCCGGCGAGGGGCGCGGGAAGGCACTCTCGCACCACCACGCCGTCGACGGGAGCCATGAGATAGAAGGGGACTCCCAACACGGCGGGATCGACACAACACGCAATCGGTTCGGGCACAGGAACCGACGCATTCCCGAAGAACGCGCGCAGCAACCGGAACTCGCGCGCCATGTCGTGCGCGGTCGGCGACAACGGCGTGCGGGGCGGGCGGCGCAACACGAACACACGCTCACCACGCGTCACCCGGAACACTTCGTTGGAATGACCGGTCGTGATGCGCTCCACTTCGATCGGCGCGCCGACCTCCAGGTGTTCGCCGTCCATCCACCATCCGAGGCGTTCGGCGTCGACGAGCTCGTGCATGAGGTCGAGTCTCGCACTCATTTGTCTGCCGGGGCAGGTTTCGATATTCGCCTGCTCTCACGCGTAACGCGTGATGTACCCGCGCTTGCGGAACGTGCGCAGCATCGCGACCAGGAACCACATAGCTAGGCCCAGCATCAACAACGAACCCGCGGCCGCGATCGAGAGCTGCACCCAGTCGGTGCCGCGATGGTCGACGAGAGACCGCAGCGCAGTGAACGCGTGCGTGGTCGGAAGCGCGAGCGCCAGCGGCTGCATCAGTCCGGGCAGTGCCCTGGTCGGGTAGAAGACACCGGACAGCGGCAACAACACGAACATCACTCCCCACGCGAGCGCTTCCGCGCCCGTGCCGAATCGCAGCACGAGGCCCATGACGAAGAGCGAGATCGCCCAACCCACGACCAGCAGTACCGCGACGATCGGGACCAACCCGAACCCGAGTGACCACGTGTGGAACGAGAAGAACGCGAGCGCACCGAGCACCATCACGCCGACACCGATGACGAGCTTCACCATGCCGAACAGGGCCACTCCGCCGAGATACTCGACCTCGCGCAAGGGCGTGACCATCAGGTTCAAGAGGTTGCGGGTCCACGTCTCTTCGAGGAGTCCCGTGCTCATCGCGATCTGCGACTGGTAGATGACGTGCCAGAGCACGATCCCGGCCAAGAGGTAGCCGGAGGCCTTGGCGGCCGGGGTCGAGCCCGACGTGCCGACGAACGCGGCGAGCGAACCGAAGAGCAAGACGTCGACGAGCGGCCACAGCGAGACGTCGAACAAGCGGTGCGGGCTGCGCACCAGCACGTAGGCATGGCGACGAGCGATGGCGCGCATCCGCAGCCACGACTTCGAGCGCTCGGTCATGACCCTCGCGGGCGCGACCCGGCTCACGGGTGGTCGCTCTGCTGAGAGCCGTGCGGGTCGTGCCCGGCGGCGATGTGGAGGAACACGCCGGCGAGGTCGCCGCGCCCGTACGCCGACGCAACGGTCCCGGGCGGGCCGTCGGCGACGATCCGGCCGTGCGACAAGAACACAACGCGCTCGCACACCTGCTCGACGTCGCTCATGTCGTGGCTCGTCATCAAGAGCGCCGTGCCGTCACGATCGCAGAGCTCGAGCAGACCCGCGCGCACACGCTGCGCGACGTCCGGGTCGAGTGACGCAGTGGGCTCGTCGAGAACGAGCAGCCGGGGCCGGTGGAGCGTGGCGCGGACGATACCGATCAGGGTTCGCTGGCCCGACGACAGCTCGGTACCCATCGCGCCGGCAAGATCGGCGACGCGGAACCGCTCGAGCCCGGCGGCGATGAGGGGATCCGGATCGGCGATGCCGTAGAGCTGCCCGTAGAGCCGGAGGTACTCGCGGACGCGCATGCGTTCGGTCAACGGGAGGTATCCCGCGGCGAAGCCCACGCACTCCGCCGCGCGGCTGCGCCGGTGCGCGAGGTCGAAACCGCAGATGCTCACCGCGCCGAGATCGGGCGAGACGACGCCGAGGATCATGAACAAGGTGGTGGTCTTCCCCGCTCCGTTGGGTCCGAGGAGCGCGACGCGCTCACCCGCGCGTACGACGAGATCCACCCCGTCGACGGCACGGTTACGGCGATAGTCCTTGACGAGACCGCGAGCTTCCAACACGACGTCGCCGGCCATGACCGAACGGTACCTTCTCGGTGTGACGGAGCCGACGGTAATTGCTGTCGACTGGTCGGGGGCCAAGATGCCCACCGCGAAGAGCGGGATCTGGCTCGCCGTGGTGCAGCACGGCCGCGTGGTCGAGAGCCGCGCCCTGCGGACGCGCGAGGCGGCGGTGGCCTACGTGCACGCGTTCCCGCCGCCGCTGATTGCGGGCTTCGACTTCTCGTTCGGCCTCCCGGAATGGTTCGCACGCGAACGCGGCTGCACCACGATCGACGACGTATGGGCGCTCGCGGCCGGCGCCGGCGAGGAGTGGCTCGCACCCTCGCCCCCCTTTTGGCGAGACCGTTGCGCGGTGCCGCGTGATCGACGCTTCCGCCGTTGCGAGCAGCGCTACCCCTCGGCCAAGTCGGTGTTCCAGCTCGTCGGCAACGGCCAGGTCGGCGCGGGTTCCGTGCGGGGCATGCCGCTGCTCGCGCAGCTCCGAGCCGCGGGTGTCTCGATCTGGCCGTTCGACGCGCCCGGTGAGCGCACCGCGTTCGAGATCTACCCCGCCGCGCTACGCCGGTACGCGCCGCACCACGACACAGGTCCGTTCGAGAACGAGCACGAACGCGACGCGGTGGTATCGGCGCGAGTGTTGTGGGACGAACGCGAAACGGTCGCGGCGCTGCGCGCCGCGACCGATCCGACCACTCGCCTCGAGGGCGAGGTGTGGGCCCCTACTGCTTGGCCTTGATCAACTCGATGAGCGCGGGCACGACCTTGTGCACGTCGCCCACGATGCCGAGGTCGGCGACCGAGAAGATCGGTGCTTCGCCGTCCTTGTTCACCGCGAGGATGTTGTCGCTGTTCTTCATGCCGACGAGGTGCTGCGTGGCGCCGGAGATGCCGAGCGCGATGTAGAGCTTCGGCTTCACGGTCTTGCCGGTCTGGCCGACCTGCAGCGCGTACGGCACCCAACCGGCGTCGACGATCGCACGCGACGCACCCCACGCACCCTTGAGCAGCTTGGCCAGCTCCTCGACGAGCGGCGCGTAGTTCTCGGCTGCGCCGATGCCGCGGCCGCCCGAGACGACGACCGCCGCCTCCTCGAGCTTCGGGTCCCTGCTGCTCCTCGACGTGACGCGCGAGCACCTTGGCCTCGGCGGCGCGGCCGGCGTCGGCCGGGGCGACGGTCGAGACCGCAGCGGCACCGCCACCGGATTCCTCGGCCGCGAACGACTTCGGGCGGATCGCGATCAGAGCGGGACCGTCGGTGGTCAGCTTCACGTCGACGAGGGTTACCCCGCCGAAGATGGCGGTGCCGAACACGAGCGTGCCACCGTCGACCGACAGCGACATGCCGTTGGTCAGCACCGGCTTGTCGAGCTTGACCGACAGGCGTGCGATCGCGTCGCGACCGTCGTACGTCTGCGCGAACAGGATCACGTCGGGATTCTCGGAACCGGCGATCGCCGCGATCGCGGCGGCCGCGACCTGCCCGGGCAAGCCGTCGCCGGCTTCGATCGCGTGCAGCTTGGTCGCGCCGTAGGCACCGACGGCCGCCGCGATCGCGGCCGTGTCGGCACTCCCGGAGTAGATCGCCTCGACCTCCGAGCCGATCTCACGGGCCTTCGTCAGCAGTTCGAGCGTCGCGGTCGTGACCTTGTCGTCCACCGCCTCGGCAAACACCCAGACCTTCACGTCAGACCACCTTCAACTGCTCGAGGAACGCGACGACCTTCTCCGCGCCCGTGCCGTCGTCTTCGAACTTCTCGCCCGCTTGGCGCGCGGGTGCCTGCTCGACGTTGGTGATCTCCTGGCGGGCGCCGGCCCATCCGACCTGCGAAGCGTCGAGGCCGAGGTCGGCGGCGGTCACCTTGTCGACCGGCTTGTTCTTCGCCGCCATGATCCCCTTGAACGAGGGGTAGCGCGGCTCGACCACACCGGCGGTGACGCTGACGATCGCGGGCAGCGAAGCCTCGACCTCGTCGTATCCGGCCTCGGTCTGGCGCTGCACCTTGACCTTGCCGTCGGCGATCTCGACGTGCTTCGAGAACGTCAGCGCGGGCCAGCCGAGTAGCTCGGCGACCTGCGCCGGCACGGTGCCGGTGTATCCGTCGGAGGATTCGGTCGCGGTGAGCACGAGGTCGATGGCGCCGGCGCGCTCGATGCTCTTGGCGAGCACCTTGGCGGTCGACAGTGCGTCGGACCCGGCGAGCGCGGGATCGGACACGAGGATCGCCTTCGCCGCGCCCATCGCGAGCGCGGTGCGCAGTCCGGACACCTCGTCGTTCGGCGCCATCGAGATGAGGGTGACCTCACCGCCGCCGGCCGCGTCGACGAGCTGCAGCGCCATCTCGACGCCGTAGCTGTCGGATTCGTCGAGGATGAGCTTGCCACTGCGCTCGAGCGTGTGGTCGGCCGACAACGAGCCCGGCACAGCCGGGTCGGGAATCTGCTTGACGCAGACGGCGACGTTCATGCGACTCCTATTCCTGGGCGCGAATCGGCGCGCGGCGCCGGTCCGGGGAACCACGATTCTGCCAATCCCCCCGCCGCGACGTCGAAACGTGCAACATCTTCCCGCGGCCGGGGCGGCCGTGAGCCGGGCGGAACGGGAACCGGGCCGGCGACGGGAGACCGGTTGACCGCGCCGATCGAATTCGAGGACGTGCGGGCAAGGACGACCGCCATCCGGGCGGCGGTCGGTCTCTTGCAAGGGGCCGTCGGTCGCATCCGGCTGCTCGGCGCCGACGTCCCGCGCGGGCTCGCGTCGACCATCGACCGCGTCGGCGCGCTGGTCGAGCAGCCGCCGTTCTTCCCTGCCTTCACCGGCCGCCGGAACCTCGAGCTCCTCGGCCGGACGCGCGGCATCGGCGCCCGGCGCGTCGCTCTCCTGCTCGACCGCGTTCTTCGTTCAGTATCCCCTCCTGTTCCTCCTCGACCCGAAGAAGATGCCGTTCGGAGCGGGACCACGCTCGTCGTCATATGGCTCGTCCTGATCGTCGCGGGATCCGGGGCCGTGTTCGCCCGAGCCGAAGTGCGCTGAATCCCTCGGGAGCCGGTACCGTCGACCCCGTGGTCGAGTACGTCGACGTCGTCGTGGTGGGCGCCGGACCCGCAGGAGCCGCGGCGGCCATCACCGCAACGGCTCGGGGCCTGCGCGTCGTGTGCGTCGACAAGGCGCACTTCCCCCGCGACAAGACCTGCGGCGACGGGCTGACGGCCAACGCGTTGCGGCTACTCGAACAGTTGGGCCTATCGGCGGCCGATCTCGCGGGCGCGGAGCCGATGTTCGTTCGGGAGACGGTGCTCGTCTCCCCCAGCAGCCGCCGCGCCCACCTCCCCCTCCCCGCCAACGGTGCGCACGCAGCCGTGGTGAGCCGGCGCCGGCTCGACGCGGCGCTGGTTGCCGTGGCCCGCCGGCGCGGCGTCGACATCCGTGAAGGTTGCGCGATCGAAGAGGTGAAGCAGGACGCCCGCGCGGTCCAGCTGACACTCGCCGACGGTTCCGTGCTGGACGCGGCCCACGTGATCGCGGCCGACGGGCACTGGTCGACGGTCCGCCGGGCACTCGACCCGTATGCGCCGCGCGATCTCGGCGAGTGGCACGCCGTACGGCAGTACTTCGACGGCGTCGACACCGACCGACTCTGGGTCGTGTTCGAGCGCGATCTCCTTCCCGGCTACGCATGGGTGTTCCCGCTGCCCGGCGGCCGCGCCAACGTCGGCTACGGGGTGCTGCGGCGCGACGGTCGCAGCGGTCGCGAGCTCAAGGATCTGTGGCCCGATCTCCTCGCACGCCCGGTTCTGCGCGACGTGCTCGGTGCACACGCGCGGCCGGCCGAGCCCGTTCGCGCGTGGCCGATCCCGGCGCGTTACGGTCCGGAACGCCTCGTGCGCGGCCGCGTGCTGTTCGCCGGAGACGCAGCCGGGGTGGTCGACCCCATGACGGGTGAGGGGATCGCCCAAGCGATCGAGACCGGCATGCTCGCCGCGGAGGCGATCGCCACCGGGACCGACTACCGGCGCTCCGTGCACAGGACCCTCGGCCGTGACCTCCGTTTCGCACGGTTGCTGCAGCGGGTCCTGCGCCGGCCGCTCGGGGCCCGCGCCGCGATCCGCGCCGCCGACCTCACGCCCTGGACGCGGCGCAACTTCGCGCGGTGGATGTGGGAGGACTATCCCCGCGCGCTCCTCGGCACCCCCGACCGCTGGCGACGCGGTGCGCTCACGGCCCCGGGCGCGGCGCTCGCCACCCCGGACACGTAGTCGCGTCGACATGCAATGATGTCGCCATGGCCGACGGAAGAGCAGAAGTCTCGATCGAACGCAGCCCCGACGAAGTCTGGAGACTGGTACGCGAGTTCGGCGGACTGGAAACGTGGATGCCGGGCGTGGAGAGCTGCGTGGTCGACGGCGACGTGCGCACAATCGCGACGATGGGTATCGAGGTGAAAGAGCAGCTGCGCGATCTCGATGACACCGCGCGGAGCATCTCGTACGCCGTCGTGGAGTCACCGATGGGGAATCTCGAGTCGCATCTCGCGACGATCACCGTGGAACCCGAAGGCGACGGCGCCCACGTCACGTGGGCCGTCGATGTCGTGCCCGACGATCTCCTCGGGCTCTTCCTCCCCGTCTACGAGGCATCGGTCGTCGAGCTGAAGAAGAAGATCGAGGCGTAGCGCGACGCCGCTACAGGGGCGTCGGTGCCGCCGGGCCGCCGGGCTCGACGAGGATCTTCACGTGTTCTTCCGGGTTCCCGAGCGCGTCGAACGCGGCGGGGACTCCTTCGACACCACATGTACCGGTGATCATCGGCGCCACGTCGATCTCGCCCTCGGCGATTGCGCGCAACGTGTCGCCGAACTCGAACGGGTCGTACGCGAACGAGAAGACGACCGTGAGCTGCTTCGTCTGCGCGACGAGCGGGCGGACCGCATCGGCCTGCATGCACGAGCCGACGATGCAGACGCGCCCCATCAGCGGCGCCGCCGCGATGACGGCGTCCAATGAACCGGGGACACCGATCGCGTCGAACACGACGGGAACCCGCTTGCCGTCGGCGGCGGCCCACGCATCCATCGGGTCGTCCCGGGCGGGATCGACCGCGACGCTCGCGCCCATCGCGAGCGCGACGGCGCGTCGGCGCGGCGAGAAGTCGGAGGCGATGACGGTCTCCACCCCGATCCGGCGCAACTCGGCCACGACCGCGAGCCCGACGGGCCCGGCGCCGAGCACCACCGCCGCCTCGCCCGGCGTGACGCCCGCGCGTGCGACCGCGTGGCGGCCGACCGACATCGGCTCCGTCAACGCGGCGCGGCGATGGTCGAGCCCGTTCGGGACCTTCATGCACAACGCCGCGCTCAAGCGCATGCGCTCCGCGTAGGCGCCGTTGTAGACGTTCGAGTACGCGCCCACCGGTTCCATCCCGTCGGGCGTGAGCGCGATCGGCAGCGATGTGACCAGATCGCCCACCTGCACGGGAGCACCGTCGGTCTGCGGGCCGAGCTCGAGCACCTCCGCGGTGAACTCGTGGCCCATGATGTAGTCGCGGGCCGGGTCGAAGCTCAGCGGCGCTTCCATCTCCCGGGCGATCGCAACCAGCTCGTCGGCGTGATGGAGCGCGTGCAGATCGGATCCACAGATCCCGCACGCCTTCACCGCGACGACGACGTCGCCCGGACCGGGGACCGGGTCGGCAACGTCGTCGACGACGAGGACCCCACGACGGGCAACGGCGGCGCGCACGTGGGCGAGACTAACCAGCGTTCGGGACGCGCCACACTGGCACCCCGCAACACGTCTTGACCGGCTGGTCAAGAGCGCACGACACTGCTCGCATGGCCATCGACTTCAGCCTTTCGCCCGAGCTCGAAGAGATTCGCGACCGCGTCCGGTCGCTCGTCGACGAGGTGGTGCGGCCCATCGAGCAGCGCTGGGACCGCAACGACCGCGACCAGCTCATCGCCGGCATCGTCGAGATGCGCACCGCCGCGCAGGAACGGGGCTTGTGGCTGCCGCACATGCCCAAGGAGTGGGGCGGAATGGGCCTCGGTCACGTCGAGCTCGCGATGGTTCAGGCCGAAGCCGCCCGTACGAGCTTCGGGCCGTTCGCGATCAACGCGCAGGCGCCCGACGAAGGCAACATGCACACGCTCTTGCACTGGGGCACCGACGAACAAAAGCAGAAGTACCTGAAGCCACTGTGCGACGGTCGATCGGCGTCGTGCTTCGCGATGACCGAGCCCGAGGTCGCCGGTTCCGACCCGACGCTGATCAAGACGTGGGCATATCCCGACGGCGACGAGTGGGTCATCACCGGGCACAAGTGGTTCATCAGCAACGCGCACCGCGCCCGGTTCGCGATCCTGATCGCGCGCACAGAACAGGAACCCGACATTCCCGCAGGCCGCGAACAGCGCGTTCATCGTCGACCTCCCCTCTGACGGCTGGACCGAGGTGCGCGAGGTCGAGACGATGCACGGTCCCGGCGGACACTCCGAGATCCGCATCGAGGATCTCCGCGTGCACAAGGACCAAATGCTCGGCGGCCGCGGCCAAGGGCACCTGCTCGGCCAGTACCGGCTCGGCCCGGCTCGGCTCGCGCACTGCATGCGTTGGATCGCGCAGGCCGAGACCGCGCTCGACATGATGGTCGACCGTTCACTCAACCGGTACTCGCACGGCTCGCTGCTCGCCGAGAAGCAGGGCATCCAGTGGATGATCGCGGAGTCGACGATCGAGCTCTACCAGTGCAAGCTGATGGTGCTGCACTCCGCGTACAAGATCGATCGCAAGGAAGACTTCAAGAGCGAGGTGTCGATGACGAAGCACTTCGTCGCCAACGCGCTCAACCGGATCATCGACCGCGCGATCCAGGTGCACGGCGCGCTCGGCTATTCCAAGGACACACCGCTCGCCGACATGTTCCTGCACGCCCGCTGGGCTCGGTTCGCCGACGGCGCCGACGAGATCCACCTCATGCGCACGGCCGAGCGCGCGATCTCCGCGTACCGCGATCACGCCAGCACGTCGGCCGCGACCGGCAACCTCCCCCTGTGACCCAGCCGGCCCCTGCAACCGAGCCGACGTTGTGAACCAGCGAGCTCCGGGGGGAGAGCGCGTGGGCTGGGAGCCGGAGATCGAGGAGCTCGCACGCCGAACGGAGCTGGCACGGCGTCTCGGCGGCGCCGAGAAGGTCGAACGCCACCATGCTCAGGGCAAGCTGACGGTGCGGGAACGGATCGACGCGCTCGCTCGATGCCGGCACCTTCCACGAGATCGGCGCGCTGACCGGCCGAGCAACCTACGCCGACGACGGCACACTGGCCGACGTCATGCCCGCCAACTTCGTGATGGGTCGCGGTCGCATCGACGGGCGTCCGGTGGTGATCGGCGGCGACGACTTCACGGTTCGGGGCGGCGCCGCGGACGCGTCCATCTTCCAAAAGCAGGTGCATGCCGAACGGATGGCCCACGATCTGCGCCTGCCGATCGTCCGCCTGGTCGACGGCTCGGGCGGCGGCGGATCGGTGAAGTCGCTCGACACGGAACGGCGATCGTTCGTGCCGTTCAACCCCGGCTGGGAGCACGTCGTCGCGAACCTGGCGACGGTGCCGGTCGTGTCGTGTTGTCTCGGTTCGGTCGCGGGGCTCGGGGCCGCGCGCGTCGTTACCAGTCACTACAGCGTGATGGTGAAGGGGACTTCGCAGTTGTTCGTCGCGGGCCCGCCCGTGGTCGCGCGCCTCGGCGAGGACGTGGACAAGGAGACGCTGGGCGGAAGCTCCATCCACACGCGCAACGGCGCGGTCGACGACGAGGTCGCGACCGAGGCCGAGGCCTTCGCGCGCGTCCGCCGGTTCCTCTCGTACCTGCCCTCCTCTGTCGACGACCTCCCGCCGCGCCACGCTGACGCCGACGACGATCCGCAGCGGCGCGACGAGTCCTTGCTGCACGTGATCCCGCGCGATCGGCGCAAGGTCTACAAGGTGCGCGGCATCATCGAATCCGTCGTCGATCTCGGCTCGTGGTTCGAGATCGGCCGCCTCAACGGGCGCAGCGCGGTCACGGGTCTCGCGCGCCTCGACGGGCTGCCCGTCGCGGTGCTCGCCAACGACCCGTACTTCTACGGCGGCGGCTGGACCGCGTCGGCATCGGAGAAGGTGACGAGGTTCGTCGACCTCGCCGAGACCTTCCACCTTCCCGTCGTGCACTTCGTCGACAATCCGGGCTTCGTCATCGGGACCGACGCCGAGAAGGCCGCGACCATCCGGTACGGAGCACGTGCTCTCGCCGCTATCTATCAAGCGACGACTCCCTGGTGCTCGGTGATCGTGCGCAAGGTGTACGGCGTCGCGGGCGCCGCGCACCAGGACGCGTCGAAACTCTCGTACCGGTTCGCGTGGCCGTCGGGGAACTGGGGCAGCCTTCCCCTGGAGGGCGGCATCGAGGCCGCGTACAAGGCTCAACTGGAAGCGGCGGAGGATCCGGACGCGCTGCGAGCCGAGATCGAACAGCGGCTCGCGTCCCGGCAGTCGCCCTTCAAGACCGCAGAGGCGTTCCTCGTCGAGGAGATCATCGACCCGCGCGACACCCGCCCGCTGCTCTGCGAGTTCGCGCGAACTCGCGGGCCGGATCCTCAAAAAGGGACCAACGGCCCATGGTTTGCGCCCGTGATGCGCATACGGCGGGCCGTAGACTCCTGCGCATGGCGACGACGTTTTGGCCGAACACCGACCACTGGTCGTGCGCGATACCGCTGGACACGCCGCACCCTCGACTGAGGGTGCTCGCAGCCCGCGGGTTCGTGCAGCTCACCGACCTCGGGTACGAGGTGCCCACGGCCGAGTACCTCGACCTCGAGTACATGGACTGGAAGAGCGGCGGTGACACGAACTTCGCGCCGATCGCCACCGCCGACGGCGAGCTCGATTGCCGGGGCTTTTGGAACGCGGGCGACGAGCGCCCCGACAAGGGCGCGCAGTTCACGAGCAACGCCGCGCAGTGCCCGACCATCAAGGACTATGTCGAGAGCGTCGGCGCCGACTTCGGGCGCGTCCGGACGATCAAGCTCGAACCCCAAGACCACGATCTCGCGTTCCGGAGCTTTCACCGCGACGACAACAACCGATTCAATCCGCCGGCGGACGGTTGGGTCGTACGCACGTGGTTGGAGCTCACCGACAACCCCGACAGCTACATGCTCTTGATGGACTGCGGCCCGGACGGCCTGCCCGATCCGGCCACCGAAGCACGTCTGCCGCTGCACAAGGGCGCGCGCTTCGTCGTCGACACGCAGCGACTGTGGCACGTCGTGGTGCACAACGGCGCCGAGCCGCGTTACGCGTTGATCACGAGCTACGAGAGTGGGCCCGCACTCGAGTCGTGGATCGAGACGCAACTTCCGTAGTCGTACCAAGCGATCGGCGTCGCGTCAGGTGATCGGTGTCGTGCAATCGGGCGATGTGCCCGAGACGTCGAACGGGATGCGCCCTTTGACCGCGCCGTCGACACGCACGACGAGGAACCACTGGTGCGGGCACAGCAGCACCCGCACCTGGCCGCCCACCCCGGTGATCAAGTCGCCGCCCAGGTTCGGTTGCACCTCGTAGTAGAGCAGCGTCTCGGAACCGGATGGGTCGGTGCGGTGATCGGCAAACCCGAACTCGATGATCCCGGCCGGCGCCGACGACGGCGACGCGTGCACGCCGTGGTCGTCGAACGTGACGAGCACGTGGGCCCGGGCCGCGGTCGACCCGGTGTTCGACGACGGGGAGTCGACCTTCGCCGTATCCGACGACGTCGCCCACTCCACCGCGACCAGCGCCACGGCGACCACGACCGTGGCCGCCGCCGCCCACGACAGCGCCCGCGCCCGGCGACGACGGCTGCGCGCGCGTCCGTCGAGGCGTGCGCGCTCGTCGTCCATCTGCGCCTCCCTTCAAGCGTGAGCGTGCCGGCCTTCGAGCGTGAGCATGCCAGCCGCGCCCCGGGAACGCCGAGCGCGACAAGTTGACCGCGCGGTCAAGCGGGGGGTCGAATGGAGCTATGCGCTTCGGACTCTTCATGGCCCCATTTCACCCGACCGGACAGAATCCGACGCTTGCGCTCGAACGCGACCTCGACCTGATCGAGCACCTCGATCGGCTCGGCTTCCACGAGGTGTGGATCGGCGAACACCACTCCGGCGGCTACGAGATCATCTCGTCCCCCGAGGTGTTCATCGCAGCCGCGGCCGCGCGCACGAAGTACATCCGCCTGGGCAGCGGGGTGAACTCGCTCCCCTACCACCAGCCCCTGATGCTCGCCGATCGCTTCGTCCTGCTCGACCACCTGACGCGCGGCCGCGCCATGCTCGGGTGCGGTCCCGGGCAACTGACCTCCGACGCGCACATGCTGGGCATACCGGCCGACACGCAGCGGCCGCGCATGGACGAGGCCCTCGACGCGATCATGGCGTTGCTGCGGGGCGAGACGGTCACCAAGCAGACCGACTGGTTCACACTGCAGGACGCGCGCCTGCAGTTGAAGCCGTACAGCGAACCGAACATCGAGGTTGCCGTCGCGGCATCGATCTCTCCGACCGGGGCCAAGGCCGCGGGCAAGTACGGAACCGGCTTGTTGTCGATCGCCGCCACCACGAAGCAGGGCTTCGACGCGATCGGTACCCACTGGCAGACGTGGAACGAGGTCGCCGCGCAATACGGCCACGCAGCCGATCGGTCGCAATGGCGACTCGTCGGCCCGATGCACCTGGCCGAGACGAAAGAGCAGGCGCGGGCCGACGTTGCGTACGGGATCGTGCCGTTCTCGAAGTACTTCACCCACGTGCTGCCCGCCGGACCGACACGCGGCGAGACGGCCGAGGAGATCATCGCCAACGTCGACGAGGACGGCTTCGCCGTCATCGGCACGCCCGACGACGCGATCGCCAAGATCCAGTCGCTCGTGAACGAATCCGGCGGGTTCGGGACCTTCTTGATCTTCGGGCACGACTGGGCGAGCCCGGCCGCGACCCGGCGCAGCTTCGAATTGTTCGCGCAGTACGTCATGCCGCACTTCACCGGGCAGCTCGAACGACCGCAAGCATCGTGCGAATGGGTAACCGGCAGCGGCGGCGAGTTCGTCAACCGTGCGGCCAACGCGATCATGAAGGCCATCGCCGATCACGCGGCCGAGCAGCAGGCGACTCCGTGACAGCTCGGCCCGCGACAGCCCGGCCCACGACGGACTGACCGCGTGAGCGCCTCGCCGGAGTCGCACGGTTTCGACGCGGACGGCATCCGTCTCGTCGTGCACGATTGGGGCGGGAGCCGGCGCGCCGGCATTGCTCGCCCACCCGACCGGTTTCCACGGTCGGGTCTGGGCGCCGATCGCCGAGCGCCTCGTCGCCGCCGGCTACCACGTGTGGTCGTTCGACTTCCGCGGTCACGGCGACAGCGACGCACCCGATGTCGACTACTCGTGGCACGGGTTCGCCGACGACGCGCTCGCGGTCGCCGAGCACCTCGGCGTCGCCGGCGATCCCACGCTCGTCGCGTGCGGCCATTCAAAGGGCGGTGCGGCCCTGATCCTCGGTGAACAGAAACGACCCGGCACGTTCGTGCGCATCTGGGCGTACGAACCGATCATCTTCGCCTCGGGCGAGCCACTCCCACCGCAAGAGGACTTCTTCTTGGCGCGTGCCGCGCGCAAGCGGCGCAACGAGTGGCACTCGACCGACGAGGCCTTCGCCGCGTACGCCTCGAAGCCCCCGCTCGACGTCATGACCGAGGCATCGCTGCGCGCGTACGTCGACTACGGGTTGCGCGACCGCGGCGACGGCATGCTCGAGCTGAAGTGCCGGCCCGAGGTCGAGGCGCGCGTGTACACGATGGGGCCGAATCACGGCGCGTGGGCGCGCCTCGGCGACATCGGTTCCGAGGTGCTCGTGGTGTGCGGCGAGACCTCGACCGACGTCGGCCCGCCGCTCGCGCGGCAGATCGCGAGTCGTATCCCCGGGGGCCGCGTCGAGGCCATGGCCCGACTCGGGCACTTCGGGCCACAACAGGATCCCGACGCGTGCGCCGCGTCGATCGTGACGTTCGCCGGTCCCGCAGCGGGCAGCTAGGCCGACCTGAGGTCTTCGATCACGCGCGCCCATTGCGCGGGATCCGAGCGGTACGGCGCGTAGAACGAGCACCGGTCGACGACGCCGCCGTAGCGGCGCTTGAGCTCGGCCCCGACACCGTCGGGACCGGCGACGACTGCGAACGTGTTCAGCATCTCGTCGTCGATCATCTCGCCCATCTCCACCCACTTGCCCTGTTTGGAGAGCGCGTTGAGCTCGGTCTGCAGATCACCCCAACCGTGGAGCTCGAGCACGCCGCGGTACGCCGGCGTCGAACCGTAGAACGCGATCTGCTGCCTCACGCCGGTGGCGGCCGCCGCGATCTCCTCGTCGGTCGTGCCCGTGACGACGAACAACGGGCCCGACACCTGGAACGACGACCGGTCACGACCCGCGGCGGCCAATCCCCGCTCGACCGCCGGCATCGTCACCTCCTTGACGTAACGCTCGGTGGTGAAGCCGTGGATGATGATGCCGTCGGCGACCTCACCCGCGACCTCGGTCATCATCTGCCCGACCGCGGCGAGGAACACCTTGGGCGCGCCGTGGGGGTTCGGCGTCGGCGCGAAGAACGGCGTCATCAGGGTGTGGCGGTAGAACTCGCCTTCGAACTTGAGCGGGGTCTGCTCGTTCCACGCCGTCCAGATGGCCTGCAATGCGAGGACGTACTCGCGCATACGCCGGGCCGGGTGCGACCACGGCATCGAGAACCGCTTCTCGATGTGCGGCTTGATCTGCGAGCCGAGGCCGAGCACGAAGCGGCCCTTCGACATCTGCTGGAGGTCGTTGGCCGTGTACGCGAGCACCATCGGCGTACGTGCGAACGCCACCGCGATGCCCGTCGCCAGTTCGATGCGTTCGGTGTGCTCCGCGGCGAGGGCGATGGGCAAGAAGGCGTCGTGGCCGGTCTCGGCGGTCAGCAGACCGTCGTAACCCAGGTCCTCCAACTCCCGGGCGCGGGGCCCGATATCGCTCAACGACGGGGCCATCACTCCGGTGTCGACCTTCATCTCCCGTACCTCCAAGCGCCTGTGTTTCCCCGTCCCTGCGGGTCGTGCGGCGTGAACCTAGACGGTCGCCGTTCGTGGCACACCCCGGCGGTATCGTCGGTACATGACGGCGGAGAACCCGATCGAACCCGCGCGAGAGCTCGCGCACCCGGTGCCGATCTCGCTTTCTCCGAGCTCGATGGGCACCTTCACGAGTTGCCCCTTGGCTTTCCGTTTCGGCTACATCGAGCGGCTCCCCGAGCCCCCGTCCGCGCCGGCCAGCAAGGGAACGCTCGTCCACCTCGCCCTGCAACACCTCATGTGGCGCCCCCCCGCGGAGCGATCCATCGAGGCCGCGCTGGCCGACCTCGCCCGGGCGGAGGCCGAGGTGGCCGCGCACCCGGAGTTCGCTCATCTCGACCTCACCGCCGAGGAGCGAGCGTCGTTCCACCGCGACGCGGAGCAGTTGGTGCGGCGTTATTTCGAGATGGAAGACCCGCGCGACATCACGGTGCTGGGCGTCGAGCTCCGGGTCAGCGCGGTCACGAGTGGCGGCGTGACGATCCGCGGCATCATCGACCGCCTCGAGCTCGATGCCGACGGCGAGCTCGTCGTCACCGACTACAAGACCGGTTCCGCTCCGAGCGAAGGTTGGGAGCAAAAGAGCATGGCCGGCGTCCACGTGTACTCACTGCTGTGCGAGCGCATGTTCGGCCGCCGCCCGGCGCGGGTGCAGCTGCTGTACCTGTCGAAGCCCGAACGCATCATCACCGCACCCTCCGATCAGAGCCTGCGCGGCGTCGACGTGAAGACCAACGCGGTGATGCAGGCGGTGCGCCAGGCGTGCAAGCGTGACGACTTCCGGCCCCGCGCCTCCGCGCTGTGCAACTACTGCACGTTCCAGGAGTTCTGTCCGGAGTTCGACGGGCAACCGGAGCTGGCCCGGCCCACGTTGCTCGCACGTCAGGCCGAGCGCGACGGCCGGCCGCAACTGCCGCTCGTCTTTGCATGAAGCTGGGGGCGCGCATCGCCGCGTTCGATGCGGCGGTGGATCGTCGGTGCGACCGCATCCGTAATCCCACCGTCGACAAGATCGCGTACCGCCTGTCGAGTGCCGCCGATCACAGCCTGCTGTGGCATACCTGCGGCGCGGCCCGCGCCCTCGTCCGCGGCGGTGACCTCGAAGGCGCGGCGCGGTTCTCGATCGCCCTCGGGGTGGAATCCGCGCTGACGAACGGCGCGGTCAAGTCGTTGTTCCAACGCATCCGCCCGGCGGAGTACACCGACATCGAGTTCCACCACGGCCTGCGGCGGCCCGTCACGAGCTCGTTCCCGTCCGGCCATGCGACCGCGGCCTTTTGCGCCGCGACGCTGGTCGGGGGCGGGCCCGTGTGGTATTCGGCCGCGACGGCGGTCGCGGCGACCCGGGTCTACGTCCGCTTGCACCACGCTTCGGACGTCGTCGCCGGGGCGGCGTTCGGCATCGCCCTCGGACTTGCGATGCGGCCGTTCGTGAGGTGGCATTCGTAGCGCAGGGAATGACGACGATGCTGGTGCCGTTGCGACCGCCAGGGCGTGAACTCGAGGAGGACCCGTGGCTCGTCAGTTCGCAGTGAGTTTCGACTACCGCTGTCCGTTCGCCCGGAACGGCCACACCTCGGTGATCGCCGGGCTGCGCGCGGGCCGCGACTGGGACGTCTCGTTCCTGCCGTTCTCGCTCGACCAGATCCACGTGGAGGAGGCAGCGCCCGCGGTCTGGGAACTCGATCCCGCTGTCCGCGGCACCGGGGTCAGCGCTTTGTGCTGGGGCATCGCCGTACGCGACGAGTTCCCCGACACGTTCCTCGACTGGCACCTCGCCGCGTTCTCCGCCCGCCACGACCACGGCGCGAAGATCGCCAAGGACGAGGTACTCGCGGAGATCGCAACGTCGGTCGGACTCGACGCCGCCGCGGTCGCCGCAGTCGTCGCGTCGGGCCGGCCGCTCGAGACACTCGCCCTCGAGCACACCGAGGCCGTGAAGCGGCACTCCATCTTCGGCGTCCCCACCTTCGTGGTCGGCGAGAAGGCCGTGTTCGTTCGCCTCATGGACCGCGACAATCCCGAAGACGTCGACCGTGTGCTCGACCTGCTCGAGTGGTCCGACCTCAACGAGTTCAAGCACACCACGGTGCCGAGGTAGCCCGAGCGGGATCATCGGCGTGGCCCGGCGCGCCGCGATCGCGTCAGACTGTTGTTCCTCTACACATCAGCGATAGGACCACCGATGATCCGGCTCAGCGTCTTTTACCCGGTGACCGAAGGCGCCACCTTCGACCACGACTACTACCGCAACAAGCACGTACCGCTCGCGGTGTCGACGTGGGGCCTCGGGGGCGCCGAGATCGACAAGGGCATCGACGGCCCCTACGTGGCGGCCGTGCATTTCGTGTTCGAGTCGCTCGAAGCCATGGGGACGGCAATGAGCGTCGAGGGCACCGGCGCGGTACTGGCCGACGTCGCCAACTACACGACGATCGCGCCCGTGATGCAGACCAGCGAGATCGTCGGCTGAACGATCTCCGGATCGGAGACCCGAACGGCGTAGCGTTGCCCGTGTGAGGATGTCGAACGCGGAAGCGATCATGTGGGCGGTCGAAAAGGACCCCGCACTCCGGTCCGACTTCTGCAACCTCACCTTCCTCGACCGGCGTCCCACCGACGCCCGGCTCCGGGACACGGTGCAGCGCGCGCTCGAGGCCATCCCGCGCCTGAGCGAGCGTGTCGTCAACGCGCCCCTGCGGCTCGTCCCGCCGGGGTTCGCCCACGACCCCACCCTCGACCTCGATGCCCACGTGCGCGTCGTCGCGGTGCCCGAACCGGGCGACGACCGCGCGGTGCTCGACCTCTGCGGCGCGCTCGCCGAGCAGCCTCTCGACCGGGCGCGCCCGCTCTGGGAGTTCACCCTGATCGTCGGCCTGACGGGCGGTCGGGTGGCGCTCTTGCAGAAGATCCACCACACCATCACCGACGGCGTCGGCGGGCTCAAGCTGTCGATCGCCATGGTCGACTTCGAGCGCGACCCGGAGTCGAAGCCGTCCGACGACGTCCCCCGGGAGTTCGAACCGCCGACGACACCGCTCTCGGTCGCGCGCGACGCGGTGGTCGACGCGGCCCAGCGCAGCATCGGCGTGGTGCGCCGCACCATCGAGACTGCCGGGCACGTCGTGATCCACCCGAGCGAGGTTCCCGGACGGGCCCAGGACGCCGCTCGGATGCTCACGTCGATCCAGCGCCAAGCCCTCGTCACCGACTCCGCCCGCTCGGATGTCATCGACGGTCGATCGCTCCGGCGCCATTTCGAGATCTACGCGATGCCGTTCGAGCCCCTGCGCCGGGCCGCGACGAATCTCGGCGGCAGCCTCAACGACGTCTTCGTGACCGGCATCGCCGGCGCCCTCGGCCGCTACCACGAGCGCGGTGGGAGTCACGTCGACGAGCTGCGGCTCGCGATGCCGATCAGTACGCGTCAGCGGGGCGACAAGGCCACCAACGCGTTCGCCCCCGCGCGCGTGCTCGTGCCGATCCAGCCCGCCGACGATCTCTACACGCTGTTCGACGAGACCCACGAGCGGTTGCAGCTGGCGAAACGCGAGACGGCACTGAGCGTGGCGGAGGGCCTCGCCGGCGTGATCGCAGGCTTGCCGACATCCGTCCTGGTCACCATGACGCGCTCGCAGACGCGGACCATCGACTTCGCCGCGTCGAACCTGCGCGGCAGTTCGGTTCCGATCTACCTCGCCGGCGCGCGCATCCTCGGTAGCTACCCGATGGGCCCGCGCACGGGATGCGCGCTGACGGTCACGATGCTCTCGTACTGCGACGAGCTGCACGTGGGACTGAACATCGATCCCGCCGCGATCGTCGACGTGCCCGCGTTCATGCGCGACGTGCGCGACGTCTTCGACGAGCTCGCCTCGTTCGCCTGATCGATCCGCGATCGCCGGATCGCCGGATCGCGCGTCAGCGGCGGATCCGCGGGCTCGGCGCCACGCCCGCGTCGAGCCACTCCTCGAAGAGCGGGTCGCGCCAGCGCGGATGCTCGCACTCGCACATCGCGTCGACGACGTAGAGGTGCAGCGTCGGCGCGTCGTCGGCGAGATCGACGAGCTCGACGGCACGCGGGTGTGGCGGCGCGGCGTCGAGCAGATCGACGAGGGCGACGCTCGCGAGGACACGGCACCGGCAGTCGGGACACGCCGAGATGGTGGCGGGTTCCAGCCCGTCGGTGAGCAGGAACAGGCAATCGCTCTCGCGCGCGTCGAGCACGACCTCGTTCCCGTCCTCATCCATGATCACGAGCCCTGCGGCCACGCCCTCGACGGTAGCGCCGAGCCCGGGCCCGCCCTACAGCCCGCTAGGTTGCTGGCTCGTGCGTGCGATCACGATCGTCGAGGGCCATCTGGAAGTGGCAGAGCGGCCCATCCCGGAGCCCGGGCCCGGCGAGGTGGTGGTGCGCGTCCACGGCGCAGGACTCAACCGCGCCGACCTCTTGCAACGCGCGGGGCGTTACCCCGCGCCACCGGGCTGGCCCGCGGACATTCCGGGTATGGAGTTCGCGGGCGTGGTCGCGTCGGTCGGCGCGCGACGTCGCGTCGCATTCGGTCGGCGATCGCGTGTTCGGCATCACCGGCGGCGGCGCGCAAGCCGAGTACGTCGCCGTGCCGGCCGTGCACTGCGCCACCGTCCCGCCGCGACTGGATCTGGTTGCAATGGGTGGAGTCCCGGAGGTCTTCATCACCGTCCACGATGCGATCGTCACCCAGGCGCACGTCGCGGCCGGCGAATGGGTACTCGTGCACGCGGTCGGGTCGGGCATCGGCACCACCACCGTGCAGCTCGCGAAGGCTCTGGGCGCACGCGTAGTGGGCACCGCGCGCACCGCCGACAAGATCGAACGATGCCGCGCCTTCGGGCTCGACGCGGGCGTCGTGCCGGCGCGAACCGCCGATGGCGCGCTCGACGTCGACGCGCTGGCGTGGGCGGTCGTCGAGGCGACGGGGGGCGGCGCCAACGTGACGCTCGACACCGTCGGCGGCGACTACGTGATGGCCGACGTCAACGGCGCCGCGCCCAAGGGCCGCATCGTGTGCATCGGCACGATCGCAGGTGGCCGCGCCACGCTTGCGATCACGGCGATCCTCGCCAAACGGCTCACCCTGATCGGGACCGTGCTGCGCGGGCGTGATGTCGCGGAGAAGGCGACGGCGACCGACGCGTTCGTCCGCGACGTCGTACCCCTGCTGGCCGATGGCCGCGTCGGACCGATCATCGACGCCACGATTCCCCTCGAGCGGGCCGAAGACGCCTACGCGCGGTTGGAATCCGACACCACGTTCGGCAAGGTCATCCTCGACTGCATCAGCTGATCGTGACCACCAACTGGTGCTTGGGGGTACCCGTGGCCTGCACGCTGAACGGGCGCTTGACGTCGAGGCCGATCACCCAGGTGAGCACGCCTTCGAAGTCGCCGGTCTCGACGATCGCCCGCACGTGGTTCGTCGCGGTGACGGGGACGCTCTTCGGACCGTTGTAGGTCTGCTTGCCGGTCTCGAAGTCGTAGCCGTAACCGGGCTTGACCTTGACCATCACGAATGCGTTCCCGGCGACGGCAATCGGCGCGCCCGACGCGTCGCCGACGATGGGCGGCGTGGCGTACGACACGGTGTAGCCGGGCGGGTCGGTGCCCTTGCCCGTGAAGTCGAAGATGACATGGTCGACGCAGTGGTCGCCGAGCTCCTGCACGTTCGTGAGCAGCGCCGCGTTCGTGGTGGTGGGGCTCGTCGCCGGGGTCGTCGGAAAGGGGATCGGCTGGCACGGCAACGACGTGGTCGACAGGGCGACCGTCGTGGTGGTGGTCGACGGGCCGGACGACACCGACGCGGCCGTACTGGTGGAGGTGGACGTTCCCGTCGTCTTGGACCCCCCGCAGGCCCCGAGCAGCAACGCACAGCAGCACCCGACGATTACGGTGATTCGCACCCCGCCATCCTGGCACCGCTGACGTCGCCGGGTGGGTCACCACTACGATCCACCCGACTCCGGTTCCGATCTTTCGAGGAGCAGCCGTGCCCGAGCTCAACGACAACGACGTCGTCATCGTGGAAGCCGTGCGTGCCCCGCTCGGGCGCCGCAACGGCGCCCTGGCCACGGTGCACCCCGCCGACCTCCTCGGCGTCGTGCAGCGGGCCGCGATCGACCGGGCGGGCATCGACCCGCTCGAGGTCGGCCAGGTCATCGGCGGCTGCGTCAGCCAGGTCGGCGAGCAGACGTTCAACATCGCCCGCACGGCGTGGCTGAGCGCGGGGCTCCCGCTCGAGGTCGCCGGCACGACGGTCGACAGCCAGTGCGGGTCGTCGCAACAGGCCACGAACCTTGCGACCACACTGGTCGCGGCAGGCGTGGTGGAGGTCGCGCTCGCCTGCGGCATCGAGTCCATGAGCCGTATCCCGCTCGGCGCTGCGGTCCGCAACGACTTCGGCCGCCCGAACCCGCCGTCGTACAAGGACCACTACGAGCTGACGAGCCAGTTCGAAGGGGCCGAACGCATCGCCGACAAGTGGGGTGTCACCCGGTCGGACTGCGACGCGTTCGGTCTGCTCTCGCAGCAGCGTGCCCAACAAGCGTGGGCGGAGGGACGGTTCGAGCGGGAGGTGCTCCCGATCGACGCGCCCGACGTCGACGCCGAAGGGAACCCGACCGGAACCACGCACCACGTCACCCGAGACGAAGGCCTGCGGGACACCTCGCTCGAGGCCCTCGCCAAGCTGAAGCCGGTGGCGCGCGAGAACGGCGTGCACACCGCGGGTTCGTCGTCGCAGATCACCGACGGCGCGGCCGCGGTGCTCGTGACCACGGCCCGCAAGGCCCGCGAGCTCGGACTGAAGCCGCGCGCGCGGATCGTCGACCAGTGCCTTGTCGGCGTGGACCCGGTCCTGATGCTGACCGGCCCCATCGACGCGACCCGCCGCATGATGGACCGCACGGGCCTCGGCATCGGCGACTTCGACACGATCGAGATCAACGAGGCGTTCGCGTCGGTCGTGCTGGCGTGGGAACGCGAGGTGAAGCCCGACATGGCGCGGGTCAACCCGAACGGGGGCGCGATCGCGCTCGGCCACCCGGTCGGCGCCACCGGTGCCCGCTTGATCACCACCGCACTGCACGAGCTCGAGCGCATCGACGGCCGGTACGCACTCATCACGATGTGCTGCGGCGGCGGGCTCGGCACGGGGACGGTACTGGAACGCGTCTAGCTCGTTCGCGCTCCAGGGAACCGTGCTTTGGGAAAGCCGTCGATCGAGCTCGAACCGGGTGAGGAGCTGCTCGCGGTCGCGCGCGCGAGCTTTCGCGGTGCAGCCGCCGCGAGCGCCCGATCGACCTTCGCGCTCGGGTCGGGACGTATGCGCATGCGCGCGTTCGACGTCTGGCACGACCAGGCGATCACAGCGGGATTCCCCCTCGTCCCCCCCGACATGGTGGTCGCGGTCTCCGAGCGGCGCGTGCTGTTCGGCAAGCCGACGTTTTGGGGCCGCCCGCCGCCGCGCTACACGAGCATGCTCGAGTTCCACCAGATCTCCCAGATCGTCGCAGTGTCGCATGGGATCGTCACCGGCGTGGCGTTCGGATTCACCCACGGGGCGATCGTCGAGATCGAAGCGATCCGGGGCCGCCGCTTGCGCCACGTCGTCCGGGTGATCGACGAGCACCTCCTTCGCCGGTAGGCGGGCGGGACGAGCCGCGCCCGAACGGCTTCGCGTAGCCTCATCGTCGTGAGCGACGCGCCCGGTTGCCTGGCGGAACGGCTCGGGTACCCGCCCGACGCGAAACTGCTGATCGTCAACTGCGACGACCTCGGCTCGTCGCGCTCCGCGAATGTCGCGATCTACGAGGCGCTGCGAAACGGCATGGCCACGAGCGCGACCTTGATGGTGCCGTGTCCGTGGGCGCGCGACGCGGCCGCGATGTACCGCGGCGAGGACGTGGGAGTGCATCTGACGCTCAACGCCGAGTGGGACACCTACCGCTGGGGGCCGATCACACACTCCCCCAGCCTGCTCGACGGTGACGGCGGCTTCCCGCGCACCGTCGAAGACGTGTGGGATCACGCCGACCTCGACGAGGTGCGCAAGGAATGCCGGGCCCAGCTCGAGCGGGCGATCTACTGGGGCTTCGACGTGTCGCACCTCGACTCGCACATGGGAACCATGCAACTGCGGCCGGAGTTCTTCGACATCTACCTGGAGCTCGCCGTCGACTTCCAGCTCCCGCTGCGCATGGCCGGCGCCAGCGGTGAGCGGCTGATCGGCTTCCCCTACCGGCGCCTCACCGAAGAAGAAGGTGTCGTGTTCCCGGACCACTTCGTGTACACGAACGTGGGATCGCGACGCGCGATCGAAAAGGCGCTGTTCGATCTCGCGCCCGGCGTGACCGAGATCTATCTGCATCCCGCGGTCGACACCGACGAGCTGCGAGCCTCGCATCCCGACTGGGCCGACCGTGTGGAGGATCACGCCTACCTCACCGGCGATCCCACGTTTCGAGACCTCGTCGAACGCGCCGGCGTGACGCGCATCGGCTACCGAGAGCTGCGCGAGCTGCAGCGCGCCGAGCACACGCGTTCGTCGTGACGCCCGGTCCCGACGCGCTCGCCGCGCTGTGCGACGCGGCGATGCCCGAGGAGCGGCTGACCGCGCGTGAGCTCGACTACCTCTGCTTCGGGGCAAACGACGAGGTGCTCGGCGACGACCACGCCGCGGCGGTGCTGCAGACGCATACCTACGGCGAGTACCTGTCGGCGTGGCTCACGCTCGTCGTGGTGCATCCCGGCGGACAGAGCCGCGGCCGGGGCAAGGAGCTCGTCAACGCGGTCGCGGATCGGGCACGCGAGCTCGGCGCCACCGACCTGATGCTCGCCAGTGCGATCCCGCGCTACCTGTGGCCCGGCGTCGACGTGATGAACACGCGCGCCGGGATGTTGTTCGAAACCTGCGGCTTCGAGCGCGCGTGGGTCGGCACGAACATGGCCATCGACACCGCGTTCCGGCGCCCACCGCCGGCCGGCGTCGTCGTCGAACGCGAGACCGGCCCCGGCGCGCACGACTTCGCCGCCGGGGCGTATCCGTACTGGATCCCCGAGCTCGACCGCGCGGTCGAGCTCGGCACCGCGTTCGCGGCGCGCGACGCGCAGGGCGCCACGATCGGGTTCGGGTGCCACTCCGTCAGCCGCTTCGGTTGGATCGGGCCGATGGCGACGGATCCGGCTCTGCAACACGGTGGCGTCGGATCGGCCGTGGTAGCCGCGCTCTGCGCCGATCTCGAAGTGCGGGGCTGCGCCACGGGCGAGATCTCGTGGGTCAGCAACCTGCGCTTCTACGGCAAGTGTGGTGCACGCGTGTCGCGGGTCTTCCTCGGCGGAAAGCTCGGCCTCGGTCGTTGACGGCGCCGGTGTCGCGGGCGCGCTCGACGACACCACGACCAAGGCCGCGCTCGAAGCGCGGGTCGAGCGCGAGGTCTTCGGGGTTACGAGACGAGGTGGGGCCGGACCCGACGGGTGAGTAGCGTGCGGCCCGTGACGCGAGCGCTCGTGATCGGAGGGACCGGGCCGACCGGGATTCCGCTCCTGCGCGGGCTCGTCAACCGCGGCTACGACGTCACGATCCTGCATCGCGGGCTGCACGAACGTGCGGAGACGCCGCTCGAGGTCGCGCACGTCCACGCGGATCCCTACGACGACGACGCGCTGCGCGAGCTGCTCGAAGACGACCGATTCGACGTGCTGGTCGCGATGTACGGCCGGCTCCGGCGCATCGCCGAGCTCACGGCGGGACGCGTCGGCCAGTTCGTCTCGGTCGGCGGCGTCCCCGCGTACCGGGGCTGGATGAATCCGTGGCTGTACGAGCCCGCCGGCCTCCCCGTGCCGACGGGCGAAGGCGCGCCGACCGTCGAACGCGCCGCCGACGACGAAAAGGGATACCGGATCGTGCGCACCGAGGGCGCGGTGCTGACCCATCACCCGCGGGCCGCCCATTTCCGCTATCCGTACGTGTACGGCCCGCACCAGCTCGTGCCCCGGGAGTGGCTCGTGGTACGCCGGATCCTCGACGGCCGCGACCGCATCGTCGTCGCCGACGACGGCCTCACCCTCCACCATCACGGCTACACCGAGAACCTCGCGCACGCGCTGCTGCTCGCGGTCGACCAACCCGACGCGGCGGCGGGCAAGATCTTCAACGTCGGCGACGAAGAGGTCCTGTCGATCCGCCAGGTGGTCGAGCTGATCGCGGCCGCGCTCGGCCACCACCTCGAGATCGTCTCGATGCCGTTCGAACTCGCGATCCCGGCGCGACCGCTGCTCGCGCAGCCGCTCCCGACCCATCGCGTGCTCGACATCGGTCGCGTGCGGGCCGACCTCGGCTACCACGACATGGTGCCGGCACGCACCGCGATCGCGCTGACCGCACGCTGGCTCGCCGACAATCCCTGCGCGCCCGGCGGCCCGGAGGAGATGGTGCTCACCGATCCCTTCGACTACGCGGCGGAAGACCGGTTGATCGACACCTGGCTCGCGGCCACGGGCGCGCTCGCCGACCCGGGCTTCGTGACCGCGCCGGGTTACGGCCTCGCCTACAGCGGCCCGGGCGGGCGACCGCGCACCAACCAGGAGTTCGACGCGTGAGCGACGCGCTTCCGCTCGCGGGCATCAAGATCGTCGACCTGTCGATCGCGCTCACCGGTCCCTACGCGGCCGCGTTGCTCGGCGACCAGGGCGCCGAGGTCGTCAAGGTCGAGCGCCCCGGGTTCGGCGACATCGGCCGCTATGTGGGCGTGTCGGTCAACGGCCTGAGCGCGTTGGCCCAGATGTGCAACCGGGGAAAGCGCTCGCTCGCGCTCGACGTCCACCAGAGCGCGGGGCGCGACATCCTCCTACAACTCGTCGCCGGGGCCGACGTGCTCGTGCAGAACTTCCGCCCCGGCGTCGTCGAGCGGCTCGGGATCGGATACGACGACGTGCGGGCCGTCAACGAGCGGATCGTCTACGCGTCGCTGTCGGGCTTCGGCCCGGTCGGTCCCTACGCAACCAAGGGCGCGTACGACACGGTGATCCAGGCCTACGGGGGCTTCGCCGCGAACCAGGCCGACGCGCAGACCGGCGAACCCCACTTCCTCAACCAGACCGCGGCCGACAAGGTCACCGCGCTGTACGCGGCGCAGGCGATCACCGCCGCGCTGTTCGCCCGGGAACGCACGGGTGCCGGCGCGCACGTGCAGCTCACCATGCTCGACGCGGTCGTGTCGTTCCTCTGGGCCGACTCGGCCGGCAACGAGGTGTTGCAGGACGCCGATCGGTCGCAACCGTCGAGCTTCGTACAGAACTTCCGGCCGTTTCGGTTCCGCGACGGCTGGGGCATCTGCACACCGACCTCCGACGCCGATTTCGCGGGGATGTGCGAGGCCTTCGGCGTCGACGGCTACGACGATCCACGCGTCGCGACCATGATGGAACGGGCCCAGCACCGCGACCTGACCCGCGATTTCATGGACCGCTGCTACGCCGCCGCAGGCGAGATGACGACGGCCGAGGCGATCAGTGCGCTCGAACGACACAACGTTCCCTGCGGCGTGGTGCTCAGCCCGACCGAGCTCGCCGCCGACGCGCACGCCCGCGCCATCTCGCTGTTCGAGGACTCCGTGCACCCCGTCGCGGGGCGGCTGCGCCAACCCCGCCACCCGGCCGAATTCGGGGGTACGCGGCCGCCGCTGGGCGGACCGGCCCCGATGCTCGGCCAGCACACCGACGAGATCCTGCGCGAGCTCGGCCTCGGCGACCGCATCGCCGAGCTGCGCGCCGCGGGCATCGCCGGCTGACGCACTCGCGGCCGGTCGGCGACGTCAGACCGGCAGCAGGTCGGCGACCCGCAACCGCGCGCCGGGTCCACCGGTGAGCGGCAGGAACTGCAGCAACGCCCCGAAGTCGCCCGCCATCTTCACCTGACCGCGCATGAAGCCGACGGAGAGATCGAGCGTACCGTCGTGCAGCCCCTGCGCATCGGCCGGGGTGGCCGTGAACGTGATGTCGGCCGGTTCGGCCGGAGCATCGGCGCCGTGCGCGACAACGGTTCCGTCGTCGACGCGGACCCAGCCCCGGGCCTGTTCCTTCTTGCCGGCGGCGACGACGAACTCGATGATCATCGATCGCTACTGCTGCTCGACGCGCTCGCGCACGCCCGCGAACAGATCGTCCTCGTACTCGCCGTCGGGCACACGGTTGTCGACCAGCGAGCGGGCGAGCGTGTACTCCTCCCACGGGAACACCTCGCGGACGACGTCGTCGGGCAGGCGCATCCAATGGCCGTCGGGATCGACTTGGGTGCGGTGCGCGAGCAACGCTTCGCGACGCTTCGCCAAGAAGTCGCCGACGTCGATGAGGGTCGTGAAGTCGTCGGTGCGGTCCTTGTCGAAACCGCGCTCGAACCACGAGGCGTAGGCGCTCTCCTCGCCGCGGCTGATGTAGGCCTCGTGGAGCGCCTTCACACGGGCGATCGACCAGGAGACGTAGTAGAGCTTCAGCGGCTGCCACGGCTCGCCGGCGTCGGGATACGCCTCGGGATCGCCCGCGAGGTCGAAGGCCGGCAGCGAGATCTCGTGCACCCGGATGTGATCGGGATGCGGGTAGAAGGAGCGGTCTTCGCGGTACGTGATGATCACCTGCGGTCGCTCGTCGCGGATGATGGTCACGAGACGCTTCACCGCCTCGTCGAGCGGGGCGTTGGCGAAGTTGTCGGGACGGGCATTGTCGTCGGTGTCGGGCATGCCGCTGTCGCGGTAGCCGAGCAGACGCAGCGACGAATAGCCCAACACGCGCACACTCTCCGCGAGCTCCGCCATGCGTAGCGCGTACATCGCCTCCGGTGATCCGGGGTGCTCCACCGCGGGGTTCAAGATGTCGCCCGCTTCGCCACCGGTGCAGCAGACGAGCACGTTGTGCACACCCTCGGCCGCGTACTTGGCGGTGGTACCCGCACCCTTCGACGCTTCGTCGTCGGGGTGGGCGTGGACTTGAAGCAGGCTCAGGCGTTCTGCAGTCACCCGAGGCACGCTACCCGTTGCGTTCGAGAGCAAAGACCTCGACGGAACCAATGCTCCGCACCTGCTGCGCGCCCCGGGCGACGAAGCGGACGCCGCTCCCCGCGCTCGGGGTGAGCTCGTCGCGCAGCGACGCCGGAACGAGCAACTCGCCGGGTGCGGCAAGCTCGGTGAGCCGGCTCGCGAGGTTGACGACCGGCCCGAAGTAGTCGCCGTCGAGCGACACCACCGGTCCGGCGGCGAGGCCGATCCGCAGGGGTGGAAGCTCCTCGGCCGTCGCCGCTTCGCGCAGCGCGAGCGACGCCGCGACCGCCTCGTTGGTGAGACCGACGTACATGACCTCGTCGCCGATCGTCTTGACGACCCTGGCCCCGTTGGCGGCCACCGTGTCGTACGCGACCGCTTCCCAGCGCCCGACGAGCTGCGACAGCGCCATCGCGTCGAGCGTGGCGCTCAGCTTGGTGTAGCCCGCGAGATCGGCGAAGCCCACGGCGATCGCCACCTCGGGTTCGGCGGCCAGCACAACAAGGCGCCACACCGCGGCCCGGAGTTGCAGACGATGTACGTAGTCGATCAGCACGCTGACGTCGGCCAGGCGCGCGTCGGTGATGATCGCGAGCGCGATCGCCTCCTCGTCCATCCCCGACGCGTGCATCTCGTCGAGCGATTCGGCGAAACCCGTCGCCTCGACGGATGCCACCCGCGCGAGCGACCCGCTGATCACCCGGATCCGCTGCAGCAGCGCCCCCCGGTCGACGTCGTTCGGCGACGCCTGCGCGAAGGCCAGCGCGGGCCGCGGCGACATCGTGATCGGTGAACACCGAAACACCCGGCGGCACATCGGGGAAACCGACGGCCCGCCACAATCTCCGGGCGAGCTCCTCGTCGATGCCCGCGGCCGCGGCGAGCGCGGCGAGATCGTGGGTGCGGATCCCCGGCAACAACATGCTCTCGAACGCGAGGAGCGGCAGCCATCCCTGCGCGACCGCGCGTTCGATGTCGTCGTCGGTCGCGCCGAGCTCGATGAGTCGACGGCGGAGTTCCTCGCGCATCCGACCATTCTTCCCGCTTCGCTAGCCTGCCCGCCGATGACGAGGGCAGCACCGGCCGTTGGCGCAGAGAGCCGACGGGTGCTCCTGATCCTCGGCGCAGTCGCGATCGGCTGCGTGGCGCTGCTGGCGCTCGCGTCACTCGCCGAGCACACGTGGTATTCCGGTGCGGTCCTTCCGAACGTTCGGATCGACGGCGCGCATGTTTCCGCCAAGAAGCAGACCGAGGTACGCGCCGCGATCGACGCCCTGGGCCACCAGCTCGAGTCCGAGCCGCTGCGCGCCGTCGCCGGTACCAAGACGTTCGTCGTCGATCCCCGCCTGATCGGGTTCACGGTCGACACCGACGCCACCGTGCGGGCCGCGGTCGCGGCGGGCCGGCGCGGGAACCCCCTCGCGATGATCGCCGACACGGTGCTGCGTCGCTTCCGGCCCGAGGAGGTCCGGATGGTCGTGCACTACGACGCCGCCGGTTTCGAGGGACTCCTCGACGGATGGGAGAACGCAGTCCGCAGCGGCCTGGTCGAAGGTGACCTCCGGTTCGAGGGGACCAAGGTGATCCCGATCGAGCCCCATCCCGGCCGAGGTCTGCTGCGCGCGCGAAGCCGAAGTGAGCGTACGGCGCATGCTCAGCAGCGGATCCCGCCACGACATCGTGCTGCCGATCGGCGACATCATGCCGGCCGTCGACCGTACCGCGGTCGACGCCGCCGCGACGCGCGCGCGTGCGCTCCTCACCGGGGTGTACACGGTCGTCGCGGGCACGACCCGGGTCACGTTGACCCCCGCGCAGGTCGCACCCACCTTGGGGACGCGCACCGACGGCCACGTGCTCGATCTCACCATCGACGGCGACAAGCTGCGCCTCGCGCTCGGCACCGCGTTCGCGGCCGTCGAACAGGCTCCGCTCGACGCCACGTTCGACGTCGGCAATCCCGACGCGGTGAAGGTCGTGCCGTCGCGCGACGGCCATCAGCTCGATACCTACTGCGGTCGGAGCCGCGATCCTGCGCGGTGACCGATCGATCACGGCAACGATTCGCGCCGAGCATCCCGCGCACGACACCAAGTGGGCACAGGCGCTCGGCATCACGCACCAGGTGTCGACGTTCACGACGGACTACCTCGCGGGGCAGCCCCGCGTGCACAACATCCATCTCGCGGCCGACGTGCTCGACAACACCGTCGTCGAACCCGGCCAGACGTTCTCCCTCAACGACAAGCTCGGGCCGCGCACACCCGACAAGGGCTACGTGAAGGCGCCGGTCATTCTCGAAGACGGCTTCGGCGAGGACTACGGCGGCGGCATCAGCCAGCTCACCACGACGCTCTTCAACGCGGTGTTCTTCGGCGGCTACGTCGACGTCGACCACTCGCCGCACCACTACTACATCTCCCGCTACCCCATGGGTCGTGAAGCGACGATCGTGTACCCGTACGTCGACTTGAAGTTCCGCAACGACACGACGCACGGCGTGCTCATCCGCTCGACGTACAGCGCGACGTCGATCACGGTGACCTTTTACGGCAACACCGACGGGCGCGCCGCGGTCGAAGCGAACCGCAAGATCGTCCACACCGAGCCCATCACCGATCGGCTGGTGCCGTGCCCGGCGACGAAGCCGGCCGACGACCCCAACAACGACTGCGCCAAGCTCACGGCACTCGAACGTGAGACCACGGCAACCGGCGAGACCGGCTACGACGTCGAGTTCGACCGCGTGATCACCCAGCCCGGACACGCCACCGTGATCCAGCACTACCGGGTGCACTACCCGATGCTGCAGAACACCGTGCTCGTCGGAACGGCCCCGGCGACCACCACGACGACGGTGAAGCCCACGGTGCCCACCACGAAACCCGTCACCCCGAAGACCGTCACCCCGAAGGCCGTCACGCCGACACCTCACTGAGGCCGATTCGTCCGGCATCAGCCGAACGCGAACACCCGAGATAGGTCGAAGCGTCCGATCTCCTCAATCGGGCGCGCCGGATTGCCGAACTGATTCGTGCACGGGCGAACGGGCGGCGGTACGGGGAGTTCCTCATGGATCGAGGTCGAAGCGACGCGCGGCGCCGTCTGCGGGCCATGGTCACGGCGTTCGCATTGCTCATGAGCATCGCGATGGCACCCGCCGGCGCGAGCGCCGCGACCACGACGGTCCACGCTGCGAGCGCGTCGGTCCAGTCGGCGGTGACCGCCCTCGCGGCTCCGGTCGTCGGTCTCGCCGCCACCCCGACCGGCAAGGGCTACTGGCGCGTGGCCGCCGACGGCGGGGTGCTCACGGCCGGCGACGCCCACTTCTACGGGTCGGCCACATCCGTACCGCACGACACGATCGTCGCGATCGCCGCCACCCGCACCGGTCACGGCTACTGGCTCACCGATCGCCGCGGCGCGGTCTTCACCTTCGGCGACGCCGCGTACCACGGCTCGATGGCCGGCCACCCGCTCAACCTCCCGATCGTCGGCATGGCCGCGACGCCCGACGGCACGGGCTACTGGCTCGTCGCCAGCGACGGCGGCATCTTCTCGTTCCACGCCCCGTTCCTCGGATCGACCGGCGCGATGCGCTTGAACGAGCCGATCGTCGGCATGTCGGCGACGCCGGACGGCAAGGGCTACTGGCTCGTCGCCAGCGACGGCGGTGTGTTCTCGTTCCACGCCCCGTTCTTCGGATCGACCGGATCGATCCGTCTCAACCAACCGATCACGGGAATCGCGGCCGCCCCCGGCGGCGGCGGTTACACGATGGTCGCCGCCGACGGCGGGCTGTTCCGGTTCGGAGCGAAGAGCCCGTTCTACGGATCGGCGGTGAACGCGTGCCCCGGCGCGCCCGCGGTGGCCGTCGCGATGTCGCCCGGCGCGCAGGGGTACTGGATCACGTTCGCCGACGCTCGGACGTACGCGTTCTCACCGAGCTCGGCCGCGCCGAAGTGCGCCACGCCGCCCCCGACCAAGACCGATCTGATGGCCACCGACCTCTTCACCCGGCTCAACGACGAGCGCGCCGCCCGCCACCTCGCGCCCCTGGCCTGGGATCCGAGTCTCAGCGGCTACGCGGCCACATGGAGCGCCAACATGGCCGCCTTCGGTTTCCGGCACAGCGCGATCGGCAACCTCCTCGGGCCGTACAACTACGTCGGCGAGAACATCGCCGCCGGCAGCGGGGGCACCCTCGTCGGGTCGCTGCACGACGCGTGGATGCACTCCGACGGTCACCGCGCCAACATCTTGGCCCCCGGCTTCACCCGCGTCGGGGTCGGCGTGTTCTGCGCCGCGGACGGATCGATCTTCTTGACCGAGGATTTCGGGCACCCGTCCAGCGCGGGACCGGCACAGGGTTCGTCGGGAACGCCTCCGGTCGACCCGGTCGTCCGGCCCGACCCGGGCACGCTGCACTGCTGACCGGTCGGCCGCCGGCAATGCCCTGAACCCGGCGCACGCATTGCGTAATGTCGTTGGCAACGGAACCGATCACATAGGCGAGCCGAGGACCGAGCCGGGGGCTCGCCGGGGACATTGTCATGACCACCTCGATGGAAAGCGCGTCCGGGCACACGCAACGCCGGGAACCGACCTTCATCCGCCGACCGCTCGACCATTGCCCGAGCTGCAACAGCTGGCAGCTGCAACCGGTCGTCGCGGTCGACGCCGAAGCCGTGCACTTCCTGTGCGGCAGCTGCAATCGCTGCTGGCATGCCGAACTCGGCTTCGTGCGCCGCGTGAACCCCGCGTCGTGCGAGGGATGCCCGCAGCCCGAACGCTGCGCGGCCGTCTACGCACACGATCACGCGCCCGCCTGAGCGCCAGCGCGAACGGCGCGCTACCCGTCGGCGTCGGGCACGGCGCCGCGCCACGCCCAGCGTTCGGTACGTTCGGAGGCGGGCAGACGCCATTGGCGCACCTGCCAGCCGGCTTCGAGCAGGGCGATTCCCGCGCCCGCCATCGCGACCGCACCCCACATCGCCGCACCGCTCGGCAGGTTCAACGCGAACCAGTCGCGCAACCCCGCCACACCGAGGATCAGCGCGAACGCGCCGACCATCGTCCCGAACAGCACCGACCGCCCCGGCGTGATCGGGCGCGCGAGCAGGTTCAACACCCACAGCCCCACCGCGAGCAGCGTGATCGTCGCGGCCGTGCGCGACACTGCGAGATCGTCGTAGTGGCGAGCGATGGCATAGGCCGCGAACGTCGAGGTCCCGGCCACCAGACCCGCAGGCCCGGCGAGCAGGAGTACCCGCCGCACGAACCCCGGCGTGTAACGCTGCCGGTTCGGAGCGAGCGCCACGAAGAAAGCGGGTATGCCGATCGTCAGGCTGCTCACGACGGTGAGGTGCCGGGGCAGGAACGGATACGGCCAGCGGGCCATACCGATCAAGACTGCGAGCAGCATCGCGTAGAAGGTCTTCGTGACGAACAGGTTCGCGACGCGCTCGACGTTGGCAATGACACGCCGGCCCTCCGCGACCACGTTCGGCATGTTCGCGAAGCGACCGTCCAGCAAGACCACTTGCGCGACGGCGCGGGTCGCGGGCGCGCCGCTGCCCATGGCGACGCCGATGTCGGCGTCTTTGAGCGCGAGAGCGTCATTCACGCCGTCGCCGGTCATCGCGACGACGTGGCCCCGGCGCTGGAGCGCGCCGACGATTGCCCGCTTCTGGTGGGGCGTGACCCGGCCGAAGACCGAGATGTCTTCGAGCACGGCGCCGAGCTCGTCGGGATCCTCCGGGAGCTGTCGAGCGTCGTACGCACGATCGGCGCCCGGCACACCGACACGACCGGCAACCGCGCCGACGGTGTGGGGGTTGTCGCCGGAGATCACCATGCAGCGCACACCCTGCTGCGCGAAGTACCGAAGCGTGTCGGCCGCGTCCGGCCGAATCTGCTCTTCGAATATGAGGAGCGCCGACGCGGTAAGGCCGCCGGGCAGCTCCTCGTCCACCAGCGCGGCATCGGTCCGAGCGAGGAGCAACACCCGTTGGCCCTCCGCCGCGAGCCGGTTCGCGTCAGCGCGGACGAGGTCGTCGGCGGAGCGGTCGGTCCAGACCATCTCCGGCGCTCCGAGCACCCACGTGCCGCGCTCGCCGAACGTCACCGCGCTCCACTTACGCGCGGACGAGAACGGCGTCGAGCCCGTACGCACCCAGCCCTCGGGCGCCGGGAACACCTCGCACAGCGCCTTCATCGTGGCGTTGCGATTCTCGTCGGCCGCGAGTGCGCCCAACGCGTCGGACACCGGATCGGCGGGCGTGATCTCACTCAGCCGTTGGAAGCCGATCGCGCCCTCGGTCAGCGTGCCGGTCTTGTCGAGCAGGATCACGTCGACGCGCGCCAGTCCTTCGACTGCCGGCAGCTCCTGGACCAGCACCTGCCGTCGCGCGAGCGTGACGACCGCCACACCGAACGCGAGGCTCGTCAAGAGCACGAGCCCTTCCGGCACCATCGCCACGACGCCGGCAACGACTCCCGCGATGGCGGCGCGGGTGGTGTCCTGCACGCGGAACTGACTGAACGCGAGCAGCACGGCAGTCGGCACGAGCGCCCACTGCACGTACCGCAGGATCTGGTTGATCCCCTCCATCAACTCGGAGCGCGTCAGGGTGAAACGACGGGCTTCGGTGGCGAGCCGGCGCGCGTACGCGTCGGCACCGACCCGCGTCACCTGGAAGCGGCCCCGTCCCGCGATCGCGATGCTCCCCGACAACACCTCCGCGCCCGCGTCCTTCGAAACCGGATCGGACTCGCCGGTGAGCAGCGATTCGTCGAGCTCGAGGCCGTCGACCGAGACCAGCACTCCGTCGGCCGGTACCTGATCGCCGGCGAGGAGATCGCAGAGATCGTCGAGTACCACGGCCGTGACCGCGACCTCGTGCACGGCGCCGTCACGTACGACGCGCGCCTTCGGCGCGTTCAGCACCGCGAGCCGGTCGAGGGTGCGCTTGGCGCGGTATTCCTGCACGACCCCGATGAGCACGTTGAACAGGAGCACGAAGCCGAAGAGTGCGTCCTGGCCCTCGCCGAACACGACGATGAGCACGAAGGCGGTGCCGAGAATCGCGTTGAACCGGGTGAGCAGATTGGCACGGAGGATCTCCGGGAGCGTCCGGCTGGTGTGCTCGTCGGCGACATTGCCCTGACCGCCGCGTACCCGTTGCGCGACCTCGTCGGCAGTGAGCCCTTCGGGTCGCGTCGTCGACACGGCGCCCGCGAGTCCGGTGTCGCTCATCGCACGAACGCTACCGACCCGGCGCCGCCCCGGTGAGCCGCTGCACACGTCACGAACCGGTACCGTGACACCGCAATGACGCAGGACCCGCCGACGCCGACCACGCCGACCACGTGCTACCGGCATCCCGATCGGCAGACCGGTCGCCGTTGCACCCGCTGCGGTCGGTTCGCGTGCCCCGACTGCCTCCGGGAAGCGTCGGTCGGCTCCCATTGCGTCGACTGCGTCAAGGCCGCAGCCCCGAGCACCCGCCGGCGGGTGACCATGCTCGCCCGCGGCCAGAACATGCTCTCGACCAAGACGATCATCGCGGTCA
Organism: uncultured Actinomycetes bacterium; assembly: GCA_963812205.1. Lineage (GTDB taxonomy): Bacteria > Actinomycetota > Acidimicrobiia > IMCC26256 > PALSA-610 > PALSA-610. The sequence continues at coordinate 414,301 of CAWEUJ010000005.1, forward strand.
CGGCCGCCGCCTTCATCGTCATCGGGCTCCGTGACGGGCAGTTCGACGGCACCGGCCGGACGGCGAACGATCTCGTCTTGTACGGACCGCTCGTGCACCACGGCGAATGGTGGCGAATCTTCACCGTGTCCCTCGTGCACGAGGGATTCCTGCACATCTTCTTCAACATGATCCTGTTGTGGATCGTCGGACAACTCCTCGAACCGGGCGCCGGGCCCGTGCGCTTCGGTCTGCTCTACGTCGTGTCGGTGGCGGCCGGATCCGCCGGCGCGTTGATCGCGCAACCGCACGTGGCTGCGGCGGGCGCGTCGGGCGGCGTGTTCGGTGTCGCCGCCGCGGCGACGATCGTGATGCAGCGCCAGGGTGTGCGCTTTTGGGACACGGGCTTCGGACCGCTCCTGCTGTTCAACCTGTTCCTCGACTACTTCGTGATCCCGAACGTGTCGATCGCGTCGCACATCGGCGGTGCGATCGGCGGGCTGATCGCGGCCGAGCTCATGTTGCAGGCGCGCAAGGCCGGCCGCCCGGAGCTGGGCATCGCCGGCGCGGTGCTCGTCGGCGCCGTGTCCGTCGGGCTGTGCCTCGCGGTGGCGAAGCCGTACTGACTCCTATCGCGCCGGCTCGCCCGTGGGGACGAGCTCGACCGTCCCGGTGTCGTCGTCTTCGACGAGCCGGAAGCCGCACTGCTCGGCCAGGACGGCACGGCCCTCCCACGGACCGGTCGCGAGGATCTCGTCGCCCGCGGCCAACGTGACCCGGCGCGGTCGGTACAGGTAACGCCCTTCGCGCTTGATCGCGAGGAGGTGGAATCCGGTGTCGTCGCCGATCTGCGTCCCCGTCACCACCGCGCCCTCGAGCGCGCCGGCGCGACCGATCGGGTACTGCACGAACACCTCGTCGGCCTCACCCAACGCGACGGCCAGCACGGGATGCATCTCCTCTTCTTGTTCGACGAGCCACACCAGTTGTTGGGCGGCGTCTCCGACTTCTTCCGACGCGGCACCCAGGTGGAGCAAGCCGCGCAAGCCCGACGGGTCGACCGTCTCCGCGCCGGCGCGCAGCACCCACAGCTCGAGCTGCTCGCGCATCTCGTCGAGACGGTCCTCGAGTTGGGTCACCTGCGACGCCAGGCCCTGATCGTTCAACAGGAGCGCGCTGTACGCGAGGCCGACCGCGGCCTCCGACACGTTCTTCATCTCGACGAGCACGTCGACGGCACGGTCGAGGTCGGAGATGGCGGGATCCTCTTCCACGCCGGCCGGTCGCCACACGGGCGCACCCGCGAGTTCGCGCACCTCTCCGATGCCTTCCCGAGCCCCGCGCAGGATCAACACGTCGTCGGGAAGGAGATGCTCGTCGCCGTCCGGGTCGATGAGCCACTCCCGGCCGCGCCGGATCGCGACCACACGCATGCCGACCTCCATCGGCAACTCGACGTCGTCGAGCGAGCGGTTCGCGAGCGCCGACTCGGCGCGGACGCGGACGCGGTGCGACACCTCTTCCGCACCGGCGAGATCGGCGACGAGCGACGCCGGGATACCCAGATGGTGGGTGACGACGCGCGCGATGTCGACCGCCGCGTTGCCCATGCGCTCGATCGCGGACACGACGTGCAAGACGCTCGACATCTGTTCCGCCTCACGCTTGGAGCGCGCTGCGAGCACGCAGACCTCGCGCATCTCGTGCACGAGCTCGGTCAGGCGCTCTTCGAGCTCGTGGACCTCGTCGGCCATGCGCGTGTCGCCGAAGAACAGCGAGGCGTACCCGAGATCGACCATGAGCTCGGAGGTGTCCTTCGCCTCCGACAACATGGCCTTCAGATTTCGTGGTCGTTCGTCCATTGATACCGCCGGCTCCGCAGCCGGCTCCTCGAGGGGCCCTAAGCCAGCCCGAGGATCACGATGGCCAGGATAAGCGACAGCGCGCCGAGGAGGTCAAGGCTCGATGTCACGAGGGGGATGGAGTGATTGTCCGGGTCGAGCCCGAACCGGTGCGTCGCGACCGCGGAGTAGAACCCCACGAGCACCGACGCCGTCGTCGCGAAGAATCCCGCGATCAGGCTGACGCCGAGCATCTCGACGGTGCCGGGGCTGGCCTTGTTCAAGACGGTCGCCACGACCGTCGAGGTCAATCCGAGGAACACGAACACGGGGATCGCGTACACGTAGACGAGCATCACGTCGTTGGTCGCGGCGCGCCACGACGCGCCCTTCTCGCCGAGCGTCCCGAGGTGGAGCTTGGTCGAGACCCGGGCCGCCAGGATCGCGCCCAGGGAGCCCGAGTCCTCGAGGAACGCCGGCACCATGACGAGGAGCGCGGGGAACTTCAAGAACGACGCGAAACGGTTCTGGATCGTGATGCCGGCCAGGATGTCGACCACTCCCGCGAGCGCCAGGATCGGCAGCGACTCGACCATGATGCGTCGCAAGAGCGGTAGGCCCTTGGCGCCGATACCGACCACGGCGGCGCCGACACCGACCACCAAGCACGCGATCGCGACGATCGGCGTGAGCAGGTGGATGCCGAGCAGGTACGTGGCCACGAACAGGCTGGGCAGCGTGACCATGTCGCCCGCGGCGGTGACGATCGGCGCGGCGACGTTGTCGAGGTCGAGGTTACGGCGCGCGCAGAATGCCGCGACCCCGACGGTCAGCACGAGCACCACGATCGACGAGAGGATCGCGCCGATCACCGAGACCACCATGAAGTCGGCGATCGAGATCGACGCGCCGCCGATGAGCATCTCGCACATCAGCTTCGCGAGCACGGCGAGCAGGGCCGCAGTCGCCAACGACGAGAGGATCGCGGCCGACATGTTCTGACCCACGTCGGTGTCGATCCGGGGCGACACCCGGAACGTGCCCGTGTGGATCATCGTGCCCAACCGGCTGCCGAGACCCCCGAACACGTTGCCCCGCATCCCGATGGCCGCCGGCACCAGCACGACGAGGCCGGGCAGCAGGTTCAGGGTGTTACTGATCGTGGCGAACGTGACGCCGGTGACGAGATCGCCGCCCGAGGAGATCAGGAGCGCGACGAAGCCCGCCCGGACTCCGGAGATGTCCGCGCGGATGAACGCGACGAAACGCGCGCCGATACGACGCGAGGAGCGCGGCATGCCGAACTGGGCGGGTCAGCCATCTGAAGTCCTCCGGAACCCGTCAAGGCTACCCCGTCCGACGTATCCGGCGTCCCGCTCCTGCCGATGGAGAAGGCGTGACGTCACCGTTGCTCGAGGTCGGCCAGCCGGTACTCGTCGCGGCCGCAGCCGACGAGGCGCCGCGCCGCATGGTCGTCGACCTCGTTCAGGACGGCCACATCACCTTGGCCGCGCACGACGAGGAACACCTGCCCCGGGAGTGGGCCGATCTCTCCGAGGTGCACCTCACGTGTCTCGGGCGCTTCAGCGTCTACGTGATCCACGTTCCGGTGGTGCGCAGCGGCGCGACCCGCCTCGTGATCGGCGCGCCCGACGAGAGCTCCGCCGTCCAGCGGCGCGCGTACGCGCGGGTGCTGAGTCACGTTCCCCTGAGCTGCACGGTGTTCGATCCCGACACCAACACCTGGGTCGCGTTCGAGGCAGAGATCCGCGACCTGGGCGGAGGCGGCTGCTCGGTCCTGACCGACCGTACACCGAGCGCGGGTTCGACCGTCGCGATGGCGTTCGCGCTCGACACCGACCCGCCCTTCGCGGCGATCGGGCGCGTGTTACCGCGCGAGGAGCTCCCCACGATCGGCAAGCCCTTGACGCGCCTCGAGTTCGTCTTGATCCGCGAAGCCGACCGCGATCGGATCATGCGCTTCGTGCTGTTGTCGCTCGCGCAGCACCGGCGCGCGGAGCTGCGCCCCGGTGAGCGCGCCTGACGGCTAGACGGTTATGCCGTAGAGCTCGGCGACGTTGTCGTGAAGGATCCGGTTGCGCGCGCGCTCGTCGAGGCTGCATCGCGTGCTCGGTGAGGAGCGCCTGGCTGTTCGGCCACGTCGCGTCGCTGTGGGGGAAGTCGTTCGCCCACATCAGCCGGTCGGTGTTCATGAGGTGCGCGGTGCGAAACGCGACCCAGTCGTCTTGGAACGTCAGGTAGACGTTGGCAGAGAACCACTCACTCGGACGGCGCGTGAGCTCCCCCGCGGTCAGCCAGTTGCGGTGACGGTCGTAGCCGTGATCGGCCCGGTACATCCAGTGCGGCGCCCAGCCCGCGTCGGCTTCCACGCACACCACCCGCAGGTCGGGATGACGTTCGAACACCGCGCCGAAGATCAGCGTGCCGATGATGTCCTGGTTGCCGCGCACGATGCTCATGAAGCTGTTGAGCTTCGGGCCGCGCACGTGGTCGGCGCCGGGCGTGTCGCTCCTGCTCGTGAGGATGTGGAACGACGGCGGCAACCCGAGGTCGACGAGCGCGTCCCAGAGCTCGTCGTACATCGGGTCGTCGTAGTCCTCGTGCGGCGGGACGCCGGGGAGCATCACGCCCTTCAAGCCGAGTCGCTTGATCGCCTCGAGATCGCGAATGCCGTCCTCGGGCGTGACCAGTGCGGTCTGGCCCAGGCCGATCAGTCGCTCGGGCGCGGTCGCGCAGAACTCGGCGATCCAGAGGTTGTACGCGTCGAAGCACGCGCGTTGGTACTCGGCGTCGGGATGGTTGCAGAGCAGCATGCCGACCGACGGGTAGATCACCTCGGCGACGACACCGTCGGTGTCCTGGTCGGCGAGCCGGGCGACGGGATCCCACCCGCCTCGCCAGAGCTCGTCGAACGTCTTGTGGCTGTCGAGGCGGACCTCGTCGGTCGGCCGGCCCGCGGCCGCGACCAACCAGAACGGCACGAGGCTCTTGCCGTTGTCGATCAGCATCACGTCGCCGAGCACGTCGTGGTGGTGCAGGCGCGGCGCCCGGTCGCGGTATGCCGGATCGATGCGGTCGACGTAGGTACCGGGCGGTTCGGTGATGTGCGAATCGGCGGAGATACACGGCCCCAATGTTGCAGTCATGGCGTGAGTCTCGCACGGCCGCGGGAAACCCGCATTCCCGGCCGGAACGCTGGTCACAGCACACGGCTCGTGTTCAAATGACGCATGCTGGCTACCGAGACCGGCGAGCGAGATCCGCGTCAGGACTTCCTGTACGCGGTCGCGCTCTGTCTCCTCGCCGCCGTCGCACTGCTCGCCGTCGGTGGCGTCGTCTTCGCGTTCTCGTCGTTTCCGGGAATGACGATCTCGAACCGCAACCGCCTCGAGCTCGTCAGCGCCAGGAGCGCGAGTCCACTCAACGCATTCCTCCTCCTGGCGCTGGTCGGGGCGACGTTCCAGCTCGACGCGGCGCGGGCGAGCCGGGCGCGGCCCGTCCTCATCGGCGCGTTCGTGCTGGGCGGTGCGTTCGTCTTGTTGGCGGCGTTTTCCGTGATCGACTACCTCACGGTTCACGTCGCGACCATCGGTGTCGGCACGGCGCCCAGCGTCTCGATCGGTTTGGGCAGCGCTACCGTCGGTGACCGCCTCGCCGCGGTGTTGCCACCCGTCGCCGTCATGATCATCACGCTGGTTGCGATCGTCGGCGCCAACCGGCTCGGCAACATGGCCGGCGCTAGTGAAAGTCTCGAGACCGGAGATGTTCCGCCAGGCTGATCGGCAGGCGGGTGATGCGGCCGGCGACCAGGTTGATCACGCCTTGGTGCTTCTCCAGCACCCCGCGCACCCGCAGGGCAGGCGCACCGCGGGCAACGATACGGAACCGTTTCCACACGCCCTTGGCGCAGATCACGTTGATCAGGCCGGTCTCGTCCTCGAGGTTCAAGAACACGGTGCCCTTGGCGGTCGCCGGTTGCTGGCGATGGGTGACCACGCCCGCGACCTCGACCACCGTCCGGTCGGGCAGATCGCGCAGACTGCGCGGCCGTCACCACCCCCTGGCGCGCCAACTCCTCCCGCACGAACTCGGTCGGATGCTTGCCCACGCTCAGGCCCATCGCCCACAGATCGGCGACAACGGTCTCCATCTCGGTCATGCCCGGGAGCGGCGGCGCGTCGGTGCCGGTGACGACGCCCGGCAACGTCTCGACGACCGTTCCGTCGCGCCGCGCATTGGGCCGGGCCGTGCCGAGCGCGCCCGCGGCCCACAACGCCGAGCGCGCGCGACTGACCGAAGCACCCTTCGAACGCGCCCGCGGTCGCGAGCGCCTCGACCTGGTCGACGGTCGCGCCCGTACGGCGTACGAAGTCTTCGAGGTCGGTGAAGACGCGCTCCGCCCGTTCGTCGTCGATGCGGTCGAGCAGCGCGTCGTGCAGGCCGCGCACGCTCCGCAGCCCGAGCCGGATCGCGAGGTGCGACGGCTCGGCGTGGAAGCCGCGCAACGGCCGGCCGACCGGTTCGACGTCGAGGGTCCGGGGTTCGAGGGTGGCATCGCGACGCGACGCGTTGAGATCGGGACCGAGCACCTGCACGCCGTGACGGCGCGCGTCGCGCACGATCGAGTGCGGTGAGTAGAACCCCATCGGCTGCGCGTTCAACAACGCGGCCGCGAACTCGGCCGGGTAGTGGTACTTGATCCACGAGCTCGAGTAGACGAGGTAGGCGAAGCTCACCGAGTGGCTCTCGGGGAAGCCGAAGCTCGAGAACGCCTGCAGCTTCGTGTAGATCTCCTCCGCGGTCTCGCCGGTGATGCCACGTTCGGCCATCCCCGCCATCAGCCGTTCCCGCATCCGTTCCATACGCGCCTGGCTGCGCTTCGAGCCCATCGCCTGGCGCAACTGGTCGGCCTCGGCGGCGCTGAAGCCCGGCGCAGTCGACCGCGAGCTGCATGAGCTGTTCTTGGAACAGCGGCACGCCGAGCGTCTTCTTCAGGCACGGCTCCGTCAGCGGATGGATGTAGGTGACCTCCTCCTCGCCGTTGCGGCGCCGCAGGTAGGGATGCACCGAACCGCCCTGGATCGGGCCGGGCCGGATGAGCGCGACCTCGACCACGAGGTCGTAGAAACTACGCGGCCGCAGGCGCGGCAGCGTCGCCATCTGCGCCCGGCTCTCCACCTGGAACACACCGACGGTGTCGGCCGCGCACAAGAGGTCGTACACCTCGTCCTCTTGCGGGATCGTCGCGAGGTCGATGTCGACGCCCTGGCCGCGCACCATGTCGACCGCGAGGTGCAGCATCGTCAGCATGCCGAGGCCGAGCAGGTCGAACTTCACCAGTCCCGCGGCCGCGCAGTCGTCCTTGTCCCACTGGAGCACCGAACGGCCCTCCATGCGCGCCCACTCGATCGGGCAGAACTCCACGAGCGGCCGGTCGGCCATCACCATGCCGCCGGAGTGGATGCCGAGGTGGCGGGGAAAGTCGATCACCGCGCTCGCGAGCTCGAGCGCGAGCGGCGGGATCGCGGGCGGGCGCGTCGGGCGCGTCGGGACCGTCGAGCGGGACACCATCGCGCGTCGCCCGGTCTCGCAGGGTTCGTTCGAACCGCCGTTCGTACCGCGCGGGGTCACCTGCCGATGAGTCGCTCGAGCTCGCTCGAGTCGGTCAGCTCGCCGAACGCCTCGGGGCCGGCGGCCCAACGGTCGACCCACTTGCCGAGCGCGTCGGCCTGACCGGGCGCGACGCCCGCGGCCTTCGCCATCTCGCGCAGCGCCGAGCGAGGCCGGTAGGTGATCACGTTGGCCACCTGCGCGGCGCGATCGCGCCCGTAGCGTTCGTAGACGTACTGGATCACCTCTTCGCGGCGCTGGTGCTCGATGTCGAGGTCGATGTCGGGCGGACCGTCGCGCTCGGGTGACAGGAACCGCTCGAACAACAAGCCCGAGCGCGACCGCGTCGGCCTTGGTGACCCCGAGCGCGTAACAGACCGCGCTGTTCGCCGCGCTCCCCCGGCCCTGGCAGTAGATGTCGGAACGGCGGCAGAACTCGACGATGTCGTGCAGCAACAAGAAGTAGCCGGGAAAGCCGAGCTGCTCGATGACGCTCAGCTCGTAGTCGATCTGTTGCATCGCCTGCGCGTGTTGCGGATGGCTGGCCGGATAGAACACGGCCGCACCCCGCCGCACGAGCTCGCGCAGCCACGACATCTCGTCGAACCCGTCGGGCACCGGCGCAGTCGGGCAGCTGCGGCGCGGCGAGCTTCAGGTCGAAGGCGCACGCGCGCGCGATCTCGACCGTGCGCTCGACCGCGCCGGGCCAGCGCGCGAACCGGCGCCGCTGCTCGGCCGCGCTGCGCAGGTGCGCGAACGGTGCGGCCGGGAGCCAACCGTCGATCTCGTCGAGCGAGCGCCGGGCGCGCACCGCGGCGAGCGCGTGCGCGAGCGGGCGGCGGGTCGGGCGTGGCGTAGTGGACGTTGTTCGTCGCGACCACCTCGACCCCGACCCGCATCGCGACCTGCGCGAGCGCGTCGTTGCGGTGCCGGTCGAGCGGGTCACCGTGGTCCCACAGCTCGACCGAGCACGCGATCGCGCCCGAACCCGTCGACCAGCTCGTCGCAGCGCGTGCTCGGCCGCGGCCGGACCGTCGCGGACGAGCGCGGCGGGCACCGTGCCCTTGCGGCAACCGGTGAGCACGAACCAGTGGTCGTTGCCGCGGCCCGGCGTTGCCGTGGCCGTGCACCGGCGCCCGGGCCGCGTCGGCGAGGTCGCGCGAGCGTCGTGCGAGGTGCGCCCTTCTCCCCGCGAGCTGCGCCTCGCTGATCGCCTTGGCCAGACGGGCGTAGCCGACCGGTCCCTCGCGCGAGCACGATCAGGTGCTCGCCGGGCGGGTCGGCCATGCCGTTCGGCGGCTGCACCGCGCGCCGAGCGTCAGCTCCGCGCCGAACACGGTCGGCAGCGCCGAGCGGCCGGGCCGCCTCCGCGAAGCGCACGACCCCGTAGAACCCGTCGTGATCGGTGATCGCGAGCGCGGCCGAGCCCGAGGCGCGCCGCTTCTTCGGCCAGCTCCTCGGGATGGCTCGCGCCGTCGAGGAACGAGAAGTTCGAATGGCAGTGCAACTCCGCGTACACGGCCGGGCTCCGGATCGATGATCAGGTCAGGGTTGGTCAGTCGTAGATCGCTTCCACGCCTGCTCGTCCACCTTCGACGACCACGATGCACGCGACGTCGTCGACCACCAGTTGCCAGCGCGCGCATCGGCGCCGCGCGCGCACGTCCCACCAACGCACGTCGTGGGCCCACGGTCCGGCCCACGCCTGCACCGCTCCTCCACCGCCCGGAAGCGCCCGGCACCACACGAGTGCGGGCGCGCCCAGCTGCTCACCCCGGCTGTTCACCGCGATCGCGGTGCCGTGCGCGTCGACGACCTCGGCGGGAAGCGGCGGATCGAACACGCGCGCCGGGAACGGCGCCGGGAGCGCGCCCGGCCACGCCGCGACTTCAGTACCCGTCGCGAGCGGCCGCTCGAGCTCGCGCGGCTCACCCCACGGGACGAAGCGGACCTGTTCGGCGGGGGTCCGGCCACCCTGGACGACGGCCGTGGTGACCGCGTCGTAGCCGAGCATGCCCTGGACGCGCGCCAGCGCGCGATCGGCGCGTTGGTGCGCGACCTGATCGCCACCCCAGAACCCGAGCTGACGACCGTCGGCCGCCACCACCTCGTCGGGGAACAGCGTGAGGCTGGTGATGCCGGCCGTCGTCTCCCCCGTGGTGATCCACGCGTCGAGCTGCCAACGCACCCGTTCGGCGAGCATGCCGGGAGTGAGCGCGTCGCCGAGCTCGGAACGGGCGTGCCGCCAACAGCGGGAGAGCCGTTCGCCGTGCTCGGTCTCTGCCTCCACCAACACGCGCGTGCAGGCCAGGCCGCGTTCCGCGAGCCGTTCGAGGAGCCGATCGGCGAGCTCCTTCGCCGCGAACGCAGCCACGTCGACCCGTTCTGCAGGTGGATCGAGCTCGATGCGCTCGACGAGATCGGGGGGCGGCGCCACGAGCACCGACGGCCCCGGATCGACGCCACGCGCGAGCTCGTGGATCCGCCGGCCGACACTGCCGAAACGGGCAAGCACCACGTCGGGCGCCAACGCCGACACCGCGCCGAGCGTCGACAACCCGAGGCGGACGAGCAGGCCCGCGATTTCCTCGTCGTCGAGCACCGACACCGGCCAGGGCGCGACATATTCGGCCGATCCCCCCGCCGGCACCACGACCGAACGCCTCGCCGCGAGCCGGGCGACGAACACGCCGTCGGCGATCCCGACCCGCACGTCGTCGCCGTCGGGACCGAGCGCGGCTGCAACTCTCTCCCGGATCTTCGCAGCAAGTGCATCGTCGCCCCCGAAATAACGCGACGGACCTCGGGTGGGGAACTCGCACCGGCCCGGGCGTTCGAGCACGACGCGCGGCGTGAACTCCTCGATGGCGCGGGCCACCACCTCGAACGTGCGCGCTTCGTTCGCTTCGTCAGCGTCGAGGCACGCCGCTTCCGGACACCGCGCCTCCGCCTCTCGCCGGCGCATCCCCCGCGTCACGCCGGCCGCGCGCGCGTCCGCGGACGCGCAGCGCACGATCTCGCGGCTTCCGATCCGCTCCCACACGATGACCGACCGATTCCGCAGGTCGTCCGCGCCGACGCCGCCGGCGCGTACGGCGTGCGGCGATCACCGGCCAGTCAGGGCACCAGACACACCCGGTGCGGCTACGGTCGGCTCCGCTGCCGCTCATCCGGCCCGGGCGTGCGCGGGCACTCCTTTTCCCTCGACGCGCACGTCGAGCTCACTCGGCGCGAGCAGACCTTCGGACGCGAGCCCCGACCAGTTCCGCCCCCGCGCGTGGAGACGAAGTGATGCCTCTACCGGCCACGATCCGAGCGCGACGAGCACGGTGGAGCGTTCACGCGCTCGGGCCGTGAGCCGGCGGGCGTCACCGGGCCGCAATCCGGGGGGAACCGCGGCCGCGACGAGCGCAACCCCGTCGAGCAGGGCGCCGACGACGGTCGACCAGCGATCGGCGCCGACGTGGCGGACGATCGCGCACCGTTCCAGGGCCACGCCCATCTCCGCCGCGGCCCGCGCCCCCAACGTTTCGTCGGGGTCGACGACCGCCGCCCACTCGCCTACGGAGGTGGTAGCCGCGGCGAGGAGGAACGCAACAGTCGTCGACCCCGCACCCGGAGGCCCATCGAGCGCAACCGTGCTGCCGCGTCGAATACCGCCCGCCGGGAGAAGGTGACCGATCGGGCCGGCGACGGCGAGGAGCCGATCACCGGCCAGGACCACCGGAGCAGCCCGGGTGGCCGCCGCCCGCAACTGCGCCCGGGCGTGCTCGTCGCGCCTCGGGAGAGTGGGAGAAATCGGGGCTGCGACCACGCCTCGACCATAGCGAACATATGTTCGTATTGGCAAGGGCGCAGCCGGTCAACGAGCGCGCAACAACCCTGGGGCCACGTTCCAAACGGGCGCTACTGAACCTTGGAGATCTCGGGCTCGACGCCGCGGGCCTCGAACGACCAACCCGCATCGTCGCCGTAGAACTCGAACAGGTGCTCGAGCGTGAAGACCGCCTTGGGTTCCAGCCCCGTCCACGCGTCCGCGGGCGCCTCGACCGTGACGACGTTCGAGTAGATCGTCACCTTTGTCGCGCCGGCATCGAGCAGCCGGCGGGCGAGCACATCGGGCGGGCGAGCACCGGACAGCGTCTCGGAATCGGCGGTATACACCTCGATCGACATGCTCGTGAGCGAACGGTTGCACTCGAGGAAACGGATGTTCGGCGCCGCCCCTGCGCGCACCGTCACCGTGATCGGCTGACCCATCCCGCCAGCCTAGGAGGAATGCTCGCGATAGCGCCGGATCAGGGCATTGGTCGAAGGATCGTGCCCGCTGACCACGGTGCCGGGCGCCGTGATCTCCGCCGCGATCTTCTGCGCGAGCACCTTGCCGAGCTCGACCCCCCACTGGTCGTACGAATCGACGCCCCAGATCGTGCCGAGTGTCATCACCTTGTGTTCATAGGCGGCGATCAACGCGCCCAACGCGAACGGCGTGAGCTGCGACGCCATCAACACCGACGACGGCCGGTTGCCCGGCATCACCTTGTACGGAGCGAGCGCGGGATCGTCGGTACCGAATGCGAGCGCCTCGGCCTGGGCGAACATGTTCGCGACCAACAGGTGCTGTTGGTCGCCGAGCTCGAGTCCGGGCTGCGGGTGATCGAACCCGATGAAGTCGATCGGCACCGTCGTCGTGCCCTGGTGCAACAGTTGGAAGTACGCGTGCTGACCGTTGGTGCCGACGGTGCCCCACACGATCTCACCCGTGGGCGCATCGACCGCGGTGTCGTCGGTGCGTACCGATTTTCCGTTGCTCTCCATCTCGAGCTGTTGCAGGTACGACGGCAGCTTCATCAACGCGTGCGCGTACGGAACGACCGCTTGCGTCTGCGCGCCGAGGAAGTTGCGATACCAACAGCCGAGCACGCCCATGAGCACGGGCAGATTCTCCGCGAACGGCGCCGTGCGGAAGTGCTCATCCATCGCGTGCGCGCCGTCGAGCAACTGGAGGAAGTGATGCGGACCGATAGCCAGCATCAACGACAGCCCGATCGCCGACCACATCGAATAGCGACCACCGACCCAATCCCAGAACTCGAACATGTTCGCGGTATCGATACCGAACTCGGCGACCTTGGCGGCGTTCGTCGACACCGCCACGAAATGACTCGCCACCGCAGCCTCGTCACCGCCGAGCGCGTCGAGTAACCACGCCCGGGCCGCCCGCGCATTGGCGAGTGTCTCCAGGGTCGTGAACGTCTTGGAGGAGATGACGAACAGGGTCTCGGCCGCGTCGAGGCCGTGAAGCGCTTCCAAGAGGTCGGCACCGTCGACGTTCGACACGAACCGGAACTGCATGTCGCGCCGGCTGTACGCACGGAGCGCGTCGTAAGCCATCGCGGGCCCGAGGTCGCTGCCGCCGATGCCGATGTTCACGACGTTGCGAATCGACCGACCGGTGTGGCCGACCCTCGTTCCTTCCCGGATCGACGTCGCGAACTCCGACATCTGCTGCAGCACGCGGTGCACCTCGGCAACGACATCGACACCGTCGACGACCAGCGGCGTGCCGGCGGGCATCCGCAGCGCGACGTGCAGCACGGCGCGGTCCTCGGTGACGTTGATGTGGTCACCCCGGAACATCGCATCGATCCGTTCCCGAAGCCCACGTTCGGCGACGAGATCGACCAACAGGCGAAGCGTCTGCGCGTTGACGCGATGCTTGGCGTAGTCGAAGTACCAGCCCGCCGCCTCGAGGTGCATCGACGCACGGTCGGGATCGACTGCGAACAGGTCGCGCACGCTTTGGCCGTGGATCTCGCTCGCGTGCGCGGTGAGCGCGCCCCAGCTGTGGTCAGGCATCGAAAGCTCCGGAGAACAAGCTCGGCTGGCGCTCGAAGCGCGGGATCCCGCCCCATAGGCAGTAGTCCATGAATACCCAGGAGCGCCGATGGATCGCCGACGGTCCGTATCCCGCGAGCGCGCACTTGTGCTGCGGCGCGGGATACCCGCGGTTCGACTCGAATCCGTACGCCGGGTAGTGCTCCGACTCGTCGGCCATGATCGCGTCGCGCGTCGTCTTGGCCACGACTGACGCCGCTGCGACCGACAGGACCTTCTGGTCGCCCTTCACGATGGTGCGCACGACCCGTGGCATGCCGAGATAGTCGTGCTTGCCGTCGAGCACGATGCGGTCGGGCTCGAAGCCCTGCGCGGCCAACTGCTCGAGCGCGCGGCCGCGGCTCGCCGCTGGGCCTCGGTCATACCGACGAGATCGCATTCCTCGTGGGAGGCGTGGCCGACGCCGATCGCCGCGCGCCCAACGCCGCACGCGGGCCGCCGCGATCTCCCGTTCGGCAGGCGTCAGCAACTTCGAGTCCCGGACCCCGGAGAGGTGCTCGTCGCCGGGGACGACCGCGGCGACGGTCACCGGGCCCGCCCACGAACCACGACCGACCTCGTCGATCCCGACCACGACACGGTCACCCGCTTCCCAACATTTCCGCTCGACCCGCAGTGTCGGATAGGGAGCGGCCACGGCGCGTGACGCTAGTCGCCGCGCGCCGTGGAGATCGCGTCGGCGCACGTCAGGACCACTGGACACGCAGCCGTACGATGGAAGCGTGAGACCCGGCACGCGCGTCGAGGTCCGGAGCCGCTTCGAATCGAAGTGGACGCGCGGTTTCGAGGTCGCCGACCGCGTCGAAACGGGACGCGACGGTCACGGAGAGCCGATGTACCAGGTCCGCCGGCGTTCGGACGGCTCGATCCTTCCGGTCCCGTTCTCCGAGGCCGACCTCCGCGAGGAGAACCGCCGCAGCACCTGGTGGATCTAGCGGCCGAGGGGCCGGCGGGCATTCGGAGGGTGGCTAGCCGTCGGTCTTGAGTCGGGCGATCAGTTGATCGACGGGAATGGCCGGCAGCGTGGTCGTGCGCATCGTGCCCCGCGACGCCAGCATGATCGCCGCCTTGGCCATCGTCTCCTCGTCAGGCGCCTCGAGGATGTTCAAGAAGTCGTACTGACCCATCAGCGCGTACTGCGCATGGACCGTCAGACCGAGCGCCTCCACCTCGGCCGCGACCTCACGAATACGGTCGGGCTTCTCCCGCAGGGTTTCCCAGCCACCCGGACCGAGGGTCGAGAGCATTGCGTACATCGGCATCCGCGGGAGGCTATAGGCCGCAACGGCGGGCGACGGCCCTCGATGCAACCGGCGTGCGGGAATCCGTGCGATCGTGTCGACCAGCATGCACCTGTACGAGCGATCGGTGATCCGGATGACGCTGGCCGTGATCGCGGTCGGCGCGGTCGCGGGCGTAGCCCGTGCGGCTCGGGCCGACCTCACCGTCGCGGCGCTGCTCCTCCTCGTCACCGTCCTCGCGGTCGGAACACTCGGCTTCCCGTCGGGTCTCACGGCGGCCGTCGTCGGTTTCCTCTCGCTGAACTGGTTCTTCACCGAGCCGACCGGCTCGTTCAAGATCCATCGCACCGACGACGTGGTTGCGCTCGTGGTGTTCGCGGCATCGGCGGCGCTGGTCGGATGGACGGTGCAACGCCTGTCGACGCTTCGGCGTACGGCGCTCCAGCGTGAGGCCGAGGCCAAGGTTCGTCTCGACCTGACCAACCGACTCCTCAGCGGCGCCGACGTCGACGACGCGCTGCACAGCGCGGCCGACGCACTCGCCGAGCTCTTCGCCTTCGAAGCGTGCTCCCTCACCGCGGGAGAGCCGGTCGCGGCCACAGCCGGGCTCGCGGGCGCGAACGTGCGCGTCGACGGACCGGGCGTCACGCTGCTCGCGAGCGCACCGGTGGAGCTCGCGCCGGCCGACCGCGAGTTGCTCGAAGCGCTGGTGGCCGGGCTCGCCGCGGGTGTTGACCGACTGCGGCTGCAAGAAGAAGTGCGCGAGGCGCGTCTCGTCGCCGAGGTCGGGCGCCAACGTGCGGGCTTCTTGTCGGCGGTCAGCCACAACCTGCGCACGCCGCTGACGGCGGTAAAGGCGGCGGCAGGAACGCTCCTGTCGTCGTGGTCACGCATCGAACCCGAGGAGCGCCGGGAGCTGCTCGAGACGATCTCCGACGAGGCCGAACGTCTTGAACGACTGGTGCGCAACACACTCGAGCTGAGTCGTATCCGCGCCGGTGCACTCGAGGTCGAGCCCGAGCGCGTCGACATCGCCGACCTCGTACAACATGCCGTGCGCCGCCTGCGCCCGATCGCGCGCGCCCACCGCGTACGACTCGACGTCGACGACGACCTCCCACCGGTCTCGCTCGACGTGACGATGGCCGAGCAGATCCTGCTCAACTTGTTGGAGAACGCGTTCCGATTCGCGCCGCCCGGCTCGGAGATCGTCGTCGGTGCGCACGCGATCCCCAGCCTGCCCGACGAGATCGAGCTGCGAGTCGCCGACCACGGTCCGGGAGTCCCCCCGGAGGCGCGCGACCGGATCTTCGAGGAGTTCCAGAGCGCCGAGACCCGCCCCGACCGAACGGGGACCGGGCTCGGGCTCGCGATCGTCCGGTCGCTCGTCGTCGCGCACGGCGGTTCGGTGCGGTACGAAGACACACCCGGCGGCGGGGCGACGTTTGTGTGTACGTTTCCGCGGGAGGTCCGGGCCGCGTGACCACGATCTTGCTCGTCGAAGACGACCCCGCGCTGCGGCGCGCGCTGCGCACGATGATGCGCAGCCGCGATCTCGAGGTGCTCGACGTCGCCACCGGCGAAGAAGCAGTCGTCGTCGCGTCGAGCGGCACGCCGGACCTCATCGTGCTCGATCTCGGACTCCCCGACATCGACGGCCTCGAGGTGTTGCGCCGCGTGCGGGCGTTCTCGGCAATGCCCGTCATCGTCCTCACCGCGCACCACCAGCAATCGGAGAAGATCCGCGCGCTCGACGCCGGCGCCGACGACTACGTGACGAAACCCTTCGACACCGAGGAGCTCCTCGCGCGCATACGCGCGACGCTGCGGCGCGTTCCCCAGTCGAACCCGACACCCACGCTCGTGCGCATCGCCGGCGTCGAGATCGATCTCGCGCGCCGGCGGGTGACGCTCGACGACGCGCCCGTCCACTTGACCCGCACCGAGCTCGCGCTGCTCGAGCTCCTCGTGAGTCACCCCGGAAAGCTGTTGACCCAGGAATTCCTGTTGCGCGAGGTATGGGGGCAAGGGTACGGAAGCGAGAGCAACTACCTGCGGGTATACGTCGGCCAGCTCCGTAAGAAGCTCGGCGACGACGCGGCACACCCGCGCCTCATCCTGACCGAGCCGGGCATCGGCTACCGCTGGATAGCAGGCGAAGAGGCCCCGGTCCGACCCGACTAGCGTCAAAACCATGCCGACGCGCGTTGCCATCGTCCCGCATACACACTGGGATCGCGAGTGGTACTCGCCGTTCCAGACCTTCCGGCTCCGGCTCGTCCGCCTGCTCGACGCGCTGCTGCCGATGCTCGAATCCGATCTGTCGTATGCGCGCTTCCTGCTCGACGGCCAGACGGCGGTGATCGACGACTACCTCGCCGTTCGTCCCGAGGCCGCGGCGACGCTCGCCCGGCTGGCGAGTTCGGGCCGGCTCGACATCGGTCCGTGGATGGTCCTCATGGACGAGTTCATGGTGTCGGGCGAGACGATGGTGCGCGACCTCCAGTTCGGCATCGCCCACGGTTCCGAGCTCGGCGGAGTGATGGACGTCGGCTACCTGCCCGACATGTTCGGACACGTCGCCCAGATGCCGCAGCTGCTTCGGCTTGCAGGGTTCGACCACGCGGTGGTGTGGCGCGGAGTACCCGCAAGGGTCGAGCACACCGCGTTCTGGTGGGAAGCGCCCGACGGATCGCGGGTGCGCGCCGAGTACCTGTACGGCTCCTACTCGAATGGTCGCGATATCCCCGACGACGCCAAGCGGCTCGTGCTACGCGCCCGCGACTACGAGCACGAGCTCGGACCGGCGCGCCTGAAGGACCTGCTGCTCATGAACGGCACCGACCACCAGATGCCGCAATCGTGGCTCGGTCGGGTCGTTGCCGAAGCGAACGCGCAGCAAGACGAGTACGAGTTCGCGGTCACCTCGTTGCCCGAGTACCTCGCCGAACAACCGACCGCAGGATTGGTCACCGTCTCCGGCGAGTTGCGTTCCGGAGCGCGGGCAAACCTGTTGATGGGTGTCGGGTCGAACCGCGTCGACGTGCACCGGGCATGCGCGCGGGCCGAACGGTCACTCGAGAAGCGAGCCGAACCGCTCTCGGCGCTGTTCCTCCCGGCTGCGCAGTATCCACATGCACTCACCGACGTCGCATGGCGCAAACTCGTACTGAACAGCGCGCACGACTCGTCGTGCGCGTGCAGCAGCGACGAGGTCGTCGACCAGGTTCTCGTCCGCTACTACGAGGCCCGCCAGATCGGTGACGGACTCACACGTGACGCGATACACGCGCTGGCGAGTCAGGTGAGCGCGCCCGCGGGCGCGACCGTCGTGGCGAACCCGACCGCTCGGGCCCGGTCCGGCGTGGTCGACGTGCGCGTTCCAGGAACCGGTCCGTGCCACTTCGTGGGACCCGACGGTTCGGCGCACCCGGCGCAGGTGCTCGAAGAGTCGGGCGGCGAGGGATTCCACACCATGGTCACGGGCCAAAAGGTCCGTTGGGTGCTCGACCTGATGCGCGCCTCGGAGTTCGCGGGACGCCAGATACACGACTACGAGATCACCGACGTCGACGGCGCGAGCGACCAACACGACATCGTCTTGTTCGAGGCTCTCGGCACCGCTACCCGCGTAGACCTCACCGAGCTGAAGGAACAGATGCTCGCGTTCGGCGACGCGGGCCACACGATGCGACTGCGGTTGCTGCTCGCGCCCGTGCGTCACGTCCTCTTCGACACGGGCAGAATCGATGGATTCGGATGGTCGTGCTTCACGCCGGCCGAGGGAGAGTCCGCGGCCGGTGGTGCCGGGTCGAGCGCCAATGGCGCGGTTCGAGGAGACGGCGGGAACGAGATCTCCAACGAATACGTGCGGGTGATCGTCGACCCGGCCAACGGCACGTACTCGATCGTCGGCAACGACGGATCGCGAATCGACGGCTGCGGGCGGCTAGTCGACGACGGCGACGGCGGTGACACATACAACTACTCGCCTCCCGACGTCGATCTCGTCATCGACCGACCCGACGTCGTACAGATCGAGGTGACCGAGACCGGTCCCGTTCGGGCGCGCATCGTGATCGCGGCCGAGTACACATGGCCCACGTTCGCGGTCGGTGACGTTCGGTCGTGTAGACGGCGTAGCGACGAGACCGTGCGCGGCGTGGTGCGGACGACACTCGAGCTCCGTCCCGGAGAACGGTTCCTGCGCGTCGCGCACGAGATCGAGAATCCCGCGCGCGATCACCGGCTCCGGGTGCGCTTCCCGCTGCCGGTCGCGGTCCACGGTTCCGACGCCGAGTGCGCGTTCGCGGTCGTGCATCGCGGGCTCACCGCCGAAGGCGGCGTGCACGAGTTCGGTCTACCGACGTTTCCTTCGCGTCGATTCGTCGACGCGACCGACGGCGCGATCGGGCTGGCGATCATCCACGACGGCCTGCTCGAGTACGAAGTCGTCGACGACGGCCGCTCGTTGGCGCTGACGCTCCTGCGCGCAGTCGGGTTCCTCTCGCGCACCGAGCCGCAATTGCGGCCGAATCCCGCCGGTCCTCCCGATCCGCTCGTCGGGCCGCAATTGTCGGGGACACAGCGGGCCGAATACGCCGTGCTGGTGCACAGTGGCGATTGGCGGGCCGCCGATTGCTACGGCGCCGCGGACGCGTTCCTGGTGCCGTTCGAGCGTGCTCGCACCGCTTCGCGCACCGACGCCGGGCGGCCGAGTGCGGGCACCGCGCTACGCGTCGACGGCGCCGAGGTCTCCGCCGTGCATCGCGTACCGGGCGCGCTCGTCGTTCGGGTCTTCCGAACCGCGTCCGATGTCGGTCCCGTGACGCTGGAACACGAAGGCGTGCCCGCCCGCGGCTTCGTCGTGGATCTGCGCGGCAAACCGATCAGATCGTTCGAAGGCGAGATCGACCTCCGCCCCTTCGAAATCGCGACGTTGCAGCTGAGCACAGGTGCCGGCACCAGCAGATAGCCGGGGACGCGTCCACGGACGCGTGTGTCGTGCGGTCACTTGGACGCGTCCACGGACGCGTCCAAGTGAGTCCGGACGGCTGAACGTTGACGTCGCACCCTCGCTCTAGGCTGACGAGTACAGCTCGTCAGCCAGCTGAGATGGCCGTCCTTCCGGAATAGACCAAGGAGGGGCGATGTCGGCGAGAGCTGGGACGCCTGCAGTCGCAGTGGGTGACGAGTCGGGCATATCGCTGCGGGCCGCCGTAGTGGCCGCCGGGGAGCGTTGGGCGACGGGACAACGGAGGTTGGTGCAGCTGGTCGCGGCGCTGAACGCGTCGGGCGAGTGGGCCCTCGACGGTTCATCCTCGTGCGCACGTTGGGTTGCGGATGCGGTAGACGTCGAGGTGTGCACGGCACGCGAGTGGATCCGCGTCGGCAGTGCACTACTGGATCTCGACGTGCTCAGCCACGCGTTCGCGCAGGGTCTCCTTTCGTACAGCAAAGTCCGGACACTCACCCGGATTGCGACGCCCGAGAATCAGGCTGAACTGTATGAACTGGCACGGCAGGTCTCCGCAGGGCGCCTCGGTCACGCGTTGGCGTCGTGGCTGGCCGGGCACGAGTCGGCGATCGAGACCGAGACCCGACAGAGTCGGGCCCGCTCATTCGGATGGCGGACCGACTTCGACGGCATGATCGTCGGAGGCTTCCGACTCCCGCCCGCGATGGCCGCCAAGATCACTTGTGCGGTTGACGCGCTGCTCATGCAGGCGACACCGACGAACCCACGAGCGAACGCGTCCGCGGACGCGTTCCACGAGCCTGCCCACTCCGCGTGGCCGACGATCGCACAACAACGGGCCGACGCACTGATCGAGCTCATCGAGGGTGATGGAGCGACGGTCACAACCGAGATTGTCATGCACGTTCGCGCCGACGGCTGCACCCTCGACAACGGAACACCCATTCCTGGGAGCGTCGTCGAACGGATCGCACCAAAGGCATTCCTGCGGGCGCTGATCCACGATGCGCAGAGCCGCCCGATCAATGCGTCGGGACGTCAGCGCCATCCAACAGAACGACAACGACGCGTCGTAAAGGCGCGGGATCAGGCCTGCGTAGATTGCGGAGCTATCGAGTTCCTGCAGTACGACCACGATCCGGATTTCGACCAGACCCATCGTACCGTCGTCGACGAGCTGCGGCTGCGCTGCTGGACCTGCCATCGCGATCGGCATCGCCAGCAAAACGAGCAGAGGTTGGACGCGGCCTGACCGTTCAGCTACGACCAGAGCACCACCGACCGCTGCGCGGCGTCGCGGACCATCTCACCGCTGATGACGACACTTGCCTCGTCGATTCCTGCGTCCGGCCATTCGGCAAAGACCGCGAGCGGTCCGGGCGGTGGTAGCGGGAAGATCCAGTGCTCCCACCGAAAGTTGCCACCACTTCCGCCTCCTCCGCCGGCCGTGATGATCGGCTCCGTTGGAACGCCCTGCTCGTCCGTCGCGACGCCGGCGGCGCCGGCACCTCCGACCGCGGAACGCTGACCGTTCGAAAAGAGGACGCCGATCCGAATGCCGCCCTCCGACGCCCGGTCCCACCGTGGCGGTATCCAAACCCTCTCGGCGACGTCTTGCGGCTCAGGCTCCACCGGCGGGAGCGGATCGAAGAAGGGCATGCCGCGATCATGCAGCGATTGCGCGCCCCGCGCTAGAGCAATCGCCCGTGAACGCCTCCGACGCGCTCGAACGAGTCAGGGACGAAGAAGTTGGTACGCCTCGACTGGCTCGATGAAACCTGCGAGGCTGTATCTGCCGGCCGCCACGAAGGCATAGCCGCCGCGGACGCGAGCGAGACGCTCCTGCAGTCCCGCGTCCGCCAGCGCCGTTCCCGCCTCCGCGGACGAAACCAAACGAGCCGCAAGGTTCACCGTCGGGCCATAGAAATCGCCCTGCCGAACCATCACATCGCCGAAGGCGATTCCCACCCGCAGCTTCGGGAGTCGAGCCGCCGCGCAAGCCTCGAGGAGATCGAGCGCGAGTGAACACGCGATCCCGGGCGCGTTGGTCACGAACATCACCGCGTCGCCGATGCGCTTCACGACGTTCGCGCCCGCAGCCGCGATCACGTCGCCGGTCGCCGCTTCGAAGCGGTCGAGCATCAGCGCGAGGTGTTGCGGCTCCAACTCCTGCCAGAGCCCGGTGTAGCCGGCGAGGTCGGCGAACCCAACGGCGAGCTGCACGACGTTCAATGCCGAAGTCGGCGCGCCCACGTCGCTGTACCGCCGGCCGATCGCCAGGAGATGATGGCGGTGCATCGAATCGATCGCGTCGGCCACGCGTGGCAGAACTGCGTCGGAAACCGCCTGATAGGTGCGAGCCACGTCGATGTACTGCCGATGCTCCGCGAGCGGCGCCTCGATGTTCGACCGCATCAGCGCAACCTCGGCTTCGGCGACTCGGCCGACAGCCTCCCCCATCGTGCGCATGAGCTGCAGCACGTGTTCGTCGGCGACGAACGTCGCGAGCAACCCGAACAGGCGGAACATCTCGACGTCCTGCGCACCGAACCGCCGTTCGAACGGGCGGGGATCGGTGAAACCGGCGCCCCGCCAGAGCGTCAGCGCGACGTGGGGATCGATATCGGCGCGGGCCGCAGCCTCCGCGAACGTGAGGCCGTCGCGTCCGATCCGAAGTGAGCGAAACGCAGCGAAGCTCAGCAAGCCACCCTGCTCGTCGGCCTGCACGAGCTCCGGGATCGATGCCCCGATCTCGTCGAGCAGGAAGACGAACAGCTCGAGCCGTTCGGCCGCGTCCGGGTCGTTCGAGTCGTAGAGCCCGGCCGCGATGAGATCATCGACGTGCTCGCTCATGATCGCACCCTCATGACCGCGCCCTCACGAGAACTGCTCCGGAGCGTCGACACTCGTGCCAGACGGCGATGCACCCTCCCCCATCGCCAGCAATTCGGTCGAAGGCTCGGCAAGCAAAGTCTCGCCTACCGGCTCGGTCGATGCCCACTGCGCATCGAGGGCGCAGGAACGCACGGTGAGACCCACGGGCACGTCCCACAGCAGCGCGGGGCGTGCGCCGTGCCAGCGCAACGCGAAGGAACACGGTCCGGCCCGCAAGGGAACGTCGTGCGCCGCCAGGGGTTGACCGAGCCAAGCCGGCCGAAACCCGGGCAACAGGTCGATCGCTCGAGCGCCATCCTCCCGTACGAGCGCGGCGCGGACATCGCCGAGCACGCCGCCGTACATGGCCCGTTTCGCGCTCCGCCGCGCCCGCGTCGTCAGGTGAGCCCACATCTCGACCGCATCCTCGTCGAATCCCCACGCTTCGAGGGCGGCGAATGCGTCGGCCGACGGCGCCGCGAGGAGGAGATCGGCCCGAGCCGCGTCGACCTCCGACTGCAGGGGCTGTGGCAACTCGGTACGCAGGCCGCGATCGAGAATCCGATCCCACGAGCGCGCGACCGCCTCGAAATCGGCGAGCGCGCGCACCTCGACACCCGACCTCGACGTCAGCGCGATCCGCACCTTGGTCCGGTGCGGAACGGGAAAGACCAAACCGTTGTCGGTTTCGACAGCACCCGGACGCCGAGCGAACGCGAGCACCCGAGTTCCGTCGACGCGCGCACCGTAGTCGTCGACAGCCACCTCGCCCGGCGCGTCCACCACGAAGCCGACCGCGATCGCCTCGGGCGAGGCGTTCTCGACCTCGATCACGACGGTCGCCGCGTCGCCGTCACCGACGGCGTACACGCGTGAGATCGCATCGCCACCCGGGATGCGAACCGCTGTGTGCACCGTGGGCGCGGCGTGCGGTCGCGACTGTCGCGTCGGCGCGTCGCGACCCGGAACGAGCCACTCGTTGCCACTCCGGACCCGCCAGTGGAAGCGCAGCGGGCCGTGATGCACGGTTCCATCGGCGTCGACCTCGGCGGTGACCCCGGTCGACAAAGTGCCGACACCGATCATCGCCGCACCGCACCCACTGCCGCCACCGCTTCCGCTTCGGCGCCCGACACCGCGCCCGACACCGCGCCCGTCACCGCATGCCGTGGAGCTCGGGTTTCGCCTTGCGCAGCATCAGCGCGGGAACCAGATCGGCGGGACGCGCGCCTTCATAGAGCACGCTGCGCACGAACGACGCGAGCGGCATCTCCACATCGTGACGCGCCGCGAGCTCCAACACCGCCGTCGTCGACTTGACTCCTTCGGCGACCATGTTCATCTCGTTGATGATGTCATCGAGCGCTCGGCCCTTGCCCAACTCGACGCCAACGTGACGGTTGCGGCTCTGCGGGCTGCTGCACGTCGCGATCAGATCGCCCATTCCCGCGAGGCCTGCGAAGGTGAGCGGATCGCCGCCCATCGCCGCGCCCAGCCGGGCCAGTTCGGCCAGCCCGCGCGTCATCAGTGCGGCCTTGGTGTTGTCGCCGTAACCGAGCCCGTCGGCGATCCCGGCCCCGATGGCGATCACGTTCTTGAGCGCGCCTGCCATCTCGCACCCGACCACGTCGGGGTTGGTGTAGACGCGAAACGTCGGAGCGAAGAACAGCTGTTGCATCTCCTCGGCGATCGACGTGTCGGTCATCGCGACCACCGATGCGGTCGGTTGGCCGGCGGCGACCTCGCGCGCGAGGTTCGGACCGGTCAGCACACCGACGCACGCGGGCTCGTGACCGGCGAGTTCGACGCAGGCGACCTCGGTCATGCGCGCGAGCGTGCCCTGCTCGATGCCCTTCGCCAGGCTGACGACGGGAATCCGCGGACCGACGAACGCGCGCGCCTCACCCAGCACCGCGCGCATTCCGTGTGACGGCACACCGAGGACGAGTACGTCGGCGCCGGCGCACGCTTCTTCGAGCGACGCGGTCGCGTGCAGCCGGTCAGGCAGGACGATTCCGGGGAGGTACTCCGGGTTCTCGTGCTCGTCGCGGATGTGCGCCGCGAGTTCCGACCGCCGCACCCACAACGTCGTCTCGACGTTGCCCGCGGTGATCGCGGCGACGGTGGTCCCCCACGACCCCGCACCGAGAACCGCGACGCGCGTCACGCCGGCCTCCGGTGCGCGGTCGCCGTCTCCGGCCCCCGCCACCACCATGCGTCGTCGCCGGGGGCGGGTCGCTGCGGGTAGATCGCGCGCGCCCGAGCGACGCACTCCGTGACGGCGTCCATAATGCGCAGCGTCGCGTCGCGCACGTGCTCATCCCGGGCGATCCGGACCGGCGATCCCACGACAGCGACCTGCGCAACGCCCCAAGAGAGGTGGGGCCTGCGCCCCTTCATCAGCAGGCGGTGCGTACCCCAGAGCCCGACGGGAACGACCGGGGCGCCGGAGGCCTGCGCGACCCGAGCGGTCCCCGACTTCCCGCGCATCGGTTCCAGGTCCTCGGAGATCGTGCCTTCCGGGAAGACGGCGACGCATTCGCCCCGGCGCAACGCGTCGAGCGCAGCCGAGAGCGCGCCCGAGGAATCGGCGGTGCCTCGGTAGACGGGAATCTGGTGCGCGGCGCGCAGCAAGGTCCCGAGGCCGCGGACCTGGAACAGCTCGGCCTTGGCGAGGAAGCGGATTCGGCGCCGCTGCTGATCAGCCAGCCAGGCCAACGTGAGCGGGTCGAGATACGACACGTGGTTACTCGCGAGGATCGCCGGACCGTGCGCGGGGATGTTCGCTTCGCCTTCGATCGTCCAGCGCAAGCCGTAGCGCAGCCAAGGCCAGAACACCGCCTTCGCGGCGGGATACACCGCGTCCACGATCGGTAGCATACGCAGCAAATGCCGAGTCGCTCCCGAGACGACGCGGGGATCGTCGTCCCGCTCCGGTCGTTCACCTTGGGCAAGGTACGGCTCGCCGAGGTGCTCTCCGAAGCCGAGCGCGAGCACCTCGCCCGCACGATGGCCGAGTGCGTCGTCGCTGCCGCCGGCGACCGGCCCGTCGCCATCGTCTCGAGCGCACCCGAGGTCGTCGAATGGGCCGACAATCGTCGTTTCGACGTCGTCGCCGACCCCGGATCGCTCGATGGCGCGGCCGCGGCCGGTCGAGCGTGGGCCACAGGCCGCGGCCTCGATCGCTACGCGATCGTTCACGCCGACCTCCCGCTCGCAGAGTCACTCGACGCGGTTCTCGACGACGGGGGCGAGCCGGTTGCGGTCATCGTTCCCGATCATCGCGACGACGGCACGCCGGTGCTGTCGCTTCCCACCGCCACGCCGTTCACCTTCAGATACGGGCCTGACTCGGCTTCCCGCCACGCCGAGGAGGCCGGGCGCCGATCGCTCACCGTCCGGATCGTGCGCGACGCCGCGTTGGGATTCGACATCGATCTTGCGGCCGATCTCACCGCGCTCGCCGCGCTGCGCCGGGCACCGACACCGTGACGACGTCCGTCGATCTGGCAGTACCGCGCCGAGCCCTCGCGATCGGCGCGCATCCCGACGACATCGAGTTCGGCTGCGGGGCGACGCTCGCCAAGTGGGCCGCGGCGGGTACGCACGTGACGATGTGCATCTGCACCGACGGCTCGAAGGGTACCTGGGACGGTGATGCCGACCTCGCCGCGCTCATCGCCACCCGCCAGGCGGAACAACGCAGCGCCGCCGCGATCCTCGGCGTCGCCGACGTCGTGTTCCTCGGCTACGTCGATGGCGAGCTCCAAAGCGACCTGCCGGAGCGCGACGCGGTGTGCCGGGTGATTCGCCACACCAGACCTGATGTCGTGCTCGGCCACGACCCGTGGCAGCCGTACCGGATCCATCCCGACCACCTGCACGCGGGCTGGCTCGTCACCTCGGGGATCGTCGCCGCGCGCGACCCGCACTTCTTCCCCGAACAGGGCGTGGCGCCGCACCGACCCTCGACGTTGTTGTGCTTCGAGCCGGGAACAGTCGCCCACGTCGAAAACGTCGACGGCTTCGTCGACGCCAAGGTCGCGGCGTTGCTCGCACACCGGAGTCAGTGGCGGTCGACCATGGCGATCGACGACCGGCCCGACGATCAGCGCGCGGCCTTCGCGGCGAGGTTGCGCGACGAGGCTCGCGCCGTGGGTCTACGCGGCGGACTTCGCGCGGGCGAAGCGTTCGCGCGCATCGACGACCTGTAGTGCCGCGCACCCAGCCCTAGGGCTCCAGACGCGAAGAAAGGACCCGGTTACCCGGGTCCTTTCTTCGAAAACGACTTCAGCGAAGCTATTTCTTCTTCGCCGTGCGCTTGCGCGTCGTGCGACGCACTGCACGCTTGGCCGGAGCCTTCTTGGCTGCCTTGCGCTTGACGGTCTTCTTCGCCGCCTTACGCTTCGCGGGAGCCTTCTTGGCTGCCTTACGCTTGGCCGGAGCCTTCTTGGCTGCCTTGCGCTTGACGGTCTTCTTCGCCGCCTTACGCTTCGCGGGAGCCTTCTTGGCTGCCTTACGCTTGGCCGGAGCCTTCTTGGCTGCCTTGCGCTTGACGGTCTTCTTCGCCGCCTTACGCTTCGCGGGGGCCTTCTTCACGGCCTTGCGCTTGGCCGGAGCCTTTTTGGCAGCCCTTTTCTTCGTTGCCTTTTTAGCCGGAGGCACGGTCACCACCTTTCCTGAGAGCTCTCACTCGGGGAAGTTCGAACTTCGTAGCTAATTCG
The DNA here is from genome assembly GCA_963812205.1 of uncultured Actinomycetes bacterium. Classification (GTDB taxonomy): domain Bacteria; phylum Actinomycetota; class Acidimicrobiia; order IMCC26256; family PALSA-610; genus PALSA-610. The sequence goes on from CAWEUJ010000005.1 coordinate 441,467, forward strand.
GTACGCGAGGGAGTGCGACCCCACGCCCTACGCGATCAGGACCCTTGGACCTGGGCTTTGAATTTCGAGCCCACGGAGAATTTGGCGCTCTTGCGCTCGGGGATCTGAACCGGCTCACGAGTGCGCGGATCCATTCCCGTGCGAGCCTTGCGCAACGCCGGCGAGAACGTCCCGAAGCCCGGGAGTGTCACCTTTTCGCCCGCAGTGATCGCGGACTGAACGGCGTTGATGAACGCGTTGAGCGCGCTCTCGGCATCTGTCTTGCTGAGATTCGCGTCGGACGCGATTGCGTCGACGAGCTCGCCTTTGTTCACGTAAACCTCCACGCACCGCGTGTGTGTTCGATTGTTATGAGAACTTATTCACCCACGTACGTCAAGCATTCGTCACGCAACGCGCGTGCCGTCCACCACTCGTGGCGCGACTCGCGCGAAGATCGTCGGGTGCGCGCAGACGCGCAGGTGGATTGTTCAGAGTGCACGCGTTTTCGAAACGCGCCACACCCATGACGATGCTCGGCGACGGCACGTACGACGCGTTCATCATTTGGGCGGAGCAACACGACGACGGTGTCGCGCTCGAATGCACGATCACGACGGGCGAACGACGCGGCGAGGTCATCAACATCGTGACCAGCAGTTTTGTCGCGCGCGATCCCCTCTCACTCGTTGGTTTGCCGTGCTCGTTGACCGTGCGCGGCGACGAGATCCGCGTCGCGCAGTAGCACGCGTCGAGACCGCGCGCACGCACGCGCCGACGCACGCGAGCGGTCGCGTCCGAGGCGGTCGGCACCCGAATGGCCTACGCGCGCGCCGCCGTTGTCTTGCGCGCCCAGCGTGACCACGCGTGCCGGAAACAATTTGGAAAAGAAATGTGGCCCGAGCGCATTTGCTCGGGCCACATGGCACCCCGTACGGGATTCGAACCCGTGTTACCAGGATGAGAACCTGGCGTCCTGGGCCGCTAGACGAACGGGGCAGGTCACTCGTTTTACGCTCGGGGGGGAGGAATCGAACCCCCAATTACAGGACCAGAACCTGCCGTGTTGCCGATTACACCACCCCCGAATGGGTGACCGTGCAACGTCGACCGAACGCTTCTCGGAACGCCGGATCGCCGCCGCAACGGAGGCCACATAATAGCCAGGCCCGGTAGGAGCCTCTCGACCTGGCGGTGCCGGTCGAGCCGGCCGTACCCGAAGATCCGGCCCGCGGCGACCCGGACCGTTTCGGTGACGAATCGCCGCCACTCGCCCGCGCCCTTGATCGGGCTCGTGCGCGTCGGCGAGGTCGCGGCCTTCAAGCCCACCGCGTGGGCGACGTCTTCGATGCGCGCCGAGTGATACGGATCGGAGACGAGGACGACGCTCGTCAAGCGGCGCGCCTTCAAAAAGCGCGCCGCGGCCTCGAGCGACTGCCACGATGACCGCCCCGTGGTTTCCCGCAAGATCGCGTTCTCGGGAACCGCATGATCGTGCAGATAGGTCGCGCCGACACTCGCTTCGGTGAAGCGATCGCCCGGCTGCCTACCGCCCGTGACCGCCACGACGGGTGCGATACGGCGGCGGTAGAGATCGATGGCGTGGTCGAGTCGCGCCGCAAGGATCCGCGAGGGACGGCCGTCGAACTGCGCGGCACCCAAGACGACGATCGCGTCAGCGGGACGGGCGTCGTCTCGGCGCGCCGCCATCCATACCTGCACGAAGACCACCGACACGTACACGAAGCCGCAGACGAATACGACGAGTGCGACCCGAACCGCGACCTTGAGAACTCGTCTCACAACCGCGCGCGTGCCGCTCGCAGACGTTGGAGAGCCGACTCGCGGCGAAGCATGCCGATCGAGTCGAAGAGCGGCAGGCCGTGGCTGCGGCCTTCGATCGCGGTGTACAGGACATGCATCACCTTGCCGGGCTTCATGCCGAGCGCCTCGATTGCGGGTCGCGGATCGATCTCGTCGCCCCACGGGCAGTGCTCGACGAAGTCGATGGCCGCGTCGAGGATCTCGGGCGCGCGCTCGACCTGCGCCACCTTCTCCCAGGAGGCCGCGTCGATCTCGAGCTCGTCGTCGGGGATGAACAGGAACGCCATCTGCTCGGCGATCTGCACGAGGGTGGTCGCACGCACCTGTGCCAGCTTCACCGCGGCCTCGAAGCGAGGCACGTCGAGGTGCTCCCCGTAACGGGCGCGGGCGAAGGGCAGCACCTCGGAGGCCAGCGCGGCCGCGGGCATCGCCCGGATGTGCTCGCCGTTCATCCATTCGAGCTTCTTCACGTCGAAGGTGGCGGCCGACGTGTTCACCCGCTCGAGGTCGAATTCGGCGACCAGCTCCTCGCGGGTCAGGATCTCGCGGCCGTCCTCGGGCCCCCAGCCGAGGAGCGCCAGGTAGTTGAGCAGCGCGCCGGGCAGGTAGCCCGCGTCGCGGTACTCCTCGATCGAGACCGCACCGTGCCGTTTCGAGAGCTTGGCCCCGCCCGGCCCGACGATGAGTGGCAGGTGGGCGTACACGGGCTGGTCGTCGTGTCCGAGCGCGCGCCGCAGCGCGAGCACCCGGTGCGTCGAGTCGAGGAGGTCCTCGCCCCGCAGCACGTGCGTGATCCCCATGTCGAGATCGTCGATGGCATTGGCGAGGAAGAACACCGGGGTGCCGTTCGAACGGACGATCACGAAGTCGGAGATCGTCGACCACTCGACCGAGACCTCCCCTCGGATCACGTCGACGAAGGCGCTGCGACCGTCGTCGGGGGTGCGAAAGCGAATCGAAACCGGGAGGCCTTCGGCGGCTCGCGTGGCGCGTTGGTCGGCGGTCAGCTCCCGGCAACGGCCGTCGTAGCCAGGCGGTCGACCTTCGCGCATGGCCTGCTCGTTGCGCTCGCGGACCTCGGCTTCGGTGCAGAAGCACTCGTATGCGTGACCGTCGTCGACGAGACGGGCCGCCGCCGCGAGATACGCGTCGAAACGAGCGCTCTGGAGGAACGGCCCCTCGTCCCAGTCGAGTCCCAACCACCGCATGACGTGCTGGATCTGATCGACCGATTCCTGGGTCGACCGGGCCACGTCGGTGTCCTCGATGCGCAGGATGAAGGTGCCGCCCACGTGGCGAGCGTGAAGCCAGTTGTAGAGCGCGGTGCGCACGCTGCCGATGTGCAAGAAGCCGGTCGGCGCGGGCGAGAAACGAAGTCGCTCGGTGCTCATCGGGTCACCCGCCCAGCAGGCGCTTGGCGATGACGACGCGCTGGATCTGATTCGTACCCTCGTAGATCTGGGTGATCTTGGCGTCGCGCATGAACCGCTCCGCGGGGAGTTCCTTCGTGTAGCCGATCCCGCCGAGGAGCTGCACGCAGTCGGTCGTGACGCGCATCGCCGTATCCGACGCGAACAGCTTCGCCATCGACGACGCGCTCGCGGTCACAGGTGTACCGCCGAGGCCGTCGTCGAGGAGGGCGCAGGCCCGATACACGAGCAGCCGGGCCGCGTCGACGGCCGTCGCCATGTCGGCGAGCATGAACTGCAGCCCCTGGAAGTCGGCGATCTGACGACCGAATTGCTTGCGCTCCTGCACGTAGCTCGTCGCGAGGTCGAGCGCTCCCTGGGCGATCCCCAACGCTTGCGCACCGACGAGCGGCCGGGAACGGTCGAGGGCCCCCATCGCGTAGGCGAAGCCCTGGCCCGCCTCGCCGATCAGGTTCTCGGCCGGCACCGCGCACTCGTCGAGCACGATCTCGCCGGTCGGTGATCCCCGCACACCCATCTTGTGCTCGAGCTTGGCAACGCCGAAGCCCGCGAAGTCCTTCTCCACGACGAAGCAACTGATGCCACGGTGACCCGCGTCGGGGTCGGTCTTGGCAAACACCGTATAGAAGTCGCTGATGCTCGCGTTGGTGATCCAGAGCTTGCGTCCCGTCAGCACGTAGTGGTCGCCGTCACGCACGGCCTTGGTGCGCATGCCGGCGACATCGCTGCCGGCGTCGGCCTCGGAGAGGCAATACGATGCCTGGCACTCGCCGCTCGCAACCCGCGCCGCGTATTTCTTGCGGAGCAGGTCGCCGCCCTGATCGATCACCGGCGTCATCGCGAGCTTCGAGATGAACGTGAACAACGACGACGACGCGCAGACGCGCGCAACCTCCTCCACGCAGATCGCGTGGGCGAGGAAGCCGCCGCCCTGGCCGCCGAGCTCCTCCGGGAACGCGAGTCCCGCGAAGCCGGCGTCACGCCACGCGTGCCACGAGTCCCACGGGTAGGTCTCGTCCTCGTCGGCGCGCGCCGCGTTCGGAGCGATCTTGTCCTCGGCGAGGCGCCGAACCGACGCTCGCAACTCCTCGAGGTCGTCGGACAGTGTGAAGCTGGTCAACAACGGGCCTTTCGCCGCGAGATCGGGCGCCGACTAGCCCGAGGCCGTGAGCGTAGGTATCGATGCGCGCCAGCAATTCGATCTCGGCGGCGGCCTGGGGGGTGCGCAAACGCAAGAGGGCGTCGGGCACGGCGTCGACGAGCGCACGTCGCCGCCGGTACTCGTGCCCCGCTTCGTGCACGAGCGCCGAGCGCGCCTTGACGAACGCCTCGCTCGCGCTGCCGTCGTATCCGAGCAACGCGATGGCGAGATCGATGTCGCCGATGACCGGGGCCCGACCGAACTGCGCGGCCCGCTTCCCGGCGACCTCGGCGATCACGGCGACCGCATCGTCGCGCGTGCTCGAAGGGCCCGAGGCGGAGGCGATCCTTCGCTCGCTGGGCGAGGGTGTACGCGTAGCCGACGTTGGGTCCCGGGCGCCCGAGCAGTGCACCATCGGGCTGGCCCGCGTCGAGATCGCCGGGGCGGTCGGAACGCCAGTCGGCCGCGGGCGGCAGCGCCACGCCCGGCGGCAGGTTCTGCTGCTGGCGGGGCCGTGCGCTCGGATCGGGCGGGACGAAGGGATCGGTCGGCACGAGAGCCGACATTACCTTCCCGCGGTGAACGCTCCTCAGCGACCGGCGAGGTCGGCGCGGAGCAGGCCGAAGTGAATCGAGTCGAGCAGCGCCTGCCACGACGCCTCGATGATGTTCTCGTTCACGCCGATGGTCGTCCACGTGGCGTCGCCGTCGGTCGAGTCGATCAAGCACGCGGGTCGACCGCGCCGGTGCCCTTGTTCGTGTCGAGCACGCGCACCTTGTAGTCGGTGAGGTGTACCCGTTCGAGCGCGGGGAACTCGCCGTCGAGCGCGCTCCGCAGCGCGGTGTCGAGCGCGTTCACCGGACCGTTGCCTTCCGCAGTGGCCACGACCCGGCGCCCGCCGGTGTGCACCTTGACGGTCGCCTCCGTCATCACCGTCGCGCGGGTCTGGTCGGTCAACGTGTCGACCCCGAGGATGTCGTCGGTGATCACCCGGAACGACTCGACTCGGAACCAGCCGGGCTCCCAGCCGGTCGCGCGCCGCATCAGCAGCTCGAGCGATCCATCGGCCACCTCGAAGTGGTAGCCCTCGTGCTCGAGGCGCTTCAACGTCTCCACGACGTCGGCGAGCTGCGGTCCGTCGAGCATCGAGGCCGAGCTCCTTGGCCTTGAGCCCGAGCGTCGACTTGCCCGCGAGCTCGGACACGACGAACCGCGTGCCGTTGCCGACGACTTCGGGCGGCACGTGCTCGTACGCGTCGGGTCGCTTGGCGATCGCGCTCGTGTGCAGACCCGCCTTGTGCGCGAACGCGGAGTGGCCCGACGTACGCGGCCTGCGGATTGAGCGGCATGTTCACCAGCTCGGCGACGTGGTGCGCCACCGGCGTGAGCCGCTCGAGTCGGTCGCGCGGGAATGGTCTCGTAACCCATCTTGAGCGTGAGGTTCGGGATGATCGTCGTGAGGTTGCAGTTGCCGGTGCGCTCGCCGTAGCCGTTGATGGTTCCCTGCACCTGGGTCGCGCCGCCGAGTACGCCGGCGAGCGCGTTCGCGACTCCCGTGCCGGCGTCGTCGTGGAGGTGCACCGCGACCTGTACGTCGCCACCGAAGTAGCGCACGACCTCGGCAACGGCATCGCTCGACCTCGTGCGGCAGCGCGCCGCCGTTGGTGTCGCACAGCACGAGGTGGCTGGCGCCGTTCGTCGCCGCCGCCTCGAGCACGCGCAGCGCGAACTCGGGATTGCGCTTGAAGCCGTCGAAGAAGTGCTCGGCATCGAACAGCACCTGCATGCCCGCGTTGCGCAGGAACTCGACCGAGTCGCCGACCATCGCAACGCCCTCGTCGAGCGTCGTGCCGAGCGCCTCGGTCACGTGGTAGTCCCACGCCTTGCCGACGATGCACACCGTCGCGACGTTGGCTTCGACGAGGTGGCGCAGCGTGTCGTCGCTGTCGACCTTGCCCTTGACCCGGCGGGTCGATCCGAACGCGACCAGCGTGCTCGTCTCGAGCTTCAACTCGCGCCGGCGCCCGCCGGAAGAGCTCGTCGTCCTTCGGGTTGGCGCCGGGCCAGCCCGCCTCGATGTAGTGGACGCCGAGCCAGTCGAGCTGCTCGGCGATCCGCAGCTTGTCCTCGACCGTCAGCGAGATCCCCTCGAGCTGCGATCCGTCGCGCAACGTCGTGTCGTAGATCTCGATGCTCGGCTTGTCACCCGCGCCGCTCGGCGGGACCCCCGCCTCGCCGGCGCTCGGGACTCCGGGCTGCTCGTTGCGCGCCCTCGGCGCTTCGCTCACGACATCGCGCTTTTCCGTCATACGAGTTCACACCAGTCTTTGTACTTGTCGATCTCGCCGCGCACCGCTTTGGCGTACTCGTTGGCGATCACCTTCGTCATCGGGCCCGGGCACGGGATCGAGCGGTCGTCGACGGAGTTGACCGCGCTCGACCTCGGCCGCGGTGCCGCACACGAACATCTCCTCGGCGATGTAGAGGTCGCTGCGGGAGAGTTCGTCGACGCGCACCTCGAAGCCGTGGTCGTGGGCGATCGTGGTGACCGAGTCCTGGGTGATGCCCGGCGAGCGCTCCCGCCGACGACCGGCGGGGTGATGAGCACGCCGTCGCGCGCCGACGAAGATGTTCTCGCCGGTGCACTCCGACACGAGGCCGTCGGGGTTGAGCATGATCGCCTCGTCGTAGCCGGCCTTCAGCGCCTCGACCTTGGCGAGCGACGAGTTCACGTAGTTGCCCGTCGTCTTCGACAGCGGCGGCATCGTGTTGTGGTCGTGGCGCGTCCACGACGAGATCTTCATCCGCACGCCCTTGGTGAGCGCGTCGTCGCCGAGGTACGCGCCCCACGGCCAGCAGGCGATCGCGACGTCGACCTCGCACGGCAGCGTGTTGAGCCCCATCTCGCCGTAGCCGTAGTAGGCGATCGGCCGGATGTAGCACGACGGCAGTCCCGTCGCACGCACGGTGTCCTTCGTCGCCTGCACCAGCTCGTCGACCGTGTACGGGATGTCCATCATCATGATCTTGGCCGAGTCGAAGCAGCCGCTCGATGTGCTCGGTGAGCCGGAACACGGCGGGGCCGCGCTCGGTCTCGTACGCGCGGATGCCCTCGAAGACGCCGGTGCCGTAGTGCAGCGAGTGCGTGAGGACGTGGATCTGCGCGTCGTCCCACGGCGACGAGCTCGCCGTTCATCCAGATCTTCTCGGTCGGCGTGATGGGCATCTCGGTGCCTTTCGTCGTGCAGGACGTCAGCAGGCGGCGGCGATCGCGTCGCCGATCTGCGTGGTCGTGCCCTTTACATCGTCGGTCGTGTCGCACAGCCTTCTGGATTCGGGCCGGCAGCATCGCGCCTCGCCCAGGAAATCGCAGCATCATCGCGGCCGAGATGATCGCCGCCCGGGGGTCGGCCTTGCCCGGTGCCCGGCGATGTCGGGGGCCGAGCCGTGGACCGGCTCGAACAGCGACGGGCCCGGTGCGGGCCGGGTTGAGGTTGGCCGAGGCGGCCCGGCCGATCCCGCCGCCGATCGCCCCGCCGAGGTCGGTGAGGATGTCGCCGAACAGGTTGTCGGTGACGATGACGTCGTAGCGCTGCGGGTCCTGCACGAAGTAGATGCAGGCCGCGTCGACGTGGTTGTACGCGGTGGCGACGTCGGCGATACTCGGCGCGCCACCTCGTCGAACGTCCGCTGCCAGAGGTCGCCGGCGAAGGTGAGCACGTTGGTCTTGTGCACGAGCGTGAGGTGCTTGCGGTCGCGCGACCGCGGCGAGCTCGAACGCGTAGCGCACGCACCGCTCGACGCCCATGCGCGTGTTGACCGAGCCCTGCGTCGCGATCTCGTGCGGCGTGCCCTGGCGCAGGAACCCGCCCTCGCCCGCGTAGGTGCCTTCGGTGTTCTCGCGCACCACGAGGAAGTCGACGCCGTCGTTGTACCGGCCCGGACCGGCCTTGAACGGGCGCAGGTTCACGTACAGGTCGAGCGCGAACCGCATCTTCAACAAGCAGGCCCCGCTCGAGCACCCCGGGCGGCACCTCGGGCGTGCCGACCGCGCCGAGCAGGATCGCGTCGAAACCCGCGCAGCTCGTCGAGTACGGCGTCGGGCAGCACCTCGCCCGTCGCGAGGTAGCGGCGACCGCCGAGGTCGTAGTCGACGGTGTCGAGCTCGACGCCCGCGGCGCGCACCACCTTGAGCGCCTCGGCGACGACCTCGGGGCCGATGCCGTCGCCGCCGATGATCCCGACCCGATGGGCCACGGCTGTGTTCCTTTCGAAAGGTGCCCGGTCACGAAAAAACCGCCCACGCTGGCGTGGACGGTTGAAGCGAACGCCGGCGTGGCGTTCGCTTATCGAATGACGATGACCGAGAAGTGCGCGGACATAACGACACCAGGATCGCAGCAGATCACAGCCGTGTCAAACCACCTCGGGTGCGATCGAGGCCGGGGAGCGAGCCCGGGCGGGGAAAACTCTCCGTGGCAATGAAATCAGCCGAACGACCGAAGTACCCTGCCCGACCATGGCCGAGCAGCCCCATCTCTCGCCTCAGGCGCACGCGCGGCTGATGGCGGAACTGGAAGAACGAACGACGACCCGGCGGCGCGACCTCTCGCTGTGGATCGAGCGGGCGCGCGAGCACGGTGACATCAAGGAGAACGCCGACTACGACGCGGCCAAGAACGAGCAGGGCCACAACGAGGCCCGCATCCGCCAGCTCGAGCAGATCCTGAAGAACGCGGTGGTGATCGACGCCAACACCGCCGGCGACGTGGTCGAGGCGGGGACCCTCGTCGACCTTCGCTACACCGGCGACGACGATGTCGTGACCTATCTCGTGGGCTCGATCGAGGAGCGCAACGAGAAATACGACGTCTTGTCGACGAACTCGCCGATCGGAACGGCGATCGTCGGCAAGCGGCCGGGCGACACGGTCACCTACCAGGGTCCCAAGCGCGAGATGTCGGTGACGGTCGTCGCCATCCGCCTCCCCGACTGAGTCCCCCGCCGTCGCGTCGTCACTCGGCCCGGCCGGCCGAGGGCACGGATACACCGAATGGGCGACCAGCGGCCCACGGAACGATCCAGCATCGCGTCGCGAGCTTCTCTGCGACGTGTCGCAGGTACGGGTGTTCGAGCGTGGCGCGGCGCCGGAGGACGGGATCGTGCGTGCCACTCGCGGCAAGGCTCGCGTTGACGATCCAGCCGAAGGGCTCGATGCCGGCGCGCCGGAGGTCGGTTTGGAGTGCCGTCGCCTCGTGCACGGGCGTGGTCTCGGCCAGGGTGACGAGCAACACCCGCGTGAACGCCGGATCGCGTAGCCGCATGAGCGGAGTCGTGATGCGCCCGACGATCGGAGTGCCGGTACGCATGACGTCTCGGTGGTACGCGCCGGTGCGGTCGAGCAACAAGAGCGTGTGGCCGGTGGGTGCGGTGTCGATGACGACGTACTGGTCGCGACCCAGGCGAAGCAGATTCGAGAACGCCTGGAAGACTGCGAGCTCCTCGGTGCACGGCGAGCGGAGATCCTCTTCGAGGAGCGCTCGGCGCTCGGGATCGGTACCGGTGTCGGCTCGAAGCTTGTCTTCCACGTAGCGCGCGACCTCGGCTTCCGGATCGATCCGGCTCACCGTGAGCCCGGGTGGCGCCTCACCGAGGAGGTCACCAGGACGTCCGGCCGGGTCGGTCGTCGAGAGATGCGTCCGGTGGCCGCGTGCGGCGAGTCGGCACGCGATCGCTGCGGCGACGGTCGTCTTGCCGACACCGCCTTTGCCCATGACCATGACCACGCCCGGGCCGGCCCGTGCGAGCTCGGCGACGAGCACGTCGAGGTCGTCGATCGCCGGCGGTTCTTCGAGTGATCCGGCGTTGCCGTCGCTCTCGGCGCGTCCCGCCGCGAGAGCTCGGAGCGCGTCGATGCCGATGAGATCGTTCGCCATGAGCGGAACCGTCGTGGTCGCCAGGCGCGCAAGTTCGCCGGGCATGGCGGCGAGGGCGCCGCGCTGTCGTTGCGAGAACTCGGCGGCGACCGCGTCGCCTTCCAAGGGCTGGATGAGGAGTCCGTTGATGACGAGCTGCTGGTTGGTGATCCCGAGGTCGGCGAGCTCGGCACTTGCTCGCGCCGCCTCGCGGAGCGCCGCGCCGTCGGGTCGGCTCACGAGGACGACGGTCGTCCGGGCCACGTCGCCGAGCGCGGCGACGGTGTCTTCGTAGAGCGTCCGCTTCGTCTCGAGTGCGGCGAGCGGCCCCAGACAACTTGCGCCCTGCGGTGTTGTCTCGATGTAGTCGCTCCAGGCCGCGGGCAAGCTCAAGAGTCGCAGCGTGTGGCCGGTCGGCGCGGTGTCGAAGACGACGTGGTCGAAGCCGGCGGTCGCGCTCGTATCCGCGAGCAGCGCGCTGAACACGTCGAACGCGGCGATCTCGACCGTGCACTGTCCTGACAGCTGCTCCTCGACGCTGCGCAACTCTGCCGCGGGCACGACATCCCGTAACGGTGCGAGCACCTTCCGGCGGTAGGCGTCGGCGGCGGCGTCGGGGTCGATGTTCATCGCGAACAGGCCCGCGACGCCCCCGACGACCGTCGGGCGATCGCGTACCGCCGTCGCGAAGACGTCACCGAGATTGGAAGCCGGATCCGTGCTCACGACCAGCACCCGGTTGCCGCCATCGGCGAGCGCAACCGCCGTCGTCGCCGCGATCGTGGTCTTGCCGACACCACCCTTACCGGTGAACAGCAAGAACCGGCTCTGGCATCGCGCCCACTCCGGCGGCGCCGCCGTTTCGGGCATCACTCGAAGCCTACGACGCGGGCGAGCCGAAGCCGCCGCCGCCCGGCGTCAGGATGCGCACGACATCCCCGGCCTGCAGCCGCACCGTGCACTTGTCGGCGAGCCGCTGCGCTTTCGACGCGTCGCCGCCCGGCAGCAACCAGTTCTCGCCGACCGCGCCGGGCTCGCCACCGGCCATCCCCCAAGGAGGCGTCACGCGTCGTTCGGTGATCAACGAGAGCGACGCGGCTTCGAGCATCTCGAGCTCGCGGATGATGCCGTCGCCCCCCGCGGCGCGACCCGCACCACCGCTCGCGGTACGTAACGAGTACCGGCGGACGCGCATCGGATACGCGCGCTCGAAGGCTTCGACGGGAGTATCACGCGTATTCGTCATTGCGGTGTGCACGCCGTTCATTCCGGCGTTCCCGTTCGGGCGACCGCCCTGCCCGCCACCGATCGTCTCGTAGTACACCCAGCCGTCGCCGCCGACGAGCACGTTGTTCATCGTTCCCTGTGATGCACCGCCGACCCGACCCGGCACGGCCTGCGCGAGCGCGCCCAGGCACACGTCGGCGACGCGCTGGCTCACCTCGACATTGCCCGCACCGACCGCGACCGGCATCTGCGCGGCGACGATCGAGCCAGAGGGTGCGACGATGCGTACCGGCCGGAGCACTCCCCCGTTCGCGGGGAGATCGGGGTCGATCACCGATCGCAAGGCGAACACGACCGCACTGACCGTCACGGCCTCGACCGCGTTGACCGAACCCGCGCGCTGCGCGTCGGTTCCGGCGAAATCGAACGTGATCGTGTCGCCGGCCACCGCGACGGTCACGCAGATTCGGGCCGGCCGCGCCGCGCCGGGGCCGCCGGTCGAGTCGAGCACGTCTTCGAAGTGGTACTCACCGTCGGGGAGTGCGCCGATCGCGGCACGCACGCGGCGCTCGCCGTACGCGACGATCTCGGTGGCCACATCGGGGGCCGTCGCGAGCGCGAGCTCACGCAACCGGGAGACGCCGAGGCGGTTCGCTCCCAGCTGCGCGTCGAGGTCGCCCCGGCGTTCGTCGGGGGTGCGCGACGACGCGACCACGAGGGTCTCGACCTCCGGCGTCCAACGGACGGGCGGCACGCGGAGGCCCTCTTGAAAGATCTCGGTGGCATCGGGCGGGAGCGAGCCCGGCGCCATCCCGCCCACGTCGGCGTGATGGGCACGATTCGCCGCCCAACCGAGCAGTGTCGCGTCGTCGTCGTACGCGGGCGCGACGAACGTGATGTCGTTCAGATGCGTCCCGCCCGCGAAGGGGTCGTTGACCACGATCTGGTCGCCGGGACCGACTCGCTCGCCACATGCGTCGATGGCTGCACGCACCGCCGCGGGCATCGCACCGAGATGCACCGGAATGTGCTCGGCCTGAGCGAGCAGCGTGCCGTCGGGCGCGAACACCGCACAGGAGCAGTCCGAGCGCTCCTTGATGTTCGGGCTGTAGGCCGCGCGCCGAAGGACCGCACCCATCTCGTCGGCTACGCCCGCGAGCCGTGAAATCCAGACCTGCAGCGTCGCCGGATCCATGCTCAGCTCCGCCGCTCGACGACCCAGGAGCCGAGCTCGCGCGGCTCGGCGTGCCAGCCCGCGGGCACCCACACCGTGCAGTCGCGCTCGGCGACAACTGCGGGGCCGACGACCCGGTCCCGCTCGACGTCGGGGAGATCGGTCATGCGCAACGGCGCCGCGATCGACGCGCGCGCCCGCACCGCGATCACCTCGACTGGCGCGCCCGGCCGGAAGTGTCCGTTGCGGCGCTCGTGCGCGGCGGGGAACTCGTCGACCGACGCCACCGTGAGCTCGTGGCTCTGGCCGACGTACCGGCAGTCGACGGCCGACTCCACCACGGCATCGGTCCCGACCCGTGCCCGCGCCTCCCGTTCGACGCGCCCGATCGCCTCGGGCAACGAGCCGCCCGCGAAGCTGTGCACCACCTCGCGGGATTTCGGCGCGCAGAGCAGCCCCGCGGCCGAGCACACGCCTGCGCGCGGCGGGACGATGACCGCGCGCATACCGAGCGCGTCGGCTATGGCGCACGCGTGCAGCGGCCCCGCTCCCCCGAACGCGACCAGTGCGAGGTCACGCGGGTCGATGCCGCGCTCGACCGTCACCACGCGCACCGCCCGCTCCATCGCCGCGTCGACCACGCGCACGACGCCCTCCGCCGTGACTCCGCATCGCTCCAGCGCCCGCCGGGCCGCGGCGACGTCGAGCCGGCCCAGATCGCCGAACGCGGAACCGGCGGGGATTCGCCCGAGGACGAGGTCGGCATCGGTCACCGTGGGTTCGGAACCGCCGCGCCCATAGCAGGCGGGCCCCGGCACCGCACCCGCGCTGCGCGGACCCACGACCAACGCGCCACCCGCGTCGAGCCGGGCGATCGACCCACCTCCCGCGCCCACCGTGTGCACGTCGAGCGCGGGAAGACGGATCGGGAAACCCGCGACGACGCGCTCCGACGTGGGCTCGGGGACCCGCCCCCGCACGAGGCATACGTCGGTGCTCGTACCACCCATGTCGAAGCTGACCGCATCGGCGAATCCGCACGCGGCCGCGATCTCCGCGGCGGCGCGTACTCCCCCGGCCGGGCCCGAGAGCAACAGCGACGCTGCCGCTCGCGCCGCGCCCGCGACGGGCACGAGCCCGCCGGCCGAAGTCATGACCAACGCTTCCGCCGCCAAGGTCGCCACTTGGGTGAGGTACGGCGCGCACACCGGTTCGAGGAAGGCTTCGACGACCGTCGTGACCATGCGTTCGTATTCACGGAACTCCGGGCTCACGTCGTGCGAGCACACGACGAGGTCGGAGCGCACCGCCCGCAACGCGGCCGCCACCGAGCGTTCGTGGCTCGGGTCGAGGTCGGCGTGCAGTAGGCACACGGCGATCGCGTCGACCGCCACGTCGATGTCGGGCAGGATGCCGTCGAACGGCTCGATCTCGCACCCTTGCCGCGTCGAAGCGACCCGACACCTCGAAGCGCAACGGGCGGGGCACGAGTGGTGCGGGCCGATCGGCGAACGGATCGTAAAGCGACGGTCGATCCTGGCGCGCGATCTCGATCTCGTCGGCGAATCCACGCGTCGCTATCAGCGCAACGCGCGCCCCGCGTCGTTCGAGCAACGCGTTGGTGGCGACCGTCGTGCCGTGCGCGAGCACGTCGACCGAATGCCCGTCGTCGACCGCACCCATCGCTCGTTCGACCCCACGTGCCGGATCCTCCGGCGTCGATGCGACCTTGGCGATCCGCCCGTCGTCGGCGACGACGTCGGTGAACGTCCCGCCGCTGTCGATCCCGAGTCGCACACGGCGACGCTAGCCAGCCGCGCTCGCCGGTGACGCAGACTACGAGAGCACGACCTCGCGTGACTGCATGAGGTAGCCGCGGGATCGCACGGTGCGGATCTCCAGACCGACCGGAGCAATGCGGCGACGCAGGCGCAACACGTGCACGTCGAGCGCATTGCGTGTCGGCACGCCCGCAGGCCACGCGCGGTCGGCGAGCATCTCCCGGGTGACGACCGCGCCGAAGCGATCGAGCAACACACCCGCGAGCGCCTGCTCGACCGGCGACAGCGAGACCCACGCGTCGCGGTGATGGAGCAACCCGTCGTCGTCGAGCAGCGGCCTGACGGCATGTTGACCGGCACGCAACACGAGCGCGTGCCGGCGGGCGTCGACCTCCCACTCCGGCGCGCCCGACGTCACCCAGTCCTCGAGGCAGTCGACGGGCAACGGCAACTCGCCGTCACCGTCGGCAACCACGAGCAACCGCGGGATACGCATTTCCCGCAGTTCGGCCAGCCGCTGTGCGTCAGCGGGCCATCGGACAACCTCGACGTTCACGGCCTCGACGGTAGGGCCTCTTTGTTACGCCCTTGTTACCCCGTCGTGACGTGCGGAACGTTGCCTGGACCGCCGAGCGCGGCCGAGAGCCGGCCGGCCGCCGCCACGACCGCAGCACCCAGGCGGCGACCCGGCTGCTGGCCGAGGCGGTCGATCGGGCCGCTCACGCTCACCGCCGCCACGACGGCAGCACTCGCGTCGAACACGGGTGCGCTCACACTCGCCACACCGGCCTCCCGCTCGCCCACGCTTTGGGCCCAGCCGCGGCGGCGCACCGACGCGAGCTCGCGCGGCGAGACCTCGAAGCGGGCCCCGTCGGCCGCCCACGCCAACAGCACCTTGGCACCCGATCCCCGTTCGAGCGGGAGCACCGCGCCGAGCGGCACGGTGTCGCGCAGTCCGCTCGGGCGCTCGTGCACCGCCACGCACACGCGTGTATCGCCCTCGCGCACATAGAGCTGTGCGCTCTCACCCGTCGCCTCTGCGAGCTGAGCCAGCACCGGGCGGCCGGCGTCGGGGAGTCCGTGCCCGGCCACCGCGCCCCACGCCGCGAGGCGATATCCGAGCTGGAAGCGGCCGTCGCCGTCACGCGTGAGCACACCGTGGCGTTCGAGCGCGACCGCGAGCCGGTACGCCGTCGGGCGGGGCAGATCGGTCGCCCGCTGCAGGTCGGCCAGCGAACAAGGCCCGCTCCGCGCGAGGGTGTCGACGACGAGGACCGCGCGATCGAGCACCTGGATGCCACTTGTTACACTGACCACATAGCGATATTAGCGTCTCATATACTGAGACAGGAGCGAATCATGGCCAACCCCCCCGAGACCCTCTCCGAGAAGCTCTGGGACCGCCACGTGGTCAGTTCCACGCCCGGCGAACCCGACCTCCTCTACATCGACCTGCACCTCGTGCACGAGGTGACGTCGCCGCAGGCGTTCGACGGTCTGCGCGCCGCCGGGCGGCCCGTGCGGCGGCCCGACCTCACCGTCGCGACGATGGACCACAACGTCCCGACGGCCGATCTCGACAAGCCGCTGGCCGACCCGATCTCGGCCAAGCAGATGGACGTGCTCGCCCGGAACTGCGAGGAGTTCGGCATCCGCCTCTACGGCATGCGCGACCCGGGCCAGGGCATCGTGCACGTGATCGGGCCCGAACAGGGCCTCACGCAGCCGGGCATGACGATCGTGTGCGGCGACAGCCACACCTCCACGCACGGCGCGTTCGGCGCGCTGGCGTTCGGGATCGGCACGAGCGAGGTCGAGCACGTGCTCGCCACTCAGACGCTGCCGCAGATGCGGCCGGGGACGATGGCGGTCGTCGTCGACGGCGACGCGCCGGCGAGCGTCTCGGCCAAGGACATCGTGCTCGGCGATCATCGCCCAGATCGGCACGGGCGGCGGCATCGGCTCCGTCATCGAGTACCGCGGCTCCGCGATCCGCGACCTGTCGATCGAGGGTCGGCTGACCGTGTGCAATATGTCGATCGAAGCCGGCGCGCGCGCCGGTCTCGTCGCGCCCGACGACACGACGTTCGCGTATCTCGAAGGCCGGCCGTTCGCACCGAAGGGCGCCGATTGGGAGCGCGCGCTCGACGACTGGCGCTCGCTCGTCACCGATCCCGACGCCGCCTTCGACAAGGAAGTGTTCATCGACGCCACGACGCTGCGCCCGCACGTGTCGTGGGGGACGAACCCGGCGCAGACGATCCCCATCGACGACGTCGGTTCCGGATCCCGAGGCATTCGCCGACGAATCCGCGCGCGAATCGGCCAAGCGCGCGCTCGCCTACATGGGACTGAAGGCCGGAACGCCGATGCGCGACATCCCGGTCGACACGGTGTTCATCGGCTCGTGCACCAACTCGCGCATCGAAGACCTCCGCGTCGCCGCCGACGTCGCGCGCGGCCGCAAGGTCAAGGCGGGCGTGCGCACGCTCGTCGTTCCCGGTTCGGCCGCGGTGAAGGCACAAGCAGAAGCGGAAGGGCTCGACCGCGTGTTCCGCGCCGCCGGTTTCGACTGGCGCGAGCCCGGCTGCTCGATGTGCTTGGCGATGAATCCCGACAAGCTCGCGCCCGGCGAGCGCTGCGCGTCGACCTCGAACCGCAACTTCGAGGGCCGCCAGGGCAAGGGCGGGCGCACCCACCTGGTCTCCCCCGCGGTCGCGGCCGCAACCGCGATCGCGGGCACCTTCTCGACTCCGGAGGACCTGAGCTGATGGAAAGAGTCCGCGTGATCACCGGCCGCGGCGTGCCGCTGGTGCGCTCCGACGTCGACACCGACCAGATCATCCCGAGCGACTGGCTCAAGCGCGTCGAACGCACCGGCTTCGGAGCGGGCCTCTTCTCGGAGTGGCGCGAGAACTCCGACTTCGTGCTTGAACCAGGATCGCTACAAGGGTGCGAACGTGCTCGTAGCCGGTCCGAATTTCGGCACCGGGTCATCGCGCGAGCACGCGGTCTGGGCCCTCATGGACTACGGCTTCCGAGCCGTGCTGTCGACCCGCTTCGCCGACATCTTCCGCAACAACTCCGGGAAGATGGGTCTCGTGGTCGCCGCCGTACCCGAAGCCGTCATCCACCGGCTCTGGGAGGCGATCGAGGAGGACCCGGAGCTCG
Source organism: uncultured Actinomycetes bacterium (assembly GCA_963812205.1). GTDB lineage: Bacteria > Actinomycetota > Acidimicrobiia > IMCC26256 > PALSA-610 > PALSA-610. The sequence continues at coordinate 459,109 of CAWEUJ010000005.1, forward strand.
AGATCGTGATCGACGTGGAGGCCAAGCGCGTCGCCGCGCCGAGCATCGACCTCGACGTGAAGTTCGAGCTCGACGACTTCACCCAGTACCGCCTGCTCAACGGCCTCGATGACGTCGGCCTGACACTGCGCCACGCCGACGCGATCGACGCGTACGAGACGACCCGGCCGGCATGGTTGCCGGCCGTCGCCCCCTAGGAATCGGGGCCGCTCACGCGGCAGGTTCGTACATATCGGCGATCTGGTGCGCCACCCAGATGTCGGAAAGCTCGTGCGCAAGCTCGGTCGTGTGCGCGCTTGCGGCCAGGTACTCGAAGAAATCGATGACGCTCATCAGGCCCTCCGCCTCTGTCGTCTCCCGTCGTGGGGTCACTCGATGCAAGGAGCGGACGGGCCGGATTGTTCCCGCCGGGTGTGCCGTCTATTCGACGATTTCGGTGAGGCGCGGCTTGGTGCCGGAGACGACTGCCAGCTCCCGCCATTTCCAAAAGCACTCGGCATTCTCGAATCCGAGCGCGTTCAACCAGCTCAGATGCTGCTCGACGGCGACCAACTGGTTGGAAGGATCGTCGTCGGACGCGGTGCGCCCGAGCGCCGCGAGAAACTCGCCGTGCAGCTCCGAGGTGGGCGACGCCACGTGCTCGGCATTCACGAACCGGCCACCCGGACGCAAGCATTCGAACACCTCGCCGTAAAGGGCGCGTTGGCGGGCGGGCGCACAGTGATGGATCGCGAAGCTCGACACGACCACGTCGAAATCCCCGAGCCCGGCAGGTAGCGGTTGGTCGAGATCGTGGTGCTCGAGCGCCACCCGCGTGTCGCCGGCGAACCGCTCCCCCGCCCGCCGCAGCATCTCCGCGCCGAAGTCGAGACCGACTCCGGTCGCGCCCGGTCGGGCCGCGAGCACGAGCGCGAGCGTGACACCGTCGCCCGTCCCGAGGTCGAGGACGCGCTCGACCCGCTCCGCCAGCAGCTCACACAACACTTCGAGCGCGTCGATGCGATGCGGAATCGCGCTGCGCTCGCGCAGATACGAGAGCGCGTGCTCTTCGTTCACCCACAGGTTGGTCGTCATGTCACGGCCCGACCGTGGTCTCCCGCACCTCGTCGCCGCGGTCGCGCAGCCGCACGAGCTTGTTCACCGCGTTGACGTATGCGCGCGCCGATGCTTCCACCACGTCGGTGGCGACACCGCGGCCGGTCACCTTGCGGCCGTCGAAGTCGACGGTGATCGCGACCGCGCCCAGCGCGTCGGAGCCGCCCGTCACCGACGACACCTGGAAGTTGCCGAGCTTGCCCGTGATGCCGGTGGCCTGACCGATCGCCGCGATCGCGGCATCGATCATGCCGTCGCCGGTCGCGGTGGCCTCGGACTTCGTGTCGGCTTCGGTGACGATCACCCGCGCCGTGGGCGGGATGCCGGTTCCACCGCGCACCTCGAGCTCGTGGAGACCGTAGCGGTGCACCACACCGCTGCCGATCTCCTCGGCCACGATCGCCTCGAGATCGGCTTCGGTGATCTCCACCTTCTTGTCGGCGAGCTCCTTGAAGCGCACGAACGCGGCATTCAGCGCGTCACCCTGCACATGGATGCCCATCTTCTCGAGCGTGTCGGCGAACGCGTGACGCCCGGAGTGTTTGCCCAACACGATCTGCGCCGCTTCTTGTCCGACGGTCGAGGCGTCGATGATCTCGTAGGTCTCGCGGTCGGCGAGGACGCCGTGCTGGTGGATACCGGCCTCGTGGGCGAACGCGTTGCGACCGACGACGGCCTTGTTGTACTGCACGTGGTAGCCGGTGAGGCGCGAAACCATGCGCGACGTGCGCGCCAACTCTTCGGTGCGCACGTTCACGTCGACCGTGCCGAAGTAGTCGCGCCGGGTTCGGATGGCCATCACGACCTCTTCCAGTGCGGCGTTCCCCGCCCGCTCTCCCAGACCGTTGATCGCGCACTCGACCTGGCGGGCCCCGGCCGACACACCGGCCAGCGAGTTCGCGACCGCGAGGCCGAGATCGTTGTGGCAGTGCGTCGACACGACGAAATCGCCCGTGACCGTGTCGATGACGTACGCGATGAGCTTGCCGTAGTCCTCGGGGACCGCGAAGCCCACGGTGTCGGGGATGTTCAGGGTGGTCGCGCCGCTGTCGACCGCGATCTGACAGACCTCGCACATGAAGTCGGGATCGGAGCGGTACCCGTCCTCGGGCGAGAACTCGATGTCGTCGAGATAGCTCTTGGCCCGGGCAACCGCGGCGCCGGCTTCGGCCTTCACCTGCTCCGGCGTCATGCGGAGCTTCTTTTCCATGTGGATCTTCGACGTGGCGATGAAGATGTGGATGCGGGGCTTCGCCGCGTGGCGAACCGCTTCCCACGCCCGGTCGACGTCTTTGAAGGCCGTGCGAGACAGGCCCGCGATGATCGGGCCGCGTACCGCCTTCGAGATCGCCTCGACCGACTCGAAGTCGCCGTCGGAGGCAATGGGGAACCCGGCTTCGATCACGTCGACGCCGAGGCGGGCGAGCTGGTCGGCGATCTCGAGCTTCTCGGAGACGTCGAGCGAGATACCGGGGGATTGCTCACCGTCTCGCAGGGTCGTATCGAAGATCTTGACCGTGTCCATCTCGTTCACCTCGGGATTGTGGTGGTTCGGAGTTGCGGCGAGGGTCGTCGCCGCAACGAAAAACCCCCCGGCCGGATCGGCACGGAGGGTCGAGCGCGAGCACCGGTGGGCGCCCGCGCCTACATAAGGAGGAGGCCCAGCAGAGCTGCGAAAGCCATTGTCTCCTTGTGCATAAGTCTGTCCAGTCTGCCAGCCTCGACGGCCTCGGTCAAACCTTCGCTCGGCAGATACCTCCTCGCGCATGAGACAATTCGGCGGATGCGCAAATCTGTGAAGCGGGTGGCGGGGATCGGGATCCTCGGCGGGGCTGCGTACGCCGCGTGGCGTGCGTGGAATGCGCGAGTGCCGCAACGGCCGCGGGGGGTCGAGTGGTCGAGCGCCCCCTTCCCCTTCCCACCCGTGCCGCACTCGCGCTCCGCCTCCCCTCCGGTCGGCTCCGCTGCCGTCTCGTCACCATCGGTCGACTCGCGCTCCGCCTCCCCTCCGGTCGGCTCCGCTGCCGTCTCGTCACCATCGGTCGACTCGCGCTCCGCCTCCCCTGTCGGCTCCGCTGCCGTCTCGTCACCATTGGTCGACTCGCGCTCCGCCTCCCCTCCGGTCGGCTCCGCTGCCGTCTCGTGGGTGGAGCCGAACGCCGACGGCAGCTGCCCGAAGTCGCATCCGATCAAGGCGAAGCTCGCGAGTGGGATCTACCACTCCCCCGGTGGCGCCAACTACGCGCGCACGAAGGCCGACCGTTGCTACGTCGACGCGGCGGCCGCCGAGGCCGACGGGATGCGACCCTCGAAGGTGTGACCGGGCCGGGTCGAAGGCTCAGCCCAGATCGATCGCGCGCGCCGACTGCACCCCGCGTTGGCGCGTCACCTCTTCGACCACCTCGGGCGGAACCGTTGCGTCGGTGGCGATCACCATCAACGCCGCTTCCCCGATCGGGCTCTGACCGACGTCCATGTTGGAGATGTTGAGCCCGGCCGCGCCGAGCACCGTTCCGACGCGGCCGATCATGCCGGGGCTGTCGTCGTTGTGCACGACGAGCATGTGACGCGCGGGCGGGAGATCGACCTGGTGGCCGTCGATGCCGACGATACGCGGCGCCTGCTGCTTGCCGAACAACGTCGCGGCGACGTGTGTGCCCTGGTCGCCGCGCACCACGATGAGATTCACGTAGTCGAGCGCTTCCGACGACTTCGTCTCGCGTACCGAGATACCTCGCTGCTCGGCGATCTGCGGCGCGTTCACGAACGAGACCGGTTCGGTCACGACGGGCGCGAGAACGCCCTTCAGGATCGACAGCGTGAGGACTCGGCAGTCGTAGTCGGCGATCTCGCCTTCGTACTCGATGTTGAGCGTCGACACCGCGCCGCCGGCGAGCCCGGTGAACAGCCGCCCGACGCGCTCGGCCAGTGGGAGATACGGGCGCACGCTCTCCGCGGCCTCCGACGCGGCGACGTTGACGGCGAAGGGCACGAAGTCGCCCCGCAACGCCAGCACGACCATCTCCGCGATCGTCTCCCCGGCCTTGTCCTGCGCCTCCGCGGTCGACGCGCCCAGGTGCGGGGTGACGACAACGCTGTCGAGCGCGAACAACGGCGACTCGGTGGTCGGTTCCTTCGCGAACGTGTCGATCGCCGCGCCGCCGAGCCGCCCGTCGGCGATGGCGGCCGCCAGCGCGTCCTCGTCGACGATCCCGCCGCGCCCCGCGTTGATCAGCCGCATGCCGGGCTTGGCGTGCTCGAGTACCGACGCGTTCACGAGCCCGACGGTCTCCGGGGTCTTGGTGGCGTGGATCGTGGTGAAGTCGGAGACGGAGACGAGCTCCTCGATCGTCGGCACGAGTGCGACGCCGAGCTGCCGGGCGCGATCGGGGCTCACGAACGGGTCGTACGCGACCAGGTGCATCCCGAACGCGTGCGCCCGCTGCGCGACGAGCACCCCGACCCGCCCGAGGCCGACGATGCCGAGCGTCTTGCCGTGCAGCTCGACGCCTTCCCACTTCGACCGGTTCCACGCGCCGGCCTTCAGGTCGGCGTTCGCCTGCGGCACGTTGCGCGCCTGCGCGAGCAGGAGCGCCAGAGTGTGTTCGGCGGCCGACAAGATGTTGGACTGCGGCGCGTTGACCACCATCACGCCGCGCCGTGTCGCCTCGGCGACGTCGACGTTGTCGAGACCGATTCCGGCCCGGCCGACGACCACGAGCTCCGACGCGGCTTCGAGCACCTCGGCCGTGACCTGGGTCGCGCTGCGGATCACCAGTGCCCGGGCGCCCTTCACCGCGTCGAGCAACTGCTCGTGGGAAAGGCCCGTCTGGAGGTCGACGTCGAGGCCGGCGGCGCGCATGGCGTCGAGCCCGCGCTCGGCGAGGGGTTCGGAGACGAGGACGCGCGCTGCCATTGCCGTGAGGGTAGACGGCTAGCCCAGCAGGTCGGCGATCCGGCGCACGCCTTCACCGAGATCGTCGTCACCGAGCGCGAACGACAAGCGGGCGTAACCGGGTGCGCCGAACGCCTCTCCCGGCACGATCGCGACCTTGGCCGCCTCGAGCAGCACCTCGCACAGCTCGAGGGTCGTGGTGGGCGTCCGGCCGGCGATCTCGCGTCCGAGGACACCTTGGAACGAAGGGAAGCAGTAGAACGCGCCCTGCGGGGCGAGCGCGGTCACACCGTCGATCTTCGACAACAGCTCGTGCATGAGGTGCCCGCGCCGCGCGAACGCGGTGCGCATCTCGACCACGGCCGACAGGTCGCCACTCACGGCCGCGAGCGCCGCCGCCTGCGCGACGTTCGACACGTTCGACGTCGAGTGCGACTGCAAGTTGGTGGCGGCCTTGGCCACGTCGGGTGGTGCGATCATCCACCCGACCCGCCAGCCCGTCATGGCGAACGTCTTCGCCACCCCGTTGAGGATCACGCAGCGGTCCATCAACTCGGGCACGAGGCCCGGCATCGACGAGAACACGTGACCGTCGTAGGTGAGGTGCTCGTAGATCTCGTCGGTAACGATCCAGATGCCGCGCTCCAGCGCCCAGCGGCCGATGGCCTCGACCTCCTCCGGCGGGTAGACGGCACCCGTTGGGTTGCTCGGGGAGACGAACAACAAGGCCTTGGTGCGCGGCGAGCACGCGGCGTCGAGCTGTTCGATGCTGACGCGAAAGCCATTGGCCTCCGACGTCGAGAGCACGACCGGAATCCCACCCGCGAGGGTGATGATCTCCGGGTACGACGTCCAGTACGGGGCCGGAACGAGGATCTCGTCGCCCTCGTTGCACAGCGTCTGGAACGTGTTGTAGACCGCGTGCTTCCCGCCGTTCGTGACGATGACCTGGGACGGCGAGCAGTCGACCCCGGAATCGCGCTTGGTCTTGTCCGCAATGGCCTCGCGGAGCTCGGGCAGGCCCGGCGTAGGTGAGTAGTGATGGAACCGCGGTTCGCGACATGCCGCGATCGCGGCCTGCACGACATGGTCGGGAGTGGGGAAATCGGGCTCGCCCGCACCGAATCCGATGACGTTCTCACCGGCGGCCTGGAGCGCCTTCGCCTTGGCGTCGACGGCAAGGGTCGCGGATTCCGAGATGGCGGCGATGCGAGCCGAGATGCGGGACGCGGAGTTGGGCACGGCTCCATGGTGGCACGTCGCCCGCCCCGATCCCGAGCCGTTTCTCAGGGCCGCGACCCGACGCCGGCGGCGGGCGGGGCGCGACGCCCGGTCGGCGCGAGCCGACTCCCGGGAGGCGGTTCGGCCTACCCTGGACGGCCATGCGTCGCCCCCGCCGTCTCGCCGCGTTCGCGGGCACGGCAGCAGTCTTCGCCGCCACTATCGGCGTCGGGGTCATCACGCCTGCCGCGACCGGGGTGGCCGCAGCCGCGGGCCTGCCGTCGCCGAAGGCCGACATCGTGGTCGACGCAGGCACGGGCAAGGTGCTCATCGGCGACAACGTGCACCAAGCCGTCCACGCCGCGAGCACCGCGAAGATCATGACGGCGCTCACCGCGGTCGAACGGCTGTGCCCGGGCGACACCGTGACGGCCAATGCGCACGACGCGGGCGTCGAGACCATGCGGATCGGGCTGCCGGTCGGCAAGCCCTGGCCGCTCGACCAAATGATGGCGTCCATGATGATGGTCTCGGCGAACGACGCCGCGTACGCGTTCGCCGACACCGTCGGCGGGAGCCTCGACGGCTTCGCGGCGGATCTCAACGCGACCGCGCGACAACTCGGCCTACGCGACAGCACGCTCGGCGATCCTGCCGGCCTCGACGACGACACGTCGTACAAGGGCGGCCCGTTGATGAGCGCGTACGACCTCGCGGTCGCGACGCGCAACGCGCTCGACCGTGCCCGAAATCGCGAAGTGGCCCGCGATGCAGGAGTACTCGTTCGTCGACCCGAGCGGCGTGCCGCACCAGCTCGTGAACCACAACCGGATGGTGCAGGGCGGCTCCTACGCCTACCCCGGCGCGATCGGGTTCAAGACGGGATTCACGAACCTCTCCCAGCACACCTTGGTTGCGGCGGCGACGCGCAACGGGCGCACACTCATCGCGGTGGTGCTCGGCGTCCCCGACGCCGGCTACGCGGAAGCCGCGTCGCTGCTCGACGCGGGGTTCGCGATGGCTCCCGCTGCCGCCGGCACCGGCGAGACGCTGCCGGCCGTCGCAGTCTCGCCGTGCGCGGCTCGATTGGCCGATCAGGCCGCGTTCGCGAAGCTCGGATCCACGAACGCGCCGACCGCCTCGGCGGCCGTGACCGTGCCGGCGTCGATCCCCGTGCTCGATTCACCCCCGCTGGCGGCCACCGCGAGCACCCACACGCGAGCCGCAACGACGACCTCCGCGAAGCACCACTCCGCCGGGCTCTTGCGCCCCCGCAACCTGCTCATCATTCTGATCGTGCTCGCGGCCGTACTGATCGCGGTCCGCCGTCGGGCGGTGAAGCGCCAACGCGCGATCCGTCTGGCCCGGCGCCGCCAACGCATCAGCGCGATGCGCAGCGGAGGCCTGCCCGTCGTCGACGGCCGCTACCGCTCCGGCACGCGCATCGGACCGCCGGTCGAATCGCATGTTCGCGTGCGCCCGGTCCGCCGCCCCGAACGCGGCGGCGCGTGACCCGACTCGCAGCCCGCGGCGGGCGACCGGCGCAGAGCTACCAAGGCATCGAGACGCCACCGTTGGGGCGCTCGATCTGACCGGTCACGAACGCGGCCGCCTCGGACACGAGGTAGAGGAACGAGCGGGCGACGTCTTCTGCTTCGCCCGCCCGGCCGAGCGGCGCCATCGCGCTCGCACGCTTGTGGTACTGCTCGAGCTTCTCCGGAACGACGTTGCCGTCGGCGTCGGTGAAGTTGTGCGTCGAGAAGTTGGTGAGGATCATGCCCGGAGCGATCGCGTTCACCCGGATGCCGTTGCGACCCACCTCGGTCGCGAGCGTCTTGGTGAGCATCGCCACCGCGGCCTTCGTCATGCCGTAGCACGCGAGCGTCGGCGCCGGTGTGTCGATCGCGCCCGACGAGATGTTGACGATGTTGCCCGAGCCCTGCGGGATCATGTGCCGGATCGCAGCCTGGCAGCCGTAGAAGACGCTCTTCAGGTTGATCGCGAGGATGCGCTCGAACTCCTCGTCGGTGCAGTCGGCAACCATCTTGTTGTGCGGGATGCCGGCGATGTTGCCCATGATGTCGACGCGGCCGAAGTCGGCCTGCGCGCGGTCGACGAGCGCGTCGACGTCGGCGCGCTTGGTGACGTCGACCCGCTGGACGACCGCGTTCCCACCGGCCGCCTTGATCTCGTCGGCCGTGGCCTGCGCACCGGCCTCGTCGATGTCACCGCCGACGATGCTCGCGCCGGCCGCGGAGAGCATGCTCGCCGACGCCTTCCCGATCCCGCTCGCGACGCCCGTCAGCACCGCAACCTGACCCGACAAGTCGAACAGATCCTGCACGCGTGTCACGGGACACCTTTCGCTCGCTCCGGAGAAGACCGCTCGGGAGCCTACGCACGGGCTCTCGGGGCTGCGCAATCCGTCGGCGGGGAGCCCGATCACCCACAATGGTTCCCATGATCCGCGCTCGGGGGGTGAGGGGAACGTGACGGCGATCCTCGCACTCGGCGCCCGGTTCAGCGACGTCAACGTGCTGGCGTACCTCGCCGCGTTCGGAGGCGGCGTCGTCTCGTTCCTCTCGCCGTGCGTGCTGCCGCTCCTCCCCGGATATCTCTCCATGGTCACGGGTCTCGACCTGAGCGAGCTGCAAGACCGTTCGCACGTGCACACGCGCCGCATCGTCGTCACCACGGCGTGGTTCGTCGCCGGGTTCGGCGCGGTGTTCGTCGCGCTCGGACTCTCGGCCACCGGGCTCGGCCGGCTGCTACGAGATCACCAGAGCGTGCTCACGCGCCTCTCCGGAACCGTGATGCTCGCGATGGCGCTGTTCCTGTTGGGCTCGCTCTTCGTGCGCGCGCCGTGGCTGTACCAGGAGAAGCGCTTTCACCCGCAGCTCGGACGGTTCGGCAACGCCGCGCCCGCAGTCGCGGGAGTCGCGTTCGGCTTCGGCTGGTCACCGTGCATCGGGCCGATCCTCGGCTCGATCCTCGGCATCGCCGCGAATCAACACCGGGTCTGGGCCGGCGGGACCCTGCTCGCGGTCTACTCCCTCGGCCTCGGCCTGCCGTTCCTGCTGAGCGGCCTACTGCTCGGCCGTCTCGGCGGCGCGCTCGGCTGGGTCAAGCGGCACTTCGCGCTCGTCGTCGGCGGATCCGCGGTCGTGATCGGCGCCTTCGGGCTGCTGTTGATGTTCGACGGGCTCTCGAGGTTGAGCCTGCACTTGCAGACCTGGCTCACCGACGCGCACCTGAAGTGGTTGGTCGAGCTCGGCTAGCAAGCCGGCTGCCGCGAGCGCGAACTGCGGGGCTACGAATCCTCGGGGATCGCTTCCCACCATTGGCACCACCAGTTGTCGCCGACGAGGATGCGCAGCTTCGGGTGCCAGCAGTAGGAGATCTCCGCAGTCGGCTCGAGGTAGTAGCGGCAGTTCTCGCACCGCTCCTCTCCCGACGGCCTTCCCTTCAGTACCGCGTTCGCCGCGAGGTGACGCAGCTCCATCGACAAGGTCTCGTCGATCTCTTTCGGTTCGGGCTCGGGGATGACGTAGTCGGCCACGGTGCAAACGCTAGCAACGCCTGCCCGTGGGTCCCGAACGAGCCGCCGTTCAGCCTGTCCGGGGCGCGCTCTCGGGCACTTCCATCAACGGCTGGCGGATCAGCTCGACCTGGATGGCGTCGGGATCCTTGAAGTACACGGATTCCTCGACCCCGCGGTCGGGCCCGATGTAGTCGATCCCGGCGACCGTGAGCTTGCCCTTCAGCATCTCGAACGTCTCGGGCGTGACCGAGATCGCCACGTGCTGCACACCGCCCAGGCCCTCCGGCACCGGCTCGAGACCGAGCCCGGGGAAGTCGAAGAAGGCAAGCATGTTGCCGGCGCCGATGTCGAAGAAGAAGTGGCTCGAACCCTCGTAGTCACGGTTCTCGAACAGCTCGACGAGCGGGAAGCCGAGCACGTCCTGGTAGAAGCGAATCGTGCGCTCGGGGTCGGCGCAGATCAGCGCGAGGTGATGCACGCCGCCGCCGTTCGATGCCGGTCGCTGCGGTCGGAGATACTTCGCCGCGCAGCTCGGCTCGCCGCTCGGCCAGGGCCTCGAGGTCACGATCCAGAGTCGCCATACGAGCATCTTCGCGCGAGGCTGCCGACCATGCCCTCACTCGAGATCGGTGCCTCGCTGCGGAGTGGGTACGCGCCCATGGACGCGCGCCGGGGCGCGCAGTGGATGGTCGAACGGGCGCGGGCGGCGGCCGACGCGGGCCTCGACAGCCTCTTCGTCGGCGATCATCACAATGTCCCCGTCCCCTATTACCAAAACGTCCCGATCATGGGCCGCCTGCTCGCGGAGTGGGACGACCGGCCCGCCGGTGCGCTCTTCCTACTGCCGTTGTGGCATCCGGTGTTGGTCGCCGAACAGATCGGCACGCTCGCCGCGATCGCGCGCGGTCCGTTCATCCTGCAATGCGCGGTCGGCGGCGGCGAGGAGCAGTTCCGCGTGTTCGACATGCCGTTGCGCGAGCGCGCATCGCGCTTCGAGGCCGCGCTCGAGATCGTGCGCGCGTTATGTCGCGGTGAGACCATTACCGTCGCCGACGGGCCCTGGATCGTCGATCGCGCGCAGATCGCACCCGTTCCGCCCGAAACCCTCGACGTGTGGATCGGCGGTTCTTCTCCCCGCGCCGTCGATCGCGCGGCCCGGATGGGCGATGCCTTCCTCATCGGCCCGGAGGCGACTCCGAGCGAGGTCGCCGCGCTCGTGCAGACCTACCGCGACGCGTGCGCCGCGCCACGGCCGCGACGCACGGCGGATCGCCGTCCGCCGCGACGTGCACGTCGCCGCGACCGACGCGCAGGCCGCGGCCGTCGCCGGCCCGATCGTCGAACGCGGCTACCGCGGGTTCGACCCGGCGGCGGTCGTCGTCGGGGGCCCGGGCCGCGTCGCCGAGGCGTTCGCCGCGCTGGCCGCGCTCGGCTGCACCGACGTCATCATCCGCCACCTCGCCGATGACCAGACTCCCGTATTGCGCTCCTTCGAGCAGTTGGCAACCGTGCGGGAAACCCTCCGGTGACGCCGTCCGGGACGCACCTTTCCCACCGGGCCCGCCGGCAAAGCCGCGAGTGAGCGATCGCGCGCGGCATGCTGACGCCGTGGAACCCCTCTGGATCGCCGAGCCCGCGCCGCTGGCCGAGCTCGTCCGCACCCTGGCCGACGAGCCGCGCTACGCGCTCGACACCGAGTTCCACGGCGAACGCTCGTACTGGCCGCACCTGGCCTTGATCCAGATCGGCTGGCCGGGCGGGATCGCGCTCGTCGACCCGCTGCGCGTCGATCCCGCTCCCCTCGGAGCGCTGCTCGCGGGCGACGGCTGCATGGTTGCGCACGCCGCCGATCAGGATCTGTCGATCCTGGAGCGCGCGTGCGGATGCGCACCGTCGAAGCTGTTCGACACCCAGGTCGCCGCCGGCTTCATCGGCATGGGAACACCTTCCCTCGCCGCGACCGTCGAGAAGCTGCTCGGCACCCGGCTCACCAAAGGCGACCGCCTCACAGATTGGACGCGCCGGCCGTTGAAGGTCGAACAACGCGTCTACGCGGCGGCCGACGTCGAGTTTCTCCTGGCGTTGCACGACGAGCTCGTGACGCGGCTCGACGAGATGGGCCGGCTGCGGTGGGCGACGGACGAATGCGAGGAACGCCGGCAGCGAATCCGCCAGCGGCCCGACGCGGACACCGCGTGGTGGCGCATCAAGGGTGCCCGCCAGCTGCGCGGCAACAGCCGGGGCGTGGCACAGACGGTCGCGGCCTGGCGCGAGCACACGGCCGAAGTCCTCGACGTCCCGGCCCGGTTCGTGCTCTCCGACCTCGCCCTCGCCGGAATCGTCCAACGGCCGCCACGTAGCCGCGACGACCTCACCGGCATCCGTGGGATCGACGGGCGGCTGCGCGACAGCACCGCGAACGAGTTGCTCGACGCGGTCGCCGCCGGCGTCGAGCTCCCGGCATCGGAGCTGCGCCTTCCCGAATCCGACCGCATCGATCGTTCCCTCGCCCCGGCCGTCACCGTTCTGGGCGCGTGGCTCGCGCAACGCGCGTCGGAGCTCGATCTCGATCCCGCGTTGCTGGCGACCCGAGCGGAGCTGACCCAACTGCTGCAGGGTCGCCCGAGCCGGCTGGCCACGGGGTGGCGCGCCGACCTCGTCGGGGAGCCGCTGCAACGACTCCTGCGCGGCGACGCTGCGCTCGTCTTGCGCGACGGCGGGCGCCGGATCGAGATGCAGGACCGGTAGCGTCCGGAGCATGGCGAAGTTCAAAGTCGGCGTTCAGCTCCACCCCCAGGCGACAACCGTCGAGCAGCTCCGAGCGGCGTGGAAAGCCGCGGATGCGCTCGAGGTCGACAGCATCTGGATCTGGGACCATTTCTATCCCCTCTACGGCGATCCCGACGCAGCACACTTCGAGGCCTACACGTTGCTCGCGGCGATGGCCGCCGACACCCGGTACGCGCAGCTCGGCGCGTTGGTGACGTGCAACTCCTACCGCAACCCGAATCTGCTCGCCGACATGTCGCGCACCATCGACCACATCAGTGGTGGACGGTTCGTGCTCGGCATCGGATCCGGATGGTTCGAGCGCGACTACGAGCAGTACGGCTACGACTTCGGCACCGCGCCGTCGCGACTCCGCGACCTCGAGCGCGATCTCCCGATCATCATGGATCGCTTCAGTCGCCTGGAGCCGCCGCCGCTCGGTCGCCTGCCGATCATGATCGGCGGGAGCGGCGAGAAGGTCACACTCCGGCTCGTCGCGGAATACGCCGACGCGTGGAACACCTTCGGGCCCCCCGAGAACTTCGCGAGCAAGAACCGCGTCCTCGACGCTTGGTGCGCGCGCGTCGATCGTAAGCCGACCCAGATCGAACGCACCGTCGGGATCAACGTCACCGAAGTCGACAACTGGCAGGCCTACCTCGATGCCGGCGCGGAACACCTCATTGTGATGGTCGGTGCACCGTTCGATCTCGCGCCGGTGGACCGGCTCCTGCACGCCGCTCGCGACTGACGTCAGTCCGCGACGGGCGTGTTCGCGAGTACCGCGCCGATCCGGAGCAACTCCGGCGTGGCCGAGCCGAGCGAGAACTCGTAGCGCTTCAGCCACAAGAAGTACCGGTGGATCGGGAAATCGACGTCGATGCTGACGCCACCGTGGATGTGGAGCGCCGCGTGCGCGATCCGGTTGCCGCCGTCGGCTGCCCAGAACTTGGCGGTTGCGACTTCGAGCGGATCGTCGCGGCCCTCGTCGAGATGCGTCGCCGCTTGCAGCATCGTGAGCTCGATCGCCTGGTTGTCGATGTAGCAGTCGGCCATGCGCTGGCCCACCGCCTGGAAGGTACCGATCGCTCGGTCGAACTGCTTGCGCTCGGTCGTGTACTGCGCGGTGAGGTGCAGCGCCTTGTCGGCCACACCCGACACGAGCGCGCACGTGGCGACGGTCGTGCGGTTGAGCGTGTACGCGAGGATCTCACTCCCCTGCTCCGGGGTTCCGAGCCGGGCGTCGTCGCCCACGCGCACGCCGTCGAGCCGGAGCTCGAACAACGGCTCGTGGTTCATCACCTGCTGGCGCTCCAACGTGATGCCGGACGCGTTCGCGGGCACGAGGAACAGCGCGACCCCGCCGTCGGTGCGCGCGGGCACGACGATGAGCTCGGCCGACGCCGCGCCCGGGACACTGCCCTTCATCCCGTCGAGCTTCCAACCGTCGCCGTCACGCGTTGCCGTCGTGGCCGGAGCCTCCGACTCGCCGCCGTACTCCACCAGGGCCGCGGTCGCCAGGATGTCGCCCGCGACGACCTTCGACAGGATCGCTTGCTGGGCGTCGGTGCCGTAGCGCGCGATCGGCAACGCCGCGCTCACGATCGTCGGGATGAACGGCAACGGCGCAACATTGCGGCCGATCTCGCGCAGGACCATGCACACGTCGACGAAACCGAGGCCGAGACCGCCGGCCGACTCGGGCAGGGCGATGCCCAGCAGGTTCGCCTTCGCGAACTCGCGCCACGTGTCGAGGTCGTACCAGTCGTCCGAGCGATCCCGCTCCTTGAGGTGCTGCAGGTCCATGCGGTCTTCGAGGATGCGCGCGGCCAGGCCGGCGAGCTCCTGCTGTTCTTCCGAAAGTGCGAAGTCCATTCGTTCGTCTCCTGCTCAGCGCGGGCTTCCGGGCATGTTGAGCCCGAAGATCGAAATCAGGTCGCGTTGCATCTCGTTGGTTCCACCGCCGAACGTGAGGATGTGCATCCCCCGCAACATGCGCTCGACCCGTCCTCTGACGATCGCGCCCGGCGAGTTGCCCTGCAACGGCGCTTGATCACGCATGATCTCCATCAGCAGGCGCGCGGTCTCCATGTAGAACTCGGTGCCGTACACCTTGATCGACGACGCGTCGGCGGGGTTCAGGGCCTCGCCGCTCTGCGCGAGCCACGCAACCTTCCAGTTCGCGAGCTTGAGGAACTCGAGCTTGGCGTGCACGCGGGCGAGGTTGATCTGCACCCATTCCTGGTCGATGACCCGCCGACCGTCGGCCAGCTTCGTCTCCTGTGCCCACCTGCGCACGTCGTCGAGCTGACGTTCCACGACACCCGACGAGCACAACGTGACGCGCTCGTGGTTCAGCTGGTTCGTGATCAGCGACCAGCCCTGGTTCTCTCGCCGACGAGGTTGGCGGCGGGAACCCGCACGTCTTCGTAGTACGTGATGTTGGTGTTGGTGTCTCCGAAGTTGTCGATCTTCTTGTACGAGAAGCCCGGCGTGTCGGTGGGCACGATGATGATCGAGATGCCCTTGTGCTTCTTCGCTTCTGTGACTCGTGCGCACCGCGAGCCAGATGTAGTCGGCGCCACTTGCGAGGCTCGTGAACACCTTCTGGCCGTTGATGACGTACTCGTCACCGTCGCGCACCGCGCGGGTCTTCAGCGACGCGAGGTCGGTGCCGGCGTCGGGCTCGGTGTAACCGATCGCGAAGTGGATCTCGCCCTTCAGGATCTTGTCGACGTAGAACTGCTTTTGCTCCTCGGAGCCGTAGCGCATGATCGTCGGCGCAACGGAGTTGATCGTGAGCATCGGCACCGGCGCGCCCGCGCGCATCGACTCGTCGAAGAAGACGAACTGCTCGATCGGGGTCATGCCGCGGCCGCCCCACTCCTTGGGCCAACCGACGCCGGCCCAGCCGTCCTTGCACATCTGCTTCCAGACGTCCTTGGAGACCTGGCCGACACCCTCGCCTTTGCGCAGGTCGTCTTCGACCTCGGGGGTGAGCAGGCCTTCGTAGTAGGCCCGCAGTTCGTCGCGCAACGCCTCTTGCTCTTTGCTCAACCCGACGTACATCTGGCCTCCGCGACGTCTTCGACCGACCGGTCACTCGATAGAACGTGTTCCATCTTCGCCCTCCGGCCCGCCCCCTGTCGAACGGGGACCTGACACCGGCCGCGGGGCGGGGTCGGCCAGACTCGCGGGCATGAAGCGTGCGCTCGCCTTCTTCGTGGCGCTCCTCGCCGTCGCCGGGGCAATCGTGGGGGTCGTCCTGGTGAAGTCGCAGACGCACCCGCTGACGCTGCCCAGCCGAGAGGTCGACACTTTCTTGCACGCGTGGGCCCGGAACGACGCGGCCGACATGGCGACCCTCATCGACCGGCCGCCGGCCAACCTCGCGACCCTGGCTTCCAACCTGCTCGAAGCCGTCCCGGGCAGCACCGCGACCTACACGCGCACGAGCCTCACCGGAACCGGCACCGACGCGACCGCGACCTACCACGCCGACGTCGTGCTCAAGGGCCTGGGCGCGATCCAGTGGGACGGCTCGCTCGCGCTCGCCCACTCGAAGGCCGGCTGGCTCATCACGTGGAACCCGGCCGGCCTGTACCCGGGTCTCGCAGCCGGTCAGTACCTCACGGTCAAGCGCACCTGGCCGGAGCGCGCGTCGATCCTCGCCGCCGACGGCTCGGTGCTGGCGGGGAACGAGACGGTCGTGACCGTCGGACTCGAAGCCAGCCACATCAAGACACCGGCCGATCTCGCCGCCGTGAAGTTCGCGTTGAAGTCGTTGCTCGGCGTCGACCCCGCGACGATCGACAACGTCCTGAACGCGAACAAGGCGCACCCCGACTACTTCCTCCCGCTGGTGCCGGTGCGCAAGGACGCGAGCTACCAGCACATCCACGACACGCTGTACCCGGTCCCGGGCATCATCTTCCAGACCGGCAAGGGAGTCGTCGCGCTCGACGCGGCGCTGACGTCGGAGATCCTCGGCACCGTCGGCGACATCACGGCCGAGCGGCTGACCGAACTCGGCTCGCCGTACGCGACCGGCGACAAGGTCGGCCTCTCCGGACTGGAAGCGGTCTACGAGAAGCGGCTCGCGGGGACACCGCGTACCGACGTCGTGATCGTCGACACCCAGCGCGACACGATCCGCACGATCAAGCGTTTTCCCGGCACGGCACCGCAACCGGTACAGCTGACGATCGACCCCGCGATCCAACAGGCCGCGGAGACCGCGCTGGCCGGCGTGACGAAGAACGCCGCCTTGGTGGCGATCGACCCGACGACAGGTGCGATCCGTGCGGTGATGTCGAAGCCGGTCGGCGGATTCGATCGGGCGCTGGCGGGCACCTACCCGCCGGGCTCGACGTTCAAGATCATCACCTCGACCGCGCTGCTCACCGCCGGGAGCACCGGCTCCACTCCGGCACCGTGCCCACCGAAGATCACCGTCGACGGCCGATCGTTCGCGAACTTCGAAGGCGAGGCTTCGGGTTCACTCGATCTCGCGCAGGCGTTCGCCATCTCCTGCAACAACGCGTTCATCGGCCTGGCCGATCGCCTCGCCCCCGACGCGCTCGGCCAGGCCGCGGCGGCGTTCGGTTTCAACGCGAAGTGGTCCCTCGGCGTCGACGCGTCCGGCGGCTCGTACCCGAAGCCGACCGACGGCGCCGACCGCGCCGCGTCGGCGATCGGGCAGGGGCGCGTGCTCGCGAGCCCGGTCCAGATGGCGTCGGTGGCCGCCGCGGTCGCCGCCGGGCGCTGGCACGCACCCATGCTCATCACCTCCCCCGGGCGCCCTGCGGGCCCGGTCGGACCGGCGCTCGACCCGGTCGTGGTCTCGACGTTGCGATCGTTCATGGCGAGCGTCGTCCGTGCCGGCGGCACCGCGGCGGGCGCGGGCCTTCCCGCCGACTCGTTCGGGAAGACCGGCACGGCGGAGTTCGGCTCCGGCAATCCGGTCCCGACGCACGCGTGGTACGTCGGCTACCGCGGCAACCTGGCCTTCGCGGTGATCGTCGAAGGCGGCGGGATCGGCGGCACGGTCGCGGCTCCGCTCGCGGCCGGTTTCCTCGCCGCGTTGGCGAAGTAGGGCCCGCGCGTCGCCGGACCAAGGTGGGCGGACGGGCCTGTAGCCTGGCCCGGTGAATCGGTCGGGGGCGCGAGTCCTGTTCGCATCTACGGCCACGGTGTTGGCGCTCGCGACCACCGCGTGCGGATCCTCCGGCGGCCACGGTGCGGCGGCGTCACCGTCAACGGCCGGCTCGAGCACCGCTTCGACGGCGACCACCTCGACGACGCTCGAGCGCCCCAAGCCGTACGACCCGACCAAGCCCATCGACCTCGGCGGCACGCCCGGGGTCACGCCGGCCGAGCAACACCGCGCCGAGACGTTGGTGCGCGAGACGATCGTCGACCTGCGCAAATTCACCTACCCCGCCGAAGCGATCGCCGCCGGGTATCGCTCGATCGGCGATGCGCTGACCGGCGACGAGCACTACGTCAAGTGGTCCGACGTCGACGACGGGCACATCCTCGACCCGACGCGTCCGGAATCCCTCGTGTACGAAGTCCGAGACGGCAAGCAGCAGATCGCCGCGGCCATGTACATGCTCCCGTTCGGCAGCCGCTTCACCGACGCACCCGATGTCGGCGGCGCACTGACGCAGTGGCACGTGCACGAGAACCTCTGCCTCACCGACGACCCGACGCAAAAGACGCTGGCCGGATTCGTCGCGATCAACGGCACCTGCGCGCCGGGAACGTCGAAGGCCGGGTCGATGCCGATGCTGCACGTGTGGGTCGTTCCCAACCCGTGCGGGCCGTTCGCCGCGCTCGAGGGCATCGGGGCGGGCCAGGTACCTGCCGGTCAGACGCGGCTGTGCGACACCGCGCACGGCTCGAGCACCTGAACGCCGCGGTTCAACGGTCGCTCGGCTCGAGCACTCGGGCCCGCAGGCCCATCGTCGCGAGCATGGCGCGATCACTGGCGTGATCGGCGCACGGCGTCGTCTCGGTGAGCATCATGTTGCGCTCACTGGTGAAGATCGAGTTGGCGCCCGCGAGGAAGCACAGCGCCTGATCCGAAAAGCTCATGAGGTGGCGACCTGCGGCGATGCGAACCACGGAGGTGGGCATCAGGAGGCGCGCCACTGCGATCATCCGCACCGTCTCGTCGATCTCGACGTCGGCGGCGTCTTCGAGCGGCGTGCCGGGCACCCGTGACAGCACGTTGATCGGCACCGACTCCGGGTGCGGGTCGAGCGTGGCCAGCCGGTGCAGGAACGAGATCCGGTCGGCCACCGATTCGCCCATCCCGATGATCCCGCCGCAACACACGGTGATGCTCGTGGTGCGGAGGTTGTCGATCGTGTCGAGGCGGTCCTGGTAGGTGCGGGTGGTGATCACCGAGTCGTAGTACTCGGGCGACGTGTCGAGGTTGTGGTTGTAGGCGTAGAGCCCGGCCTCCTCGAGGCGGCGGGCCTGGTCGGCGGTCAGCATGCCCAGCGTCGTGCACACCTCGAGCCCGAGATCGTTGACCTGACGCACCATGTCGAGAACGCGCTCGAACTGGGCGTTGTCCTTCACATCGCGCCACGCCGCCCCCATGCAAAAGCGCGTGACGCCCTGGGCCTTGGCCCGCTTGGCCGTACGCACGACCTCGTCGACGGGCATGAGCGGCTCCGCCTTCACCCCGGTGTCGTTGTGCACCGACTGCGAGCAGTAGCCGCAGTCTTCGGGGCACGCGCCGGTCTTGATCGACAGGAGCTGGTTCACGTTCACGACGTCGGCGTCGTGGAACTGCTGGTGCACAGCTCCCGCCCGACGGACCAACTCCAGGAGCGGAAGCTCGAACAGCTCCTGCACCTCGTCGATCGTCCAGTCGTTGCGGCACGTGTGGCTCATGCACCGAGGCTATTCGGATCGGTGCCCGCGGCCGCAATGGCCGCGACAGGAGTCAGTCGCCGAACCCCTCGGGCATGAGGACGGCGGGGTCGATCCGGCCGGTGAAGAGGCCGCCTTTGAACCCGCCGTCGGCGTCGAGCTGATGACCGGTGACGAACGACGCACGCGGGCTGTTCAGGAAGACCATCGGCCAGGCCTGTTCCTCGGCGACGGCGTGGCGACCGAGTGGCACGGGGAAGTCGTCCATGTACTTCTTCCCGATCGCCTTTTCGAACTCGGGCATCATCGGCGTGTCGGTCGGGCCCGGGTTCACGCAGTTGATGCGGATCCCGTCCCGGGCGAGGTCGAACGACCGGAACGCGGTGTACGCGTTGATCGCCTCCTTCGAGAGGCCGTACGCGTTCGCCAGCTCCTTCGGGTGCTCCTCGCACCAGGCGCGCGCGCCGTCGAAGTCGGGCGTCGTGATGAGTCCGAACAGCAACTCCATGTTCTGCATCCAGCCGATCCCGGCCGTCGACGCGATGCTCGCGATCGACGAACCCTCGACCATCAGCGGGATCACCAGCTCCGTGACGCTGACGCAGCCCGCAGAAGTTGACGAGCATCACGTCGAGGTTGGAAAACGTGTTCGGCAGGCCCGCGCAGTTGAACAGCGCATTCACGATCTTGCCGATCTTGGCGACCGCGTCGTCGATCTGCGCGGGCTCCCGCAGATCGGTCTGGGTGAAGCTGGCCAAGCCGGTGACCTCCGGCTTCTTGATGTCGATCGCGTGCACCTCCGCGCCGAGCTCGACGAGGATCTGCGCGGTCGCCGCGCCCATCCCCGACGCCGCACCCGTCACGATCACGCGCTTGCCCGCGTACTGCAGCACATCGTTCATCGGGTCAGTCCTCCACGGTGATGGCGCGTTCCGGACAGTTCTCGGCACCGACGCGTGCTTGTTCGGCACGTGCACCGTCGACCTCGGCCGCGAGGACCTCACAGTGCCCGAAATCGTCGGCGGCGAACACGTCGGGCGCCAAGACGTAGCAACGACCGTGACCGACGCATAGGTCGGCATCAACGCGTACCTTCACGGCAACCTCGATCCTCACCCGATCACTCGGCCCCGATGCGTGGACGGTGCCGGGCCCCAACCCTCGTCCGATCGAGATCCTATGCTCCGGCGCGTGCGGCCCCGCTGCGTCGTCTTCGTCGTTCTCGTCGCGCTCGGAGCCGCCGCGTGCAGCGGTAGCGACAGCAGTCACGCATCGGAGCCGGCCACGACGACCACGACGGTTCCGGCGTATCCCCTCGACCGCACGCTCCGACTCGACCAGGTGCAGGTACTCGGCTCGCACAACAGCTACCACGGCCGGCCCTATCCGCAGGTGCTCGCCGCGCTCTACCAATCGACGCCCGCACTGGCGCGGACGCTCGACTACGCGCACGCGCCGCTGCCGAGACAGTTCGCGCTGGGCGTTCGCCAGATCGAGCTCGACGTGTGGTCCGATCCCGTCGGCGCCAAGTTCGCCAAGCCCTCCTTCCCCATCCAAGAGGGCGTGCGTATCCCGTACGACCCGGTGATGTACCGGCCGGGCTTCAAGGTCATCCACCAAGCCGACGTCGACACGAACTCCACGTGCCTCACGTTCGTCGTGTGCATCGAGCTCGTGAAGACCTGGTCGGGGGCGCACCCGGGTCACGTTCCCATCGACATCCACGTGGAGATGAAGGACGACAAAGCGACCGAGCCCCTGTTCGCGGAGCTCGAGAAGGAGATCCTGTCGGTCTTCTCGCGGTGCAGATCATCACGCCCGACGACGTGCGCGGCAATGCGGCGACGTTGGGGGCGGCCGTGCGGGCGCACGGCTGGCCGACGCTCGGCGCGGTGCGGGGCAAGGTCTACTTCACGCTCGACAACGAGGGATTCCGCGCCGACTATCTGCGGGGCCATCCGTCGTTGCGCGGTCGCCTGCTCTTCACGCCCTCGTCGCCGGGCCAAGACGACGCCGCGTACGCGAAGCTGAACGATCCGATCCGCGACGCGGCCCGGATCGCAGCCGCGCTCGCGGCGCACATGATCGTGCGAACCCGTGCCGACGCCGACACGGTGCAGGCACGCGCGAACGATCATCACGACGAGCGGATCGCCTTGCGTGGCGGCGCGCAGCTCGTCAGCACCGACTACGAGCAGCCCGATCCCGAACTCGCCAACGGTTACGTGACGAAGATCCCAAACGGCACGCCCGCACGCTGCGATCCCGTGACCGCGCCCCCCGGCTGCAAGCCCACCGACGTCGAGAACCCGGCGCACCTCACCACCGCTCCCTGAGCGCAGTCGCGCAGCGTCCCCTTCGTCGGGATCAGTGCAGCTCGACCAACAGCGTGTCGCGGTCGGGGCCGAGCACGGGCGCATCGGGTCGGTTCTCGCGGTCCTCGTAGGCGGCCAGGACCTCGGCGACGATCTCGGGGTCGGCCATGAGGGCGTCGGGCGTCACCAGCAGGTTGAACCAGCGCAGGAACGCACGGAACACCACGGGAGACGTGCGCATCGCGGGCAACAACCCTTCGCGGAACACCGCCTGCATGAACGCCCGCGGGTCGTCGGCCGCAAGATCCTCGTGCATGACGCGGGCTTGCGCGTCCTGCATCACCGCCGAGCGGAACCACGGGACCAGCTCGCGACCGGTGAATGCGGCGAACTCCCGCGCGATGGCGTCGAGATCGTCACCGTGGGTGCGCACGGCGTCGGCCAGGCCGAACGCGTGCACCGAACGCGAGGCTGCAGCCCCGCCCGTAGAGCGGGTTCGTGCACAGCGCCGCGTCTCCCACCTCGACGAAACCGTGCACGAGGGGCACGCCGTCGGCATCGACGAGCGGGCGGTACCGGTTGCGAAGTCCGGCCATCACGTTCACCGGCGTGATCGGATCGGCGACTCCCGGCGCGCGCCACGGCGCGGTCGCGACGAGCGAGCCCGCGACCGTCTCGAATCCCTCGGACGTCGCCAGGATGCGCCGCAACTCGTCGTCGTGACTCTCGACGGCGTAGGTGATCGAGAAGGTCTCGTTGTCGCCGAGGAAGATCGCGTACTTCAAGTAGCCGAGATCGGCTGCGGTCGGGCCCACGTACTGCGGCGCCTCGACGCCCGGCCGCACGCGGTAGAAGCGGGAGAAGTAGACGATGCCACTCTCGTGCAGTTCCTCGGCCACCGCCGCGGCACCGATGGCCGCCAACCACTCGGCCGACGAGGAACGGGGACCGCGAGCGTCGACCACGAGATCGGCGGCGACACCGTCGACGCCGACGACCCGGGGAATCGCACCGGGATGCGCGTCGAGCGCACGGGCCGCGAGGCCGTGACCCAGCTCGACGCCCCGTTCGGCGAGCACCAGGCGGCGCAACACCCACTCGAACGTCGTGCGCCGGCACGCGATCGCGACGAGCTCGTCGTCGCCGGGAGCCGGGGAGCGATCGGTCAATGTCTCGGGCAGGTTCTCGGTGAAAGCGATCTCGGTCGCGCCGGCCGCGAGGAGCGCGTCGAGCACATCGGGAGCGCGGTCGCGCAGGAGATTCCGCAGGCGCGCGAGGAACGCGTGCGAGTGACGCACCTGGGGCGCGCCGGTGCGCTGCCACGCGAACGCGGCGTCGGGATCAGGCGGCATCGGCGTGTCGTCACGCTCGAGCACGGTCACCTGATGCCCGTCGCGCGCGCAGGCGAGCGCGGTACCGAGTCCCGCGATCCCCCCGCCCACGACGATGATCCGCAAAACGTCCCTCCGAGGGCGTGCACCCGAGCTTCCGGCGAGGGTACCGTCCCCGTCCGTGATGTCCGGCGTCGACGCGATCCACGCATACTTCGCCGCCATCCGCGACCGCGACGCCGACGCGCTCGGCGACCTCTTCACCGACGACGCCGAACTCGTGAGCGCGGCGGGGACCTTCTCCGGTCGCGACGCCATCGTCGGCTTCTACCGCGATCTCGCGTTCACGATCGACGACCTCTGGCCCGAGCCCGGCCCGCTCATCGTTGACGGCGAGCGGGTGGCCGTGGAGATCCGGCTTCGCATGGGCGGCGCCGTCACCCTCGTCGGTGACGTCTTCACGCTCGCCGGCGATCGCATCGCCCGCGTCGCCATCTACAACGGGCCTCAGATCACGGACACGAACACGGCATAGAGCCGCACCGCGGACAACCCGCCGCGTACCGGGCCGCGGCCGCATCGAGCGAGAGGCCGAGCTGGTCCGTCAGCGACGCGAGCCAGGCGAGGACGTCACCGGCCTCGTGCAGTTGTTCGGCGCGCGTTCCCTTGCGCACCGCCCGGGCCAACTCGCCGAGCTCCTCGGCGAGCCAGGCGATCGTGGCGTCGATTCCGCGCGCGCGATCGCGCTCGCCGTAGGTCCGGGCCATCAACGTTTGGAACTCGTCGAGCTGCATGCTCGGCATTCTGGCCCAAGGCTCAGGAGGGCAGATCCCGGAAGGGCGTGTCCTTGGCCGGGCGCGGCTCGCTCGGCAGGCCGAGCACGCGCTCACCGATCACGTTGCGCTGGATCTGTTCGGTCCCGCCGCCGATGCGGCTGCTCCACTGCCCGAGGAACTGCTGTTGCCAGTAGCCGTGCTGGAGCGCGTCGTCGTCGTAGAGCATCGACTGCGCGCCCTGCAGCGCCATCACCAGATCGCCGTCGTACTCGAGCCGGCGGGATGCCGCGAGCTTCAGCACCGATGCCTCGGGACCGAGGCCGCCGTCCTTGCGGCTGCGTGCCCGCAGGCCGAGCCACTTGATCAGCTGTGTGCGCGTGTAGCTGCGCGAGAGCTCCTGGCGCAGCATCGCGTCGTCGGTGACCCCGCACCGCTGCGCCAGCGCGACCAGGTCGCGGAACCCGACGCGCCCGCCGCTGCCGATCATCGCCCGTTCGTTCGACAGCATGGTGTTGGCCGCTCGCCAACCGCCGCCGCGCGGACCGAGGCGCATGGCGTCGGGGATCCGCACGTCGGTGAGGAACACCTCGTTGAAGTGCGATGCGCCGTTGATCTGGCGCAACGGCCGCACGTCGATGCCCGGGGTGCGCATGTCGACGAGGAACGCCGTGATGCCCTTGTGCTTCGGGGCGTCGGGGTCGCTGCGGGCGAGCAATAGGCCCCAGTCGCTGTAGTGCGCGCCCGACGTCCACACCTTCTGGCCGTTGACCGTCCACTCGTCGCCGTCGAGCTCGGCGCGCGTGCGCAGCCCCGCGAGGTCGGAACCCGCGCCCGGCTCGGAGAACAACTGGCACCACACCTCGTCGCCACGCAGCATCGCGGGCAGGAACCGCTCCTGCTGCGCAGGGGTGCCCCACGCGATGATCGTCGGGCCGGCCATCGCGATTCCGACCGCGAACACGCCCGTCGCCACGTTGTAGTGCGACTGCTCCTCGTTGAAGATCCGCGCCTGCCAGCCGGGACCGCCACGCCCGCCGGCCTCGACCGGCCACGTGATACCGGCCCAACCACCGTCGTAGACGATCCGCTGCCATTCCTTGCACGCGGCGACGTGCTTGTCGTCGGCATCGGGGTCGCCGTCGCCGGGCATGTACGAGTGGTCGGACTGCTCCCCCGCCTCGCGCCGCTTGGCGTGCGCGTCGAGCCAGGCCCGCACCTCGACCCGGAAGGCCTGCTCTTGTTCGGTCTCTTCGAAGTCCACTGTTCTATCCGCCCAACACCGAGCTGTAGTCGGGGCCGCATCGGAGTTGATGGCCCCCGTCGATTCCGAGCATCTGACCGGTGACCCACGTCGACTCGGGTCCGGCGAGGTAACGCACGGCGGCGGCGATGTCTTGCACTGTTCCGACGCGCGCGACGGGCATGTTCTCGTAGTAGCTCTCGAGGATCGCCCCGCCCGCGGTGATGAAGCCCATCAGGTCGGTGCCGACGATGCCCGGCTGCACCGCGTTCACCCGGATGTTGTGCTCGCCCAATTCGTCGGCGGCGCACTTGACCAGCATCTCGATACCGGCTTTGCTCGCGCAGTAGGCGCTCATGAAACGGTGCGTCGTGTGGCCGGCAATCGACGACATGCCCACGATCGAACCCCCGCCGCCGCGCATCATTACCGCGGCCGCGTGTTTGATGCTCAGGAACGTTCCGACGAGGTTGAGGTCGACGGTCGCGCGCCACGCGGCGACATCCGACGCGACGATCGGGCCGCCGTGCAGCGAACCACCGGCACACGCGAACAACACGTCGAGCTTCCCGGTCGGCTCCGCCGCGGCGGCGACGGCCCGCTCGACGTCGGTCTCCTCGGTCACGTCGCAGACGGCGTAACGGGCAGTCGCGCCGGGCGCGGCCACGGCCGTGATCGCGTCGACGGCCTCGGCGAGGCGCGCCTCGGTGCGGCCGGCAATCGTCACGTGCGCGCCGTCAGCCGCGAACCGCTGCGCGCACCCGAGCCCGATCCCGCTCCCGCCGCCCGTGACCAGCGCGGCCATCCCTTCCATGCCGGGCATTGCGGGCCTCAGGAGACGTCGACGATCGAGATCGCCTGTTTCGGGCAAACGCGGGCGGCTTCCTCGCACTTGGCGCGCAGGCCGTCGGCCGGCTCCTCTTGAAGCACGTACAAGAAGTCGTCCTCGCGCACCTCGAACACCTCGGGTGCCGCGGCCATGCACAGGGCGTTGCTCTCGCACTTGTCGAAGTCGACGACGACCCGGAAGCTCATGGTGTTCCTCCCGTTGACAATGACGGGCGGCACCGTAGCGCACGGACCCCGACCGGGTTCCAGACGGCGAACGCTCCTTCGTGACCCGGCGGGCCCGCTCGTCGAGGCGCCGGTGCGACGCGCCGCCGCCATCGTGCATCCACCTCGGCGCCTGGTAGAAAAAGCAGGCATGTTCGACGACCTGCTCGACGCCAACCGGCGCTACCGCGCCGAGTTCCACGACTCCGGTGTGGCCGGCAAGGCCGCGAAGGGCCTGGCCGTGTTGACGTGCATCGACTCCCGCATCGATCCCCTCGCCATGCTGGGCCTACGCGCCGGCGACGCGAAAATCGTCCGCAATGCCGGCGCGCGCGTCACCGGCGACGCGCTGCGCTCGCTGGTCCTCGCGGTGAACCTGCTCGACGTGAACCGCGTCTGCGTGGTGCAACACACCGACTGCGCCATGGTCGGCTCGACCGACGACCAGATCCGCGCCCGCGTCGGCGAGGCCAGCGGCCACGACGCCTCGGGTTGGGAGTTCCTCGCCACCACTGATCAGATGGCGACGCTGCACCGCGACCTGGAGCTCATCGCGACGTGCCCGCTGTTGCCCGCGGACCTTCACGTCGGGGGATTCATCTTCGACGTGCACAGTGGTGAGCTCGTCCCCGTCGACCGGTAAGGGTCGCACCGCGCGCTTCGAACGCGCCGCCGACGGGCTCGCGGTTCGCTAGGTTCGCCAACATGAGCGACACGAGCATCTCGGGCCACGACGTCACCCTCGACACCGCCGACGGGCCGATGCGGCTCTACGAGGCGAAGCCGCCGGGCGAGGCACGCGGCGCGATCGTGATCGTGCAGGAGGCGTTCGGTGTGAACCCCCACATCGAGGACGTCACCCGCCGCGCCGCGGCCGCGGGGTACCACGCGGTCGCCCCCGACCTCTTCCATCGGTCCGGACCGGGCGCCGTCGTCGAATACGGCAAGTTCGAACTGGTCATGGAGTACTTCCAACAGCTCGGCAGCGACGACGCCATCCTCACCGACATCGACGCAGCGCTCGCGTACCTGCACGCGGCCGGGTTCACCGACACACAGATCGGGATCGTCGGCTTCTGCTTCGGCGGGCGGGTGTCGTTCCTCGTCGCGTTGCGCCGCGCGCTCGGTGCGGCCGTCGGCTTCTACGGCGGCGGCATCGTCAACGGCCGGTTCCCGCAGTTCCCGGCACTGGTCGGCCAGGTGGCCGATCTGCAGACCCCGTGGCTCGGCCTGTTCGGCGACCAGGACGCGTCGATTCCCGTCGACGACGTCGAGCAACTCCGCACGGCGCTCGACGCGGCGAAGCTCGACACCGACATCGTGCGCTACGCCGACGCGGGCCACGGGTTCCATTGCGACCAGCGGCCCGACTACCGCGCCGAGGATGCCGCCGACGCGTGGCGCCGAGCGCTCGACTGGTTCGCGGCACACCTCGGGTAGAGGCTGCGCCTGCAAGAGCGGCTGCGTAGGCTGCGGCGGATGGCCCCGTCCGCCCGCTTGCGCGCCGCCCTCGCCGCGATCGACGACGCGAACCGGGACGATCCCAACGTGGTTGCGGTGCGCGACCGCACGGGGCCCAAGGAGATCATCCACGCCGAGCTGGTCACCGAGTGGGTGCAGCGGCTGAATCCCGAAGCCGACGACGCGTTGCTGCTCGCGGCACGAGGTCACCACTTCCGGCGCTGGACGGTTCCGCGTACCAGCTACCCGGCGGGCCGCTCCGGCTACCTGCGCTGGCGCAAGGACCTGCACGCGCAGCACGCCGACGAGCTCGGGATCGTTCTCGCCGGCGCGGGGTACGACGACGCGACCATCGCGCGCGTGCAGTCGATCGTGCGCAAGGACGGCCTCGTCCGCGCTGCCGAGAACGACGACGTGCAGATCCTCGAAGACGCCCTGTGCCTCGTCTTCCTCGAGACACAACTCGTCGAGATCGCGGCCCGGCTCGAACCCGCCACGCTCCCGGGCATCATCGCGAAGACCGCGCGCAAGATGAGTGCCGCGGGACGCGCGCTGATCGCGGACGTGCCGCTCGGTCCGGGCGCGCACAAGATCCTCGATGCCGCATTCGCGCGCGATGTCGTGCAGCGGTATCTCGACGGACTGACCGCCGGCGATTGGGAATCTGTCGCGGCCACGTTGGCGCCCGACGTCGAACGCATCGGCCCCTACCGCGACACATTCCGCGGGCGCGCCGCGTACTCCGAGTTCCTGAAGGCGACGGTCACCTCGCTCTCCGGTTATGAGCTCGTCGTCGGCGACATGATCGTCGACGGCAACCACGTGGCCGTCGAGTTGCGCGAGACGGTCGACGACGGCGACGCCCGCCTGTACACCGACGAGACGGTGCTGTTCGGCGTAGCCGGTGGGCTCATCACGCGCGTCGCGGTATACCTGCAGACGTCGGAGCGCAGGGCGCCGGAGACGGACGCGCCATGACGGAACCGGTCTGCGAGCTCGACCTCGCGCGGCTGCGTCGCGACCGGGTGGCCAAGCTCGCCGCGGCCATGACCGCGGTGGGGGTGGACACGCTCGTGCTGTGCGGCCAGCAGAACGTGTCGTACGCCACGGGCGCGCGCATGCCCGCATCCGACCACATGCGGGCGTCGTGGTGGCGCTCGGTCGCGGTGTTCGAGCGGGGCGCGCCCTGGCCGCATCTGTACACCGACTTCCCGGAAGGCGCGCCGGGCGAGTGGCCCGACGCATTCCTGCACCGGGCGATCGAGGTGGAGACCGCGGCCGGCGCGGACGACCTCTGTGGCCGCCTCGCGACCGGCGTCCTGGCGATCGACGACGCTCCGTTCCCGCTGTGGGAAGCCCTGGGCGCGCGCCCGCTCGTCGACGCGAGCACCGTGCTCGGGCCGGCGAAGCTCACCAAGACCCCCGACGAGCTGGAATGCATCCGCCGCGCGCAGTCGATCAACGAAGCTGCCATGCGTGTCGTGCGACCCCTGGCCACGCCCGGCCGACGTGCCACCGAGCTGTCCGGCGCGTTCCTGCGGGCCGTCGCCGAGCTGGGTGCGACCGCGAACACCGTCGACCCCGTGTTCCAGGTGATGCCGCGCTCGGTCGCGTCCGGACCGTACAGCATCTCGGGGGAACCGGTCTTCCCGATCCCGACCGGCGACCGCGTCCTCGCCGCCGGCGACGTGCTGTGGATCGACACCGGCATCAACCTGCACGGGTACGCGTCGGACTTCGGCGCGACGTGGATCGTCGGGCGCGGGGCCGATGCCGTCGAGCGCGACCAATTCGAGCGCTGGCGCGCGACCGTCGACCGCGCGCTGGAACGCGTGAAGGCGGGCGCGACCGCGGCCGATCTCGTCGAGGCCGCGAGCTTCGCCGATGGTCAACGGCCCTGGCTGTCGTACTTCTACCTGGCGCACGGCATCGGTACCGACAGCGCGGAGATGCCGTTCGTCGGAACCGACCTCGGCGACGCGTTCGACGCGGCACTCACGCTGCTGCCCGGCATGGTGCTCGTGTTCGAGCCGGTGATCTGGGAAGACGGCCGCGCCGGTCACCGTTCCGAGGAGATCGTGGCCGTCACCACCGACGGCTACATCTGGCTCTCGGAGCGGGCCGAGCTCGATGGGGTGGGCGGCGCGTGAGCCGGCTCGCGGCGTGTGTCGAACTCATGGAGCGCGACGGCATCGACGTGCTGGTGTTGGGCCGGGAGGCGAACGCCCGCACGGTCGCGGGTGTTTGGCGCCTGTGGCTCGCCGGGACACGCGTGTTCGCACCGGGATGTGTCGTCGTCGCGCGCACCGCGGCCGTGCACGTGCTCGCGAACACCGACGCCGTCGTCGCCGCCGACGTCCCGCTCGAGCGGCTCTACGGCGTGACGTGGAACCCGGAGAGACTGCTCGGGGCACTGGCGGCGATCGAGGGGGTGGCGACCGCCCACCGGATCGGCGCCGACGGGATGAACCCGATGACACACGCGCTGCTCACCCGCTTGGCGCCCGCCGCCGAACTCGTCGACGCCGGGCCGCTGTTCGCCGCGCTCTGGGCCATTCCGGACCCCGAGAAGGTCCCCGGTGTCGCGGGCGCGGCGCAGGTCGCGACGTTCGGACTCGGCGCGATGGTCGACGCGCTGACGGCCCGGGGCACGACCGCGTGACGTGCGCGGCGCGTGCGCGGCCGCCTTCGCGGCGAAGGGCGTGACGACGCCCGCGTTCGAGGCCGTCGCCACGCCGCTCGCGCCCGACGCGTCGACCTGGCTGCCACCCGAGCGCACATTCGGTGACGGTGAGCGCGTGATCCTTCGCGCGGGCGCGCTGAGCGCCGGATGGGAGGCATCCGTCGCCCGCACTTACGTGGTCGGCGCCGCGCCCGTCGAGCAGCCCGCCCCTTCCGGATGGGACGACCTCCTGGGGACATGCGTACCGGGAACCGCTGTTGGCACGTTGCGCGAACGCGGGGCGGTCGTGCACGGAGTCGGTCGGGGCGTCGAGCCCTGGCCCGACGACCTCGTCCTCGTCGACGGCCTCACGGCCGCGATCGAGCTACGCGGCGACTCGAGCGCGCGCCAAGACGTCGTCCGCATCACCGACGCCGAACCCGCGCTCCTCACCTGACCCGTCATCCTGACAACAGTTGGCAGCAAAAGTGGTCCCCAGCACCCGTTTTCCTGACAACTGTTGGCAGCTAAAAGGGTCCCCGGCGCCCGTTTTCTTGACAACGACTCGCGGGTTCAGGGTTGGATCTGGCTGCGACCGCGCTCGACGATCTTCATGCGGCGCGACTCGATGCTCGCGGGGTCGAAGCCCGGACCTTCCCATTCGCGGCTGACGCGGGCTTCGATCTCCCAGCCCTCGTCGATCGTCGTCGCCGTCACCTCGTCGTAGGTGCGCAGCATGCGGCGCACGCCCATCTGGTCGTTCGAGACGATGTCGGCTGCGAGCTTGCGACAGTAGGTCAGTAGCTCTTCGTGCGGGACGACCTCGTTCACCAGTCCCCACTCGCACGCGGTCCGGGCGTCGAGGTAGTTGCCGGTGAAGCTCATCTGCTTGGCCCGGGCCACACCGATGCGCT
Organism: uncultured Actinomycetes bacterium; assembly: GCA_963812205.1. Lineage (GTDB taxonomy): Bacteria > Actinomycetota > Acidimicrobiia > IMCC26256 > PALSA-610 > PALSA-610. The sequence goes on from CAWEUJ010000005.1 coordinate 490,270, forward strand.
GCGCGAGCAACACGGTGAGGCCCCAGCCCGGCATCACGCCGACGCGCGCGTGCGTGTCGGCGAAGCGGGCACGATCGGAGGCGATGATGAAGTCGCAGTTCAGCGCGACCTCGAAGCCCCCGGTCACCGCGACCCCGTTGACCGCGCCGATCAGCGGCTTGGTGTGCGGCGGGAGCGCGCCCCGGAACGAGTCACGGCTCTCGGCGACCCCGCCGAAGCTCTCGCCCTGCTGCACCTGGCCGGAACCGAATTCCTTCAGGTCGACGCCGGCCGAGAACGCGGGATCGGCGCCCGTGAGGATCAGCACGTCGACGTCGTCGTTCGCGTCACACGCGGTGATGGCCTTCGGCAACTCGCGCCGCACGTCGCGATTCAACGCGTTGCGCTGGTCGGGACGATTGAGGGTGATGACGGCGGTCCGGTCCGCGATGTCGATGAGTACCACGTCGGTCATCATGCGCCCCGGTAATCGAACGCGACCTTGATCGCGCCGGAGTCGTCCTGCGTCGCCAGCGCCGTGAACGCGTCGCGCCAACCGTCGAGCGGGAAGGTGTGGGTCAGCATGCCGGTGAGGTCGATACGACCCGACGACACGAGGTCGAGGTAGTGCTGGATGCCGTGCTTGCGCACGCCCTCGACCTCCTCGAACCCGAACGCGTTCGAGCCGACCATCGAGATCTCCTTGAAGTACAGCGGCGTGTCCTCCCACCAGGTCGGGCCGTGCACTCCGGCCTTCACCAGCGTGCCGCGCGCCGCGAGCACACGGGTGCCGACCTCGAACGTCTCTTGTTTGCCGACGGTGTCGTATACGACGTCGATGAAGCCGGGGAACGCCATCGGCAGGCCGTCGCTCGCGCGCAGCACTCCCCCCGACCACGCCGCCGCCTCCTCGATCACCTGCAACGCGGGCGAATGCCCGATGACCTTGGCGCCGAGCTTGCGCGCCATCTCGGCCTGCGCTTCGAACCGGGCGACGACGAGCACCTCGACATCGGGATAGAGCGCGCGCAGGATCGCCGTTGCGCACGTTCCGAGCGCGCCCGCGCCGTAGACCATCACCTTGCCGCCGGGCTTCGGGGGATGGCGGGTGATGGAATGCAACGACACCGCGAACGGGTCGGCGAACACCGCGAGCTCGTCGGAGACGTTGTCGGGGACCTTGAACAGCTGCGAGTCGTGTGCCGACATCACCTGCCGCGTAGCCGCCGTTGACGTCGCGCGCCGTGCCGATGTGGATGCCGGGCGGAATGGGCCCGACGTCGAACGAGTAACAAAGGCTGAAGTCGCCGACCTCACACGCGGGGCACAGCGGCGAGACGCCGCGCGGCCCGCACGACAGCCACGGGTTGAGCACCACGCGGTCGCCGACCTCCAAACCTTCGGCTTCGGGACCGAGCGCGACCACGTCGGCAACAACCTCGTGGCCGAGGACCTGTGGCAGGGAGAAGAACCCCTTCATGGGGTTGTCGGGCGAGCGCACCTCCCCCCAGTCCATGAACACCTGCTTCGAATCCGAGCCGCAGATGCCGGTCAGGCGGGGCCGGGTCACGACCCAGTCGGGCAAGAAGAACCCGGGCTCGTCCATCTCGACGAGCTTCATCGGAGTCTGCGCCAGGCTGCGCAGCAACCGGTTGTCGGTCTCGGGGACCGTGACGGGTTCGGGCTTCACGCCGTAGAGCAAGGCTTTCATGGCGCGGACGGTACACGCCGCGAGGTTTCCGGGTCACCCCTTCGGCCGCCGAGCAGTCCCGCCTTCGCCCTGCGAGAGCGCCGGCCTCGAGTCGCGCCCCCGCCCGCCGAACTGCTCACCCGGGTCATCGTCGCGCGCGCCCCGGCGTCGATCACGGGCGACACCGACGAGGAGCGCGAACCCGAAGAGCACCGCGATCACACCGATCACGGTCCACATGCCTTCGCCGGTCATGAACGACCCGTGCAGCGCACCCGAGCCTTGCGCGATCCAGACGCCACCCGTCGCGACGAGCACGATTCCGATGATCCGGCGGGTCCGCATCGGTGAGCTGTGCAACGTCACGAAGGGCATCAGATCGTGAACGCCATGTTGTCGACCACACGATCGCCGAGCTCACGATCTCCCTCGATCCGCACGACGCCATGGGCGCGGGCATGCGCGCCGTTCCACCGACCGCCCGCGAGCCGCGCGAAGGTGCGGCGATCGGTCGTGATCCGGACGGTCGGATCGGCCGGAACCTCGTCGAGCAAGACCGCGCGGCCCTCGGGGGGTACCGAGATCGCGGCGACGATCGGAGGCGTTCCCTCGACCACGAACGCGACGACGCTGCCCGCCGGCGCGCCGGCCTTCTTGCCGACGATGTAGCCGAGCCCCTTCGGCGGGATGCGCTCGAGCGAGAGGTCGGCGACCGCGCCCTCCAAGAAGCCGGGACGGCCGAGCGCCTCACGGATGTCTTCGTCGTGATACCAGCAGTCGAACACGCGGATCGCCATGAACTGGCGATACGGGCCGGGACCTTCAGGGGTGAAGCCTTCGGCGTCCCACTGTTCGGGCGTCAGCGCGCGCAAGCCGTCGAGACGGCGACCCGTGACTGCGCGAAACTCCTCGAGCAGCTTCGGGCCGTCCCACGCGCGGTACGACGCGATCCAGGCCTCGTTGGCCTTGCCGATGTCGTTGCGCACGTGGGGCGCGTTCAGCGCGCCGGCCGGAGCGTCGCCGGCCGGCTGCTCGCCGGCAAGCATGCGCTCCGTCCCGATCATGTGGGCGACGTTGTCGAACACCGTCCACCCCGGACATTCGGTGGTCGTCGCCCATTGCTCGGCCGACAGGCCCTCGCACAGGTCGGCAATGTCGTCCCACACCTCTTGGAGGCGGAGGACCAGAGGCTCGGTCATGCGCGCACGGTACCCCGCCGGGACGCTCCCCGACACGGCGTGCGAGACTCGGTCCGTGCCCGAGGCGCTGACCTTCTACTTCGACCCGATGTGCCCGTACGCCTACCAAACATCGGTCTGGATCCGCGAGGTCCGGCGCCGGCGCGCGCTCGACATCGTCTGGCGGTTCTTTTCACTCGAGGAGGTCAACCTCGTCGAGGGGAAGCGCCATCCCTGGGAACGGCCCTGGTCGTTCGGGTTCGGGCAGATGCGCGTCGGCGCGCTCGTGCGGCGCGAGCTCGGCAACGAGGCGCTCGACCGTTGGTACGAGGCCGTCGGCCACGCCTTCTTCTACGACGGGGTGAAGACCCACGTCCCCGAGATCCATGCCCGGGTCATCGCCGACGCCGGATTCGATCCCGCATTCGTCGAGCGCGCGGTCGCCGACGACTCGACGCTCACCGAGGTCCGCGACGAACATCTCGACGCGGTCGAGCGCTACGGCGCCCACGGCGTGCCGACACTCGTGCTCGACCAGGGGTACGCGGTCTACGGGCCGGTCGTCGTGCCCGCGCCGACCGGCGACGACGCCGAGGCGCTCTGGGAGCTCGTCCGTTCGATGCCGCGGTTCCCGCAGCTGTACGAGCTTCGCCACCCGAAGACCCACGCCGACCTGGTCAGCGTCGCCGACCACTTTCGTACGTACCTCACGACCCGCGATTGGCAGACCGTCGAGAACCCCGCGCCATAGCGATCAGCTCTCCGCGCGCGGCGACGCGACGATCACGACGCGTTGCAACCCCTCGGGACAGACCTTCGAACCGCCACCGTCGCGCGACGCGGCGCGCACACCCTGGCCGGGAACGACGAGACAGGCATCGGCGGCGACGAAGGCGAGCGTCTCCGCGGCCGGGGCCACCGCGACGATCTTGCCGCGCGCCTTGTCGATCTTCGCGGCCTTGAGCCCGGATCCACCGCGCGCCTGTACCGGGAATTCATCGACCTCGGTGCGCTTGGCAAAGCCCTGGTCGGTTGCGATCACCACGAGCTCACCGGCGCCGGCCGCGCACCCGCCGATCACACGGTCGTCGCCCTTCAGGCGGATGCCCCGCATCCCGCCCGCCGATCGCCCGACGGGACGCACCTCGCTCTCGGCGAAGCGGATGCCCTGGCCGTTCGCGGTGACGAGCAGGAGCTCGTAGTCGTCCCAGCCGGGAAACACGGACACGACGCGGTCGCCGTCCGCGAGCTTCATCGCGGCGATGCCGTTCTGGCGGCCGGACGCTTCGGCGAACTCGCTCAGCGCGGTGCGCTTCACCGCGCCGGTTGCGGTCACGAACACGAGATGGGGATGTTCCTCGTGCATGCGCGCGTCGAGCACCGCCACAACCTTCTCGCCGTCTCCGAACTGGAACAGGTTCTGCGCTGCGGTCAACTTCTCTTTGGGGAGATCGTGCACCGTCGCGCGATACGCACGCCCGCGATCGGTGAAGAACAACAGGCCGGCGAGCGCGGTCGTCTCGATCGCCTGCGCGACGGCGTCGCGCTCACCCGGGTTCGCGACGAGCGCCTTGCGTGTGCGCTCGGGAACCGCACGGACATACCCGCGCGCCGTCACGGTGACGACGAACGGCTCGTCCTCGACCAGCGCGACGACATCGATCGTCCCGGAGTCGTCGGTCACGATCTGGGTACGGCGCGGCACCTTGTGCGCGTCGCGGATCGCGACCAGCTCCTCTCGGATGACACCCATCAGCACGTCGCGCCGGGCCAGGATCGCGGTCAGCTCCTTGACCAGCGCCACGAGCTCCTTGCGCTCGTTGTCGAGCTCCTCGCGACCGAGCTGGGTGAGCCGGCCGAGCGGCATGTCGAGGATGTGGTTGGCCTGGATCTCGGAGAACCCGAACGGCTCGGCCATGAGCGCGGTGCGCGCGGCGCCCCGATCCTTCGACGCTCGGATCGCCTTGACGATCGCGTCGATCATGTCGAGCGCCTTCACCAAGCCCTCGACGATGTGGAGCCGGTCCTGGGCCTTTTGGAGCCGGAACTGGCTGCGGCGGGTCACGACCACCACCTGGTGATCGAGCCAGTGCTGCAACGCTTCGGACAGCGTCACCGTGCGCGGCACGCCGTCGACGAGCGCCACCATGTTCACCGGGAACGTCGTCTGCGCGGCCGTGTGCTTGAAGAGGTTGTTCAACACGATCTGCGGATTCGTATCGGGGCGCAACTCGATGACGAGGCGCGTCCTTCCCTGCCCGGACTCGTTGCGGATGTCGCGGACACCGTCGATCTTGCCCGCGAGCACGAGCTCGGTGAGCTTGCCGGAGATCGCGTCGACGCTCGTCTGGAACGGCACCTGCGTGAGGACGATGGCCTGGCCCCCGCGCCGCGGCAGTTCCTCGATCTCGTGCACCGCGCGCACCCGGACCGTGCCGCGCCCGGTCCGGAACGCGTCCTTGATCCCGTCGTCGCCCATGATGAGGCCGCCGGTCGGGAAATCCGGCCCCTTCACGATGCGCATGAGCTCCGACAGCGTGGCGTCGGGCTTGTCGATCAGCTTCACCGCCGCGTTGCAGATCTCGGCGAGGTTGTGGGGCGGGATGTTGGTGGCCATCCCCACCGCGATGCCCTGCGCGCCGTTGACCAACAGGTTCGGAAAGCGCGCCGGGAGCACGACTGGCTCGTTGCGGGACCCGTCGTAGTTCGGTTCGAAGTCGACGGTTCCCTCGTCGATACCCGCAAGCAACTCCATCGCCAGCGGCGACAGGCGGCATTCGGTGTAGCGGGACGCGGCGGGCGGATCGGACGGCGAACCGAAGTTGCCGTGCTTGTCGATGAGCGGCGCGGTGAGCGAGAACGTCTGCCCCATGCGTACCAACGCGTCGTAGATCGAGGTGTCGCCGTGCGGGTGGTAGTTGGCCATGACCTCGCCGACGACACGCGCGCACTTGACGAACGGGCGATCGGGCCGGAGGTTCGCGTCGTGCATCGCCCAGAGGATCCGGCGTTGCACCGGCTTCAAACCGTCACACACATCGGGTAGCGCGCGCTGCACGATGACGCTCATCGCGTACTCGAGGAACGCGCCCTCGACCTCCTCCTGCAGCGTGCGCGTCGGAATGTCGGCGTCGGCGGGCGCGTCGAGCGTCAATTGATTGGTCGTCTTGCGACGGGCCATGGTTTCGTCTCCCTACACGTCGAGGAAGCGGGCGTCTTTGGCATTGCGCTGGATCCAGTTGCGACGCGCCTCGACGTCGTCGCCCATCAGCACCGAGAGCACGTCGTCGGCGATCGACGCCTGGTCGACGTCGATCTGCACGAGATGGCGCGTGGCGGGATTCATACAGGTCTCGCGCAACTCGTGGGGATCCATCTCGCCGAGCCCCTTGAACCGGGCGAACGAGAGCTGACGATTCGGGTACTGCTCAATCACGCGCAGGCGGGCCGCGTCGTCGGCGATGTACTGCTTCTCGCCCCCGATCTCGACCGAGTACAGCGGCGGCTGCGCGACGTAGAGGCGACCGGTCTCCACCAACGGCGTCATCTGCCGGTAGAAGAACGTGATCAGCAGCGTGCGGATGTGCCCGCCGTCGACATCGGCGTCGGCGAGGATGATCACGCGTCCGTAGCGCACCTTGGCCACGTCGAAATCGGCGCCGATACCCCCGCCGATCGCCGCGGTCAGCGACTGGATCTCCGCGTTGGCGACGACCTTGTCCATCGACGCTCGCTCGACGTTCAGCACCTTCCCGCGCAGCGGCAGGATCGCCTGGTTCTTGGGGTCGCGGGCGTCGCGCGCGGAACCGCCCGCAGAGTCGCCCTCGACGAGGAACAGCTCGGCGGCGTCGCGGTCACGCGACGCGCAGTCGGCGAGCTTGTCGGGCATGCCGACGCCGTCGAGCGCGGTCTTGCGCCGGGTCAGATCGCGCGCCGACTTGGCGGCGGAACGGGCACGGGCCGCGTTCGACGCCTTGGCCACGATCGCCTTGGCCGGGTTCGGGTGCTCTTCCAGCCAACGGCTGAGGTGCGTGTTCGTCGCCCGGTCGACGAGCGAACGCATCTCGGTGTTGCCGAGCTTTGCCTTGGTCTGGCCTTCGAACTGGGGATCGGTCAGGCGCACCGACACGATGGCGGTGAGACCCTCGCGCACGTCGTCACCTTGGAAGGCCGCGTCTTTGCCCTTCAACAGGTTGCGGTCCTTGGCGTAGCGGTTCACAGCCGTCGTGAGCGCCCGCCGGAAACCCTCCACGTGCATGCCGCCCTCGGTCGTGGAGATGCCGTTCGCGAACGAGTGCAGGCCCTCGTGGTAGCCGGTGTTCCACTGCCACGCGACCTCGACCTCGCCTTCGGGACCGTCGTCGCGGAAGTAGCCGACGTCTTTGAACAGCGGCTCCTTCGACTGATTGAGATGACGGACGAAATCGACGATGCCACCCTCGAACGAGAACGCGTCCGACTGCTTGTGGCCCGGCCGCTCGTCGTGCAACGCGATGGTGAGGCCCCGGTTGAGGAATGCCATGATCTGCAGCCGTTCTGCGATCGTGGTGTAGCGGAACTCGATCTCCTCGAACACGTCCGGGTCGGGCCAGAACGTGATGCTCGTACCCGTGTGACCGCGCTTGGACTGCCCGACGACCTTCAGCTTCCCCTGGGGGACGCCCGGGGAGACCTCGCCGCGCCCCGCGGCCTGCCGCGGCGTACTCCTGGCGGTAGGTGCGACCGTCGCGGTCGACCTCGAGCACCACGCGCTTCGAAAGCGCGTTCACCACGGACACACCGACGCCGTGCAACCCGCCGGACACCTTGTAGCCACCGCCGCCGAACTTGCCGCCGGCGTGCAGCGTGGTCATCACGATCTCGGCTGCCGACTTCCCCTTGTACTGGGGGTGCTCGTCGACGGGGATGCCCCGGCCGTCGTCGGTGACGCGGGCGCCGCCGTCGGCGAGGAGGGTGACGTCGATACGGGTGCACCAGCCGGCCATGGCCTCGTCGACGGCGTTGTCGACGACCTCCCAGACGAGGTGATGCAGGCCCGTGGGACCGGTCGAACCGATGTACATACCCGGGCGTTTGCGCACCGGATCGAGGCCCTCGAGCACCTGGATGTGCGCGGCGGAGTAGTCGCTCTTCGAGGATCGGGCCATGGGGGCCCACCGTACGCGACGGGTGCGCCGGGATCGGGTTTCGCCCAAGGGGCGGTCACCCGCCCCCGCATCAACGGATGATCGCAGGAATCGTCGCGACGGAGCGGGTCGGCGCACCCCGGCACACCCTCACCCCATCCGTGTCGAGGAATCCTCGGAGGATTCCTCGACACGGATCACGAACCGGGCAACCGACACGGATCGCAGCGGGCGACCGACACGGATCGAGACGGGTCGAGCGGGCTTCGCAACCACGGACCCGGCTCGGACGCGTCAGCCGCGGCCGGCGAGGAACCCGGCGACCTCGTCCGGACGCATCGGAGCACCGAACGCGGCGCCCGTGCCGAAATCACAGCCGAGCTCACGGAGCCGGCCGGCATGCGCGTCGTCTTGGACGTCGAACGCGACGACGATCCGACCGAGCGCACGGGCGTACTTCACGATCGCAGCGAGCAATGCCGTGCTCACATCGTCGTCGTCGCCCGCGTCGCGCACCGCCGCGACGAGTGGCCCCGCGATCGTCATCGTCGGCGCGGGGAGGCGGCGCAGCTGCTCGAGCGACGAGACCGCCGACCCGAAATCGCGCAACGCCACACCGACGCCCAGTTCGTCGAGCGCCATCGCTACTCGCGACGCGGTTTCGATATCGTCCGCGACCGCCGCCTCCGGAACACCCAACCAGCACAGCGACGGCGTGACGCCACTACGCACGAGGAGGTCGCGCACGAGCTCCGGCAGGACCGGCGACAGCGCGCCCGCACGCGTGAGCGTGAGGCTCAGACCCGGGACGATCGCCGCGGGCGGCCGGCGCTCCCAGTCGGCGATCTGGGCGAGGGCGGTCCGCACGAGCGCGACATCGAGCGCGCGCGACATCCCCGCGTCGTCGACCGACCGAGCGATCGTGTCAGGGCGCTCGCGCACTCCCGCGGACTCCCAGTCGACCGTGCAGTCGAAACCCACGACACTGCCGTCACCGAGGTGCACGAGGGGCGCGCACGTGATCGGCAACCGCGGTTGGTCCAGCAGCCGCCCGACGCTGCGCGCAACCCGGCGCGCCTTCGCGAGCTGGCGGCGCAGCTCGTCGTCGAACATCTCGATCCGACCGCGGCCCATCCGCTTGGCGCGATAGGCGGCGATGTCCGCATTCGAGAGCAGCTGGTCGATCGAAACCGGGTCCTCGCCCGAGGCGCCCGCGATACCGATGCTCGCTCCGACCAACATCTCGTGTCCGTGCACGTCGTACGGCTCGTTCAACGCCTCGAGCAACCGTTCCGCGAGATGGAGCGCGTTGGCGTGGGCGTCGCCGTACGTCTGCCCGGGACGGACGCCTTCGAGCTCCGGGCAGCACACGACGAACTCGTCGCCGCCGAGCCGCACGCAGATGTCGCCGCCGCGTAACGCGTTGCGCAACCGTTTGGCGACCTGGACGAGCAGCTCGTCGCCCGCCGCGTGCCCGAGCATGTCGTTCACGCGCTTGAAGCCGTCGAGGTCGATGAAGAGCAGCGCCACACCCGGCCCACCGCGGCGGGTGCGGGCGAGAACAGCGGCCATCTCCTCCACCAGGAGCGCGCGACTCCCGAGACCGGTGAGGCGGTCGTGAGTCGCGTCGTGCTCGAGCCGCGCCTCCAACCGCTTGCGCTCCGTCACGTCTTCGAGCGTGCTCAGAAAGGCCGTGATCCGCCCATCGGGCTGACGGAGCGGCACCGAACGAACGCTCACCCAGCGCGCGGAACCGTCCGGCATCTCGAGACGCAACTCGCACGCGGGCGTGGTCTCGCCCCGTGCCGCGTCCTGCGTCGCGACCCGGTACTGCTCGCGCAGCCGCTCGACGTCGTCCGCCGCAATGACCGACAACCAGCCACGGCCCAGCGCCTCTTCCGCGGCCAGGCCCGTCAGGCGCGCGAACGCGGGGTTCACGAACGTGCAGCGGTCGGCGAGATCGACCTCGAAAATGCCGATCGGGCTCTCGCCCACCAGCGTCCTCCAGCGGGCCTCGCGATCGAACACGGTCTGGTCGACCGCGCGCACGATGATCCCACGCACGTCGGGATGGTCGAGCAGGTTCCGGAACACGAGCGTCATGTCGTGCCAGCCGTCCTGCTGATTGTGAACGCGCACGCGGACTTCGATGTCACAGGCCGGCTCACTCACGCTTCGCGAGAGCGCGTCGAGCACGATGCCCAGGTCGTCGTGGTGTACCCACTCGGCGATTCGCGCCGTCAGGTCGTCGAGGTTCGAGAAGCCCGCATACGCACCGAGCCGACCGAGCATGATCCGGGGCCGGAAGTCGGGTCCGAGGATGGCAACGGCATCGGCCAGCGCGCGGACGATCTCGGGCTCACGGATGTGGAGGGGCTCGTCGTTTTCGCCCGTGTCGTCGGGCCGTGCGCCTCCGGGCGCGGCGAACACAGAATCCGCTGCCATCGGGGTTGCATCGACATCGGCGGAGCGAAGCCTTATAGCGTCTGGACAATGACGACGAACTTCGCTTCTCCAACGGACCTACTCGGTGCGGTCGGCACCGACTTGGGTGTGACCGACTGGGTCACGATCACCCAGGACCAGATCGACAAATTCGCCGACGCCACGCTGGACAACCAGTGGATCCACATCGACACCGAACGCGCCAAAGCGGGACCTTTCGGTACCCCCATAGCTCACGGCTACCTCACGATGTCACTTGCGGCACATTTCCTCTCGCAGCTCGTGCACGTCAGCAACATCTCGATGGGAATCAACTACGGCGTCGACAAGGTCCGCTTCCCGGCGCCGGTGCCGGTGAACTCGCGGGTGCGGGCCAAGGGCGAGCTGCTCGAAGCCAAGGAGGTGCCCGGCGGCGTGCAGGCGACGGTGCGGGTCACGATCGAGCGCGACGGCGGCGACAAGCCCGCGGCCATCGTCGACACCATCTCCCGGTACCTCGCATGAGCGCCCTCGACGCATTCCGCCTCGACGGCAAGGTCGCGATCGTCACCGGCGCCGGGCGCGGCATCGGCGCCGGCATCGCGCGCACGTTCGCCGACGCCGGCGCCAACATCGTGCTCACCGCGCGCACCAAGGAACAGCTCGACGAGGTCGCGGCCGACGTGCGCGCCGCCGGTTGCGAAGCCCTCGTCATCCCGGCCGATGTCAACGACAACGACGTGCTCGAGGAGATCGTCGCGCGCACCATGGCGCAATTCGGCCGCCTCGACATCGTGGTGAACAACGCGGGCGGAACGATGCCCCGGCCGTTCCTCGACACCAGCCCCGGCTTCTTCGAGCGGTCGTTCCACTTCAACGTCACCACCGCCTTCGTCCTCAGCAAGGCGGCAACACCCCACCTGCTCGCGAGCGGCGCAGGCTCGATCGTGAACATCTCCTCCGCGATCGGCCGTCTGCGCGACCGCGGCTTCGTGGCGTACGGCACGGCCAAGGCCGCGCTCTCCCACATGACCCGGCTCACCGCGGCCGATCTCGCCCCCAAGGTGCGGGTCAACGCAATTGCCGTCGGCTCGATCGCCACCAGCGCGCTCGAGACCGTCCTCGACAATCCCGAGATCCACGACGAGATGGTGCGGCGCACGCCGCTCAAGCGCCTCGGCCGGCCCGAGGACATCGCGCTGTGCGCGCTCTACCTCGCCTCGCCCGCGGGCAGCTTCGTCACCGGCAAGCTGTTCGAGGTCGACGGCGGACTCGAAGAGGCCAACCTCGAGCTCGGCCTCCCCGACCTCACGTAACCGATTTACTTGCCAACAGTTGGCATAGAAAACGGCGCTACGCGCCAGTTTTCCTGCCAACTGTCGGCAGGGTTTCCGGGGTCAGCCGTCGAGAAGGTCGTGGACGACGTCGGGCAGAGCGAAGCCGTTCTCGCCCTGGCTCCACGGGATCGCGGTGACGACCGACTCGATGGCGATGGGGCCGTACACGTGCGGGAACTCTCCGGCGAACGCGTCCGCCGAGGGTTCCCAACGCAGCTCGCTCGTGAGCAACGACGGGTCGATGCACAGCAACACGAGATCGGGGATGTCGCGGTAGAACCAGTCGGCAACGTGATTCACCTGGGTCGGCAACGAGCAGTGGATGAAGCCCTCGCTCTCGAGGCTCGGCGCGCGATACGACCCGGCCCGGCGGGCCGCTTCCCACTCGGGCGCGGTCGTGATGTGGAAGATGAGGCGGGTCACGGGCGGAGAGCCTAGGCAGATCATCGCGGCGGTACGGTGCCGCCGATGCCCGCGTACGCGCTGCTCCTTCGCCCCGCCTCGAATCGTCTCTACACCAAGGGTGCGGCGGGACTCAACGCGGCCGAGCTCGCGGTGCTGAACGACCACGCCCTCGACGGCTCGCTCCACGCCGTCGAGCCGACGGTCATCGGCGGTGTCGACTACGTGCGCTTCGAAGCGGCCGCCGAGCTCTCCGACACCGCGGTCACGCACCTCTCGAACCTGTCGTCGGCCTTCGCGTTGTTCCGCATCACCGGCGACGGGAACCTCGCCCCCGTCGCCCTCACCCCCGTCGCGCATCTCGACGACGATCTCCTCACGATCCTGCGCTACAAGGGCAAGACCAACGAGCAGTTCACCAAGTTGCTGTTCAACGTGACGCTCGCCGCGTCGGCGCACGGACGCGACTGGCCGGGCCGGCGTCTGCGCGTCCTGGATCCCGTGTGCGGTCGGGGCACCTCGCTCAACCAGGGGCTGGTCTACGGCTTCGACGTCGACGGCATCGAGATCGATCGCGCCGCCTACGACGCGTACCAGAACTTTCTCGTCACGTGGCTCAAGGACAAGCGGTTCAAGCACCAGGTCCATACGATGCCGCTGCGCCGCGACGCCAAGGTCGTCGGCCGCCGCTTCGAGGTGGTCTTCGCCCGCGACAAGGACGAGTACAGGGCCGACGACGTGCAGCGCGTGCGGTTCGTGAACGACGACACGACCCACGCGGGCGAGCACTATCGCAAGCCCGTCTTCGACGCGGTGATCGCGGATCTGCCATACGGCGTGCAACATGCGAGCAAGGCACGCCCCGACGCCCGGTCCCGCCGACCCGACGAGCTCCTCGACGCCGCGCTCGACGGATGGATCGGCGCGATGAAGCCGGGCGCGGCGATCGGCCTGTCATGGAACACCAAGGTGCTCGAGCGCGACCAGATGATCGACGTGCTCGGCCGCCACGGCCTCGTGACCCCGAACGGAGGTGCTTCGACGCGAGGCCGCTCCTTCGAGCACCGCGTCGACCAGTCGATCACGCGCGACCTCACGGTCGCGACGAAACCGGGCTAGATGTCGTGCCCGGCGCGCGTCAGGCGCGCGGCCGGGACAGCGCGAGCCCGTTCTCGCGCATCACGAGCCGGATGTCGTGCTCCGAGAACGTCGGGAGATCGTCGACAAACGACTTCGGATCGGCGAGCCCTTCGGCGTGCGGGTAGTCGGAGCCGAAGATCATCTGGCTCGCGCCCAGCTCGTCGCGCAGCTCCTCGAGATCGTCCTCGTAGTAGGGCGACACCCAGACCTGGCGCTGCACCTGCTCGACCGGATCGATGCCCTCGTAGGCGCCGGGAATCTGCCCGTACGACTTCTTCAACGCCTTCAGCAGGATCCCGACCCACTCGGATCCGCTCTCGATCGTCGCGACGCGCAGATTCGGGAACCGGCGGAGCACTCCGTGGCACACGAGCGCGGCGACGGTGTCGTAGACCGGTCGGTGCCCGCCGGTGACATTGCGGAACGGGTCGTTGCGGAACGCCTGGAAGTCGCCGCCGCCGCCCCACTCGTCGGCGTAGCGGCTGTAGCCCGCGTCACCCGAGTGGTACGCCGCCAACACTCCCGCCTCCGCGAGCCGCGCCCACATGCGGTCGTACACACGGTCGCCCGGGCTGCGCGAGAAACCGGGGCCGCGCACCGGGCCGGAACGCATCACGACCACGTGCGCGCCGTGCTCCAGCGCGTAGGCAACCTCCCGTTCCGCGCGTTCCGGATCCTGCAGCGCGATGTACGGCGCGGCGTAGATGCGGTCGGAGTAGTTGAAGGTCCAGTCGTCGAGCATCCACTCGTTGAAGCCGTGGAACACGTCGTGCAGCGCGGCGGGATCGTGCAGGAGCGCCTCTTCGACGCCGACACCGAGCGTCGGGAACATGAAGCAGGCCTGGATGCCCTGCGCGTCCATCAGCTTCACCCGCGGTTCGGGCTCCCGATACGCGGGGCTGATCGGCTCGAGCTCGCCGAACGCGGCGCGGATGTCGTCGCCGGCCTGCTTGCCCCGGAAGTAGTCGTCGAGGCAGCCCGGGCGCGCGACGGGGTCGAAGGTGGGGTTCGGGATGAAGCGGAACAGCTTGTTGTCGACGATCATCCGCTGCTTGCCGTCGATCTCGGCCCACTGCACCAGCTTCGACCGGTGCTTCGGGAGATGCCGGATGAACGCGTCCGTCGCCTCGTAGTAGTGATTGTCGGCGTCGAACACGTCGAAATCGACGGTACCCATTGGCAACCTCCGTAGCTGGCGTCCCGGCAATATCTAGAATGGCATTCTAGTCTAGACCGTCGGCACGCGCTCGGCGCGCAGGGCCGAGCGGCGGAGCTTGCCCGCGTCGTCGCGCAGGGGTTCGAGCGTGAACTCGAAGGTACGCGGGATCTTGTAGCGGACGAGGCGTTCAGCCAGATGCGTGCGCAGGTCGTCGAGGTCGATCGGGGTGCCGTCGTCGGTCTGGATGATCGCGTGCACGACGTTGCCGAGATCGTCGTCGGGCAAGCCGATAACGGCACACGACCGCACCCGCGGGTGCTCGTCGAGCGCGGCTTCGATCTCGGCGGGATAGATGTTCGCGCCACCGGCGAGGATCATGTCGGTCTGGCGATCGCTCAGGTAGAGGTATCCGTCGGCGTCGAGCGAGCCCATGTCGCCGAGCGACTCCCAGCCGCCGTCGATCCGCCGCGCCTCGGCACCGATGTAGCGGTAGGTGCGGACGTTCTCGTCGGCGGAAGGCCGCATGAACACCTCGCCGACCTCGCCGGGCGCGGCTTCGGTCCCGTCCGCGCGCAGCACCTTGAACTGATCGACGTTCACGCGCCCGACCGAACCGCGGTGCTCCATCCATTCGACGCCGGTGATGATCGTCGCGGCCTGCGCCTCGGTACCGCCGTAGAGCTCCCAGATCGTCTCCGGGCCGAGCCAGTTGATCCACTCCTCCTTGAGCCACGGCGGGCAGGGCGCGGCGAGGTGCCACACGACCCGCAACGACGACACGTCGTAACGGTCGCGGACCTCCGGAGGAAGCTTCGAGATGCGCGCCATCATCGTCGGCACGACGTACAACGAATCGGGGTGGTACCGATCGATCAACTGGAGCGTGCGCTCCGCATCGAACCTCCCGCCGAGCACCACGTGGCTGCCCGCGAGCAGCGCGGTCATCGTCCAGATGAACGGACCGTTGTGGTAGAGCGGCCCCGGCATCACGTGCGTGCCGTTCAGCTTCATCCCCAGCAGCGGCGTCGCGTCGGGATCGATCAGGCTCGCCTGGTTCGCGAGGATGAGCTTGGGCCGGCCCGTCGAACCACCCGACGTCATCGCCTTGTACGGGTTCGACACCGCGTCGGGCAAAGGCGCGGGGTCGAAGTCGTCGATTTCGAGCGGGGAGCTCACCACCACGCGCGGCGCCGCGAGCTCGATGATGGCGTCGAGCTCGCGCCGCGGGAGGCGGGCCGAGACCGGCTGAGGGACCGCGCCCAACTTCCAGCACGCGATCGTCGGTCGCGACGAACGCGACCCCGTTGGGCAGCGCGATCGTGACGAGGTCGTCCTGGCCCACGCGCCGGGCGGCGAGGGCCCGGGCCGTGCGATTGGCCCGCGTCTCGAGCTCGGCCCGGGTCACGGTGCCCTGCTCGTCGGTGAGCGCAGGACGGTCGGGATCGGCGGCGACGTGCTGCGCGAGGCGTTGCGGGTACGAGATCAGGGCCACGAACGAGATTCTGGCGCGCCGCCGCACCGGCGGACAGCCGACTTCAACCACCGGACCTGCGACAGCTGCTCACAGCATTCGCGACAGGCGTCGAGATGGGCCGCGATCACGAGCATCGTGGTCACGTCGCACTCGCAGTCGACGTACCAGTCGATGACCGCGAGCACCTCGACGCACGAGGGCTGGGGGCTCGGCTCCAGACGATCGGGCAGTACCACGGAGATTCGAACCCACGGATCGGGCCGCGGATTCCCTCTGTCCTAGGGTCCGCACCCATGCAGACCCCTCCCCCGCCCTCAGGATTGCCCCTTTCCGGCTCGACCGCGCTCGTCACGGGCGCGGCGTCGGGGATGGGCGAGGCGACCGCGCGGCGCCTCGCGGCAGCCGGGGCGATCGTCGTCGTCGTCGACCGCGACCAGGCCAAGGGCGAGCAGGTCGCTCGTGAGATCGAGGGGCGGTTCGCGCCGGCCGACGTCACGAGCGAGGACGACGTCCAGGCCGCGGTCGGCGTCGCGACCGGTCTCGGCGCGCTCCGGACCTGCGTGCATTGCGCGGGAATCGGTTGGGCGGAACGGACGCTCAATCGGGCCGGCGACCCGCACTCGCTCGACACGTTCCGCAAAGTGCTCGAGATCAACCTCGTCGGGACGTTCAACGTGTTGCGGCTGGTCGCGGCGGGCATGGCGCCGAACGAGCCGGACGACAACGGCGAGCGCGGCGTGATCGTGAACACGGCCTCGATCGCCGCGTACGACGGCCAGATCGGCCAGGCCGCCTACTCCGCGTCGAAGGGCGGGGTCGTGGCGCTCACCCTCACCGCGGCCCGCGACCTCGCCGCGGTCGGAATCCGCGTGTGCACCATCGCGCCGGGGCTGATCGACACACCCCTGCTCGGCGGTCTGCCCGCCGACGCGCGTGAGGCGCTCGCGCAGTCGGTGCTGTTCCCCAAGCGCCTCGGCGTTCCCGAGGATTTCTCCTCGCTCGCGATGGAGATCGTTCGCAACCACTACTTGAACGGCGAGGTGATCCGCATGGACGCGGGCATCCGGATGCCGCCCAAGTAACGACATGGCAAAGTAGGGGCATGGCGACGCACCCGACCCGCGACGACATCGATCTGCTCGACGGCGGTTTCTACGTCGACGATCCCCACGAGAAGTACACGTGGATACGCGAGAACGCGCCCGTCTACTTCGACGCGAAGAACGGCGTGTGGGGCATCGCGTCGTACGACACGCTCCTCGCCATGGAGAAGGATCCGGCGACATTCTCCAATGCCGGCGGGATCCGGCCCGACAACGGACCGATCCCGATGATGATCGACATGGACGACCCGGAGCATTGGAAACGCCGGAAGCTCGTCAACAAGGGATTCACGCCCCGGCGCGTCCGCGACAGCGAGCAGAAGATCCGCGACGTGTGCGACGCGATCATCGACACGGTCTGCGAGCAGGGCGAGTGCGATTTCGTCAACGACATCGCGGCACCGCTGCCGATGATCCTCATCGGCGACATGCTCGGCGTCGCACCCGAAGACCGCGACGATCTGCTGCAGTGGTCGGACGACATGGTGAGCGCGCAGAGCGGGAACGCCACCGACGAGCAATACATCAAGGCGATGAACGCGATGGAGGGTTACAGCGCGTTCTGCTCGCACGCGGTCGCGCAACGCCAGGCCGAGCCAACCGACGATCTCATGAGCATGCTCGTGCACGCCGAGGTCGACGGCGACCGCCTGAGCCCCGACGAGGTGCTGCACGAGTCACTGCTCATCCTCGTCGGCGGCGACGAGACGACCCGCCACGTCATCAGCGGCGGAGTCGAGCAACTGCTGGTGCACCCCGACCAACGGCAACTCCTGGTCGACGACCCGTCGAAGATCACGGTCGCGGTCGAGGAGATGCTGCGCTGGGTCACCCCGATCAAGAACATGTGCCGCACGGTCACGGTCGACACCGAGTTCATGGGTCAGCCCATGATCGCGGGGCAGAAGTGCATGCTGCTGTTCGAGTCGGCCAACCGCGACTCCACGCGCTTCGAGGATCCGTTCCGGTTCGATGTCGAGCGAACCCCCAACGAGCACCTCGCCTTCGGGTTCGGCGCGCACTTCTGCCTCGGTCAGGCGCTGGCCCGCCTCGAGCTGCGGGTGATGTTCGAACAGCTGCTGGCGCGGCTGCCCGACCTCGAGCTCGCGGCCGACCCTGCAGACCTGCCCCGCCGCCGCGCGAACTTCATCAGCGGGCTCGAGTCGATGCCGGTTCGGTTCAGCCCGAGCCGTCCGCTGCTGAGGAGCACCGTATGAACCCCCGCGAGCTGGTCGAGAAGCTCTGGGTCGATCTCTACAACCGCGACTTCGACGCAGTTGGCGCGGCGTTCGCCGACGACGGCGAGTACACCGACATGCCGACGCCGGCTGACGACGTCGCGCGCGGCCCCGCGCAGATCGCGGCGCGTCTGCGGCTCGGGCTCGAACCGCTCTCGGGCATCCACCACGACGTTCGGGCCATCGTCGCCGACGGCGACGTCGTCGTCACCGAACACGTCGAGCACTGGGAATGGCCCACCGGCGAGAAGGCGTCGCTGCCGTTCGTGTCGATGCACGAGGCCCGCGGCGGGAAGCTGGTGCGCTGGTGGGACTACTGGGATCTCGCGACGCTGATGAACTCCGCTCCCGCGTGGTGGGTCGAGCACATCATGGACGAGTCGGCGCGCATCGGCCTGCGCGACGCTTGAGGATCGCGTGATCCTCGTCGACCGGCCGCGCTGGCCTGCGCACGACACCCGGTTCGCACACCTCGTCAGCGACACGTCGTTCGACGAGCTACACGCGTTCGCGGCCGCGCTCTCGTTGCCGCGACGGCTGCGCTTCCACAACGACCACTACGACGTGCCCGAGCGGTGGTGGCAACTCGCCGTCGACGCGGGAGCGGTCGTGGTGTCGACCCACGAGCTCGTCCGCCGCATCCGGTCCGCGGGGCTGCGGAGCCGTTCTACTTCGGCTGGAACCGCACCGCGCCGTCGAGCCGGATGACCTCACCGTTGAGGTAGCCGTTCTCGACGATGTGCTGGGCCAGCGCCGCGTACTCCTCGGGCCGGCCGAGGCGCTTCGGGAACGGGACGTTGGCGGCGAAGGCATCGCGCATCGGTTCCGGCACCATCAGCATCGGCGGCGTCGCGATCGTTCCCGGCGCGATCGTGCAGACGCGCACACCCACCGACGAGAGATCGCGCGCGGCGATGATCGTCATGCCGATGACGCCGGCCTTGGCCGATCCGTACGCGATCTGACCGATCTGGCCTTCGTAGCCCGCGATCGACGCGGTCAACACGCACGCACCCCGCTCGCCGTCGAGGTCGGGCTCGTTCGTGGCCATCCCCGCCGCCGCGAGCCGCAACATGTTGAAGCTGCCGACCAGGTTCAGCTCCACGACCCGACGGAACGCGTCGAGGTCGTGGGGCGTGCCGTCGCGGCCGAGCGTGCGCGCCGCGATGCCGCCGCCTCCGCAGTGAACGAGGATCGCGAACCGGCCCCGGGCGCGGGCCGCGTCGACGGCGGCCGTGACCTCGGCCTCCGACGTCACGTCGCAGCGAACGAAATGGTCCGCGCCGCCGAGATCGGCGGCGACCGCGCGGCCGCGCTCCTCGGCGACGTCGGCAAGGACCACTTCCGCGCCCTGCGCGTGGAGGCGACGGGCGGTCGCCTCACCCAGGCCCGATGCAGCGCCCGTTACGAGCGCGACGTTGCCGGCAAGTTCCACAGCTCGTCTCCCTTTTCCGAAATGCGGTCGACGAGTGCTGGATCCCCCGCGCAGACCACGTACTCGACATTGCGTAGGTGCGACACCTGCCCGACCTTCTCACCGGCCGGGCTGTGGATGCCGATCTGGGCCCCAACATAGCGACGGGAATCGAACGCGAGCGTGCAAACCGCGCCCCCGTGGCGCGGCACACGGCCTCGAGATCCTCGATCGCCACCCACGACTCGTTGTTGTAGGAGATGACGACCAGTTCGGCGTCGACGTCACGGACGACCTGTGCAAGTGCCCCCGGCATGGACAGGCGACTATTGAACACGCTCTTGGTCGACGGATCGCGCGCGTCGACGCGCTTGCACGCGATCCCGTAGTGCTCGGGCGCGTCCCACGCCACGAGCGTCTCCCAGACGTGATAGTTGGTGAAGTAGCGGTGCTGGTTGTACGGCGGATCGAGATACGCCAGGTCGAACGAGCCGAGCCGGGCCACCGCGTCGCACGCGTCGGCGCGTACGGCGGCACCCGGCCCCGCGACGAGCTCGGGGACGCGCAGCTCGATGTCCTTGAACGACCGGTCCGCCCACTGCTTGACGTACGCCATCTGAACGCCCGTGGTGGAGTCGACCCGGTCGGCGCCCTCGATCAGGCTCGTCAGCAGCACGGGATACATCCAACTGTCGCGGAAGTCTCGCTCGATCGCGTCTCGCATCGCGTCGATGCGGCGGCCGTTGTGCGGCTGCACGAAGCGGGACCTGACACAGAACGTCTCGGTGAAGTAGCCGTCGACCCCGGGGCGGGCCGTGAGGTCGGCCAGCGCGTCCTCGATCTCGGCAATGTCGGCCACCGCGCCGTCGAGCGCGACGTAACACTGCGCGAACACCTCGGCGTACCGGGCCGTGTCGACCGCGGTCACGTCCGCGCCGCGGATCTTGAGCTCCTGGGCGACGCGCGTGGTGCCCGTGAACAGGTCGAGCGCCCGGCGCGCGCCCGCAACGGTGGCGATCGCGCCCAGCACCGGGACCAGCCGTCGTTTCGAACCGATGTACTTGATCACGTCGAGGAGCGAGCGTACGCGGTCCCGATGTCGACAGCGCGCACGCTCGACACCGCCGTGGCTCAGTAGACGATGATGCTGCGCGCCACTTCGCCCGCTTGCATCGCCCGGAACGCGTCGTCCAGCTCGTCGAGCGCGATGCGGCGCGTGACCAGGGCGTCGAGATCGAGCTTCCCGAGCTGCTGCAACCGCACGACCTCGGGGAAGTCTCTCGCCGGGTCGGTGGATCCGTAGACGCAACCGCGCAGGGTCTTGGCCCCGACCATCAGCGGTAGCGCGCCGAACTGCACCATGTCGGTCGGGCTTCCCGCGCCGACGATCGTGCACGTGCCGGCCCGACGCGTCATCTCGAATGCCGCCTGGATCGTGTCCGACCGACCGACGACCTCGAACGCGAAGTCGGCGCCGCGACCTGCGGTGAGATCGCGTACCGCGGCCACCGGATCGGTGGTCGACGCGTCGACCACCTCGGTGGCCCCGCAGCGCCGCGCCAGCTCGAGCTTCGACGCGACGCGATCGATCGCGATGATCGGAGCTGCACCTGCGAGTCGAGCGCCCTGGATCGCGGCCAGGCCGACGCCGCCGCAGCCGACGACCGCCACGCTCGCGCCGGGCTCGACGTGCGCGCTGTTGGTGACCGCGCCCACGCCCGTGACCACTCCGCAGCCGACCAGCGCGCCGAGCTCGAGCGGAAAGCTCGGATCGATCCGCACACAGGCCCGCTCGGGGACGATCGTCTCCTCACCGAAGGTCGCAGTGCCGAAGGCGGCCAGCACCGGGGTGTCGTCGGCTGCCGTCGCGTAGGGCACGGCGTAGGCATGGTCGAGGCCGTGCTCGCACAACTCGGGATGGCCCCGCAGGCAGAAGAAACACGCACGGCACGGCGCGACCCATGCGAGCACGACGTGATCGCCGGGACCAACGGTCGTCACGTCGGGACCGACCGCGATCACGGTCCCCGCACCCTCGTGGCCGAGCACCGCCGGCAACGGATGCGGAATCGTCCCGTCACTGATCGACAGGTCGGAGTGGCACACGCCGCTCGCCCCGAGACGCACGTGCACGTCGTGGCGACCCGGACTCCGGAGTTGGAGCTCTTCGACCGCGAACGCGGCACCGGTGCCTCTCAGCACCGCCGCCTTCACGCGTCGGCCGCCGAGAAGGTCAAGAACAGGTTCTCGGACTGGCGAATGCCGGGAGAGAACGAGATGACGGTGTGCGGGGCGAGCTCGTAGTCGCCGATGCGCTTGTGGAACTCTTCGAGCGCCACAGTCAGCTCGAGCCGGGCGAGGTGCGAGCCCAGGCAGCGGTGCGCGCCGCCGCCGAACGCGAGGTGCCGGTTGCGCTCCCGGTCGAAGCGCACCTCCGACGCGCCTTCGAACTCGTCGCGATCACAGTTCGCCGCGCCGATGAGCAAGATCGCGCCGTCACCGGCCTCGAGCTTCACGCCACCCATCTCGTGGTCCTGGGCGATGATGCGCGGCACCATCATCACGGGCGTCTGGTGGCGGAGCAGCTCCTCGACCGCGCCACCGACGAGCGATCCGTCGTCGACGAGCGCGCGCCGCCGCTCCGGATTCTGCGCGAGGAACACGATCATGCAGTCGAGTGTGGCCGTCACGGTGTCGAGACCGCCGAGCAGGAGGAGGTGAGTCGTACCGAGCAACTCGGCGTGGGTCAGCGGCCGGCCTTCGACCTCGCCGTGCACGAGCGTGCTCAACAGGCGGTCGTCGGGGTGGCTGCGCTTCTCCTCGATCTTGGTCTCGAAGTAGTCCTCGATCGCCTTGCCCGCAGCTTCCCGCTTCTCCTCGGCCGTCGAGTGCGCGTCGTCCTGCGGGCGGATGGTGTCGTCGCGCCAGCGGAGGAACTGCGGCAGATCGTCTTGCGGCAGACCCATGAGGGCCAAGAAGATCGTCGACGGCAACGGGGTCGCGAAGTCTTCGTGAAAGTCGAACTCGTCGCCTCCGATGAACTGGTCGATGATCTCGTTCACCAGCATGCGCGCCTCGGGCTCGAGGTCGGCCATGCGCTTCGGCGAGAACTGCGGGTCGAGGAGGCGCCGGTACTTGGCGTGGTCGGGCGGGTCGACCGAGAGCGGGATCAGCGGCACATCGTTGCCGATGTTGACGACGTCCTTGGACGAGAACACTTCCGGGTGCTTGAGCGCCCAGAGCACGTCGTCGTAACGCGACAACGTGACGCTGTTGGCGCCGAACATGTTGGCTTCACGCGCGACGGGGCAACGCTCGTGCACTTGGTGGTACACCGGGTGCGGGTCGTCGGCACAGTTCTGGGAGAAGACCTCGAGCATCGGGTCTTCACTGCCGGCGGAAACGGCATCGTCGGTATACATCAGTACTCCTTGGAGGTGGTGAATTCGTTCACGGGCATTGCAGCGCTTCGGGCACGGGGTGACGGAAGAGCTTGGATGCGTTCTCCCACGTAACCTTGCGGACGACGTCGGCGGGCACGTCGCGCAACGCCTCGGACGCGTGCGGCTGTGTGTCGGGCCACGTCGAGTCGGCGTGCGGGTAATCGCTCTCGATGCAGATGTGATCGACACCGATGTGGTCGCGCAACGCGAACGTCGATCCGATGTCGATCGTGCAGAACCAGAAGTTGCGCCGCAGCGCGTCGGTCGGGGAGATCTCGGTGTCATCCCATCCGTGCGAACCGACGGCCGAGTGTTCGAGCACGTAGTCGATCCGGTCGATCAACATCGGTACCCAGCTGATCCCGCCCTCCGAGAAGGCGATCTTGATGCTCGGGAACCGGGTCGGCACCTGCGCCCACAGCCAGTCGGCCGCGGTCACCAGCGCGTTGACCGGGAAGAGGCTCGTGTAGAGCTCGAGGGGCGCGCCCGGTGAGCGGGCCGCGGTCCACGACGACGATCCGTTGTGCAGGCACACCACGGTCTCGGTCTCCTCGCACGCGTGGAGCAAGGGATCCCAGTGCCGGTCGATCATGGGTGGCAGCCCGAGGTCGACCGGATTCTCCGGGAAGCTGACGGCCTTGAAGCCCCGCGCCGCGTTGGTGCGGATGTCGGCGGCCGCGATCTCCGGGTCGTTCACCCACGCGATCTGGAGCGGGATGACGCGATCGGGATACGCGCCGGCCCACTCGTCGATATGCCATTCGTTCCACGCGCGCGAGCGCCGCGAGTCCGAGCTCGGAGTCCTTGCTCTTGGAGAAGATCGTGCCTGCGAAGCCGGCGATGAGCGAGGGAAAGCACAACGTTGCGAAGACACCGTCGACATCCATGTCGGCCACGCGCGCCTCGATGTCGTAGCAACCGCGTCGCATCTCGTCGAAGCGCGCCGGCTCCATGCTCCATTCGGCCTTCGGTCGTCCGGCGACCGCGTTGAGGCCCACCTGCGGGTAGAAGTTGTCCTCGTAGATCCACGTCTCCCGGCCGTCGTCGAGCGTGACGACGCGCGGCGCACGCTCCTGCAGTCGCGCCGGGAGACGCCCTTCGAAGCAGTGCGCCGGTTCGATGAGATGATCATCGACCGAGATGATCGTGAAGCTGCGGACACGCGGTTCCGGATCCGGCAGGTTGGTCGAGCTCATCGGCGCCCGACTCCCTCGGTGCAGAAGCGCTGGAGGTACCGGGCGAGCTCGTACGTGTCGGTGACGCGGCCGACCACGACGGCATGGATGCCGTCGAGCAGGACCGCGAACATCGTGCGGGCGTCGCGCTTCGGATCGTCGGACTCGATGTGGTGCGCCAACAGATCAACGATCGGCGAGAGCGCGTCGCGAAGTTCCGCGTCGTGGATCTCCGTGAGCCGGCGGTACTCGCGCACCAGCACGCCCGCGTAGCCGACCGCCTCGGGCGGCGTGATCAGGTCGAAGAGCTCGAACACGTAGGAGCGCACCGCGTCGATGCCCGTGCGACCGGCAATGCGCTCGGCCAGGACCTCGGCGCCGATGCGGCTGTCCTCGGCCAGCAACGCCAAGAGCAGCTCGTCCTTACCGTGGAAACACGAGTAGAAGGCTTTGAGTGAGAGGCCGGCCCGGCTCGTGACCTGGGCAACGGTAAAAGCCGCGCTCCCCGTCTCGTTCGCAAGCGCACGAGCCGTCGCCACGAGGCGTTGCGGACGATCCGCATCGTCGGCGGCCTCGGAGAATGTCATTCTCCCCAGCCTAACGCCCCCCACAAACCCCGCCAACAGTTGTGGGGAAAACGGGTCCCAGAGCGCGTTCCGCCTCCAACTGTTGAGGGGAAAAGTGGCCCGGAGCGCCTGTTTTCCCCTCAACAGTTGGGGGTTTCTAGGCGGGGTGGTCTCTCAGGACACACATGGCGAAGTATTGGGCGGCGCCGCCGTAGGCCTGGGCGAGCGCGGTGCGCGCGCCGTCGACCTGGTGCTCGCCGGCCTGCCCGCGCACCTGCAGCGCGGCTTCGGCGAAGCGCAGCATGCCCGACGCCCCGATCGGGTTGGACGACAAGACGCCCCCCGACACGTTGACGGGGAACGACCCCGTCATCTCGGTGTCACCACTTTCGACCATCTTCCAGCCCTCGCCCGGGCCGGCGATGTCGTGACCCTCGAGCCACATCGGCTCGTACCAGCTGAAGGGCACGTAGATCTCGGCGACGTCGATCTCCTGGCGCGGCACGCCGATGCCGGCCTGGCGGTAGACGTCGTGCGCGCACTCCACGCCCGCCTGAGGACGGACCGGATCGCGGCCCGGGAACTGGCCGAGCTCGCTCCTCACGGCCGTGGCCGCGACCCACGCCGCCGGTTTCGCCGCCTTCTTCCCGTTGGCCTCGTTCGTCAGCACGACCGCGCACGCGCCGTCGGAGGACGGGCACGACTCGAGGAACCGCAGCGGATCCCAGAGCATCGGCGATTCCTTGACCTTTTCGATGCTGATGTCGGGCAGGTGCAGGTGCGCGTAGGGGTTCTTCAGCGCGTTGAGGCGGTCCTTCACCGCGACCTGCCAGCCGATGTACTCGGGCGCACCCGTCTTTTCGATGTACGCGCGGATCCACGGCGCGAACGCGCCGCCGGCGCCGATGCCGCGACCGCGGCCTCCCGCCAGACCCCACTGCGCGTTGCCCTCGCTCTGCTTCTCCCACGCGATCGCGAGCACGCGCTCGTGGATGCGCGACTCGACGAGGTGCGCGCCGACGATGAATGTGGAGCCGCCGACGCTGCCCGCGGTATGGACGCGCAGCATCGGCTTACCCGCGCAGCCCAAGGCGTCGGCGAGGAACAGTTCCGGCTGCACGATTCCCTCGAACGCGTCGGGGGCCTTGCCGATCACGACCGCGTCGATGTCGGCCCACGTGCATTCGGCGTCGTCGAGCGCCCGTGTGGCGGCTTCTCGCAACAGGCCGGGTATCGAGACGTCGGCTCGCTTCTTTTTGTGGTGCGTCTGCCCCACTCCGATGACCGCGCACTGTTCCGCCATGATCAGTCGCCCTCCATCAGGCACACGAGATTGTGCTGCAGCACCTGGCCGCCGGTCGCGTGCGCGAGTCCGCGCCGGGCCGATCCCTCGACGATGCGCTGCGCCACCTCGACGATCCGTACGAGTCCGGTCGCCATCACGGGGTTCGCGGCCAGCGCGCCCCCGGAAGGATTCACGTGGGCATCGGCGTCGAGACCCAACGCCTCGCGCAGGATCAACTCCTGCGGGCTGAAGGTCGCCGAAAGCTCGACCACGTCGAGCGGTCCGCCGTCGTAGCCGGCCTTGCGCGCCGCGAGCGTGGTCGATGTCGAGGACGTGAGGTCGCGCATCCCCGGTTGGTGCACCTCGATGCGGTGATCGAGACCCCGGATCCACGCGGGCCGATCGCACAGGGCCCGAGCGCGGTCACCCCGGGCAAGGACGACCGCGACCGCGCCGTCGGAGATCGGCGGGATGTCGTGCTTGCGCAACGGCGCCCGCTCGTAGGGCTCCGCGAGCAACGACTCGACCGAATAGTCGCCGCTGAGCTGCGCGTTCGGATTGCTCTTCGCGTTGGCCCGACTACGCGCGACCACTTCCGCGAAGTCGCGCTCGGTCGCCTTCCCGGCGTCGAGCAACGCCCGCGCCTGGATGCCGGCGAGCGACGCGGGGTCGACGCCGAGCGGTGCCAGGTAGTACGGGTCGAGCTGCTGGGCCCACATCTCTTCGGGCTTCGACGGAGACGACTTACCGGACCCGAACACCAGGGCCGTGTCGATGTCGCCGTGCTGCAGCCGCACCCACGCCTCGTAGAGCGCCCACGCGCCGTCCATCTCGACGTGCGACTCCGAGATCGGCGGCCACGCACCCGCGGCCTCGAGGTTGGAGACGAAGGCGAACGGACCGCCGGTGAGGTAGTCGCACGAGCCCGCGCAGGTGAAGCCGACCTCGCGCCGGTCGAGCCCGGCGCGCTCGAGCGCTTCGGTGACGATCGGGACGAGCAGCTGTACTTCGCTCTCGGGCGCCATGCGCACCGAAGGCGTCTGCGCGAACCCGATGACGGCAATGTCTGTTGCGGCCATCAGAAGATGTGCTCCTCGTACACGGACCGATCGGCGTCGGGTTCGCCGGTCCACTCGAACGCGTCGATCACCGAAGCCACGCTTCCCCAACCGCGATTCGACACGCCTTCCGCGCTGCGCTCGGCCTTCGGCTTCCACACCGCGCGCACGCGCATCCCCGAGTGCAGCTGATCGTGCGGGACACCGACGATGTCCTGGCCGCCGAGGTTGCCCGACGAACCGTCGAGGAGCACCGAGGCGTATACGAACGGCTCGGTCTCGGTCTGGCCGTAGTACGCGACCGGCGTGATGATCGTGAAGCCGGTGACGGTGCCGTGGTCGCTGACCTCGACCTCGTCCGCTTCGGTGGTGGGCACCACGCAGATCGGGCAGTACCCCTTGCCCGGCACGTATACGCGGCCGCACTGCGGGCACTTGTGGCCGACGATGCGGCCGTCGATCAGCGCGTCGACGTAGCGCTCGAGGATCGGCGTGAGCGGCTCGGAGTACGTCAGCGACACGAGGTGGTTCATCACCAGGTTCTCTTTGGGCGTGCTCGTCTCGCTCATGCGGGCTCCCAGCACGCGAGATCGTCGACCATGTTGTGCGGCTCGGCGCGCCAGCGGGGTTGCACGCGCATACCCGTCGACATGCGGTCGATGCTGCCTGCGTCGACGGCGTGGACCATCGCGGTGTCGGCGCCGTCGGGCATCACCAGCGCGAACGCGAACGGGCGGTCGAGCGGATGTTTCGGTGTGGGGCGTTCGACCCAGGTCCACGACGTAACGGTGCCCTGCGGGCCGACCTCGACCAGCTCGTCGAGCGCGTCACCGGTATTGGGGTCGTACTCCAGCGGCGGGACGAGCACTTTGCCGTCTCGCGTCCGGATACCGAGGATGCGGTGCTCGCGCAGGCCGGCGAGGAACTCGCCGACGACCGGACCGAGCGAACGCGAATAGGGGAACTCGAGAGTGCTCTCGACGATGCGCGGTTGCTTCATGCCCCCGAAGCTAACCATCCGGGGTGGGCGCCGCATCTTCGGCCAGCGCCCGCTTGTCTACCTTCCCCACCGACGTCAACGGGAGCGCATCGACGACCACGAGACGGTCGGGTGCTTTGTAGTCGGCGAGCGCGGCGCGGCAGTAGGTCCGCAGGTCCGTCAACAGGGGCGTCTGCCCCGCGGCCGCCACGACGAACGCGTAACCGATCTCGCCCAGGACGGGGTCGGGCACGCCGAGCACCGCCACTTGTGCGACGGTCGGATGTTCCGACAACACGCGCTCGACCTCGGCCGGATACACGTTGTAGCCGCCCCGGATGTACATCTCGCTGCGGCGGCCGACGAGGGTGAGGTAGCCCCGGTCGTCGAGGAAGCCGAGATCGCCGGTGGTGAGCCAACCCTCGGCCCCGAGAACTTCGGCTGTGCGATCGGGGTCGTGCCAGTAGCCGCGCATCACCGCCTCCGAGCGGCAGCGCACGCGCCCGACGACACCCGGCGCGGCACACGTGGGCGTCGTCGTCGACCACCTCGAGCTCGACGTTCACGCGCGGTCTCCCCACGGTCTGCGAGATCACCTCCGGCGAGTCGCCCGGGACCGTGCCCGTGGTGATCGCCGCTTCCGTGCTCGTGTACCCGATGACGACGGGGCAGCCGAGCCGCTGTTGCATCTCGCGCACGAGCTCGGGGGGAACCGTCGCCGCGCCCGTCCCGGCAATCCGAAGCGCCGTCAGATCGTGGGTCGCAAAGTCGGGATGGTCGAGCACGAGACGCCACTGCGTCGGCACGCCCTGGCCGACCGTGACGCGCTCACGGGCCATCAGACGGAGCGCATCGGCCGCGGTCCACGGCGTCGGCGTGATCACGGTCGTTATCGCGTTCTCGATCTCTTCCCAGGGCCGCGACATGAACGCGACGTGCGCGAACGGCAGCGGAGCGAGCCGCACGTCGAGGGGAGCACCCATCGCGCCCGCCCCGACCGCGACCGCCCGGAGGTTGCGATGATCGAACACGGCACCCTTCGGCATCCCGGTGGTTCCGCTGGTCCACACGATCGCGACCGGGTCGTCGGGTTCGGCGGGCGCGAGATCGCGCGCCCGATCGTTCGCGTACGCCGCGCGCACGTCGTCGAGGTCGGCTTCGCGGAGAACGAGACGCGGCTGCGTGCGATCGAGGATGCTCGCGATCTCGGGTGGACCGAGCCGCGTGTTGATCCCGGTCGAGATCGCCCGCAGCCGCATCGCCGCCTGGTAACAGACCGCGTAGTCGATCGAGGAGGGGATGAGCAGCGCCACCACATCGCCCCGCACGACCCCACGCTCGGCGAAGAGGGCCGCCAGCCCGTCGGCCGCTCGGTCCCACTCCGCAAACGTCATACGCCGATCGACCTCGACGAACGCGGCGCGGTCGGGGTGTTCCGCGGCGATGCTCCTCAGCAGCTCCACAGTCGTCTCCGGCGGGTTCACGAGTGCCAACGTAGCTGTGGCGCCGCGAGTACCGTTTGCGCCCGATGCCTTCCGCGAAAGAAGTGCGCGCCCGCCAGAATCGGCAGAAGAGCCGGGTCGCGGTGCAGATCGCCGAACGACGGCGCGCGCAGCGCCGCCGCCGTCAGATCGGCGCAGTGGTCGCGATCATCGGCCTCGTCATCTTGATCGCGCTCGGTTTCGCAGTCGGCGGTGCCAACGACGCCAAGGTCGCGGTCTCGCCCACCACCACGATCGCGCCCACCACCACGATCCCGACGACCACGACGATCGCCGCGACGGAAAAGCCCTGCGTCGGGCTGAAGGACACCCTCCCGACGGGCGCGCCGGCCATGCTGCTCGCACCGGGTCCCGCGCCGACGAAGTTGACGACGCAGGATCTGAAGGTCGGCACCGGCGCACTCATCGCGGCCAACGCGAAGGTGACGGTCGACTACGTGGGCGTGGCGTGCTCGACCGGCAAGATCTTCGACTCGTCGTACAAGCACAACCAGACGTTCGACGCCAACCTCTCCCCGGCCGGCGGCCTGATCGCCGGCTGGCAACAGGGAATCCCCGGCATGAAGATCGGTGGCGTGCGGCTCCTCGCGATCCCGTCGAATCTCGGCTACGGACCGGGCGGCAACCCACCGGCGATCGGCCCCAACGAGGCGCTCTACTTCCTCATCTCCGCGATCAAGCTCGGCTGACCCGCGCCGACCCCGGTGCGCGCCGCGCCATTCCGTCAACCGCCGAGCGTCTTGACGAGGCGCACCGTCCGCACTCTGTGATGTCTCCCGACCCGAGGCCAGGGACGTTCGTCGTCGTCGAATATGCCTTCCGGGCCGGTCGCGACCGTTACTCGACGCGCGCGCTCGTCCCGCCCGCACCCTGCGACCCGGCTTTCGCCCGCGCCGCCGACGCCAGCACGTCGGCGCGCACCGCGATGACCGGGAGGTGGCAACTCGCCCAGAGCTGTTTGGCCAGGTCGAGCTCACGGATGAACACTGCGAGGATGTCGGGATCGAAGTGTCCGACCTCGGCCGCCATGACGTCGATGGCGGTGTCGATGGGCATCGCCGATCGATACACGCGATCCGACGTGAGCGCGTCGAACGAATCCGCGATCGCCGCGATCCGCCCTTCGAGCGGAATGTCGATCCCGACGAGACCGTCCGGATAGCCGCTCCCGTCGAAACGTTCGTGGTGACTGTGCGCGATCGTCGCCGCGAGCTCGAACACGTCGGAACCCGATCCGGTCAGCAGGCGAAAGCCCACGTCGGCGTGGGCGTTCATGATCTGACGCTCCTCGCGAGTGAACGGCCCCGGCTTCAACAACACGTGGTCGGGGATCGCCAACTTGCCGATGTCGTGCATGGGTGCCGCGAGCCGGATCAGCTCGCAGCGTTCGAGCGGGAGCCCGAGCAGGCGCGCGATCAGGTCGGAGTACGCGGCCATGCGATCGAGGTGCGCGCCCGAGACGTCGTCTCGGAACTCGACGGCACACGCGAGACGCTTCATCGACTCCTGCCAGGCCGCCGTGGTCTCGGCACGGGCCCGGACCAACTCGGTCACCTCGGTCGAGATTCCGCCGACGCCGTACGTATGGCCGTCCGCGTCGAGGAGCGGGAAATTCACCGAGAGATACGCGTGTTCGCCGTCCTCGGCGAACCTCGGGAACTCGTTCCGCAGCTTGCCGACGAGCAGATCGCGGGGCACGCCGACGATGCGCTCGAGCTCGCGGTTGACGAGCAGGAAGCGACCCGACTCGTCGACCACGTGGATCGCGACGGGCGCATTGTCGACGATCGCCTGCAACGTTCGCTCGCTCTGGGCCAGCCGCCGCTGAACCCGATCCTGTTCGAGCGCGACGCCGACCAGCTGCGCCACCGACTCCAAGAATCGCACGGCCGCGTCGTCGAAGAGTCGGAACGCGCGGCTCTGCACGCTGATGGCGCCGATCGTCGACTGGCCGTACCGGATCGCGACGGTCAGACCGCTGTGCACGTCGTGAGCTCGGAGCAGCGGCGAACACGTGAACCGCGCTTCGTTGGTCCAGTCGTCGACGATCACCGAGACGCCGTGGCGGTAACTGTGCGCAGCTTGCGAGTTCGGATCGGGCGTGCTGTCGACCGTCGCGAGGAGGCGCCGGTCCCAACCCCACTCCGCGGAGATCT
>CAWEUJ010000006.1:0-45227 GCA_963812205.1 uncultured Actinomycetes bacterium
CTTCGGGTTACCAACCCGACGCTCCCCTTGCGCGAGTAGGTCAAACTCGTGGTGCAATGCCGCGGCCGATCATCCGGCCGTCATCTCTTCGAGTGCGTCCGCTCTCGGTACTCAGCTACTCGTTCTGCGGGAAGCCGAGGTTGAGGCCGCCGTGGCTCGGGTCGAGCCAGCGGCTGGTGACGACCTTGCCGCGGGTGAAGAAGTGCACGCCCTCGGTGCCGTGGGCGTGGGTGTCGCCGAACAGCGAGTTCTTCCAGCCGCCGAAGCGAGTAGTAGGCGACCGGCACCGGGATCGGCACGTTGATGCCGACCATGCCGACCTCGACCTCGTTCTGGAAGCGCCGGGCGGCGCCGCCGTCGTTGGTGAAGATCGCGGTGCCGTTGCCGTAGGGGTTGGCGTTGATCAGCGCGAGCGCCTCGTCGTAGCTGTCGCACGCGCACGACCGACAGCACCGGGCCGAAGATCTCGTCGGTGTAGACGCTCATGTCCGGGGTGACGTGGTCGAACAGCGTCGGGCCGAGCCAGAAGCCGTCCGCGTCGCCGTCGACCTCGACGTCGCGGCCGTCGACGACCAACGTCGCGCCCGTCGGCCACGCCGGCGTCGACGTACGACGCGACCTTGTCGCGGTGCGCCCGGGTGACGAGCGGCCCCATGTCGGCGCCGGTGCGGCCGTCGCCGACCGTCAGTCGTCCGATGCGCTCGGCGATCTTCGCGACGAGCTCGTCGGCGACGTCGCCGACCGCGACGACCACCGAGATCGCCATGCAGCGCTCGCCGGCCGAGCCGAAGCCGGCGTTGACCGCGGCGTCGGCGGCGAGGTCGAGGTCGGCGTCGGGCAGCACGACCATGTGGTTCTTCGCGCCGCCGAGCGCCTGCACGCGCTTGCCGTGCGCGGTGCGCGGTCTCGTAGACGTACCGCGCGATCGGGGTCGAGCCGACGAACGAGACCGACGCGACGTCGGGGTGCTCGAGCAG
Source organism: uncultured Actinomycetes bacterium (assembly GCA_963812205.1). Classification (GTDB taxonomy): domain Bacteria; phylum Actinomycetota; class Acidimicrobiia; order IMCC26256; family PALSA-610; genus PALSA-610. The sequence continues at coordinate 978 of CAWEUJ010000006.1, forward strand.
CCCGTCGACGGCGACCTTGTCGCCGTGCACGACGTTGAAGACGCCGTCGGGCAGGCCGGCCTCCGCCCACAGCTCCGCGATCCAGTTCGCGGCCGACGGGTCCTTCTCGCTCGGCTTGAGGACGACGGTGTTGCCGGCCGCGATCGCGATCGGGAAGAACCACATCGGCACCATCGCCGGGAAGTTGAACGGGCTGATGATCGCCGACGACGCCGAGCGGCTGGCGGATCGAGTAGACGTCGACGCCGGTCGAGACGCTCTCGGAGAAGCCGCCCTTGAGCAGGTGCGGGATGCCGCAGGCGAACTCGACGACCTCGAGGCCGCGGGCGACCTCGCCGAGCGCGTCGGCGAGCACCTTGCCGTGCTCGGCGGTGATGATCGCGGCCAGCTCGCGCTTGCGCTCGTTGAGCAGCTCGCGGAAGCGGAACAGCACCTGGGTGCGCTCGGCCAGCGAGGTGGCGCGCCAGCGCGGGAACGCCGCGCCCGCGGCGGCGACCGCCGCGTCGACGTCGTCCGCGGACGCGAAGGCGACCCGCTTGGTCACCGCGCCGGTCGCCGGGTCGAAGACGTCACCCCGGCGGGTCGACGAACCGTGGTGAATCCGACCGCCGACCCAATGGGCGACAACGGGAAGCGCGTCGCTGCTCATCGGGCCAGTCTCGCAGCCGCTACAGGTTGACGACCGTGCGGTCTTGGGCGCTCGTCCGTGCCGCCGCTATCACCCGAAGCGTCGCAATGGCGTCTTCGATCTCGACCGGCATCGGACCACCGTGTAGAAGTGCATCGGCCAACAGTTCATAGAAGCGCTGGTACCGCCCGGGAACGGTGGCCACCGGCTGGGATTGCGCACCGGCGCAGATGCGGCCCCAGTGTGCTTCCGGTTCCGAACCCCAGTCGGCCGAACCGATATCGACCTGCTGACGGAGCAAGCTCTCCTGGCCGTCCAAGCCGTACTTGACGAACGACGCCGCCGTACCCAGCACCCGCATCCGTGGACCGGCATTCGCGGCCACGAACGACATCCAGAGGTGAGACACCATCCCACTCGAATGGGTCAACGCAACGAACGCGTCGTCGTCTACCCGGGCAGCGGCGCGCACGTTGCGCAGTTCCGCGTACACCGATGTGACCGGCCCGAAGAGCACCAGGGCTTGGTCGATGAGGTGGCTGCCGAGGTCGTAGAGGACGCCGCCGGCGTTGGCGGGGTCGGGACTCTCTCGCCACGCGCGGTGCGCAACCTCCGGGCGCCAACGTTCGAATCGGGACTCGAAACGGTGAACCGGACCGAGACGTCTTCGCGTCGAGCAGGTCGCAAACGGTGAGGAAGTCGCCGTCCCAACGCCGGTTCTGGAACACGCTGACCGGTACACCTCGAGCAGCCGCCGCATCCCTCAGCCGGACCGCGTCCCCGACCGTGGCCGCGACCGGCTTGTCCACCACGACGGCCAAACCCGCCTCGACCGCGTCCAAGGCCAGCGAACGTGGGTGCGGTTGGGCGAGCAGATGACGACCAGATCGAACTGTGACGGGTCGGCCCATATCTCGCCGGCCGACGACATCAGACGAGCCTGCGGGTAGCGGGCCGCCACCCGGGCCCGCCGCCCCGGATCGGAGGTGACCACGCCCGCGACCTCCATGGTCGAGGTTCCCGTGATCAACGGGCCGTGGAAGACCTCCCCCGCGAGGCCGTAGCCGACGAGGGCAACCCGAAGGCGCGTGTCTCGCACCGACGTTTCCTATCAGGCACGAGCCGCCACCGCGCGCTCGCTACGGCGATCGGGACCAGGCGCATTCCGTTCGTCCGCGGCGCGCCTTCACACTCCATGCACTGCAGCGGGCGTCCAGTCCTTCCACGCCGTGTCCCAGTCCATCACTCCGTGATCGCCGGGCGCCGGGGGTCGGGGGCCGCCGACGACCGCGACGACGTCGCCAACGCGGCTGAAGGCCCAGAACATCAACGCGTCGGCGGGACTCAGGTTGATACAACCATGCGAGACGTTCGTGTGTCCTTGGCTACCGACCGACCAGGGCGCGGCGTGGACGTACTCGCCGCTGTCGGTGATGTGCACGTCGGAATACACGAGCTCGTCGTAACCGTCGGGCGAGTTCACCGGTATCCCGTTCGTCGAAGAGATCATGCGGACAACGCTCTCGCGGTCGAGAACGATATGAACGCCGTTCATCGTCGGATACTGGGTTCGGCCACCGCTGAACGGATAGGTCGCAATGACCCGGCCGTTGTCACTGACGGTCATCTGGTCGGTCGCCAGGTTCGCCCACGCCACATGCGCGTCACCGATCGTGAACTGCGTCAGGAGTTCGCCGTCGCCCCACTGGCCCCGGCCGGCATTCCAACCGTTCAGGTCGGCAACCACGGTGACCTTCTCCCCTGGCGGCCAGAACGTCTCCGGCCGGAAGTGCAGCTCGTTCCCACTGAACCAATGCCAGCCGCCGGGAACCGGCCGCGACTCCGTGATGACAAAGTGGTCGAGCACAGCGGCGCGTGCCGCGGCGTCGTCAATGTTGTGATCGAAACGGATCACGATCGGCTGGGCGATGCCGACGGTCATACCGCCACCGGGAAAGACCGTGGCGTCGACGTTCGCGAACGGTGTGAGGGCACGGAACGTCGACACGGATGTTGCCTGTACGCCTGACGATCCCTCGACGGTGGCGGCTACTCGGTAGACACCACTGGGCGCGAGTGGTCCCTTCGACCGCCACCACCTCCCGGGCGTGGCGAACGTTCCCGCGACCGGCGCACCCTTCGCATTCGTCACGCGAACCGACGTCAAGCGGCCGGCACCGGCGACGACCACAACGGGTGTGTCGAGAGCCACATTGGTTGCACCGGGCTTCGGGTCGACCGTCAACGCGGCGACGAGCGCGGCGCGCTGCTCCGGAACCGATGGACGCGTCACCACCACACTGGGGTTCGCTCGCGACCACGGTGTCGAACGCGCCGCGTCTGCGACGGTCATACCCATGCCGGCACAGAACACGGCCGCCAAGATTGCGACGATCACTCTGCCCGACCAATGGGACCACATGCCGCTACGACGCACGGGCTCGGCCTCTCGAATCGGTCACCGCACGCTACGACGACGACGCGCCGAGCGCACATCGCCCCTGCTGATCTCTTCCGACCTCGGTCCGCCGGGCTTCGAGGCGCTGTGCCCATACACCTCGACCCGACCCAACCTCAGGACTGCACGCACGACTTGCGACTACAAGAGCGGGAAACCCGCACGGGCGTTGCACTCGATGAGCGAGACCTACGACGACCGGCGCGAATACCTGCACACCTCGCTCGACGTGCAGAGTGAGGCCGAGGCGCGAGGCGTTCGCGTCGTGCGCCAGTTCTGTCCTCGCGAATCGCGGCGAGAGCTCCTACAAGTCCGGGCGTCGCGCGACGCGAGGATTCGGTTGACACGGTCACAACACGGACGGATAGTGCTCACGTCGTCGGGCAATCTTGTGCTCGCAAGACCGGGGGGCTTTCCATGGCGCATCGTGCCACGCTTCGATTGTGTCGTCCTCACGCGGTTGTCGTCGCGAGCGTGTTGCTCGGCACGGCACCCCTCATGGCCATCGCGTTGACCGCGACGGCAACTCCCGCCGCCGCATCAGTGACCGCGTGCCCGACGAGCACGCCTCCGGGCTACGCAGGCATTGTGACCGGCACTGAAGGAAACGACACGCTCACGGCACCCGACAGCCAGAACTGGGTAATTTGCGGATTCGGCGGCGACGACACCATCACGGGCGGCGCCGGCAACGACCTCATCTACGGCGGTGACGGCAACGACACGATCACCGAAGCGGCAGGAACCAACACCATCTACGGCGAGGGCGGCAACGACACAATCGTCGGCGGCACGGGCGACGACACCCTCGTCGGAGGAGGCGGGACCGACTCGCTGTCGGGCGGCGATGGAAACGACACCTTGGTGTGGTCGTCAGGAAATAACAGCGTCCTCGACGGCGGCCTCGGTACCGACACCGTCGTATTGGGAAGTACCGCATCGCTGCCCGCCACGGCAACCGTCAACGCCACCGCGACGATCGGCACCGACACCGCGACCCTTTCGAACGTCGAGAACCTCACCGGCGGATCGGGGAACGACACCCTGACCGGCGACAGCAACGACAACGTGCTCGACGGCGGGCCGGGCAATGACATCCTCAACGGCGGCGGCGGCAACGACACCGTCAGCTACGCGAGTCATACCGCCGCGGTCACCGCGAACTTGTCGTCCGGGTCGGGCGGCCAAGCGGGCGAGACCGACACCTACAACACGATCAGCCCGCACTCGATCGAAAATCTCACCGGTGGATCCGGGAGCGACACACTCATCGGCGACACTGCCGTCAATACGCTCACCGGCGGCGGTGGCAACGACACGCTCGACGGTGGACTCGGCGACGACATTCTCAACGGCGGCGGCGGCAACGACACGGTGACGTACCAGAACCGTCCACTCGTGAACGTGACCGCGAGCCTTGCAACGAACACCGGCGGACAGACCGGCGAGAGTGACACCTACACGTCAATCGAGAATCTCTGGGGTGCGTACTACGGCAACAACGTCCTCACCGGCAATTCCGCGAACAACACCTTGCTCGGAGGAGTCGGTACCGACACGCTTAGCGGCGGCGGCGGCAACGACACCCTCGATGGCACCGCTTCCGGCGTCGACACGCTCGACGGAGGAACGGGCGCGCACGACACCGTCACCTTCAGGTGGGTCACCACCTCCGTCGACGTAACGCTGAACGGATCCTCCAATGGAACCGCCGTCATCGCCGGCGGCCCGACCGAGACGCTGACCAACATCGAGAACGTCACCGGCACCGCCGGCGATGACACGATCAACGGTGACGCGAACGCGAACACACTCATCGGCGGCGACGGCGCTGACACCATCAACGGCGGCAGCGGCGACGACGTGATCCAAGGCGGCAACGGCGTCGACACCCTCACGGGCGGAGGAGGGAACGACACGCTCGATGACTCGGACCAGTCGGCCCCATCAACCATCGATCTGTCCGCAGCCCCGGCCTCCATTTCCAATGTCGACAACATTCAGGACTCGTCGTTCGTGAACGTCAACGGCGGATCCGGCGTCGACGACATCACCGGATCGAATGTTGCGAACGTCATCAACGGAAACGGCGGCGACGACATCATCCACGGACTCGCCGGCGACGACACGCTCACCGGCGGGACCGGCAACGACACCATCTACGGGCAAGACGGCAACGACACGGTCACGAGCGGCAGCGGAGCCGACACCGTCTACGGTGGCGACACCACCAGCGATACCGGCACCGACACGCTCATCTACGGAGGGACAACTGCCGTCACGGTCAACCTCACGCTCGGCACCTCGAGTGCCGATGCCGCCGTCATCGGATTCGAGAACGTCACCACCGGCAGCGGCAGCGACACCATTACCGGAACCACCGGCCCGAACGTGATCAATAGCGGCGGCGGAAACGACACCATCTCCGGACTCGGCGGGGGCGACACACTGAATGGCGGAGCCGGGATCGACACGCTCGATTACTCAGCCCTGACCTCGCCGCTCACCGTCGACCTCTCGGCCGGAACGTCGAACATCGATACAGCCGTGACCAACTTCGAGAACCTCAACGGGGGCTCCGGCGACGACTCGCTCACCGGCTCCTCCGCCGCCAACGTGATCAAGGGAATGGGCGGCAACGATACGATCTCCGGACTCGACGGCGACGACACCCTCTACGGCGGCGACGGCACCGGGACCACCGCAGACGGCAACGACACCATCAGCGGTGGCAACGGCAACGACTACGCCGACGGCGAGCAAGGAACGAACACCTGCGACGCCACCGTCGAAACCAAGGTCAACTGCTAGTCGCGACGTGGCGCCCGCCCGGCAAGTGCACCTCCGCACAATGAGCGGAGGTCGGCGTACGCGCCGTATCACCGCCTCCACCCACGCCGATCAAGTCGGACAGCGGGCCTCCCAGCGGCACCAACCCGAAGGCACGTGCCTTGCACAAACACTTCCTATCAGGCACGAGCGGCCACCGCGCGTTCGGTTCGCCTTGCCGCAGGGCCCGCCGGCCGGTGAGAATCCGGAGGCCGGACGCGGCGCCGAGCCGCGCCGCACGATTGCAGGAGGGCCTGGGAATGGCGGGACAAGAAACGACGGCGCGCAACTACGAGGCTCCCGGTCCGGGATCGTGGAATCTGGATCCGGTGCACTTCCCGCGTCCCGTGACGCGCTATTGGGCGGAGATGCATCCCGAGCCGTTCCGCCGGGGCACGAGTGAGTTCATGGCGTTCTACGGCACGCCGATCGCGGGGATGGAGACGCAGTACGTCAACGGCTTCGCGTACAACGCGATGCGGCCGGCGCCCGACGACGAGATCCCGCAGCGTTTCGCCCGCGCGGAAGAGGTCTGGGAGAAGAGGGTCTGGCGCGAGCAGCTGCGCGAGTGGGACGAGACGTTCAAGCCGGCCGCGGTCGCAATCCATCGCGAGTTGCAGTCGGTCGACGCGGACACGCTCTCCGACGACGCGCTGGTCGACTACCTGACCCGCTGTCGCGATCACCACTCGCAGATGATCTTCCAGCACATGCGGTTCACGGGGTCGGCGATGCTGCCGGTCGGCGATCTGCTGGCACACCTCGGTTCGTGGACCGAGGTCGCGCCGTCGGTTTCGCTGGCGATGCTGCGCGGCGCGGCGCCGGTGTCGGCGGGTGCGTCGGGCGAGCTCGAACGACTGATTACCGCGATCACCCACGACACTGCAGCGCGCTCGCTCCTCGACTCCGGCGGCGACCCGGCCAAGACCCTCGCCGAGTTGCGCGGGTTCGGCGGCGACGTCGGTGCCGCGATGACCGCGTATCTCGACCTCGTCGGCTGCCGGCTGCTCGACGGCTTCGACATCTCCGGGCGATACGCGCTCGAGTTGCCCGACGCGCTGCTGCGCTCGATCCGATTGTCGGTCGACGGCGCGGGGAACGACACGGCCGACGTCGACGCCCGCATCGCCGAGATCCGCTCGCAGGTACCCGAAGAGCACCGCGCGCAGTTCGACGAGCTGCTCGGCGAGGCGCGCCTCATGTACCGCCTGCGCGACGAACGTGGCGTCTTCAGCGACATCTGGGCCTCGGGCATTATGCGCCGCGCCGTGCTCGCCGCCGGTCGCCGGCTCGAGGACAAGAGCCGCGTCCACGACGCCGAGCACTTCGTCGACGCCGGCTTCGACGAGATGTGCCTGCTGGTCACCGGCGCGGGCGGGCCGTCGGCCGACGAGCTCGCGCAACGCTTCTCGGAGCGCAGCTCGCGCACCGCCAAGGAGGCGCCCGTGTCGCTCGGGCCGCCGTCGCCGCCGCCGCCCGACCCGGCGGGCCTGCCGCCGGGGGTCGCGCGGGTCATGCACGCGGTCGGCATCGCGATGGGCGAGCTGTTCGGCAGCTCGGAGGCGCCGCACGAAGAGAACCTGCTGCACGGTCTCGCCGCCAGCGGCGGCACCTACGAAGGACCGGCCCGGCGCATCTCGGGCCCGTCGGAGTTCGACCGCATCACACAAGGCGACGTGCTCGTCACCGAGTCGACGACGGAGGCGTTCAACATCTTGTTGCCGCTGCTCGGCGCGATCGTCACCGACTCCGGCGGTCTGCTCTCGCACTCGGCGATCGTCGCGCGTGAGTACGGCATTCCCGGCGTGGTCGGGACCCGTGACGCGACCGACCGCATTCCCGACGGCACGCGCGTGCGCGTGAACGGCGATGCCGGTGAAGTGACGGTCTACACGTGACCGAGGTCGTCCCGCTCGCCGACGCGCACGAGGATTCGCGCTTCGGTGCCAAGGCAACCGGGTTGGGACAAGCGGCGCGCAGCGGGCTGCCGATCCCGCCCGGTATCGCGCTCTCGGGCACGATCGTCGACGCGGTGGCCGCCGGGCAGGACCACGCCGTCGAGGAGGTCGTGACCGCGGCCCGCGCGCTCGACGGGGCCGCTCGCCGTGCGCTCGTCGGCCGTCGACGAGGACGGCGCCGACGCGAGCTTCGCCGGCCAGCACCTCACGCTGCTCAACGTGCCGTCGGTCGACGACCTGAGCGCGGCGATCCGGGAGATCTGGTGGTCGGCGAACTCCGACTCGGCGATCACCTACCGCCAGCGCGTCGGCCTGTTCGTTCGTCCGAGCGTCGGTGTGGTCGTCCAGTCGTTGCTCGACCCCGAGGTCGCCGGCGTGATGTTCACACAGAACCCGATCAACGGGGCCGACGAGCGGCTCATCGAGGCGAGCTGGGGTCTCGGCGAGGTCGTCGTTGCCGCCCGCGTGATCCCCGACAGCTTTCGCATCGACCCTTCGGGTGCAGTGCTCGAGCGCACACCCGGCTTCAAGAAGATCCTGATCCGCGCCTCGCCCGACGGCGGCACCGTCGAGGAGAGCGTCGCGCCGGAACAACGAGAACAGCTGTGCCTCGACGACGATCAGCTCGCGCAGCTCAACGTCCTCGCCGGGCAGTGCGAGCAGGCCTACGGGCCCGCGCGCGATATCGAGTGGGCGATCGCGGGCGGGCAGCTCTACCTGCTCCAGTGCAGGGCGGTGACCCGATCGGGCTCGTCACCGCGGCCGGCCGCGCCGTCGGCGGCGAGCGGTCCCGTCGAGGTGATCGAGCGCGTTCCGCTCTTCGCCGACATGAGCCCGCGAGATGTCGAAGGCATCGCCGCGCTGTTCAAGGAACGCCGCTTCGTCGCGGGCGAGACGATCACCAAGGAGGGCGCGGGCGGCGCGGCGTTCTTCGTGATCGAGTCGGGCGAGGCGGCCGTCTCGGTCGGGGGCCGCCAGCGCGCGACGCTGACCAAGGGCGACTACTTCGGCGAGATCGCGCTCATCGACGAGGGCGCGCGCTCGGCCACGGTCACCGCGACCACCGAGCTCGTCTGCTACGGGCTCACCTACTGGGAGTTCCGGCCGCTCGTGCAGCACAACGCGACCATCGCCTGGAACCTGCTGCAGACGCTGGCGAAGCGGTTGCGCACCGCGCAGGACGAACCGCCGGCGTAACCGCGCCCGGTGCGCGCTCGCGGCCGATCGGGAGATGATCCAGCAATGAGAACCGCACGGCTCGGCCCCTTTGCCGATGTGAGTCGCCTGACCCTCGGCGGGGGCGGGCTCGGACAGATCTGGGGTGCGTCGAGCGAGGCCGAAGCCGTCGCGACCGTGCATGCCGCGCTGGCGGCCGGCATCAACATGATCGACACGGCCCCGTCGTACGGGGGCTGCGAAGCGGTCATCGCATCGGCCTTGCGTGGCGCCGTGCCCCCCGGCGTTCGTATCACCACCAAGTGCCAGCTCGGAACGCCCAGCGCCGGGTCGGTGGCGACGAAGCTCGAGGAGTCGCTCGACGCGAGCCTCGAGGCCATGCGCCTCGATCGTGTCGACCTCTACTTCCTGCACAGCAACATCTGCGAAGACGACACCGTCTACGCGCACGGCAACGACTACCGCGCCGCCTTCGCGACGCCGTGGAGCCAATACGTCGAGGAAGTCGTTCCGGCGTTCGAAGATCTCGAGCGTCGCGGCCGCATCGGCGCGTGGGGCATCACCGGCGTCGGCGTTCCCTCGACCATCCTCAAGGCGCTCGAACACGACGTGAAACCGAGCGTCGTGCAGGCGGTGACCAACCTGTTGGATTCGCCGGGCGGCATCCGGAGGTACGCCGAAGCACCGCGCCCGTGCGCCATCATCGCCGCGGCCAACGCGCACGATGTCGGGGTGATGGGCATCCGCGCGGTGCAAGCCGGCGCGCTCACCGCCGAGTTCGACCGGGTCGTCAAAGCCAGTCATCCCGATGCCGTCGACTACCGGAGAGCCGCGCCATTCCGGGCGCTGTGCGCCGAGATCGGAACCGACCCCGCACTGGTCGCGCACCGATACGCCCTCGACATGGACGGCGTCGATACGGTCGTCCTCGGGGTCAAGAACCAAGCCGAGCTCGCACAATGCCTGGAGGCCGAGGCGCTCGGGAGCCTGCCGCCGGACCTGCGGGCGAAGATCGACGGGTTGGGCCTCACCAACGCGTGAGCACGAAGCGGAGGACCGACCTCGATACGGCCGAAAGTCCCTAGGCGCGCGCACGTCGGAAGACCGATGCTCTGGATTGCGTTCGCCCCGCCGCTCCCCTTGCGGAGCGGGCGCTCCGAAGACTTCTCAGAACGGAGGCTGAAGGCGTAAGTCCACATCTGTACGTGAAAGCGGCTCCGAGAAGGAGATGGCGTATGGGAGAGGAAAACCCACCGGATCATGACCGGGTCGGTCTCGTCCTGGTGACACGCACGAACCTCCGACCGATACGGCTACGGCCGGCATGCTGACGGTTTCGCACGCGCCCGACGGCCAGATCGACCGATACTCGAGGAAGACGTCCCGGCGACCCTGAGTCGGGACGTCTTCCTCATTCCACGACTTCGGCTTCGTTCAGGCGTTCGCCCGCCACGCGACATCGCGGCACGCGCTCAGCATGGGCACCGCGAATGTCTCCCGTGCACACGCGATGTGCCCGTCGTCGTGCTCGACGAGGCGGGCGCCCCCGATGCTCGTGATGAACTCCGTCTGGCTCGCCGGGTCGACGACGCGATCGCGGTTCGTGCGCAACACCGCGGTCGGAACGTCGATGTCGCCGAGCCAACCGCGCGAGTCGAACCGGGTCATGCTACGGGCCGCCTCGGTGAGCATGCGCACGTCGTGGCGGCGCATCTCCGCAGCAGCCCACTCGAGGAAACCGGCGGGCCGCTCCGCGCGCACCCGGCGCAGAAGGTGCGCGCCCGCGGTCGGAACAGCCGCGAGGTGGCCCGCCACGCGCATCAGCCCGGCCAGCGTCGCGAGCGACGCGTCCGCCACCCGCCGCGACTCCGCCGAGAACGCGGGCGCGGTCGCGCACAACACCAGGCCCGCGACCTTGTCCGGGTGACGCCGCCAGAGCAGTTGCGCGACCGGGCCGCCCATCGAGTAGCCCGCCGCGATCACCTTGCCCGTGCCGAGCTCGTCCACGAGCGCCGCGACGTCGTCGGCACAATCGGCGAGACGCATGTGCCGGCGGGAGCGGAGCCCCCGAGCATGGCCGCGCAAATCGGGCGCGACCACGTGGAACTCTCGACCCAACGCGTTGAAGGTACGGAACCAGTTGAGGCCACCGCTCGCCATGAACCCGTGGAGCAGAACGAGCGTCGGCGCTCCGGGCGGCCCGGCCACCTCACGAACGAATGTGGTGCCCCGCCCCGCGAGCCGGACCCGGCGACCAATCGGCACCGCCGGCCCGATGCGTCCGTCCTCACGTACGACGGGCGCAGGCACGGCGTCGCCCACGACGAGCCGCAGCAGATCCGAAGCCGTTCGTTCCATGGGCCCCCCCGAGCATCATGCCTTGGCACCATGCTCCCACGAATCCGCGTCCGCGCGCCGCGGCATCGCCCGGAACTTGCCGTGACCGGGCGAGAATCGGTCCAAAGCCTCTGTCTCGGCTCGCTCGGCGTCGACAGAGTGGGGCGTGTCGAAGAAGTGGCGCAATGCCACGTCGAGGCAAGGAGAGGATCATGACCAAGACAGAACCAGCCACGCGAGACGATGGCGTCACTCGCCTCATCGACTCGGTCGAGGACGCCGAGCACTCGGCGCTCGAGGCCGTCCGGAAGTTTCTGGACACCGTCGACGGCGTCTTCCCCAAAGTGAGTGAGGACGGCCCCCGTCGCAAGATCATCGACTCGGCCTTCAAGATGACCGAACAACTGCTCGGCGCGTCGAACCAACTCGCGCGCAGGGTCGTGAGCGTGACCGAGGACGCGTTGGGCGACTACGAATCGAAGAGGTCTTCTTCCTAGAGATCGGGCAGGCCGAGGTCGAGGTTGGGCTGATCGAGTCCGCCATCGACCTCCAGCACCTTGCCGGTCACGTAGGCCGATGCAGGTGATGCGAGGTAGATGACCGCGGCGGCAACATCCTCGGCCTCACCGATGCAATGCAACGGCGTGGCGTCTTCCATGGCGGTGCGCATCTCCTCGTTCTGGACGACGAAGTCGAGTGCCGACGTCGCCACCGAGCCCACGGCGATCGCATTGACACGGATTCGTGGTGCGAGATCACGCGCCGCGAGCCGCGTGTAGTGCGCGAGCGCGGCTTTCGCTGCCCCGTACGCCAGGTATCCCCGACCGCTCACGCGCCCCATGATCGACGAGATGTTGACGACCGTGCCGCCTCCGCTTTCGAGCATGAGCGGGACCGCGGCGCGGCACAGCGCGTGCGCGGTCGCGACGTTGAAGTGGAAGGCCTCCTCCAGGTAGTCGGTGGTCGTGTCGACGAACGCGTTGGGGATCGTGCCGCCGACATTGTTGATGACGACGTCGAGGCGACCGAATCTCTCGTGCGCGGCGGTCGCGAGGCGCGCGACGTTGTCGAGGTCGGACAGATCCGCCGGCACGACCAGCGCCTGACGTCCGGCTGCCTCGATCCGAGCCGCCACGTCGTCCAACTGCGTGGCTGTGCGCGCCGACACGACGACGTCGGCCCCCGCCTCGGCCAACGCGACGGCGCTGGCTGCACCGATCCCCCGACCTGCGCCGGTCACGACCGCGACCCGGTCGGTGAGCAGGAATCTCTCGAGGACCATCGTTTCCCCTTCTTCGCGGGGACACGTATCCGCCCCGGTTCGGTGCCCCGGCAGGGCACCCCGGCCTGGCAGGCGTACATCAACACACCCATGCGCCGCGCGCAAAGCCGGCATCGGTGCCACCCGGGCCGGGTAACAGCTTGCGCTCGACCCGTTACCTGATAGATTTGTCAGACAGTCATACTATCGATCGACAAGATACGCGCTTTCGCGTCCGCGTTGCCGGCGGACGGGGGCCGGGGAGCGGACGTGACGGAACCGATCCAGGACGTGAAGGCCGAGTTCTTCCGGGCGATGGCGCATCCCGCGCGCATCCGAGTGCTCGAGTCGTTGTGCGCCGGTGAGCGCTCGGTGAGCGAACTGATCGATGAGTTGGGATTGGAGGGCTCGCACGTGTCGCAACAGCTCGGTGTGTTGCGGCGAGCGAACCTGGTGCGGAGCCGCAAGGAGGGCACGAAGGTGATCTACTCGCTTGCGGATCGGCGGATCGCCAAGGTGTTGCAGCTCTCGAAGGAGATCTTGCTCACGTATCTGACCGAGGCCGCCGGTCTTTTGGGGCACGACCGGCGATGAGCCTCTTCCGCAAGATGCGCACGGTCGGGCGCGTTGCCGAGGCGCGGGTCGAGCGGGCCGACGGGCCGCAGCCGGAGGCGGCTCGGCAGCTGCGCGGCTCGCTGCAGATCCGCGAGGTCGACGCCGGCTCCTGCAACGGCTGCGAGCTCGAGATCGCTTCGGCGTTCGGGCCGCACTATGACGCGGAGCGGTACGGCTGCCGGCTGGTCGCGTCGCCGCGTCATGCGGATGCGCTGTTGGTGACGGGGCCGGTGACGCACAACATGGCGACGCCGTTGCGCAAGACCTACGAGGCGGTTGCAGCACCGAAGCTGGTCATCGCGCTCGGCGACTGCGCGTGCGACTGCGGCGTGTTCAAAGGCGGTTACGGCGTCGCGGGCGCGGTCCGCGACATCGTGCCGGTCGACGCGGAGATCCGCGGCTGTCCGCCCGATCCGGAGACGATCGTTGCCGAACTGCGACGCTTGACGGGCCGTTGAGCCTCGCAGCGGCCGCGCTCGCAGTCGCGGGAGGTGCCGCGGTCGCCGGCAGCGCGGCCGGGTTCTTGCTCCCGCGCCGGGTTCGGGTCGTCGTCGCGAGCGCGTGCACCGTGGGCGCGGGCGCGGCGGCCGGTGCCGCTGCGGTACGGGTGCTGGCGACCGGCGACCACGTCACGGCTCGTTGGCGCGACGTGTTGCCGCTCGGCGGGGTGAACGTCGATCTCGATCCGCTGGGTGCATGGTTCGTGCTCGCGGCCGCGGTCGTGATCGTCGCGGCGGCCGTCTACGCGATCGGATACTGCGACCACGACCTGGCGGGCCGACCGGTGCAGGGCATGTTCCCGCTGTTCGCGGCGACGCTGGTACTGGTGCCCGCGGCGGGGAGCGTGTCGACGTTCTTGGTGTTGTGGGAGCTCATGGCGATGACCTCGCTCGTGCTCGTCGCGGCCGAACATCGAGAGCGTCCGGCGGTTCGGAGCGCGACGGTTTGGTACGGCGTCATGACGCATCTCGGCTTCGTCGTCATCTTGTTTGCGTTCGGTCTCGCGGCCTCCGCGGCCGGAGGAGAGTCGTTCGCCGCGATCCGGAGCGGCGCGCACTCGTTCTCGGCCGGCCGGGCGTCGGTGATCTTCGTGTTGGCGGTGGTCGGATTCGGCGCGAAGGCCGGGGTCGTGCCGCTGCACGTGTGGCTGCCGCGCGCGCACCCGGAGGCTCCGAGCCACGTGTCGGCGCTGATGTCGGGGGCGATGGTCACACTCGGCATCTACGGGGTCGTGCGCGTCGGCGTCGACCTGCTGGGCGGCGGACCGCGCTGGTGGGGAGTGCTGGTGCTGGCGCTCGGGGCAGTTTCGGCCCTGTTCGGGATCTTGCACGCGCTCGTCGCGCGCGACGTCAAGGTCTTGCTCGCCTATTCGACCACCGAGAATGTCGGGCTGATGCTGGTGGGCATCGGTACCGCGATGCTCCTGACCGCGGAACACGAGCCGGCGCTGGCGGGCGTCGCGCTCGCGGCGGCACTGCTCTACGTCTTCAATCACGCACTGTTCAAGGGCTTGCTGTTCCTGGCCGCCGGCTCGGTGGTCCGCGCGACCGGGACCCGCGATCTCGATCAGCTCGGCGGTTTGGCGCGTCGGCTCCCCGTCACCGTCGCGCTCTTCGGCGTCGGGGCCGTCGCCATCGTCGGGTTGCCGCCGCTCAACGGCTTCGTGAGCGAGTGGGCGTTGTTCCAGGTGCTCGTACAGGCGGGCAGTCATGCCCCGGCGGTGCTCGGGTTGGCGATGCCCGTCGCGGTCGGTGTCGTCGCGCTGACCGCCGGGCTCGCCGCGGCGACGTTCGTGAAGGTGATCGGCACCGGCCTGCTCGCGCTGCCGCGATCGAACGCAGCCGAACACGCGGTCGAGTCACCCGCCCCGATGCTGGCCGGGATGGCGGTGCTCGCGTCGGGCTGCTTCGCGCTCGGCCTGTTCCCGTGGCTGGTCGGGTCCGGGCTCGCGCGAGCGGTACGAGCCGCGGGAAGCCCCGTCAGCCCGCTCGGCAACGGCGTGACGCAGCTACGCCTCGCCGGGGTGCGCGGCGTCATCTCTCCCGTGTTCCTCGCGGTCGCGTTGCTCGCGGGAGTGGTCGCCGTCGGTGTGGCCGGGCGGGCGCTCGGCGTCACCCGCACTCGCCGGCGGGCCGAGAACTGGGGTTGCGGACGCGTCTTGCAGACCGCGCGGATGGAATACACCGCGACGTCGTTCGCCGAACCTCTGCAGCGGGTCTTCGACGACGTGCTGCACCCCGATCACGACATCGACGTGAGCCACGCCGGTGAGTCGCGGTGGTATGTCGACGCCGTTCGCTATCGCACGAACGTGACCGATGCCGTCGATCAACGTGTCTATCGGCCGGTGCTGCGGCTCGTACGCGCCTGGGGCGACACCGCGCGAGGACTCCAGAACGGCAGCCTGCATCGCTATCTCGCGTACGGGTTCGTCGGCCTGCTGGTCGTGCTCTTGGTGGCGCGATGACGTTCGGTGGGGTCGTCGTCGTCATCGTGCAGGTCGGCCTCGCCGTCGGCTGCGCGCCGCTCGGTGTCGGGTTGTTGCGCACCGTGCGCGCGCGCCTCGAGGGCCGGGCCGGGCCGCCGATCGTCCAACCGTGGCGGGACTTGCGCAAGCTGTGGGCGAAGGAGCGGATCGCGCCCGAGCACACGAGCTGGGTCTTCTCGACGGCCCCGATCCTGCTCGTATCGAGCGCGCTCGTCATCGCGGCGATCCTCCCGCTCGCTTCGACCGCGTCGCCCCTCGATCACGTGGGCGATCTGTTCGCGGTGGTGTCGCTGTTCCTCGTCGGCACCGTCGTTCTCGCGCTGGGCGGCCTCGACCCCGGCACGGCGTTCGGTGGCATGGGGGCGAGTCGCGAGATGACGGTCGCCGCCCTGGCCGAACCGACCCTCCTGCTCGCGGTGTTCGCGATCTCGGGCCGGGCCGGATCGTCGAACTTGGCGTCGATCGTCACCGCGACCCTGCACGCGCCGCGCACGGTCGTGTCGTTGCCGAGCCTGCTCGCGCTCGTTGCACTTGCAATCGCGGCACTGGCCGAGTGCGGCCGCATGCCCGTCGACAATCCGAGCACGCATCTCGAGTTGACGATGATCCACGAAGCGATGGTGCTCGAGTACGCCGGACCTGATCTCGCGTTGGTCGAGCTCGCCGCCGGCATGCGGTTGTTGTTGTTCGCGACGTTGCTCGTCAACTTGTTCGTACCGTTCGGCATCGCGACGACCACCGCGTTGCCGGCGGTCGCGCTCGGCGCAGCCGTCCTCGTCGTCAAGCTCGCCTTCGTCGGGATCGTGCTCGCCACGTTCGAGGTCTTCACGGCCAAGATCCGGCTGTTCCGCGTACCGGAGCTGCTGGCCGTGTCGTTCGTTGTCGCCTTCTTGGCCGTCACTGCGTCGTCGTTTCTCACATGAGCCTTCCCACCGAGACGTACCGCCAGTTGCTCGACCTCACCGTCGGCGTCGTGCTGGTCGCCGCCGTCCTCGCTCTGTGGCGCCGCAGCCTGCGAGCCATCGTGCGGATCCTGGCCGGGCAAGGCGCGGCGGTCGCGACCGTCGCGCTGCTCGTCGGTATCTCTCGTGGCGAGGTCGGTGATCTGGTTGTGGCCGGCGTGTTCGTCGCGGTGAAGGTCGTCGTCATCCCGGCCGTGCTGCTGCGGGTCGTACGCGACGCGCCCGAGCAACGCGAGACCGAACCCGTCGTCAACGTGGCCACGATGTTGCTCGGCGCCGCAGTGCTCACAGTCGCTGCGCTCGCCGCGACGCGTGGTCTCGTCGGACTCGACTCGTCGCCCGAAGCCGCCCTCCTGCCCGCGGGGTTCGTGGTCGTGCTGATCGCGTTCTTCGGTCTGGTCGTACGCCGCAACGCGGTCGCGCAGGTCGTCGGGTTCTTGTTGCTCGAGAACGGCATCGCCGTCGTCGCGCTCCTCGCGTCAGCCGGGATCTCGTTGACGGTCGAGCTCGCGGTCGCACTCGACCTGCTGCTGGCCGTGCTCGTCCTGCAGGTCCTGACGACTCGGATGCAGGCCAAGTTCGGCGGGCTCGAGCTCGATCACTTGAACGAGCTGGCCGACTGATGCTGCTGTTGGTCCTCCTCGTTCCCGTCGTGCCCGCCGCCGCGACCGCCGCATTCGGGTGGCGCCGAACGGTCACATGGACCCATCTCGCATCCGCCGTCGTGCTGTTCGCGCTGGCGATCTTGCTCGCCGTCCGCGTGCTCGCCCGGACGACGGTCCGTTTCGCCGACGGTGCGCTACGCGCCGACGCGCTCGCCGCGTTCATGGTGCTCCTCGTCGCGGGCATCGCGCTCCTCGCAATGTGGTCCGCGATCGGATACATCGACACCGAGCTCGCCCTCGGTCACACCAACCCGGCGGGAGCGCGACTTTCGGAGTGTTGTTGCCATTGTTCGTCGCGACGATGCTGCTCGCGCTGCTGGCCGGCAACGCGGCCGTCACCTGGGTCGCGATCGAGGGAACCACCGTCGCGACCGCGTTCTTGGTCGGCCACCGCCGCAACCGCGCGTCGCTCGAAGCGTCGTGGAAATACGTGATCATCGGCTCGGTCGGCATCGCGCTCGCGTTTCTCGGCACCGTCGTGCTCGCCTACGCGGCCCGTGCGGCCGGTGCCAACAGCAGCGACGCCCTCAACTGGGACACGCTCACCTCGATCGGCAGGCATCTCGACCCCGCGGCCGCTCGGCTCGCCGGAGGCCTCCTGCTGCTCGGCTACGGCACCAAGGTCGGGCTCGCACCCATGCACACGTGGCTGCCCGATGCGCACGGCCAAGCCCCCGCGCCCGTGTCCGCACTGATGTCGGGCGTGTTGCTGGCCGTCGCATTCTCGGTGCTGTTACGGCTCAAGGTCGTCATCGACGCCGCGGCCGGACCCGACTACCTGCGCGGCCTGCTCATCGCCACGGCGTTGCTGTCGCTCCTCGTCGCCGCGTCGCTGATGCTCGGCCAACGAGATGCCAAACGGCTCCTCGCCTACTCGAGCATCGAGCACATGGGCGTCATCGCATTCGCGGCCGCGGTCGGTACCCGCCTGGCGATTGCCGCGCTCCTCCTGTACGTGCTCGCGCACACGCTCGCCAAGACCGTCGCGTTCCTGGCGGTCGGCGAACTCGCCCTCGTCGAGGGCACGACCCGGATCGCCGAGCTGCGCGGCCTCCTCACCCGCCGCCCGGTGCTCGGCGGCTGCACCGCGCTCGCGTTCGTCGCGCTGCTGGGCCTTCCACCGTTCGGGCTCTTCGCCAGCGAGCTCGCGGTCGCGCGCGCGGGATTCGCGGCCGACCTCGGCTGGCAGACCGCAGCCGTGTTCTTGGTGCTGCTCGTCGCCACCGCCGCATTGCTGTTCCACGCACAACGGTTCCTGCTCGGCACGTCGGACACCGTCGCCACTCCCCCGCGCGCTCCCCGGGCAACACTCATGGGGCCGCTCGTCGTCGGGCTGGTCGTGCTCGCCGCCGTCGGCGTGACCGTCTGGCCGCTCCAACACCTCCTCGACGCCGCCGCCCGGACGGTGACCGGATGACCCGGCCCCGGCGCAGCACCCTCGACGTACGCGCCGACACGCTCGCCGCGCAGTTCTCGGCGCTCACCCGCGAGGGCTATCGGCTCGCGCTCGTCGCCGGCCACGACGACGACTCCGCGTTGCGCATCGTGTACCTGCTCATCCAACCCGGCACCGACGCACACGTCGAGATCGTGGTGCGCGTCGACCGCTCCGCACCCGAAGTCCCCAGCCTGTCGGCGCTGTCGTTTCCCGCCGGCCGGTTCGAGCGCGAACTCGCCGACCTCTTCGGCATCGTCCCCGTCGGCCACACGTTCCTCCGCCGCCTCGTGCATCACCAGCACTGGCCCGACCAGTGGCATCCCCTGCGGCACGACTGCGGCCCGACACCGCCGATCGACGAGACCCGCGACCCGTTCCCCTTCGTCGAAGTCGAAGGTGACGGCGTCTTCGAGATCCCCGTCGGCCCGGTGCACGCCGGCTTGATCGAGCCCGGACACTTCCGGTTCTCGGTCGTCGGCGAAACGATCATCACCATGAAGGCACGCCTCTGGTTCGTCCACAAGGGGATCGAGAAGCTCTTCGAGGACCGCCACCACACCGCCGGAACCGAGCTCGCCGAACGCATCTCCGGCGACACCGCCGTCGGCCACAACCTGGCGTTCTGCCTCGCCGTCGAAGACGCGCTCGGCGTCACCGTCCCGGCCGCCGGACAATACCTGCGAGCACTCCTGCTCGAGCTCGAACGGCTCTACAACCACGCCGCCGACATCGGCGCGCTGGCAAACGACGTCGGCTACGGCATCTTGCACGCCCACGCCTTCCGCATCCGCGAACAGCTCCTGCGTATCAACCGGCGCGTCACCGGGCATCGCCTCCTGCGCGGCGGCGTCGTGCTCGGCGGCGCCCACGTGCGCGAGCTTCCCGACCTCACGGAGCTGGCGACCATCGCCGACGACCTGGCCGAGGTCGCGCAGCTGGCGCTCTCGAACTCGACGGTCGTCGACCGATTCGCCGGCACATCGATCCTGAGCAAGGAAGCGGCGACCGAGCTCGGCGTCCTCGGACCGGTCGCACGCGCGTCCGGGGTCGATATCGACGCGCGCCGCGACCACCCATTCATCGACCTCGGCGGCGCGCACCGAATCGTCGTCGACGATGCGGGAGACGTCCGGGCACGCTTTTGTGTGCGCCGCGACGAGTTCGTCGCGTCGATCGAGCTCATCGGCCGGCTCCTGGACCAACTCGGCCGGCGGCACCACGAACCCGCGATCGTTCCGCTCCCCGCGACGCGACGCGCCGTCTCCGGCGTTGGGATCACCGAGGGATGGCGGGGAACCATCACACACCGCGTCGAGATCGCACCCGACGGGCAGCTCACGCGCGTCAAGGTCGTGGACCCGTCCTTCTTCAACTGGCCCGCCCTCCCGATCGCGCTCGCCGACACGATCGTCCCCGACTTCCCCCTCACCAACAAGAGCTTCAACCTCTCGTACGCCGGCAACGACCTCTGACCGACCGGCGAGCAAGGGTCGAAGGACATCTTCGGGGAGCCGTCTGCGTGCCCGCGCCGACGCGCGGCAGGACCAATGCCTCTGGGTCGGGCGCCGGCGATCGCGGATGATCGACCCGGATCCAAAGGGAGTTCACGGCGATGCGGAACCCTGGCCCACATCGCCGTGAGGAGGGGTAGGCGATGCGACAGCTGTCGGGTACCGATTCTTTGTTTCTCGCAGGCGAGACGCCGGCTTGGCACCAGCACGTGGCCGGCCTGGTCGTGGTCGACCCGACTGATGCTCCCGGTTTCGGCTTCGACGCCATCAAGAAGACGGTCGAGCAACGCCTACCGCTCGTACCCAAGTTCATGTGGAAGCTGCGCGAGGTGCCGCTGAAGCTCGATCGTGCGGTCTGGGTCGACGACGCGAGCTTCGACATCGAGCGTCATGTACACCGCGTCTGCGTGGCTCCGCCCGGCGGCCCGCGAGAGACGGCCGCCGTCGTGGGAGCGATCCTCGGCGCACAGCTCGACCGTCGTCTCCCGTTGTGGCAGCTCTGGTATCTCGACGGTCTCGTGAACGGTCGCGTCGGAGTGGTGATGAAGTACCACCACTGCCTGCTCGACGGGATGGCGGGTACCGGACTCGCGACACTGCTCCTCGATATCGAGCCCGCACCGGCACCGTGCGAGATCCCGAATCGGCCTGAGCCGAAAGGCGAACCGAGCGACCTGCGCCTGCTCGCACACGGCATCGCGGGCGTGGCGATGACGCCGTTGCGCGTTGCCGGCTACACGGCGCGACTGGCCCGGCGCGGGATCGATCTCGGGCGTTACGCCATGTCGGGGAACGCGAAGCCCGACCTGAGTGCGGTACGCCACACGCCCAAAACGTCGATCAACGGCACGATCGGACCGGAACGCTCGATGGCCTACGCGAGTGTGGCGCTCGCCGACGCGAAGGCACTCCGAAAGCACTTCGACGTGAAGATCAACGACGTCGTCCTTGCCCTGTGTTCGGGCGCATTGCGCCGTTACCTGCTCGGTCGCGACGAGCTGCCCGAGCATTCGCTGACTGCCGGCGTACCCGTGTCGTTGCGCGCCGAGGGCGACGCCGCTTTGGACAATCAGGTCTCGTTCGTCGTGGTGCCGCTCGCGACGAACGTCGCGGATCCCGCCGAACGCATTCGAGAGATCGGCAGGCACACGTTGGCGGCGAAGGAGCTCCAGGGAGTCTTGAGAGCGCACCCGGTCGGTTCCTTCGGCGAGGCCGCCCCGCCGTTCCTCATCGGGGGCTTGCTGCGGGCCGCGTACGTGTCGCACCTCCTGTCGTATTTCCCGGGGATGCTGAACACCCTCGTGTCGAACGTGCCGGGCCCACCGATCCCGCTGTACATGGCCGGCGCTCGCCTGTGCGGCATCTTCCCCACGAGCGTGATCCTCGAAGGTATGGGATTGAACATCACCGTGTTCACGTTCGAGGATCGTGTCGACTTCGGCCTGCACGTCGATCCGAATCTCGTGCCCGATCCGTGGGAGGTGAGCGCCGGCATTCCGCTCGCGCTCGCGGAGCTCATGGAGTGTGCGGGTCTCGACCGTCCGACGCCGGTCTCGGATCCATTCGGTCTTCCGGCGAACGGGTCGTAGCGGCGGCGGCCGTCAACTCCTCGAGACTCGCCCGCAGGTCGCCGGTCAGCTCCCAGAGGTCGGGTGCGTGCTCGCGACACGACATCACCGCGATCGTCATCTCCCCCGCGTAGCTCCAGCCCGTGAAGTTGATGCCCATGCCCTCCACGAGCGGACCCATCGAGATCATGTGCACGAGCCGGGCGCCGTGCCGGTACAAGGGCCTCGGCGGCCCGGGCACGGTAGAGACGATGACGTTGTAGCTCGGGCGGTGGACGAACGGGCGCGCCATCTTGGGGAACGCGAACGTCGTGAGGCGGAAGAGCCTCCAGTATTCGGCCCACCGGTGCTGCAGCTCGGGGTCGGTGGCTTCGAGCTCCGCACGCGCGGCGCGCGTCGCTGCGCATGATGGCCTGGAGGCGCTCCGCCGGATCAGCGATGTCGGTCGCGAGCGAGACGTACCACGACGCGACGCGATTTCCCCACACTCGCTCCTCTTCGGGTTTGCGCACCGACACCGGGATCGCCGCCGTCAACGACCGTTCGGGTAGCTCGCCGTGACGCTCGAGGTATCTGCGGAGTGCGCCGGACACCATCGCCGCCACGACGTCGGTCACGCGAGCGTCGAACGATCGCGCGACCGACTTGATGTCGTCGAGCGCGAACGTCTCGTACGCGAACCACCGGTTGGGGGTGAGCGCCCGGTCGAAGCGCGTGTGCGGTCCCGCGAAGGGTTTGGCTCCGCGCGGCTCGCCGGCGCGACTGCGCTTTCGCAGCGCGCGGGAGTAACGCCACGTGCGAAGGAGCAGCGCCGGAAGACCGAGAACCATCGACACGAAGTCGCGTAGGCCCCTCCGCAACATTGCCCCGCGTCCCGGCATCGGCTCGCCGGCGAAACCGGTCGATGCCGACATCGGGGTGCCCTGGAAGAGCTCGGCGCCGATATCGGCGAGTAGCCGTGCGCTCGACATGCCGTCGGCCAGCGCGTGGTGCACCTTCGCGACGTAGGCGACATGACCGGTCGCGAGTCCCTCGACGAACCACACCTGCCAGAGGGGATGATCGCGGTCGAGTCCGACGCTCGCGATCATCGAGATCACCTCGGCCAGCTCGCGCGGTCCGCCGGGCGACGGTACCGCGGCTCGCCTGACGTGATAGTCGATGTCGACGTCGTTGTCGCCGACATCGACCCAGTAGGGATGCGCGACATTGAACGGCACTCTCACGAGTCGCCACCGGAAGGGCTCGAGCAATGGGAGCGCCTCGCGCATCTGCTCTCGTAGTGCCTCGTAGGTCACCGGCGCATCCGCGCCCGAGGGATCGACGACGGCGATCTTGAGCGTGTGTTGGTGCCGCGCGTTGGTCTCGTTGAAGATGAACAGGCTGTCGGCGCCCGCGAGCTTGCGCATGGTTCGCCCGCGCCCCTATCCGGCGAGCGCCGAGATCGCGCGCTCGCGCGCCCAGCGGTAGTCGGCCTTGCCGTTCGGCCCGCGTTCCACGTGCTCCACGCAGACCAGTTCGCGCGGCAACTTGAAGCCGGCCAGCGAGCCCCGGCAGTGTTGCATCAGCTCGGCGAGCCCCAGCGTCGCACCCGGACGGAGCTCCACGACCGCGACGACCCGCTCGCCCCAGCGTTCGTCGGGCGTCCCGACCACGACCGCGTCGTAGACCGCGGGGTGGTCCTTGACCACCACCTCGACCTCTTCGGGGTACACCTTCTCGCCGCCGGTGTTGATGCTCACCGAGCCGCGGCCGAGCAGCACCACCGTGCCGTCTTCGTCGACAGTCGCCGCGTCGCCGGTCAGCGCCCAACGCACACCGTCGACCTCCACCATCAAAGCGGCCGACTTCTGCGGGTCCTTGTAGTAGCCGAGCGGCACGTGGCCCCGGCGCGCCAAGTGACCGACCGCGCCCGAACCGGCGGCGACGGGCTGCAGGTCGCCGTCGAGCACCGCGGTGTGATCACCGACGGTGAACCTGGTGCCGTGTTCCACGTCTGCGCCCGGGAGCCGCGCTCGCGTGCCGGTGACACCGGTCTCGGTCGAGCCGAACCCGTCGACGGTGATCACGCCGGGAAGGAGCTCGGCTACCTGAGCCTTGGTCGACGCCGACATCACCGCCCCACCCGACGCGAACACGATCAACGACGAGAGGTCGTAATGCTCGAGCTGCGCGGCGAGCACGTCGAGCAGCGGTCGTGCCATCGCGTCGCCGACGAGTGTCAGCACGTTCACCGACTCGGTCTCGATGAGCTGCAAGATCTCCGCGGGATCGAACCGGCCGGGTGAGGCGAGCACGACCTTGCTGCCGCCGTACATCATGGAGAACGCGCCCCACTGCGCACTGACGTGCATCAACGGCGGAGTCATCAACATCACCGCGCCGGTCGGCAGCACTCGGTCGACGATCTGGCCGGGCTCGGTGATCGGGCCCTGCATCGTCGTCGGGTCGCCGCTCCCCATCGCCGCGAAGAAGATGTCTTCGTGGCGCCAGACCACGCCTTTGGGGAGGCCGGTGGTCCCGCCCGTGTACGCGATGTAGCGATCGTCGCCCGAACGGTCGGCGAAGTCACGCTCAGGTGAGGCGGCGGCGAGCGCCTCTTCGTAGTCCACCGAACCGGAGAGCGCGGGATCGTCCGCGCGATGAACGGCGATCAGGTGACGCAGCGGCACCGCGGCGGTCGCCGCCCCGACATTGATCGCGAAGCAGGTGTCGTACAACAGCGCGACGAGGTCGGCGTTCTCGTAGAGATACGTCAGCTCCGCTTCGACGTAGCGGTAGTTGATGTTCACCGGCACCGCGCGCAGCTTGAACGCGGCGAGCATCGCCTCCAGGTACTCGGCGCCGTTCATCAGCTGCAATCCGACGTGATCACCGGGTCCGATGCCCGCGGCCCGGAGATGATGCGCGAGCCGGTTCGCGCGGTCGTCGAGCTCGCGGAACGTCAGGCGACGGCCGGGGGTTACCAGGACCTCACGGTCGGGAACCGTGTCGACGACCCGTTCGAACATCTCCGCGAGGTTGAACGTCACAGCGATCATCGTCGGTGCCCGCGGGCGCGGCTGTCAACGGTCGAAGGACTCTGGGCCGCCGCCCGGTCCTGTGACCGGCGGCCCTGCCCGGGGTGCAGGAGCGAGACGACGATGTCGGTGTGGACGTACTCGGCTTTCGGAAGGTGCCGACCGCGGCACGAGTCGTGAGTACCCGAGTGATCGAGATCGCCCGGAATCCGTTCTGGACCGAGGTCAGCGCCCCGCTGCGCGTCCCGGCCGCCTGGTACGTCCGTGCCTGGTTCCGCCGGCTGCGACCCCGAGCCGAAGGCGAAGTACCACCGACGCCACCGAGCCTCGCGCTCGCGCTGCAGGCCGCGCTCGACGAGACGGTGCTCACCGTCGTCCGTCTGACCCATCGCCTCCCGCCTCCCGACGAGATCGAGCGGGTCGAGCGCGAAGCGACGGACGCAGTCGCGATGTTCCGGGCTCGCGGATGGCTGGACGATCCGGCTGGATACCACGTGCACCCACCGCCGCTGACGGATGTGACGTTGCGCAAGGCGCGCACCGGTGCGATCCGCTACACGGTGATGTCGTTCGAGAGCGAATACGCGCCCCACCCCGACGAACCCGGGCGCGAGCGCTGGCTCGAAGATCGCGCGAATCGCACCGCGTACGTGTGGATGCTCCGTCACGAGGAACCCCGTCCGTGGTTGCTGTGCGTGCACGGCGCCGCGATGGGCCAGGCGACAGCCGACCTGCGCGTGTTCCGTGCCGCCTGGTTGCACACGGTGCTCGGGCTGAACGTGGCGCTCCCGATACAGCCGCGCCACGGCCCGCGGCGCGCGGGACTTCCGATCGGAGTCGGCTTCCCGAACCAAGACCTCATGGACAATGTCCACGCCGTAGCGCAGTCGATCTGGGACATCAGGCGTCTCCTGCACTGGATCCGCGACACGCAAGCGGGCGAACGCATCGGGGTGCAGGGCCTGTCGCTCGGCGGTTACACGGTCGCGCTCCTCGCCGGGATCGAAAGCGACCTGTCGTGTGTCATCCTCGGCGTTCCCGCGGTCGACTTCACCATCCTCATGGAGCAGCACGCACCCTCGCGCTTTCGCTCGGATCCGCGTCTCGACCGGCTCACTGCGCTCGCATCGGATGTGCACCGCGTCATCTCGCCGCTCGCGTTCGCGCCGAAGGTGCCCTATGACCGGCGCTTCATTTACGCGGGCCTCACCGATCGCCTCATCCATCCCGTGCGTCAGGTAAACGCACTGTGGGAACACTGGGACCAACCCGACATCACGTGGTTCCCGGGCGGTCACGTCGGCTTCTTCGTCTCGCGTCCGGTTCGCGACCTTCTCGAGCGCGCACTCCGATCGTCGGGAATGCTGGGGGATCCGCCCGACCCGGAAGTCGGATCGGAGCGGTCTGCGTGAACGCGACAGGTCGGTTCAACGCCGGCGCGTGATGCGGTTCAACGCGCGCAGGTAGAGCAGGTGCTTGTGTGTGTCGATGATGAGCGCGCGTACGAGCACGCCGTTCAGGGAATCGCGGTGCAGGACGCGGAAGCGGCGCCTGAGCTTGCGGAGTTCGCGGAGATCCCGGCGCTCGAAAGCTCGCAGTCGCCGCACGCTCTTCTTCAGCGTGCGGCGATCATGGCTGCGCGTGAGCCAAGGAACGTGTGGCGATTGGTCGGCGAGCCACACGTGCGTGCGAAACTGATTCAGCATCTCCGTGAGCACACGGTGGTGGCGCTGCTCGTCGTCCAAGATGAGTTGCGCGATGTAGCGCACCGGCTCGTCGGTCGATTCCGCGAGCACCCGGTATTCATCGAGAATCGTTTGCTCGTCGGAAAGATGTCGTTCGAGGTTCTCGATGAGCGCGGCGTCGAACTCTCCCACCGCCGCCCGCGGTCCGAACTCGAGCCCCGGCATCGGACTGTCGATTCCCATCTTCTCGTCGCTCGCCATGTCGGCTCCCGTCGCGTCGGCGCCGCGTTCTACCCATGTTCGGAGCGCCGGGACACACAAACAAGGGACCTTCGTCCCAGCCCGCGCCAACCGTCGCCTCCGGCGGTGGGCACGGACGCGATGTGATGATCAACCGGGTGAGACGGCAGAGGGGGGGCGTTGCCTTGAACGTTCGAATCGGCACCCTTCTCCTCGCCACCATGTGCGCCGTCTCCGCTTGCGGCTCCCGCGAGAGTGGTCCACCGCTCGATGCGGTCGAGGGAACGGTGGTGGCCTCCCCGACGACCAACTCGGCCACCGGCAACCCGGACACCGGCCGGGCCGCCACGGTAGGAACGCTCCAGGCCGCTTGCAGCAGCTCCGCTCCCGCGCACGGTGCGACCGACCAAGGTGTCACCGACACGACGATCAAGATCGGTGTGATCTCCGACAAGTCGGGTGTCGTCGCGGTTCCCACCGCGGGCATCGACGGATCAGTCGAAGCATTCGTGCAGTTCTGCAACAGCCTGGGCGGGATCCACGGGCGCCGGCTCGTGCTCGTTCACTACGACTCGAAGATCCTCAACGAGGGTGAGGCGATGAAGCAGGCGTGCGACGACGGCATCTTCGCGCTCGTCGGCTCGGGCTCGGTGCAAGACGACCAGGGCGCGGTGACGATGGTGCGCTGCGGCCTCGTAGAAGTCGCCGCGTATACCGCGACCTACGTCAAGGGCCTGTCGCCGCGGGTGTACTCGCCGGCACCCAATCCCGGCACGCAGTACGCGGTGGGACCGGGGAAGCTCATCGCGAAGCAGTTCCCCGACGCGGCCAGGAATGCGGCGATCCTCTGGCCCAACTTGCCGGTCGCTCGCACGCAGGCCGCTCGTCAACGCGACGCGTTCGAACAGGGCGCCGGATTCACGTTCACCTATTCGAATCCCACCGACGTGTTGGTCCAGAACTGGGGCCCGGTCGTCAGCGTGCTCAAGGGCAAGCGAGTCGAGTGGGTCACCGACGTGACGACGTTGTCGGAGATGGAGCATCTCCTGCAGGCCATGAGCGACGCGAGCTGGCATCCGACCGTCATCGATCTCGGTCAGCAGTTCTACGACGAGAGCCTCCCGGGAAAGCCCGGCACCGACGGAGCGTTCGTGCTGACCAACACGACGCCGTTCGAGGAGGCCGACCGGAGCCCCGCACTTCAGGTGTACCTGCAGTGGCTGAAGAAGGCCTCACCGAACACGCCACCGACGACGCTCGGCGTGCAAGCGTTCTCCGCGGGCCTGCTCTTCGCCCAAGCCGCGGCCGCGTTGAACTCACAGGTGACACGCGACGGCCTGATCGACCAGTTGAAGCGCATCAAGAAGTGGGACGGCGGCGGGCTACAGGCGCCGGCCGATCCCGGTGACAATCAGGGCCTGCGCTGTTTCCTCTATATGCGAGTGCAGGGCGACAAATTCGTGCGGTACTGGCCGAAGTCGCCGACGGACGGAACGTCGGGGTTCGACTGCAGTCCCGACAACTCGATGCAGATGCCGAAGTCGTACGAGCAGCTACCGCCGGGATTCGGACCATGACCCCGATCGTTGCTCCGGGAGGTCGCGGCGATGGGTGAGTTCCTGCGCTACACGATCTTCGGCCTCGCCGTCGCGGGCGTCTATTTCATCGCGGCGAGCGGCATCGTCGTCACGTACACCGCGTCGGGGATCTTCAACTTCGCGCACGGAGCAGTCGCGATGATCGCCGCCTTCTCCTACTGGGATCTCCGCGTGCAGCACGGCTGGCCCGCGCCGCTGGCACTCGCCTTGGTGCTCCTCGTAGGCGCGCCCATCGCCGGCATCGTGATCGAGAGATTGATCATGCGGAACCTCGGCGGCGCGGCCACGATCACGGGCATCGTGGTCACGATCGGTCTGCTCGTCGCACTCCTCGGGATCGGCTCGGTCGTGTGGGCTCCCAGCAAGTTCGCGCAGACACCGTCGCTGCCGCGTTTCTTCGAATCGAACGTGATCACCGTCCTCGGTGCTCCGATCGCCTGGCACTACCTCTTCGTGGTCGCGTTCTCGGTATTCGTCGCGTTCGGTCTGTGGGTGCTGCTGCGGAACACGCGCCTCGGCATCGCCATGCGCGCGGTGGTCGACGACCGCAGCCTGGCCCGCCTCAACGGCGAGAACCCGGCGGTCGCGTCGGCCGCCAGCTGGGTGATCGGCTGCATGTTGGCCGCCCTCGCCGGAGTCTTGCTCGCACCTATCCTCGCGCTCGACGTTGCCCGGCTCACGCTGTTGGTCATCAACGCGTACGTCGTCGCAGTGGTGGGTCGGCTCCGCAGCCTTCCCCTCACCGCTGCGGGTGCGGTCATCCTCGGCCTTTCCCTCAGCTACTTCGACTGGGGGCTCGCGCACGTGCAACACGTGCCGGTGTGGGTGCAGAGCGTGCACGACTCCCTGCCGATCATCATGTTGTTCGTCGTGTTGCTCTTGATGCCGCAAGATCGCACGCGGCTCACCGCCACGTTGCGATCACCCGGAACAGCCCCGGTCCCGACCGCGCGGAACGCGATCGCGGCCGGTCTCGTCTTCGTTGCCGTGGCGTGGTTCGCGGAGGGGCTCATGCACGGTGCCGTCCTGCGAGCGGCCGGCTTCGGCCTGGGTCTCGCCATAGTGATGCTGTCGATCGTGCTGCTGACCGGGTATGCCGGTCAGATCTCGCTGGCACAACTGGCGTTCGCAGGGTTGGGAGCACTGGCGGCGTCGTGGCTGCCGGGTCAACTCGGGGCGTCGCCGGTCGGGCTGCTCGTGGCCGCCGCCTTCGCCGGTCTGGTCGGCGCGATCGTCGCGATCCCTTGTCTACGAATGCGCGACCTCTATCTCGCGCTCGGCACGATGGCATTCGCGCTGGTGGTCGAGCAGAACGTGCTCGGGCAGATCCCCGGCTTCGCCACCGACAGCAAGGCCTTCTCCCGGTGGGACCCCGTGCAGAGCGACAAGGCGTACTTCGTCATGATCGCGGCCACGTTCGTTCTCCTGGCCTGGCTCGTGGTCGCATTGCGCCGGGGAGAGTTCGGACGGCGACTCCAGGCGATGAAGGACAGTCCCACTGCCTGCACGACCCTCGGGCTCGATCTCACCCGCACCAAGGTCGAGGTGTTCGCGCTGGGGGCGGCGATCGCCGGGGCCGGCGGATTCCTCATGGCGGGATGGAAGGGCACCGTCGGCAAGGACGACTTCAGCGTGCTCACCGGATCGCTGTCGGCGTTGCCGGTGCTTCTCCTGGTCGTCGTCGGCGGGGTCACGGTGGTGTCGGGCGCGTTGGTCGGCGCGCTCTTGTTGGTTTCGATGCCCCAGGTGGCCGCCGACTATCCGTCGCTCAACAACCTGATGATCTTGTTGCCGGGGCTCGTCGGCATCAGCCTCGCCCGAAACCCCGACGGTCTCGTCAGCGACGTTCGCCACGCGGCGCGCCGCGCCCGCGAGAAGATCGTCACGCTCTCCGGAGCACGAGCGCGCGAGCCGGCCGGATTGTCCGCGCCACCGCTGGTTCCCGAGTTGGTGGGATGGATCGGACCGGTCACTGTCGCCGACCTACGAGCGCTCGATCGGGAGCTGGGCTTCGCCACGGAGGAATGCAATGGCACTGCTTGAGGCCCGTGGGCTCACGATCCGCTTCGGCGGCCACAACGCCGTCGACAAGGTCGACCTCGACGTCGAGACGGGACGCGTCACCGGGCTCATCGGACCCAACGGCGCGGGCAAGACCACGATCTTCAACGCGATCACCGGCCTGCAGGAGATCGGCGACGGCACCGTGACGCTGGACGGGTGCGACATCACGCACGAACGACCGCGAAACCGCGCCCGTCTCGGCATCGCGCGCACGTTCCAGCAGTTGGAGATCTTCGGGAGTCTGACGGTGCGCGAGAACATCCAGGTCGCGTGCGAGATCCGTCGCCGATGGGCCCACGATCTCGCGTCGGACGTGAAACGCGACACCGACGCCATCCTCGACCGTGTCGGATTACGCCACGTTGCGAGCGATCGCGCCGACGCCTTGCCGACCGGTCTCGCCCGCCTCTGCGAGTTGGGTCGGGCCCTGGCCGCGCGGCCTCGCGTGCTGTTGCTCGACGAGCCGGCATCGGGTCTGAGTGATCGGGAGACGGAGGATCTCGCGGAGCTCTTGAGCGTTCTCGCCGAACAGGACCTCGCGATCCTGCTCGTCGAACACGACATCGTTCTCGTGATGCAGGTATGTACCTCCATACACGTCGTCGACTACGGCGCGCTCATCGCGGTCGGCACGCCGGCCGCGGTCTCACAGGATGCGAGAGTGGTCGAGGCGTACCTCGGGACGAAGGTCTCGCGGCGCCGGGCCGCACCACCGGCCTCGCGGCCCGACCCGATCCCGGCAGGAGCGCAGCCGGCGCCGGTTCCTTCGCCGACGCTGCCACCGGTTCTCGAGCTGCGCGACGCCGCGCGCCGCGTACGGGCGGATCGAGGTGTTGCACGGCGTCGACCTCACCGTGCCCGCCGGCCAGGTCGTGACATTGCTCGGACCCAACGGGTCGGGCAAGAGCACCACCCTCAAGATCGCGAGCGGCCAGATACCGCTGAGCGGCGGCTGCGTCCATCTCTGTGGCCGTCACGTCAACGGAGTCTCCAGCGACGCGCTCTCACGTATCGGCGTGTGCACGATCCCCGAAGGGCGCGGCGTGTTCTCGAACCTCACGGTGCGCGAGAACCTCCTCATGGCCACCTATGCGGGATTCACGCAAGGCGAGATCGAGGAGCGGGCCTACGCTCGCTTCCCGCGCCTGCGCGACCGCCGCTCGCAAGTCGCCGGCACACTGTCGGGTGGTGAGCAGCGCATGCTCGCGATGGCCCGAGCACTGGCCACCGAACCCGTCCTCCTCCTGCTCGACGAGCTCTCGATGGGTCTCGCTCCGCTCATCGTCGAGGAGTTGTACGGCATCGTTGCGCACATCGCACGATCGGGGGTATCCATTCTCGTGGTCGAACAGTTCGCCCGCGTCGTGCTCGGCGTCGCCGACCTCGCCGTCGTGATGGTGCAAGGCACCATCACGGCCGCGGGCCCCCCGAGCGAGATCGAGGCGGTGCTCTCGTCGGCGTACTTGGGAGCGAACGCATGAGTCAGCACGACCCGCCGGTGCCGCCCGTACACACCGACACGGTGGAGGCGGGCGCGGATTCCGGGCAGTCGGCGGCCGTGGCCGGCCGGATCGAGGAGTTCCTGGCCGGCGTCTACACCCTCCGGGTCCCGAGCCAGACCGAGCGCCGCGAACGCCGCCTGTATTGGTCCGGGATCGCGCTCGCGATCGCCGGTCTCGTGGTGATCGGGCTCGGCTGGTGGGGTGCCTCGGGTACCAAGTACGTCTACCGAGAGCTGCCCTACGTCATCTCGGGTGGGATCTTCGGTGTGGCATTGGTACTGCTCGGCGCGGCGTTGTTCGCTCGCTATTCGGTGGCGCGTCTGTTGCGGTACTGGCTTGCGCGACTCGTCGCCGACCAACAGATCCAGACCGACCGGGTCGTCGACGCCATCGCAACCCTCACCGAAGTGGTGAAACAACAGTCCGCCTCGGACGGTGACGCGGATCCGCGTTCGACGACGATCCCGTAGATCGGGTGCGAACCAACACCCGTAACGCCGGGCCGCATTGTTCGCGACCTTGCTCACGTCTGCGAATCGCGATGCCCGACCTCTTGGACCATGAAGCTGTTGCCGTCCGGGTCGCTGAAGGTGAGGAACGAGCCGTAGTCGGCGCGCTCGGGATGCGGACCCGGCACCTGATTCCCCTCGTCGAAATGAAACACGGCGCTGGCGTCGACCCGGCGCCCGACGAGCTCAGCTCGCGCCGCGTCGATGTCGGAGACGACCAGGTGCAACCCGTGCACAGAACCCGGCGCCTCCAAATTCTTCATGAGCGTGATCGAGCACGCCGATCCCCGCGGTGTCACCTGTACGACGCGAAAGTCTTCGCCGGCGCGATGGTCCACGTCGAGATCGAAGCCCGCTTGCTCCACGTAGAAGGACTTGGCCCGATCCACGTCCGACACGGGAACCACCACAAGCTGCAGCTTCCAATCCACAAGGCGACCTCCTGATCGTCGTCGGCCCGGTGGCCGACGTTCCTGATGGTGAAACCTCGGATCGCCCCGAAACTCATCGATCGGTCGATGCATTCCTGTCCGACGTCACCCTAGGCAGGTGCCGGGCCGGAGCGTCGTCGGTCAACGTGGTGCGGACCTCTTGGGCGTAACGTCAAGCGTCGTCATCGTCGGGGGGACTCGTGAAGACTCAGAGCGCGGTTCGTAAGCGACGTGCAGTGTGGGCGGTGGCGGTGATCGGGGCCGTGCTCATCGGGACGGCGGGCGTGGTGGCGCTGGCGTCGCGGACTTCGCGTTCGCCGCACTCGCAGCCGGCCACAGCGAACGCGGCAGCGTCACACATGCCGGATGCCGCGATGAACGGTTGTGATGTGCTGCTCGCGGCGCCCGTCGGTCACAACTGCTTGTTGCCATGGCCGAACGACGCGTTCACGGTTCCGTCGAACACGGCCACCGGCCGCCGGCTCCACATCTCGTCGGCGCTCGACCCTCCGAACGTTCACGGCGTCCATGTCGTCACGACCGCGCAGAACGCCGGTGACGGGTTCTCGCCGGGTTCGGTCATCATGACGTACGTCTCCGGACTGAGCCTGACGAAGTCCGGTATCGCGACGTCGACCGACATCGGCCGATCGACGGCACCGAACTCGCCGATCGTCATCCTCGACACGGCGACACACACTCGCGTGCCGTTCTTCGCGGAGCTCGACGCGCAGACCTCGAATACGGCCGAGCAGCTGCTCCTCATCCACCCGGCCGTCGCCTTGACGGAAGGGCATCGCTACGCGGTCGCACTGCGCGACCTGGTGAACGTCAACGGCGCGGTGATCGCTCCCCTGGCCTCGACGACCGCCGCGCTCGCCGGCACGCTGCATCCCGCCGTGCGGGGGGCGCACATCGCGTGGGTCATCCGCCACGACCTGGCATCCGTGCTCGGCTCGACCGTGCCGTTCCAGGCCTGGGACTTCACGGTGGCGAGCGAGAAGAGCCTCGCCGGACCGGCACTCACGATGCACACGCTCGCCTATCAGTGGCTCGCCACGCATCACCGCATTTCGAACGCGACACCTGCGGTCGCGAGCGACTTCGCTCCTGCTTTCACGGTCACGTCGGTCACCGACACCGGCGGGGTGCGTGACGTGCACGGCACGTTCCAGGTGCCCCTGTTCCTCGGAGACAGCACGCCCTTGTCCAAGTTGGTCACCGATGCCGCCGGCAACCCGACCATCAACGGCGCGCATACCTGGACCGCCAACTTCATTTGCGTGCTGCCCGCCACGGTGCAGAGTGCGGGTCCCGCGACACCGACGGTGTACGGGCACGGCCTGCTCGGGAGCGCGGACGAAGTCGAGGGTGGTTCGTTCTCGGCGGGTGTCGCCCGTGACTTGATGGGGTGCGCGACCGACTGGGTCGGCATGTCGAGCAGCGACCTGCCGAACGTTGCCCGGAACTTGCAGGACATGTCGACGTTCGACACCCAGGTCGATCACATGCTGCAAGGTTTCGTGAACTTCCAATTCCTCGGTCGCCTCATCAACTCGCCGTCGGGTTTCGTCACCGACGCGGCATTCCGGTCGGGAGGCCGGCCACTCTTCAAGACCCACGACTGCCACTTCATGGGCTACAGCCAGGGCGGCATCATGGGCGGAGCCGTCTCGGCGCTCTCGACCGAGTGGACCCGAACCATCCTCGGCGTTCCCGGCATGGACTACGGCGGTGTGCTGCTCGACCGGTCGGTCGACTGGAACGAGTTCTCCGCCATCTTCGGCAAGGCCTATACCGACCCGGTCGACCAGCAGATCGTGCTGCAGCTCGCCCAGCTGCTCTGGGACCGAGGCGAGAACGAGGGCTACGCCGAGCACCTGACCTCGAACCCCTACCCCGGCATCCCGGCCAAGCAGATCTTCATCATCGAGAACTACGGCGACCACCAGGTCACGAACGTCTCGGCCGAAATGCTGGCGCGCACGATCGGCGCCCAGAACCACCAGCCCGCCTTCGACCCGCAGTTCTTCGGCGCGGCGGCCCGGGCTGATGCGCCCGTGATCGCGCAATGGGGCCTGTCCAAGCTGGATCAGACCAAGCCCGCGAACGCGGGTCTCGTGCTCTGGGACTACGGCACGCCGACCCCACCGACTACCAACGTGGCGCCAAACGGCAGCGCCTACGGTGCCGATCCCCACGGCTTCGGGCGAGGCAACGCTCTGCTCCTC
Source organism: uncultured Actinomycetes bacterium (assembly GCA_963812205.1). GTDB lineage: Bacteria > Actinomycetota > Acidimicrobiia > IMCC26256 > PALSA-610 > PALSA-610. The sequence goes on from CAWEUJ010000006.1 coordinate 36,152, forward strand.
GACCAGATCACCACGTTCTTGTCTACAGGCGTGATCCCGAACGAGTGCGGCGCCACCGCCTGTCAGAGCAAGACGCCGTAGAGCAATCGACCAAGCGCATCTACGACGCTCGATGGTGACGCGTCACATCTGAGGTACGTCGTGCGAGCGCGCACGTCCGCGGGTGGATTCATCACCGGAGCGGATTGGATCCGGCGAGCCCGAGCAGCTCGGGACTCGTGGAGAGGCGCGACATCACATGGTGGCGGGGGCAGGATTTGAACCTGCGACCTTCGGGTTATGAGCCGGCCCAGTGCCGTGGCATCTCGTCCCGTCTACTCCCGTCTAGTACGGCTGACGAGCAAGTTCGCGCGGCCGTCGTCACGTCTACTCCCGTCCTGTCCCGCCGAGTCCGGCAGTGAACGGCACCATTCACGGCACCACGCCCGCTGCAGAACCTCGCGCGGAGTATCCCGATGGGGCCTCACGTAGAGACGCCGTACGCCGAGCTGAGCGGGGCATCGACGCGAGCGTCGGCGAAGCCTCCAGGTGTGCGGTCACACCTCAAGCGGGCACCCCGAACCTGCGGCATAGCCTGGGAAGGGCTTCTCAACTACATCGCGATCTCGGAAGGCGTTCAGCCGAGCCGAGATTCACAAGTGCCACTCAAGTGCCCCTCAAGTCGCCGCGAGGATTGGATACCCATGATGCGCTCATGCGGTTGACGATCGATCCACAGGGAATGCGCATCCTCGTCGTCGACGACGACCCGTACATCACCGATCTGATCGCGGTCGGCCTCCGGTTCGTCGGCTTCGACGTCGACACTGCGGGCGGCGGCCGCGACGCACTCGACAAGATCGCGGCGAGCGCACCCGATCTCGTCGTCCTCGACATCTCGATGCCCGGCATCGACGGGCTCGACGTCGTCCAGCGACTGCGACGCGACGGCGTCAATACTCCGGTCGTGTTCCTCACCGCACGGGACGCACCCGACGAACGGGTGCACGGCCTGCACGCCGGCGCCGACGACTACATCACGAAACCGTTCAGCCTCGACGAACTGCTGGCGCGCATCGAAGCCATCCTGCGGCGCGTGTCGTCGGCCGACCGGTGGCCTCGTTGCATCGCGGTCGGCGACCTGGCACTGGATCAGGAAGGTCGGAGCGTTCACCGCGCCGCGCAGCGCATCGAGATGTCTCGTACGGAATTCAACGTGCTCGAGTTCCTCATGATGAACGCGGGGCGGGTCGTGTCGAAGCAGCAGATCCTCGAACACGTGTGGCAATACGACTTCGGCGGCGAGTCGACCGTCGTGGAGACGTACATCTCGTACCTCCGAAAGAAGCTCGACTGCATCGGACCACCCATGATCCATACGATGCGCGGCGTCGGCTACGTGCTCCGTAACCCGGCTGACGACTGACGACTGACGACTGACGGCCTGACGATGAGCCTCAGACTGCGCCTGGTGCTTGTGGTGTTGACGCTGATCGGCGTTGGGCTCGTCGCGTCCGACATCGCTACGGCCGCTCTCCTGCGGTCGTATCTCCTCGGTCGGGTCGACGAACGCCTCGATCAGACCGGCGGCTTCGCCACGCAACTCCTTGGGGCCGGGGTTCCGACCGCCGGCTTCCCTGCCGGCATCGGGCCGCGGGTCCCGCGCGGTGACACACCCGACGTCCAGGCGGCACGCGTCGACCCGAGCAACCACGTCGTGAAGACGGTGCTGGGACCGTTCTCGTCGACGAGCGACGCGTTCGCGGTGCTCCCGCAAGCTCCGTTGAACGCCGCCCGCCAGGGCCGCACGGCCCGGTTCGAGGTGTCGAGCAAGTCCGGCAGCTACCGAGGCCTCGCAGAGCCCATCCCCGGCAGCAGCGACGTGGCGGTAGTCATCACGCCTCTGCGGGATGTCGAAGCCACGCTGACGCGGTTGTACTGGATCGAGGCAATCGCCTCGGCCGTGTTGACCATGGTCGCCGGCGCGCTCGCGTTGTGGCTCGTTCGGGTTGGTCTCCGGCCTCTTGTACACATCGCGGACACGGCCGACGCGGTCGCGTCGGGAGACGTCGAGCGCCGCGTCGACATCCGCGGCGGCTACGAGGTGGCGCGGTTGGGCAGTGCGCTCAACTCTGCCTTCGACGCCCGCGCCGCGTCGGAACAGACGCTGCGTGAGTTCATCTCCGACGCGTCGCACGAGCTCCGCACCCCGCTCACCTCGATTCGCGGGTACGCCGAGCTCCTGCGCGCCGGCGCGTTGCCTGGCGCCGACGAAGGCGGTCGTGCGGTCGCCCGGATCGAGCAGGAGGCGGCGCGGATGGGAGTGCTGGTCGACAACTTGTTGTCGTTGGCCCGCCTCGATGAGGGGCGTCCGCTGGAGCTCGTCGACGTCGACCTCTCCGCGCTGGCCCGGGACGCTGTCGACGACGCGCGGCGGTCGAGCCGGAGCGTCCGTTCACCCTTGTCGCGCCCCGGTCGGTCCGGATCGTCGGGGACGAAACGGCGTTGCGGCAAGTGCTCGCAAACCTCGTGACGAACGCTCGCGAACACACCGCGAGCCGCACTGCCGTCGAGGTGCGCGTCGCGTCGACACCGACCGGAGCCCGCATCGACGTGGTCGACGACGGCGCGGGACTCGACGCGAACGGGCGCGAGCGTGCCTTCGATCGGTTCTGGCGGGGAGAGGGTCCTCACGACGGTCCGCGCGGCGGCAGCGGCCTTGGGCTCGCGATCGTCACCGCGGTCGCGGCGGCACACGGGGGCACGGCACGCCTCGACTGCACGGAAGACCGGCTCCGGGGCGCGCACTTCGTCGTCGAACTGCCGCCGCAGCCTCCGACCTGATCGGCTGCGACCTCACAAGCGGGGCTCAACTGGGCTCGATGTACGTCCCAGGTTCGGCTGGCTTCCTGGGTGCATGCACACACGACTCCTTCGGTACGGCGTTCTCGCGCTCAGCACGCCCCTGGCGCTCTCAGCCTGCGGCGGCGGGTCTTCGTCGAGTTCCGCCGCGTCGGGTTCGACCACGACCACCGTCAAGGGCGCGGCGAGTCGGACTGCGTTGGCCGACTGCTTGAAACAACACGGCGTGACACTGCCCGCGGGCTTCGGCAACGGCGGCAACGGCGGTCCTCCCCCAGGCCAGACACCCGGTTCGTTCCCGGTCGGCGGCACCCCGGGTTCGCTGCCCGCGGGCGTCGACCAACAGAAGCTGCGAAGCGCGATCCAGGCATGCGGCGGAACGGGCAACGGATTCCCCGGCGGCGGTCAGAACAGTCAGGCGTTCCAGGCCTACACATCATGCCTCGGCGATCACGGCGTGAAGGTCCCCAAGCAGACGGGAACCACCCCCGCAACCTTCGACCGGAACTCGGCCGCATTCGCCGCGGCGAACAAGGCGTGCGCCGCGCTGCTCCCGACCCCCTCCACCACCGTCCCCTCCAACTGACAGCGAGCCATTTCCTCATGCGCAAACACCTCGTGATCAACGGGTCGCTGGTCGTCGTGGCCGCGGCAATCGGCATCGGCACGTACACGAGTATCGGTTCGGGTGCCACGACTGCTGCGAGCCGAGAGACGATCGTGACGGCCAAGCGCGCCGTAGTGCTCTCGAGTGTGTCGTCGACGGGCAACGTCGAAGCGACGACCGACCTCGGCGTGTCGTTTCAACAGACTGGCAAAGTCACCGCGATCTACGTGAAGGTGGGCGACCACGTCACAGCCGGTCAGCAATTGGCCCAGATCGACGACACTCAACAGGCCGCGGCACTCGCGTCCGCGCAGGCGTCACTCGCGTCCGCGCAGGCCCAGCTCGCCGGACAGGAACGGGGCGAAACGTCTGCGGAACGCGCCCAGGACGCAGCCGGACTCGCGTCCGCCGCGCAATCGGTCGCGAGCGCGCAACTTGGCGTGACGCACGCCCAGCAGTCGGCGGCCGCGAACGCCACGAAGAATCAGGAACAGATCGACCAAGCTCAGACACAGCTCGACGCGGCACAGACGACCGCCTCGTCGGCGAAGTCCTCGCTCGAACGCGCCGTTTCATCGATGTCGACACTGCAGTCGAGCTACGACCCGAACGCATCATCGAGCGAGAACGCCGACGCCCGCGTCACGCGGTACAAGCTCGATCAGGTGACGTGCGGTACCCACAGCTCCACGCCCGGATATCACACGTCCGACGGTGTCGACTGTTCCCAGATCGTCAACCTCATCTCGTTCGCCACGAACGTGCAGACCGCACAGTCCTCCGAGACACAGGCCGAGTCGGGCGTCACGACCGCGCAGAACGCATTGACCAGCGCGCAGCAGGGAAAGACGTCGGGCGCGCTCCAGGATCAGCAGGCCATCGACAACGCCACGAGCCAACTCAACAGCGCGAACCTGCAGTACCAATCGACGGTGGCGAGTAACGCGGTCAAGGAGCAACCCGCCAAACCCGAGAACATCGCGCAGAGTCGTGCGTCCATCACCACCGCGCAGCAACAACTGACCACCGCGCAACAGAACGAGGACCAGACGCTGCTCACCGCGCCCGTCGCGGGAACGGTCGCATCGGTGTCGGGGACCGTCGGTCAATACTCTTCCAGCGGAAGCAACGCCGCCAGCGCGAGCAGTTCGAGCAGCTCGAGCAGCTCGAGTAGTTCGAGCAGCACGGCGAGCTCCGGGTTCATCCAACTCACCAGCGTCTCGAGCCTCGACGTCAAGGTCGGGTTCACGGAGACCGACGCCCCGAAGGTCCACGTCGGCCAGGCCGCGACGATCACCCTCGATGCACTCACCGGGCAGACGTTCACCGGCAAGATCCTGTCGCTCGACACGAACCAGACCGTCGTCAGCAACGTCGTCACCTACTACGCGAAGGTCAGCTTCGACACAGCGTCGGCGAGCATCAAACCGGGCATGACGGCGGCCGTCGACGTCGTCCTCGACAAGCGCGACAACGCGGTGACACTCCCGACGTCAGCGGTGCCGACCTCGGGAACCACCGCAACCGTCACCGTGCGCGGGAACGACGGCAAGGACACCACGCGCTCGATCACGATCGGGCTACGCGGCGACAGCGCGGTGGAGATCACCAGCGGACTGAGCGAGGGTGATCGGGTCGTCGTGACATCGAGCGCGGCGAGTGCAACCTCGACAGGGTTTCCCGGCGGCGGCGGCGGCGCACGGCCGGGCGGCGGCGGGCTCGGCGGCGGGCTCGGCGGATGAGCGTCACTCCGGTCATCGCGCTACGTGACATTACGAAGACCTACGGCGAGGGCGAGACGGTCGTCAATGCATTGCGCGGCGTGAGCGTCGACATTGCCTCGGGCGAGTACCTCGCGATCATGGGCGCTTCGGGCAGCGGCAAGAGCACGCTCATGCACATCATCGGCTGCCTCGACGTGCCGACCGCGGGCCGGTATTTCCTCGACGGTGTGGCGGTCGCGAGCCTCGACTCGTACGCGCTCGGTGTGGTGCGCAACCGCAAGATCGGCTTCGTGTTCCAGAGCTTCAACCTCATTCCCCGCACGACCGCGATCGCGAATGTCGAACTTCCGTTGGTCTATGCGGGCGTGAAGAAGGCCGAGCGCCTCGAACGCGCGTCGCGCGCGTTGGAGGCGGTCGGGTTGGCCGATCGTCTCGGCCATGCGCCGAATCAACTCTCCGGTGGGCAACAACAGCGCGTCGCGGTCGCGCGGGCGATGGTCACGAACCCTTCGATCATTCTCGCCGACGAACCCACTGGCGCACTCGACAGCGAATCGACGAGCGACATGCTCGATCTCTTCGACGTCCTGCATGACGAGGGCCGAACGATCATCGTCATCACGCACGAGCATGACGTAGCCGAGCGCGCCGCGCGCGTCATACGGCTCCGAGACGGCACCGTCATTGCCGACGACCGACGCCTTTCGCAACCTGCCCAGATGTCAGCCGGAGCACACACATGAACCTGTCGAGTGTCGTGATCGCACTGCGCGGGATCGTCGCGAACAAGATGCGCTCCGCGCTGACGACGCTCGGCATCATGATCGGTGTTGCATCCGTGATCATCCTCGTCGGTGTCGGCAGCGGTTCCGCAGCCGCGAGCCGGAAGCAACTCGAGGGGCTGGGCTCCAACACGTTGACGGTCATGGCCGGCGGGTTCGGCTTCGGTCGCGGCGGCGGGACGCAGAGCCGAAAGGTGTCGATCACCGACGCCGACGTCAAGGCACTGCAGGACAAGCAGAATGCGCCGGACATCACCGAGGTCGTACCGACGGTGAACGCGACGAATGCGACCACGGTGCTCGACGGCGCCTCGACCACGCCGCAACAGGCCCTCGGGACGACCGCCAACTTCTCGTCGGTCCGCAACTATCCCGTGCAATACGGCCGGTTCTTCACCGACGCCGACTACGACGCCCACGCCAACGTCGTCGTCCTCGGACCAACGGTCGTCAAGAACCTCCTCGGCGAGCAGGCCGACGTCTCATCCGTCGTCGGCCGGTCGATCAAGATCGGGGGGAAGACCTTCTCGATCATCGGGGTTTTCAAGACGAAGGGTTCGAACGGCTTCGCCGACCAGGACGACCTCGCGGTCATGCCGCTGACGACGGTGCGGGACACGCTCTCGGGCAATAGTGGCACGGTCGACGGCCTCACCGTCCAGGCTTCGAGTGCGAGCGCCACCACTGCCGCGCAGAGCGAAGTGACGTCGATCCTCCTGGCGCAACACAAGGGCGCCAGCCAGAGCGACTACCTCGTGCTCAACCAGGCGTCGCTGCTTTCCACCCAGGCGCAGAACAATCGCACCTTCACGGTGTTGCTGGGCGCCGTCGCCGGCATCTCCTTGCTGGTCGGTGGCATCGGCGTGATGAACATCATGCTCGTCACCGTCACCGAACGCACCCGAGAGATCGGCATCCGCAAGGCGATCGGCGCGCAGCACAGCCACATCCTCACGCAGTTCCTTGTCGAAGCCGTGCTTCTGGCCGGCATCGGGGGACTACTCGGCGTCGCCGTCGGCATCGCCGGGACCCACTTCAAGATCGTGAACGTGCAACCGGTCGTCGAGCCGTACTCGGTGTTCCTCGCCTTCGGCTTCGCGGTGTTCACCGGTCTCTTCTTCGGGATCTACCCGGCCAACCGCGCCGCGACCCTTCGCCCCATCGACGCACTCCGCTACGAGTGACGCGCTACGAGTGACAAGGCAGCAACCATGACGACACCATCCCACCATCCACCGTCCGATCCGCCCGGGTTCGACGACGATCTCGTCCCGATCACCGATATCGAACCCGATCCGGCCCTGGTCGGCGAGCTCCGACGCCGACGAGCGATCACGCCGGTCACACGGTCCTTGCTCGCGCTCGTCGTCGCGGGCGGTGCGTTCCTCGGCGGCGTGTTGGTCGAGCGTTCGCAGGCCAAGACGACATCGTCGAGCGCGTTGCCGTCGGGCGTCCCCGCAAACATCGCCGCGCTGTTCGGTGGCGCTCGGACCTCGACGACAGTCGCCGGCGCGAGCGGAACCACCGGAGCGTCGTCGACCTTCGGCACGGTCAAGCTCGTCGACGGAAAAAACGTCTACGTCTCCGACGCGCAGGGCAACGTTGTGAAAGTCGCGACCACCGCGACAACGAAGATCACGACAAGTCAGACGGCATCGATCGCGAAGCTCAAGCCCAGCACCACGGTGATCGTGCAGGGAACGAAAGGCGCCGACGGCACCCTCACCGCAACCTCGATCTCCCAGTCGGCGGCGGGCGGCGGACTCGGTGGCGGTGGATTCCCCTCGTTCGGCGGTGGCGCGCCTCCCGGCGTCGGAGGTTGAGACCCGGCCCGGCCCGCGGAAGATGCGGGCCGGGCCGCCAGGCGCGACACGCCGATCGACTCAGAGCTGCTGGTCGAATCGGGTCAGCACATCGAGCAACGCGTTCGTCGACACGGGGTTCGATCCCGTGGTCGAGGACGTCGACGAATCACTCTGCGATTCCGACGTCTTGAGATCGGCGATGAGCTTGTCGAGATCGGTCTTGATCGTCGATGTCGAGCTCGACGTCGTGCCGTCCGTCGACGTCGTCGACTCGGAGGCCTTCAGGTCGGCGATGAGCTGCTCCAGCTCCGTCTTGATCGTCGAGCTCGTGTTGGTCGCGCTCACACCACCCGCACCGCCCCCCGGCGGCGGCCCTTGCGGCCGATCTCCCGGCTTGTGATTCTCGATCCGTTGCGCCAGATTCGTGAGCTGCGAGTCAGAGAGCTGCACGCCGTTCGACGCGTTTGCCTGCAACCCCTGCTTGATCGCCGCGGTCAGATCGCTGCTCGAAATGCCCTTCGACGCCGCGTAGTCGGCGAGACTGCCGCCACTCGCCTTGACCGCGCTCATCAAGTCGTCGCTGCTCATTCCGAACAGCTGCGCGACGGGTGCCATCGCCTGCTGCATGCGGGTACGGAAGTCGTCTTGGTTCGCGCCGGTGACGCCCGTCAACCCGGACGCGCCGCCGATCGAAGAAATGTTCATCCGCCTCAACTCCTTGTGTCGGTTGCGGAACCTTCTTCGGGCTCCACAACCGACGAGGTGAGTGACCCCGCCAGGTTCTCAAGAGATACTCAACCCGCCGACAACCGCACGATCGGCGCGGACACAGGACGAACACAACCAGCGCACAGGGCTCGCCACGATGATCGTGGAGGTCAGGGTCGTGAGCGCGTTCCCTGGCGGGGTCGGATGAGTCCGGCACAATCTTCGACCCAGGGTTGGTCTCACGCGTCCTCCCCGAACCTGTCGGTCGCGTTCTGAAGTGTTCGACACCAGCGCTTGGATTGAGGGCGGGCGACCATCGGGTTATCGACCCGACGCGATTTCGCACATCCACGTCGCCGACGCCGCTTGCGCGGTCGACTCGCGGTACGGGACGGCACGCGACGGGAGTAACCGGGACAGGACGACACGAACGTGTGTCGCGGTCCGTGGCGCACTCCGTGACCGGAACGCGTGACCTTCGGGTTGTACGGCACAACGCCGGCGACGGAACTCCCGCGTTGCGGCACCAATTTTGGCACCACACGCAGAAGGCCCGGCGCTTTCGCACCGGGCCTCACTGCATTTTCGTTGGTGGCGGGGGCAGGATTT